>OY782833.1:0-3015824 GCA_963678415.1 Sphaerochaetaceae bacterium | reverse complement strand
ATTCATCCCACATTGTTTTATATAATCCATCTTTTTTTAGTAGTTCATCATGAGACCCTTCTTCTTTAATTTGGCCATCATTAACGACTAAGATTCTATCTACGTTTTTAACGCTGGTTAAACGGTGAGCAATCATTAATGTAGTTTTCCCCTTACTCAATTCATGAAGAGCTTTCTGAATTAAATGTTCATTTTCTGGATCAGCAAAAGCCGTTGCTTCATCTAAAAGTACAATTGGCGCATTTTTAACCATAGCTCTTGCAAGAGCTATTCTTTGTTGTTCCCCACCAGATAAATAAGTTCCTTTTGTACCAATAATGGTATCTAAGCCCTGATCTAAATTATCTATAATTTCTTTTGATTGAGATAAAGAAATAGCTTCATCTATATCTTTTTGAGAAACATTTTCTTTGCCGAAAATAATATTCTCTTTTAAGGAACCTTTAAATAAGTTTGTATTTTGGAAAACGAATGAAATATTTTCCATCAATTGTTTTTTAGATATATCTTTTACATTTATACCACCAAGGAGAACTTCTCCTTCATCAACATCCCAAAATCGTGCAGCTAAACGAGCAATAGTAGTTTTTCCACCACCAGAGGCTCCAACTAAAGCTATAGTTTCACCTTCATTTAATTTAAAACTAATTCCATCTACTGCTTTGTTTTCAGCACCTTCATAAGAAAAACTTACATTTTTAAATTCTAGAGAATGTTTATTTATTTTTTGTGTTTTGGTTTCAAAATGCATTTCAGGATAATTCATTAACTCTTCTAATCTATCAATAGCTTGTTTTGCAATCATACTATTTTGTTGAAAATGCATTGATTTCATCAATAAAGTCGTAAATATTGGAGATACTAATAAATAAAAAATATAATTAGCTATAACAAATGCTACATTATCCCCATTTCCAATTAATAAAATAGCAATAGGAATTAAAAAGAATACTGTTGATTGCATTATTATAGTATAGAAGGACATTGGAGTTCGCCAAAGCAAAGTATATGAATGAACCATTTTCTTATATTTAATAATACTATTATAAAATCGCTTAAAAGAAAAAATAGATTGTCCAAAAGTTTTTACAACTGGAATACCTCTAACATATTCTACAGACTCAGAACTCATTTCTTCTAAAGAATCATAATACATTTGTTGAAATTCTTTACCTTTTGCAGTCATCATAAAACTCATTGTTATAAAACCTAATATAATAGGAATAAGAGAAATAAGTCCCATTCTAAAATCAACTAATATCATTAATAAAAGTAAGATAATTGGAGATACTACACTAGCCGCCATATCAGGCAACTGATGAGCTAAAAATGTATGTGTAGTAGAAGCCCCATCATTTACAATTTTTCTAATTTTACCACTAGCATATTGATTAAAAAAACCTAGAGGCATGCTCATAATTTTCTCCATGCCAATTTTTTGTAACCCTACTTCTACATGAAATGCAGCAAGATGTGAACACATTAATGCTCCAAAATAAACAACTACTCCTAAAATAGCACTTAAAAAAGCATACCAAGCATAAGGACTTACATTAGTAAAGTTTAAAGCGTTTGGAGAGACTAAAATATCACGAACAATATACCAAACCAACACAAATGGTATTATATTTAATATAGCCGATAATCCAGACAGTATTAGCGCTATAGGTAATAAAATCTTCTTTTTACCCATATATGGCACAAATCTACTTAATATAGATTTCTTTTTATCTTTTTTCATATAAAAAAACTCCTAAATTTATATTCATTTAATTTTCATTACACTATAATATTTTATTAGTTTCAGCTAACTCTTATATTAAAAAAAAGAGACTACTCTTTTTTATTATAAATATTTAATTTATTTATACCTGCATCTACAAAAATTGCCATTTGAGCAGCATATTTATCTACTAGATTTCTATCCGGATTATGGGTAATTATTTCCTCCAAATAACTAATATAAGTACTTGCAAGAGTATGTACAAATAACTGGCAATACTCTTCCTTTTTTTCCATAAATGAAGCTCTTAAATTAAATTGATCAGCATATAATGAAATAATCCTCTCTCGATAAGATTCAAGAGAAGAGCCGGCTGCACAAAATAATAAAAGTTTAAAACTGTCATAATTATCTAAAACTACATGGGCATGAAATTTAAAGCTTTCTAATTTAAATTCTATTGGGAAATTATTATTATTTTTTCTTGAATACCTAATATATCGTGAATTATCACTAAATTCAGCTTCTAAAAAGCTAGTTGCAGGTTTGACTAACTCACAAAACAAAGCATCTTTATTCTTAAAATATGAATATATAGCACCTTTAGTTAAATTAGCATTATTACTAATAACTCTTAATGATGCTTTGTTATAACCATTTTTTAAAAATTCGACTCTTGCAGAATCAAGAATTTTTGCCCTTATATCTTCTTTTTTAATTTGCATATAATTTTTTGTAAAATTAATTTAAATAAAATTTGAAAAGCCTTATGATAAATAATTAATTTATTTATAAAAACACAGCTAAAACTTACTTAATTAATAATCTACAATTCACCTCATTTATACTAATAAATACCGTTGGAATTTATTGTAGTAAAAACATAAATTTATTGCAATAGAATTGTTTGCAATAATTAACTTTTTTATAGCAAAGAGCTGAAATGAATTTTATTTATTTAAAATTAATTTTTCTTCTTTAAATAAATATCATGGGATGGGCCAAATCTAGTATATAAATCATCAGTAGAGAAAACTTGTTTATAATAGTGAGAATCAATTGGACTAACCTCACAACAGGTACCTTTTAATATATAATTGAGAGAATAAGATAAATCTTCATTAACACTTACAAATACTAATAACCAATCTCCATCATTATAAGACGATCCAATAAAAGGCGAATTTATTCCTAAATCATCATATACTTGCTCTTGATCAAAGCTATAAGGACCATAATAAAAGACTAAATCCCACTCTTGATTACCATAATCAAATAGAGAAGATAAAGTACCGGTGTTAGGTAAACTCGCACTATCATAATCCCTTTCAAAATTTGCTTGAATAATACTATATGGATTGAAAAAAATTTGATAGACATAACAAGAAGTAAATAACAATGAGATAATTATTAAATAAACTAACTTTTTCATATTTTTATAATACATAAGTTATTACTCAGTTGTAAACAAATTTAGTAGAATAATAACAAAATAAAAAAATAACTGCTACTAATAAATTAGTAACAGCTATGTGTATATCTTAATAAGAAATTATTATTTTGGAATAATTGTAGACATAAAAAACATAATTTCACTTTTTTTAGGCATTGAGATACTAGTTCCCATTTTTCTAACAGATAAGTTTGATACGATATTACCATATTTAGTTGCTTCTAATAGATCTAATTCAAAACTAAGACCTGCTAATAATCCACCATTAAAAGCATCCCCTGCTCCAGTAGTATCAACAACTTCAACATCAAAATTATCAATTATTTTTTCAGTTTTTCTATCATTATAGTAAAGACCTTTACTACCTAATGTAATAATTACATTCTCAACATTATTTTCAAAAAAGAAATCTGAAATTTTTCTATAATCTTCCATATCTTCACATTTTAGATTAGAAACTAAAGCTGCTTCAGTCTCATTAGGAGTTACTAAATATAAACCATCTAAAAAATCTTTACAGCAATCTGAATAAGGAGCGGGATTTAAAATTATTTTTATACCTCTCTCTTTAGCTTTTTCTACTATATAGGAATTAGCATCGTTGTTAATCTCTAATTGCAAAAGCAAATATTCAATATCACCAAAATTATCAAAGATATCATCGATCTCTTTTTTTGAGTAAGTTTCACAAGCACCAGGAACTACTATTATCTCATTTTCTTTTGATTTTTCATTAACTAATATTAGAGCAATACCAGTATCATGAGTATCACTAATTACAATATTATCCTTGTTAATCTTATTTTCATTTAAAGAATCAAAAGCCATTTGAGCAAAAGAATCCTTACCTACTTTTGTTGAAAATAATAAATCTGCACCAGCTTTTTTAGCTGCAATAGCTTGATTAAAACCTTTTCCGCCAGGACTTAACTTAGAATAGGAACCTTTTACAGTCTCCCCTTTATTAGGAAAATATGGAGCTCTAGCCATAACATCAACGACATAACTCCCCCATACTCCAACTTTTTTCATTAAAAACCACCTTATTGTTTCTCTAATTTATTAAAGTTGTTTATATCCTCATATAATATTCTTAAAGCTTTTTCCTTATCATTATTTTTAATGGCTTCAACCATATCTTTATGGCAAAAGCATTCAGTAGTAATTGTTTCAGTATGATAATTAATCCAATAAGATTGAGCATAAGCGACCCCTAAGAATCTCATAGCATCACGCAATCTATCAGTTGCATAAGAATTATTAAACAAAGAAATAAGCATTACATGAAATTCAGTGTTTAATTTCCAATAGTCAAGGGAAGCTTTCCTTTTACCTGTATCATCATAATTATCTGACATAAACTTTTCAATTTCCTGGAATTTTTTTAAATCTTTTCTATCCCAGAATCTATCCATAGATGAATATTCTAAACAGACTCTATATTCTGTAATTTCTTGAATTGTTTTTTCATCAAAATTTAAGATTTGATAACCAAATCTTGGAATACTTTTTAAATATCCTTCATTACAAAGTTCTAATAAAGCTTCTCTGATTGGAGATTTGCTAACACCAAATTCATCCACTAAACCTTTTTCTGTAATAATATCATTTGAAACATATTCACATTTAATTATTCTATTTAATATCAATTCATAATAGATATCTTTTTTTGATTTTGCAGTATCTTTTAAATTTATACTCATAATATACCCCTATATTACATCTTTTTTGTCAAATTTATCTTTAATGTATCAGTAAGATACTACTAATCATATTAAAATAAAAACCAAAAATCAACGCATTAAATTCTAAAAATGCAAATATGTGTAAAAAATATTATTTATCTACCAAAACAAAATTACTTATATCCTCTAGCAAATATTTCAATACATTCTCCTTATCACTTAAATATAAATATTTTATAATTTTTTTATGACATTGTTCCTCTAATACCTTATCGGTATAGCTGTATTCCCAATAAGATTGGGCATAAGCAACCTTTAAATAGTTCATAGCTTTTTTTAATCTTTCAACTACATATTGATTGTTGAACAAAGAAACTAACTCAACATGAAATTTAACATTATTATCCCAACAATTAAGAATAGAAGAATCATCAAATGTTAAAAGTTCTTCTAAATAATATTTTTCAAATTTTTCTATTTTCTTAATATCTAAACGATCCCAAAAGAAATCTATAGTACCATGCTCTAAGCAGATCCTATAATCATTGATTGCTTTAATTTGTTTATAATCAGAAAAATTAAGAATTTGATAACCAAGACGTGGAATACTCTGTAAATATCCTTCATTACATAATTCTAATAAAGCTTCACGTATAGGAGTTTTACTCACTTTAAATTCAGCGACTAATTCCTTCTCAGTAATAATTTGATTTGAAATATATTTACAATAAATTATTCTTGATAAAACAATGTCATAGAACTGTTTTTTCTTAGACTGTTTTACACTCTTATTTTTTATATTCACACTACTCTCCAAAATTTTTTAAAAAAAAACTTGCTAAAAATTTACATTCGATGTTAGACTACCAGTAAGATATCAGTAAGATATTAGTGATTATATTACTGATATTTTAAAAAATCAATACTCAACCAAATAGGAGAGCAAAAAAAAATGATTGAAAACATTGAAAACAAAGTAGACGAAGTTGCAGCAACTAATCGCGCACAAATCGAACACAGAGCAACATGGATGGGCTTAATCTATGATGAATTAATTAAAGCAGGAGTTGATGCTGAACCAATAATGAGAAAAGCAATTACTCGTTGTGGTGAAATGCATGGAAAGAGATTCTTAGCAAATTGTGAGAATCCTGAAGATGTAAGAGATTTCAGAGTAGCATTCTTAAACAAATGTGGTGTTGATTCATTCAACATGGATTCAATTGAAGCAACAGAAGATGATCTACATATTTCATTCCACTACTGTGCACTAGTATCAGCATGGAAGAAATTAGGCTTTGATGATGCAACATGTGAATTACTTTGTGATATGGCTATGGATGGAGATAGAGGCATTGCTAAATCAATGGGCTTAACTCTAGATCTTAGTGACACTATTGCTAAGGGTTGCAAGACCTGTGAATTGAGATTCCATAAATAATATATAATTAGGAGAAAAAGATGAAAAAGACTGTATTATTATTAGGTATTTTTTTAATATCTATGGCAACACTTTTTGCTAACGGTAACGCTGAGCAAAAACAAGCTGAAGAAGAAGGATTTAAAGGAACAATTAAATTAGGAGTACTTGGACCTTTAACAGGAACAAATGCAGAATATGGTGTTGGTTTCCAAATTGGAACACAAATGGCTGCTGATGAAATTAACGCAGCTGGTGGTGTTAATGGTTATAAAATCATCCTTGATGTTAATGACTCTAAAGGGGACCAAAAAGAAAGTTCTGACTTAGTAAGACAATTATGTGACGATAAAGATACCATGGCAATAATTGGAGACTTTACTAGTGGTTGTTGTATGGCTAATGCACCAATTGTTGATGATGCTGGTATTGTTCAATTATCCCCTACTGCTTCAAACCCTAAATATGCTGGTATGAGTGATTACTGTTTCAGTATTATGGGTAGACAAGATGGTGAAGCTCCTTTCTTTGCTAAATATATTTGTAAAAAGTATTTAGGTCTTGATAATGTAGCTTTAATCTATATCAATAGTGACTGGGGTGTTTCAGCAGTAGATAACTTTAAAAAAGGTGCTGTTGATGCTGGTTTAGATATCGTTGCTGAAGTTAACTATGTTCAAGATGAAAAAGACTTCTCTTCCTTAATTACTAAATTAAAAGCTGCTAATCCTCAAGCTGTAGTTATCTTAGACCAAGGTGCTGTAGCTCAAGTTATTAACCAAATTAGATCTAGTGGTTGGGATGTACAAATTGCAACTTTAGGACCTGGAACTTCAGAACAATTAATTGGTTTAACTGGAGATAACTCTGAAGGCTTAGTTCTATCTACTCCTTTCTTCTTTGATCCAGAAGATGCAGAGTTAACAAAATGGAAAGAAGAATTCTTTGCAAAATCTAAATTCAATCCAACTGTTCACCCAGCTTGTGCATATGACTGTGTATATCTAATTAAAGAAGCTATTGAACTTTGTGGTGATGATATTACAAGAGAAAATATTAAAAATAATCTAAAAACAAACACATACACTGGTTTAACTGGACCTATCAAATTCAATGTTGATGGAGATATTACTAGAGCATACTTAATCTGTGCTGTAGAAAATGGTCAATACGTAGTTAAAGAAGGTTTTGATTATTCCACAAAATAATCTAATTAAAACTAATATAGATGCTTAAATAGCATCTATATTAGCATCAAAAATTCTTATGGGGGATGTTATGGATTATTTTCTTAATCAACTTATTAATGGATTATGCCAAGGTGCCATTTATGCATTAATGGCTATAGGATATTCAGTAATTGTTGGTGTTGTTGGAATGGTTACCTTCACTCACGGAGAGGTAATGATAATGGGAGCTTTTGCTGCCTACTACACTTTTCAATTCTGTGGAACACATTTAGTATTAGGCTTTTTGGTAGCATTTTTAGCTTCTTGGATAATGGGCATTGCAGTTTACAAAGTTTGCTATGAAAGATTCTTTAATGCACCTAGACATATTTCATTGTTATGTACAATTGGATTTTCCATGCTAGTAAAAAATCTAGCTCAAATTATATTTGGACCAAACCAAATACCAATGTTAAATATTGTAAATATTAAATTCTATCATATAGGACCAATACAAATTTCTTCACTTCAATTGTTGATAATACTATTAGTTGTTGGGCTTTCAATTGTACTTAGTTATGTATTTAATCATACAAAATTTGGAGTAATGTTAAGAGCTGTTAGCCAAGATAAAACAGCTGCTTATATGGTTGGAATTAATGTTAAAAAAATTGCTCGCTTAGGCAACTGTGTTGGTTGTGGCCTTGGCGGAGTAGCAGGTTTATTAATTTGTATTTATTACCAGGTTGTACAAGCAACAATGGGTGGAGCTTTAGGTATGAAAGCCTTCAGTGCATCAGTACTTGGTGGATTAACCGATGTTAGATTCTCTGCTCTTGGTGGTTTATGTATCGGAATAGTAGAAAACTTAGGAATTACAATTACATCAGCAAGTTATAGAGATGTATTTGCATTCAGTTTTTTAATACTAGTATTGATCTTTAAACCTACAGGCTTTGTTAGAAAGAGGAGTGCAAAAGTATAATGAATAAATTAATTAATAAAACTATAAGTATCTATCAATCTAAAAAAATCTTATGGCAAATATTATTTGTTGTATTATTAGCTCTAATTCCTCTAACAACTGATAGAAGTTATTATATGGGAGTTCTTTGTAGAATTTTATTATACTCTACAATAGCTGGAGCTTTAAATGTAATTAACGGCTACACAGGTCAAACCTGTTTAGGTGTTGCAGGCTTTTTTTGCTTTGGGTGTTATACAGAAGCAATATTAGCTACAAAACTTGGATTAAACTTTTGGTTATGTATTCCATTAGCTGGAATTATAACAGGGTTGGTAGGTTTATTAGTAGCACTACCGACTTTAAAAATGGGTGGTATTTATCTGGCAATCGTAACTTTAGGTTTTAGTGAAATTGCAAGATTATTTGCCTTAAATTTAACACCATTAACAGGTGGAGCACTTGGAATTAAAAATATTCCAGTTCCTACCCTATTTGGTTTTGCATTTAAAAACTCACAATCCTATTTCTATATTTTCTTAGCCTTCACAGTCCTCTTTATAGTGGTAACGCATAGAGTTATAAACTCTAAATTAGGACGAGCTTGGATGAGTATAAGAGAAGATCAATTAGCTGCACAAAGCTTAGGTGTTAATGCTTCTTTCTATAAAGCAACTAACTTTATTTATGGTGCTTTCTGGGTAGGAATTGCAGGCTCTATTTATGCACCATATGTAAGATTTATTGATTCAACTTATTTCACATTAGATGAAGGTTGGAACATTTTATCAATGGTAATTCTTGGAGGACAAGGTACATTAGTTGGTCCAATTATTGGATCTATTATTGTAAACTTCTTAACTGAAGTACTTCGCCCAATTGGTCAATGGAGACTAGTTGCATTTGCCCTTCTTATTATCATCATGATGTGGAAGAGACCACAAGGTTTAGCTGGGGACTCAGATAGTAAATTGGCAGGAAATACAAACGATAAGAAAGTTCTAAAAGAAAACCTTTCTAAATTACAAGGCAAGGAGGCTAGTAAATGAGTAACACACCAACTCTAAGAACAGAAAACATTTGTATGTATTTTGGCGGTCTTCATGCAGTAGAAAACGTAAACATGGAAGTTCATAATGGAGATATCTTTGGAATAATCGGGCCAAACGGTGCTGGTAAAACTACTTTCTTTAACTCTTGTACAGGTTTTAATAAACCAACAAAAGGAAAAGTATATTTAAATGGTGAAGATATAACAAATCTAAAACCTGAAAATGTAGCAAAAAAAGGCATGGCTAGAACCTTCCAAAATATTAAATTATTTAAATATATGAGCGTATTAGACAACATAAAAATAGGCTTCCATATGTCTTTAAAATCAAATATTTGGGATTCAATTTTTCACACTAAACAGTTTAGAGATGATGAAGAATATACCATAACTAAAGGTAAAGAAATTCTTGATTTACTAGATTTAAGCGCTTATACCAATACTAAAGCTGGAAATCTACCTTATGGAGTACAAAGAAAAGTTGAAATAGCTAGAGCTTTGGCACTAGATCCTAAAATTTTATTACTAGATGAACCTGCTGCAGGTATGAATCCTAATGAAACTCTTGAATTATCAAAATTTATTAAAAAGATAAATCAATTAGGCTATACCGTTGCAGTAATTGAACATGATATGAAGTTTGTTATGAATACCTGTAATAAGATTATGGTATTAAACTTTGGAGTTAAAATTTGTGAAGGAGCTCCAGATATCATCAAATGTAATGAAAAAGTTCATGAAGCATACTTTGGTAAAGGAATTGCAACAGGAGGTATTACACATGCCACTACTTAGTATAGAAAATTTAAGCGTAAACTATGGTTATATCTCAGCACTAAGGAATGAAACCTTAGTCGTTAATCAAGGTGAAATTGTAACTTTAATTGGTGGTAATGGTGCTGGTAAAACAAGTACTTTGATGGCTATATCAAACTTGGTACCAAAACTAACTGGTAAAATCACCTTTAAAGATAAAGATATTACAAAAATGCCTCCTGATAAAATTGTTAAACTAGGGTTATCACATGTACCAGAAGGAAGAAAAATCTTCCCTGATATGAGTGTATATGAAAACTTAGTTGCTGGCTCTTTAGGAAATCCTAGTATAAGTAAAGAAAAGTTCTCTGAATTAATCGAAACTAATTACACATTATTTCCAAGATTGAAAGAAAGAGCAAGCCAAGCTGGTGGTTCCTTATCTGGAGGAGAACAACAAATGCTTGCAATAGCTAGAGGCTTAATGATGGACCCAGATCTAATTATGTTAGATGAACCATCCCTTGGCCTTGCTCCAATTATAGTTGAAGAAATTTTTGAGTTATTAACTAGAATTAAAAATTCAGGAAAAACAATTTTATTAATAGAGCAGAATGCAACTATGGCACTATCAATTGCTAATAGAGGTTATGTTCTAGAAACTGGCGACATAATTTTAGAAGACAAAGGGGATAAACTACTTACAAACCCTGAAGTTATAAAAGCATATCTTGGCGGATAGAAGGAAAATAAAAATGAAAAAAATTATGAACAATCCTGCTAACTTTGTAGACGAAGTTATGGAAGGGATAATATTTGCATATAATGACAAAGTTAAATTATTAGACAACGATAAAAGAATTCTTTTAAGCAACTACCCAAAAAAAGAAGGAAAAGTTGGTATTGTAACAGCTGGTGGAAGTGGTCACCTCCCTCTATTTTTAGGTTATGTAGGATCTGGAATGCTTGATGGTTGTGCAGTTGGTAATGTATTTGCCTCCCCTAGTGCAAGCAAGATGGCAGATATGATTAAAGCTTGTGATAGTGGCAACGGTGTTCTCTGCTTGTTTGGTAATTATGGTGGAGATAAAATGAACTTTGAAATGGCATGCGATATCGTATCTATGGATGATATTGAAACTCAAAGCGTTCTAGTAAAAGACGATGTAGCATCTAGTTCAATTGAAAATGCTGATAAAAGAAGAGGCGTTGCAGGAATCCTTTATGCATATAAAATTGCAGGGGCTGCTGCAGATAACCTTATGAGTCTTGATGAAGTTGTTGAAATAACTAACTTAGCATTAAAGAATATAAAAACTATGGGTGTTGCTACCTCCCCTTGTATTGTTCCTGAAGTTGGTAAACCAACTTTCCAAATCAATGATGATGAAATAGAAATTGGAATGGGCATACACGGAGAAAAAGGTATCGACATTAAAAAAATGATGAGTGCTGATGAAATCGCTGAAACTTGTCTAACTAAGCTAATGAGTGAGTTAGACTTAAATCCTGGTGATGAAGTATCAGTAATGATTAATGGACTTGGGGCAACTCCTTTAGAAGAACAATTTTTAGTATATAGAAAAGTTGCACAAATATTGAAGGACAAAGGCGTCTCAATATTTATGCCACACATTGGAGAATTTGCAACTTCAATGGAAATGGCAGGACTTTCTATAACCCTATTTAAATTAAACGACAAATTTAAATCTCTATTAAAACAACCAGCAGAAACTCCATTTTACACATCATTAAATAAATAAGAGGCACAAAATGACAGTGAATAATTTATATAATATCTTCTCATCAATTACTAAAATGATTGATGAGAACAAAGATTACCTAATCCAACTAGATCAACAAAACGGTGATGGGGACTTAGGTATATCTATGAGCAATGGCTTTAACAGCGTAACTAAAGAATTAGAAAATATTACTACTACTGATTTAGGTAAAACCTTTATGAAAGCAGCAATTACCTTTAATGAAACAGCACCTTCCTCTCTTGGAACTATCCTATCCTTTGGATTAATGGGAATAGCTAAATCATTAAAAAATAAAGAAGAAGCAAATATTAATGATATAGCAATAGCAATGGAAGCAGGTTTAAATAACATCATGGAAAAAGGTAAAAGTAAACCTGGAGAAAAAACTATTATTGATTCTCTTTATCCAGCAATTACTGCAATTAAAGAAAATATAGATAAAGATAATGTTTTTGAATTAGCATATGAAGCAGCAAAAGAAGGTTCTCAAAAAACTAAAGAAATGAAATCTGTTCATGGAAGAGCTGCTTACTACAGTGAAAAAAGTTTAGGAATCTTAGATGGTGGATCTGTTGTTGGCCAATTAATATTTGAAGGTATTTTAAATTACTCAAGGAGCAATAATGGATAAGCAAACATATCAGGCATATATAAGCTTACTTAAAGAAGAACTAGTGCCTGCCTTAGGATGTACCGAACCCATTGCAATTGCTTATGCTGCTGCTAAATGTAGAGAAGTATTAGGCGCTTTACCTGATAAACTAAAAATTGGTTGTAGTGGAAACATCATAAAAAACGTTCAAGGTGTTACTGTTCCAAATTCTGGTGGACTAAAAGGAATTGCAGTTGCTGCAACTCTTGGATGTATTGGAGGAAACTCAAGTAATGTATTAGAAGTTCTTAAAGATGTAACAGATGAACATAGAGCCTTAACTAAAGAATTAGTTGAAAACAATTTCTGTGATTGTTATTTAATTGATAACTGCAATAACTTATTTATTAAAATTGAAGCCTTTTATAAAAATGATAGTGCAGAAGTTAATATAACTAATACACATACTAATATATCTAAGATAGTTAAAAACGGAGAAATTTTATTCGAAGCAGATAACTGTCAGGATGTTGCTATGAATGAAGTCGATCAATACTTTAAGTATCTAAACATCAAAAGCATTGTAGAATTTGCAGACAGTGTAGATTTAAATGATGTAAAAGATATATTAGAAGAAGAAATTGAATTTAACTCAGCTATATCACAAGAAGGTTTAACTAATGATTGGGGTCTTGGAGTAGGTCAAACAATAAGAAAATACTACGATAAAAAAGATGTAAGAATTAAAGCCATTTCTGCTGCAGCTGCAGGATCAGATGCAAGAATGGGTGGTTGTTCAATGCCTGTTATAATAAACAGTGGTAGTGGAAACCAAGGCCTTACAATATCTTTACCAATTATTGAATATGCTAGACATTTTGATTTCTCTAAAGAAAGATTATTAAGAGCCCTAACCCTTGGTAATTTAATATCTATCCAAGAAAAAAGTAGCATAGGAAGCTTAAGCGCTTACTGTGGTGCAGTATGTGCAGGAACAGCTGCTGGCTGTGGCATTGCATATCTATTTGGTGGAAAAGAAGAAGAAATCTCTAATGTAATAACTAACTGTTTAGCAAACATTGGTGGAATAGTATGTGATGGAGCAAAGCCTTCCTGTGCTGCTAAAATAGCAACCTCAGTTCAAGCAGGGATTCTATCCTTTGAGATGGGAATGAAAGAAAATAAAGCATTTAAGAAAGGTGAAGGATTAATTAAATCTACTGCCGATAAAACAATTAAAAGCTTTGGTAGAGTTGGTAAATTAGGGATGAAATCAACTGATACTGAAATCCTTTCAATCATGCTAGAACCTAATGATTAAAATTAATTTTTAATTAACCTTTAAAGATTTTTAAATATTGAACAAGACAGCCTTCATAATTTTGAAGGCTGTTTTTTTTAATCAATGAACTTTTTTTTTGACAACTATCATGATAAAATATATGAAATAAACATTAAATTTATAATTAAAGGGAACTAATAATGAGAAAAAATATTTATGAAATAATTAATAGTAAAATTGATATAGAATCTGAATATTTGCAATTATATAATCAATTTTACAAATTAACGGAAATATATATACCTACCAGGGGTAATATGACTGTTTATGATATTGCAGAAATTTTATTTGATTCTTTTTCAAAGAAATTTATCAAACGAAGTGTAACTATTTCTGATTTTGATAATATGTATGGATTTAATTTTATACCTAGAGAAGAAATTCCTATTGAAGAATTTATAACATTTTGTGAATACATAATAAATATATGTAATCAAATTCAAAGCATTGAACATGATACTGAACCCTTTTTAACTACATTAGTTTCAAATGTAATTGAATGTATGGACGAATATAATTATAAAGTAATTAAAAAGGATGAAATATTTATTTTTGTAGAAAACAAAGCAGAAGCTACTGCTGTTGCTGAAATAGTTGACGATAATTTAGCATATTCAACTTTAGAATATAATCACTTTACCATGAAAGGTGATTTGGAAAGGAAAAAATCAACATTAGTAAAAATGGCTGATAATATTGAACCCGATAGAAAAAAACTTAACAATTTACAATTAAAATTTACAGATCAACTTTTTAATTTATTAAATAAATATATTAGGCACAATCCTCAAAATAATAAATATATTTCAAGCCTTTCTAATGTGGAAAAAGAATCAATTTATGATGATATATATCAGATGTGGCTTTTAGCAAAATTACAACTTGATAATATAGAAAGAAGCAAACGTATAAGTGAAATTTTATATAAAACAAATAATGAATTAGTATAAATTGCTTATAATATAATTTACAATTTCTTAACCATATGAAAATATTCTTATTATCTAAAATCTAATAATATTAATAATTAAAACAACCCAATTATTCTTTATCTAAAATTGCTAAAATCTATAAACAAAAAACTAGAGAGAAAATAATTCCCTCTCTAGTTTTGGAGCTAATATATAGATGATAAATTCTTATTTATCACTTTGCAAAGCAAAACCCTTCATGAAGCTTTCTTGTAAAATAAAGAATACCATTAATGGTGGAATAATTGTCATAATTACACCTGCCATAATAACACCCCAGTTATTAGAAGATTCAGCATTCATTAACATCTTAATACCTATTTGAACAACTCTCATATTATCAGTATTTGTTGCCATTAATGGCCATAAATATTGGTTCCAAATATAAATGAATTCAATAACAACAAGAGCCCCAATAGTATTTTTAGTTAAAGGAAGCAAAACTCTAAAGAAATATTGCATAGGTCTACATCCGTCTATCTTTGAGGCATCAACTAATTCAGATGGAATTGTTTTAAATCTCTGAATAAACAAGAATGTACCCGTAGCACTCGCCCAGAAAGGTATGATCAAACCTGCATAGGTATTAATCCAATCAAAACTTCTAACTACATCAAATAAAGCAACAATTCTAACAGGAACAGGAAGTAATAAAGTAATAATAATTATAAAGAATAATATATTTTTACCTTTAAATTCAAAATGAGTAAAAGCAAAAGCAGCTAATAAACTCATAACGATTTTCCCGATAGTAACCATTATTGCAATAAATGCAGAGTTAAACATCATTCTACCTAAATCAATTCTGTTCCAAGCAGTTGAATAGTTAGATATCCAGTTGTTTGAAAAAGTTAATTTTGGTGGATTTGAGAAAACTTGTACTTCTGTTTGAGAGCTAATGACTAAAGCTAAAAATACAGGAAGACAAATAAGAAAAACACTCAATATTGATAGCACATGGAAAGAAACTATTGATCTTTTTTTAACAATCATTTTACACCCCCTATTGATAGTGAACTTTTTTACCAGTAGTTTTGAATTGAACTACGGTAATAAGAACAACGATACAGAATAATACTAAGCTTTCTGCAGCAGCATAACCGATTCTGGAATTTACAAAGAAGTCTTTGTAAAGTTGATAGATTAGGATATTTGTTGAATCTACAGGTCCACCTTCTGTTAATACATCTATTAAACCGAAAGAACTGAAGTAAGCATAAGTTGTATTCATAACAAACAAGAAGAATGTAGTTGGAGATATAAAAGCAAATGTAATCTTAAAAAATCTCTTAAAAGGACCTGCTCCATCAATAGCAGCAGCTTCTAAAGAGTCCGATGGAACATTTCTTAACGCTGTCAGATAAAATACTATATTATATCCAAGATTCTTCCACGTCGCCGCAATAGCAACTACAATAAAAGCTGTACTACCCTTGGTTAACCAGGTATAGTTTCCAGTAAAGAAACAAACAATACCGTTGGCTGGATTAAATAAGAAATTAAATAAAGCACCAGCAATTGCAGGGGATAAAGCATAAGGCCAAATCATTAAAGTTCTATATATCTTTGCACCTTTAAAGTTTTGATTTAACAAAACAGCTAATGCCAAAGATACAACAATACCTAGCAATACAACAAAAAGACTAAATATAATCGAAATACCAAAACTATGACCGTAATCAGAGTTAAATAATACTTTTTTAAAATTATAAAGACCTGCAAACTTCGTAGCATTGGTATATGGATTAACTTTATAAAATGATAACCTAAAAGTTTCAAAAGCTGGATAGAATAAAAATATTACTAGAACAAGAAAAGTTGGTAGCAATAGTAAATAAGGTAATATTTTAGATGGGAAAACCGATTGTTTCATCCAGACCTCCTATTATTAAAACAAATCGTAAGGAGGACAAATTGTCCTCCTTTAATTTAAAATCAGTAATCAATATTATAATTGAATTAGTTCATTCCATTCAGTAATTAAGTCGTTAACTTCAGCTGCAGCTTCATCAAGTGCAACTTGAGTGTCCTTACCTTGATAACATTCTTGAATTGCTGATTGTACAATTTCTCTTGTTTCTGGGAAAACACCTAATAATGCACCAGAAGAGTTTAATGTACCAGGGTTAACTAGTAGTTGATCGAAAGCAGTCTTGTAGTTTGGATTTTCTGTGAACCAACCTTCGCTTTCTAATGAATCCATTGCAGATTTTGTTACTGGGAAGTAACCAGTACCTTTATGCCAAGCTTTTTGTGATTCATCGTTTGCAATAAATTCAACTAATTTAACAGCAGCTAATTCTTGTTCAGCTGATAGTTTGTTAGTAATCCAAAGAGAACCACCACCAATTGCTACGCCACCTTTAGAACCTTCTGGATGAGGAATAAAACCAGTACCTAATTCCCAACCCTTTTCATTTAATGCTTTAGTTAATAAGTTAACATCAGATGAAGAAGATAAGATAATTGCAGCTTCACCAGAACCAAATGCAGCTCTGTGGTTAGACCAACCTGGTCCTACATCATTGAATAAGCCGTCATTATACATTCCAATCCACCAATCAAATGCTTTTTTACCAGCTTCACTGTTAAATAAAACTTTAGTAGGTAATTCTGCACCACGACCGTTATCATTGTCAGCAAATGGAGCATCTTGTAAAGCAATTAATTCTTCAAAATACCAACCATGTAAGTTCCAAGTAACAGGTTTATCAATACCACTAGCCTTTAGAGCTTTAGCAGCTTCAACTACTTCAGCAAAAGTTTCAGGTGGATTATTAGGATCTAAACCAGCTTGTTCAAATAATGTTTTGTTATAATAAAGTAAAGGTGTTGAGGAATTGAAAGGCATTGAATAGTGTTGACCTTGATATTTGTAATAGTTTTGTACAGGAACAAAGAAATTATCCCAATCAATAGTTTCACCATATTTATTTGCTAATTCATCAACAGGGGTAATTAAACCACTATTAATCATACCTAAAGTACCAATTTCATAGCTATGGAAAATAGCTGGAGCATTACCTGCTTTATAAGCAGATTTAACTTTATTTAAAGTATCATTATAGCTACCTGCATATTGAACTTCTACAGTAATATTAGGATTTTCCTTCATGAAATTATCAACAATACCCTGAATCAAATCAATACGATCTCCAGACATAGCATGCCAAAATTGAATTGTTACAGGTGCTTGAGCATCAACATTTACAGTTTCAGCCATCTCCTTTTCACTTTGTCCGCTTGCAAAAACATTTCCTACAACCATAGTAACGAATAGCAATAAAACTAAGATTTTTTTCATATTACTCTCCTTTTAGTAAATTACAAATCTGTTTAATTTTTTTTAAATAATTAACCAAATTCTTAAATATTGTAAGTCGGCAATTTGACTATGTCAACAAATATTTACACCTTTAAAAACTTGTTATGTAGCTAGTTATATTAATTTTATGTTTAATTTTTTGTTTAAGTTTGCTTTATTTTAAATTATCTGTTATCCTAAAAAGGATATAGGAGGGGCACATGAAGTTAAAGAAAATTACACTACAACAAGTTGCTGAGGAAGCACACTTGTCAACAGCAACAGTTTCAATGATTATGTCCAAGAAAAAATTATCCCGTTTCCCATCTGAAACAATAGATAGAGTAAACAAAATAGCCAATGATCTTGGTTATAAGAAAAACTATAGTTCAAAAGCTGAGAAACGTTTAGTAATAATTTGTCCTTCTATATATAACCCTTATTATGCAACCTTAGTACAAGGTATTGAAATGCAAGCAACAAAATTAGGAATAAAAACTTCAATTGTTAACACATATTGGAATATTGAGGTAGAAAAAAGCACCCTAAAAAATATAAATAAATCTAAAATATCAGGAATTATATTTACTATGATTCCTCAATTAGCAAATGAAGTTTTAGATTATTGTAAGGAAATACCTCTAGTAGCTATTGGAGACTTCAATAACAATTATGATTTTGACACTATCGATTTAAATAACTTTGAAGCAGGTAGAAAAGTAGCAAAACATTTGATTGACTTAGGTCATAGAAAAATAGCATATGTTACCACTACCCTAGACTCTTATCATAGTGCAAGAGTTAGAAGAAAAGATGGATTAATAGAAGAATTAAAAGCAAATAATATAAGTGATAAATTAATAATTTGTAGTCAAAATATATCATCTTCAAGAGAACTTAATACTCCAGATATTGAATATGAGACAGGATATAACTTAGCAAAAGAATGTTTAAATAAACATCCTGAGGTTACAGCTATAGTTGGAATTAACGATATGATAGCTTATGGAATAATGGATGCTATAATTGATTCAGGACTTAAAATCCCAGAATCAATAAGTGTATGCGGATTTGACAATATATTCCCATCTAAGTTTAGAGGACTGGGCTTAACCACAGTTGATAATTTCATTCTACAAAGAGGCATGAAAGCCTTAACCTTAATCAATAATAGGATAAACAATAGAGATTATCATGAAGATGGTATAACTAATGTTACTAGAATTGAATATGCAAGCAAATTAATAAATAGGATAAGTACGGGTACCCCTAGAATTTAACATCAAATCCTTTTATTTAACTTTTTAGATATAGTTGATTTTTAAAATATAAATAATTAACTATATCTTTTTTTATCTCAAATAATTTATAAATTAAATGAACTAATAAACCAATAACAACATTAAAATATCTTATAAAAAGTTAAGAATCTTTATATTTTTCAAATTTAAAAAATATTTTCCAATTCACAATAATATAATAAAATTATCATAAAATAGATTAAAAAGTAAACAAATATCAAAAATATAGTATAATAAATATAGAAAAAAAGTGTAAAATAAACCTTGTCAACTGATAATATCTCTGATATGATTAGCAATCATATTAGGAGATTTATTAATGACTAAAAAAGAAAGAGTACTCGCTGCTATAGAAGGCGCACCAGTAGATTATGTACCAGTAAGTTTTTCCTTACACTTCCCACAAGAGATAGCGAATGGAGAAGCAAGTATAAAAGCACACCTAGATTTTTATAAAGAAACTGATGTTGATATCATGAAAATCATGAATGAAAATATCGTACCTGACTTTGGAGAAATAAAGAGTCCAAGTGATTGGAATATAATTCCAACATTTACTAGAAAATCAAGTTTTATCCAAAAAGAAGTTGAACTAGTAAAGAGAATATTAGATAAATGTGATAATGATACTTTTTCATTAGTAACTATTCACAGTGTATGTGCATCAAGTATTCATCCAATAGAAGAGAGATATGGTTATGTTCCTGTTAGAGAGTTACAAGTAGCTCACTACAGAGAAAACCCTACCCCTTATACAGATGCTTGTAAAAGAATTACTGATGCTATGTGTTATTTAACAGAAGAAGTTATTAACGCAGGTGCTGATGGTATCTATCTAGCAGCATTAGGAGCTGAAAAGCATTATTTTACTGATGAAGAATTTAGCAAAATTTATGCTCCAAATGATAGACAAATCATGCAAGTTGCAAAATTAAATAAGGGTAAAGTTCTACTTCATGCTTGTAAAGAAAACTTAGAAATGACTCGTTACAGAGATTATGAAGCAGATGCAGATATTATTAACTGGGGAGTATATGAAACAAACTTCTCCCTAGAACAAGGAAGAGAATTATTTCCAAACGCTACCTTAATGGGAGGAATTGCTAATAGAAGTGGTGTATTAGTAGATGGTAGTGATGAGGAATTAGATATAGCAATAAAAAACATTATCGAGAAACAAGGGAAACAGAAGTTTATTTTTGGGGCTGATTGTACGCTCCCAACTGAGATTTCTTATGATCGTATAAATCGTGCTGTAAGAGCAGCTCGTATTTAGGAGGAAAATATATGAAAAAGAAAATTTTATGTGCTTTGTTAATTGCATCAATTGCACTCACTTCAGCTTTTGCATCAGGTGCTTCAGAGGACCAAAAAGTTAATGCTGATGGAAACAAAGTGTACCCAGATGGAACTGTAGTTATCTATGGATATGGACAACCACAGTATTTACAACAATACTTTGATGTTTGGCTAGAAAACAATCGTGATATCGCTCCAAATGTAGATATCGAAATTGTACAAACTCAAGGTGCTGCTGACACTAGAGAAAAAGTTGCTATGACTTACCTATCCGGTGCTTATGATGATTTACCAGATGCAATTTACATCGACCCAGTTAACTTAATTGATTTAGCTGAAGGTAATATCATAAAAGATGAAACAGCCTTCTTAACACCTTTACTAAAAGACTTAGTTGATGGTTGTCAAAATGATGGTACAGTAGGTTCTAAACTTTATGGTTTACCTGAATCTGTTAGACCACAAGTTTTATTCTACAACAAAGCTATCTTTGATAAATACAATGTTGATCCTGCTATGATGAGTACAATGGAAGGCTACATTAAAGCTGGTGAATTACTAAAAGAAAGAAGTAATGGAGACGTTTATTTATCATACATCGATCCTGGTTCCTATACATGGAGATATTGGGGAAGAAGAGGTCTAATGCCTCAAGCTAATGCTAAAATCTGGGATGCAAGTGGTAATATTGTATTTGGTAGTGATGAAGGTACAAAATTAGCTCTTAACACATTAGATGAAATGAACCAAAAAGGTTTATTATTAAAGACATCAATGTTCAAACCAGCATTATATGATTCTATGAGAAATCATGAAGTTGCAACTTTCTATATCGGTGCTTTCTGGGATGAATTTATTAGAAAAAATGTTTCTGAAACTTCAGGAGAATGGAGAGTAATGAGTGCTCCAATCTTCCAAAGTGTTGGAACAGCAGGTGCTCCAGTATCATCTTACTTTGCAGTAATTGATAAGCCAGAAGGAGAATATGCAGGATTAGTTGAAAAACTATGGCATGATTTCCACTTCGACAATGAAGCAAGAAAAACTTGGGTTAAATCAATGGTAGAACAAAACGCTCCATATGCAAACCCAATTAACTTAGCTATGTTAGAAGATCCATTCTGGAAAGAAGCAAGTGAATTCTACGGCGGACAAAGCTTTAGACAAATGGAAGGACAAGGTTTAGCAAATTCAAGCAAAAACTTAGTAGTAACAAAGAGTGATGCAGAAGCAGATTCAATTATTAGTAATGAATTAGAAAATTATGTTGCAGGAAATCAAACAATGGCTCAAACTATTGAAAAGATTGATGCAAACTTAAAGAACAAAATTGGAAAAGCAGCTGTAATCTAACAAAAAGTTTATACAAATATATTTAATGCATACTTAGCTAATAACTAAGTATGCTAAATATTAGGAGATTTATATCTATGAGAAAAATTGCTGGAATTTTAAAAGAACATAAATATCCATACCTTTTTATTCTACCCTTTTTTATTTTGTTTTTTGTATTTCAACTAATTCCACTATTGTGGACAATAGTTATAAGTTTTACAAAATGGAATGGAATTGGAAAACCAGAAAATGTTGGTTTTACAAACTATAAAATGCTCTTAAGTGATGATCTTTTTGTACATGCTTTTACAAATACCCTAATCTATTGGATAACAGGTGTAATATTTATTTTAGTATTTGCAATGATACTTGCTTTAATACTAAATTCAGAAAGATTAAGAAATGCACCATTTTTTAAAACTGTAACATTTTTACCAAATGTTTGTGCTGCTATTGCTATGGGGTTAATCTTTAGAATGTTATTTGATGAAAATGCTGGATTGCTTAATGAAATATTAAATTCTTTTGGAATAAGTTCAAAACCTTGGCTTACAAGTATAGAACTGAGTAAAGTCCCTGTTATTATATTAAATATTTGGAGAAATACTCCTTGGTTTACCATGATTATAATCTCAGGACTACTAACAATAAATAAAGACTTCTATGATGCTGCAAGAGTTGATGGAGCTAATGCTATAAGAAGATTCTTCTACATAACACTACCTTCCTTAAGTAACATTTTATTTTTCTGCTTTATTACATTAACAGTAGATTCTTGGAAAATATTTAATGAACCATATATCTTAAAAGGTCCTGGTGTTAGTAACACTTCCCTTTTCCAATATATGTATGAAAATGGTTTTACAATTTTCAAAATGGGATATGCTTCAGCTATTGGATGTGTATTAATTATGATCTTACTTATAATTTCTATAATCCAATTCACAATTAGAAAACGTTCAGGTGAAATTTAGGAGAAAGAGATGAAAATTCAAGAATCAAGTAAAACTATATTATTGCATATCTTTCTACTATTAATAGTATTTCTATGTTTATTCCCAATTGTTTGGATGTGCATAATTTCTTTGAAAGGATTAAATGAAAATATAAGCGGATTTAAATCCCTTATAATTGAAAGTCCTACCCTTTCAAACTATACGAGATTATTTAAACAGATACCTATAGCTCAACATTTCTTAAACAGTTTATTTACAACAGTTTTAGGAACTCTAACTACAGTATACTTTTGTGCTTTAGCAGGTTTTGCTTTTGCAAAATATAAATTTCCAGGAAGAGATTTCCTATTTTATTTTGTAATTGCAACAATGTTAATACCACCAGAAGTTGGAGCTATTCCTCAGTTTATAATAATGAGAAAGTTTATGTTAATTAATAGTCTTTGGTCTTTAGTAATACCAAAAATTGCAACTGCTGTTGGTATATTCTATATGAGACAATATATAATAGATGTCCCTACAGAATTATTAGAAGCAGCTAAGATAGATGGTTGCAAAGATTTCAAGATTTTTAATAAAATAATAATGCCAGTTATTAAACCCGCTTTAGCATCTTGGGCATCGCTTACCATAGTTGCTAGATGGAATGATTTCTTTTGGCCATTGTTATTCCTAAGAAAAACTAAAAAATTTACTTTAATGGTTTCTATATCTTTATTACCTGTAAGTGATGGATTATCAACCCCTTGGCAAGTTATACTAGCAGGGACTACGATTGTAATAATTCCAATTATTATCGCTTATTTATTACTTCAAGGTCTTCAATCTAGAGATTTAATGTCTGGTGCTGTTAAAGGATAAGGAGATAAAAGTGGAAAATCTTAAAACAAAAATTCATGATCAAGAATATTCTAATATATTAAAAGGCGAATATTCATTAACTGAAATCATAACTGAAAAATCATTAATGGCAAAATATGGTGTTAGTAAAGCTCCTGTAAGAGAAGCCCTAACCCAATTATGCTCAGAGAATATGCTAACAAGCATACCTCGCTGTGGTTATCAACTAACACAAATCAGTATGAATGAATTACAAGAAACCTTAGAACTTAGAGCTATTCTAGAAATTGGAGCTTTTGATTTATATAAGAATAAGATTTCCCAAGAGAATATTGAAAAACTAAAAGAGCATGTAGAAATTGCTCATCAATTAGCTAAAGATGAGGAAGTATCAAAACACTGGTTTCATAATATGAACTTCCATGTGCTATTAAGTAGCTTTGCCAAAAACAAGGCTATTACTGACTCGTTACAAGCCACTTTAAATAAATGTTCTCGTTATGCTTATCAATATTTCCATCAAAATTGGGATGCTCACATAATTACTGATGGCTCATCCCATTTAGATTTAATTAAGTTAATAGAAAATGGAGAATTAGAACTAGCTAGAGCAAACCTTAAAGATGATATTATGGCTTTTAACGATATTTTTACTCGTAAAAATTTTTAAGGAGTTAATGTGGTCTCAGACACAATAATTAATAACTATAAATCAATACTGAAAGAGGAACTAGTTCCTGCCTTAGGTTGTACAGAACCTATAGCACTAGCCTATTGTTCAGCTTTTTGTAGAGATGTTCTATCTTGCATACCAGATAGAATTGTTGCTTATTGCAGCGGAAATATTATTAAAAATGTAAGTGGTGTTGTAGTTCCAAACTGTAATGGCTTAAAAGGTATTAAAGCTGCGATAGCCATTGGAATTATGGGAGGAATAGCAGAAAAAGAACTTGAAGTACTAACTAATGTAACTCAAGCTGATATTGAAAATGCTATTGCCTATTTAGAAAAAGATGTTATTGAAGTTAAACTATTAGAAACAACTCACCCTCTTCATATAATAATTGAATGTTATAAAAAAGAAGATAAAGCTTGTGTTGAAATTGTTGATAGACATACTAATATAGTAAAGATTACTAATAACGATAAAATCCTATTAGATATCTGCAGCAACAATAATAATAATACTTCTACTAGTTTAACTGATAGATCTATATTAAATATTAAAGATATTGTTGATTTTATAGAAAGTACAGATTTATCTGATATTGCACCTATTATTGAGCAAGAAATAAAATGTAATACAAACATTAGCCAAGAAGGTTTAAAGAATAACTGGGGTGCTTGTATTGGTAAAAACTTATTACTCTATTATGGTAATGATATTAATACTAGAGCTAAAGCCGTAGCTGCAGCTGGTAGTGATGCTAGAATGAGTGGATGTACCCTACCTGTTATGATTAACAGTGGTAGTGGGAATCAGGGGATGACTGTATCTTTACCTGTAATTGAATTTGCTAAAGAATGGAAGAAAGATGAAGAGACAACTATAAAAGCTTTAGTTTTAAGCAATTTAGTTGCAATACAACAAAAGTCTCTAATTGGTCCTTTATCTGCTTACTGTGGAGCAATAAACGCTGCTTGTGGTGCAGGAGCTGCTATAACCTGGATGGCTGGTGGTAATATAACTCAAATTGAGAATACTATAACCAATGTACTAGCTAATGTATCAGGTATTATTTGTGATGGAGCAAAACCATCCTGTGCAATAAAAATAGCAAGTGCTGTTGATGCTGCAATTATGGGATATAATTTAGCTATGCATAATACTGTATTTAAACCTGGTGAAGGTATTGTAAAAAATAATATTCAAGATACAATCGCAGGTGTTGGAGTTATAGCAAGTAAGGGTATGGAAAATACTGATAAAACTATATTATCAATAATGATAAACTAAAAATAAAACTAAATATTAATAAGAATAAGGGAGAAGTAAACGAAATAACTTCTTCCTTATTTTTATTTACTCAATAGAAATAACAAAGGACTGCAAAAGCAGCCCTTAAAATTTAAATCTATAATTATTTTATAGAGTATCAACAAACCATTGAACAGTCTTTTCTTTTAGTTCATTGTACTTTGTTAAATCACCAGTAAAGATTAGATAAGTATGATCTGCACCTTCAATAGGGATTAACTTACTTAATTTATTAGTACTTAAAGCTTGTACTTTTTCACTATCTGAGAAAGGTACTGTATTATCAATTGTTCCATGGAATGAACCAATTGGAGCTTTAATCTTAGCGGCATAAGCTAATACATCCATATTATCTGCTTGATCAATCCATTCTTTTGATAAAGGTAAAGCATCCCTCCATTCAAAAGTCATTAATGTTTGGCCAGTTTTATTAGCTTCATCTCTCATTTCTGGAGTTGCCATATCACCAATAATTAAAGCACCAGCCCAAGTAGCTACACTTTTATATGTATCATTATCACTTGCAGCTAATAATACATCTGTACCACCTTGTGACCAACCTAATAAACCAATTCTTGAACCATCAATCTCATCCATGTCACTTAGATAATCAGCAACAATTTGAGTTTCTCTTACAGCTTCTTTATTAGTATATAATAAATAACTAGCTGTACTATCGCCACTACCAGGGAAGTCAAATCTTAATGATGCAATACCTGCTTCAGCTAAAGCTGGAGCTAGCATTTTATAACCATCACCTGCTTCGTCCTTTTGACTACCTGTTCCATGTTCCATGATTACTACAGGACAAGGTTCACTACCTGCAGGAAGTGTTAAGATTGCAGGAATTTGTAAATTACCAGCATCAATCAAGATTGCTTGTTCAGTTACAGAATCTCTAGGTGTGATATTTGTACTAACACAACTACTCATTAACAATGCAATAATACCTGTTAAAACTAAAATATTTTTCTTCATATTTCATTCTCCTCAATTAGTAGAATAAAATCACTCTATAAAAGATTCAAGCATAAATCATAAAACTTTTATGCGGATATTAAAACATTTTTATTTTTTTAACTATTATTAATCGAATATAAAAAATGATACCCCAAGCAATACTAAAGCTTCAAAGAATTAGAAAAATAATCCACTTAGTATTCAAAACTCACTTAGATATAGGATTTACAGATCTTTCTGAAAATATAATCTCAGAATACACAAATCATTATATTCCCAAAGCAATAGAAACTATTAAAAAATTAGAAAATAGAGAAGAAAAATTATCTTGGATTACTGGCTCTTGGTTAATTGATCACTATTTAAAAATTTCATCAAAAGAAAAACAAGAAGAATTAGGCTCTTTAATTAAACAAGGATTTATTGGTTATCATGGATTACCTTTTACAACTCATACAGAGTTAATGAATACTAGATTATTTAATTATGGATTATCATTATTTAAGAACATGGATAAGAAATTTAATAAAGAAACAATTTCTGCTAAAATGACTGATGTTCCAGGCCATACTATAGCTATAGTACCTCTTTTAGCAACTAATGGAATTAAATTCTTACATATTGGAGTTAATACAGGAAGCGCAGTCCCAGATGTTCCGCCCATTTTCAATTGGGTAGCAGAAGATGGTTCTTCAATTATTGTTCAATATAGTGCAAATTATGGAGCTGAATATCAAATTCCTGGAGTGGATGATTTATTAATAATTGAAAATAATGCTGACAATTGTGAACCTCCATCAGCACAACAAGTTATTGAAACATATAATAGATTAAAAGAAAAATATCCTGACTATAAAATTATCCCTTCAAATTTAGATAATTATGCTAGGGCAATTTTACCTTATTCTAACCAATTTCCTATTGTAAAAGATGAAATTGGAGATACATGGATACATGGAATTGCAACAGATCCTAAAAAAGTTTGTACATATAAAAAAACTATTAGCTTATGGTGAAAAATTTATCAAAGAAAAGAAACTTATAGAATATCGTGAGACTTATAATAATTTTTATTCTTCCCTATTAATGATACCTGAACATACTTGGGGATTAGACACTAAAAAGTATCTGACTGATTATTCTAATTGGAGTATTGAAGAATTAAAAAAAGCCAGAGAAAAAAATGATATTTCTCTAGATAATATTCCTCCAAAATATCAACCGGTAGAAAATTTTACAAAAATTGAATTTGCTAAAGTTTTTAAAAATAATTCAAAAAATAGAGATAATCTTACCTACTCTTTCTTTGAATCATCTCATAAAGAACAGAGAGAATATCTAACAAAAGCAATTAATAGTTTTCCAGTAGAATTAAGAGATGGATGGGAAAATGATGATTATCAAGAACATGTAAGTATTGATAAAATTAGCGTTGATAAAAAAGGAAGAATTGATTTAGGTTATTTAAAATGTCAATTCTCATATCAAACTTTTAGTACTGAAGACTATAATTTATTCAATAATACATATAATAGAAATTTCAAAGAATCTTGGATTTGGTGTTGCTCAGATTTTGGAAAACCAGGAATGGAATTTGCAAAACCTATACCAATTCATAAGAATTATTATCCAAAATTGATTTCAATGAAAAAAGAAAAAGATAAAAATATCTTTATATTTGAAATGGAGAAAGGAACTCCAAAAAGTTGTCCTGCTAAGATTAAAATAGTTTTATATAAATTAGTTGAAAGCAATTCTATTTATATAAAATGTTCTTGGGAAAACAAAGAAGCTTCTAGATTACCAGAAGCAATATGGTTTTCTTTCTTTACAAAAGAGAAAGAATATAAAATTAAAAAATTCGACTCATATATTGATCCATGTGAAGTTGTTTATAATGGAGCCAAAACTATACATGGGATAGAAGAAATCAAAAGTGAAAATTTAACAATAAAAAACTTAACTACACCTCTAGTTTCTTTAAGTAAAAAAAAGTTGCTAGATTTTAATAATAAGTCACCTAAAAAAAATGGTAAATTCCACTTCAATATTTTCAATAATATTTGGGGAACAAATTTCCCACAATGGTATAAAGATAATGAAAGTACAGAATTCATAATAAAATAAGATTTTAAATTGAAACAATAAAGCACTTATTAATCGATAATTACTTCAATTAAAAGTGCTTTAATTTATAATTAATTTTATATAATAGCCCACACAATAAATAGGTACATGTCAAGTAGAAACTGTATTTTTTTAAAACTATAAGATTAATACTAAGTTTCGATATTCTAACGGAGCCGAGTTTTTAATTTTTTCTAAAGTCTATTATTATTAATAAATAAATGAATGTATTTATCTATATCTTTTTTTTAATGTTTCAAAATCTTTGTATTTTTTTCAAATAAAACATTTCTGACTTAAGAATTCCAAAGAAGCTTTCAATTGGACCATTATCAATACATTTACCAATACGAAACATGCTTTGAATCATATTAGATTCTTCTAATTTATTTTGAATACTTTTGTAGTGTATTGAAAGCCTTTATCACTATAAAAAATTGAAGTAGCATTTGGGTATTTTCTTATAGCTTTATCAAACATTTTAAAGACTAAATAATTATTATTTGTAAAGGAATAGTGATATGTAATAATACTATTATCATAAAGATCTAATATAGAAATAAGATAACGTTTTTTAGTTTGAGTTGGTATCTTAAGTTACATCTGCAAGCCATTTTTTATTAGGTTTTGAAACTGTAAAATCTCTAGACAATATATTTTTACCTATTTTTTCTGGTTTTGTTTTAACAAATTTATATCTTTTCTTTCCGCTTCATCAAATACCATGTATGATGTTTCATTATCTTTGATAGCAGTAATACTTAAAATATTTTTTAATCTCTCATCTGCTATTTTGGAGAAAGTTCATTAGTTGCTTTAATAAACTAATTAGATAGATTCTGCTCACTAACATCTATACCAAAAGGTCTAAAACCAGATGACAAGTTGTAAGTAAATAATCCGTAGAAAATATTTATCAATAATTGAAGTTGCTATTAAATTATTACTAGTAAGACCTCCAGAAATAAATCTATCTTTAGGAGTTAGAACACAAATGATTGTTTTTGTATTTTCCTCATTTATTTTATTTGATTCTATTTCACAATTTAAGCAATAAAACTTTAGCATTTGTTCTTTTCTAGAATAGTAAAACAAAACTAAAATCCAACACATAACAAATAAAGATAAGAAGAATACAATATAAATCCAGAAACTTCAAAAAAACTCTACACCTCCCTAAAATACAAAAACAAATAAAAAAACAACAGTATAAACATACCAATCACAAACTCTCAAAATTAAAAATTTTCATTATTGAAATTAAAGACAATTAACACATAGAGTTCGGTATATTTCCATTGTAATAGTTTGTAACGATTAATATCAAAAATCAAGTTATTAATGACCTTGACTCTAACCAATCTGCAATTTCGGGCTTAAACTCTCTAATACGATTAATATTCTCCTTACTTTTCATATGATTGATCATATTATTGTATTTCTGTTTCATCCATTCATATTTATCTAATACTCGTGTATTATCTTTATATTTAATCAAGTTACTCTGAATAAGACTTTCAAGGCTCTCAATATAGGATAACTGCTGAAACTCATCATCAAACTCACTAAGAGCAGAGGAAAAATAGTTTAAATAAAATTCCCCATCATCATCCTCTTTAACAAAATGTTTCAAATATTTAGCTTCATCTTCTGAACTATGATGAGTTACATGATTCTCCCAACCTTTTTGAAGGACTTTTTTATCAATAATAATTCGAGGATACGTTGCTTTCTTTTCAAGTTCAACCGCTTGAATTACAGCGGGTCCAAAAACTCTAGTGTCGTTATGGAAACACTTACCTAAAGAAATACCTCCACGAATTAAGTATCCATATTGAAGTAATTCAATAACTAGGTATAATAATTCAATTAAGGTATAGAATACTTCACTTTTCTCATTAATGAAAAAAGAAATAATTATTGAATCTGAGAACTGAATTACCTCCCTATTCTTATTCATTGGACTCTCGTTATCTGCAATATCAATTATCAAATCAAGTGCAGATTGAATTTTATTAAAATTTTCTATATTTGTTGAACAGTCAGCATTTATCGAATCATAAACATGATTTTTAAATCCAAGAATATCAATAAAAGCAACTATTCTTTCACTATAATCACTATCATTATTTCCCATTAGCTCTACATCCCATAATATATCACTCCAAACTCACCTCAACACTAGACTTGTAAGACTTGACTAATACTAGGTTCTTGCTCCCTGAGTATAAACTGTGTATTTTCCCCCAGTTAGCCTCATAATTTAATTTAAAAAATTAGTCTCTACTAAACAAATCTCTTGTATAAATTTTTGCTTTAACATCTTTAATTTCATCAGTAATTCTATTAACAACTATAACATCACTTATTTTCTTGAATTCATCAAGACTTTTAATTACTTTTGAATTAAAGAAATCTGATTCCTTTAATGCTGGTTCATATACTACTACTTCTATTCCTTTTGCTTTAATCCTTTTCATAACACCTTGAATAGCAGAATGTCTAAAATTATCAGAGTTAGTTTTCATTGTTAATCTGTATATTCCAACAACTTTGGGATTTCTTTTTAAAATCATATCTGAGATATGGTCTTTTCTTGTTCTGTTAGCATCAACAATTGCACTCATAATATTTTGAGGAACATCACTATAATTTGCTAATAATTGTTTAGTATCCTTTGGTAAACAATATCCTCCATAACCAAATGAAGGATTATTATAATGTGTACCAATCCTAGGATCTAAAGAAACTCCTTCAATTATTTGTTTTGCATCTAATCCTCTAATTTCAGCATAGGAATCCAATTCATTAAAATAAGCTACTCTTAATGCTAAATAAGTATTAGCAAATAATTTTATAGCTTCAGCTTCTGTAGAATCTGTAAATAAGGTAGGAATATCTTTTTTTATAGCACCTTCTTGTAATAATGATGCAAAAACTCTAGCTCTTTCTGATTTCTCCCCAACAACAATTCTAGAAGGATAAAGATTATCATATAAAGCTCTTCCTTCCCTTAAAAATTCTGGAGAAAAAATAATATTGTTTGTGTTATATTTTTCTCTCATAGTTTTTACAAACCCTACAGGTACTGTCGATTTAACAATCATAACTGCAGTTTCATTAATTTTTAAAACATTTTCAATTACATTGTCTACTGAACTAGTATCAAAATAATTTAAATTAGGATCATAATTTGTAGGAGTTGAAATAATAATATAATCAGCATTTATAAATGCTATACTATTATCAGTAGTAGCTAATAAATTTAATTTCTTATTTAATAAATAATCTTCAATTTCTTTATCAATAATTGGAGATTTTTTATCATTAATCATTTGCACTTTTTCTTCAATGATATCTAATGCTACTACTTCATTATTTTGTGCTAGTAATACAGCATTTGATAACCCTACATATCCCACTCCGACTATTGTTATTTTCATCAAATATTCCTCTATATTTTTAGTTTAAAAAATTATCTTTTAAATGAAATTTAATATTATTTTATAAAAAAACTTAAAATATAATTTATTATCCCTAATTCATATACAATTTTTCTCATTGTAAACGAAAAAAATAAAATTATTATAATATAAAACAGAGCTCTACTAACAAACTTTTTCCAATCAATATTCATAACATTAAAGAGTATTGCAAAAAAAATAATATTAATTAAAACAAATAAGCTAACCATTATTTTTAAGGCTATAAAAATATCATCAAACAAATATTTTCCTATCACGGCTCCTAATAAAAAAGCAAAAGCTTGTAACAAGCTAGAAATCATTGCATATTTTTGCTTATTTAAGATAATATATAAACCTTGGACTGTCATCATTAAAAAACTAAAAAAATATTGTATAGATAATATTTGAATCATTTTCCCAGAAATTTCCCATTCTTGCCCTAAAAATATTATTATCACAATATCGCCAAAAGCTTTTAATAAAAACATTGGTAAAACGCCTATTCTCATAGCCTTAATAAGATTTTGATATACATAATTACCAATTTCTTTCCCTTCCCTTTTCATTTTTGAAGTAGTTTGGAAAAAGACTCTTCCTATTGAACTCGCTAACAAGCTTATTGGTAACCTAAGTAACCTTAAAGTAATAGAATAATATCCAAGTATTTCTGTTCCCCAAAAAGCTTTTATTAATAATATAGGTAATTGATTTTTAAAATTGCTAATAATATTTGTTGGCAATTGAAATTTTACAAAACGCTTATTCATTATTAAAACATCTTTAAAATCTTTTAAATTAATTGTGATTATTTTTTTTGGTAAATGACGTTTCATATTAATCAAAGTCATAATCTGCCCAAAAATTACACCAACAAAATATCCATATTTTTTGCATCCTAACAAACCTAAAATAATACCAAATACTCCTGTCATTAGACCATTAATTAAAGGATTTTTCATTAATATATCATAAGCCCCTATCCTATTAAGCCAAGTATAACATAATTGAATTTGTTGTGTAGTAAACATCAACACAGAAATAAATCCAAATAAAAAAAACAAACTCATATCATTAAGAGGAGAAATAAATTTATAATATAATGAAAAAATAGAAGCTAATATTAAACTAATAAAAATTACGATAGTTGAAATAACTCTATATGTAATTTCAATTTTCTCTTCATTTTCCATTGTCATTAATGAGTTAGTCATGCCAAGATCTGAAAAAGATTTTACTAAAATTGCAATTGAATTTAATATGGCCCAAATACCTAAAATTTCTGGATTATAAATTCTAGTTAATATTGGAACGGTAATGAATGAAACTATTTGACCAGCTAACGTCCCTCCAGAAATTTTTACAATATTCTTTTTGTTCTCAGAAATTTTATTTTTTGTTCTCAATCCCTTACCTCATTTACAATTTATCATTTTATATGAGAATATCTAGTATATATTTTTCACTCAAAAATATATCAATTATTGTAAAGTTTTAATAATTCATAACTTTTTGAATATCCTTTTATACTTTATATTGTTGACAATATATTTAATTTAAACATAGAAACCCACTAATTTTAAACTATTAATTACATCACATGTTTTTGTCTGGCAAATTATTATTACTCAATTGACTTAATATTTATTTATATAAAAATTTACAAATCCTTAAATCAATTAAAATAAGTTTTAATTTAATCACACAATTTACAATACATATAGATTGTATATTTATATTTGTATTCAAATATAAACTTTTTAAGCAAATTTTTTTTCTACAAACAAAAAAATAGACTAATTAAAAAAAACAAATCAATTATGAAAATGAGTACAAAATTTAAATTCTTATTAAATTATATTAAATTTTTTTCTTAAATTTATTAATTATTTTTAATATTAAAATAGCTATGCGTTTAAAAGTATATCAATTACTTCCCTTACAGCCCCTTCACCACCTTTAACTTTTGTTATATAATCTGCATTTTTTTTAAGTTCTGGAATACCATTCTCAACAGTACATCCAAATCCAACATTTTTTATAACATCTAAATCATTTATATCATCACCAATATACGCTATTTCATTTAATGTTAAATTATATTTTTCACAAATAATATTAATAATTTTCATTTTATTTTCAATCCCAACAAATACCTCATGAAGACGCATTTTTGCCCCTCTAGTCTTAACCAAATTAATTTTTTCGCCAGTAATAATTCCAGTTATATATCCTTTATTTTGTAAAAGTTTAAAACCCATTCCATCTTTTGTATTAAATTTTTTTAATTCATCACCTTTCTCAGAATAATACATTCCGCCATCAGTCAAAACACCATCACAATCAACTAACAAACATCTAATTTTTTCTAAATTAGGAAAATTATTACTAAAAAATTTTTCCTTCAAAAGATTTTCAATAATTATCCAATCAGAAGGTTCATCTATTTCAAAATATGATTCTTCACACATTTCTACAGCCCCAATTTTACCTGAAATGCGACACTTTTCCAATAACAATCTTTCCCTTGAGGTTATATAAAATGCTCCATTTTCGACTAAAAACCCATCAAAATCTTGACGTCTGGGTCTTTTAATGGGAATATAATTACTGGCCTCAACAAGGCTTCCATTTTCTTTCCATATAAACCTCTTTTGTCTAACAACAGATAAAATACTATCAAAATCTTCTTTATTAAATTTATTAACACCATTTTCAAGATCTATACTAGTCAATAAAGGTGAAGTTGCCTGAACAAGAATAATATTTGTAAATAAATAATTTTCAGCAAATTCTAACATCACTGATTCAGTTGATGAAAAATCAGTAGATACATTTTCAGATCTAGAAATGATTAGAACTTTTGAAAAATTAAAATTTGATACTACATCAAAAATTATATTACTATCTGTAGAAACAACAATTTTATCCACAACTGAGCATTTTTCTGCAGCTCTCAATACCCAATATACTAATGGTTTACCATTAATTAATTTAATATTTTTTAATGGAATTGATTTACTTCCCCCTCTTATTGGAATAAAAACAATATTTTCCCCTAAAAATTCCTTCAAAATCATTTCTCCTTGTATTTAAGCTTATCTCTTTGAACTCTTTCAATATCCAAAATTTCTTTTTCCTTATATCTTAAAGCTTTATAAGTTGCTTCTAAATCTCTTTTCAACCTTCGAATACCATCAGGTTCTAACGATGCAGCGTGATCGGTACCTTTCCAAGTCCTATCCAAAGTATAATGTCTTTCAATAATATTTGCTCCTAATGTATAAGCAGCAATATCAACAGCAATACCTAAATGATGACCTGAAAACCCAATATATTTTACTTTATTTTCATATTTTTCTTTTAGCCTAAGAATTTCTAACAAACCAACTGATTCAAAAGGAACAGGATACCCAGAAGTACAACTATAAATTATTAAATCTTTATTTCTTCCTTTAGATTCAAATAAATTTATAATTCTATCTTCTTCCGAATGTGTAGTCATACCAAAGGAAATATGAATTTCTCCAAAATAATTATCACATAGCCAATTAAGCATTTTATAATTATTATTACAAGCCGAAGGTATTTTAATCAAAATTGGGTTTAAAGAAGTTATTTCTTTTGCTGAAGTCAAATCCCAAACTGAAGTGCTATATTTAATATTAAACTCATCACACCATTGCTTTAACTGATAATGCTGTTCCAAAGAAAACTCTAAAAATTCTCTATGTTCACCATAAGTTTTCCCATAAGAATTTATAGGATTTGGATGTGGCGCATTATATTGAGATTTACTTAATAACTCTTTATTATTTCTTTTTTGAAATTTTATTACATCAGCTTTACAAAATATAGCAGCTATTTTTATCATTTCTTTAGCTATTAACAAATCCCCTTTATGATTACATCCTGCTTCTGCTATTAATAATGGCTTTTTATATTCAATTGACATTTTAAACACCTCCATAAAATATATATTGCGAATTATTTTTTTTATTTACTAAATATATCCATTAAAAATTAAGCAAATTTAATTTTGCTAAAAATTTTTTAAGTTTTGATTTAAGTTTATTTACTATTGTATATTCTCCATATTTTTTACAAATAAAAATAAAACCATGTTGTAAATAATCTTTCCAAAAATCATTATAATCATTAGGGAAAATTGATGGACTATTTAAATTTGGTTGCATACAGTCATTACAATTACTTTCTATGAAATCAATTTTATCTAAAATTTGATTAAATAAAAATTTTCCTTTATCTGTATTCAAAAACACCAATGAATTCCCATTTTTATCATAAAATTCAGGAAATACTTTTTGTATACCCCAATAATCTCCTATTGTTATATCTGACTTCCTACATAAATCAGAATAATTACATTTACTACAAGAAGGTCTCAACGCATAATTTTTTGCAAACAATCTATAATAAGGATCATAATCTCTACTCATTATATAATTTTTCCCACTAGAAAATTGAACTTTAATAGTTTGTTTCCAACCATATTTTTTATCCCTAAAAGTAAAACTTTTAATTTTAGAAGCAAACTTTTTTTCGAGAAACCCTTTATAATCACTAAACAACTTTGGACTAGGAACTCCATGGCAAATAATATCACAAATAAATAAATTCGGATTTAAATTCCCTCCTAAATACGTAATTAACCCATCAGTTTGACAAGGTGTTCCTGTAAATAATACATATTTATTTTCCTTTAAATCTACTTTAACTTGTCGATATATTAAATCAATTCTACTCTGAACATATTTTGAACCCATGCCTTTAACAATATCTGATTCATTAACAATTCTATCATGAACTACTTCAAATTCCTGATTAAAAACTGCACCATAAACCACCCCCTTGTTTTTAATTATAAACATGGCAATTTCATAAAAAACTCCACCTGAAGAACTTTTCATAATAATAGAATTAGTTTTGTTTTTTACTGCAAAAACTTTTATTGAATTATTCAAGGCCTTTTGATCTAATGAACTATAATATGGACAATTCTTATAACATTGTTCACAAAAAATACACTTTTCAAAATCTATAACGGGATAAAAAAAACCTTTATCATCATTACACATTTTAATCGCATCCTGTTTACAAATATTATAACAAACAGAACATCCAGTACAATTAAATTTATCAGCGTCCTTCTTTAAAAGTACTTCTCTTATATATACTTTATTATTATTTATAGACATTTTTTATTTCTTTTATTCATTACTTTAATTCTTACATTGTATGCATAAATTAAAATAAAGGCAATTATGGTATTATTTGTTTTTAGTAGTATGTAAAAAATTTTGGAACTAATATCATTTTTATCCTTCAAATATAAATATACATATTTAAAATGACTTGACTTTATTATTCTTTTTACGAAAACATATTTCTTTTTTAAAGTTAATTTACAATTTGTATTTAATATACTAAATAAAGATTTTAAAAAATTTTTCCCTTCTATCAAATCAATTCTATTTTTACATATATCTAGAATTCCAAAAAAATCATATAAATCAATATATTTTTTGTAAATTAATGGTCTCATTTCTAATATATTTCCATAAAACTTCCTTAATAAGGACAAGTTATTTCTTACAAAATAATTATAATACACTTTGTTACTTACAAATAAACTTTGGGCATTTTTTAAAGAATCAATAACAAATATAAAATCTTCTCCAGGACAAATATTATCACAAAATGATAAATCATGCTTTTTAACCATTTCATTTTTTATCCATTTATTCCAAATAACATTCATTGCCCAGCCCTTATCTTGTTCATCTATATCTAACAAAAAAAATTTAATATAATCGTGTTTCTTAATATCATATATTTCTTTTGAATGAAATTCTTCTACTGTCTTAAAAATTTCATTATGATACCTTGCTCCTGTTATAATAATATCATACTCACAATAAGTAATAATATTAACTAATTCTTCATACATACAAGAATCTAAAATATCGTCGGAATCAACAAAATGTAAATATTTTCCCTTAGCATTAGAAAGACCAAAATTACGGGCATAGGAAACTCCGTGATTAGAAATATGAAAAGTTCTTACATTTTCATATCTATTACTATAATAATCACAAATATGACCACTATTATCTGTGGATCCATCATCAATTAAAATAATTTCATAATTAGTTATATTTTGAATTAATACACTTTCTAAACATTTTGAAAGATAATTTGAAGCATTAAAAACAGGAATTACAACACTAACAATGGGTCTTTCTTTCATCATATTAAGTTCTCATTATTATTATTTGAACCAGCACACAAACTTGATAAATAGATTAAAGATTTTTTTCTCTCACAATTAATTTTTTCATTTATGATATCCCAATCAATTTTCTTGTCAAAATGAATCAAATCCCTATTGTCTATTTTTCTATCTTGTAAATTAAATGCATCTAGAATATTCTCAATACGAGAAGTTGTCTTATTTATATTTGCTAATACTTCAACAAAAAAGGGTTTGTTCATGATTATTGAAAAAGCTACACCATGAAAAGTATTAGTGATTATATATTGTGCATTATAAAATAAACCCAACCATTCTTCAGGGCTAGCTTTAAAAAGATATTTAGCTTTTAAAAAATATTTAAAACTATTTGGAATAATAATTAAACTATAATGGGTTTTTTTAGATAATTTTTTTGCAAAATCAATAAGACTTTCTGTAACTGTTAATTGATATATTAGAATATATTTTTTTTTCGTTTTAGGCATTATTGCGAGTTTTTTCCAATCTTTTAGTGAAAGTAAAAAAGTAGGATCAATTGACAAAACAGCTTCACGCTTTAACAAATTTGAAACTATTTCAACCCCTTTTTTTTCTCTAACAGATATGGAATTAAAATTATTTAAAAGAGAATAATAATCCTTTTGTAAACAAACAGGAATCTCTGAAATTGCAAAACTAGCTGCATAACTATTTTTCTTTTTATTAGCTGATACAAAATCAAGAAAATATGCTGTATCTCCTTTGGTACAATTCCAATTCCAAACTTGATCACTTCCTGTAATGAATGAATCAAATATCTCATTAGTCTTTATTAAATCATTCTTTAAATACTTATTACTTAAATTCATTTTATTTCTAAATAATTCAAATTTTTTATGTCTTCCACAATATATAAAAAACATTAATACACTTTTAAAGTAAGTCGATAATGAGTTGTAATTTTTCTTATTCGGAAATTTACTCTTCCTCTCAATTTCATCACTATAATAATCAATTACTTGACAATCGCATATATTTTCCGAAATAAATCGTTGTAACGAATATGTTTGGAAGATTGCACCATAATTATCTGCCCTATGAAATGTTATAATCCCAATTTTCATCTATTTTTCTAACCGCCCTTTGGTTGTTTAATTTTAATGACTTAGGTATTGCAATAGCTATGGAATACATGAAAAATATATAATTATCAAATAAAGGATTACCAGACATCCCATAAACTAAAAAAAATATCTGATAATACATTGAAATAAATAAATATATATTTGTGAGCACCATATTTTTGTCATTTTTTCCATTTAAATAAAAAATGCTATGAATAGTATTAATGAAAGAATTTATTACGGCTAAAATAAAAATACAAACTCCAACAATACCAGTTTCATTTAAAAGTTGTAAATATATATTATGGCCACTCGTATCTATAGATGTATATGTTGAAGCAATACCATTCCCAAGAATAGGATTTTTTAAAAAATTATTAAAAATTTGTTCATAAATAACACCTCTTCCCGTTAAAATTCTATCATTATTAAAAAATCTTTGAAAAATTATTTGACCTCTTGAAGTAAAATTAATTATTCCAAAAATAATAAATCCAATAATTATTACAAAAACAAATAAATTTTTCAAAGATTTTTTTCTTATCTTTATATCAATAATTAATAAAAATAAAATTGAAATTAAATTGGCTAATAAGGGGCCTCTCTTTCCAGTTGAAATTAAAGCATAAAAAGATAACATATAAATCAAAATCAAAAATATTTTTTTCCTATAACTTATAATATTTATAGTATTTATAATATAACAAAAAACACACATCAAAAAAATAGTAATATAAACAGAATTAACACTAGTTTGACTTGTTATTCCAGCAAGAAAACCATTTCTTAATAATCGCAAATTCATATTATATTGTTTTGCATTTAATAAATGTACTGTAATTTGGTTTAATTGACTAGGAATACCCATTTGTAAGAATGTTGCTATAACATGAATACTCGAAAAACAAATCAATACAATAAAATTTGCTTTGTTGCAAAATCTAACATTAGAAAAAAATATCGAAGAACCTATAATACAAAAAGTTACAATACAATAAGAAATACCTCTACTTATATTACTCGTATAAAATAAACTAAAAATATTAAACAAAACATAAAAAATCCATAAAAAATAGCTTTTATCAATTCTTTGAAAATCTTTGTTTTTTAAAAAAAATACAAAAATAAAACAAAAAGATAACCCAAGAACTATTTTATTAATAAAAGCAGAACTATAAGAAAAAAATATATAGAAATAGATTAAATACAATGAAATTGAATCTAATTTAATTTTTACTTTCAAAATTTAAACCCTTTTCGACATTTCGTTTTTCAGAAGGACTTTATTATATAAACTTAAATATTCTAATCGCATTGTTTCCATACTGAAATTCTTTGAATATTCTTTTATATCTTCAGCATTCCATTTTGTATTTAATAAAATTTTTATTGCATCAGATAATGATTTTGCGCCCCTATTATAAGCTAAAACCATAACATCTTTTCTATATAAATCTGGTATAGCATCCAAATCGGAAAAAGTAACTGTAGGAATTCCATAATTAAAAGCCTCTATTATTGATAATCCAAAAGCCTCATCCTCACTTGCGACTATATTATAATTAGCATTTTCAAAAAAAGCATTCAAATTACTTCTCTCAACAAAACCACATAAAATAAGATTTTTTTTATAGCCTAATTTTGTAATTAAATTTTTCAACTTTCCATCCAATGTATCATTGCCAATAAAGAAAATATATAAATTATTTTTTATATTTTGTGGTAATAAATGATAAGCCTCAACAATTTGGTACTGATTTTTTCTATTACAAATACTTCCAATACAAAGCATAATTTTAGAATTCTCTGAAATATTATAAGCCTTCTTTATATTTCTAGTATCATTAAAATCTGTAGAATTAATATCAACCCCATTCTTTATTACAGTTATATCTTCAGCAATTTCAGAATTAAATTCTTTGAGTATTCTATCTTTCATTCCACTACTAATTACTGTAACAACAGCCTTATTTTCTTTTACTTGTTGAAAAAAGACTCTTTCATAATTTGTATCTGTTTTTATTGCTCCAACACATTGATTTAATCCGATCAAAGCATGTAATGTAACTATATATGGTTTATTATTATTATTTGCTATCTCAATAAAATCTTTAGTTTTAAAACTTAATCCATGAACATGAATTATATCAGGATTAAATTTCTTAATAACTTTTTTTATATAATAAATATCAAGAGAATAATATATAAATCTCAATCTCATAAAAAAAGTTTCATTACATGAAAAAAAACTCTTAAAAGAGTTTACCATACTTTTAAAAGTTTGAGCTTTTAAAATATCAAATAATTGATGATTTATTATGTGTATACCTTTAAAATATTTTTTTTTAGTTATTGTATTTGTTAGAAGATAAATATCAACTAAATTAGAAAGGGAAATAGCAATATCTTTTACCATTAATCCATAACCAGTTTTATTCTTTCTAAAATTCTTTAATTCATTATCATATATATAATTTGCTAAAAATAAAACTTTCATTTTTCTATCCATTTCCTTTACTTTAAAAATAACCCTTTATCATGTAATCTTTTAAAATGTTCAATATCTCTGTATTTAAATACTTTTGCAGGATTTCCACCAACAATTGCATAAGGAGGGACATCTTTTACGACAACACTTCCAGCTTGAATAATACAACCTTCTCCTAATTTTACCCCACCTAAAATTATTACATCAATCCCTATCCAAACAAAATTTTCTATCACAACATTTTTGTTTATATAAGTTACATCATAAGGAATACTTGTGCCTTTATCATAGTTATGATTTGAAGTTATTATCTTACAACCTTTCCCAGAATGAAAATAGGAACCAATTATTACATTACCAAGTCCAAATATATGAATTCCATTGAAATTACTATACTCACCAACCTCAGTAAATTTTGTAAATTTACTTTTAAAATTTACTTTTGATCCTTTACCAAACTTTTTACATTGTTTTTTTGCAAAAAAAGTATTAATTTTTTGTAATATTATTTTTAATAATTTTTCCATACTTAATTCCAGATTATAAATATTCTGATAACAATCTATGAGGTTTATTTAACATAAAATAATTTAATTCTTTTAATTTTTTATAAAACAAAATATTACTTATATCATCTATTACAACATTCACATTATTCCAATAACATTGATTTAAAACTGTTGAAAAAAGCGCAACAGCATTCTTTGTTGTACAAATTGATTCTTCAATATTTACTTCATTTAAATTTTCAATTTTAATATTTCGGAAAATCATTTTTAACTCATTATAATTACTATATCTAGGATGAGGTCTAACTGCTATAATAAACCCTTTTTGTTGTAATTGTGACAAAATATTATTTATAACTATCAATTGCTTTTTATTCTCTGCTGCTAAAAAATATTTAAAATCAAACTTTACCTTAGCTTCACCATAGTTAATATTAAATTTTAAAGAAGGAGGAACTGATATATAAAAAATATTTTTATCTGCTCTAAGTTTTTTAAACAAGTTTATATAAAAAATATCCCAAACATAAAATTTTGTAAATCTAAAAAACGAATCTCTAATATAATATATCTTTTCTCCATGCATTACATTTATATGTGAAAGATGTAAAGACTCACAATAATTTGTTAAAATAGAAGAAGTAAAAGAATATTCTGAATATGTAAGAATTGCTTTTGGATTATAAGAATTAATTTGAAATCTATAGGTTGCTATTTTTATTAAACATTTAAATAAAAAATACCAAGAAAAAGGATGTCTTTTCACTAAATTAAAAAAAAATTTCAAATCATATTTTGTAAATAGAAATCCATCTAAAATTTTTGAATAAATAATATTTGGAAAATCAATATTAATTTCATTAGGTAAAATGTTATGTGGCAAATCATTAGATATAAAAACAGCATCAGCTTGCTCAAATTGATCTCTTCTCTCTCTAATAAAAAAAAATCTTATCAAATAAAAGAACAACAAGAATAATGATGAAAAATTATATAATATAACAATTCCAAAATTTAATAACTTCATTTGACATTTGTATTGAGAATATGATCTTTCAATATCATCTTGAGGTTCAATAATTTTATTCAAAAACTTATTTTGAATTTCAAATGGACAAAAAAACCTTGGATCTTTCCTTTTTAATATTTTAATTGTCAAGTTTTTGCAAAAATTTAATAAACTCATAATATTCCAAATATAAATTAAAAATAATGCTTTTTTAAAGCATTAAATGAATAAAAAACAAAAAAATATAAACATTTTATCCTAGGAATTTTTTCAATTTTCCTACAATTTTTCCAATGATTTTTTACAGCTTCAAACTTATTATTAGATATAGATCCCTTAAGCTTTCTATAATATGCCAAGCTTTCACTATACCCTAATGCTGTATTCCCATTTTTTAAAATTTTAGCCCAAGTCATAGAATCATGATCTTTTTTTACATTTACAAATCGAATTTCTCCAATAATTTTTGTATCTAACATAACAGTTAATGTACCAATAATAGTATTCTTCATAAATTGATTATAATTCAAGGTTAATGGAACTTTAATAAATTTATTTTTCTTTTCTCTCAAAATCTCATAGCTAGAAAAGGAAAAACCAATTTTATTTTTTTTCATAAAAAGTAATTGTTTCTCAAGTTTATCCTCTTTCCACATATCATCAGCATCAATAAAAGCAATAAATTGACCATTAGCTTTTTCTAAACCAATATTCCTTGCATTAGCAGCCCCTACATTAACTTTTAATTGAATAAGAATTAACCTAGAATCATTAAAACTTTTAATTACTGATACACTTTCATCTTTTGAACAATCATCGATAATTATCATTTCCCAATTTTGATAAGTCTGTGATAAAACACTTTTAATTGTATCCCCAATGTATTTTGCAGAATTATATACTGGAGTTATTATTGAAACCAATTTCTTCTCCTATTAAATAATTAATTATTTATTTTTGCCCATTCATTTATTTTGATTAAATATTCATTCTTACTTATTTTATTAACCCTATATAAATAATCACCTAAATCTTCAGCTGTATCAAAACCAACAGAAGAAATATCTTCTTTTTTTAAAACTTTTAAAACTGTTTTAAAAACAATACATGTATCATTAAAAAACGATACTTTTTGAAGATAATTAATATCATATTGCAATTTATCTTCCCAAGAGATATTATTTCTACCGTTTATTTGAGCTAAGCCTGTGAGACCAGGCAATATTAAATGTCTTTGTCTTTGTTCAAAAGTCATAAATAACATATCTTTTATTAATTGAGGTCTAGGCCCAACTATACTCATATCGCCCTTTAGAATATTAAATAATTCAGGCAGTTCATCTAAACTTGTAGATCTAAGAGTTTTACCAAATTTAGTTAGCCTTTCTGAATCTGATAATAAATTCCCTTTTTCATCTTTTTTATCAGTCATTGTTCTAAATTTGTACATAGTAAAAATTTTTTCATTTAATCCTGGTCTTTTTTGTTTAAAAATAATTGGACTTCCCAACTTTAATCTTACTAAAATTGCAATGATTAAAAAAATTGGAGATAAAATTATAATTGCTAATAATGACAATATAAAATCTAAGGGTCTTTTAAAGACCCTTTTATATATTCCAAATTTAATATCTGTATTATTGTTTTCTTTTTTCATTAGTGCTTTTTATTTATATAAATCTAAAATTATATTACATACTCTATACAAATCTTCATCTGTCATTTTAGTATCAGAAGGTAAACATAAACCTTTTTCAAAGATTTTTTCTGAAATTTTATTACCCACATAATCATATTTTTCAAAAAAAGGCTGCATATGCATTGGTTTCCAAATGGGTCTGGATTCTATATTATCATTTTCTAAGGCTTCTATAATATCTATTGGTTTTATTTTTCCATTTAATGTAATACAAGTAAGCCAGCAATTAGGTTTATTCCATTCATTAATTGGCATAAAAGAAATATCTTTAATAACTGATAACTGTTTTTTATAAAAATCAAATATATATTGTTTTTTCTCTACTCTTTTATCTAAAACTTTTAATTGTCCTCTACCAATACCTGCAACAATGTTACTCATGCGATAATTATAACCTAATTCAGAATGTTGATAATGTCTTGCTTTATCTCTTGCTTGTGTTGCCCAAAATCTTGCTTTATCTATTCGTTCAGTGTTATTACTAACAAGCATTCCACCACCTGATGTTGTGATTATTTTATTCCCATTAAAAGAGAAAATTCCATAATCACCAAAAGTTCCTGTTTGTTGACCTTTATATTTAGACCCTAATGATTCTGCAGCATCTTCTATTAAAGTTACATTATGTTTTTTACAAATTTCTGCAATTTTATCTATATCTGCTGATAATCCATATAAATGAACTACCATAACAGCTTTTACATTTGGATACTTCTTAAAGGCTTCTTCTAATGCTACTGGGTCCATATTCCAAGTTTTTTCATCGCTATCAATAAATACTGGAATTGCATTTTGATAAATAATTGGATTAGCCGTTGCAGAAAATGTTAAATCTTGACAAAAAACTATATCTCCAGCTTTTACACCACTAGCGATTAAAGCTAAATGTATTGCAGCACTACCTGCTGATAAAGCAACAGCACTTTTGATATTTACTTTTTTTGCTAATTCTTCTTCAAATTTATTTACATTAGGACCTAATGGGGCTATCCAATTTGTTTCAAAAGCTTCATTAATATATTCTTTTTCATACCCTTCATCACTCATATGAGGCGAGGCTAACCAAATTTTATCTTTATTACTCATAGGTAAATTTTAAATCAAATATAATTTACTATATTTAACCATTCCTCCATAATTTTCTTTAAAAAATCATAACGATTTTCAATCTCTATTATATCTTGTATTTTTTTTTCATGTATAACTCCATTCCTTAACATTCTAGGAGTTTTGTGATTTCTTGTTAATGTACGATCACTACTAAAAATACTTACTATCAAATCGCGAGAGATATTTATTTCAAAATAACTAACGACTTTAACAATAGTTGGACAATATAAATTTGTAAATTTTTTTCTTTCCTTTTTTTTCTTTTGCTTAACTTTTAAATCATAATAATAAATTATTTTCCTTGCTGTAGCTTCACAATCCATATACAAAGAAATAAAATTATTTAAAGAACTGTTATTTATTAAATTATATCTTTCAGATAATATTTTTTTAATCTCTTTTTTATTGGTTTTAGTTAATTTACTATTATTCATATATCTAAAAAATCACATCATGCTTCATCAAATTCAGCTACAGTTTCTTTTACCCATTGTTTTAGGGTATTTGGAGATAAGACATTTAAGTCTTTTATTATTTGCTTAAATTCTTCTTTGTTTAGAGATCCTGTTACTTTAGCTTTGAAGATTAATTTGTTTGAGGTAGGGATTGTATTATCCTTATTTGCAAGTAATTCCTCATACATTTTTTCTCCTGGTCTAAGACCTGTTATTCTTATTTTGTTTTTACTTGGATCTCCATACATTTCTATTAGCTTTTGTGCAAACTCATATATATTTACTGGTTGTCCCATATCTAATACCATTACTTCTCCACCTTTCCCTATGGAGCCTGCTAAAAATACTAAAGATACTGCTTCTGGTATTGCCATAAAGTATCTAATAATCTTTTTATCTGTAACGGTAATATCTACCCCTGCCTGTATTTCTTCCATAAATAATGGAAGCATTGATCCACGAGAGCCTAATACATTACCAAATCTAACACAAACAAATTCAGTATCAGGATTCTCTTCATTAAGCATTGCAGCTTCTAATTCTACCATGCGCTTTGTTGCACCCATTACATTGGTTGGATTAACTGCTTTGTCTGTACTTATAACTACTACTTTCTTTACTTTGTTTTTTGCAGCACTAGTTAAGACATTAAAAGAGCCGCCAACATTTGTTCTAATACCTTCTTCTGGATAAAGTTGGATTAATGGAACATGTTTATAAGCGGCTGCATGGAATATTATATCTGGTTTATATTTTGCTATTATTTCTTCTATTTTCTCTTTGTTTCTTATATCACATAATACTGGAACGACTTCATCACTCCATTCTGATTTGTAATTAAGTAATCTAAGTGCACTATCGTGTAAGGAACTTTCATCAAAATCAACTAATATTAACTTATTTGGATTATAGCCTTTAGCTTGTCTTGATATTTCACTTCCTATACTTCCACAAGCCCCTGTAACTAGTACGACCTTTCCTTCTATCATTTCTCTTATAGGTTTTCTATCTATTTCTATAAGCTTTCTGCCTAAAAGATCAGCATAATCAACATTTCTTAAATCTATTGTTTTCTTATTACTATTTTCTAATTCAAAAAGAGATGGAACAATTTTTACTTCTCTGCCAATTGCATTTGCAATTGAAACTGCTTTTTGCATTTTGTCTGCAGATAATTGTGTTATTGCTATAATTAATACTTTAGCTTTTGTGGATAATAATGTTTCTTCTAGATTATCTAAGTTACCATATACTGGTTTATCTAATATTAGGGAATTATTTTTTACTTCTTCATCATCAATAAAACCTAATATATGATATGGTAGTTTACCTACTATGGATTGTCTAGCTAGAGCTTTTCCGATTTCACCTGAACCATATACTACAGCTTTTTCTCTACAGTCATTTAAACTGCTATTACCATGATATTGTCTTACATTCTTATGGTTCATAGCAAATCTATATAATACTCTATAACCCATTGCAAAGACATAAGACATTAATGAATAACTCATTAATAATCTAAAGGTGTATATTTCAAATATATTTGATCTAAAAGTAATAATATAACCAATAATAGCACCAAGTATTAAACTCATCCCTCTTATAGCTAATTCTACAGAACTATCTAATATTCTAACTTTATAGACTTTAGATATTGAAAGACATACTACTTGGGATAAAATAATAATCAATGCTATATGATAAAAGTTAACAATTGAACCATATACTATAAACATTGATATTAAAAATGCTACTATAAATGAAATTATATCAGCTACTACTAGTACTGATATTCTAACTTTTCTTGAATACATTATAACTTATTATTTCCTAAAGAATTATTTTTGATTATCGAGATTTTAGATTGATTTTTATTAATATTTTAGGGACATGAAAATCCAATACAGCTTAATTTCTGTATAGCATATTTCACATTACCATCCAATATTAATACCGCGACTAATCAGCGTATATCAATTAATTGAAAATCGATACATGAAAATATGAGTATAGCTATATATTATTTAAGCGTAAAAATAGAAACCCCTGTATATATATCGGTATAACCAAGATAGTTAAAAGTAAAGCCCCCACTTCACCTTAAACTAGTATATAAATTCCTCATAAATATCAGTTGAATATTACTCTAATTTTATGTTTCTTGCAATAAGAATTCGAAATATAATGGGCGTTTGTTATATTACATACAATCTTTAACGAAACTATTTTCGCTCCTTTATCAAATATTTTTTAGGTAGCACCTTTTAGTACAATTTTGTACTAGTTTTGTATATTTATGCTTATTATATACCTATTAAAGAATTAAAAATATCATTATTATGATATCTTATTTTTTTCATTGCTTAAAAATACTAACTTGATATAACAATATTGACATAAATAGATAAAAATTTATTTTTAAAAATATAATATTTATTATTAGGAATATAAGTTTTTTATGAAATAAAACGATTATTTTATCTAAATTTTGATACTTTTTTACAATGTAGATTTTTACAATTAATTATGTATTTTTTACATTTATTATTTAAGAGATTATTAATATACAATTAGTATACTAATTGGTGATTATTAAAAAAATTAGTTATATTAATTTTATTTATATTTTAATTTGTATAATGATTCTATCAAATTTGTCTAGAAACCTAATATTTTATATGCTAATATTCCTCTTAGGGGTTTGTCTTGCATTAGACAAAAATAATTCTTATTATACACAAGACAAAAATAATGATCTCATATTAAAAAGTACACCGTCACTATAGGGAAAATAGAAATGGCAAAACAATTAAATTTTATTGATTTCTTAAAAAACAGCAATAAATATTTTTTTCAAGCTCAACTTTTTGCAGTGACACATTTCTATCTTTTTTTCTTATCTATTTTATCAGTTTTTGTTAAATTAATTGTTTTTGCAAATCCTGAACCTCTAGAAGTTTTATTTTGGGGTGCTTTTGCAATTTTTGCTCTAACATTTGGTGAAGTAGTACTTAGGTTTAAAGATGAAGAAAAACTAAAAAAATTTATTAATATTGTTTTATCTTTCTATATCATTATAGGTATTCCTATTGGTGTTTATATTACAGGTAGTATAACCTCCCCTTCTTCCTTATATATTATAGTAGGTCTTACGATTGTAGCTTTACTTACTACAGGAAAAGTTAAAACTTTCCTAAATGCTTATATTATGCTTTTCTGTTTTATTTATATCTTTATAGAATACAAATACCCTAATCTTTTTAATATAAAAATCCCAACTTACCAGGAAAATTTTATTAGCTGGGCTTTCTCCTTTATTATAGGGATTTTATTCTTTATTAAATTATATTCTACTATTACGAACATAACTAATACTGATAGAAACATTATTGTAGAACAAAAGAATGAACTCTATATAATGTCTATTACTGATTATCTAACTGAAATCTATAATAAAAAGTATTTATATGAAATTTTAGAACAATTAATTATTGATTTAAATCATAAGGGAGAATCCTTTATACTTATTGCTATCGATATAGATCATTTTAAACTATACAACGATACTTATGGACACCTCCAAGGTGATATCTGTTTAAAAGAAGTCTCAACTATTTTAAAAAATAGTTTTGAGGATAATAAAGGCTATGCCTTTAGATTTGGTGGGGAAGAATTTGTTATTGCTCTTAAAACAGAAGATTTTAATGATGGCATAAACTCTCTTAAATATATTAATGATAATCTAAAGTCTAAAGCTATTATTAATGCTAACTCTCCTACCGATGAATTTATTACCCTTAGTACTGGTATTATATTAGCTCAAAAGGAAGATAGAATTTACGATGTTAATTATTTACTTCATCTTCTTGACGATGCTCTATATAAAGCTAAAGAAAATGGTAGAAACCAATCTTGGGCTTCTAATGGTAATGATTTTTGGAAAATTCAATTATAATTAATATTAATATTTTAAATTTAGGTTGCTTTAATTTTTAATTAGTGGCAATTTTTTTTGCCCTATCTTATATTTTTTTATTGTTGTTTGTTAGTGTTTTTTATCGTTTATTGTTATTTTAACTCTTTTTTTGTTGTTTTTTTATTTATCCTAAGTTATTATTAACTTATATGGAGGATAAATGTGGCTAAAAATTCCATTTTTCTAGAAGAAAGGAAACAAGAAATCTTAAGAATTCTTAAAGAAAACAATCGTATTGATGTTCCTCAAATGTGTGAAATTTTTAATATATCCCCTTCTACTGCTAGAAACGATTTAAAGCTTTTAGAAAAAGAAAACTTTATCAAAAGAACCCATGGTGGTGCTATTTTAAAAATTAAAGATGATAAAGAAATTCCATCTACTGAAAATGAAAAAGCTATGATAGATGAAAAAACTCTTCTTGCTAAAAAAGCTTTAGATTTTATTGAAGATGGAGATAGTATTGGAATTTCTACTGGATCTAGTGGTTATGCCCTAGCTAAAGCTCTTGTTAATAAAAAAAATTTAACTGTTATTACTAATGATGTTAAAATAGCTTGCTTTTTAGAGCAAAACACAAGCTTTACTATCTTTATAATTGGTGGTGTTATTAGAAATCAATTCCACTATATTATGGATAATGTAGATTTACCTAAAAACATCTCAATCAATAAATTCTTTTTCTCATCTAATGGTTTCACTATAGAACATGGCGCTACTATTTCAGATATTATGCTATCTAAAAATGAAAAAACTTTGCTCAGTCTTTCACAAAAGAGAATTTTATTATGTGATCATAGTAAATTAGGCAAAACACATTTTGCCCAAATTTTACCTCTTGATAAAATAGATGAAATTATAATTGATAAGGATATTTCTAACTATTTTCTTAATGAATTTGAGAAGATATCTTATCACATTACAATTGCTAAATAAGTATAAAGGAGATTATTGAGTATATATTTTATTTTTAAGTTTATTGGATAAAAGAAAAAATTATTACTAATACTTTTTCTCTTGGTCTTATTCTTATTTTAATTTGTACTTAAATTTCTTTTTCGCAAACTAAAGAGTTTTAATTCTTATTAGAATTTTTACTTTATTTATATAATTGGAGAAATATTTATGAAAATAGCTTCTTATATCGATCATACTCTTTTAGCAGCTAAAGCTACTAAAAGTGAGATAATCAAAATTTGTAAGGAAGCAAAAGAATATTCTTTTGCATCTGTTTGTGTTAACTCTTACTGGGTTTCTACAGTAAGTAAAGAATTAGAAAACAGTTCAGTTGAAACTTGTTCTGTTGTTGGCTTCCCTCTTGGTGCTATGTCTACAAAAGCAAAAGCTTTTGAAGCAAAGCAAGCTATTGAAGATGGGGCTGATGAAATTGATATGGTTATCAACATTGGGGAGTTAAAAGCTGGTAACTTTGATGCTGTTGAAGCTGACATCAAAGCACTAAAAGATGTTTGTAAAGATAAAACTTTAAAAGTTATTATTGAAACTTGCTTATTAAGTGATGAAGAAAAAATAACAGCATGTGAACTATCATTAAAAGCTGGGGCTGATTTTGTTAAAACCTCTACTGGTTTCTCAACAGCTGGAGCTAAAGTTGAAGATGTTAGATTAATGAGAGAAACTGTTGGTGATAAAGCTGGGGTTAAAGCTAGCGGTGGTATCCACTCTTACGAAGAAGCTATTAACTTAGTTAAAGCTGGTGCTTCTAGAATTGGAGCTAGTGCTGGTATCAAAATTGTTGAAGGCGAAAAAGCAGCTCTTAAATAAAAAGTTACAATATATATAAATATACTTTCTATATTTAACTAATATTAATAAAATTAAAATATGTTAATTGAACTATTGATTTGCAGTTTTTATCTGCAAATTAATAGTTTTGATAAAAAATTATAAACAAATAACAATTATCATGTTATTATAATATTATTAGGAAGTATAAATGACTAAATATTTTACAAAGATAAAGGATTGTTTAACAAACAAAAACAATTACCATTATAAAACTCATGTTTTTGTAATTGTTCAAACCTATATATTCATTGTAAGTCTTATAACCCTTATTAGTTTTATGATCTTCCATAAAACAATCTCGCAAATGTGCTTTTGGTTAGCTTTAACTATAACAGCTCCTTTCTTTATTAAATACAGTACTAAAATAAAAGATGTAGATAAACTTACAGCTTTTATTGATAAAGTTCTTGCTACATATGTAATACTATTTATTCCTTTTGGATTAATTATAGTTGGAAATATTACAAGTCCTTCTAGTATATATATAACTGTAATAATAGGACTTGTTGGAGCTCTTGCTTCAAAAACAGCTAGAAAGGTTTTAGTTTCAATTACTATTTTCTATTGTTTATTATTTATATATTTTGAATATAGATTTCCTCACCTCTTTGATAGATTTAAAAATGATTATATTCAAGATTTAGCAGATTGGACTTTAGTTTATTTTATTATAATAATTTTCATTTATAGATTGATTACTACTACAAGAAACATAATTGAAAAAAATGAAGAGACTATCTTAAAACAAAAAGATAAACTTTATATTATGTCCATAACAGATTATTTAACTGGAACTTATAATAAAAAGTATTTAAATGATGAGTTAAAAAACATAGCATATAATATTCAAAATGATAATACTCCATATATTTTAATCTCAATAGATATAGATCATTTTAAAATCTATAATGATACTTATGGACATCTTGAAGGTGATGTTTGCTTGAAAAAAATATCCCAAATCTTTATCGATAGTGTTAAAAACTATGATGGTGCAGCATATAGATTTGGTGGTGAAGAATTTATTATTTGTCTTAAAGCTAAAGATTTTAATGATGGTGTTAATGTTGTTAAATATATCCAAAATAAAATAAAAGAAAATCCAATAGTAAATATCAAATCCCCTATAAAACCATATGTAACAGTTAGTATGGGGATAGTAGCTTATGGCAAAAACTATTTTGATTGTGATATTAATCCATTACTCCATTCTCTTGATTTAGCCTTATATAGAGCCAAAGAAAATGGTAAAGATCAATGCTGGGCATATGATGGTAAAAAATTCTGGAAAGTTGAATAGCTGTACTCTCAATTAATTATTTTTATCTCGGCAAATATCTTAGTCATTCTTAGCTTAATAGCCAAACAATAATTTAATTCAAATTTCAAATTCTATTTATAAAAGGCTTTTTATAAGGTCAATCAATAAAATAATAACTTGTTTAGAAATATATAAAATTATACTAAAATCATTGAACTTATCGACTATGGCTCGTTTTGACTTATATTCCCCTACTATTGAAATTCAAAACTTGGATAATACAAATAACATTACATATGATTATATAGAATCTTTTAATAACCAAATATTTAATGAAAATTATTTAGGCCTCAAATGCACCTTTCAGGTAAGAAAAAATACTATTGTAAGTCTTGGTGCTGGGCTTCTTACTAATATGGCATACTTTAATTTTAATAATATAGATTATTTAAATATTAACTTTAGTACTTTTTTACAAATGAAAATCAAACAAAAAATAAGTGATCATTTATATATAAACTATGAAACTTGTGCAAAAGAAGCTTATTATAATTTAGGATTCTCAGAATCTTACACTAATTTAATAAATCCTGATTTTATTAGTTTTGGATATGATAGTAGTATTAATTTTTCTTATATTTTCTAATTAATCTAAACAATTATTTAATTTAAAATAGGTTAATACAAGAATTAATGTTAATTTGTATATTAATTCATAAAGGAATAAAAAATAGGTTTTGGATAATTTTTTGCTCATTTATTTCTTCTATTTAATTTCAAGAACCCTTAAATAAGGGCTTAAATTAAAGTTTTGAGAAAATTGTTATCGTTCATTTCTTTTTTGTGATAAATATTGTTGCTAGTTTAGATAAAAAAATGTAAAAACTTTTTTTTGACCCTAAATTAATTATTAACTTATAATTCTTAAATTAAAATCAAATTTAAATATATTTTATTATTTATATAATTTAGGAATAATTTATGAACTCACAAAAACCAAATATTCTTTTTGTTTTATTAGATGATTTAGGATACTCTGATTTAGGCTGTTATGGAGGAGAACTAGATACTCCAAATATTGATGCTATGGCTTATGAAGGTTTACGTTTTGAAGGAATGTATAATTCTTCAAGATGTTGTCCAAGTAGAGCAGCTCTTATGACGGGATTATATCCTCCTCAAGCTGGTATTGCTGATTTTGTTAGTATTGAACCTCATCCTACTAAAGGTCCTGCTCACCTAGGTAGATTAAGAGATGATTGCGTTACCTTAGCAGAAGTTTTAACTCCTGCTGGTTATAATTGTTATTATAGCGGTAAATGGCATATGCATGAAAAAACTAATCCTTGTGATAGAGGCTTTAAAGAATTCTATGGATATTCTATGAATCACTCTCATGATTATTATGATGCTGACTTTTATCAAAGATTTCCAAAAAATCATGAAAAAGAAATTAATATTCCAAAAGAAGACTTTTATGCTACTGATGTTTTTAATGATTATGCTCTTGAATTTATTAAACAAGGACAAAAAGAAGATAAACCTTGGTTTCTCTTCTTAGGGCACTCTGCTCCTCACTTCCCTCTTCAAGCCCCTAAAGAAGATGTAGAAAAATATTATCAAAAATATCTAAACGGTTGGGATTCCCTTAGAGAAGAGAGATTTAATAATATGATTAAATTAGGGATTATTGATCCTAAATCCTGGACTTTAACAGAAAGATCTCAAGTTCCAATAGATGATGATGATATTGCTAATGGCTACTCTGGTCTTCAAAATCCTGCTTGGGATTCTTTAGATGATGATAGGAGAAAAGATTTAGCTAGACGTATGGCAATATATGCAGCTATGGTAAATAGAGTAGATAAAGGCTTTGGTAAAATTGTTGAACATTTAAAAGAAACTGGAGATTATGAAAATACTATTATTATAATTACATCAGATAATGGTGCATGTTACGAATGGGGTCCTTTTGGATTCGATGGAGAAAGCAGGAAAGGTATTACTGAATTACATAAAGGAAAAGATCTTGAAAATATGGGAGGGAAAAACTCATATCTCTCCTACGGTAGTGGCTGGGCTAATTTATGTAATACTCCTTTTAAAATGTATAAACACTTTACCCATGAAGGTGGTGTTTGTGCTCCTTTAATTGTTAACTTTCCTGATAAAATCCCTAACCCTGGTAACTTTGTACCAGGAGCTACTCATTTAATTGATATTATGCCAACATTAATAGAATTAAGTGGAGCTGAATATCCTAAAGAATTTAATCATCACAAAATTCCAAATTATGAAGGTATTAGTTTATATCCCACTATAACTGAGGCAAAAGAACTTCCTCAAAGGACTCTCTTTTTCTCACATCAACAAGCTCGTGGTGTTATACAAGGCAACTGGAAAGCAGTATGGAGTAAAAGAACTCAAACTCCAATTAAATGGGAACTTTATGATTTATCTACTGATAGAACAGAGACAAATGATTTAGCTAATAAGTACCCAGAAATTGTTAATAAGCTTGATAAACTATGGGAAGATTATAGAGAAAGGGTCGGACTCGAAGAATTTGAACCTTGGGATATCCCAGAAAAAGAAGATATATCAGATTAATTTATAAGGAACTATTTTGAAAACTACTACTTACTTATATCCTTTTAGCATAATAGTAAAACCTATTGGTCCTCTTTGTAATCTAAATTGTGATTACTGTTATTATGTAAATAAAGATAAAAATTATCCTTATATAGATAAAAAGGATTTCATTATCTCTGATGAAATTTTAGAGATCTTTATTAAAGATTATATTTCTATCCAATCTAAAATAACTAAAAATATTGAATTTATTTGGCAAGGAGGAGAGCCTACTCTTTTAGGTGTAGATTTCTTTAAAAAAGTTGTTTCTTTACAAAAGAAATATAATTATAAAAATTATAATATTCACAATAGTATTCAAACTAATGGCACTTTAATAGATGATAAAATGGCTCTCTTTTTTAAATCTAATAATTTTTTAGTTGGAATTAGTATTGATGGACCAAAAGATCTTCATAATAAATATAGAAGGAACAAATCATTTAATGGTAGTTTTGATAAAACACTTAAAGGCTTAGAACTTTTAAAAAAATATAATGTAGAATTTAATACTTTAACCACAGTAAATAATATAAATAGTAAATATCCAATTGAAGTATATGAGTTCTTAAAATCAATTGGCACAAAATATATGCAATTTATCCCTATTGTTGAAGTTGATGAAAATTCGTCTATTACCAAATACAGTGTAGAACCTCAATTATGGGGGACTTTTATGACAAAGATTTTTGAACATTGGAGTAAAAATGATATTGGAAAAATCTTTGTTCAACATTTTGATTTAACACTGGCTCAATATATGGGCCTTCCCTCTTGCCTGTGTTCTCACAATAAATATTGTGGTAGAGCTCTAGCTATGGAACACGATGGAAGTATTTATAGTTGTGATCATTTTGTCTTTGATAAAAATTATATTGGAAATATAAAAGAATCCTTAGAAGTAATAATATCTAATAAAAACCAAATAGAATTTGGCTATAATAAATTTAGTACTTTACCTAAAGAATGTTTAGATTGTACCTATCTACAATTATGCTTTGGAGGTTGTCCAAAGAATCGTATAACCCAGAGAGATACTGGAATGCAAAATTACCTCTGTAGTGGATTTAAATATTATTATGAAAAAACTTATCCCATTTATTTAGCCATGGCAAAAGCACTAAGTAATAAAGAAAGTGCAGCAACGTATAAAAAATATTTAAACACTTAATTTTAACTAATATGTTGTATTTACACGGAAACTTTTTAAATTTAGAAGTGTAAATGCAACATTATATAATCTTTAATATTATTGAATTTTAACTTCTTTTAAACTTGTTCAATGAAATCTTGGATAAAATGATAAGTTATACCAATTGCTGAACTTTTTTTAGGATATTTACAAAGTCTAATAGGATTCATGTCCACTGATGTAATTTGGTAGACTTTGTCATTTATGATATTTAGATAATCTACTAAGAAAAAGGATAATTCACTTCCAATTACTATATCACAATCAAGACCATAACTTAAATTAACTAATAATTTAGCAAGATTATCTATAAAGGTTTCAATTCTTTCTAACACCTTAGGATTTTTTTCATTATATAGTTTCATAAAATCTTCTAAATTATCTGCTATACCATTTAACAATGCTTTGGTAGATAAGAAAGATTGTACAGTACAAGTATCATCATAATCTTTTTGATCTCTACCCATATTAAAAATAGACTTACCTATTTGAAGACCTTTCCCATTATTTCCGTTATATAATACATTGTTTACAAAAAATGAACTCTCAACATATTCACCTAAAGATAAGAATAATAAATTATGCAATTGGGTCTGTTTTAATCCAATCTCATATTTTCCACCAGCATTTACTTTACTTTCAATCCAGACAGGAAATAAATATTTATTAAAACTTTTTGGTATTGCTTCATTTTCAATTCCCAATTCAGGAGAAAAAACTATTGTATTTGGATTTGTTTTAACAACTCCAGGTATAGAAATACCAACTCCAATAACTTTTTGGAATTCAATTTCTGATAACTGGATAAAACGATATGCGAATTGCATCAATTGCGTATAATATGATGCGGTATTCTCAAATTCAAATTCTCTGACTTGAGTTGATTTTAGCTCCCCGAATAATCCAGTAGCAACAAAGGTGACATGATGTTTACTTATATCAATACCAATTGTAAAAGCAGCTTCTGAGTTCACACTGATAACTCGAGGTTTACGTCCTATAGCTACAATACTATCTTCGTCAACACTCTGTACTAACAGGCTTTCTTTTATCATTTGATTAATATTATTAGTAACTGTTGGTAGGCTTAACCCAAGATCAACCATAATTTCCTGTTTTGTCAAAGGCTTATTAGTTTGATAGAGATATCTAAAGATGCTATTTCTACTATTGGGTTTCACTGTACCAGGGTGAATCATTATATACCTCCGAGGAACATTGTAATATAGTTTGTCAATTATAGCAAAATTTTAAATAAATTAATACCACATTTGTAACTTATGTTAAAAAAACTCATACTGAAAATGGTATGAGTATCTTAAAAAAATACAGCACACTACATGGAATTTTTACCATGTAGTGTACAAAAACTATTACAATGTAAAAGTAAGTTTTTCTAAATCTTTAGGATCACTACTACTACCTATATAAGCAGCATAAGTAACACCTTCTTCTAGTTTCCAACCTTCATCACTGTAATACATTAAAGCATCTAGTGGACAAGAAATATCAATAGTTTTGCTCTCTCCAGCTTCTAATTCTATCTTTTCAAAACCAGCCAATTTTTTAACTGGTCTATCCACTTTACCACCACTTTCAACACCTACATAAAGTTGTACAACTTCTTTACCTGATCGCTTTCCTACATTAGAAACTTTACAACTTGCTGTTATCTTATCACTCGCAATTGTTATAGCTCTTTCTGATACATTGAAATCAGTATATGAAAGACCAAATCCATAATAATAATCGGGGGTTATATTTTCTTTATCTAGTTTTGCATAACCATGATAGTAATCATAAACTTGTTGATAAGAAATCCATTTAACTTGTGGTAAATCATTATCGTCTTTTACAACTACAAATGGTAATTTACCACTAGGATTAACATCTCCAAATAGAACTTCACTAATTGCTGTACCACCTTCCATACCAGGATAGTAAGCCATTAAAATAGATGGAACATCATCTTTCCATTCATTGATGCGAATCATATTTCCACCAATTAAAACAACTACAACATTTTTATTTACTTTTGCTACTGATTTAATTAGTTCAATCTCATCATCATGTAAGCCTAAAGAAGTCTTTCTGTCTCCTCCAATTGCATTCTCTGCATCAACACCAAGTTCTGCTGTTGGTTCAATATATTCACCTTCATCAAAATCTCTAAAGCCAGCTACTAATACAACTCTATCAGCTTCTTTAGCTACCTTTATTGCTTCTTCTATGTTTTTACCATTGTTATATGTTACTGTTGCATTTGGCATTTCTTTAGTAATACCAGCTAATGGAGTTACTACATAAGATGGGAATACTCTAGAAGAACCATGGTCTCCAATATTCTCTGTATTTCCCAATTCTCCAACTACAGCAATGCTCTTTGTATCATCCTTATCAAATGGTAATAGATCATTATCATTTTTGATTAAAGTTATTGATTCCTCAGCAACCTTCTTAGCAAGATCTATGTGATCTACACAACCGATTACCTTTCTAGGATATTCTTCAGGATCTTCAGCTTCACTAAAGGCTAAAAGAGTTCTTACAATATATATTGCACTTTTATCTATTTCTTTTTCATCTACTTCACCGCTTTTTACAGCTTTAACTAAATTTTCACCATAATGATTTGTATTAGGCATTTCAATATTTAAGCCAGCTTTAGCTGCTGCAACTGTTTCTCTAATACCCCAAGCAAAGTCACTTACTACAAAACCATCAAAATCCCAATCATCACGTAAAATATCTGTTAATAAATGTTTATTATGGCCACAGTATTCGCCTCTATATTTATTATAGGCACTCATTACACTTGCAGCACCACTATCAATACACATTTTAAAGTGATTTAAATATACTTCTCTTTCTGTTCTATCAGTTGCTTCAACACTTACATCGAAACGACTGTTTTCCATGCTATTGAAGGCAAAGTGTTTAATACATGCTATAACATTTTCATATTGAACACCTTCAACTAATGCACTACCCATTTTACCTAAATGAAAATCATCCTCCCCATATACTTCTTGGCTTCTTCCCCAACCTGGGTTATATGGTAAGTTAATACATACCCCGCCAAAGAAATTAGCACCATAGGCTCTAATTTCACGGCCAATTGCCTTACCAACTTCTTTTTCTAATTCAGTATTAAAAGAAGCACCTCTAGCCATAGTAACTGGGAAACAAGTACTCTTTTCTGTTACAACACCACGAGGTCCATCACAGAATTTTAATTCAGGTACACCATATTTTTTATTTCCACCTGCAGGATAAGGTCTAGAATTATAATGTCTATCAGCATTTGGGGTATGGAAATCTTCCAACATATCATCAACTGTTACATTACCACTCATTAGTGCAACCTTTTCTTCAAGGCTCATCTTATTTACAATTTCTGTTGCTTTCTTTGTAAAGCTTAATCTATATTTTTTATCGACTTTCATCAAAATCTCCTTCTAATTTGATTCATCTTTTGTGTTCATTTCTACTTCGTTAAATTTAAATTCGATGTAGAGGTTAAGAAATACAACTAGTATTAATATGATTCCCTGTATTAACTCAGAGAACTCTGCGCTAACACGAGCTAGTGTTAATCCATTTTGTAATAGAACCAACATAAATGAACCACTTATTACCTTATAGAATTTACTTTCCGATCCACCTGCTATTGGTATTCCTCCAACAAACATAGCTGTCATTACTTGTAATTCAAAAAAGTTACCAATAGTTGGAGAGACTCCTCCAATTTTTACAACTGATAAAATACCAACAACACCAGCCATAGCTCCTGATAACATAAAAGCTAAAATTTTATATTTCTTAACATTAATACCACTGAAACGACCTACTTCTTCATTTTCACCAATACATCTACTAAAGAACCCTATTTTGGTATAACTAAATAAATACCACATAAATACTAAAAGAATTATTATAAAGGGAAGCTTTATTGAGAGTGCATTCATTTTGATAATATCGTAATCAAGAAGTAATGCTTGACCGTTTGTTATATACGATACTACCGCTCTAAGCGCTATTAACATCGCTAAAGTAATCATTAAAGAATTAACTTTAAAATATGCTAATAAAACACCCATGAAGAAACCAAAGAAAATACCAACACCTATAGATACTACAATAAAACCTACAACTCCATACTGAAGAGATGCCATTCCACCTAAAGTACCAGCAACTGCTAATAAAGATCCCATCGACATATCAGTAGAACCTTGAGATGCAACAAATACCATACCGGATGCACCAATTGCTAAAGGAATTGTGTTATTTATAATATTGATTAAATTTCTTCTTGCCCAAATTTTTTCACCACAAATGATTGTGAATAATATCATTACTACAGCTAAACCAATAAAAGGAAATAGCCTTTGAATTTTTTTCCATGTTTGTAAACTCATTATACCATCACCTCTATTATTGATTCTTCTGATAATTCAGGTCCTCTCTCTATGGTCTTTACGATTTCCCCATCTTTTACAATTTTTAAGGTATCGCACATACCAATTACTTCAGGTAGTTCATCAGTTATTAAAACCATTGATACTCCATCTCGCTTTGCAGCTAACATAGTTTGATAGATATAGCTTTTTACACCGATATCAACACCACGAGTAGGACAATCAAGAATTAAAATCTCTTTATTTTGAATTATCCATCTAGATAAATTTACTTTTTGTCTATTACCACCACTAAGCCCTGCTAATTGTTGATTAGGACCGTTGGTTTTAATTGAAAAACTTTCAATTGCTTTTTTAGAAATTTCTACCCTTTCTTTTGGAGATAAAAAGCCTAATTTTTTCTTAGTCATTTCAACCCCAGCAAGACCAATATTATTTAAGATAGAATCATGAACCATAAGAGCTTGTTTATCTCTATCTTTAGGTACATATCCCATAGATAATTTCATAGCTTGTTGTGGAGATTTTATAACTGTATTATTTTTTTGAGGTAATCTAACACAGCCTTTACTAACACTTCTAACTCCAAATATTGCTTCAGCTAATTCATGAATACCAGAATCAGAAAGGCCTGTAAAACCTAAGATTTCTCCTTTATGTAATTCAAAAGAGATATTCTTAAATTTATTAGAAGTTAAATTAACACCTTCAAAAACAACTTCATCCGCATAGCTAGCAACATCATCGGTTCTATAATAGCCACCTTCAATTGCACGGCCTACCATAAGTTTTTTAATTTCATCAGGAGTTGTTTTTTCACTTTCTCTCTCAGCTACAATTTCTCCATCTCTCATGATGGTAATACCATCTGTTATAGCAACCATCTCTTCAATGTCGTGTGTAACTAGGAGTATTGCCTTACCTTGTTTCTTTAAAGAGATAATTATATCTATAAGTTTTTTTCTATAATTTAGGGATAAAGCTTGTGTTATTTCATCAAGTATTAATAAATCAGGATCAATTGAGAGAGCTCTTACTAATTCAACTATCTTTTTCTCTTCAACAGATAAATTTTCTGTTAAAGTACGAGAGTGAATATCTGAAAAACCCCAATGACTAAATAACTGATCTGCTTCATTAAATAATGCTTTAGTATCTAATAATCCATGTTTTTTAAACTTATCAGTTTTTCCCATAAATAAGTTCATACCAACAGGAAGTCCATCAACTAAACCTAATTCTTGAACAACAGTTCCTATCTTATTGTCTCTTGCACATAATGGGCTTTGAGGATTATAAGCTTTTCCACTTAAATACATTTGACCACTATCACTTGATTGGATGCCTGAAATAATAGAGATAAGAGTTGATTTACCAGAACCATTTTCTCCAATTAAACCTCTAATATGACCGCCATTAAGTTTTATATGAACATTTTCATTTGCATGAGTAACACCAAAATATTTTTTAATATTTCGAGCCTCAAAAATACAATTTTCACTCATTACTTTACGACTCCTTTTTCATCACGTGCAGATAACATACCGCAAACGATAACTACAGCACCCATAACAACTTTTTGCCAAGTACCAGATGGAACACCAATAATTGTTAAAGCGTTAAAAAGAGATGTAATAATGAAAGAACCTAATAAGGCTGCTAATGTTAGATTTATTAACTTTGATAAAGCTTGAGCTAATAAAAAGCCAGCTAAAGGTGTAAAGATTAATGCAATACTATTTAAACCTGTACTTGGAACAACACGTCCTGCATAAGATTCAGTAATTGCAGCGCTCATTCCAATAAATAAAGCACCAATAAGACCTGCAAATAGAATAGTTTTTTCTATATCAATACCCATCATTGATGCAACTTCTCTGTTACTACCAACAGCTCTTAATTTAAATCCTATGTTTGTCTTATTGAAGATAATATAAGCTATAAATACACCGATTAATAAAATTATGATATTTACTGGTTGATTACCAAGACTTCTATACTGATTAGCTAAAGCAACTACTTGTTTACCTTGGTCTATTTGAGAGACGTTGTACATAGCCCCTATTGATTCATATACCATTGCCATACCTAAACCAAAAATCCAAGAAGGTATTTTTGTAACTAGAACCATCTTTAAGTTAAATAATTCTAATAGAGCAACAACAAGGCAGGCACCTATTATTAATCCCAAATATCCTAATCCTAAATGAACAGCTAAAATCCCACCAGCATTACAACCTAAAATTAATATTGCTCCGAGGGATAAATCTATTAAACCCATTGTAAATATAAAACAGAAACCTAAAACCATAAATGCATTAGGTACTGTATTTGATAATACCATCCATAAATTATGTGGTACTAAAAATCTCCCTCTTGTCATAATGCCTAAAACTACATAAACACCAATTATTACCAAAAAAGCAGCTAATCTTTGTTTAAATAATATTTGATCATGTTGATGATTAAGAGATTTATCTTTTTTCTGAGTGATACTCATATCCTACTATCCTATTTGTATAACTTTGCAGTTTAAAATTTCTTCTAAACTGCAATTTAATTTGAAAGAATTACTTATTGTGCGTTTGCACTATCTAATTGAGCTTTTGAAATACGACCATCAGCAACCATTGCTTCTAATCTCTTTTCAATTGTGTAATCATCTAATAAAGCTTGTAAATCTTTAGCAGTTACATCATCGCCAACCATTGATTGAATTTCTGCATCTGAATAAGGGGAACTTTCAATCCATTGTGAATTATATAAATCAATATATTTATTAGGTAATACCATTACAGGTACTGTTAAGATTGCTGCACTACCATTAGATCCAACAATTTTATTTCCTTTAATAGCATTTACTAATAAAGCAGTTGTATAATCTATGTTAATCCAGTGAGCACCATTAGCTGCTGAGATTTTTCCATCTTTTAATCCTGTTAAGATATCTGGATCTAAGTCTGTAGCATATAATTTAGCACTTACATTTGAATGTTTTTCCATTGATTCTAAAGTTGCTGCTGCATAGTCCCCATTTGTACCATAAATACAATCTACATCTGGATGTGCTGTTAATAAGTCATCAGACATTTGTAGTGCATCAGCTCTAGACATATTACCATAACCTTCTGCAACAACTTCTCCTCCTGCTGCTTCAAAAGCTGAGATAAAGCCATTTGTACGATTAAGGTGTGTATTATCTGTTGTTAAACCTGTTACTATGAAAGCTTTCTTTAAGCCACTTTCTGCAGCATAATCACCCATATTACTACCAGTATTAAAATCTGAAGTTGCAGCAACACCAGCAAAATATTCAAAATCTTTAAATCTAGATAATGCTTCATCGGAAGGCATGTGATCATAGAAAGCAAAATAAACACCAGCTGCTTCACACTTTTGAGCAATTACTGGGAATACTGTATCTGATAAACCTAAAATTAAAATACCATCAACACCTGCTGCAATCATATTATCTACATTAGTAATACAATTTTCAATTTTACCTTCATCATTTACTACCATTGGTTCAACGCCTAATGCCTCACATGTAGTAACAAAGTTCTTTTCTAGAATATCTAATGAATAAATACCTTTTAAGAAGTTATTACATCCAATAACTATCTTATCATCTGAAGTATTTTGCTTCTCATCTGATCCATTAGCAAATACTGAAGAAACAGTAAGAGCTACCATAAGTAATGCAACTAAAATTTTTTTCATTACGTATATCTCCTTTTATTAAATCTATTTTATAAAATCATTTTATAAAATTGCTTTAACTAATTATAACCCGGCTTTAAAAGTTGTCAACAATTTTTTTTATCGAGTAAAATCAGGAGATAAAATTACAATATTTTTACAGATTAATTACTTATTATATAAAGAATTAAAATTTGCAGAAAACAAAACGAATTCACTTTATATCTTAAATTTAAGTAAAAAAAATAGAATTTATTTTTATGATAAAAAATATTAGATTTTTAATTTAATAGAAAATTTTTCCTAAAAACAATTAGAAAAAATAGTGTAATTTTTATTAATTAAACATATTAAATAATGAATAATTAAAATAACTTTATAGAAATAGTTTTTAGGCGTCAATTAACAAAATTATAGTACTTTTTATTTTTGTGAGTTTACAAAAAAAAGATGAAAAGAAATATTTCTTCTCACCCTATTATAAAATTAATAATTTAAAACATAAAACTAATTAATAGTATTTTTCATTTATATAATACTTTCTATAATCTTCTGGAGAGATATTTAATTTCTCCTTAAATAGATTCTCAAAGTACTTATATCCTTTAAATCCTAACATACTAGAAATATCAACAGGACTCTTCTTAGTTTCTAAAAGGAGTTTTTCCCCTTGTTCAATTCTTAAGGTGTTTATACAATCTCTTAAGTTTTTCATACCCATTTGCTTTATAAGTTGAGTTAACTGATCTCTTGTTATATAAAGATCTTTAATTATATCTTCAGCTAAAATCTTATTTGATATGTTTAATAAAATATAATTCTTAAATTTATCTTCTAGGTTTAATTTATTTTCAGTTTGCTTATTTGGCTTAGATTTTATTAAAAGTAATATATATTGAGATAACAATTCTAAACTTGGTATCAAAGTAGAACTATCAACAAAAGTTGATTTTGCAAAAATCTTATATTTTCTAAGTCCTTCTAATTTTCTATCTTCACTAAAGGTTTCTTCTAAGGCTTTTTTAGATTTTTCAGGATAAAGATTAAAATGAGAAATATTTATTGAGCCATATACTTTTTCTTCATCTTTTATGGGGATAATTAATTCACAAATACCTGCATGACAAACATGAAAAAAGTAATCTTTTTTCTTACATTCATTTATCAAAAGTTTATTATTATTTAAACATTTAGAAAAACCCACTTCTGTTTCTTTAACAAACATACAATAAGGATTTGTATGAGCTAAATAAGCTCTTAAAGCAAATTCCATATCCTCATTTTCATAAACGAAGCCCTTATAATCTTTTATTGTTATCATTAAATTATATGTCTTTTTTAAGAATTCTATATAATCTACTACTTTCTTATAATCCTTCATTTATAACCTTCTTTAAATATTTCTTTCTAAAACCACCTGGTGTTACTCCACAAATTTTTGTAAAAGTTCTACTAAAATATGAAACATCAGAGAAACCTAATTCATAAGCAATTTTTACCAAAGTATCATCAGTTCTTAATAAATAATTCTTGGAATGCTCTATTTTCATTTTATTCATATAGTTAATTATATTTTCACCAACAATTTTCTTAAAATGATGAGATAAATAAGATGGACTATAATTACAATAATCAGCTATTGCCTCTAAGGTGATTTTTTCATTTATATGCAATTTAATATATTCAATTGCATCATTTATCATATTATCATAGCCTCGTTTATCTTCTTCAGTATCAAGCGTTGCACTATTATGCTTATTTTGTAATAAAGTTATCATATTTGATATAACTTCTAATGAGGCTTTTATTATTTCAACCTCTTTCTCATCTGGTATTTGAGCTGTATTATTCCAAAGTTTCTCTAATACACTTAAAGAAAGGTTTTTATATCTATCATTTACTCTAATATAATTATTTTTTTTAGGTAAAAGTCCTGGATTATAACAACCAAATAAAATTGCACCAATTATGTGATTATTTTGTATTATAGGTACAACTATCTCCCACATACCTGCATGACAAATTCCACTAAAAGTACAACCTAATTCATGAGTTTTTTTTATTATAAACGGAATTTGTGACTGACAATGCATCATAGCTTCAGAATCAGATTTTATATATTTACAATAAGGTTTATCATGAATCATAAAAGGTGCTAATGCAGTATGAAAATCGATATTTTGGGACACAAAACCAGAAAAATCCTTAATGCATATTGTTGCATCATAATGTTTAGCTAGTTTATCCAAATAATTATATATTTTTTCATACCTGTTTTCTTTCATAAAATTTATTATATCTTAAAACCTTCTATAGTCAATAAAAAATTTACAAAGTTTTTTGTACTATTTTGCTATAAAGTTGAGCAATTTATTTCATAATCTGAGCATAATAGTGCATTGTGTTATGGCTTTTTCACCCTTATATTAATATCCATGATTAAAAAAAATTTACAATTTGAAGTTACAATTATTGGCGGTGGAGTCGCTGGGGTTAATGCTGCAATTGCAGCTGCAAGAAATGGTGCAAAAACCTTATTAATTAACTCTTCCCCTGTACTTGGGGGAAATAGTTCTAGCGAAATTAGAGTCTGGACTAGAGGTTCCTCTGGTGGTGGTAATATCTTCTCTGAAGAAATGGGTATCCTTGGAGAATTAAAATTACGCAACCAATATATAAATCAAAAACTCTCCCCTATTATTTGGGATGAAGTTTTACTTGAAGCTGTTAAAAATGAGAAAAATATTACTCTTTTATTAAATACCTTAGTAGTCTCAGCTGCTTATGAAGATAATAGTATTAAGAGTATTGAAGCTTTCTCAGTTCGAGGAGAGGCTCACTATTTCATTAATAGTAATATTTTCGTTGATGCCTCAGGAGATGGAATAATAGCTAGTGCAACTGATATTGATTTTGTAATAGGTAAAGAAAGCCAAGATGAATATAATGAAGAATATGCTCCTATTAAGCCTTCTTTATGTACTCAAGGTAGTTCAATTTTATTCTTTACTGAAGAAAAAGATGAAAAAGTTAAATTTATAGCTCCATCTTTTGCTTATTCAATTGAAGTAATTGATAGTTTAATTAATAACGATGGCAGAATTGTAAATGAAAAAACTAATGGCTTAGACTTTTGGTGGGTTGAATACGGCGGAGATGTTGATATGTTCACCCAAGCAAATGAAGTTGCTTTTGAATTAAAAAAGATTGCTTATGGTATTTTTAATTATATAAAGAACAGTGGCCTCTACGATGCAGATAATTTAGATTTAGTTTGGATTGGAAACATCCCAGGAAAGAGAGAAAGTAGAAGATTTAAAACTGATACTATCTTAACTTATAATGATATTAAAAATAAAAAAGTATTTGATGATGTAGCTTTTTATGGTGGTTGGTTTTTAGATTTCCATCCTGAAGGTGGAATATATTCAACTGAGCAAAGTTGCATTCAAATTCCAGTTGGAATATATCCAATCCCTCTCTCTTCATTATATTCTAGCAAAGTTAAAAACTTATTACTTTGTGGCAGAATAATTGGTACTACCCACTCTTCTTTTGCTAGCACAAGAATCATGGATACTTGTGCTCTAAGCGGACAAGCAGCAGGAACTGCCGCAGCATATTTATCAAATAATAATAAGATTACTAGTGATTTAAATAAGGATTATCAAAAAGTTCAAGAACAACTTGAAGATATGTTACTTATTAATAAAGAACCTAAGATAGTTGATAAGGATATAACAATAAATGTTAATTCAACTATAAGCAAAGTTCCAGGGAAAGAAATTGGATCTTTAAAAGGTGGAGATAAAGAAATCTTTTTAACTGTTGATTATAGAGCTATTGAAAGTAGTAAGATTATTATTGATGCTCTTGAAGACACAACAATTTCTGTAAAAAAGAGAGAAGATATTTTACCTCATAGATTTGATATAGCATATAGTGATGAAAAAGAGATTTATTTAAATAAAGGGAGAAACAGTATCTCTCTATCTGATTATAAAAGTAATAAACCTTGTTTTATAACCTTAAAATTTAAGACAAATGAAAAAGTTAGTTTTCCAACTCTAGATGAAAATCTACCAGGTTTCTTATTAGGTTATATTAAAAACCCTAAATACTATAATCCTTATATAGTATTAGATGATTTTAGTTATTTATCAAAAGATAATTTATTAGGTGGATATAATAGACCATACAATGGCTACAATGCTTGGACTAGTAATTCAATAGATTGTGAAATAAAACTTAAGTCTAAAAATAAATTTGATTTATTAAAGATTTATTTTGATCCAAGTCTTGAAAGAGAATTGGTTAGTTCTAGGCAGTTAAAAGTAAATGAAAGTCATATGATAGATGAAGTATTTGGTGTTGCTAAATCTTTAGTTAAAGACTTTAATATTATTCCTTATAGTAATAATCAAGAATTAGAAACTATAGAAATCAGAAACAATTATCAACGTTTAGTTAAAATTAATTTTAGTGAAGAGATTGATTCTTTAATCATTAAGTTTATAAATACTTGGGGTGAAAAAAGAATCAGAATATTCAATATAGAAATAGAAAACAAAAAAAGGAGATAATAATATGAAAAAAACATTGATCATATTATCAATATTGGCACTTGCATGTACAAGTATCTTTGCAAGTGGTAATAATGAAGTCAAAACTCAAGAAGGTATGACTTGGAGTAACTGGAGCGGAAGCGAAGAAGCTTCTAAAGAAATTTTTAAATGGATGATTGATTCTTTTAATGAAGACCAACCTGTTGAAAATCATGTAACTCAAATTAACTGGCCTTGGGGAGATACTGAATCTCAACTAGCTCTAAGAGCTCAAGGTAGTGAACAATATGATATTGCACAAATAGACATTAGAATGCTTCCAGCACTAGCTCAAGCTGGTGTATTAGCTGATTTATCAACAATCTTTGATGCAAATTATTTTAGTGATAATTTTGCTGCAGGTTCAATTTCTGTTGGTAATTACAATGGTACACAATATGGTATTCCATGGACTGTAGCACCAATGGGTATGATTACTAATACTAAAATTCTAAAAGAAAGTGGTGTCAATTTTGATATTGTAACTATTGCAGATTTTGAAAAAGCAATGGAAATGGTAAAAAACAATCACCCAAATAATACAGATAACAATCCAAGTAATGATATTCTCCCTTTTGCAGCAATGACAAAAGATGGCGGAACTTGTGCTCCTGACTTCATGGTTTGGTTATGGACATTTGGTGCTAGTGTTTTTGATAGTAATGGAAATTGTGTTTTAGATAGTAATGAAGCAATTGAAACTATAAAATGGTTTAAATCTCTTTCTGATAAAGGATATATCCAAGGTGCAATGGGCAGAGGTGATGCAAGGACTTTATTTAAAGAAGGTAGAGTTGCTTTCTATAACGATGCACTCTTAGCAAAAGGTTCAATAACAAATGAAGCATTTGGAGATATTGAAGATTATGCTAAACCTCAAGTTAATCCTGTATTAGCAAAAGGAGATACTCCTAAAGCTAGTGGTTGGGGACACTTATTAGTAATTATAGATAGATCACCTAAAAAAGCTGAAGCAAAAGAATTTATTGAACATTTAATTAGTGAAGATGTTGCATTAAAGTATTTTGATGAAATTGGTATGTTACCATCAAAGAAGAGTGTTTTAAATTCTAGCGACGTTAAAAATGACTATTGGGCAAGTTCTTGGACACCAATTCTTGATGGTGGAAGACTAGCAGAAACAGCAGGTCCAAACTATTCTGCTTATAACTCTATTATTGTTGAAAACCTACAAGCTGTATTATCAGGCTCAAAAACAGCTGAAGTTGCAGCCAAAGATATGGTTTCAAGAATAGAAAATATTTAATATATAATTGTTGAGTTATCCATTTCTTGAAAAACAGAAATGGATAATCTCAAATGGAGCAAATATGAAAACGAATTCTAAAAATAGTACATTAATGGCTTGGATATTAATACTTCCAGCATTAATAATTTTTTTACTAATGATTTTATATCCTTTTATAAATTCTATTTTTACTAGTTTTACTAATAAAAATTTAATATTCCCAAGAAATGATTTCATAGGATTTGAAAATTATAGAAAATTATTTACGGATCCAAATACTATTCCATTAATTTGGACTACAATTAAATTTGTTTTCTTTTCTACTTTATGTCCTTTCACTCTAGGATTAATTTGGGCTATTTTAATGAATGAAAAGTTCAAAGGTTCTGAATTCATGAGAGGATTAACCTTAGTAAACTGGATTATTCCCGGTATCGCTATTGGGTTTTTATGGAACTGGATTTTTAATGGAGACTATGGAATATTAAATGCTCTATTGAATAAAATTGGTATAATAGACTCTAATGTTATCTGGCTTGCAGGAAAAAGGACCTCCATGTTAGCTGTAGTTACAGCTAGAACCTGGCAGATGTTCCCCTGGTATATGGCCTTTATAATGGGAGGACTACAAGGAGTTTCAACAGAACTTTGTGAAGCCGCTAGAATTGATGGATCAAATAACCTTCAAACCTTTAGAAATGTAATTATCCCATCTATTAAACCTGTTTTAATACTTATCTTAATCTTAGGTACAATTTCCAATTTACAACATTTTGATTTAATCAATGTAATGACTGACGGAGGCCCTGAAAGAGCAACTTCAACTTTTGCTATTGAAGTCTATAAGAAAGCTTTCAAAGAATATAATTTAGGTAGAGCTGCTGCTCTAGGTGTAATTTGGGCAATTTTACTCGGTTCGTTTAGCTGGGTATATTTAAGAAATTTAAAGGAGGAAGATTAATATGTTTCAAAAGACTTTAGGCTTTAGAATATTTTTCTGGACTTTTATAATACTAATTGGTGTTTTTGCATTTTTCCCACAACTTTGGATGATTTCAACTTCTCTTAAACCTGCTTCTGAAATGTATAAAATTACTTTCTTTAAAAATTGTGATTTATCAAATATTAATAGAATTTTTCACAATTTAGATTTCTTAGGCTACTTAAGAAATGGAATGTTGGTTGCAATAATCTCTTGTGTGATTTCAACATTAGTTTCAGCTCTTGCAGGATATAGTTTTTCAAAATTCAGATTCAAAGGCAGAAAACAAGTAATGGCTTTAATTCTAATAAGCCAAGCTTTCCCTCAAGGTTTATTACTTGTATCTCTATATCCAATGTTACAAAACATGGGAATGATAGATAAACTTCCTTCCATAATTTTTGCTTATGTTGCCCTAACCCTTCCTATTGGAACTTGGACATTAAAAGCATATTTTGATCAAATACCAAATTCTCTTATGGAAGCTGCTTGTATTGATGGTGCTAATGATTTCACTATTATGAGCAAAATTGTTATGCCACTTGCTGTTCCTGGAATGACTACTATTGCTATTTATAGTTTTGTATGGGCTTGGAATGATTTACTTTATGCTCTTACCTTAATTTCCACAACAGCAAAAAGAACTCTTGCTAGTGGTATGATATTTACCTTTACAGGTGAAGGTGGAAATGACTGGATTGGGATGATGGCCGCCTCAGTTATAGCATCCATACCTGTTGCAATTATGTTTATCTTCTTACAAAGATTCTTTGTTGCAGGATTAACAGCTGGAGCTGTAAAAGGTTAAAAAAATACTATATAAAAAAATGTTGCTAGTGATTCATAATAACTAGCAACTATTTTTTTATAAAATTTCTAAGTATTAATTTTCTTCATAATTTTGAGAAAGCTCTTCCCTTTTTTGATCCAATAAATCTAATAATTCTTTAATTTTTAAATCTTCATCAAGAGGCTGTAATGCATCAAAAAGCGGAGCAATTTCTTTATTATAATTTTTAATTAAATATACTAATGAATTCCAAGCTTCTTTATCAGCATTTATCATCTCAATAAAATACTTTGCCTCTTTATTAATAATAGGTATTAAATAATTATCTAATAATAAATCCCAATCTGTTTTTTCGTTAATATTATGAATTAAAAAATTAAATATAAACTTAATCTTATTATTATCAAATTGAGAATATCCTGTAGCATTTGCGAAATCATATACTTTAGGAGCAAAATATTTTAAATACTTCTTAGAAAGTCTTGCTATAATTAATTCAAAGAATTCTATATCAATTTCTATTTCATTTTGTATGTATTCTTCTATTAATTTAAATATGGAATCGTAAAAAACTTTTTCATTAATCAGACCTTTATCAATTAAATCTTTACGTAATAAATTGTCAAAAACTTTATATATTTCATCTTTATTACTAATAGATTTAATCCAATCATCCGATGTATATTTTTTAAACAATTTAATATAATATTTATACACAAGGGTTATACATTTATAATCTTTCAAATTATCATTAGTAATTAATTCTTTCCAATTATATAAATCAGTATATTCACTAGCATCATAATCAAAATTTGACTCCCATTCATCAAAATATTTAAGGAAAGAAAAAATTTCTTCACCTACATTTGAATATAATGCCTGAATATTATTAAATACAACACTAAGATTTAAGTCGTTACTCAAATCATAATCAATAATATTTTTAATTAAAGCTTTTAAGATTGGTATATTATTTTTTATTAGTAATTCTAATATTTGTGAGAATGTAACATAGTTTAATATGACTAAAGTATCTTCTTCAGAAATGTCAGAAATATTAACAATTTGTGTAAATGAAGAAACACCATCGTGATTAGTACTATATAAAAGCACTAAACCAATAATATCAGAATTTGTTATTAGAATATTACCTTTTAATGCAATATATTTATTATAAATATTTACTGTAGTTGATATTTGCTCAATTCTTTCTTTATTTATCCATCGATTAATTTTTAACACACCTTCAATTAATTCTATAGTATTTGAAGGTTGTGATGTATGAATAATATTAGTTAAAATATGTTTGTTCATAACATTAAAGTTCTCTAAATTAATTGAATTTGAATTATTTGAAATATACTCAATAATTTGAATTTTATCAAAATTTTCTTTTTTATATAAATTATTATTAAAGAAATATTTTTCTAATTCATTTTCACCTAAAATAAACTTATAATTATTGAAATAATAAATTTGATCTGATTTTTTATGTTCAAAATAAATATTAATATAATTTTCTATATCAATTTTTTGCTCTTTTATAGTTAAATAATGTTTTCCTTTACTATTGGACAAATCATAAACTTTATTCATAAATAAACAATAATTTTCTATATCAAAATTATTCGTATCCTTAATTATTTTATACATTATTGCAAAATATTTTTTAATATATCTATCTATTAAACCATCAATAAATTTATCCTGTTCTGTATCATATTTATCATAATCCGATATTGAATCTAATATTTTAGAAGAAAAAGAAATAAATGCTGAACTTTGAGGATAAGTATTTTTTGCTATAATAAATAATTTTATAAGATTGTCAAATTTGTAATTCTTTAAAGAATTATTCCCAATAGTAACTTTAAACCAATCCCAAAAAGATTTATCCTTTATTAAATTATCAAATTCATCTGTTTTATTTTCTAATTGACTAAGCGTTAAACTCTCATATAGTATTTTTTTTGCTTCTTCTTCATCTATATTATAAAAAATTGAAGCTAATTTTTTAGTTATTTTCTCTTCATCATTGTCATCTAAGAACCTTCTGTATTCTTCGAATTTAGAAAAAGTAATCATTATTGAAGGGTTTTCTTTTATTTCATCCTTTAATAAAGAATATACTGCTAAATATTTTATTTCTATCAAAGGCTTTATTAATTTTAAAGCAACTAAATCATTAATAAAATTTATTATTAATCTAGGAGTAATTTCTTGTTTATATTTATATGAAAATAAATTCTCAACAAGATCAATTTCATTTTCATTAATTTCAACATTATTAAAAGCTGATTTAAATTTTTCTAAAAAAAATATTTTCCAATTATCAAATATTGGAATTGGAACATATAAAGAAACAAAAAAAGTCTTATTAATGAAATTATTGACAAACGTTGAATCCTTTTTAGAATTTTCCCCTGCCATTAATTTACTCAAATTATCCTTATCATAAGGGATTATTGTAAAAACTCTTAACGAATTGGTATCTTTAGAATCATTAACTTTTATTTCAGAAAAAAAAGTATTAATAGAACTCCAAATTGACATCAACTTATCACTATTAGATAATCTATCCATATTATCAAAAACTATAATGAGTCCTTTTATATCTAAAGAATTTAAGAATTCAGAAAAAATTGATTTGAATCTTTTTACTGAAGGTTCATCCTCTAAAATACACTCATCTACTTTTGTTTCTGAATGTTCACCAGATAAAAAATACAATGCTGAAGAAATTGCATCAAGATTATATTTAAGCTTTCGAAATTTATCATTATTATCATATTTATTTTCATTCTTCTCTTTATATTTTTTTACATCAGATTTAATAGAAATATAAGAAAATACTAATAAAATACAGGTTATAACAAATCTTATTATATTAAACACAAAATTAGAGTTATCTTTACCTATCATACTGTCAATCCAATTTATACCCAAATTAATAATAGGAATTAATGAAACCCATATATATAAAATTTTTATTTTTGGAAAGAATTTAGTATTTGTTTTTTTAAATTTTGCAGAAATTTTATCATTTATATCATTAAGTTTTGAATCTTTCTTTAATTTTATTTTATTTGTTAATGCCCACTCTATTATTTCTTCTAAAAAACTTTGTCTAGTTAAATCTTCCTGATGTCCCCAAATATCATAATTAAAAATAGGTAATTCAATTTCATCTTTTTTTAATTTTTTTCCCAAAATCTCTAATGTATTAGATTTTCCCGATCCCCATTTACCTTCTAATCCTATTATCTTATTCTCAATATTCTTATTATCTTCTGATTTATTAGTTACTATCGTATATAAAACATCTGCAATAGATTCATGAGGTTTATTCTTAAATCTATCTTCACCGCAAGGCGTATTAGAAATAAAATGTGGTTTATTATTTTTTTCAGACATAAGTATTATCATCCTAGCACACAAAAATTTGATTAAATTAATTATATAGCAATCTAATATATAATATTACCATTGTACAAATAATGTCAATTTTAAAATATATTTTAAAATCTTTGGCTAAACCTATAACAATTTAATAATAGAAATTTGTTTTTATTATTATTTTCGAATTATTTAAATTACACTTTTATAAAAAACTAAAATTACCTGCAATAATCTATATTTTTACATTATTTCTTGATATTTTTTATCTCTATGCAATAATAGGTAAAAGGGAGAGAAGAAGTTTTGGAAAAAGATCACAATATTAGAAAACATAAGAATCTTTTTATTTTTGTTTTTGTGTTTACGTTAACTTTATGTATTTTTATTACCATTTTTCTCTTTAATACTTATAAGAATTCCCAAAAGCATTACACTTTTGGAACGACTTATATGACTATGGATAATGAGTATTTTATAGCTTTAAACTCAAAATTAGAGAGCATTATTGATGCTAATGGAGATGCTTTAATTACTCGTGACCCCGCACAAAGTCAATTAAAACAAAATCAACAAATACTAGATATGCTTGATGCTGGAGTTGATTTACTTTTTATAAATCCTGTTGACTGGAGTGCTATAACTCCTGCCCTAATTGAATGTAGAAATAGAGGGGTTCCAATAATAAATGTAGATACTAATGTTTTTGCAAAACAGTTTGTTGAAACTATTATATTAAGTGACAACTATGGAGCTGGTGTTCAAATTGCTAACGATATAATGAAGAAAAAAACTAATCCTCGTATTGTTATAATTAACCATGAAGGTATTTATTCAACTAATCAGAGAATACAAGGACTTTTTGATACTTTTGAAAAAAACAACTATGAATATGAAATTGTTTTTAGAGGATATAGTTCTTCAACTTTAAATGACTCTATGGTAGCTATGCAAAAATTCTTAGCTGAAGAAAAAGATTATAATTTTGATGTTGTTGTTGGAGGAAACGATCCAACAGCTCTTGGAATGTTAGCTGCTATACAAAAAGCTAAAATAGATAAAGATATTCTAATTTATGGTATTGATGGATCTCCTGATGCAAAAGCTATGATTGAAAATGGATATATGGAAGGAACTAGTGCTCAATTCCCTCTAAAAATGGCTGAGCAAGCTGTTGCTCTTGCTTATAAAGTTTTAAATAAGGAAGAAATTGAACCCCTTATTTATGTTCCTGTTGAATTAATTACTAAAGAAAATATCGATAATTTCGATATCACAGGATGGCAGTAGATTTATGAATGATAATAATATTAGAAAAATAAAATACTTCATGCTTGGTCTTAATATATTTGCTATTATCTTTATTTTAGTTTTAATTAGTACCACTACTTCCATTATAGTCTTAGATAGTAGTTCTAGAGTTTTTATGAACTCATTACAAAAAATTCCCTATAGACCAAATCTATTACTTATTTATGGAATTATTTGTTCTTCTATTTTGATTTTTACTTTCTACCTTAGACAATTTGTATTTCCTAATAACAAAAGAAATATTTTAATTACTATATTATTAGATACTGCAATTGCAATTTTCCTTATGTGGCTTATAGATTTTAACTATAATGGTATTATTCTTTGGGTTTTAGCTAATGTAGTTTATTACATAGAAAGTAAAAACAAATATATAGCTATAACAGTTGGTGTTTTCTTGTATATATTAACCACCTATTCCATTTTAAAAGTATATGTAAATTTATTCTCTCTATCAGAATATATTAACTATTACCCTAAACAAATTAGACAAATAATACTTACCTTTTATTATACTATCACAGGGTTTAACTTAATTAGTTTTATCATCTTCTGTGTTCTTGTTATTCAAGAACAAAGAGGTCGTATTAATGAAATTAATGCACTCTATAAAAAACTTTCCTATGCTAATGAAGAATTAAAACAATTAGCAGATATCAAAGAAAAAATGGGAGAAACCAAAGAAAGAAATAGACTTGCTAGAGAAATTCATGATACCTTAGGGCACTCCCTTACAGCAATATCTTTTGGAATCGATGCTTGTTTAGCTACCATTGATAATAATCCAAACGATACAAAAGATAAGCTAAAAGTTATTGCAAATGTAGCTAGAAGTGGTATAAAAGAAGTTAGAACTTCTGTTACTACCCTTAGAGCTGATAGTAGTGAAGAATTAACTCTATCTCAAAATATTATAAATATGATAGAAGAAACAATTAAAGCTACTAATATCATAATTAGATACACCATTGAAAAAAACTTCAACTTAGAAAAATATGAAGAAAATGCAATTTATAGAGTAGTACAAGAGAGCATAACCAATGCTATTAGACATGGTAATGCTACAGAAATTGATGTTGAACTTATTAAAAAGGATAATACTCTTTTACTAGAAGTAAGAGATAATGGTATTGGTTGTAAAAAAATAGTACCAGGTTTTGGCACCCGTCATATGAAAGAAAGAATTGAAAGTATTAAAGGAAGAATTGAATACAAGAGCGAAGATGGGTTTATTGTTAGGGCAAAAGTCCCTTTGAGGATTGGAGAGAAAAATAATGATTAAAGTTTTAATTGTTGATGATCAACAGCTTGTAAGAGAATCACTTAAAATTGTTTTAGATTCTAAGGAAAATTTAGAAGTTGTTAATATTGCTGAAAATGGATATTTAGCATTACAAGCAATAAAGGATGTAAAACCCGATGTTGTATTAATGGATATTAGAATGCCACAACTTGATGGTGTTCAATGTACCAAAATGATTAAAGAAAAATATCCAGAAATTAAAATTATAATTTTAACCACATTTGACGATGATGATTATGTTTTCCATGCCTTAAAGAATGGAGCTAGTGGGTACCTATTAAAAGGGACTTCCACTGAGAACCTTTGTAAAGCTATAGAAACTGTATATAGTGGACAAGCTATGATTAATCCTGATGTAGCATCTAAAGTTGTTAAACTTTTCTCTGAATTAGCTAATGCTAGTGTTCAAATTGATATTGATAGCAAAAAAGTTGATTCTATTACTCAATCAGAGTGGAAAATAATTCATAAAATAGAAAAAGGCCTTTCCAATAAAGAAATCGCTAATGAACTATTTTTATCGGAGGGAACTGTTAGAAACTATCTAAGTTCAATCCTAGATAAATTAGAATTAAGAGATAGAACCCAACTTGCAATTTGGGCTGTACAAAGAAGACTTTACGATAGATAGGAATCAAATTTAGATGAAGAAATTATTTGTAACATTACTACCCCTACTTTTTGTAGTTTTTATTATCACCCTTGCAGTACTTTTATCAAACAAAAAAGATACAGTGCTGGAAGTTGGTATATTTGCAGGAAGTAATTGGAATGTTGCAAGTGAAGATAGCTATAAAAATATAGACGATGCAATTAAAGAATTTAATAAAATTCATCCTAATGTAAAAGTACACTACTATTCTGGAATAAGAAAAGATGATTATTCTTCTTACCTTGCTAATAAAGCTTTAGAAGGTGATTTACCCGATGTATTTTTTATTCTAAATGAAGATTTTAATAAATTTGCTGAACTTGGATTATTACTTAATCTAGAAAAATTAATTGATAAAGATCCTAATATTTCTAAAGATGATTATTTTGAATCAGCATATAATTCTGGGACCTATTTAAATAAACAATTTGCACTTCCCTATGAAGTTAATCCAAAATTAATGGCAATTAATAGAACTCTACTTGAAAATAATAATATTGAAATTCCTCCAGCAGATTGGACTTGGGATGATTTTATTGCTATCTGTAGAAATATAACAAAAGATGTTAATGGTGATAATAAATTAGATCTCTTTGGAGGTAGTAATTTAAACTGGTTAGATGCAACCTATACAAATGGTGTTACTCTCTTTAATGATATTGGCACTCTAGCTCACTTTGATGATAATAAAGTAGCTCAAGCAATCCAATTTATGCAAAGGGTTAATACTATAAGTGAAAACCAAGTACTAAGTTCACTGGATTTTGATAAAGGTAAAGTTGCTTTTATGCCAATTAGTTTTGCAAAATATAGAACATACACTGCATACCCATATAAAATTAATAAATACCTAGATTACCAATGGGATTTTACATCAATGCCAAGTGGCCCAGCAGGAGATAATGTTAGTGAAATGCAAGCTCTGCTTATGGCAATAAATGTTAATACCAAACATAAAGCCCTAGCCTTTGATTTATTAAAAACCTTTACCCATAACTATAAAATTCAAGAACAAATATATAAATTTTCCCAAGGAGCTTCTCCTCTTAAAAAAGTTGCAAAAAGCGATACTATTGCTGATATTCTTTTGGAAAATATGGAAGTTAATGATATGAAATATAATAATAGCTTATTATATGAAATCATGGACAAAAGTATTTCTCCTCAAAAATTCAAAGAATACAATGAATCTATGGCTATAGCAGAAAAGGAAATAAATACAATTATCGATGAAGAATTAGATACTACTATATATTTGAAAAAGCTACAAAGAACTATACAAAACAAGTTAGAAAATTAACATATTACAATTGTCATATAAAAGTAGTTACATATTTCAGCTGTGCGCTCCCAAATACGATTTATACTTAAGTTAAATCAATCAAGGAGGCTTTTTTTATGAAAAAAGTTATTGTATCTTTATTATTAGCAGCTTTTGTAGCAACTAGTGTATTTGCTCAAGGTGCTCCAGAAGAAAAGACAGGTTATAAATATGGTTTCACATGTATGGACCAATCTAACCCATTCTTCGTTCTAATCGAACAAACAATCAGAGATGAAGTTGAAGCTAAAGGAGACACTCTTATTTCTGTAGACCCTGCTAATGATGTTACTCGTCAAATTCAACAAATTGAAGACTTAATTGCTCAAGATATTGACGGTATATTCTTAAACCCTGCTGAAGCAGAAGGTATTATTCCAGCTCTTGACCAATTAAAAGCTGCTGGTATTCCAATTGTTAACTTCGATACTGAAGTTGCTGATATGAGCTATGTTGCAACATATGCTGGTTCTGATAACTACAATGCTGGTAAAGTTTGTGGTGAAGACTTAGTTAAAAAAGTTCCTGGTGGTGGAGACATTATCGTTCTTGACTCTCCTACAATGAACTCTGTTGTTGATAGAACTAACGGCTTTATTGATGCAATTGAAGGTAAAGGCTTCAATATTGTTGCTCAACAAGATGCTAAAGGTAACCTACAAAGATCAATGAACATCAGTGAAGACTTATTACAAGCTCATCCAGATGTAGTTGCTATCTTCGGTGGTAACGACCCTACAGCTCTTGGTGCTTTAGCTGCTGCTAACGCTGCTGGTATCACAGATTGTTTAATCTATGGTGTTGATGGATCTCCTGACATTAAGAGTGAAATCGCAAGAGGTGCTGATTCCTTAATCGAAGGTTCTGGTGCTCAATCTCCAATCAACATTGCTACAACTTCTGTAGACTTAATGTACAAGATTATGAATGGTGAATCAGTTGATTCTAGATACCCTGTACCTACTTTCTTAATTACAATTGATAACGTAGATGACTTCGGAACAGACGGCTGGCAATAAAATTTAAAATTAGCTTAAGGAGTGCTAGTCACTCCTTAAGTATTTTAGAAATCATAAAATCACCAAAAAGTAGCAGGAAAAAATTATGAATAATAATGTTTTACTCAAAATGAATAATATACACAAACAATTCCCTGGTGTATATGCACTAAAGAATGTTAATTTTGAGCTCAAAAGTGGTGAGGTTCATGCCCTATTAGGTGAAAATGGAGCAGGAAAATCAACACTTATTAAAGTGCTTGGGGGAATTTATTCAGCTAATGAAGGCGATATATTTATCCAAGATCAAAAAGTAAATATACAAAACGTTCTTCAAGCTCAGCAAAATGGAATTGCAATCATTCACCAAGAACTAGTCTTAGTTCCTTATATGAGTGTTGCAGAAAATATTTATCTAGGTCGTGAACCTATGAAAGGCATCATTGTTGATAAAGATAAAATGAACAAGGATGCAGGACAATTACTTGTTGACTATAACCTTGACTTTGGCCCAACAACCTTAATCAAAGATTTAACTATTGCTCAACAACAAATGGTAGAAATTATTAAAGCTATTTCTTTTAATTCAAAGATCTTAGTAATGGATGAACCTACATCCTCAATCTCAGATAAAGAAGTAGATTTTTTATTCTCTATAATGAGAACTTTAGTTAAAAATGATGTTGGTATTATATATATTTCTCACAAAATGAGTGAGTTAAATGAAATTTGTGACCGCGTTACTGTTTTAAGAGATGGTGAATATGTAGGTACAAAAGTTGTAAAAGAAACTACTAAGGAAGAACTTATTAATATGATGGTTGGTCGTCAACTATCCAAATATTATACAAGAAACTACCTTGAAGCTGGAAAAACAATACTAAAGTGTGATCACTTAAGTGATGGTAATATGGTAAAAGACGTTTCCTTTGAAATAAAAGAAAAGGAAATTGTTGGTTTTGCAGGCTTAGTTGGTGCTGGTAGAAGTGAAACTGTTAAATGTATCTTTGGTCTTACTAAAAACTATGAAGGTGATATCGTTTTCTTAGGAGATAAAAAACATTACAACAATGCAAAAGAAGCTCTTAAAGATGGTATTTCTTTAGTTCCTGAAGACAGAAAAAAAGAAGGGTTATATCTAATTCAAAGTGTTGAATATAATACGACAATTGAAGTTCTAAATGACTTTATAAAAGGTATTAAATTAAACAAAAGAAAAGAAGAAGAGATTACCCAGAAATATGTTGATTTAATGGATACAAAAACACCTTCTCTATCTCAAAAGGTAGCAAATTTATCCGGTGGTAACCAACAAAAAGTATTAATTGGTAGATGGCTTGCTACTAAGCCTAAACTTTTAATTCTTGATGAACCAACTCGTGGTGTTGATGTTGGAGCTAAAGCTGAAATTTATTCAATCATGAATGAATTAGTTAAAGAAGGCTTATCAATAATAATGATTTCATCTGAACTTCCTGAAATTATTAATATGAGTGACAGAGTTTATGTATTCGCTCATGGTTATGTAAAAGGTTGTTTAAATCACACAGAATTAACTCAAAAAAATATTATGCACTTAGCAGCAGAATAAAAAAGGAATTAAAAAAATGGGAAAAAATGATACACTTCAATCTTCTAATAAATTAAGAGAAGGAACTCATAGATTTTTTAAAGAAAATTTAGGTATTTTAGTAGCATTCGTTGTACTCTACCTATTTCTATCAATCTATCCTGTTACTAGTAGAGCTTTTTTAACCTCTCGTAACATGTTTAACGTTTTAAGACAGATTTCTACAAACCTTTATTTGGCTTGTGGTATGACAATGGTAATTATCCTTGGTGGAATTGACTTATCAGTTGGATCTATTATCGCATTAAGTGGTTGTGTAGCTGCTGCAGGTGTTGCTAGATATTCTCTACCAATTCCAGTTGCAATTGTATTAGGACTTTTAATTGCAGTAGTATTTGGTATCTTCAACGGTACAGTAATTTCAAAAACAACAATTCCTCCATTTATCGTAACACTTGCTACCATGAACATTGCACGTGGGCTTGCATATGTTTACACCGGTGGTTCTCCAGTTAGAGTTGTATCTAAAGAATGGCAATTCATTGGTGCTGGTTATATTGGTCCTATTCCTACCCCTGTTGCTATATTAGTAATTGTATTGATAGTCACGGGACTGATAATGAATAGTACGAAATTTGGTAGACATATGTACGCTGTTGGAGGAAATACTCAAGCAGCTAGTTTCAGTGGTATTTCAGTTTCAAAGGTTAAATTCTTTGTTTATGCTTATACTGGTTTATTATCTGGTCTTGCTGGTGTTGTATTAGCTTCAAGAATGTATTCAGGTCAACCAACTGCTGGTACTGGTGCTGAAATGGATGCTATCGCAGCTGTAGTTGTTGGTGGTACATCTATGAGCGGTGGTAGTGGTAAAATCGGTGGTACAATTATTGGTGCATTAATCATTGGTTTCTTAAATAATGGATTAAACCTAATGAATGTTAATTCATTCTGGCAATATGTAGTTAAAGGTGCTGTTATCTTATTAGCTGTATTTATTGACTTCTTAAGAAACAAAAACAAATAAGAACTAAAAAAACAAAAGGAAGTATATATGTTAGTTAATCTTAATGATGTATTAAAAATAGCAAATGAAAAGAAAATTGCTATTGGAGCATTCAATGTGCCTAACTTTGAAAGTGCACAAGCTATTATTGAAGCAGCAGAAGAAAAAGACACTCCTGTTATCTTAAACTATGCTGGAGTTCATGAACCATTGATGATAATAGAAGATGCAGCAGCCATAATGTTACATTTTGCAAAAAAAGCAACTGTTCCTGTTTGCGTTCATCTAGATCATGGTACTAGCTTTGAAGCTTGTATTAAAGCTATAAGATTAGGATTTACTTCAGTAATGATTGATGCTTCAGCAAAAAGCTTTGAGGATAATATTGAAGAAACAAAAGCTGTTGTTAGAGCCGCTCATAGTGTGGGTGTTAGTGTAGAAGCTGAACTTGGCCATATCTTTGCTTCCGATATTGGTATTGGAGAAGGTGGAGTAAGTGAAACAGCAAAAAGCTTTGCAGATTTAAATGATATTTACACAAGCCCTACTCTTGCAAAAGAATTTGTTGAAAAAACTAATGTAGATTGTTTAGCTATCGCATTTGGAACTTCTCATGGATTATATAAAGAAAAACCTGTATTAGATTTAGATAGAATATCATTAATTAAAGAAGCTATTGATATCCCATTTGTAATGCATGGTGGATCTGGTCTTTCTAAAGAAGAGTTCCAAACCGCAATAAAAAATGGTGTTAGAAAAATAAACTACTATACTTATATGAGTTTATATGGTGGCAAGGCAGTTTATAATGAATTAAAGAAATTTAATGATGATGATAATATCTTCTTCCATGATATTCCTTTAATTGCAACAAAAGCTATGAAAGAAAATGTAAAACAAGCTATTGGAGTATTTAGTTTCAATGAATAAATCAATTATTGTTGTTGGTCCTGTTATTTTAGACAAACACTATTCAATTGATGAATATCCAAAAGAAAGCAATTTAACAACAATTAATAACACTAGTGCCTCTATTGGGGGCGCTGGTAATTTAGTTATTGATCTTGCAAAACTGGATAGCGATTTAAAAATTATAGTAAATAGTGTTATGGGTCAGGACGAAGCAGCTCAAACTATAAAAGATAAATTTAACGATTATCCAAATATAGATATGTCTCATAATGTTGTATTAGAAAACACTCCTACAACTCACGTAATGGATTCAAAAAAAACAAAACAAAGAACTTTTTTCTTTGATCCTGCCTCAAATAAAGATTTCAGCTATGATCATATAGATATGGCATCTTTAAATGGGGATATCCTTCAAGTTGAATATATTGGGTTAATTGGGAAATTAATGGATAGTGAAAAAGAATATGGCAGTTATTGTGCTAAACTTCTTCACGAGGCTCAAGAAAAAGGCATCAAAACTTCTATTGATATGGTTTCAAAAAATGATGAGAGAACAATTAATGTTGCCTGTTCAGCTCTAAAGTATAGTGACTACTGTACTGTTAATGAAGTTGAAGCTCAAAGTATTAGTGGCATACAAGTTAAGGATGAGGATAATAAAATCATTGAAGAAAATATGATTAAAGCCTTAGACAAAATTAAAGAACTTGGTGTTTCAACTTGGGTAGTAGTACACTCCTCTCTCTTCAACTATGGTCTAGATTGTAAAACTAATAAAGTTTATAAAGCTGAATCTTTAGATGTTCCAAAGAGTTATATTAAAGGAACTACGGGTGCAGGGGATGCTTTTTTAAGTGGTATCTTATATTCTATTACTAGAGAGTTTGATCTTTTTAAAGCATTAAAGGTTGCATGTACAACGGCTATTTGTTCTTTAGCTGCAGTAGATGGTACTTCTGCTATGAAAAGTTATGATGAAGTAATGAAATTATTTGATATATATAAAAAAGGATGTATTTATGAAGAGATCAGAAATTAATAAAGTAATCAAACAATTTGAAGCTTTATTAAAAGAATATAAGTTTTCTATTCCTCAATTCTGTAATTGGAGTAAAGAAGAATGGGAAGAAAAAAATGAAGAATATGATGAAATTAGAGATAATCAACTAGGTTGGGATATTACCGACTTTGGTATGAATAAATTTGATGAAGTTGGATTCTCTCTTATTACTTTAAGAAACGGAAATCAAAAAGATGATAGATATGAAAAGCCTTATGCTGAAAAACTATTAATGCTTTTTGAAAACCAAAAAGCTCCAATGCATTACCATGCTTACAAATGTGAAGATATTATAAACAGAGGTGGTGGAACCTTAATTATCTCTGTATATAATGCTAATAAAGTTGATGCATCTCTATCTGATAGTGATGTTACAATTAATACTGATGGTAGAAGCTATAGTGCTAAAGCTGGAACAAAGGTTTATCTAAAACCTGGAGAAAGTATTACTATTTGGCCTTATCAATATCATGATTTTGCTGTTGAAGGCGGAGCTGTATTAATTGGTGAAGTTTCAATGTGCAATGATGATGTAAATGATAACTTCTTCTATGAACCAATTGGAAGATTCCCAAAAATTGTAGAAGATGAAAAACCTTATAGACTTCTATGTAATGAATATCCTAGATATAAAAAATAGAAATAACATAAAAAAGAACTCTATCCAATTTATTTTAAGGATAGAGTTTTTTTATCTCAATTCAGGAAAACTATAAAATTTATATTTCTAATTGTTTAAACACACTATTAAACAATATAAGTACTAGCTTTTCTTTGATAAGTATATTTTCAAACTCCAATAAAATCATTTTGAAGTTATAACTTTAAAGAAACCTAATTATTTAATATCTTGCACTTAACTTTGGAATATACATTATTACGCTGTTTGGCAAGTTTTTATTACGTTGTTTGGCAAGTTTTTATTACGTTGTTTGGCAAGTTTTTATTACGTTGTTTGGCAAGTTTTCATTACATTATTTAGTATTATTATCAAATATTGAAACTTTTCTAATCAACCCAATTTAAAAGAAAATTTTTCTGACTATTATTTTAAATTCTTGAAACTTTTACTCCCAGAGAAATAAAAAATACCTCAAATTAATCTCTCGACTTATGAGGTATATTATCAAAACTTTGCAGTATTATTTTTACAGTATTGACTTTTGAACGGCTTTTTTCCAACCATTAATTTTTACTTCTCTTTCTATATTTTTGGGATAATATCGTTTTTTAAAAGATATATTATCAAAATAATTATTATCAATAATATTTATTTTTATACCAGCATTTAATGCAGTACCAAGCCCAGATAATTCTTCAATAGAGGCTACATTAACTTCTAAGTTTGAAATATCAGCTTGAAATTGCATTACATATTTATCATTCGTAATACCACCATCAACTCTTAAACTATTAAAATTAATTTTATTCTCATCAATCATTAATTGTAAAATATCATTAATTTGATAACCAATAGTTTCTTCTCCAGCTTTAATGATCTCATTTTTAGTAGTAGTTAAATCCATACCACATATAATTGCTTTTGCACTTGAAGACCAATAAGGAGCACCTAAACCTGTGAAAGCAGGCACTAAATATACATCATTTTTACTAGTAACTGAACTCGCTATTTTAGAAGCTTCTTTTTCATTGTCTAAAATTTGTAATGAATTAATCAACCATTTAGTTGTAGCTCCACAATAATTAATATTACCTTCTACTACATAGTTTAATTTATTATCAATTTTCCAACCAATTGAAGTAACTAAAGAATCAGAAATTTTATTATTTAATCCTACACTAGCCATTACAGAAGAACCGGTTCCATAGGTTGCCTTTACAACTCCTTCCTTATTTCCCCCTTGAGCGAACAATGCACTTTGGCTGTCTCCCAAGACACTATGGATAGGAATAGGATTTTTAAGCACACCCTCAAAATCTGTATAACAAAACAAAGAATCGCTGTCACAAACTTCAGCAAGCATTTCTCTTTTTATGTTAAACATTTCTAAGAGTTCTGGATCCCAGTCTAATGTATTTATATTAAGCAATTGTGTTCTACAAGCATTAGAATATTCAGTTTTAAATTCATTTAATCCACTTAGTCTATAAACTAAAAATGTATCAACTGTTGAAAGAGCTAATTTATTATTTTTAATAAGATTTTGTGCATCATTAATATTTTCAACAATCCAATTCATTTTTGCAGCAGAGAAATAAGGAGATAAATTCATTCCTGTTTTTTGTTTAATTAAAGTTGCTTTATCAACTAATTTATTACAAATTTCCTTTGCTCTTCCACATTGCCAAACAATTGCCCTAGTAACACTTTTGCCCGTATCTTTATTAAAAGCTACAGTTGTTTCTCTCTGGTTAGTTATAGCTCCAACTTTAATTAATGAACTATCGATACCAGTTTTTTCAATTACACCTTTTACAACATTTATTAAATTAGAATATATTTCTTCCATATCATGCTCAACCCATCCTTTTTCATTGATGTATTGTTTATGACTTAGATCAAAACGCCCTACTAATTCGCCTTTATTATTAAAAAGCATAGCTTTAGTCAAAGAAGTACTTTGGTCTATTGATAAAATATAACTCATAATTTTTATTTCCTTTTCAAAAGTGAATATACATTGTCAATTATACCTTCGGTATTTAATTTATATTCATCTTTTACCTCTTCACTACTACCATTAATCAAAATTTCATAAGGGAGTCCCATAATTTTCATTGGAACTGGATATTGCTCACTCAATAGAGAAGAAACAGCAGATCCAAGGCCATTGTTTACACAATGTTCTTCAATAGTTAATATAGCCTTTGTTTCTTTTGCAGCCTTAATTATTGAATTTTCATCAATTGGAGATATTGATGGGGAGTCTAGAACTCTAACACTAATATTTTCTTTTTGAAGCATTTTAGCTGCTTGCAAAGCTGGATAAGTCATTTCTCCGCATGCAATAATTGTAATATCATCACCATGCATTAATTCATTAGCTTGACCTAATGTAAAAGCCTCCCCCTCCCAATCTGAATAAATATCTTCAACAGGACCTCTACCAACCCTTATATAAAGAGGCATAGGATTTTTTGAAAAATATCTTGCTACACTAGCAGCTTGTATAGCATCACTAGGAAGTACAACATTTAGATTAGGAATAGTCCTCATAACAGCTATATCATGAGTACTATGATGAGTATAACCTAAAGCACCATAAGAGATACCTCCGCTTACACCAAATAATACAACATTTTTCTTTGAATAGGCTACATCAACTTTGACCTGTTCTAAACTTCTAGCAGAAAGGAAACTTGCAGGAGCACAAACAAATGGTTTATAACCTACATTTGCTAAACCAGCCGCCATACCAACTTCATTTTGTTCTGCAATTCCAGCTTCAATAAATTGTTCTGGATAAGTATTTGAAAAATCTGTCATTGAACAAGAACCTCTTGAATCAGAACAAATAACAACAATATCTTTATCAGTACTTGCCAATTCTATAAGTTCATTAGCAAAATATTGTCTACATGCATTTTTACTCATTTTTTATTTTTTCCTTATTTTTTTCTAATTGATCTATAGCGCTACTCATTAAGTCTGAAGAAGGAACTCCATGATGCCATTTAGGAATATTTTCCATTTCTTTAACACCTTTACCTTTTATGGTATGTGCAATTATCAATAAAGGTTTATTACTAGTATTTTTTGTTTTTAGTGTAGTAACAACTTGTTCCATATCATTACCATCAATATCTTTTACTACCCAACCAAAACTTTCATACTTTTCTCTTAAAGGTTCCAAAGACATAACATCTTCTGTATTACCTGAAATCTGTAAATGATTTCTATCAATTATAGCAACTAAATTATCAAGTTTATAATTACTTGCAGACATAGCGGCTTCCCAAATTGATCCTTCAGCATGTTCACCGTCCCCCATTAAACAAAAGACTCTTGATTTTAATTTTTTCTTTTTTAAACCTAATGCCATACCTACACTAACAGATAGTCCATGACCTAAGGAGCCTGTATTCATTTCAATACCTGGAATCTTATTATTAGGATGACCAATCAATAAAGATCCTTTTTTTGAAAAATCTTTTAACCAATCTTTTGGGAAAAAGCCCTTTCTCGCTAAAACAGTATATAAAACTTCTACAGAATGACCTTTAGATAGTATAAACATATCTCTATCTGGGGCTTTTGGATTCTTTGGATCAATGTTCAAAACATCATAATATAAGGCAGTAATAATTTCTGTTGAAGATAAGTCTCCACCAGTATGACCTGTTTTTGCATCATATATTAGGTTTAATAAGTCCATTCTTATTTCATTAGCTTCTATTTCAAGATCTTTAATATTCATTATAAGTATTCCCCTTAATTTTTATCTCTAACCATTAGAGCCATTTTTGTCTGGAAGTCTCTTTGAATTTGGTCAATAATTACTGCTCCAATAATTACAGCACCTTTAATAATCATTTGCCAGAATTCAGAAACACCACACATAACCATTCCATCATTTATAACACCAATTACAAAAGCACCAATTATTGTTCCACCTACTGTTCCGATACCACCTGCCATTGAAGTACCACCTAAAACAGCTGCAGCAATAGCATTCATTTCCCAAGATTCCCCTGTTGCAGGGTGAGCTGCCATCAATTGACTAGCAGTAATAATTCCAACTATTGCAGAACAAATACCAGAGAAAATATAAACAATAACGATTTTTTTATTAATTTTAATACCAGATATCTCAGCAGACTTTATATTTCCACCAATTGCTTTTATCTGCCAACCAAATGGAGTTTTATTTAGTATAAATGCTGCAAAAAGAGCTATTACAAGTAAAATTATTACACTAAATGGAATTGGAGTATTACCAATGTTTCTACCAAAGATTGCAAAACCAGTATTCCCTAATACTTCATTGCCCGTTAATCCACTAAAAGTAGCTCCATTGCTTCTTAACATTGCAACACCCCTAGCAATATACATAGTTCCTAAAGTAGCAATAAAAGGAGCAACTTTACATTTTGTTATAAAGTATCCATTTACAAGGCCAACAATAGCACCTACTAATATTCCAACAATACAAATGGAAGGAATATCAAAATAAAGGGTGACACCAAGAAGTTTTATTACAACTCCTTCGTTAATCATTCCACCAACAATCATTCCAACTAAACCACAGATTGCACCAACTGATAAATCTATACCACCTGTTATGATTACATAGGTCATGCCTATACCTAAAATACCATATAAAGCTACGTGTTTAGCTATTAAAAATAGAGTTTCAATAGCTAAAAAGTTTGGTTCAACTATTGAAAAAAATACCATTAAAATAACAAGAACAATTATTGTTCTTCCTTTAAGTAATAGCATTAAAAAATCCATTTTTGAATTTTTCTTAAATTCTTTCATATTCTTCCTCATTTTATACATTATGCCCTTTATAGGATGCTAGTACTAAATTTTCTTCAGTAATTTCAGAACCTTTAAGTTCCGCAGTTTTTATTCCTTTAGATAAAACAATAATTCTATCACTTATTGCCATGATCTCATTTAACTCAGATGAAATAACAATTAGAGATAAGCCTCTAGCTGCATTTTGACGAATGATTTCTATCATTTCATTTTTTGCACCAATATCAATTCCTCTAGTAGGTTCGTCTAAAAGCAATATTTCAGGATGTGTTAATAAACATTTACCAACAACAACTTTTTGTTGGTTCCCTCCACTAAGAGATAGAATTGGTAAATCTTTTTTAGCAACTTTTACATTCATGTCACCTATTTGGCTATCACAGGCATCACTTTCTTTTTTCTTGTCTATAACACCAAATTTTGTATAACTACTTAAACTTGAAAGAGTAAAATTTTTTAAAATATCAAGGCATTGGACAAGACCCATTGATTGTCGATCTTCAGGAACTAAGGCAAAACCATTTTTAATTTGTGAGTTAATATTTTTAACATCTATAGCCTCACCATTCAAAAACAATTCTCCAGTATATTCATTTCTTAGTCCCATGATGCATTCAAATAATTCTGATCTACCAGCACCCATTAGTCCATAAATACCAAGAATTTCTGATTTTTTTAGTTCAAAACTTACATCCTTGAGTAAATAACCTCCACCTTTTTTAGGAAGATTAAAATTCTTAACTTCAAGAACTGTATCTTTATCTTTCCAATCAATACCTCTATCCCATTTTTTATAGGAAGCATCACTTCCTACCATGGCTCTTATAATCCAATTTATATCGATATCTTTAATTGCTGCTTCTCCGACATATTTTCCATCCCTAAGAACTTCAATATGATCTCCTATTTCCATAATTTCTTCTAAGCGGTGAGAAATATATACTATAGAAATACCAGCAGCAGTTAATTCCCTCATAACTGAAAACAAAACATCAACTTCTTGCTTTGATAAACTTGAAGTAGGTTCATCCATAATTAATATTTTTAAATTCTTAATTAATAAATTCTTTGCAATTTCAATAATCTGTTGTTGCCCTACTCTTAAATTCCCAACTAAGGTATCAACATCAATTGGATGACGAAGTTTCTTTAAAATCTCTTTAGCGCCTTTTTTATGAGCTTCATCATCTAAGGTTCCATTTTTCTTTTTAATTTCTTTGGTCATATAAATGTTTTGATAAACATTTAAATTAGGAAATAAACTTAACTCCTGGTTAATAATTCCAATACCTTTAGCCTTTGCATCATTGGTATTTGAGATAGATAATTCTTCTGTAGTTCCATCTTCATTATTTAGTAACAAACGACCTTTATCATTTTGGACTATTCCAGCAATAACTTTCATTAATGTAGATTTTCCTGCACCATTTTCACCAACTAATACATTAACTTTTCCCTTATAAACAGAAAATGAAACATCATCTAAAGCAACTGTACCTGGATATATTTTTGTTATATGTTCAGCTCTTAGACAAACTTCTAATTCTTTGTTTTCTATTTTTTGCATTATTTTACCTCTAGTGAAATAGGAGTAATAATTATTTCTCCATTAGAAGAAACTGTAAAACAACCATATAGATCTATAGTATCCCCAACATTTAAATTTAAAATATCCTCATTAATAACTGTTTCTAATACCTTTTCATTCAAGCTATGAGATACTCCACCCCATTCAATCTGATTTACATAATCATCAAAATTTATACATTCTAGATTGTCTCTAATTGAGGTACCTTTAAATATCGGACCAACTTGCAATTCAATTACTATATCTGATGGTATATCATCTACACTTAATACAAGATATCCAGCTTTTTTATCACTTAAGTTTTCTATAACCGTTGCTTCATCTTTAATTGTAAAATTTAGTTCTCCTTTATCTCCCATGGTATAAAGGCCTAAATCACTAACATTTTTGAAATCCCCATTAGCTTTGTTATAAAGATCAGATAAATCTAAAGCTTTATCTTTTAACTCTGGCAAAAAACTTGTATCCCAGAACTCTGAAACATTTGCATTTGGATCAAACTTAACGTTACCAATTAATTTGTCTTCTTCACCTGTTTTTACAACTTTTACACAACTAACTAAAAAAGTAGAGATAAATAATATTAATAAAATTAATATAAGTTTGTTTATTCTTTTCATGAACTTCCTCTTAAAATAAAATATATGCTTCTGAAGTTGTTTCCCTCAGAAGCATTTGTGTAAAATTCTTCTATTTGTAAACAAAGGCAGATAATCTATCTACGTTATCAGCAGTTATAGCAATACAATCAACTAATTGTTTTTCAGCTAAACCAGTTGAACCAGTTTTAATATATTTGTCAGCTTGTTCTACAGACATTTCTGCAATTAATGCAGCTTGTTGTAATGCAGTACCAGTCATTTCACCAGCTTTAATTAATGCTGCAGCTTCATCACTACCATCAACACCAACTATAACAATACCTGAAAGTCCAGCACTCTTAATTGCAGCAGAAGCTCCAACAGCCATTGTATCATTACCACACATTACACCCTTAATATCAGGATTAGATTTTAAGATTGTTTCCATTTTTTCATATGCTTCTGTTTGTTCCCAGTTTGCAGTTTGTTGAGCAACCATTACTAAATCATCATAAGGATCTACAACTTCATGGAATGCTTGAGATCTAACATGAGCATTGGTATCAGAATCTTTTCCTAACAATTCAGCAAATTTACCTTCTCCACCCATTGCATCTACGAATACCTGTGCAATTTCTTTTGCTCCTTGATAGTTGTTTGCTACGATTTGAGAGATAGCAACACCACTTTGGTTAATTTCTCTATCAATTAAGAAAGTTGGAATACCAGCATCTTTTGCTTTTTGAACAGCAGCAACAGTAGCATCAGCTCCAGCATTGTCACAAATAATAGCAGCAGCTTTATCAGCAATAGCTGTTTCAAATAATTCAGATTGTTTTACAGCTGAATCATCATGAGAAACGCTTTTTACTTCATATCCTAATGAAACTGCTTTAGCTTCAGCTGCATCTGCTTCTGTTTTAAAGAATGGATTTGAATGAGATGGAGTAATGATATAAATCAAATTTGATTTTTTAGTATTACTTTCTTCTGATCCTTGAGCAAATACCATAGTTGTACTTACTAATAACACACATGATAAAGCTAAAGCTTTTTTAAATAAATTCATAATTTACCTCCTAATAAATTTGTTTTATGAATTATAAATAATAAGATTAAGTTCTTATTTAATACTCTAATAAATTAATATCTTCACCTCTTAGATATGCTTTTACATCATCTTCAATTGGATCATATAAATCAGCTTTAATATTTAAATATTTACAAGCTTCATAAAGAGCTGGAACTAAATTTTCATGAATACCAACACAATGATGTATATAAGGGCCTGTTACTATTTTTTCTTCTAAGCGTTTAATATTTTCAACTTCAATCCATAAGTAGGTACCCATACAATTTGGTCCTTCAATGCCTTTCGCATTACCTAAAAGAAGTGAATATTCCCCATTATCACCATCAAAACGAGCTAATGTTAAAGCACCATGTTTTGCTTCTGCAGTTAAAGATCCAGGGAATGTAAATGCCAAAGGATAACCAATAACGGGTTTTTCCTTAGCTACAGAAATAGGCCAAGGTCCACAATGTTGTAATAGCTCCCCATTTTCAACATCAGGATGTCTTATTGTCCAATCAGCAAAGAACGATCTGGTATCTTTTAGAGATGCAGCTTCAACCATTAAGGCACTTATGGCTCCATGAATATCTGTCTCACAAACAACTGGAATACCCATTTCATTCATCAAGGAATTCGCAACACAAGGCATAATACCAATTTCACCTTGTAAAGCATTCCAACATTGAATAGCTACAGCATTACAAGAATATTTATCACACAAACCTTTCATTGCAATTTTTAAGGCTGCAATTTTTTTTATTTCATCTTCTTTAACTTTAACTACAAAATTTGATTTTAAATAATTAACTGTTTCTACTAAGTTTTCACCATTTTTATTTATTATTTCTTTAATGGTTGTTGTTAATTCAGGTAGAGGAATTGGAGACAATTGAATATTAAACTTTTCAAGTAATTCTCCTTCATTACACATTGTTGACCAGAAATCAAATGGTCTAGGTCCAATTTGTAAGATTCTGATATGCTTAAAAGTTTTAACAACACTGCAAACTCTTAAGAAATCCTTAATACCTCTTTCAAATACTGGATCATCTAATCTACAGTTTGTCATATAAGTAAAAGGAACTTTAAATCTTCTTAAAACTTTCCCTGTAGCAAATAGGCCACATTGAGTATCTCTAAGTCGGGTACCATCTTTCATTGGTCTTTCATCTAATGGGCCCCATAATAAAACAGGAACATCCATAGCCTTAGCCAATCTAGCACATTCATATTCAGTTCCAAAATTGCAATGAGGAATAAACAAACCATCAATTTTTGCTTTTGTAAATTTATCTTTTATTAATTCAAGGCCTTTATCATCATATAATAACCCCTCATCATTAATATCAGTAATATCTACAAATTCTACGTTTAATTGTTTTAATTTTTCTGCAGTAAGTTTTCTATACTTTATAGCATCTGGTGCACTAAAAATACTTCTTCTTGTTGGAGCAAACCCCAATACAATCTTTTTCATTAATAAATCTCCTTTTGTTAGTTATACTATTATGCTATTTTCGAATTGTCAACATTTACTTTCGTTTTTTTTCGTTTTATGTTTTTATACCTATCTCTCGAAAATAAATGTTTACTTTTTTAAGCATAATTGCTATAATCAAATACATGATTAAAAACCAGAGACAACAACAAATTTTGGATTTAATTAAAGAAAATGGCTCATGCACAGTACAAAATTTAAGCACAATTTTTAATGTGTCTGAGCCTACAATTAGATCTGATTTAAGAATATTAGATAAATATGGATATATAACTCGCCAACATGGAGGAGCCTTTCTTAGAACAAATAGTTTAAAAGCTTTTAGTTTTAATTTAGAAGATAGAGGACATAACGAAGAAAAAAAGCGCATTGCGAAAAAAGCATGCGAATTAATACATTCTGGAGACAATATAATTTTGGACAGTGGGTCCACAACAACAGCTCTAGCTCAAGAAATTATGGAACTTAATAATCTTGAAATTTTAACTAACTCAATTAATATTGGTTTTCAGTTAGCATCTACTTCAAATCATGTAGTTATAATTGGTGGAGAAATTAAAAACCCAACGATTTCATTAACAGGATCTTTAGGAATTTCTATGCTTAATGGGGTTTATGCTGATTATTTATTTTTAGCCACAGGAGGAATCGATGTAGAAAAAGGCCTTTCCTTACCATCTTTTTCTGATGTTGAACTAAAAAAAGCAATGATTGAAAGTGCAAATAAAGTTGTTTTATTAGCTGATTCCTCAAAAATAGGAAAAGTAAAATTTGCAACTATGGGGTGTCTTGATAAAATAGATATATTAATTACTGATAATAATGTAGACAAAAATATAAAAAAAGGACTTGAAAAAAAAGGTTTAAAAGTAATTACTTGCTAAATAAGTTTTAACTTACATAAAAAAACTCTATCGTTTGATAGAGTTTAATAATAAGTCTTTATATAATAATAGTTTATAGCCCAATATCACTAGCTGATTCTTGCATCGCTTTTATAGCTATTTCCATTACTTTTGAAAGTTCCATATCCATTAACTTAGCACCTTCCTCAATAACTTCTCTATTAACACCAGCTGCAAATCCTGAACTTTTGAATTTTTTCTTTACACTTTTAACACTCATACCTTCCATTTTTGTAGGGCGCATAAGTGCAGTAGCATTTATCAAACCACATAGTTCATCAATTGTATATAATGTTTTTTCCATTTGTAATTTTGGTTCAATATCAGTACAAATTTTCCAACCATGAGAACAAATTGCTCTAATAAAAGCATCATCAACATTTTCTTCTTTTAAAAGTTCTTCTGTTTTTACACAATGTTGTTCTGGCCATTTTTCATAATCTAAATCATGAAGTAAACCAACATTACCCCAATACTCTTCATCTTCACCATAATATTTTGCAAAAGCTTTCATAACAGCTTCAACAGCTTTACCATGATTAATTAAGGCTTCACTTTGATTATATTTTTTTAACAAACTAAGTGCTTCATCTCTTGTCATCTTGTATCTCATCTCCTTTAAAACATATATATTTAAAATTAATAATAAATAAACAAAAAAGCTACTAAAAAACAATTATTAGTGTAAAAAACACATAAAACTATAATTTTAGTAGCAATAATCTTATCTATTAAATTAAAAATATTATTTTATAAAGAGAAATCAAAAGCTTTTAGAGTTGTATTAGGATTATATCTTAATCCAACACTAATAATTGAAGTATGTTGGAAAAATAAGCTATTAACAGGAGATCTTCCATTATGATAACCAACTTCTAAAGAAGTAGTATCATTAAATTGTTGAGCAATTTTAATATCATGTTCTAATTCCCATGGTGCATCTTCATCAAAGGTTGCAACCCCGCCATTAACATGGTCATAAACTATTTTACCTTCTTCATAAAGATGTAAATCATAACCAATTGTTGTTTTTCCTAAATTTTTAAATATAGGATAAGAATATTCAAAACCAACATTTACAATTCTTGCATTATACCAAGAAGCATAATTATCATTTCTATCTTTAAACCACCCTGGAGCAAACATTTCAGGTCTTATAGTACTAACATCTTTTGGGATGAAATTTAATTCACCATATAATCTAAATGAAGGAGTTGGTTCAATTGAAAGCCCAATAACATAACCATTCATTCTTATATATTTATAGCCAAAATTAAACAACTCTAAAGCCTTAGCTTCTTCAGACTCAGGAACCGCTTTCTGTGCCAAGTTATTAAGAGCCTTATAAATTTGATCCCCATAATGAGAACAATAATGATGATGCCCTATTCTCATAGATACCTTATCAGCAATTCTCAAAGTAGTACCATAGAAATAAATACCATCATAACCTATTCCATTATCAAATCCTTCTGTATAAAAAGATTGCAGCAAAGCTTGAGCTGAAAGATCAAATGAAATCGGACTTAACCAAGAATCAAAAGTAAAGGTATTTCTAGCAATTGAAACGGTCTCCCCTAATTTGTACTCCATCATCAAATCACTAAAACTATGATTGTCTGAAAAATCAAAGACTCTAACATTATATTCTTGAGTTGATGAATTATAATAATCTTGAAGAACTCTATCCGGAGCACCATCCAAATTAAATAATAAATTAACACTTAAATCGGGTCTTGCTCTATCTGCAAAATATTCTTTATGTAGTGGATCAAGAGATAACCAATCAAATTTATAATTAACAGTAGCAAAAGTGGATGATAATCCCACAAGCCCTATGATTAAACAAGCTAACAACCTTTTTTTCAAAATAAACTCCTTTTAAAATGGCAATTATAATTTTTATTTTAACTATATAAAATCAGCTACAATTTAAACAAACTGTAGCTAAAAATAATCAATTAATTTTTACTAGTATCAAATACATTAACAGTATAATCTGGGTTAAATCTTAAACCTACTGTTAAAGTTGAAGTATGCTGGAAGAAGAAACTATTCATAACTGATCTACCATTATGGTAAGCTACTTCTAATGATATGTATTTATCAAGTTCTTGAGCTATCTTAGCATTGTGCTCTAATTCCCAAGGAGCATTTTCATCATAATAAACATACTTATCATCTTTAACATAATCTCCATTAACATGGTCATATATAATTTTACCTTCTTCATAAAGATGAAGATCATAACCAATGGTAGTTGGTCCTAAGTTTTTAAATATTAAAGTAGAATATTCAAATCCAACATTAACTATTCTAGCTTGATATGAATCTGGATAATCTGGATTTACGGGAAGACCATTTCTCAAAATCCAATTAGGAGCAAAATAATCTGGTCTAAGACTCCTTATTCCTTCTTTTGGAATATTTAATTCGCCATAAATTCTAAAATTAGGTGTTAAATCAAGGGACAGCCCGATTGAAAAATCATTCATTCTAACATATTTATAAGTTAGTCCAAATTCACCATTGCTATCACCAAATCCTGAATCAATTTCAGCATCTGCTATTTGCTTTAAAGTAGCATCACCATAATGAGAACAATAATGATGCAATCCAACTCTCATAGAAAGAACTTTCCCAATTCTAAAAGTTCCACCCATAAAATAGATTCCATCATAACTTACATTATCATCAAAAGTTCCTCTATAAAAATGTTGAAGCAAAGCTTGCATTGATATATCAAAAGCGATTGGACTTAATAAATCATTATCAAAGGTAAAAGTACTTCTTCCTAAAGCAATAGTTTCACCAATTTTTAGGGCAACAAATTTATTTTCAGGTGATATCAATTCATCAAATTTAAATACATTAAATTTTCTTTCTTCATTTTCCTCTGTATTTCTAACATGAGTATCCTGAAGAACTCTATCTGGATATCCTTCATAATAATTAATTTGGCTTAAACTAAAATCAGGCCTTGCCCTATCAGCAAAATATTCTTTATATATAGGATCTAAAGAAAATGCATCAAATTTATAATTTAAAGAAGCATATAAAGATGATGTTACAATACTAAAAAGTAGAACAAACAAAACAATATTTTTTTTCACAACAATAGACTCCAAAATAATACCCATATGTAAATTAATACACACAGGTATCATGATAAAGAATACTAAATTTGTATTGATAAAGTCAATTGTTATTACAAGTGATTATGTTAGGAAATTAATAATTTTCTACTTTTGTGGAATGATGCTAGAGCCTCGAACTTTTAATTTAAAATCAAGCATTATTGATCTAGTTGGCAATGCAGGATTTTCAATTCTTTGTAGCATCGTATAAATAATTATATCTGCTAAATCAGCACAAGGTTGAGCTATTGTGGTTAAAGGAATTCCTAAATATTTTGCAAAATCTAAATCATCAAAACCACTAATTCTTACATCATGAGGAACATTAACACCAATATCTGTTAATCCTTTTATGAATTTCATAGCTACATTGTCATTTGCACATATTATATTTTCAGCTTTATCCTTGATTATTGGTTCAATAGATTCTTTAGAAAAATCATTAATATAATGAACCCAAGAGGAATCTGGATTAATTCCATAATTAATTAAAGCTTGTTTATATCCCATAATTCTTTGAGGAATTGTTTGTGCCATATCAGGGTTACTTAAAAAATCAACTCTTTTTGCACCTTGTAAAAGATAATGTTCAGCAGAAACATAACCTGCTCTAAAGTTATCTATTCCTACCAAGTCATGATTACTTCTTTTAGGATATTCTAAATAATCAGCATCGGAGAGAACTATAGGGATATTAGCATCTTCAATTTTTCTTATAGTTCTTTCATTTATTTTATAACTTTCTTTTGCTAATTCGATTGGAGCTAATAAAATACCATCAACTTTCTGATCAATATAAAATTCAGCCATTTGCTCCATATGTTGAGCATTAAACTCTGAATTACTAAATTGACCACCCCAAATTAGTGAAAAATTATTATTTGCAGATAGTTTAGTAATTTCTTCTGTAATTGGTCTAAAAATCTCCCCTTTTCCAATTAAAGGAAATAATAGACCAATGACTTTCTTTTTTTCAGTTTGGGTAGACTTGTTACTAATAAAGGTTCCAACACCAGATTTTTTATAAACTAATCCATCTTCAATTAGAAGATTAATTGCTTTAGAAACAGTTGGGCGAGAGACATTGATATGTTCAGCAATAACTACTTCCGCAGGAATTTGATCTCCAGCAATGAGATTATTTTCCTTAATATAATTAATAATATAATTATATACGATTCTAGTTTTTTGTGAAATATTATTAGTTTGTTTACCCATTACTAATTCTCCAAATTTATTTTATCTATAGCTGTAGAATAATCAAAAAACTTATTCATCGCAACAGAAGAATTAATAATTGCACCAAAAGCACATTCTTCATTCCTACTAGTACTATAAACTGGCATTTTAAACTTATCCTCACAATATTTCTTTATACAAGGGCTCTTATTAAAAAAGCTACCAGTACCATAAATTCTTTTAATTCTCTTTTTATCTTCTTCAGCAAAGATATTATAAAAATCATAAAGCTCATTTACAATTCCAGCATCAATACTAGCAACTAAATTCTGAGGTGTAAAATTACTTAAAGTAATATTATTTATTGAAGCTGTTAATCTAGAATTCTCCCTAGTTCCTAAAAACAAAGGATTAAAATCCATAAGATTATTATAATTCAAAGGAGAAATTTCATCCATCTTTTTATAAATATTTATATCATTAGATATACCAAACCAATCTAAAAGCTCTTTAAAGAAATCTCTTAAAATACTATATGAATAACCACCACACAAAGAGGCCCCTGATAGAATATATCCTTTTTGAGGGAATAATCTAATTTCTACGCCTTTAATAGCTTTATATTCATCAATATAGGAGGTGAATTGACCACTAGTACCTAAACTAATTGTTGCATCACTATTTAACTTCTTAATAGAGCCCATAAAACTACATTGATTATCCCCAACCGCTGTAACAACAGGGATATTCTTATATTCACCAATTATAGATTCAGATGGTATTAATTCTGGTAATAATTCAGGCATTAACTCATTATTCTCTAATATTGTTTTTGAATAGATTCTATCTTTTTGGTTTATAGCTCCATAACTATCAGCTAAAGTTATATCTGATTTAACAGTTTTGTTATTAGCTAAATGCATTGCAACATAATCACCAATTGAGCAAAAAGATTTTACATTTTTTGGTATATTTTTTGTCTTCAAATTAAAATAATGGGTTGCAAGACCATAACCAGTAGGGCATTCTCTATCTATTATTTTAGATAATTCTTCTCCATATGAAATTTTTCTATCATCAATTAATTGAGCAGCTCTTTGATCCAACCAAGTATATAATGGAGATATAGCATTACCAAGTGAATCAATATATAAAATTCCATGCATTTGACAACTTATTCCAATACAATAAATATTGGGATGTCTCTCTAGCATTATTGATAATATTTCTTCTACTATCTCCATTATTCTTTTTGGATCTTGAATATTTTCCCAAGAATAATTTGACTGTATTTTTGCATCATTAGGCATAGTAACAATATCGATAATTTTCCAATTAGCATTAGTGTCAGCAATTACTGAACAAATTGTAGATGTTCCAACATCAAGACCAAGATAATACATTATTTTACTATTATACTCCTACTGGATTTATCTGTATTTAAATATACTGCAAAAATTACAATTGCGCCAAAAACTATTTGTTGCCAAAAGGCATCAACTGCAATAACATTTAAGCCATTTTGAATTATTATTACAAGAAGTACTCCAAGGAGAGTTCTTAAAACACTACCTTTACCACCGGTTAAAGGTGTACCTCCTAGAGCTACAGATGCCATTGCCATCAAAGTTAATGAGCTACCAACAGTTGGAAGACTACTTTTTAAAATTATAGTATAAAAGAATCCTCCCAAAGCAGCACCAATACCAGAGAAAACGAAAGGCCACATTTTAACTATTGAAACATTAATCCCCATCATTCTAGCAGCATTTTGGTTTGAACCTACTGCAAAAATACTTTTACCAAGTTTTGTTTTAGATTGTATAATATAGAAAAAAACTAAAAACAACAATGAAAGAATAAACAATATAGGAATTATTCCAAAATGAACCTTTGACCATTTTAAGGATCCCCATATTTCAATTGGAATACCTGTTGGTCTACCATTTGAAACTAGCAAAGCTACACAAGCCCAAATATTCATTGTACATAAGGTTACTACAAATGTAGGAATTTTTAATACTACAAATAATATTCCATTAATTGCTCCAGCTAATACACCAAATAATAATATTAATAAAAATACTTTATTACCAAAGATAGGATATCCCATTCCACTAAATACACAAGCACAAGAAGCAATAGAACCAACCGATAAGTCTACCGATCCAATTAAAAGTACAAAAGTAACTCCTGTTGCTACAATCAATAATGGTGCTGTATCTACTAATATATTTTTTATATTAATGGGTCCTAAGAAATTTCTATTTAAAACTGTAAAAATTATTATTGTCATAAAGATAGAAATAACACTAAAAAGATCCATAAATTTAATTTTTTTAATTTTATCTTCAAAAATCATAAGAAAGCTCCTTTAGCTTTAAACCATGTATTTTACAATTTCAACTTGAGATGGTTTATTATCTACTGGACAGTCGAATTCTTTAGTTGTAACACCATCTTTCATAACGATGATTCTATTACTCATTCCAATACTTTCATCAAGAGTATCGCCAAGCATGATTACAGACATTCCTTTTTCAGTAATATCTCTAATAATGTTATAAATATCTTCTTTAGCACCAACATCAACTCCACGAGTTGGATGATTAAGAATTAAAATATGTGATTGACTAGAAATAATTCTAGCAAAAACAACTTTTTGAGCATTACCACCACTTAAATTTTCTAAATTTTGCAATGAGGAATTACACTTAATTTGTAATTCAGCAATCCACTTATTAGCTAAATCTATTTGTTCTTTTTTTGAAATAAAACCATTTTTAGTAACTAATGAGAAATTTGACATACAGATGTTTTCATATATGCTTCTAACACCTAATATTCCTTCATCTCTCCTCTCTTTAGGAACTGATAAAACTCCACTCTTTAATGCTTGAGATGGGGATGTAAATTCTTTTTTTACATTATCAATCAAAATCTCACCTTCACTAAAAGCTTCATCACCACATATAGCTGCACAGAGATTTTCTTTACCTGAACCAACTACACCACAGATCCCTAAAACTTCACCTTTATGAAGCTTAAAATTAACATCTTTGAAAAATCCTCTTTGTCCTAAATGTTTTACTTCTAATACTACTTCATCAGATGGAATTGTTTGTCTTTCAGTTTTGAAATATTGACCGTTTGTTAATCTACCTACCATTTTTTCTTGTAGGATATTTTCATCAGCATCCTTCTTATCTACTTCACCAACATTTTTTCCATCTTTAAAAATATATATTCTATCACTTATTTCCATTACTTCGTCTAATCTATGAGATACAAAAATTACTGAGTTACCACTTTCTTTTAGCTCTCTAATTTTCTTATATAATTTGTTAATCTCTTTTTCGTTTAAAACTGAAGTTGGTTCATCTAAAAGAATAAGTGCACCATTTTCTGAATTTTCTTGAACAATATTAAAGACTTTTAATATTTCAACTAATTGTCTAGTTGCAAAGTCAATATCAGCAATCTTATCAGAGGCGTCAATATTTTCACCCTTTAGTATTTCAGCAGCATCTTTATACATTTTTTTCCAATTTATTAATTTACATTTTGTATATCGATCTTCTCTACCTAAAAAGATATTTTGCCCAACAGTTAAATTCTTAATTAAAGATTGTTCTTGGAAAACCATTCCAACACCTTGTTTATTAGCTTGGAAAGGATTTGAACATTTATAAGGGTTTCCATTCATAGTTAATGTACCACCATCAGGTTGTTCAACACCTGCTATAATTCTTAATAAAGTCGATTTACCAGCTCCATTCTCACCAATTAATCCAAGAATTTCACCTTTTCTCACCTCCATGCTAACGCCTTTTAGAGCTTGAGTTCCACTATAATTTCGACTTAAATTTTCTATTTTTAATAAACAATTATCATTCATATTGGTACCTATTTTACTTAACGATTATTCGTCGGCCTCTTACAACAGTTAATGCAACTGCTATAATAATTAATAAGCCTTGTACTGCTGATTGAACATAAGGATTAACTCCTTCTAAGATCAAACTAGATTGGATAACGGTAACAATTAAAACACCAATTAGTGATTGGATAACACCACCTTTACCACCCCAAAGGGCTGTTCCACCTACAGCAACTGCTGTGATAGTTGAGAATAAATATCCTGTACCGATAGTTACTTCCCCACGTCCTAAACGAATTATTCCAAAAATACCTGCTATACTTGCACAAAAACCACACCAAGTGAAAACTAGAATTTTAATTTTATCAACATTAATTCCAGTTACTCTTAATACTGTTTCGTTTTCACCAATTGCAAAAATATGGCGACCAAAACTTGTATACTCTTGTATTACATATCCAATAGCAAAAATAATTAAGGCAAACCAAGTTAATACAGGAATACCTAAGAAAAAGCCTTGTGAAATAATTTCAAAATTAGGATCTCTAATAGAAGCAGGATGTCCCATATAAGTTAAAATACCAAAACCTGTCATTACACTAGCCATACCAAATGTAACCATAAATGAAGGAATTTTTAGTTTAACATGTAATATACCTGTTAAAGCACCAGCTGAAGAACCAACCATTACTGCAATTAAAACTCCTAATATCCCTAAATCTAATGAGTTTTTTGAATTAGCAACTAAAATTGTAGCAAGAGAGCCTGTAAAACCAATTACCCCTTCAACTGATAAATCTATACTTCCAAGAATAATAACAAAAGTTAATCCAACAGATAAAACTAATGGTGTAGAAATTTGATATAAAATATTAATTAAATTATTCTTAGTAAAAAATCCATCAACAAAAATTGACATACAAATAATTAAAAAAATAAGAATAAACAATGGTGCAACATCAGTAATTCTAGCTTTTCTTCTTTCTTCATTAATTTTCGCTTTAAATTCTTCTGCAATTAGCGAAACATTGTCTGAATTATTCTTAATACTAGTCAACACATTTCTCCTTTAATAAAAAAAGAGCCTCAATTAATATCAAGGCTCTTTAAAACCATATTATTTTGTAATTTCAAATTTGCCATCAATTGGATAATCTAAATCAGTAAAGTCATATTCAGGTTTACCTGACATGAAGTCTTTTCTGAATTGAGCAACATTTGACTTATCAACAAACTCTGCTTTTGTAGTAAATAATCTCTTATCTCTTGGCATTGTTGAAGGATCAATTATACCTTTGTAAGCACTATAAGCATAAGCAGTCATATAACCACCTTGTAAGTAACCATTGTTTGCAACAGTACAAACCATATCACCAGATTCAATTGCTTCAATAGCTTCAGGAACACCGTCAACACCAACAACCTTTACAACTTTATTAAGACCTTTTGCTTTTAAAGCTTGAAGAGCACCTAAAGCCATACCATCATTAGCACACCAGATTCCATCGATATCAGGATATTTTGATAACCAAGTTTCTGTAATATTTAAAGCCTTTTGTGGATTCCAATCAGCAACTTGTGTATCGATCAATTCAACATTTGGGTTTTCAGCTAAAGCTTTTTGTAAACCTTCATAACGTTCGATTGCAGAATCATTACCTAATTGACCTTGTAGTGCTAAAATTTTACCTGTACCTGGCGTTTTAAATTCTTTAAACATTGCATTAGAAATATTATAACCTTGAGCAACACCATCAACTGTTGAATGAGCTACATAATATTTAAAATCATTTGGATCTAAACCTTTAGCTAAATGCCAAACACTACACCAATATACACCAGCATCTTCACATACTTCAGCGATTGCTGCTGTATTAGGAGCATTACTTGGATCAACATAAATAATTGAATCTTTTCCGTGTGTAGCAATAAAAGCTTTAATTTCACTTAATTGTTTTGCATCATCACCATCACAAGTTAATACTTGAACTTCTGCTGTGCCTTCTGGAAGAGATGCAGCAAATAACTTACCACCTTCAGCTTCTTCATTCCAATATGCATTGTCAGTTCCATGAATACTCATAGCAATATATACTTTATCGCCTTTTTCACTTTGACCTTGTGCAAATAAACTATTTCCAACTAATAACATGCTTACAACTAACATACTAGTAAGAACTTTTTTTGATAACATTTTAGTAAATTTCATACTAACCTCCTTAAAATACTTTCAAATAGTACAATGGGTTTTACATACTGTCAAATAAAATTTTACATATTGTTAAAATTTTTTATTTAGATGTAATTTATTAGTAAATAAACCAAATCATTCTAGTATTTTAATCAATCAAAAAAAGATTCTAACTATTTATTCATTATTTATATTGCAAGAATTCTAACTCAACTCCATTAGGATCTTTAGTTAATCCACCATAAAAACCTAATTTTTCATTAAAACTTACTGGAACATGGAATGAAAATCCATGTTTAGTTAATAAATCTTCAAATTCAAATACATTATCACAATTAAAAGCTAAATGTCTAAAAATCCCTCTTTCTAGCCCATTAAGCTCATGTTTTTCACTTTTATTCTTATAATCAATCAATTCAAGTTTTATTGATCCTGGAAGTTGAAAATAATAAATCGTCTCTGTTTCAAACTCTACTAGAGGCAAACTTTTTAATTCTAAAAGTTCTCCATAAAACCAAAGTGTTTTTTCCAAATCAACTACGTTTATAGTAATATGATCCATATTAGTAAATTCCATATTGTTCTCCTTTTTACTAAAGTTTACATGTTGTAAATATTTTTTTTACAATAGTCAAAAATATTATTAGTTTATTATTCTTCTTTTTGCAAGTTTTTATTTTTAAATATCAAAATATATATGCTTATAAGATTTACAAGTATAAAAAAAAAGTAGATTAACTACAAAATATAATTAATCTACAAAAAAAGAGTTCTTTATGGTTTTTTATTCTATCTTTATTACAGCCTTTACAATATTAGCTTTATCTTCAACTGATTTATCCATTGCATTTTGTACATCATTAAAATCAAACATATTAGTTACAACATCACTTGGATTAATTACTCCACTTGCAACCACTTCAATTGCTTTTGGATAAATATGTCTATATCTAAATACAGTTTTAATTGTTAGCTCTTTATCTAATAATAAACTCATTGGCAAAGTCATTTCACCAGTTTTGGAATACCCTATACAAACTAAGTTACTGCCTTTCTTTAGTACATTTATAGCAAGTCTTGTAGTTATCTCAGTTCCTGCTGTTTCAAAGGCTATATCAAAACCTTTATCATTAGTTATTTCTTTAAATCTATCTTTTGAGTCTTTATACAATGAATTCACTATATGAGTAGCTCCAAGTTTTAAAGCTTTATCCAGTCTTTTTGGTAAAATATCTACCACTGTAATATTAGTAATTCCATAAGCCTTTAATGCTAAAAGAGTCATTAAACCAATACATCCTGCACCAAAAATAATAGCCTTTTGCCCAACTCTAGCATTGCCTTGATCTACTGCATGAAATCCTACTGCTAATGGTTCAATTAATGCACCATTTATTGAATCAACATTATCAGGAAGTTTAAAACATAAGGAAGATGGATGAGTTGCATATTCTTGAAACACTCCATCAACTGGAGGGGTTGCAAAGAAAACTACATCAGGACACAGATTATATCTTCCAGTTTTACAGAATTCACATTCCCCACAGGTTGCTCCTGGTTCTAAAGCTACTCTATCTCCAATTTTTAAATTCTTTACAGATTTTCCTAATTCTACAACCACACCACTAGCTTCATGACCTAAAACAAAAGGTGGCTCAACAATGTAATCCCCTATTCTACCATTTTCATAATAGTGAAGATCAGATCCACAAATACCTACATATTGGATTTTAACTAAAACTTCATTTTCTTTTGGAAGTGGAATGTCTCTTTCAACATATACAATTTTTTTTATATCTTCCATTACTGCAACTTTCATTTTATCACTCAAAACTAGCCTCTTTTTTTGTTTTAGATTGTACTTTTTAATTTTTCAATTTCACCTCTATTAGGTAAAATTTTAATAACACCTTTTTTACTTGCAACTAAGGATGCTGCTGCATTAGCAAACAATAGAGTTTCTTTTAAATTTTCTTGATTAAGATTATCCAATCCTAATTCTAATACTTTATACAAAGCACTACCCATAAAGGAATCTCCGGCTCCTGTTGTATCAGAACAAGGGACCTCTAAAAAGGTTGGAGCACTCACACATACATCTTTATAATATGCTTTACTACCTTCTCTACCTAAAGTTAAAAAGATTAAATCAATATCAAATTCTTCTCTAAATTTCACAATTGCTTTATCTAAGTCTTCTTCTTTTGTAAACCAAGCTAATTCATTATCAGCAATCTTTAAAATATTACAAACCTTAAATCCTTCTATAAAAGCAGCTCTTGCTTTAGCTAAATCATTCCATAAGTTTTCTCTTAAATTAGGATCAAAAGAAATTAACATATTTTTCTCTTTAGCAATGCTTATTGCCTTTAGTGTAGCTTTTTTACAAACTTCATTTGTCATTGATAAAGTTCCAAAATGAAATACATCTTTATCAACAAATAAATCATCTGTAATTTCATTTTCTTTTATTTGAGCATCAGCTCCTCTATAAAAAGTAAAAGATCTATCCCCTGTTTCATCATGATGAACAAAAGCCAAAGTCGTTCCTACCTCATCACTTTTTATTAAACCTTTAGTATCTAAGCCTGCATTAACAATAGTATTTTCTAATTGCTTACCAAAATTATCATTTCCAATTTTTCCAATAAAGGCTGCATTATATCCTAGTTTTTTTATCATAGATAAGAAATTACAAGGCGCTCCACCTGGATTTGCTTCATAAATGGGATTTCCACTTTTACTATTTCCTTCTTGAATAAAATCTATTAATAATTCACCTAATGCAATAATATTTAACATAGCACATCTCTCTTTTTATAATTTTATAATGTAGTAATTTCATTTTGATTAATTGAAACTAGCTTAGTATCAATGCAATAATCATCGTAAATAAAAGCCTCACCATTTATTCTACTCATCAATAATTTAGCAGCCTTTTCTCCTATAGCCATAGTATTTTGCTCTACTGCTATAATCTCTTCTCTTATATTATTCATCCAAAAAGCATTATCAAAAGTTCCAAAAATTATATCTTTTTGTAAAATTATTTTATGTTCTCTTAAATAAGTAATAACACCAAATGCACATAAATCATTTCCTGAGATAATACAATCTACTTTCTTTTTATTAATTAGGAAATCAATAATTTGACTCCACTCTGGATCTAGTGCTAATTCACTATATACCATAGGTCTTTTACTGCCATAAATTACACATTCATCATCAATTGGTAAATTATTTTGCTCAAGAGCATCCTTATAACCATCTACTCTCATTTGGAAAGTGTTATCATATTTCGAAGATACAAATGCTATTTTTTTAGCTCCTCTGTTTATTAATTCACAAGTAAGATGAAAACTACTTAAAGCATTAGTACTTAAAACAGAATCTCTTCTAATGTTTTTGGGTTTTCTATCTATAAATATTAAAGGAATATTTTTTACAATTGAAGACAAATATTTCCAATCTTCATTAACAGGTATTACAATAATTCCAGCAAAATTTTCAGATCTACAAATCTCTAATTGTTTTTTTTCTTTTTCTGGGTCCTCTTGAGAATTTATATATAAAATTTCATAACCATTATCAACTAATATTTGCTCTATTGTAGAACCGATTTCATGATAAAAATAATGACTTAAGTTTGAGACCATAAAGCCTATAATCTTTGACTCTCCTGTCCTTAATCTTCTAGCAGTTGGATTAACTCTATAATTTAGCTCTTCAATTGCTTTATCAACTAAATTTTTGGTTTGACCTTTTACATTACATGAATTATTTATAACATGAGATACCGTTGCAATAGAGACACCAGCTCTATCTGCAACCTCTTTCATGGACACTTTTTTAGCTTGCATTACGCCCCACTTTAATCGCTTATATTACTAAAAAAAAGTAGCATATAAAAAACAAATATTTTTATGCCTATATTCAAATTTAGATTTAAAAAATAAATATAAAGAAATACATTAAAATAAATGAACAAATATAAGAATTAGAATATTTTCTAATATATCAATTAACTAATCTAAATTTACAATATCACAAATGTCATCCAAAGCATTAAAGGTCATTTGGTAAGGTCTGTTAATAAAGCCATGTGGCATTCCCTTATATATATTATATTCAACCTTAACATTTGCTTCATCTAATTTAGTTGCATACATTAAACCTTGATCTAATAAGATATCGCATTCTGCTGAAATAAAATAAGTTGGTGGTAAATTAGCGGTTTTACCTAAAATAGGAGATACATACGGATTATATATATCATCTGGATTATCTAAATAATATGGAATAATACCATCCAATCCATCATAATCTAATTCATAACCTTTCCCATATTTTATTTCTGCTTCAGTTTTTTCCTCTTGGGTTCCTAAAAGTACACAAGGATATATTAAAATTTCTTTTTCAATCTTTGGACCTTTTAAATCTCTAGCCATCATTGAAACAACTGCAGAAAAATTACCACCGGCACTATCTCCACAAACTGAGATTTTATTGTTTCCATTAAGATTTTTCATATTTTCATAAGACCATTCTAAAGCTTTATAACAATCATTAAGACCTAAGGGAAATTTATATTCTGGTGCTAATCTATAATCAGGAGCGACAACAACAATATCACCAAATTTTGATAAATATCTACAAACTAAATCATATATATCAAGAGTATTCATCATAAATCCACCACCATGATAAAATACTAATACCGGGAAAACTCCTTCTTTATTTGGGGAATAGATTCTAACTGGAAGTTCATAATCATCATATTCAATAATATCATTCTTTATTTTAACATCCATCACATCTTTAAAAACTCTTCTATTTACCCAATAGTTTGTAAGCAAATTTTGGACTTTATAATTATAGTTATTTCTCCAATAAACAATATTTTCAGCATCAAATTCATAAGGAGTTTCAAGATAAACTTCTTTAGATAGTTCACCATATTCAGGTTCTATATATTTTTTATAATTAACATTTTTCATAATGATTTCCTTATTTTTACTGATATTATTTAAATATCAGACTATAAATTAACTCTTATTGACTGTTTGCTTTACTATGTTGATAACTATCAATTATAACAGCACTAACAAATATTAAACCACGAATTACCATTTGAACATATTCATCAATATTCATTAGGGTTAATCCGTTAGTTAACATAGAAATTAATACAACACCACAACAAGCTTTAAATACTTTACCTTCTCCACCAGCTAAAGATACACCACCAATAACTGTTGCTGTTAAAACATCCATTTCCATTCCAGTACCAGCTGAGGGTTGTCCTGATCCTACACGACCATACATTATAACACCTGCAATACCACATAAGACACCACTAATTACATAACCAATTACACGGATTTTTTTAGTGTTAATACCAGAAAGTCTTGCAGCATCATCATTACTACCAGATGCAAAATATTGTCTACCAAAGTATGTTTTATTAAAAATAAAAGCTGTTATTACTGCAATTAAAATAAACATTATAATAGAAATTGGAAGACCTAAAATAAAACCTTGTCCTAAAATCTTAGATTCAGCAGGAATTCCATAAACTGGTAAGCCACCACAAATAATATATGCTAGACCTGCAAATATGGTATTAAAAGCAAAAGTACCAATCATAGCAACAATTTTTGTTTCTTCAATAACCCAGCCCATAAAACCACTAACAACTGTAGCAACTAATATAGCAACTAACATTGCTAATACCCAGTTAACACCAGCTTCTGCAGCAAGCAAAGCAGTTACAACAGTTACTAAAGAAATTACACCACCGATTGCAAGGTTAATGCCTCCAGAAATCATAACAAACATTCCACCCATGGATGCAATCCCTAAAATTGATGATTGTCTAAAAATTGTTACAATATTACTTGTTTTAATAAAAGCTGAATTACCAAAACTAAAAATAATTGCTAATACAATTAATACAATGACAATAGAATATTCCTTTATATAATTTGATAATTTATTATTATTCATAATTTTCTTGTTCCTTTTTATTGTATTTCACCTGAAGCATAACGAAGCACCAGTTCTTGAGAATAATCTTCTTTTTGAAGTTCTTTAACAAATTTACCTTCATACAAAATTAATAATCTGTCAGTTATGCCTAATAGCTCTTCCATTTCAGATGAAACTACTATTATAGCTTTGCCACTTTCAGCTAATTTCCCAATTAAATGATATATTTCTTGTTTATTACCAACATCAATTCCTCTAGTTGGTTCATCTAAGATTAATATTTGTACATCACTAGCCAACCATTTACCTAAAACAACTTTTTGTTGATTACCTCCAGATAAATTGACTACTTTTTGATTTGAAGTTGGTGTTTTAATTTTTAATTCATTTATTTGTTTATCAACTTCATGTTTCTCTTTATCCTTATTAATAATTAATCCATCAGAGATCTTTTTTAAAATAGGTAAAGTAATGTTATGAGCAATGCTCATTCTTAATAAAACACCTAATTCTTTTCTATCTTCAGAGACTAAACCAATTCCATTTTTAACAGCATCCCAAGGCCTCTTAATTTCAACCTTTTTACCATTTACATAAATTTCACCAGTTTTCTTATCATCTGCACCAAAAATAAGTCTAACTAACTCAGTTCTACCAGCACCAACTAATCCACCAAGTCCAAGAATTTCACCTTTTTTTAAATCAAAGGATATTTTATCATTCTTTGCCCCAGATAAATCTCTAACAGATAGAGCATTTTCACCATAATTCTTAATTCTATTTGGGAATGTCTTATTAAGTTCTCTTCCAACCATATAAAATATAAGTTGATCTTTAGTAACATCTTTAACAAGTTGTGAAGTTATGTATTTACCATCTCTTAATATTACCGCCCTATCAGCAACTTTATATATTTCATCTAATCTGTGAGAAATATAAATAATAGTAATACCTTGAGCTTTTAGTTCATTTACAATCCCAAACAATGTTTCAACTTCATTATCAGTCAATGGAGCTGTTGGTTCATCCATAATAATAAATTCAGGATTTTTAGATAAAGCTTTTGCAATTTCTACAATTTGTTTTTGAGCAACAGATAGACTTGAAACCAAAGCAGAAGGTTTTATTTCTACCTTCAACCTTTTAATTACTTTTAATGCTTCATTGTTTAATTTCTTTTTATCAATAATTTGCCCATTGTTTACTCTTTGACCTAAGAAAATATTTTCAGCAACTGTCAATGTACTTGCTAAAGTAAATTCTTGATATATAGCAGCTATACCAATACTTTGGGAACTAGAGGGAGTAAGCCCTTTATAGGCTTTACCTTTAAATTCTATTGTTCCTTCACTAGGAGTAATAGCACCAGTAACTATTTTTATTAATGTAGATTTTCCTGCCCCATTTTCACCAAGTAGAGCTAAAACTTCACCCTTATAAACATCTAAAGAAACATCATCCAATGCTACAACACCAGGATACATCTTTTTGATATTTTTAAGAGATAATAATACTTCTTTTTTTTCATTTTCCATACAATTCTTCCAAGATAGAGATACCTAAAAAGGTATCTCTATTAAAATAAATAATTAGTTAAAAAATTATTTAATATATTCATCAACATTTTCAATTGTAATTGGAGTAACAGGACCATAGAAATCTCCACCTGCACCACCTTTTGCCATATCAACAGCAATATCAATAAAGTCATCAGCTAAACTAATTAAGTCAGTTGTTACTGTTCCTCTATAAATACCACCAGCTTTAATTGCTGCTAATGCGTCATTTGTAGCATCACAACCAAAAATAGCAACTCTATCATTACCATAATTTGCAGCATTAAATGCTTCTAATACGCCTAAACAACCACCATCATTGATACCTACAACTAAGTTAATTTCTTTACCTGATTGTAAGAAGTTCTCACCAGAAGTTACACCATTATTTGTATAACCACCAACACCTTGAATTACAAAATCAACATTTGGACATTCTTTTGCTAATGCATCTAAATAACCTTGTTCTCTTTCAACTAAGAAATTATATTCTGGGAAGTTACAAGAAGCTGCATTAACTGTTTCTGAATCATCAAAAGTAGCTTTAACCCATTGAGCTGCATTTAAACCAATTGCATAACCTAAATCGTAGTTTTTCCAACCATAGAATGCATCAGCACCTTCAATTGGTGTATCATAAGCAAAGAATTTAATACCTTTTGCTTGAGCTTCTTTCATAACTGATTCCATAGCTGGTGCATCATTAACATGAACTATAATTGTATCAACACCTGCTGAAATATAGTTTTCACATGCTGTAATTTTATCACCAGTAGTATTACATGCTTTATAAACAAAATTAATACCAATTTTCTTTGAATATTCAGCCATACCCTTTACTTGCATTGCAAAAATTTCATTACCTAAATCTGAACAAACATATGCAACTGTAATATCTTTCATTGCCTTCTCACCAGTTGACTCTGTTGAGACTTCTTCAGAACCTTGTGCAAAAGCAAAACTTGTACCTAACATTAATACTACAAGTAATTGCAAACAAAACTTTCTCATTCGTATACTCCTTTTATTATAAAATCAAATTTATAAAAATTTAATCGTTTAAATTTATCATAGCTTCAATATATATTCTTGTCAACTTTTATTTTTTATAATTTTTTTAGGCTAAATTTCTAGCCAGATTTTTATAAAAAGATTAAAAAACACTTATAAAAAAGTTTCATTTATCCAAAAACTAACTTTAGATTAACAATAACCAAAACTCATGTTTAATAGCTTTAAATAATGTTTTTTCACTTTTTTATTTAAAAATTCAATTTTTTTGTTTTTATTTTTGATTAAAAAATAAATCAATCTGGGTTTTAATTTAATATAATATATAAACAAATATTAATTAGCTTTGATCAAAATTTATTATTTGGATTTATCACATTCAAACTCATTATTATCCTAATTTTTGTTAGGAATTTGTAATTTTTAGTGATTTTAATATTTAATCGATTAAAATTTTACTTGCTTTTTTCAAATTTCAATGCTAATTTATTTATTATATTAAGAATTAATAATAATTTTTAAGTTTAGTTTGAATTTTAATTGATAATATTTAATCGATTTAATTTATCTATCTTAAATAGGAGTATATAAATGTTAACACTTACTAATGAAAATCTGGCTGAAATTGAATCAAAGTCTATTAATGTTCCTCATTATAATAGAAAAGGACTAAACCCTTCTTTAGTTCATATAGGACTTGGAGCTTTTCATAGAGCACATTTTTTATCATATATAGATGAATTAATGGAACAAGGAATATATAAAGATGGAGTTTATGAAATTGATTTAATCCCAACTGATGAAAAATTTTACAAAACGCTTAAAGCACAAAACTATTTATATACTGCTTTAGAGAAAGATCCTTTTGGAAATTCCAATTTATCTGTTAGAGGGGGTATTGCTGGGTATTCAAATGCAACAATTGAAGCTAAAAAAGTTTTAAGTATTCTTAGCTCTAAAAATACTAAACTAATTACATTAACAGTAACTGAAAAAGGATATTGTTATGATAGTGATAATCATAAACTAGATTTAAAACACCCATCAATTGTTAAAGATTTAGAAGCTTTTGAAACTCCTTCTTCTGTTATTGGAGCTTTAAGTGAATCTTTATTTATAAGATTTAATTCGACTAAGGCTCCAGTTACTATAATGAGCTGCGACAATGTTCCAGAGAATGGTAATATGCTAAAAGGTTGTATTAATGAATTTATTTCAATTAAATATCCACAAATATTATCTTGGGTAAAAGAGAATATCAATTTTCCAAACACTATGGTTGATAGAATAACCCCTGCTACATCTCAAAAAGATATAGAAGAATTAGTGAGTAAATATAATTTACATGATATTTGTGGTGTTCACTGTGAAGATTTCAAAACCTGGGTTATTGAAGATATTGATATTCCAGAAATTCAAATGTTTTCTAAAGTAGGAGCTTTAATTGTCGATAGTGTTTTACCTTATGAATTAATGAAAATCAGATTATTAAATGGTGCTCATAGTGCACTATCCTACCCTTCCTATTTACTAGGACATAGAGATGTTGATGAAGGAATTAATGATCCACTTATTAAAGATTTCATTAGAAATCACTATATGGAAGAAATAACCAAGTCTTTAAACCCAGTTCCTGGTATTGATTTAGAGATATACAAAGATCAATTGATTGATAGATTCTCTAATAAATATATTAAAGATAAACTACTTAGATTAGCTAGTGATGGTTCTAAAAAAATTACCAATGCAATAGTAAAACCTCTTTTAGAATTAAAAGAGAAAGATGCATTAATCCTTTCTTTAGCCTTTTGGGCAGAATTTTTAAAAGGTTTTGATAAAGAAGGCAATACAATTCCAATTGAAGATCCAAATGCTGATTTACTTCAAGAAAAGATTAAAGATGATACAGCTTTTATGAATTATCTAGGGATTACTGACGATAAAACTATAAAGCAATTCTCAATTTACAAAACTCAAATAAAAAATAATGGTGTAAAAAACACCTTAATTAATTTCCTCAATAAATAAAAAATAACAAAACTGGCAAAAAAATAGACTTAAGTATACTGCTTAAGTCTATTTTCTTTATAATATTTATTAATTATTTTCTTGTTCATTTATAGTTACAAGCTTTGTATCAATTCTATAATCATCATACATAAAGGTTTCTCCATTTATACGACTTAATAAAACAGATGCAGCTTTCTCACCCATTGCACTGGTATTTTGTTCTACAACAATTATTTCTTCATCTAAATTTTTCATCCAGAAAGCATTATCGAAAGTCCCAAATAAAATATCTTTTTGTAATTTCATTTTATTCTTTTTAAAATAGGATATTGCACTAAAAGCAAATAAAGCATTACCTGAAATTATACAATCTACCTTCTTTTCTTTAACAACAAAATCTAATATTTTATTCCAATCTTCATCATCTGCCAACTCTGTATAAATTTTAGGTTTTTCATTAGCAAATATAATACATTCTTCATCTACTTCTAACCCTTGTTGAATCACAGCATCTTTAAAACCGTCAAGTCTAAGTTGCATAGTATTATCAAGTTGAGCTGAAATAAAAGCAATCTTAGTAGCACCTCTTTTTATTAATTCATTAGTAAGATTAAAACTACTTCTAGCGTTAGTTATTAATACAACATCCCTTCTTATATTAGTAGGTTTTCTATCAACAAATACAGTTGGAATTTTACCTAAAATATCTTTAAGTTGACTCCAATCATTATTTACAGGAACTACAATTACTCCAGCAAAATCTTCAGCTTTACACAAATCAAGTTGCTGTTTTTCTTTTTCGGGATCTTCATGTGAATTTATATAAAATAATTCATAACCATTTTCATTTAAAATTTCTTCTATTTTAGTTCCAATTTCTTGATAGAAATAATGAGCTAAATTAGAAACTACAAAGCCAACAATCCTCGAATGTCCTGTCCTTAGCCGTCTTGCTGTAGGATTAATTTTATAATTTAATTCTTTTATAGCATTTTCAACTTTAATACGTTTCTCTTCTTTTACATTACAAGTGTTATTAATAACATGTGAAACAGTAGCTGTTGATACTCCTGCTAATGTAGCAACATCCTTCATTGATGGCTCGTTAGATTTCATTTTTTTATCATATCCCTATAATTAATTAATATTTTATTCAACTTTTGTTAGTTATTAATCATAGCATAAAACCTTTAAAAATATAAAGTAATAAATAAAATCAATTTAATCGATAAAAACTTTTATTTTATTTAAAATAACTCTTCCAAGCTGGAAGTTTTTTCATAGCTTCTTCAGCCATTCTTGTAGCAACTTCTTTATCAAACCCTTGAGTTTTAATAATGAAATTTACCATATTACTTTTCCTAGTTTCAAAAGATTGCATAGAACCATCTTCATTAGCACAGAAAACACAATAATCTTTAGAAGTATCTCCATTTGGAAAATCTTTTTCTTCTTTCATTGGCATACCACATGAAATACAAACTTTCATAATTTTTCCTCCACTATTTATCTATACTTATAAGAGATATATAAGTTTTTATTAATTCTTCTTTATAAGATTTTATAACTGACCTATTAGGTGCAAATAAATCTTTATTCAATAAATAATAATGCACCAAACTTATCCATGAGTTAAAAAGCATGTGAACACTAATATTCTTTATATTTTTATTTTCAATTTCTCTCTCAAAAACTTGATTAAAATGAAAAGCAATAGTTACCTGTAAATTAGCAAAATAAAGTTTAACCTCATCAGGCAACAAAACAAGATCTCTAATTAAATTAGAATAAAAATCTTCATATTTTATTAACATATCTAAATGATGAGATAAAAGACTTTCAATGCTACTATTACTCTGACATAAATTATGCATCTCATTAGCAATATTATTAGCAAATTCTTCAATCAAAGAAATTTGTAAATCACTTAAAGTTGGAAAGTGCACAAAGATGGTACCATGAGAAACATTTGCTTCTTTGGCAATTGTAAGTGTTGATGTATTAAAGCCTATAGTTGAATAAACTTTATAAGCAGCTTTTAATATTTTTATTCGTGTCTCTTTTTTTTGTTCTTTTCTATTCATAATTTTATTAAGTACTCACTCATTGAGTATATACTCATTATAATTATTTTAATTTAATTGTCAATTCTAAAACAAAAGATAAAGTTCAAAAAGTAATTGATGAACTAAGATATATCCCAAACTATTTTGCAAGATGTCTAGCTGGACACCAATCCAAAAAGATTGGCGTTATTGTTGATGAAATTGGAAACTTCTTCTTCACTGAATTATTAGCATCCATTCAAGGCTATTTAAATAAAAACAACTATTCAATCCAAATTGCCTATAGTAAATGGCATGAAGAGAGCGAACTTGATGCCGTTAAAAACTTTATCTCTAATAATGTTGACGGCATTATAATCGCACCTGTCTCCCCTACTACTAGTGCTCTTGATTTATTAAAAAATAGAGATTTTCCATTTGTAGTTATTAACTGTATTTTAGATGATGAAACAACTTGCATAGCAAATAATAACTATGATGGTGGAAAAATCATTGCTGATTACTTTAATGAAAGAGAAGCTGAACAAACCTTTGTAATATCAGGGTGGAATGACCAATCTTTACTTTTAAGAGTAAAAGGTTTTAAAGAAAATATTAATAATAAAGAAAAGTTAAATTGTTTCTCTGAAATACTACTCGATGATCAAATCAGAGAAGTGGCTAGAAAATTAGTTGAAGATTATGATGTAAAAAACAAAACAACTAATATTTTTATTACCAACGATATTTTAGCTATTCCATTATCAAATTACTTAATCGATAATGGAGTTGATATTCCAATCTCTGTATCAATTATTAGTTATGATAATATTTATTTTTCTAAATATTCTAGAATCCCTTTATCTACAATAGATCATGGTATTGATGAAATTGGTATCCAGGCTTCAGCTCAATTACTAAAAAAGATTAACAATGAAAAAGCAACAAAGGGCAATATTTTTATTGAACCAAAATTAATAATTAGAGAAAGTACTAGATAGAGTTAATTGTTTATTAAATCTTTTATTAAAAGTCCAACATTACTACCAATTTTATAGTTTAATTCATTGATATCTTGTTCAAAAGACTTTTCATTTTCTATAGCTAATTTAATTTGATTAATTAACTTATCAAAGCAAATATTATTTTTTTCAAATTCTGGCAACAACTTTTTAAGTTCATTTTCTGTATAATGAATTGCTTTATCCTCATCACTTATTTTTTCATTCTCTAAAAGTTTTACTCTATCCAAGTCAAAAACTTCATTAAAATGTAGTAAAAGCCAAAATTCAAAACATGGATTAGAAATGAATAAATCATAATTATTTTCATTGCACTTTTTTAATAATTGATTATATTGCTCTTCATTTACACTTCTTTTATCTCTATCTACTATTAAACAAACCTTATCAATATCACTATTAAAAGAAATAAATTGAGATTTAATAAATTTATTTATATTATTAATTGAATAATTTCTTTTAATATATACTTCTATGCTTTTAGTAATTTCTTCAACTCTAACATCATCAAAATATAAATTATCGTCTTTTCTAAGTTTATAATCTTCAGCTAAAAAATCCATAATTGTATCATAAAGATATACAGCATCTTCCTTTTGACTTAGATCATTAGAATTATAAAAACAAAATTCAACAACAGAACTTACAAAGGAAGCAATATTTCTTCTATTATTTTTTAAATTATCGATACAAAACTTTGTTCTTTCAAAAGCCTTTAAAGGATTACTCCAACCTAAAAAGATATGATTTCTTAATATTGGTATTAATTCAATATCATCCTTTAAATTAATTTGTTTTCTATATTTTATAATCCCATCAAAATACTGAACTTCAGTTTTAATACCTTCATAAGATAAGAAATATTTCTTTTTACTTTCATCAATTTGATTATTTATAGCCTTTATTCTCATTGTCTTTAGCAAATTATAACATAAATTTAATAACTTATATAAATTAAAATCATTCAAACATAAAACAACCTACTTTATTTCTACATAAAATAGGCTGATAATATATTATTTAAAAACTTCTATTTAACTAGCTTTTTCAACATTCCAATTAACTCTTAATACAAAAATTAAAAATACGAAATTAATTATAATTCCAAAAAATCCTGCCAAATGATATGAATTCGTAAATTCTTTAATTAAACTGAATAACCAAGGACCAATTGCACTTGCAGCAACAACAATAGACATTGCAAAACCACTTACTGCTCCTAAGTGTTTTCTTCCATAAAGTTTTGGCCAAGTAACAATATTAAGCATACCAAAGAGACCTCCGCCAACACCACAAGAGAGAATCATTAAAAACCTTGAAATTGAATACTCAATAGTCATTAGTGAAAGAGATGCTACAATTAATGAGATTACATATCCTATATAAATATACTTTATAGAAATTCTATCACTAAGATAACTTCCTAAGAATCTAGCAATAACAGACACAACTGAAATTGGGAAAAAGATTCTAACAGCTTGATCTGCACCAATGCCTATTTCATCAAAAATAGATATGATATGAAAAGTAAAAGCAGTATTAAACAAACTCCAAAATCCTAAAGAAAATAATATTATCCAATATAGAGTTTCTTTACGAGATTGTTGAACAGTTTTTTCTACTTTAGCATCCATAGCACTAGAATTCTTCTTTACATTCTTTTTCTTCATCCCTTGTTCTAGCTCAATACCATAACGATTAGGCTCAGCTCTAAAAAAGATTAAAACCATAGGTAATACAATACAAATTAAAATAGCAGATAAAACAATCAAAGCATTATTCCATTCAAATTTCTTGATCATATAATGTAAAGGTTGAGGTGCAAATGAAAAACCAAAAGCTGTTATTAGCCCCATAATCCCTACTGCAAAACCTCTACGAGAGCCAAACCATTTTGCAACCATACCCTTTGAAACCAAAGTTAATACACCTTGTCCAAAAAATCTTATTCCAAAAAATCCTATAGTTATAACAATAAATACTATAATAAAATGAGGAACATTAATAAAAGATGATAAAAATTCAATTATGTTGGGAGAAAAGCCTAAAACTAATAAAAATAATCCTAAGCAAATTACTGCAACAGCAGCTACAATTCTAGCTCCAAATTTATCAAAGCATAATCCAGCATAGGAGATAAGTAGACTACTAGTTAAGGTTCCTATCATATAAGAGGTTGAAATCTCAACTCTAGATATTGATAGATTTTGTATAAAATGATCAGTAAAAACTGAAACACCCATTGTTTGTCCTGGAATACTAGCTAGAACACCTAATGCTCCAACTAATAATATTACCCAACCATAATAAAATGGAAAATTAGATATGCTAAAAAATGATTTTTTATCACTTTTTAAGCTGTTTTTCTGATACATGAAAACTCCAAATAACTTATATTATGGGCGAGTCTATCAAGTATTAAAAGAACATGCAACACAATTTCAATTTTTAATTTATTATTTACAGTAAAAGAAATTATAATTATCTATTAGATAAAAAAGGATATAGCCTATTACAGCTATATCCTAAAAAAATTACAAATCAAAAAAGATTCGCTAAAAACTAATTATTGCTCCAGTTGAAAAATAATGAGACTTAATCTTTGATTCAGTTTTTCTCATATATTCAACAACTTTATAACCTGTACAATGACCTAAAAAGACTTCTTCAACTCCTAAAGTTTCTAAAGCTTCCACAGTTTTCTTTATTCTATTCTCATTAGCTTTTGCTAAATGTAATCCACCAATAATAACTTTAACTTTTTTATTATGAAGTGCTTCTACTTCTTTTACTATTGATACAATACCAGGATGAGAACAACCCACAATAAGGGTAAGTCCATCTTCATTATCCACAACCAAAACAGATTCATCTAAGAATTCATCTTTCTCATATTTTCCATCTTTTAAAATAAAGTATTTATCTGGTAAGGGTTCGAATTCTTCAGTGTTTTTTATGTTCGAATGTACAAATACATTAGACGATAATTTTAAAGTTTTTTCTACTAGTTCTGTATGAATAGCATGACAATTTAAAAACTTATCATCAAAATTTATTCCTTTATAAAAATACATTCCATCAATTAAGGCCACTTTATCAAAGAAAAACTTATCACTACAAATTAATTCTCTACATCTATAATCATCAGCAAAGCTTCTATAACCACAGCTATGATCATAATGAGCATGACTTAAAACAACACTATCTACTGTATTTAAATTCTTTTTTAATAAAATAGCATTATCTATAAAATCTGAATTGGGACCAGTATCAAATAAAATTCTCAACTCATCAATTTCCAAAAACAAAGATAAACCATGAGAAGCTTTTGCATGTGAAAAATTCTCATTATTATTATCTAATAAGACTGTACATTTATTCATATTTTTACCTCTATGCTTATAGCATATACCAAGATTTCTCATCTATCTATTTTTTTTAGTAATAATTTTTCTATAAAAAATATATAAAAATAAAAATTTTAAAATATACTATTTTCTTATTCATTGAAAGAAATTATCTTATTTCTCATAGAATTGGCATTAATTTTTGATTTTTTATTTGTAACATGATTTATATTTAATGATATTAATAATACAAAATTTTTATTTTATGTAAAATAAATCCATACAGTATAACTAGTTATAGAAAATATTTTCTTTACAAACAATATCCTCTCATGTATTATTTACTTTATGGAAATAAATACAAAACAAGATACAAGAAAAGTTAAAACTAGAAACATTTTAGCCTATGGTTGTGGAGATTTTTTCGGAGGCGGATCCTTCTTAATTATAAGCACTCTCTTTATGGTTTTCTTAACAAATGTTGCTAAAGTACCACCACAATATGCTGCAATTGTTGTATTGATTGGAAAAGGTTGGGATGCTATAAGTGATCCACTATTTGGTATTCTATCTGATAAAACAAAATCGAGATTTGGAAGAAGAAGAATATATTTTTTAATTGGAATAATTCCAATTATTATAAGCTATGCCCTACTTTGGAATAGTTTTAAATTTGATTCACTCTCTTTAAAGGTAATTTACTATACCTTCACCTATACTCTTTTCTCTACAGTTTTTACTTCAGTTATGGTTCCATATAATGCTCTAGTTAGTGAAATGAGTATTGAATATAAAACTAGAGCTAGATTAAGTGGTGCTAAAATGGCTTTTTCTCAATTCTCTGCATTAATTGCTGGAACAATTCCTGCCTACATAGTTAATAACTTATATAAAGATTCTCCAGAAGTGGGATTTAGACTTGTAGGTATTATCTTTGGTGTTCTTTATGCAATACCTTGGATTTTTGTATTTATTGGAACTTTTGAACAAGAAAATATTCAAAAACATGAATCAGCCTTATCTCTAAAAGAAAGTTTTAAAGAATTAAAATCTCTACTTAATAATAGGACTTTTAAAGTACATATTGAAATGTATTTATTAGCCTATGTTGCAATGGATATTCTATCTGCAAGCTTTATATATTATACAACCTATTATTTATTTAAAGCTGAACAATTTTATTATTTCTTAGGAGTTTTTCTTCTAGCTCAACTACTCTCTTTAGCTTTTTATATTCATTTTTCTAATAAAAAAGGAAAAGCTGTAGCATACAGATTAGGCGCTAGTATAATTATTGTAGTAATGATTCTTTTTACTATCCTTTTAAAAGAAAGCTCATCAACGCCTTTAATCCTTAGTCTATGTATTATTATGGGAATTGGCTTTTCAGCTATAATATCAATGCCTTGGGCAATGCTTCCTGAATCTTGTGATGTAGAAATTTTATGTCATGGAAAAGATAGATCTGGTGCAGTTGCTGGTATGTTTACTCTAATTAGAAAATTAACCCAAGCAGTTGTTTTATGGTTATTTGGAAATGTTTTAGCTATTGTTGGATTCAATGGTGAATTAGAAATTCAATCAGATTTAGTTGTTAATACTATTAGAGTATTATTTAGCATAATCCCACTTATATTAATGATTTTTGGTCTCTTAGCTAGTAGAAAATATAAAGTTAATCCTAAGACTTTTAAAATAGCTCGAGAAGAAATCTCTAGAATTCAAAATGGTGGAAAGAAAGAAGATATTACAGAAGAAAATAAAACTGTTATAGAAGACTTAACAGGACACAAATATTATTAACCTTATTCCTCAATCTTTTGGCAATAGCAGTTTTTGCTATTGCCATTTTTATTTATTAATTATCTCCATTCATTTTCTTTGTAAAAACAAGTATTGCTATTATAAGTAAAATTATTCCATAAGCTATTACCCATAATAAATGTGGTAAAATTTGACTATATTGGCCAAACATTGCTGCTCTTGAAGCTTCAACAGCATGAACAAATGGAAGTAAATTGGCAATACTTTTAAAAACCCCACCTACTAAATCTAAATCAAACCAAGTACCAGATAACCAAGCTGTAAGATTAGTTAATAAAGCTCCACAAATCCCGCCTACTTGTTTATCACTAAAGACACTACCACATAATAATCCAATTGCAATAAATAAAATTGCTGAAGGGATTAAAACAACAATAGTTAACAAAATTCTTAAATTAAAAGTTAATCCTAAAAATATAGCAACAATGAAACAAACTATTATTTGAGCAATAGCCATTGGTAATAAAGGCAGTGTATATCCAAAAATAAAATGAGAAGCTTTTAGAGGGGATGTAAATAACCTAAGCATAAAAGAGCTAGTTCTATCTTTAGCTATTAACATACCCGAAAATAATGAAATAAATGATAATCCAAAAACAGCAATTCCAGGAGTTAAACTATCTAACTTAAATAACTCTGCAGGAACATTTGATTGAATAGCTGTTAATAACAATAATAATATTATAGGAAAACCTAAACCAAAAGCTAAGTTAATTTTATCTCTTAACATTTCTTTTGTATTTCTTGATGCAAAAACCATAACTTTCATAAAGCCTACTCCCTTTCTCCTGCTAAAGATATAAAAGCATCTTCAAAATTTTTTGAATTTGTTTTTTTTATTAATTCATCAGAGGTCCCAATCGCTTTAAGTTCCCCTTTTGCCATTATGCCTATTCTATCAGATAAGGCTACAGCTTCTTCTAGATAGTGTGTTGTTAAAATTATAGTAACACTATCTTTCATATCTTTTATTACATTCCATAATTTTCTTCTTGCAAGAACATCTAAACCTAAGGTAGGTTCATCTAAAAAAAGAATTTTAGGATCACTTATTAATGCCATTGCAATACTTAAATGCCTTTGCCATCCCCCAGAGAGAGTCTTTGCTTTATCATTTTCTATACTTGATAGACCAAAAGATTTTATCATCTTATCAGCTTTCTCTTTTGCTTCTTTTTTATTATTTCCATAAATACCAGAAATAAATTCTAAATTCTCTCTTACACTTAAATTTGGTGCAATAGCTGTCTCTTGTGGAGAGACATTTATAAAATCTTTTATTTCTAACCAATCAGATAAAATACTCTTATTTAATATATTAGCATCTCCACTTGTAGGTTTTATCAAACAAGAGAGCATTTTTATTGTAGTAGTTTTACCAGCTCCATTAACTCCTAATAAAGCAAATAACTCACCCTTATTAATCTTGAGATTTAAATTATTAACAGCAAGCTTCTCTTTATATTTTTTTGTTAAATTAATTGTTTCAATTGCTATCATGATCCTTTTCATCTTCCTTATTCATTTTCTTAATTTCTTGAGCAAATACCATACTTTCTTCTTCACTATGTTCAGGATAAATATCTTTTGCTCTACCACTAAATATTGCATCAGCAATCTTTGAAAAGACTGCCATTCTCTCAATAGCTATACCCTTTTTTGAATCAGCTAATAATAAAAGAGTATCTCCAGGGTTAATATCAAACATATCTCTTATTTCTTTTGGAATAACAATTTGACCTTTTTGTCCCACTTTTACTGAACCCATAAATTTATCTTGTTTTTTATTCTTACTCTTCACTACATCTTCCTTTAATTTAGTTGTATAAGTTATACTTTTCATACTTTTCTTATATAGTATAACTACGTTTTAAAAAAAATGTCAAACTTTTATTTATAAAAAAACTGCTACCTATAAAAGTTTTAACTTCAAATAGGTAACAGTCCTTACTTATTTTTTAAATAAATAATTTGTTATATTGTTTTATGAAAATTAATTATTAGCTCTTATTGCTGCTAATTCGCTCTTTAGTTCATCCATTAACTCTGAACCAACTTTCTTTTCAATACTATCCCAAACACTTTGAGTTTTATCTTGGAAAGCTTTCTTTTGTTCAGCTGTTAATTCTGTTACTACACAACCTTCATCAATTAATGCTTGTTTCTTTTCTTCAGTTTGTTTTCTGTTGATTTCTCTTTCAGCTAAAGCAAATTTTCTAGCACCATCTCTTAAGATTTGTTGAGTTTCAGCATCATATGAATCAAATAAAGTTTTTGAATATAAGAACAACAATGGAGAATATACATGACCTGTAGTTGTGATATATTTGTTAACTTCTTGAATTCTTGCTGCATAGAAGTTAGGGATTGGGTTTTCTTGACCATCAATAATACCTTGTTGTAATGCAGTAAATACTTCAGCCCAGCTCATTGGAGTAGGACTAGCACCTAATGCTTTCCATGCTTCTAAGTGATATTGGTTTTCCATTGTTCTAATTTTTAAACCTTTTAGATCTTCTGGAGTAACAACAGGTCTAACTGAGTTAGTTAAATCTCTAAATCCGTTTTCATCCCATGCTAAGTTAACTAAACCTTTTTCAGCCATTTTTTCATTTAAGTAATCACCGATTTTACCATCCATAATTTGGTCAGCTTCTTCAGGACTATTAAATAAGAAAGGAATATCGAAAATAGCTAATTCAGGAATTAAACCTACTAATGGAGCAGTTGAAGTACTAGCAATTTCTAATTCACCAGCTCTACAAGCTTCAGTTGATTTTGTATCATCACCTAAGATAGCACCACTATATGATTCAACAGTAATTCTACCATTTGAAGCTTCTTCAACATATGGTTTAAATACAGTTTCTGCAGCAACAACTGTTGGTGCACTTGCACTTGAACCGTTTGAAATTCTAACAGTAATTTCACCTGTAGGTGCTTTTTCTGCTGTTGATGATTGTGCACTATCTTTAGAGCACCCTACAAAAGTTGTTGTTAATAAACAACCTGCAACTAATAAACCAACTAATTTCATGGTTTTATTTTTCATTTTTTACCTCCGAATGTTTTATCCAAGATGATTTGGAATAAACATAATTAAATTTGGGAAATATGTAATAATAAATAACACTGAGAACATCATTATTAAAAATGGCCAAATGTTTTTTATTAATTCAACTAATTTGATTTTACCTAAGCCAACACCAACATATAATACGTTTCCAACAGGTGGAGTTGCTAAACCGATACATAAGTTACATACCATGATTACACCGATATAAACTGGATCTAAGCCAAATTCTCTAACTACTGGTAAAAGAATTGGTGTTAAAATCATGATTGCTGGGCCACTGTCCATAACACAACCAACAAGTAATAATAAGATATTTAATAAAAGCATTAATACTTTTGGATTGTTTGTTAATGACAATACTGTATCTGATAATAATTGAGGAATTCTTGCAATTGTGATTACATAAGCAGCAACATTAGCAGCACCAACAACCATCATCATAATAGCTGTAGAGATACAAGCTTTTGCAAATACTTTTGGTAAATCCTTAAACTTTAATTCTTTATAAATTCCTAGTGAAACAACAAGAGAATACATAACTGCAATAGCAGCTGTTTCAGTTGCAGTAGCAATACCTGAAACAATACAGAAGATAATAAAGAAAGGTAACATAATTGCTAAGAAAGCACTTCTAAATGAATGTCTAATTTCTTTAAAAGAAGATCTTTTTCCTACTGGATAATTACTCTTTTTAGTATGGTAGAACCACATAACCATCAAACTTAGTCCAATTAAAAGACCTGGTACAATACCACCTAAGAACAATTTAACAATTGATACTTCAGCTATAACCCCATAGATAATCATTTGAGTACTTGGTGGAATAATTGGTCCGATACATCCTGCTGCACAAATCAAACTTGTACTTTTTTTCTTATCGTATCCACTTTCTTCCATTAATGGTAATACAACACTACCAACTGCAGTAGTATCTGCAACTGCACTACCAGAAATACCTGCGAAAATCATTGATGCAACAACACCAACATATCCCATACCACCTCTAAAGTGACCTAAAAGAGTATCTGCAAATTTAACAATTCTTTTTGAAATACCACCAGCATTCATAACTTCCCCTGCAATCATAAAGAAAGGTATTGCTAAAAGTGGAACACTATCACAACCTGTTATAAAGGTTTGTGCTAACTTTAATGGGGATAAATTACCTAAGGCAATCATCATTATTGATGCGGTTCCTGCTAGTGAAAATGCTACAGGAACACCAATTAATATTAATCCAAATAATGAACCTAAAAATAAAAGTAACATAAAATTACACCTCTCCTTTGTCTGAAATAAATAACTGAATAAATCTTGCTACAAATTGCAATCCCATAATTGAGAAACAGATAGGAGTTATCATATAAACTATTCCATGTCTGATTCCTAATGCAGAGGATCTCCAATCCCATTGTGATTGAGTGTATCTAAGACTTCCGATAAACAAAAAAACAAATAAAACTATCGCAACCAAATAAGAGATACCTTCAACGACTTTAGCTGTTTTTACTGGCAATTTTTCTACAATAAAATCTAATCTCATATGACTAAATTGAGCATTAGCAATTACTGCACCAATAAAAGAAAGCCAAATAAACATAAATCTAGCTAATTCTTCAGACCAGGGAAGTGAAATTTCTAATATATAACGACTTAATACATTTAAAAATACTGTACAAGTAATTAACATACTCAAAACTACTAGGAACTTTGTTAAAATATCTATAACAATTCCATGAATTTTTCCTATAATTCCTTTTTTCATTTAAACCTCTTTTCTTTCTACCACTCTGAAACAGAACCATCATCATGTCTCCATAATGGATTCTTCCAACTATGCGGAGTTTTATTTTCTTCTAAAACTAACTCTTTATTAATATCTAAACCTAACCCTGGTTTTGTTGGCATTTTTACAAAACCATCTTCAAATTTAAGATCTTCTTTGTTTGTAATGTAATCTAGAACACTTTTTCCCTTGTTATAGTGGATACCAATACTTTGTTCTTGAATTACAGCATTGTAAGAAGTTGCATCAACTTGTAAGCAAGCACTTAAAGCAATAGGTCCTAAAGGACAGTGTGGTGCTAATGCAACATCATAAGCTTCAGCCATAGCTGCAATCTTTTTAACTTCAGTAATACCACCAGCATGAGCTAAGTCAGGTTGGATAATATCAACTCCGCCAATACTTAGCAATCTCTTGAAGTCATATTTTGTGTAAAGTCTTTCACCAGTTGCAATTGGGATGTTACATGCAGCTGCGATTTCAGGGAAATATTCCATTTGTTCACACAAAACAGGTTCTTCAATAAACATTGGATCAAACTCTTCTAATTTCTTTGCTAGAACTTTAGCCATTGGTTTATGAACTCTGCCATGGAAATCAATTGCAATACCAAAATACTTACCACATTTTTCTCTAATAGATGCAACTCTTTCTAAAACTTCATCAACCTTTTTATAATTGTCGATGTACTGTAATTCACTAGTTGCATTCATCTTTATAGCAGTAAAACCTTCATCTTGCTTTTCTTTTGCCGCATTACCAGTATCGTCTGGTCTATCTCCACCAATCCAAGAATAAACTTTAATTTTGTCTCTACATTTACCACCCATTAATTGATAAATAGGAGCATTAAATGCTTTACCTTTAATATCCCATAAAGCTTGGTCTAGACCAGAAATTGCACTAGTCATAACACCACCACCTCTATAGAATCCACCTCTGTATAGCACATTCCAAAGATCTTCAATTTTTTGTGGATCACTATTTAATAAATAAGGCTTCATTTCTTGAACACAAGACAAAACTGCTGTAGTATGACCTTCAAGTACGGCTTCTCCCCAACCAGTAAGTCCTTCATCAGTAAGAATTTCTACGAAGCCCCATCTAGGGCGAACAAAATAGGTATTAACCTCTGTTATTTTCATTTTTATTTTTCCTTATTTGTAAGATATAACATGTCCTACAACTTATTATATTAATTAAATTTTAATCGTTATTTTGGTTTTCTTTTGTTTTATTCTTTAATTGATGATAAACGAGCTAAGTTATAATCATTATTCATAACTAATAAGTTTTTTGCTTCCTTAGCATTACCTTCCATTAATGCTTTGCATATCTTCTCATGCTTATCTATACCCCATTGATGACTATCATGGAAACTATTTAATTTTATTAAACAACGTAGGATTAGTGACCTACAGGCTTTATAAGAAGCATATAAAAATTCATTCTTTGAAGCTTTCATAACTTCTAAGTGAAATTCATAGTCTGCAATTGAATATTGCTCTGTATTACCTTTGTTTTCTATCATTTTCTTTACTTTAGATGCAAGAATTTTCATTTCTTCTTCATCTAAATTTTTAGCTGCTAACTCAAGTCCTTTTAATTCAACAACTTCTCTAAAAGCAAAGAAATCTAGGATATCGCTTTCTGTTACTTTTCCAATGATTTTTTCACTAGATGTATCATATTTTTCTAAAACAAAGTTTTCAGGGTTTGCTATAAATGATCCTTTACCTTGTTTTGTTACTATCAAGTTATTAGCTCTTAAAGTTTGCATTGCTTCTCTGATTACTACTCTACTAACATCAAATTGTGAACAAAGCTTATTTTCAGAAGGTAATTTATCTCCTTCTTTCATTTCTCCATTTACAATTTGTTCCCTAAGTTGGGTGTAAACTTCTTTTACTAAATTTGGTTTTTTTATTTTATTGTAAGTAATCATTTTTTTCTTATTTCCTAGCTCATAACTTGTAATACAAGTAATATGTTAACCCATATCTGAGTATTGTCAAGAAAAAAATTTGATTTTTTTCCAAAACAATAAAATGCCATTTAAAGCATCTAAAATTAAGTTTTTAACTTATTGGTAGAGTTTGTATCCTATCTTGAAAGTTATCAATTAAAGTTTCAATTAATAAAAAATACTTTTGAATATTATCTTTAAGTCTTTGAACTGGAGCTGAAATACTAATAGCTGCAACAGGTTTATTTCTTACTAAAATAGGAAGAGCTATACACATAATCCCTATTTCATGCTCTTGGTTATCGAGCGCATAACCTCTTAATCTTATTTGTTCTAACTCTTTCTTTAAAGTATCATTATTTAAGATAGTAGTGTCTGTAAATTTATTATAATTAAATTCATCCATAATCTTTAAAGCTTCATCATCATCTAAGAAGGCCATTATAGCTTTACCAAGGCCTGTACAATAAAGAGGAGCCTCCCCTAGTATCTGACTGGATGTGCTAACTCTTAAGGTTTGTGTTGATTCAACTTTATAAAGATATGTTAATTTATTATTATCTAACTTTGCTAAATGCACTGTTTCTTTTGTATGTTTTGCTATTGTCTCTACTATTTGAACACCTTCATCAAGTAATACACTTTCAATGCTAGATGAAATATGAAATTGATTCATCTTTGTTGTTAAAAAATAGTGTTCATCTTTTGGATCTTTATTAATGTAGCCAAGAGATTCTAAAGTATTTAAAAATCTAAATACTGTACTTTTATGTATATTTGTTTCTTTAGCAATGTCAGAGAGAATTATCTTATTATGCTTTGCTATTGTTTCTAGTATTAGCATACATCTCTCAACTGCACTAACTTTTAATTCTTCCATTATATTAGTCCTGTTTCATTTTTGTACAATTGTTTCATTTTTATCTTGACAGATTTTAAAAATCGTTATAGAAGTAGTTTATAGTATTAAAATGAAACAGTCAATTATAAATGAAACAGTAGAGGGCTAAATTAAAATGATGAATGATCAAATGATAAATGACCTAGTCAGTAAAGGTATTGTTGCCGTATTAGTTATCGAAGATGCAGATACAGCAGTTGATAGCGCAAAAGCTTTAATTGATGGAGGAATTAGTGCAATTGAACTAGCACTTAGAACTCCAGCATCTTATAAAGCTATGGAACTTATTCATAAACATGTTCCAGAAATGATGATTGGAGCAGGAACTGTTATCCAACCTGGTCAAGCAAAAAAAGTTAAAGAATTAGGTGCTACTTTTGCTGTTGCTCCAGGTTTAAATCCTACAATTATGAATGAAGCAGATGAATGTGGACTTCCTTTTGCACCTGGTATTTCAACAGCAAGTGAATTAGAAAAAGCTGTAGAAATGGGTTGTAAATTATTAAAATTATTTCCAGCTCAAGCTTTAGGTGGTCTTGATTATTTTAAAGCAATGACTGGTCCATACAAATATTTAGATTTAAAATTCTTCCCTCTTGGTGGAGTAAGTGAAGAAAACTTACCTCTATGGGCAAGTCAAAAAGATATTTGTCCAATTGGTGGTAGCTGGATTGCTAAATCAAATTTAATTAAAGAGAGAAATTATAAAGAAATTACTAAAAGAGCTCAAAAAGCTATAGAAATTTATAATAGCGTAAAAGCAGGAGTTGATAATGAATAAAAAGATTGTTACTTTTGGTGAAATCATGATGAGATTAAACCCTCAAGGATATTTAAGATTTTTACAAGCAACTAATTATGATGTTAGTTTTGCAGGTGGAGAAGCTAATGTAGCTGTTTCTCTTGCAAGATTTGGTGAAGATGTTTCTTTTGTAACAAAAGTTCCAAAACATGAAATTGGCCAAGCATCAATTAATGTTTTAAGAAATTATGGGGTTGATGTCAGTGATGTTTGCTATGGTGGAGAAAGATTAGGTTCATACTTTGTTGAAAAAGGTGCTAGCCAAAGAGCTTCAAAAGTTATTTATGACAGAAAATATTCTGCAATTTCTTTAGCTGATCCTTCAGACTTTGATTGGGATAAGATTTTTGATGGTGCAACTTGGTTCCACTTCACAGGTATTACTCCAGCTTTAGGTGGTAATATGCCATCTATCTGTCTTGAAGCATGTAAAAAAGCTAAAGAAAAAGGTATTACTATTTCTTGCGATATTAACTACAGATCAAAATTATGGAGCAGAGAAGATGCTAACAAAGTAATGTCTCAATTAATGCCTTATGTTGATGTATGTATCGGTAACGAAGCTGATGCAAAAGATGTATTTAATCTTGAAGCAAGTGGTAGTGATATTAACAAGGGTGAATTAAATAACGATGGATATATTGATGTTGCAAAACAATTAAGTGAAAAATTCAATATCCCTACTGTTGCTTTTACTCTTAGAGGTAGCATTAGTGCAAGTGTTAATACTTGGGGTGCAATGCTATATACAAACAAAAGTGCATATTTTTCACCTAATTACACAATCCAAATTGTTGATAGAGTTGGCGGTGGAGATTCCTTCAGTGGTGGCTTAGTTTATAGTTTAGTTAATAACTATGATCCTCAAGAAGCAATTAATTTTGCTGTGGCAGCCTCTTGTTTAAAACATACTATTGAACACGACTTTAATTTAGTAAGTATTGAAGAAGTTAAATCTCTTGCCGCAGGTAATGCCTCTGGTAGAGTTGTTAGATAATTCCTCTAGCATTTTTATATACATAACATGGAAAATCAAAAGGTGTAGCAATATTTGCTGCACCTTTTCAATTTTAGGTATTTATTTTTCTCTCAATATCGATACCATTACCAGTTTTGTTATTATATTTTAACTCTAATTTAAAAGCACATTTATCTGCTCTAGTAATCGAAGTAGTAAATTCAAATATCATATTATTTTTCAAATAAGCTAATCTTTCAATTCTGAAACACGGCATATTAGATTGATTACATTTTAATAAATCTCTTGTATCTTTATCAATAATAATAGATTCAAGGCTCTCCTCTGCTCTATCAATATTTAAACCATATTTATTTCTAAGTGTTGAATATAGTGAATTAATTGAAAAATCAATATCATTTATATTAGGGCACAACAAAGCTGGAATATAAGATTCTTCTACTAAAATTGGTTGATTATTTGCACATCTAAGTCTTCTCAAATAAAAAACAAAGGGATTTTGATTTGGCAATTTCATAACTTCAGCAACTATATTACTTGCTTTTATTATTTTAGAGTCAAGCACTAGTGATGAAGGCTCAGCTCCAATTCTATTAATACTTTCAGTAAAATTATACATATAATCAATTCGTCTATTTAATTTTGGTTTTGATATATAAGAGCCCCTGCCTCTAGTTCTAAATAAATAGCCCTCTTCAACTAACATATTAAAAGCTTGTCTTATTGTAGTTCTACTTACATTTAATATTTCACAAAGTTTTGTTTCAGCAACCATTATATCATCAGATTTAAAATTACCCGCTTGAATTTGCAATCTTACATAACTTGCAAACTGTACATAAAAAGGAATTTTAACACTGCTATCAAAATCAAATGTTTCTTTAACATATTTTGAGGTTATTTGAGACATATTTTCTCCTATTAAATCTGATTAAAAACCATAATTTAAGCCAATATAAGTTTAATTAATATTAAAGTTTTAAACATTAGTAAAGCTTTTTAAATAATATATTTTTTTAACGATGTTTTCAAACTAAATATTAATAATTATTTGTATGATACATTCATAATAATAATATATTATATATATTTAGTAAATAATTCTTTTATCATAAAAATCCTTGATAAAATCATCTAAATCAATATTTAATTAAAATTACTATTGCATTTTTTAATTTAATATTTCTATAATATTTGTATCATACATTTAATAATATTAAAAGGAGAAAAAATGAAACCAGACAAAAAAGCAATAGATATGGATACTAAAGAGCTTGCTAGATATATTGATCAATCTGTATTAAAACCAGAATTTAGTGAAAAAGAGATAAGAAAATATATTCAAGAAGGTATTGATTATAATTGTAAAACAGTTTGTATAAACCCATCCTCATTACCTATTGCAAGAGAACTTTGTAAAGGCACAAATACCGGGCTCTGTGTAGTTTGTGACTTTCCTTTTGGGTGCTCTTCTACAGAAAGTAAAGTTATGCAAGCTCAAATAATTTGTAAAAATGATGATATTGAAGATTTAGATCTCGTATCAAATTATGGCTGGATTAAAAGTGGAAAATGGAATCTTGTAGAGAAAGAGATAAAAGCAGTAGCAGAAATTGTTCACAAGCATGGAACTAAATTAAAAGTGATATTTGAAACCGATGCTCTTAATTTAGAAGAAATTGCAAAAGCTACTGATATAGCAGCAAAAGCTGGTGCTGATTTTGTTAAAACCTCAACTGGCTTTTTCACAGGCGCTGAAGTAAAAGGGGCAACAACAGAAATAATTCAATGCATGATTAATGCAGCAAAAGGTAGATGTCAAGTAAAGGGCTCTGCTTGTATCAGAGATAGAGAAAAGTTCTTAGCCTTTATTGATCAAGGAATTGATAGAATGGGGATTGGATACAGATCTACTCCCATAGTACTTGGATTGATAAAGAAATAATTCAAAAAAATAAGCTACAGCCGTTTTTATAATAGCTGTAGCTTATAATATAATAATTTAGAAAATTTATAAGTTAGTTGCTTTCAAAACCTTATATTTAATACTTTGATTATCACAAGAGATAATCTCTACTTCAGAATCTTGCAAATTTATTGTATTACCTTTGTTCAAATCATAAACTAAATCTAATGTATAAGCACTTCTAATTGTAGAATCTTGATATTCTCTATAAGTAAAATGGACAAGATTTCCTTCTACACCATTATAAACAAATTCCTTAACAAAAGAATCATTCATATCTTCAACACTTTTAGTATATTCTAAATCAGACAAAATTTTCTTACTATCATCCAACATTACATTTCCATCTTGATTTTCTAAGAGTTGAGGATATACAAAATAAAATTTATTGAAATTTGAATTTTGATAGATTTTATTTCCTTCTGAAGATTTACCAATTAAATAATAATCTCCCTTTGGATTTAACATTCCAAAGCTATCTAATAGAGTTATCTTCTCTTTTTTACTTGTGCTTACTTGTTCTAATATAGGACAACCAACATTAACTTCTGAAGCCACATTCATTTCAGGTTTTGTAGTAATTGAGCTGCTAGGTGAAATTGAAGTATCAACTTCCGCCAAGTTAGTACAACTAACAAAAAAAACTAATAATAAAGGAATTAATGCCACAAACTTTTTATTCATATTTTTCTCCTGACTAATTAAAGTTTTTATGTTATTAATCTAATAATAAACTTTTAACACCATATAACTATAATAAAAAAGAATCAATCTTTTTTTAAAAAAAAGATGTAGCCTTTTACAACTACATCTTTTATATATCTCTTTTAAATCACTCATAACAAGTAATACTTGTTCACTTTTTCTTATTTGGTATTATCAAAAAGGCTAATAAAGCAACAGAAATAACAATTCCAACAATATTAAATACAATATTTGGAATTATCATAATTATAGCAACCGAAGCCAAAAGCAACCTTATTGGTAACCCTAAATTCTTACCCAACCAACCCTCAAAAGAAATTGCAATCATAACAACAGCTAACAATGCAATAATCAAAGAAGAAATTGAAGCTAAGAAAGAAGTATCAACAATTAATAAACCTGGATAATAAACAAACATAAATGGAATAATGAATCCTGCAATACCTAGTTTAAACGCTTGTACACCAGTCTTCATAGCATCTGAATCTGCAATCCCACTAGCTGCATATGCACTCATTGCAACAGGTGGAGTAATAAATGAAATGATTGCAAAATAGAATACAAATAAGTTTGAAGCAATTGGAGAAATACCTGCTTTTAATAGAGCTGGAGCTGCAACAGTTGCTGCAATTACATAAGCAGCAGTTGAAGGAAGGCCCATACCTAAAATTATACAAGCAATCATAGTCATCAAAAGCATTAAGAATAAATTACCATTCGATACATCAAAAACTATTTGAGCAAATCTAACACCAAGACCTGTCATACTAACAATTCCAATTACGATACCAGCAGAAGCACAAGCTATTGCTACAGGAACAGCTGATTTTGCTGCATGTAAACTTGCTTCTTTTAATTCTTTAAATGGGAATCTATGATCAACAATACCGATTTTAATAATACCAATTGCTAAAATCGATAAAATAGCAAAGAATCCAGAATAGCTAGCAGATAATTTTAAAACCAATAAACAAAAAACCAAAATAATAATTGGAATAAAATAATAATAACCTTCTTTTAATATTGCCTTAACTCTTAAAAGCTTTTCATTCTTTTCAGCTTCAATACCTAATCTTCCAGCTTCAAAATAAACAGCAGAACCTAAACTAATATAATATAAAAGTCCTGGTATTATACCAGCTAATACTATATGAGAATAAGGGATACCTGTTAAATCAGCCATAACAAAAGCTGCAACACCCATAACGGGAGGAAGAATTTGTCCACCAGTAGATGCTACTGCTTCAACAGCTCCAGCATATTCTTTCTTATATCCAACTTTCTTCATCAAAGGAATAGTAAAAGTACCTGTAGTTACTACATTTGCAACAGCACTACCGTTGATAGAGCCCATCATTGCACTTGATAATACTGCAGCTTCTGCAGGACCACCTTTCATCTTTCCAGTCAAAGCATATGCGATATCGATAAAGAACTTACCAGCTCCAAATTTATCTAACAATTCTCCAAAAATTATATATAAAACAACAAATGAAACTGAAGCACCAACAGGAACACCATAAATTCCTTCATTAGTCCAGCTTATATAATTGGTAATATATTCTAAATTATAACCTCTATGAGCAATAACATTTGGTAAATAAGGGCCAATAAATGCATAAATTAAAAAGACTACTGCAATTATTGGTAATGCTAAGCCAATAGATTCTCGAGAAACTTCCAAAACAAATAGAATTAATATAGCACCAGCTATAACATCTAAAAAGTTAATTCCCCAAACACCTTTTTCTCTTAAGGCATCAGGTACTGTTCCAATCATAAAATAAGTAAATAAGGCTATAATTGCTATCATTAATAACAAATCTACAACTTTAAATACTTTCTTCTTTGTATTAATAAATTTACTTAAATACCAAACTAGCATCAAAGAAAAAACGTGGATAACTCTTACCTGCATAACTCCAATAGCAGTTGATACAGTTATATATATATGAAACAAACAAACAAATGATGCTAGAATTAATAACAGCATCTTTAAAAACTCGCTTTGCTTCGTTTTATTATTTAACATTTAAAAAGCCTACCTTTAAAATGTCCTCACAGGAGAACTACTCCTATGAGGATTTTATAAAATTGCAATTATGGAATTAGTTCAGGATCAATATCAAGACCAATTTCTTGGTAATATTTAACTGCACCTGGATGTAATTTTACAGGAATCCCTGCTAATGCAGCATCTAGTACAACTTGTTTTGAAACAGAATTTGCAACACCTTGCCATTCATCTCTATTTTCCCAAATAGCTTTTACAATTCTGTAAACTTCGTCATCGCTTAAACCAGCTTTTGTTGAAGTGTACATATTAACTCTACTACTAGGTACAACAACATCTACATCAACATCATTATATGTTCCAGCTGGAATAGTATATGGGGTCCAGAAGAAGAATTCTTCATAGAATTCAGGTGAATCAAATGAAATCATTCTTACATCAACACTTGTTGTAAGGTCAGTTAATGCAGCAGATTTGATTGGGTGAGTACAAATAAAAGCATCAATTCTACCATCTTTTAATGCAGAAACTGCTTCTGTTTCAGAAATAAATTGAGGTTTAATATCATCATATGAAAGACCATAATAATCTAAAACCATTCTTGCACACATTTCTCCACCACTACCTGCTGAACTACAACCAATAGCTTTTCCTCTGAAATCTTCAATTGAATGGATATCACTGCTTTCTAGAGTGAAAGCTTGAACGTAACTAGTAATAGTACTAAATAAAGCTCTTAAATCAGTTGCATCATGATTCTTAAAATCACCTAAACCATTATAAGCTAAATAAGCAATTTCACTTTGAGAAATACCCATTGCTAAATTACCAGAAGTTAAATTTCTAATATTTTCTACAGAAGCAGCTGTTGCTTCACCTGTACAAGCAATACCATCAACATGATCTGTGATAGTTTTTGCCATACCAACTCCCATTGGATATAAAGAACCAGCTGTTCCAGCTGTACCAATAGAAATTCTCTTTAATGCTGGAGCACTTTCTTCACTGCTACCATTTGCAAATACACTAAAACTTATTGATAAAATCATTACCAACAACAATAGACTCTTTTTCATCACACTCTCCTTTTTTCTTATACGCTTTCTATATTAGCATTTATTTGTTTCATTAGCTCGTAAAAATTTGGAAAAGATACAGCTGCATATTCAGCATTATCAATTTCACTTTCACCATCAGCTATCATAGCAGCAACACTAGTTGCCATAACAATTCTATGATCATGATGTCCATCGATTTTTGTACCTTTTAAGTCCGAGTGATAAATAGTTAAACTATCTTCAGTTTCATCAAACTTAGCACCCATTTTTTCTAATTCTTCTTTAATTGATTTAGCTCTATCTGTTTCTTTTAATCTACATGCCCCGATATTCTTTAATACAGTCTTACCTTGGGCAGCACAACCTAGAACAGCTAAAATTGGAACTGCATCAGGAGTTCCACTACAATCAATTTCAATACCTTGTAATTGACAACCACCAGTTACAGTGATACCACCTTTACCTTCATCAACTACTTCTACATCTGCACCCATATCTTTTAATATGGTAACAAAAGCTTTTTCACCAGCATAATCATTTATATCTAAACCAGTAAATGTTACTTTTGAACCAGGTGTTATTGCTGTTGCAATCATTGGATATCCACTTGTACCCCAGTCTCCAGGTAATTCATATTCAAAAGGTTTAAATTTTTGTCTTCCCTTAATTACAAATTCATCGTAATTATTATTAATAATTTCAATTCCAGCTTTCTTTAACATACCAATTGTCATATCAACATAAGGTCTTTCTAATAAATCTGTTTCATGAATTATTGTATCTTCTTCTAATAAAGGGCAAACAGATAAGAACGGGGTCATCCATTGAGAATTAACACCTGGGAAACTAATTGCTCCACCTTTGATAGGACCTTTTACGACAATAGGAGCTGTTCCACTATTTCTTGTAGAAAAAGCAAAGCCACCTAATTTGTTAATTGCATCAATCATAGGTTGAGCTGGTCTATAGCAAATTTGATAGTCTCCAGTTAAAACACAATAACCTTCAATCAAAGAACAAACTGCTAATGCAAAATAAAAACCAGTTCCTGAATTTTCAGCATCTAAAATATTGCTTGGAACAGAAGGTTTTCCATCAAAGCCTTCAATTATCCACTTTGAATCATCTTCAGTATTAATCTTAGCACCAAGCATTTCCATCATTTTTACAATAGAATAACTATCTAAATTAGTTAGGGGGTTATTTAAAACTGATGTACCACCTGCTAGACTTCCGAAGATTACTCCTCTTGCTGTCCCTGACTTATTGCCAGGGATTCTCGCCGCACCACTCAATGTCGACTTTTTAACTATAAATTTCAAAATTTCACTCCTATACAATAAAGTGATAAACGTTTTCACTTCTTCATTAGTATATTACAGAATTTTAATCTGTCAACAATTAATATTTAAATTCTTTTTTGCACATTATTATAAAATACTGTCTATTTGATAAGTATATATCTATTAAAAATGTTTTTTATTGATTAACGTTTACATTTATTGATTTTATAAGGAAAATGTTTTATTATTCTAAGCATGGAAAATACTAAAAAAAATTACTCATTAAAAGAAATCTCAGATTTAAGTGGGGTTTCTATTGCTACATTATCTAGATACTTTAATGGTCAAACCATAAGAAAATCCAATGAAATTAAGATTGAAGAAATTCTTAAGAAAACTGGATATAGACCTAATATTGCAGCAAGAATCATGAAAGGTAGTTCTTCTGGAGTAATTGGTCTTATAATTCCTAATATAACTCACCCATTCTTTTCAGCTATAACAGAAGGAATAATTGAAGAAGCAAGAAAAAATAATCAATTAGTTTTAGTTACTTCAAGTAATGGATCAGTTGAAAATGAAAAACAAGATATTAAACAACTTTCAAACTCAATCTTAGATGGTTTAATTTATATTCCTGTTGCTAAAGCAGAAAATATTCCAGAGATTAAAAATTTCCATAATATTCCATTAGTGGTTACAGCTAGAAAAAATATTATACCCAATATTCCTCACGTATATCACGATGGAGAAAAAGGTGGATATTTAGCTACAAAATATTTACTTCAAATGGGAAGAACTAGAATTGCTTTTATAGCAAGTTTTTGGGAAGTACCTTGTTCAAACAAAGAATTATTTAATTTTAGTAATGACAAAGAAAGTTATCCTTTCTCTTCTATTGATAGATTTAGAGGATATGCGAAAGCTCTCAAAGCAGCAAATATAGAAATCGATGAAAACTTATTAATCACTACAGGATACGATTATGCTGATGGTATTAACTCAGCATCAATTTTAGACTCTAGATTTACTGAATTCGATGGAGTTATTGCAATGTCAGAAGCAGTAACCGATGGATTATCTGACAAACTAAAAGCTCTCGGATATAAAATTCCTGAAGATATTTCAATAATAATATTTGATAAAACTAGCAACAATTCTAACTACTACACTCACATCGAATTACATCTTAAAGAAATGGGAATAAAATCTGTTCAAATGTTGAATCAAGTATTGGATAATAAAGAGAGTAACAACGTCTCTCTTGATGTTGAACTAGTTGTTAATAATTCAACAACTAGAAAGATTACTGATTAAAATTTATAGAGAGCTTTTTAGTTCGACCAACACACCCTTCTTCACTAGAATAAAGCATTAAATAACCTTTTGGCATAATCTTATTATCATTTATTTGATTTAAATAATTGATAACATTTTTATAGCCATCAACTGATATTATATTAAGATCTTTTTGAACATTCTCAAGTGTATCAGAAAAATTAAAACATTCTTCTTTTGAAGATTTTAAAAGATTTTTAAATTCTAAATAATCAACTAATTGCTGAAAAGTCAAACAAATATCAGCAGATTTATCTCTAACAGCTTCTTTTAATTTATTCTTGCAAGGTCCGACAAAAATTATAGGAACATCATTACCATATTTTTCTTTTAATGAACTACAATGATTAGTTAAGGGGGAGCAACACCCATCTAAACATTTAATTAGTTTTGGGAATTTATTTATTATTAGGTTTTTAATTACAGGGCATGCTTCAGAAATTAAAAAATCTCTATCTTTCAATTGATTTATTACTTTATCTATTATTATATAATACCCATTAATAGTTTCACTAATTATAGGAACATTTAATGCTTTAACTGCATTTAAAACTTTTAATGAATTTTCTTTATATGCTATTTTATATGTTGGAGCTATAGATAAGATAACATCTTTATTATTTTCTAATAAATCATCAATCTTTTCAAAAAGCATAAATCCTCCTATATAATATTTTTTGAATACAAAGGCACGATTGAAACATATTCTCTATTTTCAATTTCATGATTTATAATTTTAACATCTACTTTAAAAATATCTTTCAAATTACTTTCTGTTAAAACTTTTTTTGTATAACCATAAACACTTTTCCCATTATTATTTAATAATAATGATTTATTTGATAAATGGATTGCATGATCTGGATAGTGAGTATTAACAATTGCTGAAATTCCCTCCTCCTTTGATAAAGTAGAAATTGTATCTAAAACCATTAATTGATTTTTAAAATCCAAATTAGATTCAGGCTCATCTAAAACTAACATCTTTGGTCTTATGCACAAGGCTCTAGCTATTAAAACCATCTGCAATTCACCACCACTCATCTTATTGCAATATTTTTCACTTAGATGTCCCATATTAATTTTTTCTAAAGCTTCAATGGCTCTTTTTTTATCTTGTTTACTAGGTTGAGAAAAAACTTTTAAGTGTGCAGATCGACCTAATAATACTAAATCTTTTGCCATCAAAGGAGATACTGTATTTTTTGCCTGTGGGACATATCCAATTTTTGTCCAGATTAAGTTATCACTATTTTTATTTATTTTTACTTTATCAACTGTTGAACAGCCTTCTTTCCAATCAAGTAATCCCATCATACATCTTAATAAAGTCGTTTTACCTACTCCATTTGCTCCCAAAATAGATAAAATTTCCCCCTGTTTTACTTCAAAATTTATATCATTAAATAAATTTTTCTCACCATATCCAAAACTTCCATTTTTAACTTGAAATATCATAATTTTGCTCCTCCAAGTTTTTTTAATAAGGATATAAAAAAAGGAGCACCAATTAATGCTGTAAGTATTGATAAAGGAATTTCTGAAGCACTTATACTTCTAGCTAGAGTATCAACTATAATCATAAAGGATGCCCCAAGACTCATACTTATAGGTATTATTCTAGTATTATCACTGCCCACCAATAACCTAGAAACATGTGGAATCAAAAGCCCCACCCAACCTACAGCTCCACACATAGATACACAAGAAGCAGTAACTAATGTAGCACTAAACATAATTAAAATTCTAACTAATTGTACATGCCCACCTAAAGAGTTAGCTTCATCATCACTTAAAGATATAATATTTAATCGCCATCTTAATAAGAATATAATTAAACTTCCGATAAATATTGAAGGAAGTCCTAATAACAATGTTTTAAAATTTGCACCATTCATACTTCCCATAAGCCAATAAGTAATAGCAGGTAACGTATCGTTTGGATCGGCTATATATTTTACACCAGAAACTAAAGCTTTAAATAGGGAGGAAACAACAATACCACTTAAAACAATCATAACTATCTTTGATTGACTAATTGAATTTTTACCAATCCAAAGAGTTATTAATAATGCAACCATTCCTAATATCATTGCCATAGCTTGAACACCAATAAAACTAAACCCAAATAAAAGTGCTAGTGCAGCCCCAAAACTAGCTCCACTAGCAACTCCAAGTGTGTCTGGAGTTGCTAATGGATTACTAAACATTGACTGAAATGCTGCTCCAGAAATAGCTAAACCTAATCCTACAGAAAAAGCTAAAATTATTCTTGGAAATCTTATATTAAAAATTACTATATAATCAGCATAATTCACACCAATTTTTGTTAGAGGTGAAAATAATATTTTAAAGGTTTGATCAAGTCTTATGGTATATCGGCCTATTCCTAAGCATAATATTGCAATTAATAATGGAGTTAATACAAAAATAAGTTTTTTTGATATACCTAACTTTGATTTATCCATATATTATACACCTGCTGCTTCTCTTTTTGGATTGTAAATTCTATTTAATTGATCATCAGTTAAATCAACATTATAAAATTGTTTATAATAGCTTCTAATTTCATCATCCATATTTATATCACTAAACAATTCAGGATGAATAGTTTTAGCTAGCCAAAGAAGACTTAGTGGAGTATCACTTGCAGGAGGATACCATCTATACATCCCAAGTGGGAATTTAAAAACTTGTTTATTCTTTACAGCATCAATTGGTGCCCAATTATCTGAAGCTATAGCATTATTGTATAAATCTTCTGGAAGTACAGGTGCAAAATTAGAAATAAAAATCATCTCTGGATTCCATTGATATATTTGTTCCATGTTTACTGCTGGAATATTTTCTTTAATATCTTGTGCTACATTTATAGCCCCTGTAGATTCAAGCCACCATTGACCAAAATGCAAAGAACCAGAAGTATTTATTTTACCATTAGCATATCTAAATAGCATAAAAGCTCTAGGTTTTTCATCTTCACTTAAGTCTTTTATTCTATCTGCAATTTTTGACTCTATTTCTCGGCCATAGGATACAACACCTTCAGCATGATCTTTTTCATTTAATACATCCCCAAGTAATTCAACCCAACCACTAAAAGTATCAATTGCATCACCTTCCCATTTGTATGGACTAAATGCTACTGCAGGAATTCCTGCTTCTTTATACATTTTACCTTCATCTGGATAGGTTGTTGAATAAAATACTACATCCGGTTTGAGATTAATTATCTCTTCAATATTTATATCTGAACCACTTTTCATAAAGCTTGTTGGAATATTTACAACATCAGGTAAAACATCTTTTAATATAGAATTTTCTGCAGCAGCCATTGATGCAGGACTAATCCCAGCTAATTTGCTACTATCCCCAGCAAATAAACAATATACTGCTGGCAAAGGAGTTAATGTAGTCATAATAATGCGATTTATTTCAGTAGGCACCTCAACTTCATTACCCCCATGATCTACAATCATTCTCGTTTGTTTTTGCGGTATTTGCTCATTTGTACCATTAGCAAATATAGGAATTGAAACTGTTAAAACAATTAACAATAAATTTATTATTCTTTTGTTCATAAAAATGAACCTCCTAATTAATTTTTTCTAGAAAATCTTCTAAATTTTCTCCAATTAAATTTAATTTCTTATTCTTATAAAGTTTGCTAGATACTACATAATGAGGAATTGCAACTTTTTTTGTATTCGGATTTTTTATCAAATCCAAAATTAATGGATCAGCAATTACAGTTTTATATTTATTAGAATTAACTGCTTCAATTATTTCATCTTCACTAAATAGATTAGTATCACCATCCATTTTTAATTCTTCAACCAAGCCGAATAGAGTATTAACACAACAATTATTAGAAATTGAATCTCTAATAGCATTAGATCTAATTTGCTCCCCAATTATTAATATATTGGCATCTTTAGAAACTTGATTTTTTATAAACAATTGTTCCTTATTTAATAGAGCAAGTAATTTTTTCTCAAATATTTTTTTTCCATTTATTCCAATAGGAATATATGAAATATAAGGCTGGTTAAATTTTTCACTCATATATTTTGCTAATTTAAGACCACTTTTTGTCACTACAACATTAAACCAGGCAGAAGCACTATTTTTTAATGAATTTAAATCAAGATTTAAAGGCATAGTCGATACAATTTCAAAATCTAACTGTGAAACAATTTTTTTTATTGAATCAAGTTCATCTAAGGAAGAAAAATCTAACAAATTTGCACCTAATATATTAATTGAAGGGTAAAGAGTTTTATCTTTTTTAGTCATAAATCTTTTTGCTAGTTCTTCTAAGGCTAATTCAATTCCATAGTCATAATATCTGGTACCAGTAGTTTCAAATCCTAATGTTGGAATATTGGTTGCATTTTCAATCTCTTTTGCAATACCAATTGTATCTGCTCCTATAACCATTGGAACAGGGCTTCCTATAATTGAGATTATTTCAGCATTTAAATCTTCTGCTGCTTTAATTGTGTTATTAACTAATTTTTCATCATCCCCCAAAACAGCATCAATTTCTCTTAACCCTGAACACATAACTGGAGATTTTGCACCATACCATCTGGGTTCATCATAGGACGTATAATTACCAGTACAACCTGAAGCATCGTGTAAAATTGATAAACATTTTAAATCAAACAAAGCAGAAGCAACCCCAGAATAATCAGGAGAAAATGGAGGGAGTTTTATACATAATTTCGCCATATTAAATCACCAACTTATAAATATCTAACAATTCTTCAATTGTTTTTGGATTTTCTATACTTTCAATAATTCCTAACATCAAATTTTCAAGTCCTTGATAACCATACATTTGATGATCTCCTTCCATTTGAACTGGATGTTTTGAATTAATTGAATAAGAACCTTCTATACCGATTGCTACATAGTCTTCTTTGTTATCAACTCTGTTGATCATTGAATGATGTAAAACTTGTTTAATTTGTACTTGGATAAAATTATCTTCAATTTCTTTTAAAGCATTTTTTTCTATTTTTGGGATACTTTGAGCAAAAATAGTATCGATATCAAAGCCATATTTTAATAAAGCAAGGGAAAGTGAAAACACTCTATTAGTCGAACTGCTAGAAACAATTAATTTTTTACCGTTCATCGCATCTTTTGCTTTTTCTATTAATTTTAAAGCATTTTTTTCTTTTGCTTCAAAATATTCTTCAGCAACCTCAATTGAAAGAAAATTACAAATCTCTTTAGTTTGGGCTTTAATTTCTTCAAGCAAATATGATGTTGGTAAGAACAAATATGGAATTCCTAATTTATTATTCATGTCTTTAGCACTTAAAAGTCCAGATGGAGCAATTACTAAATTTAAGGAACTCCTTGCTAAGTCTAAAAATTCATCAAAAGTATTAGTTTCTGATATATGCAATAATGTATAACCATTATCCTTTAATAAAATTTTTATATCATTATCTTCATTTAATGGTTCAAAATTACCAATTGTAACAACTAATTTATTATTTATTTCTCGTTTTTCGAGTAATTCATAAATACTTCTTTGTATAGAAACTAATGGTGGAGATTGAGTATCACCAGTAATTGGATTCATATGACCTATTTGAAATGTATATTTAGGATATTTTTTATTTAATCTTTCTCTTAATGAAATTGTATCAGTCCCAATTAAATCATCTAAACAACTTACCACAATTAAAATAACTCTAACATCATCATTAAGACTCTTAATAAATTCCTGCATACTTTCTACAATTAAATCTTCATAACCATCAATTATATCTGATTGATCTAAATATAAATAAGATAATCTATCTTTCAACCCTTGTTGGATTGCACCAATTGCACCATGTCTGCCACATGCAAAAGGACAGACAAACAATTGATAACTTTGAGGAATTAGCATTCCAACTCTAACAACTCCCCAGCCCCCATGAGCAGGAGAGGCATAATGCAAACATTTCTTTGTTGAGCAAAAGTTCATTATTCCTCCATAACTCTTTTCGCAAGTTCTTTATAAACTTGTGTTTGTTCAGATAAAGGAAAAGCTTCTACTACAGTTTTTTCTAAATTTTCTGCTTCTTGAACAGTTGCACTTCTAGGAATTTTCAATAGCAATTGCGTACTAGCATTGTCTATAAAATCATCAACAATACTATCTTCATTTTCTATTTTTCTAGAGTTATGAATTACACCTTTTAATTTTGCATAACTTCTTCTCTTAAAATTGTCTATTGCTAAAACAATATTTGATGCAGCAAATAAAGCCATCTTTTCAGCAGAAGTTACTATCATAACTTCATCAGCATAATTTTCTCTTATGGGCATAGCAAATCCACCACAAACAACATCTCCTAAAACATCATATAAAACCACATCAGGTTTATAAGTTTCAAAAGCTTCAAGTTCTTCTAATTTTTGAAAAGCTGTTATTATACCTCTACCTGCACATCCAATGCCTGGAGTAGGCCCTCCAGATTCAACACAAAAAACGCCACAATTGCTTTGATGAACAATATCTTTAAGTTCAACAAAGTCCCCAAGTTCTTTAATTTTATCTAAGACTGATGGAATTTTCTTTCCATTCATTAGTAACTGGGTTGAATCCGCTTTTGGATCACAACCAATTTGCATAACACAATAACCATTCAACGCTAAAGCCGCAGAAAGGTTGGCAGTCGTGGTTGATTTACCAATACCACCTTTACCGTATATAGCTATCTTTTTCACAATAACACCCTCTTTTAAAGTTAGTTATGTATAACATAGTTTGTATATCTATGCAAGTAATATTTATAATTTTTTTTATCAAAATGTTATAATAAGTAATTAAACACTTGCAATAAAAAGAATTATATTATTTTTTAGGTAAGTTATATTTTTTTGATATTTTGTCATATATTAGCTAAAGCAAACATACAAATTATTTACAAATTATTTTTTTTAGAAAGATTGATATTTAATAAAAACTCCTAATTATTGACAAATTAGGAACTTATAATATAATTCTGTTATAAGGATAATACCAATTATGAGCATTACTAAACCACCTGTTACAAAAAGAATACCTCTTAGTTCTATGGACTTATTATTCGAAGACGATAAAAAAATTATCCCCTTAATAAAAGAGTGTAATGATAAATACCTATATTGGGATAAAGTTAAGTACAAAACAGATAATTTAAAGATATCTAATGAGCAATTTTGGCAGTTAATAAAAGCTACAAGAGCAATGACAGCCAATAAAATTAAATTAGGCAAATATAATTTTTCTTTCAATATAACTAATAAAATAACTGAATGTCTAAGAGAATTAGACTTAGAATTAAATAAAAACTCACAAATCATTGCAGCATTAAATAATAGAGATAAGCAGTACTTTTTTATAAACTCTTTACATGAAGAAGCAATTGCTTCAAGCATTATGGAAGGAGCAATTACAACAAGAAAAATTGCAAAAGAAATATTAAGAAAAAATGAGAAACCCAAAACGAAAAGTTTAACTATGATTGTAAATACTTTCTTAACTATGAACTATATCATTCAAAGAAAAGATTATGACTTAAATAAAGAATTATTTTTAACAGTCCATAATAAAATTACTAAAAATACCTTAAAAAACAAAAACGATGAAGGAAACTTTAGAGCTTCAAATGAAAATATTGTTTCAAATGTAATCACTAATGAACCAGTATACCAACCTGTAGACTATAATGAAATTAATGAATTAGTTGATCAATTATGTGAAATTTGCAATAACAGCAACTATTTTGGTTATTTTATACATCCAATCATTAAAGCAATAATAATTCATTTCTTAATCTCATTTATCCACCCTTTTAGTGATGGTAATAAAAGAGCTGCTCGAGTAATTTTCTATTGGTATCTATTGAAAAGCGGTTATTCATTAACTGAATATATTTCAATTTCAAGAGTGATACAAAAAACTAAAAATCAATATGAAAAAAGCTTTTTAAAATCTGAATATGATGATTATGATTTAACCTATTTTATTTTATACAATTTAAAAGTTTTAATTAAAGCAAAAAACAACTTTTATGAATATCTAAATACAACTTTAGATAAGAGAAAAAGTTTAATTTATTATATAAAGAAATATAAAATAAATGAAAATGAAGCTAGAATTCTTAAGGAATTAAACTCTAAAAAAGGCTATCTCTTAACAGTAAAAGAAGTTCAAACACTTTTAACTGTATCGAACCAAACTGCAAGAAGTGCCTTAGATAATTTATGTGATATAAATCTATTAATAAAAAGAAATCTACATAAACAGAAGTTCGGATATGAATTAAAAGAACATAGCATATAATAATATGAACCACCAAATTTTTGGTGGTTCAACTATGTTATATATAAGTATGGAGTAAAGATTTACTCAAAGATTTCCCAACCTTTTAATTTAGCTACAATTCTTAAAGGTTTTAAGAATGAACCATAAACTACACTACTATGATGGGCAAAACCATTGTCTACAATAATGTCTAAAACATCTTTAACAGGTCTATCAAATTTAGCTTTTAAATAAGTTCCTTTTAATAATTTTTCCATTGGTATAGCTTTAGCATCTTGAATAAACATTCTGTATTTACCTCTTGCTGAATCAAGACGTAAAACAGATACATCACCACTTTTTAATACAAAGTCAGCAGTAACACCTTTTCCACCAGCAAAATAAGTATCTAAGGATCTATTACAAACACCATCCCATAAATTACATGGAGCTACTCCACAATGCCAGAAAAGAGCAAAATCTTCTTCAAAATCTACTTGAGAGAAATCAAATAAGAAAGGAGTCTCTCCTCCAAGTGCTTTATGTGCAATTTGAGATAAAGATCCATCAATATCCCCTTCACAAGTAAAGATTTTATCTTCACTTTGTAAAATACTCATTGCAGCACAAGGACTTATTCCAAAATCTCTAGCAAATTCAGGCCAACATCGAATTGCTAATGCATTTAAATTATTATCTAAATAAAATTTATTAAGTTTTGCGCTAAGTAATGCAACTTTATCAACTTGATATTCAGTGATTGAAGATGTATCAAACAAACTCTTTACTTGTTTTTTTCTCTCTTCAATTTCTTTTTCATCAACTTCTAAATTAATTACATCTGATAATTCAAAATGATCTACTATAGCACCTGTATTATCAAAAACATGATTATCTTGAACACCTACATTGAAAAAGCCATCAGCCCTAAAACCTAATATACCAATATGACTATTTTTTAAAGCTCTAATAACTCTTAGTGCATCAATCCAATCTTGATCTATATTACTATCAATACAAACTTGATAATCATCAAATCCACTTTTATATAAATTTGAAGCATTTAAATTAACACCACAAACACTATTCAATCTAATTTTTCCACCATTATATGGTAATTCTGGAAGTCCCCATAATAAGAATGGAATATCACAATGTCTTTTTATTAATAAAGGCAAATGGCCAAGATGGAAAGTACCACTTATACAAACAACTCCATCTAAATTACTAGAAGCAAATTTTAAGCCAGCTGCTTCACCTTCCTCTTTTTCTATTACAAGATCTTCTATTACTGTCCATTCAACATTTTCAATCTTTTTTACATCATTTAAAATATTTTTGTATAATTCTGCAGCAGCATGATAATCATAGGTTTTCCTAGCTAAACATACTATTCCCAAAGATACTTTTTGTTTCATAAAATCCTTCTTGTTTATTTTATTTCTTACTGAAAGTAAACAATAAAAATATTAATAAGTCAACAATTATTTTCCAAATTTTAATAAATGAAATAAAATGTTGACTTTATGCTTTTTAATTAATTACTGAAATAATGCTTCATTAAAATCTCTACAGCACCTTTTTGAGTCATGATAGATTCATATTCTTTACCATAGATTTTTACATCTGAAATTACCCCATCTTCAACCAATTTATCGACTCTTTTTCGAATTAATTTAGTTAATTCTTTTGCGATAATATCACTTGAACATTCAATTAGGATGGTTGAAGGAGTTAATAATATTTTTATATTTCTAATCCCTACAGATAAATACTGTGCTGCTTTATCTAAAATTGCTAAAGCTTCAGGATCTTTATTTTTTACCTTATCTTCTAATGATGAGAAGATTGGAGTATTAGGGTTACTATCTAATTCTAGTACATAAGCTTGTAAACAGCCTCTACCTTTACAAGTACAAACAGGACCATCAAGGCTTATTGGAATATGACCTGTTTCCAAGGTAACTTTATCAGGGGTTATATATATACCGTTTTCAGATACCAAGGCTCCATTAACGCCTCTTCTTAATAAGAAAGAAAACAAACCTTTTTCATCTTTATAATTGCCATATAAATATTCACCATAAGCTAGAGCAGAACAGTTATTATGAATAATTACAAATAAGTCTAATTCTTTCTCTAAAACTTCAGATAAAGGATAATGATTTAGTCCTTTAATGCGTGGATAATCAATTACCATACCATTTTCAATATCTACACAACCAGGAGCAGCTACAGATACCCCAATAATCTTTTCTTTATCAATTTCATGCTCTTCAATTAATGAATTAATATTTTTTACAATCATACTAATTACTTGTGTTATATCTAATTCTTCATTGATTGATAGAGATATAGAAGCAACTCTTTTAAGCTTGAAATTAAAAAGACCAATAAGAATTACACCAGCCCAAAATTCTACAGCTATAGAATATAGACTTGATTCATTAACAGTATACAGTAAAGGTTTTCTACCTTTTTTACCTTCTTCTTTTACTTCTTTTTTAATAGGTTGGATTAAATCACGGTTTTCTAATTCAGAAAAAATTCTAAATAAAGTGGGGGCTTTCAATCCTGTTAAATTAACTAAAGAAGATTGGGAAATCCCCTCCTCTCTGCATTTATAAATCTCTGATAGAACTAAATTTATATTATGTGTTCGAATATCACTGGCCCTCATAACATTTTTAACCATTATATATCTCCTATAATAAGCGTATATTCTATTATTATCATAAAATTGATAGTTTAGAAAGTATTTTTACTTACTTTCATAAATAAAGTTATTAAATAAATAAATTTTCTCTTTACAAATCCTCGTTTTGTATTTATTATTTTCATAAAGAAAGTAATAGTAATAAAGGTAGGATAACATGATTACTAAAACTGAGCTTCTTGATTTAAACAAGAAAGCCAACAACGTAAGAATCAAAACATTAGAGACCATAGCAAACTTAGGCGTTGGTCATGTAGGTGGTTCTTTATCTGTAATAGAAGTTTTAACCCTATTATATTTTAAAGAAATGAATATTGATCCCAAAAATCCCAAAATGGTAGGTAGAGATTTATTAGTATTATCAAAAGGACACTCTGGTCCTGCTCTATATTCCACACTTGCATTAAAAGGATTTTTCCCTCTTGAATGGTTAAACACTTTAAATAAAGGAGGAACAAACCTCCCTTCTCATTGTGATAGGACTAAAACTCCTGGTATTGATATGACAACAGGAAGTTTAGGACAAGGTTTATCAGCAGCTTGCGGAATGGCTTTAGCTTGTAGAATAGACAATCTTGATAATTACACTTATGCAATTATTGGTGATGGAGAGAGTGATGAAGGACAAAACTGGGAAGCCGCAATGTTTGCATCACAATTTAAATTAAACAAATTAATAGCATTTACAGATTATAACAAACTACAACTTGATGGAACTACTGAATCTATTATGGATTTAGGAGACATTGAAGGGAAATGGAGAAGTTTTGGCTGGAATGTTTATAGATGTGATGGACACAACATTAGTGAAATTGAAAGCAAAGTAGAATTAGCTAAATTATCAAATAATAAACCTAATATGATCATTTTAGATACAGTAAAAGGTAAAGGTGCTGCTTTTGCTGAAAATAAGCTTACAAACCACAATATGGTAGTATCTCAAGAAGTTGCTAAAGAAGCAATTGATGAACTAAAGAAGGAGCTTTAACTTATGGATATGCGTCAAATATACTGCAATACTTTAATTGAAGCAGCTAAAACAAATGATAAAATTATGGTAGTAGAAGCTGATTTAATGAATGCTACTGGTACAGGTCCTTTTAAAAAAGCCTACCCTAATCGTTTTGTAGATGTAGGTGTTGCTGAAGCAAACCTTGTTGGAGTTAGTGCAGGTTTATCAAATATGGGTAAAATTCCCTTTGCTGCAACATTCGGATGCTTTGCTAGCAGAAGAACCTTTGACCAATTCTTCTTATCAGCAAATTATGCAAAATTAAATGTAAAATTAGTTGGAACAGACCCTGGTGTTAGTGCCGCTTTCAATGGTGGTACTCATATGCCTTTTGAGGATATTGGAATAATGAATACTGTTCCAAATTTAGTAATTTGTGAACCTTGTGATTCAGTTAGCTTAGAAAAAACTGTTTATAATTTAATTGATCATTATGGCTCCTCATATATGAGATTACACAGAAAAGGTGAATCTACAATATATGATAAGGATGAAAAATTCGAAATTGGAAAAGCAAAAGTACTAAAAGATGGAACTGATGTAACAATAGTAGCTTTAGGTTTTATCATGGTTCCAGAAGCTTTAAAAGCAGCAAAAATGCTAGAAAAAGATGGAATTAGTGCTGCAGTAATTGATCCAGTTTGTGTAAAACCTTTAGATAACGAATTAATTTTAAAATATGCAGCAAAAACTAATCATATTATTAGTGCTGAAAATCATCAAGTTAATTCAGGATTAGGTAGTATTATTGCAAACTTATTGGCAAAAGAGAGACCTACTAAAATGAGAATGGTAGGAATTAATGAAGAATTTGGACAAGTTGGAACTTTAGATTATCTAAAAGGATATTATAAGCTTACAGCTGAAGAAATTTATAAACAAGCTAAAGAAATATTAAAATAAATTAGGAGAGAGGATAATAATGAAAATTGCAATGGCTAGTGATTTAAGTGGTTTTGAATTAAAAACTGCAATTAAAGAATTTTTAATCGAAAAAGGTTATGAAGTTTTAGATTTTGGTATTGAAGATAAAGATCATCCAAAACCTTATTTTGAACAAGCACCAAAAGTTGCTAAAGCAATACAAAACAAAGAAGCTGATAAAGGAATCTTAGTTTGTGGAACAGGTCAAGGAATGGCTATTGTAGCAAACAAACACAAAGGTATATATGCTTGTGTTGTTGATTCTGTATTCAGTGGAGAAAGAGCAAAAATTGTTAACCAAGCTAATGTTATTACTCTTGGTGGTTGGATTACTGCTCCATTTATTGCAACTGAAATTGTTGAAGGTTGGTTAAACAGAAGCTTCTGTGAAAAAATGGAATTCAAAAAAGACTTTTTAACTAATGCTTTTAATAATGTAGTAGAAATCGAAAAGGAGAATTTCAAATAATGAAAGATATCTCAAAAAGGAATTTATTAAACAATCCTGTAAAGATTGTTCAAGTTGATTCTTTAAGTGCTTCTACTTTATTAAAAGAATGCTTAGACTTAGCTCCTTCTTTAAAGCATATTACATTTATTGTTGATAATGCTCCTATTGAAGCAAAAAATAAACTTCTAAAGGATATAAAAAAAATTGCTAATGTCACTGTCTTAGATAAGGTACAACCTAATCCTAGAACTAGTGATATAAAAGATATGGCAGAAAAAATAGAGTTTACCTCAATTATTGTTGGTATCGGTGGTGGTTCTGTAATGGACAGTGCAAAAGCCCTATCAATGTTAATAACTAATGGGGGTGAACTTGAGGACTATTTATCAAATAATCCAAAAAGAAAGATAGAAAAAGAGAGTCTTCCATTAATATTAATTCCAACAACAGCTGGAACAGGATCTGAGATGACTAAAGTTGGAGTATATACTTCCCTTTCCGGAAGAAAATATACTTTAGGCTCCCCTTTGATGCATGCAAAAAAGGCTATTTTAAATACTGAATATATTTTAAATATGCCACCTGCATTAATTGCATCTACAGGAGCTGATGCACTCGATCATGCTTTAGAAACAATTTGGAATAAAAATGCTAATGATGAGACTAGAAAACTAGCCATTGAGGTATCAATAGATATTATTTCTAACTTATTAAAAATGTATAATGGTGCAAAAAATAAAAACCAAAACATTGATTATTGTAGAAATATGCTATTAGCCTCTTCTATGGCTGGAGCTACTTTTAGTACAACAGGTACTGCAGCAGGACATGCTTTATCCTTTATTTTAAGTGAAGATTATCACATCCCCCACGGAAGTGCTTGTGCATTTACATTACTTGATATTTTCAAAATGTCATTATCTTTAGAAAATGTAAAAAAACCTTTAGCAGAAATTGCTAAAGCCTTTTTTGATGATAAAGAAGAAGATGTATTAATTTCAAAATTATATGACAAATTAGAACAAATGTTCAGTGATATGGCTCTTCCAACTAATTTCAAAGAATTAGGTGTTGAAATTAGTCCAGAAGATATTGATTCACATTTCTCTAGAGCTTTTGAAGATCCAAAAATGTGGAATCAAATACCAAAAGCAACTAAAGAAAATATTTATCCATTCTTGGTGGCAAAATGTTAAATCTTATTCTAAGTGGATTTGTAGTTCTTATAACTCATGCACTCGAAGCTATAACCGGCTTTGGGTGCACTGTTATAGCAGTCCCTTTCGTAACTGCCCTACTTGGGTTAAAACAAGGAATTATGATTGTTACAATATTAGCTTGGCTTTTAGCCTTATATATAGTTGTAACTAATCTAAAATATGTAAAAATCAAACATACTTTACTAATTTTAGCTCTTATGATTCCAACACTTCCAATAGGTATGTTTATTTTTAGATATGTAAATGCTGATTTATTTAAAAAAGGTCTTGCTGTATTTATCGTCTTTGTAGCAATTTTAAATCTTTATAAATTATTAAAGACTAAAGCTGAAAATGAAGATATAAATGCTCCATTATCAAAAAGAGATAAAATAACATCAGTTATAGCATTATTAGTTGGTGGTGTTGTTCATGGAGCAATATCTAGTGGTGGACCATTAGTTGTAATTTATGCAACAAAAGCACTGAAAGATAAGAAAGAATTTAGAGCAACCTTATGTTCTGTTTGGCTTACTCTAAATACAATTATCATAGGTTCTTATTTCATTAACAACCCTGGATTTACATTTACTACTTTTACAAATACCCTATCTCAAATACCATTTTTAATTGTGGGAATTATTGTAGGAGAAATAGTACATAATAAAGTAAATGCAAGAACTTTTTCAATTATTGTATTCTCACTTTTACTATTAACTGGTATATTTATGTTTGCACTTTAGGAGATTAAAAATGGAGAAACAAAACAATAGACTGATGCAACTAATAAAACTTAATCCATCATTAAATATAATAAGTGTTAATGATTCTAGTTTTGAAAAATATGGTAAAATTCTTAATTTAAATTGTAAAAAAGATTTAATTAAAAAAATGGAAGAAGACACAGAAATCCCTCAAACAGGTAATGTGTATGTACCATATGTAAGAAACTGGGAAAACGAAAACATTATAAATGAATTATCACAATACTATGAAGAGAAAATTGAACTTGGATATTGTAATGGTCAAAATGTAATGTTAAATGCTCTTGAATGGCATAATTGTAATGAAATTGATGTTTTTGCAACTGATGCTCTATTATTTTTAGCCAAGACCCAAGATCTAGAAAACTATCAACTTAATTCTAATCAAATAAAAGCTTTTTTTGTTGAAAAAGGTACTAGTGTATTATTATATAATGACACATTGCATTTTTCTCCATGCAAAACAGAAAAAACAGGCTTTAAAACTATGATTATTTTAAGTGATCAAACCAATACAGACCTTGAAGAAAATACAACAAAACCAGAAAACTACTTGGATTCACTACTTCTAAAGAAGAATAAATATATTATTTGTCATAAAGAAGCAGAAAATCTAACTAAGCAAGGCGTCAAAGCGAATATAATTGGAGAAAACTTTTGTTTAAACATTTAATATAAATTTACAGTCTCAGAAATGAGACTGTAAATATTTTTATATAATGTTTAATCTTTTTGCGACTTTAATTACAGTGGTCGGATCATCAGTCATAATGGAATCAACTCCTAACTTAAATAATCTTTCCATTTCCATTTCATCATTGATTGTCCAAACCATTATTATTGCCCCTCTTTCATGCATCATTTTTATAAAACGTGGAGTAATAACTTTAATAATACCTTGAGCTACAGGAACTTGGAATATAATTTTCCTATCTGCTAATTTCTTAGGTAATATATTTAATTTTTGTCTTAATAATAAAGGAATAACTTCTTTTGTAGTAACACTAGTTAAAATATCAGGAGCTTTTTCTCTAATTGCTTGAAGATTACTTAAATGAAACGATGCACAACAAACTCTATCTTCAGCATTGTGTTTTCTAACAATTTTTATAAATTCATCAACAATTTTCAAATCATTAGTTTTTAGATCAATATTAAATCTCTGATTTGGACATTTCTCTAATGCTTCTTCTAGAGTACAAAGTTTTACACCTTTTCCTCTAAATGGAAAAGTTTTCCCTTCATCTTTAGTAAAAGTATATCCAGCATCAAATTCTAATAACTCAGATAAAACATGATCCTCAATTCTTCCACTACCATTTGTATTTCTATCTAATGTCTCATCATGCCATATAACTACAATATTATCTTTTGATAAATGCACATCTGTCTCTATTACATCAATATTCATTTTAACAGCAGAAGTAAATGCCTCAATAGTATTTTCAGGGAAATGTTTACTATCCCCTCTATGCGCAATTACTCTAGGCATAGGATTCAAAAAGCTTTCATTAATCATATTTTAACACTCCATTATTTAAACATTTTATTATTAAAAAACTAAATTAACAAGCAATTAATTAATTATACTTTATTATAAAAAGTATTATAAAAATTAAAAATTGGATAAAAATTCTGTTAATTCATCATTTTCTAATCTTAATAAGCGTCTATCATTCAGCCTTTTTGCACCAAGAGAATTATAAAAGATTAATCCTTTTTCATTTTTATCTAAACAAGTCCATTCTAATCTATCTAAACCATTTTCTTTTGCAATTTTAGCAAGTTCTTTAAATATTAACTTACCATAACCTTTATTTCGATGCTCTTCTTCAATAAATAAATCTTCAAGATATAAACTAGGTTTACAATTGAAAGTTGAAAAAAGATATAAATAAAGAGCAATTCCAATTTCTTTACCATCTTTTACTAAGAATATTACTTCAGCTGAATTTTTATCAAACATCCATTTAGTAAAAATTTCTTCATCAATTTTCACCTCATCACTCATCTTTACATAATCAGCTAAAGCTTTTACAAAATATATTACTAGTTTAGCATCTTTCTTCTCAGCTTTTCTAAAAGAAATATGATCCTTATTTGTACTCATAACGCCTCCCAACAACTTAATTAAGATCTATTTTGTATTAATTCTAATTTAATTTATACAAAAAAAACTAGTAGTTTAAAGTTTTAATTCAAACTACTAGCCTTTTTTTAAAACAAAAGAGGTAAATTAAAATTTATTTAATAAATTTAATACAGATAAAACCTGTTCATTTATTACAATATCTGAGGGTTTATTATTCTCAAAATTATTAACAAAATTAGAAAGTTCATTATAAAACCAACCAGTAGGAGGAAGATTAGTTGATGTTGGAATTACTACTTCATCACTGATATCATACTCAATTATATCCCCATCTTTGGGATAAGCTTTTAATAAATTACCATCAAAAACCATAACAGCATTTTCAAATACTACTCTCCAATTATTTGTAAATGGCATAGTAGAATTATACCAAGAAGCTTGAGATAGGATTTGAAAGCTATCATAAAAATATGTAAATCTATAGAATTCACTATAGCCAATATTTTCTCTTCCATTTTTATATAATTGATAATCTTTAGGATTACCAAAAATACTAATAATTAAATCTAAATCATGGATATGCAAATCAAACGGAACTAAACCACTCTTACTTTTATCTTTTAGCCAATCATTTTGAATCCAAGAAGGATATGAAGATAATCTATTAAATTGAGCATCTAAAACTTTTCCAAATCTTAAATCTTCTACAGCTTCCTTTAGCTTTTGTGTTTCTTTTGCAAATCTAACAACTTGGCCTACATATACAAAACAATTTTGTTTCTTTGCCAAATCAAATAATTCTTTGGCCCTATCAGGTTTTAAAGTAAATGGTTTTTCACAAATAACGGACTTATTATTCAATAAAGCTTTTTTTACTAAATCATAGTGAGTAAAAGTTGGAGTTGTAACATCAACAATATCAAAAGATTCACTGTTTATAGCATCATCTAAACTTTCATAAAACTTTAGATTTCTTTTTTTAGCAACAGATTTATCTATTTCACTCTTTCCAACCAAAGCCACTACTTGAGCATTTTCTATGTAGTTATAATTATCTAAATGGACATTAGACATACCACCTGCACCTACAACTACAATTTTTACCATTTTATATCTCCCTTAAATCACAAATTGATTTAAATAATTCTTTGTAAGCTTCAATGAAGCAAATTTATCATCTAATGATTTTTCAAAAGCTCTATCTTCAACTTCCACACAAGCATAACCATTATAACCAATATCTGTTAATGCAGATACAAATTTAGACCAATTAACATCACCTAAACCAGGGATTTTAGGTAGCATATAATCTAGAGGATAAGCTAAGACTCCAACTTCTTTTAATTTATCTTTTAATATTTTTATATCTTTAAAGTGTATATGGAACATCTTGTCTTTAAATTCATATATAGGAGAAATATAATCCATTTGTTGCCAAATAAAATGTGAAGGATCAAAATTAATACCAAAATATGGGCTATCAATTATTTCAAATAGTTTTCTCCAAATCACAACTGAAGTAAACATATTCTGTCCTCCTGGCCATTGACCTAAATCAAATAACATTGGGCAATTTTCAATTGCAACCTTAACATTGTTTTCACTTGCAAAATCAATAATCGAAGGCCATTCTTTTTTAAATTCTTCAATATTTTCTTCTATAGTTTTAAATTGGTCTCTTCCAATAAAAGTAGTTACTAAATTAATATCTAATAAGGCACTTGTTTTAATAACTTTTTTTAGATGATTTAGATTATATTTTCTTTTTTCTAAATCTCCATCTAAATTATTGGGATAAAAAGCTAAGGAAGAAATTTCAACTTCATTTTTCAAACAAATATCTTTAATTTCTTTAATATTCTCATCATCTAAATTATCTACATCTATGTGACAAACTCCTGCATATCTTCTTTCACTCTCACCTTTTGGCCAACAAGCTACTTCAACACAGCTATAACCTAAATCATGAACACTCTCTATCATTTCTTCAAATTCTAATTCATCAAAAATTGCACTTACTATACCTAATTTCATTATTCTTCAACCTCAATTCTCTTTTCTAATTTACTACTATCAATACTTGCAAATACAGCTTTCATAGCTGCTAAAACACTTTCACTAGATATTAAAGGTTCTTTATCTTCAACAACACATTCAACAAAAGCATCTATTATACCTGATTTTGTTTGATTATCATTAGTTTGAATCTGATCAATATCATAATAGATTTTTTCTCCATTAATTAATTGAGCAACTATAGAATGATTTGGATTATCATAAATTCTTAAGCAACCTTTATCTCCATAAATAATTGTAGAATTATCTTCATCTCCATACATTGTCCAACTTGCATGCATTGTTCCAATTATTCCATTTTCCATCTCATAAATACAGAAAGCGTTATCATCAATTTCAATTAAGTTTCCTGTAGCATCTTTTTTATCTAAAGTAACTAACTTAGCTGTAACTGCAGAAATTTTTGTTGATAATAAAAATTGAATTAGATCAGTTTTATGTATGCCCAAATCAGCCATAGCACCCATAACGGCTTTATCTTTATTAAAGAACCAAACATTCTTACCTGGATCAACACTCCAGGTTTCTGGGCCCTTATGCCCAAAAGTAGTTCTAAATGAAATTACTCTACCAATTAGACCTTTTTCTATTAAAGCTTTTGCATAACTATGAGCTTTTGCTAGTCTTTGGTTTTGACCAATCATTAACTTCTTATTTGTTTCTTTTGAAACTGCTACCATTGCTTTACATTCTGCTAAACTTGTAGCCATTGGCTTTTCACATAAAACATGTTTGCCTTCTCTTAAAGCCTTTATACTCATTGAAGCATGATAGTTATTTGGAACACAAATACTTACTGCATCTATTTTACTATCATGAAGTAACTCATCGATACTTACATAATATTTTACATCATATTTTTTAGCTAATTCTGCAGCTCTTTCTTGATTATAATCATATAACCCAATTAATTTAACATCTTTATTATCTAAATATTCTGGAATATGCCTTATTTGAGCAATTTTCCCACAACCAATAATTCCAATACCTATCATGTTGTCTTCTCCTATTTAATCTTCTTCTTTTTTCTGCAATAAAACAGCACAAATTACTATAACACCCTTAAATGCTTCTCTTAAGAATGGAGGAACACCTAATAAATTCAACAAGTTATTCATAACAGAAATAATTAGAACCCCTAAGATAGTGCCACCTATTGTACCTCTACCTCCACTCATACTTGTTCCACCAACAATTACAGCAGAGATTGCGTCCATTTCATAACCAGCACCTGCATTAGCATAGTCCATTGCTCCAATTCTACTTACTTGTAAAACAGCAGCAATAGCTACTAAGAATCCCATTAATGCATAAACAAATAATTTTACCTTTTTAACATTGATACCACTTAAAGCAGCAGCTCTTTCATTAGATCCAACAGCATAAACATGTTTACCAAAGGCTGTTCTTTTAGAAACTAAATTCAAAATATATGCAATTATTATCCAATAAATAATTGGCATAATCATCAGATTAAAGACTTCTACAGAAGCAATCTGTAAAAAAGGCTTTGGAACTTGAGGATTATTACCTTGCATAAATTGTTGAGTTACGGATCTAAAGATTTTCATAGTACCTAAAGTTGCAATAAATGGGGGCAATTTACCATAGGTGATTATTACCCCTGTAAAAGACCCAAGTAAAAAACCAACTAACAAACTAAGAATTATTGCAATTATATAGGCAGGAACACCAACAATACCAATTGAAGAGAGAACGCCACCTGAAACATTGATAAAAACCATTAAGAATGCACCAATTGCGACTAATGCTGAACCAACAGCTAAATCAATTCCCCCAGAAATTATTACAAAAGTCATTCCTAAAGATATAATACCAATATTTGAATTGTTTCTTAAAATGTTAATCCAGTTTCTTCCCCATCTTAACAACCAAAAACCAAAACCATCACTAAAATCAAAACCAAGGGCTAAAGTTTGTAAAATAATCATTACAAATAAAGCAACAGCTGTACTAAAAGTTGAACTTTCTTTCCAAGATTTTTTAAAATATGAAATAAAAGATTTTTCACTTCTTTTTTTTATTTTATTTTCCACCTACAACTCCTAATTATAATTGGCCACCTGTTGCCAAATGCATTATATTGTGTTCGCTCATAGTTTCATTTTCTACAATACCATTAATTTTTCCATGATATAAAACATATGATTTTCTACATAAGCGAATTATCTCATTAGCCTCACTAGATAAAACAACTATAGCAACACCTTCTTTAGCTAATTTAAGGATAATATCGTAAATTTCTTCTTTTGCTCCAACATCAACACCTTGTGTTGGATTGTCCAAAATTAATATTTTGGGATTTGTTGATAACCACTTTGCTAGAACAACTTTCTGTTGGTTACCCCCAGATAAACTATTGATTGGATCACTATATTTTTCCATTTTAATATGAAGTTTATCAATATTGTCTTTAAATGTAGAAATTTGCCTCTTAGAATCAATCAACAAATTTTTCTTCATTTTACTTATAGTTGCCAATGTTCCATTGTCTAAAATATTTAAATCTTTAACGATTCCATTTTCTTTTCTATTTCTTGGAACATAGCCTATTCCTAAATTTACAGCCTGTCCTGTAGATAAAATTCTCTCATTTTTTCCATCAACAAAAATTTTACCTTGATAGTTTTTCTTAAAAGCACCAAATATTGTTTGAAAAAGCTCTGTTCTACCATCACCTAATAAACCTGTTACTCCTAGAATTTCACCTTGATGTAATTCTAAAGAAATGTTTTTGTAATAATTTTCACAACTAAGATTTTCTATTTTTAAGATTTCTTTACCGTATTCATCATCATTGGTTAGAATATGATCTCTAACTTCATGACCTACCATCATTTTTGCTATTTCTTTGGTTGAAACACTAGAAACTTTTCCCTCATTTACTAATATTCCATCACGTAAAACTGAATAAGTATCACAAATTTCCATTACCTCATTTAATTTATGAGAAATAAAAATCATTCCAACTCCTTGAGTTTTTAAACTTTTCATCAAGTCAAAAACTCTCTCTATTTCAGAATCAGTTAAACTAGAAGTTGGTTCATCCATAATTATTATCTTAGCATCCATCATTAGAGCTTTTGCAATTTCTACAATTTGCTTATAGGAAGCATCTAAAGTTCTAACCATCTGTTTAGGATTAAGGGAGATATTCATTCTCTTAAATACTTCATTAGTTTTTTTAATCATGAGATTAGTATCTAATAAATGATTTTTTGTTTTTAATTCTCTATTTATGAACATATTTTCATAAATATTTAAATCATTTATTAAATTTAATTCTTGATGTATAAATGCTATTTTTGCATCAATAGCATCTGAAGGTTTAGAGAAAAAAACCTGATTATCATCTATAAATACTTCACCAGAATTTGCAGGAAGAACACCACCTAAAATATTCATTAAAGTAGATTTTCCAGCTCCATTTTCACCTAATAGTGCACAAATTTCACCACTTTGAACTGAGAAGTTAACATTCTTCAAAACATTATTTGATCCAAATGATTTATAGATACTTTTCATTTGTATCTTCATATATAAAATCCTATAAATAACTAGATAAGGTATAAAAATACCTTACCTAGCTTTTTTCTAATTTTTTAGTATGGGCTATTAGCGTCTAAGTAATCTTTGTAATTTGATCTATCAACAATTGTTGTAGGAATAATCTTTACAGGATCAACTTTTTCACCTTTTAATACACTTAGACCCATATCGATTGCATCTCTTACCATTGCTGGGGAATAAAGAGCACTTTGGATATAAATATCATTATCTTCTGGCATCATATTGAAATATTCTTGGCATCCACCACCACCGGTGATAACTTTAATGTCATTTCTCTTTGCTTCTTTAATAGCTTGGATAGCACCAATACTTGTTTCATCATCCATTGAATAAACTGCATCAATGTGTTTAACAGATGTTAAAATATCAGCCATATCTTTTAAGCCAGCTTCTCTAGTAAATTGAGTTGCATAAGTTAAAACAGTCATGTTAGGAGCAATTTCTTTAATTGTATCTACAAAACCTTTCTTTCTTAATTCTGAAACAGAACCTGAAGTTGGAACTTCTAACATTACAACTGTTGCATCTTTACCAACTTTGTCAACGATATATTTTGCACCTTGTACACCCATATCTTCGTTGTCACCAGAAACTCTGTATACGCCTTCTACATCAATTAAAATATCAAAGTTTACAACTACAACACCATCATCAATTGCTCTTTCAATTGGAACCTCCATACCTGTCCATTGTGGGAAAGCAACGATTAAGTCAGCACCCCAAAGCATTAAGTCATCTAATTGTGTTGTCATTTCTTCACCATTTGAAGAAGTGTATAGTTTATAATCAATTTCATCAGCTAATTCTTTACATCTGTTTTCTGCATTATAAGCAACAGCAGCAACCCAACCATGTGTTACAGCAGGAGCTAAAATACCAACTTTATATTTAGATGGACCTGCAGCCTCCTGTTGACCATTAGCGAAAACACTTGTTAGTGAAATTGTTAAAACTAATAGACTTATTAAAACCTTTTTCATAAAAAAGACCTCCTCTTTAAGCTTTTTTTTCAGTTAAATACATTTTGAAAAAAAGTCAAGAGAATTTCAATTTACCATTTTATTTCCTATTTTTTGTAAAATTTTCTCTATATATTCCATTATTTTTCAAAACTTTATGAAAAACTTTCATAAAAAATTTAATTCTTTACTTTTGTGTAAAACCATATAAACTATAAACATGAATAAAAAAGCCACCTATGAAAAAATATCAGAGAAATCACAGGTATCTATTGCAACTATAAGTCGGGTAATGAATAATCCTTTTTCTGTAAAAAACGAAACTCGCCAAAAAGTTATTAATGCAATGCAAGAACTTGGAATGGATTGTTCCAATATCGACAATAGGAAAAAGATTGATAAAAATCTAATTATCTTTAACATTCCATCTTTAAATAATCCATTTTATTCTGAGATTATAGCTGGGGCAAAAGACTGTGCTTTTAGAAATAGATACAGTCTTTTAATTAGTGAAGAAATTATAAAAGAAAGAACTATTAATAATTTTATTGATATGTTAAAAACCTCTAATGCTGCAGGATTAATTACTACTAATATTATTCCAACCAACCTATTAGAAAAAATAAATCAAGTTATTCCTATTGTACAATGCTGTGAATATAATGATACATTAAATCTTCCATATGTAAGTATTAATGATGTTCAAGCTAGTAAAAATGTTGTTGATTATTTACTTTCTTTGGGTAGAAGAAAAATAGCACTATTAAATGGACCATTAAAATATAAATATGCTAGAGAAAGATTAATTGGCTATCAACAAGCCTTAAACATTGCAAACATTCCTTTAGATTATGATTTAATCTGTGAAATTCCAGAGATTAATTATGATATTGCTTCTGCAACATGTTATCAATTATTAAATAGTCAGAATAGACCTGATGCAATATTTGCTGTAAGTGATATTTATGCTATAGCAGCGATTAAAGCAATAAAACAAACAAAATTACATGTACCCAAAGATATTGCTGTTGTGGGCTTTGATAATATACCTATAACTTATATGACGACCCCTACCATAACTACAGTAAACCAACCAAAATACCAACTTGGGATATATAGTTGCTCTATGCTAATTCAACATATTAACAAAGAAGTTAGCCCTATGAAATCTATGAGATTAGAGACAGAAATAGTAATTAGAGAATCTACTGCAAACTGGTTAAATAAAAACATTTAAGGAGTGATATATGGATCGAATTATATTAGTTAATACAAATACTTTTCACGGATTTACAATTGAAGAAGCTTTGCCCTTAATAAAAAAAGCTGGATTTAAATATATAGAATTAACTGCTACTAAAGGTTGGACTGAGCATGTTTTTCCTACCCAGAGTTTTGAATATCTATCAAAGATAAAAGCGTTAATTGAAGAGTTAGGCTTAACTGTTATTGGTTTTAGTGGACACACGTCCTTAATGGATCAAAATAGATTAAAGGATTTTATATTAAACATGGAATTAGCTAATTTCTTTAATGCAAAATATATTGTTAGTTCCATTGGAGAAGCTCATATAAAAAATGATAATACATCATCTAATAATCAGCTAATTGAAAATCTAAAACATTTAATTCCTTATTTACAAAAATATAATTTAAAACTTGCTCTTGAAACACATGGAACTGAATTTCCAGATGGAGAGAGTTTAAATAAAATTGTAAATGCTGTTAATTCGGATTTAATAAAAATTAATTTAGATACTGCAAATGTTTTATTTTATGGAAATAAACTTCCAGAAGAGGATTTACTAACTTGTGTTGATAATGTTTCTTATATGCATATAAAGGACAAAGGGGGAAAAACTAATGAATGGAATTTCCCAGCAATTGGTAAAGGTTATATTAATTTTGAAAAAATATTCGATATTTTAAATAAAAAAAGTAACAATTGTCCATTAAGTATAGAAATTGAATTCACAGAAAAAGGAGTTAGTGATATAACAGAGGTATATCAAGCTTTAAAAGACTCTTACGATGCCTTACATAAGCTAAAAATGATATAATAATTTATCTTATTAGACGTTATAGCAAAATGATTTCTTTTAATCATTTTGCTATTTTTTATATTTAACTATCTTTTCAATTTTTGAAAAAAGTTTATCCAATCTTTTTATTTCACTTTCAGTTAAACTTGCTCTTTCGTATATATCTTCTAATAAAGAAGTTGTCCAAACTCTATCCAAATCTTGTTTAAAATATTGAATATTATCTAAGTTCTCTATACTTTGCTTTACACTTTTCTTTATTCGTTTTTTGGTAACAGGAGTATTTTCAACAGGCCAAGGTTTTAACTCATCATAAAGAGAATAAGTAATTATTTGTACCGCTTGAGATAAATTTAAAGACGGAAATTCATCACTAGTTGGAATTGTAACGATTTGAGAACATTCATTTACTTCCGAGTCTGTTAAACCTCTATCCTCTCGTCCAAATACAATTGATACAATACCTTCTCCCATTTTTGAAACCTTTTCACTTAACTGTTGGGGATTTAAATAATCAGCTTTTCTAAATTTACCCCTACGTCTTGTAGCACCTATGCTATATATACTATCTTCTAAGGCCTTATCTAAAGAGTCATAAAAGGTTGCATTTTCATAAATATCATAAGCATGAATTGCTAATGTTTTTACCCTAGCAGCATCATAATCTCTAGTTGAAACTATTGCCAATTTTTTTATGCCCATTGTTTTCATTGCTCTACAAACACTACCAATGTTTGCAGCATCTTGAGTATCTACTAATACAATTTGTATTCTATTTAGATTATCTTTTTTATCCATAGTTAATTAATAACAGAAGTTAAAAATTTTTAATAGTTTTTTATATTTTTTTTTACTTTTATTATAAAAAAAAGAATCCCAGAATTATTATTATAACTCTGGAAATATAAATATAATAGAAATGAACCTATTTAATTAAGGCTTGAGCTTTTTGTGCAATATTCTCAGCTGTAAAACCAAAGGTCTTTGCTAGGTAGTCTAGTTTTCCGACTTCTCCAAATCTTTCTCCAACATTTACAAAGTCCATCTTTACTGGATTTGTCTTTGCTAGATAAGAAGAAATCATCTCTCCTATTCCACCACTGTATCTTCCATTCTCACATACTAATATCTTCTTACAGCGTTTTGCTACTTCATCTATTAAGTCTGTGTCTAATGGTCTTATTGTATGTAAATCTACTAATGTTGCATCTATTCCTTTTTCTTTTAGAATCTCTAATGCTCCACTTGCTGCATCTACCATTGTCTGGCCACTTGCTATTATTGCTACATCTTTTCCTTTGCTTAACTCGATTCCCTTTCCTAACTCTATCTTTGTTCCTACTGGGTATCTATGAGTTACACCTTTTCTTGCTGATCTTATATAGCTTGTCTTTCCATTTTCATACACTTGTCTTATTAATTCATACATACTTTGTGCATCTGATGGGTCTATTATTACTACCCCTGGTACTTGTCTCATTAATGCTATATCTTCAAATGGCATATGTGTTCCACCATTTAATTGTGCTGTTATTCCAGGGTCTGATCCTATTAGGTGTATTACTTGATGTGCATAGCCTACTGATATGAAGAATTGGTCAAAGGTCCTTCTACTTGCAAAACATCCAAAGGTGTGTGCAAATGGTGTTAATCCTACTGATGATAATCCTGCCCCTACTCCTATCATATTTGCTTCTGCTATTCCACAGTTGAAAAATCTTTCTGGATATTTCTCTTGGAAACTTTTTGAGCCTATACAACTTGCTAAGTCTGCATCTAGCATTACTACATCTTCATGTTCGCTTGCTAAATCATTTATTGCTGCCATTACAGCATCTCTCATATTCTTTATATCGCTTGTATCTCTCATTAGTTAACTCCTTCTCTTTCTCGAAGTTCTTCTACTGCTTTCTCTGCTACACTTTCATCATATGCTATACTATGGTTTGCAGTTGTATTTTCTCCTGGTATAAAGCCATATGATTTAATTGTATCTAATACTATCATTGATGGTCTATCTACTACTTTCTTTGCTTTCTCTATAGCTTGTGCTATTTCTCTAAAGTCATGTCCATTTATCCTTTGTACATGCCAGTTAAAGCCTAACCATCTTGTATCTATGTTATCCATAGTTACTACATCTTCTGTATATCCATCTAGTTGCAATTTGTTTAAGTCTGTAAAGGCTATTAGATTTCCAAGTTTCCATTGGGCTGCTGTTTCTGCTCCTTCCCATATTTGGCCTTCTTGGCTCTCTCCATCTCCTATTACTACATATGTCCTTGCATCTATCTTCTTTATCTTTTGTCCTAATGCTATTCCTACTGCTGCTGAAAATCCTTGTCCTAAAGATCCTCCTGTAAAGTCTACTCCTGGTGTCTTTGTCATATCACAATGGCTTGGTAGTTTTGTTCCACCTTGGTTCAATGTTAATAACCATTCTTCTGGAAAGTATCCCTTACTTGCTAAGGTCGCATATACTGCTGGTCCTGCATGTCCTTTGGAACATACAAACCTATCTCTGTCTTCTTTCTTTGGATCTTTTGGATCTATTCTTAATTCTTCATAGTACAAATATGTTAATAACTCTACTATCGACATACTTCCACCTATGTGTCCTGAGCCAAAATGTCCAATTTCTCTTATTGTCATTTCTCTGATTTTTAAAGCTTGTTGCTTTAAGCTTTTAGCATCCATAGTTAACTCCTATGTTTTAATAAATTTTACTAACGAAAATTAATTTAAAATATAAAAAAAAGTTCAATTATAAAATTGAACTAATAACCTAATTTCTCATCAACAAATATTATATGTATTCTTGAGGGCACTAACTGTCTATTAAGAACAATTGCGTCACTACAAATTGTATTTTTGCAAGCACCAGCTACAACAGCCATTAAATTCTCACTATCACATTCACTCATAAAACATTTGCCATGTTTTTTGCAAAAAGTATCTCGATCTAGTCTAACATTATTTTTTGGTGCAGCTATAGTTTTAACTCTTTCAACAGCTTGACTTAAGGAATCAACAATTTTGTTTTTACCAACTACAAGTATAACTTTTTTAGGACCAAACATAATTGCGGCGACTCTATTTCCAATATTATCTACCTCATAGATTTCACCCCTAGTAGTAACAGCATTTACACTTGCAATAAAATAATCACCGAAAAAAGCTTCACGGCTCATTCTATCTTTTTCTTCAGCTGTTATACCTTTTCTATTTCTATTATGGAAATCATATTTTTCATTACCATCTAGAAAATCAATTACACCAGTTTCTACTAAGCTCATTGAGCCCCCAATAAAGATACTAGAGCCCTCTTTTAGTAGTTTTTCTACTTCTTTAACTACTAAATCTTTTGATAAAACTAAACTACTATCGATATTATTCTTCTTTAAGTTATCACGAATTAAACTATAATCAATACTCATATTATTTCTCTTTTATATCTGTTACCATTTTTGGCATTATTTCTTCAAAGTTTTCTAGATTCTTTTTAACCAAGGCTTTGAGTTCATCAGCTTTTCTATTTTTAAACAAGTTATAATATTGTCCGTGTTCAATAGATTGTCTTTGTCTCATAGCATCATCCATAACATAGCGTTGACCATAAATCAGTTTACAGAAAGCTAAATTATCCCAGATTCTATTTGCTACTTCAATTAATTTATCCATATGAGAGGTATCAAAAAGGCTAAAATGGAATTGTCTATTATATTGGAAAATTTGGACTGCACTAATATTGCCTTCAAGTTCTTTATTAAATGCATCTAAAACTTTACCTACATATTCAATTTCTTCATCGCTAGCATTTTTACAAGCATACCAACAGATTTCTGGTTCAATTAAACTTCTAAGTAAATACATTTGAAAAACATCATCGCTTGATAAATTTACCAAACTTGCACCTTTATATGGGATATTTTCAATAAGTCCTTTTTTTTCTAATTCTTTGATAGCATCTCTTACAGGCATACGACTTACAGATAATTGTTGTGCTAATTGATCTGTGTTCAATTTTTGACCCATCACAATTTTGCCTTCCATTATCCAATCCATTAATTTATCTAAAACTTTATCTGCTAAAGTTTGTTTATCAAAATTATCACCATCTAAATCGGCTACAAGTTTTCTAACCATTATATTTTTTCTCCAACAAATTTTGAAAAAGAACAATTTGAGATGTCTCTTCAAATAACTCAGCCATATGTTCAGCTTTCAAAGGATCTTCACCCAAGACTACTATACCATGATTTTTTAAAACAAATCCAGTTAGTTCTGGGTATTGAGAAAAAATTTCAGTGATAGTAGATTCATCTTCTTCCCTTACCATAGCGGAAGGAACATCAATTACAGGAATCTCACCTTTTATTTTTAATTTAGCGTGCCAAGTTACTTTTGGTATTATATTATAAGTGGCAGATAATGCAATAGAGTACGGACTATGAGAATGAAAAACTGCATTAACCTTTGGATAATATCTATATATTAAACCATGCAAAAATGCTTCTCTGGTGGGCTTTCCAACTCCAGCTATCTTATTACCATAAAGATCAGTTTCAACAAAGCCAGAAACTTCACTATCTCCAAAAGAACTTCCACTTGCTTTAACGTACATGCTATTTTCATCTTTTCTAGCACTTACATTTCCACCTGTCCCAGTTTGCAACTTAGTATCATAACCTCTATGACAGGAAAGATTAAGTTGTTCTAAAATTTTATTACTATCCATTGTTTTCTTTTTCCTCCCAAATTGGTAATGCACTTCTAATTAATTTATTAAAATTCTCTGCATCCCAAGCACTTCTTCCAACAAATAACCCATCAACTGATTCTTGTTCTAAGATTTCATTCGCATTATTAATATTTACAGAACCACCATAAAGAACTGGAATATCATTAGCTAAATCTCCAAATAATTCTTTTAAGGTTTCTTTAATTACTTTGTGTTTTGCTTGAGCATACTCACAGCTTGCAGGTTCTCCTGAAACTCCAATTGCCCAAACTGGTTCATAAGCAACCATGATTTTATCAAAATTCTTTTTATCTATTTGAGAAAACCCTATTTTTAATTGCTTTCTTAATACTTCATCAGCAATGCCATAATTTTTTTCTTCTTTGGTTTCTCCAATACATAAAAGAGGAGTAAAACCATGATCTATAGCAGCTTTAACTTTCAAGGACTCAACCTTATCATCTTCTAAAAATACATGACGTCTTTCACTGTGACCTATCATTGCAATATCAACATTAACTTCTTTCAACATTAATGGAGAAATTTCTCCAGTAAATTGCCCTTTTTCTTCCCAGCACATATTTTGAGCACCTAATAAAATATTAGATTTATCAATAATTTGGCTAACTGGATAAAGAGTTGTATAAGAAGGAATTACAAACAAGGTTATTTTATCTTTTAAATCATCAGTTAAAGTTTGTAATGAAGATATAAAATTAATTGTATCTTCAATGGTTTTTGTCATTTTTGTATTAGTGCCTACATACAATTTTTTCATATATATTCCTACTTTAAATTATCACTATCAATTTTATTCATTAGGGCAACTTTTGCAGTTGAACGACCATCTTTAAACTTAAGAGGTAACCAGGTATCTACAATTTTTTTAGCTAATTCATAACCTATTACTCTCTCTCCTAAACATAAAACATTAGCATCATTACTTAAAACAGCTCTTTCTGCCGAAAAACAATCATGACATAATGCTGCTCTTATTCCTTTAAATTTATTTGCTGTCATACTCATACCAAGACCGGTTCCACAAATTAAAATGCCACGAGCTTCATAATTTGATTCTTGAACCTTCTCACATACTCTTTTAGCAATTTCTGGATAATAGGTTGGATCTTCTTTAGAATCACAACCAACATTAACAATTTCACAATCCTTAGTTTCTAAAAAACTAATAATTTCATTTTTTAAACCAACTGCTGCATTATCACAACCAATTATAATTTTCATATTATTTCTTCCTTATTTCCATAAATTTAAAGCAGTTTTTAACCCTTCATCATCTTTTGCTGCTTCTTCAAGAGATATCTTATTAAATGTTGCTTTAACTGCATTCATGGCAGTTTTAGCACCAATTGTTGTTCCAAGAGGATGTCCTTGAATTGCTCCGCCTATACCAATAATTGAATCATTACTAATCATGTTTTGTACTTGAACTTGATTTATTGGAGTAATGCCTCCACCTACTGCGGTTATAATAGGATTCAAATTTGGTATAGCTAATCTTTGAGCTTGGACTGTTTTTATAAAATTAAAGAGTGAACTTGAATCATTAAAATTAGGATACATAGTCATTATTGCATTTAAGCCTGCTAATCTAGGTAAAATTCCTAACATTACATTATCTGAGATTCCTGATTTTTCACCATCAAAGCAAGCAACTCCAGCATAATGCCCCATAATAAACAATTTATCTTTAACTTCTTCTACCAAATCTTTAGCACTATCTATACCACCTAAAACATAATTAACTAAACAAGCTTTAGCTCCTGCATCAATTGCAGCTTTAGCATTATCTAATAAGGACTTTGGAGTACCACTAATATTTGGTAAATATATAGTATTTTTACCTGTAACTTCATAAGCCTGTTTTGCAGCACTTAAATAAGCTTTGGTTCTTTTTGCTACTGAGTTATAATCTGTATTACCTAAAAGCTCATCATCTTTGATCAAATCAACCCCGCCTAAAGCTACTTCTCTAAATAATTTAGCACCAGCTTCAGGTGTGAATCCTAAACAAGGTTTTATCATATTCAAAACTAAAGGTCTTTCTTCTTCTACTTTTGCTAATAATCTTAAATCCTTCATATCTTTATTAGGAGATAAGAAATCTTTAGCTGCGTTACCCTTTATTTCTACATCAATTAATCTTACTTTTAATGCAGTTGAAACATCGTTACCAACCATAGAAGTAAGCATCATTGTAAAACTTCCACCAAAGTTAGCTGATGGAAAAGCAACTTTTAAAAGAACTGAAAAATCTTCAACCTCATCGGTTTTTGCTATTACATCTACTTCAATCACTCTAGCTTGATATTTTTCAATCATCTCATTGGTTATTCCCGGAACTACAACCCAAGTTCCAACACTTTGACCTACTGCAAATTGGCCAACTTTTTTCATGGCTGAAGAATAATCGAGACCAGAAATTATATAGGTTGCTACAAAGTAATCACCAACTAGGTTTTCATATCTACAATATGGTAAATCAAACATTTTGTTCTCCTAATAATTTAATCATTTTTTTAGCAGCCTCTAATCCCCATTGTTTTTCATTTAAATTACCTTCGATATAAGTAATTTTAATCTTACCTTTACTCTTTTCTTTTATTGTTTCAATTAAGAGATTATCAATTTCAGGATCATATAGCTTTTCGTTAGGCCTGGTATTTGCTCTAAAACCATTTGTAGGTACTAACATTTCAATTATCTTTTTAGAATTTGATATTCTATTGCCTAATAAAGTACCAATTTCAAGTGCTTCTTTCTTAGTGATTTTGATATGGGCTAAGATAGAATTATGCATTACATATTTTCTCTCTTCCAAAGCAAAAGGAAATTCATCCACTTTATAATCAATGAAATCCAGTCCTGCAGGAGCTAATATTATTGGTATATTTTTTTCAATTGGATCTATTAATCTCTGTCCATCTCCATATGAAAAACCACCTTTAAAATGCTCAGAAGAAATTTCATGTAAGTTCAAATCTAAAATACCATCTATAATTCCAGTTGAAGCTAAGTTATCCATTATATAGCCACCAACACCTGTGGCATGAAACCCTATTGCTTCAATTCCATTTTTTTCTAATTCATTAATTGCAGCTTGTGCACCAGTATTGGATATACCCATTAGTGTTACACCCACTACTTTTTTCTTTGATTTTTTTAAGGCTCTCTCATTATCTAAAAGCATACCCTGCATACATGAAATTGCATGACTCATGGACATTTCAGTAATAATATTTAAACCTGTAAAATCACTAATTGAAGGAATAACAACAATATCGGACTGTCCAACAACTTGATCAAAAGATCTTTTACCACAAGCTATAGTTGTAGTGATTACTTTAGGTACTCCAAGATCAAGTGCTCTCATAGCACTTGTAGCTATATAGGTATTTTGAACTCCGCCCATTGATATTATGCCATCAAATAAGTTTTTAGAATAAAGCTCTAAAACCTTAATTTTTATTGCAGCCATCATAAGGGTTATTAAATCCCCTTTTGATAGATTTTTTATATCTTGCCAATCTTTATTTATACTTTTAAATACAGCTTCTCGAGTAATATCAGCTTTATAATTGTTCTCAAGACCTATTGAAATATCGATAACTATTGGATTTATGTTTTTAGAAATAAATGAATTTTTCATGAATTCAACTTCTTTAAATTTAGTATCACAACTAGCAACAATAGCTACATTTTTCATTTAATCCTCCAAGTAATTCTAGGGAATTAATCCCTAGAATTATTTAAATATTTATTCACCAATTACTGGAGTTTTTGCAATTCTGTCCATCATTGCAGCATCATGGCAAAGAAGGAGTCTATCATAATCACCTTGGATTCTTGCTTTTTGATTTGCAATACTCTTCCAAGATTCAACAATATTATAGAAACGACCAGGAGGAGTAATATCATAGTGCATTTCTGGGATTGGATTTAAGTTACCTAAAACGAAAATTGAGTCCCCAGCACAGATATAGCTTTTACCATCTTTACAATCAATTTCTGCTGAAATGTGTCCTGGAGAGTGACCAAAGCTTTCAAATACTCTAATACCTGGAATAATTTCAGTTTCCCCTTCTACAGCTTCAAAAGTTAAACCCTTACAAGGGCTAGTAATTCCAAGCACATCATTTTCATATGATTTGTAATATAGTGGGATTGGATCATTCATGAAATCAATTTCTCTTTTATGAGCAATTAATCTAGCATTTTTAAATTTATTTGCTGAAGCTGAGTGGTCCCAATGTAAATGTGTAAAAATAACAATATCTACATCTTCACATTTATAACCATTCTTATTTAATAGGCTTTCAATATCTTGGCCTTCTTCTTGCCAAGAACCTCCGTGATGATATTTATTAGCACGTTCTGTTTCACACATACCTGTATCAACTAATACCAATTTATCTCCACCTTCAATTAAATATGTTAATACTGGTAGAGGTACTTTTTCATTAGGGATGTTCTTTAAAAAAGGCGCAGCCGAATGATGGTAGTGATACTGTAGTGGATATGTTGGAACATAACCTGTGTTTAATGGTCTTATTGTAAAATTAGACATTTTATTCTCCTTAAAATTATATATTTTATTTTTATTCACTAATAAGTTTTTAGCGAAATATCATGCTGTTATAATTAATTCTTTTTAACTTTTAAAAATGAATCAAAAAATACGATTGTTAATATTACAATTCCAACAACCAATGGTTGGGCAAAAGATGTAATACCTAATAAATTCATTACATTTACAATGATTGTTAATAAAATTGCACCAATAATTGTTCCTGTAACACCACCTTCACCACCAAGCATTGAAGTACCACCAATAACAATTGCTGCAATTGGTTCTAAGACATAAGCGTCTCCCATTGCTGCATCTGCGGCATTAAGTCTTGCTGTCATTAAAACACCAGCTAAACCTGCACATACACTTGATAAAATAAAAGCTGAAATTATTGTTTTAGGAAGGGATACTCCTGCATATTTTGCTGCAGTAGGACCATTACCATACATAAATATATCTCGACCTATAGTAGTCTTCTGCAATATAAACCAGACCAGAAGTACTATAATTAAAGTAACTATTACTATTACTGGAATAGGACCAATATATCCGGTACCTAATACTGTAAAGTTAGAAGGAAGATCATAAATAACCGCCCCAGACATAACTATCATAGCTAAGCCACTTACTACCCAGTTAAGTGCATAAGTTGCTACAAAACTTGGAAGACGAACAATACTTACTAATAAGCCACTGGAAAGACCAATAATTACACCCATTGCAATAGCAATTAATATAACCGACCAAGTTGGAACACCCATCTTTAAAAAACGAGCACAAATACAACCAATTAAACCAGCGGTCTTTGGTACAGAAAGGTCAATACCACCAGTAAGTAGAACTGCTGTTAATCCTGTAGCTAAGACTAATAAAACACAAGACTGTCTAAGAATTGTTACAAAATTAGTAGGTGTTCTAAATTCAGGAATAAATATTGCAGCAATAAAAGTGAAGACTAGCAATCCAACAGTACTATAAAAAGGTCTCCACGCTTTAATCTCTTTCAATTTTAGCATTATCTAACCTCCTGATAACGGTTATTTTCTCTTTCTATTAATGCATCAATTACAATTGCTATTAGAACAACAACGCCAATGATTGCACTATGGAATAAGGTATTAACACCAACAACGTTTAAACCATTTTGTAAAATCTTAATTAGAAGTACCCCAAAGATTGTTCCTGTTACATCACCTTTACCACCATATAATGAGGTTCCACCTAATAGAGTTGCAGCAACTGCATCAAATTCCCAACCAGTTGCAACAATTGGTTGTCCAGATTCAACTCTAGCTGTGGTTAAAATTCCACAAACACCTGCTAAGAAACCTGCAAATGCATATACTTTTAACATTGCTAAATTTGGACTAACTCCTGCAAAAGATAAAGCTTCTTTATTTCCACCAAGACCTCTAACTCGAATTCCAAATCTTGTTTTATGCAATAAAGTCCAAGATAAGGCAAAGACTATAATTACCAAAATTATTGGGTTTGGAATAAACAAGAAAGAACCAGAACTTAGCTTCTCAAATATTGGATGGTAGTAATAAATTGAAGCACCGGATGTTATCATTAAAGCAATGCTATGTAGTATATTTAACATAGCGATGGTTACTATAAATGGTGGGATATTACAATATCCAACAAAGAATCCATTTATAGATCCAACCACAGTTAGAACAATCAATACAATAATTATTGCAAAAAATACTGGAACACCTGCTTTTATTAACCAAACAAATAATACAGTACAGAAACTAACTTGAGAGCCCAAAGACATATCAATACCTTCAGCTAAAATTACTAATGTTTGTCCCAAAGCTAGAATCATCAATGGAGAAGCTTGTATCAATACATTTATTAAATTTCCAAAGGATAAATAATCTTGTGAGAAAATACTGAATGTAAAAATTATTACAATCAACATCCAACCAACTGGTGGAACTACTGAAAGTTTACGAAACACGTCATTTTTCATCATGATAGTTTCTCCTTTGATAAAAGCATCATCTCTCCAATGCCTTCTGCACTAAAGTTCTTTTCATTTTTATCAATTTCTCCAATAACTTCACCTTCATTAAATACATATACTCTATTACACATACCTAGGATCTCAGATAATTCAGAACTTATGCATAAAACAGCTTTTCCTTGATTAGCTAAATCACACATAATTTGATAAATTTCTAATTTTGCACCAACATCAATACCTCTTGTTGGTTCATCGAAAATGATTATGTTACTATTACAGACTAACCATTTTGCTAAAACAACTTTTTGTTGATTACCACCGGATAGCTTTTGACAAACGCTATTAACATCAATACAAGCAATTCTTAATTTCTCTACATACTCACAAGCTAATGAATCAACTTTTGGTTCAATAATTACATTAGTTGGAAATTTCTCATGTAAAACTACTTGTCCAATATTCCACTTAATTTTGTCCTTAAGTGCTAAGCCTTGTTTTTTTCTATCCTCAGGGATAAGACTTATACCTTTATTAATCATATGACGTGGATTTTTAGGTACTACTTTTTCTCCATCAACAAAAATATCGCCACTTTCAATTTTTCTGATACCGAATATCATCTCAACGCTTTCTGTTCTACCTGATCCAACAAGTCCAGAAAGACCAACAATCTCACCAGAATGTAAATTAAAAGATACATCTTTAACAAAACCAGTTGTATCTTTTAAGTGTTCAACACTTAATCTTTGAGCGCCTCTTTTGCATTTATTTTTAGGAAATACTTGAGAGATATCTCTACCAACCATCATATTTACAACTTCTTCTTGGCTATGATCTTCAATATTAAAAGTATCGATTTTTCTACCATCTCTCATAACTGTAATTCGATCTCCGATAAGTGGAAATTCATCCATTCTATGGGAGATATAAATTATACCAATACCTCTTTTTTTCAATTTATTAATTTGAACAAAAAGAGATTCAACTTCATTCTCTGATAAAGCAGAGGTTGGTTCATCGAATACAATTATTTTAGGTTGATATGAAAGAGCTTTAGCAATTTCAACAATTTGTCTCTTTGCTACTGTTAAGTTACATACAATTTCATTTACATCTATATCTTCACTATTTAAACTAGCTAATATTTCTTTAGCATCCTTTATTAATTGCTTTTTATTAACTAGTCCAAGACGATTAACTTTTTCTCTATTTAAAAATATATTTTCATAAACATTTAAATGTGGTATTAAAGTAAATTCTTGATAAACTCCAACTATACCTTTTGATAAAGCTTCTTGAGGATTTTTAAAACTTACTTCTTCTCCATTTAAAAAAAGTTTACCTTTGTTCGGTGTATATACGCCTAAAATCATTTTTGAAAGAGTTGATTTACCGGCACCATTTTCTCCAACTAAGATATGGACCTCACCCTTTTTTAAATCAAAATCAATTTCATCATTTGCTACTACACCAGGAAAGATTTTAGTTAATTTCTCACCTTTTAGTAAAATGTCATTATTCAAATAAAACCTCCAAAATTATGCCCTAATTTAGGCTATTGGCGAAATTAATCGCCAATAACTATTTAAATAATTTATTTCCACCAAGCTGTTGTATTGACATAATCGTCAATTGTAGCAGCATCAATTACAGGTTTATCTTTTTCTGATGGGAAAGGAACGAAATTTGTAGGTGGTGTTGTGCCATCATTCAAATATTCAACTAAATATGCAGCAGCTAAATATCCTGAACCATATGGGTCAGTATTATAAGATGCCAACATTTCTGATTTACCAATTGAATCAGCTGCATCAACAGAACCATCAAATCCTGCAACAGCAACATCAGTAATACCAGCAGCTTTTAGAGCTTGAATAGCACCTAATGCAGATTCATCATTAGCAGCAATAATTGCATCAACATCTTGATATTTTTGAATTAAGTTTTCAGTAACGCTCATACCTTCAGTTCTTTTGAAATTAGCTGTTTGTGATGCTACAATTTCCATATCTGGATATTCACTTAATCCTCTTTTAATACCATTAAGTCTTTCTCTTGCATTTTGTGCTCCTGCAGGACCTTCAAGAATTATTACTTTACCTTTTCCATTTACTTTTTGAGCAACTTCTTTAGCAATTACATAACCGGTTTCTTCATAGTTTACACCTGTTCTTAAGAAAGTAGGTTCAGCAGCTGGAGTACCAATTGTTACAACTTCAACCCCTGCAGCCTTTGCTTTTCTAATTGCTGGCATAATACCATTTGAATCAGCACAGTGAATTACAATGCCATCAACACCTTTTTGTAACATGTCTTCAACAATTCTTACTTGTTCTTCAACACTGTCTTGTTGAGATGGTGCCATTGTTATTGCTTCAAAGCCCATATCTTCACCAGCTTTTGCGAAACCTTCTAATTGACTAACCATATAAGGATTTGTAGAGTTCTTAACAATACAAGCTAGAGTATAATCTCCTTTTGCTTTTAAATTAGTACTAACGGTTTTCCCGATACCACTAATTGGTAATTGAGCATCTTGTGCAATTACAAATTCACTTGCTCCCTCTTGTTCTTGAGTTGTTGTTTCCTCTTGACCATTTGCCATAATTGGCAAAACACATAAAGCTAAAACTATAGCTAATGTCCATATTCTTTTCATGCTAACCTCCTTAGAATATATTGGATAAAATATATTTTATATTATATGTTTTGTTTGTCAACATTAAAATTTTGGAAGTATAGAAACAAAAATAAGAATTTATGGCTAAAAAACTGTACTAAACTAACAGTTTTTTACCTTATAAAAAATATTGGATATTGGATAAAATCTTTATTTATAGCCAAAAGAGACAAAAAATATCTAACTTTTAAAAATCCTTTTTAAATTAATTTCTCATAAAAAACTTTGTGAAAATTTAAAAAAAAGAGCCTTGAAAATTTTTTTTATTTTTTGTTTGATTTAAAATTCAATAAATAAATTACTTAACATAATTTAAGAAAAACCTAATTCTATATTCATACTTCATACCTTCACTACTATAGTATTACACTTTTTATGAGATAGATATCTTTAAATTATTTGATTAGGCATATTTAAAAATTTATTTAATAATTTAGTCTTTTACTTAATTATATACTTACAATACTTACTATATTTATGTTTTAAGATGTTAATTATTTGTTTATTAACCCAAAGTTGTGTTTTTCTTTGTATAATTAATAAATTAAGATATTGAAGGTTTTAAAGACCTAGTTTATATTTGTTATTATGAAAGAAGAGTCCAAACTAAAAGAATATGCTAATTTATTCGAAAACAATAAATATCTTAAGAGCTTAAGCTTTATTGTAATTATTTTTATAATAATGTTCTGTTTAAAAGCTGCAAGTAGTGTTTTACTTCCTATAGTATTTGCTTGCTTTGTTATGTTAATACTATTTCCTTTGCTTGAAAGGCTTGATAAATTACATTTCCCCTATTGGTTAAGTAATATTATAGCAATATTGATTTTCATAGCATTCTTATTAGTTGTGGGTGTTTTAGTATTCATGGTTGTTCAGCGACTTATAATTGGAATACCGGCCTATGGAAACAGGTTAAATGAATTAGATTTATTAATTACAGATAAAATCGGTGGGTTTTTAGATTTCTCACCTGGAGAGACTTTCCTCTCAAAAATGAATATTAACTGGATTAATGTAGCACTTACAAGTTTAACAAACATTTCTTCTCACTTTGCAACTGTATTAAAAAACATACTTTTGGTTTTTATCTTCTTATTCTTCTTATTACTAGAAAGACATACATTTACTCCAAAAATCATTGAAGCTTTCAATGGTAAAAAGAGTAAAATAATTGTATCAATTACTCAAAGAACTACACACCAAATTTCTAGATACTTATTTATTAAATTTTCAATAAGCTTAATTACTGGTGTTTTATTCTACTTAACAGCAACCGTTACAAAACTAGACTTTGCAATATTATGGGGATTATTAGCTTTTGTATTAAACTTTATACCAAGCATTGGTTCTTTAATTGTTACCCTTCTCACCATAACTATGGCATTAATTCAATTCTCTCCAGATTGGATTAGCATAATATATGTAGCGGTATTAACAATTTCAATCCAAACAGTTTTAGGTAATATCATTGATCCTAGATTACAAGGTATTCAATTAGGGCTATCTCCTTTTGTACTATTAGTATCTTTATCTCTTTGGGGATTTATTTGGGGTATTCCTGGTATGTTCTTAGCTGTCCCATTAACCAGTGTTATTCAAATTCTTTGTGTTAATATTGAAAGTCTAAGACCTATTGCTATTTTATTAGGAAGTGGAAAAAGAATTCAAAAACAATATAATAATGAAAAGATTTTGGAAAAACAAACTAGAAAAAGACAAAATAAAAACAAAAAATTAAGTAAAGATGATTTTGAAAGCATTCAAGCTAAAAACTCTAAAAATTCTACTGATTACAATGATTTTATTTTCCCTGATTCTTTTGATTTTGATGAATAATAATTTATGAGCAATAACGAAGATATAGAAATTTTAGAAAACTCTTTATTTACTATCAAGCAGATTTCTTCACTATTAAAAGAATTAGAACAAGTAATTAATAATAATGAAGAAACAAAAGATGGCTTAACAAAAAGACAAGCTGAAGTATTATTATATCTTTTTCAATTACCAAATCCTCCAAGCATAAGAGAATTATCTAGATATCTTTCTACTAGTCACCAAAACATAAAAAAAATCTGTTTATTATTGGAAAAAGAAAACTATGTAAGATTTGTTGAAGATATCAAAGATAAACGGAAAACTAGAATCAAACTAACCATAAAAGGTGATAACAAAGCTGGTGAAATAAACAAAGCTTTAAATAACATTGCAAAAAGAATCTCAAATGATTTTAAAAGTAGCGAAATTGATGAAATATCAAGACTACTTAGAAAATTACAATTTGCAATTGATAATGAAAATATGAATATAAGAAAAAACTTTAATAATTAATTACAAACAATAAAACCCATATATACAAAACAAAGTCTTTATATATATGGGTATATTTTTTAATTTAACTCTTAGAAAAAACATTTATAAGGAAAATTATTAATTAAAATTTCAGAATAAGTTTTATCATCAGTTTCCCAACATTTATCAAAATCTATAGTAGCTATAAATGTCTCATCATCACTCATAATTGTAATTATATTATCTGCTACTTCAAAGTAATAAAATCCATTTTTTACATTAGTTGAAAAACCTCCTAAATTTGCCCAACCAAACATTCTATCTTCTGTAAACTCTAAAACATTAATACTAGTTGGAACATCATAAACTTCCTCATTCTCTATAGTCCAAGAAAGACTATCATTAACAAGTCCATCTAATATATCATATGAAAAATATTCTCTATCCCCTTCTTGATCCTTATTTAAATCATCTAGCATTTGATTAAAATCTTCATCATCTAGAAATGAGCCATCACAACTCTCTAATAGAAATGAACTAGTAGCAATTAAAAATGTTAATAACAAAACACTTATTATAACGTTTTTTAAATAATTTTTTTTGTTATAAGAATTATTATCTCTCATAAAACAACTCCTTTATTGATTTAAATTTTTAACTAAAGATTCATTTATGTAATAAGTTCTCTTATTTCCCTCTTTAATAAATACAAGACTTTCTATCTTTCCATCTCTTGATTTTGAATAAACAAAATTATAGATTTCACCATCAGGTAATTCTGCTTTTAAAAGACTTGTTTCTTTTTCATAAAAAACAAAAGCTAATTCTCTACCAATAATATTTTCATTTTCATCGAGATATAAATAAAATGGAATCATTAGTTCATCTTGATCTATATCACTTAAAAACATTAATTTTTTATAACTTCTATTTCTTATAGCAAGAGGAGAATATTCTCCCTTATCATCGAGAATCCAGGAAGTTCCATAAATATCACTTGCAACATTTAAGGCTTCCTCTTTAGTTATTTCTTCTACTGGTCTACTACTCATTCCGAGAAATGCCACATAAACTATAAGCAGACAAGAGATAAAAACTATAACTAAACATATAACTTGTTGCTTAGTTAATTTTTTTATTTTTTCTTGTTCAACTTCATTGCTTACTTTTTTTGTTTTAGCCATCCAGTACCTCTTTAATAAATTTTGTTGTTAACAACTTTTTTTGCGCTTATATCTTATTTTTTAATCAAATGCTTGAACTTCGCAGTTATTATGAAATGCAAAGTGATATTAACTAATGCAAAATAGATATAATTTACTAAAAATATGTATAGCTAAATAAAAGATTTGAATAAAATCTATTTTTTCAGTAAAGTAAAATTCATGATTGAAAAAAGAATTTATGATCCAACATTAGCTAAAAAATATTTAGATCAAATGTTTGAAACTTTTATTAAAACGAACCAGATTGCACCAAATATCAGCTGTGATAGTCTTTTAAATGAAAAAGGAGCTATGTTCGGCGTTTTAGTATGCTTAAATAAAAATAATGAAAAAGTAATTCTTAAAGCTTTTTCATCAGCAATTAATTCCTCTTATATAATTGAGGGCTTTGTTCCTCCAGTTTTTGATATAAATGAATTTAATAAAATTGTAGAAAAATATGATAATAGAATTAAAGAATTAACAAAAAAAATTGAACATGATGAAGATAAAAGTCTTTTAACTGAAAGAAAAAATTTAAGCAATATTGCTCTTGAAGAGATTCAAAACCTTTATTGTTTTTATAATTGTGACAATAAAATAATTTATTTAAAAGATATAAAAAAAGAGCAATATGTACCAACAGGAACAGGAGATTGCTGTGCTCCAAAACTATTAAGTTATGCTTTTAAAAATTCACTTTTACCTATAAGTCTAATTGAAAGATATTTTGGAAAAGATACTCAGAAAAAATCACACTTAAATTATTATCCACCATGTGAAGAAAAATGTTCTATAATTTTACCTCATATATTAAAACTAGATATAATCTATGTTGATCAAGATATCTGTGTTATTAATAAACAAGCAGGTATTACAACAATTCCTGGTAAAAGCGAGGAATTAAAAGATTGCATCACAACAAGAGTTAAACACCTATTTCCAACAGCTATAGAACAAAGTAGTACACATAGACTTGATATGGATACATCAGGTTTGTTGGTACTTGCATTCAATAAAGAATCTCATAGAAACTTATCAATTCAATTTCAAAATCGAGAAGTTGAAAAACAATATATTGCTTTAGTTAGGGGCATTGTTGAAACAAACGAAGGCGTTATTGATTTACCAATAAGATTAGATGTAGATAATAGACCTTATCAAATTGTTGATTTTGAAAATGGAAAAAAAGCTATTACATATTATAAAAGACTAAATGTAGAAAAAAATAAAACTACAAACGAAATTTTTTCGAGAATTCAATTTACTCCAAAAACAGGAAGGACTCATCAATTAAGAGTTCATTCAAAAGAAAAATTATTCCCAATTGTTGGAGATAGATTATATGGAATAAGAAAAGAAAATGAAAATAGGATGGCATTACACGCATCCTATATCAAATTCAAACATCCTAAAACAAATGAAATTATGGAATTCTATTCAAATCCTAACTTCTAATTTGATTAAACAAATTCTACTTTCTTTATTTCATTAATATTATCTATATTTGCACTTCTATATTCCATATTTAAATCTTTAGCAAATTGGTCACATTTATTAATAGATTTAATAATATTTTCTGGAGCATGAGCGTCAGCATTTGAAACTATTTTTAATTTATCATAGCTTTTTGCTAATTCCCAGAATTCTTTAACTGGATATAGATATCTCATTTCACCATTAAAACCTTTAATTTTATCTTTTAATATTCCACCACCATTTACTTCTAGAGGAACATCATAATATATGGCTGCTTCAATTATTTCTTTACTGATTGTTTTTGCTTGATTATCCCATTTAAAATATTGAGAAAGAAATAAATCAGGATGTGCAGCAAAAGAGAAGAATCCAGTTTCTAAAGATTTAATATATTGATCAGTATATACATTCAAAGCTTTATCATTTAATTGATAGTAGTGAACTTGAACATCTTTTTCTCCAGGCAGATTTAAATAGTGAACACCAAATAATAAGTAATCACATCTTTCTCTAAGTTCATCTATATATTGATGATATTCTTTAAAGTAATCACACTCGAAAGCCGTCAATATTTTTATAGACTTATTATTTTTTTGTTTTTCTTCTTTATTTAATAAAAACAAGTTGTCAATTTCAACTTGCTTATTCTTTTCTTCTAAGAGATCTTCATTTATTAATTCTTGTTTCTTTAAATTTTCAACATCATCTAAATATGTGTTGATAGTATCATAACTCATTCGACTGTTAGCCCATCTATTTTCTTTGACGGGACAATGCTCACTGAAACCTAATAATTTTATATTATTAGCTTTTGCCTCTCTTACATAATCACTTAATTCACCTACTCCATGTCCACAATAAACTGAATGAGTATGTAAATTATATGTTCTGTATTTATAATTCATGTTATTTATTATCTCTCTTTTCAATATTTTCTAAATGTTCTTTATATGTATAAGCAGTAATTAAATTTCCATCTTTATCATGTATATAATATAGGAAATCAGTATCTTTTGGATATATTGCACTAATTAATGCATCTTTACTACTTAAACAAATTCCTCCTGGAGGAAGGCCTTTCTTTCTTCTCGTATTATATGGAGTAATCTTATCTAAGATTTCTTGAGTTAATTCATCACTCCAATTTCCTATTTCATATCGGGTGGTTGCATCAATTCCTAAAGGCATGTCCTCTTCAAGACGATTGTGTATAACACTCGATATTATTGGCATCTGCTCTACATCTTGAGTCTCTCCTTGTATTAATGAAGCTATAATAATTATCTCATCAATACTATAACCGCTTTTAGCAATATCTTTAATATATGGCGACAAAATTTTGAAAGTATTTTCCAACATAATATTTGCAAACATATTTACATCAAAATCATTTGTAATTTTATATGTAGCTGGGCTAAACCAACCCTCTACAAAATTCAACCCTTTTTCTTGAGCTAATTGTGTACAAGCTTCAACAAAATCACCTTTACTAATTAACTTTCTACTTGTTAATAATTTATCAACTTGATCAATTGTACTAGCTGGATAAATTTTTACTATTGTTGAATCTGAATCAACTATAGAAGTTACAATTTCACTAATACTACTATTTTTCTTAATAATATATAAGCCACTTCTTAACTTAGTTTCTAAATTATTTTCTACTACATACTTTAAGAAATCTTCTTTTGTACATACACCATTTTCTTCTAAGACTGTAGCGATTGCTGTTGCACTTAGCCCCTTATCTATTTGTAGTTTAATATAATCACCACTTAATTTTTCATCTTCAATATTAATAATTGAATCAACTTGATTAGGAGTATCATTCTCTGTTTCTTTTACTTTGAAATTTAGTGTATCTAAATCTTTTAAAGAATCTCCAACATAAACAAAATCTGAATCAAAATCATCATCTACTTGTTTAGGCTCAACTATTGTATTAGTTTCTGTATTTATATTTTGTACTTCTTTGTCAAATATTGAAAAAACATCTTCTTTTACAATTAAAAAATAACTTAAAATTGCTAAAATTATTATACTTAAAATAATAACTAAATCTTTATTAATATTTAAACTATTTTTTTTATTACTTTTTCTTCTTTGTGCAGGTTTCTTAGTTTTATTCGATGTACTTTTGGTTTTAGATTTTTTTACTGCTTTTGAATCTGTCTTTTGTGCTTTTTTAGAAGCAGTTTTTGGTGCAGTTTTTGGTGCAGTTTTTGGTGCAGCTTTTGGTGTAGCTTTTGGTGTAGCTTTTGGTGTAGCTTTTGGTGTAGCTTTTGGTGTAGCTTTTGGTGTAGTCTTTGGCGTAGTCTTTGATGCTGTCTTTGGGGAAGGCTTTATACTTTTCTTTTCATCACTTTTTAAATCTTGCGCTTTAGTTTTATTCTTAGGTTCTACTTTTTTACTATCTTTTTCTTCAGATTTTTTAGTTAAATCCAGCTCCCCTTGTTGCCAATATTCATGATTCCCCACCCTTTTATTGTTATCTTTGCTAGGGACACTAAAACTATCTTTTTTGTTAAAGACTTCCAATTTTGCACGAGGAATTCCCTTTACATCTTTCCTCGATGGTACTTCAATGTAAGAAGAAGATTTGCTCTTATTATCTTGTTTTGTCTTTGATGGTTCATTAGTTTTTTTTGTTTGAGCTTTTTTTTGAATTTCACTCTTAGCTTTCTTTTTTATGGAAGCATCTTTAGTGGATTGATCCACCTTGTTAGTTGTATTTTTTTTATTAGTAGTTTCTTTAGGTGTTTCCATTTTTATCATCCAAAGGTTTTAAATTTAAAGTTGACTCTTCATAAGTACCAAATTTCTTCAACTCTATTATTGTGTCTCTTTTTTTATTTATTATAGCTTCAATTTTCGCAATTTGAGTATTACAATTTTTTATTTCTTGTTCTAACTGATCAATTTTTGTTCTCTCATGTGCAATTTGAGCTGATAATTCTGAAATAAAGATTTCATTATTTAGTTTTTGTATATCTTGTTCTAAACTATCAATTTTAGCAAGCTCTAAAGTTATATCATCTATTAAAGAAATTGATTTTTTACCAATTTCATCAGAAGTTATTTCATCAGGTAATTTTTGATACAATTCTATACCTAAAAGTCTTGCAGAATTAATTGAATCATCTTTTGCGCTTTCAAATTCAGCTTTCATTTCTTCAATTTTTCTACTAGGTGGTTCTGAGTCTTCTTTTCTTATTTCAGCAATTTTATCTTCACATTCTTTAATTCTAGTTTCTAAATTTTTTACATTTATAATAATTTCTTTTAAACTATCAAAATATTTTTCTTTATTTTTCAAATCTAAATTTTCTTCTAGATTATTTTCATAAATATATAAAGCTGCCTTTATAAATAATTTTGGAAGAGATGTTTGAAGTTTTTTAATTAATCTTTCGTAATGAGCAATAAATAAAATAAGATTAGACTTATCTCTAAATCTAGAATATTTTTGCATTTTTAAATTTACATTATCAAATATATCTTCTAGATTAGCACTAATCTCTTTATTAAACTTTCCATTACAATATGCTTCATAAACTACAGCACCAAATTTAGATAATTCTTTCTTTTCTTCTTCTTTTTTCTCAAGGAGAACTTCATTTAAAGAAAAAATATCACTCTCACAATCTGCAATTAATGCTACTTTTGATTTTAATTGCTGTTTCTTATTTAATAATTGTTCATATTTACTTTTTGAAATCTCATAATTTGATAATTCGTTTTGGCAATAATTGAAAGATTTATCTTTTACAAAGAAAGCAACATTCTTTCCTAAGCTCTCATATTTTTTAGCTAGGATTTTTTTTACTTTAATTATTTCTTTTTCTTTTAATTCTATTTGTTCTATACAACTATATGCCATAACAATAATATACCAAATAAATGTTTCCTTGACAAAGCTATTAATTCTTTTATATGCTCAAAAGAAATCGGTATTGCAGGACTTTTTAAGTTTACCGATTGCCCGAGTGTGACCGAAAGGTATCCTTGGCACTAAGGTAGGTGCCTTTTCCTAGCCTTAGTTTAATTTTTTAGTTATATTATATATTATAATTAACAAAAAGGCTCTACACTAAAACTCAGTGAGTGTAGCAAACAGCTTTAAGGAGAAATGCTCATGGATAATAGAAACAAGAGCACCCCTAACGAACAGGATGTACTTATCGGGAAAATTAAATTACTTGCAGGAAAAACTGAAACAGATCCAAATCCTGAAGAATTAGAATCCCTAAGAAAACTCATCAAAAAAAATGTTCCATGGAGACTACGTGGATATTTTATGGCTTACTTATTAAGAGAACTTAATAAAAATGATAAAAAGGGAACACCTCAAAATCAAAGAAGCCCAAAAAATAAAAAGCCAGCAAGAAAAGGTAATTTAGATAATTCTACTGCACCTAATACACCTGCAACCCCAGGTCCTAAAAAAGCTAAACCAGCTAAAGAACTACCTGAAGGTTCAAAGACTCTTTATTTAAACATTGGTAAAATGAAAAAGTTATATACGAAAGAACTTTCTCTTTTACTACAAGAAAAATTAAATATTACTAGAAGTGATATTTATAGCATTAAGGTACATGATAAGTACTCTTTTATCACAATGAATGAAGAAAACTGTGAAAAAGCAATTGAAACTTTAAACGGCTTAGATATTAAAGGCCGCACTGCAACAGTTACTTATTCCAAAAAGAAATAATTTATAGGATATTTTTATGTTTATTGATAGCTTAATCGTAGGTCCCTACCAAACAAATTGTTACATTTATGGAAATGAAGAAACTAAAAGTGCTTGGATAATAGATCCAGGTGCAGACGCTGATCAAATAATTAATATTATTGAGAAACGAAATGTTACTCCTGTGTCTATACTTTTAACTCATGGCCACTGGGATCATATTATGGGCTTACCAAAACTAATTGAAACTTATCCATCATTAGAAATTTTCATTGGTGAAAAAGATTTAAATTATCTAGGAAAAGAAGGTAAAGATTTTATTAATAAACATTGTTTTGATTTAACTTTCCTGCAAAGATTTAAAGATGAAATTAATTCTTTACCAAAAGCTGATTACGTTTTAAATGGTGATGAATTCCTTGATGATTGTAAATTGAAAGTTATCGCAACCCCAGGGCACACACCTGGTGGAGTTTGCTATTACAGCGCTGAAAATAATATTTTGTTTTCAGGAGACACTTTATTTGCAAATAGCATAGGTAGATGCGATCTCTTTGGTGGTGATTACCAAGCAATTCAAAAAAGCTTAGAAAAGCTAATGGAATTAGATGATGAAGTTATAGTTCTTCCTGGACATGGTCCTAGAACATCAATAAAACAAGAAAAAAATAATCCATATTTCTAAAAAAACAAATAAAGGTTCACATCAAAGTGAACCTTTATTATTACTTTTATTTTCTTCTATATGTCTTTTTTTCTTCAGCGTTTTTGCAGTCTACACAAACTACTGCATACGGAATTGCTCTTAAACGATTTTCAGGAATTTCTTTCCCACATAAGATGCAATAACCATATTGTTTATTGTGAATTCGAGATAATGCATTATTAATTGCTTGTAACTTATTAAAGTCACGAGTTGCTGTCAGTTGAATTTTTCTAAAAGCAAGCTCCTCGGTTACAGAATCAATGCTATCATTGATTGTTTTAGAATTAACCAAATCCTTAAAGTCAGAATCTTGTTTAACTAATTTCTCTAAAAGCGCAGATTTCTCAGCTTTTAGCGCTTCCTTCATTTCGTCTATGAATTCGCGTGTCATAACATACTCCTACTTCGTTCTGTCACAACGTATAACTTATTTATAGCTAAAATGATTAAAAACGCGATTCTAGTCAATATGATTTGTGTAAAAAAACACAATTAGTGTAATAATAAAGCATATTTTTACTATACAAAAATTAAGAAATCTGTAAAAAGGCATTAAAATAACAAGTAAATTACCATTAGTAGCCTAATTTATTTACCCCTAAAATTCTCAAAGAAATTTTTAAATAAAACAGATAAAACTATAAGCATGAAAATAACGATAACAGCTACAAGCGCTTCAAGATAAACATTACCATCATAAACGATTGCTAATAAAGTAAAACCGATTACGATAGAAATGATTAAAAAGAAGAGAGAAACTAATATCTTTTTTTCAATTTTTTTCATACAAATTAATTTTTACTGATGAATTTCTTTATTTCGTCTAAGAAATCATCATAAGTAGTTGTTAATCTTAAGTCTTTTTCTTGTTCCAAAATTGATTCTGGAGCTCTAAATAAACAACCACCATCTGCTTTATGTATCATTGTTAAATCATTATAAGAATCTCCAGCAGCAAAAGTCTTAAAGTTAAGATTTTTAAAAGCTTCAATTGCTTTTCTCTTACCATCTTTAGCTCTTAATCTATAATCAACAATCATACCATCATTATCAACAACTAAATCATTACATAATAAAGTTGGATAACCTAATTGTTTCATCAATGGAGATGCAAACTCACTAAAAGTATCACTTAGAATTACTACTTGAGTCAAGCTTCTAAGTTCATCCAAAAATTCTTTTGCACCATCAAGTACTTTTATTTTCGATATAGTATTTTGTATATCTTGTAATTTTAGATTATGTTCTTTTAAAATATCTAATCTATATTTCATCAATTTATCATAATCTGGTTCATCTCTTGTAGTTAATTTTAACTTTTCAATTCCAGTTTCTTTACTAAATGCAATCCAGATTTCTGGAACTAATACACCTTCTAGATCAAGACAGACAATATTCATACTATTTTCCTTTAATAAATGTTTTTATTATTAATACCAATAATAAAAATTTAATTCAAGTACAAAAATTTTGCCTCTTTCTATAAAAATAAAAAAAGGCAAAAGAAAGTATTTATTTTTTCCTATTAAAACAGAGTATTAGGATCTAAATTATCTTTTTCGATATCTTTAAAATATCTATAAGTATTTACTTTAAATTCACCACAAGCTGCTTCTTCAACTACAAATATTGCATTTTTATGTAATTGTAAAGCACTAGCTGTACAAGCTTGTGATACTGGACCTTCAACGCTTAAACTTAAAGCCTGAGCTTTGTTATGTCCATTTACTAGTATAATTACAGTTTTTGCACTTGTAATCGTTTCTACACCCACTGTCAAAGCTGTGGTTGGAACTTTTGAGATATCATTATCGAAAAATCTACTATTTGCTACTATTGTATCATAAGTTAGAGATTTTACTCTAGTTTTTGATGTTAAAGATGAAAAAGGTTCGTTAAAAGCGATATGACCATCCATTCCAATTCCACCTAAGAATAAATCAATTCCACCGTAGCTTTTTATTTTTTCTTCATAGTCTTGGCATTCTTTTGCTAAATCTGAAGCCATACCATTTAAAATATTAACATTTTCTTTTTTAACATTTACATGAGAGAAGAAATTATTCCACATAAAATAATGATAACTTTGAGGATGATTTTCGTCTAATGAAACATATTCATCCATATTAAATGTTACAACGTTCTCAAAAGATACATAACCTTCATTATATAATCTAATTAATTCTTTATAAGTTGCTAATGGTGTTGAACCAGTTGGCAATCCTAATACGAAAGGATTATCTTTTGTTGGATTAAATTCCTTTATTTGTTTTGCGATATATCTAGCTGCCCACAGTGATAAATCATTATAATCTTTTTCAATTATAACTCTCATTTAAATGCTCCTATTTTAATTATCAACTTATTTAAACATAATCTATAAAAAGTGACAATGAAAAATAACATATATTCCTAATTTTAAGTAATATAGTATAAAAATATTTTAATATTTAATAAAAATTAACACATTCTTGCTATTTTAAATTGTTCTAGAAATGATACCACCAGCAACTACTTCATCACCATCATAAATTACTAAAGATTGGCCAAGAGTTGCAGCTTGAATTTCTTCATCAAATTCTGCTTTTAATATTTGATTTCCCTCTTTATCAACATAAGAGGTTACCAAAGCTTTACTAGGATAGCCTGTACTTCTAATTTTAGCTTCTAAATGTTCATTATTGATTGAAGTTTTTGAACCCCAGACAATATTTGTAGCTTCAACTATTTTATTATATGTTGACTCTTGATATCCAACTACAACCTCATTAGTTTTAGTATTTAATTCTAAAACATATAATGGTCTAGGAGCGGCAATCCCTAAGCCTTTTCTTTGTCCAATTGTATAATGGAACAAACCTTTATGCTTACCTAAAATCTTTCCTGATTTATCTACAATGTTTCCTTCTTTGTTTTCAACATTTAATAATTCAGTATAATCCCCATCATAAAAATCTTGGCTCTCTGTTTGTTCTTCTTCATGAAAACCTAATTTAGTATCAATTTTTCTTACTTCATCTTTTATTAATTCGCCTAGAGGAAATAAAACTTGTGATAATTGTTCTTGTGTTAATCTATATAAGAAATAACTTTGGTCTTTTTTTAAATCTTTTCCACGATATAAACAAAAACGACCATCTTTTTCAATAATTCTAGCATAATGACCTGTAGCAAATTTATCAAAAACAATACCCTGATTTCTTGCTTCATCTAACATTGCTTTAAATTTAATTTTTGAATTACACCATACACAAGGATTAGGAGTTCTACCGTTTAAATATTCATCTTTAAAATTTTGTAATACTGTATCTGTAAAATTTTTTGATAAGTCTAATAGAATACTTTCGATTTCTAATTTCTCACAAATTTCTTTTACTTTTTTTAATTCTTCATCTTTATTTGGAGCAAAGCAGTAATTGGTTTTTGAACTTCCTTGTAATTGCTCATTTCCTTTTCCAAGTAACATTGTAATTGCTTTTACATCATGCCCAGCTTCTTTAAGCAAATAAGCTGCTACAGCTGAATCAATACCACCACTCATTCCTACTAAAACTTTCATAAACTCAATTCCTTATTCTCTTTTTAAGCCTAATCCATCTATCATATTATCTATTTTTTCTAATTGTAATAACTTTCTTCCTTCAATAATTTCAAAATCATTTCTTAGGGCAAAAGGAGTTACTTCAACAAATAATTTATTTGCGCCATGTTCCATAGCATGTATATTTCCAACTGGATCAGAAAAACCTAATTTTGAATCTTGGGTTGGCTGTCCTGCTGTTATTTGTGCTTTAGGTAATAATAATCTCAAAAGAGAGATACTTCTAAGTAGTAAATCAACATTACCAAAAGGCGTATCCTTGCCCATTATAGAATTTTTTGCTGGTACATATGGAACTATTGGCACCCAATCAGCTTCTAATTCTTTTGTTAAAATAATATCTCTAACTACATCATCTAAACTTTGATTTTTTAATCCAACGATGCTACCTGTTCCTAATTTCAAACCAGCTTCTTTTACACCATATATTGCTCTAAGTCTTTCCTCAAAAACAATATCTGGATTACATTGATTAAAAACATCAGGATTTGATACTTCAAATTTAAGAGTATAAAAATCAAGGCCAGCGTCTTTTAGTTGTTTATATTCTTTATTAGTAAAAACACCCATAGCTAAATTAACTTTTATATCTTGTTTTTTAGCCTCTTCAATGTATCTTAAATAATCGTCAATTGATATTTTAGGGTTTTCTCCACCAATCAATAAAATACTTTTTAAACCAAAGTCTTTAACCATTTTTATTGAAGATTTTACATTATCATCAGAAAGAGTAAATCTCTTTATCTCTCCATTTTCTCTATTTAAACCACAATAATGGCAATTATTTACACAAACATTAGTTAAAGCTAATAGACCTTCAGTATAAACTTTTGAATCACAATCTTTTTTTAATACATCAAAAGCTTTTGTTTTGATTTCTTTATCAAAAATTTCTCTATCTATAGTTAAGTAATGTTTAATTAAATCAAATTCATTTTCTATATATTGTTCCATAATTTGCATTCTAGCCTAGATTAATAATATTTTATAGATTCTATCTCAAGAAATATAAAAAAAGCTCTCTACATAAAGTAAAGAGCTTTGACTCGAGAGCGACGGGGATCGAACCCGCGATCTTCGGCGTGACAGGCCGACGCGATAACCATCTTCGCTACACCCCCAAAAGACATTTGATAAACTATAAAAATTATCATTAATTGTCAATAGGAAAAAAGAAATTTATTTTTACCCATATATTTCTTTTTCTAATTTTTATTATACATATTCAAACTAATAAGTATAATAATTATCTTTTTACCATAAAACCCACCTTTTTTAACAAAGAGTATAACACTAAAAATTAATTCATTATATAATAAAAAATTAAATGGAAATCTGAGTTAAAAACCAGATAGTTTTAAAGAAAAAAATTACATTAAATTTGTAATAACAAGTTTTTTATGATATATTTTTTTCAATATGCAATTTTATGGGGACTGAAAAAAAATGAAAAATAAAATCATACTTTTTCTAGTCATCACACTATTTCTTATTAGTTGTGATGGTCAGTTTATAATACCATTTGATGAATTCACATATGCAGAATATGATGGAAGTTTAGAAACTAAAGAATTAATTTCTGATGCTCCTTGGTCTAATAGAGAAGATTTTGCTAGCGTTGTTTTTAAAGATCAAATATGGGTATTAGGAGGATATAACAGATCTCAAAGAGGGGATGAAGACTGTTATAAAGAAGATATTTATAAAAGCTCTGATGGAATAAAATGGGATCTTGTTAGTGATAATGCTCCTTGGAAAGGTAAAAGAGGAATTAGCGCTGCATCAACAGATAAATATATTTGTATCTTTGGTGGATTCACTGTTGATGAAAAAACAGGAGATAGAAGATACAACAATGATTTATGGTATTCAGAAGATGGAATTACTTGGGATACAGTTAAACCAGTTGATGGAATTAAACCTCATGCAAGAAGTGAATATGGTATGGTTTATTATGATGGTAACATTTATGTCTTTGGAGGCTTTTGCCAAATAAAAAATGAATATGAAGATGGATATAAAAATGGACCAAATTATTTTAATGATATTTGGCAATATAATATAGCTAATAACAAATGGACAGAAATAAATTCAACTATACCAGGCAAAAGAGCCGCTTTTGGTTACTGTGTAGATGATAATGGCATTATCTACATTCAAGGTGGAACTTACTATGAAGCTCTTCAATCTAGAAGAGGTAATTTTGATCCTGATGTATATAACTGGGGAGCTTTATGGAGCTTCGATACAAAATCAATAGCAACTGCTACAAGTGAAATTGAATGGAGTGCTTTAGATACTTTACAGTTAAAAAAAGATGGGGCTATTGATAATGATAGATTAAGAGCTAGAGAATCAAAAACTAGAGAAAAACATTCACTTTCATTTTATGATAATAAAATTTGGTTATTTGCTGGAAAAAGTAATTCAAGCTTAAGTTTCTCCCATGAATATAAAAACTATTCAACTTTTTATTATGATTTAAACTCTACAAATGAAGATAATAACTACAAATGGATTTATGACTCTGAAGGAGCTCCTATGGATCCTAGATTCGGTTATTCTACAGTCACTTTTGATGACAAAATCTTTATTCTAGGTGGGTACTCAAACAGTGGACCTCAAAATGATGTTTACTCATTAAGTAAAAAGGAGGATAATTAAATGAAGAAATCAATATTAATTTTAATAATTACAGCAATACTAATTTTACCTCTAAGTGCTAGATCTAATGAACCTCACAACCTTGATTTACTAAATCTAAGTTTCACTACCCTTCCAGATGACTATCTTTATCCTGGGTATTTAGCAGATCCTTTAGCAGTAAATTCACAAATTACCTACAGACATTATGAAATTGATGAAATTCATCCTCAATCTGATGGAACTGAAGATCACTTCGATATTACTATTGGAACAAGATATAATTTCTTTAGGATTTCTCCAATTGATCATCCTGAACTAGGTATTGAAATGGATTGGGGTATGGCATTAACAACCTTTATGAATACTCATGGAACGGATTTACTTGGAACCGATGGTATTTATTATTTTGCTCTTGCTCTTAAAGCAAATCAATGGTCCGCATTTAGATTTACTAGGCACCATATTTGTGCTCACCAAGGAGATCAATTAGATACTAAAGCTGATGGCTCTCAATATATAGATTTTGATGATAATATTCTCACAAATGAAAGTAACTTCGTTCGTGATGATTATATGATTTCAGGATCTATATATCCTCTATATTTTATAGATTCAATTCTACCTAAATTATCTAAATCATTAAGAATTTATGGAGATTTCAATTTTTATGCACCCGGTTATGACTTTTTGGGAAAGAGAATGAACGAACCATTTGATCACACCTACTTTTGGTATCAATATGGTGCTGAGTTAGTTATTCCTCTTGAAGATCATAATAAGCTTGGATCTCTATTTGTTGCAGGTCAAATTAGTAGATGGCAACAAACAGCATATGCTCCAAACTATTGTCTTGAAGCGGGTATAATATTTGCTCCAGGCAAAGATGCTCAAAGATTTAAATTTGGTGCTCAAATATATGATGGACAATCATTATTGAACAACTACCAATTTAGAAGAGCTAAATTTGTAGGATTTGCATTAACTATTGAACAATAGTTAAATTAGCCAGAATAGAAATATTCTGGCTAAAATAATATGAAATACTTTATAAATTAAAAAGATTACAAAATTAACACTTTGCTTCTCTTTCTTTTTGCTTTTCCATCATGATTGCTAATATAGTTTTATCTGTTTGGGCCATTCCTTCATGACTAATTCTAGATAAATAATTAAAACTTTGTACGCAATCCATTCCAACAATTCCACTTTCTTGTCCTGGAGCAGAACCTTTCATTGCAAGTTTAATTGCTAAATCTGCACTTTGAACACATGAGTATATCTTAAGTGCACAAGTCATTTTAGCTCCATCGCAAATTATTCCAGTAAGATTTGCTATCATAACATTAATGGCTTTATTCATTTCATCGATTTTTCCACCAAGTAAATAGATCATACCACAAGCTGTGCCAATTGCAGCTGTAAAAGCTCCACAAAGGGCCGATAATCTATCTTTCTTGGCAGTTAGGCATAAACCTACTAATTCGCCTATACAAAGAGCTCTAGCTAATTCATCATCATCTTTTTCTAGATATTGTGCTAAGGCATATATTGGAAGTGTTATTGTAATCCCTTGATTACCACTACCACTATTAATTACTACAGGCAAAGGGCAGCCAGCCATTCTTGCATCAGAAGCACTTGCTGCTAATGTTGCTCCAAGACTTAATGCTTGATCTAAAGTTTGTGGTGGATCAACTACAGTTTCATAAGTATTTTTCCCAACAGCTAATCCATATTCTTGAGTTAGCGCTTGTCTTGCAATCGCTAAATTTGTATTAGCAGCACTAATTAATAAATCAGAAGTTTCTTTTGGTAAATCTTGTGAAAACTCAACAATATCTTCTAAGGAAACATTAGATATAAAATCTGATGCATTTGAATTTGTTGAAGAATTATTTAAAGGCTCATCAACTAAAATTTCATCATCTTTTTGCAAAAAAGAAAAATAGGAGTGATTTCCACTTACAATAGCAATACTTTTATGATCTTTATTTTTTAATATTACTTTTATATACAGTGGAGGGACATCCTCAATCATACTAAGTTCAACTTTATATGTTGCAGCTAATTTTCTTTGCGTATCAGAAACATCAGATAATATTCCCAATCCATTTTCTATACTTCTACCAGCAACACCTAAAGCTACTGCAGCTTGGATTCCTTTATTTTCACAGTTTGGGATACCAACACCCATTGCATTTTTAACCATATCACGGCTAGTTTCAACAAAAATCTGTTCAACGTTTCCATCCAATAGTTCAGCAGCTCTCGCCCCTGCTAAAGCGCTAGCGGCAGGCTCAGTACAACCCATCGCAATAACTAATTCTCTATTTAACAAATCTATAAAATTATCATTTTCCATACAGCAAATATATCACAGTTATTTTTTATTCACAAGAAGAAAAATTTAGTTTTTCTATTATTAAAACAAATATATTTAGTTTATCATAAATATATAGTATATTTTTTGGGATATATTCAAATAATAAGAAATCATTATTTATTAGCTATAAAAGAATTAAGTCAGAAACAAAAAAAACTAGTACAAAAAATTCGTACTAGCTTTGATTAAATATAATTTAATTTTTTTTAGCAAGTTGCTACAAAAACATCACCTTTATTATCAAGTTTAAAATGAGTATTAGCTGCTATTACATATACATCACCTTTTTTAACTTGAAGTTCTTCTTTATCAATACTCATAATACTATCTTCAATGAATAAAAGCATTTCAATATTTTGAGTTTTAATATCATATTGGCCTTTAGAATAATATGCTAAAGTAAATTCATCTGTAGGAGTTTCAATTACGCATTTATTATTATTATCATAATAGGTTTTACATAATTTAAGTCTTTGAGTTTTAACAACCATAACTTTTAAGAGTTCATCAACATCCATTTTCTTATGAGTTAAACCACCCCTAAGGACATTATCTGATGCACTCATAAGTTCAATACCATTACCGTACACATAAGCATGTAATAGTCTTGGTTCTAAATATATTGATTCACCTTTATTTAAATGAGCGACATTTAATAATAATGGAGCAAACAAACCTCTATCTTTTGGATATTCATCTTTTACTCTGTTTATTATTCCTTCTTTGGTAAAGAATTCTCCAACCTTATTTTCTTTGTCCTTAACGTTTTTTAATAATTCAGAAATTAAAGTAAGTAATATTGCTTCATCAACAGTGTAGATATATTCAAAAACTGCTTTTGCTTTATTTTCTACACCCATTAATCTTGAAGATATAAATTTAACAAAACCATTTGGGATATAAGTTTTTAAATTTGTAATAATTTCTTCATCACTTAAAAACCCACACATTGCTGTAATTGGAGATAAAGCTAAAATAACTTCAGCTTTCCTATTATCATCTTTATAATTCCATAGAGATCTTGGATTATTTTTTCTAAATTCAGTTTCATTTTCATAACCAATTTTAGCTTCTCTATAATCTGGATGGCATTGTATTGATAATGGTTTTTCTATTGCTAAAACTTTAAAAAGAAAAGGAAGTTGATCATAATACATTTTTATATGATCCGCACTAAAAAAATTAATATTTTCTTTTAAAAATGATTCTAATGTTTTATCTGTTCCATAAATTAAAGAAGGTGCTCCAGGATGGGTTCCCATCCACATCTCAGCCTTTGGTTTTCCATCACTTTTTACATTAACCAAATTAGGAATAAACTCTGTATTTCCCCAATCATATTCAACGATTTCAGGCTTAATTTTTACAAACTTTTTCATGACCCTATCCTATTCAATATTTTTACTTATAGCTTACAATATAAACAAATTATAAACAACATAGAATGAGCTTACAGTTATCTCTAATGTAAGCTCATACGATTTAAATATTAATTATTATTAGATAAAATCTTTGGTAAGAAAATTATAGCTAAAGTAAAACAAATTAATGAACAAATCCATGCAACTACAATACTCATATTGAAAAGGCCTCCAAATACATAGCCAACAAAAACACAAGTTGCAACTGTTATTGCATATGGTAATTGAGTCCTAACATGTTCTAGGTGAGGACAACTAGCTCCAGTAGAAGATAAAATTGTTGTATCACTAATTGGAGATGCATGATCTCCAAAAACTGCGCCACCTAATACTGCTCCAACACCAAATAAACAAGCATTTAATAAATGAGTTGAATCTAAGCCTTTAGCTTGTCCTAATCCAACTAAAATTGGCATTACAATTGGAATCATGATTGCAAAAGTTCCCCAAGAAGTTCCAGTTGCAAAAGATATTAATGCTGATAATGCAAATACAATCATTGGAACTAACCAAAGAGGGAAGCCTCCTCCTACAACAGTATCAGAGAGATATGCAGCTAAGCCTAATCCTCCTTCCGCTGGAGAGTATTTAATAATACCACCTATAGTCCAAGCCATTGTTAAAATAATTAAAGCAGGTACCATACTCTTAATTCCTTCAATTAAGGAGTCACTTGCACTCTTAATTGAGAAAAGTCCTCTAGCTAAGTAGAAAATATATGTTAAAACAATTGTAATAATTACTGCGTAGAATAATGCCATAGAAGCATCTGTATTATTAAAAGCTTCCCCAACTGTAATTAAGGACATTGAATCATGTAAATTTAAAATTTCAACTCCATCAATACTTAATAACCATGTAGTTAAAGGAAATAATATTACAGCACTTACTATTAATACAATAATTGGGAATAACATATCAATTGGTTTTGCTTTTTTACTATTATCATCACCATCTAATTTAATTTCACCAGGAGCTGGTCCATATTCTTCATTAAATAGTTTTCCAGTAGCTTTTGCATATTCGACACTTTTTTTCATAGCTCCAAAATCTCTTGAAGTGAAAATAATTGTTAATACCATAATTAAAGTTAGAATTGCGTACATATTGAAAGGAACACTTTTCATGAAAAATGAAAATTCACTAATATTTAATTGAGAAAACCCTTCAGAACTTTGATTAAACTCATAACAGTAATTACCCAAGAAGAAATTGGGAATAATATACAAACAGGAGCTGCAGTTGAATCTAAAATATATGCTAACTTTGCTCTTGGGATTTTGTTTTTATCAGTAATTGGTCTCATAACTGTACCTACAGCTAAAGAATTGAAATAATCATCAATAAAAATAATAATTCCACAAACCCAAGTCATAAATAAACTAGATTTTTGAGTATGCAATTTATTAGCAGCCCAATTTCCGAAAGCTCTTGCACTTCCTGTTCTGCTTAGCATACCAACCAAACCACCTAATAATGCACAGAATAAAAAGATTCTTATATTCCAACCATCATTTAAACTCCCAGCTAACATATCTGTTAGATTAAGTATTGCAGCAAAGACATTTCCTCCTGCAACAATAATAGACCCAGATAAAATACCTAAGAATAAAGCGATAATAACATCTTTAGTAATAAATGCTAATGTTATTGTTAAAATTGGTGGGATTAGTCCCCACGCACCAAAATTATCCATTTTACACCTCTTTTTTTACACGGATAACACATTAGCAAGTTTTTGTAATAATGTATATATTTTTTAAACATAAATGTTCATAAAACTTAAGATTTGTTATTATGATAACTTTTCTAACAAAATACTGTATAATATTTTTACACAAAAATACCCTTTAGTGAAACTAAAGAGTATTATTTTTTATCTAATGTTATTTACTTAAAATTGAAAATCTTAAACTAAACGCATCGTTTGATATTGGAGTTGTATCATTATTCCACAAATAAGAAGCATCCATATGTAGCATTAAGAAATCAATTCCAGTTCCTATACTCATATAATTGTTATTAATTCCAGCTCTAAAATCTATCATATTCAAGAATCTAAATTGAGCACCAAAACATAAAGAATCAATAAAATCTTGATTAATTAAACTATCAGCTTGATTCTCTGAACTTGGATTAAATAATAAATCATAACAATCAATACAATCTAAAGAGAATTGAGCTTTTACTAAACCTTCATTGAGTAATTTTGGTTCATATGATAGACCTAAATCTACACTCCAAGGACTCTTAGTTACAAAGCTTTCAAAATCTGAAGCACTAGAATCATCACCTAAAGAATTCTCCCCAACAAATGCGACTATGGTTTCATCATTATTTATTAAGGTTTTTAAATTAGGATAACCAGTCATATAGTAATTGCCATTAAAGTTTCTATATACTCCACTAATTGAGATCCCTGATGGCAAATTAATATTTGCACCAAGAGTAATAGGAGTTGCATATCCACTAGCAAATGGGATGCTTTCCATTAAATAATCTCCAATTGCCTCTTCATCTAGTAGATTTGCTGAATTTATATTATCCATTGAAGCAGAATATGCTCTAAACTTAAATGCTCCACTTGCTCCAAGATCAATTGATAATACATTTTTAATTAAAGTTAAATTGAATCCTATTGCCATTGTTGCTGCAATATTGGTTTCACTAATTAAAGAAATTGTATTATCGTTTATATCATTTTTATAACTATGAACTTTCTCTTGAACTGCTAAATCTAAACCAATCATTCTTGTTTTAAAACCAACATTTGTATCAAGTGTTATAACCTGTGAAGCACCAGCCGGAATTGAACTAATAAATAAATTAGCTAAATCTAATTCTGCATTTGGATCATAATCCAATCTCTCAATTGTTTCAAAAAGATTATCAACATCAAGAACTGGATTAATTAAACTATTAACATTATTTAGAGTAATTGTTAATGAAGGTATTTCTAATTTAAATCCATCTTTAGTAATATTGGCAGGGTTATATAAATAGCTATCATAAAAACCGCCTAAACCTAAACCAGCCCCGCCCATAGCTAATCTATGGCTACTAGTTGGCATATAATAAGTTGTTCTAACTACTTGAGTTTTAACATCATCTTCAAATGAAAAAGTTGAATCAGTTGCAAAAATGCTATTAGAACTTACTAATAATAAAATTATAAAAAAACAAATCTTTATTTTTTTCATACTACCCTCCCAATGGTGTTTAAATTTTATAACACAAATAAACTATATATTTAACTAACATTATAATTTTACATCACATTCATAAAATAAAAACAAAAAAAGTATGAATTTTTAATTAATTAATAAGTATACTAAGTTTTTATCTAAACATAAGTAATGTAAAAAAAACTTTTTTAAAAGTTTTATAGTTATACACCTAATAAATATAATAAATTCATAATAATATTTATTTATAAAGTAAAGAAATATATAAATTATATTTCAACAAAAAAAAGATCGCTACAAGTCAATTTATGACTTTATAACGATCTTATTTTTATTTTTTATACTTTGTTATTTACTTAAAAATGAGAATTTTAAACTTAATGCATCTGAAGGACTTTGTCCTAATACATCACCATATTCTCTCCAATAATAAGAAGCATCTAAATGAAGAACTAATAAGTCTAGTCCTACACCAACACTCTTATATCCTTGGCTAAGTCCAGCTCTTACATCAACTAAACTAAGAAGTCTTAATTGAACACCAGCATTTAAGGATGCTAATGCGTCGCTTTGTAGTTGAAGTGGAGTTTTTGTTTCATTAATGATATCTTCAATTATTCCATAACAATCAATGAAATCAAAAGCAAATTGAGCTTTAATTAAACCATCTAAAGGAGTTGAAGGAGCAAATGCTAAACCAACATCGACAGTCCAAGGAACTTCAACAACAAACTCATCATCAGCTGTAGGAACAGTTGTATTTGTTGTATCTAGAGTATCTTCACCAATTAATGCTACAAGTGTTTCATCATTGTTGATTAAACTCTTAAGATTAGTAAATCCAACCATGTTGTAATTACCATTGAAGTTTCTTCCAACACCACTTATTGTCAAACCAAGAGGTAAATTGATGTTTACACCAGCAGTAACTGGAATAGCATATCCACTAGCAAATGGAATATTCTCCATAACAGCTGTTTCTGCACTACTACCGCTATTAATTAAACTGATAATATTAATTGCTTCATTTGCATCTAAAGCCATTGAGTATGCCTTATAATTAAATGCACCTGATGCTCCAACATCAATTGATAAAATATCTTTTATAAGTGGAATATTAAAACCTAAAGCTACTGTTGCAGCAATATTAGTTTCACTAATTGCTGATGCAGTTGTATAGTCTCCACCACCGTTATAACTTCTAAGTTTTTGTTGAACTGCTAAGTCCAAACCTAAACTTCTTGTCTTTAATCCTACATTAGTATTAAGACTCATTATCTCCCCATATCCAAATGGGATAGATTTTAGTAATAGAGTTCCTAATTTTACAGGTGCATTATCACCACCTTCTTCTAATATAGTAATAATATCGTCACTACCATCTTCAGGAATCATTAAATTATATACATTATTTACTGTTAAAGTCAGTGATGGTAATACAATCTTAAATCCATCTTTACTTAAATTTGCTGGATTATATAAGTAGCTATCGTAGAAGCCACCCAATCCTAATCCTGCACCACCCATAGCCATTCGATGACTACTAACTGGCATAAATGCAGAGGTTCTTGCAACTTGTGTAGCTGTATCTAATAGAGCAGAATCAACTGTTGCAAAGACTGGGGTAGCAATTATTAATCCAGAAACCATAATACTTAATATTACTTTTTTAAATTTATTCATAATTAACTATCCTCCTAAACTGTTGGAACAATTTCTGATTGCATTGATTCTAACATTTCTAATAAAATACTTTCATTTGGATTATCAGTACCTAATGTAACTAGTAAAATTGCATTTTTGAAATACTTTCGTGCAATGGTTCTAATACCTAAGTGATCAATTGCTGTATTAATATCATTATATTCTGGTAAGTCACCAAGATCTTCAACAATTCCAGGACTTACAATTGGAGTTGTTGTTGTAAGCTCATCAGCATTTATTAGTGCAGTGTTTTTAGATAACAATAAGTCAACAATTTGTTCTATTGTTCCATAATTTACTTCATCATCTATATCGTCTACTACAACTTCCATTACATCTTCAATGTTGGTTAATACAACTGCAATTGTGTAGTTGATTAAACCTGTTACACCACAGAATACTGCTCTATCATCAGCTCTAACTTTTGCATAAGTATATTTACCTGTTCTTGCTGCAGAAATAAAGTTACCAAATGCAACTTTCTGAGCTTTATAAGTTTTAATAGCCGCTTCAAATTTAGCTTTATCCATTGTATTAGTATCAGGGTCTACACCTAAAATATCTCTTAAGATTAAATCAAGAGTTCCTCTAAATCCATTCAAATATTGAAGACTCTCTTCTGGTAAATAATATGTTTCATCAGAAGTACTTGGATCTGGGTCAATACCTACTCTAGATGATACTAGTTTTGCATCACGTGATGAGAACATTGAAATTAAATTATTAATATCAATACTATTAATTAAATCAGAAGTAGATCCTTGAGCTTTTGCAACTTTAACCATAAAGGCTGCATCACTTACTACTCCTAACAAAGCTTCTTGAACTTCTTCACTCTCAATAACTGGGGAGTCAAGATCAATATTAGCAATACTATTTCCGTCACCAGCAATAAGAGTTAAAGCATTTGTCATACTGTTAACTAAGTTACTAGCTAATTGAACATTTAAAATATCAGCTTTAGTTGGATTTTCAGGAAGGCCTATTGTTAAGGCTGCTGCAATTTCACTGAAATCTTCTTTAAATTGATCAGGTAATCCAGAAACCTCTACTGTATCATTAATACTATTAACAACGCTAGTTAATATAACTGCTGTATTATGTGCCGCAATTACTTGATTATCATCTGCATCTGCAGATAAGCTTTCTACAAATTCATCTTCCCCTTCACCAGATAATGCTGTTGCTACTGTTGCTTTTAGTTCTGTTTTTTGTTCTTCAGTTTGTTTTGGTAAGGTTGGGACTTCTTCTCCTACTACAGCGACTTTATCAGCTTCTAACTCATCAGGAGTCGTCACCTCTTTAGTTCCAAGATCTGATTGAGGAGTTACACCCTCAGGAACATCAACACTTTGAACATTATCGACCTTTACTACTGCCCCTTCAACTACATCGGTTTTTGATTCCTGTACAGGGTCAGTTGCTTCTACTACAGTATTTACAGCTTCTTGAGCTTGTTCTCCAACTAGATCGATATCTAAAATGTCTTCGTACGCATTACCTTTTAAATTATCTAACAAAGTTGAAATGTCACAAGAGGAGAGTAAAAGAACTATAGATAGAAGTGCTAAAATACCAATTATTCTCTTTTTCATCTTTTTTCCTCCGTAAAATAGAGTTTTACTTATTTTACTAAATCCCCTATCTAAAAAAACATTTAATAAAATAGATTCTATTAACAAATATATTCTACAATATTAAAAGCCAAAAAACATCTAAAAGTTACGAATTTGTAATATTTTATTTCAAAAAAAGAAAATATATGCTACCTATACTTAACATATATATAGAATAATATCAAAAATGTACAAAACGACATTCTATAAATTTTTATTTATTACCCCAAAACTATTGAAAAATAAAATTATTTTAAAAAAAAACGAGCTAGAAAGCTTCTAGCCCATTTTTAAAAAATACTAAAAGAACATTTTTTCTAATATTTCTAAATTCTTTTTCCTATTTCCTTCAGGATCTGAATATAATAAATCAAGTCTATCTTTATAGAATTCAATAGTCTTATATCTTACTAATTTCATAGTGGAATTAACTAAACCATCGTCTTCACTAAAAGGCTTTTGAATAATAGCAAATCTTGCTGGGTGCCACATTGATGGAATCATATTAGCTTTATCTTCATAACTCTTTAAAGTTTTATTAATTAATTCATAAGCATCTTTTACATTTTTTATAGAATTAGCTTCTAATAAAGCTTTAACATTATCTTCTTGTAAAGTTACTAAAGCAGTAGTTGAAGGTCTATGATCATTATAAACTAAAAGTTGGTTAATAATATCGATATTATTGTACATAACCTCTTCAACTTCTTCTGGAGAATATTTCTCCCCTTCTTTACTAATTAATAAAGCTTTAGCACGACCAGTTACAACTAAGAATCCATCTTCATCGTAATAGCCTAAATCACCGGTGAATAACCAACCATCTCTTAAAACTTCTTTTGAGGCTTTTTCATTTTTGAAATACCCCTTCATAACGTTTTCACCTCTGATTACAATTTCACCTCTTTGATTTACTTTTGCTTCCGTTACACCATCATCTAACATTATTTTACATTCAACAGATGGAGCAACTCTGCCACTAGTTCCAAATTTATAACTTGTAGGACTATTACTACTAATAATAGGAGCCGCTTCTGTTAACCCATATCCTTGATAAACAGGAGTTCCAATTGCTGCAAAGAAGTGTTGTTGTTTTGCTTCTAACAAAGCACCTCCTCCTACACAGTATTGAATTCTATTGCCAAAGACTTCTCTTAATTTTTTAAAAATCAATACATTTGCAATAAAATATGGGAAGAAAGTTTTAACTCTAATAAAACCTTTTGGTTTTGTATTACCATCACCATTTCTAATAATTCCTGCTTCAACACCATTTTGGAAAATCTTTTCAATAAGGCCACCTTTTTTGTGAATTTCTTGCCTCATTTTTTTCATAAAGCTTCCACTAATTGATGGAACTGTCATCATAAAGGTTGGATTAACTTCTTTTAAATTCTTTGGGAAATTTCTTATAATTGAAGCATTTGTTTTACCGGAATCTACAAAGTGTAATGTAATTCCTTTTAAGAAGGCTGTATAAATACCAACTGTATGAGCAAATGAATGGTCTACTGGTAAAACAATCAAAGTTTCAAAAGATGCATCAGGAAGTTTGAACAACTCAACGGCATCATGACTATTAGCCCAATAATTCAAATGAGTTAACATAATACCTTTTGGATTCCCTGTGGTACCACTGGTATAGCAAATATTGATAACATCATTTTCATCGATTTTTTCAATTGATTTTTTTACAATATTTTTATCTTTTTCTAAAACTTTACAACCTGCATTAACTAAATCAGAATAGATAAAATAATCTTCATCTTTTTTCCAATCCATATCTTTAGCAATTTTTTCTATTCTTTCATCAGCATTACTTAGATAAACCAAAATAACTTTATGATCAAACTCTTTATAAGCTTTTATTACTTTCTCAATAGTATTATGGGAAACACCAATAATCTTTGCTTCACTGTGATTTACTCTAAAAGCAATTTCAATTTCAGTTAATTTAATTGAAAGAGGAACGCTAATACCTCTTGCTTTAATAACACCTAGTTCTAAATTAACCCATTCACTAGAGCCTTCACTTAAAATAGCAACTTTTTCTTCTGCAGCAAATTTTCGTTTTAATAAACTGGCAGCAATACAAGAAGTTTCTTCATCAGTTTTTTTAAAAGAACATGGAATCCAAGTTCCATCAATTTTTTTTGTTGTATAAGCTCTATCTCCATATCTTTTTGCAGATTCTTCGAGCATCCTAACAATTGTTCTTTGCATAAACCCCTTCCCTTACATAAATAAAATATCTGTCAAAAATAGGATACATAACATTCTTAACAAATACAAGTAAAAAAAGATGTATTTTATTTGCGTCCTATCAATATTATATAATACAACTATTATTTTATTATTGACTTTATAATTAAAAAGAAAATTATACACCAAAATAAAAGCACAAAAAATGCTCCCAATTTTGATATTGGAAGTTTTAAAGATTCATTTTGTTCTGCTTTTTGCCTAGCCCTATCTATTGTTTCTGAATCTACTAATTTTAACACTAGTAGAATCATCAATGGTAGAATAATCAAGTCATCAAGATATCCTAAAATTGGAATAAAATCAGGAATCAAATCAATAGGGCTTAATGCATAAGCCAAAGTAAAAAAGATTAAAATTTTTACCCATTTAGATGCTGCCTGATCTAAATAAACAAAATAAATTATTTTTATTTGTTTCTTTAAGCTACTAGCCCAATCGTTTAATTTAGACAAAACAACACCTAAGAATGTTATTAAAGTGTTTTATAGCTATCTTGTTTTACCCAAGAACTAATTGTAAATTCTAAATCACTAGAATTAATTACAGCTTTAGTATATTCACAAGGGTTTCCCTCTGAATCAACAGAAACTCTTCTCAATAATGCGTGAGCAGAATTTGGCTCTAGATTAATAACTTTACAAACATTTTCACTAGGTACTATTGGTTTTATAGTTAGACTTTCAGCATCAATTAATTTTTTCTTTACCTCGGATAGAACTGATAAAATTTTCTGAGAAGTTAAATCATAATCTTTAATATCATAAACACTCAAAGAAGAACACCATGTATGGATATAAGCTTCAGGCTTACTTCCTCTGTATCGAATTCTCTTTAAAAATAAAACTTCTTCATATTCACCAATATTTAATTTTCTAGCAACTTCAGCTTCAGCTGCCACATTTTTACATTCTAGTATTTCATATGAAATGGTATCATCTTTTTCATCTGATGCAGTAATTTCTATTGCATCGCGATTACTTGATTTAACAAAAGTCCCTTTCCCTTGGATCCTTTTTACATAACCACTATATTCTAATTCTTTTAAAGCTCTGCGAATAGTAATTCTTGATACATCATACATCTCGCACAATTGTGTTTCAGAAGGTATTAACATTCCTTCATACCAGCCGCCGATTACTATCTTTTCTTTGATTGAATTATATACCACGTTATGCTTGAACATATACACCCCTTAATTAATTCAAATTAGTATAACTAGGTTACTACCATTTATAAAAAACTACAATATCAGAAACAATTATTTTTAACATTTAATATTTTTTTGTCGAAATATATTATAATGAAAAAATACTTGATTAAAATTTATAAAAACTAAAATTTGTTATACTGTTTTTGATATTTTTAGTAATTTTGCAACTAATTTTTCATTTCATTATCCTACTAAAACAAATAAAAACTAGTTTTTTTATAAAAAAAATGTAACACAATTTTGATTAATTAACTAATAGTAAATAAACTAAAAGCTAGTTATTTTATTAAAAAATACTAGCTTTTAAAAATCATATTTATTAGTTTGTACTATGTTATTGTTAGCAAATTATTGAGTTAAAGTATCAACAAATTCAACATTTTCAACTGCTGCAATTTGTTCAATAGCAGTATCAATTACATTAGCATTTTTTACTTTTATAGTAACAAATGCTTTAGTAAGTTTGTTAGCTTTATTCATTTCCATATCAACTATTGTCATCTTATTATCATCTAAGATTTTAGAAATACTTTTTATAGTGCCTTTCTTTCTAAATTCCATATAGAAAATAACTCTAGTATATTTTTTAATATATTTATGTTCAAATTTTCCAAGAACTAACTCAATAAATAAAACAGCTAGTGTTGCTGCAATACCACCTTCATAATAACCAGCACCTAAGCATAAACCGATAATAGCTGTAGTCCAAAGACCTGCTGCAGTTGTTAATCCTTTTACATCTTTTCTTTTTGTAATTATTATTGTTCCAGCACCAATGAACCCCATACCAGCAACTACTTGTGCACCAAGTCTTGCTAAGTCAGTGAACATATGTAATTCTAAATATAAAAATTGGGATGTCATTGTAGTAAGGGCAGAACCTACACATATTAGAATATGGGTTCTAAATCCAGCTGGTCTACGTTTTGTTTCTCTCTCAAGCCCAATAAGACCACCTAAAAACATTGCTAAAAGTAATCTCACTAGAATCGATACTAAATTAAATTGTCTTAAATATTCCATCTATCTTGCCCCTATATTTCCTCTACATTACATATTTCATCAAATTCAGAAAGTGCCATTATTACCTCTGAATGCTTTATGTTTTTCTTGCTAAGTTGCATATAAAAATTAGCACCTATTAATGTTTTTGGATCGTCAAAATTGTTTACAACATCCATCTCAAAAATAGAAATATCTAATGATTTAATTAATTCGATTACATGTTTTAAAGATTTAATTGATCTAAACTCTACATATACGTTCATATTTTTTGATTTCAATAAAATTGAATCTTCTATTAATGGAAGAACTAACAAACAGATTAATAAAATAATAAAGCCTATTATTGCTCCTTCATAGAAGCCAGCACCTAAAGCCAATCCCATACATCCTGATGCCCATAACCCAGCAGCAGTTGTCATTCCTTTAATTTTTTGACTACCTGATAAAATAATGGAACCAGCACCTAAAAAACCAATACCATTAATTACTTGTGCTCCATAACGACTTAAATCAAGACCTATCCCATTTTGCTGATATGCATCATACCATATTGTATTAATCATAACAGATTCGAATTGAGCTAAAGTCATTGTTAATACTGCCCCAATGCTAACAAGCATATAGGTTCTAATTCCTGCTGGTCTTTGTTTGATGTTTCTAGAAAAACCTAAGAATCCACTAAAAATGATACCTAAAAATAGACGAACACATAGCGATAATAAGTTTAATTCTCTCAATGATCCTAAATCTAACATTGAACCCTCTCTTTTTTGTTATCAAAAAATTATACATCACAATTTTGAGAAAAGAAAGTATTCATTTTTTTCATTAGTGAAAGAATTTTGATAAAATCATTAAAAACCCCTATATTCTTACTATAAATATAGTTATTAAAAAATAAGTTATATAAAATAAATAAAAAATCCCCATATATCGAAAATTTCCAACATATGGGGAAGATAAAAACTTTTAATTTATAAATTTACTTTTAATAATTTGATAAATCAGCTTTTGTTAAACTCTTATTATATGGAGTTTCTATTGTTCCATTATTAACTAATTCACAAGCTTTTGCTCTCAAATCAGCATCCCAACTATAACCAATTAATTTCCAGTTATTATCTACTTCAGGAGAAATTGTACCTTTTTCTTCTAAGTATCTAACTAGCATATCTCTAATTGAATTAGAGCTTTCCCAATTTCTCTTTCCAGAGATAATCTTTGCTGCTTTCAAACCAGAATATCTATAGTTATTAACACCTAAAATTAATTTTTGATTTGGATCTAGAGGTTTACCTTTAAAGGTAACATTTTCAATTCGACTTCCGATTGGTTTTGATACATTAACTTCGTAATTTACACCAGCAAACATATCATAAAGATAACCTGGATATTCTTTGTTAAAGGAAATATTCAAATCACCAGGTTGGAAAGTATTTAGACCTCTAACCGCCCATTCCATATATTCTTTTAATTCAGCACCAGTTATTTCAACAGTATATAAGGTATTATCATATTTATAGATATCAAAAATATTACCATAGTTTAAATCACCTTTTGGTAAATCACTTGTATCCTTAAATAATGCAGCTGTTACAACATCAGCATTACTATTTAATAATTCAACTTTGTTAATTAAGTCTATAACAGCAGTATCTCTTAATTTACCTTCTGGAATGCCTTTCATTTCATTAACAGGTTGGAAAGTTTCACTTGCAACACCTAAGGCTACGCTTTGAACCTCACCATTTTCATCTTTTACCCCGCCTTTAATGAAATCACGAGTTGCTTGATGAGCTTGTGCAACAATTGGAAGTTCTCTGATTTCTTTAGAAGGTTCATAAGAAGACATATCTACCAATTGAGTTTCAACACCTGTTACTTCATTGTTTGCATTTATAGAAATATCAAATCTTGCAACACTTGCTGCATTTTTAGCACATTCTAGAATTTTAACGCCATTAACTTCAGATTGAATATTACTATGGAAATGTCCTAACATTAAAAGATCTAATTCAGGACATTCTTCTGCAATTTTATTTCCTGCATCACCTTCAAAATCTTGATCAAATTCTGCTGTTTCACCTAAGTGAGCTACACAAATTAAAACATCACATTTATCTTTGATTTCATCAATTACAGCTCTACAGGTATCTGCACCACTAGAGAATTTAAGTGCTGCAACTTTATCACCATCCCAAGTTGGAGCATTAGGATTAGTAATTCCAATAATACCAATCTTTGTACCATTTCTTTCAATAATTGTGTAAGCATTTGCTAAAGGAGTACCATCTAAATAACTAACATTTGCTGCAAGAATAGGGAAATTTGCTTGAGCAATAATTCTATTAATTAGTCCTATTCCAAAGTTATATTCATGGTTTCCTAAAGTCATTGAATCATATCCCATATAATTCATAGCTTGAATAACAGGATGTGGTCCATCTTGTTTATTGTAAATGTCATCAGTTAAAATATTACCTTGGATAGTGTCTCCATTATCAACTAAAATAACATTATTAGGATTTTCTTTTCTTACTTCTTTAATATAAGTGTAAGCTCTTGCCATACCTGTATTTGTAGTTTCTTTATCGTTTTCATAAGAAAATCCCCAAATATCAGAATGGATGTCAGTAGTAGCTAAAACAGTAATTGTTTTAGCTTTAGCTTCTTGCATTTCAGAATAACCTTCAGCAAATAAGGCAGTACTACATAATACAAGAATCAAAATTGAAACAATTTTTTTCATAATTTTCCCTCCCAAAATTATTAATTGATTATTTATAATATAGCACATTAATTAATTTATAAGTATCTTTCATTAAAAATTAACAATTTTCTTTAAAAGCAAAAATTGAACAATTTTTAATTTTAAAAAAAACATTTTAATCATTATTTTTCTTATAAATTTCAAAAGAGCATGTTAGAATAAAAGCAGAGAAAGGACATTATATGAGAAAAAAAATTTTTATTGTAGTTTTATTATTTGTTTTAAGTTATCCATTATTTGCAAATAATGATGTTTCATTATACATTGATGGATTAGAATCAATGGTTCAAGAAGATTCAGGAAAAGCTAAAGCCTCTTTTAATACTTTAGTTAACCAGTTTCCAAATTCACAATATCATCTAAAAGCTAGTGATTATCTTTATAAACTAAACAACAAAGTAGATAATTCAGGGATTGTACCTTTCTACTTAAATAATCTTGCAACACTTTCCTACACTTCCTTTTTGTTACTAGATATTTTTAATGTTGATCAAAATTCTATTACAATGGGCTTATCTGGTCTTGCTGGAGTTGGATTAGGAATTGGAAATGCTTATCTATTATCAAAAGACCAACCTATTTCATCAGAATTCTATTCAAGAATTATGTCTAATCAAGCTGTATCAATGGGTAACTTTTTATACTTACAAGGGCTTGCCTATGAATATGATATATTTAATGGCAATACAGATTTAGAAGAAAAAGTTCTATTATCTTCCCAATTAGCAACATTAAATGGTTCATTGTTACTATCCTATTATGGATTAAAGGATAAAGAATTACAAAAAGGTAAAGGCTGGTTTGGTTTACAGACCTATGCTTGGGCAAACTACTATTATTGGTTAAGTACCTTTATTTTTGAAAGTACTAGTTTGAAAAATACTTTAGCATTAGGCTTAGGAGTTACCGATGTTGCTTATTTAGGTTCTCTTCTACTTTGGGATCAAATTAAATGGTCTTCATCTAGAAGTGGTTTAGTTTCCGTTGGTGGCTTAGGCGGTGCATTAGTTGGATATTTTGCTACTTTACTTCTTGATGGAATGAATTTAGATACCAAGACAAATATATCAATTGTAATGGGATCATCATTAGCTGGAAAAATATTTACCACTTATCTAACTAGAAATTTAGATTCAAATAGTACTAATGGGGAAAAGATAGCTTTGAGTGATAAGATTATGCCATATCCAATTATAAACGGTAATAATGAATTTGGAATTGGATTTAATTGTGTTATCTAATCTAATATAGAACTAAAATAATTTTATAATATGAACCTAGTTTAATAGTAAATATTAATTACTATTACTAGGTTCTACTTGTTTCCAAGGCATCATTTTCTTTTCTATTATTTCAATTGTTTTATATAATAAAATACCTAAAAGACTTATAAAAACAATACCTGTATACATTTGAAGATAATTTACCATTATCCAACTATTCATTATATAATAACCGATTCCATAATCAGTTGCAAAATTCTCACTAAAAAATAATACAGATAAACTAATCCCTACAGAAATTCTTAATGTAGAAAAAATACTTGGCAGAATACTTGGAAATATTATATCAACTAAAACTTGATGTTTAGATAAGTGATAAGCTTTAGCTAATTCTAAATAGCGATAATTTATTGATAATACACTATCTTTAATCATTAAAACTGCAGGGAAAAAGATTACCATTGATACAATTAAAATTTTACTTAAATCTCCAATACCAAATAAAACCATAAAAATAGGTAATAAGGCAATTTTTGGAACAGGCTGAAATAAATAGATTATTGGAGTTAATATTTTATTTGTAGTTTCTTTTAACCCAATTACAATACCTAAGGGTATAGCAATTAATAAGGCTAATAAAATTCCTGATAAAACTCTATAAAGGCTTACAAGTAAATGAAGAAGTACTTCTCCCTTCATCAATTCTAAAACGACTTCTTTTAGAATCAAATGTGGATAAGGAAGTATTGGTATAGAAAAACTAAATGAAATAATATACCAAGGAATTAATAATAGCAAAGCACCTTTTATAAAATAACCCTTATTCATTACTTCTTCCTTTTAATGCAAGTCTAACTTCTTTCACATTATTAAAATATTTTTCTGATAATCTATTATTGCCTTCAGTATCAATATCTTTCATTTGATCGCCGAAAACTATAACCCTATCACCCATATAAACAGCTTCTTCAATATGGTGAGTAACTAAAATTAAACTCATACCAAGTTCTCTTGATAATTTTAATATACTATCTTGAAGAGATTCTTTAGTTAATTCATCTAAATTAGCTGTAGGTTCATCTAAAAGTAATACCTTAGGTTGTCTAATTAATACTCTAGCTAAAGCAACTCTTTGTCTCTCTCCCCCACTTAATTGTGAAGGATATTTATTTTCATGGCCCTTTAATCCAACCATATCAATATATTTTTGTGCAGAATTATCTTTCTCTAAACCTAATAAAATATTATCTTTTACACTCATCCAGGGTAATAATCTATCCTCTTGGAATAATAAACCAATATCTTCTTGTTTTATTCCATCCAAATGGATTGAGCCGTTTGATAGTTCTTTTAATCCTTTAATACAATAGAGAAGGCTTGTTTTGCCACAACCACTGTGGCCAACAATACTAATATTACTTTTCTGTTCAATTTTTATATTTAAATTTTTAAAAACTTCTGTAGAATCATACTTAAAAGTAGCATTCTCTATATATATCATTATTTTATAAATCCTCTATCTAAAATATCATCTGCCTTAATATCATAAGTCTTTCCAACAAGATTACTTGTCCAATCAACTAATTCATTAATAAATTCATCAGATGGTAATGTTGGTGCCTTATATTCAGGTAAAGTAATTGAATCTTTAACTTGTGGTGGTAAAGTTTTAATGTTTTCCATCAACACATCTCTTGCTAAAGATGGATCTTTATTAATATCTTCAACAGCTTTACCATAAGCTTTAATAAACAATTCAATTGATTTAGCTTTTTCTGATATTGCCTTATCAGTAAAGGCTAGAATATCTAAGCTTTCTTTTGGAATACCATCATAAACTTCTTTAATTAATCCGTTCATCTCTCCAATTGAAGCAACTGGTTCAGGAATCAATCCTCTATCAATTTCTCCAGTACTAATGGCTTCTAAACGAGTTGGAATAGCAGTAATATATATTTTTTTATAATTGTAATCATCTTTTAGATATTGTTCTACAAGATAATTAGAAACACTTATTTCCATCATTCCAACTTTAATATCTTTATCATCTTTATGTTCTGGATTAACTAAAAGTGGGAACATTCCATCTGTGGATACAACGCCTTTTAGTCCAAAACCTTCTGCATTATTTGTAATTAGTGCAACTATATCTGTCATTGCACCATCAATTTCATTTGTTTGTAGAGCTGTTTGTCTATTTTGAGCACTTGTATAAATCTCTAAATCAACATCTAAACCCTCTTCTTCAAAATAACCATTTTTTTGAGCTAACATAATTGGAGCTATATCAACAGCAGGCATTAGACCAATTTTTAAAGACTTTACTTCTTCTTTAGCACAGCTAACAGAAAAAAGTGATGCAACTAACAATATAATAAGTGTGATTTTATTTTTCATTTGATTTACCTTTATTTTAATTAAATTTCATTATAACAAAATACACTAAATAACAAAACATATTCAAGACAAAAATTATAATATATGAATATCCATTAATTTGTTTTCGTACAGAACTACTAATTTATTAAAAAGATTAGGAGAATTAAATTCATCTTTTGATAGACTTGACCTAAAAGAAATCCAATGATAAACCTTAATAACAAATTGCATTCTTATAAGGGATTAAATCAAAATATATGAATAAACTTAAATCATTTATTAAAAATTATTGGATAGCGTTAAGAGTTTTCTCCTTAACTTTAGCGTTTGCAGCAACTGCCTATGGGATTTTAGCTGCATACATAAACGGATATTTTAGTGAACAAAGTCCAGCTTATATGACTTTCTTAGTTATAATTATTTTAATTGCAGGCTTAGCTTCTCAAGCTGGTGCAAATTTAATTAATGACTTTTTTGAAGGAAGTTTTAAATATCCTCCACAAGGTACTAAGACTATTAACTTTTTAAAAAGAGATAGAACTTATTTTGATGTATTTGTTTTTATATCAGGTATTTTAATCTTACTTTTAGCAGGTTTAATTGGTTTATATCTAGTATATAGAACTAATATTTGGATGTTAGTAATTGGATTGATTGGATTAATTGGTTCCTATTCATATACAGGAGAACCTATTGTTTATAAAAGACATGCACTAGGAGTACCAATATCCTTTATTTTAATGGGACCTCTTATGAGTTTAGGCTCCTACTATGCAATAGCAGGCTCTTTCTCCTTTACTCCGATTCTAATTAGTTTGCCAACTGCTCTATTGATTCCAGCTCTTATGATAAGTAATGAAATGAGAGATTTTTTAAGAGATCAAAAATTTGCAATGGGCACATTAACTGTTAAAATTGGATCAAAGGCAAGTACATTTTTATTTATTTCATTAGTATCTGGAGTTTATATTTTAACTATTTTATATGTAATAATTGGTTTATATCCAATTTATTCTTTAGTAAGTTTTATCAGTATTCCTTATGCAATAAAGGCAATAGACAATGTTAGAAATGCTAAAAACTTAGGGATTCAAAATACTACTAAAGTACATTTTACATATAGTTTAATCATAATTATCTGTTTCCTTATTTCTTTTATTTATAAATAGTAGAAATAAAAAATACTCATACAAAGACTTCCTTTATTTTGATATGGAAGTCTTTATTTTTTATTAATCATTATCCTAACAATAAACAGAAAAGGATATAAAAAAGGCCTTTATCATTTAAGATAAAGACCTTTGATTGAACTATTTTAAGTTTATTCTTCGTAACTTACAGCACCATTATCTAATGCTTGTTGAGCTAATTGATATAAACTACTTACATGAATTGAAACACCTGCGATATCATCTGTGTGTCCTTCATCATCTTTATATGTAATAGCACTTAAATCTTGAGTATCAAGTAAATGTTGTTCAGCTTTAGCAGCTTGTTCATACCATTCAGCTTGAGCTCCACCGTATGCTACCATATTGTAATTACCTTCCATATCATAAGCTTTCTTATCAGCACCATCTTCATTAACAGCTGACCAATATACGTTTACAATATTTCCGTTTTTAACGAATAATGATACATATTCTTTCCAACCATTACTGAATTCATCACTGCTAGCATAATAACCACCATCAGTATAAGGACCAACTGATACAGGACCTGCTTTTAGAGCAGCATCTGCTAAAGTGAAGAAACCAATTACGTGAATTGATACACCACTTACTGCATCGGTATGACCTTCAGCGTCACTATATTCAACTAAAGAAGGATCTTGAACATCAATTAAGTATTGTTCTGCTTTTGCAGCTTGTTCTGACCATTCAGCTTGTGCTCCACCGTATGCTACCATGTTATACTTGCCAGCTGCATCATAAAGCTTTTTATCATCGCCCATTCTGTCAATTGCTGACCAGTTAGCACCAACAATATTACCGTTAATAACTGTTAGAGCAACATATTCTTTCCATCCTGAATCTGCAAATTCATCAGCTGAGATATAATATGCACCATCTTGGTACTTACCTCTTCCAACTGGAGCCTTTGCTAAAGCTTCTTGAGCTAATTCAAAGAATTCACTTACGTGGATTGAAACACCAGCGATATCATCTGTGTGACCTTGATCATCTTTATAAGCAATTGCTGATGGATCTTGAGTTTTAACTAAGTAGTCTTCTACTTTAGCTGCTTGTTCTGACCATTCAGCTTGTGCGCCACCAAATGCTTTCATATTATATTTGCCGGCTTTATCATAAGCTTTCTTAGAAGGACCAGCATTAACATTAACGCCATCCCAGTCAGCACTAGTAATTTTACCATTTTCTACAACTACAGTTACAACATACTTCCAACCATTAGAGAAACTATCTTGAGATGCAAAATAGATTCCATCTTCATAAGATGCTGATGTATCTTGTGCAACAGCTTCTTTTTGAACTGGTTCTGCAGCAGTAGCAGCAGGTTCAGTTTTCTTTTGGCAACTTACCAAAGTTACGCTCATTAATACAACTAATAAAGCCATATTTAATAGAACATGATTTTTTTTCATTTATTACTCCTGATAATTTAATATCGATTGCATTATAATGGGGGATGCCTTGTAATTCAAGAGTTAATTAACTATTTTTGCATTCTAACCCTTTTGACAATAAATAATTAAACTGATACCATTTTATTATGAAAAAACTAACGCTTATTGATATCATTATTTTTATTATATTTCTTGTTGTAAGTGTTTTAAGTTTTTCCCTCTATAACAATGTTGCAGGGAAACCTGAAGTACATGTTACTTGTGGCGATAAAGAATGGATTTATGATTTAAGCGTAGATACAACTGTCACTTTTGAAGGCCCTATTGGAGGTACTACTATGGAAATTAAAAACAATAGAGTTCATGTACCTTCCTCAGACTGTAAAAATCAAATATGTGTATTAGCTGGTTGGATAGATAAACCAGGGGATTGGATTGCTTGCCTTCCTAATAATGTTTTTATAGTTATAGAAGGCCAAAAAGATGAAAATAATGGGGTGGTAACAGATGATATCTCCTACTAAAATTAGAATTGATTTAGTTGCACTTTTTTCAGCTTGTGCTCTTTTTCTCTCCACAATTGAATATATGATTCCTAAACCTGTACCTTTTATGCGTTTAGGGCTCGCGAATATTCCTCTTATTCTTGCCTTAGGTATTTTTAGTAACAGAGAATATTTTTTATTGTTATTATTAAAAGTTTTAGGACAAGGCTTAATTAGTGGAACAATATTTAGCTATATTATTCTTTTTTCCTTTGCCGGAAGTACATCTAGTGCATTAATAATGCTTCTTATATATAAACTTTTCAAAGATAAAGTTAGTAGAGTTGGTATCAGTTTAGGTGGGGCTTTAGGTAGTGCTATTAGTCAATTAATTATAAGCAGGCTTATTTTATTTAAAGAAGCTACCTATGTAATTGCACCTTTATTTTTATTCTCAGGATTAATTAGTAGCATTATCTTAGGTATATTTGCTAATGAATTCATTCAAAAAAGTAAATGGTATAACCAACTCAAGGAAAAAGCTCTATGAAATATTCAACTTTAAGACTAATTTCTGGCGCTTTTATAATTTTAGGGATTTTACTATCTCCAACACTAACTTCAAGCTTTCTTATTACTATATTTGTAATAATATTAGCATTAAATAGTGGAAGAAAATTTAGATTAATGCCAAATTTAATTTTACTAATTTCTATTTCTTTAGCTCATACCTTAACGCCTCATGGATTAGTAATTTTCTCCATTGGTTCATATTCAATTACACTTGGATCTCTAACTATGGGGGCAAAAAAAGCTTTTCTTCTTATAAGTTTTATCTATGCTTCTCATTATATGATGAGTACAAGACCTCAAATTCCTGGAAAGTTAGGAGCTATTATATCTCTTCAATTTTATTATTTTGATAGATTAACTACAAAATGGCATCAAATAGAGAAAAAGACTCCACTAATTGGTGCAATAGATCAATTGTTATTAGAAATTGAACAAGATATTGATAATCCTACAATAAAACCTAAAGAAACTAGATATGCTATAAAAAAAGATGTGATTATTCACATAATTCACATCTCTATAATATTATTTTTATTATTAATTTTTAGTGATAAAGCAAAAGATATTTTACCTTTTATGGCTCTATTACCTTAAAAGAATCATCACTTAATGTAAAAGAAATTTTATTATCTTTAAAGCCTTTTGATAGATATATATTATCTTCATTATCAATAAACATTGCTTCAACATTATCCATTGAATTTATTAATTCTAAGCCTTTTTCTAAACCTAAGGAATATATTGCTGTACTAAGGGCATCTGAAATAAAAGATTCATGAGCAATTATACTTGCACTAGTTAAATTTGTTACAACAGGATATCCTGTTGTTGTATCTAAAATATGATGATAAGTAATTCCATCAACTACTAAGTATCTTTCATAAGGACCACTAGTTACCAAAGCTTGATCTTCAAGATATGCAATCATAACATACCCACCTCTTTCAGCTTCAGGTTTTTGAACCCCTATTCTCCATTTTGATCCATCAACTCTTGTTCCCATGGTAAGTACATTACCACCAAGATTAATAATTGCTTTTTTAACATTATTTGATACAAGAATTTTTTCAACTTCATCAGCAGCATAACCTTTAGCTATACCTCCTAAGTCAATCATCATACCCTTTTTCTCAAGATAAACACTTTCATCATTTTCATTAAGAGTTACCATTTTGTAATCAATTAATGGAAGAAGTGAATCAATTTCTTCTTTAGGGGGAACTCTAGCATCATCACTTCCTATATTCCAAGCAGCAACTAAGGGGCCAACTGTTGGATCAAAAGCGCCTCCACTTAGTCTTGCAACTTCAAGAGCTTCTTTTATTACTCTAAAGGTATCTGATGAAACAACTACAGGTTTTATTCCCGCATTATCATTAATCTGAGAGACTTCGCTTGATGCGATTCTAATAGACATTTTATTTTCTATATCTTCAATTCTATCAAAAGCTTGCTTAAAAGCTTCATCACTAGGATTATCGTAAATCGTTATTTTGCAAGAAGTTCCAAGTAAAAGTTTTGATTTAGATATTGGAGAGATTTCTATTTCTTCAGTTTTTTTGCTACAGCTGGTAAAAATTGTTGTCAATAACAATATAATAACAAATAATTCAATTGATTTTTTACAGTATTTCATGGTAATAATATATTGAGTATAATATTTCCAAATAAATTTCAACTATCTTCTATCGATATTTTATATTTTAAGCACATTATAATATAATTCCATCACATTAAGATAGTAATGAAAAATAAGGAGTACAAATTGGATAACAAAAGAATAGTAATTTTAGGTGGAGGTTATGCTGGTGTTCATGCAGCTAAAAAACTTGCCAAAGAATTAAAAAAATTTAAAGATAGAGTAGAAATAACTCTTATCGACAGACATAAATACCATATTCTGATGACAGAATTACATGAAGTTGCTGGAAACAGAGTAGACGAAGATTCAGTTAAAATCTCTTTTGACAGAATTTTTGCTGGTAAACGTGTAAATGTTGTAAGAGATGAAATTCAAACTGTCGACTTTAAAGAACAAATCTTAAAAGGAAATAAAGCATCATACCCATATGACCAACTCATCATAGCATCTGGTGCTGAATCCACAGATTTCAATATTCCAGGTATTAAAGAACATGCTTTCACAGCTTGGGGCTTACAAGATGTTCTTCGTATCAAACGTCATATTATGGATACAGTTAGAAGTGCAAGTTACATAAGTGACCCTCAAGAAAGAAAAGAAAAACTAACATTTGTTGTAGCAGGTGGTGGTTTTACTGGTGTAGAAATTACAGGTGAATTACTTGAATGGCTACCAATTCTTTGTGAAGAATATGGTGTTGATCATGATGAAGTAACCCTTATGAACATTGAAGCTTTAGGTAGTATTTTAAACATGCTTCCTGAAAAACCAAAAAATAAAGCTCTAGCATACATGAAAAAGAAAGGTGTTATTGTTAGAACTAACAGCCTTATCGTAAAAGCTGATGCCGATTCTATCACTTTAAAAGATGGTACTGTAATTAAAACACATACATTAGTTTGGACATGTGGTATTAGAGGAACAACTTTCTGCCATAACTTAGAAATTACAGAAGGTAGAGTTCAACGTAAGCAAGTTGATGAATTCATGAAATGCCCAGATTATGATAATGTTTATCTAGCAGGGGATGGTGTTTGGTTTATGGAAAATAATCGCCCTCTTCCTCAAATTGTTGAAGCTGCTGAACAAACAGCATCTACAGCTGCTGATGGTATTATTAATGCTATTAGAAAAGAATTTGGTGCAAAAGTTAAACCTGTAAAACCTTACAAATCAAACTTCCATGGTTATATGGTAAGTATTGGTGGTAGATACGCAGTTTCTCATACAATGAACATGTCATTATCAGGATTTCCTGCAATGGCAATCAAACACCTAGTTAATATGTACTATCAAGCAGGAGTTTGTGGAATCAATGGTGCTTGGGGATATTTCAAACATGAAATCTTAAATATTAAAAATAGAAGATCTCTTATTGGTGGTTTTGCATCTTATAAACCTCAAGGTTATTGGTTTGCCTTCTTAAGAATTTACTTAGGTGTTATGTGGTTAATCGAAGGTATCGGTAAAATCAAAGAAGGTTGGTTAACAGATACAACAGGATCTAAAGTTTACTGGGGTGCTCCAGCAGCTAATGCTGTAGGAGATGCTGTAAGCTCTGCTTCAACTGCTGTTGCTGAAACTGCAACTAAAGCTGTTGCTGCGGTAAGTTCTGCTTCAACCGCTGTTGCTGATGCAGCTGCTCAAACTGCTACTGCAGTTGGAGAGACTGTTCAACAATTTGCTCCACCACTACTAAAAGAACCATTAGCATTATTTACTTGGATGAATACACACCTTGTAGCTCAAGCTCCATACTTCTTCCAAATCATGATTACTTTAGCTGAATTTGGAATTGGTCTTGCATTAATTGGAGGACTTTTCACAGCACCTGCTGCAGTTGTTTCTTTAGGACTATCATTTATGTTCTTAATAGGAGCTATGGCTGGTAAAGAAATTATTTGGTATATGGCAGTATCTATTGTTATGATTGGTGGAGCTGGAAGAGCATTTGGTCTCGATTACTGGGTAATGCCTTGGATTAAGAGGATTTGGAACAAAATCCCATTTGTTAAAAAGCTATACATCTTCATGGATGAACCAGTTTATACAAAGAGACAAATGGAAAGAAAATTAGCTAAACATAAGGATATAACAATCTAATATGAGTGATTTTTGGAAAGATGAGCCATCGATTGAAGCAAAACTTCAAGAGGTGAGCTCACTAATATTAACTTCTATTGAACAATCAAATTACTTTATTAGAGACTTATTAATGGATAGAGTAACAAAAAGCGGGAAAATGATTCGTCCCGCACTTGTTATTATTGGTTCTAAGTTAGGAGAACAAGAAAGAGAAGAAGAAGCTTTAAGAGTAGCTAGTGTATTAGAAATGATTCATATTGCTTCCCTAATCCATGATGATATCATCGATGGAGCAAAAACTCGTAGAGGAATTGCAACTCTTAACTCTAGAGTTGGAACAAAACAAGCTGTTCTTGCTGGAGACTATATGCTAGCTAGAGCAATGAGTTTAATCAAAGGGGAAAAAGGAGACCTTGAAGCAAGTGTAGTTACAAATGCTTTTAGTCGTCTATGTGAAAGTGAATTAATCCAAGATGCTGATGTTGGTAACTTTTTAATTTCCTCTTCTGAATATCTTCGCCGTATTGGTGGAAAAACAGCGGCTTTATTTGCCTTAAGTGCATATTCTGGTGCTGCAGTAACCTCTGGCGAAAAATATCAGCAACATCTATTACATAGAATAGGATATTGCTTAGGTATTGCTTTCCAAATTAAAGATGACATTCTTGATTATACAGGAAATGCTGATAAATTAGGCAAAGCAGTTGGCTTAGATATTCAAGTTGGAATTCCAACCTACCCTCTAATTGCTGCATTAAAAATAGAATCTAATAGTAATTCAATAGAGAAGCCTTTATATGAATTAGTAAAGGAAAAGAAGTTATTATCTAAAAAAGAAAGTAAAAAAGTTGTTGAGTTAACACTCTTTTTAGGAGGAGTAGAAAAAGCAGAAAAATTAGCTCAAAAATATATTAATAGAGCATTTATAGATATTGCAAAACTCGACAACAAAGAAGTTCAAACATTACTAACTTCTTTATTTACTAAATTATCTTTTAGAAATACATAAATAAGATTATAGTTTATAAACTATATTAATTTAATAAACAGCTATTTTATATTCTTTTAAAGGAAATAAAATAGCTGATTTTTTATAAGAACATTAAGACAACACCAATTACTGATATTAATGTTCCACATATCTCTAAAATTCTAATATGCTTTTTCAAAAATATTAGTTCATATATTAATATAAAAATAGGACTTATTTGGACAATAGCAGTAACCAACCCTATTGGTGCATAATTAAATGAACTAAGTAATAAAGACATACCAATTATTGGACCACTTATTGCTGCTATTACTAATAGAGATAAATACTTTTTATCTTCAAAACAGAAAAAATCGTTTCTAAATTCTTTTCTAAAGAATATTGCAAATATTGCAGCACCTAATAACCCTCCAATCATTCTAATTGTATTAGTACTAATTGGTCCTAAATTTGACATTGCACCTTTTGCTAAAATATTAGATGTTGCTTGAAATACTGCAGCTAAAAGAGCAAATACAACACCTTTTAGTTGATTTTTTTTCTTATTATTATCTACTTCTTTCTCTTTGGCTAAGATTAAAATAATAACCCCACTTAAAGTAATCAGAATAGAAATCATCTCTAAGATTGATAAGACTTCAGTAAAAAAGAAATATGAAAGAATCGAATTAAATATAGGATTTAATGTCATTATTACCATAGATTCTCTAGGTCCAATATTTGTAAAAGCCCAAAAAGAAAAAGAATCACAGAAAAAATATCCCAATAATCCAGATAATAAAAGAATTCCCCAATTAAATAGATTTGCCTGCACAAAGAAGTTTCCTTCAGTTAAAAGAGCAACTACTAATATAATTGGTACAGCTATCCAAAGCCTTACATGAACTGTAGCTCTGACTGATACTTTATTTCCTAAATATGAATAAATAATGGAATTTTCTGCATAAGCAATAGCTGTTATAATTGCAAATATTTGCCCTAATAATAAATTGGAATTCATATAATATTCCCTGCACTTTTTTATGAATAATTAAACCTAGCACAATCCAATAATTATTACTATATAATATTTAATTATTAAGAGTTAAATAAAAGAAATAAAAAGCATCTGTAATGGAATAACTATAACTAATGATACAGTTGTGATAAACCAACCTGCATTAGCCAAATCTAAGTCTAAATCATAAATAGCTGGAGGCACTAATGCAATAAAACCAACGGGAACTGAAGATAAAATAAGAACTACTTTTAATGGAAGTCCATTATCGATATTATTAAAACCCAATAAATAAGCAACAGAAGTTGCAACTACTGGCATTAAAATGAATTTTACCATTGCAATTAAAGCTGCAGGTTTTAAATAATTTTTTATTTTACTAAATTTCATTGCCATCCCTATTGAAGAAAGCAACATTAAACTTCCAATAGGAATTATTACTGCATTTAATTGGCTATAAAAGGTTGGACGTGGAATTTTTAATAAATTTAAAATTACACCAACTATAACACTAATTATTGCAACTAAAACATATGGATCTTTTATAATTTGAACAAATCTATTTTTTGTATCATCAGTTTTCATAGTTGATGAAAAACTTTTAGCAACAGGAAACCATAAGGCATAATAAATAACTTGCTCAAATAATTTGTATATAGGAACAAGTGCAAAAGCTTTTTCTCCTAAAAAAACAAATACAATTAGAGCACCAGTTGATCCTATATTACTCATACTACAACAACTAAAAAAAGCTCCAGCTTGTTTATTATTATATTTTAGTATCTTAGTAAGCAAAAGAGATGAAAAACCTCCAGCAAATAATGTAAGAACTCCAACTAAAGGTAAAAATACAATACTCAAATCATTAAAGGCAAAATCCCAAAGAGCGCCCACAGTAGAAATTGGGAATAACACTAAAAGAGCAATAGCTTGGAGGATTCTTCTTTCTTTTGATAAGGTTTTATCAGCTTTAATAATACCTTTGAGGGTTAATCTTTGGATTAGATATCCAATAATCAATCCAAATGTAATAATGGATAAAGAAAATAATAATTTTGCCATCAAATCCTCGCTATTTAATTCTTTAGTATATAAAGAGTATTCTTATATATAATATTTAAAATATCAACAAGGTTAATTAATATTTAATTAATTTGTTTCACATTTGAGAAAATAATAATTTGAAAAATTTAATCAAAAAAAATAATTTTTTTTAAAATTTTACTTGCAAAAGGCTATAAAACAGTTTAAAAGATTATAAATCAGTCTTAATTATCACTACTAAAATAAAAATCATGTAACTATTTATTGAAATATTTAATACTTAAATTATTTAAGTGTCGAATATTTATAATTTAATTTAGATAAAAAAAAGGAGCTTATATGAATAGAGAAGAATTTACTCAAGCAGAAGAAGCTATGCTTAGAGAAATAGAAGAATACAATCAAGAAAAAGAAAAAATACGAATAATGCTTGGGAAATTAGGTGGGAAGAATTTTTCTAAGGTTGATGCTATTGTTAATATAGTATTTCTTACTATTATCCTTAGTCTATTTACACTAGAAATGACTACTCATTTTTTACCACCATTTATATCCCTAGAAATAAGTGTTTTATTAGTATCTATAAAAATTGTATTTATGATGCATCATCAATATAAAACAAACCATTTCCAATTTTGGATTTTAAATACTATCGAGTTTAAAATTAATGCAATGCATTCTGAATTAAGAGCACTGGAAAGAAAAATCACAAATCAAGAATCTAAAAAAAATTAATGATTAGCAGCAAAAAAGGTATCTACTTTGATGCCTTTTTTAATTATAAGATTTCACTTTTTATATAAAGAGCTCTCTCTAAATAATTGGTGGTTAAAATATCTACATTACTATTAATTAAATCTCTTATATTTTCTTCATTATCTACTGTCCAAGCATCAATAAAATAACCACTCTCATGTAATTTTTCTATGGTCTCTTTATCTAAGGCTAATGGCAAAACTCCAGGATCTTTGCCCTTTTTTAAATCATAATTAGCTTGATCAACTAGAGAAGAATCAAGTTTTTCTAATTGGAAAGAAAATGGACCAACATATTTTGTTCCAATTTTTTCTGCCTTGTTAATTATTGCATTAGCTTTATCATCACTAGATCCACTCATACATGCTTTATCTTTAATTAACAATAAAGCTGGGATTTTAGAATCTGATTTCATTACTTTTGATATTGCAGATTTTGAGAAGCTTATTATAATAGTGTTTTCATTCATTTCTGTCTCATATAACATATCTATCACATCATCGACAATTGTACTAACCTTTATCTCAAGAACAGCAATCATGTTATTTTCTTTTAAGAAAGTTAAGGTATCAAATAGTGTTGGTATTTTTTCACCCTTATATTTTGGATCTTTCCAGCTACCAGCATCCAAAGTAGATAAATAATCATAATTTAATTGATTAACTTTACCAAAACCATCAGTTGTTCTATCAACACTATCATCATGAATTACAACTAATACTCCATCTTTACTCTGATGAACATCAAACTCACAAGCATTTGCTCCAACATTTAATGCAGCTTTAAATGCACTTATTGTGTTTTCCGGAGCAATCTCAGCATAACCTCTATGGGCTGCTATTAAAGTCCCATTATCCTTTACATATTCCTTTAAAAATTGTGAAGTGTTATCAACTTTTTCTGTATGACAACTTATAATTAACACAGAGATTAAAGCTAATATGACAATAAAAAATGAATTAATTTTGTGGTGAGAATTCTGCACTACTATATCCTTAAATTTTAAAACTTTTATCAAACAAAATTATTTTTTTCAATAAATAAATTATAATAAAAGATTAAAATGGGATTATTCATATGTCAATGAATATCATTTCCTTAATATAAAATAAAAAAATAAAACAAATAAACAAATCAAAATTTTCTAGTTGTACTTTGATAAATAATTGATAACAAGAAACCAAATTAAAGCATCATGCTTTAACCTTTTGTTTCTTAAAATTTGTTTGCTTAAAAATTTCTCCAACAAATGTTGAACCCAAAATTAATAAAGCTCCTAGCCATTGTGCTATAGATAAACTCTCACCTAAAATAACAAGACTTAATAGAATTCCAAATACAGGCTCAAGATAACTAAAAACAACTATATCAATAGATTTCATGTGATGATATGTTGAGAAATATAGATTATAAGCAATACCAGTGTGAACAACTCCTAAAATAATTGTCAAAACTAAAGCTCTCATATCTAAGGATACTAAATTTTCTACAAGACCTTGATTAATAATAAAAGGTAATAAAACTAAAGAAGCTGCACACATTTGAATAAAGGTTGCCGTATTACTTTCTAATTTAACTGACATTTTTCTATTCATTAGAACTATTATTGCATATAAAATCCCAGATACCCCGCTCATTAACAAGCCAGACATAGAACCACTATTTTCACTTGAATTACCAACTATCAAGATCAAACCAAGAAAAGCTACTCCAATAACAATTGTTTGAGTTATAGTCCCTTTTTCTTTTAATACAAAAGGCGCTAAAAGCATTACATAAACAGGGCACATATTATATACAATTACAGCTGATGCTATTGTTGTATGTTTATATCCATAAAATACAGCAACCCAGGCTAAGGCTATAAGAGCTCCAGATATTGCATATAGCAAAACACTTTTTTTATCTAATTTTAATAATCCTTTTTTATTTGGAACTAATGTTATTAAAATGGGTAATGCAATAACAGATCTGCAAAAAGCAAGTTGTATTGAACTTAAGGGTATATATCTAGTAAATAGCCCAATACTTCCCCACAACATCATAACAATAATTAGTTTTATTTTGTTCAATTTTATAAACTCCAGAATTTTTATATTATAATAAATATTTAAGTTATAAATGTATTGTATAAAATTGAACAATAGGGATTAAGTTATAAAATCTTATCTAAATACTTTTGCGGGGTAACTCCATTCATTTTTTTAAACTCACGAATAAAGTGTGCTTGATCATAAAATCCTAATAAATCACAGATATCTAAAACACTAGTTCCATCAAGTAAATACTGCTTAGCTTTTGAAACTTTTAATTGCAACTGATAAGCCATAGGAGTTGTATTATATTGTTTTTTAAACTCTCTAATTATTTGGAATCGAGTTTTATTAAATTCTTTTTCTAACATATCGAGAGATAGTTTTTCTTTAAAATGGTTATCTATAAATTCTTTTACTACAAAAGCTTTATTTTTATTATCTTCAGGAGGAGTTTTAATCAAATCATTTAAACAAATTAATAAGTCAATTAATTTTTCTTCTCTTACACTTTCATTATCTTCAGAATTTATGGACTTTATAAATTTATCAATTATAATAGCATCATTTTTATCTATTTTTTCAGCAGTATTAAAATCTAAAAACTTTTCATAGAATACAGGCTTAATATAGAGCATATCAAAACCCCAATTCTCTAAATCATCTGGGGTACATAAATGACTAAGAAAAGGTGGAATAATTACACCATCACCTTTTTTAAAGGTTATTGTTTTCTCTCCTAAAACAACTGTAGTGCTACCCTCTCTAATAAAACCAATAGAAAGTTCATGATGTAAATGCTTTTTATCACATTGCTTAGTATTACTACAACTCTTTAGCTCCACACAACCATGAATAATTTCTAAAAAATCAACATATGTTTCTTTATTCATTTATACAACCTTTATGGCAATATCTATTATATCAATCAACGAATCTAAAATTACTACACTAAAATTATTTATAAAAATTAAATAACCACTTACTTCAAATATAACTATTAAATTAAGAAATCGTCCACAAATAACTTAGAAATAAATCATTTTATTGTAAAACTAATAAAGAATTAAACTAACATAATTCAATTACAAAATTATTCAAAAAAGACAGTTATAAAAAAAATTTATAGTGATTTTATTCTTCATTTATATTAATTTCATTGATTTAACACCTCTATCGATTAATATCTATTTTATCGATATATTATATCCGAATAATCTGTTTTACTATCATTCTCAACTATGCTATTTTGAAGTATCAATCGATTGAAGAAATGGCTAGGAGGTGAGATATGAATATTGGATTTTCTATAAATAACAATATTGAAAGATGCTCACAAGAAGATATTAATTTTTTTAAAGGGATTCCCGTTGCCAATATAGGTGATTGCATGAATAGAAACTCATGTCTAAGTGCTGAATTGATACCGGCGAATAAGAAAAAGCTATGCGGAAATGCATATACAATAAAATCTGTTGCAGGAGATAACTTACTTCTATACTATGCTATAGAAAATGCTCAAGAAAATGATGTATTAGTTTACAGTGCAGATGGCTATGATAATAGAGCTATTTGTGGGGAATTAATGTGTACTTGGGCAATGAAACGCAAACTTGGTGGAATAATCATAAATGGCGCTGTTAGGGATATTGATGCATTAAGTGAACTTGATTTTCCTGTTTACTATAAATCAGTTTCTCCAAATGGTCCTTATAAGAATGGCCCTGGTGAAGTAAATTCACCTCTTGCTATTAGAAATCAAGTAATTAACCCAGGAGACCTCATTGTTGGGGATTCTGATGGAATAATTTGCATACAACAAAAATACATTCCAGAGCTCAAAGAAAAAGTTCAACAAGTACTAAAAAAAGAAGAAAAAATCTTTGAAGGAATTATGAAAAACAATACTTTTGAAACCGATTGGGTTTATGAAATACTCAACAAAAATCAGATAACATATTAAGGAGGCTTCTGATGACATTTACTTTTGATGTAATACAAACTGCAGGTATAGCAGGTTTAGTTTTTTTTCTAGGAACATATATTAAGAATCGCGTTAATTTCTTTAAGAAATTTTTCATTCCAGCACCAGTTATTGGCGGTATTTTATGCTCATTTCTAATTTTCTTTATTGGATTTGCTGGTGTAAAAGTTAATTTTGATAAATCTCTTCAAAACTTCTTTATGGATATCTTCTTCACATGTATTGGTTTTACTTGTAGCTTTAGTGTTCTTAAAAAAAGTGGTAAACGTGGTGCTATATTAGCTGTTGTAGCAGTTCTATTTCTTATAATTCAAGATTTAGTTGGTGCTGGCCTTGCTGGTTTATTTGGTTTAAATAAATTATTAGGTGTTGCAATGGGATCAATTTCAATGAGTGGTGGTGTTGGTAGTGCTGCTTCCTTCGGACCTTCTCTTGAACAACTTGGAGCTCAAGATGCAACTACTATTGGTGTTGCCGCTGCAACTTTTGGTTTATTATTAGGTTCATTAATTGGTGGCCCTGTTGCTAAAAAATTAATCTCAAAATATAACCTTAAATCTAGTGGTGAAGAAAACAAGGCTGAAGAAAAAGTTACACACGAATTAAACATCAATCAAATCCTATTTACAACTATTTTAATTCTTGTTGCAGCTTTCTTAGGAACTTATATTCATAAATTATTATTATTAACAACTCTTAACTTCCCATACTATGTAGGTAACCTATTTGGTGGTTTAGTTGTAAGAAATATTTATGATAACAGCAAATATCATTTAAGAACTGAAGAAGTTAAGTTAGTAAGTACAATTTCTTTAGATTTATTCTTATCTATGGCTTTAATGACTCTAAATATTAGTGCACTTGTTTCCTTAGCTATTCCAATGATTGTTATCTTAGTTACTCAAGCATTAGTAATGATTATTTATGCATATTTTGTAACTTTCAGAACTATGGGAAAAGACTACGATGCTGCTGTTATGGCTGCAGGACATTGTGGTGTAGGTCTTGGACAAACTCCAAATGCTATAGCTAACATGTCATCTGTTATTGAAGAAAATGGTCCAGCTCCAGAAGCTTGGTTTACTCTACCTGTAGTAACAGTTATTTTTATTAACATATTCAACCCTGTTATTATCACATTCTTCATGACACTATTTTCATAAGATTTAAATAAATAATATTTATTTCAATATACAATAGTTTTACTATTTTCCTGATTTGGCTAATACATAATATTAAATTCTATGTATTAGCCTTTTCTTCCATTTTTATCTGAAAATTAGGTTGCTCCATCCAAGGTTCAAAAACACAAATATCTTTTTGAGTTTTAACATATTCTTCTAACTGTTGAATAAAATTATTAAGTATAATATGTTTTTCATTTGAAATATTTCTATTTATTAGCATATAGCAATAACGTGGTGGAGGATTTACTTCTAAATGATAATAATTAATATCAATATATTGTTTTAATATAGTAATAACAGACATAGGAGCTAATGCCCACCTTTCTTTAGAATCTAAATATTGAGCTAACATTGAGCCGGTATTTACTTGTACATACTTTCTACAATCTGGATTAAAAAATCTATTATGCCAAAGTTGAAAATCAGGAGCCCATTCAAGATAAATCTCTTGCCTAGCATCTAATTTTTCAATTGGGTAATAATCATAATAATCACCACCAGTTTTACTAATTAAGTACATTAATTCTCTATAAATAGGTCTTGTAATTACATTTTCTTTTTTTATTTCTTTTAGAGTAAAGCCAATATCAACCTTATTTTCTGCTACCAAATTATAAATTTCATCAGAGTGGAATGTTTTAATATTTAATTGAATGTGTTCATTTCTATCAATATAATTTTTAAAGAATGGTACTAAAGTATAATTATTTACAGAGTCTACACTAGCAATAGATAAAATTTCTGTATTACAAAGTTTATTAAGATCTTTTGCTTCATTCTCTATTCTTAAAATTGCATAAGCCAGTTCAACAAATTTCTCCCCCATAGGAGTTAAAACTATTTGATGCATACCTTTTTTTCTAATAAACAATTTAGTTTCCAATTCATTTTCTAACTCTATCATTCGATTAGAAAGTGCAGATTGAGAAATATATAGTGTTTTAGTTGCTTTAGTTATTGAACCTTGTTTAACTATTTCTAAAAATGATTCTATTTGTATTGAATTCATTATTAACCATTCCCTATTTTATTAATTATATTAATATGACATTATCATAATAAAATTCAATAAAAAAGAGCAGACCTTCATCAAAGGGGAAAGTAGATATAATTTAAATTAAATAAAAGCTTAGAAAATTAAAAAAGTAAAACTTCATATATAATATTTATTTCAATGCTTAATTTAAAAGATTTTTTACAGAGTCTCTTATTACAAGCTCTACATCTAATTTTATATTTGGTTTCTTAATTATCTCTTTTTTAATGAGTTTCATTAACATAGAGACTGCAATACGACCTTTATCACTAGAATTTTGATGAATAGTTGTTAAATGTGGTTGAATTATTCGAGAAAAAATGTTGTCGTCAAAACCTGTAACTGAAATATCATCTGGAATTTTTAATCCATGATCTTGTAAATAGTTTACAGCTTCAGCGGCATAATAATCTGAAGAAAAAATTAATGCTGTATATGGCATTTCTCGTTTAGCAATCTGAGAATAAATATTGTATCTTTCACTTTTTTCTTTTGATAAGAAAATTCTATTACCCCCATTAAAATCAATATTATTGTCTTTTAATGCTCTCTGACAACCTTTAAATCTAAGCGAATCAGTACCAGATACAAAAGTATCATTTGTAAAAAATATTACATCCTTATGTCCCATAGATATTAAATACTCAGTAATTAAATAACCACCTTCTTCATCTTTAAGCCCAACATTATGATAAATATTCTCATTAAAATCAAAATGTGAATCAATAAAAACTACAGGAGTTTCGACACTATTATTAATTATTGGAGCAATCTTCTCGGGAACCCATATAAGAATAAGTCCTGCGAGCTTCCAAGTTTTTGCTAGCCTTATTACTTCTTCTTCACTATTTGTTGTTTGTAACATAAGGAAATAGCCCATTGCATGGATAGATTCTTCAATAGCTCCAATTACTGCGGAGGAAAAAGGATCCTCTAGTACTGTCTCATTCCAACGAGGCTCCATAAACATAATAACACCAATTATTCTTGAATCATTTCGACCTAGAATCATTGCCCCCATATTAGGAGTGTAATTACAACTTTTAATATAGCTTTCCACTTTTTTTCTAGTTTCATCAGAGACTTTTGAATAATTTTTATGAATAACATTAGTAACTGTTGTTGGACTAACACCCGCTTTTTTAGCTATTTCTTTAATAGTTGACATCATTTTACCTTATAAAATTATTATTTATATATTTATCTTTTATACAATAATAATAAAGAAGAAGAAAGATATACTTTCTTCTTCTTGTGAATTAATTAATTTAAGTAGCCGAGCCATTTATTTTGAATAGTAATCATTCTATCTACTAACTCATCAAGATTAGAAGCTTTATTTACAACAGGATTAGCTAATAATGCTTGAATAACATATTTTTTGCTTTTGTTTATTATTGCTTCAGCAGTTAAATCATAAACACCAGAATATGATCTAAGTAATGCTAAATAACCTTTTGGAATATTATCAAATTTAATTCCATTAACTCCATCTTTATTAATAATAGCTGGAACTTCGATAACAACCCATGAAGGTAAATCTTCAATTAATCCATTATTTGGAATATTTACAGCAGCCTCTTCATATCCTGAATTAGATTCAATTCCATCTATAATTGGAATAACTCTTTCTGTAGTTTCCATTTTTATTTCTGAGAAAACACGTTTTGATAGAATAGTTCTGTAATAATCATAGAAATCTAAAATTCCTCTATGATCAACAATATCCCAAGCCCAACCTAAATATTCACCAAAATGACTATCTACAGTTATTGGAAGAAGATTATAATTCTTTAACATTAATCTAGCTATATGACGATCTGCCCAAGTATAATTACTTTCTTTTCTACTAATTTCTTTTGAAAATTTTTCTTCAGATTGTAATTTCCCTGTAGCTAAATATTCATCATAAATATCACTATAGCCAGGTTCTTTTTCAAAGAATGCATTTGCTTTTTCTAAAACTTCTGGATATAAATCTTTTCCAGTCTTTTTATCTTTTAATTCTATCATACAACTAAAGTGATTTAATCCAGCTGCTCTAAAATGTAAATCATCAATATTCTTATCAAGCATAGGTGGAAGCCATTTATTTAACCAGCCAATTTCATGACACATACCAATAAATTTAGCTTCTGGATAAACTCTATGTACAGCAGTACAAATTGCAGTCATTGGATTTGAAAAATTAAACACATAAGCATTTGGACAGATTTCCATTACATCTTTCATAATTTCAAGTATTACTGGAATAATTCTTAATGAATGAAATACCCCACCAGGACCGCCATTTTCTCCATATACTTGATTAATTCCATATTGTAGAGGAACTTTCCAATCTTGATCCCATAATTCAAATCTATTACCAACTTCAATTGAAGATATAACATAATCAGCATCCTTTAACGCTAATCTTCTATTAGTTGTTGCTGAGACTTTATTTGTTAGAGAATGTTCTTTAATAAATTTTTGAGTATTTTCTAAAACAGAGTCTAAGGCTTTTTGGTTAATATCTAATAAAGTAACCTCACAACCCTTTAAAACAGAACTGTTAAAAATATCCCCGAGCATACCATAACCGAACTGGACGGAACCAGCACCTATTAAAACAATTTTCATATAATTGTCTCCTTTAAATTATTTAATTGACCCTTCTACCATTCCTTTAATAATATATCGTTGAGCAAATAAATAAAGAACGATAATTGGCAGCATGGCAATAAGAGTGGATGTCAAGATTAAATCCCATTGCTTCAAATAAGCCCCAGCAAATGCTGTTACTGCAATAGGAATAGTTTGAACTATACCATTAGATCCTAAAATTAAAACTGGAAGCAAATAGTCATTCCAAATCCAAATTCCATTTAGAATCAATACTGTAATAATAATGGGTTGAAGTAAAGGGAATATAATTATAAAGAATATTCTACCCCTAGGACATCCATCAATCGTTGCAGCTTCTTCAAGTTCATATGGAATACTTTTAATAAACCCATGAAATATAAAGATTGATAATGGAGCTCCAAACCCCAAATATGCAAAAACGATACCTGGAACAGAACCTAATAACCTAAAGTTTAAAAATGTTCCAAGAATTCTTAACCAACGGACTAAAGGATACATTAGAACCTGGAATGGAATTACCATAGCTGATACAAAAATCATAAAGATAATTGTTGCCCAAGCAGTTTTATTTCTCACTAAAACCCAAGCGGCCATAGATGAAAAAATTGCTAAAACTAATATTGAGAAAAATGTAATGACTGTACTATCAACAAAAGCTCCTAAGTAATCTACCGTTGAATTATTAAATATTAATGAAATATTTACAAATAATTGTTTCCATGAGGAAGGCCTTGCTATTGCATTAAATATAATTTCTTTCGAGGTTTTTGCAGAATTTATTACTACTAAAACAAAAGGAATTATAAATAAAATAAATAAAAAGATTGTAAATATTTCTAAAAATACTAAACCATATTTATGTAATATATATTTGTTTTTATTTGTAATTGGTTTGCTCACATTTCCACCTCTTTTCTCTTATTTATTGAAACTTGTAGTAAAGAAACAATAAGAAGAACTATAAAAAGAATTACAGCCTTAGCCTGTGCTTCTGCCATTTGATTTGCTGCTGCAGTATTAAAAATATTCATAGCAAGCAATTCACTAGCTTTAACCGGAGCTCCTAAAAATCTAGTTGCTGGACCACCATTTGTTAAAGTTAAGTTCATATCAAATTGTTTAAAAGAAGTAGTCAATGTTAAGAACAACGAAATTGTAAATGCATTCGCCATCATAGGAATAAGAATTTTAAATACTCTTGTTGGATATTTTGCTCCATCAACATCAGCAGCTTCCATAAGTGAAGCAGGGATGCTTTGAATAGCAGCTACAAATATTAACATAATATAGCCTGAATATTGCCAGGTATTAACTACAGCCATAGTCCAAATAACAGTATTTGCTTGACTCAAAAAAGATGTTTCAAGAAATTTAATAGACAAGACTGAACCTAAATCAACTAAAATATTGTTAAAAATAAATTGCCAAATATAACCTAAAACAATTCCTCCAATTAGATAAGGTACGAAAAAACCAGCTCTATAAAAATTTCTTCTTGGGATTTTGCTAGTTACTACTAAAGATAGTACAAAACTAACAATATTAACAAAGATTACATTTATAAAAGTAAAAAGAATTGTTATAAGAAAAGAATAAATAAAATTTGGATTGTGAAATAAAAACTTAAAGTTAGCGAACCCAACAAAATTAATATCATTACTAATTCCATTCCAATCTGTCATTGAATAATAAAGACCAAAGAAAAATGGGATAATAATAACCATCACGAAAGCAAATACGGTTGGTGCTAAAAAAAGCACATTGATAAAACGATTTTGTTTCATTAATTACAACTCCTGTTTTCATTTAGAAAGTAACTCCTGTAGAAGATTCTACAAGAGTTACTTAAACGTGTGCTTATTTTAGATTTGCAACAGCGTTATTCATATCACTAATAAATTGATCTACATTGTCTGGATTTTGAGCAAATAAATCGAAGATTGGTCCAAAAATATTTTGACCAGCACCATCAGGAAGCATTCCAAAGAATACACCATAGTTGCCACCCTTAGCATTTGCAGCCATTAAAGCTTGGCTAAGTTGTCCAGAAGGTTCAAGTGTAACAGATTTGAAAGCAGGAATCATTCCAGCTTCATTTACCATATATTCATTACCTTCTTTAGTCATAGCAATTGAAGTTAAGAATTCTTTTGCTGCTTCTTGGTTAGGACTTTGAGAATTTACTACATACCAGCTTGGAGCAAATAAGAATAAACCTGTTTCTTCAGTATCTAAGAATGCATGAGGAGCATAACCAACTTTGAAATCAACACCCAATTGTGCTAAGTTAGGATCTACCCAGTTACCTTGATGTAAGAAAGCTGTTTTACCTTGAGCAAATGATCCAACTTGATCATCATAACTACCATTTAACAAGATTTGTTGATCTGCATATTTAAATAATAATTGAAGATATTTTGTGTATTGCATAAATCTTTCTTGATCTAATTCACCATTAAGAGCTTTGTCAATAATTGATGTATCATCAAAATCAAGACCACCACCCCAATATACAGCTAAGTTATGTTGAGCAGCTACCCACCACATTCCGCCTGCTACAGAAGCAGCCATTGCTACAGGAGCATCAATTCCTAATTCAGCTTTTTTAGAATCTAAAAGTTTGAAAGCTTTTTCATATGCAACTCTAGTTGTAAGAGTTGCAGGGTCAATTCCTGCTTTTGCTAAAATATCAGCATTATATGCTAAACCATAACCTTCGATTGAAACAGGGAAACCAACTACTTTACCATTAGCTTTAAATGCTAAATCAGTATCACTAACCCAAGGTTGATCACTTAAATCTGCAATATAATCTTTCCAAATATCATAGCCACCTTGACCTTCAATAACAAAGATATCTGGCATTTGACCTGATTGTAATTTTGCTTTTAAAGCTCCACCGTAATCTCCACCACCCCCAAGTGTTTCGACTTTTACAGTTACGCCATCATGTGCAGCAGAATACTCTGCAGCATAAGCATCAATAGCATCTTTGATTTCAACTTTTAATTGAAACATGTTAACAGTAGTATCTTTTGATTCCTCAGTAGTTCCTGAACCAAAAACGTTGCCAGCAGTCATTAAAGCAAACACTATTGTGCATACAATAACTTTTGAAAATACTTTTTTCATTTTTACCTCTTTTTTGTTTGTATTTTTTGTTGCAAGTAGAAAATATATTAGTAGGTGTTGCGCAACACTAATTTTATTATAACACTAATAAACTAGATGTCAATGAAATAAGTTTTCTAATTTATTACCTAATATATTGGAAACAAAAATGTGCAAAAATATGAAAATAAGGCTAATAAGGACATCGGTTAATACTATTAAAAGAATATAATATTATATTTTTTTTAAAGTAAGATTTGGTAGTATAAAATATTGTTTACAATTTAAACTTTAAAAAAACTAATAAATTTAAATAGATTTCTTATATATTTAAATTTATTAGTAAACATAAAACTATTTTATAGTTTTATGAAAGAAATGTTTATAACAACAGCTAATTTAACAACTATCGATATAAACAATTATTCTCCGTTCCTTTTCATTGAAATCTCATCAAATCATCAGTAGGGTATCCCTATAAGTGTGGTTGACCTTCAATGAGACATAAATTCTCAATAAATAATTATTAACAAATGACTTAACTTCTCTAAAAATACTTATAATCATACGCAATACCTCCTTGTAATTATTAGAAATAAAACCAATAAACTCAGACAAAATAAATTGATTCCAAAATGATTCAATATCAAAATAATAAAATATTAAGCCCGTCATCATCAGTCTCAGGAGGCAACCACTGAGAGACAAGAAAATCTTGTTTCGACTTTTCCATTTTCTAAATCAATTAGTTATAACATATTATAAAAGCTTTTTAAAATTTATTTAATTACAATACCTTTTATAACGATGAAATAAATAAAAAAATAAATTTCGCTACTAAAAACAGCAGCGAAAAATCAGTTAATATTTTATTAATTTTACTTTTTTTAAATCTCTACAACCTTTATCATATTAGTCCTTCCAGGAGAACCAACAGGAACACCTGCTGTAATTACTATTTTATCCCCTTCTTGAATGTATCCAATAGTTTGAAGATATCTTGGTGCAATTTCAAAAAGTTCATCAAGGGAACTTAAGGCCGGAATCAAAATGGGTGTAACACCCCAAGAGAGTGCTAGGCGTTGAACTGTTTGTTTTATTGGACTGTATGCAATAATAGGAACAGCTGGTCTATACTTAGATATAAGACGAGCAGTACCTCCAGAATGAGTAAAACAAGTAATATATGAGGCTTTTATTTCCATAGCTAGTTCACGAGTTGCAACACCAACTGCTTCTGTTGTACTTTTCTTTCTATTAATTTCAATATCTTCCTGGTTCAATCTTTGATCTAATACTAGTCTATGATAAGTAAGACTCGCTTCAGTGTAGGTAATTATTCTCTTCATAATCTTTACAGCTCTAAGTGGATAATCTCCAGCAGCTGTCTCTCCGGATAACATAACTGCACTAGTTCCATCCAATATAGCATTAGCAACATCTCCAGCTTCAGCACGAGTAGGTCTAGGATTAGTAATCATTGATTCAAGCATTTGAGTTGCAGTAATTACTGGAATACCTACAATATTACATTCTCTTATCAATGTTTTTTGGATTACAGGAACTTCCTCAGCAGAGGTTTCTACTCCAAGATCTCCTCTAGCAATCATAACAACACTAGTTTCTGTGATAATATTTGCTATATCAGTTACGGCTTCAGGTTTTTCAATCTTTGATATAATAGGTATTTCACGACCATATTTTTTATACATGAATTTCTTCAATGCTATAACATCTTGAGCACTTCTAACAAAGGATAGAGCAACAAAATCAAGATCATTTTTAAAGGCAAAATCTAGGTCTTTTTCATCCTTCTTTGTATAAGAAGAAAGGTGCTTTAAAGCTGCTTTTGGTAAGTTTACACCTTTTCTAGGTTTAACTGTCCCTCCATCTACTACTTCTGTGGTAATAACTTTTTTATCAATATCAATAACTCTTAAAGCAATAAGGCCATCATCGATTAGAATTCTATCCCCATTGGATATTTCTTCGTGTAGGTATGGATAATCAATACTAATTAATTCTCTATTTCCAACACAAGTGTCTGTGGTGATTTTTAAAGTTTCTCCTTCATTTACTTGAAAGGAGTCAACTTCAAGTTGTCCAATACGAATTTTTGGACCTTGTAAATCCTGAAAAATAGCTACAGGAATATCTAACTCTTCTGAAACTTGGCGTGTCCAATCAACAGTTCTCTGATGTTCTTCATGATCTCCATGACTAAAATTGAGCCTTATAACTCTTGCCCCGCATTTGATGATATCACGTATCATCTCATAACTTCGTGAAGCAGGTCCTATGGTTGCAACAATCTTAGCATTAGTTGTGTTATCTTTCATATATCACCTCTTATATATATGATATGGCATATATTTTTCATAAACAAGAAGTTTTTCTGAGAAAACCTATAAGATATTTATCATAAATATGAAAATTTTTATTTTTCAAATATTAGTATAATGTTTTATTAGACCCATTTTAACTTTCTAAAAATAAATAATTGGATAATAAATAAAACTATCAATATTGCACAAACTATTATAAAAGCAAAAGGAAAAGTAGAACCTGGTATTCCATTAACATTTATTCCAAGTAATCCAGTTATAAAACTAAGGGGTAAAAATATTACAGAAATTATTGAAAGTCTATAAAGTATCTTATTAGTATTTCTTGCTAATAAAGTTTCTATTTCATCAAGCGCTATCATAGTCCTCTCTCTAGCAACTTCTAACTCTTCAACATATCTAGTTATTTTATCTGCATTGTCAATTAAATTAGCTTTCTCTTTTATAGAAAAGATATTGTTCTTTTGTGAGAGTTGAAATAATACGTCTTTTTGAGGATACAAATATCTCTTTAATTTAATAATCTGTTTTCTGACCTGACTAGATATTTCATCATTGGTAAGTTGTTTTTCAAAAACATTATCTTCAATATCTTCTACTAAATCATTTATATTTGTAACAGACTCTGAAATTCGATTAGAAATTTTATCTATTAATCTAATTAATAATTCATTAGAACTAGTAGGTGCATTATTATCTAATATTTCATTTTCTAAATCTCTTATAGCTTTAACATTTTTTTTAAAAACAGTTATAACTCTATTTGATTCAATCCAAATTCTAAGAGAAACCATATCATCAGGTTCTTCTTTTGGATTTAAATTAATTGCACGAAGGATTAATAACAATCCATTGTTATGCTCAAAATACCTAACCCTAGTATCATTAGCTAATAAAGAAGATGCAACTATATCATCAACATTAGCCCTTTCTTTTAAAAATGTATTATTAGATATTAAATTCTGGTCTAAATTTATCCAGATAAAACTATCTTTGAAATTATTAATATCATTTATTTCAATCTTATTATAATCATTTTTTTTTGAAATTGAATATGCAAAATTATTTTCCATCTTTTTTACCTCACTCCTATACTATGAAATATAATTTCTGAATAGGAAAGAAAAAAAACATTAATTACAATAATTAGTATACTTTTTTATTGTTATAATTATTCAAATCTAGTGTTTATATATTTTACTTCCACTTATATACAATTTCGACTATAGTCGAAATAATTAGCTTTTTATATATTATTTCGATTATAATCGAAACAGCCATTGATTTTTGAAAGTTTATCGATGGAACAATTCATAAATTTATAACATTTTTCAAAAATTAAATTATTGTAGAAATGTTGATGAGTGTAAACTATTTTTTACTACAACTATTGATACAAGTTTTAATCTAAAATAGAATTTAAATGACTTATAAAAAGGAATAACACAATGAAAAGAACTATAACTTTACTCATAACATTAATCTTAACAACAACTTCAATTTTCGCAGCATCTGCAAATATTAATTTAAAAAATACTATTGAAGAAACTTCAGTTGTTTATAAACTATTCTATAATAATGATATGATTGATAATGAAGAAAAATCTTATGAAATTAATATATTACAACCATTAACTGAAGGTGGAAATACAAACCCATTTTTAATTTATGCTTCAAGTAATATGAATAAAGATTTATCAATAAATGTTAATGTTGTCCCAGATTCTTTTAAAACAACTATTAATAATAAATCTGAAATAATCAATTCTAATATTACCCCTACAGTTTTCTCCCCTTTAGCATATGACACGCTTTCCGCAGGAAAACACGAAAATGAAATAGTTTATGTATTTATATTATCTTGGAATGGGAATAAAGATTTAGTAGCTGGGGATTATGTAAGTAATGTAAATATTGAATATTCAATAAATTAATTTTATTTTAACAAAACTTTGAACATCTTATAGATAATCATTAGATAATTTATGAAATTTTTCTATATTTACACAGCCTTTTCAAATAAAAAGTATTGCTTTATAAATATTATTACATAGTTAAAATTAATAATTCAAAATATGTTTTATCTTTAGATCATTATAACTTTAGCCAAAATGGAATAATTCATAAAAATTAAATTGACTTTTTATTGAAAGAAAAATGAAAAAACTAAAAAATAATTTATTTATTGGCTTAAATAATTTTTATTATAAGATGTAGCTATTCCTTCTAATAAAGAATCAATATTAATGGAATATTGACTTATATTCATTCCAACAGCAATACAATCAATTGCAAAACCTGCAATACAAGCATATCCAGCCCAATCAGGAAAAGTTATATTTTCTGGATCAGAATCATTAGAGGTGATGTAAGGCATAAAAAGTAATGGAAACCCGATTCCAATCATGATTAAACTTCTTTTATTAATATTATTAAATTGTTTTACTTCTTTTAATAAAGTTTCCATTAAGATTTCAGTATTTCTATCTAAATAGGTTTTATCAAGTGCATCATAAAATTCTTTTACCTGTTTTGTTCTTGTGTAACCTACATTAAATTCCATATTATAAACTTTCCCTTTATAGACATAACGTTGAGGAATATATTTCCCTTTAGTTGGCCTTGGATAATATTGAATTAAATTATATGAAGAAGTTGATTTTTGTTGAATTTCTTTATCTACATCTACTTGTTTTTTAAAAGAAGCTATTGAAGAAATATCATATAAAGATGAAGTACCATCTTGTTTTTGAAACTTTATTGTTCCATCCTCTTCATAGGACAATATATCACCAACTAATACAGATCCATCTTTTAAAATTATTAAATCTGAACTGAATACAGCACTAGAAATAAATAATAAAAATAAAATTAATGTAATTACTCGTTTTCCTATCATAAAATAATTATAACACATATAATAATTGTTAGAAAAGTAATTTTTATTAAAAGACTTTTAACAAAATAAAAATAGAAATAATAAAAACAATCTTTCTCACCTTATAAAATCGTCATAACATATAAAAAAACGGTTAAAAAATCTCTAATAAAAATATTAACTCTAAAAATAAAGTATCTATTATTATAATTATTTATTTATTAACCAATTTTGAGATTCTTCTTTTATATTTACTAAATTTGAATAAAGTCCCTTTTCTTTCATTAATTTTTTATGAGGACCTTGTTGTACAATTTTACCATCATCTATAACTATAATATTATCTGCATTTTTAATTGTATTAAGCTTATGAGCAATCATTACAATTGTTTTATTTTGAGTTAATTCATCTATAGCAGATTGTAACAACAACTCATTCTCAGAATCAATATTGGAGGTTGCTTCATCTAATATAACAATTGGAGCATCTTTCAAAATTGCTCGAGCAATAGATATTCTCTGTTTTTCCCCTCCTGATAAAGTTGATCCCCCTTCTCCAATAAAAGTAGAATAACTATTGGGAAGTTTATTTATAAATTGATCACAACAGGCTTTTTTTGCAGCTTCAACTACTTCAACATGAGAGGCCGTTGGCTTTGCAAATTTTATATTGTTTTCTATTGTATCAGCAAATAAGAATACATCTTGAAAAACAATACTCATTTGATTCATTAAAGACTTTAAAGTATAAGATTTTATATTACATTCTCCAATTTTAATTATCCCTTTATCTACATCCCAAAATCTAGCTATTAAATTACACAAAGTTGTCTTTCCAGATCCACTAAGGCCTACAATTGCAGTTGTTGTTTTGTCATAAAACTTTACTGAGATATCTTTTAAAATTAGTTTTTTATTATATGAAAAAAATACATTTTCAAACGAAATATCATGCTTTATTGGTGCTAAATCTTCCCCATCTTCATCTAACTCATCAATAACATCAAGTTCATTAGCTCTATCGATTGAGCTACTTACTAGTCTCAACAAAGCCATCTTGCTACCAACTGATTCTATTTGTGAAAATACAATAAAAGACAAAATAATTGACATAATTGATAAAGATAAATTAAAACTTCCATTTAAATAAAATTTTATGGATATAATCATAATTAAAACACTAAAAATATTTATTATAATCTTTTGAACAATATTATATGGAGTAAAAAGCTTTTCCATATCTAAACAACTTTTTCGATTTATTTCAATTTCATTTATAATTTTCTTATCACCAACTCCAGTGATATTAAATGATTTTATGACACTCATCCCATTAACATGTTCTAAAAAAGCTTCAACTAGTCTAGTATCCGAGTCATGTCTCTTATCTGCTAAACTAACTGATTTTTTTTCCATTGATGCTGCAACAAATAGATATAGTACAAAACCTATTAAAATAATTATGGCAATCCTATAATCTAAGATGAATACACTTAGTACTAGAACAACTGAATTTATAAATCCTGATAATATAGTTACTAAAACCATTGGTGCAGAATTTTCTACATTATCCAAAACAGTAGTAGCTACAGCTGTAATTTGAGACAAGCTTTTATCATTAAAATAGCCTAATGGGATGCGCTTTAATTTATCACCAATAAATATACGCTTGTTTGCTGTCATATAATATCCCGCATGAGTTTGATTTAGTTGGGCAAAATAATTCATAATTGTTCTACCTAAAATACTACTAATCAATAATAATGATATTAAAATAACCTTTGAATAATTAAAGTCTAAGTTTATTATTATATTAATAACAAGATATATAGAAATAATTTGAAACATATAAAAAATTGAAAATATAAATTCAAATATTATAGATTTTTTAATTTGTTTTTGTTCTGATTTTGCAAAAACCCAAATTTTCATCAAAGCTTCTATCATCTTATTTATCCTTTTCTCTCTATATGTGATTCCCACATTTTTCTATATAATTTATTAGTCTTTAATAAATCGTTATGTGTTCCACGTCCAACTAAAGTTCCATTATTAATTACAAAAATTTGATTAGCTTTAACTATAGTAGAAAGTCTATGAGCGATTATTAAAACAGATTTTTTCTTAATTAAATTACCTATCGCTTTTTGAATTATTGTTTCATTCTCTGAATCAATATACGCTGTAGCTTCATCCAAAATAATAATAGGGGCATTTTTTATCATTGCCCTAGCTATAGAGATACGTTGTCTCTCACCACCTGAAAGGTGTGATCCAAAACTACCAACCATAGTATCGTAACCATTCTCCAAATTTTTTATAAAAAAATCACATCCAGAATCTATTGCCGCTTGCTCAACCTGTGCATCAGATGCTAAGAGATTCCCCATTCTTATATTTTCTTTTATTGTTGTATTGAATAAAAAATTGTCTTGAGAAACATATGCAAATAAATCATATATTTGGGTTAAAGGAATATCTTTTATATTTATACCGCCAATAGTAATAACACCTTTCTCAACATCCCAAAAGCCTCCAATCAATTTAGCGATAGTAGACTTTCCTCCTCCGCTTGGACCTACAAAAGCTGTGGTTGTCCCATATGGAATATCTAAACTAATATCATGTAAAATTTCTAAATTTTTTAAATATCCAAAAGTAATATTTTTTATTGAAATATCTAAATTAGGTAACAATATTTCTTCTTTCTTATGTAATTGTTCTGGAGAATTTAAAATTAAATCTATCTCATCAATAATTGTTTTAACTCGTGAAAAAGTATCAATAAAATTTAAAGCCTCTAATAAAGGCCCTGCAATACCTAAAGATAAAATTATAGACATGATAAATGTATAAATAGATAAACTTCCACTATTATAAAATATTAGACCAATTGGAAGCACAAAAAGCATAGTTGTTGGTGCGAAATTTTTTGATAGGGACATAGGTAATTGACAACTCTTCATCCAATCATAATAGTATTGAGCAGTATCTAAAATCCTATGTTTATATTGTGTATAAGATTTTTCATTCTGATTAAAAGCTTTTATAACTTCAATACCATTTATATATTCAACTATACTAGAATTCATTAATTGCGTTTTCTCTACTGATTTGTAATATTTTTTAGAATAATCTTTCATTACAAATTTTAAAAAAAACAAACCAATTGGAATTGATAATACAGATATTATTGCCATCTTCCAATCTAAAATTATTAAATAAATTATTATTAAAATTGGTCCTAATATATTCGAAATCATTTCAGGTAACATGTGAGCTATAGGAGGTTCAATACTTTCTACTTGATCAATCACTATTTGCTTAAATTTTCCACTTGGAATATTTTGAATACTTCCTAAAGACATTTTTGGCAATTTTTCTATTACTTGTAATCTAATATTTTGTATTATTTTAAATGCTGATTTATGTGATAAAGAAAGAGATAATGAATACAAAATAGTTTTAAGGATATATCCCAAAAAAGCTATTAAACACCAGTTCATATAAAAGTTAATATTATGATTATCTAATAACAAATTTATAATAATTTGTGCAACACAATAATAAGGTAAAATTCCAAAAATAATGGCTATAACTGCAATAAATATAGATAAGATTAATCTAGTGTGTTCATTTTTGGCAAACTGCCATAATCTCTTAAGATAATTTTTACTCATCAATATCTCCTAATTCAATTTGTTTCTAGATGGAATTCTTTTTATAGGAGATACTGAGACAACACCACTATGACAATATATTTCTGCTTCAACACCATAAACAAGTGCCAAATTTTCTTCAGTTAATATCTCATTAGCACTTCCTTGAGAATGAATCATACCATCCTTCATTAAAACTAAATTATCAGCATATCTAGATGCCATATTTAAATCATGTATTACCATAATTACTGAAATATCATGCGTTTTTACTAAATTCTTTAAAATTTCCATCACCTCTAATTGATGTGAAATATCTAAAGCTGAGGTAGGCTCATCTAAGAGCAAAAGTTTAGGCTCTTGAGCTAAAGCCCTTGCAATAATTACTCTTTGCTGTTGCCCCCCAGATAATTCATTAAATGGGCGCATTGCTAAATCTTCTAATTCTAAATGTCTAATAACATTTGCAGTAACCTCAATATCTTTATCACTACTATGCCAAGAATAATAAGGCTTTCGCCCCATTAAAACTGTGTCAAAAACTGTATCAGCAAATAACTGTTCATTATTCTGAGAAACATATCCAATTAGTTTTGCTTTTTCTACTCTATTTAAATTTGTTATACTTTTATTATCTAAGAAAATACAATCATTTTGTGTAGGCAATAACCCTTCAATACATTTTACTAATGTACTTTTTCCACTTCCATTAGGACCCAATACACATAAAAATTCTTTATGATTTGAATTAAAATCAACATTTTTCAATACATCTTTTCCTGGATATGAAAATGATAAATTTTTCACTGTTAATCTCATACAGACCCCGCCTTCCCTTTAAGTATTAAATAAACAAATAAAGGAACTCCTAAGAAAGCTGTTACAGACCCTACCGGAAGAATTACAGGAGATATAATAGTTCTTGCAACAGTATCAGCTAAAACCAATAAAACAGCCCCAACTAATCCAGAAGCTGGAACTAGAATTCTATTATCATTTCCAACTATCATTCTAACGATATGAGGAGCAACAAGGCCAATAAAACCTATAGTTCCTGTAAAACTTACAATCCCAGCTACCATAATTGAACTAACAAACATAGTAAAAATTCTTGTACCTTGAACATTTATTCCTAAGCTTTTTGCACTAGCATCACCGGTATTCATAACATTTAAATCACCGGATTTATAAATTAATAAAATTTCACCAACAAATACTAAAGGTGTTGCTATTTTTATTTTTGACCAATCAGCTTTCCCTAAATCACCTACAGTCCAAAAAACAGCAGACTTAACTGCTTCAGAATTTCCAAAATATTGTATTATAGTTGTCATCGCTTGAAAGAAAAACATTAATGCCAAACCGGTTAAAACCATTGTACCAGGCGTTGAATTTTTCATAGAAGAGATTAATAGAATAAGTCCCGCAGAGATTATAGAGAATATAAAAGCATTTCCAATAATTAAATATTCACCAGCAAAAAAACCTACTCCAAAAACTATTGCAAGAGATGCCCCAAATCCAGCTGCTGAAGAAATACCCAACATATATGGATCAGCTAATGGGTTCTTCAAGACAACTTGCATTACAGCACCTGTTGAACCTAATGTAATGCCTGTTAACACACCCATAATTATCCTAGGCAATCTTATTTTCCAAATAATTACTTCAACATGATTTGCCGAAATATCACTATTCACAAATGGGAATATTTTATTAAATACTGTTTTATATACATCAAAAAATCTAATATCTGCTGAACCAAAATCAATTGACAATCCAACTAATAATATTACTAAAGGAATTAAGATAACTATAAAAAGTCTTTTTTTAGTCTTATTTTTATTATATAAGTCAATTATATGCTTATTTTTATCTATTATTTCATCTATTTCTTTCATTTTTTCCATTCATTTATTCATAAATAAAATGTTAGAATAGTTTTTTTACAGACTATTCTAACAAATAAAATCTGTATTGCTACTTTAACTCTTCAAAAAAGACACCCTGCTTATTTAGATCATAATCTAAGCCTTGAAATCTTGTTATATATTCTTGTTGCATTTTTATTGGATCAATATCTTCAAACAATTCTGGATGGAAATATTTTGCTAAATATGAAATTCCAATGAACCAAGAATCCTCAAAAATATCACCATAAATCATAGAAACATTTTTAGTTTTTACAGCACTAGTTTCAGAAAGGGCTGATTGATGAATAATATTATTTAATGTTTTTTTAGCCATTAATTTATCATTTACACTATAGCCCATAGTTGGATTATCATCTGTTATATAATATTCTCTAACTATTGAATTTGGATTTTGCTCAATTAACCATTCTGGATCAACAGTAATCCAATCTCCTGCCAAATCTCCAGAAATACTCTTACCGCCAGCTCTAGAAATCATGTTCGTTCTTTCATTATCTTTACCAAAAGTTCCATATGGTGGTGGTGAAGACATACCATATTCTCCGCCATAAAACATAAATACTTTTTTATAATCTTCTTGTGATAAGTTTGAGACTTTTTCATCTATCTCATTAAGATATTTATTTATCCAAGTAATATATTCTTCAGCTTCTTTTTCTTTCCCTAAAATAGTGGCAAACATCTCAATATCATCTAATGTATCAAAAGGGATTTGTACCACTGGATATTCCTTTTTTATAGTATCACTTAACTTTCCATAAAAAGTATTTTTTATGAATATAACATCTGGATCTAATTCTACAATTTTCTCAGCATCAACACCTTCTTGGGAATCACTTACTAAAGGTAATTTACTGAAATTTGGATAAAATGAAGGATTAGTATATGTATACCAAGTTGAAGAAACAATTTTTTCATCAGCATCAATAGCTCTTAAACAAGAATACAATTCTCCCATTCCTAAAGATATTATCTTATTTACGGGCTTTTTAATTGTAACTTTATTTCCTCCATCATCAATTATTGTTATAGCTTCATCAGTATTTGAAACTAACCAATCAGGATTATCTCCATTACTATTTTGTGAATCTACTACAGGTTCAAGAGTATCCTTCGGCACTTCTTTTGTGCCATTTGCATAGATAAGACTACTTCCACAAATAAAGAGAAGTAGGAAAATTAATATATTTTTTCTTTTCATAAATATAACTCTCCTATATTGATAAAATTTTTTTAACTTTTTAAAATAAATCTGTTAGACTTGGCTAATAATTTAGAAAAGGAGAATAATTTATACAATACAAAATAAAAAAATATGACTAATTACCGTATAAAAACGTCCAATTACCGTATTTTAAAAAATATTTTTTTTTTATTTTATATATAAAATGTTAATCATGATTAATAATACTTATAATAACTTTTTAAATGAAATTAATTTCATTCCAATAAATGGATACAATCCTTTTGGTCCTAATGGGAAATGTTATGAATTACCAAAAAAATTAGGGAAAGGAATATTTTGGATTTACAATCCTAATGATATGTTTGATATAAAAATACATGATTTTTATTATTATGAAAATCAAATATTTAATAATGATTTACCAGAAGGACTTTCAGTTACTTATTATGAATCAATATCGGGAGAAGAATTATTCCCTTATAAAAAATTTTCCTCAAATGTTGTTAGAACTCACATAGGAGGAAAGAGTTCATTTAAAGCACTAATTCATAAAAATATTCCAATTCGATGTGTTGGTATAGAAATAAAACCTTCATATTATAACGACTATTTAAAAAAAAATTATCCCGGAGAATTTGACAATCTTGAAGAAATATTTAAATCATTTGAAGATACTTCAAATTTTCCAACCATGATAAATTTATTAAATCAATTAAAAAATTATAAAGGAAAAGGATCTAGTGCTAAATTATTCTACGAATCAAAAATCATTGAAGCGATATCTTTAATGGTTGAATATCATAAAAATCACAATAAAACTAAAATTACATTATCAAATATTGATAAAGAAATAATATTTAATTTAAATATGTATATAAAAGATCATTATACCTATAATTTAAATCAAAATTTATTAACACAAATAGCAGGTATGTGTAGCACAAAATTAAAAAGAACTTTCAAAGCTATTAATGGTTGCACAATAACAGAATATATTCAAAATTGCAGAATAAGTAGAGCTGAACATTTATTACAATCTACAGATTTAACAATAAATCAAATTTCAAGTGCAGTAGGATATAAAAATGCAAGTTATTTTTCAGAATTATTTAAAAGAGAAACTGGGATAACTCCTATGGAATATAAAAAAAATAATTTTAAATAAAAATTTTGATTTGATGATAAATTAAAGTCCTTATGGATATTCAATATATAGTTTATTATATTTATTACTTAAAAGAACAAGAACTCAGATAAATAATAAAAAACAATTCATTGCATTAATAATCAGTTCCTATTATATTTTGATATATATATTTGTAGGAGTAATAAATGAAACATTCAGGCTCATGTCTTTGTAAACATATTAAATTTGAAATTGAGGGAGAATTTGAAGATTTCTATCTTTGTCATTGCTCTCGTTGTAGAAAAGATACTGGCTCAGCTCATGCTTCTAATTTATTTTCTTCTTCAGCAAAAATCAAATGGATTTCTGGACAAGAGGATGTAAAAACCTATAGAGTTGAAGGAACAAATCATTCAAAGAGCTTTTGTCCTCACTGTGGATCAGCTCTTCCTACATTACAAATGAATGGAGATTTATTAGTAGTTCCAGCGGGATCATTAGATACAGATCCACATATTACTCCAAAAGGTCATATCTTCATGGATAGTAGAGCACCATGGGATAACCACTTAGAGAAGGTTACTAAATATCCAAATCAACCTACCCCTTCAAAAAAAGAGTAATCATTTATTAATTAAATTTTAAAATGTAATTTAAGCTCATTATCTATTTGTTTCAATTGTTAGTATTGACTAATTTTTAATATTTATTACTATTGTTTATGTAAGCTAAAGAAAAAAATCCTTAACTTAACAAGGAGTCAATAATGAATGAAAAGCAATTTACAAGAATGAAAAATGATCTAGGTTTTATCGCTGCATTGGATCAAAGTGGCGGTAGCACTCCTAAAGCTTTAAAAGCTTATGGTATTGATGAAAGTCAATATAAAAATGAAACAGAAATGTTTGACCTTGTTCAAGAGATGAGAAGTCGTATTATAACTAGTAAAGTCTTTACTTCAGAGCATATATTAGCTGCAATATTATTTAAAAATACTATGGAAAGAAAGATTGATGGGCTTTATACAGCAGATTATCTTTGGGAGAAAAAAGGAATTGTACCAATACTTAAAATAGATAATGGTTTAGATGTTGAAAAAGATAATGTTCAATTAATGAAACCTATTCCAGAATTAGATAGCCTATTAGAAAAAGCAAAAGAAAGAAATATATTTGGAACAAAAATGAGATCTGTTATCCATGAAGCTAATGAAAAAGGTATTAAACAAATTGTAGAACAGCAATTTGAATTTGGACTTAGAATTTTTGAAGCCGGATTTGTTCCTATTATAGAACCTGAAGTTGATATAAATAGTAGCACTAAAAAAGAAGCGGAAGTTCTTCTAATTAAAGAAATTGAAAACCAATTATCAAAGTTAGATGAGTCAGTTAAAATCATGCTTAAAGTTACAATTCCAACAGAAGCTGGTGTTTATAGCAAATTGATGGAAGATCCTAGAATTATTAGAATCGTTGCTTTATCAGGAGGATACAGTCGTGATGAAGCTAATAAATTATTAGAACAAAATCCAAATCTTATTGCAAGTTTTTCAAGAGCTTTGCTATCTGATTTATCAGCACAACAAACTCAAGAAGAATTTGATTTGGCACTATCAGATGCTATAGAGAAAATCTATAATGCATCAGTAAAAAAGAATTTATAAGATTTAAAACTATATAAATTAAAAGATAAAACAGTCTATTATGGTAAAATATTTATCATAGAGACTGTTTTTTATTGTTATGAGAAAAAAAGAAATAACAGATTTTTATCTTTTCTAATATAATTTTTAATCATCTGCTGGTAGTCTATCATCTTCCCATGGAGTATACAAATCATAATATAGATAGGTTGGATCAGTAGTTGAATTATTAGATATATTAGGATTATCATCCTTAATAATATATGGATGAATACCATTACCATATAAAGGATAATAATAAACGCCACCTTCTTTATTTTTTGTAACAGTATTATTTTTAAAGTCTCCACTATAATGCCATAAAATAAGACCCAACAAAGAATTCCCATTAATAATATTATTACTTACTTGGCCATATGAATGATATATTTCAACTGAAGCATCATCTCTATTTCCTGCAGCTAAGGTTCCATTATCTAATATTTGATTATTAATAAATTTACCGGTATTCCCTACTCTAGAAATGCTTATACTTACTTTTTCTCTATTATTTTGAATGATATTACCAGAAACTTCACCATCTGCATTTTGTATTAATATATTACAATCAGCTATATTATTTTGAATAACATTATCTCTAAAAAAAGCTCCTTCACTTAGATTTTTAATATTCATCCAAACTTTTTTTTCACTACCTTGTATAATATTATCAGAAATAATGGATCCACTTGTTATATCTTCCTCAACATAAAGACTTGCATAATAAGTATAATCATCAAAAGTATTTCCTTTTATTTCTGAGTTATCTATTAAATCAATCTCTATTCCGCTAGCATTATTAAACTCGTTATAATTCAATTTAGAATCAATAAATTCATCTATAATTATTGTTTTTTCTGGAGGAGTAGTATTATTTATTATATTTTCGCTTATCTCAAAATCTTTTAAGTCATCTGCTTGTATAAATATTCTTCCACCAGTTTTTTCATTTTTACTTATCTGACCACTATAAATTACTGGATAGCCTATGAAATAACCATACGGCAATTTTATACTTGCATAATCTATTGCCCCATCAGTAAATTTATTGTCTATAATTTCAATATTATAAGTATCTAAATCTTCAACAATATCAGGATATGGCATAGTACAAATTACTGTATAATCACTAGAATACGATCCCCCATTTAATTTGAATCCTTCTATTCTAGTATTTGGATACATATATACTGTTGCAGCTATAATTGAATTAGGACTCCCTGTTAAGGTTAAATCATTCCACAAATAAATAGAATTTGTATTGCCTTGACCTCCTGTATAATATCCATCAGGAACATCAATTGTTGCTATATCATCCTTATAAACATCAATTATTTTTTGTAAATCTGTTAAACTAGTAATTATTTCAATAGAAGCCTCTGCTTTATTACCCATATAATCTTCAACTAACAATTTAACAGTATAATTACCCTCTTGAGTATATTGATGATTAATACTACTTGTATAATCATTTGAATTAACATTTTGCTCAACAGTAGTTCCATCACCAAAGTCCCAGGTAAACTTCAATCCATTAAATATAAAACTTGTATTAGGCTTTGCATAAAATGTTATATCTACAGGAACAAATCCCGCTTTTATTGAATAATATATTTCTGCATTAAAATCACTTGAATCAGGAACATCCTCTATTTCACTATGATCTTCATACTCATCTTCAAGATCTTCTTTATCAAATAATTTTGGTAGAGTTGAGTCTTTATCAACACTCTCTTTTTCTGTCTCATTTGCTTGATGTAAATCATTCCAATCATCTACAAATTGATTAAAGGATTGTTCAAGATCTTTATATTTTTGACCAGCAATATCTTCAATACCATCATATAAATCTTCCCAGTATTGTAATCCTTGTTCAGTCCAATCAAAATCTGCATATTCCCAACTAATTATATCTTTAGGAATATTATAATCACCATTTAAAAGAATCCCATCTAAATTATCAGGATTAACATCATCAGGTGTTGTTTCTCTAAGTTTTTTATTACTTTTTTTTATTCCATCATCTCTTATATCAATATAAGTTGTATATCCATCAGAACTAGTTCCAATAAGAGCTAATGCTTTTTCTGCTCTATTTGAACCTGTAAATCCACCAACCCCACCTAATACTAAAGAAACATAGGAATTATATTGAGTTACAGTCTTTACGGTTGGTGGGATATCTTCTTCATCAACAGCTAAATTAAGCACATTACCTGCAAAAGTTATAACTGCGCTTGAATTTTCTATAACTGTCTTTGCAGTTTTAACTTTGCTAATAAAACCTGTTGCAGCAGCTGCAGTGGTAGTAGCTGTTGTTGTTGCAGCGCCAAAAGCTCCTAATGGAGTAGCTAGTGCTAATGTTGCATTAATCTTACCTGAGGTATCTCTTACAGTTTCATAAAACTCAATTTGTTTTGTGTATTGTTCAACATCAACACCATCTACTTCTGCATTGAATTCGGAAGATACTTGAGAACATAAAAATCGAAGCCTCGCCATATCAACACCAGTTTTTCTTGAAATATCTTGAAGCGAAAACGTTGTTTTATATGTTGGATCTAAATACATTTCAACAAGGCGCCTTGCATAAGCACTATCACTCATCCCGCCAATTTTTGCAGTTACAAATGTTTTAGCTGTTATATTTTTTTCAGCTTCGGTAATAGCTGGTTGAAAGACTGTTTCATTCCAACTCTCCATTTCTTTACAAAAATCAATAAAATCATCAATTTCTTTTATTGCGGCTTCGTTTAATTCTACTATTTTTGCTTTGCTAGTAATGTAAGGATCAGAGAATAATGCACTATTAACTAAAGTATTTACCCTATTATATCTTAGAGCATATTCGTACAAATAGTTATTTAAATCATCATCAAATTCATTAACAAAATCCAAAATTTCTGGGGGAGTCGCTAAAAGAGGAATATCAATAATCTCAGTATCATCATCTATATCATTAATATCACTTACATCCCCCATCGGACAGGATATTAATAACAAGATAAAAGGAAGAATTAATAGAGATATCAAATGTTTCTTCATAAAACTTTCCCCTACTATAACAAATTCATTATATATTATACCACTAATATTTCACACATACAACAAAAAGTGAATAATATTTTTTTATCTATTTAGAAATTAATTGAAATATAAACTAAAATTACATAGATATTTTGAATATGTTTGGTTGCAATAAATATTGCAAATCATACTGTTGAATTTTGTATTACAAATAGGGATATTACATAATAGATAATTACTTTTTTTTAAATATGTTTTTGTATAATACTAAATACCATTTCTTGAGAGATACATATAATTCATTAAATAATAATTATCTAATTTATAAAACAAATACTCCTATAGGTATAATTTTTAATTTTGTCACATAAATATCAAACTGGTTTATATATCAATGCTATCAGAGATTTATAACAACAATATTTCTTAAGATTTTCATACTTCTATACATGTAACATATTTATATATACCTAAAAATATTATTATATTTTTTTGATATAACAAAATAATTATACTTTTAAAAAAAATTAAAATTTCATTACATATGCTAATAAAATTAAAAATTAATATTTGTTTTCTAACAAAAAAAGATATAAAATATAAAGTATATTAATGTTTTAACTGAAAATTTTAACAGAAACATCTTTAATTTTATAAATCAAGCTCCTTTATGTACTATTTTTAAATTTATTAATTTTATAAAATTTAAGGTTTAATTGTTAGTTTAATACTTAATTAAAAATATTTTACATAATAAGGAAAGAAATATGAAAAAATTAAAATTTAAAAAACCCCTTTTATTACTACTCTTTATTACTTTTTTAACAAGTTGTGCAATAACTCCAACTATCTATCAAATTAACTATGTTTTAGATGATGGTATAAATAATACCGCCAATCCTAACACTTATTCACAAGACACTTTACCAATTACTTTACAAAATCCAACTAAAGATGGATATCTTTTTGAAGGATGGTATATAAACAATAATAAAACTGAAAAAATTGAACAAATTTCTAATACTTTTAATGGTAATATAACGCTTTACTCAAAATGGATAAAAAATGAAGGATTAAAATTTGTAATTTCAAACAGTGCTGAACCTCAATCTTTAGACCCTGCAAGAGTTCAAAGTGTTCCAGAACACAGAATTTTAATGGCTTTATTTGAAGGATTAACATCTATTGATCCTAAAACTGCTAAACCAGTCCCTGGCTTAGCAGAATCTTGGGAAGCAAACGAAGATGGTACTCAATATACATTCCACTTAAGACATGCAACTTGGTCTGATGGTGTTCCTATAACAGCTCAAGATGTTGTTTGGTCTTGGTTAAGAGAATTGGATCCAGCAACAGCAGCTCCATATGCATGGTACCCCTGTATGTTCTTAAAAGGGGCTCAATCTTATAATTATGGCACAGGGAGTGCAGCAGATGTTGGAATTCGCGCACTTGACGATTACACATTCCAAATGGACTTAATTGGACCTCTCCCATATATAATTGATGCTCTAGAACACTTTTCATTTGCTGTTGTTCCTAAACATGCAATTGAAAAATATGGCAATCAATGGACACAACCTGAAAACTTCGTAGGTAATGGTCCTTTCGTATTAAAAGAAAGAATTCCACAATCAAAGATTGTTTGTGTTCCTAATCCAAACTATTGGGATGCAGACTCTGTAAAGATTGATACATTAGAATACTTAGCATCAGACGATGATAATACTAACTACAACATGTACTTAGATGGTCAAATCGACTGGCTAACTAAAATTCCTATGTATAGATTATATTATGCTTCTAATAGAGATGACTACAAAGCTGCTCCTCAATTAGCAACTTACTACTATATATTCCAAACGCAAAAAGCTCCTTTAGACAATGTTAACTTAAGAAAAGCTATTTCTTATGCTATCAATCGTGAAGCTTTAGTGAAAAATGTTACAAAAGCTGGTCAAATTCCTGCTTGGGGTATTGTACCTCCAATGGCTGGTTACGAAGCTCTTAAATTCCCAGAAGAAATCACAATCGATGAAACAACATATGATAACAGAGAAGATGCTGCTAGAGCTTACTTAGCAAAAGCTGGTTATCCTAATGGTATCGGATGTCCTACATTAGAAATTTTATATAACACAAGTGAAGGCCACAAACAAATTGCTGAATTCATTCAACAAGAAATAAAGACCAAATTAAATGTTAATGTTGAACTAGTTAACAAGGAATGGGGAGCTTACCTAACAGATAGAAATGCTGGTAACTTCGAAATTTCTAGAGCTGGTTGGGTTGGTGACTGCCAAGATCCTAATACATTCTTAGATATGTTCCTACCTGGTTCTGCAATGAACGGTGGTAAATATGTAAATGACGTATATGCATTATTCATTAAAGAAGCAGCAACTATTTCTGACCCTGTTGAAAGACTTGGTGTATTAAGAACAGCTGAAGATATTATGGTTAATGGAGATACTGCCATTATGCCTCTATACTACTATGTAACTCAAAACATGATTGATACAAGTGTATGGGGCGGTTGGTATACAAATACAATGGATTATCATCCATTAAAAGATATATATAAGAAACACTAATATAAAAAGAGCCTAACTATTAAATTTAGGCTCTTTATTAATTGTTAACTAAACTGTTTTTTTGTATCAAGTAAAACGATATTAGATTTAGGATTATATCTAACACCAATACTCAAAATTTTAGTCTGTTCAAAATAAAAATTATTAATAATAGATCTTCCGTAATGATAATTAGCTTCAAGAGACATTGTTTGATTTAGTTCTTGATTAATTTTTATATCATGTTCTCTTTCCCAAGGCGCGTCTTCATCAAACCAAACTGAACTACCATTTTCGATGTTATATTTAACTTTACCTTGTTCATAAAAACGCACATTATAGGCTAAAGTAGTATTTCCTAACTTTTTAAATATAGGATAACTTAATTCGACTCCAACATATACAATTCTATCTTGATAACTATCAGGATAATTATTTGTATCAGGTCTTTTCCAACGAGGTGCGAACATTTTTGGTCTTAAATAATCTATGTCTCTTGGAGGATATAATAATTCTCCATATACTCTAATATTCTTAGTAGGTTCTATTGAAAGACCAATACAACGATCATTCATGCGCAAAAACTTATATAATACATTAAATTTAGAATAATCAATATTAGCATTATCTGAAACTAATTTTAACATCATATCACCATAGTGAGAACAATGATGATTTAAACCAAATCGCATAGATACTTTATCAGCTACTCTAAAAGAAAATCCTAAGAAATATATTGAATCATAGCTAAAAATACCATCAAAAGCACCAGTATAAAAATTATGAGCTAAACCTTGCATAGTTACATCAAAAGCAATTGGACTTAAAAAGGAATCAAAATCAAAAGTACTTCTACCTAGTGATAAAGTTTCTCCTATTTTTAAATTGAACATGGAACCGGGAGGATCCAACTCGCCATTAAAATCATAAACTTCAATTACATAGTCATCTCTACCTTCTTCTTCATTCCATTTAAAATCATTTTGTAAAATTCTAGATGGAAAACCTTCTGAGAAAGAAGAATAATTTACTGAAAATTCAGGACAACTTTTATCTGCCAAATACCCTTTATGAATTGGATCAAGTGATAATATTTCAAATTTATAATTTAAATTTGCAAATAACGAAGTAGTGATAAAAATAAGCAAAAATATGCTAGTAAATAATTTTTTTTTCACAACAAGAACCCCTATTTATATATTTATTTGTTAAGATATAATAATTTATACTCCAAACTATTATATATTGGTATTAAAAAAAATCAATATTTTTTTTTACAAATTAGCTTCTATTTATAGAAAAATTAGGTATATAACATTATTTTCAGTTCTAACATAAAATACTCATTTTCATAAATTAATAAAATTACAGAGTTGATAACAAATAACAATATTTGACTAATACAACTCTGTACAATAGGAATTAATTCTTAACTAAAATTTAAAACTTTGCTTACTAAAAACAAACTAAGAAGAAGTTTTTTTTATTTATATATCAACTTAATAATATTCTGTATTTTTTCATCATCTTTTAATTTTTCAAGATTATTAGGCCATTTTGCAGCATAATCAAAAAACTGAGTTACTTTCCCTTTTAATTGAACGCCCTTTTTCATAACCTCATCACTACTTAAATACCAAGATTCATCTTTAATATCGTCGGGCCTAATATCTAAAGCATACTTCGCCTCTTCTTCAAGATTATCCTTTAAATAGTTACCAGGATATTCTTTCAATAAGTCTACATCTAAGAAGCAAAATTTACCACTTTCATTAGCTTCTTTAATCTTTGCTTTTTCATATATGAAACGAAGAACATCTTCTTGTAATTTATTTGTTTCTTTACATTGTGGTGGATAATGATCTATGAATAGATTTTTATCTAACATCCAATTATATCCTAATAGAATCGAATTAATTAAATAATCTATATCTTCACCTCTAGGTACAAAAGGATCAAATGGAACATTTTGAATCAATTTTTTAGAAAAAACCATATTCCCACCTAATACTATTGGAGAAAATAATATATCATCATCTGAATTCTCTATAAACCTATAAACATCATTTTGATAATTTTGTTTTTTAATAAATAAACGATCTTCTTTACCGTTTTTTGAACGTTCTTTTACAAATACAGAACCATTACCATATCTATATCTCCCAGCAACCCCATCGATATTATCTTTACCCACAAATTTAGATATTTGATCTATATAATTGTTTTCAACAACTTCATCATCATCAATTGCACCAATAATTTGTGAACCTAGAAGATAAGGAATTGCTAACTGACAGTTTCTTATTGAAGAATATCCATTTAGGGTTAAAAAATTATCATCAATATTTAATCTTTTAAATTCCTTGGAAATCATATCCAAAAATCTAAAGCCGAATTGTGCTATATCAAAGAATTGTTTAAAAGGACTAATAATATCTTCTACTCTTTTTTCAACCTCTTCATTTAATGATTTATCAACAGTAGCTGTAATTATTAAAACTTTAAACTTTTTATCAGTTTTTATCCTTTTTATAGAATCTAATGATTTAGTTAATGTTTCTTCTCCATCCAAAAATGTTGGATGATCAAAAGTCAAATCGCTTTGAAGTCTTTTTCTGTCTTTTGTTCCTTGCCAATAGGTAGGAATAACTATAAAAATATTATCCATTATTTGTCCTTATTAAAATTCTATTTGTAAAGTACTTGGGACCATCCTTGGTATTCCCGCACAATTTGTTGCCGAAGCTGATGGAGGAATAATAATTATATTTTCCTCTCCATCTTTTTTTGCTCCTAACACAGAAGAGGCTCCGCCATCCAAATTCAATAAAAAATCCATTTTTTCATCAATATTAAATCTAGATATTGCATATTGAGCCAAACTAGACTCATCACTAAATGTAGCACCATGGGAAAAAGGGAACCGTCCAACTACAGAACCAATCAAAATATATGATCCAGCTTTCCCAACAAAACTTCTAGGTTGTTGAATATCATCTAATAATTGAGTTTCTTGAGTCAATTTTGAAGATTCATTATACCAGCCTTCTTTCTCTAAATTAATTTGAGAGTCAAGCTTTGTTTTCATTAAATCTTTTCCATTCAATATTAAAGAATTAAAGCCTCCAATCAACCAGGCCCAGTTATCTTTTTCATATTTTTTATTTATCCAATCAACACTCCACCTTACACAAGCGCCTTCACTAGTATTGATGTTATCTTTTATTTTAATAACAACTCCAAAAGGAGGTATCAAAGCTGAATCTTTTTGAATTTTCCAAATATAATCTTGTACAATAGTAATAAATATTGCACCATCTTCTTCAACTGCTAATTTAGGATCTTTAGGAAAATAAATGGTTGCTTCATTATTATCATCAATATTATTAGAAGTAAAGCAAAGATTTTTATCTCCAATTTCACAATTAATATTATTCCACAATGAAGGTTGAACAAATAATTCCCCATCTTTTGTACAACCAAGTAAAGCCTTATTATAAAGTGGAATTGTTTCATATTTTTTATCATTAACAAATAAATAATCTAATAAAAAATTATCCCAATTTAATTTTGTTTTATCATACTTTAAATACCATTCTTTTAAATTATCTGTAAAGTAATAATTAAAACTAGTAAAAAACCCACCATTTTTATAACTAAGGGACAAGGGTGATGTCATTTTTTTAAAGAAAACAGGTGTTATTTTTATCTCATTCTCAGGTATTAAAAATATTGATGCAAATCTTTTATCCTTTTCTTCATCACTACATTCTTTCCAAGATCCATCTTTTTTAACAAAAAAACCAGTTATTTCTTTTAGACTTTTCTCTTTTATTATTTTATCTAACCAACAATCCTTTTTTCTATAAATTGGGGCTTTTAAAAAAGCTCCATTACTATTTCTAATCAAGGCTTTTTCTACAAAAACTAATTCCCTATTTCTATTATGATTATGGATTTCTGTTAATATTTTATTATAATTGATATTTTCAGGTACTTTTAAGAAACTATCAATACTTTGGGATTTATCCAATAAAAGGGCAGAAAACCATTCCCTATTATCAATAAAACTATAAAAGGGTATCCCATTATTTCTTAATAAATGAGAATACCAAATATCAAGAGAAATAATTAAATCATTCTTTAATTTTTTAACATCCAAGTCTCCAGGGTTCTTTAAAATTGTAATTTCTTCATTTTCTATTTTATTTTTGAATTCTTCTGAAATATAAAATTCAAAAATACAATCTGCTCTTGAAAATAATTTAATCTGCTTATTAAGAGGTAATAAATCAGATCCATCAAGAATAACTTTATATTTACCTTTTGGTAATTTTTCTAAATTTAATTCCTCAGGTATTAATGAAGATTTTCTATATGAAAAATAATCAATATTGAATAAAGTTTTTCTTAAATTTCTTAAATAATAAACAAACTCAAAAGGAGATATTTCTCCCCAATTATTTCGATTATTAATCCAATAATTTCTAATTGATGAATGCCATTGATTTAGATCTTCATTTGATAATTTATCTGAGGCTATTTTATCTATTATAATTTCTTTTTCTGGATATTGATCAAATTGAATATGGAATTCATCAAATACTAAACGAGAATACCATCTAGATTCAAAATAATCTTTATATTTACAGGGTAAAGGGTTTCTCACTCTTTTATTCCCCCATTCATCATTCCACCAATTATTCTTTTTTGAAGAACTAAAACCATAGTAATTAAAGGAATTACAATTATTGTTGCAGCTGCCATAATTGTACCCCAAGGAATATAATTATCAGCTTCATACATTTTTAAGCCAACTGTTACTGTTTTTATCTTAATTGGATTCAAGACTAAAGCAAATAAATACTCATTCCATATTTGAATGAATGCAAGTATTCCAACAGTAAATATACCAGGAGCTAATAATGGTACTACTATCTTAAAAAAACATTGAGCTGGAGAAGCTCCATCTATTTCTGCAGATTCTTCTAATTCATTAGGTACAGCATATAAGTAAGGTGTTAAAAACCAAATAACTACAGTCAAAGTAAATAAAACATTTACTAATATTAATCCTGAATAAGTATTTAATAATTTTAAGTTTTTTATTATTGCGTATATTGGATTGATGATGACAATTGGAGGTAACAAAGTAATCGACATTACAATAATTAAGATTAATGTCTTACCTTTTATTGGTGTTTTAGCAATTGCATATGCTCCTAAACTACCAATAAATAATGAAATCAAGGAAGCAAATACAGCAATAATTATGCTATTAAATAAATAAGACAATAAAGGCCTTGTATAAAAAGCTTTATAATAATTTTCTAGACTATACTCTTTAGGAAACCAAGTTAATGCAAAAATATCTTTTTCTAATTTAAAAGAATTTAATATTTGCCAAAAAAATGGAAATCCAATTGTTGTAACAAAGAAAATAGCAAAAAGATAAAATAAGATTTTATATTGATTTTTAGCTTTAATTTTCATTATTTTTTACCTCCTGTATTGATTTTATTTCTTATAATATCCATGAATAACAATGAAATAATACAAGTTATGATTAAGGTAAAGGTTGAAAGACAAGCCCCATATCCATAGTTACCAGCACTAAAGAAGGTTCTCATCGTATACATAGTCAAAGATTCAGTTGCAAAGCCTGGTCCACCATTTGTTAAAGCAGCAATTACCGTATAAATCTTAAGTGCAGATATTAATCTAAAAAGAACAGCTGTGGCTAAAACAGGTTTTAACTGTGGTAAGGTGATAGAAAAATATTTTCTTATAGCACCTGCTCCATCTATTGCTGCAGCATCATTTAATGATTCAGGAATATTTTGTAAACCAGCTAAAACTAATAAAGACACATAAGGGGAAGTTTTCCAGATGTCTGCCAAAATCAATATAAATCTTGAAGTTAAATCTTGACTCAACCAAGGAATGTAATTTTCTATAAAACCAAGGGAATATAATATTTGATTAAAAACCCCGTACTGATCATTAACCATAAACTTCCACATGAATCCACTTACAATGGTTGGGATAGACCAAGGGATTAAAACAATGACTCTTAAAGCCCATTGGCCTTTAAAAGGCATATTCATTAACTGAGCAAAGATTAAACCTAAAATTACTTCAACACTAACTGTTATTATTGAAAAGATTAATGTAAAAGAAAGTGCGTTTAAAAAACGAGAATCCTTAAACATTGTTAAATAATTTTCAAAACCAATAAAAGTTCTTAAATTACCGGTTTGTAAACGATATTTAAAAAAGCTAAGAAAGATAGTTCTAAATACCGGATATATAGCGAAAATTGCGAAAATGATTATCGTTGGAAGAATACAAAGATAACCAAAACTTTTCCTATTTAATTGTTTCATAAAAATACCTTTAAAATAGGGATGCATTTAGCATCCCTACTAAATAAACTAATCAATTTTTTCCATAGCAGATTGAGCATCAGATAAAGCTTGTTCTACTGTTTTAGCACCTTTCATTGCATTTTGAACTTCTGCAGAAAGAATACTTGAAATTTCTGAGTAATATGGAGATTGTGGTCTAGCTGTTGCAACATCTAAAACACTTGGGAATAATTCATAATATGGATATTTTGCTAAAATATCGGAATCTGAATATAAAGCTTTTCTTGCTGGCATATATGAATCATTTAAAGCATGTAATTTTTGTGCATATTCACTAGAATAGAATTTCATAAATTTAATAGCTGCATCTTTATTTACAGAATTTTTATTTAAGAATAACTGCCAGCCACCTACAACACCTACTCCATGATCACCCATTGGACCACTTGGTAAAGGAGAAACACCAATTTTACCTACAACTTGAGATTTATCAGGATCTTGACTCATTGCATATGCTTTTGGCCAAGCTCTCATAAAGATTTGTTTATCTTGGAACATTGAAGCTCTTGCATCACCACTACCATAAGATAATACACCTTCAGGTAATAATTTATTTTGATAAGCATCAACTAAAATTTGTAAAATCTGTCTATTATTTTCTGAATCAATAACAATATTTCCATTATCATCAATTACTTCACCATTATTTGAATAGAACCATTCAACTGCATTACAAGTTAAACCCTCACCATTACTTAAAGAACCAACTAAAGCATATCTATTAGTATCTTCATTTTCATTAATGATTTTTGCAGTTTCAAATAATTTGTCATAAGTTTTAGGAACATCTAAACCATATTTTTCTAATAAATCTTTTCTATAATAAAGTACACCTGAATCTGTTCTAAAAGGAATTCCCCAAATATGATTATTATAAGTAGCAGATTTTATAGTACCTGGTAAGTAATCTTTTTGTTCCTCTTTTGTAAAATAATCATCTAGACTATCTATTAATTGTGCTGAAGCAAAGGTAGCTGTCCAAGTAACATCTGCATTAAAGAAATCAATTGAACTATCACCACTTTGAAGAGCAATCAATAATGCTTGAAGTTTATCATTTGTATTTTCTGGTAACTCAACAACTTCAATTTTAATATTTGGGTTTTCTTGCATAAATTTATCAACAATTACTTCTTGAGTTTTTGCTAAAGATGAAGAATGTGAATACCAATGAAGTACTACTTCCTTATTATCATTCTCTTTTGTTCCTGATGAAAAAACAGAAGCACACATTAACATTAACAAGACAACTAACGTAATTTTTTTCATATTTTTACTCCTTAATATGTTTTATTTTTCGTGACAAACGTAATATAACACACTATTTAATACGTTACAAGTAAATTTATTACGAAAAATCTTGCATATTTTTATCTTTTATTATATTATTACAGCATGGAAGAAATAACAAACAAAGCAGCAAAATTAATTAAATTCATTAGAAATCAAGAGAATTTATCCCAAACAATTCTTGCTGATGCCTTAAACGTACCTTTAAGGACTTATCAAAATTGGGAAAAAAATTTTAGTTCAAAGTTAAATTATCTTGAACTAATATGTTCATTTTATAATATAAATTTACAATTATTTTTTAAACTTTTAGATGCTGAGCCATCTAATTGGAAAGAAATTTTAAATCAAAATAAACAAACGGACTATGAAATTCTTCTTGATGTTTTTAAAGGACTATCAATTGAAGAATTATTAATAAATCATCCAAAACTGACTGAAATTGAAAACATTTCAAACTACTTAGATAATATAGTTAGAGATTGGTATTTTAATAAAAAAGATTATCAATTTAATTTTAATTTTACTAGAAATAATAATTTAGAAGAAAAATTAGCAAAGAAAACAAATCTTCCATTATCTAATATTAGAGTAATAAATACTTCACCAGTTAAATTTCAAATATTAAAAGAAATAATATTAGGTTTTTATGGAGCCGAATGGATAAAAGAATGGTTAGATAAAACTTCCCATTTCTCATTAGGCATAAGCAACGGCTATACCGTTTCAAGGATTTTAGATAATTTTAACAGAGGTAGTGCGAAAAATCTTGATTTATTCTCCCTAAATTTCACTAAAAATCCTGTTGACTTCTCTATCAGTTCAACATCACTAATTTCTTCTTTCTGCTATAAACATGAAGGTGTTAATAATAATTTTAAACCTACATCTGAGTTAGAAGTATATAGTGCAGTTCAACTATGTGATGCAATGTTATTAGGAATTGGAACTTTCTCACAAACAGGACTTTATTCAAAAATGATAGAAAAAACTCTTGGAAAACAAAAGTTATCAGAAATTTTAAATAAAAAAGCTTGTGGAGATTTAAATTATTATATATTTGATCAAGATGGAAATATTATTGAAGATAAATCTTTAGTATCTGCAATTAGCCCTACTGAAAATGATAGCTTAATAAAAGCTGTTGATTTACAACTTATTCAAAAAAAGGCTGATCGAGGATGTAAAATAATAGTAGCAGCTGCAGGTGAGCATAAAGCAGAAATGATTAATCTTTCTATTAATAAATGTCTAGTGAATCATTTACTAATTGATGATTCCATTGCTAATAAATTATTGGAATATTAATTTAAATTAAAAATAAAATATACATATCAATAAATTAGTCATATTAATTAAACATGACTACTTTTTCTTATTTTTTCGTCACGTATTCTTAACATGACTAGATTTTTATTTTTTTTAGTCATATACTAAAAACATGACTAGATTTTTTAATATTTTAGTCATAAACTAATATTATAAATAATATTTACTATATTTTAGTCATTTATTTTATAAATAACTTAATTGGAGTATCAAAATGAATAAATTGCCTTTAGAGTTTGACATTCAAACTAAAAAAGTTTTAATTCAATTAAATAAAGCAAACAACAAAATAGGTGAATTAAAAGGAATAACTTCAACTTTAGAAAATCCAAAAATTCTATTAAATGTTGTTACTCTTGGTGAAGCAAAAGATTCTTCAGAAATTGAAAACATTGTGACTACTTATGATGACTTATACAAAGAAATTACTGAATCAAGCATTAATCCATCGTCAAAAGAAGTCATAAAATATAGAAGCTCCATAAACAAAGGTTTCGAAATCCTTAAAAATAAAGGATTTATTAGTATTAACACTATTATCGATATTCACAAAATTATTGAACCAAATGTTGGAGATATTAGACAACTTCCAGGCACTGAAATTATAAATTCACAATCAGGTGAGATTGTTCATACTCCTCCGCAATCATATCAAGAGATAATGACATATCTATCTAACCTTGAAAAATATATTAATTCAATTGATGAGTCTTATGACCCTCTTATAAATATGGCAATAATCCATTATCAATTTGAAACAATACATCCCTTTTATGATGGAAATGGTCGCACAGGGCGTTTAATAAATATGCTCTATCTTGTTATGAAAAACAAGCTCGATTTACCCATATTATATTTAAGCAAATATATTATAAGGAACAAAAAAGAATATTATGAATTACTTAAAAAGTGTAACAAAGATATACAAAATATTGAAGATTTTATTATTTATATGCTCAAAGGAATTGAAGAAACCTCAGAATTTACAATTAATTTTATTAAAAAAATAAATGAAAGCATTGAATCAACATGTACTAAATTAAAAGAGAAACTTCCAAAAATATATAGTAAAGAATTGGTAGATTCCATTTATTATGAATTTTATACTAAAAATATATATTTTCAACAGCAATTAAAATTATCTAGAGCTACATCAACCAAGTATCTAAAATTACTTGTAAAAGAAGGTTTTTTAATTGAAGAAAAAGTTGGAAAAGAAGTAATTTACAAAAATAAAGCACTATTTGATCTAATAGATTTTTATTCATAGATACCAATAAAATATTAGGAGCCCAATTTTGATTAACATTAGAATACATCATTTTTTTGATATTATTAGAGATTATGGCAGTGGTAAAATAATTCAACCTCACCCATATGGACATTCTTTGCATTTAATAAGTCAAAAAATTACTTCAGAAGAAATAAAAGAAATGCATTTAGTTATTGAATGTGATTCTATTTGTGAAAATTGTAACAAATTAGTTGATAATCATTGTATTGATACTATATCCCATAGAAAAGATTTCAAATTAAAAGAACAATTTAATAACTATCTTGATAATAGAATCATGGAAACTCTTGGATTAAAAAAAGGACAAAATATTACTTGTGCTCAACTAATTAAATTATCTAATCAATATCTAGATAATATTGAATACATTTATAAAGGAAATGATTCTGAGCATACAAAAATTAGAGCAGCTAATGTTAAAAAAGGCATTAAATTAATGCAATCGAAAAAGCTTTAATATTATAATATTTCGTAATTTAGAACCATTTTTTTTTGCATAATGCTCAACCCTTTCAAACAATAGAATTATATATTATTAATTCATAACTCATTCAAAATAAACATCCATTAGGGATAAAGAATAAAATATCAACAAATATAAAAAACGATAAACCATTATTCAATTATTAGAATATGATTTATCGCTAATTAAATTTACTACTTTTAATTTTAATTATTTATAGCATTTAACTTTATCGTTTGTATTAAATAAATCTATTTTGTGATACATAACTTCTTTCATTGCAGCAATACAAGGAGTATAAATATCTGCTGATTCTCTTAGAGATTCATTTTTTAAAACTTCTCTACATTTTTTATAAAAAGCTGTTTTAATATCACTAGAGATATTAATTTTTTGTACGCCATTAGCAACAGCTTCTGCAATTTCTTTATCTGAATTATCACTACCACCATGTAAAACTAATGGAACATCTGTAATTAATCTGATTTCTTTTAATAAATCTATTCTTAGTTTTGGTTTCATATCTTTTGGATATAGTCCATGCCCTGTTCCAATTGCTATAGCTAAAGTATCAACATCTGTTGCTTCAACAAATGCTTTAACATCTTCTGGTTTTGTATAAATAATATTATCTGTACTAGCTATACCATATTCTCCAGTTCCACCAATTGTTCCAAGTTCTGCTTCAACACTTACATTTACTGCATGTGCTGCTTCAACTACTTTTTTAGTTACTTCAATGTTTTCTTCAAATGGTAATTCTGAAGAATCAATCATAACTGAAGTGAATCCAGCTCTAATAGCTCTCATAACCTGATTGAAAGATCCACCATGGTCTAGATGAATACAAACAGGGAAAGAAGCTTTTTGAGCTTCATCAATAGCATATTTAATGAAACTATCCCCAACAAACTCTAATTCATCTGGATGAATAGCAATAATAACTGGAGCTTGTTTTTCTTCACAAGCTTCAATAATACCCTTTAAAATCATGCTACTGCTTGTGTTAAAAGCAGGTACTGCAAATTTGTTTTCTTTTGCTACAGCTAAAAGATCTTTCATGTTCATTAACATAATATTTTCTCCTATATCCTAATTTTACTTTTTTAATAAAATCTATTTTAAATTTTGTTATCATAGATTTTTAACTATCATTAAATTTTTTACTTTTAGAAATTACATAAAGTTCTTAATCTATCTTCTACATAAGGTTGAAGTTTACTTTGAACAAATTCAGGCATATCTATTATTTTTACAGGGTCTTTATTTTCCCTATTTACTTCAACAAATTCTTCTACAGCCTTGAAATATAACTTTAAAAAATCTGTTCCAAGATTAAATTTGTTTATACCATTAGAAAATGCTATTTTTAATTGATCATCTGGAATTCCACTTCCACCATGTAATGCTAAAGCTGTTTCTGTAGCATTATTTATGGCAATCAATCTATCTATATCTAAATTTGGTGCAGTAACATACTCACCATGTGCATTACCTATAGAAATTGCTAAACTATCAACTCCTGTTTCAGAACAAAATTTTACTGCCGATTCTACAGTTGTAAAATAATCTTCTAATTTGTTATCTGATGTACTAGCAGAACCTACATGACCAATTTCACCTTCAACACAAATACCTTTTGCATGAGCTACTTCAACAACTTTTTTAGTTAAAGCAATATTCTCTTCAATAGGTTTAATAGAACCATCAAACATAACTGAACCAAAGCCAGCATCAATAGACTTCATTACAGATTCATAAGTAAAATCATGATCCATATGAACAGATATTGGTACTTCAACTTCATTTGCTAACTCTTTAACCATTTCAGCAAAAGTCTTTCTACCTGTAGTATGTTGAATTGTAATATGTTCTGGATATAACATAATCATAGCAGGTGTATTTGTTGCTTCTGCGGCATATACAACTGTCCTCGCCATTACGTAATCCATACAAATAAATCCAATTACTGCTGTATTTTTCTCTTTTGCTAGCTCTAATTGAGCTTTAACATTAACTAACATATTTTCCTCCAAAAATACTTTTATTTTTTAGGATTCTTAATTAAACCAATAAGTAATCCACCAGCAAAGAAATCACCCAACCCCACAATAGTTGGATTTTCTAAATAATCTAAATCAAAACTAGGAATACATCCCACTTTTCCATTTAAAGAACTTTCTAACTTATTACAAAATTTTGATGGTTCAATTTCTAACTTATGATTAAGAATTTCATCAAATTCTTTTTGTCCGAAATCATCACCATATTTGAATCTAGTAGAAGCCATTGCAATCCCATATTTTAAAGCAGGCTTTATAATATTTGAATTTTTACCATAGACTAAGGCCCAATATTTAGAGTGAACTATCAAATTATCAAAACCTGTTTTTTCGTAAACATATTTTATAGCTTCTGATACTTCTTCAACATTTAGAATATCTATTTTCTTATTGTAAACGTCTTGTAATTCCTCTTCATTCATACTTAACATATCTGCATATGGTTTTAATTCTTTATGAACAATTGCTTTAAAGTCATCTTTTACATAGTGACCATCTTCTAAAACAACCCAGGTTGAAGGCCTTATTTTTTCAGCATTAGTTTTAACTTTTTTTAAAACATTTTCTAATACTGATAATTCTAAAACTTCACTAAAACAAGACATCAATAGAGCTTCAGTATTATCAAGAGCTCCAGCTTGAATTGGTGGAATTTTCATATTTATGCTATCTAAATCATTTGAAATCATGATCCTATTTCTATTATTAGTGATAAACGAAATATCATTAACTTTAACTTCTAATCCTTTTGGATATTGTAAAATTACATGAGGATATACTTTTTCTGCACCAGAGGTTTCTAAATAATTACAAGTCACAAGATTTGGCATGCGCTCTTTAAAATATTTATTATAGTTACACATATATACACTATTTGGAATTTCTAATTTAGAAATAGCAATAGAAGCTCTAGTTGCTGTTCCTCCAATAGTAATCTCATAATCAAAATTATTGGCAAATTCATCACATAATGATGGATAACTTGGAATTACCTCTCCACCTCTTCCAATCTTCATGTAATATAAACAATTAATTATTAACTCTTTAATTGAAGATACAGAAGTAATCAATTTAATATCTGAATCAATAATTTGATTCTTAATTATCAAGTTTTTAAAAATTTCATAATCCCAACTTAATTCATAATCTATACAAGTATGATATCCAGTTACAATTTTATTATGCATTAAATACATCTCCATTTTTTAGTTAATTAAATTTTTCAGTCTTCTTTTTAAAAGCTTGAAATATCAAGAAAATACATAAAAGTACGATTCCAGGAATAAAACTAAAAATAAAAACTTCAAGTATCAAAGTATTTGACACTTCACCAATTTCACTAATATTTTGTAAAGCTAAGAAATAAAGCCCCACAATTACTGAATATAAAATAAATATTGAAGGTAAAATTATTCCAACATATTTGTTTTTTCTTGTGCAAAATAATATTTGTAAAAAAATCAACCAAATATAAAACAATGGATTAGATAAAACATATCTAATAATTTCACCAAAATTAAAATTCATCCTATATATCCTTTTTTACAAATCATTACTATTTTGCTCTTTAATTAACCCTTAACAGCTCCAGCAGAAACACCTGCGATAAAATATCTTTGGAAAAATACGAATAGAACTAATATTGGTAAACTTCCTAAGAAACTCATTGCCATCATTTGATTCCAGTCATAGCTGTGTTGTCCCATTAATAAGTTAATACCAACTGTTACAGTTCTCATCTCTATTGTTTTTGTAAGTACTAAAGCAAATAAATATTCGTTCCAAGATTTCATAAAAGTATACATACCAACAGATACAATTCCTGGTAATGATACTGGCACTAATATTCTCCAAAGAACTAACATTCTTGATCCACCATCAATCATGACAGCTTCATCTAATTCTTGAGGAATTGTGTTAAAATAACCTGTTAACAGCAAAATACAATATGGTAAAGTAAATACTAGATAAGTTAAAATAAGAGCCCAATATGTATTAAAGAGTTTCATTGTAACAATAAGACTAATATAAGGAATCATTAATACAATACCAGGTACTGCTTGTACACTTACAATAAATGTATTAAGAACTTCTTTACCTTTAAATTGGTATCTACTAAAAGCATATGCTGCCATTATTCCAACAACAAGAGTAACAATAACTACTACCATAGCAACAAAATAACTGTTAAAGAAAAATCTACTCTTTTCAGGATCACTTAAAACTTTTTGATAAGCATGAAAACTAAAACTCTCATCAATAAATTTTGGAGGCCACATAAACATATTTACATTTGACTTAAATGAAGAAAGTAGCATCCATAATACAGGAAATCCTGCGAAAAAAGCTCCTAAAAGAAGAAGAATTGATAATAATACTTTTGTTGATTTTTTTTTCTTTCCTATCATAATAACTATTACCTTTTCAAAGAATTTTGGTATCTTGCATATACAAATGCAACTACACTACATAGAATCAATACAATTACTGCAGCAGTGGAAGCTATTGCATATTCACTTCCATAGAATACCTTTTTGTAAATATAGACACTAAGAGTAGTAGTACTATTTACAGGACCACCGCCTGTTAACATCCATAAAACAGCAAAAACTTGTATTGTCCAAACAAAATCTAATAAAGCAATACTAATTAAGATTGGTTTTAATTGAGGAATTGTTATATGAACAAATAATCCCCATTTACCAGCTCCATCAATTGTAGCACTTTCAAATAACTCTCCAGGAATACCTTGAAGACCAGCTAGAATGCTAATCATATAAAAAGGATATCCTGACCAAATATTAATAACAGTAACTGTTAATAAAGCTCGACTTCTTAAACTAAGCCATTGAGTATCTTTAGTGGCGACATTAAGCATAGATAATAGATAATTTACGATTCCTTGAGGTTGGAGCATTAACTTCCACAATACAGCGACAACAGATGCTGTAAAAATCCAAGGCATGAAATAAATTACACGTACAATTGTTTTTGTTGTAGAATCAAAATAATCTGAGTTTATTAATAAAGCAAAACCCATCCCAATTACGAGGTGCCCTATAACACTTATGCTCACAAAAATAATAGTATGAACTATAGCACTCCAAAATTCACTATCACTTAGAACTGTTACATAATTTTCAAGACCTACAAATTCTGGATTCCTAGTAACTACTGCATTATTCAAAAATGAGTAACTAATTACCATTGCTATAGGGATTATTAATAAAACAGTTATTATGATTGCGGTTGGTGTTAAAAAAGCATAAGGTTCTATCTTTCTTTTCAATTGCTGATTTAAAATCAATTCAACCCTCCTAAACTTTTAACAAGTGCAAAATTTTATTCTGCACTTGTTAATTTAAAGTGATAATTAAAATTAATTATTATAAACGCTATCAATAGAATCTTGTACATCTTGTAAGTAATCTTCTACAGATACACTACCTTCCATGTAAGGAATTAAAGCATTAATAAAATCAACCATAATTACGTTAGCTTTTTTCATTCCAGTAAATTCATTAATTGGGAATCCTTGTGCAAACATTCCATAAACATCTTGGAATACAGGGTCTGAAGCACTATAATCAGGATTTGCTAAAGAACTACCAGGGAATGCAGATTGAGTTTCAGCTAAACCAGCATTAATTTCACTACCAAATAAGTATTCAACAAATGCTAAAGCTTCTTCTTTATGTTCACAAGATTCAGTGATACCTACAGCCCAACTAGCTACACACATACCACTCTTTCCAGTATAACCATCTCTTACAGGAACGCCTAAAGTTGCAATTTCCATATTAGGATTATCATCTCTCCAAGCTTGTAAAACTGCCATTGAGTTAATAATAAATGCTACTTCACCACTGATAAATTTAGAAGTCATATCTTGTTCTGTTAAAGCACTCATACCAGGAATTAAATAACCCCTTTCATATAAGGCTTTATAGAATTCAGCAAATTCAATTAAATCTTTATTACCAGCAACTTTATATTCACCATTTTCATCTTTCATTGTAATATCTGATGCCCAAGCATAACCCATATATACATTTTGAATACCTGAAGGAGATGCTGTTGATAAATTTAATGCAAATGGATAATAACCATTAGCTGCAATAGCATCACAAACATCTAAGAATTCAGACCATGTTTCAGGTAATTTATCTACACCAGAATCTTTTAATATATCCATATTAACAAACATAGGATATGCAAAGTTCAATACAGGTAGTGCATAAGCGCTTCCTTTAGCTCTCCATTGGTCTGTGAACAATGATTGATCAGTACCTTCGGCACTCATAAGGGTAGATAGATTAGTTAACACTCCTTGATCAGCAAAATCATATAACCAACTACCGTCAACACTAATAATGTCTGCAACTGTATTTGAAGAAATACCTGACATAATTGCTGTTTTTGTATCAGCAAATGGTGCACTTAAAAGTTTTACTCTAACACCAGTTTGTTCGTAGTATTCATCCACAATGTTTTGCATATATCCATCAGGGAGCTCAACAGCCCACCATTGTTGGAATTCAATAACGACTTCATCACTCTTTGATTCAGAAGAACCTGCAGCAAAAAGATTACTTGTTGCAAATAAAGAAACTAACAACACTACTAACACAGTTTTGAAAAATTTAAATTTTTTTTCCATTACTAAATCTCCTCTTTTGTTTATTTGTCTTAAGTTTACCTTACCTTTTCAATTTGTCAAGTTAAAAATGAAAATAAATGAATAATATTTATGTTCGTATTGTTTGTTATTTTTATTGACAGCTTAAGAACTTTAGCTTAATATATATATAGTTATTTGATAACTTAAATTAGGAGGGGCTCCTATGAGCGAAAAATATGCTAACCCACGACAAAAAGAAATATTGAAACTATTATTAACTAATAATAATATTCAAGTCGCTGAACTAGCCGACAAATTAAATGTGACTCAAGCGACGATAAGAAGAGATTTAACTAAGTTAGAATCATTAGGGAAATTGTATAGAACTCATGGTGGAGCAATCCTAAAAGAACAAACTGTTTCATGGCTTTCAACAACACTTGAAGAAAGAATGAAATCAGATGTTAAAGAAAAAGAAGATATAGCTAAATCCATTTTACCTTATATAGAAGACTCTGAAACTATTATGATGGATGGTGGTAGCACAAATATGGCTATCGCGAAAGAATTAGCACGACATAAACAAAATTTATTAATTATTACTAATTGCCAAGCTATTGGTGATGTATTTATAAAAGATGAAGACTCAACAAACAATGTATATATTATTGGTGGAGAGTTATTATATGGTACTCAAAATACTGTAGGCCCGATAGCTGAAAGGAACCTAGACTTATTTAAAGCTGATAAATCAATAATTAGTATTACTGGAGTACTTATTGATGAAGGACTTTTTACAGCATCTCCACAAGAATCTGAAATCAAAAGGCTAATGATTAAAAACTCAAAAACTAACATCATTGTATTTGGGGTTTCAAAAATTGGTGTTCCAGCTTTAAGCAAATGCAATAATTTTGAAAATATTGATTTAATCATTACCAATAAAGATATAGAGCTAGAGCATCTAAATAAATTAAAAACTAAAGTTAACAAAATAAAACTTGCATAAAATAGTAATCATAAAAAATTATTATTTAAATTTTGATTATATTAAGGATTATATATAAACTATAAACAAATAAGGCGATTTAAATGTTAAGTTGTAAAGATAGACGAAAAGAAATAATAAATTTACTTAAAATAAATAATCAAATTTCAATTGATGAACTTGTTTCTCATTTTAATGTTACAGAACAAGCAATTTATAGAGATTTAAATTATTTAGAAAAAAACAATAAAATTAATAGAACCTCTAAAGGTGCAATTTCATCTCAATTAGATGAAATACAACGTTCGTTAAATTTAAATCCTAAAGAAAGCCTTTTTATTAATGAAAAAGAATCTATTGCAAAATTCACATCAACATTAATCAATAATGGAGATAGTTTATATATTGCAGGAAGTAGCACAACCCTATTACTTGCAACAAATCTAATCGACAAAAAAAGATTAATTGTTTTAACAAATACTGATAGAATTGGTTCTATCATAAAAAAAGAAAAGAAAAACAGAGCTATACTAATTGGTGGACATTTATTAAAAAATACTCACACAACAGTCGGCAAATTAGCTGGATCTGTTATTTCTCAACATAAAGTTAATAAAACAATAATTGGCGTACATGCTATTGATATTAAAAATGGTAAATTTTATATAAATATAAAAGACGAAGTTCCTATTATGCAAGAAATGATAAAAGCTGGTAGCGAATTAATAATACTTGCTGATAGTTCTAAATTAAAGAATGATAAAAATTATTTTATTTGTGATTATACAATAAACAAAAAAATCACATTAGTTATTGACAATGGTATTTCTAAAGAAGATAAAACTATTTTCGAAAAATATAATATAAATGTGATAACGGTTTAATAAAAAAGTAATTAATAATTCAATACATACATATTTAAGACTTTTACTAAAAAACTCATATCATCTTTTGAATATCTTTGATCCAATTGAATAGAAAGAATATGTTCATATATATATTTAGCATTTGGAAATTTGTTTATTGAATTTTTTAAAAATGGTGGTAAGGGCCAATAAGTTGTTGAATTAATCCCATTATTCAATAAATAACTTTTTAGCTTTTCTCTATTTTCAACATACAGACTAAAATGGCTCGGGCAATCATTTTCTTCTAAATCAAAATTAAAAACAGGTTTAAAATATGAAGATTTATTTAAAGAAGAAGTTATTGTATTATAATTTTCAACTCTTTTATTTTTCATATTTTTAAAATCAAAATGATATAATATGTTAATAGATAATTGATCGCTTATGAATTCACCAAAAGTTTTTCTAAATGAAAGCTCTGTATCCCAGAATGTTTTTAAAGCAATCTCATTATATTCTTCAGCACCTTCTAAAATAGCTTTTTTTCGATATTCCATAGCCTTTAATCTTCCATCTAGATGATTTTGATCCATACTTTTTGGATTCTTTTTAAAGTTGCCATTTCTTTTTAGAGCTATTCCACCAGAAGCAATTCCCATCCATTTTCTAAAACTACCTGCTACATAATCAGCATAAGGATTAATTGAATAAGGAGTAAATGTGGAATCTTGTAAAATTATAATGCCCCTATCCTTACATTTTTTTAAGAATTCTTGATTCCTATGATGAAACCCATAATAACCACATATATTTACTAAGCCAATATGTTCTAAATCCTCATCTTTATAAATAGGTTGAAGATTTTCTTTATCAACATCATAAAACAGGCAATCCCAACCAGCTTTTAAATAACTTTCAACTACAGTCTCACAATTATATGCTGGTAAGTATGCCGTTTTATTTTTGATAGGAGATATGTCTAATAGGCAATAATAAATTGCACATCTTCCAGAAAGAAGAAATTTTAAATCACCCAAATAATTTTCTTTAAAAAAACTATTTTTCTTTTTTTCTTCAAATTCTTCTAATGGGAACATACCTCCGATTCGCATATTATCTCCTAGAAAGATTTTATCAAATCAAAATCTAATACTTTGATTATTTCTTTTACTAATTTAATTGCATTTCTATAATCACTATAGGATGAAATACCATAATGAGTATGAGCGTATCTAACAGGAATTCCAACAACAATACATGGTATTCCAGACTCTGATAGATGAATGCTTGCTCCATCTGTTCCTCCAGCTGATCTAACAGCTTCTTGAACAGGGATATTTAATTTTTCAGCTAAATCAAGTGAAAAACGTTGAAAACGAGGATTTGTGATCATTCTTGCATCAATATGTCTAAGCATAGGACCTTTATCCAATGCAGTTTGAATTTGATATGATTCCACAACTGTATCATCAGCAGGACAACCTTCAAAAGCAATAGCAATATCTGGCTTAACTCTTCTAGCAGTAACTACAGCCCCTCTTACACCTACTTCTTCTTGAGAAGCAATTGCTCCGATTAAATTAACATTTAAATCTTCACTTGATAATTCTTCAATTGTATCTACTACTGCAGAACAACCTAAACGATTATCAAAAGCTTTACCAATAATTCGATCATGTTTTTCATCATATATACATTCAACAGCTGGGATAACAGGAGCAGCAATTTTAATACCATAATCTTCAATTACTTCTTCTTTGCTTGAAGCTCCAATATCTATAGCTAATTGTGAAACTTCTAAAGGTTTAGCTCTTTCTTCGGCACTTAAAAAATGTGGAGGTTTATTAGCAATAATACCATCAATATATTTTCCATCTTTATTTAAAACCTTTACTTTATGAGCTGGAATATTTGTAGTTACCCAACCACCAATATTAATAAAATCAATTAAACCATTAGGTCTAATATCTTTTACCATAAAACCTACTTCATCACTATGGGCATCAAGCATAACAGTGGCTTTAGCTGAATCTTTTTTACCTGTTTCAATATAGGCATTATTTAAAGAATCTCTTTCACAAGTAGCAAAAGGTTTAACTTCATTCTTAATAAGTTCAACTACTGCATCTTCAAAACCAGAAATGCCTGGGGCATTACTAAATTTGATAATTCTTTCAATATCTTTTAGTTTATTTTCCATTTATATTAAAGCTCCACTTTATTGAATTCATCCACAAAATCCAACATGAAATCAGTAAATGCATTTAACATATTATTTCCCCATTCTTCAGTTGCATATTTAGGATGGTCTGGTCCAATCCAACCATTATCAGTTACATTATTTGTTAATCTTGGGACAGTTACAGTAATTCCCTTATAATCAACAGTATTAAAACCAGCACCTTTAATTTCTGAGGTTAAATCTTTTAATACTAATGGTTCATCTATATAGGTTTTATCAATTAAATCAGGATTAACAGCCATAATTCCAGCAGTTTCTTCTCCACCACCATGGCCACCTTTCCACTTTTCATCCATTTGCCAAACATTTAACCACCAGTTTAAAATAGCCATTTTACAGCCTACACTATCTAGCTCATATCCAATTCTTTCTAAAGCTTTAATATTTCCACCATGTCCGTTAAGGATAACAAATTTCTTTGCACCATGATTTTTAAAGTTTTCAATAATTTTTTTGACTAAATTATAAAATAAATCTAATCCTAAATTTACAGTACCACTAAATTCATAAAGACTTTCGCATGAACCATAAGGTATGGTAGGTGCAATCATTATTTTGTCATTTTTTTCTCTAAAAAGCTCAATAATTTTATTAGGTATTAGAAAATCTGTTCCCAATGGCATATGTTTTCCATGGCATTCAAGACTCCCAATAGGTATAATTATCATATCGTTTTCTTTAAAATATTCCTCGGACTTTACCCAAGTCATTTCCTCTAACAACATATTTATTCTCCTATATATAGAACATTTTTATTAATAGTGAATGACGTGATAATTCACGCCATTCAATTAAGGTTTAGTTTTCTACTACTACTGATTGAAGTTTATGATAACCAATTGGGTCAAGAACAAATCCTTCAACTTTATTTGAAGTACCAGCGTTGATAGCTGTATAAATAATTGGAGCATTGTTAGCTAAATCTTTAAGATAAATTGCTAAATCCTTGTATGCTTCAAGACGAACAGCAGAATCTGCATTTGTTCTACCAATTTCAACTAATTCATCAACTTTTGGATCATGAGTAAATGTTCTATTTCCTGCAGCACCTTGTTGTGATGAATGTTCAAGTGAATAATAAGTATAGTCAGCATCTTTAGTTGATGTTACCCAACCAAAATATCCCATGTCATGTTCACCGGCTGTTGAGCGTGAAATAAATGTACCAAATTCCATTACTTCAACTTTACATGTAATTCCAACTTCTCTAAACATTTCACTAATTGCTTGACACATTTCAACTCTTGATTGGTTATTATTTACCCAAATTGAACAAGAGAATCCGTTTGGATAACCAGCTTCAGCTAATAATTGTTTTGCTTTTTCTGGATTATATTCAATATCTCCAATGTCATAATATCCAAATACTTTTGGAGCAATAATACAGTTTGCAGGAGCACCTGTTCCACTGTTAATAGTATCAACTAATAATTGTCTATCAATAGCATAGTTAATTGCTTGTCTAACTTTTTGATTGTCAAATGGAGCTTTGTTCATATTCATTGAAATATAGAAACATGTTAATGATGGAGCTTCTAATAAATTTAAATCATCACTTTCTTTAATTCTCTTTAAGTCTGTTGTAAGAATATCATAAGCAATATCTACTTCACCAGCTTCTAAAGCAATTGTTCTTTGTGCAGCTTCTGGAGTACATTTGAAAGTAATATATTTTGTTTTTGGTGCACCAGCATAATAATCATCATAAGCTTCTAATTTAGTGTTATCTGATTGTGTCCAAGAAACAAATTTATAAGGACCTGAACCAACTGGTGCAGTTTTTAAAATATCTTCATCTGCTGAAACATAATCTTTAGGAACAATAGCAGCAAAAGGAACAGCCAAGTTTCTTAATGCTGGAGCATATGGAGCATCTAAAGTAACAGAAACAGTGTAATCATCTATAACTTTAACTTCATCAATAAAGTCAACAATATATGAAACTGATGCACTTGCAATAGCTCTGTCTAAAGAGAATTTTACATCTTCAGCTGTCAAATCTTCACCATTATGGAATTTAATTCCTTTTCTAATTGTAAAAACATATTCTGTATCAGATACTTGTTCCCATTTTTCTGCAATTTGAGGAACTACTTCTCCTGTAGCAGAATCAATATCTACAAGAGTATCATAAATATGATTTGTAACTGCAACAGCAGGTGTTTCTTTACCAATATGTGGGTCAAAAGATGTTACATCGGCACCAATAGCAACTACTAAGGTATCTTTTGGACCTGCAGCAACTTCTTCAGTTTGCCCTCCAGCAAATAAATACATAGTTACACTTGTAATTAAAACTAGCATTATTAAAATTTTTTTCATTTTTCTCTCCTTAGGAAAATTAATAATTTTTACAAACCACGAAGTGATTTGGTTCAACTTCAACAACTGGTATATCGCCATCCATGCATGCAGGAATAGCTTTAATACACCTTTTACAGAATCTACATCCAGGTTCAGGATCAATTGGACTAGTAATTTCTCCCTTTAATATTATTCTCTCTGGATTAAAATCTGGATCTGGAACAGGAATTGCAGATAATAGAGCTTTTGTATAAGGATGAATTGGATTAGAAAACAACAAATTAGCTGGAGCTTTTTCCACCATTTGACCTAAATACATAACCATAATTTCATCTGAAAGATGTCGAACTACAGATAAATCGTGAGTAATAAAAAGGTATGTAAATCCAAATTCATCTTGTAAATCTTGCATCAAATTTAAAACCTGTGCTTGAATAGAAACATCTAATGCAGATACTGGTTCATCACAAACTATAAACTTAGGATTTAAAGCAAGTACTCTTGCAATACCAACTCTTTGTCGTCTTCCGCCATCGAGTTCATGAGGAAAAGCATTCCTTAATCTTGAGGCTAAACCAACTAAGTCCATTAGTTCTTCAATTTTATTTTCTAATTCAATAGAATTCTTTTTTACCATTTTTTGAATCAAAAGACTTTCTGCAATAGTTTGACCAATAGTCATCCTTGGATTTAAAGATGCAAATGGATCTTGGAAAATAATTTGCATATCTTTTCGAACTTCTTTCATTTCTTTTTTTGAGTAATTATTAATTTCTTTACCATCAAAATAGATTTTACCTGAGGTTGGTTCATGAAGTCTTAAGATGGTTCTTCCTAAAGTAGATTTTCCACAACCGGATTCTCCTACTACTCCAAGAGTAGTACCTTCTTTTAATGAGAAATTAATATCGTCAACTGCATGAAGTACTCCATTTGGTGTATGGAAATACTTCTTTAAATTTTCAACTCTTAGTATTTCTTTTTTCTCCATTATCTATTCCCTTGCTCATATAAAAAGCATTTAACTTGATGCTCCCCTTCTCTTTGGATAGGATCTGGAGTTTCTGTTTTACATTTTTCTAAAGCGAACTTACATCTAGGACAAAAACTACAACCTTTAGGAAGATCAGTTGGGTCCGGCATAAGCCCTTCAATTGGTTTTAATCTTTTACTCTCTTTAACTAGGGAAGGAATTGAATCAAATAATCCTTTTGTATATGGATGTAATGGATTTTTGAAAATTTCTCTCAAAGTCCCAACTTCTAATATTTCCCCTGCATAAACGATTGCAACCTTATCACAATTTTGAACAACTACTCCCAAATCATGAGTAATTAAAATCATTGAAGTATTTAATTTTTTCTTCAACTCTCTAACCATCTCTAATACTTGAGCTTGAATAGTTACATCTAATGCTGTTGTGGGTTCATCAGCGATTAATAATAGAGGATTACAAGCTAGTGCAATTGCAATTATTACTCTCTGTTTCATTCCACCAGAAAATTGATGAGGATATTCGTTTGTTCTATCTGCAGAAATACCAACTAAATTAAGCATTTCAACAACTTTTTTATTTAATTCGCTATCACTCATTTTTGGATTATGAGTTTCAATTACTTCTTTTATTTGATCTCCAATTTTCATAACAGGATTTAAAGATGTCATTGGATCTTGGAATATCATAGAAATATCTTTACCTCTGATATCTCTAATTCTCTCTGGGGTACACTTTAATAAATCTTCCTCTCTAAAGAGAATTTTTCCATCTGTTATTTTTCCTGGAGGAGTTGGTATTAAGCTCATAATAGCTTTTGCTAAAGTAGTTTTACCTGCTCCTGTCTCTCCAACTAATCCAAAAGTTTCACTTTTTTTTAGTTTTAAAGAAACTCCATTTAAAGCATTTACTATTCCATCATCAGTTGAGTATTTAACCCATAAGTTTTCTATATCTAATAAGATTTCATTTTCCATAACAGTACCTTAATTCTTTAATCGTGGATCAAGAGCATCTCTAAGACCATCACCTAAAAGGTTTAATGCTAAAATTGTTAACATTATTCCTAATCCTGGAATAACTGTTACATGCCAGCCTTCACGAATATAAGTTCTAGCATTTGAAAGCATAGAACCCCACTCTGGAGTTGGTGGTTGTATTCCAAGTCCTAAGAAAGATAATCCTGCTATTGATAAAATTGCACCTGCAACACCTAATGTTGCTTGAACGATTAATGGAGCTAAAGAGTTTGGAATAATGTATTTAAAAATTATTCTTGCATCACTTGCACCTAGTGCTCTAGCAGCCTCTATATATTCCTTATCTTTAATTGTTAAAACGGAAGCTCTAACTGTTCTTGCAAAAGTAGGAATATAGCTAATCGATATAGCTAAAAGTACATTAGTGAGACTAGTACCAAGAGCAGCCACAATTGCTGTAGCTAAAAGCATTGAAGGAATAGCAAGTAAAACATCCATAAATCTCATGATAATATTATCTGCAACTATTCCATAGAAACCGGAAACAGCTCCAAAAATACTTCCAACAATTACAGAAAATGCAATAGCAAAGGTTCCCATAAATAATGAATATCTTGTACCCCATAGCATTCTAAGAAATATATCTCTACCAAATTCATCTAATCCAAAAATATGTTCAAGACTAGGGCCTTGTAATCTCATTCTTAGATTTTGCTTTATTACAAAGTCATTATAAATGGCATGATTTGTAAAAATATCAATAAAAATTGTACTTACTGCAATAACTACCAAAAGAAGTATGAAAATCAAACCAGTTACAGCCATTCTATCTTTTCTTAATCTTCTCCAAGTTTCAGCCCATACAGTTCTCTGTTTTGTCTTTATAGAGCTCATGCCTTTCTCCTTTTTACTTGAGTTGCCTTGTCATACTGACTTTTTATTCTTGGATCAACAAAGGCATAAATAATATCTACAATTAAATTTACGAAAGAGAACATTACTGCAATAAAAATTGCTGTTCCTAAAACCAAAGGAATATCCTTTGAAACAATTGAATCAACCATTAATCTTCCAAGCCCTGGCCAGGAAAAAACAGTTTCTGTTAACATAGCCCCACCAAGAAGAATACCAAATTGAAGACCTACAGCAGTTATAATTGGAATTAACGCATTTTTTAACATATGAGTTCTTGTTACAGTTTTTTCAGTTATACCCTTTGATCTTGCAGTATCAATATAATCTTGCCTTATAACCTCAAGCATCGAGGATCTTGTCATTCTAACTATAGTAGCTGCGGAACCTGTACCTAAGGTTATAGCCGGCAGTACTATACTTTTTAACAATGGTCCAAACCCTTCGCCCATCCCCTGAGATGGAAACCAACCAAGTTTTAGGGCAAATAATAAAGATAGTAATAAACCTAGCCAAAAGTTTGGCATTGAAACACCAATTAGAGATAAAACCATTGAAAAGTTATCACCAAAAGAATATTGCTTTTTAGCAGATAGAATTCCTACAGGAATACCAATTAGCAATGCAACAAAAATGCCAGCAATAGCTAATATTGCAGTATTTGGGAATTTATCAATAACTTGATCCCAAACACTTAATTGAGTTTTATAAGAAATTCCCAAGTCCCCATGCAACATATTCCAAATATAATTTAGATATCTTACTACTAAAGGTTGGTCTAAACCTAACTCAACTCTTTTCATAGCCAAGGCTTCCGCACTTGCCTGATCTCCTAGAATAATTGCAGCAGGATCGCCAGGTGTTAAGTTCATGATGAAAAAAACAATAAAAGTAACTCCTAACAAAACAGGAATCATCATCATTAATCTTTTAAATATATACTTCCACATTTTTGCTCACCCTTTTTATATTTTTTTTAAGTAAATACATTAAAAAAATCATAAAATCATATATTTTTCCCCAAAAATATTATTTTAACCTATAAAATTATAGTAAACACAATATCTTTTTTATGCAAGACAAAATTTTAAAATATTTATTTTTTGTATAAATATAAATTATTTATTCATTATCTTAACTTTAATTTAGTTAATTTTAATCTATCCCAATATTTTTTTTGAAATAAATGAGGATTATACAAATTTAGTAAAAGGTTCTAAAACTAATGATTAGTACTAAAAATTTAATAAATTGAATTTTTGCTATATTAAAGTAAACACTTTAATTTTTTTATCATTTTTTTTAAACTTTCGCATTTAAATATAATTAAATTAAAGTGTTAGGGTTTATTATTTTAATTTACCCTTGACTAATGATGTTTTTTTAATAAATGATAATACTATGAACATACTAGAGAAAATTCAAACCAATTATGATTGTCATAAAACATCAAGAAAAAAAATAGCAGATTATATTTTAAATAATACTTTAGATACTGCTTTTCTTTCTTTAAAGGATTTTTCTGAGAAAGTTTCTACAACTGAAGTAACTGTTTTAAATTATTGTAAAGACTTGGGTTTTGTAGGTTTTAATGATTTTAGAAAAGCCCTACAAGAATTCATTATTACAAATTATTCTCCTAGTGAGAGAATATATGCAATACTAAAAGATAGCAAAGATCCATCAGAACATTATGAGAGAGTATCCTCTTCAGAATTAAAGTGTATAAAGAATTCTTACAGAATGAATGATTCAGATAAGTTAATTGAGGCACTTAATTTAATAGAGAAAGATACAACAATCTTTATTGCAGCACATGAAATTTCTAGTATTTGTGGTAATTATTTTTCATACAAATTTTCTTCTCAAGGTTATCAATGTAATATATTGGATTTAAATGATCCTTATTCTTCAATTGCAAAAATGCAACGTTGTGAAAAGAAAGTCCTTTTAGCTATTACTATGAAACCATATAGCATACAAACTCTAACTTTTTCAGCACTAGCAAAAAAAGACAATATTCCTGTTATTACTTTTACAGATAGTCAGAGTTCTCCAATAGTAGAAAATTCTAATATTACAATATTCTGTGATACAAAAATTCTAGAAATCACTAATTCCCCTACTTCTATTATTGCAATGATTAATCAACTTTCAGCTATAAATGATTTAAGAAATAAAATTGAAAAAGACAGTAATGAAAAGCCTGTAACCGATTTAATAAAAGAATTCAAAAATATTAAAAAAGAACTTGAATTAAAAAATCTCTCTACATCATAAAAATTTTTATCAATAATTTATAAATAAATATTCCTAATATCTATTATGGAAAAATTCAATATTTTTAAAATTAATAAAAGTATAACAATAATTACTTAAATAATATATTTGTTATATAAATATATTATCTATAGTATTTACAGAAAATAATATCTTTTATATCTTAACAAATAAATTTTTTTTGTTTATAAATAAGTGAAAACAAAAGGAAATCAAAATATAGTTAAATAAATATGAATATATTATTGTTGCTTAGAAACATTAATTTTATATAATTGTTATAACACTAATAATTATATACATTCAATTCGTTATGTAATTTCAAATAATATTTATATCAAAGTAACTTATTAAAAAAGGAGTCTTCATAAAATGTTGTCATCTGAGACACAAAATGAAAAAAACGTTTATTCTCAATTAAATGAGTGGCGAAAAACACAAATTAATCGAACTGCATATATCGCTCTATTATGTGTAGCTGTTGGAATTATTGCGGGGATAGGATCTGTTGGATTTAGATATTTAATTAATTTTTTCTACAACTTATTCTTTCATTTTACAATATCCTTCAAGCCTGTTGGAACTATTTCTAATATTTCTAAGTGGGGAAATTGGGTAATTATAGTACCAGCTGTAGGGCTAATGATAGCGAACTTTATAACTGAAAAATGGGCACCAGAGGCTAAAGGACACGGGGTACCAGAAGTCATGGAAGCTGTTGCAAATAATGGTGGAAAAATTAGACCTGTAGTTGCTCTAGTTAAGATATTTGCTTCAGCTATAACAATTGGAGGAGGCGGTTCTGTTGGTAGAGAAGGACCAATTGTACAAATTGGGTCTAGCTTCGGCTCCTCTCTAGGCCAATTATTTAAATTATCTGCTAGAGAAACTATAATATTAGTTGGAGCAGGAGCTGCTGGAGGAATTGGTGCAACTTTTAATGCACCAATTGGGGGCGTATTATTTGCTCTTGAATTAATATTACCTGAATATAGTATTATGACTATAATGCCAATTGTTATTAGTTCTATTGTTTCAACTTATATATCATCACTCTTTCTTGGCACTAGCCCAGCATTTATAATCCCAACCTATGCTATGATTTCATCCTATGAATTAATTTTCCATATTATTTTAGGAATATTGGCAGGTTTTATTTCTGTTCTATTTATAAAAAGTGTATATGGGTTTGAAGATTTTGTAGATAAAATAAAAATAAAGTCTTCCATAAAATCAATGATTGGAGGCCTTTTAATTGGCCTTATTGGATTAATATCTTTAAAACTTTTTGGTAACTATTTTATCTTCGGAGTTGGCTATGAATTCATGGATTTTGTTTTAGCAAATAAAGCTGAATCTTTAGCACTTTTATTTTTTATGCTCATATTAAAAATAGTAGCAAATTCTCTTACCTTAAGTTGTGGAGGTTCCGGTGGTATTTTCGCTCCTTCTCTTTTTTTAGGATCAGCATTAGGTGGTATTGTTGGAGTTATTGTAAATAATTTTATTCCTTTATCAACAGGCTCAATTGCCGCATATGCATTAGTTGGAATGGTCGGCGTTGTCTCTGGTGTTACAGGCGGGGTAATAACAGCAATAATAATGCTGTTTGAAATGACTAGAAACTACGAGATTATGTTACCTGTAATGCTTTGTTCAGTAATATCATTTTTAATAGCTCAAATACTTATTCCAGATACAATGTATACAAAAAAATTATCTAGAAGAGGAATTCATATTGAATTTGATAAAAGAATATCAAGTTTTTCAACCTCTTCAGTTTTAGCAGTATCAAAAAAGAATTTTATTTATTGTGATCAAAATGATAAAATAACTGATGTTCTTGATTTGATGAAAACTAGTAATTTAAGTGTTCTACCTGTTATTGATAAAAATAAAAATGTAATTGGAAAAATTAGATATGAAAATCTATATAAATCAAATTATGAAATAGGTCAAACTATCGATGAATATATTGATAAAATAAATATTGTTATCACACAAAGTTGTAATAATTATGATGCACTTCGTAAAATGCAACAATTAAATTCATCAATTCTAATAATAGAAGATAAAAATAAAGATATCATTGGATTGGTTACAATGAGAAAACTATTAAATATTAGCTTAGATAAAAGATGTAATACATAAAAAATAATAATTGTAAGCTACATAAAATTAGATTGTAAATAATTTTTGTGGCTTGCAATTTTATTTATGCAATTTATATTGAAGTATTCCTCTATTCTTTATGAAATAGAGGATACAGAGACTTATATAAATTTCTATAAATATAATAATTTTTTTCATATATATCATAGTTCTCTGAATTAGTATAAGAAACTAATTTTTGCTCAGTAAAATGTTCAATTACATTTTCATTTAATATTCCAATTCCCATTCCGGCCAAAAATGCTGCACCTAAACAGGAGCCTGGATTATATTTGATATAATATACATCTTTCTGAAATACATCAGCCATGATCTGTCTCCATAGAGGACTTGTTGAACCACCATTAGTAATAAATATTCTATCAACAGATAATCCTTTATTTTTCAAAACTTCTTGGTGATGTAAGAAAGCAAAAGCTATAGACTCTAACATAGCTCTATAAATATGAATTTTTGTATGCGATAGAGTTAGTCCATATATAACACCACGGGCTTTAGCATCAAATATTGGTGTTTTTTCTCCTATAAAATAAGGAAGTACAACAACCCCATCACTACCTGCTGGTAATAACGCAGCTTTTTCATCCAATTCTTTAAAATCTTCATTTGCAAATTCATTTTTAAACCACTTTAATAATGAACCACTAGAAGCAGTACAACCGTTTAAGACAAAAGGACAATTCTTTGATGGGAAATAGTCAAGAAACAACTTATCCTCATAAGTTAATTTATCAACTGGGAATAAAACATCACCAGCACCACCTAGTTTTAAAACAAGATCTCCGAGTTTTGTAGCGCCTGTAGCAAAAGCTGAAACTACATGATCTGCAGAACCCGCTACTACAGGAATTCCAATTTTTAAACCTGTTTTAATATTTAATATTTCAGTAGTAGTTCCAGTAACTTTTTTTGAATCAACTACCTCTGAAAGCATTTCTTTTTTTATATCATAATAATCTAGAATCGAATCTTCCCAGCAATTATTTTTTACATTCCATAAACCACTTTCAAGAGCCCAATTTAATTCAATATTCAAATTTCCACATAATAAATATCTAATATAATCATAAGAGCCAACAATATATTTTGTTTTTTTAGATTCCTTTGGGAATTTATCAATAAACCATTGCCATTTATATCCTATATGTTGACTATTTACATGAGAACCAGTTTTTAAAAAATAGGAAGAGTTTTCTTCCCCTTCAAAAAAATTAGTGGCTTTTGTTAAAAAATCTTCTGCACGTAAATCATTTTGTTGTATTGAATTATATAATGGATTTTTATCTTTATCTAATGCAATGAAAGTAGGAACCATACCAGTAACTGAAATAGCTTCTATAGACTTTCCATAATCTTCATTAACCTCTTTAAGCATGGAATAAAGGTTTTCTTTCCAGATTAAAGGATCCTCTTCAGCCCAAAGAGGTTTTGGGCTTAATAAATTATGAGAAGTCGTATATACCTTTAGTATTTCAGATTTATCTAGGCTAAGAACATCCAAAACTATTATTTTAATAGCTGTTGTCCCAATATCAATTCCTACTACCAATTTAGACATCTTATAGCATTCTCCTTATCAATTCTTTTGTAGCATTTTCTGCTTGATTGGAGCAATATTCTAAATCTAATGTTGTGAGTTCTTTATTTCTCATAAGCCATTTACCTTCAACCATAGAATCTGTAACAGATAATCCTGATACAGAATATACAAGTTGAGTATATAAATCTTGACCACAAAAAGGAACGAAACCAATATCTCTTGTATCTAGAGCTATCAAATCAGCTTTTTTGCCAACATCTAAAGTTCCAATATCATCTCTTCCTAAAGCCTTAGCTGCTTCGGTTGTGGCCATATGTACTATTTCTTTTGGTGTTATAACTGATGCATCTTGTTCTCTGTGAATTATCAATTTACCAGCAGTACCAAGTTCACCAAACATATCATAACTATTGCTGCTACATACATTATCAGTGCCCAAGGCTACAGTTAAACCAGCATTACGCATTTCAATAACTGGAGCTGCAGGGAAGCCACTTCTCATTGCTGAGGATGGTGCCATTATTGGATGGAAAGGATATTTAGATAAAATTTTCATATCATCACTATTAACAGTAATTGAATGTGCAGCATGAATTGGTATTTCTAAAATACCCAACTCTTCCATTTTATTAACTGCACGCGTATTAAAATGTTCTAAGCAATAATCATTTTCTTCATTACTTGTTGCAAAATGGATATGAAAACCTGAATCATATTTTTTTGCCATTGCAATTTCTGCTTTTATTAACTCTAAAGAATTATCTACAAAAAAAGCATGAGGGCCAACCCAACCTGTTATTAAATTATGGCTTGCACTTTTTTCTATGAATTCCTCACAACTTTTTAATTCTTGTGCTCTTCTGATAGGATCACCAAGTTCAACTATTCCATATGCAATAACAGCGCGCATGCCACTTTTATCAACTTCATCATAAATATTTTGGCTATAAAAATATTGATCAACAAAAGTTGTAGTTCCTGTTCTTATCATTTCTGCACAAGAGAGAGGAACTGTCATTGAAGCAAGTTTTGCATCCGCATAATATTCATATCTTCTTAACGTATTAATAAACCCATCCATAGTAAAAAGGCTAACACCCTCACACATACCTCGTGTTAAAATCATAGGAGTATGTGCATGGCTATTAATTAAACCAGGCATTACAAGTGAATTTTTCATATCGCAAACTTCATCAAATTTATCATTTTCAAATGAAGTATCATTTAATTCACCAATTTGAGTAATTATACCATCTTTAATGATTATATATCCATTTTCAATAATTCTATCATTACTATCTAAACACATTATGTATTTAGCTTTAATTAATTTTTTCATATCTACCTCGATTTTTAACTATTTATTAAAATAAGAATTTTTTCTTTTTTTCACGCATTGCTTTATATGAAACTATTGCTAAAATAGCTAGTGTTAATAGATATGGCAATATTTGAATTAAGAATGGTGGTATAGTAGTTACATTTTGAAGTCTTAAAGCTAAAGCTTCAGCAAATCCAAAGAATAACCCTGCAAAAAAGGATCCTCCAGGAGCATTAAAACCAAATAGTGCAGCAGCATTACCAAGCCAACCTCTTCCTGCAGCCATATCTCTTGTAAATAAAGTTAGGTGTCCAATTGATAAAAAAGAACCAGCTAAACCAGCTAACAATCCACTTGTTATAAGTGCTATATACTGAACTTTTTTTACATTAATACCTACAGCTTTTGCTGCTTTAGGATTTTCTCCAACAGCATTAACATGAAGACCAAACTTTGTTTTATTAACAAGAATTACTAAAACTATTGTTATTATCCAGCTTAGATAAACAATAATATTATAATTTGAAAGCAAATCACCAATAATAGGAATTTTATTAATAAGAGGTAATGAAATAGAATTCAATTGCTTAATTGATGGGTCGCTCCATGTACCACTTTTATTGAATATAGCTCTCATTAAATAAACAGTAATATCTACTGCTAGCATATTTAATGCAATTGATAACAAAACTAAATCAATATTATATTTAGTATGCACAAAAGCTAATAAAGCACCAATTAGAGCGCCAAATAACATAGCAGCAAGTACACCAAAATAAGTAGCAAGCATAGGATTGTTTATACCAATTGTTGTAAAATTTCTAAATAAATATGTTGCAACTATAGCAACAAATGCACAGGTTGTAGTCATCCCATCTAAAGCAAGGTTTAATACACCAGCTTTGTTACAAAGAGCAGCCCCTATAGCAATTAATATAATAGGAGTAGCTAAACGTATTGCACTTGTCATCAAAGTTATTGAAAAGATAGCTTTAATTAATTCCATTATACTTCCTCCTTTACACTGCTATAAAATAATTTATCTACTAATTTTTCTACTTTAGGAAGATATATCTTTTGACAAGCTACAAATATAATTATAAGAGCTATTAAAACCCCGCCTAATTCTCTTGGAACATGTAAATCTATTTGCAATCCTATTTGAGCACCTTGCCTAATACCAGCTAGAAGAATAGCAACTATAGAAACACCAAATGGATGTGATGCACCAAGCATTGCAATACTTAATCCATCAAAACCAATTCCTGAAGAGAAACCTGTCATAATTCTATGATAATTACCTAAAACTTCCATACCCCCAGCTAAGGCTGCAACAGAACCACTAAAACACAGTGTTCTTATTATTACTTTGGTACTATTAATACCACCATATTGTGCAAATGTAGGATTTTGACCAACCATACGAATCTCGTAACCTCTACTAGATTTAAAAATATAGAAATAAACTATAACTACAAAAATCATTGAAACAATAAAAGATATTCCCCATCTAGATCCATTTACAAATTGAGGTAACCAATAAGCTTTATTAATTACAGCAGATTGTGCCTTTTGACCAGAATCTGCACGAAGTGGGAATGCTACTAAATATTCAAGGACTAATGAAAAAATTTCATTAATCATAATTGAAGATATAATTTCGTTAACACCAAGTTTAGCTTTCATAGCTCCTGGGATATAACCAATTACATATCCAAAAAGCATTGAACAAACTAATATCAAGGGAATAGCTATGATAGCAGGTAATGTTAAACTTGCTCCAAGCCAAGCAGCAACAATTGCACCACCAATATATTGAGACTCTTGAGCAATACAGAAAACACCTACTCTGAAAGAAATCATAGCAGCTAAACCTGTTAATATTAAAGGAGTAGCTTGTCCTAGAGTTGTCCATATTGGCCATACTTTTCCACTTGTTCCAAACCCAGAAACTATTAATGTACGAAAAGCAGCTAATGGAGATTGCCCACTTAAAGCTATTAATAAGGAGGAAATTATAGCACCTAATAAAATAGCTATTAAAGAAGTAATAAATGTAACTATTATTGCTTTATTTTTTAATATTTTCATATTTTGCCACCTGCCATTAGTATTCCAATATTATGTTCATTAATATCAGAACCTATTAATTCACCTTGTAGGTTGCCACCACACATTACGCCGATTTTATCACTCAAAGTCATAAGCTCTTCAATTTCAACACTTATTAATAAAATTGCTACATTTTGTTTTCTACATTCAAGAACTGTATGGTAAACGAATTCAATACTTCCAACATCTAAACCACGAGTTGGTTGATCAATAATTAGTAATTTAGGATTTTGAGAGATTTCTCTACCTAAAACTATTTTTTGCATATTACCACCTGACAACTTTTTAACTATTCCTTTTGGACTAGCCCCGGCAACATGGTAATCATTAATTATTGATTTACTTAAATTATTAATTTTTTCACTATTAATTAAATGATGAGAATTAAATTCTGGTTTATTTTGTAATCCTATAAGAACATTTTCTTCTACGTTAGCTAAAATATTTAAGCCACCATTAATACGGTCTTGTGGAACATGTCCAATACCTAAATCTTTTCTTTCTTTGATACTTTGTTTATTTAAATTTTGCCCTAAATAAATTATTTCACCTTTAGAGAAATGTCCTAGCCCAACGATACCTGCAACCAATGATTCTTGGCCATTACCACTAACTCCGGCTATTCCATAAATCTCCCCAGCTCTTACATCAAATGATACATTATGCAGAACTTCACTTCCCATAATATTATTCATACAAACATTTTTTAAGCTTAAAACAATATCTTTAAAGTTAGGTTCTTCCTTATCGATTTTTAAAAGAACCTTACGCCCTACCATCATATCAGCTAAACTGTTCATATCAGTATCTTTGGCAAGAGTTTGTCCAACTACATGACCTTTTCTCATTACCACTATATTGTCAGAAACTTCTAAAACTTCTTGTAATTTATGTGAAATAAATATTATTGTCGTTCCCATTTTAGCTAATTTTTTCAAAGTCTCTAAAAATGGTTTAACCTCTGTTGGTGTTAATACTGCTGTTGGTTCATCTAATATAAGGGTTGAAATATCTCGTGCTAACATCTTTAGAATTTCGACTCTTTGCATTAAACCAACATCAAGTGTTTCAACAATTCTATCAGGATCAATTGGAAGAGAATATTTTTTAGCTAAATCTAATACATATTTTCTATTTGCGTTTTTATTAGTAAAAAATTTAGATTCGATACCAAGCAATATATTCTGTTCAACAGTATAAGATTTTACCAACATAAAATGTTGATGAACCATACCTATTCCATGTGATATTGCATGTTTAGGAGATGAAAAATGGGTTTCCTTATTATTAATAATGATTTTTCCATCATCGGCAGTTTCAAGACCAAATAATATATTCATCAAAGTTGATTTACCTGCACCATTCTCTCCACAGATAGCATTAATCTTTCCCTTTTTGATAGCAAAAGAAACATTATTACAGGCTTGAACATTACTTGAATCATAATATTTATTAATATTTTCAAAAACAATAGCGTTTTCTTCCATAAATAATCCTTTATATTAAAATTACTGGATACTTTAAAAGTATCCAGCATTAATTAATTACTTTAGAGAATCCCATAAAGGTTCTGTTAATGCATCATATACATCAAATTCTCCTGCTAGTATTTTTGTTTTATAAGATTTAACTAGATCTTCAATTTCTGGTAACTGTGCTACCATATCTTTAGGCCCATTATCTTTAAATGTTGTACTACCAATATCCCAAGATAAACCTGTAGCAGCATCTTCCATACCTAAAGTTCTAAATCCACCTTTGTATGTTCCATTTACATAATCTTCAATAAGGCTATATGTTGAATTATCTACTCTCTTAATAACACTTGTTATAATTGTTCCAGGATAATAATCGTCTTGGTTTGTATCTACACCAATAGCAAATTTACCTGTTTCATAAGCTGCCTCTAATACTCCTTCACCACTCAAACCAGCAACAGAATATATAATATCACAACCTTGGTTATACAAAGATATTGCACTTTCTTTACCTAAAGTTGGATTAGAAAAATCAAAACCTAAATAGTTAACATAAACTGTTGCATCAGGATTTACAGCTAAAACACCTTGTTTAAATCCATAAAAGAATTGATTAATACCAGGAGCGTCTCCACCACATACACTAGCTACTTTATTAGTTTTAGTTAATTTTCCAGCTACAATACCAGCTAAGAAACTTGATTCATTAACATTAATCAATAGAGAAGCAAGGTTATCTGGAAGTTGATCAGCATATAATTCACTTGGGGAGCCAAACATTTGTTCTGGATATTCATTTGCTAAATCAAGCATCATTTGAGTGTCTAAACCAACACCTAATATTAAATCATAGCCTTTATTAATAGCACTTCTCATAGCTGTTTCATGCTCATTAACACCAGCAGTTTCAATTATATCAGCCTTAACAGGCAATTCTTTATTTGCTCTAATTACACCTTCATTAGCACTATCACAGAATGATCTATCACCTAATGGACTAGGTAATACAATAGCAACAGTAGTTAATTGTTCTTCAGCTTTACTACTTTCTGAAGACCCTTGAGCAACTAAACTATTAACAACAATTAATGAAACCATTAAAACACTTATTATTCGTTTTATCATTTTAATTTTAACCTTTTACCTTTTTATTGGACTGTTCTTGCAACATCCATGAATCTTAATACTTTTTCTTTATCTACAAGAGAAAAGAAATCTCCACTTTTAAAAGCTGAACCAATAACACATCCACTAGCAACTGAAAGTTGTTCTTTTACATTAGAGATATTAACTCCAGTGTTAGCGAAAACTGGTACGCCTTCTACAGCATCTACTGTTTCTTTTAATAGATTAATATTTGTTTCAACACCTGCAGTTTGTCCTGAAACACAAATGGCATCTGGCCTACAATTGAATACAGTAGTTTTAGCAACATCTGATAACTTTCTATTACCCAAATAACTACTAGCCTCTGGATAAATGTTATACAATAACTTTACGTTTTTCCCTCCTATCTCATTTCTCTTACGAATTGTTTCTCCGCAATCAGTATCCCATAATCCAAAATCACTTGCGTACACACCACTAAATATTTCCCTTACAAATAAGGCATCTGTAGCAACTGCTAGTTCACATGAAGCACTCGCATCCCATAATACATTTACTCCAAAAGGAATTTTTATTTCTTTTTTTAATTCTCCAATAATACGAGCCATAGTAATAGCAGTGATTGGTTTTACTTTTGTAAGATAAGGAAGACTATATTCATTAGAGAACATAACAGCATTTACGCCACCTTCTTGTAATGCATTTAAATTCTTGTAAGCATTTTCTAAAATGTATGAAACCCCTTTATCTTGATCATACATAGGGTCTCCGGGCATTGCATCTAAATGACACATAGCGATTACTGGTTTTTCTACCTTAAAAACTTCTTTTATCCAATTTGAATTCACTTAATTACCTTTTTCCTTTGAGTAAATAAATTTTACTCCAGCTGTTATTAATTTATTTTGATATTCTTCTTCTAAATCTTTATTTGTGATAAGAATATCTACATCTTCTAACTTACAGATGCGACTGCATGTTTTCTTACCTAATTTAAGTTTATCAGCCAATACCAATATTTCATCCGAACAATTAATCATTGCTTTTTTAACTTCAACATCTTCGAAACTATAATCAGAACAGCCAAAATCTATATCAACACCACCTACACCAATAAAAGATTGATCAAGATGAATTTCATCAAAAAATTTTACTGTTTTACTTCCAATTATAGATCCTTCACTTTTTCGCAAAGTTCCAGGAGGAACTATTAGATTAAGTGTTTCTGATTCCATACAAAGATTCATTATTCTTAAACTGTTTGTGACGATAGTTAATTTTCGATTCATTAAATGTCTAACTAATTCTAGACATGTTGAACCACAATCAACTCCTATTATTGTATTATCAATAACAAAATCAGATGCCAAATTTGCTATATAATTCTTTTCTTCTCTCGCTTTTTGTTCTCGGTCATTGTATGAAGGTTCTGCAGTAGATAATTCTTTTGAAACAACACCTCCGAATACTCTTTTTACTTGATTATCTTTTTCTAATTGAGTTAAATCTCTTCTAATTGTCATTTCGCTAACATCGAAAATTTGTGATAATTTTGTAACAGAAATAAAAGAGCTACTAGCAAGTAATTTAATTATTTCATTATGCCTATTGTTCATACGACTTCCTTCTTTTTAGTTGTTTATGTTCAAACATTTTTAATTTTTTATGAGTGTAAATCAACAAAAATCATTTGTCAATGTTTATTTACGCGCAATAAATAAAATATACAGATTATGTATAAATATGTATAAATTATTTATATTTAATAAAATATTATATATACATAAATATATATTATATAATACTTATGTATAACTAAGTAAAAATATTATTTTTTGTTTGTATTCCTAAAAATATCTATCTTTCATCATTTTTTCTAAAACCATAATTCTGTTTAAATACAAACATTTTGCTATATTTTTTATTATTAAAAAAACAGAAAATTTTTTTCTAAAAAATTTATTTTTTTTAAATTCAAAGAATAGATTATTCTAAATAATGAACTATTTTTTTATATTGCCAATAACAATATTTTTAAAACTATATAAACTTTAAATATCAACAATCTCACAAAAACTAATTTCCATAGAGAGAAATGAAATTTGGGATTGTAAAAAAAAACGATAACAGTTTTTTTCTTTTTTATACCATTTTATATATCTTAAATATTAATAATTTCATAAGATTATTTATTTGTAGAATTAATAACTAAATATAGTTTTTTACAGATTTCTAATTACATGTAACAATGAGTGTTAGACATATTCATATACTTGTTATAACAAAATTTGCCTCAAAAATTATTTACCCACTCTACAAATATAATATCAAAGCAATTACTAAAGTAATATTTTTTTAAGGAATATTTTTTTTGTTAAATAGAAAACACTGGAGGTACCTAATTTTTTTTCTTGACAAAGCAAAACACTATGATAGAATACTAATATGTGCTCGAGCACGGAAAAGAACAAAAGGAGAAAAATAACATGAAAAAATTATTAAGTTTATTTGTGGTATTAGTATTAGCTAGTGGATTTATATTTGCTAATGGTTCATCAGAAACTTCTGATCAAATGAAAGTTGGTGTTTCAATGCCTACAAAGAGCTTACAACGTTGGAATCAAGATGGCTCAAACATGAAAGAAAAATTAGAAGCTGCTGGTTATAAAGTTGACTTACAATTTGCTGGAGACAATGATATTCCTACTCAAGTAAACCAAGTAGAAAATATGATTATGAGTAATTGTGATGCAATTGTTATTGCTGCAATTGATGGCTCTGCATTAACTGAAGTATTAAAAGAAGCTAAAGAAAAAGATATTCCTATTATCTCTTACGACAGATTAATCATGAATAGTGATGCTGTTTCATACTATGCAACATTTGATAACTTTGGCGTTGGTGTTATTCAAGGTCAATATTTAAAAGATGCTTTAGATTTAGATAACAGAGATGAACCTGCTTACATGGAATTCGTAACTGGAGCTCCTGACGATAATAACTGTGTTTATTTCTGGGGTGGTGCAATGTCTGTTCTAAAACCTTACTTAGATAATGGAAAAATTATTTGTAAATCAGGTCAAGTTGAAAGAGCTCAATGTTCAACTCCTAACTGGAGTACAGAAGAAGCTCAAAAAAGAATGGAAAACATCATTTATTCTATCGGTTATGGTCCAGAAGGACAAAGATTAGATGCAGTTCTTTCTTCAAATGATTCTTGCGCTCAAGGTATCACAAATGCTTTAGTTGAAGCTGGTTATACAAAAGAAAACTTCCCTTACTTAACAGGTCAAGACTGTGATGTAACAAGCGTTAAAAACATGATTGCTGGACTTCAATCTATGTCAGTATTTAAAGATACACGTACATTAGCTGAAAAAGTTGTAGGTATGGTTGATGCATTAATGAAAGGCTCAGAACCAGAAATCAACGATGTTAAAACTTATGATAACGGTACTGGTATTATTCCTAGTTATCTATGTACTCCTGTTTATGGTAGTGCTGATAACTATCAAGAATTATTAGTTGACAGTGGTTATTATACACCAGAACAATTAGGTATATAATTTTATCTTATTCAAATATTATAGGTAGACATTTTTGTCTACCTATAAATATATTAGGAGAATATTATGGAATATATGCTTGAAATGAAAAGCATAACAAAAACATTTCCTGGTGTAATTGCTTTGGATGATGTTGATTTGAAAATCACTGAGGGCGATATTCATGCTATCGTTGGGGAAAACGGAGCTGGAAAATCAACTTTAATGAAAGTATTAAGTGGCGTTTATCCTCATAATAGTTATAAAGGGAAAATTATATTTCAAGGGGAAGAATGTACTTTTTCTCATATTCATGATAGTGAGAAAAAAGGAATTGCAATAATACATCAAGAACTTGCATTAGTTCCCCTTCTTTCAATAGGTGAAAACATTTTTCTCGGAAATGAACAAGGGAAAAAAGTAAGAATAGATTGGGATAAAACCTATCAAGAAGCAGATAAATATCTAAAATTAGTTGGACTAAATGAATCTTCCCATACTTTAATTAAAGATATTGGTATTGGTAAACAGCAACTCGTTGAAATTGCAAAAGCTTTAACAAAAAATGTTAAACTTCTTATTCTAGATGAACCAACAGCTTCATTAAACGAACAAGATTCAAAAAATCTATTAGATTTATTATTATCCTTTAAAAAACAAGGAATGACCTCAATATTGATTTCACACAAGCTCAATGAAATTGAATATGTTGCAGACAAAGTTACTGTTATAAGAGATGGAAAAACAATAACAGATTTAAATAAAACTGAAGGTTTTGATGAAAATAAAATCATTAAGGCAATGGTTGGAAGAGACATTTCTGATAGATTCCCAACACGTAGTTCAAAAATTGGTAAAAAGATTTTTGAAGTAAAAAACTGGAAAGCCTATCACCCAATTTATTCAGAAAAATTAATATGTAATAATGTTAATTTTTATGTTAGAGAAGGAGAAATCATAGGAATTAGTGGTTTAATGGGAGCTGGTAGAACAGAATTAGCCATGAGCATATATGGTAGAAGTTATGGTAAAAATATTTCTGGACAATGTTTTATTAATGATAAGGAAGTTGATTTATCAACACCAAAAAAAGCAATTGCTAATCAAGTAGCTTATGTAACAGAAGATAGAAAAGGAAATGGATTAATATTATCTAATTCTATAAAAGAAAACATAACTCTTTCTAAGTTAGATAGAATATCAAAAAATTATAAACTAGATGAAGATTTAGAAACTCATTTAGCTGAACAATATTCAAATGAAATGAATGTTAAAAGATCTAGTAATGATCAAATGGTTTCTAATTTAAGTGGAGGGAACCAACAAAAAGTATTAGTTGGTAAAAGTTTATTTGCTGAACCTAATATTTTATTCTTGGATGAACCAACAAGAGGTATTGATGTTGGAGCAAAATATGAAATTTATAATCTAATGAATAACATGGTTTCAGAAGGAAAAGCAGTTATAATGATTTCTTCTGAAATGCCAGAACTTCTTGGTATGTGCGACAGAATCTACGTAATGAATGAAGGAAAAATCGTTGGTGAATTATCAAAAGAAGAAGCTACCCAAGAAAAGATTATGTCTTTAATCATACAAAGCACAAAGGAGAATAATTAATAATGACTAACTCACGTAATTCTAATATAAAAAAAATACTGAAAAGTAACACAATGTTAATAGCTTTGATAGCTGTTATTCTATTATTTGAAATATTAATTAGATCTGCTGATAGAGGTTCCATGCTTGCTCCAGCAAATATTTCAAACTTAATTAACCAAAATGCATATGTAGTTATTCTTGCTGTAGGTATGCTACTTTGTATTATCACTGGTGGTAATATTGACTTATCAGTCGGATCTACTGTTTGTCTTGTTGGCGCTGTTGCCGGTACTTTAATTGTAAATATGGGTGCTAATATTTATATTTCAATTATTCTTTGCCTCCTACTTGGAGTCCTTTTAGGTGCATGGCAAGGTTATTGGATTGCTTATGTTAGACTTCCTGCTTTCATAGTTACATTATCTGGTATGCTATTATTTAGAGGTTTGGCTAATGTTATTTTAGATGGACTAACCATCTCCCCTTTCCCTGAAGAATATTTAAAACTATTTTCTAATTACTTACCAAAGACTGATAACGATAATACTGTTATGACAATTACTTTAATTATTGCTGTTATATTATTAGCTATATATATTTTATTTAATTTAAAATCTTACAACAATAAAATCAAAAAGAATTATAAACATGAAACCAAATTAAGCTTAATTGCAAAAATAGTTTTTATCTCTATAGTTGTTTTATTATTTGCATCCGCTTTAGGTAAACATAAAGGAATTCCTGTTGTATTAATTTGGTTAACTGTTATAGTATTTATATATAATTACTTTACATCTAAGACTGTTCCTGGCAGACAACTATATGCAATGGGCGGAAACGAAAAAGCTGCAATATTATCTGGTATTGATACTAATAAATTATTATTTGGAGCATATACTAATATGGGTTTCTTATCTGCTATAGCGGCTTTAGTTTGTGTAGCAAGATTTAATAGTGCTACTCCATCTGCTGGTAATATGTATGAATTAGATGCTATTGGTTCTTGTTTTATTGGTGGTGCTAGTGCTTATGGTGGAACTGGAACTGTTGGTGGTGCTATTATTGGTGCTATATTAATGGGTGTATTAAATAATGGTATGTCTATCCTTGGTATTGATGCTAACTGGCAAAAAGCTGTTAAAGGTTTAGTATTATTAATTGCTGTTGTATTTGATGTATTATCAAAGAAACGTTCAGCAAATAAAAATTAATAAATCTACTAAAGACACTCGTTTATTTAATTTATATAATAATTGTTATAGTAAGGGATTTTAATTATGGGTACAACAATTAAAGATATTGCAAATAAAGCGGGTGTCTCACGTGGAACTGTAGATAGAGCTCTAAACAACAGGCCTGGTGTAAAACCTGAAATAGCTAAGAAAATATTACAAATCGCTAAAGATTTAAATTATAAAAAAAATAAAGCTGGATCATTACTAGCTGTAAAAAAAAGAAACATAAAAATTGGTTGTTTACTTCCTGATATTGGTAACAGTTTCTTTGATCGAGTTAAAACTGGAATAAAAGAAGCAAAAAATGAATTCCAAGATTTTGGACTTTCAATTATATTTAAACATGTTCAAGGCTTTGATGAACAGGCTCACTTAAAAGCATTAAATTATCTAAACAATTTAAATCTTGATGCAATCTTAATTACAACCATCAATTCTCCTATTATTAGAGATAAAATAAATGAAATTATTGCTGAAGGTACCCCTGTAGCATGTATAAATACTGATGTACCTGATAGTAATAGATTATTTTATGTCGGACCAGATTACTATAAATCTGGAGTAGCAACTGCTGGTTTAATTAGAATTTTTAATAAACCAATAAACAATATTTTAATTGTAACAGGCTCTTTAAATGTAAAAGGCCATAATGATAGAATTAAAGGATTTATTGATACCTTAAATAAAAATAAAACAAATTATAAAATTATTGATACATTAGAAACTAATGATGATAACAAAATGGGTTATATAAAGGTAAAAAAAGCTTTAGAAGATAGTAATATTACAACTGTATGCTTTATTGCCGCTGGTCTTGAAGGCGGTTGTAAAGCTATCACTGAAAATCCTAAATTCTCAAAATTAGAAATATTTTGCTACGATTTAGTCCCTGCAACAATTTCATTATTAGAAAAAGGAATAATAAATAGTACAATTATTCATAATGCTTTTGACCAAGGCTACAAAGCTGTAGAAAAAATGTTTAATTATTTAGCTGTAGATCAAAAAGATGAAAAATTAGAAGATTATATAATAAAACCTGAAATTTTTATTAAAGAAAACATCTAAATATAACTTAAATCATATTCAAATAATATTAACAACTCACTTAATAATAGTGTATTTAGAGATCTTATCGCTTATATAAATTATCAATATATAAAGTTTTACTCAGTCAAAAAAGCAACTTTTTACATTACTCTTTAGAATAAATTACAGGAGTTTTATAAACCCACTTTTGCCAAAGATTATCATTTTCTATCAAATCAGATATGAAATGAGCTACTTGTATTCTACTAGTATGTCCAGGATCAGATAGAGGATTTCTCTGTATAGTTTCAAATATTTCATAATCTTCAACTTCAGGCTTATTCATAAGTGTATCGGGTCTCACTGCAACCCATTGAAGATTAGAATTTGGACCCAACTGTTTTACTAGATAATCACAAGAGAGCATATTATCCTTGTGTGGTGGAAGGAATGCTTTCAAAAGTGAAAATATAAAAGCATCCTTACCTTTTAACATTTCACCAATTGATTTATTTGTATAGGCAGTAGTACTCATAAGAATAAAACGTTTTGGGGATTTTGATGATTCAGCAACAGTACAGATTTTCTTGACCAGATTATAAACAAGTTTATGAGGAGGACCATATATCCCTTTAAGGCTTATATTATGCCCTAAGCAACAAACAACAGCAGAGCAATCCGATAGAAGATTTGTCATTTTATTAATATCGAACTCATCAATATTTCCTCTAATAATTTCAACAAGATTATTGTCTTCATAAGTATTTAGAACTGTACTTTCAGCTCTGACAACTACTTTAATTTGAATATTTCTATCGACTAATTGTGATACAACAAGTCTTCCAGTTGCACCACTAGCTCCTAATATTAGAGTTTTCATAACTTATTGTATTATAGATAATTAGAGCCGTCAATTAATTAGTTTTTATGAAAAAAATTGATAAATATATAGGCTTTGTAATTTCCCCTATTCAAATAACTTGTTTAATATTTTCATATTCCACAATTCCCTAAAATACACACATTATTAAGGTATAATTTCTTATCAATGATTAAAAAAAGATTCATTCTTCATATTATATATAAAGAACAAACCTTAATTTAAATAAATTTTATAATTTTCAAATAATAGTATTTATTACTTCATCTTTTCTAATAATGTTTTAACCAAATCTAAATCTCTTTTTCTTTCAACTATAGGTGTTTTATCTTTTTCATAAGCTATTAAATTCTCTTCAAATGAAGTTTTTCGATCCTCATTTATATATAAGACGCCTAATGGGAACTTTTCAGTTTCTAAAGCTTTTCTAAAAGCTTCAACTTGATTAGTTGGATCATAATCATCATCTAAATAATAAGTATTTTCTTTATACCATTTAAAACTATTAATCTTATTAAAAGAAACACATGGTTGAAAAATATCAACAATAGCATAACCTTTATGCTGTATAGCTTTTTTGATTATTTCTTTTGTTTTTTCTTTATCTCCACTAAAAGCTCTAGCTACAAATGATGCACCAAGAGATATTGCAACAGCCATTGGATTAAAAGGTTCATTTGTTACACCAAATATTTGAAGAGTTGTTTTCATACCCTTTTGTGTTGTTGGGGAAGCTTGACCTTTTGTAAGCCCATAAATCATATTATTGTGAACTATATTAGTTATATTTACATTTCTTCTAATCGTATGAATCAAATGATTACCACCTTCTCCATACATGTCCCCCTCTCCACTTTCAGCAACTACTGTTAGATTTGGATTAGAAGATTTAATTGCAGTTGCTACAGGTAAAGCTCTTCCATGAAGCCCATTAAAAAAATTAGTATCAATATATTGTGGCATTTTGGCAGCTTGTCCAATTCCAGATACCATAACTATATTTTCTTTTTCTAGAGAAAGTTCATCTAGAGCAGTTTTAATTGTATCTAATATTGAAAAATTCCCACATCCAGGACACCAAGCTATATCTTGGCCTTGTATTGTAAATTTATTGTTCATTGTTTTCTCCTGCTAATTCATTGATCTTATTGATCAATTCTTCTAGATAAAAATGCATTCCATCGTATTTTAATATCTTGTTCTTAATTTCAATCCCAGTATCAAGTTTTAAAAGCTTAGAAAATTGTGCAGTCGCATTATTTTCAATAATGATAATATTTTTTGCTTTCTCTAAATATGGTTTTGCTTTACTACTAATAGGATAAACTTGTTCAAAATGAAGATATGAAATCTTTTTATTATCAATTTCTTCTAAAGCTTCTTTTATAACATTATAAGTTGAGCCCCAGCCTATAACTAAAGTTTCATAATCTTTAGAACCACTAAATATTGGATTAATGGCAGCTTCTTTTATTAGATCTAATTTCTTGAGTCTCTTATCTGTCATAGCAACTCGAACAGACCTTTCTTCAGTTATTCTACCCTCTTCATCATGTTCATCACTATCAACACGAACTAAGCCTTTTCCAAAACCTGGAATGCCTCTCTTTGAAATTCCATTATCACTAATCTCATATCGTTTATAATCTTTTTCAGTTTTTACAATATGGTTTTCTATTTTAACATCAAGATTTAAATTACTAGTGTTATAGAAAGTATCCAAGAAATACTGATCAGATAAAATAATAACAGGAGACTGATATTTATCAGCAAGATTAAAAGCTTCAGCTGTTATTTTTATTGCATTTTCAATATTACTTGGGGCTAAAATTATTCTTGGGAATTCCCCATGACCTGAATATAATGCAACTTCAAGGTCCCCTTGTTCTGTTCTAGTAGGTAAACCAGTTCCAGGACCAGGTCTTTGTGCTAAATGAATTACTGTTGGTGTTTCTAAAACACCGGAGAGACTAATACCTTCGCCCATAAGAGCAAAACCACCACCTGAAGTTGTAACAAGAGCTCTAGCTCCAGCATACCAAGCTCCAATTGACATATTTACAGCTGATATTTCATCTTCAGCTTGTTCTACTACTATTCCCATTTCCTTAGAATGTTCAGATAAAAATGTTAATACACCGGTACCAGGAGACATTGGATATGAAGAAATAAAATTACAACCACCCATTAATGCTCCAAAACCAATTGCATCATTTCCATTTAAGAAATAATCATTTTCTATTTTAGAATCAGGTTCGATATCTATTCTAATAATAGAATTATCATACAAATATTTCCCTAATTCATATCCTTTTTTTGCAGCAGCAATATTATCATTTATAATATTTTCACTCTTAGTTTTAAATTTATTTTTTATATATTCATTTAAAAATTCTAAATCATTATTAAAAAGAGCTAAGATAGCACCACAAGCAACAATATTTTCATAAATTTTATTTCCAATTTCTTTTGCTGTTTTTGCAAAAGGAATTGATACTATTTCATATTTATCATCTTTAAATAATTCTTTATCACCTAAAATTATAGTAGCTTCACTCAATCTATCAGAAACATGATCTATAGCTTGATTATCTAATGGAATAAGAATATCAATCTTATTTCTCATGGACTTAACATTTTTATCAGAGACTCTTATTGTTGTTGAGTTACTTCCTCCTCTAACTCTAGACATATATTCTTTTGTTGAAAAAACATTGTATCCACTCTTTTTTAAAACATGAACTAAAACTAATTCTATAGTTTTTATACCCTGCCCTGCTTGACCGCATAAAACAATAGAAACATCTTTTGAAAATAAATTTTCCTTTTTATTCATAAACACCTCTCAGAATGAAGAAATCATTCTAGACCTTTTGCAAAATTAGAAATTTTATATTATCTAATTAATTTCTAATTCTCTATTAAATAGGATTGATCCTAATACATTTACTAATAAATTTTATTAATACTCTCTTTTATGTGCTAGATTTATTAGAGTAAAGAACTTTATGATATTTGAAAGAGTGATTTTATATTCACAGAATAGATATGTAGTAAAATTTTGAATCTAACAATTTTTTCTTGTATTAATTCTAATATTAAAAAATAGATAATATAATTATGGAATTAGAACAGATATATGAGTAAAACACAAAAATCATTTATAAAAGTTTTTATCTATTTTGTCCTTAAATACCTAAAGTAATAAAAAACAATTTTATTCCATAATTAAATAAAAAATATTATTACTTTCCATAAAAAATAACACACCTCTATTTACATTATTTTTTATTCTTAAAGTATTTATGTCTTTTATAATACACCTTTTTAGAGTTTTTCTCTATCTAAAAATATAATTTATGCATTTTACTAACATTTAAAAATAATAGAGGAATACACTCCCCAAAAAGATATTTATGAATTTTTATACTTTATTGAACATTATTTATTAAAGGAATATATTCTAGTTATATAACAATTATTCACAACGTTAATATTTAATTTAGGTAGGTTTATTAAATGGAATATTGTAGACAGAAGGATATTCAATCAAAGATTGGGTCAATCATCCAAGATGCAAAAAAATATATTATTATTGTTTCCCCTTATATTAATTTAGATTCAACATATACAGCATTACTTGAAATTAGTATAAGTAAAAATATTCCTGTAACATTTTTTTACAGAAAAGATAATATTAATGATGAAAATGAAAACTTTAAGGATATTGAAAGATTTGAAAAGTTATCAGGTGTAACTTTTCATGCTTGTCCTGGATTACATGCAAAAATTTATATGAATGAAGTTGATTTTCTAATCACTTCTAGAAATCTTTATATGAAAAAAGGTGAAGAATCTTTAGATATTGGACTATTTTCAAATATTAGTGAAAATAGAGATATATTTTTTAAGATTAAAGATGATTTAAGACTATTTGCTCATAATTCTTTTAAGAATATAAAGACTTCAACAAAAAGTGAAAATAATTCTTTAATTAAATTTGGAATTGGGAAGAGAAAAAGCAATATTGAAAAGCCCCAAAATGATGGATTTTGTATCAGATGTGGTAAGCCTATACCTTTTAATCCTGATATGCCTTATTGCTCATCATGCTTTTCTAGCTGGAGGCAAACTGATGAAATGAAACATTCAGAAAATCATTGCCATAAATGTGGACATTTAGAAGACGATATATCTATGGCAAGACCACTTTGTTTCTCTTGTTGGAAGGATTGGGAAAATTCAAAAAGGATTCCATTTTGATTTATATAAATACAAATATTATTATTTTTCAGAATATAGCATTTTTTAAACAAAAATAAGTATCAAATTATATTTTTTTTATTTATCTAATAATAATAGTATATATTAATGAATCATTATTGACTAATCAATAATTTACACATAATATATTACTACCTTAATAATATCGAGAACAGATTTATTTCTGTAAATTTTTATTAAGGAGGGCAAATATGAAAAATCATAATGCCGACATTAGTAACCCTAATAAGGGAACTAATGGAACAAATTCTACTTACGATAGGAACCAAGGAAATAGAGGGGGACAAATGAACCCTAATAGATCTAGTAAGAATCATAAATAGGTTTGTTGGGCTCTTTTCTATATAATGAAAAGAGCCCATTATTATATAATAATTATAGAATCTTCTATTATTTTTTCTTCACAACATCTATATTCAGATATGATTTAAATTATACCCTAAATATCTAAAATATATGCTTAGTAAATAATATAGTTTTTTTTGATAATTACTAAAATAAATAATTGTACAAAATAAAGTATTGACCCTGAAAAAGTATGATAATATACTTTTTTACATGGATGAAAAAAGAACAAAAGAAAAATTACTTGTAGGACTTGGCGGAGCTATTGGGGGAATAGCATTAGGGAGTATTTTAACTTCGAATTTATTTAAAATTAATAATATTGATGGAGTTATATTAAAAAAATTCACCCAACTCGAAATTCTCCTTAAAAAATTTCAAGGGAATAACAATCCTGCAAGAATCAAAGATCTATTAAAAAAAAATATTATTTCAAAAGAAGAACAAAAAGAATTATTACATATAGTAAATATTAGAAATAAAATTGCACATGAATCAAAAGATATTGAGGAATTAGAAAAAAATAAAACTATCAGATTATTAGATTTTTATATAAAAAAATTAAGTTAATAACTAGTAATTAGTGTCCCTTTATTCAACATATTGATACTTTGACTACCATAATTATATTTGATTAAATCAAATATAATAACCTCTATTATTTTAAATTCCAAACAAAATACAAGGCCGAGATTAATTATTCATAAAAACATTATACTGAAACATTTATATTAATATATTTTTATTTATTAATTTAGCTTAGACAGAAGAATAAAAAAATTTAAAAAAAGGCTTTCTTCTTTTTTTATAAGAGTAACATTATTTTCAAATTTTTTAAGTATTGGATATACTTTTGAAAAGGCATCCCATTTATATTCTTCGTCATAATAAACTTTAATTTAAATACTCCAATTTTTAGGGGCTGTTCAGAAGTATTAAATTAAATTTTCATTTATTTCAAATATATGTATATCATTTTCATGATTCAAAACCATTTGATTTGTTATTCCTTCATTAATAACAATTTCACTTGTTTCTTCCATTATATTAACAAATGAGGAATATTTATCTATAATTAATTTTGATAGACTTAATGAAAATCCATTTTGAATCAATTTTATTAAAATTTTATTATCTGTTCCATATTTGATAAATAAATAAAAAGATTCATCAATTAAATTAAAATCATGAAAAAATTCTATAAATTTGATTAAAAAATTTTCAACAAAATCAATTTCTTCTTTTATTCTTACAATTGCTAAATTAATCAATTCATTTGTTCTTTTATTTGAGACATCTGTCCATAATTCTCGAAACCCTCCACGTAAAACATCACCCCATTTCCCTACGAATACAACAGTTTCTAAACCATCATTAATTAAATGATTCCAATAAGACAACATTTTTGCAATCATAGAGGAATATGATTCATTATTTATAAGATAGGTTAAAAATAATATATAAAATTTTTTAGCAGGTTCATTTTTAAACCTTTTTAAATTTTCATTATTTATTTTTTCATCATCAATATCACTTAAGAAAACATAATCAAAATAATACATAAATTCAGATGGATTTTTAATAATTATTTTTTGTTCAATCATATCTTCCACTCTACTATTAAACATTTCTTCAAACTCAAAAATATTTAATTCAGTTATTCTATTTTTTATGCAACATAACCCTGCCTTTGTTTTTACTAATTTAATTTTTTTATCCTCAATAATTCCATTTTCGAAATTTGCTATAAATTCTTTTGCCGATTTTAAATTAGCAGAATTATCTAAGGTAATTCTTGTTTTTTGTAATAAAACATTATCAATTTTATCATTAACAGTTTTATCAATTTTCATAGATTCTTTAACAAATTTCTTGTAATTTGCTCTACTGCTAAAATACTTACCAGCTATAATGTATATTTTTGGTTCTAATCCTATTAATGTTTTATTTTTTTCATTAAATATTTCACTAAATCTACACACTCTCCCTATCAAATTTTTAAACGCAGAAGGAGTCAAATTCCCTGCTCCTTTTTTATTATCTAATAAAAAAATGTTTTCAGCCGGTAAATTAACCCCTTCTAGAAGAGTAGAACTAGTTACTACATATTTAATTTCATTGATTGTGCAATAAGCATTCTCTATATAGCTTCTAATAACATCTGGAATTGATCCATGATGATAAATAATTCCCTTCTCCAAACATTTCACTAGAGTATAATCAGGATGAATGAAGCTTGAAATATTATTTATAACCTTTTGTAAATCATCATTTATTTCTATATCTGGTAATTGAGATATTAATTGTTTTACAAATTTTTCAATATCACTAGGTTTATTAAAATAAATGATATTTTTTGAACCACAATATTTTAATATACATGAAATTTCATCTAAGTCATCTGGTTCAGAATCTATTTTAAACCATTTATCTAAAAACTGATCATAAATATTCAATCCATTGCTATCTCTTATATCATATAAAAAAAATTTTTCTGTTTTTATATATTCATTAATTTTAAAAGTTTCTAAATCATATGATGTATATCTAATTTTAAGATTATTTACATCAATTAGAAAAGGTGTTAAAAATTTAAATATTGCATCTGGATTCCTTTTATTCAAAATCATTATAGAATTTGCAAGCATTTCGTTTCTTATATCTTGAATCAATATATTATGGGCTTCATCAATTATAATATAATCAAAATAATAATCTGGGTTATCTTTTAATATCCTTAATAATCTCTCTTGTGTTAAAACTGCTACACAACTTTCAAGATTCTTATTAAACATATCCGAATGTACAATAATATTTGAAATTCCAGGTATTTTTATTGTTTTTATTCGTCTACTAGTTTGTCTCAATAAAGATTTTGTGGGTGTAATAATACAAATTTTTTTTTCAATATTATCCTTAATAGAAGAAATAATTAGTTCTGATTTTCCATATGAGGTTGGAGCAACAATAACTACAGATTTTTTATCATTTCCAGCATAAAAATTATACATTTCTTTTTGCTCTCGGCTTTGGTAAATACCATGAAAATTAAAATTTTCAGTATAAGCACTATTTAAATCAACAAATATATTTTTTCTATTTTCCTCAATAATATTCTTTTCAATTAAATGAGAAATAGGATATAAACCTTGATTTATTGCAATTTCATATAAAGGTACATAATCATTATATTTATTTGAATAAATGACAATTATTCTATAACCAAATTTTTTAATTAGGACATCTTGGCTATTAATAAATATCAACGCTATTTCTAATATTTTAAGTTTTTCTTTTTGAGACAATTCTTTTTCTACCAATAATTTTTCATATAAATTACTAAACTTTTGATTTTTAATTTTTCTTATTTTTCTTAAAGTTAAATCACTCATTCTCTATCTCACTTTCAATAAAATCATAAATAGCCTCATAAGTATTTTTTTGTATAGCTATAACATTGCATAATTTAAAAATATTTTCTGCATTTATTTGAGCCCTTTTTTCTTGAACAGAATTAGAATCAAAGAGGTTCTGAGCATTTTCAAAGAGAACGGCACCTAAAATTACATTAATGTCTGAACTTGTTAAAGATTCATCAGAAACTCCATCTCCATAATCTTCTAAAATAGAAATAATCGCTGCCTTTTTATCTGAAGTATCTTTTATTGCACTTTTGGCCCCACTTATTGCATTAAGCCATAAAGAAAAATTATCAGGATTATTTAATCTTTCTTTTAAATCTTTTTTTGCATTATTTATTAAATAATTAATTGTTTGAGTAGAAGTCTTATTTTGAAGCAAATTCCCAGATTTCACCTCAGTAATATACAGTTCATCTGAATTAGTGTTTTGTAAAATAATATCAAAACCTTTTTTTGCACTTCTTTCGGATATATTAAAAAATGCTGAAGCAAAAATAAAATCATTAAGAAATACATGTATTAATACATGTATTAATAATTCTCCAATTGAACCTTTTTTCTGCTTAAGAGTTTTTTTATCATACCGTATTTTAAATTCCTTCAATGTAGAATTATAATTATACATTCGCCGACAGGTATCTGCAGAACTTTCTCCATAACAAATAAAAGGTAACCACTTTCTAATTGCCTCTTTTAATTCATTTGAAAAATTTAATATATGAAATATATTACAACCCTCTTCATGTATTTTTTCTATACCGTCCATATTCTTGTAAATATCTCCAAATCTGTAAAATTTAATTAGACATCTTAGCTATTACTCTAACATAATTATTTCCTACAAACAACTTAAATATAATTGCTTATAATACAACGCCCTTATATATATTATATTAAAATATTAACATTCCTCCATAAATTATTTTTTTGGATAACTAAAAAATGAAATTGCATTAAATATTTCAATTATTAAGAAAACAAAAAATTTCTTGAAATTTTTATTTCATTGACTTAATATATTCTTAGGAGTGGAATATTGCCTATTGATCCTAAAATACCTCAAGCCTTATTACAAAAAATTAAACCTTTAGAAAAGGAATTACTTCAATGTGTTAAAACTTTAGATTTTAATAACGCAAAAAAAATAGTATTTAAATTACAAAACTTACTTAAACCAAAAGGGATTACTTCAAGATTAGCAAAAGATAAAAATATTCTCTATGAAGTAGCATTAGAAGTAGGAAAATATGAATTTGCAATTTCAGGGTGTAAAGGTAATAGACAAATTGTAAGTTCTTCATCAAGAATGTATCTTGAAGCAACAGCAATTTTAGCCATTTGTTATATTAGAAAAGGCAATTTAGATATAGCAAATAAATTTTATTTTGAACTTATCAATAAAATAAATAATATAAAATCGGACTCTAAAAGAAGAGAATTTCAAAAAAAAATTACATTGAGAATTGAAGATGAAATTGCTTTATTTTTATTAAAAAGTTCTAATTTTCAACTAGAAATTGATAAAATTCATAATCAAGCAATATATCTTATTCAAAATTGTACAGAAGAACAAATTTATGAATTAGCAGGACAATCAATTCCAGATAGAGCATTAAAAATGTTTGTAGAAAATCAAAAACAACTTTTAAGGCTCATTCCTCCAAAAGATAAAAAAGCTTTACCAAAACCAATAAAACAAAGAGATATTCCAAAACTGGGAAAAAGATTTACATCTGCAGTAAAAAGAGTTATTTGGAAAGCTTTATGTAATCCTAATAGTGAAATTTATAAAGCATGGTCAGAGGGGTTATCTATAGTTCATGATAAAAAATGGATTTCCATTGCCGTAATTAATGCCTTAATGAAATTTTCAATTGGACTGCCAATGATAGCTGCTTCAATTATAGCATTAGCAGTACGATTTGGAGTTGATGTTTTTTGTGAAACTTTTGCCCCTGAGGATATTATGGAATTAAGATAATTCAATAGGACAGTTATATGATTTAAATATTCAAATCATAAGATTTTAGAACCTCAAAATAAATCCTCAACCTTTAGATATAAACCTCTCCTAACTTATATAGGATTAACACCTAAAAAAATAGATGCATCTGAACTTGTTATTGAATCCTTATAATTGTGATTATAATATTAAGTATGTATTCAATATTATATAAAAAAACTTAGCCAGTAAAAATACAAAGCTAAGTAAATTAAATAATTAGTCATTATAAATTAAATTTCATTATAAACAGTTATTGTTCAATATCATAACCTTCAATTTTAAATACAAAAATATAATCATTTACCTTTCCTTCAATTTCCAAAGGTAATAATAATTGAAGAGTATTTCCTAAAATTGAATCAGCATATTCTTTTGCCAATATCTCATCTGAAAATATATTTTTAATAATCGGTAATGTATCCCAACCATAATTTGAATTATAATAAACATTGTCTGTAGGACTAATTAAGTCACTAAATTTTCCTTTTCTAATTATAACAGATGCAGGTTGAGAATTGTTTCGATCAATATATTTTATACCTGAATGCATTATTCTAGAACTTTCACCATTTTGCGATATAAAAGCCGCTTCATCCCAAATTATTTTAATTGTTGAATCTGTTTTATTTTCTATTGAAAAAAGAATGTCCTTATTTGCTACAACCCAGTATGAATTAATTAATTCATCCTCATATTGATATTTCCCAGCCTCTTCTAATTGTTCAGTAATTAAATAATCACCATATCTTTCTTGAACATCTTTTGGTCGTTCAACTGAACTTAAGCCAATATCATAATCAACATCAAAAGTTTCACAACTCATTAAAAATAAACAAATTGGAATTAAAATCAAAATTAGTTTTGTTTGAATTTTCATAAACCCCTCCAAAATAAGTATCTCTGAAGAATAACATAATTAATTAAAAATATAAAGATTAATGTTAGAAAAATAATATAATGATTTTATAATAATAAAAATCATTAATGAAACTAAAATTAACGCAATTGAGGATAAAATAAAATTATATAAATTAAAAAGATTTACATTATTGGCCTCAATACTTGTGTAGTAGCAAATAGATTTGATTCAAAACATTTATATCTTAAAATAGCGGATAAAAAAGAATCAGCAAAATTATTCTTTCAATTAATAGCAGCACGTTATTAAAAGAAATCTATCATCATAACAACAAATCAACCTTTATCAAAATGGGATGAAGTTTTTGGTGATTATGTTATTGCTAATGCTATAATAGATCGACTTGTTCATCACTCACATATTATTAAAATAACAGGACCTTCTTACTGGATAAAAGGTAAAGCAATATATGAAACAGAAGAGGAAAAGTAACCTACATTTTTGAAGCCCCAAAAACTACATTTTTTCGTTGACTTTTACAACATGACAAAGCTATATACAAGATATATATTGACAAAAACGAGTAACTTTACCCTTTTTTATCAATCCTTAAATAAAATTTTTAGTTTTTTACTGATTACAAAATATAATTAAATCGAATAATTTCTATAGAAAAATATGAAAATTTTATGTAGAAGAAAAAACAGTTCCTTCATATTTCACAAGAAAGGAAGAATAGCTAATATTTTACTTTACACTAGAGGAAAGCTCTAAACATAGAACTTTCCTTAATTTTGAACAATTACCCATCAAGTGTGTCTTTTGATACTCAATTACTACTAGGGGTCTTGAAAAATCATGCAAATTAACCCTATATGAAAAAACAGCTATTATTTAATTCCTTATTATAAAAGAATTAATAAAAAATTGTATCAAGGTATTAACCATATATAATGTTATGCCTAGTTACGTCTAGTTTAATACAATTACACGCTAAAGGGTCTCTAGGGTGTATAAAAAATTATTTTTACTGAGCCTTCTATTAAATAATTTAATCAAATCAACACTAAGTTAACCAATTTAGTGATGCAATTCTACCTTTAGTATTTAAATACTCAATAATAAATTCTTTATTATTATCTGCTATTTTTTTAAAGGATTGTAAAGTTGATTTGTGCTGTCCTCTACTAGGGTGAGCAAGAACAAAAACCAAAAATGATTTATTATTATCATATTTTAACAACCAAAGTTTTTCATCAATTTTTTCCAATTTAATATTATAATCTTGAAATACGAAATCTCTTAAATATGTTAATTGATTTGCCCCATGACATAGAATTATATCCATATCAATTGCTAATAAATGTTTTCTAAATAAATTTTTAGTTCTTTTTAAATGGAATTTAAGATTTTGATGGTTTGTTTTTAAATTACATTCATCAAATTTTTTTATATTTATATGACCTACACCTTTTAAAGAGGGATGATAAATACTACATGATAATTTATGCTCATCACTTATCTTTGGATAAAGAATATTAGAAAAACCTCCAATTAAATATCGCATTTCATATAATATAGTTAGATAAACTTGATTACTATTTCCCTTTTCTGCTCTTAAGGAATCATCATTATCAAAAATTGCACAAGGTTCCCAGGATAATTTCTTGTTATCTTTATCATAATTAGTTCCTTCAAATAATAAAGCTATTATCCTTGGTCGATTTTTAATAAAAAAAACATTCGGACTATATAATCCATCTTGAGCTACGTCACCCTTTCCATTATTAATTTCATCAGCATAATTCTGTTTATATTCTAAAAATATTTTTTTAGATTCTTTTATATAATTATCATATTCAAGATCTGCTATTTCATTTTTATTAATAAACGTATCTGATTTAACATAATTTAAAAAAATAATTAGCTTATTTAAAGAATCTCCCCATTCTGTTTCATATACTATATCTGCATGAACTACAAATCTATTTCCATTTATTTCACTAAAATCAAACAATGATAAATCAGCTTTATTCTTTTTATTTGCCCAATAATTTATTGGAACTGGCCATGTTGAATAATAAGGCTCAAAATAATTTGACCATCTTTCTGAATTATTTTTATCAAATGCAAAAAAATCTTTTCTCTCATTTGGTTTTAAAAATAAAATTAAATCACTTTTTTTTATATGCTCTAGATTAATTTGAGATTGCTCAATTAATGAGAAATCAATATTTTTTATTGTTACAAAAAACTCCTTTATTTCATCATTTAAATTTTCATAATTATTCCAATCTTTATAAAAAACTAATAATATTTTTAATGGCATTTGTAATTCTCCTTATTTATTATAAAATTTATAATATTAAAATATTTTTCCCTTTCGATATAATAATTCTTCCAAAAACCAATCATCGACTTTTTTCATCTCTTCATTATAAATAATATTTTCCCAAGGCAATTGAATAAAAGTTTCAGGGGTTATTAAAGAATTTTTAAATTTTAATAAATAAGGTTCATAGGAATCCCTAAAAAACTTCTTAGGAGCTAAATTATATAAATAAAAATTTTTATCTTCTGAAAATTCTAACCCAATTGACCAATTCCTAGCAAGTTCATATAGCTTAGATTTTTTTGTTTCTTCATAATTATTATATGCTTTTACATAATTATATTTATCAAACTTTGATAAATCAGTTTCATAAGCATTATTAGATTTAAGTTTTACTTCAATGAAATAAATATCTTCATCAGTAATAATTATGCAATCTGGTTCTGATAAAGAATTTATTTTTTCTCCAAATTTCAAACAAATATCAATTAATCTATTCTTAAAATCACTATTATTTTCATCAATAATAGGATTCCCCCATAATAATATTTCTTTAATAGGACTATTCAATTGTAACAATTTCTGTAAAATATTTAGTTTTGAAAATATTACAAAATACTTAAAAAATACCCACGTAAAAGCATCTTCTGATGTTGAAAATTTAAATTTATTTATTTTATCTGTAATATGTGATTTATTCATCGATTTATTTAAAAAATGTTCAAGATCTTCATTTCCTAGTATTTGCTTAGGAATACAAGTTTCTAAATTTTGATAAATAATTGTAGGATTAAGTTCTCCATTAGACGCACCAATTTTGCATTCTTCGCATCTTCTTATACAATCTTTATAACAAGTTGTATTAAGCTTCTTAGGAATATTTACTTCTATCATTTTATTTCCACATTTTGGACAAATTACAGTTACCATTTATTACTCTTTTTGATAAATAATTATTCATTTTTTTAGCTTATTTTATCTAGATTGCTCTAGCTGTTTTTTGTCATTATTAAATAGTATTAATACTAACTTTAGAAATTTTTACTAAATCATTAAGAGAATAAGAAGCTTTAACCTTTTCTATTTCTAAATTATTTATACCTAAGAAATTTATTATTTTTTCTTTTTCTAATTTTAATAATCGTTTTTTCCCTGAAGATTTCCAATGTAAAGTAGATAGCAATTCATTTATTTTAAAAGTTTTTGTTTTCTCAATATATTCAAACAAAAGATCATAAATATTGGAAAAATATAATTCTCTTAGAAAATTAGGAAGTTCAGTATAAACTTCTATATATTCTCCAATTTGGTCTAGTGTTTTTACTTTTAATAACTTTTTAAATTTTAGTTCATAACAATAAAACGCTTCATTCCAATTATTCCTTATTTCATCAAAAAATTTTATCCCTTTATTATTTAAACAAACAACTTCATTTTCATGAAAAACTTTAAATATACCCCAGTATGAAAAATACTTATCAACTTCAACTTTTGTTGTAACAAAAGTTGAAATAGAATATTTTTTATAAAATATAACCATTTCAATAAGTTTCATGTACAAATCATTTATTGCATATTTTTCACCTTTATATTCCCAAAAAGAATCACCAACGAAAGTTCCTATGAAGCAATTTACAGGTAGTGACTCAAATCCTCCAACTTTATATATAGCAGTAATTGGATCATAATTTAAATTAGGAGTATACATCCCTTGGGCATTTGAAAGTAATGAATTTAATAAATATTTCTGTTTTTCTGGTTCAAATTTAGGTTCAAAAAGTGAAATATATAGATATAATAATTTTTTAACTCTTATTTCAAGACCTTGTGAGCCAACTTTTTCACGAGGAAATTCTAAATTAAATTTAGCTAAACTTAAAATTAGTTCTAAAATATTTTCTGAATTATTATTAATATTATCAATTATAGCCATTTCCATAATATTCAAATATTCTACAGCATAAGAGAATTTTATAAATTTCCCGTTTTCAAATCCTTTCGGTATATATTTAGGAGAAATATCAATTTCAAAAATAGAAAAAGATTTATGTTCCTCTAAAGCTTGATATTCATTTAAGTCATAATTTTTTAATTTATAATAAAAGAATTTCTGATCCTCATCAATTAATATTGCTCCAGATAATTTTAAGTTTTTAGATGTATTAGTCTTTGTTAGATTTAATTTTTTCATGACACTTCCATAATATTACCTATCGTATATCTAAAGAAGATTAGCAAACAAGCTATTTTGCTACCCCTCCATAACTTCCTAATATTATATTAAGAGTAACATAGTTTCTTAACAAAAACTATAAATAATTAAACTAACAATATTTTTTCCCTCTGAGACTTGTCAAATATATCTATTTTAAAAAAATAATAAAATTTTCTATGATATATTAGTTATCTTCCTTTTACTCATTAAATCAACTACTACTACTTCATCATTTTTGTTATGAATTTATATTTCTTTTTTAGAAAATACTTCTACTATATCAATAAGGGAAGGAAACATCTCAGGAGAAAACCATGTTATTAAATCATCCAATAATTTAAGAGTTTCAAGAATTCTATCAATGTGTATTTTTCTTGAATACTTATCAGCTAGAATAGCTTGCGTCTTTTAAAGTTTCTCTTTAAATATTTATAAAATACAAATATTCTTATTCGACAACTTACTAAGTTTATGTTAGTATGAAAACTAAAGAAAAACAGAGATTATGAAATTTTTTGTTATAATAATTGTTGGTATTATTTGTGGTTTCATTAGCAAATCAATAAATGAATCAAAAGGATATGATGGTGGCTTTTTATGGGGATTTTTACTCTCTATTATTGGAATTATAGTAGTGGCAGTTAGACCTTTTAATAAAAATAACTCTGAAAACAAAGAAGTTTAATATTACAATACTAATATGATAATTTAAAGTTATAATTTTAGTATTATAAACCGACATTCAAACCGACAAATTAATGTCGGTTTATAAATAATTCCTCTATTTCTTCTTCATCAACAAATCAACTACAACTATTTTACCATTCTTGAAGTGTACCTTTATTTTTCTTTTTGAAAAGACTTCAACGATATCAACAATGGATGTAAAAAGCTTAGGAGAAAGATTTGTTATTAGTTCATCTTGGGCTTTAAGATTTTCTATAAATCTATCAATCTGTATTTTCCTCAAATACTTATATGCTAGAATGGCAAAAATGAAGTATCAATCTATTCTCCTGAGAAGGAAGAGGAAATCATGGTTGCCTTCAAACATTTTGTTATGGTGTGATTTTCTTCATTTATCTCAAGTTTCATCTGTAATGAATGTTGGATTATAATCTAAAAATACAAGGAGTGATTTAATGTCAAAGCTATACTGTGTTTTTTGTCACAAGAAAATAGGATTATTCTTTCCAAAGGCAACTGGAGCATCACAGGATGGTCTTTGTCTTTGTAAAAAGTGTTATTCGACCTATTGGAAAAAGCAAAAAAACTCCGTTTCTCAAGCAAAGCAATTGTCCAAACGCATATCAAATGGAGATTTAAAACCAGAGATAAAAAAAATAGTAGTAAAGCGTATTAATGAATTGATTTATGCTGAAACGACTGAAGAAAAATCTACAATTGGGTTTAATGATTTAGATCGAGAATCAAATGATTTTGAGATTACAAAGGATAATACGATTCCATTAAAAAAATTTAATCCCAATGGTTCAAAAGAAGAGAATTCTGCAGAACCAAAGTTGGATGAGGCTCCATTTCTTTCAAGTGAGGGATCCTCAAATGAACATTCTTCTATTAGTAACGATTATTCTGTTGAAACAATAGCGGAATCAAAAGAAATAAGCATACTTTCGATGAATATAGAATCAGAAACAATAGTTAAACCTAAACGGACCTCATTTCTATATGAAAAGAAATTTGTTATTGGGAGGCTAGAGATTGATAATCCTTGTATTTACATATCAGACGATGGTTTTTCTTTTGCAATCAATTCAAAGGTTTTGCCAACAACAATAACAATGAGTGTTGAAACTGATCATGTAGGAGAAAGATCTCTAGACAAGAAAGGCTTGTTTTTCTTTGATGGTATAGAATTATCATATTTTCTTCTGTGGCTTGCAAACTACAAAAACTATGATTTTTTTCCTCCGCATTGCTACTCTCGTTTTTTTGATGGTATATTCCATAGAGCCCTTGTAGAGCGGAAAAATCAACTTTCTATCATTCAAAAAACAATTGCAATTGTTAATTACAGTCAAAGTATGGAGTTGAATGTTCAACTTTTACGGTTTGTTTTTGCAGTTCTAACTGATTATAAGCACGAGATTTCTTTTGAAGACAAAACAGATATCTGCAAGAAACTAGAGAATCATTTTAATTTTAGATTTTATTTTCTAAAACCAGGGTGGGACTGGGATCCTATTTCGTGGTATCTGGAATCTGGTATGGGGAAATATATTCCAAGTAGTTTGTTAACCAATCAGAAAATGGCAACAGCCGGAATTAAGGCTTCAAATCGTGGAATCATCCTTACAAAAGCATATTCTAAATGTATCTCTTTTTTAAAAGGGGAAAAGATCAAATATGGATTACCTTATTTGTTGAATTCATATACGGAAAGAGTTGTAAAGAACTATCACAAAGAAGTATACACATATAAAACTAGAAATTGGGCTTTTGAAGGAGCCGACAATAAAACAGAACCTCAGACCTTGTTTGATGATATGGAAGAGTATATTAAATCTGATTGGCATCATGCGAAGCTGGTAAATTCTATTGAAGAGCCTCCTCTTGTCGAATTGTGGATCGCCATGCCTCCAAAATATCAGCAGGCAATAGCTGAATTATTCAGATTGGAAATTGAACCTTATTTTGATAAAGAAATAACCATTCGTACCCTTTTTAGCATATTCAACAAAACCTATCCTGATAAGACAAAGACCATCAGAGTAATTGGAAATTATTACTTAAGTTACATTCAACGATGCCTGGGCTATTTGGGTTATTCTATTGTTCTCTCTATTCCAATAGAAAACGCAAACCTTGATACTCTTATTTGGATTGTACAAAATGATAAGGCTAGTGAAAAACTAAAAGAGTTGATTGATAAATCCGACGATTCATTATTCATTGTCAATAAAAAAGGAAGAATTGTTGGAATTTCTCCAAAGGTATATACGCTTGAGACTGTTTATATACCAAGTGAAATAGATGATAAATTGATTAATGAGATAGGCTCAGGAGTCTTTGCCAATGCCAAAAATATGAAACATCTCATAATAAATAAAGGAGTCAAAGTTATAAGAAAATCTGCATTCAGTAACTGTAAAAATCTTGAACTGATTGAATTGCCTGATACACTTGTTGAGCTCGAGAACAATGCATTTTCGGGGTGTAATTCTCTTATTTATTTTAAGTCTCCAAAGAACGTAGAGAAAATAGGTGATTGTGTCTTCAGGCAATGTAGTTCTTTAGAAAAGTTCGAATTCAATGGAAAAGTAAAGTCAGTTGGATATCAAATGTTCTGTGACTGTCATTCTCTAAAGGAAATAATCTTGCCCTCTTTAATAAAATCTATACCCCTGATGTTCTTTTATACCTGCAAGTCTTTAGAGTCAATAATTATTCCTAGTCATATTGAAATGATTGAGTCAACAGCTTTTGCTAACTGTGAGAAGCTTAAGTCTGTATTCTTTGAAAATAATAGTTGTGCGATCGGTCTTAGTGCATTTGAGAATTGCATTTCTCTTACTAACATTTCTTTACCAAAGAAGATGAAAGTCATTGAGAATGAGACTTTTAAAAACTGTACTGGTTTGAAAGCAATGGAAATTCCAGAGGGAATCCATCATATAGGAAGTAGGGCTTTTAGTTATTGTGAAAAGTTGGAGACTATTATTTTTCATAATGAAGAATGTACTTTTGACGATTTTGTATTTTTAGATTGTATTTCTTTAACATCTATTATTCTTCCCAAAACCACATATGGAAAACTCTCAAGTATATTTCATGGATGTAAAAATCTTAAACATATTGTTGCACCAAGAAATATAGAAATAGGAGACTATTTTTCATACCTAGTTAATTCTGATGTTGATGTTCAGTTCTATGATTAAGACAAGCTAATGTAAAGTGAGTTTGGAATAAATCCCAATAGACAAAATCTTTTTAAATCTTTTCAATGCATGTAGGAAATCTTATATAAGGAATCCACCCTCAAATAAAATCACACAAAGTTTGTGATTGAGCCAAAAAATTTAATAAATATTAACGAACAATTATTCAATAAATATAAATTAAATAATTTCGAAAAAGATCATATAAATAACAGCATTAAAGATATGAAATAATTAAAACCAAATTTACACTATTACTTCGAGAGGACTTGAAAAATCATGCAAATTAACCTTATGTAAAAAAATAACTATTATTTAATTCCTTATTATAAAAGAATTAATAAAAATTGTATCAAGGTATTAACCATACATAGTATTATGCCTAGAAATTTACACATCAATACAACTATACGATTATAAAAAAAGTGGGTGTATTTTTTCTTAATAGGGTGTAAAAATATTTAAATTTTTACTTATATCAAAAGACAATTTTATTATTTTAATTATATTCTCTTAGATAATTCAAAATCTATATAAATTTCTAACTTATCATTCCAATAACGTATAAACTCTTGCTTATGTATAATTAAATAAGGAAAAAATTCTTCCATTTCTTTTATGGACAATAAGAAAAGTACCCAAAAAGACTTTCCAATAGAACAAGTTCCTAATATTGCTATCCCTGAATATTTAATCGTTTTATTCTTTTTGTCTATATAAATAAAATATAAAAAAACTAGTACTAGAATTATTTCTTCAATAGTAAATAACACTCTACTTAAAGTTTGAAAAATTTGATTACCTAATAAAAACAAACTAATAAAAAGTGTTTTTTACTTTTGGATAATTAATAAAATATAAAAATAATTTCTAAAAATTAACTTTTTTCAGATTACACTCAATTAACTAATCCAATTTTATTCATAACATAAGGTGCTATTATTAGTGAAAATATAGCAATTGAATAGCGATATCTTTTTAATACTTAAACTGTTAAAATAGTCTCTTTTTCTTTCTTGATATTTTTTTCTTTCCACAATAATTTAACAAGATGTTCTCTCTTACTTCCCAAATAGTAACTGAACGTTATGTCAAAATTTTCTCCTGGTTCTAAAAAGTCAAAAGGTAATCTTGTTTTATTAAATATAGCCCAATCAAAATCAGTAGGAAAAATAATATTTATTTTTTCAGCTCGTATTCCACCTACATTACAAATTCTAATTAATTTTCTTTTCTCTCCAAGCTTTACTACTCTAGCAATTATATCTGCTCTTTGTTTATTCTCTATAGATAATTCTAAATCTTTTATTTGCATCTGATTTAATTTATCTTGTACTTTTTCATATTTATTTTGTCTATAAAATACATAAAATGAAACTAAAACTGATATAATAGATATGATATCACTAATTTTCACTATATTTCCTTTTTATTTAAACTTTTTTAAAATTTTTTTAAAATCCTTTTCTATATCTTTAATTACACTATCTTTTATTTCTGTTAAATTTATATCAATATTTTCACTATTAGCTTCTAATATTTCATCCTTTGTAAAATTATTTTTACAATTTATACAAGTATAAATTGTATTTGGGTTATTTTCATCATACGAAAAGGATACACCTCCACAAATAGGACAAATTAACTCTACATTTCGTGAATAATTATCTTTCATAAAATTTATCTCCTTGCTGCTTCAACGCATTCATCACAATATCTTATAGTTCCATCTGAAGGATTATCTAATTTTTCAGATAATGTTTTTTCACTATCCAAAGATTTTCCTTCTGTATTATATTCTCTTGATTTCAATCTTAAACTATTACAAATTAAACACCTTCCCCTATCTTCACTAAAATATAAGTATTTACATATGCACCTTCTACTATATCAAATAATCTTTCATCTTTATAAATCACTTCTTTAAGTAATCTACCTAAAGATTTACCTGCTTCTTTGACAGCATAATCATCTTCTCCAAGTTCGGCAAAATGATTATATAAGGGTTATAAAGGGGTACCTCTCCAATCATAATTTTCTCCACAAAAAAAAGTTTTAGCAGCAAAACTCTCAGAGGAATGTTTAACACACCAATTATTAACTTTTTGTTGAATATAATTAATCATTAAAGATTTTTCAAACTCATCTAACCAACTATTATATGTCAATTTTTTATTACCGTTTCTAATCATATAACACCATCCTTTATTTATTTTATAATGAATTTGAATTATTAAACTTTAAACTTCAAATTGAATAAGATTTTTAAACAAATTTAATTTTATATTATTTGTAAAACTCAATCCCTCTTAGTTTACACAATTCTCTTTTTAATGGTAAAAACTGAATTTGATTATATAACCATTCCTTTGGTTTAGTTTTTATATCAACAAAATGTTCAATTCGTTTATTTTTATAAATATCTAATTCTTTAAGAGTTTCTAAGTCTAATTCTTCAACTGCTTTATAAATCGTTTTAGCTAATTTTATTCTTTTTGCTTTTCTTTCTGGTTCAAAATCATCAAGAATATCTTCAACAAGTAAACCCACTAAACTATAACGCTCTTTAATATTTGAAGGAAGTAAATCAGCTCGTTTTAAAAGTTCTTCATCAAATGGCTCAAGTTTAGGATCTATATTTGGAACAATTAATAAATCTAAGTTTTGAGAATATGTTAATCTTTTTCTTAGTAACAAATCCTTTTGAGTTTTAAGATAATCTAATGATTCTTTATCCATTCGCTCTAAACCTCTAATAATTGCTTCATGAGAGGTTATTTTAGGAGGATTATCATCTTTACCAAAATACCAATTATTTGGATTATGAATATTTATTTCAGAAGGATTAATATCAAAAGATTCCTCCAATATTTTATTTAAAACTCTATCAAAAACAGCATATAAATCTTCATTATTTGTATCTATACAAAATCTATGATACAGAAAATCTAGTTTTTCACCTTTTATCCCACAATAAAAAAGTTCTTTTAAGATTAATTGCCTTCTTTCATTAGACATATTAATAAAATCATCACTTAATGGATCAAAAAAAGTTTGTAAGTTAAATCTAGAATCTTGAAAATATAGATAATCAAAATCTTTCTCCTCATACAACCATGAACCATGTTTTCGAAGCACTTTTCCAAATTCTGCAATATATTGTAGACTTGTCATAATAATCCTTCCATACTTAATTATAACAACAAAGTTATAATTTCTAGTTTTCTAATATTTATATAACAAATATTATTGTAATTTAAATATTAGGATTAAACAACTTTTTAATAGCATATTATTAATATATATTATTGATACATAAATCGGCAATGAAATATAGAACAAATAATTACATATTTAAAAATTTGTTAATTACAAAGCTGACTTTATAAGATATTATTTCTAATAATATAAATTAAAATACAAAGAGGTAAAAAGATGAAAGATTATGATGCTTTTCCAAATTCTATTCATGAAAAACTAGGTTATTATGTTTACAGATTAATTAATCCTTCTAATGGAGAAACTTTTTATGTTGGTAAAGGTAAAGGAAATAGAGTTTTTGATCATATCAATGCTACTAAAGAATCTATTAAAAAAATTAAAGATGAAGATACAGATTCCTTAAAAATTCAACAAATAAAAGAAATTCAAAATAGTGGACTAAAAGTTATTCATGTTATCCACAGACATAATATGAGTGAAGAAGTTGCTAAAGAAGTTGAAGCAGCTTTAATAGACGCTTACCCTGGATTAACTAATGTAGTATTAGGTAAAGGATCTAATGACTATGGACCAAGAAATGTAAAACAAATCATTGATACATACCAATTGAAAGAAATATCTTGCTTTGATGAAAAATGTTTAATCATTAAAGTTAACAAAAGTTTAGAAGAGTATGATTTATATGATGCTACAAGATATGCTTGGAGAGTTGATGTGAAAAAAGCTAAAAAGGTTGATTATATAATCTCCGTGATGTATGGAGTTGTAAAAAATGTATATGTTGCTGATAGATGGCTAAAAGCAAATAAAGAAAACTTCCCAGGATTTCCAGTTAGCAATTTTCAAAATCCAAGATATGGATTTATAGGTCATGAGGCACCTGATAATATAAAAAACAAGTATATTAATAAACAAATACCTAAAGATTTTTGCAAAAAGGGTGCTTCAAATCCTGTATTATATGCAAATGTATAATTTAAATAAATTTCACATATAGAATTTATAACTAAGAGCATCTCACGTATGATTTTTTTAGAAATATTTAACTAATATAAAAAAATCAACTGAATCTATTGCATCACAACCTTGAAGATTATATTAAATGATTCTATTATTTTTTTGTATGAATAGAGCTTCAGTTGCATAAGGGCCCGGGTCATTTTTTTTTGAAGACAATTCATGAGAAATTTTAGAATTTATATCACAATTTTATTATATTGCTAACTAAATTATATTAATCTATAATCAAAAGATATTTTATTACTTAGCTTTATTAGTTTTGTCAAAAGGAAAAAATTATTAATTATGGATAATATAGTAAAAAAATTGAAAAAAAATAAATACATAATTGAAAAAAAACAATTTCTTTCAATTTCAATTTTACTTATCTTGGCTGGAATAATTTTAGAATTACTTTTCCATAATAACCCAATAATAAAAGTTGATATTAATTATGCACATTCATTATTTGCTGCAATAGTTACAATTTCTACAATAAGTGTTACGATATTAACGGTTATTATTAATTCTTCAGCTAGAAAACATTTAGGATTTAATATAAATGAAATAGTAAACTTTAAATCTAAATATTTCCGTATGAATTATATCATCCCTATAATTCTTATTTTAGATTTATTCTCAGCAATTTGTTTAACAAAAAAATACAGTAATTTACTAGGCCTCTTATTTTTTATTACATCATTATTTTTAGTTAATTTTAGTATTTTTATTTGGAGAGTAAATACTGATTCAAAATTTTGCATTGATTTAGTTAAGGGGTATATAAAAAATAACATCACCAATAATTTAAATATGATAAATAAATTATTTGAAGGCCTTTTTTTTTATTTAGAGAATAACCAATTAAATAATATACTTCTAAATATAGATATAATAATTGAACTAGTAAATAATTTAGATGAATCACAATATAAAGATCCCACAGATAATGAAAAACTAAAATCATATAATGAATTTATCAATAAATTATATAGCAATATTAACCAAGCATTTATTTTAGCTGAAAAGCATTATAGCCTTTTTTTTGCATTAGATAATGTATTTATAATTTTTATTAAAGTAAATAAAAAAGTAAATAATAAATCTAATCCTGAAATAGAAACAATTAGAAATAGTATAGAAAAATTCCAATCTTATAATGACAATCAACTTTTTATTCCAGAAATTTACAACTTAGTTAACTATTTAGAAGATTTCTCTAATATTTCAAACCAACACAAAGAATTCATAATTTATAGTCTTTTTTTCAATATTTATAAGAATGAAATATTAAGCAAGAATATAAAAAATAATATTCTAGAGCGAATAATCAGTGATTTAGTTTTTTATAGAAAATTATCAGAAGACTTTAACCGAGTTAAACAAAGGATACTATTAACAATAGTAAGAAATTTTATCCTTTTAAACCCTTTGGAATCGATTTCAAATAATCTTATGGCAATTTTATCAGAAAAATTATACCAAAAAATGTTTTATTCAGACAATTTAATATATGAAACAGTAAGTCTTATTTATCTATTATTTTATGTTTATTCATTTAAAGAAATAGAAACAATAAATAAAAAACACAGAACTATTATTAAAAATTTGATTTATTCAACAAATGATAAAATAACTACAAATCCTATTAGTTTTAGATATCTATTAAGTTATCAATATAGTTATTCGAAGATTGAATATAGTTTATGGAATCTTTCTGATGACATTTTTAATAAATATTCTTATCTAGAATATTACCCACATAATTTTGTTTCAAAATCTCCTAATTGGGAATTAAATATAGGTATTAATTTAGCTATTTATTATTATCTTATTAATTGGTATAATTCATCTTTAGAAATAACTGAAAAAGATTTCTGGGATTTTCATAGACTGTATGCTAAAGCACTATTAGACATGTTTGATGAAAAACAATTTATACTTAAAGAAAAATATTTTAACGAAATTAATCAAATAGCAAAATGGATAGATATTAAGCCATTATTGTCAAAAGAAAAACAAAAACAAATATTTAATTTTGTAAATCTTAAATATTCAGAAATATATATTAAAGAACAGGATTTTATTGAAAATGAACAATTTGATTTTGATATAGATTTATTAAATAGATTATTGTATAAAACTTTAGTAGAAAAAGAATTTATTGGCTTTAATAACCAAATCAAATATTCAAAAAACAAGATTCTGAAATTAAAAACACTAATTAATAAAAATTATCATAAAATAGAAAATCAAATAATAGAAATAATAATAATGTATTATTTCAACAGAATTTATAATTCTTTTATTAAGGATAAAACAAAAACAATTAAAATAGGATTTGATTTATCTAGTGTAAAAATATTATTAAGCTGTTTGGAAAAAAATAATTATAAGTATAGAAATTTCGATTACACAAATGACTTAGCTTTTTCAAAAGAAACACAAAGCACTACCGACTTTATTCAATTAGAAGAGAAAACAAAAAAAATAGAATATAAAAAAACAAAAAATATTAATTCAAGATTATTCTTCAATGATAATGATTTAAATTTTAATTTAATTATTACCTCTTGTACTTCAATTGAATTAAATGAAACTGAGCTTGAAGAACAAATAGAACAATATAAAATTTCAGAAAATATATATAAAATTGATTCTATTTACATAAATAGAGAAAATATAATTAATATTATAAAAAAGAAATATTGCAATTTATTAATTGGAATGAATTTACAAACTGAAGAACAAGTAAAAGGTTTAAGAATAGAAGTAACTCTTTAAAATTTAGGATTCCATTGGAAAAAAAGCGAAGAATCTTTAGATAATAAACTATTTACAAATATAACTAAAAAAAATATATATAGTTAAAGATTTAATTTTTTTTCTCATACATCTTTTAATAATAAATAAATATTTAAGAAAAATGAAAGAATCATTTTAAACCTATTTGTATTTTTTGTTGGAAAGATGATGAAAATTAAAAAAGAATACAACTCCTATTTAAAAGAGACTTAGTAATAGTTTTCTTTTTCTAATCCGTAATGTTCATAAAATATATTTTAGATGGGATATAGTATAAAATCAAAAGAACTTTAATAATTATTTAATATAACTTTTTTTAATATATTATAATTTAATATTAACAATAATTTCAAAATGTTACTTATTATTTAAAGAATAATACAGATATATAATACAAAATAAAATAATACTATTATTTATTGAAAAACTATGTACTTTTATTAATGTGATGAATAAACTAGCTTCGGATAATAAATTTGTAAGTTATATAATTAACTTAAATTTCTATAATTACTATCTAGGAGAAAATCATGATTAATTACAAAAAATTATTATATTCGTTAGGAATCACAGTAGCCCTTTTAAGTATTATGAGTTGCTCATCGACTTATGAAGAATCAACAGTTAGATTTTCAGACGGAACTGTAAACAATACAATTATTGCTGTTAAAGATTATGATATTATAGGACCGATCCGTGCTACTAGTGAAAGACAATTTAATGGATCTGAATGGAGTGGAAATAAAATAACTTATGATATGCTACTTCAAAAAGCACACGATATAGATGCAGATGATGTTATAAATGTAAAAATTGATACGGTAATTAAAACTACTAAAAATAGCAATGAAGTTATAAAAAAAACATATACTTATATAGCAAATGGATTAGCCATAAAATACACTGATGCATTACTAGTACCACCTACACCATTATTAACATCTCCTATAAAAAATCTTGAGTCATCTCAAATTGAAGCAGCCCCTACAACAAAGAAATCTTTTGATTGGAAAGTCGCGGGTTTATCAAGCTTAGCAACTATAGTATCTTTATTTTTAATAGGAGAAAGTCTCCAATAATAACCATATATCTAAATTTAAAATCATTATCATTAAACTTGTATAGAATTAATAGTTATAGTTAAAACTTAACTATCAGCAATTCACAAAAAAAGGTGCCCGTAGTTACAATCTTTTATGAATTTTAATATATATTAAAATTTATAAAAGCAACTCAAATGAACCCTCATCAAATGCTCTATTTTAAGAAATATGTGTACACAATCAACTACCTATTTCAAGAATACAAAAACGGTAAAAAGATATTTAGAAATACAAGAAGAGAACAAAAAATATCTTTTTTAACTAATCTTAATTCTAACTAATTAAAAATAATAATAAATTTTAATAAATACAAGCCATGTTTTCTTGAAGGAAAAATAAGTTATAATACAATAAATTATGTTATACTAGCAATTAGGTATATTAATAAAATAATTAGATATATAGTGAATTTACTACAATTTAAAAATATTTCTAGCCTAGGAGAATATGATGACTGAATGGTTAATTCCAGCGAATCCAAAAAAATATAATGTTATTGATGCATTTAATGAACTTAAAATTATAGAATGGAAACAATCTGTAAATATAGCTGTTGGAGATATAGTTTATATCTATATTTCTCTTCCAATTCAGGCAATAAAATTCAAATGCAAAGTTAATAAAATTAATATTTCTGTCAGAACAATTGATGATAGTAAATATTATATAAAAAAAGAATTTTCAAAAACTTCTGATAGATTTATGGAAATTGAATTAATTAACAATTTTTCATCAGAGTTATATAAAATTACATATCTTGAAAAACATGATTTTAATGTCCCTCAGGGGCCATATAGAATTTCTTATGAATTGAAAAAATATTTATATTTAGTAAATACATTAATTTATTCAGAAGAACTTGATCCTAATTCTCATGACGGATCTTACCTACTTCTAAAGGAAACGATAAACTCATACAAAAATATGCACGATATCTCTTTATGTAATTATAAAGATTTAAATTTAATTTATCACATGGTTATTGGAACGTGGAAACAAGGAGTTGACAAAAAATATATATCAATTCAAACAAGCAATCTCCCAGAATATGATAAAGATAGATTAAAAATTTTATTAAAATCGATATGGGAAAAAACACAAAATAACAAATATTCAAATAAGCAAAATAACACTACAACCCTTGGAATGTTTGGCACAGGGTTTTATTCATTCGAAAAAAATACAGACAAAAACTCTGTTATAAATTTTATTACGATGTGTATTAATATTGTAGATATTGAAGAGGATTATGAAATTTATGATATTTGTAGAATCACATTAAGAAATGGAGTCAAGGGTATGAAAACAGCATCTGCATCAGTCATTTTACATTGTCTAAAACCCTTTTCCTTTCCTATCCTAAACGGTAATCAAGGAGCTAAAAATATTTATGAATATCTAGATGTCCCAATAGTAAATATAGAAGAGTTAAATTCATATATAGAAAATTGTATAAAAATAAAAGAATTTAGAGATAAAAATTTTAGTATAAAAAATTATAGAATATTTGATTTAAAAGCAAGATCTATTACGGAACAATTTACAGAAATTGATTACATATCAGTTTTAGATTATTTAGAAAAAAATAAACATTCAGAATATACTAATCCATTAAAAGAAGGATTATCAACTTCATTAAAAAACAAATACAAAGAAATAAAAAAAGAAGCTAAAAAATGTATTATAGAATTAAAAAAAATGGTTGTAAAATGTAGCAATAGTTTCAATTTATTTAATTTTGGACAAATTTCTTGGTTAGATGGTTCTAATACAAAAGTACGAGATTATTTATGGGTTCAACTAAAATATAAAGAAAACAAGAATAACCCCATTAGCATTTCTATTGTAGTAGAATTTTCAGAAATTACTAATAAAACAAGATATAGATTTAGCTTAGAGGTTCGAGATGACAAAACTAATAAACAGCAACTCATGAAATATCATACTCATTTAGAGATTCCAATTAAGCCTTCAAGTAACCTGATTTATACAGCAACAAGTAATGAAAATAATTACGCAAAATTAATTGATGAACCAGTGGATATAATAAAAACCAAAATTGAAGCAGGAAGATATAACAAAGTACGAATATCCCGAATAGTTGAACAAGATTATAATTTTTCTAATATTGATTATGAAAAATTAATGCTTGAATCAATAAAAGATCTAATTCCTTATTATGAACATGTTATTGGAGATGACAAAATGCACAATAATGCTAATAATTTAATAAAAGAAGAAGCAAGAAAAATAAAACCACAATATGAAAAAAATTTGATATTCTATGGACCTCCTGGAACTGGTAAAACTTATCATACAGCAATATATTCAGTAGCAATATGTGATGGAAGAGAAATTAAAGAACTTACTGATTATGATTATGTTAAAACAAGATATCAGGAATTAGAAAAGGAAGGTAGAATAAATTTCACTACATTCCATCAATCTTATTCCTATGAAGATTTTATTGAAGGTATAAAACCAATAGTAAATGAAGAAACAAAAGAAATTTCTTACGAAATAAAAGATGGCCTATTTAAAGACTTTTGTAATGAAGCAAAAAGTTTTGAAATTGAATCAGAAAACTCCCCAATAAATGAAGATGCGGCCCTATGGAAAATTACTATTAATAATGGTGATTTAAATGATATAAAAAAGGAATGCTTCTCAGAAGATAATATTCGTATTGGGTTTAGTTATGATTCTAAAAATGCAAAGTCATTTGTTGAAGATATAAATATTGGAGATGTAGTTTTATCCCTAAAAACTAGAAAAATTATTGATGGCATCGGAGTAGTAACAAGCGCAGCTTTTGAACTTAATAATAAAGAAAAATATAAAACTGCAAGAAAAGTAAAATGGTTAGCAAAAGAAGTAAATGAAAATATATTAGAAATAAACAAAGGTAAACAATTAGCTAGAGCTACAGTTGCTCATGTTCCTAATATGATATTGCCTGATTTAATTGATTTAATCGAAAGAATTAATCCAGATATTGAACATACAAAAATAAAGAAGAAAACCGAACCTTATGTTTTTATAATAGATGAGATAAATAGAGGTAACATTTCAAAGATATTTGGAGAATTAATTACTTTAATTGAAGATAGAAAACGTGAAGGAATGAAAGAAGAACTTCAAGCAATTTTACCTTATTCTAAAGACTGTTTTAGTGTACCTCAAAATGTTTATATTATAGGTACAATGAATACTGCTGATCGTTCTATTGCACTATTAGATACAGCATTGAGAAGAAGATTTAAATTTAAAGAAATGATGCCGGATAAAGATGTATTAACAGATTGTAAAATTGAAGATTTAAAGATAGACGACATGCTTTCCAAAATAAATAAAAGAATTACTTTTTTATACGATAGAGAACATACTATTGGACATTCTTATTTTATGGATTTAAATGATGAAAATGCCACAATTGAAAATTTACAAATAATTTTTGAAAAATCAATAATACCTCTATTACAAGAGTATTTCTATGAAGACTATGAAAAAATACAACTAGTGCTAGGTGACAATAACAAATCCAACGATTCTTATAAATTTATTTTGGATAAAAAAGTTAATTCAAGAGATATCTTTAAAGGAAATGTTGATGATATAATTGATCTTCCTGAAAAAACCTATCAAATAAATAAAGAAGCATTTCTACATATAGAAAGTTATAAAGAAATTTAAAATTAATGGTATAAAAATGAAAAACACCTTTGAAGTTAAAGAATTTGATTCAATAATTTCTAATCCTGATTATAAAGATTTGGGAAATTATAAATATCTAGAAAAAGATAAATTTGAAAATTTAATAACTTTCATTCATGAATTTGCTACTTCAAAAAATAATGAAGACGTTTTAAAATTTATGAGAATAAGCTATAAAAGAAATATAGGAGAAATAATTTCAATTAGGAATTATGTAGGATTAATACAGTTAAAGGATGGTTTCCAAATCCAAATTTTACCTAAAATATTTTTTTTGAGAAATATTAATGATAATAATAATGTTACAAAAAAAATTTTTATTAAAATGTTAAAAAGCCTAAAAAACTTTCCAAGTAAAATTTTTAATGAGTCTTCTTTAAAAATTGAAAATATGAATCTCTATGAAATATTTATTAATATGTATATTCAAGAAGTAAATTGTTTAGTAAAAAAAGGATTAAAATCAGCATATATAAACAAACAAAACAATCTTAACTTTTATAAAGGAAAATTACTTTCAACTAAAAATTTAAGAGAAAATATTGTACATAAAGAACGATTTTATGTCTCCTATGAAGAATTCCAAATAAACAGATCTGAAAATAAACTTATTAAATCAACACTTTTAAAATTACAAAAAATAACTAACAGTTTTTCTAATTCAAAAGAAATTAAATTATTATTATCCTATTTTGAAAAAGTTACCCCTTCTAAAAATTTCGATAAAGATTTCTCAAAAGTAATAATTGATAGAAATACAAAGGATTATAAAACACTAATGCAATGGTCTAATGTATTTCTAAAGAATAAAAGTTTTTCAACATTTTCTGGCTGTACAAAATCAAGAGCACTTCTATTCCCAATGGAAACAATATATGAGAGTTATGTAGCTAAGGAACTAAAAAAATATTTTTTACCTTCTGGATGGAATATTTCAACACAAGATAAGGGTAAATATCTATTTAATGAACCGCAAAATAGATTTGCTATAAAACCTGATATAGTTATTAAAAAAGAAAATAGAATAATTATACTTGATACAAAATGGAAAAATCTTATTGGTAACGAGAATAAAAATTATGGAATATCTCAAAGTGATATGTATCAAATGTATGCTTATTCCAAAAAATATAATACAGCTGAAATTTGGTTGTTATATCCTATAAACAGTGAGATGCAAAATCACACTCCGATTAAATATTGTAGTAAAGATCAAACAACAGTAAATATTCATTTTATTGACCTGCTTAACATTGAAGAAAATTTAATTCAACTTAGAAACAAAATTGAGAAACCATAAGTATCTATTTATGCATTACATAATAATTGCAATTTTTTTTTATATTATAGATTAGGGATGGAATAATTAATCGAATGAGCTATATTAATAAAAAGGAGATATTTGTTGATAATTTAGACCAATATATTAAAAACAAAGAATATAATATGGAATTGATAGGTTTATATGAAACAGATTCTTTTGATTTGGAAATAGTAATTCAAAATTAAGCAAATACTAAATATCAATTCATTGATTATTTTGAACCTAACACACCTAAATTGCCTAAATATCAAAATAGTTTAATAAGGGGAATACAACTTCAAGTGTATTTACTATTTATCAAGAAGAGAAATTTATGATTTTGATTTAAAAGTTTATAGTGAATATTTTTATAGGCCTAATTATAATATAAATTCTTAAAAAAACTATTCATTCCTTAAAATAGTTTTCTATGATAAGCTAATATTTGTATGATAATTGAATATATGTTAAATAATTTTTACTCAAGGAAAATCAAATGAAAAAAAATACTTTCACTATAGTTTCAACACTATTATTTTTTATAATTGTCACAATAGTAATTTGTCAAGCAAAACAATTTTCATCTGAAATTTGGAAAATTATTGAATCAGGAACAATTAAAGAATTACAGAAAGCAATCAATTCTGGGATCAATGTTAATAAAACCAACAAATATGGAATTACACCACTAATTGAGACCACAAGAAATAATAATCTTGATATGGTAATTGCTCTTATAAACGCTGGAGCTGATGTCAATGCAAAAGACAATGAGGGAGATACTCCGCTAATTGAGGCTATCCTTAATAAAAATCTTGATATGGTAATAGCTCTTTTAAATGCTGGAGCTAATGTTAATTTAAAAAATGCATATGGCGAGACTCCTCTACATGGGGCAGTTAGAAATAAAGCTAGCTCTGATATTGCATTAACACTTATAAATGCTGGAGCTGATGTTAATGCAAAAGATAACAATGGGAATACTCCACTAATCGAGGCGGTAATAACCAAAAATGTTAATATGGTAATTTCACTTATAAATGCTGGAGCTGATGTTAATTTAAAAAATGCAGATGGAGAGAATTTTCTACATTGGGCAGTTAGAAATAATGCTAGCCCTGATATTGCCTTAGCAGTTATCAATGCTGGAGTTGATGTCAATACAAGAGACAATAATGGAAACACTCCTCTAATCGAGGCTGTATTAACCCGAAATATTGATATGGTAAATTCACTTATAAATGCTGGAGCTGATGTCAATGTAGTAAATGAAGATGGGTATTCCCCGCTAATGGGAGCTGTAAGAAACAAAAATACTGATATGGTAATTGCGCTTATAAATGCCGGAGCTGATGTCAATGTAAGAGATATCCATCGTTTTACACCTCTAATGGAGGCAGTAAAAAACAAAAATACTGATATGGTAAATTCACTTATAAATGCTGGAGCTGATGTCAATGCCCAGAATAATTGGAAAGAGACTCCGCTAATGCAGGCTCTTTTGTTTTACAAAAACCTTGAAATTGTAACAATACTTATAAATGCTGGAGCTGATGTCAATTTAAAAAATGTATATGAGGAGACTCTTCTACAACAGGCTATAAGAAATGACGTTCCCCCGGAGGTTGCCTTAGAACTTATCAATGCTGGAGTTGATGTCAATTACCGATATACAAATGGTTTAACAGCACTAATGTATGCTGCTGCACACAGCGCAAATCCTGAAATTGTAATTACACTTCTAGAAGCAGGTGTCGATGGTAGCCAAAAAGATTATTCGGGGAGAACTGCCTTTGATTTTGCAAAAGAGAATCCAGCAATTAAGGGCACTAAAGCATATTGGGAACTAAATGAAGCTCAATACAAATAACTTATAAACATTAATTTTGATTCACAATACTAGATAAAGTTTAATTTTTGTTTTATTCAAAGGTGTGTTTATAATTTAATTTACCCTATTAAACAAATTTTCAGTTATTTTATATGGTAATAATAATTCAATAAAATTGATAATACAGATTATTAATTTGTTATATTGGAAAAGAAAAACTTATAACATTTTAATATAAAAAAATTAGTAAATTGGAGAGTATGTAAAAAACTCTGTAAGTTCTAGACAAAGCAGTCTTCTATGGTAAACGTTTTATCAAGAAGACTGTTTTATTATGGCTAGACGAAAAAGACAGGAAATTATTGAATTCAAATAAAAATTATTAGCTATATCCTTATCTTCAAAAAGCAACCCTAATTTTTGATAATGATTTTTATATTCAGGATTTGTTAAAATTAAAAACAAAATTGTTTAATTTTTTTTTATTTTATCATTATCATCTATATCTTCTGATATTAAGGTTGTTACATAACCTAATGAAAAGAATTCATGAAAAGGAGTCTCTTAATTATTATATGCATTTTTTTTATAAATTTTTCATATACCATAATTTCCTCCATTTAGTAAAATACATAAGAAATTGTTTATGTTGCCCATCAATTTCATAATAGTTATTTCATTTTAATAGGATATAGAAGAATGCTTTTCATTTATACTTTTATTTTAATTTTTAATTAAATTAGTTTATATTTAATTTATTAAAGAATATCTTATTTCTCATTGTTGCATCTTTCATAATTTTTTCCCAACTTAATACTTCAATATATAAATTATTATTATTCATCCAATCATACCAACCCAAATTATCTGGCATTTTTTTAAAATCTTTTTCACGTTTTAACCATTTTTCAACCTTAGGAGTTAAATCACAAATTACATACCCATAACAATGAGTATTCTCACTTATCAATATTTTTCGTCCGTTTGGTGTGGTATACTTTCCATCTTTAATATCATTTACATATCTTATGATTTGCTGTATAGGATCTTCATTTGAAGATTTATCTACAAAATTATCTCGTCCAGGTTTTTTAAATTCAAAAACTGTTATGGGGTTACTAATATTATTTTCACCTCTATAACATATTGGATTATTATAAATCAACAAATCAGGTCTTTCACTCTTTGGACCATCTAAAGGTAAATCTGAGGAAATATAACTTGAAAAATTTAATCTCTCATCTAATAACCATAAATTATGATTATAATAATCAATAGATTCTGAATTCTCTTTTCTAGGGAAAATAATATCATGAACTGATCCTTCAGAAAAATATTTACCTTCTTGATTATATCCTAAACTTTTTTCAAATAATTTAAGTATAGTCTTTCTTAAAGCTACATAATGAATTAAATCATTTTTACTATTTTCAGATATTTTATTTATTACTTCATTAACTTGATTTGAAAGATTTTCAATAGTTGCATTTTTTACTATTCCATCAACTTCCTTTTTAATTTTTTGTTCTTGTTTAAATTTAGTTTCATGAAGTTTCATTTCAATTTGTTCAACCGTAGGATTACATGGTAGAGTAGTTAAATCAGTTAATTTAAAAACCTGTTTATACCAAGGTGCTTCTTTATCTACATAATCTTGAACAATTTTTTGCTTTGCTTCTTTTCTTGAATGAATATCGCCTTTCATCAATTCCATTGATAATTTAGCTGCTTTATTCTCAATATCTTTTTGTCCAATTGAATTAATTAAATCAGATTCAGAATAAAAATCAAAATTCCCTCTTTCCAAAGAAACTTTTTGATCAAGATATTCTCCCATTACATATGTTTTAATTATAAAATTCTTTTTCATTTGTTGTTCATTATTATCTTCTACTATTTCAAAAAACTCGTCTTCAAACTCAGGGATATATTTTGATAAATTCGTAGTAGTCACCTCCCTGTTATGAGCTACAAGACTAATTTGGCTTTTTTTATAATTATGATGATAAAATTTAAAAGCTCTATAATAGAATTTATATGATGATGAATCTATTTTAAAATCAGTCTTGTAATTATCAAATTCTTTAATATATTCTTCTGCATTTGTATTATTAATATAATCGTTGAGATAAATTTCTTCTTTATTATATTCTTCCTTTAATACTATCTTGGGACAATTGTTGTGTTGGGTTATAAAATATGGTAATAACTTCTCAAAAATATTAAGGGCAATAGAACTCAATTTTATATCAAAAGAACCTTTTTTTAAATTCCATATTTTAACTTTTGAGCCTATACTAGAACTAACTTCAATATCTTTTATTTCTTCTTGAGTAATTATCTCTTTATCTATACCCATATTAAAGCGACGAGATTTATAGTTCTCTTCAACATCTTTATAAACACTTTCAATTGAAACTTGATCAAAATATTTTAAACAAGTAAATCTACCAAACCCTTTTCCTCCTTGGTTGGATTTTAAATCAGAATATAAGGTATCAAAGGAATTTCTATGTTTGTCAGTAAATCCAATTCCATTATCTTCTATTAAAAAACCATTAATAGTTTGCAGCCCATTGTCAATTTCCATTTGCTTACTTCTTAATACTGTAATTGTAATTTTCCCATTTTCAATTTTTAATTCTTCAATAGCTTGTATAGAATTCACAATTAATTCTATTAATGGAGTATAAACTGTAGTGTTTCCTTTAATGTTATCAACGGTTCTTTTAATATTTAATTTACTCATATTGATATCCCAACCTTATAGGCTAAAATTGATTTACAAAATTATCTTAACATATATATAACTATATATAAATCAAAAAATGAGTTAGGAGCCTATTTGACAAGATTTTATATTATGAAATTATATTTAGAATAATAACTAACAGATTATATAAATTGGATCATTTAATAATACAGTTTTCTATGTTAATATAATTTCAATGGAATATAATCTATATTGCTTACAATGCTACAAAAGGATGGAAAGATATGAACAAAAAAATCTTATCAGAAGAAGATATAAAAGCTAGATATATTACCCCTGCAATAACTAATGCGGGATGGGATATAAAAAAGCAAGTTCGTTTAGAATATTCCTTTACAGCTGGTAGAATTATTTTAAGAGGTAATATCACTGCAAGAGGTAAAAGAAAATCAGCTGATTACTTACTTTCCTACAAAACAAATATTCCTTTAGCTATTATTGAAGCAAAAGATAATAATCATTCAATAGGTGATGGGCTTCAGCAAGCAATTGATTATGCCAATGCTTTAGATATTAATTATGTTTATTCTTCCAATGGTGATGGTTTTATAGAACAGAATCTAATCACTGGAGAAGTAAAAGAATTAAGACTAGATGAGTTTCCTTCTCCAGAAGAATTATACTCTCGTTATTTGCTAGATAAAAACATTAATTCAACTGAAGAAAAAGTAATGCTTGAACCTTATTACTATGTTCCTAATTATAAAACACCAAGATACTATCAAAGAGTAGCAATTAATAAAACTGTTGATGCTGTTGCTAAAGGCAGAAATAGAGTTTTACTCGTTTGTGCTACAGGAACTGGTAAAACTTATATGAGTTTTCAAATTATTTATAGATTATGGAAATCAAAAACAAAAAAGAAAATATTATTTTTAGCGGATAGGAATGTTTTAATAGATCAAACGATGACAGGTGATTTTAAGCCTTTTGGTGGCAAAATGACTAAAGTTCAAAATAGGAATCTTGATAGTTCTTATGAAATATATCTTGCTCTATATCAACAACTAACTGGTGATGATGGAGAAGAAGCTTATCTACAATTTCAACCTTCTTTTTTTGATTTAATAGTTATTGATGAGTGTCATAGAGGTAGTGCAAAAGAAGATTCTGCATGGAGAAAAATCCTCGATTATTTTTCAACAGCAACACATATAGGTTTAACTGCTACTCCGGTTGAGACAAAAGTAGCTTCAAGCCAATCTTATTTTGGAAAACCTATATATGAATACTCACTAAAACAAGGTATAAATGATGGTTTTTTAGCACCATATAAAGTAATAAGAATTGGGTTAGATAAAGATTTAGAAGGCTATAGACCTGAAGCTGGTAAAATAGATAAATATGGCTATGAAATAGAAGATAGAGAATATAATGTCAAAGATTTTGATAGAACAATAGTTATTGATGATAGAACTAAAAAAGTTGCAGAAAAAATTACTGAATTTTTAAGTAATACAGATAGATTTAGTAAAACTATTGTGTTCTGTATTGATATAGAACACGCAGAGAGAATGCGCCAAGCACTCATAAATGAAAACAAAGATTTATATACTCAAGATAATAGATATATAATGAGAATTACTGGCGATAATGATGAAGGTAAGGCTCAGCTTGAAAACTTTATTGATGAAGAAAGTAAATATCCTGTTATAGCTGTAACCAGTAAATTAATGACGACAGGTGTTGATGCGAAATTATGTAAACTTATTGTTCTTGAAAATAATATCAATAGTATGACTGAATTCAAACAAATTATAGGTAGAGGCACACGCCTATTAGAAGAATATGGTAAAACATATTTTTCTATTATGGATTTCAGGAATTCTAGTAGATTATTCGCAGACCCTAGTTTTGATGGAGAACCTAAAGTAGTAATTGATATAACAGAAGACGATCCAGTTGACGAACCTTTTACTTATGAAGAGATAGAGGATGGAGAATTAGATACTGTAAATGAACCAGGTTTTGATGAAATTGAAGTTATTGATATTCCACCATTTGAAGAAGATGGTTCTAATAAACCAAAAAAATATTATATAGGTGATGTAATTGTTTCTGTATTATCTGAAAGAGTACAATATGTAGATAAAAATGGAAAATTAATAACTGAAAGTCTTATTGATTACACTAAGAAAAACATACTAAACCAATACTCTAAATTAGATGAATTTTTAAAGAAGTGGTCTTCAGCAGATAAGAAGCAAGCAATTATTGAAGAACTCCAAGATGAAGGTGTTATATTAGAGGCTGTTAGAGAAGAACTTGGTGAAACTGACCTTGATGATTTTGATTTAATATGTCACATTGCATATGATAAAAAACCACTTACAAAAAAAGAAAGAGCTGAAAATGTTAAAAAAAGACATTATCTTTATAAATACTCAGATACTGCACAAGCTGTAATCTCAGCTTTATTAGATAAATATGCTAACGATGGTATTAAAGAAATTGAAGAAACAAAAATATTACAATTAAAAGAATTTGCTCAAATCGGAAGCCCTATGAAAATAGTAAAAGCTTTCGGAGGTAAAGAAAAATATCTTAAAGCAGTTCAAGAATTAGAAAATGAAATATATTATGCTTAACAAAAAAAGGACGTACAAATAAATGGCAACAGGTAATTTTGTTAAAAGAATCCAAAACATCATGAGAAATGATGCCGGAATTAATGGTGATGCACAAAGAATTGAACAAATAGTATGGCTTCTATTCTTAAAAATATATGATTCAAAAGAAGAAGCTTGGGAATTATATGATGATAATTATAAATCTATCATTCCTGATGGTTTAAAATGGAGAGATTGGGCTGTTGATAACAAAGATGGAGCATCATTAACAGGGGACGCTTTACTTGATTTTGTAAATAATGCATTATTTCCAACTCTAAAAAACTTAGAGATAAATGAATACACTCCTATGAGTCATATAATAGTAAAATATGCTTTTGAAGATGCAAACAACTATCAAAAAGATGGAACTCTTCTTAGACAAGTTGTTAACGTTATTGATGAAATTGACTTTACAGAATATAAGGAACGTCATGAATTTGGAACAATATATGAATCATTCCTAAAAGATTTACAAAGTGCAGGAAATGCTGGAGAATTCTATACCCCAAGAGCTGTAACTGATTTCATGGTTAAGATGATTAAACCTACATTAGGGGAAAGGATAGGAGATTTTGCTTGTGGTACTGGTGGATTTTTAACCTCCTCTCTTAATGAACTAGAAAATCAAATAGGAAATTCTCTAGAAAATAGAGAACTTTATAACAATTCTGTCTTTGGAATTGAAAAAAAAGCTTTACCTCATATGCTTTGCGTTACAAATATGCTACTTCATGAAATAGATAATCCGAATATCATCCATGACAATGCTCTAGAAACTAATTATAAAGATATGAGAAAAGAAGAAAAGTTTGATATCATTCTAATGAATCCGCCATATGGGGGAAGTGAAAAAGAAAGCGTTAAATCAAATTTTCCTAAAGAATTAAGAAGCTCTGAAACTGCTGATCTATTTATGAATGTCATTATGTACAGATTAAAGAAAAATGGTAGATGTGGTGTTATTATACCTGATGGGTTCTTATTTGGTGTTGATAATGCAAAGTTTAATATTAAGAAAAAACTATTTAGTGAATTTAACGTTCATACAGTAATTAGAATGCCACACAGCGTATTTGCTCCATACACTTCAATTAGAACTAATATATTATTTTTTGATAGCACAGAACCTACAAAAGTAACATGGTTTTATAGAATGGATATGCCAGAAGGATATAAAAACTTTTCAAAAACAAGACCAATGCAGCTAAACCATTTTGATAAAGTTATTGATTGGTGGGATAATAGAGAAGAGATTGAAATAGATAATTATCCAAAAGCAAAAAAATATAGTATTAATGAAATAATAGATAATCAATATAACATTGATTTATGTGGATTCCCAAATGAAGAAGAAATAATATTAGAACCTATGGATTTAATTCAACAATATCAAGAAAAAAGAGAATCTTTAAATGCTGAAATAGATCATCTAATTGAAAAAATTACTTCTATCATCGGAGAAAAATAAATGACTGCACAAGATTTAAAAAACAGCATCCTTCAATTAGCTATCCAAGGAAAACTCGTTGAACAACGAAAAGAAGAAGGAACTGCTGAAGAACTATATAAACAAATCCAAGAAGAAAAACAAAAACTTATAAAAGAAAATAAAATAAAGAAATCAAAACCTCTTCCTGAAATCACAGATGAAGAAATTCCTTTTGATATACCTGATAGTTGGAAATGGATTAAGTTAGGAATGCTTTGCACTTTAGCAAAAGGGAAAAAAGTAAATAATGAAAAACTTCCTTATTTAGAAGCAAAGTATTTAAGAGGTAATAAAGATGCTTTAATCAAAAATTCAGGTCAATTAGTTAATAAAAACCAATATATTATTCTTGTTGATGGACAGAATTCTGGCGAAGTTTTCATAACAAAAGAAAAAGGTATTCTTGGGAGTACCTTTAAAATATTGAAATTTTCGAATTATATTTTTAATCAGTATCTATTAAATATTCTAATTTTTTTTAAAACAACTTTAATAAACAATAAAAAAGGTGCTGCAATTCCTCATTTAAATAAAGAGCTCTTTAACAATATATTAATTGGATTACCTCCTCTAGAAGAACAAAAACGTATTGTAGAAAAAATTGAAGAATTAATGCCTTATATTGATAAATATGACAAGGTATATAACGAATTAACTATGCTTAATAATTCATTTCCTAAAGATATTGAAAAATCAATTTTACAATATGCCATACAAGGTAAATTAGTAGAACAAAGAGAAGAAGAAGGAACTGCTGAAGAATTATATAAACTAATCCAAGAAAAAAAACAAAAACTTATAAAAGAAAAGAAAATAAAAAAATCAAAACCTCTTCCTGAAATCACAGAAGAAGAAATTCATTTTGATATACCTGATAGTTGGAAATGGGTAAGATTAGGAGATATATCACATAACTGGGGTCAAAAAAAACCAAATACTATATTTGACTATGTAGATGTTGGATCTGTAGATAATATTATTGGAACATTAAATAAAAATGAAAATTTAATAAATCCAGCAAAAGCCCCATCAAGAGCAAGAAAAATAATAAAAAAAGGAACAGTAATATATTCAACAGTTAGACCATATCTATTAAATATTTGCATAATTGATAGAGATTTTAATCATGAACCAATAGCTTCAACCGCTTTTGCTATTCTTCACCCATTTGTAGGCATATATAATAAATATTTATATTATATTTTGAAAAGCACAATGTTTACTTCATATGTAAATTCTACAATGAAAGGAGTTGCATATCCTGCAATTAATGAGAAAAATTTATTATCTGGAATTTTACCTATACCTCCTTTATCAGAACAAAAACGCATTGTAGAAAAAATTGAAGAATTAATGAAATATACTAAAAAACTTAATTAAATTATGTAATTCTAAATTTACACGATTACCCCTAGAGGACTTGAAAAAACAGGCAAAATAGCCTTATATAAAAAAACAGGCAAAATAGCCTTATATAAAAAAACAGCTATTTTTTAATTCCTTACATTAGAAGAATTTATAATAGCTGCATTATGGTATCAACGATAAGTACTAAAATGCCTAGGACAAGACTTGAACTTGCACAGTCAAATGACCACTTGGATCTGAACCAAGCGCGTATACCAATTTCGCCACCTAGGCAAGGTTAACTAATAATATATAGCATTTATAAAAGAAACAAACAACTATATTAAAAACTATTATATTAAAATTAATTTAAACTTTTCATAAAATTCTCTTGATTGAAAACTCAATGCAATATAGTGTTAAGTTTATGAGTATTAGAGTTTTATTTTTAGGAGAAATAGTTGGTAGACCCGGTACTACCGTTATAAAAAAGTTACTTAAAAAGTTTGTTAAAGAAAACGACATAGATTTAGTAGTTGCTAATGGCGAAGGTGTTACTAACGGCTTTGGAATTGGAAAGAATCATTCTATTATGATTCATAAAGCTGGTGTTGATGTAATCACTGGTGGTGAAAAAATCTATTATAAAATAGATATGGTTGATTTTATTGATAAAAACAACTTTGTTATTAGACCTGTTAATTATCCACCAAATAATCCTGGTAAGGGTATTAAATTCACTACTATAAAAGATAAGAAAATTGCAATAATTAATATATTAGGAAATAGTGATTTCCCAAGAACTCACCTTTCCAATGCATTTATTGTTATCGACAAATTAGTAGAGAAATTAAAAGCAGATCAAGATATTATCTTAGTTCAATTTCATGCTTCAACTACTGCTGAAAAAAATACCATGGGTTATTTACTTAATGGTAAAGCAGCTGCTGTTATAGGAACACACTGTAAAGCTATTACAAGTGACTATAGGATTTTAGATAAAGGAACAGCTTACATTACTGATAATGGTATGGTTGGTTCAACTCAAAGTGTTGGTGGGTTTGATAGCAAAACTGAGATAAAGAAATTTACAAATGCAATACCATTAAGATCACAAGAAAGTTGGAAGGCTTTACAAATGCAAGGCGTTGTTGTAGATATTGATGAAACTACTAATTTAGCAAATAATATAGACATCGTAAAACTAGATTTAGAAATAGAGGCAGATGAAATAAAAAATGGTAGAAATAGTTGAAACTATAAAGATAAATGAAGATAAAAGCATTGAAGTTGCTTGCCCTACTGCTACTTGTAAAGGATGTAGTGGCTCAATGTTTTGTAATATGAAAGGAAAGACTTTCAGTGTTAAAGTAGATAAAGAATTTGAAGATATAAAAATCGGTGATAGATTAAAGATTTTTTTACCACCAGCTAGAACAATTTCAACTTCTTTTATTACACTTATGATACCACTATTAATGTTCCCACTTTTTTTTATATTTGCACCAACTAATAGTGAAGGTTATAAATTTTTATTCGGTCTATTAGGCATTGGAATTGGCTTTATTGGTGTTGGTATTTATTTCCATTTTACAAAAAGTAAATACTATCCTAAAGTTATAGAAAAAATAAATGAATAAAAAATGATGGAGGAGTTATATGAAATATAAACTTATAGTCTTAGCTATAATTCTTATTTTATGTAGCTCTTGTTCATTTATAAATGAAAATGATGAAAATTCGGATCCAATTGAGCATCCTGATTTAACACTGATTAATTCAACTTACAATATTAATACCTCAGACAATTCTAGAATTGTTTTAAAATCAAGTAAAATAGATTTCTATAATAAAACAAATCTATCATTAATAGATGATGCTAGTTTTGAAATTGTTGATGTTAATAACACTTTGATTAGCCAAGGTTCTTGTAATCAGGTAAAAATTAATACTGATACAAATGATGTTGAATTTATTGAAAATGTAATTATTAATATTATTGATCCTAAATTAGATATAAAATGTGATAAAATAAGTTGGAATAATAAAGATAATATTTTAAGTACAGATGAAAAAGTTCAAGTAGATAGCGAATTTGGTAAATTTGAAGGCACTGGATTTTCAGCAAATATTAGTACTAGATATTTTGAATTTAAACAAATAGATAAAGGAGAATTATATGAAAAAGATAATTAAGACTTTAATTTTACTTTTAGTTATTTCTCCCACAATATTTGCTTCCTCAATTAATTTTTCTTCAGGCTACACTACTCTATCAATGAAAGAAGGAAACCAGCAGGTTTCATTAAACAATTCAGCTTATGTTAAAATTGATAACTTAGAACTCACCGCTGATCAAATTGATATTAGTGGTGAAAATTATAATGATATTGAATGTAATAATAATGTAAAGTTTATAGATAGTGAAAATGAAATAACCCTTAGATGTTCTTCTCTAAAATATAATCAAAGCACAAAAGTTTTATTAATAAACGGTTGGGTTGAAATAAATGATTTAAAGAATAATATCTTTGCTACAGCCTCATATTTAAAATATGATTTAGAAAATTCACTCTTAGATTTAATGATTGAAGTAAAACTATTACATGATAGTGATAATTCAATTATGAAGTGTAATAGTGATTCACTACGCTTTGATATGCAAAATAACAATCTTTCCTTATTAGGTAATTCTAAGGTTATTTGGCAAAATAACACCTACAGTGCTCAGGCTATTTCAATCAACTTAGAGAATAATGATATTTCAATGGATGGTAATATTGAAGCTGATATAACCACAGAATAGTTAGTATTTGAGACAAAAAACTTCATCTAATTACATAGTAGTTTTTATTATTGCATGTTATAATAAACAAAAATTGAGTTGGAGGAAGCCATTTTTGGGCTAGGCTTTTATGAAACATATCCTATCCATAGAAAACCTTGAAAAATACTATGGGAAAAAACATGTTGTTAAACAGATTTCTTTTTCCATGGAAAGTGGTCAAATTATTGGCTTATTAGGTCCAAATGGTGCAGGAAAAACAACAACATTTTATATTATTGTTGGTTTTATAAAAGCAAATAAGGGAAAAATCTTTTTAGATGAAAAGGATATAACTCCACTAGCTATGCACAAAAGAGCAAAAGCTGGGTTATCTTATTTACCTCAAGATGCTTCAATTTTTAGAAAATTAACAGTAGAAAATAATATCAAATTAGTAATTCAAAATAGAGATGATTTAAGTGAAAAAGATCAAAATGATCTTTTAGAAAAATTATTAGAAGAATTTGGTTTAACACAGATTAGAAAACAATTGGGATACACACTTTCCGGTGGAGAAAGAAGAAGGACAGAAATAGCTAGAGCCTTAGCTACTAGCCCACATTTTTTACTTCTTGATGAACCCTTTGCTGGAATTGATCCTAAAGCAGTTAGCGATATAAAAATTTTAATTAAAGAATTAAGCAAAAAAGGAATTGGTATTTTATTAACTGATCACAATGTAAGAGATACTTTATCAATTACTGATTGCTCTTATATTATAAATAATGGGGCCTTACTCACAAGTGGAAATAAAGAAGAGCTAATTAAAAACAAAGACGCTAAAGCAATCTATTTTGGATCTACTTTTGAGGAGGACTATTAATGGGTTTATCTTTAGAACTTGGTACAAAACAAACTTTAACACTCTCTCCTCTTATGCTTCAAAGGCTTGAAACATTAGCCTTGCCGTTGACTGAATTACAAGCAAAAATACAAGAGGCGGTTGAAAGTAACCCTGCCCTAGAAATACCAAACGCACTAGAACACTCTCTTGATAATATTAGAAGCGACTTCCCTCAAGAATCAAAAAATGATGATTTTTCTGACTCTTCAGCATATGGTTCTGATTATCAAGGAGTTTATGATAGTGAAGCAAGTGATAGGAAACAGAAGTTTTTAGAAAACACTTTAACTAATGGTGAGACAATAATTGAACATTTTTTAGATATTCTTCACTTAGAAAAACTAAGTGAAACTGAAAGAGAAATGGGAGAATTATTAATCTCTAATTTAAATAACTCTGGCTTTAATAATGTTGATCCAAAACTTTTAATTGAAGGTAATTTACATAGTGAAGAATTAAATCAATTATCCAAAGATGAAAGATATGAACTTCTTATAAAAATGCAAAAGAAGATTCAGTCTTATGAACCAATGGGTTGTTGCTGTAATGATTATAAAGAGTCTCTTTATGTTCAAGCTGAATTAAAAGGCTTAAATGATGATTTATTACCAGTATTTAAAAATTTATTAGATAATGAATTACAAAATATTAGAAGTAAAAAAATAAAAAAAGTATTAACTAATTTAAAAATAGATGAAGACACTTATGAGATGTTATTCTCATTTTTACAGACACTTACTCCATTTCCTGGGTCTCAGTTCGATGATGGACCTAGTGAATATGTAGTGCCAGATTTGTCTATTCATGTTATCGATGGAAAACTACAATTAGAAACTAGTTCTAAAAGTTTACCAAATCTTACTATAAGTAAAGATTTTGTAAATTTAGCTAAAGAAATTGATGATAAAGAAACTAAAAAATATATTAAAGAACAAGCTTTATTAGCAAAAGAATTAATTGGACAGATTAATATGCGAAATCAAAATCTATTTAAGCTTGGAACTATTTTAATTGAAAAACAAAGTGAGTTCTTTTTTAAAGGGCCTTTATATTTAAAACCACTTACCCAAAAAGATGTTGCTGGAGAGATGGAAGTCCATGAAACAACAGTCTCAAGATTAGCTTCCTCAAAATGGCTTGATTGTGACTGGGGTATTATCCCAATAAAGAATTTATTCACTAATGCAGTAAATGACTCTCAAAGCGACTCTAAAGCCTCAATTAAAGAAAGAATTAAACAAATTATTAATGACTATGATGGGGAAAAAGCTCTTAGTGATCAAAAGATTGCTAACATACTAAATGAAGAAGGCATTAAAATTGCTAGAAGAACTGTAAGCAAATACAGAAAAGAATTAAATATAGATTCAACCTTCTTAAGAGGATAAAAAAACTGGGGTTTCCCCCAGTTTTCAATTTTTTATAATTATTCTGTAATAACTTCAGCTTGATTAAAATCAGGTCGTGTTTTCTTATGGTTTTTAACCTTTCCTTTTTCTCTTTTTGCAGCAGTTGAGATTTTATCTACGATAAGTTCAATACCTTCATAAAGTTCATAACAATCTAATCCAATGGTTTTTCTTGTACCCCAGTTAAAATGTAGATGAGCATCAACATGATAGCCTTGGCCAACTTTTTCTTTAATCATTACGATTTCCAAATCTTGAATTGAACTATCAGCAAATTGAATTTTTTCTAATTTCTTATCTAAAAATTCTTTTGTTTGATCACTAGGATTATAATGTACGCCTTTTACTGTTATATTCATGTATTTCTTGCCTTTTAATTAACTTAAAAAGCTTCCTCCTATAATTAAAATTTAGTTAGGAGTCCAACGGACCCTGCTGCCGTGTATTATTAAATTAATAATAATTTTGAAAAAAATTACTTAGCTTTTTTACCCTCTCTTTGTCACGTATCATAAACTCTAATTGATAAAAAAAATAAATCAATTACCATCTATCTACTTCTAAATTAACCCTGAAATAGCTAAAAGTCAAATTAAAATATTTGATTAATTTTTCTCGCCAATATAATAAATTCATAATATTTTTAATAAATTTATAATAAAAATTAAAATATAAACTTTTACACATAAATTTAATTTACTGTAGGATATTAAATTATATTAAATTAGTTATGTTTTATATTAATTTAGAGAATTGATTTTTAATAATCAATTTTACGTATAAAATTTTTATTTTTTTTACATAAGATGTGTGAACATTTGTTAATGTTCTCCTTTATAATTTATAATTTTTATGTTATTCTAATTACCAAGTGGAGGAATATTTTATGACAAGCTGCACGATACTCGAACTGCTAGATATTGATTTAAAAGAACACAACAAATTGCAACTATCTTGCTTAGCTGGACGTAGTGGCCTTTCGAATAAAATTACTAGTAGTAAAATTAGTAGACCAGGATTACCTCTTTCTGGATTCTTTGAAGCTTTTGCAGGAAGTGCTGTACAAATTTTTGGGCACGGCGAACAAAGCTATTTAGACATGCTTGATGAAAATAATGATTATAGCACTATAGAAAGATTGTTTTCTTATGGAGTTCCTTGTTGTATTTTTACACATAACTATACACCAAGTGATCGATTTATAGAAATTGCTGAGGAAACTAGTACTCCCCTTTTAAAAACTCCTTTAATTTCCTCTGATTTTTCAAGACATATTTATCAAATGCTTGATGAATTATTTGCTCCAACTCAAACCATTCATGGTGTTTTTGTTGAAGTTTATGGTATCGGAGTTTTAATTACAGGTGACAGTGGTGTTGGTAAAAGTGAAACTGCTTTAGAATTAATTGAGAGAGGTCATAGACTAATTAGTGATGATACTGTTAAATTAAGAAATATTAGTAGTTCTTTTTTGGTTGGTAGCGGAGAAAATCCTATGCTAGCTCACCATATGGAAATTAGAGGTATAGGAATAATAAATCTTGCTAATATTTTTGGTGTTGGTGCTATTAGAGACAGAAAACAAGTACAACTTCTAGTCCAACTAGAAGAATGGGATTCTAACAAAAACTATGATAGAGTTGGAGAAGAAACCATGAAGGCTTCTTTCTTAGGTATAGATATACCCAAATTAATAATTCCAGTAAAACCAGGTAGAAACATTCCTATTATTATTGAAACAGCAGCAAGAAATGAAAGATTAAAACAATTAGGTTTCCATTCTGCTAAAGAATTTGACCAAAGTGTTCTAAAATGGTTCGAAAGCGAATCAGCTAAAAAAATGTATTATATTAATGAGGGGAACAATATCTAGATGGTAAGTAAAATTTTAACAGTAAGAAACAGAGCAGGAATTCATGCTCGTCCTGCTGCTATGATTGTCAAAGTAGCTAATAAATTTCAAAGTGAACTTTACATGGAAAAAGATGATATTAAGATTAATGGTAAATCAATTATGGGAGTAATCACCTTAGGAGCAGGATTTAAAAGCGAAATAAAAATCTCTTGTGATGGCGTTGATGAAGAAGATATGGCTAGTGCTATAGAAAAACTTTTTGAAAATAGATTTGAACAATAGTAAGTCATTTAACATTTTGGATACAAGTATTATTACTTGATAATGCTAAGGAGGGTTGTTTTAATATTATTTATTAAAACAAATATTGATTATGAAAAAACTAACAGATAGGCAAATCCAAGTTGCACAATACATTAGAGACTATATGAGAGAGTATCGTTATAGTCCTTCCGTTAGAGATATCAGTAATTATTTTAAATTTTCAGTCAAAGCAGCTCATGATCACGTAAGAGCTCTTGAAAGTAAGAAAATAATAAAAACAACTCAGGGCATTTCGCGCTCAATTGAAATAATTGATGCTAGATTTATGCCTTTCCAAGACATGTTAGAAATCCCAGTTTATAGCACTAATGAATCAGGAAGTTTATCAAAAATGCCTGATTATAATATTTCATGCTCTGTCTCTATGATTCCCTGCACCCCTACAGATGAATTCTTTGCTATATTAGTAACAGATGATTCTATGGATAATGCTGGAATATATTTTGGAGATTTAGCTATTATTAAAAAATGTAGAGAAGCTAATGATGGGGATATCGTTTTAGCAGATATCCCAGAAATTGGTCTAACATTAAAATATTATCATAGCGGAGAAGATAGAGTTACACTCCTTCCTGCTAATAGTTCATATCACCCAATCTACACTACTCAATTGCAAATTGCTGGAAAACTTGCTTTAATTACTAGACAATATAGGAAGCGTGGTGAATAACATAAAATTATTTTTAGGTCCAGAAGTTGGAACTAAAGACGAAAAAATAAAAAATGAATTATCAAGGCTAAAAAAACAATACTCTGATGATGTAGAATTTAAAAAATATTATAGCTTTGAATTTGATGAAAATGAAATGTATGTTGAATTAAATAACCCTAGTTTATTTTCTTCACATACATTAATTGTTTTATATGCTGTAGATCAATTAAATTTATCTCAGGTAAATAATCTTATTTCATATATTAATAATCCAAGTGATAGCTCAACTTTAATTTTAGAGAGTGAACTTTTTAGCCTAAAAAGTCCTTCTTCAAAAATCACTAAACTCATTGATAAAAACAATACTTTTTCTTTTTATCCATTAAATGAAAATGATTTAATAAGTTTTATTTATAAATTCTTTAGAGATAATAATCTACAAATTACTAAAGAAGCAGTAAGCCTATTATTAGAATTAGTTGATAACAATACTCTAGAATTAAAAATTATATGCAATCAATTAGCTTTTTTCTTTTCAGTAAATACAAAAGAAAATAATACTATCGATGAATTAGATATTCAAAAATATGTTCATCATAGTAAAAATGAAAACTCTTTTACTCTATTAGAAATGATTTTCAATGGAAAACTTAAAGAATCAATTGAAATAATTCAAGTATTGCTTGAAAGAGATGCTACCTTTGCATTTACTCTAACAGGTGGGCTTTTATGGGGTTTTAGAAGATTGTTAAGCGTATTAGAGGCTATGAAAAATGGAGAGTCCTCCTATCAAGCACTACAGAAGGCTTCAGTACTTGGGGCAAAAAAACCTGTTACTAGACGAGATGAAGTAGCTTTATATAATAATGCTATTAAAAACTATACTGTTGATAATTGCAGAAATATAATAAAGCTATTAATAGATAGTGATGTAGATATTAGAATTAATACTGGCGATTTATTAAAATTAGAAATTGAACAATTACTATATAATATTATTGTTAAAAAAGGAGATAAAACTATTTTATTAGAAACTCCTTCCTTAAAAAATAAATTATAAAGTTAGTTTTTCTTTTAATCGTTTTGCTACAGTAATTGGGATATTAGCTTCTTTTGCTATATCTTCTTCACTATGGGCTAATATTTCATCAATGCTACCAAAACTTTTCATTAATCTCTTTGATCTATCTTTACCAATACCTTTAATATCTTCAAGAAGTTTAAATGCAACCTCTTTACTTCTAAGGTTTTGGTTTGCACTAGTTGCGAATCTATGGCATTCATCTCTTACTGCTATCAAAGTCTGAAGTGCTAAAGAATCTTCATCTAATCTTAAAGGCTCTCTATCATCATTGAAAATAATTTCTTCAAATCTTTTTGCAAGTCCAATTACAGGTATTTCACTTAAGCCTAAATCTTCTAAGATTTCACTTACAGCATTTACTTGGCCTTTACCACCATCAATTACAATTAGTCCAGGTCTTTCTAAGTTATCATTTAAAACTCTTGTATATCTTCTAGCTGCAGCTTCTCGCATAGCTTCAAAATCGTCAATTTTGCCTTCTAAGCTTTTAATATTGAATCTTCTGTAATTAGGTTTATCAGGATTTCCATCTCTAAAAGAAATTAAAGATGCAACAGTATATTTACCAGATAATTGAGCAATATCAAAACCTTCAATTAAGGTAGGTATTTCAGGTAAATCTAAAAGTTTTTGAAGGTCTTCTAAGGCTCTAGAATTATCTTTATTCCTTAATCTCTTTTCAACATCTCTAGAAGCATTTTCACTAGCCATTTTTAATATTCTATAGTGTTTACCTTCATATGGTATTTCGACATTTAAATCAACCTTAAGCTCTTCTCTAAAGAATTTAGAAATATGGTCTATATTAATATCATGGGATACAAATAATTGATTTGGTAGTTTTAATCCATCAGAATAATATCTAATTAAAAAAGCTAATAAAGAATCAGTTTCATCACCTAAGGTGGTTCCTCTATATAATGCTCTACCCATAAGAGCGCCATCTCTCATTTGCATTATGCTGATTGTATATAATGGACCCCGCATTTCAATAGAAGCGTAGTCTCGTTTTTCTTGGTTAAAATCAACGGCTTGTTGATTAGAATCAATAGTTAGTAAAGCTTGAAGAACATCCCTTTTTTCGGCTGCTTTTTCAAAGTCTAAATTCTTTGAATATTCTTTCATCTCACTCTCTATTTGTTTTAATAATTTATCATTATCACCTGATAATAATTTTTTTACCTCATGTATATATTTTGCATACTCTTCTTTTGTAATTTTTCCACAACAAGGAGCTTTACAACGACCAATATGATAATATAAACAAGGATTTTTTCTTTTCTTTAAAGGAGTTCCACACTTTCTTAGTGGATAAAGTTTTTCAATCAAGTCTAAATAAACTTGTAAACTTGCAACCCCTGGAAATGGTCCATAATAAGAAGATCCATCTTTGATTATTCTTCTAGTTTTAAAAACTTTAGGAAAATCTTCTTTAGTTACCCTTATAACTGGATAACTTTTACCATCTTTTAAATCAATATTGTAATGAGGATTATATTTTTTTATTAAAGTATTTTCTAAAACTAAAGCTTCATATTCATTACCAGTAATAATATGTTCAATTTTACATATTTTTTTTACTAATGCTGTAGTTTTAGCATCTCTATTTGATAAGAAATAACTGGTAACTCTTTTTCTTAAATCTTTAGCTTTACCTACATATATAATCTTATCATTTTTATCAAGCATGAGATAAACCCCACTATTGTGGGGAAGTGCTTTTGCCTGTTCTCTAGGTTTTAAAAATTCTTCTTTAACACTTTCTCCTAAAGAAGTAACCTCTGAGTCTATCTCATTCTTCATATTCTTATCTTTTATAATAATTTTCCTTCAAAAATTTCTTTAGATCTACCTTTTAGTGGACATTCTTCTCCAGCTAACATTTGCTTTAAGGCTTCTCTTTCTTTCATTGATAAGCTAACTGCACCTAATTTATGGTTCTTAAATGCATCAACTGCAATAGGACATACTTTTTCAATGATATCTAAAATTACTTGTGCATAAGCTCTAATTTCATATTGAGCATGAGAGTCTAATCTTAATTCTAAGAAATGGAATAAATTTCTTAAATCCATTTGCCAATACCATTGAGTATAAAGAGATAATGGTAAATCGATTCTACAAAGTTCTCTTGCAATACCCATATCTAATAATTGATGATAATTATCAAAGATTAATTTTTTATCTTCTTCAAATTTTGCTAAAACTTTTTCTGCAGTTTCTCTATCAACACTTTCATTCTTTCTACCTTGTTTATTATCTAAACTTTGTAAATTGATATGATCAAAATCAGGTCTGTAGCATTCGTCACTCATAACTGAGTATCTACCTGAGATTTCATTAACTTTTCCAGTTCTGTGTCTAATCCATTGTCTTGCAACAAAAATAGGCATTTTAACATGGAAAGTAAAATTAACTTGCTCGAAAGGAGATGAATGGTCATTTCTCAAAAGATAATTAATTAAACCCTTATCCTCTCTATAACTTTTAGTCCCATCACCATATGAAATTCTTGCAGATTGAACAATTCTGCTATCACTTCCACAATAATCAACTAATCGAATAAATCCTTGATCTAAGACTTTATATTCCTTATCTAGAATCTTCTCTGCTTCTTCAACTATGCAATGAGCCATTTTTTTCTCCTATCTTGTATATATTATATCAAATTCATTCTTGATAAAGTTAGTGCGATTGATGCACAAGCTGCGGTTTCACTTCTTAATACTCTTTTTCCTATTGTATAAGAGATAAAATCATTTGCAATAAAAAGATTTCTTTCTCTATCAGAAAAGCCCCTTTCAGGACCGATAGCAATAACGCATTTTTCTTTTTTAAAATTAAAAGTATTTAGACTATCACCCTTAAGTACATTATCTAATAGCACTTTATCGTAATTCTTGTCAAACACATTGAGAGCATCTCTTAGACTATTTTTTATAATAACTTCACTTATTGGAGTCTGTGCTGCTTGCATAGCACCATCAATTAAAACTTTTTCATATTCTTTATTAACATAAAAATTTGCTTTTGAATATGATTTTTCAGTTAAATCTCCATTAAATAAAACGATTCTCTCCACCCCAAGGGATACAGCTTCTCTAAAAATTCTTTTCATGCAAATAGGTCTTACATAAGAAATTAATAAAGTTAAAGGATATAATTTTACTATCTCTTCATCTGTTTTTGAGAATTCAAAATCTATATATTTATCATTAATATCTAAAATGGTAGCAAGACCTTTTTCTCCATTAATAACTCCTGCAGAAAAAGAATCTTTAACCTTTAGTTTTAAGATTTTCTTTATATGTCTAGCTCTTTCATCATTGATATCTAAATGATTTATCTTATCTAATTTTTCAAATAATATTATGTTCATAACTTTGTAAATAATACATAATTTTCATTTAAACCGCAACAAAACTCTATTTTAATTAATTAAAAAAAAGCTACTAAACAAATCTGCTTAGTAGCTAAATATAAGAATAAATAACAAATTAAATTATTTCCATTTCTTTTCCTATTTTAATAAATGCATTAATAGCCTTATCTAAATGTTCTTTAGTATGAACAGCTGATAGTTGAACTCTAATTCTTGCTTTATGTAAAGGTACAACTGGATAACAGAAGCCAATTACATAAACGCCTTCATCTAAAAGCTTTTCAGCCATTTTAACTGCTTTAACTTCATTATATAACATAATAGGAACTATAGCGGTATCACCTTTAACTAGATCAAAGCCTGCTTCTTCCATCTTTTCTCTAAAGTACTTTGCATTTTCCATTGTTTTTTCTCTAAATGGATTATCCTTTTCAATTAACTCTAGAACCTTTAATGTTCCACCAGCTATTGCAGGAGCTAAGGTATTTGAGAATAAATAAGGTCTTGCATGTTGTCTAAATAAATCAATTAAACATTGTTTACCTGAAATACATCCACCACTTGCACCACCTAAAGCTTTACCAAAAGTTGTAGATATTAAATCTACTTCAACACCACAGTACTCTGGAGTACCACGACCTGTTTTTCCAATGTAGCCAGTTGCATGAGAATCATCTACCATAACAATTGCTTCATATTTATTAGCAAGTGCAACAATTTCTTTAAGCCTTGCAATATCACCATCCATAGAGAAAACACCATCAGTTGCAATTAATCTTCTTCTACAATTCTGGCTTTCAATTAAACATTTCTCTAGTTCTTCCATATTGCTATGTTTATATCTAAAGCGTTGAGCTTTACATAATCTAACACCATCAATTATTGAAGCATGGTTTAATTCATCACTAATAATTGCATCTTCTGCTTTTAAGATAGGTTCAAATAAAGCACCATTTGCATCAAAACAGGAAGAAAATAAAATTGTATCATCAGTATTTAAGAATTCACTTACTTTCTTCTCTAATTGTTTATGAATCTCTTGAGTTCCACAGATAAAACGAACAGAAGATAAACCATAGCCCCATCTGTCTAAGGCTTTTTTACTAGCTTCAATTACTTCTTTGTTATCACTTAAGCCCAAGTAATTATTTGCACAAAAGTTAATAACTTTTTTACTATTGTTTACTTCAATCTCCCCTCTTTGTGGGGTGTTTAGAATTCTTTCAGTTTTACTTAAACCTTTTGTCTCTAACTCTTTTAAGTAATCATTTAATTCCTTTTCAAGATGCTTTATCATGTTTTACCCTCCCAGAAATTTTTTCTAACATTTCTTTTACCATTTTTTCTAAATCGTATGATGGATTAAATCCCCATTGTGCTCTTGCTTCACTATCGTCTAACTTATTAGGCCAAGAATCAGCAATTTGTTGTTTTATTGGATCTATATCATATGTAATTTCAAAATCAGGAATATGTTTTTTTATTTCAGCGGCTATCTGACTTGGTGTGAAACTCATAGCTGTAATATTATAAGCATTTCTATGTTTTAGTTTTGATTCATCAGCATTCATCAAATCAATAACTGCTTGAACAGCATCACTCATATATAGCATATCCATATAAGTATCACTTTTTATTGGACAAACATATTTTTTATTTTTTATTGCTTCATAAAAGATTTCAATTGCATAATCTGTAGTACCACCTCCAGGAGGAGTTAAATAGCTAATTAATCCAGGGAATCTTACTCCTCTAGTATCTACATTATACTTGCAATTGTAATAATCACAAAGTAATTCTCCAGCAACTTTTGAAACTCCATAAATAGTACAAGGGCGTTGAATAGTAACTTGTGGGGTATTATCTTTTGGTGTTGTTGGACCAAAAGCACCAATGGAAGATGGAGTAAATAAACTACAACCATAATCTTTTGCAACTTCTAAGATAGTAGTTAATCCATTAATGTTAATATCCCAAGCAAAAGTTGGATTACTTTCTCCTCTAGCAGATAATATTGCAGCTAAATGGATAATTGTATCAACATTATGTTTTTCAACAATTTCTGAGACTTTCTTTTTATCTCTGCAGTCAGCAATGTAAAATGGTCCTTGCTTAATTAAATCAACATTAACATCATCTCTGATATCAACTAAAATAACATTTTCATTTGAGTATTTTGATCTAAGGGCTATTGCGATTTCTGAGCCTAATTGCCCTAAAGCTCCGGTAATTAAAATCCTTTTCATATAGAACCTCTTTTGTTTTATATACTAAACACAAGTTCATTATATCAAACATCTAGGAATCCGCAAGATTCAATATATCAAATTTTTAATTATTATATTAAAAAAGCACCTAATCTAAATTAGGTGCTCACTATTATTAAATTCTATCGCTTAACTCTATCGTATAAGCTAATCTTTCTTCTCTCCAATTATCTATATTTAAATTGGTAAGTCGCCAACTCCAGTTGGAAGAACCACAGGTAGAGGGGGTATTCATTCTACTATTTGAATCAAGCTCTAAAATGTCTTGCATAGGAAGAATTGCCCATTTGCTGTTAGTAAAAAGCATATTCCGTATCATTTTCCAAACAATTTCTTCATTACTGCTTTCATAATATCTACGAATAATATCCTTTTCTCCTTCCCCTAATTTATCAAACCAACCTCTAGTTGTATCATTATCATGAGTGCCTGTATAAACTACACTATTATAATTACAATGATGTGGTAGATATGCATTAGTTGAATCAAATTTACCATCTCTATAACCAAATGCAAATTGTAAAATTTTCATTCCAGGTAAATTATTATTATCTCTTAAGGCTTCAACTTCATCAGTAATAACACCTAAATCTTCAGCGATAACATTTAAATTTGGAATTTCTTTATATAAATGATCTAATAATTCTTGTCCAGGCGCTTTTACCCATTTACCATTTAAAGCAGTCTTTTCAGTACTTGGAACTTCCCAATAAGATTCTAGACCTCTAAAGTGATCGATTCTAACAATATCACACATAGATAAAGTAGCTTTTACTCTTTTTGTCCACCAAGCAAAATCTGTTTCTAAATGTTTTTCCCATTTATAAACTGGATTCCCCCATAACTGACCTTCATCACTAAAAGCATCAGGTGGAACACCAGCTGAGAAAAGTTGTTGATAGTTTTCATCCATCTTAAACAAATCAACATTTGTCCAAGCATCAACACTATCTCCAGCTACAAAGATTGGAATATCTCCAATTATTTGAATATTCTTTGAATTAGCATAACTTTTTACTCTCATCCATTGTTTGAAGAAAAAGTATTGAGTTGCTTTTACTATTTCTAATCTAGTAGTATTTTCTTTTATAATTTTATCAATTGCTGTTTTAGAGCGTTTTTTTATTTCTTCAGGCCAAGCATAAAACCATCTCGAATCGTTATAATCTTCAACTAAAATTGAATATAGAGCATAATCATCTAACCAATAACTATTCTCTTCACAGAATTTATTAAAATCAGCTTTATCATCACTATTAATTAATGTGATAGCGGCTTTTTTGATTAAGGGTTCTTTGACTTGTCTGACTAAGTTGTAATCAATTCTATCTGTTAATTCAAAAGGATCTTTAATAACATCTAAAACTTCTAAATAGTCATCATATACTAATTGATCTAAGTCAATAAGTAATTCATTACCAGCAAAAGTGCTTCTTGATGCATATGGGGAATCACCAAAGCCTGTTGGCCCTAAAGGTAATATTTGCCATAACGATATATTCATTTTCTCAAGCAAATCAATGAATTGAATTGCCTTCTCGCCTAAACTACCTATCCCAAATCTGGAAGGTAAAGAGGTTGGATGTAACAACACTCCACAATTTCGTTTTTCTGTCTTCATAGACAGTAGTGTAATAAAAATTAGAAATTTTGACTATTGCAACTATGTTGTATTATTATAAAAAATGAAGTATAATATAGCAGTTATGAGTGCAAATAAAAAAGAAATAGAATTTTCTATTGGTGAACATGTAGTATACCCTTTACAAGGGGTAGGTATTATTAAAAGAATTGAAGAAAGAGTCTTTAGAGGAACCCCTACATTATACTATGTAATATACCTAGATATATCAGATATGACCGTTATGATTCCTGTTGCTAAATCAAAAGAAATGGGGATTAGAGGCATTGTTGAAGAAAAAGATGCAATTGAAGCTATTAATTCAATATCAAAAGATTACAAACAACCTCCAGTTGACTGGAAAGCAAGATATCAAATGAACGTTGATCTTTTAAAAGAAGGATCAATTAATTCAATTGCTAAAGTTGTTCAAACTCTTTATCATAGATCAAAAGTTAAAGAACTTCCTGTTCAAGAAAGAAGATTATATGATAGTGCTTTAAGAATCCTTATAGATGAAGCATCTTATTCTTTAGATAAAGAAAAAGATGAAATTCAAATGCTTATTTTTAGTAAATTAGAATAGTATGGCAATCCCAAATTTTTGTGCAATAATTACTGCTGCCGGTAGCAGTTCTAGATTTAATAATGGACTTGAATCTCCTGTAAAAAAAGAATATTTAAAAATTAACGAACACACAGTTTTATATAATTCTGTTGTCCCCTTTTTATCTATACCCAATTTAAATGCTGTAATCGTTACTACAGCTAAAGATTCAAAAGAAGAATGTCTTGTAGCTCTTGAAGAATTATCTCAGCGTAGCCCTATACCAATAATTTTGTGTGAAGGTGGAGAAACTAGACAGGAAAGTGTAAAAAATGCCTTAACAATGCTTAAGACTTTAGATTTTCCCACAGAGTTTGTAGCTATTCATGATGGTGCTAGATGTTTTGTTACACCTGAATTAATTATAACTACCATAGCAACAGCTAATGTTTATGGAGGCTGTGCTCCAGTTGTAAGAATTACTGATTCTATTAAACAAATAAATGAAAATGGTTCTATATCTAAACATTTAGATAGAAAAACAATTTTTTCTGTGCAAACACCACAAGTTTTCAGATTCCCTGAAATCCTATTAGCTCATGAAAATGCTGATGAAAATAAAACTTATACTGATGATACAGAGATTTATACAGACTTTGATTTGGATGTTGGTGTATGTGTAGGAGACCCTAATAACAAGAAAATTACTTATTTAGATGATATTCCTAATGCAAAAGAACAGATTGATGCTTATAATAAAGCAAAAGCTGAAGGTGAAAATAAATATAACAAAGATAAAGAATTTAGATCTTATCTAAATAATCTTAAATAATTGAGGATAGCTTGTGAGAATTGGTCAAGGTTTTGATTTACATAAACTTGGTAAAGATAGAGAATTAATAATTGGTGGTATTACAATTCCAAGCGATAAAGGTGAAATTTCCCATAGTGATGGGGACGTATTACTTCACTCCATTATTGATGCAATTTTAGGAGCTTGTGGATCATCCGATATTGGTAGTCACTTTAGTGATTCAGATCCAAAATATAAAGATATTAACAGTTCCATATTATTAGAAGAAACTCTTAAATTATATCCAATTGAAATTATAAACCTTGATTGTACTATTATTTTACAAACTCCCAAACTTATGAATTTTATTCCTAGTATTAAAAAAAATATTGCAAAACTATTAGCAATAGATATTTCAAGAATAGCTATAAAAACAAAAACAGCTGAGCATATTTTAGGAGAATTAGGAAATGGAGATGCAATAATTGCTCAAACTGTTATCCTAATAGAAGAAGCTCCAGATCTTTGGGTATAAAAAAAACTGCTTTAATTAAAAAGCAGTTTTTTTATCAATAATTATAACAAAAAATCCTCCACAAAGGAGGATTTATCAATATATTATCTGGAAATTAACATGGTTTTAGGATCTAAACTAACTTCTAGTGGTTGATCTTTCATATTACCGTGTTCTTTTACTAAAGTCATTTTTACTTTTTGTCCATGATCACCCATCTTCAATCCGATGAGTACATCAACAACTTCTAAATATGGGGTTACAGTTTCAGGAACGCCATATTCATCATATTTAACATCTTCTCTTACTGGAGAAACACTAAACCAAACTTCAACATTCAATCTTTGTGCAAATTCTTTTATTTTCTTAACATCGTCTATATTTGCTGTAGTCAATTTATAACCATCAAACAAAATAGCATCTGCTTTAAACGAACCCGCATTGATTAAAGTTTCTAAACTGGAGAGGACCTTTGCAATAGAAACAGATTCTTGACTGAAGTTCATAACTACTCTATTTGTTAAAATTTCATCATAAACATTAGTTGCTTCTTCTAATCCTCGTTTATCAGATACTTCTTGAAAAACCTCTTTATACCAATTAATTACATGCTCAACATTTCCACTAAAAGAAACATGAATTACATGTTGGCCTCTAAAAAGCTTATCAGTTGCCAAGTGTACCAAGCAAGCTGTTTTACCAACTCCATGGCGGGAAACTAACACTCCTAAATTTCCTTTTCCTAAGCCACCACCTATAGACTTTTCAAAGACCCTAAGTGGGCTAATTTTGGTTAATTCATCAATTACCATGCGCGTTACCTCCTAAAATATCTTGATAATTAATTATAACATGAATTATTCAAAACGGGAAAAAATGTTTAAAATTTTAATGTTAGAGAGCAAAAGTAAACGCTATAAAACTATATAATTTCAAGCACATAAAAAAAATATCGGACTCTATCTATTCGATAAAATCCGATAATATTTTTTAAAATTTAGCTAAATTATTTATTTTCTTCAGCACGTTTCTTAGCATATTTTTCTTTTAACTCTGTTGATACACTAGAAGGTACTCTACCGTATTTACATAATTCCATAGTAAATTCAGCTTTACCTTGGGTTAAAGATCTAAGAATAGTTGAATATCCAAACATTTCTGAAAGTGGAACTTCAGCTTCAACAATAGTACTTACACCTTCTTCTGTAGAAGAAACGATCATACCACGTCTTTGGTTGATAGATCCAAAAATGTTTCCTTGGAATTCAGTTGGTCCTGTTACTTCAACCTTCATGATTGGTTCAAGGATAACAGGTTTTGCTCTTTCATAAGCTTCTCTAAATGCACCAAGAGCAGCTGTTTGGAAAGCCATGTCTGAAGAGTCAACAGGGTGCCATGCACCATCATTAACGCAAGCAGTAACATTAACAATTGGGAATCCAACTTGAGTACCTTTCTTCATAGCGGTTTGGAAACCTTTATCACATGAAGGAATATATTCAGTAGGAATTGATCCACCCTTAATTTGGTCGATGAATTCATATGTTTTTTGATCATCTGAATTTTCATCGATTACTAGAGGTTCAATATAACCAGCAACACGTGCGAATTGACCTGAACCACCAGTTTGTTTCTTGTGGGTATAGTTGAATTCAGCTTTTTGTGAAATAGTTTCACGATAAGCTACTTCAGGTTTACCAATTATAACTTCAGCTTTGTATTCTCTCTTCATTCTTTCAACGTAAACTTCTAAGTGTAATTCTCCCATACCTTGGATAATAGTTTGGTTTGACTCTGGGTCTACAAAAGTTCTAAATGTTGGGTCTTCTTTTGTAAATCTGTTTAGAGCCTTAGCCATGTTATCAGCAGCTTTCTTATCCACAGGTTCAATTGACAAGGAGATAACAGGAGTTGGTACGAACATTGAAGTCATGGAGTAGTTCAAATCTGGATGACAGAAAGTATCACCAGAAGCACAATCTACACCGAACAATGCAGCGATTTCACCACATCCACATTCTTGTAAATCTTCCATTGTACTAGCATGCATTCTAATCAAACGACCAATCTTGAATTTCTTCTTTGATCTTGTGTTAAATAATTCGTCACCTTTTTTGATTTTACCTTGGTAAACACGAATATATGTTAACTGACCATATTGTCCGTCTTCTAGTTTAAATGCTAGAACTACAGGTTTTAATTCTTCATCTGAAGGAAGTACAACTTCTTCTTCATTATTATCTAAGTCTAAAGCTTTGTTAACAACTTCAGTAGGATTAGGTAAGAATTCATTTACAGCATCCATTAGTGGTGGAATACCTTTATTCTTATATGCAGAACCTAAATATACTGGACATAATTTCAATGCAATAGTTGCTTTACGAACAGCTGCTTTTAAAAGATCAGTTGTTACACTTTCTTCTAGCATAGCTTCCATTAAGTCATCATCAACTAAAGAAACAGCATCTAATAATTCTTCTCTCTTTTCGTTGCATTCGTCAACTAAATCTGCAGGAATTTCAGCATATCTTGGTTGAAGGCTATCTTCACCAGCATCAAAATAAATTGCTTTCATTTCAATTAGGTCAACAACACCTTCTAGTCTATCTTCCAATCCGATTGGTACTTGCATCATTACAGCATTTAAACCTAATTTATCAATTAATTGGTTTTTAACACGGTATGGATTTGCACCAGTTCTATCACATTTATTTACAAATGCAATACGAGGAACATTGTAACGTTTCATCTGTCTATCAACAGTAATAGATTGAGATTGTACACCACCAACAGAACAAAGAACTAATATTGCTCCATCCAATACACGTAATGATCTTTCAACTTCGATTGTGAAGTCTACGTGACCGGGAGTGTCAATAATATTGATTTCGTGATCTTTCCAAGTTACATTTGTTGCAGCTGAAGCAATAGTAATACCACGCTCTTTTTCTAGTTCCATACTGTCCATAGTTGCACCAACACCGTCTTTACCACGTACTTCATGGATTGCATGAATCTTCTTACAATAATAAAGAATACGTTCAGTAAGAGTTGTTTTACCGGAGTCAATGTGGGCACTAATACCGATGTTTCTCATGTTATTCAGGTTACTCATAAATTAAAACCTCTTATTATAGAATATGTCTTAGTCCCAGGCCATTCCTGAAACATTATTTACATTGTGTATGTATTATTTAATTTTTAGCCTTGCTAGAAACTAATACACCGTGAGGATAATAAAACAAACAACAACTTTTTTCAATCCTTTGAGCTAGTTTTTTTTATATCCTTAACATAATATCAAAAATTAACCTAATTTATTGCCAAAAAATGATATAAATGCGTTGAAAACACAGTTGATAATAGCAAGTATATAGATTTTTGACTATTACAACAATAGTCTCAAAATATTAGAATAATATTAATTTTTTTAAAAATTAAAACAAAATATACTTATTCCTTATTTTTTCAAAACAATCTAAAGACAAGAGTATATTTATTTGTTACTATTCTTTCAACTAAAGGAATAAACATTATAATGAATAACAAAGTAAAAGGTATAATTTGTGTTTTAATAAGCTCTTTTAGCTTTTGCACAATGAATGTTTTTATTAGATTTAGTGGCGATTTACCTACTACACAGAAAGTTTTTTTCAGAAATATTATTGCAGCATTTGTGGCTGCTTTTATATTATATAAATCAAAAGAAAAAATAAAAGTTCAAAAGAAAAACATTCCATCTCTATTAGCAAGATGTGTATTTGGAGTTGTAGCTATGCTATGTAACTTCTATGCAGTTGATCATCTACTTTTAAGTGATGCTACAATTATTTCTAAATTAGGGCCTTTCTTTACTATAATTTTCTGTTACTTATTCTTAAAAGAAATTCCAAAAACTTACCAATTAGTTGGTATTTTAATTGCTTTTGTCGGTGTTTATTTTGTTGCAAATCCAGCATTCAATAACGGAAGCTTAATAAATTATATTGTTGCAATAACAGGCGCTTTAGGTATGGGACTAGCTTATACTTTCTTAAGAAATTGTTTAAACAAGGGAGAGAGTAAAAGTGTAATAGTATTTGTTTTCTCTCTATTTTCTTCAATAGTTTGTTTACCATTATTGATTATAAATTACCATCCAATGTCTCTTTTCCAACTAATAATGTTGCTTTGCGCAGGACTCAGTGCAACAGCTGGTCAATTCGGATTAACTTATGCATATTACTTTGCTAGTGCAAAAGATGTTTCAATATATGATTATTTCCAATTAATATGGGCTGCTATTTATGCTTATTTCTTATTCCATGAACCTTTTATATTCAGTTCAGTAGTTGGATATATCATAATAACAGGAGCTGCTTTTGTTATTTTCTTAAAAGAAAAGAAGTCAAAAGAAATAGCTTAAAATAGCTCTTTAATATCGTAGTATTTATCTCTTTTGAAAATAGCTAAGCTAATTAATCCTCTAGCAATTAAGTCTAGAGCCATAGCAATCCAGGCACCGTTTAGACCATATTTTGTGTAATTTACTAAGAAAAAAGCTAATGGCAATCTAATTATCCACATACCAATAATTGCAACAAAGAATGGAATCTTTGTATTACCAGCACCTCTAAATACACCAAAAGCTAACATAGATAGTCCAAAGAATGGTTCACTTATTGCCACTATTTTCAACAATTGAGCACCGGCTGTAATTACTGCTTGATCATTTGTAAAGAAACCAACTAAATCTGCAGCAAACACATATAATACAATTCCAGCTAAGCTCATGGTAATTGTACCCATTAAAAGTGAAGCTTTTGCAAATTTTCTAGATAACTCTCGCTTTGATGCTCCCACAGCTTGTGCAACTAAAGTAGTTGCTGCAACGGCAAATCCATAAGTAGGTAAATATGTAATTGATTCAGCTTGAATTGCTAAATAGTGTGAAGCTAAAGCTGTTGTGCCTAAACTAGCAACTATAGCGGTTAAAACAATTTGACCTAATGTTAAAGATACTCTCTCAAAGGCATTAGGAAGCGCTAATAGAGCTGCATTTTTATTTATTGTCCAATTCATTTTAATAGGATTTAAAGCTTTTAAGCTAAGCTTCAAAGACTTATCATTAATTAAAAATATTAAGATTATTATTGTCGAAGTAATAAAAGCAACTAAGGTTGCAATGGCAGCACCTTCTACTCCAAGTCCTGCTCTTTTTAAAATAAAAGTATTATTAAAAATAGAGATTTCTTTTGATGGGAAAATCAAGAAATAGTTTAAAACAACGTTAATCAAATTGTTTATAATATTAATTGCAAAAGGTAATTTTGTATTTCCAATAGATCTAAAAATACCACTAACCATTATAAAAACACCTTGAAAAAGGAAAGCTATGGTAATCCATTTTATATATTTTCTTGCATCATCATATATTTGTAAATCAGCTTTTAAAATAACAGGTAATCTAGGTCCAATAAAAAGCATTATTATAAAAATTACAAAACCTAAAAGAATTGCAAATAAAAGCCCCTGATTAACAGTTTTACTAGCTCTTTCATAGTTTTTAGCACCGATATTTTTTGCTACTAAAACACAAAAACCTACAGCTAGAGCACTCATAAGACCATCAACTAACCAAATTGTTGATGAGTTAATTGATATAGCCGCTGTTGCTACAGCACCTAAAGATCCTACCATAGCAGTATCAATATAATTAACAAAAGTAAATAAAACTTGCTCCGCAATTGAAGGCCAAGCTAATAATAATATTGTTTTAATAACAGACTGTTTTTCATCTAACAAATTGATTGGTTGTTGCATCTAATCCTCTATAAAAATCTTATGTCCACTACATAAAATCAAAGCATAATATATATAAATATATTGATATAGACAAGTTAAGAAGTAAAAATAAAGCATAAATTCATTTAATTCTTTTACAAAAAATATAATTATGATAATATTAATCAATATGAGTACAATATTTGAAAAAATTATAAAAAATGAAATACCTTCAAAAAAAATTTATGAAGATGATATATGTTTAGTTATTTTGGATATCAATCCTGTCAATAAAGGACATGCTTTGGTAATTAATAAAAAACCTTATCCTACTTTTAGTGAATGCCCAGCAGATCAATTATCTCATATGATGGAAATTGCAAAAAAAGTTGATAAAATGCAACGTGAAAAACTAAAATGTGAAGGCACAAATGTCCTAATTAATAATTCTAAAGCTGCTAATCAAGAGATTCCACATTTACACATTCATGTTATTCCAAGATATTCTGATGATGGGGTAAAGTTAAAATTAAGACATTTAACATATGAAAATGATGAACTAAATGAAATTGGAGACTTACTTTCATTTTAATAAAGGCAAAGCATTAGGAGAAATACTTTTATACAGTGAGTAACATTTATTTTTATTACAATTTTGATATGGTAGCTATAATTTTATTAATTACAATAAAATTACTGTTAGTAACTCAACGCCAAATTCACAATCCAACACAAAGACCATTTCTTTGGTATGTAGGATTAAGTATATTAACTGCAGCACTTAATATTATATCTATATACTCCCTAAACTCTCCTGATCAAAGTATTGCATTGGGCTACACTTTGTGTAACCTATTCTATATTTCTTTTGAGTTTGAAGTATTATCGGTCTATTTATTCTTTAATAGACGATTTAACATGAAAAGAAATTTAAGAATCTTCTATTTAAGCATCCCAGCTTTAACAGTATTATTATTACTTTTGACTAATAAAAATACTAATATTTTATTTACAATAGAAAGTGATAAAGCATTCTCGTATGGACCTTTATATTTCTTATTCTGGACAAGTGGTTTATTTTACTTAATTGATGCAACTTCCTATTTAATTAAGCAAAAAAAGATGTTGCAAAAAAGAAAAATCAGATTATTAATCTTCTGTGGATTCTTCTTAGTATTTACAACCCTTTTCCACTATCTACTCCCTGAATTACAAATACTACAATTTACTAATGCTATTTTGATTTTGATAATGTTTGTTGAAAGTCAAAGCCCACTTTTACATGAAGATTTAACAACCGGTGCTTTAAATGCTGATACATTTGATAATTATGTTATAAATCAAATGGATAAAGAGACTAGATTATTATTTATTCACATAAAAAATACTCATATTAATAATGAATTAAATTCTATTTCTTTTATGTCAGAAAATTATTCAACAATAATAAATATATTAAAGAAACAACTAAAGCATACGATTATTTTTAGAATTGATAAAAACTCTTTTGCCCTAACTTATAAAGATGATAAACAAAGACTTTTAGCTCAGAACATATGGACTGATGAAATTAATAAGATTAAAGGCTCTTCAATCTCAGCATCCCCTATTGCATTAATTTTTGCAAATATTGCACCTTTAAAAGAATTCTCTGATAAGACTTCTATTAAAAATGCTATTCAATGGGGATTGATGAAAATGCAAAATGAAAAAACAAAATTAGATGTCTATATTACCCCTGAATATGCAATTGCATATGAAAGAAGAAGAATAATTGATAATGAAATTTTAAAGATTGTAAACAAAAAACCAATTGATTTTGATTTACAACCAATCTTCAATTTAAAGAAAAATACTTATGATAGCGCTGAAGCTCTAGCTAGAATAAAAGTTCCAAGTATAGGGTACGTCCCTTGCGATGAATTTATTAATATATCAGAGAGCAATGGAACAATTATTTCTATAGGTAAAGCAATACTTGAAGAGATTTGCCATGTTATAAAAACTATAAAAATTCCATTTGAAAATATCTCTGTAAACATTTCAATGATCCATTTTATGGAAACTCATATCGCTGAAGACTTCATTTCTATATTAGAAAAAAATGATATTTCACCTGATAAAATCACATTAGAAATTACAGAAACTACTAAAGCATTAAATGTTGATTTACTTAAAATTAATATGATGAAATTAAAAGCAGCTGGGTTCAAACTTAGCCTAGATGATTTTGGAACTGGCTATTCTTCTCTAGAATCTCTTTTAACATTACCCTATGATATTATCAAATTAGACAGAAATTTATTACTAGCTTGTGAAAAAGAAAAGATAAAAAAAGATATTTTAAAGAAAGTTGTTAATATGATTAAATCTTTAAATTTTGAAATAATACTTGAAGGTGTTGAAACCAAAGAGCAAGATGATATTGCTAGAGAAATTGGCGTTGATAAAATTCAAGGTTATTACTATTCAAAACCATTAGACACTAAAGGTGTAATAAAATTTACTGATAAATTAAAAAACAATTAAGTCCTTGAATTAATTCTAAAGCTATATGGAGTTTGTTTAACATAATTCTTAAAAAATGCAATAAAATTATTTGAAGTCTGAATCCCTATAGCAATTGAAATATCATTAATACTTTTGTTTGTATATAATAATAACTTTTTAGCTTTATTAATTCTTTTCTCTATTAAGTAATCTTTAAAAGTAATATTTAATTCATTTTTAAACAGTTTGGATAAATATTTTGAGCTTATAGATAATTGATTGCTCACTATATCTAATGTTATTTTTTGATCCAAATTAGAAATTATATAATTTGTTGCAACTCTAATATATGAATTAGTACTAACTTTATGGTCTCCAATTGATTCCATAATTAATTCAATTAAAGTTCTAGCAATTTTTACTAAGGAGTCTATATCCTCTGCTTTTTCCACTTCAGTTATAATTAAAAATGGGATATCCACATTTTTTCTTTTATTAATTAGATCTTCATTTAAATAAAACATTAATTGAGATAAAGAATGAATTAAAATATTTTTTTGAAGTCTTAATTTACCAAACTTTTCAATTACATTATCTTCATAATCTTCTAATAACTCTTCAAATAAATCCTCTTGGAGCAAGCTATTTATATAATTCTGTAAAAATCCGATATTCTTTTCTTTTATACTAATTAATAAAACATTATATAATTGATATTGATTATTATGAGTATAGTTAGGTTGTTGATCAAAATTAAAGATTTTTTCTTCACTAAAAAAGTATTTCTCCCCTCTATAATATTTATAGCTTTCATCAACAAAATGAGGGATATGCGAATATAGATTTGAACCAGTAATTAAATAATAAAATAATCTAGCTACAGCTGCTATTTCATCATAAGAGACAAAAGTATCATCTTCAAAGTTCTTAAAATCGATTTCTAGAGGTCCTAGCATATGTATAATTGAAGTTTCTTTAACAAGTATATAAAACAAGTCCTCTTTAAGAGCAATCACTATATCAGTAGATAATTTATCAAATAAGAGTTTCTTTGAATAATACAAATGATCTTCTAAATTATATATATTAGTTGGGTTATAATCAGAAATACAAAACCCTTCTTCTCTAAATTTAAGATAATATGCATTTGTAATTTTAGATAATAAATCTATATCTTTTTGACTTCTCATATTTATATTATAATATATAAAAAACAAATTTGAAAACATTTGAGGATATTATGCAAAACAATCAATTGATCTATGATTTATGTACAATAAATAAAATTAAATTTTTAACATTTAATTCAAAATCTTCAAATGAATTACCCCCTCTTAATGAAAAATTATCTAACAGAAAGAAAATTGGACTAATAAGTGATAATGAATATAAATACATAATAATCAAAAAAGATAAGTTATTTATATTTGGCCCTTTTGAGAAAGAAAATTTATTAATTATTGATAATGCTAAGCTTTTTTATTTTATACTCTTTAACAAACCATATAATAAAAAAGATTTTACAGAGATAGATCTAAATATCTATTTAGAAAAACATTTAATAGAAATCAAAGATACAACATCTCTTCCTTATGAAATAAATATAATTGACTTCTTTGAAGAGTGTATAAAAAATGGGGATATAGAAGCTGCTAAGTTATATATAAAAATAATGTTTAAGTCTATTTATAATAGAGAAAGTAATATTGAAGATTTTAGACTTCAAAAAAACTTAGTAATATACATATTTAGTTTTATCTTTAGTACAATAGAAAATAACAACATTGATCCAGATTTCAACGTTTTTCTTACTAGTATAATCACCAGCGAATTTGAATTTTGTGATAACAGTTCCCAACTTTTATTAAAAACTTATCAATTACTAGATAAGATTAGTGATAGCTTTGATTTTAATAGTATAAAAAACAACCAAAAAATTAGAGAAGCAAAATATTATATCAACAATAATTTAGAAAAGAAATTAACTCTTGATAAAGTAGCTAATGAAATGGGTATTAGTGCTAAATATTTATCTACACTATTTTTTGAAGTAACAAATACCACTTTTAAAGAATATGTTAATAGACAAAGAATTGATAAAGCTAAAAATTTACTTTCATATTCAAATAAAAGCCTTAGTGAAATATCAAATCAAATTGGAATTAATAGCCCAAACAATTTTATTAGTTTCTTTAAAAAGTATACTCAATCAACTCCAAATTCATTTAGAGAACAATTAAAAACGGATTGAATATAAATCCAATCCGTTCCATATTTTTTGTATTAATAATTTAGTTTATAAACTTAAAATTGCATCAAGATCAATTTCACAAACTACAGTAGGCATTGAACAACCCCAATTTTCTAATACTTGAGGATTTACTTCACCAAAGATACCAATTAGAGTATCTCCCACCATAATCTTTGCACAACGACCTGCAATAAATCTATTATCATCTTCTAAAACAGCATTCTTATATTCTAAATTTAAGAAATACATCAAAGTACTAACAATAGATGAAATTTCATTGAATCCCATTAATGAATCAGCAGACATAAAACCTAAAGAGTTTTTAGTTACTGTTCCACTATTTGTAGAATCATCTAAGAAAGCAATCTTACCTACTTCAAATATTTTATGTGGGTAAGGAGCTCTACCACTTATGCTTTCACTTTCTAATAGACTTGGAATAACTGATGGTCTAACATATTCATAGTTCTCAGTCATTGGATTAGCAATTTGAATATAGTCTTTTCCATCAACACACATATTATCGATATATTCTTTTTTAGAACCTAAATAATTGTACATCATTTCTTGGAAACCAAGACCTACCATTATATCTTTAGCTTTTCTACCAATTTCTTCAGCAGGAGATAATCTACCCATTGTAAAATCAGAAGGCATTTCTGGTTCAAAATTGTTTAATCCGTAACCAATTATTACATCTTCAACTACATCAGCAGCATGTAAGAAGTCATCTCTATATTCAGGAACTGTAATATAAATACTATCATTATCTTCAATAGCATAAATACCCATTTTCTTTAAGGCCGCAATGATTTGTTCACCACTAAAGTCCATTCCTGTCATTTTTTTAACTTCTTTAATAGTACATTTTGCAGGTTCTTGATAATAATAAGGAACAGTAATTTCACTACCAAATTCAGTTTCTTCATCGAAATGAACCTTAACAGGTAGAATTTCAAATCCCATATCAGCCATATCACAAGCCATAATTGATGCAGCAAGTAATAAATTCTTTAAAATAGGGCCACTCATTTCAACAAATAAGTTACTATCCCCTACTTCAACAGCACCAACTGTTGCACTGTTTATTACAGGAGGCATTGATAAAGTATTATCTTTATCATCAACTAAGTAAGGATAAACTTTTTCATCTTGAATAATTGGACCATATTCAATTCCTTTAGGATGTTGTTTTAAAATTTCTCTTAGAGATAATTCTTTGTCTAAACCTAAAGGAACAAAAGAAGTCTTATCTGGATCAGCACTAGTATAATGAACTGGGTAATTAATTAAATCACTTCTATAAATACCCATAGCAATAGTTTTTCTCTTTCTACCAAAGTTAAAACATAATTTTTCTTGACTTTGGATTAAAGATAATAAATCTTCATTAGTTACAACATGATTTTTTGCAGCAAAACCAATGGAATATTTTCTATAAGATGGAGCATTTTCCACACTCATAGTTCTACCTTCATTATCAAGGGTTTCATCCATTGTTGAGAAGAAATCATAAAAAGGGATTTCACCTTTTTGATAAGCATTTAATAAACGAGCAACACCAGCTGCGGACCATAAATCAGGACGGTTTGTATCGTTTAATTCAATTTTAATTACATCCCCATCATGACCATCTAATTCAGCTTTTGCTACAGGGAAGATATCTTCTAATTCTTGATCACTTAACTTTCTATTTAATAGATTAAAAAAAGCTTTTTCAGTTGTTTCAATTTTTGGCATTATTTTCCCCTCCTTGTTCTTACACTATCAATATCTGGGGTGAATAGTTCTCTTAAGTCATTTAGGCCTAAATGCATTAGTGCCATTCTATCAATACCTAAGCCCCAAGCAAGAACAGGAACATCAATTCCTAATGGTTTTGTTACTTCAGGACGGAAAATACCACTTCCACCTAATTCAAACCAACCTAATACTGGGTGTTTAATATGTACTTCAATTGAAGGTTCTGTGAATGGGAAATAACCAGGAACATATTTTACTTCTTCAGCACCGGCAATTTCTTCAGCGAATAATTTTAATAACCCTAATAAAGTTTTTAAATTAACATCATCACCTAAAACAATACCTTCTGTTTGATAGAAGTCAGCTCCATGAGTTGCATCAACTTGGTCATATCTAAAACAACGAGCAACACCAAAGTATTTACCTGGTATCTTTGCTTTTGGTAATTGTCTTGCTGATAAAACAGTACCTTGGGATCTCATAATTTGTCTTCTAGTAAATTCATGGTCAAAAGCATAACCCCAACCACGAGAACCAGTATTCCAACCATCAGTATGAGTTTTTGCTACATTAGATAACCAAGGTTCTTCAATTTCTTTACAGTGAGATGGATTTTTTACATAATAAACATCATGAATATCTCTTGCACTATGGAATTGTGGCATGAATAATGCGTCTCCATTCCAGAATTCATTTTCAACAAGAGAGCCATCAAATTCTTCAAATCCTAAAGCACATAACTTATCTTTAACCCATTGTAGATAATTTCCATAAGGATTATGTCTACCAGGAATTAATTTTGATGTTGGACCATCTATTCCATAAGGACGGAAATTACCAGTTTTCCAACTACCTGTTGCAAGCATTTTTGCAGTTACATTACCTAATTCTTCACCTGTAATATTAGCTTTGAAAATTGCTTCTCTTGCTTCATTACCTGCTTCAGTTAGGCTAAATGAAATATCTTCTCTTTCAATCATTTTAAAAGCTGAATTAGAAGCACCTCTTTTTTTAGAGATGGTTAACATAGTTTTCTTTTCTTGTGGATTTAAGGATGTTTCTTCAATTGCTCCATTAATACCCTTTTCAATTAAACTAATAACTAATTTTTCAGATTCAGGAAGTTCATCAGCAATTACAATTGCTTTCTTCTCTTCATTCATTTTGGTAACTTTTGCTTTTGACATAGAACCAAAAGCTGAACCAACAACACTATTTTCTAAATTTAATTTCTGTGCTATCTCTGGTAAACTTGTTGCGCCATTCTCTTTTAAAAATGTAAAGATTCTAAAGGCAGGAATACCTTCACTAAATTGTTGTTTTCCTAATTCTGTTAGTTCAAAAAGAGTTCTTTTTACTCTACTCTTTTCCTCTAAGAAGCCTTTACTACATAACCAACTAAAAGCTTGGTTACATTGCCCTACGTTATAATCCAACTCACTAATTAGTCTTTGAGATGTTATGTCTTCACCTAGATTAACATGACGAAGCAAGCGGACTTCTAAGGGATGCAAATTCTTTACATCAATGTCCATTTTTGTTTCTCCTAAATTTAATCACATTTTGTGCAATTAATTTTCAATTTATCATATTAAACAAAAGGAAAAATGAAAAGGTCAAATACAAATAAATAATAAAATAAGTTAAGGGAAATGTTAAAAAACTTTTTTAATTTACCATTTTATTAAGATTTGCTAAAACTTCTACTTCAGTTGGAACAACACTTCTTTCTAAATTTGGAGAGAAAGGAATTGGATAATTTTTACCTGCTAATCTAATTATTGGTTTTTCTAATGCATCAAAAGCTTTTTCATCTTCACAAATAATTGAAGAAACTTCAGCGCCAAAACCACCAGAGATTGGGGCTTCATGTACAATTATAACTTTATGAGTCTTTTTAACTGAATTTATTATTGTCTCTTTATCTAAAGGGGATAAAGTATTTAAATCAAGTAGATCAACTAAATCATTTCTATTCTTTTCTTTATTAAATAATTCAACAGCTTTTTTACAAACATTAGTACTATAGCCATAAGAAATTAAAGTAACAGCAGATCCTTCATAAATTAAATCAGCTTTCCCTAGTTGCATAATTTCTTTTTCATCACCAACATCTTCTTCTAATAAATATAGTAATTTATGTTCTAAGAAAACAACTGGATTATTATCTCTTATTGAAGCTTTTAGTAAAGCTTTGGCTTTTCTTGGAGAAGAAGGTGCTACAACTTTAATTCCTGGAACATTTATGAACATAGCCTCTAAAGATTGAGAGTGTTGAGCACCATGGCCTGTACCACATCCCATTGGTAATCTAAATACAACAGGGCAGTTAAATTGTCCTGCACTCATAAATCTAATTTTACTTGCATGATTTATTAAAGCATCACTAATTAGAGTTGAAAAATCACCATACATAATTTCAACAACACTTCTTATTCCTAAAAGAGATGCACCAACAGCTAGATTTGCAAAACCCTCTTCACTAACAGGTGTTTCATATAATTGATCTGGAACTTTATCATATAAATCACCGGTTACTTTAAAGCAACCTCCATAAAGGCCAATATCTTCTCCCATTAAAATAACATTTTCATCTAATGTGCATTCTTCTAACAAAGCTTCTCTAATCGCTTCTCTACCTAGAGCACGATGAAGTTTATCAGATTTATAGTTTTCAATTTTAGATGGAGCAAAAACAAATTGCTCTATATCATGGAATTCAAGAAAATCATCCTTTACTGCTTCAGCCTTTTCTTCTTCTTTAGTAACATAAGCTTCACTTGCTTTATTAATAATAGAAAGCTCATCTTGAGTAACAACTCTTTGTTCAACTAATTTCTTCTCAAAATTTTTAATTGGACATTTATTTAACCAATAAGATTCTTCTTCCCTTGTTCTATAAACACAAGCATCAGATTTTGAATGCCCATTAAAACGATAAGTTTTTAATTCTATAAAAAAAGGTTTTTTCTCTTCAGTTATATATTTTCTAGCCTTTTGAACAGCTAAATAGACTTCTTCTAAATCATTACCATCAACGCTTATTGCTTCAATATTATAAACACGAGCTCTATCAACAAAACTTTTACCAGCTGCCATAGTTTTTACACTGGAACTCATACCATAACCATTATTTTCTAAATAAAATAGTAAAGGCAATTCCCAAATTGACGCTAAATTCATTATTTCATGAACAACACCACGAGAGGTTGCACCATCACCTAATAAGGCAACAGCCATATTTTTTTTATTATTTTTTTTAAGAGCAAAGGCAATACCTGCAGCTAAGGCAACAGAACTAGCAACAACAGCTGAAGAACCTGGATTATTATGGTTCAAATCACTCATGTGCATACTACCACCTAAGCCTTTACTTAAACCATGACTAGATCCAAACATTTCACTAAACATTTTATACATAGAACTACCTGAGGCAATTGTATAACCGTGACATCTATGAGTTGGAACAATCCAATCCTCTTTATCTAGATTTAAGGCTAAACCTGCCTGACAAGCTTCTTGACCTATATTTAAATGGGTTGTGCCATGCATTATTTTCTTTTGAAATAAATTTGAGATATGTTGTTCAAAGTAACGAGAATTTAGCATTATTTCTAATGCTTTCAAAGCTTTTTGTTTGGATAGCTGCATAATTTCCCCTTAATGATTATAAATGTATAGTTTATAATCTTTATTTAAACCGTATACACAGTTTAATAATGAGAAGTTTTTCAGACGACTCAGATCTAAAGATAGTATAATAATATTTCATTTCGTTAACATTGTAAACTAGAAAACCTCTAGTTTACCTTTTGTTAACAAAATACGAGTTATAAGTACAGTTCTAATTCTATAAGACAACACTATATTTAAATAGTTACAATAATAGAAAGAATCTATAAAAATATTTAACTATTTATCTACATTTGTTTTAAAACCGTATCAATATCTTTTTGAAGTAAACCCTTCATACTTTCTTTATATTTAGAAATATCAGATTCTAATAAAGCTTTTTTTATAATTGGTTTTAATTCTGGCTTATATTGGATGATCAAAGAAAGATTCTTTATACAAGTTCTAGAAGTAGTTGGTTTTTCATCTAAAATATGACTAAGATATTTATCTATGATTTTATTAATTTTATTATCTTCATCCCATCTTGCATTTTCAGCTATTATAATTAAACCTCTACTTCTAATGTATGACTTATCACTATCTAGCATTGAGCTAAATAAATCAAAAAATTCATATGCTTTATTAGAGGTTTGAACCTCAGTAATTAATTTATTTAAAGCACTATATGCAAAATTACAATCTCTTGAAAATAAAGCATCTACTAAAGTTTTAATATCGTCCAATATAAGTCTCCTATAATTCTACTACTTAGAATTGGTTTTAATGATTTCTGTTATTTGTGCAACTTTTTCATCTAATTCTTTTTGAGAACTAGCTTCAGCAACCAATCTCAAATAAGGTTCTGTATTGCTTTTTCTAATACCAAACCACCAGGATTTAAATTCAATTCTATAACCGTCAGTATCAAGAACTTTATCAGCTTTTGGAGCATAAGTGTTTTTTAAAATATCAATAACTTCATCTTTATTTTCAACTTTAAAATTAATTTCTCCACTAGAAACATACCTTACAATATCAGAAATTAAGGAAGAAAGGGTTTTACCGCTTTGATGTTTTTTACTAATTAAGTTTAACATCATAATCATAGCAAAAAGACCACTATCACAATTGTTAAATTCTCTAAAATAATAGTGACCAGCTAATTCTCCACCAAATACTGCACCAGTTTCTCTTAGTTTTGCTTTAGCATGAACATGCCCTACTTTCCACATAATTACTTTATAGCCTAATTTCTCTAAATGTTCGGTGGTTGATTTACTAGTTCTTATATCAACAACAGCAATTCTTTCCCCTTCCATTTCAAGCATTTTTTCACCTAAAAGTCCCATTAGATGGTCAGCTGGAATATATCCACCTTTTTCATCAATAAACATTACTCTATCAGCATCACCATCAAATATTATACCTAAATCACAACCATTCTTAACAACAGTATCTTGTAATTGCTTACAGTTATTTGGGTCTAATGGATTTGGTTCATGATTTGGAAAAGTTCCATCTAATACATCATTTATATAAATAGCATCATCACCTAAAACTTCTTTTACTAATAAGCTAGACATACCATTTGAACAATCAACTGCAATTTTAAGCTTTGAATAATCTTCTTTATATTTATTTAAAAATTCAAGATAAGGAGTTTTAGCATCAACTTTTTTAAGGCTACCCTTTTTATCAGATATTACTACTCCCTCTTTTTCGCACATTTCTTCTAAAAGTTTTAAACCAGTTTCTCCGCCAACAGGGATTGCCATTTTTCTACTGATTTTTAAACCATTATATTTACCTGGATTATGAGAGGCTGTAATTTGTACAGAACCATCAACTTTATAATAAACTGTTGCAAAATAAACCATTGGAGTTGAAGCTAATGAGATATCAAGTACATCACAATTTGCATCTAGAATTCCTTTAGTTAGATTTTCATAAATAACGGGAGAAGAAACTCTCATATCACGGCCAACTAGAATTGTTTTGGCATCAAGTAATCTAGGTAAAAAGTATCCAACTTTATATGCTAAGTCTTCAGTTAATTCACTACCAAAGACACCTCTAATATCATATGCTTTAAATGCTTTCATAAGACCCTCCTATATAAAAATGTTATAAAAACAATGTCCTCTTTATTTATATAAGTATTCTATCAAAATCTAAAAAGAATATAAATAAAGTAAATATAAAATCTTTTTTATATTTTGCTAAGAATATAATAGATTTTAATATATCTTTAATTTTTTCATAAATTATTAAGAGAATGTAAAATTAATATTTTCCTAAGACTTCAGTTTAATTGACTATTATCTTTTTTTCATGTACAAATAAATATAATTTATTTTGGAGGGATTATGGGATCTTCACTCGCTATACCTGCTTTAACTAAAGATTTAGCTAGAGTATTAATTGATGCAGACTCTATCTCACGCAGAGTTGATGAATTAGCACATCAGATTAATGAGGCATATGCTAATATTGAGGGGCACCTTATACTCGTTGGGGTATTGAAGGGCTCTTTTATTTTGACCGCAGACTTATGTAGAAAATTGACAGTTCCTCATGTTGTTGATTTTATTGCATTATCTTCTTATACAGGAGATAGAACTAGTGGTAATGTACGCCTTTTAATGGACACAAGAGAAAACATGGAAAACAAACATGTTTTAATTATTGAGGATATCTTAGACTCAGGCTACACTTTAGATTATTTAATTAGAAACTTTAAATCTAGAAAACCTTTAAGTGTTAAAACTCTAGTTTTATTAGATAAACCAGATAGACATACCGTCCCTGTAGAAATTGATTATATGGGCTTTGAAATCCCTGATGTTTGGGTTGTAGGTTATGGCCTAGATTATAATGAACAATATAGAACATTGCCTTATATTGCAGAAATGTATCCACAAGAATAAATTAAATTACTTAATTTAAAATATATAAATAAAATTGGAAACTTCTTTATGAACAACGAAAAATTTTATGTTAGTTACAACACAGTGCACAATCTAATCAAAGATCTAGCCTATAAAATTATTGATAGCGATTTTGATCCTGATGTAATTGTAGCAATCGGATCTGGAGGATTCATTCCTGCAAGAATTATTAAGACTTTTATCAACCGTCCTATTTATGCTGTTGGCATTTCGTATTATGGTGTGGATAATAAACACAAAACTCATCCAACTAAAATACAATGGATTGATGAAGTACAAGAACAATTAAAAGGCAAAAAAGTATTATTAATTGATGAAGTTGATGATACCAGAGCAACATTAGGTTATTGTGTAAGAGAATTACTTAAATATAATCCTGAAGAAATAGCTGTCTTAGTTCTTCACAACAAATTAAAGAAAAAAGATGTTGATTTCCCTGCAGAGATAAAGAGATATTATCCTGCCCTAGAGATTGACGATTTATGGATTAAATATCCTTGGGATGCTGTGGATATTGAAGACCATACTGAAAAAGAAAAGGCTATGTTAGCAAACGAGCCTAAGGAGTAAAATAATGAGTATTAGTGCTATTGTAGGAGCCCAATGGGGAGATGAAGGAAAAGGTCGTATTGTTGATTATTTAGCAACAAAAGCTGATTTATGTATCCGATTTCAAGGTGGAGATAATGCAGGTCATACAGTTATAAATGACAAGGGTAAATTTGCACTTCACATTATCCCTTCCGGTATCTTTAATCCAGAAACCACAAATATTGTAGGTGCTGGAACAGTAGTAAATTTCGATACAATGAAAATTGAACTCGATTCTATTAGAAGTGCTGGTGTTGATGGTAATAACTTATTCATCGATAAAAGAGCTCATTTAATTATGCCTTTCCACTGTGCTTTAGATGGTGCTGAGGAAGCAAGTAAAAGCAAAAACTGGAAAATTGGAACCACTAAAAAAGGTATTGGACCTACTTATAGTGATAAAGCAGCAAGAAGTGGTATTAGAGCAGTTGATATTCTAGATGTAGAAAGATTAACAAAAAGATTAAATATGCTATTACCTAGAAAAAATAGAGAATTAGCTTATTTTGGTTTACCACAAGTAACTCTTGAAGAAATGCTTGAAGTATGTGCAAAATGGAGAGATTTATTTGGAGACAAGATTATTGATTCTGTTCCAGTTATCCGTGATGCATATCAATCAAATAAAAATATTTTATTAGAAGGTCAATTAGGTATAATGAGAGACCTTGACTGGGGTATTTATCCTTATACAACAAGTAGCAATCCAACAGCTGGTGGTACCTGTAGTGGTGCTGGTATTGCTCCTACTAGAATTAGTGAAGTAATCGGTGTTGTAAAAGCTTATTCAACTTCAGTAGGTGGCGGACCTTTCATGACTGAATTATTCGATGCTGATGGTGAAAAATTAAGAGACATCGGACACGAATATGGTGCTACAACTGGTAGACCTCGTCGTTGTGGTTGGTTTGATGCTGTAGCTGCTGATTATTCTTGTTGGATTAATGGTTTCACAGGTATCGCAATTACTAAACTTGATATCTTAGACAATTTTGATACTATCAAAGTTTGTACAGCTTATGAAGTAAATGGCGAAGTAATCAACTACTTACCAGAAACAGCTTTACAAGAAGTTGCAAAACCAATTTATAAAGAATTTAAAGGTTGGAAATGTGATACTTCTAATGCTAGAAAATGGGAAGATTTACCAAAAGAAGCTCAGGACTATTGTACTGAACTTGGTAAACTCGTTGGTGCACCAATTAAGTTTGTTTCAGTTGGCCCAGAAAGAGATCAAATCATTATTTTATAATAAATCATTTAATGGGTTAGGCAATATTGCTTAACCCTTTTTATTTTTTAAAATTAATATTTAACAATATTAAAAATTATGGAGTTATTTTATGACAACCTTCACTCATGATACATATATTTCCCCTTTCACTTGGAGATATTCAAGTTCTCAAATGAGAGAAATTTATAGTGAAAAACACAAAAGAATTCTTCTTAGAAAGATTTGGATTGCACTAGCTACTGCTCAAATGGAAGCAGGCCTTGTAACTCAAAAACAACTAGAAGAATTATTAGCTCATAAAACTGATATTGATGTTGAAAGAGCGACAGAGATTGAAAATATTATTCATCATGACTTAATGGCTGAAATAAAAACCTATGCTGAACAATGTCCTAATGCAGGTGCTATTATTCACTTAGGAGCTACTAGCATGGATATTCTAGACAATATGGATGCTATTAGATTAAAAGAAGCACTTGATATTATAATTAGTAAATCTAAAGAATTATTAGCTTATTTTGTAGATAAAATGAAAGAATTCAAAGATTTACCTTGTATGGCTTTTACTCATATTCAACCTGCAGAACCTACTACTGTTGGATACAGAATTGCACAAACTGCACAAGATCTAATTGAAGATATTAAAGACTTAGAATTAGTAAGAAATAATATTAAAGGCAAAGGTATGAAAGGCGCTGTTGGAACAGCAGCAAGTTATACTGAATTATTAAAGAATACAAAATTAAGTGCAAAAGATATGGAAGATATTGTAATGAAGAAGCTTGATTTAAAAGCATTTAGTGCTGCAACTCAAGTTTATACTAGAAAACAAGATTTACGTGTTGCTAATGCCCTATCTTCTCTAGCTTGTACTCTTTATAAATTCTTTATTGATTTTAGAATCTTACAATCTCCACCTATTGGTGAATGGTCAGAACCTTTTGGAAAAAATCAAGTTGGTTCTTCTGCTATGCCATTTAAGAGAAATCCAATTAATAGTGAAAAAATTGACAGTCTATGTAGATTTGTAAGTTCTCAACCTAATACTCTTTGGCAAAATAGTGCTCAAACTCTCCTCGAAAGAACCTTAGATGATAGCGCTAATAGAAGAGTTGTATTACCAAATACCTTTATGGCTTGTGATGAGATTTTGATTACAGCAATTAAAGTTGTAAAAAATATGAATGTACACACAACAGCAATAAAGAGAAATATGAAGACTTATGGTATTTTTGCTGCAAGTGAAAGACTTCTTATGGAATTGGGTAGAAATGGTGCAAATCGTCAAGAAATGCATGAATTAATTCGTGAACACAGTCTTAGAGCTTGGAAAGAAGTTCAAGAAGGAAAAGAAAACACTCTTAAAGAAGATTTAGTAAATGATAAAATCATCTTAAAGTATGTTAGCAAAGAAAAAGCAATCGAATTATTAAATGCTGATGAATATGTTGGCGATGCTCCTTTAAGAACTGCAATGATCATAGAAGAAGCATCAAAAATATTATAAAAATTGAATTAGTTCAACACCTGCTTTAAATAGATAATAGTAGATTAACATTCTAGGAAATCTAACTAAACAGGCAAATACAACATCTTTAAATTCAACTTTTAATATTCCAGCAGTCCAACAGATTGTTGAATATGGAATAGGAGTCAGGCCTGCTAATGCAACGCCCCAGGCTCCTTTTTTATGTATAAACACTTTATGTGTTCCCATAATTTTATTAGCAACTCTATTAACTACCTTGATTAAAGATATTAAATGACCCAGCCAATATGCTGTAATTCCCCCCAAAAAAGACGCTGTTCCCATAAAGAATGTTATCTGCAAAGCAGTCCAATCACCTGATACTAAGGGGAACATAATATCTGGAGTTAAAGGCACAATAAAAGTGTCACAGAGATATACAAACAAAGAGACACCAAAGTGTCCTAATTCATTATATAAGTTTTGAGCTACATTATTTGCTTGAACATTTGATTTCATTATTTGACTGTAAATTGAGAACAAAATAAAAATAACCAATAAGGCTAAAATTGTTCTAAAAAACAATTTCTTCCAAGCAATACTACCATCCTCTTTTAAAAAAGAATGTTTTTTTTCATCTTCATTATTTTCCATTAAAATAACCTAAAAAAGCCTTTTCACATTTATCAATATTATTTAATTCGCCTTTACCTTGAAAATATGGAGCTTTACCACCACCCTTGCCATTGATATAACATAAAACATTTTTCCTAATATCATTAATATTATATTTTTCATAACTTGGGCCTAAATAAATGAACCATCTTAGTAAAGAAGAATCTATCTTGTAAAAGAAAAGAGCCTTATCAAAGGTTACATCAATATCCTTAAAATCTATATTATATTCACTAATATTCTTTGTAATAATATTTTCATCAGTATTTAATAGATTTGAAATAATCAAATCAGTATTTTCTTTTTTTAATAGCCTTACTTCTTTTTCTAATTCAAGTTTCTTATTTAAAAGCGACTTATCACATTCAACTAAAGTATCAAGAGTTGCACTGTGCAAAGTGCATAACGTTTTAATTACATTATCATATTCTCTACAAATCTTGGTTACTTCATTTGAAACTCTAAATAATAATCTATAATGTTTTCTAATTTTTTCAAAACCTATATACATTATTTTCTCTATTTCTTTTGTGTTTTTTACATGAAGGCCACCACAGGCTATTAAATCAATATCTTCAATTTTTACTATTCTAACATCTGAATCTACTTTAATACTTCGTCTCATATTTAATTTTTCAGCAGCGGTTTTATCCATCTCTGAATATGAAATTTCATGTGCTTCTAAGATTTTTTTGTTTGCTATATCTTCTAATTCATAACAATTTTCAATACTAAAATCAGCTTTATCAATTTCTATAGTTAAATTTTCAACACCTTGATGAACGGATACAGTTCCAACTGTAAAAACTGAATATAATAGCCCACTTAATAAATGCTGAGCACTATGCATTTTCATATAATTGTATCTATATTCCCAGTTCAATTTTAATCTAATATCCATACCAATAGAAAGAGATGAAGAATCTTTGACATAATGAGCTATTTGAGAGCCATCTTTTTGAGTATCATAAATTTCAATGTCATTTATGTATCCTTTATCACCTGGTTGACCACCACCTTCTGGATAAAAAATTGTTTTATCTAAATAAACTTTATTTTCAATAATATCAACAATTTTAGCTGAAATTTCTTTTTTATATGTATCATTATAATATTCTTTTATTACTTGAATCATTTTACCCTCTTCTTCCAAACACTACCGCTCTTTGGCAATTCAATAGAAAATTGAATTGCTATTATTCTTATTACAAATACAAATAAAGAAGAAAATAAGAATATGTAAACTAGTGACAAATCAGTTCTCTCTAATAGCAAATATAACAACCCCCCTAATAAAGAAGCTGTTGCATAAAAATCATTAGTTAATATAGTTGGAATATTTTTACTCATAAGATCTCTAATTACTCCACCACCTGTTGCACTTACAACACCACAGAGTACTTGTCCAATTGCTGAACAATCATATAAAGCGCCTTTAGCACAACCAATAGCTGTAAATACACCAAGCCCAATAGCATCAGAATATTTAATAATTTTTCTCTCTGAATGAATAAAGGAACCTATAAAGAAGACAATAATACCCACAGCAATACAAACAACTAAATAAACATAATTAGTTAAAACTGCAACAGGAGTTGCCCCAATTAAGGAATCACGAATCATGCCGCCACCACAACCAACAGTTGTTGCAAAAACAATAACTCCTAAAAAATCTAAATCTTTTTCTACACCTTTTAATGCCCCTGTTAGAGCAAATATTATAGTTCCAAAAATGTCAAAACCATAAATTAAACCAACCGAATTTGTCATAGCTAAAATTTAACATATCTTTTAGGTACTTGTTAATTAGTTTGTTTGATATTATCTTATCTTTATAAAGAATTTTTTTTAAAATTAATTAAATTGAGGAAGTAATTATGGCTAGAATAAAATCTGCTTGGGAAATAGCATTAGAAAAAACAGAAAATTTAAATGTAGATTTAGAAAAAATCAACAAAGATAAAGCAGTTAAACTAGGAAGAAGAATTTGTGGCTTATACATCAACGATATTGATTTCACAATTGAAAAATTCAAAAAAGAATATGAAAACGCTGAAAATAAAGAACAAGTAAATGAAGGTATTGTTAATAACCTTTTATTAAATTTAGCTTTACCAGTTGATAATACTTATAATAATACTTTAGACAAACTAGTAGATATAATTGAAATACTAAAAAAAGATCCTTCTGAACTAATAGATCTTATTAACCAAATTAGATCATTCTTTGATCAATACTTAAATCATCAAACAGAATTAGTTAATCAAATGAAAGAACAATTTGGACCAGTTTTACAACAAAAAGAAGCTCAATTAAAACAACAATATGGTCCAGATTTTACTTATGCTCCAGAAAACGACCAAGAATTTATGAAATTACTTGATGATAATTTAAAGAAATTAGACGAACAATATGAGCAAACATTAATTCAAGTTAAAGAAAAAATTAAAGAAGAATTATTATAAAATATATGGGGTATGATTACCCCATATTTAATATATTGCTGTTATATAAAAACAAGAAATATATAACTATTGATACTAAAACACTTAATAGAGTTCCTATTAAATAATATTCTGCAAAATCTCTTTCTTCAAAATTTTTCCATCTGGCAATTGATTTTGCAGCAAATACATATCCTATAACTACAAATTGATTAGCTAATAATAAAATAGTAATTAAAAGTCTTTCTAAATTACCTATAATCCTTCCTAATCGCTTCTCTTTAACTTCATTATCACTTTCTTCAAAAAAGCTTTTAATAAATATATTTGTAGGTTTTAAAATTATTAATAAAGATATAGTTAATTTCAAAGTATTTAAATAAGGATTCAAATCAAAACGACTTACAAAAGATAAACCCTTATCAAAATAGTAAAATATACCTAATATCATTAATATATGAATTAATTGATCCAATGAAAAAACAAAGTTTTTTGATAACTTTGTATCTAAGTTAATAATAAACTTTATAAAATCGACAACAAAATGAGAAATACCAATCAGAGATACACAAAAAATTAAATTCCAAGAGTTTCTATATATAATAAACAATAAAGAAAAAGTTAATAAATAAATTACGCAATGAATAAACAAACTTTTAATATTTTCATCTTTCGCTAAAGCCATTTTATGAGATTGAAAATAGAAATCTGCTATAAAATGAAATAGTAATAAAACAATTAAAAAACTATTATTTATCATAAATTATACTCCATATTAATTAAATCAATAATTGCTTTCTCACTTGCTATATACTTATCATATTTTGCGGCTTTTATAGTCCTACTAACAAGAGATTGATTTATTTTTAATTTTGAAGCAATTGTACTTTGAGTAATTGAATCATCAAAGAATTTAATTTTTACAACCTCTTTTTGCAAACTGCTCCAATTTAAGAAACAATCATTAATCCAAAATAGTTGCAAATTAAATAAATTTGTTAATTTTTTATTATCCCCTTCTATTAAAATATTTTGTTCTTTCTTTTTTAATTTCTTTAATTCATTAATACAAATCCTAGCTTTATGATATGCAGGGCCATCAGCTCCTATAGCTGCATAAGGATTTATTTCTGTATAAATTTCCCCAATACCAATTCCAAATCTTAAATTAATTGAATCTAATTTAAATTGAATTGTATCTATGATTTTAAATAGATTTTTTGAAGAATTTAAAACTCCTTGAAATTCATCTCCAAGAGTTATAACAAATTTTGATTCAATATCATTTTTATATTTTATGTTTATATCTTCTAAGATAGAATTAATTTTATTTTGAACAGGCTTTCTCTTATCACTACTTATTTTCTTTGAATCTATTATATCTGCTATTATTGCTATTTTATTTTTCATTCAGTCATCCTTATTATGACTAAATTATATCATAATTATTAAATATGTCAATTTTTTATCATAAATATATTTTATGATAAAAATTAATCATAAAAAAATCCTCATTTATTAAAAACGAGGATTAATTTTTTTTAAATATTTATCTTAAAGGAAACACCAAAAAGGTGGTAACATAAAACCTATAAACAAAATTATGCCAAGAGCAAAAATAGAGAGAGATATTATTGAAAGTACCCATCCTGCCATAGCTGCACTTGAATTATGTCTAATTCTTGTTCCTTTAACTAATGCAATTATTGCTAAAATTACACCTACAAATGAAAAAAACCAAGAAAAGATGCTTACAATAGAAATAATACCTAAGATCAATACAACTGAAGAAGCATCATCGCTAGTTTTCTTTTGTATACAATCATCTTCATCATATGGATGAGAATCATTATCATAATTATTCATATAGCTTTCTCCTTGTGATAAATAATAATATTAAAATCGAAAAAAAGAAACATTCAAATATTAAATTCACAAGAAATACAAAAATCTCCAAGAGTTCTTCTCTTGGAGATAATTACTTTTAGATTAAATATTTATTAATCCCAATATTTTTTCATTCTCTCAACTAATGATTGACGGTAAGCTTCCCAATCCTTAATAGGATGTTGAGCAACACCTTCTTCACATGCAGCCTTTGCAACAGCAACTGCTTCATATTCAATTACTCTTGGATCGAATGGTTTTGGAACAATATAATCACGACCAAAGCTAAAGCTTCTTCCATAAGCAGCTTCTACTTCTTTTACGATAGGTTCTTTTGCTAATTTAGCTAAAGCTTTTGCTGCAGCCATTTTCATTGATTCAGTAATCTTAGTTGCTCTAACATCTAAAGCACCACGGAAAATAAATGGGAACCCTAAAACATTGTTAATTTGGTTTGGATAGTCACTTCTTCCAGTTGCCATGATTAAATCACTACGTGTTTCAATAGCTAAATGATAATCAATTTCTGGATTTGGATTACTCATGGCAAATACAATAGGATCTTTTGCCATTGAATTTAACATATCAACGCTAACACAATCAGCAACAGATAAACCCATTAATACATCAGCACCCTTTAAAGCATCTGCTAAAGTTCTACAATCTGTCTTTGCTGCAAATTCAGTTTTTTCTTTAGTCATTCTTTCTGTACGACCTTCAAATATAACACCCTTACTATCGCACATAATTAAATTTTCTTTCTTTACACCAGCAGCAATAAACATTCTTGCACAAGAAATACCAGCAGCACCAGCACCATTTACAACTACTTTAATATCAGCTAAGTTTTTGTTAACAATTTCTGTTGCATTCATTAAACCTGCTGTTGCAATAATTGCAGTACCATGTTGGTCATCATGGAAAATTGGAATATCACATTGTTTGATTAATTCTTGTTCAATTTCAAAACATTCTGGGCCTTTAATATCTTCAAGGTTAACCCCGCCAAATGTTGGGCTTAATTTTTTAACAATTTCAATCAATTTTTTAGGATCTTTTTCATCTACTTCAATATCAAAAACATCAATATCAGCAAATCTTTTGAAAAGAACACCCTTACCTTCCATAACAGGTTTACTTGCTAATGGACCTCTGTCTCCTAAACCTAATATAGCAGTACCATTAGAGATAACAGCTACTAGATTACCTTTAGCAGTATACTTGTATGCATCTTCTGGATTTTCTTCAATTGCTAATACAGGTTGAGCTACACCAGGAGTATATGCTAAACCTAAATCATCAGAAGTTTTACAAGGTTTTGTTGGAACAACACTAACCTTACCGGGCACATTGTCTTGAATGTGATAAGCCAAAGCTCTTTCTTTTAAAGTTGCCATTTTTTTTATTATCCTTATTTTTTATATATTCGTTTATTCAAAATCCCATTTATAATCCATATTCCATCTATCTCTTAATTCAATCATGACTTTTTGTAGTGATGGAGGAACAGGACAACCGTGTTCTTTTCTATAATTATAAGCAATATATTCTTTTTCACCTGGAGTAAAGATTTGATCTTCACCTGGTGCTTTTTCACTATTTCTTAATTGTCTACAAATTGTTCCTGAGATAGCTTTGAATACATTAGCACCCATAAAGAATTCAGGGTTGATTGCAATAAAGAAATGTCCTAGTGGATATGGAATTGGATTATGATCTTTATCAAAACCATTTAAAGCTTTCATGAAAGCACCATCTTGTAATGCAGCTGATAAAATTTCTACAACAGCAGCATAGCCATAACCTTTATAACCACCTGTTACTTCACCAATTCCTCCTAAAGGAGTTAATGCTGCATTACCAGTTGTCAAATCATATAATACTTGTTTTGTATCAGTTCTTGTTTTACCATCACGACCAATAACCCAACCAGCAGGAAGGTCTTTTCCAGCTCTACCATAAACTTCAATTTTACCACGTTGTGATACACTAGTTGCACAGTCTAAAACAAATGGGAAATCTTCATCGGTTGGAATACCAAAAGTTAATGGGTTAGTTCCCATCATATTTTCAACACCATTAGTTGGTGCAATTGAAGGTCTAGCGTTAGTTCCTGTAACACCAATCATATTTTCTTTTGTAGCCATTAGTGCATAATAACCAGCAATACCATAGTGGGTAGAATTTCTTACTGCAACAACACCAACACCATATTCTTTAGCTTTTTCAATTGCCATAGACATAGCTTTTTTAGATACTACATGACCTAAGCCATTGTGACCATCTAATACTGCTGTAGCTTTTTCATCTTTCAAAACTTCAATTTCAGTAATAGGATTCATAATTCCTTTATCAATTCTATCAATGTAAATTGGTTTTAATCTTCCAATACCGTGGCTATCAATACCTCTTTTGTCTGATTCAATTAATACTTCACCAATTGTTTTTGCATCATCTTTTGGAATGCCTGCATTAACTAAGGCTTCTCTCATAAATTTTTCTAAATCTTCAAAAGGAATCCATGCGCAATCTTTGTAATTGTCTGCATAATTTTCTTCAAATTTCATAGCCGTCCTCCTATTATGATTTTGCTATTAATACTTGTATATGTTTACTTATTTCTGTGTTTTTTAATAAGTTTCCACCATTTTCATCTGTTACTAAAACATCAACTCTTTCTATTGGAACTGTCTTAAAGTTTGAAACAACTCCAATTTTATTTTCAGTTGCTACAACAATTTTGGAACCTACACTATGATTAATCATAGCTCTAGTAGTATCAGCCTCTTCTAATACTGGAGTTGTTAATCCAGCTATTGGAGAGAATCCATCAACACCAATAATTGCTTTATTTGCATAAATTTGATCAATTAGATTAAAAGCTAAGCGCCCTGAAACAGAATGTGATTTAGGTCTATAATATCCACCGACGAATATTATTTTAACATTACCATCACTTTTACAAAGCCACATAGCATCGATATTATTAGTAACAATTGTTATATCTATATTTCTTTCTAAAATAGATTTAATTACTTCTAAAGTAGTAGAACCACTGTTAATATAAACAGTATCACCTTCATCGAGTAAAGATGCTGCCAGTTTTCCAACTGCTTGTTTCTCTTTTGAACATTCAGATGCTTTTTGTAGATAATCTGGTTCAATGTTTAAGTTTCTTCTAAGAGTTGCTCCACCATGAGTTCTTTCTAAGACTCCTCTAGAACAAAGGCCATCCAAATCACGTCTAATCGTTAACTCACTTACATCTAAATCTGATGCAAGTTCACTAACGCTTACGCTCTTTTTTTTCATTGCCAATTCTTGAATATATCTTTGTCTTTCAACAGGTAACATTATTAATCCTTTGAACGTTTTTGTTCGTTTGTCCACATGATACATTCAATTACATTAACTGTCAAGAAAAAAAGGTTCAGAAAGATAAACTTATAAACCAATAATGTTCATAATTATTATACTACATAAAATGAATATAAACTTACTTTTTAGCAATTATTTTCAACTTTTAAATAAAATGATTTACTTTTTACAAGTTTTTTGTTTTTTCTACTTGAAAAACCCCCATAAATTTGTTAATCTCTCAATCGTTGCGTTGGTGCCATACCCAAGCGGTAAGGGAACGGTCTGCAAAACCGTGATGCATCGGTTCGAATCCGATTGGCACCTCTACTTTTAATATATAAGGCTTCTATTATTTTAAATAGAAGCTTTTTTATTGAAATATTGACTAATCTGAAATTAAATGTTTTTATTTAAGTAAATTGGAGATAAATAAGTGAGAATATAATAAAACGGGATAAACAGTAAGCTTAAATCAGTATTATTAATACAGATTTTAATATGCCCACGAGGGGTTATCCGTTTTTATATATATTTTTCATCAGGTCCTTCCCTCAATCTAGACTTATATACCGGAAGACTAATATGTCCTTTTTACATATATCTAATTTATCATTCAAATATCAAAGTTCAATCACCTCTATTTTTTCATCAGTTAATTTAACCTTATCAGAAGATTGGTTCGCATTAATTGGACCAAATGGTTGTGGAAAAACTACATTGCTAAATATAATAGCAAATAAAATAGAACCTGATTTAGGAGAAATATCTCCTAAGTTATCTACTTATCTTTGCCAGCAGGATACCTTATTAGATATTCCTGAATTCTTTTACTCCCCTGATTTAATCAATTTACCAGAGACAAACAAAATCTTAAGCAAATTAGAGATAAAAGATGATTGGACTTGGAGATGGAATCAATTAAGTGGAGGAGAAAAAAAGCGTTGTATGATAGCTGATGCTATTATTAGGAAACCAGAGGTTTTATTAATTGATGAACCAGCAAACCATCTTGATATTTATTCTATGAATTTATTATCTAATGAATTAAAAGCTTATAAAGGAATTGGAATTATAATTTCCCATGATTTAACTTTCTTAGATAACATTTGTACAAAAACAATAGTGATTGAACCAACAAAAATTGGTAATCAAGTAATGATTTACGACTGTAAACCCTCAATAGCATTAGAACAAAGAGATAAAACAATTCATTATCTAAAAGATCAAAAATCTGAACAAATCAAAAAAATAGAGCATCTAAAGAAAATAAAACATAATGAAATGCAAACTATTCAAGCTTCAAAAAATAGATTATCAAAGAAAAATGTTTCAGCTAAGGACTTTTCAACAAAGAGTAAAATAGATGGTGCAAGACTTTCTTCAAAGGATAAAAAACCAGGACAAAGACTCTCATCCATTAATACAGAGATAAAGAGAAACACTCAAAAACTTAACAATTTAATAGTATTTGAAAGTAGAAAAACAGGGGTTGATTTATCAGGGAGTAAAGAAAAAGGTAATTTCATTTTAGATTTAGAAAAAGATACTATTTCTCTTATTGAAAATACTCTTAACCTACAGCATCCTAATCTATTAATTAAACCTGAAGATAGAATCATTTTAACTGGAAATAATGGGACTGGAAAAACTACTTTCATAAAATATCTATATAATCTTTTGGAAAGTAAAAACAAATCATTTTGGTATTTACCCCAAGAATTCACACAACAAGATAGAATAGATATTAAAAATAAAATATTAAACTTAGATAAAGAAAAACAAGCTGAAATATTTTCAATAGTTTTTAGGCTTGGCTCTAATCCGACTTCTATAATGAATAGCGATTTAATCAGCCCAGGTGAAGCTCAAAAATTACTTTATGGCTTAGCTATAATATCAAAAGCTTCACTATTAATACTTGATGAACCAACAAACTATTTAGATATATTATCAATTAAATCATTAATTGAAGCTTTAAATAATTTTAATGGAGCTATAATTGCAGTAACCCATGATAGATCTTTTTCAAAAGCTATTGGAAAGAAAAATTGGAATTTAATAAGAAATGAGAATTTAACAATCTTAGAAGAAACTGATATTATTTAGTAATTTCTGTATCAATTAATTTAAAAAATTCTCGATAATCTATAATTTCAATATTATCACCATTTTTAATTTTAAATTTAGCCTTTTGGAGCTTACCCTGGCCTCCATTAGGCTCTCCTTTTATTAAATATCTAGTTTTATTAATTACAGACTCCCCGACCATTCCACCATGATTAACAATTATTTGCCAAACTTCACTTCTAGATAAATTTGGAATAACCCCTGTTATTACACAATGACAAGAGTCAAGTTGATTACCTAAATTATCTGTTTTCATTATTTGTGAAGCTCTACAGCTTCCAATAATCTTATCAACAGTTTTAATGTTTATATTATAGGGTTTATCTACCTTAGATAGACAAGAATATAACATTTTTACATCATCTAAGGCTCTATGAGTTTGTTCAATGTCTATTTGAAAATATTTTCTAATGTAATTTAGATTATATCTATATAAATTTAAAGTTTCTCTAAAAATAGGCAAAGTATCAATATATCTATTTTTTATGCCGAAAGTTAATCGTCTATTTAAAACATCCATATCAAAAGGAGCATTATGAGCAACTAAAATATCATCTTCAATAAAATCATATATATCTTTACTTGCCTCTGCTACTAAAGGAGCATTTAAAACCATTTCATTAGTAATTCCATGAATACTAATTACTTGATCACTCATAACCATCTTTGGATTAACTAAAGTATCAAAAGATTCTACAGGTTTTCCATCTCTAAATTTTATAGCTGCAAATTCTACTAATTTAGAATAACATCCTAAACCAGTGGTCTCGGTGTCTATTATTGTAAAATTTTTTATTTTCTCAAATATCATCAAAGCCTCAAATATCTTAATCGAAGTGTATTAATTTTTTACCAAATTTTTTTATAATTTCAAATTTTGGATCAGATGGAATTACTATAGTACTTTTTGTTCTCTTTAACACAATATTATGATTAAAAGATTCAAAGGTAGAAAAATTATTACCCATTCTTTGATTATCATAAGTGGTTAAACATCTAGCATACAATACTCTTTTTACTTCATTAGGTTGAATCTCTACCCCATTACCCTTTCCATAGTAAGAAGTACTTGCCCCAAAATGAATTGAAAATTCATTGCTAGGGCCACCTTGATATAATGCCCAAGGGGGTTGATTCCTTCCACCATAATCTAAAACCATTGTTGAATAATTTAAATCTATATCAATATCTTCCATTACAGATTTTCCTGGAGCAAAAGATAAATAAACTAATTGATAATTAGGATTAATTGCACTAAACCAAGTATGAGAGGGATTCTCTAAATCATTTTTAGCATACAAAACATCTGTTGTTCCAATTATTCCATTAATACTTTTTAAATCACAATTTCCACCACTTTTTAATGGAGCTTTATCAAGAGCAAAAGGTTTTGTAGGATTTGCTAATCTATCAATGATTTGATTATTTCCTTCAATATTAAACTTATTCCACATTTTTGCACTACAGTTTAAAAAACAATTTGATTCTAAAAATGGAGAGCTAATAGTATTATCAAAACCAACATTAAGATTAATTGAATTATCACTTATATTTTTTATATACAATGCAGAATAAACAACTGGTTGATTTGGTAATACTACATCAAGTCTTTTTGTTGCCCAGGTTTTATTACTGAAATCGTCGTTTTTAGATAATACCCAAACCCCACCTGTGGTCTCATCACTACCGTATCTTTGCACTACCCATTTTACCCTATCTTTTTCAAATATGGCTCTAATATACTCATCATTCTCATCTTTATTTAAAGTATTACTTTTACTTAATAAATCATCATAATTATCTATATTTTTTAAGAGAATTTCTTTTTCTTCTTCTTGAGTAATTTGTTTTTTATCTGGTTCAACTAATTGAACTTGATAACCATACAATTTATCGATAAGAGGATCATTGTTTCTGTTTTTAATATTATAATCTACAGTATCCTTTGAAAAAGGGAATCTGTGCAACTTATTTGAATTTACCCAGCCACCATGTATATTCATAGCACTAAATTCAATTAATCTGCCATTATAGTCCTGAATTACAGCTCTAATTAAATCGTTGCTTAACACAGTTGCATTTTCATCATCTTTAATTCTAACTCTTCTTATATCCATTCCATTTCCTTATAAATATTAAAAAAACATAGAACATTTTTAATATCTCTACTATAATTATAATATAGATGTCTATTAGTACAAGAGGAGTTTTACAATGATTAGTGAAAAAAATGGGTTATTCAATTTATCAACAGCTAATACTACATATTTATTCTATGCCAAATTTAATGAACATATTGAACATTTATATTATGGTTCACATTTAAATGAAAGTAGTATTAATCCCAAATTATTAACTACAAAATATCTCCAAAGTGCAGGCACTTCTACTCTATATCAAGAAGATAATACCTTAAATTTAGGATTAATGAAACAGGAGGTTTCAACCCCTGGAAAAGGAGATTATAGAGAACCTTTTGCTAAAATTAGTTATAACGGTGGAATGAATACTCTTGATTTTGTTTTCCAAGAATTTGAGATTACAAATGGAAAACCTAAAACCTTCTCAAACTTACCTGAAGCTTATGGAGATAGAGAAGAATGTGACACTTTAAGAGTTACACTAATAGACAAAGAATTTGATATTAAACTCATATTAACTTATGGTGTTTTTGATTATTGTGATGTAATTACTCGTAAAGCTGAATTATTCAATTATGAAAAAAGAAATATCACAATTGAAAGTTTATATTCTCTTCAACTAGATATTGATTCCTCCGATTTTGATTTAATAACTTTTGATGGAGCTTGGGCTAGAGAAAGACATATTAATAGAAGAGAATTACAACCTGGTATTGTAATAAATGATTCAAAACTTGGGACCTCTGGAGCATATCATAACCCACTAATATATTTATGTGATAAAAACTGTGATGAATTAAATGGAGTTTGTTATGCAACCAATTTAATCTATAGTGGAAATCATAAAGAAGTAGTTGAAATAACCCCATATAATCAAACAAGAATTTTAAGCGGTATTAATGATTCTACATTTAAATGGGTGCTTCATCCCAATGAAAGATTTGCAACTCCAGAAGCTATTCTAAGCTATAGTGATAAAGGCTTTAGCACCTTAAGTAGAAACTTCCATTATTTTGTTAATAATAATATTATTAGAGGTTATTGGAAAAATAAAGAAAGACCTATTTTAGCAAACTCTTGGGAAGCCTTCTATTTTGATTTTGATAACTCAAAATTAGTACAACTTGCAAAAACTGCAAAAGAAGTTGGGGCTGAATTATTTGTATTAGATGATGGTTGGTTTGGAAATAGAAATGATGATACCTCCTCATTAGGAGATTGGGTAGTAAATACTGCTAAACTAAGTGAAGGTCTTGGTGACTTATCTTCTAAAATACACAAAATGAAAATGCTATTCGGAATTTGGGTTGAACCTGAAATGATTAGTAGAAATAGTAATTTATTTGATGCTCATCCTGATTGGGCAATTATGATTCCAGATAGAAAACCTAGTGTTGGTAGAAATCAATTTATATTAGACTTAAGCAGAGATGATGTAATTTTATATCTTGAAGAAGTTTTATCAGATATTTTCTTATTAGGTGAAGTAGATTATGTAAAATGGGATTTTAATAGAGTCTTTAGTGATTTATATTCTTCTAATGCTGAGATCTCTCATATGGGAGAATTTTACCATCGCTATTATTTAGGTCTCTATAAACTCTTAGATAGACTTACAAGGAAATTCCCTAAAATCTTATTTGAATCTTGCTCAGCAGGTGGAAATAGATATGATTTAGGTATGTTAGCTTTCATGCCACAAACCTGGACAAGTGATTGTACAGATCCTTATGAAAGACTATTTATCCAAGAAGGAACTAGCTTTGGTTACCCTCTTAGTGCAATAACTAATCATGTTAGTGCAAGCCCTAATCATCAAACTTTAAAAGTAAGTAATCTAGAAACTAGGTTCAATGTTGCAGCTATCGGTAACTTAGGATATGAAATTAATTTAAATGCTGCTACAAAAAACCAATTAGAACAAATAAAAGAACAAATAAATTTTTATAAACGCTATAGAAAAACTCTTCAATTTGGAACTTTAGCTAGAATCAAAACTTTTACAAACAATAAAGAAAGAGCTATTTGGGCAGTAATGAATAATGATAAGAGTGAAATTATAGTCCTAGACTTTAGAAGTAGAACTATACCTAACCCCCCACTAGAAAGACTTCGTATTCCTATTGTTGATAATAATGCTTATTATGAATTATTTAATAGACCTCAAAAATTTGAATTATCAGTCTTTGGGGATTTAGTTGAACACTTCTTACCTACAAATTTATTAAAAGGTAAAGCTATAGATGAGATTTCTAAAATCTTACAGCTTAATATAGAAATAACCCACCATAGAGTTTATGGTGAGTTACTAAGTAAAGCTGGCTTGATTCTTAATCAAGAATATGGCGGAACCAAATATGAACATGAAGTTACAAGAGTTTTAGGTGATTATGGTTCACGCCTATATGTATTAAAAAAACTAGAAGTCTAATAATACATCAATATTTTCTATCTCTTTATTTAAAGAAGCTTTAGCTAATGGTATATGGGATTTTGATCCAACGATTATTACTCCCATTACTTTATTATCTTTTATATACCATGCTTCATATCTGTCCTCAACTTGTTTGCTATAACAAGTTCCTTCTAAAATACCAAAACTTGCAACAGGTAAATCATCTGCCTGAAAGCGAGTTGGCATTTGGACCGGTTCAGTATAAGGCACTTTTTTACCTAAAATATGGTTATAAACAACATTAGCCATTGATAAAGCTATTGGTAATAATCCAGGACATTTACCATTAAATTCTGCACAGTCTCCAATAGCATAAATATCTTTATCGCTAGTTTGACAAAATTCATTAACAATAATTGCTCTATTAATTTCTAAGTTACATGATGCAGCTAAAGAAATTGAAGGTCTAACTCCAGCAGCAAGTATTAAAGTATTACAGGCAATCTCTCTTCCATCTTGGAGAGTAACAGCTTTAATTCTATTTTCACCCTTAACTTCTTTTACAAACTGACTACAAATTAAATTATAATTTTTCCTTTCTAAACACTTATTAGCAACTAGTTTTGCTGCTTCCTCATTTAATTGTTTATTTAAGACATAAGTATCCCCTTGGATAACTGTTACATCATATCCAAGTGAATTAATTTCTAGAGAAACTTCTAAACCTAATAGGCCTCCACCGATTACACAAACTGGAGATTCTATGCCCTTAGTAATCTTAGCAGCATCTTCATATGTTCTTAAAGTATATATACCTTTTAAAGGAGAGCCTTTAAAAAAATCTATTGGATAAGAACCTGTTGCTAAAACAAGTTTATCATAATGTTTTGTTTCTCCACTTGTTAGTTTTATAGTTTTACTTTCTCTATGTATTGTAGCAACCTCTTCATGATGTATATATGAAGGTTCATTTTTTGCACATAAAGAATTCAATTTATCTAAGTTGCCTAGGCAACTTGGCAATCTAATTCTACTATAAAAACTTACCTCTTCATTTGAATAAACATCAATTCTATAGCCCTCAGAGTCAAGTTTTGTAGCCAAAGTATTTCCAGCTGGGCCATTTCCAATTATTACAATATCCACTTATTTCTCCTAAAATTATCCTATGTTTTAAATAAGGTCTTATATTAAGATACCACGATATATTGTCTAAAACAATACAATTTTTTTTTACAAAACTTAACAAAAAAAAATTCCCCATCAAGCTTGCACTCTTGAAGGGGATGTCGATTTAACGACAGGGGTGTCTCAGTCATCACCTCGTAAGAGGGGGAAAACAATGCTGAAACAAACAGTGGGCATTAAAAAAACTAAAAAGTATAATAACGGGATATAATCAACCGACCCACTGCCAGACAAAAATAATATAACACTTGCAAAATAGATTGTCAATATGCAAGATATGACAATAGCCATAAATTGAAGGTAAAATTATTTTATTTATTTTAAAATATTTCTACAAAAATTGTTAATAATTTATTATAGAACAAAGAAATATTTTTATTAACAAATTATGTAACAAATAACAAATATTTGATAACTTTTAACTGACAACTACCTATTTTAATGACTTTTGACAAAGGCTTAAATAAAAAAAATTATCTAGTACTATTTAAAAAGTTAAGTTATATTATAACTATGAAAATTGTTAAAAGTGGTTTTACATTAACCCCATTAAAGAAAATTTTAGATATTAATAATATTATTACAGTTCATTATTTTGAATATCCAAGTACATTTATCTTCAAAGGAGAGTCTCATGACTTTTGGGAGTTTTTATATGTAGATAAAGGAGAAGTTGGAATCACTAGCGGAAAACAAGTATCACAATTAAAACAAGGTGATATAGTATTTCATAAACCAAATCAATTTCATGATGTATTTTGCAATGGGAAAATTTCTCCAAATTTACTAGTTGTTTCATTTGATTGTAATGATCCTTGTATGAAATACTTTGAAAACAAAATACTACAAATTGACAAAAGCTTATCCTTTTATTTGCAAACAATCATAACTGAATCAAGAAAAGCTTTTGAAACCAATCTTGGAGATCCCTACTTCAAAGAACTAAAAGTAAAAAAAGATGCTCCAGAATCTTCTCTAAATTTGATTAAATTAGCTTTGGAAAGTTTTTTAATCAATTTAATAGTTAATGGCAATAAAGAAATTAGCACTCAAATTTCTATACATAAAAAGGAAAATACAAGAAGAGTACAACTAGTTATTAATTATTTAGAGAGCAACATACACACAAATATTACTCTAGATAATATTTGTACTTATTGTTCTATGAGTAGATCTTTAATTCAAAAATTATTTAAAGACGAGACTGGTTGGAGTGTAATGGAATACTTCTATAGACTAAAGATAGAAGAAGCAAAAAGACTTATAAGAAATGGAACTGATAACTTCACACAAATTGCTGATGCTCTAGGCTATTCGACAATACACTACTTCTCAAGGCAATTTAAGAAGATTGTAGGTATGAGCCCTAGTGAATATTCTAAGTCTATTTTAAATTTAACAAATGAAGATTTAAACAAAAAATTCTAATTGTGCAAATTTTATATACAATTGAATCAATACAGCAAAAACTTCTTTTTCTATAATAACTTGTATTATGGAGGTAAAGATGAATTTTAACTCAATCTTTTCGAATTTTAATATAGATGGCACATTAATAGAATATAAAGCAAATAAAGAAGGCCATATAAATTCAACATACATTTCAAAAGTTAATAATAATGGTAAAATTGAAAAATATACCCATCAAAGAATTAACACTTTTGTCTTTACCAAGCCTTTTGAAGTAATGAGTAATATTGATAAAGTAACCACTCATATTCACTCTAAAGTAAAAAACCTTGAAGACTCTGATAAAAGATGCTTAGAAATAGTAAAAACTAGAGATAATAATTTAGTTTATATAGATAGCAATAATAACTATTGGAGAACATACAAGTTTATTGATAATGTAAAAACCTTTCAAAAAGTTAATGATCAAAAACAAGCTTACCTTTTAGGTAAAGCTGTTGGAATTTTTCAAAATCAACTATCAGATTTAGATGGAAATGAACTTTTTGAAACAATAAAAGATTTTCATAATATGGGAGAGAGATATAAACAATTAGAATCAGCTATTGAAAATGATGCTTTTGATAGAGTAAAATCAGTAAAACCAGAAATATCTTTCCTCATGAAAAACAAAGAAAGAGGTCTTTTGATTTGGGATCTATATGAAAAAGGAATCCTAAAAAAACAAGTTACTCATAACGATACAAAAATTAATAATATTTTATTTTCACAAGATGAAAATGAAGCATTATGTGTAATTGATTTAGACACAGTTATGCCTGGAACAATATTATTTGATGTAGGCGATATGATCAGAACGGCCACCTCAACTGCACTTGAAGATGAAGTTGATTATACAAAAATGTCTTGCAATATAGATTATTTAAGAGAATTAATTAAAGGCTACCTATCTAAAGCTTCAGCTTTTATTAGTGAAAAAGAAAAAGAATTATTAATTGAATCAGGAAGAAATATAACCCAAATTATGGCTGTAAGATTCTTAACTGACTATATAAATGGTGATGTATATTATGCAACTAGCAGAGAAAACCAAAATTTAGACAGGACGAGAACCCAAATAGCATTAATTAATGATATGGATTCAAAATGGCAAACTCTAACTAGTTTCATAAAATAAATTATTAGAAGAAAATACTCTAATAATCTATGTAATCCAAAATATTTGTTAATTTTGCAATTGCGATACCATAATTTGTCATTGGCACATTATGTTTTTCACATTCTTTTAACCTATTTAGCATATATGTTCTATTAAACATGCATCCAGCACAATGAATAACTAAGGAATATTCTTCAATGTTTTTAGGAAAGTCAGAACCGCTTGTAAAATCAATTTGAATATTCTCTCCAACTTTTTCTCTTAGATATCTTGGAATCTGAATTCTTCCAATATCCTCAGTTAATGGAGCATGAGTACAAGCTTCTGCTATTAAAACCTTTGAAGTTTCATTTAATTGATCTATTGTTTGAGCTGCTTTTGCAAACTTTTCAACATCCCCTTTAACAGCTGACATTAATATTGAGAAAGAAGTTAATTTACTTTCTTTTGGTTTTTTCTTATATACTAAAGGAAAAACCTGACTATCTGTAATAATTAATTTTGGTGGTTCTTTTAATGTTTTTAACGCATCATCAATTTCATCTGCTGTAATACTAATTACTACTGCTTTATTATCTAATAAATCTCTAGTAGTTTGAACTTGAGGCAAAATAAGTCGACCTTCTGGAGCATTAATCTGTTGTGGCATTACAAGCATTACTAAATCTTTTTCATTAACTAAATGCCCTGTTAAGCTTTTATTAACAGTCTTTTTGGTATTGATTTTTATTAATTCTTTACGAATAAAATGTTGTAAATCGGCTTTAGAAGAATTTACTTTTACAGGATTAACATTTAATTCTTTTTTAATTTTCTCTTCAATTAATTCTGTATTTGGATTTAAATCCGTTTTACTAATTACGGCTAAAAAAGGTTTATTATGTTCTTTTAATTTATTAGCCCATTGAAATTCTTTGGAAAAATCATTTTCTAAAGCATCAAAGAGTAAAATACCAATATCTGTTTTATTAAAAGCATCTTTAGTTTTCTTAACTCTAAGAGTTCCTAATTCCCCACTATCATCAAAACCTGCTGTATCAATCAATACACAAGGGCCTAACCCGTATAGTTCAATAGATTTATAAACAGGATCTGTAGTTGTACCCTTAATTGGAGAAACAACTGCTGTCGAATGAGTAGTTAATGCATTTAATAAAGTTGATTTACCACTATTTGTTTTACCAAAAATACCAATATGAAGTCTTACACTTCTAGGTGCTGAATTTAAATTTCCCATCACTTATACCTTTGAATATGTAGTTTTTATGCTTACAGAAGCAATTTGACCTAATTTACCTGATAATCCACTAATAACTGTTTGTGGAGCATCAATTACTATGGTAATTACAGATACATTCTTCTTAGGATAAGGCATTCCCATTCTACCTATAATGTATGTGGCAGAATCATGCAAAATTTGGTTAACTTTTCCAACAGAATCAGGCGATTCAATAATAATAGCGATAATTGCTAATCTAGTATCCATAAGTCCTCCTACTTATGAAACATAGAAAAACTCAAAGGAAAAAGAAATAACGCTTCTTGAGCTTTGGAGTATTCCTAATACTTCAGAAGTTATTAAATAAGAATATTAATCTTCAGAATAAGAAATATTTCTACATCATCAGATTTATCAATTAATAAGATATCAAAATTTTAAATTATTAACAATATTAAATTATTTTTTTATATAATCAAAAAGATTATAACAGTTTTCAACTTTTAAATTATCATCATCATATTCAAGATTAATAACAAAACCCTGACCATTTTTTACACTGATATTTCTATAATCTTTTTTCTCATAAATACCAAGTCCAATTAATAAACATCTAATTGCACAGGAATGTGAAAACAAAGTTGCTGTTTGTTTTTTTGTAGTCTTTAAATCAACAACGGTTTTAAAGAACATTTTTAGCATTCTTTCTCTAATTGAATCAAAAGATTCTACATCTCTTGTACTTGGATCATCTTCAATCCATTTATCAAATAATTCAATTATATTTTCTCTACTTATAAATCTCTGATTTTCTCTTTCATAGAAATCAATTTCTCTTAATTCCTTAAAAGTTCCATCAAGTTTTTTTTCTGGAGCAAAAAGAGCTTCAAAGGTTGAAACACATCTACTTAAATCAGAACTATAATAAATATCTGTATCCATATAATTATAAGTATTACGATAATTAACTAATTCTTTTCTTCCTTTTTCTAATAAAGGAACATCACTTTGACCACTAAGAGTTTTTAAAGCATTACCCAAAGAATAACCGTGTCTAATTAATACTATTTGATATTTATTTTTTTCCATTTACTATCTCCAAATATTTAAGTAATTTATAACAAAAATAAGCCAAAGCTTAAAGCCTTAGCCTATTGTTATTATCAAAACTATATAAATACTGAATATTATCTATTGTCTACAGTAACACTTAATCCATAGCTTAAGGACTGACAAATATCTAAACAGTAAGTACCAATGTTAGTTAAGCTATTTAATATTGAATTGAAATATGGAGTCATTTTTGGATTACAAACACCTGTATTTAATCTATCTAGGTGATTATCCTGCATTTCTTTTTCCATATCATTCAATCTTTCTCTTAGTGCAATAACCATAACAATGCTTACATCATCACCATCTTTTAAAACTTCAATTGATGATTTAAATAATTCAAAGATTGCATCTAAACTATGTCTAAATTCACTCTCCCCTATATCTGAGAAAGAAATATCTGCATTATCTAATTCTATCATTTCATCAATAACGCTACCCATTTGAATACAAATTCTTTCTAAACCTGAAGATACTAATAATAATTCTGTAATAGCATTTGTTTGAGCTTCTGTTGAAGTACCAACAGATATCATTCTTGATAAGTAATGCTGAACCTCTCTTTGTAAATCTCTTTGCAATTTCCAAACTTTTCTTATCTCTTTAGCATTTTCAACATCATAAGGAACCAAAGCTAATCGAGTCTTCTTAATTGCATCTAAAATAGTATCACATGATTGAAGAACTTCTTGTTGACAAAGAGTCATAGCAAAAACTGGTTGATTTAATAGATGTGGATCTAGGTATATAGCAGTAGATTTATCTCCTTCTTCAACAGTTTCTCCTGGAACAATCTTTGTAACTATTTTAACCATTAACCAAACAAAAGGCATCCAAATCAAAGTATTAATTATATTAAAAGAAGTATGAGCATTTGCTATCTGTCTTGAAATAATATCTAACTCTGGTCCTTTTGGAGAAATGTATGAAACAAAAGTAGCAAAAGGAGGAATTAAGAAAATAAAGATTGTAGCCCCAACTACATTAAATACACTGTGGGCCACCGCCGTTCTCTTAGCATTTTTACTTTGACCAATACAAGCTATTAAAGCTGTAATAGTTGTACCAATATTATCTCCTAATAAAACAGGTATTGCCCCATGAAGACCAATAATCGACATAACCCCATCTGGGCCTGGCGTACTGGCAAAATTCTGTAATACGGCAATAGTAGCAGAAGAACTTTGTACTACAACAGTCATTAATGCACCAACTAATACACCTAAAATAGGAATATGTGATACTTGAGAAATCATAGAAACAAAGACAGGAGATTTAGCTAAAGGTTTCATTAAGTCACCCATAGTTTCAATACCTACAAATAAAAGACCAAATGCAAAAATAGTTAACCCTATATTTTTTGTTCTCTCATTTTTTGGAACGAAATTTAAAATAAATCCAAAAAATAAAATTGGCCAAATATAATCACTTAATTTAAAAGCGATTAATTGAGCTGTCATTGTTGTACCAATATTAGCACCTAAAATTACAGAGATCGCTTGAGGTAAATTCATTAACCCCGCACTTACAAATCCAATTACCATTACAGTGGTTGCACTAGAACTCTGTAAAACCATAGTAGTTACAGCACCGGCAATAACACCAAAGAATACATTTTTTGTAAGTATTCCCAAAACCTGTCGCATTTTTTCACCTGCGACTTTCTGTAACCCTTCACTCATCAAGTTCATGCCATAAATAAATATAGCTAAACCACCCAATAAGCCAAATATAATACTAAAAGATTCTTTCACTCTTTTATCCCTTCCTATCAACGCGAATATTAAAAGAATAAACAATCAAAAAGGTAATTGTCAATTTATCAATTTGTATAAAATTTAGGTACATTCTCATTTTATCAACTTTATTTTATATATATAGTAATTTTCTGTACTAAAATTTATTTATATAATATTTTTTTAACCTTGTTTTTACTATTTACTAAAGTGGAAAATTAATTTTTTTTTAACATTTTTTTTAACAACATTGAAAACTAATATGATATGATAATAGTTTTTACTCATTTTATATATTGATGTATTCTTGTGTTAATTTTTATTAACCTGTTTTTAATTTTTTTTACTATATCTTTGTAACTAAATCACTTACATCGTGAAACTAATATTATATATTTGAATTATAAAAGAAGGAGTAAAAACATGAATAAAAAGATAAAATACTTATTTTCAATATTAATATTATTAATTTTTATTTCTCCCGCACTTTTTTCCTCTGGAAACAAAGAAAGTCAAACTACCACTAATGAGGAAACAACCAAAGTGGCACAATATAATAAAATAGATACCCAAACAGCAAAGAACGCTTTTGATACACAAGATGATATTACTATTATAGATGTTAGAACAGCTGCTGAGTTTAGCTCAGGACATGTAAAAGATGCAATTAACATCCCACTTGATGTAGTAGAAGCAACAGTTCTAGAAAGATACCCTGATAAAAATGAAAAACTATATTTATACTGTAGATCAGGAAACAGAAGTTCTCAAGCAGCTAAATTATTAGTAGCTCAAGGATATACAAATGTTTATGATTTCGGCGGAATAATCAGTTGGCCTTATGAAATTGTAAAATAAAAATAACCCCCATTTTAATTACACCTCCAAATAACCATTATAATTTTTAATTATAGTGGTTATTTCTTTTAAAAAAATAAATGAAAAAACAATAGTGTTTATACCCTCAATAACTTATAATTAAAATGATATTTTTAATTAGGAGCAAATAATGCAAAAAGAAATATTATTATTTCTCTTAAATATTAGTAATCCAATCTTTGACTTTATTGCTAATATTTCTTCAGTTTTAGGAGAACAAAACATTCTAATTTTATTATTAGCCATAATAATGTATGCCTATGATAAAAATAAAGGATTCGCAATTTGTAGTTCTTTAGTAATAAGTTTATTTTCTATGGGAGCCTTAAAAGCTATATTTAAAGCACCAAGGCCTTTTACAGTAATCGATGAAATAAATGGGAAAAGATTAACAACCGCAACAGGATATTCATTTCCATCAGGACATACCACTGGGGCTGCAGCAATGTATTCTTCTATCTCCTTTGCTATTAAAAAACGAGTTGTTTCAATAATTTGTGCAATTATTATAGTATTAGTTGGTCTTAGTAGATTATATCTAGGAGTACATTGGCCAATTGATGTAGCTACAGGATTAATTTTAGGTATTTTATTATCTATGATTTTTTACCCAATCTTTGAAAAATTAGCACAAGATCCAACGAAAAAATTTAAAGCTAGTATATATTTTGCATCAATAAGTTTATTAATTTCTCTTAGTTTAAGTATTTTACTACAATTCTCAAAAATTGATACTGTTGCTTTTTCCGATATGATGAAAACTATGTCTTTTAGTACTGGTGGATTCTTTGGAATAGCTTATGAAACAAAAAAGATTAATTTCAAAGTTGATGGGTCAATTACACAGAAAATTGTAAGAATTGTAATCTTAATCGCTGGAATGTTAATTCTACAATTTGCTTTAAGTTCAATAATACCAGAGAGCATTTATTATATTGGAGCTTTCTTTAGATATACAATTATAGGGCTTTGGCTAACTGCTATTTTTCCTAAAATTTTTAAGAAACTATTTGTTTAATAAAACAAGTCCTATTGAAGGGTAAAATTCAATAGGACTTATTTTTTTATCTCTTATAAAAAGCTTCCATTGCTTTTATTAAATTATAGGTATCTTTTGTTCCTCCTGTTTCATAAGGGGAATGCATTGCTAATTGAGCAACACCAATATCTATTGTATTAATTGAATATGAATGATTAACTAAATTACCTAAAGTTGCACCTCCAGGGACATCTGAATTATTAAAGAATTCCTGATAAGGAATCCCCTCTTTATCTAGAATCATTTTGAAAATAGCAAATGTTTTTGCATCTGTAGTATATTTTTGATTTGCAGAATGCTTAATTAATACGCCCCCATTTACAACAGGTTTATTAACTATATCACTTTTTTGCATATAATTTGGGTGTAAAGCATGTCCGTTATCACTAGATACCATAAAACTATTAGCTTGATAAATTGCTTTATCTTCTACATCCCAATTTAGAGCATAGGATATTCTATCAATTGTAATTTTTAAGAAATCACTTAGTGCACCTTGCTTTGTTCCACTACCTACTTCTTCATTATCTAAAAATAGTGCCATATTTATATATGAGGAATCTTTAACATTTAACAAAGCCTCCATAGAAGAATATACACCTTGTAAATCATCTATTCTTGGAGCAGAAAAGAATTCATCATTTAATCCCCAAATACTCGATTTCATTCTATTATATAAGAATAAATCACTAGAAATAATTTGATCTTCACTAATTTCTAGAGTTTTAGCAATTAAAGAATTAATAGCACCTTTGTTTTCACCTAAACCAATTATAGGTAACATATCTACTTGCTTTTTATATTCAAGACCCTTATTAGCGTCTCTATTTTGGTGTATTGCTAAATTAACAATGGTCAAAAGATCTTTATCAATTGTTAATAATTTTTCCTCAATATTTTCACCGTTTTTAACAAAGACTCTACCAGCGATTGAAAGAGGTCTATCAAACCAAGGAGCTAATAGCATACCTCCATAAGGTTCAGTATTAATAACTGTATATAATTTCTCTCTAATAACTTCTGGATTACTTTTTAATTTAAAAGTTGGGGAATCTGTATGTGATGCAATAATTGAAAATCCCTTATATTCTTGAGGGACCCTAAATGCTATTAAAGAAGAATTATTTCTCTTAACATAATAAGATTTATTATTTTCAATTTTGAATTTTTCATTTTCTTTTAATTCAATAAAACCATTATTGGTTAATTGATTTTCAATTGTGTTGATTACTTGAAAACAAGAAGGACTATTATCAATAAAATTAATTAAATCATTTGTAGAATCGATATATTTTTTGTCCATAAAATTGCTCCTATATATTAATTATTTTAACATAATTATTATAAAGAGCATAGACAACAAAAAAATAGAAATGGAGCTGATCGGACTCGAACCGACTACCTCTTGAATGCCATTCAAGCGCTCTAGCCAGGTGAGCTACAGCCCCATATATTTAAAAATAATTTAATCATTATTATAATTATTGGTCAATAGTTTTTTAATTTAATGCCCTAAAATCACAGCTCTTTTTTATTCATAAGTATGAAAGCAGACATTAAAAATAAAATTACAAACAATATTGAATTCTTCTTAAAAGATAGTGTCACTATTGTTCCAATTATAGCTCCAATAATAAATAAAAATATTATTGAAAAAGATCTAATAGCTTTATCTCTAAAGTTTTTATCTTTAAATTTAAAATAATTAAATAAATTCTCACTTGCTGTTCTTAAGTTTCCTGTGCACATAGTTGTAGCAAAAGAAGTTCCATGCATTTTTCTAAAAGTTTCAACTTGGAGAGCACAAACAAAAGAAACCAAACTATTTGCAATTATGTTTAATGAATCAGTTACTTTTATTAATGAAACAATCAGTAAAACAAATATTTCTAACAAAAGAACAAACTGTCTCCAATGTAATTTTTTTTCTTGAGCAAAATGCTTAATAAATTCTGCAATAACGACCCCTAAAAAAAAGCATATTATTGGAATAACATATTTCCAGATTGCTCCATAATTTTTTTGTGCAATATTAATTGCCACCAATACCATATTTCCAGTTTGAGCGTTGGCGAATACTTCTCCTCTTCCAAAAAAGGTATATGTATCTAAATATCCACCGGCTACTGCTAATAATGCTCCAACTATAAAACTTTCTGAGGTTTGTATCCCCTTATTAAAATAAATACTCATCATCAACCATTTTTTTTGACGGAACTTTTAATTCATAATCTAAATAGTTTATTAAATCAAATCTATTAAAAGTTTTATCCCCACAAGCAAGTTTAAATATTTTACCACAATTTATTGCATCATCAAGAGCATGGTGAGCTCTATAATTTAATTCCATCACTTCACTTAAATAAGTCAATTTATGGCTTCTTAAATCAGGCCATTTTTTTCTACTTATTTGTAAAGTGCAATAAAAAACATTTTTAGGAAAGCTTAAATCATAACTCTCTAAGCAACCTTGTAACACTGAATAATCGAACTTTACATTATGGGCAACAATAATATCATCTGCCATAAAGCTCTCAATATCATCCCACAACTTATCAAAGGTAGGAGATATCAAACAATCATTAGCAGAGAGTTGATGTACTCTTGTCATTGAAGGATCAAAATATTTTACTTTGGGGCAAATTAAAGAATAGTAAGTATCAATAACTTCTCCTTCTTCATTAAACTTTGCCATACCTATTGAGGCTGCCCCACCTTTATTAGCATTTGCTGTTTCAAAATCTAAGGCAACATAATTCATATTAGTCTATTTTCTCCAAAATCATCGTAACAGGACCATCATTTAAATATCGCACATCCATATGAGCTCCAAATACTCCTGTTTGGGTTTCAAAACCTAAAGCTTTAAATTTCTCTATAGCTTTTAAATAATACTCTTTTGCAATTTCAGGTTTTTCAGCATTATCATATGATGGTCTATTCCCTTTTCTTAAATTTGCATAAAGAGTAAATTGGCTTACAACTAAAATCTTTGCATTTACATCAAATGCACTTAAATTCATTTTATCGTTTTCATCTCTAAACATTCTTAATTTAGAAATTTTATTTACTATATAATCTATATATTCTTCTTTATCGCCTTTAGCTACTCCAAAGTACACTAATAGGCCATGATCAATTTGTCCAACAATTTTATCATCAACGGTTACTGAAGCTTCTTTTACTCGTTGAATTACACATTTCATAACTTACCTCATTTAATATGTTGTTTAGTTCATTTTAATAAAAATAAAATACAATTAAAAGAGACTTAATTGAACATATTCTTTTTTCTCAAGTCTTTTTAGATATCTAAAAATCTCATTCTTATCATGCATTATATTGTGAGATGATAAGGTATCATTTAAAATCTTAGTTAATTTGTAGGAATTCTTACTATATACACCATAAGAATCTCCATAATTTTTTATATATACTTGTTTCAAAGTTGGAAATAATCTATCCAAATTACTATAATAATATTCTCTATTACCACTTCTAAGTGTCATCCCCATTCCAAAATATAAAACACCTTTAACTTTTGCCCAAATCATCATGTCTAATAAAGCTTTTATATTTTCTTCAGTATCTAATATATAAGGAAGAATGGGACCTAACCATACAACAGTTGGAATATTATTATCACTAAAGATTTTCAACACTTGAGCTCTTCTGGAACTAGGGCAAACATTAGGTTCTATTTTCTTTGATAATTCATCATTTGCACAGGTTAGAGTCATTTGAACTACACATTTAGTTTTTTCATTAATTTTTTTGATTAAATCTAAATCTCTCAAAATCAAATCAGATTTAGTTAATAAAGTAATTCCAAAACCATACTTATATACAAGCTCTAGTGCACCTCTTGTCATTTTCAACTCCTTTTCAAGAGGAATGTAGGGATCACTCATAGAGCCTGTAAAAATCATAGATTTCTTTCTTTTTTTGCATAAAGTTTCTTCTAATAATTCTAAGGCATTTTCTTTTACTTCAATATCTTCAAAATCATGATTAATATTATAGCAATGGCTTCTTGAATCACAATAAATACAATTGTGAGAACACCCTCTATATATATTCATATTCATACTGCTTGAGAGAATATTTTTTGCCTTAACTTTATGCACTGATAATCCTAATGTTTTTTAGCAGTATATTTTGTTACTTCTACTTTCATAACCATAACGCTATCAAAAGCTGCTTTAACATATCTAAAGCTCTCTTTCTTTGTAACATTCTTAAGTAAAATATCCATAGCTCTTAGCTTTTCTTCATAGTCTTCAATTATTGAAGGATATCCTACACCAATTATACTTCTATAAAAATAAGTATATGAACAAGCAATATCATCTTTACCTTTTAATAAAGTGTTTCCATCAATTTCAAAAGCAACTTCTTCATTTTCTTTTTTAAAGGCTTCTACTTTTCTACCTTCATTTGCTCCATGAAAATATAATGTTAATTTATCATCATTAAACTCATAACCATAAGTTAAAGGTACAATATATAAGCCTTCTTCATCTTTAAGGCCAATTCTGCATATATCATTCTTATCTAAGATATCTTTAATTTCATCAATATCCGTAACTAGTCTGTCTTTTCTTCTCATAAAATCACCTCATTTGTGTAATAATTATCACAAATATAACACAAATTGATTATTTATTGTTATGTTTTATAGTAAAAAATTAAAATTTACTCATTATTCTATACACCATTCTATCATAAGCTCTATCACTCAATAATCGTCTTGCAATTAGCATAGGTTTTGCATTTTTACCAATTAAATATCGAGTTTTTGGTTTATTGCTTAATACAGCTTTTACGATAGTATCAGAAATTATACTTGCAGGACTTATTCCTTTCTCTCTTGAATAAAGATGTATCAAGGCATTTCCAATTGTTGTTGCTTTTTCTTTATACGCTCCAGTTGATGAAGAATCTATCAAATGGTTACCAGCTATTATACCCCAATCAGTTTTAATAGCTCCAGGTTCAATTATTACAACATCAATATTAAAGTCTTTAACTTCTATTCTTAAGCAATCACTAAAGCCTTCAACGGCAAATTTTGCTGCATGATACCAAGCTCCAAATGGAGTATGAGTTTTTCCAGCTATTGAGGATATATTAATTATTTTACCTTTATTTTTCTCTCTCATGTGAGGTAGTACTAATTGAACCATTCTAGCTAAACCAAATAGATTAACTTCTAATTGATTTTTTGCTTCGCTTATTTGTACATCTTCAACTGCACCATAAGAGCCATAGCCTGCATTATTAACTAATATATCAACCCCACCAGATTCCTTATTAATTGAATCAACACAATTTACCATACTCTCTTCATTTGTAACATCAAGAGGTAGTATTTTAATTCCATACTCTTCTAAAGGTTTCAATTTATCTTCTCTTCTTGCTGCACCATAGACTATATAACCCTTATTTTTTAAATCAATTGCAGTTTGAAATCCAATACCACTACTAGCACCTGTAACTAAGACAACTTGATCACTCATATGATACTCCAATAAAAATTAATTTTCTTTACAATTATATAACAAGTATACTCAAAAAAATATAAATTTATTTATAGCTAATATGTTTTTGTTAAATAAATAACGATAATTTGAAATAAAAAAAGAACTCCTTGATATTTTATCTTTGAGGAGAGAGAGAGATAAGTATCTCTAGATTATATCAAGGAGAATAATATGTATTATTTAATAATATAATTATTTTATTACTTTTAAACTTTCATGGTCTATAGTTAATGCAACAACAATTAAGAAGATTATTCCTTTAACTAATTGTTGTGTTGCAGATACACTAAATACCATAGGTAAACTTTTTTCTAAAACGCTATAAGTTAATGTACCAATTACAATATTAGAAAATCTTGCTTTAGAACCACCATTAATTGGCATTCCGCCTAAAACAAGTGCTATTAGTATTTGAATTTCAAGCATACTACCAGCAGTTCCTGTAATTGATCCAACTTTTATAACATTTATAAAAGAAGCAAACCCTGTAATTGCACCAGCGATACAAAACACTGAAAACTTAATTAAGTTTGGCTTACAACCCGAAAAACGAGCTGCAATTTCACCTGCCCCAATAGCTTTCAAATCATAACCAAATCTTGTAAATCTAATAAAGAAATAAGCTATGATAAGTACAATTAAAGTCATCAACACTTTAAACCAAGTTTCATTAAATGCCAAGACCTCAATTGAAGCTGGGATTGGGCCATTTGTTGTAATAAATTTACACAATCCTCTAAACAAGTACATTGTACAAATTGTTACAATAAATGATGCTATTTTAAATTTTACATGGAATAATCCATTAACAGCACCCATTAAAGCTCCAGCAATTATTGCCAATACAATTCCAAGAAAGATATTATATTTAGAAAATTCACAAAATACAATAGAGGAAAGACCTAAAATTGCACCTTGAGAGAAATCTAATCCACCAACTGTCATTATCATCCAAACACCAGTAGAAGCCAACATAAGTACATATACTTGGCTCAACATTAACTTCATGTTTCTTGGATTAATAATTCTTCCACCTGTCAAAATAGAGAAAATTGCAACTAATACAAAGAAACCAATTAATGGCATCAACGTTCTTAGGTGAACTTTTTGATTTTTTATTTCTGTCTTTTTAGTCATAATTTCTCCTTAAATCATCTTTTCAATTATGTCTTCTTCTGTTAATTTCTCACTTCTCAAGAAACTACCAGATAGTTCACCATTTTTCATAATTATTATTCGATCACTCATACCAATTAATTCAGGAAGTTCCTCAGATATCATAATTATTGATTTACCTGCTTGCTTTAAGTCATACATTAAATTATAGATATTAGCTTTAACTTTAACATCAATACCACGAGTAGGACTGTCTAATATTAAAATATCAGAATCTTTACCTAGCCATCTAGCTAAAACAACTTTCTGTTTATTTCCTCCAGATAATTCAGCAACATCTTGATCAATACTTACCATTTTTACACTCATTAAATCAGCATATTTTTGAGCAAATTCATTAAGTTTTTTATCATTCAATATGCCATTATTAGCTAATGTATTTATAGATGGTAAAACAATATTAGATTTGATTGTATCTGCAACTACTACAGATTCATTATCTCTATCTTTAGAGCTATATGCTATATTTTTTTTAATTGCTTGACTTATACTCTTAATCTGAGTTCCATCACTTAAATATACATGTCCCTTTCTAGAATAAGATGCACCAAAGATTGCTTTTCCTAATTCATGCATACCACATTCAGATAAGCCACCGATACCTAAGATTTCACCTTTATGTAATTGAAGATTAATATTATTAATCTCCCCTTTTACACTTACATTTTCAACAGTTAATACAACTTCATCTGAAAGTTTATTATCATAATCAGTTCTATAATATTTTCCAGATAAGTCTCTACCAACCATCATTCTCTTCAAATCATCAGCATCAACTTCAGAACTTTTTACGGTCCCAACTAATTGACCATCTCTTAAACAAGAAACTCTATCACAATGATCTATTACTTCAACTAAGTCATGAGAAATAAAGATAACCGTAGTACCTTTCTTTTTCAAATCTTTCATTATTTTAAATAAATCATCTCTTCCTGATTGGCTAAGTGCTGTTGTAGTTTCATCAACAATTAGAATTTTGGGAGTAAAATATACAGCTTTAATAATCTCTACAATTTTTCTATCTTCAAAACTGTAATGATCAATCATTGTAGAAGCTTTAATATTTTTATACCCATAAGAATTAAGTAGTTTTTGCGCAGCTTGATTCATTTTTTTAGTATTCTTAATAGGACCTTTCATGAATTTGTCCTCTTCACCTAAAAACAGGTTTTCAGCTACAGTTAACCCTGGTAAAGTTCCAATTTCTTGAACTATTATTGAAATACCTAAATTATTTGCATCAACTAAGCATTTAACATTTATCTCATTATCTTCTAAGAAAAAAGCTCCACTAGTAATTGGATAAATACCACTGAGCATCGAACAGAAAGTCGATTTACCCGATCCATTTTCACCAATTAAACCATGAATTTCACTTTTTTCGAAGGAAAGAGAAACATCATTAACAGCATGTGTAATACCAAAAAATTTGTTAAGATTTACAGATTTTAATACAATTTCATTCATTATTATCTCCTACTTTACAACGCTGCCAATTCGGCCTCTATTAGTCAAAGTAACAATAATCAATAATACTGCACCTGTAATAAAGTCATTAATTGTAGTTGGTATATTCATAGCAACTAAACCATTAAAAATTAACTGAATAATAAATTCCCCAACTACTATTGCAGTAACAGGACAACCATATTTTTTAAAGGCTATCCCAAAAAATGTTCCCATCAATGGGGGAAAGTTTCTATCCATAGAAGACATTCCCGTAACAGCTAACATTCCTCGTCCATAAGTAACAGTTAATAATGCCATAATACCAACAAAGAAATGCAATAACACAAAACCAATAAATTTATATCTTGATACGTTAATACCCATATTCTTAGCTACAAATTCATTGCTTCCTATTGCATTACAATAAGTTCCAATTCTTGTAAATCTTAAAATAAAAGCTAATAAGAAAAATGAACCAAAGGCTATAATATAATTAAAAGGAGCTTGCCCTATTGCTAATACTCTACTATCTGTTAATTTCCCTGGGAAACCAGAAGTATCGAGACCAACAACATAGTTTGCAACACTCTCTAAAATTAGCATTAAACCTACGGTAACAATAATTGAAGGAATTTTTAATTTTGAATATAAAACGCCATTGAAAACACCAACTAAAGCGCCACATAATAGACAGCCTATAATTAGTCCCCAATAACCCATATATCTTGAAAGTAAAACACCTACTAAAGAAGATAAAACAACATTTGCCCCAATGCTCATGTCAAACATGCCCATTACAACAATGAAGTAAAATCCACATCCACCTACAGCATATTGGATACTTGTTTGTAAATAATCACCTAATAATTTCTTAGTTCCAAAATTATGTGGTGATAAAATTTTAAACACGCTCCAAAAGAATAAAACTAGAATTAATAGAACCAAAATTCCATAAAATCTGTTTCTTTTTAATTTGGCCAAAAATCCATCCATATAAACCTCAAATAGTAATTCTTAGATCCAAATATTTATGTAAAATCATATAAATATTCTTAAATAGAATGATTATGTGGGACTAGCCCACATAATCAACATTGCTTAACGACGTGATTTTACATCTTCAATTGACAACTTAGAAGCTGTATCCATTAATTCTTGTAAACTCATATCTGCCATTGCTCTAATTTCCTCATCATTGTATGGGAGTTGGTCTACAAAATATGTTGCATAGTCTTGATAATCTTCAGGAGATGCTACATACAAATAAGGGAATTTAATATCAGCAAATGAATTTGTAGGTGGAGTATATTTACCAGTGATAGTATTATAAACTAACATGAAAGCAAATAATGGGTCACAATAGTGTCCACCAGATTCTGCTGCCATACCACCAGTTTGCAATTGTGTATCTAAATCAGCTAGGAAGTCTGTTGATACAACATCAATTTTACCTTTTAAACCTAAGGATTCAACTGCTGCTAAAGCACCAACTAATGTATCACCACCGCCACCAGCAACAATTAAGGCATCAATATCATTATTAGCATTAATAATAGCTTCAGCTGTAGCTCTACCAGTATCGCTAGTAGTTCCGCCATATTGAGGTTCTAATAAAACAACTTTATCATTTGGATGTTTGGCGTTCCATTCCTTTACACCAGCTTTATAACCTTCCCATCTTAATAGGAATGTTGCATCCCCAGCTTCCCAGCCTTCTAATGCTATTTTTCTATTACCTTTTTCACATAAGATTTTTACTAAATTTGCACCGTTTGCAACTTCGTCTTCATGAACAGCACCTAAGAAATATTTTGATTGATTAGCTAAGGCATATTCATTTGGATTTGCTACAGGATCGATTACTCTAAAGAATTGAGCACAATAAACACCATTATCATCACAGGTGTTAATTACTGATGTCATTTCTGCAGAAGCTGAGTTACAAATAATCATACCATCAACACCAGCTGCACATAGAGTTTCAGCAGAAGCTGTTACTTGTTCTGAGATATGACCTTGGTCAATATACTTAACTTGAACATCTAAAGCATCAGCTGCTTTATCTAAGATTCTTTTACATTGGCTACCTAAAGTATCAGTTGAACTCCAGATTGAAACACCAATTGTGATCTGATCATCACCACTTTCGCCTTGTCCATTAGCGAAAACAAACGAGTTTATTAATAATAGTGACATTAATAAAATTAAAACTTTTTTCATAGTTCCTCCTTTTTAATTTAAAGTGTGTTAACGTACACACACACCCCGTATTGTCAATCTATACCAAGAAAAATTATTTGTCAAATTTTTTTTATCAAAAAAAAGTACTAATTTTTGTGAAAAAAAACACAATATAAAAAATGGTTTTTAAGTTATATTTATGTCAAGATATAAAAAAAAGTATAACACTTTTGGTATTATACTTTTCTTACAATAAATAATTTCAAAATAAAATATTTTATATTAGGACAATATATTTTTTCATTAGTTATACTATATAAATTTGTACTATTACACAAATGTATATAATTTATTTGCTATATGAAACTAATTGATATGCTCCTAACATTTTAGCTTAAAAACTTATGTCATATCTAAGGGTTTATATTAATAATAATTGTTTTTTTTATTTATTTTTATTACGAAATTGTCTTCTCATATAAGGCTAAAACATTTTCATAACAGATTTTTTTGACAATATCTTTTGTATATCTTTTTTCAAAAGCCTTAACAATTGATTGCATGTTACTAGAGTCTTTTATCTCTAAGAGGGAATCAATGCCATCAAAATCTGAACCAAAACCTATTGAATTTTCCCCTCCAAGATCTAAAATATGATCAACATGTTTAATTAAATCTTCAATGGTTGACTCTTTTGCACTAGCATTTATAAATTCTGTACAAAAATTCATTCCCATTACACATTCTTTTTCTATTAATTTTAGTATCAATTCATCATTAAGATTTCTGCCAACTGGTGTTATTTTATATGAATTTGAATGACTTGCGACAAAAGGTTTAGTACATACATCTAATAAATCAGTTACTAGTTTATTTGAACCATGAGAGACATCTACTATTATATTCAATTCTTCCATTTTCTTAACATATTCTATACCATGTTTTGTTAAGCCATTATCATTATCAACTCTAAATAAATCTTCAATTGAGTTTAAATTATAACCATCTAAATTAGGATAGCCTACTACATTTGGATAGTTCCAAACTAAAGTTATCATTCTAACTCCAAGATTATAAAATTCTTCTAACTGATTAAATGGGACGATAGTGCTATCTTCAATTGTTAACATAGTATTAATTTTATCAAAATCTATATCTGAATACTTATATACCCTATTTACATTATTTTTTTCAGTTTCACTATTATATCTTTCTATAACTTTCTTTGCTACATCACTTGGATTTTTTTCTCTAGTACAATCTAAGAAGATAGCCATATTTTGTAATAAGTAATCAGCTCTTTTCATTTTCTCAACATCGATATGTAATTTGTTTTTAGCTAATGAAAAATCATTATTATATATCTCAACAATAGTGTCGCAATGCATATCTGCTATTTTCATAATTTAAGTCCTATTTATTTTGAATTTTATAAGTAGCAGGAGTTTGTCCATATAATCTTTTAAATTCCCTAGAAAATTGAGATACACTCTCATACCCAACATTTAGAGCAACCTCGCATGCTTTATAATTGTTATATTCTAGCATATCTTTAGCTTTTTTTAATCTGATTTTCTTTAAATATTGAATAGGAGTTTCTCCCGTAACTGATTTAAAAGCTTTATAAAAATTTGAGGGACTCATATAACATTCATTTGCTAAACTTTCCACACTTAGATGATTTTTAAAATCAGTGTGGATAATCTTTAGGGCTCTAGCTAATCTATCATAATCACTACCATTTAAACAAAGCGAATATAAGATACCTAAATTTTCTCCCTGAAGTACATAATAAAAGATTTCTTTAATAATTGAAGGACCTAGAATATATGCATCAGTTTCATTTTTTAAGGCTTCTAAAAGTCTTAAAGCTGCATTTTCAATTCTATCATCAATTTTTATTGGATTAGCTTTGAAAGTATTTACATTTACTATTGGAGATTTAATATTCATTTTTAAAATTATGTTTTGAAGCATTTCAATATCTAATTCAAGATGAAGTCCAAATACAGGATTTTCTTTAGTCGCCTCAGCTTCGCATTCGAATTGTAAATGCGTTGGTAAAACTAAATAATAATTCTTACTATATTCAAAACGAGTATTTTTAATATATCCATGCTTTATTCCATTTAAAACAATTAAAATACCAGGATTATAATCTAATAATTGTCTATTAAGTGAATAATCATTTTTGAAAATTCTAACCCCATCTAGGAGGGTATCATTAAAGCCCTCTTTTAAATGACTTTCTTTAATATAATTAATTGCATAGCTACAGTCCATAAATAAATCTCCTTACTCTCAATAATATAGGATAAAACAAGAAAAACAACCTTTTTTATTATATATTCTTTCAGATTTAGAGGATTAGGCAATAAAATTTATTTTTTTAGGCATTCATAACTAAGTTAAAGAGCAGTAAATTATATACATAACAAATCTTTATAAACAAAGGAGTTATTATGAATAATTTTATTTATGATATTGGGACAAAAGTTTACTTTGGAAAAGATCAATTAGAACACTTAGGTCCTGAAATAAAAAAATATGGTAAGAAAGTATTGTTAACTTATGGTGGAGGAAGTATAAAAAAAGTAGGTCTATATCAAAGAGTAGTTGAAGAATTAACTAAAGCTGGTCTTGAAATATTTGAACTAGCTAATATTGAACCTAATCCACGTGTAACTTCAGTAAATAAAGGTGCTGATATCTGTAAAAAAGAAGATATTGATGTTTTATTAGCTGTTGGTGGTGGCTCAGTAATTGACTGTACCAAAGTAATTGCAGCAGCAACTTATTATGATGGAGATGCTTGGGATATTATGTTAAATAAAGTTGATGTAAAAAAGGCACTCCCTATTTTTACAATATTAACTTTATCAGCAACTGGCTCAGAGATGAATCCAAACGAGGTAATTACAAACTTAGAAACTAACGATAAGATTGGTTTAGCATTCCCTCCTTTACGTCCAAAAGTATCTTTCTTAGATCCAACTTTAACCTATACAGTAAGTAAATATCAAACAGCCTGTGGATCAGCAGATATATTAAACCATATATTAGAAGTATATTTTAATATGGATAATGATTTATATATGCTAGATACAGTAATGGAAGGATTAATGAAAACTGTAATTAAATATGCTCCTATTGCTTATCATAGTCCAGATAATTATGAAGCAAGAGCTAATTTAATGTGGGCTTCTTCCTGGGCAATTAATGGCTTTGTAAGTGGTGGTAAAACTCATGATTGGACCTGTCACCCAATAGAACATGAATTATCAGCATATTATGATATCACTCATGGACTTGGTTTAGCTATTATAACTCCAAAATGGCTAGAATATGCACTAAATGAAACCACAGCTTCTAAATTTAAACAATTTGGTGTTAATGTATTTAACATTGATGAAAAATTAGATGCTATGGAAGTTGCTAAATTATCAATTGCAAAACTAAAACAATTCTTATACGAAGATCTACATCTTGATGATTCATTATCAAAATTAAATATTGGTGATGAAAAATTCGAAATCATGGCAAAGAAAGCTTGCCAATATGACTCAATCAAAGGATTTGTTACCCTATATCCTAAAGACGTAGAAAAGATTCTAGAGATGTGTAAATAACTTAACTATTTTGCAATTAAAATTCTGTTGTGTAATTTTTTGTTACACAGCAGTTTTTTTTATTAATTTCCATTATACTTTTTTTTACAGAATGAGAATCAATAAAAACTATTGATTAGAAAAAAAATATATTATATAAATGAAAATAAGTAAGAGGTCTTACCTCTTACCATATAGGAGTAAATTTTGAAAAAAGAACTTAAATTTAACAAAATTGGAAGCACTAAACTAACTAGCGAATTAAAAAATTCATTAGTTCAGTATATTGCAGAATCTTCTAAAATTGGAGAATTAAAGTTGCCTAGTGAAGTAACTATTGCTAATGAACTTGGAGTTAGTAGAATAGCCTTAAGAGAAGTTTTAAAAGAACTTAGAAACGATGGAATTATATATTCAATCCATGGTAAAGGCACATACATTAATAAGAATTTTACAAATCTAAAATTTAGATTCACTCCTGCAAGAGAATTCTTAAAATCAATCCAAGCTTGTGGCTTTAAAGCTTCTGTAGAATTAATTGATTATCAAATAATTGATGCCGATAAATACAGTATTGAAAATCTAAATCTTGAAGATAATGATAAACTTTTAAGAATCCATAAAGTCTTTTATGCAGACGATAAACCTGTAATATTTTGTATAGACACAGTTCCATATAAATATTTTTCTGATATAAAAATAAGTGAAAGTGATGTTACTCAATCAACTTTCGACTTTTTAAAAGACAAAGCATTTATTGTAGTTGAAAATGACATTGTTGAAATAACAGCTACCCTTTCTTCTGCTATACCAACAAATTTTGAGAAATATAAAAAAGCCCTTGAACATAAACCTTTAATTCAAATGGCTTCTATTTATTACACACTAACCCAAGAACCAATTATGAGCGTAAAAGCTTTCTTTGATACAGAACATATAAAATTAAGTCAACTTAGAAAGCAAAATGTATATGACGATTATTTATAGAAACTAAAAAAAGGATATATATATGCAAAAAATCAAAATTTCATTTTTCCTAAATGGAGATTTAATTGAAAAGAAATTAGACCCTGAATCTAGAGTCTTAGATCTTTTGAGAGAAAATCTTTGGATGACGGGAACAAAAGAAGGTTGTGGAGATGGAGATTGTGGAGCTTGTACCATTACCCTAGCTTATAGGGAAAACAATACTATAAAATATAAAGCAGTTAACTCTTGTCTAATGCCAGTTGGTAAAATACAAGGTACTCATATTATTACAATTGAAGGAATTGAAATGGAGAATGAAGATTTAAATCTCATTCAAACTGCAATGATTGAAAAACATGGCCTTCAATGTGGATTTTGCTCTCCAGGAATAAGTATGTCCATGTTTGCTCTTTTAGCAAATAGAGAAATTCCATCCTACAATGATTTAATTAATGCATTAAATGGAAATATCTGCAGATGTACAGGATATGAAGGAATTAGAGAAGCAGCAAAACAAGTACTCTCTTATTTAAATGAAAATCCTAATTACGATATTGTACCAAAAAAAATCCGCTCTTGTGAGAAACAACTATTAGAAATGGATGCAAGTATAAGTGCTGGCGATTATTTATTACCTACAGATATTAAACAATTAGAAACTTTTATCAAAGAAAAACCTGAATCTATGATCATCTGTGGTTGTAGTGATATCTCAGCAAAGCGTCATATAACAAGAGAAAAACTATTTAATGTTATTGATGTTTCAAGAGTAAGAGAAATGACAAATATTGAATTAACTGAAGAAGGTTTAATTATTGGTGGGGCAACCTCATTAACTTCTATTATTAATTCAACAATAGTTCAAGAGAAAGCAAAAGTCTTTGCTGAAGGCTTAAAAGAAATAGCTGCAGTCCAGGTAAGAAATTTAGCAACCCTAGCAGGGAACATTGCTAATGCTTCTCCAATTGCTGATGGTGTTGTTTTATTAATGGCATACGAAGCAAAACTAATAATCCTAAATAGGAATGAAGAAAGAGAAGAATCAATAAGTAATTTCTATACAGGCTACAAACAAACAAAATTAAAGAGTGGAGACGTCATTACTAAAATAGTAATTCCAACATCTTCATTTAAGAAAGAATATCATATGGAGAAAACAGCAAAAAGAAATGCTGTTGATATAGCAAGTGTAAATTCTTGTGCAAGCTATATAAAAGAAAATAATCAAATTCTAGATTTTAAAATTGCATTTGGTGGAATTGCTGAATATGTAGTTTTAGAAGATTTAGGAACATTAAAAACAAAAGAAAACATTGAAATATTAGCAAGGGATATTTCATTAAAATATAGGCCATTGAGTGATGTTAGAGGATCTAAAGAGTATAGAGTAAAACTAATACAGAATCATATAATTAAGCATTTTGCTTTTATCAATGGGGAGATTTAGGGTATGAATAAAAGAGAAGAAAATTTAAAAGATTTAATAAAAGGAACTATGCCCTTTAACGGTGAATCTGATTGCTATATAAATTATCAATACATTTACCCTATTGTATCCCCTGAGCCTAAAGGCAAAATCTTAAAAATTGATTTTTCACCTTGCAAAGAACTTGACGGATATATCAGAGGCGTTATTGCCTCTGATATACCTGGCAAAAATGCTCAAGGAGCAGTAAGAAGAGAAGAAGAACCATTATTAGCTGAAGATTATGTAAATTATTTAGGACAACCTGTTGGTTTTGTAATTGCTGAGTCTCAAAGTGCAGCAATTGATGCCGCTAGAAAAGTAATTGTTGAAATTGAAGTTGATGATGATTATCTAGTTGATTTAGATAAAGCAATTGAAGCAAAAAACTTCTATGAAAAACCTATGGTTGTAGCTTGTGGAAATAGTCAAGAAGCACTTAAAACATCAAAATATGTAATTGAAGGTGAATTCTCTTCCGGCGGACAAGAGCACGCATACCTTGAAACACAAAGAGCATATGCATCTTACGATACCTTTAGACAAAATATAAAGATTCAATGTGGTACTCAAGCTGTAAGTGATGTTCAACAAGTTGCTGCTTTAGTTTTAGGCAAAAAAGAAAGTCAAATTGAAGTTGATGTTTATAGAGTTGGTGGAGCCTTTGGTGGAAAAGAAAGAGGCGGGACAAGCTGGGCTGCAATGGCTGCACTAGGTCTTTATCTAACCAATAAACCTTGTGCTCTAGTATTAGATAGATCTGATGATTTAAAGATTACAGGCAAGCGACACCCATACAAAACTTTTTATAAAGTTGGCTTTGATGATAATGGAGTTATAACTTCCTTTAATGTTGATTTATATGCAAACGGTGGCTACTTTGAAGATTTCACAGTTGCAATTGTGGAAAGAGCAGTCTTAGGAATTTGTAATAGCTATTACTTTGAAAATGCTTGGATTAGAGGCTGTAGTTGTAAAACAAATTTACCACCTAATACTGCATTTAGAGGTTTTGGTGCCCCTCAAGCTACCCTAGTAATGGAAGAAATTATTTATCAAATAGCATATAAACTTGGAAAAACAACTTTAGAAATACAAAAAATAAACTTTCTAAAAGACGGACAAAAAGCTCCATACGATATGATTATGGAAGAAGTTCGAGTACCTCAAATCTTAGATCAATTGTTAATTGGTTGTGATTATGAAAAACTTTTAAAAGAAAAAGAAGCTTATAATAAATCTCATAAATATAGTAAAAAAGGGATAGGTATTGTTCCAATAAAATATGGAATAGGATTTACTGCAACCTTTTTAAACCAAGGGAATGCTTTAATAAATATATTTAGTGATGGATCTGTTTCAATATCACATGGTGGTATAGAAATGGGACAAGGGTTATTTACTAAAGTAGAATTAATAGTTGCAAAAACCTTAGGTGTTAAAGCTGATAGAGTTAAATGTGAATCAACTAATTCCCATAGAATTGGAACTGTAGCCTCTACTGCTGCATCAACAGGTACTGATATAAATGGAGCCGCAGCAAGACTAGCTGCCTTAGAAATTTTAGATAATTTAAAGATAGCAGCAAGTAACCTTTTTAAAGCAAAACTAGATTTAGCCCCTGCTCCAAATTATATAAGAATCGAAGAAGATCAAGTATATGACATTAGAAGTCAGCATGAAAAAATAAGCTTTGAAGAATTAGTTACTTTTTGCTATTTCAATAGAGTTAAATTAGGAGCTCAAGCTCATTATGCTACCCCAGGACTACAATACAATATGCAAACTGGTAAAGGAACTCCTTTTGCATATTTTACTAACGGAGTAGCTTTAGCCACAGTAACAATCGATACATTAACAGGTATATACAAAATAGATAAAGTCCATATTCGCCATGAAGGTGGAAATATCCTCAATTACGAAATTGATAGAGGTCAAGTTTTAGGCGGTTTTGTACAAGGAATGGGATATGTAACAATGGAAGAATTACCTCATGGTAAAAAAGGTGAACAACTCGCCTCTTCTTTTGCAACATATAAAGTTCCACTTATAGAAGACTTACCTGAAGATTTGACAATAGATTTAGTAAAAACTGATGACGAAATTTGCGGAGTATTGGGAAATAAAGGTGTTGGAGAGCCTCCTTTATTATATGGAATCTCAGTATTTAATGCTATTCGTGATGCTATAGCGAGTGCTACAAGTAAAAGAATTTATTTAAAACACCCAGCCACAGCAGAAACAGTTTTAATGACTTTAGATAATTAAGAAATTGTTTTATCCGGATTTATTCGGAAAGGAGAAAAATATGAAAAAAAGTGTTGTATTATTTTTAACTCTTATCTTAATGGGATCTTCAATGCTATTTGCAGCTGGACAAAAAGAAGCTGCTGCTAGTGAAGATAATGGTAAATTAAAAGTTGCCCTTTTATTACCTGGTAAAAAAGACGACGTTTCCTTTAACCAAGCTATGTATGAGAGTATGAAAGAAGTTGAGAGTGAATATGCAGATCAAATTGAAGTAACTTATGTAGAAGATGTTTATGAAGTTGCTGATATTGAACCAGCATTAATGGATTTTGCTTCTCGCGGTTATGACTTAATCTTTGGTCATGGTTTCCAATACATGGAACCAATCATTAAAGTTGCTGAATTATTCCCAGATACTATGTTCGCATTAGGTACAGGTTATAAAACTGCTCCTAACACTTGTGTTTATGATGTTCATTTAGCACAAGGTGGTTATTTAATGGGTTATTTAGCATCAATGATTTCTGAAACTGGTAAAGTTGGTGTTATCGGTGGTGCTGATGCTTCTGAAATTTACAGAGGTCATGAAGGATTTAAAATGGGAGCAAAAGCTGCAAACCCAAATGTAGAAATTCAAGAATTCTACACAGGGGACTGGAGAGATGCAGCTAAAGCTAAAGAAGGCGCTCTTGGTATGTACGACAGTGGCGTTGATGTAATCTGGCATAGTGGTGACGGTATTGGTCTTGGTGTTGTAAATGCAGCATTAGAAGCAAACAAATATTGTTTATCAAATATCACAAGCCAATATGTATTAGCAGAAAACAATGTTGTTAGTGGTATTAACTATAAATGGGATTTAGTAATTCGCCAAATTCTAGACGATGTTTTAGCTGACAATTTCATGGGTCAAGAAAAATTCTATTGGATCAATGTTGAAAATGGTGGTTTATCAGTAGCTGATTATCATCAATTCAAAGATCAATTCGATCCAGAAGTATTTGCAAAAATGGATAAAGCAATTAGCGATATAAAAAGCGGTGCTATAGTTATCCCTGACTTTGAAAAATAATTATAAATCTTTTCAGGGAAGAATATTTCTTCCCTGAAATATCATTTACCCAATTAAAAAGCAATTACAGCTTAATTCTCTAGGAGAATACAGATAATAAAATGAATGCAATAGAAATGAAAGCCATCACAAAAAGATTTGGTTCATTAGTTGCAAACAATAAAATTGATTTTACTTTAAAAAAAGGCAGTATTCATGCATTACTTGGTGAAAACGGTGCAGGTAAAACTACATTGATGAACCAACTATTTGGTCTAAGTGTCGCCGATGAAGGCTCAATTTTAGTTGACAATGAACCCTTAAATCTAGAACACTCACCTCAAGAATCAATGAAAAGAGGAATATCTATGGTTCATCAACATTTTATGTTGATAAAAAATATGAGTGTTTGCGAAAATGTTATGTTAGCAAACGAGGATGAAAACTTTCCTCTTTTAAATCCAAAATCAACAAATGATAAAATTAAAGCATTATCTGATAAATATCATCTAGGAGTTAATCCAACATCTGTAATTGAAAATTTATCCGTTGGACAACAACAAAGAGTAGAAATACTCTCAGCTTTATATAAAAAAACAAATACTCTTATATTAGATGAACCCACAGCAGTTTTAACACCTGAAGAAGTTGAAGATTTATTTGTAATATTGAGAGAATTAAAAAAGAATGGTAAGTCCATAATAATTATTACCCATCATTTAAATGAAATTATGGATATTGCTGATGAAGTTACTGTACTAAGAAACGGAGATTTAATTGGATGTTATCCAATTAATGAAAATACTAGTACTCAAGAATTATCAAGATTAATGGTTGGTAGAGATGTTTCTTTTGATTTTGAAAAAGAAACTATAAAAGCCACTGAAAAAATAATCGAGGTAAAAAATTTATCTTATTCAAAAGATAATATTAAATATGTAGATGACATTAGTTTTGACATCAAAAAAGGTGAGATTTTTGCAATCGCTGGAGTTGATGGTAATGGCCAAAAAGAATTATGTGAAACACTTGTTGGTTTAAATAAAATGGATAGTGGATCAATAATTTTAAAAGATAAAGAAATAAGCAAAACTAATGTAAATTATAGAATAAAAAATGGGCTTTCATACATCCCACAAGACAGACAAAAAAGTGGATTAGTAATGGATTGGTCCATAAGTGATAACTTAATTTTAAAAACTTATGAAAGAGAACCTATAGCCAATAAAATATTTGTTTCTAAAAAAGTAGCTAAAATTCAAGCTGATAGAATGATTAAAAAGTACAATATCAAAAGCCAAGATAATGAAGATAAGGCAAACCAATTATCTGGTGGTAATCAGCAAAAAGTTATTTTAGCAAGAGAAATGGATAGAGGTCCTGCTCTATTAATTGCATCCCATCCTACAAGAGGTTTAGATGTTGGTGCAATGGAATATGTAAGAAATCAAATGCTTGAATTAAGAAATACAGGGGGATCTGTATTATTAATTTCAGCAGATTTAGAAGAAATATTTCAAATAGCAGACAGAATAGCTGTTATTTTCAAAGGTAAGTTTATGGGAATTTTAAAACCAGATTGCGGAATTGCAAAAATCGGTAGAATGATGGCTGGTCTAAATGAGGAGGAAAAAAGTGAATAAAATAAAAAACTTTTTACCTGCATTATTATCTATAATTTTTGCTTTTGCAGTAGGTGCTTTAATACTATTACTAAGTCATTTTAATCCAATTGAATCATATATCTCATTATTTAATGGAGCCTTTGGTTCAGCTTATGGAATCTCAGAAACTCTTGTTAAAATGATTCCAATATTAACAATTGCATTAGGTACTTCTGTTGCTTTTAGGGCACAACTTTGGAATATTGGTGGAAATGGGCAATATACTTTAGGTTGTATTGCTACAGTTGTAGTTTGTGTATATATGCCAGGTCCAACATGGTTAAAATTAGTTATGGCTTTTATACTTTCAATAATAGTTGGTATGATTTTTGGTGGCCTTTTAGGGCTTGCCAAAGCAAAACTAAATGCGAATGAAGTAATTACAACTTTGATGTTTGATTACATTATTGCATTGTTTTTAAGCTATCTAGTATATGGACCTTTAATGGATCCTGATGGACACAATTTCCCTCAATCAAAATTAATAGCAAAAGATGTACTTTTTACAAAATTAATGAGAGGAACTAGAATACATACAGGTTTATTTTTAGCCTTAATTTTAGTAGTTCTCCTTTATTTCTTTTGGAAATCAAAAGAAGGTTTTAGAATAAAAATGATTGGAGCAAATCCAAATGTTGCTAAACTTAGTGGAATTTCAGTTAACCTACAAATAATGTTAACCATGGGAATCTCTTGTGCATTTGCTGCAATTGCAGGTTATATAGATGTATTAGGTATTCATGGTAGATTGCAAGATAATATTGCCGGGTCCTTAGGTTCAGTTGCTATTGTTGTAGCACTTTTAGGAGATTTAAATCCTATTGGAATAGTCTTTTCAGCATTCTTCTTCTCAGCATTAACTGTAGGAGGACAATGCATGCAAAGATATATTGGAGTTCCATATTCCTTAGTTACTATTATCCAAGCACTTGTAATTGTATTTGTAGTAGCTTCTAAAATAATCGTTGAAAACAGGAGGGAAAAATAATGAATAGCAGTTTTATAATAAGTCTTTTTGTTGGAACCTTAAGAACTAGTATCCCTATTATTTTAGCAGCTTTAGGTCAAGTATATGTACAAAAATCAGGAACATTAGATTTATCTGTTGAAGGGACTATGATATTTTCTTGTTTAATGAGTTTTGTTGCAGCAGCATTAACAAAGAGTTTAACCTTTGCCTTAATTATTGGCGGGGTATCAGGTATTTGTTATTCATTTTTAATGGCTGTTTTAACTGTTAGATTAAAATCAAATCAAGTAATTTCTGGTACAGCATTAACAATGTTAGCAACTGGACTTAGTTCATATTTATATAGAGTTGTTTTTGGTATTAGAGAATTACCACCTGTAATTGAAAACTTTAAGCCTATTAATTTTGGATTTTTAACTAAAATTCCATTTATAGGACCTATTCTTTTCAACCATAACTTTACTTTCTACTTTATGCTTCTTTTAGTTGCAATAACTTGGTTTGTTATGAATAAAACCTCTTATGGACTAAAAATAAAAGCTGTTGGAGAGTTCCCAAGAGCAGCAGACTCCAAAGGAATCCAAGTAAATAGAATCAGATTCCAAAGTATATTAATTGGAGGCTTATATTCAGGTTTTGCTGGGGCTTCTATGTCACTTGGATATATGAATACATATACTGACCAAATGATTGCTGGTAGAGGTTTTATAGCAATAGCTGTAGTAGTATTTGCAAGATGGTTACCTATTAGAGTTCTTTTTGCAGCACTACTCTTTGGATTTGCTAATACACTTCAAATGAGACTTCAATCTATTGGAGTTGCAGTTCCAATTCAATTATTACAAGCTCTTCCATACATACTAACGGTAGTAGTTTTATTGGGAGTTTCAAAATACGTAAAATTCCCATCATATTTTACTCAACCATATAGTAGAGAAAAAAAATAAGGAAAAACATATGAAAAGAACAACGACATACATCTTTCTATTAAGTATCTTTATACTTCTCTCAAGTTGTACAACCACACAAGTTTCATCAGCTAATTCTTATTGGGATAATTGTACATTTACTCGAGCTAGTAATAGATCTCAAAAATTTGTGGATGCAATTAATGATCAAAACCCATTAATAATCTATTCACTTTTTACTGAGGACTATAAAAATAAAATTAGCAAAGAAGAATTTGTTAGAAGATATAATGATGATTTAACATATCCATATATTTCACCACTTTACTGTTATATTAAATCAATTAATATACACTATTATGATGATAATGGATTAGTATCTTGCTCAGTAGCATCAAGATTGATTGGGGATTCTTTTACCTTTGATATTATATATGAAAATGGTGATTATTATTTTAAAGCCTTTGAGGATATAATTGATAATAGTTATAAAGAAAAATTCGCTAATAAAGTTGTTAAGTGGATTTAAAACATCTAACCAAAAGAAAAATATTATTTATTAATCTTTTGGTTTTTTTATGCCCTTTAATTAACTAATTTTTCTATTTTATCACCATCAAGTTTATAAATTTTCTCTCTACTTATTTCTTTTGCTCCAATTAGATCAAAGAAATTAATACAATCTTCATCACCAGCAAAACAGGTCCATTCTATTGTATCAACATTATTTCTTAAGGCAATTTGGCATAATTTTTTAAACATTATCTTATCATAATCTTTATGCTTATATTCATCAGTTATATATATATCCTCTAAAAAGATTCCACTCTTTCCTTTATAAAGAGAGAAGTTAAAAAAATATATTGCAAAACCAATTTCTTTATTATTAATAGTTAAGAAAAAAACATTAACTAAATTTCTATCAAAAAGCCAATATTTTAATGTTTGTCGATCAATATCTAAGATATCTAGTTTATTTTTATCTTTTGCTAATTTAGATATAAAATCTATAATTAAATCTAAATCAGAATTAGTGGCAAATCTAAAACTATAATTTTCATCTACTTTAATGTCCAATATCAACTCCTTGAAATTTATTATTTTTATCATTTATTAATAAACATAAATACATAATAGCACAAGTTATTATAAAACAATACATTTCTTATAATTAAACAAAAAATGGAACTACCACTAATAAAAGCAATAGTTCCAAAAAAATTATTGTTAATCAATTTATAATTTTTAATTTTTATTCAAATGATTCACCTGATAAATAACGATAGAAAGCATTATTTACATAGAATTTTTGTAAATCAATTGTAGCATCAGTGAAAGTTCTCATTTCTGTTTTTAGTGCATCTTTATTTTCTTCTAAACAGAAAGGATGAATTGAATAACCACCTTCTTGTGCTACACAGTCATAAATTGCTTTATAAGCTGTATCATCATGCATATCTACTGTGCTATAAAGTGGTTGCCACCATGCGCCTGAGATTAATTTAACATCACTGCCATCTGCTTGGTTTTCACTATTCTTCTTAGAATATTGTTCAATAATACTATTAAACTTTAATAAATCTGCTTCATTATCAAATTCAAATTTTGCATCATATTCTAAAGCGTGAACTAAGTATAAATCATCACTATATTTTTCAATATAATAAGAATATGTTGGTTCAGGAATTGGACCCCATTCTAGTAAATATTGATAAATAGATACTTTTGGTTCAATTTGTAATTTTGCATCAATGCCTTCACTATTTAATAAAGCAACTAATTGTTTTAAGTGTTTTTCTTCACTATGACCATATTTAATAGTTAAAGCAGGTAAGAAATTAGCATCTTCACCATCTTTCTTTAAATTATAACCAGTAGAAGCTTTTTCTCTAACTAATTCTTTACCAACGATATCTAAATTATCATCAGTATAGATATAATAAGAATCAAAAGCTGTAGCAATTCTATTCATAATATCTTCATCAGATACTTTACCAATGTAATGTCTTGCAACACCATTTACTTGAGCAATATTCATTAATAAAGTTGCTGCTGTTTCATTAGATAATGAATCACCCTTTACAACATCATTTAACAAAGAAGCATCAATTAAATGAGCATCTAATGCACAAGCAACATATTTTGCATCTAAGTCTCCAATACTTTTTACACCATAAGCATCTAATCTAGATTGAGCTTTTTCATCAGAATAAGTTAAAGCTAATTCTTCGAAATCAGAAGCTTTTACTAATGCTGTGATAACATCACTCACTCCTGATAAATCTTTAGAACTAATAGCTTGTGCTTCTTTTACAAAATCGGCATTTGCAAATTGAGCAGCATCAAAAGATAAATCATACTTGGTTGCTAAAAATAGTTGATCATCTTTTACTTCACTTTGAACAACTGTATTTGTCGTTGTACAAGAACTAAGGCCAATAGCAATTAAGAAAATTGCTAAAACGTAATTAATTTTTTTCATACTCATCTCCTACAGAATATTATTCTGCATCTCCTCTATAATATTTTTAATCAATTAAGATCTTAAAAATGCTTATTATCTCTTTCCCTTATCGTATACTTCTCCTAAAGCTCTTGGTGCCTTATTAGATTTTGAGAAGAATAATAATAACAATAAAGTTAATATGTATGGGAAGGTTAAAACCAAGTCACTATAACTGCTTGGGAACCCTAGCTTTTGTACAAAGAAATATCCAATACTTCTAGCAAAACCAAATATTAGACAGGCTAATAAAGTATTTGGGATTTTCCAGTTACCAAAAATATATGCTGCAATTGCTAAGTACCCATAACCTACATAAATACTTGGTGAGAAATTTGTTGAAATTGAATATGCAAAACACATACCACCAAGGCCTGACATGGCTCCACTTATTAAAATTGCAATAAATCTAATTTTAATAACACTTTTTCCAGCAGCGGCTACAGCCTGAGGATTATCCCCACAAGCCCTTAATCTCATACCAAATGGAGTTTTATATAGTAAATAAGCCATGAATAAAGCAATTACTACTATAATAAATTCAAAGACATATACATTGGTAAAAAAGGCTCCAAGTATTGGTATTTGACTTAAATAAGGAACAGTAACCCTAGGGAAAACAAATAACATAAATTTATTTGAAGATTGTCCAAAAATTGAAATATTTAATTGATTTGTTAAAAAGGCAGTTAAGGCAACTGATAGCATGTTTATAACAACACCACTTATTACTTGATTAGCTTGTAATTTTAAAACTATTAAAGCATAAAGCATTGCAAATAAAGCACCACCAACCATTGCTGCAAACAAAGATAAATATACTAATGAACTTTGTGAATTAACAAATGCATTGGTAAGTAAGGCAACAATAAAGCCTCCAAAGAAAGCTCCCATTCCAAGTAAACCTTCTAGGGCTAAGTTAATTACCCCGCTACCTTCACAAAAGATACCACCAATTGAAATTATGAACAGAGGCAATGTAAATGCCATACTCTCTATTATAATATTATTCATTTTTGCCTCCTTCTTTTAACAATTCAATCTTTATAGAATTAGCTTTGATTCTAAAATATCCACTACAAGCACTAAACAATAATAAGATACTTGTAATTAAAGCTGCAATTTCTCTTAATACACCTAATCTTGAAGAAAGATATGCAGTACCACAATCAAAAATCATTACTAAAATTGATGCAAAGAAGCATCCAACAGGAGCCATATTACCTAACAAGGCTACAGCTATTGCATCAAAACCTAATTGAGGAACAACTCTAGGTTGAATAGAAGCATAACTACCTAAGTAATATGAAACCCCAGCTAAACCTGCTAAAGCTCCTGAAATTACCATGGTCTTTACAATTGTACTTCCAACTTTCATTCCACAATATCTAGAAGCCCTTTGATTTACACCAACAGCTTTTAATTCAAAACCAAATTTGGTTTTTTCTAGTAAAAACTTAATTACAAAAACAACAATGATTGCAAAAAGGAATATCGTTGTAATATTCATTCTCAGTCCAAAACCTTCAACATCCATCAGTGTTAATCTAGCACTTTGATTAATTTCAACACTTTGTCTTGTAATAGGATCAACAAACTTAGTTTGAATAAAGAAACTTACAATATAGCTGACAATATAGTTAAACATAATCGCAACTACTACTTCATTCATATTAAATTTATATTTTAAGAACCCTATCAAGGCTCCCATTGCAGCTCCCACTCCAATACCAATTAAAACAACTAAAATCTTAGCTACTATTGAAGTAATATCACTGTATCCAACTAAAACTGTTGCAACAAATCCTGATAAAATCATCATTCCTGAAACACAGATATTAAATAATCCACACTTTAGAGCAATTGCAACTGATAGAGATGCAAAAATCATTGGAGCGGTATAATTCAACAAATTTAGTAAATCAGTAATTTGATTTTTTCTACCTGGATATTTTGCTTTTGGTAATAAGCCAGAACCTTGTAACAAACTTTGATATGCAACAAGAGGATTCTTATTTAATAGCAATAATAAAATAGCACCACCTAGTAAGCTTAATAGTAAACAAAAAAGAGAAATACGTAATACTTGATATTTTCCAGGTCCACAAATAGTGGCAAAACTTCTCTTAAAAATATTTTTATTATTTAACATTATTGTGAACCCCCATCATGTATTCGCCAACTTTTGATTTTGTCAATTTTTTAGCATCTTCAATTGTTTGGACTTCACCGTTATATATAACTAAAATAGTATCTGCAAGAGACATAATTTCATCTAATTCTAGTGAGATTAATAATATTGCTTTACCTCTATTTCTTAAATCAGCAATTCGAGAATGTATGATTTCAATTGCTCCAACATCAAGGCCTCTAGTAGGTTGAACAAATATAACTAAATCTCCATCACTATGGATTTCTCTAGCTACAATTGCTTTTTGTTGGTTACCTCCACTCATACTTCTTACGATTGTATTGTGTCCATCTTTACCACATCTAATATCAAAATTTTCAATTAATTTATCACTAATTTTATTAAATTCATCAAAATTTAAAACACCATTTTTTGAACAAAAAGGTTCTTTATAATACTGCTTTAAACAAAGGTTTTCTGATAGATTAAAATCTAACATTAACCCCACATTATGACGATCTTCAGGAATGTAGGAAATGCCAGCTTCATTTCTTTCTCTAATTGATAAAGAATTAATTTCCTCATCTTTTAAGTAAATGCTACCACTTGAGATATCAATTAAACCTGCTATTGCATCAGCAATTTCAACTTGTCCATTACCGGAAACACCAGCAACTGCTAATATCTCTCCACTTCTAACATTAAAGGAAATATTTTTTAAAACTTGAATTCCATCATTATTAAAAGCATTTATATTATCTACTTTTAAAACATTTCTACCAAAAGGTTTTTCTTGTTTATTTATTTCCAAAGAAATATCATGACCGACCATTAATGCTGCCATTTCTTTAGTAGTTGTTGTAGCAACATCTAAAACATCTATTAATTTTCCTTTTCTTAAAATTGCACATCTATCAGCGATTTTCTTAATCTCATCAAGTTTGTGAGTTATTATAATTATTGTTTTGCCACTATCTCTAAGTGATTTTATAATTTCTAATAAAGCTTCAATTTCTTGAGGAGTTAATACTGCTGTAGGTTCATCGAAAATTAATAGCTCAGCGTTTCGATATAACATTTTTAGTATTTCTACTCTCTGTCTAGTAGAAACAGCTACATCTTGAATTAAGTCGGTAGGATTTACTTCTAGATGATATTTCTTTGATAATAAAGCAACTTCTTCATTTGCTTTTTTTAAATCAATTTTTGGAAAGATTCCAAATTTCTTTTTTAACGGTTCAATTCCTAAAATAATATTTTCCGCAATAGTTTGGTTATCAACTAATTTAAAATGTTGATGAACCATCCCTATATGTAGTCTATTGGCATCTAAAGGTGATTCAATTTTTGCTTCTTCACCATTTATATAAATACTTCCTGAAGTCGGTTCATATAATCCAAAAAGAACACTCATTAATGTTGATTTTCCAGCCCCATTTTCACCCAATATTGCATAAATTTCTCCTTTTCTCACCTCAAGAGAAACATCATCATTTGCAACAATATTCGGGAAGGCTTTTGTGATATGTTTTAATTCAACAAAATTATTATTCATAAAGGTACCTCAAAAGGCTCATTACTCAAAAAGAGTAATGAACCATTTATTCAGATTAATTTACTTGAAATTCTTCAGGGGTAAATCCACCAAAGTTAGAAGCAGGAACAATTGTTCCATTTTTAACTAATGCATAAGCTTCATCTAATTTAGCAATAGTGTCAGCCTTTAATTGTTGACGACCATCAGCCTTTACGAAACCTGTTGAATCAGTATCAGCTTTTAATACTTCGTTTTTACCTACAAAAGTACCATCTTTAATTTTTTGTAAAGTTCTATCTACGTTAATACCCATAACTTTTAGAACACTTGTTAAAATGATATTGTCATCACCAACAACACCATCATCCCATTGGTCTACATCACAGCCAATAACTTTAACAGCGCCGTTTGATTCTTTAGCAGCAGTAAATACACCATTACCAGAACCACCAGCAGCTACGAATAAAATATCACAATCTTCATTAATTAATTGATTAGCTACAATCTTACCAGTTGCTTCATCAGCGAAAGAACCAACATAGTTACCACCAACATTAGCACCAGTTACATCAGTACCTGCTTGAGAAGCTAATTCAACACATTCAGCAGTTGTACCATATTTAGCATTAGCATATTTTACACCACATTCAAAACCATATTGATAGTTTACGTTTGAAGGATATGCAACACCATTGATTACAGCTACTTTATTTGTTTTTGTTTCTAAAGCTGCAGCCATACCTGCAAAGAAACCTGATTCTTGTTCAGCAAATTGCATTGCATAAACATTGTCTAAAACAACACTACCAGCTGGATTACTAGGATCTGTTGGGAAAGTATCAACTAAGATGAATTTAGTATCAGGGTTATCAATTGCTAATTCAGAAATACCTGCAAATTGGAAACCAGTACAAACTTCAACATCATATTCTGCAACAACATCTGCTGCAACTTTTAATGCTTTAGCTACATCACCACTTGGTTCTCTTAAAGGTTTTACAGTTGAACCTGGGTTCTTTTCAATAAAAGAAAGAATACCATTGTAGTTTTCTTCATTAAAAGATCCATCATCAACACCAGATGGAGTTGTAATAATGGCTACATTTAAACCATCATTTTGACTTGGTTTTTCTTCTGCACTACCATTAGCGAAAAGAAGAGATGAAACACTCATCACACAAATTGAGATTAACAACAATTTTTTCATAATTTTTCTCCTTAAATTATTTTAATTCCATTTATCAATTATATTTTTTAACAATTTAATAAATTGTGGTTTTACTTTCTCTCCAGCATCAATAACTTCTTGTTCATTAAGTATTGTTTCACTAATTCCTGTAGCCATATTTGTTAAACAACTAATACCTAATAATTCCATTTGGAAATAACTAGCTACTATTGCTTCAAAAACTGTAGACATTCCTACAGCATCAGCTCCTAACAGCTTTGCAAGTTTTACTTCTGCAGAGGTCTCAAAACTTGGACCACTAGAAAAACTATAAACACCGCTTTTTATTGGGAGATTTATTTCTTTAGCACAGTCTTTAGCTATTTGTATCATTTTTGGGGAATAGGTTTTTGACATATCAAAGAATCTAGGGCCTAAAGAATCATAATTCTTTCCCCTTAGAGGATTTTCAGCTACAATTTTGATATGGTCTTCAATAATCATTAAATCACCTACATTCCATTCTTTATTTAAGCATCCACTAGCATTAGTCAAAATTAATTTTTTAATATTTAATTGATTAAATACGAAAATTGGATAACAAACCGTCTTTGAATCATATCCTTCATAATAATGAAATCTGCCTTGCATGCATACTACATTCTTATCACTAATTTTACCAATTACTAACCTACCATGATGTCCAGGTGCTGTAGATTTAGGAAAATGAGGAATATCTTTATAATCAATTATTATTGGATCTTCAATTTCACTAGCTAAGACACCTAGCCCACTACCTAATACTAAAGCAATTTCAATATCAAAATTAATTCTTTCTTTTATATATGAAACACTTTCATTTATCTTCTCTAAGAAATCCTTTTCCATTATCTACCTCATATCCTCAATTTCTTTGCATTGTGTTTCATTTAATTCTTTTGGATTTAATCCATAAGATTCTAATTGTTTAGCAATAACAGTCATTTGAGCAGCTCTTTCTAATAGATCCATTTTATCAAAACCACCTAATAGATCTTTAGCCATTACTATAGCACCATGATTTTGCATAAGCATTACATCATAATCTTTACCATATTTAGCAACTTCTTTTGCTAATTGAGGGGTGCCCATAAGTTGATATGGTACATTAATTATATTTCCCATAAAGTAATATGCTTCAGCTGTTAGTTTTGCTAATATTTTGCATTCTTCACTATCAATTGTACTAAAAGTAGAAGCATAAATTGGATGAGAATGTACAACAGCATTTATATCAGATCTATTGATCAATAAAGATCTATGAATTTCCATTTCTATACTTAATTTTAAATCAGGAGTATAGTTTGTACCATCAAAACCTACTATTGCTATTTTATCAGCTGTTAAACTACTTTTATCTAAAGCTGAAGGAGTTATACAAAATAATTCATCATTAATTCTACAACTTACGTTGCCACCAGAGACAGTAGTTAAACCTCTAGCAAACAATTTATTCATTGTTTGAGCTACCGCTGCTCTTTCTTCTAAATACATATCTTTTATATCTTTTTTACTCATAGTACTTCCTTAATTCATCAGGACTAAATTGCCCTCTATCTGTAATTACACCAGCACATAAACTAGGAGGAGTAATATCAAAAGCAGGATAATAACCTTTAACGCCTTCATAAGTGAATTTCTTATCTAAAGCATGTAAAACTAATTCAGGATCTCTTTCTTCTATTACTATAGAAGCTCTATCAGGATGAGCTAGATTTGGTTTTCCTGTTACATAATATGGAATGTCAAAATAATTACATGCTAAAGCTATTTGGAAAGTACCAACTTTATTTACAATATGACCATCCATACAAATTACATCAGCAGCTGAGGTAAATACATCAATTTTTTTCTTTTCTAGAACATAGCCTGGCATATTATCTGTAATTACTGTTACATCAAATCCCATATCCTTTATACAACTTGCGGTTAATCTTCCACCTTGTAAGTATGGTCTAGTCTCTGGGCAATAGAATTTAATATCTTTGTTTTGTTCTCTAATAGATTTTAACATCATGCCAACAACAGTCTCTGCCCAACATTGAGTCATTACAGAACCTTTTTGAGGGAAATTATTTACCAAATATTTTCCCATAATTTGGCAAGAAGTATATATTTCATCATAATATTCAACAGTTGTATTAAATGCTGCTTCTACAGCAGATTTACCATGTAATTTAGCAACAATTGCTGCATCTTCACATTTCTCAACTATTTCTTTCATAAAAGCTGATGTTGTAGGTCTTGCTGTATATAAAGCAATACCAGCATCATGCATAAATTGAGTAAAATCAGTTTCAGTTAAATCTTTTGCTTGGTGTGCTGCTAAAGCCATTCCCATACCCGCAGCAAAATAAGGTCCCCAACTTTGAGTAACCATATCTGTTATAGCTTGAGCAACTTCAGAGTATGTTGTGCATTCAACAAATTTAACTTCCATAGGATAAATTCTCCTATCTAATATCCTTACTTTCCCATTCTCATACCAAGCAATATTCTTATATTTAAGAATAAAAGCCATCCCATCGTCCAATCTTTTCATAACACACCTTTTTTATTTTGTTTTTTATTGTTTTATTATATATAAACACGAATAAAACCAAAAGTCAATTATTATTTAGTTATATTATTTCTTAATATTTCTTTACATTACAAGATATTAATGTTATTCTAGCAACAAAACTATAGATTTTGTTTTAAGGAATAATTATGCTTGCAAAAGAACGAAGGGATCAAATCAAAAGTATTTTAGATTCAGAAAAGACAGTTACAGTAAAAAAATTAGCTCAAGATTTAAATGTCACTATGGAAACTATCAGAAGTGATTTAGAATATTTATCAAAGAAAAATGTTGGTATAATAAAAGTTCATGGAGGAGCTTATAAAATTGATACTTTTGATAAAACAATTCCTATAAAATTACGTGAACAAGTAATGGTCAAAGAAAAGCAATATCTTGGAAAAATGGCTAGCAGTTTCATTCAAGATGGAGATATATTAATGCTCGATTCTAGTTCTACTAGTTTCTGTATAGCAAAAGAATTAAATGCAAATAAAATCAAAGCCACAGTAATTACAAACTCTTTATCTATAATTAATATTTTATCAAATAGCCATCTAATAAAATTAATCTGTTTAGGTGGAAATCTTATAGATAAATCTAATGCTTTTTGTGGCACAATTACCATCAATAATTTAAAAAAGCTACATGCAGATAAGGCTTTTTTAAGTCCAACTTCTATATCAAAAAAATTTGGATTAAGCCACGATGATGAATTTGCTGCTCAAATTAGTAAAAAAATGATTGATAATAGTGACAATGTTTTCTTAGTTGTTGATCATACTAAATTTGGCAAATCTAGCCTAACTAAAATAGAAGATTTTGAAAAAATAAATTGTGTTATATCTAACAAAAAACCAGATAAAAGCTGGATTGATTTTTTCAAAGAAAACAAAATTATTTTAAAAACTTATAACTAAACTGAAATTTTCACATATTTACTAAAAAAATCAAAACTCAAATTATGAACATATACATGTTCAGTTTTTGAGTTCTTTTTTTTATTAAAAGTTATTTCTCAACATATAACATATAATCACAAACTTCTAACAAAAATGTGTAAACTTACTACTTAAGAGTTTACTATCTTTCTAAAATTCAAACAAAAACAGCTACATATTTACTAAGTTTCCATAAAAATAATTAAAAAAAATAAATATTTTTTCTCTTTTTTATGATTTTTTTCATAAATTAATTGATTTAATTACTTATATTAAAAAGAATTATCTATAAAACTTATTACCATTTATACTTTTTAAGGAAATTGTTGACATAAGTTACAACTTACAGTATATTTTAAACATAAAGAAAACAAACTTTTTACTTAAGGAAAACAAGATCATGAAAAAACTATTAACAATTTTAACAATTAGCCTAATCGCAACTGCAGCTTTATTTGCAAAAACAGCTCAAGTTCAATTAGTTACAAGTGTTGCTGAAACACCAGTTACATATTTACTAGCTTATGATGGTAAAACAATTGATGATGGAGAAGATTATTCAATTACTGTAAAACCATTAACTGAAAATGATCAAACAAAAGACTTCACAGTTACAGCATCAAGCAATAAAAATAATGATTTATCAATCGAAGTTACTGTTACACCTGAAACATTTAAAACAAAATTAAATGGAAATACAGTCTACGATTCAAAGATTCAACCAAAAGTTAATAAAATTGTTGAAGTTGACACTTTAACTGCTGGAAAACATACTAACTATTTAGTAAATAAATTTAATTTAAGTTGGACTGGAAATGCAAATCTTCCTGCTGGTGATTACACTAGTAATGTTAAAATTGAATATTCAATCAACTAATAAATTTTTCATAAAAATAGATATAAGAAAAGCAACTGAAATAACAGTTGCTTTTTTAATACTTAAAATTTTAAGTAGATATTATAATTCAATTTGAGTTTTAAAAGCCACTACAGCTTTACCGATTATTTGAGTTAAAACAGGTTTATGATTGTCTATTTTAACTTTAACCTGCATTCCCCCATCTCTCTTTATAGCTTCTCCTTGTAATATAGAGAAAGATAATTCGTTTTCTTTTTCGAGATTTTTAGTAATACCAAAATGTACAAGATAAATACCTAAAGGACCATTTGCATTACCTGTAACTGGATCTTCATTTATACCAATTGCTGGAGCAAACATTCTACCGTGTACTAAAACTTCTTCATCTGGATTTAATGTAAAAACATAAAAACCATTACAATTAACCTCTTTACTGATTTTAGATAACTCATCCATCAAAGGAGATAGATTATGTAATTGTTGATTTGATTTAATACCAACCATTACCTTTGAATGTCCAGCGGAAGCTATTGCAATTGGACAGTCAGCTCTTAAATCAGATTCTTTAATCCCAAGTGCAAAAGCTATTCTTTTTACTATATCACTACTAAGAGGTTCTTTAACTTCTGGGGTTCCTTGAGTCATTACTATAGAGTAATCATTCTCTTCATTGATTATATCAACAGGCAATATTCCAGCTTTAGTTTTTTGTAAAATTCTTTTTGATGGGAGACTTTCTTCCACTGCTCTTACATAATGAGCTGCGATTGTAGCATGGCCACAAATAGGAACTTCAGTTGTTGGAGTAAAAAATCTAACTTCTACATCATAATCTTTAGACTTTGATTGAAATATAAAAGCTGTTTCTGAATTATTTAATTCTCTAGCTATTCTCTGCATTTGTTCTTCACTTAGTCCATCAGCATTAGGAACAACACCAGCAGGATTACCATGAAATTTTTCTCTTGTAAATGAATCTACTTGATACAATCTATATGTTTTCATAATGACTTTTACTCCTTATTATTTATTTATACATAATCAACAATAAATTAATAGCCATATTCATTAATAATATATTTAAATAAAGCAAAAAAATAAATCACAATTTAAAACATAATATATTATAGTTTTGCTTGACATAATATACTATTTGTACTATTTATATTAATATAGTTCATTTTTAGGAGTATTATTATGAATTTACAAGCTATTCAACAATTGCACAGAAACACTAATTTTGGAATGAGTGAATGTAAAAATGCATTAGTTTCTGCTAATGGAAATTATGAGAAAGCTTTATTAATTCTAAAAGAAAAAGGAAGAATTTCAGCTAAACAAAGAGTTTATCGATTAACCAGAAATGGCATTATAAGTCATTATGTTCATGATAATCTACAACTAGCTGTTTTAGTTGAAATACAATGTGAAACAGAAGTTGCTGCTTCAACTAAAGTCTTTAAAGACTTTGCTAAAGAGATAGCTATGCATATAGCAGCAGCACAACCAAAAGATATTACAACCCTTTTAAATCAACCATACTATAAAGAAGAAAATATATCTGTTGAAGAATTCATTTTTGAGTTTATAGCATTGCTTAGAGAGAATATAATTATAAAAAGATTTGTATGTTTTGAAATAGGAAAAAATTATGAATAAAAAAGCAGAAAAAATATTAAATACAACTATAATTCTATTCTTAAATAATGGAATAAAAAAAATAACAATGGATGAGATTGCAGAAAAGGCAAAAGCCTCAAAAGTTACTGTCTATAAATATTTTTCTGATAAAGATACTTTGTACTATGAAGTCGGCAAATATCTTTTAGCAAACCATATTGCTAAACTAAAAAATATTACTGAAACAAAAAATTCTCTTATAGAACAATTCTATAGTTTCATAGACGTATTAACCGCTTTTACGAATATGGGATATTTTAAGTTATGCAAAGAACTAACAACTTATAATATAAAGCTTTTAGAAGAATACAATGATTATCTAAATTTTTATAAAGAAATTCTGTTAAAACTAATTGATATGGGAATTGAGCAAAAACTTATAAAACCAAATTTAGATAGACTTATAATTTTCTATTACCTAGATATGGGGATTTCCTATTATCAAGAAAATTCTGATTATAGAAAAAATATGAATGAAAATAAAAATATTCAAAATGAATTAATGAGATTCCATGTTTCAAATATCTTCCTTGATGCTGATAAAATCCTAAATAAAAACTAAAATAAAGGAAACATTTCATGAATCAAAAAAACAATACTAACGATTTCAAAAAAATATCAGATTATTATAACAATTTAGCTATAGAAGGAACAAAAGAATCTGTTAAAAAAATAATGGAAAATATCAATTTAGAAATGGGTATGATAGAATCAAAAATCATTGATTATGCATTAGGTCTAATAAATAATGCGGAGGGTATTAACACCTTAGAAAAATATTTATTTGAAGGAACTCAAATTCAAAGAAACTACTGCACATTATATTTTAACAGAAAAGAAGAATTTAAACTTGTTAGATTAGCTTATGATCAAGGCTTGATTGATGAAAGACAAGCTTTTTCTAGATAATAATAATTTTTATTATTTATAACGAATAAAAAAAGCATTCTCATTTTGAGAATGCTTAATCACAAATAAAAGAAACTCTAACTTAATATTTCTTCTATAGTTATATATTCACCTACATGTCCAGCCATTTTTTCTGCATCTGTATTAACAGGAAGAGTTTTTTTACCTGGTCTCCAACCTGCAGGACATACTTCTCCAGTTTTTGTTGCATATTGCCAAGCTTTAACTTGTCTCAAAAATTCATTTACATTTCTTCCAACAGAGTCAGCTTGAACTTCTTGAGCAACACAAACACCTTCCGGAGTAAATAAGAATCGACCTCTTAAGGCAACGCCTTCCTCTTCTATCAATACACCAAAAGCACGACTGACTTCTTGATTTGCATCAGCACCCATCATTAATTTTAATCCTTTTAGAATTGGTTCTGTTTCTGCAAATCTTTTATGAGAAAATTTTGAATCAACAGATACAGCAAGTATTTCTGTATTTAATTCTTTAAACTCATCATATTTAGAATTCATAGCTGCAATTTCTGTGGGACAAACAAATGTAAAATCAGCAGGATAAAAACAAATTACAGTCCACTTCCCCTTATAATCTTCACTTGAAACTGTAGTAAAGTGGCCAGTTTTTGCATCATAAGCATCCATCTTAAATTCAGGCATTTCTTGTCTTACCATTGTTGAACTCATAGCTTTTTTCTCCTCTATTACATCTACTTTCGAGTCTTCTTTTTTCACTTTTTTAATAGGCTTTAAACCTGTATCACAACCCATAGAATCCTCCACGATTTAGAATTATAATTTATTAATTTCTTCTTCTACTTCTTGAGCTCCTTCAGCATAAAATTTTGCTTCATTTGGATCCAATTCATGTAAAAGTCTTAAAAATTCACCTGCGTGAACTCTTTCTTCATCAGCAATATCTTTTAAAACATCTATTGCGAGTTGATTATCTGTAGATTCTGCTAATTGCATATATAACTGAATTGCTTCATATTCAGCTGCAATCATAAATCTTATAGACCTTACTAATTCTTCATGTGTTAACTTTTTTTTCTCAGCTAATCCGGCAAACGGTGTACTAAAATCTGGCATATGATTTTCCTCCTTATATAACCATAATATCAACATTTTTGTTTCCTAATGAAACAAAGTTAATGACATAAGCCATTTATTATTAAAAAACACAATGAACCAAAAGTCAATGAAGAAAATTTAAAAGCTAGATTATTTTCCCAAATTTATAAATTATTTTTATTACTTAGTGTCATAAAAACTTAGACAATTTATGTATATTATTAGAAATATAACTCTTATAATCTTTTTATATCGTAACTAAAACTCTAATTCAGATCTTGTAAATTAATATCTACTTATTACATCCTAATAATAAAAAGTTTTATTCTTCTAGTGAAATCAATTACACACAAAAAAAACCTCCAATCAAAAAAACAGAAAGGAGGCTCATTAAAATATATATAAATTCTGAAGATTTTATTCTTTTTAAATTTTTAGTTAAAAATAATATAAAAACCAACTAACTTATTAAAAACTATAAAACCCTCTATCTATAAAGTATTAAAGTAATTTTCTTATCTTATTATTCCCACTCAATTGTTCCTGGTGGTTTACTGGTTATATCATAGAGTACTCTATTAACTCCAGCTACTTCATTACATATTCTTGATGCTGCATTTTGTAATACTTCTGGTGGCATTCTATACCAGTCAGCAGTCATTGCATCTTCACTTGTTACTGCACGTAAGGAACAAACTTCTCTATAAGTTCTCTCATCCCCTTGTACACCAACACTTTTTACAGGAAGTAAACAAGCTAAAGCTTGCCAAATATCATTATATAAACCGGCTTTGGTTATTTCTTCAATAAAGATTGCATCCACATCTCTTAAAGTGTCTAAGCGTTCTTTAGTAACTTCTCCAACACATCTAACTCCTAATCCAGGACCTGGGAATGGATGACGATTTACCATATTTTCAGGAAGACCTAATTCTCTACCTAATTCTCTAACTTCATCTTTAAATAAACTTCTAAGAGGTTCTAATAAATCCCATTTTAAATCTTCAGGTAATCCACCAACGTTATGATGAGATTTAATTGTTGAGGAAGGACCACCAAAAGCACTTTGAGATTCAACTACATCAGGATATAAAGTACCTTGTGCTAAGAAAGAAATATCTCCAGCATGACGGGCTTCATTGTAAAAAGTATCAACAAATAGTTTACCAATAATTTTTCTCTTTGCTTCAGGTTCACTAACACCTTTTAATGCATCTAAAAAAGCTTTTTCAGCATCAGCATATTGTAGTCTTATTGAATAATTATCTCTAAAGATTTTCTGAACATTTTCAGCTTCACCTTTTCTAAGTAATCCATTATTAACAAAAACACAAACTAATTGATCACCAATTGCTTTATGAATTAATACAGCAGCTACAGATGAATCAACACCGCCAGAAAGACCACAAAGAACTTGCTTATCTCCAACTTTTTCTCTGATATCTACAATTGCTTGTTCAACAAAAGAAGACATGCTCCAAGTCTTTTCACATTCACATACATCAATAACGAAATTTTCTATTAACTTTGTTCCTTCTACAGAATGAACTACTTCGGGATGGAATTGAACTCCATAAAATTTCTTTTCTTTATTTTCAACAGCAGTAATTGGACAGTTACTAGTAGAAGCTACTACTTCAAAGCCATTAGCTAATTTTGAAACTGAATCACCATGACTCATCCAAACTTGTGATTTATTACTTATATTATTTAATAAAACAGAATCTTTAATAATATCTATATTAGCAAGACCATATTCTTTTTTCTCTGGGCAAGTAACATCTCCACCATTTTGCTTCATCATTACTTGTAGGCCATAGCAGATTCCCAAGATAGGTATGTTCAAACCAAAGATTCTACTATCAACTCTAGGGGAGCCTTCTGTAGATACAGAAGCTGGACCTCCTGAAAAAATAATTCCTTTAGGATTTAACTCTAAAATATCATCTATTTTACAGTTAAATGGTAAAATTTGAGAATAAACTCCAACTTCCCTAACTCTTCGCGCAATTAATTGACTATATTGTGCTCCAAAATCTAGCACAACAATAACATCAGATTTTTCCTGCTGCATCTCAACTCCTATACTTACACTTTTTAATATTTGTATTCTTATATTTTTTCATGATTTTTTCAACAAACATTAAAGAAATAAACACAAAAAATATAAAAAATGCGTCAGAAATTATCTAACGCACAAATCTATTTATCTTTAATAACTTAATAAGCCTTGAACTGGAGGATAAGCTTTTACTACAGCCCTCGAGAGAGCATAACCAGCAACTACTCCAATTCCAGATTGTACTATGTTTCCTGGGATTCCTGCTGCGGCAGCGGCAAATCCTAAACTCATAAATATTGCAGATAATAAGAAGTATCCTCCAGCAACAATTACAACACAAACAATCATAGCTAAAATAACTTTTAGTGCTGAAACTTTTACTCCATCACTAATTTCTTGAGCACTTCTTTTTACAATTAAAGCTACAAGTAAACCTTCAACACCATGAACAACAAAAGAAATTGGAGCCCATTGAGGATATCCTGAAATAATATCGGCAATACAAGTTCCTAAGCCTCCTGCTATAAAAGCAGTAAGTGGACTAAATGTGAAAGCAATAAAACAAATTGCTAAATCACATAAATTTAGATAACCTTTTGTAGGAGTTGGCACCTTAACTATAATAGTAAAAACAACTACTACAGCAGTTAGAACAGCAATTAAAGAAGTTCTAAGGGCAGAATTTGACTTTTTTTTCTCCATATAAAATAACCTCAAAAATTTTTAAATTTGAGTAACAATAACACATAGATACTTAATATAGCAACTGTTTGGATAAAGAAATATCTATTATTTGTTAACTCATGATAATTTGTTCTCTTTGTCTTTAAACCATAGCCTCTAGCCTCTAAAGACATAGCTAAAGATGGGATTGTTTTTAAAGAAACAACTAAAGCACTAGTTAATGTTGGAAATAAGTTTTTTAATTTTCTTTTTTTATTATCTGAAGATCTTCTCAAACTATGAGAGTCTGAAATTTGATTAAATGCATCAAAAATTGTAGGGATAGTTCTAAATACTAAAGATATAGTCAAACAACTTTTATAAGGAATAAAAAAGGCTTGTAGAGCTAAGATGAAATCATTCATTTTTGTAGTTAGAAATAACAGTGAACAAGCAAAAGTAATTGAAAAAAATCTTAGTGTTAAACTTAAACTTCTAAATAAGCCTTCATAAGTTAAAAAAGGAGATCCTTTAAAATATAATAAGGGTGTTCCTTCCCTTTCATATAAGGGTGCAAAAACGATTACTAAAATAATCATTGGTAATATAGCTTTAATAACTGAATTTGTATTTTTTAAACCAACTGAATAAAATGATAAAACTACTAATAGAATTGAAAAAGTTACTAAGCCGGAAAAGAATATTGGTAGAAAAACAAAGACACAAGCAATAATAGTAGCTATTACTTTTGCTCTTGGATCTACTTTATATAAAAAACCTCTTCCTTCACTATAAATAGTTGCACTACTCATAAACTTCCTCTACTAATCCATTTTTTGTTATATAAGTTCTATCTGAAATACTTTTTGCAAACTCATCATCGTGAGTTATTATAATTAATGCAGCACCTTTTTCACTTAGCTTATCAATAATATAATATGCATTATCGTAGCTCATAGCACCATCAATTTCATCCAATATAACAAAAGGTCTCTCCAATAAATAATATACAGCAGCTTGTAAGAACTTTCTTAATGCAAAACTCATAGTAGATGGAGTTTCCTCTTCATCTAAATTAAATAATTTTGCACATTTACTAACTTTATCTTTTATTTCTTTAGCACTTAATTTACCAGCATTTTCTAAACCATAAGCTAATTCACCATATACGGTTGGTAAAAAGATTTGTAAATCTGGGTTTTGAAATAAATAAGCTATCTTTGTTTGTAAAACAAATTGATTAGCATTTTCTCCATTTAAAAAGACACTACCATCAACTGGTTTATCAAGGCCACAGAGGATTCTACTTAATGTAGATTTTCCGCTCCCATTTTCACCAACTAATCTTACTATTTCACCAGTTTTTATAGAGAAATTATCGCAATGAAGCTTAAAACTAATACTTCTTGCATTTTCTCTAATTCTTTCAATATCTAAATTTTTAACAACTAATTCTTCTCTTTGAATATCCAAATGATTATCTCGATATTCTTTTGATTCAATCAATCTTGAATTTTTAAGATATTTATCTATTTCTTGATGAGTAAAATGTTCTTTAAAATTTTCATCTTCAAATATTTGACCATTTTCTAGAACATAAATTTTATCGAATTTATTTTCAAATTGATTTAAATATCTAGCACTTAAAACTATAATAGTATTTTTATTTTCTTTTATTAAATTGGCTAAAAGTTCTCTATAATTTTTATCTAAATCATCAAAGGCTTCATCAAAAATAATTATTTTTGGATTAATAGCAAAAGTAATAGCTAAAAGTAATCTTTTTCTTTCCCCTCCTGATAATTCAGCAGGAGATACTTCTCTATATCTTTCAAGGCCCCAATCAGATATAGCTTTATTTACTTTTTCGATTATTATATTTCTATCGATTCCTAATGTCTCAAATGGAAAAGCTATTTCATTTTCTACTGTAGTAGTTATAAACATTTCCATAGGATTTTGAGAGACGTAACAAATCTTATCAACTAATTCATAAGGTTCAAAATCAAATAAATTTTCACCAAAAAGTTTAATTTCGCCTGATACATCACTTGGAATGAATTTCATCAATAAATTTGAAACTAATCTAGAAAAAGTAGTTTTACCTTCATCACTATTTGCTAAAATAAGAGTTTTTTCATTTTCTTCAATTGATAAATTTAAATCTGAAAAAACATTTTCAGATTTTTTATTTGTCCAACTCTTATATTTAAAACTTAATGATTTTATTTCTATTGCACTCATCTCTATTTCTTTAAAAGAGGCATTTTTTCATAAGCTAATCTTATTTCTTCTGAAATTTTATCAGGTAATTCTTTTTGTTCTTCTTTTGTTAAATCTTTTGCACTAAATGGAGGTAATACTTCTATTTGAACTTTATATCTATGGAAGCCTTTTTTATCTTCAAATCCAGCTCTAACACCTTGGACTACCAAAGGCACAATAGTGCTTTGAGCTCTAATTGCCATTTTATAACTACCAGCTTTAAAAGTACCTAACTTTCCAGTTTTACTTCTTGTACCTTCTGGGAATATTATAACAGATTTTCCTTCTTTAAGCTCATTGGTACCATCTAAGATAGCTTTAATTGAAGATTTTGGACTTTTTCTATCTAATAAAATTGTACCAATACCCTTAGCCAAAGATCCAACATAAGGAGCTTTCAAAACTTCAATTTTTGCTATTGGAACAGATTTAATTTTTAATCTACCAACATATAAACAAATATCTAATAGACTTTGATGGTTTGAAATATAACAAACATTTTTTTTATCTTTAGGTAAATTTTCTATGCCTTTAATTTCAACTTTATAATTCAATAGCCAAACAGCCAAACTAGCAATTTTTGGAGCCCAGGCCCAATATATTTTTCTTGATAATTTTTTATTTCCAAATAATCTAACTAGGTTAGCAGGAATTACACAAAATACAGTTGAAACAACAACTCCAACTACAAATAATAAACCTGCAAATAAATAATGTATAAATTTCATATCTTAATCCATTCTTTTCCACTTAAAAATTAATAAACACATTATAAAAAATAATCCATATATGAATTGAGAACAAGACTATTTATTTATAAATTTTGAAAAAAGCTTTTTTAAGAAACCTTTTTTCTCTTGATTAATAGTTTTATCAAGATCTTTTTTAACGCTAGGAGAATTATTTTTTTTAGGAATATTTTCCAATTTTGAAGGTCTTTGACCTTTTTGCATTGGTGCATTAGCAGCTTTTTTAACATTTGGTTTGCTTTGTAATTCTTCACTGCCATAGACATTTTTATAATATTCTAATCTTTCTTCTAATGATAAATGTCTTATTTCGTTATACTGCTTTTGATTTTTAACTTTTTTATAAGTTTTATCAGTTTTAACATTTTTGACATTTTTGTTTTTATTATAATTTGAAGTTTTCTTATTTTGAGGATTAGATTGAGCTCTATTAGATTTATAATTTTTAGAATTATTGTTTCTTTTTTGAGAAGATCCTCTTACATTTCTTGATTTATTATTATTAGGTCTTCTAGAAGCATATTCTTTTTCACTTACTAAATCCCTAAAATTTAAATTTTTACTTTTATCTTCAATTTTTTCTAAATCGGATTCTTCAACCCATTTTACTGGAATTTTCATCTCGATATAATTTTCAATTGGTTCAAGACCATAAATATATTCTTCACAAGCTAAAGTAATTGCTTTACCAGATTTACCAGCTCTAGCTGTTCTTCCGATTCTATGAACATAACTTTCAAAATCTTCAGGGATATCATAGTTAATAACCAAAGCTAAATCATCAATTTGAAGGCCTCTAGCAGCAACATCGGTTGCAACTAGGAATTTAATATTTCCTTCTTTCATTCTTTTAATTGTATTTAATCTCTTTGATTGGCTCATATCACCCATAAGATATTTTGTATTATAGCCATTGATTGTTAAACGCTTTGCAAGTTCTACAGCTTTTGCTTTTGTGTTAGTAAAAATTAAAGCATTATCGCTATTTTCTCTTTGCATTAAATAAAGAAATAATGAGAATTTCTCATCTTTTGATACGTGATATAATTCTTGATCAATTTTATCAACACAAATTTCTTCTGGTTCTACTTCAATTTCTACAGGATTATTCATATATTCCCAAGCTAAATTTCGAACTCTTAAACTTAATGTTGCAGAGAAAAGCATTGTCTGTCTCTTAGTTTTTTCTTTTAAGAGAGAGAACATCTTTTTAACATCAGGATAAAATCCCATATCAAACATTCTATCTGCTTCATCTAGAACAAAAATATCAAATTGCTTAAAATTAAGTTTCTTGCTTTTTTGAAAATCTAATAATCTACCAGGAGTCCCTACAAAAATATCAGAATCTTTTAATGCAGCTTCTTGCTTTTCATAGCCTACACCACCATAAAATACACCTATCTTTAAATTCAAACCTGAACATAAAACTATAGCATCCTGTTTAATTTGTACTGCTAACTCTCTTGTAGGAGCAACAATTAATGCTTTTTTTATTGGGGAATCTGTATTTCTTGATTGAGCAATTCTCTCTAATATTGTTAATAAATATACAGCAGTCTTTCCTGACCCTGTTTTAGATTGTACCATTAAATCTTTATTTTCTAAGCTTATTGGTAATACTTTTTCTTGTACTTTTGTGCATTCTTTAAATCCAGCACTCTCTATACCTTTTAAAACTTCTTTGTGAAAAGGTAATTGTGTAAATTCCATCTATATTTCACCTTAATTAGGATTTTTTTTCTTTAATCAAACAAAGGATAATATATATTAATTATTATTACAAGAATGCTGGATTTTATAATAAACTATCTATCGTGTTTCTCTTTTTCTCTAATTATTTCCATTAGCTTTAAAGTTCTCTTAAAATCTGAATTAAAACTAACTTCATCAAGGGTTTTTATTGGCATAGCAGCCATCGAAGTTGAAGAAATAAATACTTCATCAAATTGAGATTGTCTTATTTCTTTAAGCATTGGAGCTCTCATTACAACTTCAATTCCTAAATCTTCAGCTGCTTCTAAAATTCTAGTTCTAGTAATTCCTTCTAAAACTCTATCATTTTCAGCAGTATATAATTTATTATGTTTAAAACCATAAAAATTAGATCTAGTTCCTTCTAATAAATATCCTTGAGAATCAACTAAAATAGCTTCAAAAGCACCTTTGCTTCTAGCATCTTCTAAGGCTATATAGCTCAATAATAAATTGCTAGTTTTAAATTTAGGGAATAATCTTTCTCCTACATAAGTAGTTACACTAACACCTTCTGAGTAATAAGAGGTTGGATATTTTAATTTATCAGTGTATGTAATAAATAATTGAGGATTATTTCCACCAATAATTAATATTCTCATGGTAGCTTCTTTAATATCATCAATTTTTATTAATTCAATTATACTTTTCTTTATTTCACTTCTTCTAAAAGGATGTCTTAATTTTATTCCAACACAAGATTTAAATAATCTAGTAATATGATCTTCTAAAAAAATAGCTCTACTATTAACAACTGATATTGATTCATATACTGAGAAACTAAATTGAACTTCCCTATATGTGACATTTACTAATGCATCTTCAACTTTAACTATTTCACCATTTTTAATAGCATGTTCTTTGAACATTATTATTACCTTCTTTACTATTGATATCTTAATAACTCTCTAGGTTTACTTCCATTTTGAGGGCCAAGGATTCCTTGTTCTTCCATTTCTTCAATAATCCTTGCAGCTCTGTTATACCCAATTTTAAGCCTCCTTTGCAAGAAGGAAGCGGAAGCTCCATTTCTTTCATAGGCAATTTGTAGGGCAGCATCCCATAATTCTTCATCATCATTTGAATTAACACTCTCTGATGGTTCATCATCATATGAATCTTCAAAATATGATTCATCAATATAATCAGGTTCTTCTTGTTGCTTAGCAAATTCTACAACTTTTTCTACTTCTTCATCAGATAAGAAAACACCTTGCATTCTCGTTACAGCTTTACCATTTGCACTAAATAGCATATCACCTTTTCCAAGTAAATCTTCAGCTCCAGAGTTACCAATTATGGTTCTAGAATCCTGAGTAGAAGTTACTGCAAAAGCAACTCTAGTTGGTAAGTTATTTTTTATAACACCAGTTATTACATCAACAGAAGGTCTTTGAGTTGCAAAAACCAAATGAATACCTACAGCTCTACTCATAGCTGTTAATCTAGCAACTTTTTCATCTAAATCTTTACCAGCTGTACTCATTAAGGATGCAAATTCATCTATTATTACTACAATGTATGGCATTTTTTCTTTTGCAATATTAGAATCTTTAATTTTCTTATTATAACTTTTAATGTTTCTAACATTCATTTTTGCAAGCATTTTATTACGTCTATCCATTTCATCAATACAGAAATCTAAAGCTTTTAATGCTCTCTTTGGCTCTGTTATAACAGGAGTCAATAAATGAGGAATACCATTATAAATTGTTAACTCAACTACCTTTGGATCAACCATAATTAATCTAACATCTCTAGGAGTTCTTGAATAAAGAATTGAACAAATAAGAGAGTTTACACAAACACTCTTACCAGAGCCGGTAGATCCAGCAATTAACATATGAGGAGCAGTTGCAACATCAAAGGATTTACACTGTCCATATAAAGTTCTTCCCATAGCCATTGGAATTGCATAACTTGAATTATTATCACTTGTTAGTACTTCTTTAAAGCCGACTTTCTCTCTAACTGTATTAGGGATTTCAACACCAACTGCATTTTGACCTGGGATAGGTGCTAAAATCCTAACCTTTTTAGCGGCTAAGTTCATAGCAATATTATCTCTTAAATTAGTTATTGCATTAACTTTAATCCCAGGAGCGGGAACTATTTCAAACATAGTTACAGAAGGCCCTTTTATAATATTTCTAAGTTCAACGTCATATTTAAATTGAGCTAAAGTTTCAATTAATAATCTTGCTTTATTTTTTGTATCATCGTCAATAATTTGTGCTGATTGAGGATATTCATAAAGAAGTGATAATGGCGGGAATTTATAAGAAAATTTATTAGGATCTAAGAAAGAAGAACAGGATAACCCTGCAATTGCAGATTCTAAATCTTCATCATCTTCATCAATTTTTTTTACAGTTTCTTCTTTTTCATCAACTAATTGAGCATCACCTACAGGTTTCGCACTACTATAATAATTATTTACAGCAACTTGATTATCCTTAAGGCTTTGATATTTTGTAGGACTAGCATTATTAGAATTTAAATCAGAAGATTTTACTTGAGTTGGTTTCTCTAAAGGTTTTTCCTCTTTTACTTCAGGAATTGTGACTTCTACTTCTTCTCCAAAATCAATATCTGAAAAATCATCTTCTTCATCATGCTTTGGTGTTATTGCACTTTTATTTATCTCATCAATAATGGATGCAGTAGTCTGTTTTTCTTCTACCTTTTCAACTATTTTATCAATATTATTATTTAAGGAATGTTGCTCTGTTGCTTTTATTAAATGACCACCTCTCATAATATTTTTTAATGGATCATTTAAATAATCATCATTCTTCTTTTTCTGGACAGCAGAATTATTTCTAATTTTACTGTTATAAATGCTAGAAACTTTTTCTTGAGCTTCTTTCATTTCTCTTTCTCTATATTCTTTAACTATTGGGCTTTCTTTTCTATCTTGTTCATCTAAATTGCTTATAACAGGTTCACTACTATTATCTTGAACCCTTTGTTGTAATATAGATTGGAAAGATAAATTTTCTTTACTAGAAGAACTCTTTGATGGAGCTTTCTTAATTGGTTGAGGTTGATTTAATTTGCTCATCTTCTCTTCAACATTACGTTTTGCTATCTTTAGAGTTTCTAAAGAAATTGTATGCCTTGGATCGATTTGAGAATCTAAATCATCTTCAATTTTATTCTTTAATTTATCTGTTTTTCTTTGGTATTTCTCAACATTAGTTGGCGTATTAATTTCACCAATATCATTATTTATCTCACTAGAATCTAGAAATGATAAATTTGGAACATCAATTGGTTTAGGAAATTCTACACCTAACTTACTCTCTTTTACATTAACTTCAGGCTTAACTTCTTCTTTTACTTCTTTTTGTTTTAATTTATCTTCGACAATATTTTTTACTTTCTTTAATTGCTTTTTTTCTCTTCTATTATTTAAAAAATTGCAGATTGGATTAGCAATTATTAATAAGATTAATTCAAAAATCAATGATATAAATATTCTAAAAGCAATTTCAGAAGATCCTAAATCATTGCTTAAAACTCTAGCTAAATATTTTGGCATTGGCAATTTATTAAAATGTAAACAAATTAAATAAACACTATATGTAAAAAAGCCAAAAATAATAATTTTAAAATATGAATATGGTTTATTACGTCTATATACAAAGATCATAATTGATAAAACCATTAAGGCTATAGCTGGTGGTAAAACATATAAAAGATTTGATTTAATAAAGCTTAAATTATTTTTTGCAAAATCTGATATTATAGTAGCATAACCAACTAATTTAGGTGGCATTTGAATCAAAGAAATTACTGTGGAACCAATTAAAACTATTGATGCAACTAATAAAAGTATTGCTAAAAATAATGAAAATTTACCACCCTTCTTTCTACTACTTCGTTTTTTTCTCTCTCGTTTTGTTTTTTTATTTATATTATCTTTACTTTTCTTCTCTTTCACTTTTAAGTCCATTCTGTATAAAACTTGTAATCTATCATATCATATTTAAACAAAGACTTCGACAAAAAATTACATTTTAAGAAGAAATGTAACAAAAAAAAATATATAGCAAAAAAAAAGACCATATAATTATGGCCTTATTTATGATAAAACTATTTCTTAGTTAAAAGACATAGCATTCTTGGAGCATCAATAAATGGAATATCTAAATCAACAAATTTATAATTCCATTTACTATTACAGTCTTTTTCAAGAATTGTAATTTCAGCATCCAATGTATCTCTCTTTGCTTTATAAGCACAAATTGTTGAAGTAGGTTTTGTTATTTTATCTATATCATCAACAATATCAAAGAGCGGATGAAAAGCTCTAAAAGTAACTAAATCAAATTTTTTATCTACGTCTTTTAAATCTTTTGCAACAATCTCTACTCTATCATTTATTTTAAGAGCTATTACAGCATTCTTTAAAAAACTAACACGTCTACTCATTCTTTCAATTAAAGAAAATTTATTATTTTCAAAATAGATTGCTAGTGGGATTCCAGGTAACCCTGCCCCAGAACCAACATCACAAATTATAGAATCATTATCTATTAGTTTTTCTATTTCTTTAACTGCAGATAAACTATCCATAATATGTTTTGTTATAATATCTTCCCCTTGAGCACCAACAAGTTTATAAGCTTTATTAAACAACTCAATTTCAGAAACATATCTAAGCATTTTATCAATCTGATTTTGACTCATTTCAATGTTTAATTGATCTAGGCAAGATTTCAATAGATTTTCATATTTCACTATTTATTACTTCTCCATTTTTTTACGTGTACCATCAAAACTGCAACATCAGTTGTTCTTAGTCCACTAATTCTACTTGCTTGGCCAATACTTCTTGGTCTAATTTGCTTACATTTTTCAATGCCTTCAGCACTCATACCACTTACACTATCATAATCAAAATCATCAGCAATTCTAATAGATTCTAAAGAAGCAAATCTTTTTACTTCTTTTTCTTGTTTCTTAACATAACCTTCATACTTTACATCAAGTTGAGTTTGATATCTAATAGGTTCACTATAATTAGCTAATTCAGGGATTGCATCTATCATAGAATCTATTTCAATCTCTGGCATCTTTAAAGCCTGTAAAGCATTTTTCTTATTATAAGAATGAGATTTTAATAAGTCTTTTACACTGTCTATTTGTTGAAGTTTTTCTTTTAATCTTTCAAGTTTTTCTTCACTTTGGAGTCCAACATTATAACCTAATTCAGTTAATCTTTGATCGCAAGAATCATGTCTCATATTAAGTCTATATTCTGCACGGGAGGTGAACATTCTATATGGTTCTTTAGTTCCTTTTGTAACTAAATCATCAATTAATACACCAGTATAACTTTCTGCTCTAGATAATACTAAGGAATCCTCACCTTTAAGCTTTTGTGCAGCATTAATACCAGCCATTAAGCCCTGACAAGCAGCTTCTTCATAACCACTTGTACCGTTAGTTTGACCTGCAACAAATAAACCACTAACTTTAATTGTTTCAAGAGAAGGAAGTAATTGTAATGGATCCATATAATCATATTCAACAGCATAAGCGGGTCTCATCACCTCTACATTTTCTAAACCTTTTAAAGTTCTCATAAATTCATTTTGAACAAATTCAGGAAGTGAAGAAGATAATCCATTTAAATACATTTCTTCACTATCAGCACCTTCTGGCTCAATAAAGATTTGATGTCTTTCTCTATCAGGGAATCTAACAACCTTATCTTCAATTGATGGACAATATCTAGGACCTTTTCCTACAATTTTTCCTCCATAAAGTGGAGAGAGATGCATATGTTTTCTAATAATTGCATGAGTTTTTTCATTTGTCCAAGTTATATAACAAGGAATAGAAGGTCTTTCAATAGTATCATAATCAAAAGAGAATGGCATCATTGGATCATCACCTGGTTGAAGTTCAAGTTGAGAAAAGTCAATTGAAGATCTTCTAACTCTAGCTGGAGTTCCAGTTTTCATTCTACCTAAAGTAAATCCATGTTTTCTAAGAGCTGTTCCAAGTCCAATTGCTGCAACTTCACCAAGTCTACCACAAGGAGCATCATATTGGCCTATAAAGATTTTACCTTCCATAAAGGTTCCTGTAGTTAATACTACAGTTTTAGAAGAAATCTTATGACCTCTTTCTGTAATTACACCATTGATTTCATTTTTATCATGATCAATCATTAGATCTACTACAGTATCCATAAAGATTTCTAAATTACTTTGCAATTCAAGAGTGTGCTTTGCTCTCATATGATAAGCAAATTTATCAGCTTGAGCTCTTGGAGATTGAACAGCTGGTCCACGTCTTCTATTAAGTATTCTATATTGAATCATAGTGCTATCAATTAAGTGAGCCATTTCCCCACCTAAAGCATCTACTTCTCTAACTATATTTCCTTTTGCTAATCCACCAATTGCTGGGTTACAAGAAAGACGACCAATTGCGTCTATATTTTGAGTCACTAAAAGTGTTTTAAATCCTATTCTGCTAGTAGCTAGACAAGCTTCAATTCCTGCATGTCCACCACCAATTACTATTACATCATAATCCATAATATTCCCTTACTTTCCTACGCAAAATCCACCAAAAATCTTATCAAGTACATCATCGCTTGTAATTTCCCCTGTTAAACTGCCTAAAGCAGTTATTGCAGAATTCAATTCAAGAGCAATAATATCTAATCCCATATCAATGTCATTTAATTCAATAACTTTCTCGAGATCTTCTCTTGCTTCTTCTAAAAGGCTATGTTGTCTACTAGATTCAATTACTAAAGTGGAGTCATCAGAAATAGAAATTCCTGATGCTGTTTTTTCAATAATTGCATCAAATAAAGTATCTAAGCCCTCCCCTGTGATTGTACTAATCGATATTGCTTCAGCTCTATGTTTTATATCTCTTTTTGTGAATGCTAAAATAGTTTTTGGATTATCAATAATACTTCTATCGATTATAGTATCTTCATCAACACCATCAACCAAATAAATTATAACATCACAGATATCAATCAATTCTTTTGTTCTTTTGATCCCTTCGTTTTCAATTTCATCAGAACTATCTCTAAGTCCTGCTGTATCAAACAATCTAACAGGAATACCTCTTATAGCAGTTTGAGCTTCAATGTAATCTCTTGTGGTACCTTTAATATCTGATACAATTGCTCTTTTTTGTTTTAATAACAAATTAAAGAGAGAACTTTTACCTGCATTTGTACTACCTGCTAAAACAATTTTTACACCTTGAGAATATAATCTTCCGGTTTCATAAGTGTTAGATAATGAAATAATCGCATTTTTTGTTTGAGTAATTAAGTCGATAGGAAAATCAAAATCGTCAACTTCATCTTCGGCATAATCAAGTTGAACTTCTATAGTTGCCATTGCTTCTAATAGGTTTTGTTTTAATTGTTCTATTTTTTTATATAATGCACCCTCAAGTCTACCAAGAGCTAAGCCTCTTTCCATTTGACTTTGAGAAGTTACTAATTCATGAACTGCTTCTGCTTGAGTTAAATCCATTGCACCATTTAAGAAAGCTCTTAGTGTAAATTCTCCACCTTTTGCTTGTCTCATGCCAATTCTACTTAACTCTTGCATGATTGCTGTAATTACAGCTAAAGAACCGTGAGTAGTAATCTCAACAGCTTCTTCTTTTGTATAACCGTGTCCTTCTAAATTTATAGAAAGAACAACTTCATCTATCTTATGATTATCTTCCCCAATGATATAGCCATGGAGTAAAGTAGCATTTTTACTATTTAACAAGCTTTTTGGTCTAGAAAAACAGGTAGATATGGTTTTGATACAACCTTTTCCACTTATTCTAATTATAGCTAATGCACTTTGATTCCACCCTGTAGCTAGGGCATAGATAATGTCATCTGTATTATAAGTTTCCATAGCTCGGATTATATGATAGAGCGGTATAAAATGACAAGATAACGAACTGTATTTCTCATCTATTTATACCGCCTTTAAAAACAAATTTATTATATTTAATTAATTAAAGTATTTTTTTACGTTATTGAAAGATATATCTTGAACAACTTTCTTTAAGAATTCGCTATCATTATAGATTTCGCCTTCTTCAACCCAGTTACCAATTATATTACACATAATTCTTCTAAAGTATTCGTGTCTTGGATAAGATAAGAAAGATCTACTATCTGTCAACATACCAACAAAGTTTGGAAGCATTGATAAATTAGCTAAAGTTTTCATTTGTTGTTCCATACCATCTTTATGATCAATAAACCACCATCCTGATCCTAATTGTACTTTTGATCTAACTCCATCACCTTGGAAACATCCTAATAAAGTACCAAGAGCATAGAAATCTTTAGGATTTAAAGAATAAAGAATAGTCTTTGGAAGTTGATTTGTTTTTTCAAGTTCATTTAAGAATTTTGAAGTAACATAAGCAACATTATTATCATGAGAAGAATCAAAACCTGTATCAGGTCCTAATTTATTAAACATTCTAGTATTGTTATCTCTAAGTGCAGATATATGAAGTTGCATTACAATATTTCTTTTGTGATAAGCTCTACCTAAATTTAATAAAACATAAGCACTGTAAGCTTCAGCTTCATAGTCACTAATTTCTTCATTATTCATTCTCTTTACAAAAATGTTATTAACTTCTTCTTCACTTAAGAATACTGCAGGAGTATTTTCAAGACCATGGTCAGTAGCTTTACAACCATTTTCAATAAAGTAATCTAATCTCTTAATTAAAGCGTTAACTACATCTTGAACACTATTAATTTCAATTTCAGAAACAGCTGCTAATTTATTAATATAATCAACAAAAGTATCTTTTTTAATAATTATAGCTTTATCAGGTCTAAAAGAAGGAAGTACATTAGTATTTAAGTCCCCTCTATCATTAATCTTTTTATGATATTCTAATGAATCAATTGGATCATCTGTTGTTCCAACTGTATCAACATTAAATTTCTTCATAATACCATAAACATCTAAATCTTTATCACTTTTTAGTTTTTCATTAGTGATATCGTAAATTGTTTTTGCGTTTTTAGTATTTAATGGAAGCTTAATATCAAAATATCTTTGAAGTTCTAAGTGAGTCCAATGGTATAGTGGATTTCCAATTAAATTTTCCATTGTTTGAGCCCAAGCATAAAACTTATCATAAGGATCAGCATCTCCAGTTATTAATTTTTCATCAAAACCGAAGGTTCTCATTTGTCTCCATTTATAATGGTCTCCACCTAGCCAAACATCAACTATTGAATCAAATCTTTTATTTTCTTCAATTTCTTTTGGAATTAAATGACAATGATAGTCAAAAATTGGCATATCTTTAGCAGCTTCAAATAAGTCTTTTGCTGTCTTAGTTTGTAGTAAGAAATCACTACCCATAAATTCTTTCATAATTCTAATCTCCAACTTCTGAATTCTAATATTTTTTAGAAGAAAAAACTATCTCAAGTGAATTTTGTCTTGATTTTAATATATGTTCTTTCATTCTATTAGCAGCTAATTTATAATCTTCATCTAATAAAGCTTTTATAATTTGAATATGTTCATCATAAGTAATAGGAACTCTAAATACTTTTATACCTGAATAAACTCTAATTCTTTGATTTTGTACAGTGGTATTTTCTAAGGTTTTAATTAAATAAGGATTTTTACTGAAATGATATAGAAAACTATGGAAATCATCATCAATTTTAAATTCTACATTTGTTTTTCTATATTCACCTTCATATAAGGCTTTGAATTCTTTTAATTTATCCTTATCGATATACATACCATAATTTTCAATAATATATGGTTCTAATAGTAATCTGGTTTCAAAAATAGATGTAATAATATCTGGGGTTAAAGGACAAACAACAATACCTTTCTTTGGCATAATGCTAATTAATTGTTCTTGCTCTAATTTCATTAATGCTTCTCGAATAGGAGTTCTACTAACACTTAACTCTTGTGCAATCATCTCTTCGTTTATAAAAGCATTAGGAGCATATTCACAATTAATAATTTTTCTTTTTATATGATCATATGCTATTTCTTTTAAGGTTTGTTTTTTCTTTGCCATTCAATATTCCTTAGAAATAATATTAATTTTGAGTATAGTTTATTATTGACAAAAAAGCAATATCATATACAATGATGTATACAACAATGTATATTATGAGGGTAAGAAATGAAAACTATTAATGAAGTGACTAATACTGTTAAAAGAAAGGAATCTATTCTTCAATTTGGTGAAGGTAATTTTCTAAGAGCTTTTGTTGATTGGCAAATCGACAATGCAAATGAAAAAACTGACTTTAATTCTAATGTTGTAATTGTACAACCATTAGCAAAAGGTTTATCAGATATGATAAATGATCAAGAAGGTTTATATACAACAATTACTAGAGGAATCAGAAATGATGAAATTGTTGAAGATTACAGAAAAATAACAAGTGTTAGTAGATGTATTAATGTTTATGATGAATTTGATAAATATATGGAAATGAGCAAAAGTGAAGATTTAAGATTTGTAATTTCTAACACTACTGAAGCAGGTATCTCTTATAGTGAAAATTGCTCACTAAGTGATCAACCAGCAGCTTCTTTCCCTGCTAAAGTAACACAATTACTTTACTCAAGATTTAACCATTTCAACAAAGAAGGACATGGTTTAATTTTTATTCCTTGTGAATTAATTGAAAAGAATGGGGATAACTTAAAAGCTATTATTATTAGATATGCTAATGAATGGAAATTAGGAGATGATTTTATCTCTTGGGTTAATAGTGAATGTATTTTTGCTAACTCATTAGTTGATAGAATTGTAACAGGATATCCAAGAAATGAAGCAGATGCTATTTGTGAAAAAATTGGTTATAAAGATAATTTATTAGATACAGCAGAATTATTCCATCTTTGGGTAATTGAAGCTAAAAAAGAAAATCTAGAACAACTTAGAAAAGAATTCCCATTAGATAAAGCTGGCTTAAATGTAATCTTTACAGATGATATGTCTTTCTATAGAACTAGAAAAGTAAGAATCTTAAATGGAACTCACACTCTAATGGTTCTAGCAGCTCACTTATATGGTATTACAACTGTAGATGAAGCATTAAATGATGAAGTAGTATTCAAATTTATCAAAGAAGGTTTATTTGATGAAATCATTGAATCAATGGATGGAGATAAAGATATGCTTCTTGATTATGCAAAGGATGTATTAAATAGATTCAGAAATCCTTTCCTAAATCACCAAGTATTAGCTATATCCCTAAACTCTACTTCAAAATTCAAAACTAGAGATTTACCTTCATTATTATCATATGTAGAAAAATATAATAAAGCACCTCAAGCTTTAAGCTTCTCAATTGCTTCTTTAATTAGATTCTACAAAGGCCAAGGCATTGAAAACAGAAGCATGAAAGGCCTCTATAATGGTAAAGAATACTTAATTAAAGATGATGAATCAGTTTTAAGTTTCTTTGAAGATTTATATAAAACTTATGATGAAAGTAAAACAGAAGATAGAAAAGTTATTGTAAATAAAGTTCTAAGCCAAACTTCATGGTGGGGCCTTGATTTAACTACCCTTCAAGATTTAGAAGCAAGTGTTTTAAAATATTATGATGAAATCTGTACTAAAGAAATGAAACAAGCTCTAACTGATTTTGTTAATAGGAATAACTAATGGATAAAAATTATATTCAAATTAGAGAAGAAGATAATGTTATAATTGCTCTCTCCCCTTTAAAAAAAGGAGAGACAATTAATATAAACAATGATGAATTCACCCTACTAGAAGATATTAATTTAGGCCATAAAATTGCAATTAAAGATATCAAAGCTGGTAGCAATATAATCAAATATGGTTACCCAATTGGAAAAGCAAAGGTAGATATTAAAAAGGCAACTCATGTTCATACTCAAAATGTTGTTACAAACTTAAGTGAACAAATTGAATATTCTTATGATAAAGAAAAAGCAATTAAGCTAAAAGAAGTTTGGGAAAATGAAAACAAAGTTGATGATGATATCTTTATAAATGCTTATGTAAGAGAAAATGGTGATATTGCAATCAGAAATGATATTTGGATTGTTCCAACTGTTGGTTGTGTAAACAAAATTGCATCAACATTAGAAGTATGGGCACAAGAAAAAATCAAAGATACAAACATTGATAAAGTATTAGCTCTTACCCATCCATATGGTTGCTCTCAAATGGGAGACGATCATGAAAATACTAAAAAGATTTTAGCTGATTTGGTTAAACATCCTCATGCAGGTGGTGTTTTAGTTATTGGTTTAGGTTGTGAAAATAATACTATAGATAAATTTAAAGAAGAAATCGGCACATATAATAGTGATAGAGTAAAATTCTTAATAGCTCAGGAAAGTGACGATGAAATTAGAGATGCTCAAAATCTTTTACTTCAATTAATTGATTATGCTAAAACTTCAAAAAGAGAAAAAGTAAGCATTAGCAAATTAAAAATTGGTATGAAATGTGGTGGCTCTGATGGATTGTCAGGAATTAGTGCAAATCCTCTTGTTGGTTTAGTTTGTGATAAATTAGCAGCTTATAAATCTAGTGTTATATTAACTGAAGTTCCAGAAATGTTTGGAGCAGAACAAATATTAATGGATAGATGTGTTAATGAAAAAGTTTTTGAAGATTGTGTTAATTTAATTAATAACTTTAAACAATATTATATTGATAATAATCAAGTAGTCTATGAAAACCCTTCTCCAGGTAATAAAGAAGGAGGTATTACAACTCTAGAAGATAAGTCCTTAGGCTGTGTTCAAAAAGGTGGTAAAGCTCCAATTGAAGGTGTATTAAACTATGGTGATTTAATTGATCAATCTGGCCTTCTATTATTAAACGGTCCAGGAAATGATATTGTTTCAACAACTAATATGAGTGCTAGTGGTGTAAATTTAATTCTATTTACTACAGGTAGAGGAACTCCTCTTGGATCTGTTGTTCCAACTGTAAAAATAGCTACTAACCATCAATTAGCTGTAAATAAAAAGAATTGGATTGATTTTGATGCTTCACAAATCTTAAATGAAGATAAAAACATAGTTAGAGATAGATTAATTGATTATATTATTACTTTAGCTAATGGAGATATCAAAACTAAAAATGAAACAAATAATTATAATGAAATTGCCATTTTCAAAAATGGAGTTACTTTATAATAATTAATACTTGTTACTCTTTTAAAATTTACTTGCCTTTTTCTAAGGCAAGTTTTTTTATATCTTGAAAAGCATTATAGATAACTATAATATCTATATGTTATGAAAAACATTGATAAAATAAAAGCAGTAAAAAATAGAAGCATATTATATTCAAATATTAGAAGATTCTTTGATGATAAAGGATATTTAGAGGTTGAAACCCCTTCACTTTCTTCAACACTAATTCCAGAACCAACAATTGAGAATTTCTCAACTCAATTTACATCAGATTTTTTTACCAATAAAGAATTATATTTGATTCCTTCTCCAGAGATTTTCATGAAACGATTATTAAGTGAAGACTTTCCATCTATATATCAAATTTCTAAATGTTTTAGAAATAGTGAACAAATAGGAAGACAACATAATATTGAATTCTCTATGTTAGAATATTATTCAAAAGATATGAATGAACAAGATTCTATTGAATTAACTGATGAATTACTAAGAAAAACACATATAAAAGACACTCCTGACTGGGCACTACCACCATTTAGAAAAATGAGTGTAAATGAAGCTATGAAAAAATATTGTAATGTTGATTTAGATAAATGCCAAAAACAGTCTGAGCTATATCAAAAAGCAATAGATTTAAATCTTAATTCAACTCAAAGAAATGAAAGTTGGGAATCAACTTTTAATAGAATATTTTTAACCTTCGTTGAACCCAATCTACCAAAAGATAAACCTTTGATTTTATATGATTATCCAAAACAAATTGATTGCTTAGCAACTGATTATAAAACTTCCCCTTATAAAAAAAGATGGGAAATGTATATCGGGGGTTTAGAAGTTGCAAATTGTTACGATGAATTAAGAGATTCAGAAAAAATCAAAGAGTACTATAGAAAAGAGTATGCAACAATAATAAAAGAAAGATCTAATACTAATAGAGTTATTGCTGATATTGATGATGATTATCACACCCTATTTGAAGATTTTCCTCAAACAAGTGGTGTTGCAATAGGATTAGATAGACTTTTAATGAGTCAAATGAATATTGATAATATCGAGGGGGTGATTCTTTTCCCCTTTTCTGATATGATACGATAGCTATTAAATTTAATTTCATAATACAGAGGTAAATAAGTATGATAAAAGCAGGTCAAATTGAAAGAGGTACCGCATTATTAATCAAAGGCCAACCTTTTGTTTGTATTGACAGAGAATTCGTTAATCCAGGTAAAGGTTCTGCATTTGTACGTTTAAAATTAAAAAATCCTGGAACAGGCCAAATTCTTTCAGAAACAATGAAATCACAAGATAACGCTGAAGAAATCGTTGTAGAAGATAGAGATTGCCAATATCTTTATAATGACGGTGACTCATTCCACTTAATGTTAACTGATACATATGATCAAATTGAAGTTCCTATGGCTAATTTCCCTGACTACGATGTTTTAATGAAAGATGGTGATACATACCGTTGTACATTCTGGGAAGACCAATTATTAGACATTCAAATCCCAAGTAAAGTTGTTTATATTGTTGCTGAAGCTGAAGAAGCTATTAAAGGTGATACAGTTCAAGGTGCTACAAAATATGTTACAACTGAAACTGGCTTAAAAGTTAAATGCCCTATTTTCATTAAACAAGGTGAAAAAATTAGAGTTAACACTGAAACAAAAGAATACTTAGAAAGAGTAAACAGCTAATTTAATTTTTCTACTTAATTTAGAATACCTTAAAAGTAAATAATTGCTTAATAATTTACTTTCGAGGTATTTTTTTTACTAAAAAAACTAGGCTCCTTCATTTTTCAGAAATTGCCTAGCTAATAAAAATAATTATAATTATTTTTTATTTTGAAATCTCAACAGGATCATCTTCTGGTTCACCTCTATGGACACCTTTCATTAAGAAGAAAGCAATACCCATATTTATTGCAGCGAATACAAACAAGCTTTGATGACCAAATAAATCTATACAAAAACCTGTTATTGGAGGAGAAATAATTGAAGCTAACTGGCTAAAGAAATAATATAAACCTGTATAAATTCCCATAGTCTTATAATCAGCCATTTGCCATAACATAGGGAAACTATTTGTAACAACAGTAACCCAGAAAATTCCAAATAAGAATAATAAAGCCCAGAAAGTATATTGTCTAAAAGATTGAGAAGAATTAACTGTTAATTTATTATGTGCAAAAACACTTAATAAAATAATAACTAACATAAACAAAGCTCCACGAATTGTCTTTTTCCTACCATGCTTGTGAGCAAATTTACCAGAAGGAATTGCAAAAATAGCATAAGCAATACCAACCATACCAGCTGCTAAAGAAGCTGTACCTTGGCTAGTTTTTAAAACTTCAACACTATACAAACCTACAAAAGGTAAAACACCTTGATAAGCTATGAACCAGAACAATAGGGATAATAATATAAATAAAGCACTCTTATCTTTTTCTGAGAAAATAACTTTCAAGCTTTTCTTTATTGGTACTTTTTCATCATCACTATCTTCTTTATAATTTCCATTCTTTTCTTTAACAAATACAAATAATAAAATAACAGCAACAATAACTAAAATACTAGCTACAGGGAAAGCCAAAATATTATCATAAGATTTATTATTTATAGTAAGAGGAATATCCATTAATCTAGCAAGACCAACAGTTCCAACAATGGTTGCAATACCACCCATAGTATTAATTACACCATTAGCCTCAGATCTAACTTCACCAGGAACCATATCAGGCATTAATGCAACAACAGGACCTCTTACAGCTTGTTTAAATAAGTTAAGTAGGAATACTGCTAAAATTAATAACCATAAAGCATACAATGCAGAGAATGGGATTAATCCAAAAGTTACAGCGCTTAATGGTAAAAGAACTATGATAAATGGCATTCTTCTTCCAATTGGAGTTCTTGTTCTATCGCTTAATGCACTAAAGATTGGAATCAAAAATATTGCTAAAATATTATCAAAAGTCATTATTGATCCAATAACGCCTTTAGATGCTATATATTTTGATAAAAATATTGGTACATATGTATCATATAAAGGATCCATCAACCCCATTGTAAAAAAACCTAACCCAATTAAAAAAGTCGTTAAATAATATCCCGACAAACCTTTTTTCTTTTCAACAGCCATAAATAACTCACCTCATTAAAAAGCATTGATTTATTTTAACATATATTTATTAGTTTAAGGTAAAGAATTTGTAAAATAACAAAAATCTAATATTCCTAATACACTTGTTTAAAATAAAAAATTATTATAAACCATAAATTATGGAAATTGAAGTTCAAAGTTTTGAAGACTTAAAGAAAAAATATAAATTAAGTAAAAATGAAGAAGCCTTTCAAGGAAATCAATATACCCTACCGGTTTCTATTACAAAACATTTTTTATCATTAATAAATCTAGAAGATGAAAGAGACCCATTACGTATACAAGTTTTCCCTAATGCATTAGAAGAAAATGAAGAGAACTTAGAAAATATAGATCCTTTAGAAGAAGTAAATAATACAAAGAGTTCAAGATTAATTCATAGATATGAAAGCAGAGTTGCTCTTTTAACAACAGATATTTGTCCAATGTATTGTAGACATTGCTTTAGAAGAAGATTTACAGGAAAGCTAGTAGGGCCAATTAGTAACGAAGAAATACAAGATGCAGCAGACTATATTCAAAAACATCCAAAAATTACTGAAATATTACTAACCGGCGGAGACTTATTAACCCTTTCTGATAAAAAATTGGACTACCTTATTAAAACATTAAGAAATAAAAATCCAAAACTGATTATGAGGATTTGTACTAGAATGGTAATAACAGCTCCAAGCAGAGTAACTGATAATCTAATTTCAATATTTAAAAAATATGATAGTGCTCCTTTTTATCTATTAACTCAGGTAAATCATCCAAGAGAATTGGATGCAAAAGCAATTTCTGCTATTAACAAATTTGTTAATGCAGGAATCCCTGCATTAAATCAAACAGTAATGTTAAAAGGAGTTAATGACGATTTTGATACAATGGAAGAATTATGTAATAAATTGTTATTTAATAGAGTAAAACCATATTATGTATTCCAAGGAGATTTAGTATCGGGAACGGCTCATTTAAGAGTAAATGTTAATAGAACAATTGAAATTGAAAGAGAAATGAGAAAAAGACTTTCTGGACTTGCAATGCCTTCCTTTATGATTGATTTACCTAAAGGTGGTGGAAAAGTTCCATTATCTGCTTGTTATTTAAAAGATTTTTCAAATAACACATATACATTTGAAACGGTAGATGGAGAAGAAAGGAAATATCCACATATAATAAATTGAGGTTGCATTTTAGCAACCTCATTTATTTTTAATATTTTTTACTATTCACTAAGTTTATTCAAAGCATCTTGAATTGCTTGCTCTCTAATAGCATCTCTCAACTTTGCATAATCTTCAGCAGTCAATACTTGTGTTTGACTAGAATCAAAATTAGGTATTGAGATTTCACTATCTGTTGCATTTGAAGAAGTTGAATCAACAATAGTCTCTTGTTCTGGAACTTGAGCTACTACATTAATGCTTTCAGTGTCACTCTTAGTTGTTGTATCTTCAACAATAGGAGTCTCTGTAGTATCAACAGTCGTTGTAGGTGTTGCTACCAAAGCCTTAACTTCTGGAGCCTTTGGTGCTGTTGGAGTAGTATCTACTATATTTGTTACAGCAGGTTCTTCTACAGGAGCAACAGGTTCCTCTATAGTAGCAGCAGGTTCCTCTATAGTAGCAACAGGTTCAACATTTGAGCTAGTATCTTCAAATGTATCTGAATTTTCTATAACAGTTGGAACTGGTTCATCATCAACAACAGGACTTTCCATAGTTCTAGAAAAAGGAGCTACAGTTGCTTCTACAGCTGGCTGTGAAGTACTTGATAAAGAAGAATCAACATTATTTGCAACTATAGTTGCTTCAATGTTATCTAAAATTATTGGAACTAAATCATTTATGATTTGAGTTCTATAATCATTGTATAATTGTTCAGCAGTAGTATCTGTTAATTGAGGGCTTTGAACTGTAACTGTTTGAACAAAATCTTCTTTATTAGCTTCTATTTCACTATAAATATCATTAACAACAATTGGAGTTAATGCATCTACTAATTGAGGTAGATAAGTATTAATATCAATATTATTTAAATTAGTTTGAATTTTATCATCAACCATTGTGGTTAAATCAGCTTTTAATCTAGCAGTTAAAGAATCTGATAAATCCTTAATTAATGAAGAAATTTTATCTTCAAGAGTTGGAACTAATTTTTCATCTGTATAATTTTGTACAGCAGTTGCAATTTCATTTTTATTTGATGCAACAATAGAACTTACAAAACTTTCATCATTCATTAAAGAAGTTTTAATTTGAGGAGAAACTTTTTCAGCTAAAACATCATAATTAATTTCTGGAGGAGGTAATCTAGTCGCAGGATCTTCAACTTCTAGAAGGGGCACGCCCTGACGTTGTTTTGCTTCTTCAATAATATAACTCGGTGTACTGGGCCTAGTATACCACAAAGCTCCAAAAGCAAAAATTGCAGCACAAATTGTAAACACCAATAAAGAAATGCGTGTCGATTTTTTCATAAAATATAGTCTCGAATCAAGTAAAAAACTTAAATCGAATGCCTCCTATCAAATTCCCTTAAAAAGGTATATATACTAATATTACTAATTAAATTATAGCAATATATGTCACATCAAACAAGTTTATAATAAACAAATTAGTTATTTGAAACATTAATATTCCAAATTTTTTAATTTTTTTATCTACTTTCCTTCTATAAATATATCACAATAGTTGTCTATTTGTCGATAAATTTCCTTAATTGAAGTTTGATTGTTCACAATAAAGACATTTTTAATTTCTTTCTTTAAGCATCGAACACTAATATTTTTTTGAGAAATTTCTCTCTCAATAAACCAAAGCAAACTTCTTTTATCACGTTTTTTTGAACGTTTATATCTTACAAACACTGAAGCTTTTACAAAAATCACTTGTTCACAAAGTTCTACTAAATCACCTTTCTGCAAAAGAGCTGCATTTATAATTATATTTTTATTACTTTTTGCAATCTCTTTTTTACAATATTCTTTTACATATGGATGTACTATATTTTCTAATAAACGCATTTTAGCTTTAGAAGAAAATACTATATTACCAAGTGCTCTTCTATCAACTTTATCATTAGATATAACACTATCACCAAAGGTTTCTTTAATTTTATCTTTATTGTTTTCTAGAGCATCATGACCTATTAAATCAGCATCAATTACATAAAAACCTTTTTCTTCTAAAGCTTTTGCAACTTGATTTTTACCTGCACAAGCTTTACCGGTAAGTCCAATTACTTTCATTAATGCATTTCTCCCCAACTATTTCCTATTTCAATACTAACTCTTAAAGGAATAGAAAGTTTATATGCATTTTCTAGAGTATTCTTTAATAATGACTGAACTACTTCAATTTCTTCTTTATAAACCTCTAGAATAACTTCATCATGAACTTGTAATAAAACCTTAGATTTTAAATTATTTTCTCTCAATGCTTTATCTACACCAATCATACCAATTTTCATAATTTCGGCTGCAGAACCTTGAATTATAGAATTAACAGCAACTCTTTCACTTGCAGCTTTTTCTAATCTATTTTTACTATTAATTTTTGGAATATTTCTTACATGTCCCATTAATGTAGTTATTTTTTGTGTTTTACGAACTTGAGAGATAGTTTGATCAATAAACTTAGCAACATTAGAATATCTAGCAAAATAAGCTTTTATAAAGGAACTAGCTTCACTTCTACTTATTGATAGTTCTTTAGCTAATCTAAACGCACTCATTCCATACATAACGCCAAAATTAATTGTTTTAGCAACACGTCTTTCATCACTAGTTATTTCTTCAAGTTTCTTATCAAAAATTAATGATGCAGTAAATTTATGAACATCTTCACCACTAATAAAAGCATTTTGAAGAGATTTATCATTTGCTACATGAGCTAATACTACTAACTCAATTTGAGCATAGTCAGCACTCATCAATACACAACCGTTTTTAGGAACAAAAGCTTCTCGAATTTTTCTACCTTCATCACTTCTAATTGGTATATTTTGCAAATTTGGATTAATGGAACTTAATCTACCTGTAGCAGTACCAAATTGCAAAAATGAAGTATGAATCCTATGTGTTTCTTCATTTACTAAAGATGGGAATGTATCAACATATGTAGATTTTAATTTATTAATTGATCTATAATCCAATATTTTTTTAATAATAGGATCTTCATCAATTAAACTTTCTAAAACATCTGTTGCTGTTGAATAGCCTGTTTTAGTTTTCTTTTTTGCAGGCAGCCCTTTTTCTTTAAATAAAACTTCTTGAAGTTGTTTTGTTGAATTTAAGTTAAATTCATGTCCACTAGATTTATAGACTTCTTCTAAATTAGATTGAATCCTTTCTCCAAATATTTTCGATAAATTATTTAATTTTTCAATTGATACTTTTATTCCTTCTAATTCCATATTTGCTAATATAGTAATTAAAGGCAATTCAATATCATAAAGGACTTTTTTCAAAGAATCATTTAAGGCTTTATTAAAGAATTTATACAATCTAAATGTAATATCACTGTCTTCAGCTGCATAAGCTACAGCAATAGATTTTTCAACATCACTAAATAATTTTCCCTTTTCAACAACATCTTTAAACGATACACAAAGGTAATTTAAATATTTAAGAGCTAAACTATCCATTTTAAATGATGGGGAGTTACTTTCATATAACCAAGCAGCAATCATTGTATCAAAGACGATGTTTTTTAATTCAACACCAAATCTTTTCATTACTTTATAATCATATTTAATATTATGCCCTATAATTGCTATAGGCTTTTCTTCTAAATATTTTTTTAATATTGGTAAAATATCCTTTTCTTCGTGGATTCTTTTTCCTCCACAAACAACAGGGAAATAATAAGCTTCTTTTATTTTGCTGGAAAATGAGAACCCAACTAAATCAGCTTTTATTGGATCTTCACTAGTTGTTTCAGTATCAAAAGCCATTAAATTAGTACTTTCACTAATTTCTTTAAGCTTTGATTCTAAATCACTTAAAGTATCTATAGGTTTTAATGTTGATGCGCCTAATAATTCATCATCAGCTAATACTTCAACTTCTTCATCAAAACTTTCATTATTAACTTCATGATTCTCAATTTCTTTAATTGTAGTTTTATCTGCAATTTTTTTAACTTGAGCGATTAAAGATTTTGATCTTATTTTTTCAAAATAGGGAACGATATTCTCTAGATTCATATTATTTAAATTAAAGTCTTCAACATCGAAAGAATCAAATAATGTATCATCAATTTTTAACTTAACTAAAGTTTTAGATAATTTAGCCAGGTCTTTTGATTCTAATAATTTAGATTTTATACCTTTACTTAAATGATCTATATTATCATAAATATTTTCTATCGTTTTATATTCATTTAATAACTTAACAGCACCTTTTGCCCCAATACCTTTAACACCAGGCACATTATCACTTTTATCCCCTAATAAAGTTAAGTAATCAACTATTTGTTCAGGTCGAACAGAAAATTCATTTTCAACTTCACTTGGACCAAATAATCGATATTCTTTTTGGCCTTTTTTTGGTGGACGTAAAGAATACACGTGATTATTAACTAATTGTAATAAATCTTTATCTGCTGTAAACATAATTGCATTAAGTTTATTAGAAACAGCTTTATCACACAAATATGCAATAATATCATCTGCTTCTAAACCAGGTTTTGCTATAGTTGGAATATTTATTTTTTCTAATAAATCAATAATTACCGGTATTTGATCTTTTAAATCCTGTGGAGCATCATCTCTGTTTGCCTTATATTCTTCATACAATTCATGTCTAAAAGTTGGTCCTTTTGAATCTAAAGCAACAACTAAATATGATGGATTATATTCTCTAATAACCATAAATAAAGTATTAAAAAAACCATATATTGCAGATATATTATTCCCATCCTTATCAAATAAAGGATTAGTTATAAAACCATAATAAGATCTAAATATTAATCCAAAGCCATCAATTATGTAAAATTCATTTCTTTCTTCTTCATCAACATCTAAAATATTTACGGCATTTTCTATTTCAATTTTATTATTTTCTTTTTTTTCTTCACCGAACGCTAAATCAATTGTTGTCATTTCATTTTTTTCTTGAAGGATTTTCCCTTCTTCAAAATCTTTATCACTAAATAAACTATCCATTATTCCTCCAATTCAATTGATAAAGTATCATAGGAAAGAGCCATATTATCATCTAAGATTTTACTATCCCTATCATGCTTTATTCCATGGGCAATATGAGTAAAGAGAGTTTTTTTGGCACCAATTTTTCTTGCCTCTTCAATAGCCTGTTCTAATGTAAAATGTGTTTTATGTGGCCAATGCTGTAAAGCATCTAAAACCAATAAATCTAAATTTTTCAAATGTTTATAACTTTCTTTATTTAGACTATTACAATCAGTTAAATAAGCCATATTAAATATTTTATATCCAAATATTTCTAATTTTCCATGATTTACTATTAAAGGAGTTATTTCAAATCCTGCAATATTATATTTTTCAAAAGGATTTAAAATATTAGCTGACAAATTAGGAATAATTGTATTATTGATTGTCCCTTTAAATATATAAGAAAAACGGAAAGTAATTTCTTCGATTGTTTTTTTATCGCCATATAAAGGTAAAGGGGTTTCTCTATTTGTAAAAGATCTTAAATCATCAATCCCATTTAAATGATCTGCATGAGTGTGAGTATATAATACTGCATCAAGATGACTTAAATCAGCTCTTAAAGCTTGAATCCTTAATTCTGGACCTGTATCAATAATAATTTTTTTATCATTTCTTTCTAATAAAATACTACTTCTTAATCTATTATCTTTTGGATCTTTAGACAAACAAGTCTCACACTTGCAACCAATTGATGGCACACCATGACTTGTTCCAGTTCCTAAAAATATTATTTTATAAGACACAAAAATTTACTCTCCAAAAGTATTAACCAAATTACTTAAATCGTCAGTATTAATTTGGTCCTTAATATCATCTAATGATTGACCAGTTTTATCCATTATGTCCTTAGACAAAGATTCAACTTTCTCCAAACTATCTGAAGATGTTGAGAATCCGACATTCAAATATTCAGTACTAAAACTTGGAAAGAAAAAGAAAATTATAAAAAAAGTAACCACTGATAATAATATCGGTTTAATAAAAAAATCTTTAAATCCAAATCTTTTCATAATAATCTCTCCTAACTTCCTATTATATTACCATAGTTTTAAAGTAATAGAAATATAAAAAAACATAAACAGAATTATAGAAAAAAATAAAAAAACCACAAAATTTATAAATTTAAATACCATAAATTTGATAAATAAAAAAAATACACTTTCTATTTGCTAAAAAACAAAACAAAAAGTGTACTAATAAAGCAATTCGTCAAATCTAAAATAAAGTATTATTTTGAATTCTATCCATTAAGTCAAAAATATTTTGTTCAATAGTAGAAATAATTTTTTTGAACTCATCATCACTTTTCCCTGTTGGATCATCTAATCCCCAATCTTCTCTATGTTTTGAAGGAAGATATGGACAATTAACATTACAACCCATCGTAATAACTACATCAATTGGAGGCAAAGTTTCTATCAACTTAGATTTTTGAGTTTCTTCCATATCAATATTATAAATATCTTTAATCAGTCTAACTGCATCTTGGTTTATTTTATCTTTAACTTCTGTACCTGCAGAATAACTTTCAAAAACTTCACTACCATACTTTTTACCTAATGCTTCAGCAATCTGACTTCTACAAGAATTATGTACACATATAAAAGCTACTTTCAATTTATTCACTTACAAACCATCCTTTAGTATTATTTGCTATTTTTACAAGTGTTAGCATCACTGGGACTTCAACTAAAACTCCAACAATTGTTGCTAGAGCTACCGGACTTTTAGCACTAAATAATGCTATTGCTACAGCTACAGCTAATTCAAAGAAATTTGATGCTCCAATCATTGCAGCTGGAGCTGCTATATTATGAGGCAATTTCAAAGTTTTACTTGCAAAATATGCAATAAAAAATATTAAAAAAGTTTGAATAATTAATGGAACGGCAATCAAAATTATATGGAAAGGATTATTAATAATAACATCTCCTTGGAAAGAGAAAATTATAACTAAAGTTAATAATAATCCAATTATTGTCACATTATTAAATTTTGGGATAAATACTTCATTAAAGAATTTTAAACCATGTTTTTTTGTAACATAAATTCTAGTTAATATACCCAAAGTTAAAGGGATAACAACGAATAATACAACTGATAAAATTAAAGTTCCCCAAGGTATTACTACCCCGCTAACACCTAGCAAAAAGGCTACTATAGGAGTAAAAGCAATTAAAATTATAATATCATTTGTTGCAACTTGCACTACGGTATAAGCTGGATTTCCTTTTGTTAAATGGCTCCAAACAAAAACCATAGCTGTACAAGGAGCTGCTCCTAATAATACAGCACCAGATAAATAATCTGTAGCTAATTCATTTGGAATAAAATTCTTAAATATTACAAAAAAGAATAGCCAAGCAATCCCAAACATAGTAAAGGGCTTAATAAGCCAATTAACTATCCAAGTTACATATAATCCTTTTGGATTTTTTCCAATATTTACAACACTCTTAAAATCTATTTTTAACATCATTGGATAAATCATTAACCAAATTAAAATAGAAATTGGAAGGGAGACATTGTAATATTCAAATTTATTTAAAAAGGTCGGTACCTGAGGAAGAAATTCTCCAATAAAAACTCCTAACACCATACATAAAACGACCCATATACTTAAATATTTTTCAAAAAAACTTATTTCTTTCTTTCCCATTTTTTTGCCTTCATTTTTAAAATTATTTTACAAGACATTTACTTGTACATCGATGAGTAGCTTTATTTTTATCATCAACATTTGTTATCTCTCTTAGAATCTCAACTGCTTTATCACTTCCATCTTGAGATATTTTATAATAAATCCATTTGCCATCATGAGTGCTTTCAACAATACCTGATTCAACTAATATCTTCATATGATAAGAGAGAGAGGATTGCACAATATCAACATTCTCTTGTAGCTCACAAGCACATTTTTCACCTTCTCTTAACAACTCTAATATTTTTAACCTATTTACATCACAAAGAGCCTTAAACACTTTTGCATCATTACTAAACTTATCCATAACTTTCTCACATCGAAATATTTCGATATAACAATAGCAATAAATATATGAGAAATCAAGATAAAAAAATTACATTAGAAAAAATTAACATTTTTCTAACATAATAAAAGACAAAAAAAGAGGGGATATACCCCTCTTCCTCTTAATTATATTAATTATACTAGATTAAAGAAATTAAAACTGAAATTCCAAATCTTCCATTTTCGAAATCTTGTGGAGCTAAGTCATTAACATCAAAACCATTTTCAACAATGTTATCAATGTTGAAACCTACTGAAGGAACAGTATAATTAGCTGAAAGTGTTAAACCACCTAATAAAATATCAGCATTTACTTTATATGTACAATTTGATTTCATAAATACATCAGCAAAATCAAAAGGTTCTAATCCAGCTTCATCAGCTGTTACATTACCAGAGTCATCAATAAACATAGTAAATTCAGGTCCTAAACCAACACCTAATCTAACTAAGTTCATTAAATCTAAACTTAAACCAGCTGTCATTAAATTTGAAACTTCTACACCATTTGCTGTTGGTCCAATAAGAGCTGTATCAGCTGCTTCAATTAATAAGAACTTAACTCTTGCTTCAGCACCAAAACGGTAATTTTCTGGATTGATTAAATCATCTGTTGAAGATCCACTTACATTATCTGCAGTCATTTTATATTGTGCTGTAGCGCCAATGCTAAAATCTAATACTTCTGCACTTAAACTTACTGGTACAATTAAGCATAATGCTAAAATTAAACCCCAAACTTTTTTATTCATAATATAAACTCCTATAATAATAATTTCACTAAATAGTTATATACTCTTTGTTGTTTCACATAACATATAACTATAACATAGACTATATTGTTACAAAAAAGTTGCAAAAAAGCAAATAAAATTATTTTTAGTATAAATTATTTAATTTTGAATATAAGTAATAATAGTTGATGCTCTACAAGTGTTTAGTATCTTCAAGGAACGAAATGTTAACTGCATCGCTCGGCATTCTCCAATCTCCTCTTGGACTTAGAGTAACACTCCCCACCTTTGGACCATCTGGTAATGTGGATCTTTTAAATTGTTGAGCGAAAAATCTCTTAACAAAAACTTCTAACCATTTATCAATTATTTCTATAGAATAATCTTCTTTAAATGCAAAAATTGCTAATCTTCTAATTTTTGAAATTGAGAAAGAACATCTAACAAAATAATATAAGAAGAAATCATGCAAAATATATGGGCCAACAAATTCCTCTGTTTTTTGAGCTATTGTACCATCACCACTTGGTGGTAACAATTCAGGACTAACAGGTGTATCAATTATGTCTATTAATACCTTTGAAGTATTTTCTTCTAATATACTTGCACTATAATTTACTAAATGTCTTACTAAGGTTTTAGGAACTGAAGAATTAACCCCATACATTGACATATGGTCTCCATTATATGTTGCCCAACCTAAAGCTAATTCAGATAAATCTCCAGTTCCAATAACTAAAGCATTATTTTTATTAGCATAGTCCATTAAAATCTGAGTTCTCTCTCTAGCTTGAGAATTTTCATAAACAACATTCTGTATAGTTTCATCATGTTCAAGATCTTTGAAATGTTGTTTTACTGCTTTTGTAATGTCTATTTCTTTAAAACTAACACCCATTGCATTAGCTAATTTTTCTGAATTTGATTTAGTTCTTTTTGTTGTACCAAAACAAGGCATTGAAATAGCTAAAATATTACTTAAATCAATATTAGCTTTTTTAAAAGCCCTTATTGTAACTAATAGTGCTAATGTAGAATCTAAGCCACCAGAAAGGCCTAATACAGCATGTTCACAATGTGCAGCTTGTAATCTTCTAACTAAACCTAAAGCTTGAAGTGTTAAAATCTTTTCACATCTTTGTTTCATTAATGCATCACTTGCAGGAATGAATGGAGTTTTTGAAATTTTATACTCTGATAAATCTGTAACTTCTTGATTCAAATCAAAATTAATTGTTTTATAACCTTCAACATCTTTATAGAAAGTATTCATTTTTCTTCTATCTAAAGATAAATGTTGAACATCAACAATTGCTGTGTTTATCTCTCCACTCTTCTCTTCTTCATCTATCAAAACTTTTCCGTTAGAACAAATAAGATTATGAGCATTAAATACTAAATCAGTTGTAGATTCCCCACAACCTGCACCAGCATATAAATAAGCACAAATACACTTTGCACTTTGAATGGCAACTAAATCACGTCGATAATCACTTTTTGAAACTATATCATCAGTAGCTGAAGGATTAGCTATTATTGTAGCACCAGCTACACTATGAATGAGACTAGGACTATTAGGAACCCAAAGATCTTCACAAATTTCAACAGCAATTACTAAATTTTCAATATTTTCACAATTAAATAATAATCTAGTACCAAAATATGTTTTTTGATTAAATAATGTTATTTCAACATTTTCATCTTTAGGAGTTACAAACCATCTCTTTTCATAAAATTCTTGATAGTTTGGAATATTTACTTTAGGTACAATACCTAGGATTTTTCCGTTATTTATAACAGCTGCACAATTATATAATTTATTATTATGAACATATAAAGTTCCAACAATTGCAACTATTTGAGAAACACTTTTTGTAGCAAGAGTAATTTCCTCAAGCATTTTCATAGATTTCTCTACAACCATTTGATTTAAAAACAAATCACCTACTGTATAAGATGTAATACTTAATTCAGGGAAAGTAATAACTTTTACACCCATCTCGGCTGCTTTTTTTATTCCCTCAATTATATTGTTCTTATTGTTTTCTAAATCAAGTGTATAATTGATTGGAGAATATGTTGCTACTTTTATTAATCCATCTCTCATAAATGCCTCTCAAAAATTTTTTCTAATTAGATATACAACTCTATAATACCGCTTTTAAATTAATTCAAACAAGGTGGTATTATAACATATTTTAATTTTTGATATTAGGAATTTATTTAATTATTTAATTTTAAAAATTACCTTGAATCTTTTTAGGATCAACATACATTTCTACTTTTCCACATTTTGGACAAACAGCAATGCTTATTGTATTCAAAGTTATTCCGCAAATTCCTTCTTTTTGGATATATAAATCACTTTTTGTACCTTTCAATTGATAATCTTCTAACATTTCAACATCACATGTACTACATTTTTTCATAATATCTACCTCACACTTATAATTTAATAAATATTAATTATTATTTAAGCAACTTAATCACAGAAGTCATAATTTTTATTTTATTAATGGATAAAATTTATAAACAAAATAAACATTAAATTGATTTTTTAAAATATCATATGCTCCAGATAAAGAATATTTATCATTGAAGTTATATCCCAAATTAACTTCTAATTGCTTACTTGAATTTATAGTTTCATTATAAATTGGATAATCAAAATTAACTAAGAAATACATATTGGGTAAATAAAAACAAAAGAGACTTTTAATCCTTAATGTAAGCATTAAATCACTAATATTTGTTTCTACTGTTGGAATTACTGAAAAAACACTATTTAGTGTTCCAAAAGATAACCCCAATCCACCATTAATATCTATTGAAGAATTATTTTCATTGTATTTAATAATTAGATACTTCGAAGGTTTATAAGTTGAGTAATTGATTTTTGGATATTTAGATTTTTCTAATAAGGTCAATTTTTTAAGCTTTAGTCCATTATTAAAATTAAATAAAGTATCAAACAATTTAAAATCATATAATTCTATAGCACTCTGTCTCTGCTCATAAAGTTGATTATCAAACAAAGAAAAACCAAATGAAAAATTATAATTATCCATACCTAGATATAATTTAGAAACATTTTCACTAAAGATAGTATTTGATTCAAAATTATCAAAACTCACACTAAATTTTACAAATCCATCATCTACTGTTGTTTCTCTATTATGAGTATTAAAGTAATCATATCTATCAATAATATCTTCTTTATCCATGTTTATATTATTGTAAAGAATTTTTACTAATGGAGGACTTATTGTTTTACTATCTACTATCAAACCTTGCTCTTTAAATAAATATATTAAGCGAGCTGGCATAATAAGATTTGGAAAATAATAATCTTTATCATCTGTATCTAATATGGTTGAAAAAATATCTCCTAAAAAAGAAGAACAATTATATGTGAAAAATTGATATCTTAAATCTTTATTTTTATTTTCATAAACCTTATCTAAAAAAATTGGAATATAAGATTTATCAATATTCGTTTTATAAACAAATAAGCTACGGTTCTGTCCTATTGTATATCTTTCAGTAATTTCATGAAATTCTCTGATATCAACATAACCTGTTAAACCTTTTGTTGCGCCTTTTATACTTTTAGCAAAATTTGAAAGCCTTTCATGATATGCATAATAATTAATTGAAAAAGAATCCGAAAAATCATCACCATGTGCTAAAACAATAAAAGCATGAGCGCCTAAAGAACCTAAATTATCGCTAGTGGGACTTGCAGCTACTAAATAAATTGTATCAAAATTTTTTTCTAAAATATAATCTTTGGAATAATTATATTCTTTATAATGAACATAATCTTTTTCCTCTACCGCAAATAACAAAGTATTAATAGATAAAAATAATATGAATAGTAATGCCCTTTTGTTTTTTGTTTTCAAATTAAAATTCCTATTATATTTTCTTTACATTATTTCTGCCACTATTCTTTGCTAAATACAAAGCCTTATCTGCTATATCAATTAAATAATTAGTTCCAATGTTCTCAGTAGGAAGAGAGAATGTATAACCTAAACTAATGGTAACAATTTTTTCTTTTGACTCTTTAAATTCAATACCTAATTTTCTAACTTCGTCTAAAATAAAATTAGCAATATCATTTAATTTGTCTTCATCATGTCCATAATAGAATGCAATAAATTCTTCACCACCATATCTAAATATTTCAATATCTTTTTCTACTGAAATTTTTTCATACAATTTTGATAAAGATTTTAAACAAAGGTCCCCTTTTAAATGTCCTTTGCTATCGTTATATAATTTAAAATGATCTATATCCATCATCATAACACCAGTAATTGGTAATGGATTATTCTTTTTTTCACTATTAGAGATCTTAATATACATTAACCTTCTATTTGGTAATCCAGTTAAAAAATCAATATGTTCATTTTCTTTAGATTCTCTTTGAATATCAAAACTCATTAATTTAATATGACGATAATTATTACCTAATAAAAACCCTATTAAAGTAAAGCAAGTGGAATTTATTACATCCTCAATTGCAATATCAAAAGGTTTAATAACAAGACATACAACTACATAAGATAAATAAAATACTAATAATGTCCCATTAACTCTTAAAAAACTATCTGGTATCAACAAAGGTAATAAAGCAAGTAATACAACTATACTAGTTCCAGTTGAAGTTGGTCGCATAATAGCACCAATGTATATAAAAAAGCAAAATACAAAAACTGCAACCAAATAATAAGTTAACAAATGCAAGTTAAAACTATTTGATTTTAATATTGTGACGTAACAAACCAAACTTAATATTGCCCCAACTCCATATAAAACAGTTACTGACAAATCAGGTTTTGTGTATTGAGAAATAATAACAAGAGATAAGAAAAGAATTATACAAGCTGGTAAGATAATCTTTAACAGCCTATCTAAGTCTTCTTTTACAGATTCTTGATTATTCTTCAACAATCTTTTTTCTAATTGAATATAATGAACTAATGATTTAAAAAGTTTAATAAGTATCCCCCTGACAATTAAACAAAAAGCTCATATAGAAGTATAACATTAATTAAATGCAAATTGTCTTAATCGTTATCTATATCGTTTTTAATTTTTTATAAAATCCCTAATTTGAGAATACTCATTTTTTATGATTATGTCTATAATTTTATTTATGCAATGAATGTTTTATATCAAATATAAAACATTCTAATGCAATAATCATTATATTAAAGGCTTCTCGATTTTCCTAATTTGTTCAAATAGCGAAGCAAATTTACCAGCTTTTTTATAAAAAACTGCTGGAGTTAAATATGGTGTTTCAACCTCATATTCACCACCTTTAAAGGCTTTACCACTAAAGATATGAATCCAATCATCCTCTGGTAAAATAACCTTTCTTGAGAAAGTCTCTTCTTTTATTTGTGGAGCAACAATTAATTCATCACCAAGCATATATTGGTCTTTAATATTATAATATTTTTCATCATCATAATGGAAAAATATTGGTCTTTGAACTGCAATGCCACTTTCATGATTTATAATGTTTAGATTAGCTAAATAATCAAATAACATATTATGAATTTTTACTAAATAAGCAAAAGCTTTTATAGAAATCTCATCATCCATTAATTGGTGATTAACTTCAGGTCTGTTTCCTTCATGAGTTCTCATAAATAAGGTAAAAGTTGCCATTTCAGCCCATCTAATTAATAATTCTTTTGTTCTTTTTAAATTGAATAATGTGGTGTATCCCCCTATATCACTATGATGTAATCCCATAGCACACATTGAAAGAGATAAGGCCGATGTAATTACACTAGGAAGTCCATCATCCTCACTAAAGTCTACATTCTGATCTCCAGCCCAAATTATTTTACAATATTTTTGGCTCATAGCATTACCTGCTCTCATAAAGAATACTATATCATCTCTATCTAGTTCATGGCATGCTTGCCAATTTAATTTGGCCCAAAGACCTGGCCATCTATTATGCTCTACTAAAGCATCTCCATTTCTTAAATAACAATCAGTTGGTAAATATTCACCAAAGTCTGCCATCCAACCAGAGAGACCAAATTTAATTAAATTTTCTTTTATAACTTCTTTATACCAATTAAAGGCTTCAGGTATTGTAAAATCAATTATTCCACAATTAAATTCACCAAAATCAACAAAATAGTTTTCACCATTTTTATCTTTTGCTAAATAATCATTTTTAATTGCTATTTCACAAAGAGAACCATCATGTACAACATATGGATTAATATATCCCATAACTTTTATATTATCTTTCTTTAAATCATCAATAATATTAGGTAAGTTTGGATACAATTTTTCATCCCATTTCCAGTCCCATCTTAATCGTTTACCAAATGAGGTTATATTAATGCCTTCCCAATCTTGAATCCAAATACTATTAAGATCTAAGTTCAAAGATTTAGCTTTATTTATACAACTAAGGGCATAATCACTACCCCCTTGAATTCCTAAAGATAAACCTTTCATTGCCCAAGTTGGAAATAAATCTTGATGTCCTAAATAATTTGATAGTTTTTTTACTACCTCTAAAATATTTGCTGCACTTCCAATAACAATTTCTTTAGGAGCTTGCCAAAAGGTTATCTCATGATAATCTTCATTTTCAAAATTAAAGTTACAATAAGCATAGGTATCACAATGCATAAAATATTTTCTACTAGATACATAAGTTGGTTGAGGATAAAATGTAGTATAATAGTCCCCACCTCCTCTCATAGCTTGATCTGCTAATTTTGTTATCTCAGTATTCTTGTTTCTTCCAACACCTTGTTCACTAGTAAAAATTGGATAACTTTTACCTCGTAGATTAAAATATGAGAATTGTTCGCCAAGACCAAATACTGCTTCATTTTTTTCTGCTTTTACTTTAATTGTGATTCTATTATAGTTATCTGGAATAGAAATAAATTTAATTTTAATTAAACCATCTTTTTCTTCAAATTGAATTTTTGCATCTTCATTATCTTTACTATTGAAACTTAAAACAACTTGATTATTTTCAATTTTAGTATTAGTAATAACAAAATCTTGTGATTTTTCAACCTTATCTTCGATAAAAAAATTTCCCAAATACATATCTATATCTGCATTTGCTTTTTGTAAACTTAGAAAATTATTATCTTCTATAAAAACCACATCTTCATTACAAACTCTAATTTTATTGTTAATATTTTTTACAGCGATCATATAATTTATCCTTTTACAGCTCCATTTGTCATTCCACCAATAATCTGATCATGCATAAAAATATAGACAATTATTGTTGGTAACATAGTAATTACTATTGCAGCTAACATACTAGTATAATCAACAACAAACTGTGATTTAAAATATCTTATTCCTAATTGTAATGTTCTAGCTCTTGCACTATTTGTTAATAACATTGCATAAGTAAATTCATTCCAACAATAAATAAACATTAAAACACCTGCTGTAGCTAAACCAGCTTTTGATAAAGGAAAAATTACTTTTGTAAATCTTTGAGCAAAAGTACATCCATCAATTACTGCAGCTTCTTCTAATTCTTTTGGAATAGTAGACATAAAACCATGAATTAAATAAACAGATATTGGTAAATTAATTGCAGCATAAACAATAATCAAACCACCTAAATTATCAATCAAATGAATTTTATTGATTAATCTAAAATATGGAACCATTAAAGCAATTATTGGAATTAAAACTCCAGACATAATTACTGTTAATAACAAATTATTAAATTTAAATTTCTCTCTTGAAATTGCAAAAGCACCCATTGATGAAACAATCAAGTTTAATGCAGTTGCAAATACAGCAACAACTATTGAATTTAAAAATAGTCTTGGTAATCCACTCATTGATATAGCATTTAAATAGTTACCAAATTGCCATTTTGCTGGAAGTGAAAATGCTGATGCAGTTTCAAATTCTAAATTAGTTTTAAAAGATGTTATGAATAGCCAAATTAAAGGTAAAACAGTTATACATAAAAAGAATATTAAATAAAACCATTTTAGAAAGGTACCAATAAATCCAAATTTTGTTTTTTCTCTTACTACTTTACTAGCCATTTACTTGCCCCCTAATTATCACTATTCTTTGTTAAGAAATGCCTAATAAGACCGATTGTTGCGCCTCCAAATATTACTAGAGTTGCACCAATAGCATTACCTTCACCATAACGAAGTGCTTGCATATCTGTATAAAGCATAATTCCCATAACAGATGTAACATGAGCAGGACCACCTCCTGTCATTAAGAAGGTCGATTCAAAGTGTCTCATACCATAAGCAAGTGCTAATGTGATTGTAGTAATTAAAATAGGTTTTAACATTGGCAAGGTAATATGAAGCTCTTGTTGCAAAACACTAGCCCCATCCAATTCAGCAGCTTCATAATAAGATTCAGGTACACTTAGTCTAGAAGCTAGGATAACAATCATGAAGTATCCAATATAAAACACTTGTTGAAATATTACTGCAGCAAAAGCAGTATCCATATTTCCTAACCAGTTATTTGTTAAATGGCCTAGTCCCACAAATGTCAATAATGCATTTAAAACACCATTTTTTGCATTATAAATTGCAGTCCACATCATTGCTAAAGCTACCTGAGATATAACATTAGGTAGAAAATATACTGTTCTTAAAACTTTCCAGCCTTTAGGTCTTCTTGCTAGAATCATAGCCATAATACAAGCCATTGGAACTTGAATAAAACCTAAAACTATAGCCCAAACTATATTGTTTCTTAAAGATAATCTAAAATACTCATCACCAAATAAGTACTTATAGTTCCCAAATTTTATAAATTCAGGAGTAGTAAATCCATTCCACTTAGTTAAACTAGTTACAATTACATAGGTAAGTGGATATATAAAAAATGCGGTGAATAAAATTAATACTGGCAATAAAAATAGGAAAATCATTTTTCCGTTCTTATTATGCATATGTCCTCCAAATTAAATCACGGGCCTAGAAAAATCTAGGCCCAAACAAAATTTCAATTAACGAATTTTTGCTGCTATTTGAGCTACGAATTCTTCAGGAGTTGCATTACCAGAAGCCATCTTAGCTAGAGCTTGTCCAAATTCAGCCATTACATCAGTTGCAAAATTGAATTGGAAGTGAGTTTGTATAAATGAGGCATTATTTACTTGTTCATTAAATTGAGTTTGTAATCTATTACCTGTTACACCAGGAGTCTTAACTGCTAACATAGCGCCAGAAGCTTGAGAAACGCGTGCTGCATTTTCTGGAGTTGTTAACCATTTTAAGAATTTGATTACAGCTGCTTTTTTAGTAGCATCTTTTGTATTTGCAGCTACTAAGTTTGATTGTGGGAAACCAACTTGACCATTTGAATATTCAGATCCTGGGCCTGGACCAATTTCTGTTGCAGCAAATACTTCTGGAGCTTCAGATTGAACACGACCAATATACCATGGACCATTGATAAACATAGCTGTATTTCCAGCTAAATAGTGACCACCAGAAACACCTGCATCGCCACCAATTGCATCAACAGTTGTATTTCCATCTTGATACATTCTATTTAAAATAGCTGCTGCTTCAACGAATACTGGATCTGTTGCAAAATCTTTTTCCCAAACATTTGGGCCACCAAGTGCGTTTAGAATATGACAATACCATAACATAGAAGTCCATGCATTAGTTCCACCTGTCATTTGAGAAGTAGGAACATATCCTGCTGCTTTAATTTTATCACATGCATCCCAGAATTCATCAAAAGTCTTTGGAATTTCTGTTACACCTGCTTTTTTAAAGATATCCATATTATACCAAATAGGAGTATATCCCATTTCATAAGGTAAGGATTTAGTTTGTCCATTAATTGTAGCTGTTTCAATTGAACCTTCTACAAAGCTATTTTTCCAATCTCCTTTTAATTCATCACTGAAATCCATTAATACATCACTGTTATAGAACATAAATGATGTTTGGTCTGGGTTAAATGAAAAAACATCAGGTGCAGAACCTGAACCTAGCATTGTGTTAATTTTAGATCTATAAGCATCAGCGTCTGGGTTTTCTTCAATAATAACTTTGATTTTTCCTGCATTATCTGCATTAAATTCATCAACAAGTTCTTTAATAGGAGCAGCTTTTGTATCAGCACCAACCCATATTGTAGAAAATCTAATTTCAACCTCTTTGTCACTTGAGCCTTCAGCTTGGCCATTTGCAAATACAAAGGAAGGTACGGCTAATAGAATTGCTAACAATGCAATTAAAAAGTTTTTTTTCATAATAATCTCCTTTTATTATATTTCTTTCATAAAGAAAGTTAATCACAGCTATACTTACATGTCAACTTTTTTTTTACTTACTAAACAAGCAATTATAAATATTTTAGTGATTTTTTTTACACAAAAAAGGGATTATTTTAATAATTATATTATTCTACAAAAGAATATTTATAAAATATATTTCCTTACAATATATACAATTATAAAAATAATTTAAAAATAAAACAATTTTAGAGCAAAAAAATATTTTTTTTCTAAATTTAAAAAGGTATTTTTTTTAAAACTAAACAAATACTTAACATAAATTAACCTATTTGCAAGTCAATTTATAATAAATTTATTTTTTTACATCAAAAAAGTTATTATACAGTATATATATAAATTAATTTAATAATAAATATATCTTAATAAAAAAAATAATATATTGAGGTCCAAATAAACTTTGTATTTATCTAAACCTCAACATTAAAAACTCAATAACAAATTACTTTATCCATTGAATTCTTTTTTCATCAAAGCGATCAATGAATTTATTTTGATTTTCTTTTTTAGGATAACCTAAAGCTATTAATGCAAAAGGAATAACACCTTCCTTTAAATCTAAAATATCATTTAAAGCTTCAATTCTTTCCTCTTTAGGATAAACACCTAACCAGGTTGCACCTAAACCTTGTTCAACTGCTTCTAATAATAGGTTTTCAATACTAGCACCTAAATCTTGAGGTGCAAATTCTAAAAATCTTAAACCTTTTGTCTTTGCTAATATTACAATAGCTACAGAAGCTCCTTTCTCAAATTTTTCATAATTACTAACTCTTACTAATTCTTTTAATACTGAGTCCTTTTCAATTACTACAAATTCCCAAGGTTGTTGGTTTTTTGCTGAAGGAGCTTGCATAGCAGCTTTTAAAACACTTAAAATTTTTTCTTCTTCAACTTTTTGATCTGAAAAACTTCTAACACTACGTCTTTCATCAATAATTTTCATTATATAAATTCCTTAAATTAATTTTTCAATTTCAACAGGACTTAATAATTTTCCACTTGCTACAACTTTCTCATCAACTACTAAAGCGGGAGTACTCATAACACCATATTTAACAATTTCTTGCATATCTGTTAAATGAGTTACTTCATCAGTTTTGTTCAAGTTTTTAACAGCTTCAATTGCGTTTTTCTCTAAAGCCTGACATTTTGGACAACCGGAGCCTAAAACTTTAATCCTTGCATTAGGATTATAAGGAGTTGCTTCAGTTTTTTCTTTTTTTGTAAAAATTCCCATAATATTCTCCATTTATTTATTCTTTATTAGTCTTTGTTAAATTATAAAAAACTTCATTAATAATTTTTATATTTTTCTCATCTAAACGATAATAATGAGATCTACCATCTACCCTTTCTTTTATTAAATGTATATCTTTTAATAATTTCATATCATAAGAAAGAGTTGGTTGAGTTACATTAAATTTCTTTTGCAATTCGCAAGCACATAACTCACCATTAGATAATAAATCTATAATTTCTAATCGTTTGGCATTTGATAATATTTTAAATACTTCACTTATTTCTTTATAATTCATAAAACCTCAATACATAGAAATATTTCTATGTAATTTGTACCAAAATACATAGAGAGTTGTCAATGTTTTTTATGGTAATTTTTTCCCAGCAGCTAAATATAATTGATACCACTCATCTCTAGTCAAATCAAATTTAGTAGCTTGAGAGATTCTTTTTAGTCTTTCAAAATTAGTAGTTCCAACAATTACTTGCATCTTCATTGGAAGACGTAGTAACCATGCAACAACTATAGCTTCTTTTGAAACATGATATTTATCCGCTAATTCAACAATTACTTTGTTTAATTCTACAAACTTGTCATTATCTAAAAAGATTCCTTCAAAAAATCCATATTGGAAAGGAGACCAAGCTTGGAGAGTAATATCATTTAAAATACTATATTCAAACATACCACCATCACGATTAACAGCATGTTTATTTTCGATATTAACATTTACAAAACTATCAATCATTGGACAATGAGTGATACTCATTTGCAATTGATTTACTACAAATTTATTATCACAATATGTATTTAATAAATTCATTTGATAAGCATCTTGATTACTTACTCCAAAAGATTTTACTTTATCACTTAATGATAATTCATTTATAATATCACTTACTTCATTCACATCCATTAAAGGATCTGGTCTATGAAATAAAAAGAAATCTAAATAATCAGTATTTAATCTTTTTAAACTACCATCAATTGCTTTCATTATATGTTCTTTAGAAAAATCATAACAAACACCAGGTCTAATAGCAGCTTTTGATTGAATAATCATTTTATCTCTATCAAGTTTTAAAGCTTTTACAGCTTTAGCAAATCTCTTCTCACTTACTCCTCTACCATAAATATCGGCATGATCAAAAAAATCTATTCCATTTTCTAGTGCTGTTTCAATTAATCTCTCAACATCTTCATCATTTTTGTTATTAATTCTCATACAACCTAGAACAATTTTGGGAACTTCTCTTTGATAAGTTTTAATCTTCAATATATTTGCCTCCTTATATATGAATATATTTTCATTATAATACATCTTTAAAATAAAAATATATAACCAATCAAAATAATTGTTGTTATTTACAAATCAAAAAGATTCAACATATACTATGGCCCGTAGGCTTAATTATGAATTACAAAAAAAGATTAGAAAATAATATTATTAACAACTATATTTTTATATTTCTCTCAAATTTAAACTTAACCCATGGGCTTTGGATGATTTACTTAGCCATGAAAGGAATGAGTTTAGCACAACTAGGATTACTTGAGGGCATTTTCCATATAACCTCTTTCTTAATGGAAGTACCAACTGGTTTAGTTGCAGATGTATATGGAAGAAAAACTAGTAGAATTATTGGAAGAATATTAGCTTTTATTAGCATAGTAATATTACTTTTAGCCAATAACTTTTTCATGTTTGCCTTCTCTTTTGTTTTTATCGCTTTATCATATAATTTAGAATCTGGTGCTGGAGAAGCTTTAATATATGATTCTCTTAAAGAAATAAATCTTGAAAAAGATTATATGAAAATATCAGGAAAACAAGAATTTTCATATCAAATGGCACAGGTTTTTGCTTTTATAATTGGTGGTTATTTAGCTACGATTGATTATAAATATGTTTTTATAATTACATTAATTTTCATAGCAATCACAATATTTCAGGCCTTTAGTTTTCAAGAACCTAATATAGAAAAAGATGATATAAAAAATAAAAAAGGGTTAGAAATTCTAAAACTCCAAATAAAACAGAGTTACACGGCTATAAAGGACAATAAAAAAATTGGTTTCTTTATTATTTTTACTCAAATAATCTTAACCTTTGGAACAAGTTTATTCTTCTATATGCAAAATTATCTAAAAAATAGTAATCACGATGAATTTTTTATTGGATTAATTTTTGCTATATCAGCAATATTTGAAGCTATTGCAAGCACTCAAACATATAGACTTGAAAAAAGGATTAAAGAAAAAGGAATATTACTAATTATGCCAATAATTTCAGTTATATGTATTTGGCTAATTGCTCTAACTCCTTATGCTTATGTTTTCTATATTTTAATGATGATTGTTGAAAGTTTTATATATGTTGCTATGAGTGATTATATTAATAAATTAATTCCAAGTAAAAACAGAGCAACAATTCTTTCCTTATCCAGTATGGTATTTAGTTTCTTTATGATTTTCATCTTCCCTTTAATTGGTAAGATTGGGGATTTATTCTCTCTAAACGTAGCTTTTATATTCCTAGCGATTGTAGGAACTATTTTTGTAATATGTAATATAATCTTATTAACACGTATCAATAATAAGTCAAATTAATATTGGCACTCTTTGTGCTCAATAAAGGCTTTCCATTGATCATAAATTTCTCTTAATTCACTATCTAAATAAGTCAAAGCTTTTTCTTCTAGTTCTTTTGGGACTTGATAAAATGCTTGAGAAATTGCTCCTGTTATTGCAGCAATTGTATCACTATCACCACCTAAAGAAACAGCAATTCTAATTGCATCTTCAAAAGAAGTAGATTCCAAAAAAGCTACAATAGCTTGGGGAACAGTATTTTGACAGGTTGCACTAAATTCATATTCGTCTCGAATTTCATCAATTGTGAAATTAAGATTATAATACTTTTCTTCAATCTTAGCTTTTATCTCATGCTTATGTAATCCACATCTAGATAAAAATATTGCAACTGCAGTTGCTTCTGCCCCTTTTAACCCTTCACTATGATTATGAGTAACATCTGTAACACATCCAGATAGCATATAAATATCATCGATAGTTCTAGCAAAAAAACCGACAGGACTTATTCTCATAGCTGCACCGTTACCAAAACTATTATATGGTTGAGGATTAATTAAAAACAACCATTTATAAAACATACGACCAAATCCACTATTTGGATATTTCAAACCAAATTCTCTAAGATATTTAATAGTTTGTTGTTTTAAGATTTTACAGTACTCATCATTTTTAAACTTAGATGCCAAAGAGAATTTTAAAATCTTCTCACTTTCCATAATAGCTTTTGCTATTGCCAATGTTAAAATAGAATCATCAGTAGCTCTGCATTCATCATTAAATAATTGAAAATCTTTTTTCTTATAATTATTAAATTCAAAACGAGAACCAACAATATCACCAATTATCGCTCCAATCATAATACAAAGCCTCCTATCCTATATCTATTTTAAATCTTGTTAGTTTATAAAACAATAATAAAAAGAGGACCTTTAACAATATTTTCTAGCAACTTATCTCATAAGTAATATATGTTATTATTTTTATTTTTTATTTAATTACTTATAATATAACAAATTAAATTAAATATGTTATAATTTTAAATATTTTTCAATTAAAATTGTTGACATAAGTTACAAGTTGTAATATATTTAAAACATAAAGAAACTAAATAACAAAAAAAATTAAAAGGAAAACAAAATTATGAAAAAATTATTAACAATCCTAGCAGCAGCTATAATAGTATCAGTACCAGTATTCGCTGGAACAGGCAAATCAGCAGACGTTCAATTAGTAACAAAAATTGCAGAAACAGCAGTTTCATATCAATTAGCTTATGAAGGCACTGTTATTGCAGATCAAACAACAGATAAAGATATTGCAGTTGCACCAATAACAGCAGATGGTTCAACTGGTAATTTTACAGTTATAGCTTCAAGTAATCTAAATAACGATTTAACAGTAACAGTTAATGTAGTACCAGAATCATTTGTAACAACATTAAATGGTGGTACAGAAAATTTTGATTCAAAAATTACTCCAAAAGTAAACACTGATACTAAGATTAATATACTTACAGCTGGTAAACACGTTGACTTATTAGTAAATAAATTCAACTTAAGCTGGAAAGGTAATACAGATCTTCCTGCTGGTGACTATGTTAGTAATGTAAAAATCACATACTCCATAAATTAATATATAAAAAAATAGGAAATCATTAAGAGAGTGGTAGCTAAATAGCTACCATTTTTTATACTTATTTAAAATTTATATATTAGCCTCTACCACGTAGTGTTTAATAAATTTAGCTAGGCTTGCTATCAAATCTATAATTGAAACAACTAATACAAAGACAAATATTCCTCTAAAACCTAATAAAGATCTATAATCTAAATAAAGATTCTTATTTTGAACAATAAATATTAATAGTCCAACACTAACACCATCCATTAATAATTCTATAGCACTAGTATATTTTGTATTTCCCACAATAAACTTTATTACTAAAAGAATAATTTCTAAAGTCCAAACAATAGTTATAAAAATCAAGATCTCTTTAAAAACAGGTATATTTATATGATGCCCTAAAGTAATTTGACTTCTTTCAAAAGACCTTTCTAAAAAAGACATGAAATTAGGAAATACATTTATAAGAGCTAAGGCTACTATTGAAAAGAAAATTCCAAAGCCAAGTTCTAACTTTGATTCTTGTGGTACATCTACATCAACATTATCTAGATCACTAATAGACCAAGGTTTGTCCATTTCAAAATCAATTTCTTCAGTACATCTTGAAATCAAAATAAAGACTAATGTAAGAGCCCCAATTGCACTTAAACTAGAGGTAAAAACATTACCAAAAAACTTTAATATACTTTTTAAAAGATTAAAATTCTGAAAATTAGTAAATAAATCAATAACAAATATAACCGCAAAAGCTATTGCCATTGCACCAATTAAAATTTTAATAAGTAAAAAATAAATATCAGTATAATCTTTTGCAATAATTATATTATCTTTTTTATATCTTGCTGCAACTTCTTTTGGTGATCCAAATTCATAAATAGTCTTTTCGATTTCTTCTTGAGTTGGATTACTACCATATGAAGATTCAATTTCATCCAAAAGTAAAGATTTTAATTCCCTTTTAATTTCTTCTTTAGAATCAGCTGGGAGCTGTTTACCTATTGCATAAATATATTTATCAATTAATTCCATTTATGTACCTCCAGACTCATAGCATATTGTTTATACTGCTATTTATTTCTTTCCACTCATCTATCAATTTAGCTAAAACCTCTTTTCCTAAATCACTAATTTGATAATATTTTCTTGCCCTATTTTCACTTGTATCCCAAAAACTACTTAATAGATTTTGTTTTTCCAATCTTCTTAATAATGGATAGAGAGTATTTTTATCAATTTTTATATTATTAGCTTGAAGATTTTGCACAAGAGAATAGCCATAGATTGGATCTTTAACACTTAATAATACGCTTATTACTAAAGTACCTCTCTTTAACTCTCCAAATAAATTTTCTAAAAGTTTATCTTCATTATCCATCATCATTACTCCTACTAACACAATAGTGTGTATTATACACTATTGTCAAGAAAAAACCATACAAAAAAAACAGCAGCAAAGGATTAAATGCTGTTTTACTTAACAAAATATAAGATATATTAATTATTATTCAACTATTTCATAATCATATCTTTTTAAGACTTCAATTGTTTGGTCTATTTTATCACTTTTTACTAATATATAATCTGTATCATAAGTTGAAATAGCAAAGATACTTATTCCCTCTTTTGCTAATATTCCACTTATTTTTGAAAGAATTCCTACCAATGAAAAATCTAATGGACCAACAATTTTTAATATATTCCACCCCAAATCACTTATAATATTTTTTGGAACATATTTTTCTTCACACACGACAGAGAATTCTTCATCAGTATTTGTAATTGAAAAAAAGCTATCAAAATTAATCCAATCTGGGATTTTATCATATTTATCTAATTTACTTATTGCATATAAAGTTTTATCAATTTTAATTTTCAATTTATTACATCTCTCCTTAATATAAAAAATCCTATCATTTTATATAAATAAAACAATAGGATTTTTATTATATTCTGAATTTTACAAAATTGTTACACGTTTTGAAATATCTTCTTTAGGTTTTTCATCTGGTTCTGAATTGATTCCACCAAAAGGCATTTGAGCATTTAAAACAAAATTCTCTGGTAAATCAAACATTTCTCTAATCGCCTCATCAATTACAGGATTGTAATGCTGTAAAGATGCCCCAATATTTAATTCTCTTAATCCTGACCAAATAGATAATTCTAACATACCTACCGATTGCTTTGACCATTCAATGAATTTTGGTGCATATAGAGGGAATTGAATTTCTAAATTCTTAACTGTATTAACATCTACAAAGAATAAAACTGTACCATATCCATTTTTGAAACTATCAATTTTATCTCTTGCGACTTTGCCTTCAAAAACATCATAAATTTTGTCCCAAAGTTGGTCTTGTTTTTCTTTTGTAACTACTACAACTCTTGAACTCTTCATATTAAAAGCATCAGGAACTAATTCTGTTGCCTTTTCAACTAAGTCAAAAACTTTTCTTTCACTTACAGGAAGGTTTTTATTTATATCGTAATATGATCTTCTTTTTTCTAATGTTTCTAATATCTTCATTTTTTTCTCCAACTAAATATTTTAATTGCTTTAAAGCAATCTATAAGTAATATATTTACTTTTTAAGTATGACTGTAACCAGTAAGTCTTTTCATATATAAAAGCAAATTATTAAGCTCATCTTGATTTAAACTTGACATTACTGATAAAAGCATTTTTTCGTTTTTAGGATAAACTTTAGCTATTAAATCTAAACCCTTATCACTAAGTTTCAATATGTATCGTCTTTTATCATTCGAATCTTGAGTTTTATAAATCAAGCCACTATTCTCTAAATTTCTAATTACAACAGCAATAGTACCACTTGTGCTTAAAATCTTTTCTTGTACTTCGCCTACTGTTAAATCACCTTTATGATAAAGAGCTTCTAACACAGCAAACTGAGAAGTAGAAATTCCATATTCTTTCACTATTGATATAGTGTTTCTATTAATTTCATTTAAAGCTCTGCTCATTGCTATAAAAGCTTTTAACTCTTGTTTTACCATATTCATAACCTTTATCTTCTTTGTGATTTCAAATTACTCTAATTAGAGATAATTGTCAATAGGTTAGCTAGTACTAACAATATTTTTTTTATTTTTTTAAATGAAATATAAAATAAGAAGACCTAATAAAGCAGAAGATAAAGCACTTATAAAATTAACCAAGTTGTTATCTACCCATTTTAAGCCAGAAATGATTCGATTTTCTTTAGAATCTTCAACAGCTAATTCAGTTATTCTGTTTTCATCTTTCCAAGAAACATACTTTGCTTGAGCTAACTCTCCAAGTATACTATCTATTAAAGATCCAATAAAACCAAATATAGCTATTATAAAGAATATAATTAAACTTTTAATTTCAAAACCATCTTTTACAGATATAAAAAGTATATACCAAAGACTAATTATTCCAGAGCCTATAAAGGATGCTAAAAACCCCGCTTTAGTTACGCCCCCAGAGAGCCCTATTGTAACGGGTTGCCTTTTTATTATGTAATGAGGAATTTCATCACTTTGACTTCCTACTTCAGAAGCCCAAGTATCTGCATTTGCACAAGCAAAAGCTATTATTATTGATAAAAAGAAAATCTCATTTGAACTAAATTTATATAAAAAAGCAAAAGTTAAAGGAACTATTCCATTTGCAAGAACTTGAACATGATCCCTACAAGAACCTTTTGCAACTATATGTTGGTCAAAAACTTTATCACCACTTAACTTCGATAACAAAGAGGAAGTAATAAAAAATACAATCATTGTACTAAATGCTAAAAATGATCCAGCATAATACAATAATGCTCCTAAAATTAAAGCAGCAATAAATCCACTAAATGTTAATGCTTTTTTCCTGTAAGCAGGAAATGCAATTATAAAACTTAAAATTAGTCCAATACCAAAAGCCATTTTTGCCCCTTTATATCATCTGTGTTATCAAATAAAATACTATACTAGTACTTAAAGGGAGTGTTAAATTATCAAATCCTAAAGGTGTTATTGCTTCAATTAAGGAAGCAAGTATTGCAATTAATAAACTAAAAGCAAACCCCTTACCTAAAGAAATATCATAATAAAAATTTAATATTAAAAAAGCTATAATTAAGGAAACAACTAATACTGTCAAACTACCTGGAATTGATTTCTCTTTATTTAAGAAAAATGGCTTTTTACCATATTTCTTTCCAATTATTGCAGCTAAGCCATCACCATAACCCATAATTAGAATACCCATTAAACCAATTTCTGGACGACCCATACTAAAAGTCCAAATAGCTAAAATAAATAAAGATATAGAATAATAAACTGTACCTAAATCTTTTACACCTTCTCTTCTTTCCATCGCAGTAAAAATATTTTTTTGATACGAAACATAATTAATTAAAATAAAACATGCTGGAATTAAGGCAACAATTGGTTCGTAGAAATAATACATAGCAATAAACCACCAGTTACATACTCCAATATGTATTATTTTTCTTGTACCTTCTGAACCAATTATTTTTTTCTTTTCTAATATTGTTGAGATACCAATAATTAAAAAAACAAACATAAAAGAAACTAAGTAACCCATTTTTACTCCAATATTTTTTTGTATTTTTCTTCAAATATATTATAATCAATTATAATATTACGTTTCGATAAACAATCATAATCATTTTCTCTTACTACATCTAGTATAGCATTATAATAAACAGCAGAACTTAATACCGCATCTATACTATCACTATCAAACCTTTTTACCACTTTATAGAAATTATTAAAATAGTCTTGAGCTATATTAGCTAAATATTCCCATAATAAAATAAATTCATCAGTGACTTTTTTATTTTTTATATCTTCAATATTTACATTAAATTTATTTATTAAATCTAAAGGTAAATAAATTCTTCCATTATCAAAATCTTCACCAATATCCCTTAAGATATTTGTAAATTGCATTGCTTTACCCAAATCTATCGCTTCATTAGCTAATTGTAAATAATTCTTTTCTGCAATTATTGGTAAAATCATTAAACCAACGGAGGACGCAACGTAATAACAGTAGTTATCTAAATCTTCAATTGTTTCAATTCCATTAAAATCAAGATCCATTTTTTGTCCACTTATCATATCATAAAATGGGGCTATATCCATATCGTACTTATTAAAAACATCTCTTAATACTCTAAAAATTGTATTATCAATATCAAGACCTTTATTAAAATCATCAAGTTCTCTCAGTAATGAATGCAATTTATTTCTATCTTTTTCAATATCAATAATATCGTCAGCATATCTACAATAAGCATAAACAGCAAAAACGGCTTTTCTTTTTTCAATAGGGAGTTTTACAAAAGCTTTATAATATGTTTTAGAGCTTTTTTTTATTAACTTTTCACAATATTTGTAATCTTTCTTTAATGAATTGGACTCCACACAACTCTCCTATATTTATAATAATACATGAAAAGTCTAATTAAACAACAAAATTATTTATCTATAAAAAACAAAAAAAGAATCCTGTGCAAACCAGTTTTAATTAGTTTTTCCCTAACTAATGATAACAAACAGGTTAAACACAATGATTCTCATAACAATTAATGATATTAGGAGTATACCATAATTAATAATAGCTTCCTAATTTTTTTTATAATTAATTTATATTATTAATGATTTCTAAACATTTTAAGTACATTCTTGGTATATGAAAAGGACCTTTATACATATTACCTTTTAATGGAGTTGCTAAAGAATTATCCCTATGTAAATAGCCAAACCATTCATCATATTCTTTATCAACAAAATTATTTTGAATATAATCATTTACCATTTTAAATTTTTCTAAATAAGATTCGTCCTTTGTTAAAGAATATGCTAGCAATTGAGCAATTGCAGCTTCACATTGAGGCCACCAGAATTTCATATCTTGATGATACTCTGATAAGCTTTTATTCAATAAATCTCTATATTGAATTATTCCACCATATTCCTTATCCCAACCTTTTTCAAACATCCAATTAAGAATCTTTAAACCAAGTTGAATTAATTCTTGATCACCTCTACTTGAGCCTTCATTCATTATAAACCAAGCGCCTTCAATTGCATGACCAGGATTTAACATTCTACCTTCAAAATGATCTTTATTTATCTCACCATTCTCTAAACATTGTTCAATAACAGCTTGATAATCATCTCTAACGAAGTAAGTTTTAATTTCTAATAATAATTGATCAATGTATTTATTTATATCTTCACTTTTATTTGGATATGATTTTCTTAATTCAGATAGAACATTAAGTAAAATCATAGGTCCACCAAAATCTCTTACTTTTCTAGTCATTTTAGGAACTAAAATATTAGACTTTTTTAAATCTTCAACAAATAAATATAATTGATATGCTTTTTCTATATATTCAGGATTATTAGTCACTCTTCCATACACACAATACCCCATAATAGTAAAAGCTTCACTAAAGTAATATCTTATTCTTTTTATTACAGGCTTCCCATCACTAGTTACTCTAAAGAACATTCTATTATCACTATCAAAACAGTGAGCTTCAATAAAATTTACTAAAGAAGTAGCTAATTCAAGATATCTTTCATCTTTATATTTTTCATATGCAGTTGCATATATCCAAAGAGCTCTTGCTTGAAACCAAACACTTTTATCTGTATCTAGAATAGAGCCATCTCTATCTAAGGCAGTATAGAGTCCACCATTTTCTTTATCAAAACCATTATCAAGCCAAAAGTTTAGCTCATGGTTAATTAATTGATCTTCATAGAGATCATTTATTTGTTTTAAAAAAGCTTTTTCCATTTTCTTTTTACCTTCAAATTTTAAAACTATTTTTATAAATTAAATTTAATGGAACTAATTTCTTATCTGGAAGTTCCTTTTTATTCAAGATTGAATACAAATGTTCTGTAGCTAGGGCACCTAATTCTTGTCTTTGCTTATTCCAACAAGTCCAATCTCCAATATTTAGCCAATCATCTTCCATAACTATTCCAAATTTATCCTTACCAAGTTCTAGTAAATTGTCTTTTAAATATTTATCAATTACTGGAACTTGCCAAATTCTATCTAACAAACAAAAGTCTACTTCATTTATAAGAAGTTTTTGTTCATCTGTTAAATCAGATTCTTTGTCTAAGGTTAAAGTGATTACCTCAATTGAGAATTTTTTAGCATAGGCTGATACAAATTTTCTTTTATCATCATAAGGTTCTGTATGATTTGAAGATTTAAAAAATAATATTTTCTTTATATTCTTTTTATTTAAAGAATTAAAGATTTCAAATATTACATTCTCATAATCAAAACTCACCCAATTGGTATTAATGCCTTCAATTTCACGTCTACCAACAAATACTAAAGGGAAATTTCTTTTCGCCAAAGCTTTAATATCACTATCATCTCTTTCTACACCAATCATAATGGCGCCTGATGATAAGGTAACCCTAGAAGAAGATGCAATATTTTTTCTTGTATTTAAAAATAATACATCCAATCCTAATTTTTCACCTTGCAAATAGACACCAATATAGAAATCAAAATACTCTCTTTGAATTTCACAATCACTCATATTTTCATATGTAAAAACTGAGATTAGTGATAAATTATTGCTTTTTAAGTTTCTAGCCATATGATTAGGAACATATCCTAAACGATTAGAAACTTCTAAAATTTTCTTTTTAGTTTTTTCACTTACTCTGATATTTCCACCAACTTTTCCACTTAGTACTTTAGAAACAGTCGCATAAGAAACATCAGCTTCATTAGCTATGTCTTGAATAGTTACCCTTTTGTTTGTTTTCAATCTAAAAAAGCTCCTTGTTGTTTTAGCTCTTTTCTTAATAAATTAGCATCTAAATCAGTTGGTAATACATTATTAATTATTGATAATGCAGCACTAACTCCACAAGCATGCCCTATTGCTCCACAGCTAGGAGAAACACGAAGGGAGGCTTGAGCTTCAAATGTACAGGAAATAATTCTTCCTGTTGCTAAGATATTTTTTATTTTATTGTTTAATAAACATCTATAAGGGATAGTATACCATACACCATATTTTAGGAAAGTACTATTTGTTGCAGCACCATCGCTAGAATGGATATCCACAGGATATCCACAAGCAGAAATTCCATCTTCAAACTTCTTCCCCGCTAAAATATCTTCAACATTAATAGTATAATTTCCAATTAAACGTCTAGAACTTCTAATTCCAATATTTGGACCAGTAGTTATCAATTTAGAATTTTTAAAACCAGGAACAGCTTTCTTTAAATATTTATAAAGTTGCCAAACTTGTTTTCTTCCTTCAACTTCAGCTTTACTAATTTCAATTGGATCGACTGGATTCAGATTATTTACTCTGCTCATATTAACAATTACTTCGTTTTTAGTATTTGTTTCAAAGAATAGCACTATATCTCTATCAAAAGATATTTCCCCATTCTTTATTCCTTCTTTCATAATATCTTGAAATCCAGAGCAAGATAATCTACTAGCTTGTTTTTCTATTCCTGCTTTTTCTTTCAAAAAAGGAAATAGCTCAACATTTTTATCCATGATATCTCTTATTAAAGAGATATCAACATCAGCTAGTTTCATATTCATACTCATTGGCTGATCTTTACCATCTAGATCTCTACCTTGTGTAAAAGGAACTCCTGCTTGGTATAACAAATCCCCATCCCCGCTTCCATCAATAAAGATTTTTGCAGAAACTTCAAAATGTTTACCACAGGATAAAACATCAACTTTTTTCAAAAGTGAATCTTCAACATATGCTTTTGTAATAACACTATGATATAACAAATCACAATTTGAATCATTTACCATAGTTTCTAATTCATATTTTAAACCTTCACTATCAAAAGGGGTAACAGTATATGTGTAACCTGTTGAATCTATTATATGTCCAACTGATAAACCTTTTTTTACTAAATTTTGGATTAGTTCATCAGTAATGCCTTTTATTACTTGTTCTTTTCCAGCATGGAAGGTCATCATGGGACCTGTTCCTGAACTGGTTAAAGCTCCACCTAAGCAACCTTTTTCTTCAATTAAAAGTGTTTTTATATTCATTCTCGAACATGCAATTGCAGCTATGGAACCTGAGATTCCACCACCTACAATAACCACATCATATTTCATAACCTCTCCTATTTTAGACCTGAATTTACCATCGCATTGGTTATTTTTTCTTGGAACAATAAATAAACTGCCATTATTGGAACAACTGATAGAGTTGTTGCTGCTAATTGTAAATGCCATTGTGGAAGACCATAACTGTCATTGAAATTAGCTAATGATAATGGAAGAGTAAATTTATCAATACTACTTATAAATACTAATGGTTCTAGATACATATTCCATACTGATAAAAAGGCAAGAATCCCTGCTGAAGCTATAATCGGCATAGAAATTGGTAACATAATCTTTTTAAATATTGCAAAAGTTCCAAGTCCATCTAAAGTTGCGGCTTCTTCTAATTCTTTTGGCACAGTAATATAATGCTGCCTAAACATAAAAGAAGAAAAAGCACCTTGTGAACAGAAAATTGGAATAAGTATTAATGGGAAAAAGCTATCAGTTAAATGAAGTGATGACATTTGAGTATATAAAGGTATAATTATAACCTCAATTGGCATCATAAGTGCCATAAGCAATAATATAAAAAAGAAGTTTCTTCCTTTAAAATTAATCCTTGCAAAGGCATATCCACTTAAAGATGAAAACAATATGTTTCCCACTGTACCAAAACCTGCAACAATAAGAGTATTTAAGAAATGTTTACCAAATGGTTGAACCTTAAATATTTCAATATAGTTTGAAAATTTCCAAGCTTTAGGTAATAGAGTTGGTTTTCCAAAAATATCTGCTGGATTATTCAATGAATTAACAAGCATCCACCAAAATGGATAAACAAAGAATATTGTTAATACTGTTACAAGAAGAATTCTAAAAAATATAGATACGATTTTATCAATTTTCATAATATGAAACTCTCCTTCTAACTTTCCATTGTAATAATGTCAAAACTAAAATTATTAAGAATAAAACGACTGATATAGCACTAGCATATCCAGTATTAAACATCTTAAATGCTTGGTGATAGATATAATAAACAATTACCATTGTAGAACCTTCTGGTCCGCCATCAGTCATTAATTTAATCGTATCGAAAACTCTCATAGATCCGGTAACTGTTACTATCATTACCATTAATACCGAAGGCATCAAAAGAGGTAATTTTATCTTAAAGAACATTGATAGCTTTTTACAACCATCAATCTTTGCAGCTTCAATTACATCTTGAGGTAAATTAAGTACGGCTCCTAAAAATATTAAAATATTCATTCCAACATTTTTTAAAACCCTAGTTATAATTACACTGAACATTGCCCATCTAACTTCATGTAACCAGTTTGGGCCTTGTATCCCAAATACTGATAAAAAGTAGTTTAATGGGCCATCTGTTCCACCTTGCAAAATATATTTAAAAACAATAGCCCAAGCTACACCACTTGTAACAACAGGTAAAAATACAATTGTTTTTAAATAAAATGTCTCAAATCTATTCTTTCCTAAATATAAAGCTAGAGTTAATGACAATATTAAGTTTATTGGCACAACACCTAAAGAAAATACAATTGTATTTACCAAAGTCTTACTAAACACAGAATCTTGAACTAAATTTTTATAATTCTCTAATCCAGCAAATAAAGATGTACCAAATAATAAGTTCTTTTCTTGAAAAGAAAAAATAAAAATTGATATCAAGGGCATCATTACAAAAAATAAAAACCCTAACATTTGTGGTGCAATAAAAAGATATCCAATCAAATTATGTTTCTCATGATTACTTTTTTTCAACTTCTCACTCCTATAATAAATGCCCTAGATTATATTAATTATTTAATGTATTTTTTATATACGGTTGCGACTTCATCTAATACAGATGCTACATCAGCATTTGCGTTCCATAATTTATCCCAAACCATTTTTGATTCAACTTCGATTTGTGGATATAAACGATGAGATGGCAATACCTTACCATTATTGATTGAGGTTGCAACTGTATCTTTCATTTGCTCTGGAGTAACAGCACTATTACTATTTAAGAAAGCATCAGAAGTTAATACAGATTTTCTTGCAGGTGGCCAAATACCAGCCATTCTTTCTACACAAGATTTGCTTGTCATATATGCAACTAATTCTGCAGCTAAACTACCGTTTTTACTCTTAGCATTAGCACAAATTGCAGCTTGTCCAATAACAGGAACTTCCCCTGCAGGACCTTCAGGAATTGTTACCATACCCCAATTAAAAGAAGCACCTTCTAATTTAGAAATACGTGAAACTTGAGCCATTGTCATAGCAGCATCTCCTGCAAAGAAATCACTTTGGTTTCCTGGAGGAACAACTGAACCATCTTTATAAACCATGTTATGGAATAAAGTTACAGCTTCTACACTTTCATCAGAATTAATTAAAATTTGATTATCATCAGTCCAAGCATCAGAACCATAAGATCTAATAATTGGTACTAAGTTATGTAAAATTCTTGCATCATAACCACCACCATCTGGAGTTTGATAAGCATAAACACCTGTAGCATCAGTTAATTCTTTACTTACTTTTCTAAAGTTTTCCCAAGTCCATTGTCCATCAGCTTTCATTTGTTCTGGAGTTTTTAGACCAGCTTCTTTAAATAAATCTTCATTATAGATAATAAAGAATGGAGATGTTGAGAAAGGAACACCAAATACTTTTCCATCTTTTTCCCATAATGACATAGCAGCTGGAGATAAATCAGCAAAATCATATTCTTGTAATGCAGAAGATAAATCAGCTAACAAAGAAGATGATACAAATGTTGGAGCGGTTGTTTCTAACATCCAAAAAACATCTGGTGCATCATTACCTTGAAGTTCCATTGATAATTTTGTTGTATATTCACCAAAAGTTATGGTTTCAAATTCACAATCAATATCAATACCCTTCTTTTGAGCGAACTCATCTACAAAAGAACTTAATAAAGCAATTTGATCTTTATTACTTGTCCAAGTTGAAACCTTCATAGTAACTTTTTGGTTCAACGCTTGATCATTAGCAGTGTTTGTTTCACTGCTTCCACTAGCAAAAGTTAATGCACTAACAAAACAGAACAAACTAGCTAGTAAAATTAATCTCTTTTTCATTTCATTTCTCCCTTTAAATTTGATTAATCGTTTAATCAATGTTATCATTACTTATTCATTATGTCAATTTTAATAATTTATAATTTTATAATTTATTTTCTTTTGAAAAAAGGAATACAACGATTTGTGGCCTTAGAGTACTCTAAATAAGCATTTCCATACTTTTTTATTAACCATTTTTCCTCTGTATTCTTCATTAAAAGTGTTAAAAAGATCCAAAAAAATATTGGAGCAAGTAAAAATAGATAATTATTTAAAAATAAAATTATGGCTGTACAAACGAACAAAAAAGCAGAATAAATTGGATTTCTAACATACCTATATATCCCAGTAGTTATTAATTTATTATCCTTAATTTTATCATCTATTCTTGAAATTATAACAGCAAAAACCCAAATAATAAGACCTTCTAAAGCAAGAAAAATTCCTAGAATTTGAAATACTATTTTTAATGAATTTACTTTAAATTGACTAAATACTCCCCTACTATCTAGATAAATTAAAAAAGCTGTTATTAATAAAATTGATATAACATATAACGGGCCGACACCAAAAATAGGTAAATGATTTTTCTTTTTCAAAAAGGTTTCTCCTAAAAATATAACCAAAGTTGTACTAAAATTTATTAAAAACAACTAGTTCTTCAATTTTTGCTTTTTCTTTTGGCATCTCAGGATTAAGTGGCTTACCGATGGCAAGTACTGCCCTTATTGTTTTAGAAGAAGGAACATTTAAAATTTCTCTTATTTTATCATTAGCTATTTTATTTCTCAAAAAACCATCAGTCCAAACTGTAGCATAGCCTAATGCTGTAACACTTAATAATATATTCTCACAAGCTGCAGCATAGTTCTCTGATATAAAATTCATACCTCTAGTATTACTTGTTTTATCTTCAGTTAATAAAACCAATAAAAAAGGTGCCGTTTTTGTTCCGTTTGTATTAATTATATTACCTAAATCTTTAATTATTTTCTCATCAGTTATTGCTATATAACTTGTAGAATGAACTCTCATTGCAATGGGAGCTGCAATTGCAGAATTTAATATTTTATTTATTTCTTCTTGTGTTAATTTTTTATTATCGAATGCTCCACGATATGAATAGCGAGTATTAACTACATCAAAAAAATCCATAATTTTCTCCTTATTTTTTTGTTTCATTGTTTAATGATATACTTAAATATGAATTAATTAAATAAGGAAAATTATCTTAACCACAAATTTAATGGTTAAGATAAGTATATAAACTATAAGCTAAAAATCCTGCACAAGTTGCAAAGGCTTCTCCTGTTGCACATTTTCCACTCTCTTCATCTACACTTTCACAAGCTATAAAATTATCCATTTTCATTTTTCTCAAGTTCTCTATAGCGCTTTTACCATAACCACATAATAAACTATTGCAAAGAGATAAAATCCAAGGATGAGGTGCATGAGCACACCCTATTTCACTTATACTACTAGTAGCAAATGATAATTTATAATCTTTAGATCTGATATGATTTACTGTATTGTTCCAAATCAAAGAGCTTTTATCACAGAAACCTAAAAAGTTTAATAATTGCAAACTTCCAGGTGGTTCATCATAGATACTCCAATGTCCATTTAAATCACTAGACCAAACAAACATATTATCTTTTACCAAATAATCATAAATTGCTGTTTTAACTTTTTCAGCTTCAACAACTAAATTCTCATCTTTCAAATATTGAGATAAAATTATTAAAACTTTATAAACTAAAACATTATTATAAGTTAGATATTTTTCCTTAGTAAAATCATCAGTGGGCATTAAGAAAGTTTCATATAAGGCAATATCTTTATGTCTTTTTGTTTGCAATTTTTCTAAAATAATATGCAATCCACTCTTTAAATAAGATTCTTCAAGAATTGAATTGTCCCCAGTTTTATTAATATATTTTTCTAAGGCTAATACTGGAGCACAAAGTTCATCCAATTCAAAACCAGGTTCTAATAAAGATCCATCAATAAATCTACTATGCTCACCTATATTTTTTATTTGCTTTTTAAAAACATACTCTAAAACTTTTTTTGAAAGCTTTTCATCAATTAACAAAAAGGAAGGATAACTCCACAAAAGAGAATCTCTATCCCAATATGCTGCAGATACATAATATCTTGGAGAACGAGAAGTTGCTAAAACTAATTCTTCACTATCTAATGTTTTCCCAGCTGAAAAATAATAAGAGAAAAATAGATTAGTATTTAATATCATCTCTAAAAATGAATCATTATTTCTAATAATTTTACTCTCTAAAAAAGCAACATTTTCTTTCAATAATTCATCAAATTCAATTCTTTTAAGATGTTTTGCAGCAGTGGAAGCTGATACTTCTTCATATCCAACACCTAAGAAATAATCATAATTATAAACTTCTTCTACATCCAAAGTTCCATAACTATTATTAGTTTCCATAGGAGCTAAAGAGATTAATGGTAGTTTATTAAATTGTTGATAAACTTTAGCGTGATTCCAATTACTCTCTTTTTCAATTATCTCACTTTTTATTTCGTAACTTTCATTTACTACATGATAAGTTTTTGACCAATTTAAATTTAATGCTATTTCAAAATCAAAACTCTTATTACTTTTATTTTCAATAGAAACTCTAACGGCTAAAGCTTTATGATCTTTAGGAGTTAAAAATATAATTGAAAGTTTAAAATCTTTATTCTCAAATTCTGCTTTTGGAATCCAATAGCAAACTCTAGTCCAACTTAATTTATTCTCTAAGTTTATTTCTTTATTATTAATCTTAATAGTAGGTTTTAACAAAGAAGTCCCATCAAGCTCTAACATCCCTCGATATTCCATATTTAAAACAGTTAAATATGGAATTGATGCATCATTTTCATTTATATTTGGTAGTGCTACATATTCATTAGCTGTTACTTGAATCATTAATTTTGCTCCTCAAGATATACAATAGAACCAACTTTAAAGGGGGGTACTTCAAATTCAATTACATTGCTTCTTTCCCCTTTATATTGTTTATAGTCTAAGGCTATTGGCAAATAACTATTATTTCCAGGATCTAATAAATATAATTTATTTACTGGTTTTAGTACTTGTACTTTAAATTTAAGTTTTGAGGATAATAAAGGTTCTTCTTTCCCTAAATTCCAAAGATTATCATTATTCTCTAAATTCATTAGACTAATTAAGTGTTTATTCTTATTAGCTCTAATATTTACTGAGATATGATTTTTTTCAGCAGTAAGTGAATAATTACCTTCAACTATATATTCTTGATTATCCCAACCACAGTGAGTCATAGTAACATCCTTTAAACTCTTATCATAAATAATATCTTGATAAGAAACAAAGAAGTCTTGATATCTTTTAATTATATCTTTTTCAAAATCCCTCAATTTAGAATAATCACAATAATAACCTTGGGTAATTACACAACCTTCTTCACCTAAGAATAAATGTGTAGCACCTAAAGAATTTATATAAAAAGTTGTAAATAATGCACTATATAAAGCTCTCTCTCTATCTAATCTAAAGCTAGCTATATATGCAGAAATTATAACAGGTTTATAACTCTCTTTTGCTTTACTTATTATTTCTCTTAAATTATAGAAACTTTCATATGGAGGCCAAACTTCAATATATACTGCACTTTGGGTATCTCCAATTTCTTTTGTTAATGGCCAAGCCCCAACATTATTAAATATTAATTTTGCATCATCTAAATCAGTAGAAACTTGTTCTAAAAAGCTTAAAATTTCACTATCTAATTCTTTAACATATCCATTATAATCAAGGGCTCTTTTAGGATAGCCATAAGTATCTAAATGAATTCCATCAAAACCAACTTGAGAAATACTCTTATTATATTCATTTATAATATGATTTCTCCAATTGCAATCTTTAGAAATATTCATAAAATAAAAAGTATCTATAAAAGATAAAGGTTTATTTTCTATAGCATAATAAGCATCTTCTTTATGATTGTTGTAATACTCTTTTGTTGCAGCATATATTGGACCATAAGCCATAGCTTTCATACCATTATTTTGGCAGCTAATTATCTTATTTTTTATGACATTTAAATTATTAGCTTTTCCCATAGAATCATTATATTCAATTGTTTTTGCTACCATATCATCGTGATGATATGACCAATCATAAAATTGAACATAATTTATATGGTTATCCTTCATCCAAGAGATATCGTAATCATTATCTTCTTTTTCAAAATCACTCAAAAATCCATATCTTATTATTTCTTGTTTAGAATCTATTGAAAAAACTGCTGTATAAAGCTTTTCATCACAATTAATAAAAACTCTATACCCCGCAACTTCATTATCAAAAGGTCCTAAATTAATAGTATTTAAACCAATACTTAATTCAATAGAAAAAGAACTTACTTTTTCATCAAATTTATAAATCTCTATTAAACATTTATTTTTTTTATCACTATCAAGAAATAACTTAATATTATCTAAATTATTATAATTTGCTTTATCAAAATATAATTTATTAATCATCCTTTAACTGCTCCATCTGCTAATCCACTCATAAACTGTTTTTGGAAAATCAAGAAAATAACAACAACTGGTACTATTGCTATAGCGGCTGTTGCTGAAACTAAATGCCATTTTGCTCCTGCAAATTGTTGGAAGAAAACAGATAATGCTTGTGGTACATTATGCTTCTTATTACTTTGTAAGAAGAATACAGCTTGAGCATAGTTGTTCCAAATTCCAAATCCATTAAGTATTACAAAAGATGCTGTTGCAGGCTTTAATAATGGAAAAATTATTTTCCAAAATGCACTAATTCCTGTACATCCGTCAATTTCTGCAGCTTCATTTAATTCTTTAGGTAATTCTCTAATAAATGTAGTATAAATAAATACACAAGTTGGAAGAGATAAAGTTGATGTAACAAATATCATTCCCCAAAGAGTATCAACTCCATGTATTTTTCTCATTAAAGTATATAATGGGACAGTATTAATAATACCAGGAATCATCATACAACCAATTAAGACAGAAAATAATATATAATTAAATTTACTTGCCTTTCTAGCAATTGAATATCCTGCCATTCCCCCTGTAATAATAGATAAAACAAGAGAGCCTAAAGTTATTATTAAAGAGTTAAGCATAGCTCTTAAAATATGTGATCTAGCAAATGCTTCTAAATAGTTTGAAAAATGAAAATCAGGAAGAAACATATTCCCTTCATAAAACAAAGTACTAGGATCATTTAAAGATAAAACAATTAAAACATAAAAGGGTAAAAGACAAGTTATACAAATTAAAATTATTAAAAGTGTTTTTAATATTTTTATGTAATTTACATTTTTCATATAATACCTAACTCCTAGATTTAGTAAGCTTAAATGAAATTAATACAGGTACTAAAATTAATAAGAATAAAATCATTGCAACTGCTGTTGAATAACCTGTTTTATTTCCATAACACATTCTCATGATATAAATACTTAAACTTTCGGTTGAATATCCTGGTCCACCTTCTGTTAAACTCATGATTATATCGAAGACTGATAAAGATCCAATAATATTTGTTACTACATTAATTCTGATTGAAGGAATTAATAAAGGCATTGTAATCTTACTAAATATTTGCAGAGTAGAAGCTCCATCTATTTTAGCTGATTCATACAACTCATTAGGTATAGCTTTAAGTCCTGCTAAATAAATAATCATAGTCATTCCAGCATATTGCCAAACATTTACTAAGATTAAAACAATTATTGTATGAGAATATTGTCCCATCCAATTCCATGCAATTTGATAATTAAAAAATTCTGCAGCTCTATATATAAACCCTCTTCCAGGTTGTAATAAGAAATACCAAATGTATCCCATAATTAAAGGGCTAATAATTGCTGGAAGATATATAACTACTCTAACAAAAGCTTGAAATTTAAATTTATTCTTCATTATAAGTGCATAAATTAAACCAACAAGATTTAATAAAAAGGCACTTCCAATTGCAAACAATACAGTAGTCTTTATATCCCCTAGAGCTCTTGAATCACTAAAAAAATCTATATAGTTCTGTAATCCAACAAATGCTGCTTTTCCCATTCCATCCCAATCTGTAAAGCTTAATCTAATACCTTGCAAAAGAGGAAAGATAAAAAAAATTCCATACAACATTGCTGCAGGAATACTCATTAGTTGAATTCCATCAATTCTTTTTTTCATAATTATTCCTTAAAAGTTTGGTAGGGAATAAATCCCTACCAATTTTAATTTAGAAACCGTTGTCCCAAGCTTCTTGATAAGCTTTTGCAAATTCTTCAGGAGTATATGTTCCAGCAAATAAATCTTGAACCATTCTTCCGGCATCATCACCAGAGAATCCAGCAGGTTTTTCATTTGTGAAACCAATATTTACAGCTGAGTTTAATGTAGCTTTTACTTCATCTCTAAATCCTTTTGGAGCCCAAGAAGCATCTACATCTTTAAATGCACTAGGAGAACCTAAAGCTTCAGAATATTTTTTCATATTGTCAGCTGAGAATAAGAAAGTTAAGAACTTTTTAGCACCTTCAATATTTGTTGAAGAAGCTGAGATACTATAACCACTATCTTCTGCAGAAAGAACTACAGGTTTTGAATTTGGCATATATGCAGGATATGGAGCAAAACCAATATTCATATCAGGATTAGCAGCTAAAATACCACCAAGAGCCCACATTCCATCGGAGAACATTGCAGCTTTACCACTTACAAAGGCTTCTGTTCTATTATCAGCAGTTGCTGTTAATACATCAGAGTTAATTAAACCTTTATCTTGTAGTTCTACTAATTTTCTTGCAAATTCAGCCATGGCACCATTAGGATCTCCAAAATTCAATTTATCACTTTCGTTATTTAACATAGCTAATTTACTTTCAATTGGACCTAAAGTTTGTTTTATATATCCATGAGGAACAAATTCAATCCAGTGACCTAAAGACCAAGCTTCTTTACCAGGAATAAATAATGGTGTTACATCAGGTCTTTTTTCTTTAATAACTTCTAAGTTTTTAACAAATTTATCCCAAGTTGTAGCAGGTTCTAATCCTAATTCATCATAGATATCTTTGTTATAGAAAAGACCAGCCATAGTCATGTTTGTACAAACTCTGTATTGATTACCAGTTTTAATATCTGTACAGTTGTCTCTCATTGAAGGAACTAATCTATCCCACCAAGCTTCATCACTTAAATCAAGGTATTTACCTTGGTCTACATAAGCTTGTTCATATGTTGTCATAATATCAGGTACTTCGCCTGATGCAAATTTAACTTTGATAATATTACTTGCATCTTTTTGATATTCTTGAGATACAGTAAAACCATTATCTTGAGCGTTAAAGTCATTGATAATATCATTCATTAAATCAATGGTTTCAACTTTACCAGTAAAGAATGAAACTTCAGGGCTACCATTAGCAAATAAAGATCCACTAACTACTAATAAAATAGCAAGCACTGATATAATTCTTTTGTTCATAATTCTAACTCCTTTTCTTTGTGATAACTTATTATCATCCCAAAAAAACAAATGCAAAATACCAAGTTTTTTCAATATAGGTTCAAGTTTTTTTGATTTATCACAAATCTTCATGTTTTTCTTGCTCAAGAGCTTTTACCCCTATAGTATAGGATATGAGGAAGAATTTATGAAAAAAAATTGGACAATTAAGAAAAAACTTTTATTTAGTACAAGTATTCTTATTTTTATATCAGTTATGATTGTTACCATCATATCCTCAAGAAATTATAAAAAAGATATGATTGAATTATCTTACAGTGATACAAAAACAACACTTTCTCAACTTGCAAACAATGTTGAAACATATTTGCAAGGAGTTCAAGAGCTTTGTATAATTCCTTATTATGATACTTCTTTAATAGAAGCACTCTCTATGGAAACAGATAGCCCTTCCCAAATATTAAAAAGACAAAGAATTATTGAAGCTTTTTTAACAAAAAACATTCTGCTTCCTCATGATGATATCCAAGATGCTTATATTTATACGGATGAAGAATTATTCTCTAGTAATAGAGATGATAATTATGTATCTAGTTCTGGTTTAAGTAAGGATATAATAGAAAAAGTCCAAAATAGTAAAATTCCTATAATAATTTATTCTAATAATGATGATTTTGAATTTATTGTTTTAAGCAACATTTTAGATTTAAAAGACAATAGTAAATCTATTGGTATTTTAAGAATTGATGCCAATTCTAAAGGTCTTGATAATGTTTGCTCAAATGTTATTGATGCTCAAAACAAAGCATTAATTATAACCAATGAAAATAATCAATTAATATATGCAAAAAGTAAATCATATTCTTTTGACTTTATAAAAACCCTTTATAATCAAATAAATAATAAAGAATTCAAAAATAATATTACTAGTGTAGATGGAGAAGAATTCTTAATTACAGATGTAAAAATTCCAATTACTTCTTGGAATATTTATGATGTTAGTAGCATAAAAGCTATGACAAAAAACATTAATCAAATCCAATTTAGATCAATTTTATTAGGCCTTTTATGTTCAACAATTGGAATACTCTTATCAACACAACTTGTAAAAAGATTATTAAAACCAATATATGATGTTACAGATTTGATGAAAGAAGTACAAAAAGAAGATTATAGTGTTAAAGCTAATGTAAATGGTGATGATGAAATTGCATATCTTGCTTCCTCTTTTAATGAAATGACAGAAAGAATTGATGTAACTATGAAGAAAAATATCCAACTTACTAAAGAAATTTACGAAGCTAAATATCTTGAAAAAGAAGCACAATATGTAGCTATGTGTAATCAAATCAAACCTCATTTCTTATTTAATAGTCTAAATACAATAAGTCTATTAATAAAAGTAAATAGAATAGATGAAGCAATTGATTATATTGAAAAACTAGCTTCCCTTTTAAATGCTTTAGTTCATGCTGATTCCGAGATTACACTTAGATCTGAAATTTTGATTTGTAAAAACTATTTAAGCATGCAATGCATTAGATATACTAATTTAAGCTATAAAATTGATATTAAAGAGGATCATTTGAATTATTTAATCCCTGCTTTAACCCTTCAACCAATTATCGAGAATGCTTTAATACATGGATTTGCAAGAAAAGAAGATTTATGTAAAATAAATATATACTCAAAAGATAATGATGATAGTGTTTCTATTGTAATTGAAGATAATGGCGTTGGAATTGAAGATACAAAACTAAAAGCACTTAAAGAAAAAATTGATAATCCTGAATCTGCTCTTGATAATAATATTAAGAGAGTTGCTCTAATTAATATTGCTAGAAGAATCAAATTAAAATATGGAAACAATTATGGATTAGAGATTAATTCAAAATTAAATAAAGGCTCTACTTTTATTTTGACAATTCCAAAAAAAATAGGAGACAATGATGTTTAAAGCATTAGTAGTTGATGATGAACCTTTAATGAGAGAATATTTAGGAAAAAACTTAAATAAAATTAACTCGGATTGGGTTGCTGAAGATACAGCTTCAGATGGTATTTATGCTATTCAACTTTTACAACATAAAGATTACGATGCTGTTATAACTGATATAAGAATGCCTGGAATGGATGGAATTGAGCTATCAAAATACCTATTTAAAAATAAAAGTGATATGCCAATAATCATAATTACAGGCTATGATGAATTTGAATATGCAAGAGCTGCAGTAAAATTAAATGTATTTGACTATCTTTTAAAACCTTTAAGAGATGAAGAATTGTCAGCTGCATTATCTGCAATCTCTCTAAAGAATACCAATCAAGTAGAAAAACCAATTTTAAAAATTGATAACAATAAAAATAACTTAGTTTCACAAATCCAAGAGTATTTACAACTTCATTTTAGAGAAGGCTTAAGCTTAACTATTCTAGCGGACATCTTTGAAATAACACCATCCTATCTAAGTACTATATTTCATAAAGAAATCGGGGAACCCTATTCGAAATATCTACTTAGAATGAGGATGGAAACAGCAAAGGCTTTGCTATCAAACCCAAATTCAAAAGTACAAGATGTTGCTCTTGATGTTGGATTCTCATCTTCAAAGCATTTTGGATCAGTATTTAAAGCCTACTATGGGATTAGCCCAGGAGAATTTAAAAATACAATTAACCAAAATTAATTAAAAATTTGAGTATCTAATTTTAATTTTTCTTTATATGGAAAATTCAAATCAAATTTTTCAACTTCTTCTTTATCAACTTGATAATCTTTTGGTTCTATCAAGACTCCCTTTTTAAAGGATAAATAATCTTTCTCTAATTCTTTTACTAAAAAGAATGGAATTAGATCATTATTATTTATATCTTCATAAAAAATATTAAAAGAAAAGCCTAATTCAAAACCAAGTTTAGTATAAAATTTAGGATTCCCAGTAATTGCAACAGCTTTATATCCTAAATCTTTTGCTTTATCCAAAGAATAATTTATCAACATAGAACCAATTCCCTTAGCTTGATATTCTGGTAACACACTAACTGGTCCAAACATTAATACTTGTTTAAATGAATTATCTAAATCAATTACTTTGGTCTTACAATACATAATATGAGCAATAATTTTATCTAAATCACAAACAACTAAACTCAATTCTTTTATAAAATCTGGATTATTTCTAAACTTATGAAGCACATAATGTTCATCACAACCGGGTTTATAAACATTAAAGAAAGCTTCACGAGTTAGGTTTTCCACATCATAATAATCATCTTTTTCTTCACATCTAATTTTATAATTATTAATCATCTTACTTCCTTTTTTCTAATGTTTTCGAGAATCTTCTGGCATTTTTCATTCCACCAATATCTTTAAACATTCTACTTAGCTTCTCATTTTCAATTTGCTTATAATTCAAATTAGAATAACTAGTTTCTCGTTTCATTTTAAAATAATTATTAAGTCTTCTTTGATCTAAAGACCCATCATCTATAGCTTGCAATACAGCACAACCCTTTTCATTAGTGTGAGTGCAATTTTTAAATTTACAATTTATTGCTAACTCTTCAATGTCGTTAAAAGAAAGAGATAAGTCATCATTATCAAGAGCTAATTCCCTCATGCCCGGAGTATCAATCACTAAACTATAATTTAGTAAAACTAACATCTGAGAAACAGTAGTAGTGTGTTTACCTTTATCATCTTTCCCAATTTCTTTAGTTTCTAAAACTTCTTTATTTAAAAGTTTATTTATCAATGTTGATTTACCAACACCAGAAGAACCAATAAAAGCACCACACATACCTTTTTTTAAGATTGAATATATTTTCTTATCAATATCTTCATCATAAATTGATGTTGTAATTATTTCAGCCATGCCATCAAGACATTGAACTGATAACACTTTCTCATCAACACAATCACATAAATCGGCTTTAGTTAAAACTATTAGAGGCAAGGCACCACTTTGATAAACTATGGATAAATATCTTTCAAGTCTATTTAAATTAAAATTATTATTTAAAGACATACAGATAAAAACATAATCTAAATTTGATGCAATAATCTGTGATTGATTATTATTTGTTACATCACTTCTAGTTAAACAACTTCTTCTATTTAATACTTTCTCTATTATTGAAAGACTCGGGTCAACTTCATTGACCATAACAAAATCCCCAACTGCTGGGTAATCTATTTGTCTATTATTATCATTATAAAATTTGCCAGAAAGTTTTGCTAAAGAATTTCTATTTTTTGTTATAACTCTATATATTCCTTTATATTTTGCAACAACTCTAGCTAATACTAAATTTGGGTATAATAAAGCTTCTTTAATGAAATAATCATTAAGAGTATATACTTCTAAAATATTCATTTTATCCTCCAAAATTGAATATATTATTGAATATTTTGGAGGTATGCGATCAATTTATCAGATACCTCCGATATTATACCGCATCCAAATTGTTAAATCTTTTCAAAAAGACTCCTATTAGTTTGATATGTATATTAAACATTATAATTTATATTATTTCAACAAATTTTTTTCTTTTATAAATATTGCGTTAAACATTTCACCACCAACAAATTTCTTTTCCATTTCTCCTTTTATTTCAACAAAGCCACAAGATTTCATTAATTTTCTAACTTCAGATGGAGAAATTCCATGTGTTTCTTTTATTGGTTCTCTAATAAATATTCTACCACCATCTTTCATTACTTTATTTATTTTTTTTAAAATTGATTTTCTTTCTTTACTTGGGATATCATGATACATGTAATGAATTATCACTGTATCAAAACTATTTTCTTGAATATCTAAAGTTCTTATATCCCCAACAAAATAACAGAGATTATTATAATCTTTAAATCTTTTTTTGGAAAAGTTTATTGCATCAAAATCAATATCGATACAATTTAATTTAACATCTTTACCTAGTTTTTTTAGTAAAGGTTTTGTTATACACCCTATTCCACATCCAAATTCAAGCACATCTTTGGAATCAGATAAATCTAATTGATCAATATATTTGCTATATAAGCTTTTTATTAAAGTATTTCCAAAGAAATAATTTAAATTAATCTCTAACCTTGTCATCTATTTACTCCTTTTTTCAGCACAATTTCTTACATTAATTTCTTTCCCTTCTTTTAAATAATGAAAATTTTTATTTAACAATATTATACTTATTTCAATAATATTATCTTTAACTTATGCTGTACAAGAAGTTAATAACCAAATAATACGAATTTGTATAATTAATTGCTCATAAAAAAGTATTCATCTAATGAATTAACAAAAAATGAATACTTTATATTTATTAATTATCTCTTAATCTTTCTACAATACTATCTTTAACCAATGATTTATAAATGATTATAGGGGTTAACAAACAAACCAAAAGTACAATTACAATAGAAACTATCATTTGAATAGTTGGAAAGGTATATATAGCATAATCTGCTTGCTTTTTAAATAAAATAAAAATTGAATAGGTTATTATATTTCCAAAGATTCCAACTAAAAATATAGTTAATAACCCATAACCAAAGCCTTCTAAAACCAACATATTTTTTACTTGCTTGAAGGTCATCCCTATACTTTCCAACATAGCGAACTCTTTTTTTCTTGAAATAATTTCTGAAGCCATAACATTTATAAAATTTAGTATTCCAATCAAAGCTAAAATAAAAGCAACACCACCACCTAAAATATATAACATCAATTTACTATCCCTCATTTCAGCTTGTCTTTCAATTCTTGAAACTCTTGAAATATCATTATCGTTTTCAGTCATTTTTTTTATTGTATTAAGAGCTTTTTCACTCCCTCCTGCTTTTACATCCATATTAATTTTATAGATATACGGATTATCAACAAGACTATTAAGCACTTCTTGTGATACATATATATTTGGAGCCATAGCACCAGCAGCAAATTGAAAACCAAAAGGCAAAAAACCACCAATAGTAAATTTTCTTTCAATATTATTAGATAATATTGATATATCAACTTCCTTTACATCAGAATAGAGAGTAGGATCATTAGATCCAAAAAGAGCAATATCTCCTTTTTTAAAGGCTTCTAAATCAATAATAGAATCTGGATGAGATTGATTAAATTCTTCAATGTATCGATCATCAATTGCAATTATGTATCCCCAAAAATTATCATAAACAGTTTGATAGCTAAGATCTTCGTCTAGATTAAACCTATCATAAAACCAATCCATATGTTTTTTAAATATAATTGGGTCATACTTCATAGACATTTTTTCAATACTTGTAGTTCTTAAATTTGTAATATCTATATCAGATTCCAAAGTTGAAATGAAGGAAGAATCAAACTTTTGCTTTTCGCTACTTCCATTCACCATTGCACCAGGCTCTAAAGTATTATTACTCAAAATAAAATCATTTTTTACATAAGAATTGATATAATGTTTAATATCCATACTAGAAATCATAGTTGAAATAATTAAGAAAATTGTAAGTCCTAAAAACAAAGATAAAAAAACAATAGAAGCTCTTTTGGGATCTCTAAAAATGCTTCTAAAAGCCATTTTTCTTAAATTACCAGTATGAGAATTACTAATTTGTTTTTTGTTTACTTTAACACCAGTATAATTCATAGCCTCAATGGGCGAAATTTTAGATGTAATCTTTGCTGACTTTCTTACTCCTAAAATTATAGTTATATAAGAGAAGAAAGCAGTACCAATAAAAATAAAAGGATGAAAAGAGATTTCCATTCCTGTCTCTAAATTCATCAAAGATAAAGCTTTTGGAACAATTAATAAAGAAAGTAAAGCTCCAATTAATAAACCAATAGGGATCCCAATTACTGCTAAAATATTAGCTTGGCCTACTACAATTTTTTTTAATTGTTTTGAAGTGGTCCCAACTGTTTTTAAAAGCCCATAATACTGAATATCCTTCGAAACAGAAATATAAAAGACATTATATATTAATAAATAGCCTGCAAACATTAAGAAAAAAATAACAGCTAAAAAAGAAATAATTGTCGACAATTTATTGCTTGATCCATTATCATATATAGGAACAAATTTGATTTGTTGTTTTTCATTAAGATTAATATCATTTTTCAACATATCATTATATTTATCTATATTTTTTGAATCGATGTATTTAATAGAAATTGCCCCAGAATTACTAACAGAATTTCCACTTTGTTTTGCAAGTTCTTTTGATACTAATATTGATCCAATATTTCCAGATCTAATATATGTATAATCTGTAAAATATCCTGATAAAATAAAATCTTTTGTTTGTAAAAGCCCTCTATCCTCTCCTAAATAATAGCTTAAAGGAATTTTCATACCTATTTTAGGTTCCTTAATCCCCATATTATTTAAAATCCAAAGAGGAACCATTATCTCATTCTCAGATTTTGGGTATTCACCTTTTACATCATCATAGACGGGAGCCCTAAAGTTCTTCCATTCTTCTTGGTCAAACCAATGCAATGAAATACTCATAAATTTCATATTATCACTTAACTTTAACATCCCAACATTATGTTGTAATCCAACTTCTTCTACATAAGGTAATTGCTTAATCTTTCCAATTTGATCTTCACTTGGAAGAGTTAAAGCAACATGAGCATTAGTTCCCATCAATCTAAGTTGTTGAATTTTCATTGATTTGTAATAACTAAGTCCAGTACTAAATACAAAAGAAAGCATCAAAGTTGTTAAAACGATTGCAATTATTATATATTTATTTCTTACTTTATTAGCATTTAAAGTATTTCTCATTAATTTATTGATAATGCTTTTATTATTATCCATCTATAGCCCCCTTATTTGATAATCTTGCCATCCTCAATATGGATGGTTCTATCAGCTAATTGGGCTATTTCTTTATTATGAGTAATCATTACAACTGTCTGATTAAATTTTTCACTGCTAGATTTCAATAAAGCCATTACATCATCACTGGTTTTACTATCTAAATTACCTGTAGGTTCATCAGCTAAAATAACAGCTGGTTTTGCAACTAAAGCTCTAGCAATTGCAACTCTTTGTTGTTGCCCCCCAGATAAATTATTGGGTAGATTTTTTAATTTTTGTGAAAGACCTAACATTTCAATGATTTCTGAGATGAAAGATTTATCTATTTCTTTATTATCTAATTCCACTGGTAGAGTTATATTCTCATAAACATTTAAAACAGGAACTAGATTATAATTTTGGAAAACAAAGCCTATATTTCTTCTTCGAAATATAGCTTTATCTTGATCTTTCATATTAGACAATTTTGATCCACTAATTTCTATTATACCTTCACTAGGAGTATCTAATGCTCCTAACATATGTAAAAGAGTTGTTTTTCCACTACCAGAGGTTCCAACAATAGAAACAAATTCACCTTTGAATATTGATAAATCAATTCCATCTAAAGCCTTAACAATATTAGAAGTCTCTCCATAATATTTTTTTAAACCAATAGTTTTAAGAATCACATCATTTCTTTGAGCTATCATATTACACTCTCCTTATTTTTATTAATAAGTAAAGTGTAAAATTCAAATCTCTATTTTCTTTCAACTATTAATTATTTATAAGAAATTTTATATTTACTTTAGCTCCATTATCCTTTGAATTTGAAAGCTTAATTAAACCATTATGTTTTTTGATTAAAATATTACTAATATATAAACCAAGACCAAAATGAGATTTATCATTATCTGGATTATTTTTATAATATGAATTTAAAGCATTTTTTAAATCCTCGTCACTAAAGCCTTTACCATCATCTTCAATTTGAATTATTAAATAAGGATTTTGAATATATATATTTACATCAATCATAGATTTTGCAAATCTAATAGAATTTGAGATTATATTTTCATATACTCTCATAATTATAGTGCTATCAATTAATAAATTCTTATCAGCTATCAACTCTGACTTAAAATTCAACTTCAAATTAGTATTTAATATTAACAAATCACTAGAACTTTTAAGTTGATTAATCAAATCCTTATAATCGACTCCTTTAAAATCAACTTGTATATCTTCTAATCTTTGAATCTCACTCATTTGATAAGTATAATTTTCTAATCTATCAATACTAGAAGACATTTTATCAAAGGTTGATAACATTTTTTCTTTGGAGATTTTATTCTCTGGTAAATACTGTTCAAGAAAATCTAAATAACCTTTTAAAACAGTTAAAGGAGTTCTTAAGTCATGTGAAAAAGCAGCATTTAAACGCTTTCTTTCTTCCATTGCTCGCCACATTTCTAAGTTATTCTCTTCAAGTGACTTACGCATAGTCTCAAAAGAATTACATAGTTGCCCCATTTCATCTTTACTATCATAAATAATATGAAAATCTAAATTTGTTTCTGATATTTTTTTTGAAGCATCATTTAGCAATTCTAAGGGTTTCTTTAATTTGTTTTTATAAAATAAATAAGCAGCTAATATAATACCAACACCAAAGAATACTGGAATTGAAGCACTACTAATAAAGCTACAAAGTTTAATGATACGATTATCTGAGGATGAATAATCAATACTTGAAGAATTAAAGACTAATACCTTACCCTCATCATTGTTGATTGTATAATTATTAGATATATCACTATAAGACATTTGAATTTTATATTTATAATCATCAACAAAATTAATTGTAATTGAACTTAATATTGTAGCTATCACCAAAAATAAAAGCATATATAACATAAAAGATTTTTTTAGTGATAAATTTTTAAATATGTTTTTTATCCTATCCATCTATACCCTATACCCCAAACTGTATCTATATATTTTTTATCACTTACCTTTGCTAATTTTACTCTAATCCTTCTAATGTGTTCTGCAACTACACTACTATCTCCTTCTCCATCATACCCCCAAACACAATCATAAATTCGTTCTTTATCAAAAACTTGATTGTTATTTAAAGATAAAAATTCAATTATCTCAAATTCTTTTTTTACAAAAGGTAATTTCTTATTATTAAAGAAGACACATTTTAAACCATAATCAATAACTAAATTATCAATAAATTTCTTCTTGGAGGAGGTAATCTCTCTTTCTTGACGACGAAGATGGGCGGATACTCTAGCTTTTAATTCATCTAGAGAAAAAGGTTTTACTATATAATCATCACCACCAACACCAAAACCAATAATTTTATCTTTCTCTTCCACTTTTGCTGTTAAAAACAAAATTGGAGCTGAAACATAATTTCTTATTTTCTTACAAAGATTTAGTCCATCAATGTCAGGTAAGTTTATATCTAATAAAATTAGATCAGGAGATTTTTCAATTAGAGTTAAGGCTTGTTTTCCATTATAAGCTATCAATACTTCGTAATTATTCATTTCAAAATAATCTTTAATCAATTCAACTATATCAACTTCATCATCTACTACTAGAATTTTATAGGACATTAAAATACCTCCAATAAATTAAGATATAGCTAAATTATCTATTTTTTATCAATTATTAAAATTTTAACACATTTTAAAGTAAAAAGTTAAAGAAATAAGTTAGTACGGAAAAAATTACTAATATTATTCTTTTAAATAAACTTGGAGACTTCTGTTTTACATTTTTTTGATTAACTAAAACACTATCATCAATAAGAATATTCAATTTTTTTCTCAATTCTTGGTTAAATTTAACACTATCGATTATAAGCATTGTTTCAGTACTAAGATATACACTTCTTGGATCTAAATTAAAGGAACCAACAATACTTAAATTGTCATCAAATACATAACTTTTGCCATGTATAGAAGACTTTTCTCTTTGATATTCATATAATTTAAATTTGTTTTTAATAAGACTTTTCTTATGTTTTAAATATCCAGTAAATGCTAATAAATCTAAAGTCGAATAAGCTGAATTAGTAATTACAGATATTGATTTATTAGAATAATTATTTAATTTAAACTTATTTTTCATAGCTTTAGAAAAAATTATATATGGACTTTGAATAATGATATTTTCTTTAGCTACATCAAAAAATTTAATTATCTCTTTCCAACAGGAAGGTTCTTTTTTCCCTCTCTTTATTGAATTATAAATTAAAGAAATCTTATTTACTTCAATAGAATATAAATCCCAATCAAACTCATTATTAAATAAATGCTTGTATTTTTCTCTCTCAACTTTTAAGAAACTTTCAAAGTAATTAATTTTATTATCAGCTTTTAATATCCTTTTTTTATTCATTTTTATATTTAAAACTTTAGAATATTTACTTTGCCAAATTAAATTAAAATAGTCTTCAATCTGAACTACTGCAGAAGAAGTAAAGTTAGAATTATTTGTATAAATTAATACTTCTCTATCGTTTATTTTATTATAATCAGAATTATGAAAGGCAAAATATTGATTTCCAATATTTCTGCCCCCTATTATTGCTATTTTATTATCCACAACAATATATTTATCATGTAAAATATTATTCCAACTTTTTGGATTAATGATATTCAATGGATCATAGTATTTAATCTCAATATTTGGATTTCTTAGCAGTGCTAAATTTGTATCATCAAGATTATATTTTATTTTATTACACTTACCATCTAAAAGAATTCTTACTTTAACCCCACGCTTTGCAGCTTCGATAAGTCCTGCAAAAAATAAAATGCCAGCTTCATCTTTTTGAACTTGGAAATAAGAAATATCTAAACTTTTTTTAGCATTTTCTATTAAGTTAATCTTTATTTTAGCTGAAATTTCTCTCTCTTCAACTAAAACAACTCTATCTCCTAAAAAGGTAGGAGATAAATATTTCTTAATAGATTCTTCATTCAAATTTGATTGTTTAATAGACATTAAATAAACCTTATAAATTAAATTTATTTTTATCCTATAAGATTTATTATATGTAATAAATAGTTTTACATATATTTATAATAATTTAAACAAAAACTATTTATCTAAAATATTTTAGGGTTATTAAATAAAAACTGTAACTCATCAACAAATTCTTTAATATTATAACCATCAATAGTTGCATGATGAACTGTAATAGATAATGGCATTAAAATTCTATTATCAACTTTTTTAAATTTTGATGCTTCAAAACTTGGTAAAAAATAATCACTAATACCATGATTAACTAATGAAAAACTATTAAAAGTAAACCAAGGTATACAAGAAATAATATAACTATTAGCTAAAGGAAGACCTTTTGTAGATAAAATTCCATTAGGAGCTTTATAAGCTTTTGTATCAGAGATGTAATTTTGATAAAACTCATAATAGTTGTCTATATATTCACTCCATAATAATGATACAGAATTATCTTCTTCATGAAAAATTGGATAAGCTGGGGTTAATTTATCCCAATACCCTAAAATATTATCAACTTTCGCTATTCTAAATTCTTCATATTTATTTATTACTGTAGTGACTAGATATAAATAGGTCGGGAAAAATTTCAACTTCATTTCTTTTAATTTATTATATGTTTCACTTACATCAAAATCTAAATTAATACTATAAGTAGTATTTGCTATTTTTGTATAATAATTAAAGGTTTCAAGACGATTCCAACTAGAAAGTTCTAATGGAATAAAAGACTTATTACTCATCTTTTTGAACCCACAACCCATCTCTATTACAACCAAAATAAAAAGTTCCGCCATACATTTTTGCAAAACGAACCCCGCTAGCTTGTTCTGGATATAATCTGACTAGAAAAACTCTATCCGAGGTTACATAAGCTATAAAATTGATATAATGAGATTTACTCATTTCATGAGAAAATGTTATATAGAAATCATCCTCAATTTCTTCAATATTCAAGTGATGCTCTAAATCACTTGCTTTTGCTTTTAAAGCTTTTAATGGTCTACCACAACAGGTAATACTAGTATCACTTGTCGCTGTTATTATATTTGAACAATTAGGACATACATAAAACCTAATTTTATTTATATTACCTGAATCAATTTTATTTAAATCTAATTCTCCATCAAGAATTCTATCTATACTAATATTTAGGGCTTTTGATAATTGAGTTAATAGAGTTATATCTGGACAACCGGCTCCTCTTTCCCATTTAGAAATAGCCTTATCACTTACATTAATAATGTCTGCTAATTGCTTTTGTGTTAACTTTTTTTCTTTTCTTAATTGATATATTAATTTACCAACTTTTTCACTATTCATAAAAGTTCCTCCAATTAAGAAAACTATCTTATACTTAAGTGTATTTCAATGAACGGATAGTAGAGTTCTATATATCTTTATCTATAGTAAATAATTAAAGAAATAGGTTATAACTTTGGTTCCTCTTAATATTACTTTCTTTAATATTGGAACCCTTTTTACCATATCTAAGTTAGATTTATCATTTACTAATATACTATCATTCTCTAAAATCTTTACTTTATCATTTAAGGCTTTAGCAAAATCTTTACTATCTATTACAAACATTGTTTCTGTACTTAAATAAGCACTTCTACCATCCATATTAAAAGATCCAACTAAAGAAATTCTATCATCGATTATATATGATTTTGCATGAATTGATCCTTCTCCTTGGTATTCATATAAATCAACATTATTTTTTAATAAAGTTTTTCTATGTTTTAAATATCCTGAGAAAGCAAATATATTAGGAGAGGCATATTCAGAATTAGTTAAAATACTAATTTTTTTATTTTTCAGATAATCAAAGTCAATAAACTCTTGCATTTCTATGGTTGGAATAACATAAGGGCTTTGAATGAAAACTGAATAATTTGCAGTATTAATTAAATTGGTTATTGTTCCCCAAATATAAGGAAATTTTTTATATCTAGTAAGAGGGTTATTTATTAAAGTAATTTTATTTGCTGGATAAGACATTCCAATAAAATCAAAACTATTATTAAATAGTTCTGGATGTTTATCTTTTACATAAATTAAAGATTTATCTAATTCAAGTTGTTTCTCACTAGCTTTATTTAAATTACTTTTAGATAAATTTGATTTAACTTTTTTAGTATATTCGCTATTCCATACCTCATAAAAATAGTTATTTATTTGAGATAAAGCACTATCTTTATAATTTGATAAATCAGTATTAATTATTAAAACTTCCCTATCTTTAGTAATAATTGGGGCCTCACCATTTATTGCAAAATATTGATTTCCAATATTTCTTCCCCCTAGAATTACTATTTTATCATCTACAATTATATATTTATCATGTAAGATATTATTCCAAGTCCAAGGTTTGAAAAATAAAAAAGGCTCATAATATCTAATTTCTATATTTGGATTACTAGTTAATAAATAATTTAATCCATTAAAATTTTTACTTATTTTATTAAGCTTTCCATCAATAACTAGTTCAACCTTAACGCCCCTATTAGCAGCTTCAATTATTTTTGAAAAAAATACATCTCCAGCTTCATCATTTTGAATTTTATAATATGAGATCTTTAATGATTCTTTTGCTCCATCTATTAAACTAATTTTAACTTTTGCAGAAAGTTCTCTTTCTTCTATTAAGGCAATTCTATCATTTGAAACTGTATTACTTATAAAATTATTTATATTTGGAAAATCTTCACTAACAATATTCTTTTGTTTAAATCCAAAAATTAAAACAAAAGTTATAATTACATAAAACAAATAAAGTAAAAAAAGATTTTTAATAAAAGAATTATTTCTATTTTTCATAACTAGTTCCTTAAAAAATAATAAACTTTTTGTTTATCTTTTTATAGGTTAACTAACTAAAATTAATCAATTATTTTTCTTATAGGAAAATAAATAAAGTTATCACCACTTTGAGGAGCAGTAAAATCATGAGCTGCCCCAACCAAACTTAAATTATTTTCTTTTAAATACTCTAAACCTTTATTAAACGAATCATTATCTTCATTTTTTATAATAATATATTCAAAACTAGGCACAGTCCATTTCACCCAACCCTTTGGAGCAATTGTTGACTCATCAACTTCAATTCCGGCAAGATATAACCCTTTTGTAAAATTTTCTTCCCAAGGTTTAAAACTATAAGATAAATCACTCATTAAGCCCCAAATTCCAGCTAGAATATTACTCTTATTCTTTTTAGCCAAACAAGCTACTTCATTAAAATTTGAATTTGCATCATCCCATAAAGCTTTTATAAAATTTGCTCCATCTTCAGTTGATCCTTGTTTCCCAATAACAGAAAAAGATTTTTTTATTCTTTTGTTAACTTCCATAATTTTATATCTCCAATAAATCAAACTTTGAATCTAAACTATTCATTAATTTTATTAATTCATTATAATTATCTGGATATTTCTGATGTCCATGAATATGCCTGCATCGTTTATCTTTAATTTTATATTCTAAACTCCAATTATGACCATCTAAAATTAACTTATCACTATAATCACTTTTCCAAGTGTTTATTTTTAAATCATAAAGCTTCTCTAACCAAAGTTTACTATCAACTTTAGAAAGCTTTGAATTAACTCTAGGTTTATCTTCAATTGATATTTTACAGTTATAGAATAAGCACTCTTGATCAACCCAAATCTCTATATCTCTAAATGGACCAGGGGATCTATATAAAATATCACTAAATATTAAGTATTCAAGCATTAAACTTTAATTCCAAAGTACCTTTTCATCATTAAACTTAGGAATATCTCCTTTCTCATATGGATCATAATTGTTTGTACTACAACCATATTCTTTTAAATATATTATTTTATTTGTAAGATTAAACTTAGCTAAAGACATACCATCAAAACTTGATATATCTTCTCCCATTTTACATTCAAAAGACCATTCAACAAATGTTTGATTTTCTTTATGAATAAACTGTTTTATATCCCACTTTAAAACAGATCCTCTAGTATTCCATTCATTGAACCATAATTTCAACTTTTCAATATTTTTATAACAAGGTCCCCAACTCTCAATATAAATAATCTTTTCATCAAAAATATTTGAAATTCCTAAATCTTTCTTTTTAAGCCACATTTCAAACCATAGTCTTATAATCTCTTCTCTATCGTTCATTTAAGTTCCTAATACTATTATTTTTCTTTATATGAAACATTATAACATGTAATTGACAATATTCGGAAAAAAATGTCTTTATTAAAACTTTTACAATCACTATACTCGAAACAAGAGGTATTTTATGAAAAGAATTGGACTTATTGGTGGAATGAGTTGGGAATCTTCTCAAGATTATTACAGAATAATAAATGAAGAAGTAAAAGCTCAATTAGGTGGTTCACACTCTGCAGATTGTATTATGTATTCTTTTGATTTTCAGTTAATCGAAGACTTACAACATAATGGGGAATGGGAAAAATTAACTCAAATTATGGTAGATGAAGCTAATAACTTAAAAAAAGCTGGTGCTGAATTTATTGTTATCTGTACTAACACCATGCACATCATGGCAAAAGATATTGAAGAAAAAACTAATCTAAAAGTTCTTCATATTGCCCAAGCTACAGCCTCAGCTATTAAAGAAAAACAATTAAAAAAGGTTTTATTATTAGGAACTAAATTCACTATGGAAGGAACTTTCTATAAAGACATTTTAAATGAAAATAATATTGAAGTAATAATTCCTAACGATGAAGATAGAGAATTTATCCATCATGTTATATATACCGAATTAGTTAGAGGGATTGTAAAAGAGGAAAGTAAGAAAAAATATCTTTCAATTATAAACTCTCTTAAAGAAAAAGGAATCGAAGGTGTTGTTTTAGGATGTACAGAGATTCCAATGCTTGTTAAACAAGAAGATTTAGATATTCCAGTGCTTAATACTACTGAAATTCATTCAAAAGCAGCAGCGGAATTTTCACTTAAATAATCTAATAGCTACTCAATTTGAGTAGCTATATTTTACTTTATCATTGGAATAATAGTATTTGTTATTAATTCTATTCTGTCTTTTACTCTTGGTTTAAATTCACACAATATTGATATAACAACATTTAATTCTGGAATAACACATATTATATTACCTCCATCTCCAATTGCACAATTTAACATATATTTATTATCAATTAACCACCATAAATAACCATAACTATTTTTATTATTTTTCCAACTATCATTAATCCAATCTTCAGAGATTATTCTGTTATTATTAAAAACCCCTTTACTTAAATATAACTGTCCAAACTTTGACATTTCTCTTACATTTAAACTTAACCCCCAACCTCCAGCACTATTATTCTTAGTATCAACAATCCAAACTCTCTTATTTTTATCCTTTAAAAATGAGAAATAAGTCTCTAGAGTAACAAAATAATTTTCCAATGGGCTTATTGATAATGGTGCAAATAAATTTTCATTTGCAAAAGCTAATGCATTATTACCTGTAACTTTTGTAATAATTGAAGAGATTATATGTGCTCCTGCAGTTGAATATTTAAAATCCCCTATTTGATCTTTTCCTCCTAATAAATTAAGAGCATATTCTGTCCAATCATCACTACAACATAACTTTTTAAAAGGTTCAGTTCTATATTTATATGGAGCTGTCATAGTTAATAAATTTCTTAATGTAATATCTTGTTTTTTATTATCTTTAATTTTGTATTCTGGGAAAAAATCTAAAACCTTTTGATCTATACTTTCTATTAATTTTCTATCAATTAAAATTCCAACAATTGCAGATAAAAAACTTTTAGTTACTGATGCAACATGCAAACTATCATTAATCTTATAATCTTTAAAAGCTTTTTCATAAATTATTTCTTCATTCTTAACAATATTAATTGAGACAATATTTGAATAATCAAGTTTTACTTTTTCTTCAAAGGCTTTTAATTTATCTTCTTTAATTGAAGATTTAACTACTTCATTTTCACTTAAATTATCATAAATTAGCATATAATACCCTCTTTAATTTTTTTAACAGGCATATAAATTTCTGTTATTAAGTCTTGGATATTACTAATCTTATAAGGATTTGAAATATATACATCAAAAGGGTTGTTAGTTGATTCGTATCCAAATTTTTCACAAAACTGTTTTTGTTTTATATATGCTGAAGTTATATTTGAATAGGATCCTTTTAAAACTGATTTTAGGCACATCCCAGGAGAGAAAAGTCTTGTTTTTTCATTAGGTTTATCTAAGGGAATTGCAAATTCTATATCATATCCTTCTATTTTATATTCATTACTATGATAAATAGTCATAGGGGCATATTTCATAGTCCATTTATTTTTTATAATTTCATTAAACAAAGGAGAAAAGAATTTATCATAGCCATCTAAACAATCCTGGTGATTTACATTAACTCTTTTTGATAAAATATTCATATCAGGAAAAATTATCTCTTCTACTTTTATTTCATCCAAATAAGAATTAAGTGACTTACCATTTTTAACATCATCTAAATCTCTATCTATTTCTGATACAATACTAATTGAATCACTAATTATTTTTTGTATTTGTGCTTTTTTATTATTTAATTTGGTATAAAAAAGTTCTAAATTTTTATCTTTAAATTCTATTAACTCTTTTATTTCTTCAAGAGAAAATTGATACATTTTTAACTTATTAATTAATAACATATCTTCTAATTGTTTGATTGAATAATTTCTATAACCATTTTCTAAATTTATATTTGTAGGCTTTAATAACCCTATTTCATCATAATATCTAAGAGTTTTTGTTGAAACTTTACATATTTTAGAAAATTCACCAATAGATAGCATAAAAAATCTCCTCATTTATCTTTCTAAGAAAATCATAGTCTTTCCCCTTAGGGTAAAGTCAATGAAATTTTTAAAAAAAATTAAAAGGAGATTCTTTTTATTATATAAATCAATATGTAAATTTAAGTCTTTTATCGATTATAAATTTCTTTCTGCTTGGATTTCCTTCACATCTATAAATTACTTTATTCTTTATATCGAATACTGAAGACCAAATTGTATCCATACCTTTCTTTCTATCATATTGGCACATAAATCCATATTTTCCTTTCATTAGATCAAATGTAGAATTTAAATCATATTTTGAAAAATCTTGTTTTTTTATTACTTCATATCTTTGGTGAGAAAAAATATCATCTTCACCTTCATATACATATTCAGCCATATCTTTTTCAATGAAATGGTTGGTTTTATAACCAAGCTTTTGTTTTCTTACTATACATTTATTGTTTGGATTAAGCTCACACTCTACAATATTATTAAATCTATCTGCAATTAATAAACATTGAGAAGAACCAATTGGAACACTATTTAAGAAGTTAATAGCTTGATCAACTGTTTCACACTTTTCTAAAATATATCTAACTAAGAAACCAGCATTTAAACCAAGGCCAATAGTGGTTGGATAAATAAAAGTTAATCCACAAGCTAACCCTTTTTCATTTATTCCATCTTCAATTTCCATTAAGGCTGTTGTATTTCCAATAAAAGCATAAGATGAATCTAAATTATAAAATGGACTATCACTTAATTTTTCTACATTAATTAAAAAGTCAGAATTCCTTGCAAAGATATAGTTATTATCATTTTTAAAGGCAACCATTGAACAATAATTATTTAGAGTAAAAGAATACATAGTAACTAGAAATGGATAAATACACTCCATTGAACTTCCCTGGCCTTCTACAAAACCTTCCATTTCTTCTAAAATTTCTGGATAATATTTTTGATAAATTGGATAAACTGCTTTTGCATAATCAATTCTATCCTGATTAAGCATAGATTGAAAATCTAATTTAATTCCTTTTTTTAATAATCTACTACCATAAATATAACCGGCTTCTCTGTGAGTTTTTTTCCATCTTGAGTGATACATAATTTTTATATTCTCCTTACAAAAATCACGCTATCACAATAAAAATTTAATGTAAAATCTTTTTTGGTTAATATATTTTTTTTATTAAAATTAGTTTATTTCAACAAATTTATCAAAAAAATGGATCTTCTCATTGAACACTTTTAATATCATACCTACAAATATAGCAGCAAGAACTGTACCTTCTCTAATACCAGTTAATTCATGAGTAAACATAAGACACAAAACAAAACTTATTAAAACAAGAGAACAGTCAAAACCTATTTTTACCTTACCAAAATCTATTTTAGAAATAGTAGATATTGCTTTCATAGCTCCATCCCCTGCAATAAGTAATAAACCAGCTTTTACTTCAAGAAAAATACCAAAAGCAATAAAGAACATACTTAATACAAATACAACAAATTGTTGATGATATACTGATGGATTTATATGAGTAAAGAGAAGTAGAGCTCCATCAATTAAAGCTCCAAATACGACAGCTAAAATTAATTGTAAAAGTTGGAAAACTTCAAATTCTTTTTTTAATAAGACAATCTGTAAAAGCACAAAGGATATATGCATTGCTGCTGTGAATTCACCAATAGTTACATTAGATATTATATGATTAAGCACATAAGGCAAACTAGAAATTGGTGTAATACCTATATCAGCTTTTATTGATAAGGCTATCCCCATAGCCATAATGCTTAAACCACAAAAAAGCATTATATAACGTCTTGTATAATTAAAAAAACATTTCTTTGACATAATCTCTCCTCAAAAACAAAAGGATTTACAATACATAAGAGTTATATATATATCAATTAAACTTTATTTATCTAAATTTTATTCACATACACCCTTCAATAAAAATATTAATTTCACATTTATAATCAAGTTATAAAATTATACTTAAACAAACCAACTTATAAGTTGAGTTTAAGTTTTATTTTCTATAATTAGTTTTTATAAACTAATAAATTCTATAAATATAATACTTTTTTTGAAAGTAAATGAATAAATGAACATTCTTTAAGAACTCAAAGAATGATTCTTTAAAGTTTAAAGGGATTTATAAGACTCCCATATTCAATAAACCTCACTTATATTACTTATGGAGAGTATTTGTGTCAACATATTGCAACAATTTATTAATATTTGAATTAAAATATCAAAATAATAGACAATATATATTTAAATAATTGAATTATTAATTTGCATTTGCAACAACAAATTCAATCAATTTATCACTTTCATTTCTCTTATATGGAAATACTCTATTAAAATATTGAAAGAAAATTAGTAAAGACCAATATACCTCATAACCACCTTCATCAAATTCTTCTTTTGTTGGAAAGTATCCTGTACAACCATTAGTATATCCGCTTAAATAAAAATTTTTATCATTTAACTTATTTGACACTTCAATTGCAAATTCACACATAATTTCATTAGGTACACCGCAAAAACAAATCTTTCCTAAATAGAAATATTGAACTTCAACTAAATCTTTTTGAACTAATACATTTAAACCATTCAATCTTTTTACTTCTTTAAGCCAATTTTCTCCATCTATTTGGCAATACATTTTTGCTTCTTTCGCAATTTCTAAAGCTCTGTTAAAAGAAGGAACCTCAGATTCAAATTCAACCTCTTTTGAATACATCATTAGTTTTTCAAAGCTCACAATTTGCATTAAATCAAATTTTTCTTTTACTGCTAAAAGAATTTGATTTGCCATTTTAAAAAGTGCATCTTCACATCTAATAAAGTTTTCATCTGTAGCATCTGGAGGATTTATTTTAGAAGTATAATATTTAGGAGCAATATTACCAGCAGATCCTTGAGTTATTATAATTGGACAATTATATTGATTTTTTAATAATTCTCTAGTTTTCCCAATAAAATCACTTGAAATAAGATAATTATCAGCTTTTAAAACATTTGCATGAACGCTTAATCTTAATAGAATCAATTGCAAAGTATTATTTGTATCAATAACTTTTGTAATTGATAGTCTATCATCTAATAAAGAACTACCCTTTCTTCTATTTATACCAATATCTAAAGAGGAGATGTCTTGAGAAAGTTTTACTTCTTTTAGATTATCTTTGATTTCAATAATTGATAACTCAATTTTTTTACAAATAGAATTAAACAATTCTTCTTCAAGACTATCATTAAATGAAGAATGAGTATGAGAAAAACATAACATAACTTTTTCTTTTTTTATTGATAAAATTTTTGCAACTAAATCTCTTAAATAGTCACAATGATTTACTCCAAAACCAATATGATCTATAGCTATTAAAGTACAAACTTCATTTTCTAATTCCCAAATAGTAATTTGAGCTAATAAACTATCTAAAATACCTTTTGAGGTTTCATCAAACCTTCCAAAGCCCACCATTTCAACATTTTTTTTAGGTGTAATATCTATCTCTTTATATGCAAATTTTAACATTTTCTCATACCTATTTTTAATCAGGTTTTACAAAAAAATTAGATTAAATAAAATATCTAATCTAAGTCATAATAATAAACAACATATGGAGTATCTAATTGATAGCCTAATTTTTCTGCTAATGCTACAGATCTTAAATCTATTGCATCCCAACTAGGATATATATTTCTATCTATACATTCTAAAATTAGTTTAGCTCCACATACTGTTGCTAAGTTTTTTCCTCTATAATCAAGCTTTGTATCAATTTCAATTTCAAGACCATCATCATAAACAACATATGAAGAAGCCCCCGATACTATCTCAGAGTCTTTTAAGATTACAAAACCTAATCCTTTTTCTTTAAAAGCATCATAATCTTTAAATTGTGAACATAAATCTTCTGACCAAGATTCTTTAAGCACACTTTCATATAATGTTTGCTCTATTTGTTTTAATTCATATTTCTTATCTAAAGAGTTTACAAACTCAGATAACTTATAGCTATCAAAAGAATTAATATCTTTTTTTATTTTATATCTATATTTTTTACTAACTTTATCTCTCAAAGTATCTTCTATAGCTTTTTGCCATTCTTTATTTTGTGGAGTTAAAATTGGCGCTTTCGCATCTTTAATTAATTCTATATTTACTTCTCCCACAAAGAAGGAAAAATCGCCTACAACAATTTGAGCTGAAGTTGGATTATCTTCATTATCTACAAAAGCTTTTCCCGTATACCCTTGTAAATATGATAAAATTAAACCATCATCTTCTGTCTTTAACAAATCCTTTATTTTTTCAAAATTTATCATGTCTGCCTCTTTTATTCATCAATTGTAAAATCATATATAATTTTATTCAATAAAAATTTTAATTCATTTCTAATAAAAAAATTAGCAACTTCATCTCATAATTTTAAAGAATAAAGTTGCCCATAAAAATTTATTTTATCTAAAAGAAATTAGAAAAAAAACATATAATGAATACCTGTTGAATATCTTATTTGTCCATGTACTTTTAGTGCTATTTTTCTAATCTCTTTATATTCTTTACTATTATAATAATTAAATATTCGTTTTAAGAATTTCACACTTAACTCCCTTTTACCAAATACTTGCAATAAATGATTGCAATCTTTCACTCTTAGGATGATCAAAAATATCTTCTGGAGTTCCACTTTCTTCTATTTTACCTTCATGTAAGAATACAACTCTATCAGATACTTCTTTTGCGAAACCCATTTCATGAGTTACTATTAACATTGTCATTCCTTCTTTCGCTAATTTATCTATTACTTGTAATACTTCTCCTACTAATTCAGGGTCTAATGCTGATGTTGGTTCATCAAATAATAAAACTTCAGGATCCATGGCAAGAGCTCTTGCTATAGCTACTCTTTGTTGCTGACCACCAGATAACATTGCAGGATAAACATCTGCTTTATCTAATAGTCCAACACTATCTAATAATTTAAGAGCTTTTGCTCTTGCCTTATCCTTATTTTCTTTCTTTATTACTACTGGACCAACCATTACATTATTAAGTACAGTTTTATGAGGGAAAAGATTAAATCTTTGAAAAACCATTCCTACTTTTTCACGAAGACTATTAATATCATAAGCACTTCTTTTAATATTTCTACCCTTTAAATAAATATTACCTTTATTTTTTTTCTCTAGGAAGTTTATACATCTTAGTAATGTGCTTTTTCCTGAACCACTACCACCAATTATACTAATTACTTCACCTTCATGAACATCTAAATTAATACCTTTTAAAACTTCCAAATCATCAAAGCTTTTATATAAATCTTCAACTTTTATCATTACTTTATCTTTCATCGACTTGTAATCTCCTTTCTAACCATTTTAGTGATTTTGACAAAATTGTAATAATCACATAATAATAAACTCCTGCAATAAACAAGATTGGGAATGGATTATAAGTTGCAGCACTAAACTGTCTTGCAGTTAGTGTAATTTCAGTAATAGTAATTACACTGGCTAAAGATGAATCTTTAACTGCAATAATGAATTGATTACCTAAAGAAGGTACTGATCTTTTAAAAGCTTGGGGTAAAATGATATGAAAAAATGCCTGCATCTTATTCATACCTAACGCTCTAGCAGCTTCTTCTTGTCCATAATGAATTGAAACAATTGCTCCTCTAAATATCTCACTTATATATGCTCCACTGTGAAAAGCTAAACCTATTGTAGCTGAGGTAAAGGAACTAAATTCTAATCCAATTAAAGGTAAGCCAAAGAATATGAAATATAATTGTAAGAGGAGCGGAGTCCCTCTTACAATTGAAATATATACTTGAGCTATTTTTTGTAACCACTTTAATTTTGTCAATTTTAGCACTGTTACAATCAACCCAATTACTGTTCCCAATAAAATTGAAAAAACGGATAATTCTAAAGTAAATATTATCGCTTGATCAAATTTTGGAGCATATTTTATAACTACTAAAAAAAACTCTTTTAGTGAATCAAAAATTCCAGCTATTACTTGCATCTATCTCTCCTAACGTTGTTCTAAAATATTTGTGCCGAACCATTTTTGACTTATCTCATCATAAGTTCCATTTTTAACAATAGTATCTAAAGCTTTATTTAAAGCATCTAAGAAATCAGAATCTTCTTTTCTAACAGCAATACCAATTTTTTCAGAATACAACATATCGCCAGCAGGAACTAAATCAACACCATATTTTTCAGGAGCTTGTAAGCCTACAAAACGCCCAGTAACTAATCCATCAATTCTTCCTTGTTCTAATGCCATGATATTATCAACATCACTTTCAAACTGCATTATTTGACCAATATTATCCATTTCACTAAGAGCTTCATGGAAAGTAGTTCCTGTGACTACTCCTACTTTTCCATCAACTAAATCAGTAATACTTTTTACAGGTGAATCAGCAGTTGTAAAGAATTGAGCTCCATCATAATAATATGTATTTGTGAAATTTACTTTTTCTAATCTTGAATCAGTTATTGCCATGCTACCAATAATTGTGTCAAACCTCTTACTTAATAAACCACCAATAATTCCATCCCAGGCAGTAGTAATTGGAACTGCTTTAACGCCCATTTCTTTAGCTAATGCATTTGCTATATCAATATCAAAACCATCTAAATCTCCATCATCATTAATAAAGTTAAATGGAGGATACCCACCAGTCATAGCAAAGGTCATCTCGCCTTTATCTTCAATTTTTTCCATTGTTGTTTGATCCTTACTGTTACAGCCAGTAAAGAAGATTGTGATCAAAAATACATTTAATAAAATCACTAAAAACTTTTTCATATTATACTCCTTGTATATTATTATCGTGGTTTATTCACGAATTAGTGCATAATTAGTTAGTTAAATAACTCTATAGATTGTTTTTATTCTAAATAAAAGACAGTCTTATAAAAATTTATATTTCAAATATCGATTAACTAAGGCAAAAAAAAACGCTCCTAACTCTATAAATTTAGAGTTAGAGCGCTTAAACTTCACATCTGCTCGAATCATACCACACCAAGTAGTACAGGTCATGACAATTAGTCCTAACCAAGCCCCAGTTCTATAAATAAAGATTTTTCATGTACATTTTCTTCTTTACAACTCATTTATTGATACCTATTAAAAAACATGTAACAACTCATAAATCAAATACTCATGCAACTACTTCATCAGTCTATATTACTAATAATAATTTAATAAAAAGCAATTTAATAATTTAGAATAAATTGCTATTTAGCAATGAATAAATAATACAATAAATATTATTTATTTGTCAAGCACATAAGGTTTTATAAATAAAGTAACAATTTTTACTAATTCTATAAAATATTTATACAAAAATTATAATTCAAACTATTGTAAATTTTTTAATTTATTGATTCTATTATTTAAGCTAGTAAAGGATAAAATTTATGAAAAATATAACAATAAGATTTGCAGATGAAAACGATGCTAAAGAAATATTATCTATCTATACTCCATATGTAAAAGATACCACTATTACATTTGAATGTATTGTTCCAACTCTTGAAGAATTTAAAGCAAGAATAAATAAAATTTCATCCATTTATCCTTATCTTGTATGTCTAATTGACGATAAAATAATTGGATATGCTTATGCTAGTAGACAAAGGGAAAGAGATGCTTACCAATGGAATGCTGAATTATCTATATATTTAGATAATAGATATTTAAATTTAGGAATTGGTTCTTTACTTTATAAAGCTCTTATTGAAATTTTAAAGCTTCAAAACATTTATAATGTTTATGGAGTAATTACAACACCAAATCCTAAAAGTGAAAAACTACATGAAAAATTAGGTTTTACTAAATTAGGTGTATTTCATAACACTGGTTATAAATTTAATGCATGGCATAATGTAAGTTGGTTTGAAAAAGCCTTATGTGAATACATTGTTCCACCTGCTGAATTAACTCCAATTAATAAAGTTGATAAAAAGCAGATTAATGAAATTATTTCAAAATACATTAATCTACTAAATAAATAAAAATTTTTAATTTTCTTTAATTTTAATGCTTAAAACAAGTATAAAGCCATAATATCCATTTTTCATTACAAATTTATTATATTGACAATGGTATATATTTGCTTATATAAAATTTTATATACACTATAAATATTGAGAGAAATAAAAATGAAAAAAACACTATTAATTGCTTTATTATTGCTACAATCGGTTTTTCTTTTTGCACAAGAAAATGATTCACCTTATGAAATTCCTGAATTATTAATGGACTATAACACATTAACTTTTGATGATATTTTAACTAACTCTTCTTCATCTTTTAGGGCAAAAATGAATTTTACTATGAAATTACCAGTAATAAAGAATGTACAAAATAAGAATATTCAATTAGGTTGTTTAGAATTAAATAGTGATGTGGCTAGATATGATTACGCATCAACTTACAGCCTAACATTACTTCTAGGAGCTTATAATATAAAAATTGATAGCCCAGAATCAGATACTTCTTATTCTGGTCTTATCACAGGATTTGCAATTCCTCTAAGTTTCTATGGTCTAAGCGAAGAGGATGGTTCCTACAGATCCCTTTATATTTGGGGCTGGGAGCACCCTTCTGTAGATATTATTTTAGGAAGAATGGTTAAGACCCAAGTAGAAAATCTATTTGGTTATACAGAAGATTTATCAATCGCTCTTATGTTAAATAACAATTTATCATATTATAATGATAGATTAATGATTAGATCCTCAATAGGTATTGAATTAGGAGTTTTCTTCTAAAAATCATATTTATTAAATAAAGGGGCCCTTGTTAAAAATTTTAACAAGGGCTTTATTAATTGTTTATAATTTTGATTTTAACTTTGAAACTTCATTTTTATAATGAAAAAAAGACACTAACCAAATTATCAGATAAACTGCAAAACTAATAGGTAAAACTAAAATAAAATAATATGATAACCAACTAAAAATATAGCCGATAAGAATCAATAAAATTTGTAATAATATAAAATGTATAATTGTTGCTTTTAATAAAGACCATTCCTCTTTATTAAAAACAAACCCACTTAAATTACTAAAAATGCCTATAAACCCAAATCCCAATAATGAAATAAAGGTAGCTAAATTACTTCCTAATTTTCCAACCAAAGCAGGTGTTGGAATTGAAAAATATGATGTACCTAATAAAACATTTATAAATAAGCTTATAAATACACCTATTGCTATACCAAGATTAAAACTATGAAACAACCCACTTATATTTCTCCTATCTTTCATAAACTAAACTCCTAAAATCATTTTTAACTTATTAATATTTCTTCGACTAACATTACAAATATCATCATTTTTTAAATGCACAAGAACTTTTCCAGAATAGGTAAAATCAAAATCTTTAACTTTGTTAAGATTTATAATTTCACCTTTATTAATCTTTATAAAAGAAAACATTTCTAATTTATTCTCTATTTCATAAAGTCTTTCTTTAATTTCATATTCTAATTTTTCAGTTTTTAAAATAACTATAGTATCTCTACAATAAATTCTATAAATTTCATCTATAGAGACTTTAAAAGCCTGATTATTCTTAAAACATGTTACTGTGTTGGGATAATTATCCTTTACAAAAGATTCAATTTTTCGAATAATAGCACAATCTTCTTTAGCTACTATCTCAATAAAGTTCTCTGGTAAATTCTCATCAAATTTGATATTTATATTGTTCATGATTTGATAATAGACAACTTTTATTTACAAGTCTATTAAAAAGAAATGATTGGTAGATTTTAGTATATAAGTGGTAAAAAATATAATATATAAGAAATTATTCAGTCTTTTTTGAACTAAAAACTGCTTCAATAGGTTTTAAATTATCAAAATTTACAAAACTTAATTCTTGGTTTTCAGATTCAAAGACCTTTTTAATTTCAACAAATCTATCATTTTGAGGTTCTTTTTTTGCATGATTATATATAATTTTCATTATCAATCTTTCAAAGAAATTCAATTTATTGATAGATAAGCCACCTTGTAAATTATAGACATCACAATTATCAAATAAATCTTGTGGTAATTGCTTTTTTAGTGCAACTTTTATTTCATCAACAATACTATCTAATCGAGGATCTCCAATTCCAACAGTTACTATTACTAATTTTTGATTATCTTTGATTGGATACTTTTTTAAAGTTTTAGATAAACCCAAAACATTACTAGCATATAAGCCACCAAAATAAATTATGGTTTCATAATTTTCTAAACTTGAAACTTCTTTATAACTAATTGCTTTAATTTTTGTCCTTTTAGCTAGTTCAATAGCATAAGATTTTGTAAAACCATATTTACTGCCATAAATAATTATTTTCTCCATTTTTTCCTCCATATCAGAGTATAGCATTGTTTATTATATAAATAAATTCTTTTATATTAATGAATTAAGTAAAAAAAATTACTATTATCAATCATAATAGTAATTATAAATATTAATTAATTTCTTTTTCTAAACAAGTTATATGCTCTGTTCTAATATCATTCATTAATGGCCAGGGTTGGTTTTCTTTGGTATAGCAATATTTAAAGCCACATTTTTCTTGAGTCCTCTTAGATTTTATATTTCCATCAAAATATCCACACCATAATTTTTTTAATTTCAAGTCTTCAAAACTATATCTAATTAATTCTCTTACTGCTTCAGGTATTAGTCCTTGTCCCCAGTAAGGTTCTCCAATCCAATAACCAATCTCAGCTTCATCATCTTTAATATCGATATTGCTTTCTTTTCCTATCATTAAACCAATACTTCCCACAGCTTTATTATTACTCTTTAAAACTACAGCGAAAGTATATTCCTTTGATAAAACATTTTTTATTATATCTAAACTATTTTCTAAGCTTGTATGAATTGGCCAACCAGCAATAGGTCCTACGTTTGGATTTTTTGCTTCTTGATATAAATCATTTGCATCTTCTTCTTTCCAAGGTCTAAGCAATAATCTCTCTGTTTCTAAATTCATTTTCTAACCCTTTTTTTAAATATCAAATTTTATCAATTATTATTTATTCTATTAATACAAATAATAACACATAAGAAATAATAATATGCTATACTTTTCAACAAAATAACAAAAAAGAGGGATTCATGAATAAATATTTTAAACCTTATTTATATTCTATATATTTCTTAGGGGTTTTGACTCTAATTATTTCTTTTATTCAAAAGAATCCTTTTGAGGTTAATCCTGCTCTTATTATATTAACTATCTTTATGATAATAACTGAAATAAAAGCTATAAGTCCATCAGAAAATGTTTATTTCTCTCTAATGGGTATTTTTGTTATTTTTGCATTATCCTTAGCTCCTGCTTTTGAAGTAATCATTAGCTTGATTATTACTTTAATCTTTGTAGATATAATCAGAGTATATTATTTTAAACTATATGATAAAGTTTTTAATATAAAATTATTCTTTAATTTATCTATGCATATTATTTGTCTCTATTTATCATATTTAATCAGTTTTAATTTAATCAAAATACCATTATTAAGTATTATTGTTGGAATCATAATATATAATATTATTAACTCAATTATATTTTCTATTTTAATTAAATTATTAGAAGATAAAACATTTTCAATAGAAATGACTAAACAAAGTTTTATTTTAACATATTATTTTGTACTGATTTCATTAATGCTTTATTACTCTTATCTAGCCTATCAAGAAATAGGATTAACTGTAGTTTTATTATTTTTAGTATCTTATCAATCTACATCTTTAAATAGGAATTTTAAGAAAGAAATTGAAAAAAATATATTTATAGATCCTCTTACTGATGCAGCTAATAGAACAAGTCTAAATAATGATATTGGTGATAAATTATTAAACAAAACACCTTTCTCAATTATTTTTATTGATTTAGATAATTTTAAAGATATTAATGATAATTATAGTCACTCAACAGGCGATCAAGTTTTAATTCATTTTGTTAATACAATACAAAAAAATATAAAACAAAAATTATATCGCTACGGTGGTGATGAATTTTGTATCTTAATTAATAAAAAAGAAAATATAACTGAAGTCATTAAAAGTATTGATAGTTTAAAAGATAGTTTGACCATAAATTATGATAATAAAAAAATAAACTATTCAATCTCCTATGGAATATATAATTACCTAGGAGAAGAAATGAATATTGAAAATATTTTTGATATAGCTAGTCAAACTATGCATGAAAATAAAGTTAACAATAAGAAAAATAAAATTTAAACTCTTAAGAGACCTCTAAATCCTCGAGAACTGTAATATGATTCTGCACTATTATGATATACAAAAACACTCTCATATCTGTAATCACAAAAAAGTGCACCACCTAAAGATCTAATTTTCTCTGGTGTTTTAATCCAGCTAGATGTCTTCAAATCAAACGGTCCTACTTTTTGCAATTGCCTATATTGGGTTTCATCCAAAACCTCAATACCAATTTCTGCTGCCATTTCCATTACGTTACTTTCTGGCTTGTTTTGTTTTCTTGAATCTAAAGCTTTTCTATCATAACAAAGACTGCGTCTTTCTTTTGGAGTTTCTTTTGAACAATCAAAAAATAAGAACTCATTAGTCTCCCTATCAAAGGATATTACATCTGGTTCTCCGCCTGTTGCTTCCATTTTATATAAGGGTATTAATTTATCTGGATTCTTTAATAATTTTTTTTCAACATCTTTCCAATTAATATCTTCATGTCGATTCATATTGCTTACAAATCTTTCTTTTAAAACATTAATCATTTCTCGTTCCATAATTTAATCTCCTTATTTTTTATCCTTTGATAAATTTTCTTTTACTCGAAACTCAACAATTCTTTTAATTAAATCGTAAGGTAAAGGTTTATCAATAGGAAATTGGATAGCGCCTTTACTTGTTTTATATTCTTTTAATTCTTTTTGAAAGAATTCTATTGCTGAAGGCGTTGGATAGAAACCAATATGTTTTTTATATGCAGCAAAATGAACTAAATTACCCTTTAAATAAAAGGTTGGCATTTGATAACTGATTTTTTCTTCTACACCTGGTGCATTTTCATTTATAACAGATCTTAGTTTTGTTAGTTTTTTCTGTATATCGAGAGGAAAATTTAAAATGTATTGATCTATTGTAATAAATTTATCCATAATATCATCTATCCTTAAATATAGCTTACAACAGTATTTAAGAATTTAAAAATATTATTTTTATTTTAAATCTAATTTCATATATATCAACGAATCTAAAGGATTATTATTATAGCTTGGTATTTCATAAAAACCATAATTCTTATAAAGCTTAATTGCACTAGTTAAAAAAGGAAAAGTATCTAAAAGCATAGATGAATATCCTATTGATTTTGCTTCTTCAATTATCTTCTTTACTAATAAATTACCTATATGTTTTCCTCTAAATTTTGATCTAACATAAAGCCTTTTCATTTCACAAGAACTATCATCTATTTTTCTAAGCCCAATACAACCAGCTAATTCATCATCATAATATACTAAATATAATCTTCCATTAGGTAGTCCATATTTTTTATCTATATGTTTTAATTCTTCATCATAATTTTGAAGGTCTAAATATTTCTTAAAAGAACTATCACCTTCTATTAGCATATTTGTATATTCACTAAATAATATTTCTATTTCTTTAGGAAAATCATATGCATTTATAAATTTAATACCCATAAATTATCCTTATTCAATCCATATTTAATTAATAATAAACCTATATTAATTTCAATCGGTATGATTTAAATATAATAAATTAAACATAAAATGCAAAAATATTATCACCGATTAAATTAAATAATTTTCTTCAAATATCTTTTCATTAAAATAAATATCCATACTAATGAAAGCCCTAAAGCTATAAAAATATACATAAGATTTTTTTCACAAAACGCTTTTCCCATCCAAAAAGAAGGAAATGGTGATAATATATACTCTATTTTACTTTCAATGAAAAAAGGAACCATAATAAAAACTAAAGCAATTGAAGTTAATTTTGTTATTGCCATTCCTTCTAATTTATTAGTAGAAAGAGTAACAATCAATAATGAACTAATTAAACCTTGTAAAGCACCAACTATTGAGAAAACTATTATCTGAGAAAAAGAAAAATCAGTTAATCTAAAAAAAGGAAGTAATACAACATTAACTACTAATGCAATTATTGTAGGAATACCAATTCTTGAAATCAAATAGCCTTTTTTAGTAAGTGGAGTGATAAATAAATACTTAGATATATTTTCATCTGTTTCTTCTAAAACAACCATAGCTGATACAAAGCAAAATAAAATAGGAGTTAACAAGATGAAAAACAAATCAAAAATCCCATAAAATGGAGCTAAAAAAACTGATAAAGAACTCAATTCTATAACTTTTAAATCAATAATTGGAATTACAAATTTAAAGAAACTTCCAGCAAGTAATGGAGCTAAACAAGATACTAACAACATTTTATCTTTTTTAATAAAAAATAACATTTTTGAAAAACTAACACTTATTGAGTTCATAACTTTACACCTCCAGCATTTTCCCACATTTTTATTACACATTTATTTGAAATAAATAATAGAATTAAAAAAGTAAAAATAAGAATTAATAAATTAATTAAAGTGAGTGGGTTTTTAGAAATTAAATCAATACAAATATTTATTGGAAAATACTTCAAAACTTCTGGTGAAATCTGAAATAAATGCAACACACCGGGTACAAATGTTAATATTTCAATTGGTGTTGTCCAGAGGATGAATTGATTAACACTTGATATCTTTGTAGCTACAATAATTCCTAAAAGTGTAAATATTGAACTACAAATTGCGGTTCCGATTAACACTATAAATAAATTATTTTTATTAATAGATAAAGTAAGAATTGCTGCAACAATAACAGAAATAAAACATAGGGATAAAATTTTTGAAATAATATATTCAACTGATTTTACAGGAGATACTGCAAGTGAATATGGTATTTTTTGACTTTTCTCTAATAGAATAATTGCGCCCATAAAGAAAAGTCCCATTGCTGCTGGATCAGAAAATATTAAGATAATTGATGCTTTTTCTTGCCATTTAAGTGGTATTGCAAATAATATTATTAAATAAAATATACTTAAGACTCCATATAAAAAGTAAAAACCATATTTCATTTGAAATTTTATATCCCAAATTATTAAATTAAATAATCTTTTCATACTAAGGTCTTCCCTGTGATACTAATAAAAATATCATTTAAAGTTGGTTCACTACTATGTATCGATTGTAATCTGTTTTCTGCTATAAGTTTTTTTAGCTTCTCATCACTTGATAAATTATTAAGAAAACAACTTGCAGTTTTTTCTTCTTTATCGATCCAAGAATAAGAAACTTGAGCAGCTCCTTTTGACATTATAAGATTATGAGGACTATCTAGAGCTCTTATTTCTCCATTAACTATAAAAGCTACTCTATCACATAATTCAGTAGCATCTTGCATGTTGTGAGTTGTTAGCAATATCGTTTTTCCCTTAGCTTTTTCAGCTAAAATCATATCTTTCATCATCTTACTATTTGTTGGATCTAGACCATTAGTAGGTTCATCAAGATAAAGTATTGATGGATCATGTAATAAAGCTTTTATAAAGTTTAATCTTGCTTTCATGCCTTTTGAATAATCAGATACACGCTTATCTGCATCATTTTCTAAGCCTACCTCTTTTAATAATTCATAAATCGGAGGCTTAGATTTACAATAAAGAGATGAAAAAAATTCTAAATTTTCTCTAGCTGTAAGTTTTTCATACATTGTGGAAAACTCAAAATCTACACCAATATCCTCATAAAAATTATTTTTACGATTTTTGCATTCAATATCATTAACTTTCACAGACCCTTTATACGTTAAAAGCATTCCTATTAATATTTTTTGCAAGGTACTCTTCCCTGCACCTGAAGGTCCTAAAAAACCAAATATCTCTCCTTTCTTAACAGAAAAACTCATATTTTGTATGAAAGGTTTATTAGTATAACTAAAAAATAAATTCTCAACAGTAATCATTTTTATTCCTCTTAAAACTATTTGACATTATTTATATTTATAGTCAAAAAAAACCAAAAAAATATTATAAAAAACATATATTTTTAAATATTCTTATAGCATTTGTAAGACTAACCCTCTAATCAACAAGCGCAAAGATTCATCATAACTTGCACTATCCAATTCGTCTTTATGTAAAGTTGAAAAATATAAAGCTCTAAAAGCAGCACTAAATGCATCAACATTAATATCTGCTATCACAGGTAATTTTTCCATAATTTTTTCAATCATTAAACTATCATGGCTAAAATGTTCTTGTATTAATTCTTGTGGTAATTTTCTAACTAACAATTCAATTTCATCGGAATTAAGCAATTTTAAAATTGGTGAATCTGCTGCTTTTTCAAAAAAACTAAAAAAGAGATCCGTAAGTTGTTCTTCATCACAATTATTTGAATCAATCATATCAATTGCTTTATATAATTCATTTTCTATTAAATCATGTTGTTCTAGAATTACTTCAAATAATAATAATTCTTTAGATTTATAAAATAAATAAAAGGTCCCTTTTGGTATCTTTACACGATTTACAATCTCATCGACAGTTGTTTTTTTTATACCAAATTGAGCTAAACATTTTTTTGCTTCTTCTTTTAATCGGTTATTTATATATATTCTTTCTTGCTCTGTATAGCTTTTTGGCATTATTATATCCTTCTTTTTGACTAAATTAGTATTTATAGTCATAATAGAATCAAAATAGGAACTAGTCAATATATAAATATTTTACATTAAAAAAATCTTTTAAAAATTCGACATACTGCCAAAGCAAGCCATAACTGTAAAGAAGCTTTATCCCGCCCACTAGTAATTTTAAAATCCCAAAGTCCAGATGGTTGTTGTTTATCAATGAACCAATCCAAAGCTTTTTCTATTTGAGAATCTTTGCCTGAAAAATCCATCAACGATAATGAATCTAAAGCTGATATTAAATCGGTGTAGGAGAAAGGAAAAACAAATTGATTCCAATACTTGCTAGTACCCCTATCAACATAATTATCTTTATGAAAAAGATTATTAATTAGTAGTAGACCTGCTTGTTTAGCTTCAGGAGCATATTTATATTGCGGGTGAGCTGCAAAAGCACGTAACACAACTCCTGTTACCATATGCGAAAACGGTTTGGATACATCTGGTTGAATTGTAGTATGATAATCATATGTAACACCAATATTATACCCTTGTGTCCTAAATGGAAGGGCCCATCCTCCATCTTGTTGTCTTGTATTAAGAAGCCACTCAAAGACAAGTTTTATGCGTTTATCATCTGAATACCCTGCTTTAATGAGCAATTCCGTAATGGCTGCGGTATAGTTTGGAGTATATTGCTTATCATAAATACCTCGAAAATCTCCCTCTTCTGTCTGAGTCGCAAAAAAATATTCTGCCGCATTTTGAATAGAAGGATGAGTTCTATCAAATCCGTATTTTTCAATTAGTACCCCAAGGTTCTTAAAAGTTTGATATTGGTCTAAGTTTTGATTATCTGTATTACCTGACTTGGTTGGGTATTTCCAGAAACCACTCGAAACCTGCTTTTTAAGAATCCTTTGGGCTTCTTTTTCCTGCCATAGATCTTGTACTTCTATATTTTGATTCTTTAAATCACGATAAGCTAAGAGGATTATGGCTTTATTGCCACTTTCAATGAGAGGAGAAATAGCATCATAATGAAAATGGCTTTCCCATGATTTTTTGATATCTGAACTCATAATAATCCTCCATATAACTCATAATATATTTTACCCTTATTCTTACTCCGAATTTAGATTAATATGCTTTCTGTAGTTTTATTAGAAAGAAGTACTACACTTTCCACATGATGAGTATGTGGATAGAAATCAAAGACTTTAACCTCTTTTACTTCATAGCCTAGCTTAACAAATTCTTTTATATCCCTTGCTAAAGTTACTGGATTACAAGATACATAAATTATCTTCTTAGTCCCAAACTTTTTTATTAACTTTGGAACACTTTCATATAAGCCTGTTCGTGGAGGATCCACTACAACTATATCAACACTCTCTTTATTTTTCTTTCCCCATTTCTCAACTTCACCAGTATATGAGATTGCATTTGGAGCATTTATTTTACTTAGTGTTAAACAGTCCCTTTGCTTTTCTACAGCAATAGTATTTTTAGGAAGAAAAGCAGAAAAGGTTCCAACTCCACTATATAAATCCATAACAGAATCGCTATCAATTTTTGAAACTACATAATCTACTAACTTTGATAATAACTTTGGATTAGATTGAAAGAATACATTTGCACTTACACTAAAGAGGTGTTCATTTATTGTGATTTTAACTCTATCATTTGAAAAACTTAATTTATCATCACCAGCAAATACAGGGACTTGAACATATTTCCCCCTAGTATTGTTGTTAAACATATTCATTCTTGCAGCCTTTAATATTTCTCCATTATCAATTGCTTCATTTATTGAATCTACTAGTAAGGGACAATTATGTATTTGGCAAAGTTCATCACTTTGCTTTTTTAAAAAGCCCACCTTTTTATCTGCCATTGATACATGAAATCTAACTCTATTTCTATAAGAGGTATCACTATCTGTTTCAGTTGGTAATATTTTTATTTTTGATAAATCAAGTTTTGCTATTCTTTTTAAATGATCAAATACTAATTCTTCTTTAAGTTTTACTTGTTTATCATATTTTAAATGTTGGAGATTACAACCTCCACATTCAAAATAGTGAGGACAAAATGGTTCTACTCTATCTTTTGATGCTTTAATAATATTAGTTATTTTAGCTTTAGCATAAGATTTTGTTTCTCTATATACTTCAATTTCCACAACTTCATCAACTAAAGCACCATCAACAAATACAGTTCTTCCACTTTCAAGAGAAGCAATCCCTTCTCCCCCTTGGGCCATTTTACTAATTGTTACTTGCATCAATAAAATCCTCAACATATTGTGCAACAATATCAATACTACTTTGCCAGAATTCTTCACTTTCAATATCACAATCTAACAAGGCAGCTACATTTTTAGCACTATCTTTTCCTGTATGTTCAAGCATATTTCTATATTTTGGAGCAAAAGCTTCACCTAGTTTTTCTTTTTGAGCAAATACACCTAAAGCAAATAGTTGACCAAAAGCATAGGGATAATTATAGAAAGAGAATTGGCTACTGTAATAATGACCTTTAACAGCCCACATATATGGATGATATTCACTTAATGTACCGTATGTTTTCTTTTGAGAATCCACCATTATTTCACAGAGTTCTTCACTACTTAATTCACTATCTCTTCTTCTATTAAATACTTCTCTTTCAAAATAGAATCTACATAAAATATCTACACAAACTTGAGTTGTATCTTGAAGGAAAGTCTCTATTAATGAAATTGTTTCTTCATTATCTGCTTTTTCAAGAGCACCTTGTAATACTATTGTTTCACTAAATATTGAAGCTGTTTCAGCTAAAGTCATTGGATAAGTTCTAAGTAAATGAGATTTAGGAAGAACTACACTATCATGATAAGCATGACCTAATTCATGAGCTAAGGTAGATAATCCATTATATGTATAATCAAAATTACACAATACTCTTGAGACTCCTGCATCAGGGAAAGCTACATCATAAGCTCCACCAACTTTATTTTTTCTAGGTTCAGCATCGATCCAATTATTTTTGAATGCGTTTGATGCAAAGTCTCCCATTTCTTTTGAAAATCCATAAAATTTATCTAAAATAAAATCTTTAGCATCTTCAAATTCATACCTTTTTACATTATCTACAACAGGAGCAAAAATATCATAAAAAGCTAAATGATCTAAATTTAATAATTGTGCTTTCTTATTTAAATATTTTCTAAATAATGGAAGATTCTTTTCTAAAGTTGAAATTAAAGCATCAATGATTTTCTCATTAATTCTAGATTGAGTTAAACTTCTATTTAAAGGATCATAAAGATGTAAATCATCTAAGGATATTGTAGCACCCTTAACTCCATTTATCGCAGCTGCATATGCTATTTCATGATTTCTCAATAATTGAACTTCTTTATCAAAAGCAGTCTTTCTAACATTTCTATCTTTATCAAAAGCAAAATTTCTAAGTTCAGTTACAGTTTTTTCTTCACCATTATATTCTATAGTGGTTCTACTAGTTAAAGCTTCTTGTAGTCTTTCAAAAGCTTCTGTTCCACTTCTATTTAAATCAGCAGCAACAGCTTCTACTTCAGCACTCTTCATGTGATTATGTTTTTCTAATAATTCATTTAATACAAAGGAATATTCACTTAATTCATTCTCACAAGATTCAAGTACTACTGTTTTATTTTCTGCAAGATAATTAATAACTAAAACTTCTAAATGATTAACACTTAACCCTAATTTAGAAACTCTATTTAGGGCATACATATAATCACTATTATTAGTTTCTACTGAGAGTAAAACAGAAGTGAAAGCATCTAGAGTTTCATAAGTATCTAAAACTTTTTCCCAGGTTTTTACTACTTCTTCTATACTAAAATTATCTTTAATTAAAGCTTTTACTCTTGTGCAATCTTCTTGGCAAGTCTTTATTGCTAAGTTAAAGTCCTCACTATTGTGAGCTTTATATATTTCATCTAAATTCCAATGTGGTAACGCCATTTTACTTCTCCTTAGATTATTCTAACTAATAAATCTTTACCCAATAAGCAATTGATTATAAATCTTTATAGAATAACGAATTATTACAACAACAATAATATTACATTTATTTCTTAAACAGGTCAACTAAATAAAAAAGGATACTCTTATTAGAGAGTATCCTAGGTTTGTTAGTAGTTCAATTTATTTTAGTTTTTATAAGCTTTTCCTAATTCGTTGGCAGTTAAAATAGCTGCATAAACATCATTAGGTGTTACTTTAAAAGGCATATTACTCATAGTATCACCTTCAGCACAAGCTAAAGTTGCTACTTTCATGATTTCTTCTTCTTTAACTTCTTTAATTCCTAATTCAGCTAAAGTAGTAGGAAGACCTACACTAGTACAGAAATCTAATACTGTATTTATTTCTTCTGTTGTAGAATTTTCTAATACTAATTGAGATAAAGTACCGAAAGCAACTTTTTCACCATGGTACATGCTATGAGTTTCTTCAATAGCTGTGAAACCATTATGAATTGCATGAGCTGCTGCAATACCACCTGATTCAAAACCTACACCAGAAAGGTATGTATTTGCTTCAATTACATTTTCTACTGCTTTAGTACAAACTTTATTATCTGCAGCTACTTTTGCTTTATAACCATCAGCTAATAATGTTTTATAACATAATTCACCTAAAGCACTTGAAGTTAAAGAACCTGTTCCATTTAAACAGTTAATTGCATTTGATGCTGTACAAGCTCTTGCTTCAAAATATGTTGCAAGTGCATCACCCATACCAGCTACAATTAATCTAGAAGGAGCTTTAGCAATAATAGTTGTATCCATTAATACCATATTAGGGTTTTCACTTAAGAATAAATATTCTTCAAAAACACCTTCTTTTGAATATATTACAGAAAGTGCTGAACATGGTGCATCACTACTTGCAATAGTTGGACAGATAATTACTGGTAGTTTTGAATAATAAGCTGCAGCTTTAGCAGTGTCTAAAGTTTTACCACCACCAATACCAACAATTACATTTGCTCCTAATTTTTTTGCCTCGTCTTCTACTCTTTTAATTTCTTCTCTTGAGCACTCGCCGTTAAAATAAGTAAAGTTAATTGTTACATCTTTAACATCTTTAGCACCATCTTCGATAATAGTCCCTAATCTTTTTTTGCCGCTTTCAGTAATTAAAACTAATAAGTTATCTCCTAAAGTTTTACCGAAAGATCCTAAATCGTTTAATGCATTCTTTTGTTGTACATATCTACTTGGTCCACCGATTATCATTGCCATTGTTCTGACTCCCAATAAGTAATTTTTTATCTAAAGAAACCATAACAGATTGCTATTATTTATTAAAGGGGTTTAGGTATTTATTTATCGATTTTTTTATATAAAAAAGAAGGCACATTTGCCTTCTCTTTTTATTTAGTTTTCTTATATTCGTCTATATCATATTCACTGATTTTATTAAGTAAAGTTCGTCGACTTATACCAAGTTCTTGAGCGGCTTTTGTTTTATTACCGGCCCATCTTAAAAGAGATTCAATAATCTTCTCTCTTTCAACTTCTTTCAGTGATTTTACCTCTAGGCTCTTGTTAATTGCAGGTTCATTAACTTGAATCTTTGTTATTTTAACATTGTCATCTAAGTTTATATCGTCTTCATGAATTAAAATATCATCACAGAATAATATAGCTCTTTCTATAACATTTTCTAATTCTCTAACATTACCATAATACTGACCACTTTTGAGTTTCTCGATAGCATTTGGAGTAAATCCTGTTATTAATTCATTACCCATTTCTTTCTTAAGTCGTTTCAAAATTCCTGCAGCTAATAATGGGATATCATCTCTTCTTTCACGAAGTGGAGGTAATTTGATTCTTAAAACATTCAATCTAAAATATAAATCTTCTCTAAATGTTCCATCATTGACCATTTGTTCAAGATTTTTATTTGTTGCTGCAATAATTCTTACATTGATATCTCTTTTTTGAGTATCACCTAATCTTTGAACTTGTCTATCATTGATTACTGTTAATAACTTAACTTGTAAATCTAATGGTAAATCACCTAATTCATCTAAAAATAAAGTACCACCATTTGCAACTTCAAAAAGACCCATCTTCTTATTTACAGCACCTGTGAAAGCACCTTTTTCATGACCAAATAACTCACTTTCAATCAATGTAGCAGGAACCCCGCCAATATTAATTGATTGGAAAGGCCCATCATCACCAAAACTTTGTCTATGAATTTCTTTAGCAACAACACCTTTACCTGTACCACTTTCACCTGTAATTAAAACATTAGATCTAGTTTTTGCACATCTAGTTATTGTCTTTTTAATATCAAGCATTTGTTGAGATTGTCCAATAAAAGAAGAATCTTCGAAAACATCTTCAGCTACTAATTGTTTTACCTTATTAGCCTCAACCATTTTCTTAATTTTATCTACTAATTCTTCTGGATTAAATGGCTTTACAATATAATCAGCGGCACCACCTTTTAAAGCTGATACTGCATCTGAAATCTCGCCATGAGCACTAACCATTATTACTGGAATATCATAGCCTTCATCTCTCATCCATTTTATAAGTTCTAGACCATCCATCCCTGGCATTTTTAAATCTACAACCATAGCATCAAATGAATCTGAAAAAAGTAGCCTCTGGGCTACTAATCCATTTTCGGCTAATTCACTATCTATATCGCAAACACTAAAAAACTGACTTAAAGATGTTCTAATGTTTACTTCATCATCTACTATCAAAACTCTCATCAACGGCTCCTATGAGTATGTGAGGGCGCTAACGGTAAAACAACTTGAGCAACTGTTCCACCACCTTCTCTAGGATATAAATTAAGATTTCCACCTCTTGCACGAACAAATTGACGACTGATTGATAAACCAATTCCACTTCCTGAAGTCTTTGTGGTAAAGAAAGGATCATAAATTTTATCCTTTACTCCTTCAGGTAAGCCATCCCCTCTATCATTTATGTCAATCTCAACAGTACGAGCTTTACTACCCTTCTTTATTATAACCTCAACTTGAGGATTTTTTCCACTCTCAACAGCATTTTTAATTAAATTCTCGAATACACTTCGAGCTCTTAATTTATCCATTTTAACATAAAACTCTGAATATGAATATAATTCAATTTTATTTGGAAATTTTGATATTATATCTTTTACAAAGTCTACAAGTTCAAATTCACTTGGAATTCCACTTGGATTATGCAAGAATTCACTAACTTTATCAGTTAATATTTTTATTCTATCTACTTCAGATTGAATTACTTCAAGATTGGTTTTATAGGATGGATCTACTTTTACTCTAAGAATTGCTAACTGAATATTAATTGAACTTAATGGGTTTTTTATTTCGTGAGTAAGAGTTCTAGCCGCTTGTCCTAAGTTTACTAGATTTCTTTGACTATCTAATTTGATTCGATATTTTCTATTATTATAATAAATTCTAAATATAAATATGAATAATACAGTTATCAAAGCTAAAGCTACAAACAACATAATCCTTAGATTTTTTTGGATTTCATTATAAGCTTTACCCTCTAGTACTATATACAATACATCTGGGAAACTTACTGTTGGAGCTTTAAAATCTGAGAGTTTAACCAAGGTAGGATCTATAACATCCCACAAGACTGTTAATCTATTAATAAATCTAATATATTCAATAGTATCATTATCATAATTGTATGTTGCAGTTCCTCCATTGGTTTCTGAAGAACCCCAACTACTAAAATTATCTACTGTTGTTTGTGGCAAGATTTTAGGAACATCGCCTAAGGATAAAACTTGTTTACCTGTATATGAATAAACACCAACTCCAATAATTCCTTTACTTTGTAATTCATCATTTGCTTTAATTGGATCGTCTTTTAAATAATAAAAAACACTGTTAAAAGCTTGTTCCGCTTCCATTTGTAGCCTTAGATATTCTCTATCTTGAAAAGCATTAAATAAGGATAAAACGAAAATTATAATCAATACATATGCGACAGCAAGGCCACTTATAACAAATAAGTGTTCCTTGCCGTTTATAAAAGAATTATTAAATCTTTTTATTTTCATCACTGTTCCTAATAGTAAATCTTATTCGTAGTTTAATGCTTCTATAGGATCTAATCTAGAGGCTGTCATTGCGGGGTACCAACCAAAGAATACACCAACAAACATACTAAAGCCAACCGCTACTATAAAAGAATTATAGGAAAGTGCTAATTCCCATCCAGCTACATTAGTTACTGCATAACTAATTAAACTGCCGAATAATATACCTAGAAAACCACCAATCAATGTTAGAGTTACAGCCTCAACGATAAATTGTCCTCTAATAACAGAAGGAGATGCTCCCAATGCTTTTCTGATTCCAATTTCTTTAGTTCTCTCAGCTACAGAAACTAACATAATATTCATTATACCAATACCACCTACTAATAAGGAAATACCAGCAATTGCAGCTAAGAATAAACTTAATGTTGAAGTTACTTCATTAGCCATTGTAGTAATCATTGCAGGCGAGAAACTTGAATAACTGTCATTACCAACTGAGGTATCTAAGAATTCATTTAATTTATCACTTACTTTTATTGTATCAAAGTTTTTATTTGTTTTAACAACATAACTAGATACAACATCATTATTTACTAATTTTGTAGTAAATGTATTAAAAGGGATGAACACTGAATTATCAAAACTCATAGTATAAGATTGTTCTTTAGCAGCTAAAACACCTACTACTTCATAGCTTTTTACAGTCCCTGATTGTAATATAAAGTTTACTCTTTGTCCTATTGGATTTTCTACAGGAAAGAGTTCTTTTGCAATGCCATTACCGAGAACAACAACTTCTTTGTGATCAATATTTTGAGTAACACTATATGAAGAACCTCTTTCAAATTCTAAATTTTGTGCATCAAAATATAATGATTCTGTTCCAATTATTCTTGCATTAATACTCTTTTTGTTTGCCCTAATATTACCATTATTCATCATTTGAGGAATTACTTGATCAATTCCTTCAACACTATTTTTTAAGGTTTGAGCGAACTCACTTGTAAAAACATCCTGAGTTCTCTCATTAGGTTGTGTCCAAATCGAAATTATATCTGTTCCACCAGCATTCAAACTTTTAGTAATATTTGCTTGAGCACTATCTCCTAAATTTAATATTGCAACTACAGCACCAACACCGATTACAATACCCAATAGAGATAGAGCTGTCCTCATCTTACTAGCTTTCATTGCTGATAGAGCTAATTTAATATTTTCCCAAAACATAATATTCTATCTCTCTATTTTTCCATCTCTAATATGGATTTGTCTCTTACAACGATTACCTAAATCTCTATCATGGGTTACAAAAACTACTGTTCTACCTTCAGCGTTTAAGTTTTCAAATAATTCCATTATTTGATTACCCGTTTTTGAATCTAATGCACCTGTAGGTTCATCAGCTAACAAAATTGCAGGATTACTTACAATTGCTCTTGCGATAGCTACTCTTTGTTTTTGTCCACCTGATAATTCATTTGGACGGTGGTACATTCTATCTTTTAATCCAACTTTCTCAAGAGCTTGCATAGCTCTTCTTTTTCTCTCTCTTGGTTTTATGCCAGAGTATAAAAGTGGAGTTTCTACATTTCTTAGGGCACTTTCTTTTCCAAGCAAATTAAATTGTTGAAAAATAAAACCTACTTTTTGGTTCCTAATATAGGCTAATTCTGTTTCGTTTAAGCCTGCAGTATTTTCTCCATCGATATATATATTTCCACTAGTTGCTGTATCAAGACAACCAATTAAATTCATCATAGTTGATTTACCACTACCCGAAGGTCCCATTATTGCAGTAAATTCACCTTTTTGAATATCGAGAGAAACACCATCAAGAGCTTTAACAAAGAAATCACCTACTAGGTAGTATCTTTTTACATTCTCTAGATGTATTACATTTTTAGCCATTATCTATTTCCCATCATTCCTGTTTGCATTTCTTGTTGGAATGTCAAAGCTTTCTTAATTATTAAAGTATCTCCTGCTTCAACGTCACCGGATAATACTTGACACTTAGATTCACCTAAATACTTAATTTTAACTACAACATCTTTTAGGCTACCATCATCCATTTTCTTAGTTACAACAGTATCATCACCACTTTGTTTAATAGTAGCTTGATCTATTATTAATCTATTAATTTCTTTTCCACTTTCAATTGTTCCATTAAATGTGAATCCAGTTCTTAAACCTTCTGGTGGATTATTAATAGTAATTTCAACATCCATTACACCAAAACCTTGAGAATTATATCTACCTAGCATTGGGATTTTTGTAACTACAGCTTCTGCTTCAACACCAGGAAGAGAGTCAAATGTTAAAATAGCTTTTTGTCCAACTTCAATATTATTTATATCCATTTCATCAATTTCTACTGTAGATTTAAATCTACTTAAATCTGCAATAATCATATTAGAAGTTGTAGAACTTAAATTATTATAATCACCAGTTTCCCAACCTTGATATGCTACAACACCATCAAAGTTTGCAATTGCTTTAGTATATTCTAGATTATTTTGAGCATTCTTTAATTGTAGTTCTAACAATTTAACTGTATTAGCATTACCATTTAATTTTGCACTTTCTAAATCACTTTGTAATTTAGCGATCATATATTGTTGGTCAGTATCATCAACAGTTGCTAAAATATCACCTTTTTTAACAGCATCGCCTTCTTCAAAGTTAACAGCTGTAATAGCACCACTTGTTCTAAGAACAACATCTTGTAAATCATAAGCACTTAATGAACCACTAATATTTACAATAGGATGGCTTATTTCTTCAGTTACTAAGGATTCAGTATATAAATCTTCTGTAGGAACTTGAGCTACTTCTTCTTGCCAAGGCAATCTACCATTTGTGTTATAGAAAGAATAAAAATAATAACCACTAGCTAATAAAGCTAATATTATCAACCAAATAATTATTTTTTTAGTCTTTTTTCTTCTAAGTTTTTTCTTAATTTCTTTTCTTACCTGAGTCTCAGTATCTTCTTCAACTTCTACATTAATTTTATTTTCAACGCTGTCGTCGTCTTTGTATAAATCAGCCATTTCAAGCCCCCTATAAATTCATTTGTTCAATATCAAGTTCGATGGTTAACCCATCGATTAGTAAGGTTAGTTTATCGTAATTTAATTGTGATAAATCAAATTCGATATCATCAATTTCACTCTTTGTTGCTAAACCTAGATCTAACATCTGTTTCTTTAATTCTAAATTATCTTTATTAAATTGAATGTTATTCTCAAGTTGTTTATATTGAGCATTCCAATTTGTTACTTGTGATTTAAGACTTAATTTTGTTAATTCTACATTTTGGATAGTTGCATTTTGTGTAAGTTGTGCACTAATTAATGCATTTTCATTTAATTTATTATCGATTATATCACTTTCTGTTGTTGTATCATTTGTCCATGTTCCACCAACTTGGAAAGATGGAGTAACTGAAGTTCCAAAATCTATATCTAAATTTGTTCCAGCATTAAGAGTAAAATTATCAGCACCATAAGTTGCTTGTGCTGCTAAAGCCATATCTTTATTTGTTCTAGCATAAGTTGGATCAGATAGACTATAAGTAGCATAAGGTTTATCTACTTGAGTTGCAAAATTGATATAACTTTGAGTCTTTTCTCTTTCTACTTGGTCAATAGTATCTTGTTTAATACTTACATTTAATTTTGCAAGTTGAACTGATAAACTATCATCACTAGAAGAGTTAATTTCTAAATTAGGCATTCTTATATCATCAACATCTTTATAATCAATACCTGTATATTCTTTAAAATTTTCAAGTAATGCTTGATGTTGAGTTTCTAAGGTTTCAAGAGAATCTTGATAAGCTTTTAAAGCTAAATCATATTGTTTGTAAGCAATAGAATCTTTACTTATTTGATTTAATTTTAAACTATCGTTTATTATTTTTTCTTGATCTGTAATCTTTTTCTCAATATTTGCTTTTGATTTCTCATTAGCTAAAATGTTTTTAACATAGGAATAAACATTTTGCTTAAAATCTACTACACCATTTTCATAAGTTTGATTTGCTTTTAATAAAGTAATTTGATTATTCAAACCTTTCTGATTATTTGTATAATCTCCAATTAAAAAGTTATGGGACAAACCTAAAGTAGTTTTTGCATCAAACTTTGGATCCCCATCAGTACCATTAGCACTTGTATTAAATTTTAATCCACCATCTAAAGTAATAGTAGTAGTATCACTTACTTGGTCACTAGAAGTTGGAATATAATCACCTGGAATAATTACACTAACTAAATTTGAAGAGCCACTATCAAGTAGATAAATACCAGATTCAGGTGTTGAAAAATTTGAAGAGACATTAACTTTTGTTTTTGCATCCAATTCACTACCTTCAATAGATAACATTGTATAATCTTTATTTAACTTCAAATTTGTTATTTGGTCGCTGTTATTAACTGCCTCATTTACTAAGTTATTAAGGGAAGTTGCACTTAATAAACTAAAAGATGTAAAAGCAATTAAACCTAATAAAATAAGTCTTTTTCTTTTCATGTATATAACCAAGAAATCTTGGCCTCCTATCTATATTAGTTTTGTGGGCAATACAGAAAGACCACTATCGACCTTTAGTGTTTGTCCACTTACTTGTTCGCTATTTATAAAATAATTAATTGCATCAATTATTTCTTTTGACTTTGTAATACCAAAAGGTAATACATCCTCAATCTTCTTAAAATATTTCTCCTCATATTCTTTTGCTAAAGTAAAACCTGGAGCTATTTCATTAACTCTTACTATTGGGGCTAAACTGTTAGACAATAATTTTGTTTGAAAAGACAATGCATTTTTTGCTAAATAATATGGAATCCTACTATCTGTAGGTCTGTCCAGTTGAGCATCGCTTATATTTACTACACATCCTAATTTATTATTTAATTTAAGATATTTATAAAATTCTATTGATAATAACAAAGGAAATACAGAATGAATATCATTATATTTTTCAAGTATTTCTCTGGTTATATCTTCTGTTTTGATTTTATTAAAAATTGAAGCAGCATTAATTATAATGTCTATTTGATTGAAAAGATTTAGTGCAGAAGAAAAAAAGTCATTAACATCAACTTTAGTAAAGTCTGCTTGAATAATTTTACAATTATTAAGGCCAAGCTCACTTTGAATTTCTAAAGCTTTTTTTTGATTACTATTATAATGAATTATAATTCTGTAATCTTTTGCTAATGCAAAAGCAATTTCTCTTGCTAATGCTGTAGCTGAACCTGTAATTAAAACTACTTTTCTTTTTTCCATTTTTTTCTCTTTTCTTTACACAAAAAAATATAACACTATAAAGTTGCTTACTTAGTTATATGAGTAACTAACCATACAATTTTATAAAAAAAGTGTCAATTAGAAGTATGCAAAGTCCATGCCAACTACATATTTGCTTAAATAATACTAAAATTGCGGGCAATCGCCAACAAAAATTAGTACTATTCATAATTTAATGGCATATTTTACCATTTTTTAAATCATATAGATATTAATTATCTTGAAAAAAGAAGACTTTTATCCTAATCTTTCTTTCGCTATGATAAAAAAACAAATAACAGATTCACAACTATTAGAACATTTAAATAATCTTGATGAAGATGCAAGAGAAGTGTTCTTATTAGAAGATAATAAATTTAGAGCAACAATTATTAGCACAACTCATTTATTAAACCAAATGAGAGCTAATCATGAACTAGGAGTAATAGAATCTCTAGTTCTTGGACAGGCTTATATTGCAAGTGCACTTTTATCTGCAACTGTAAAAGGTAATGATAGAGTTCAACTTACAGTTGAATGTGGTGGTCCTGTTGGAGGCATTTACACTGAAGCTTGGGCTTGTGGTGCAGTAAGAGGTTATTTAAAAAATAATCCTATCGAATTAACAAAAGAATTAACTAGTTTTGATACTAGTGATTTATATGGACCTGGATTTTTAACAGTTACAAAACTCATTGAAGGTAATAAAACTCCATTCACTGGACAAGTTATGCTAAAGAGTGGAAACCTAGCACAAGATTTAGCTTCTTATTTTATAGAGAGTGAACAAACTCCTTCTCTATTTAATTTATCAATTGATTTTGACAAAGATGGAAGAATCATTGGAGCTGGTGGACTTTTCATCCAAGCTTTACCTGGCTGTGAAGATGAAGATTTAGAAAAAATGGAAATTTTAGCAAATAAGCTTCCATCTCTTTCAAAAAATATAACTAAAAATACTAGTCCTAAAGAATACATTATGGCTAACTTTCCAAGTGCCGAACATTTAGCTCATGAAACAGTAGGATTTTCTTGTCCTTGTTCAAGAGATAATTTTTCAAAGCATTTAATGGGATTACCAGAAAATGAAAAAGTTGCTATATTAAATGAAAGTACATTTCCACTTGTTTTAACTTGTTTTAACTGCAATAGTCATTATGAGTTCAGTGAAGATGAAATCAAAGATTTAATGAAATAATATACTTACAAATTGATAAGTAAGTAAATATATATTATTAATCTCTGGGGAATCAGAGGTAAGGAGAAAACATGGTTTTTTTTGCAACGTGCGCAGCAAACCAACAAGATATCTTAGAACATGAAATTCATGATCTAGGAGTTGAAGAAACCAACGTAACAAACGGTGGTGTTGAATTCGAATGTGACTTAGAAGTAGCTTATAAGTTTACTTTATATACAAGAGTTGCTTCTCGTCTTTTATTAGCATTATATCAAGATGATGATGTAATTAATGCTGATGAATTATATCAAAGTGCAATGGAAATCCCATGGGAAAATTGGGTTACTCCTGAAAAAACTTTTTCAATCACACAAACAGTTAAACATTGTAAATGGCTAAAAAATGGTCACTTTGCTGCTATCAGATTAAAAGATGCTATCGTAGATAGAATTAAAAACAATTTTGATGGAGAAAGACCTAATGTTGAAAAAGATAATCCAGATGTATCTTTCCATATACATATAAGAAATGACAATGTAATTTATTTTGTTGACTTCTCAGGTAGAAAACTTCATAAAAGAGGTTATCGCCTAGCTTTCATCGATGCATCTATGAGAGAAACTTTAGCTGCTACTGTTATCAAAAGAAGTGAGTTTAGAAGAGTCCTAGAAGGTGAAAATGTTGAAGAAATTCCAACTCTATTAGATCCTTTCTGTGGTGCTGGTACTATTTTAATTGAAGCAGCTCTTTGGGCTAGTAAAGTAGCTCCTGGCTTAATTGATAGTGAAAGATATGACTTTTTGAAACTTCCAATTCATGATGATGAAATTTGGCAAAAAGTTATTAATCAGGCTATACAAGAAGAAGAAGAAGGCAGCAAAAGAGATTTTAAATTCTATGGTTGGGATATTGATCCTAAAGCAGTTGAAGTTGCAAAGAGAAATGCTAAAGCAGCTGGTGTTGCTGATAGAATTGTTTTTGAAGTTAAAGATTTTACTCAAATTACAAAAGAAGATATTCCTACTGATAATGGTTATATAATCACTGACCCACCTTATGGTGTTAGATTAGATGAAACAGATATTGAAGTTTTATATTCTAAAATCGGTAAAACTTTAAATGAATTATTTGGTGGTTGGAATGTAACAATCGTTTGTGGTGAAAAAGAACTTTTAGGTTTTGTTAATATGAAACCAAATAGAACAAACTCTGTTATGAACGGAAGCATTCCTTGTCAAATTGCTCATTACTATGTATTTAGTGAAGAAGAAAGACTAGAATTTATAAAAAAAGCAGAAGAAAGAAAAAAAGAAAGATTATCAATCCCATTAAGTGAAGGCTCTCAAATGGCATATAATAGATTAGTTAAAAATCTAGAGAGAATCACACCTTTAATGGAAGAAGAAAATGTTACAAACTATAGAATCTATGATGCAGATATGCCTGAATATAATGCTGCAATTGATTTATATGCTAATAAATATATTGTATTAAGCGAATATGCTGCACCAAATAGCATCGAAGAAGAAGCTGCTGAAAAACGTTTAGAAGAATTAATTCTTGCAACAGAAAGAGCAACAAATATCGATATTGATAACATTTTTGTTAAAACTAGATTAAAGCAAAAAGGTAATAATCAATATAAAAAATTAAATAGCAAAAGCCATTTTATCATCATTAATGAAAATGATGCAAAATATCTTGTAAACTTTAATGATTATCTTGATACAGGCATTTTCTTAGATCATAGACCTATTAGAAAGAAACTAAAAGAATTGTCTAAAGATAGAAGATTCTTAAATCTATTCTGTTATACAGCTACTGCAACAGTTCAAGCTGCTATGGGTGGAGCTCTATCAACAGTATCCGTTGATGCTTCTTCAACATATCTTGATTGGGCAATTAAAAACATGGAATTAAATAATTTTAAAACTATGAATCATTTTTATTACAAAGAAGATTGCATGAGCTATCTATATAATACTCACGATAGATTTGATTTAATTTTCTGTGATCCTCCAACTTTCTCAAATGGTAAAGGAAGAGATTCCTTTGATGTTCAAAGAGATCATAAAAGATTAATTCACTTATGCATGAGACACTTAGACAAAGATGGTATTTTAATATTTAGTAACAATAATAGAAAATTTGTTTTAGATAATTACATTTATCAAGATTATGATGTAAAAGATATTACTGAAGAATCTATTGGGTTAGATTTTGAAAGAAATTCAAAAATTCACCAATGTTATTTAATTAGAGAAAGACAAGTAGTTAAAGTTAGAAAAAACCCTAAAAAGGTTGTTAAAAAAAATAATATAACTCTATAAATAATAGAATAGCTGATGCAACTTAGCATCAGCTATTTTTATAATCATATATAATTATTATTTTGCCATATTATAAATTTTAATTAAATCATCTTTATCAAGACCAATGGTAGTACCTATTAATCTACCACCAAAATTTGTTGCCTTAATACTTAATTCTTCAATTTCTTTATCACTTGGATTTAAACCTAGTTCTTTTAGGTTTGTTGGCATATCAATACTTCTATAAAATTCTCTTAGTTTTTCAAGACCTGCCAAAGCTGTTTCTTTTGGACTATCTTTAGCTTCAACATTCCAAACTTTGATTGCAAATTTTTCTAATCTATCCTCGATTTTATCAAAAACATATAATGCCCAAGCACTGAATACTGCACTTAGTCCAGCTCCATGAGCAACATTATACATTCCGCCTAATTCATGTTCAATTTTGTGAACAGCCCATTCACCAGAATTTGTACCACAACCAGTTAACCCATTATGTGATAAACTACTTGCCCACATAACATTCCATCTAGCTTGAACATTTTGAGGATCTTCTTTTAAAATTTTTGCATTTTTAATTACTGCTCTCATTAATCCTTCAGCAATTTCATCTGTAATATCTAAATTTTGATCTCCATCAGTATTAAGATATCTCTCCATAGTGTGCATTAAAATATCTACAATCCCACTAAAGGTTTGATAATTTGGAAGAGTTAAAGTTAATAAAGGATTCATAATTGAAAATCTACAAGCAACATCTGGATGCTTACAAGATCTCTTTAAAAGACCTTCATCTTTAGTTATTACACAACCACTACTCATTTCAGAACCAGCCGCAGCAATTGTTAAAATTGAAGCTACTCTAAAAGCTCCTTCAACTTTTCTTTTTCCTTCAAAAAAGTCCCAAACATTACCACCATTAAATAAACCAATAGCTATAGCTTTTGAGGAGTCAATTACACTACCTCCCCCTACTGCTAAAATAAAATCAACACCTTCTCTTTTACAGAGATCAATGCCTTCATTAACTTTGGATAATAGAGGATTAGCAACTACCCCGCCTAATAATACATAAGAAATATTTGCATCATCTAAATAAGATTTTACTCTATCAATTAATCCTGATTTTATGGCACTTTGACCACCATAATGAATTAATACTTTTTTAGGATTAAAAGGTTGCAATTCTTTAGCAATATCTTTTTCCCCATTTTCTTTAAAAATCACTTTTGTTGGAGTGTAATAATTAAAACTGTTCATAAATATACCCCTTTTGTTATTTCTTTCTATATTATATAAAAAAAATTTAATTAATCAAATTATAAAAAAACAAATCCTAAATTAATAAGATTTGTTTGATTTTTATTTTTTATAAACGACTTCTTCAAGAACATCAATTAGTGGTTGATAATCACCATCAATAGCACAAATATCAGCTTCTAATAATCTATCAGGATCTATTCTAGCCCAATCTACTATATAGCCAGCTAAATATATTAAATCCCAAAAGAACAATCTAGCAGCTAAGGCATTGCCTTGTCTAAAAGGATGTAGGGCTTCCACTTCTCCCATGTAATATGCTAAATCATTAATAAATGATTCTCTATCTAAGCCTCTTAAATATCTTTCTTTTTGTAATCTTTCAAAGATTTCTTTAGCAGAACTAACAATGTATTCAGGCCGACAAAACTCTGTTCTTTTTGCAGCAGTTTTTGTCCTTAATGAACCTGATGAAGGATAAATATCACTAAATAAAGAAGAATGAATTTCTTTTAGTCTTTCTAAATCAAATGGTCCATCAATTTTATTAACCATCATTTCAGCAGTTCTAATAGAAGTTATATAAATAGCAACTTCTCTTAATTTATGTCTATCTTTAATATCAAAGAAATTAAAGAAACAGATTGTGTTTTCGTAACAAGAAAAATCTTTATCACTAGCAACATAATTTTGATTAATTAAAGAATTATCAATAATATATTTCTCAATCAAACTATCGGCAGTCTTATCTTCATCTAATACTGCTAATATATCAGCCTCATCGTCATCAGAAAGTTCAAAACCTTCTGAATCATAATTAAATCTAATATAGTCGATGCACCGTTGCATGCGGCCTTTTTTCATTATTTTTCTACTTGGAGGTTTTTCCTCCATCTCCTTGTCATACAATAAATTTATTAAATAATACAAATACCATTCAACTTTGGCAAGGTATTGTGTATTAAGTTTTACAATAATCACTAAATAATAAATGGGTCAGCAGTAACTGACCCATTTTATATTAAAATATTTTAATTAAAACATTAATTTTATATTAGGTGTTACTTCAACTCCCCACTTATCTAGGTTATTCCAATCACTCATACCACCAAATTTTCTAAACTTAGCATCTGCAGCAATTTGGATATGGTCATTAACTTTAATTCCTAGACCTAATTGAGCACCATAACCAATTAAGAAATAGTTAGCAACATCTGCATTAAAGTCTAAACCACCAATATATGGGTAATTAACAATTGTAGCATCTACAAATGGAGCAACATCAACAACAACTCTGTTAAAGTTTAATTCCATTTCAGGAGCTACTGTTACTCTTAAGCTATAATCAGATAAGCTAGTATCTAAGAAGAAACTCTTTAATGCATTCATTGCATTTCCTGAAGTTGGAACTACTAAGAAATCAGTATCAATATTTAAACCAAATCCAACTTTAGAGAAAGCTAAGATGTTATTAAAACCAAGTCCAAGTCCAACACTTGCATTATATTGATCATAAGTTGTTGTGCCACTATTTATTTCAGCTAAAGTATAAACACCAGAACCTCTTAGTGAAACACTAGTATAATAAGGAACTTTTGTCTTTACCGCTTTTGGAGCTGCAACAGTTTCTTCTTTAACAGGAGCCTTTACTTCTTCAGCTTTTGGTTCACTAGCAACTACTTCTGGAGTTGGCTCTACAATTGTAGGAGCTTGAGCAACTTCAGTTGTTTCTTCAGCAAATAATGGCATTGCAGTTGAAGAAGCACTTGGTGACCAATTAACTCCATCATATGTTTGTTGTAAATATAGTGTATATTCTTTTGAACCATCTAAATTTTGAATAGCACAAGAAGTAGTGTTTGCATCAACAACAACCCAATTTTCTGGATCTTCACCGTTTAATTGATATCTAAAACCTGTAATTTGAGGGTCATCAAGCATCCATTCCCAAGTAATAACCACGTCAGTTGCAAAAACCATAACAGGTAATAATACTAATAAAGCTAATAATGTAATAAATCTTTTTTTCATAATAGTTTTGCAGGGATACTATCCCCTTATCTCCTTATAATTCTTTTATAGGTCGTTTAATTAAATAATACACAATTTAAAAAAAACTAACAACTAAATTGTTTTTTATAGTTATATTATAGCACTAATTGCTACATTTTAACATATTAAATAAATTTCTCTAATTTAGAGTATATACATATCATAATACTTTTTCACTAAAAATCAAATTCATAAATAACAAATACATAAAAAAACCAATTTATGACAAAACAACAAAATTTTAATTACCATAAAAATAACTTGCCACATAATTAGTTAATGATGTATGTTAGTTTATATGAATAAAATTAATAACTTAGCAGTGTTTTGTGGTTCTTCTACCGGTAAAAAACAAATATATAGTGATGTTGCTATAAAAGTAGGAAATTATATTGCAGATAATAATATGACTTTAGTCTATGGTGGAGGCAATATAGGATTAATGGGATTAGTTGCCTCTAGCGCCTATGAAAAAGGGGCAAAAGTTATTGGAGTTTTACCTAAAAGATTAAACTTACCTCAAGTCTGTAACAAAGTAGTTGAAACAGAAAGAATCATTAAAGAAGATATGCATGCACGAAAAAAGGAAATGTATAATAGAAGTGATGCATTTATTGCTATGCCAGGAGGAATTGGGACTTTTGAAGAATTCTTTGAAACCTTTACCTGGTTACAATTAAATATACACACAAAACCTATTGGTTTATTAAATATTGATAATTTCTATACCCCTTTATATGACTTTTTAATCCAAGCCCAAGAAAAAGGGTTCATGAAAAAAGATATTTTAGATTGTTTAGCAATTTCTGATAATATTGATAGCTTAATTAAAATCATGAAAAACAAGGATTTATCTTTAAGTAAAAAAGTTTAAAGGAGGAAGATATGGAAAAAGATCCTATTCAGTATAAAATACTCGAGTATTTCTACATAATAATTGGAACTTTTCTAACTGCTCTTGGAGTAGTTTTATTTGCAAACCCTGCACAAATAGCAAATGGCGGGGTAACAGGTATAGCCATTATTTTATATCATACTTTAAATTTTGATTTAGGTATTACAATATTTATTTTAAGCTTACCTTTATTCATTCTAGGGCTTTTAATTTTTGGTAAAGAATATGGATTAAAATCTTTAGTTGGAACTTTTTTATACTCTGGGTTTACAATTCTTCTCTCACATTTTATTGGAAATAATGGAATTATTAATTATGACTATCATGTTTCTTACCTTTTATCTGCCATCTTTGGAGGAATATTATTTGGTTCTGGTCTAGGGTTTGTTATGAAAAGTGGTGCAAACACTGGAGGCACAGATATTCTTGCTCAAGTAATCTCTCGCTTCACTTGTTTAACACTTGGAAATGCAATGTTTATAATCGATGCAATAATCGTAAGTTGTAGTATCTTTATATTTGGAATTGAAGCAGCTATGTATGCAATTATAACAATATATATTACAAGCGTTGGTATTGATAAAGTATTATTAGGATTTGGAAGCTATAGTTCAAAAACTATTTATATAATTTCAGATAAAAAAGAAGAAATCAAAAAAGTTGTTCTTGAAGAATTAAATCATGGGGGAACAATTTTAGAAGGTAAAGGCCTATATACTGATAAAGAAAGACCAGTATTAATGACAGTAATTTCTAACAATAAAACAGGAAAGTTTATTAATCTAATTCATAAAATTGATAAAGATGCTTTTGTAATTGTTCATGATGCATACCAAGTTATGGGAGAGGGATTTACTCCTATTGCAACTGCAGCTTGGAGATCTAAACACATATAAAAAAACTCTCCTAAATTTAGGAGAGTATCTAAAAAGTGTTATACTATTTTTCCCAAAGTTTTTCAGGATAGTAGCCTTCTTCAATTTTTTTAGCTAATTCTTTTTTTACATTAGCTCTATCTTCACTATAAGTCATTCCAAACCATTTTTCATTTGTAGTATAGAATTTTAATTTACCTTGATTTGTCTTTACAATTTCACTAGCGCCTTCAGGTAAATAGCTTTCTGATTTTTCACTTTCAATATTTTTACTAATAAAATCATCCCAGAATTTATCAAATACTTCAAAAGCTGAAGGAGCAAAACCAAAGAAATTCATTGAAACCCATTCGTCTCCTTTCATTTCAATATCTTTGCCATCAAGATGACTAATTATAGTATCTCCAACATACTCAATCTTAGTATTTTCTTTCATACTTACTAGATAATCATCTTTTACAGTACAAACAGCTCTAGAAACACTACCAGACTTACTAATAGTATTTTTTAATACATAGCCTACCATAGCATGTTCCCTACTACCTTCTTCTAAAGATGATAAGTGCTTAGCTATTATTTCAAAAGCTTCTCTACCATAATAATCATCACTATTAATTACACAAAAAGGTTCATTAATAACATCTTTTGCACACAAAATAGCATGGATAGTACCCCAAGGTTTTTTTCTATCTTTGCTTAAAGATTTTTGCTCATCAGTTAATAAAGAATCTAGAGATTGGAAAACATATTCAGCTTCCATATTCCTGCTTACTCTATCAAATATTCTTTCTTTAAAATCTTTCTCAATATCTTTTCTTATGATAAATACAACTTTTTTAAAACCTGCTTGTAATGCATCATAAACGCCAAAATCTAATAAGGTTTCACCATTCTTACCTACTGAATCAATTTGTTTAACCCCACCATAACGGGATCCCATACCAGCAGCTAAAACAACTAATGTTGGTTTCATAGAACACTCCTAAATATATTACTATACAGTTGACTATAGTTTATCAATTAATATTTGACCGGTCAAACCAATTATTCAAATTGAACAAATTTTTAATTACTTTGTACAAATTATAAATTACTAGACAGTCAATAATTATTAATAGTACAATAAATACATATAGGGGAAAACAAATGATCGAAAAAAATTTAATTAAAACGGACTTTGATTCTTGTTGCTTATTTTTTAAAGTGCTAGGGGACCCAACAAGAATGAAAATTATTTTGGAACTTGCTAATGGACCGTTATGTGTTAACGATTTAACCAAAGCATTAGAAATGGAACAATCAGCAATATCACACCAATTAAAAATACTGAAAGAAGCAAAAGTAGTAAAATCTAAAAAAATAGGAAAGAATGTTTTTTACTCTTTTGACGATGACCATGTTGAAAAAATTATTTCAATTGCAATTGAACATATTAATCATAAGAATGTAGAATAACAGGCTTGACATATGAACTAACATTCATATATAGTCAAATTGTAAGCAACATTAACTTAGCTTATATATTTTTTACACTTATATATGAATATTCATTCATATATAAAAAGAAGGGGAATCATGTTTAACACAAGAGTAAAAAGAATTATTATTTCTTTTATACTATTCATACTAGCATTAACAATTTTAAAAGATTACAAATTATATGTAATGTTAATTTCTTATGTTATAATAAGTTATGATATAATATTTAAAGCAATAAAAAATATCATAAAAAGAGACTTTATGGATGAAACCTTCTTAATGGCTATTGCATCCATTGGGGCTTTTATAATTGGAAGCTCAAGTGAAGGTGTTGCTGTAATACTATTTTTCCAAATTGGTGAAGCTTTTGAACATTATGCTGTTGATAAATCAAAAAAATCAATTAAAAGCTTATTAAAGTTAAAAAGTGAAGTAGCTCATTTAGTGAAAGGATATGAAACTATTGATACAGAACCAGAGAGAATATCAGTTAATGATATAATTTTAGTAAAACCTGGGGAAAGGATTCCTCTAGATGGAATAGTAATTGATGGAAATTCTTCTTTAGATGTATCTCCATTAACAGGAGAAGCTCTCCCCTTAGATGTTAGTCCTAATACTAAAGTATTGAGTGGTAGTTTAAATATATCCTCTCCACTAAATATTAAAGTTACAAAAGTTTATAAAGACTCAACATTATCTAGAATTTTACAATTGGTAGAATCTGCTACTGAAAAGAAATCTAAAAATGAAGTATTTATTAAAAAATTTGCAAAGTATTATACTCCAATAGTTGTTTATTCAGCCTTACTATTAGCAACTATTCCTCCATTATTTAATACTGGACTTCCCTACTCAACTTGGATATATAGAGCCTTAATGTTTTTAGTTGTATCTTGTCCTTGTGCTTTTGTGGTTTCAATTCCTCTATCTTATTTTAGTGGTATTGGAGCAATTTCAAAAAAAGGTATTTTAGTAAAAGGTAGTGTTTATCTTGAAAGACTTGCAACTATAGATACTATTGTATTCGATAAAACAGGGACCCTTACAAAGGGAAAATTTAAAATTAATGATATTAAGTTAAATAATATAGAGAAAACTGAATTATTAAACTATGTAGCAAGTGTTGAAAAATTATCAAACCACCCAATAGCTAAATCTCTTGTAAAAGAATATGAAGGAATTAAAAACAATCGAGAAGATTATAAAGCAAAAGATTTAGAAGAAATTGCAGGTAAAGGTCTAAAAGCTACAGTAAATAATAAAACAATATTAGTAGGTAAAAAAGAACTTTTAAGTGATAATAATATAGAAATAAAAACTTATGAAGATTTAGATGAAACTAATACCTTTATATACATTGCAGTTGATAATGAACATAAAGGCCTTATCGCAATTGGAGACGAGATAAAGAAAAACAGTGAACACGCTATTGAAGAACTCAAAAAACTAAAAATTAATAATTTATTAATGCTTAGTGGAGATAACTATAATAATGCTCAAAAAGTATCAAACCAATTAGGGTTAAGTGGATTTAAATCAAATCTATTACCAGAAGAAAAAGTAAAAGAATTAGAAATTATTATAAAGAATAATAATTCTGTTGCTTATATAGGAGATGGGATAAATGATGCCCCTGCTCTAGCTATGAGTAATGTTGGTATTTCCATGGGTGCTATGGGAAGCGATGCCGCAATTGAAGCAAGTGATGTTGTAATAATGGGTGAAGAAATAAACAACTTAGCCTCAGTTATAACTCTAGCAAAAAAAACAATGAGAATAGTTAAGGAAAATGCTTTCTTTGCCATTGGAGTTAAGTTTTTAGTTATGATATTAGGCGCTTTAGGAATTGCTAATATGTGGGCTGCGGTTTTTGCTGATGTTGGGGTAACCTTCTTAGCCATATTAAATGCCCTAAGATTATTAAGTTTTAAAAAATAAAAATATAAATTAATTAAGTTTTTTTATATTTCCTATTGACAAGAAATGATAAATTCTATAGTTTATCACTTGTCCTTTGGGGGCGTAGCGAAGATGGTTATCGCGTCGGCCTGTCACGCCGAAGATCGCGGGTTCGATCCCCGTCGCTCTCGAATTTCAATCCTTACTTTTTTTTAAGTAAGGATTTTTTTTAATCAAATCAACCTTTATTTACTCTACTAATATGTTATAATACTTATTGTTTGATTATAATAATCTAAAAATTAAGGAACTTGCTACATTGATAAAAAATAAATTTTTCTTTACCCGCGAAGGATTTAATACACACAAAGAATCTCTATTAAAAATACTATTAATAAATAGTATCATCTTTGTGTTAATGCAAGCTTTATTTATTTGGACTCTATCAAGCACCTTAGGCAATATTAAAAAAGAATTCTGGAATCAAGAGGGTAAAATTTTTCAAAAATCAGTCTCAATAATTGATACTGATATTAATTTAATGAATGCATATTGCAAAGATTTAGCTCAATCCTCTGCTTTTTATAGATTAACACAATTTGAAGATAGTAATGCTAATAATTTTTATTACTCAGCTATGAAAGTAAAAAATAGTTTATCTACCAATATTTATACTGCTGGAGATTTACCTATAAAGCATTTTTTCGCATATCTTTGGAATACTGATTATGTTTTATCAAATAATAGATTCGACTCCTCTTCCCTTTTCTATAATGGAATTCAAAGCTATCCTGATGGATATCAAAAAGAATGGGAACAAACTATAAAAGACGATTCAATAATCTATTCTTTTTATGATGTTGATAAATTAACTAACTCGAACAATGAAGAATTTTATTATGCAGTTAACATGAATAAAATATCTTATAAAAAGATGCCTGCAACAATAGTCTTCTCAATTAGTTTAGATGAGGTTAAGAATAAATTTTCTTCCCTTTTACAAGACGGATGTGAAATTGTAATTTTAAACAAAGATAATTACCCTATTTTAAATCTTAAAGCAAATGAAAATAAAACTATTAATTATTCACTCTCTCAATTAATAAATTCTAGTGATGATGAAATCAAAATTGATAATACAAAATATCATATTAATAATATTTCATCAGAATCATTAAAATGGAAATTTATATTAATTCAACCAGCCTCTTTAGCAAAGCAACAAATTGTAACTTACCAAAAGATTTCTTATATAATAATTGCAATAACTGCACTATTAGGTATTTTATTAATAATTTATCTAATTGGGATAAGTCTACAACCATTAATGACCTTAGATACTCAATTACAAACAGTTCAAGGTGATAAAGACAAACTTGAGACCTTTATTAATGATAGAACTCCTATCTTATATAAAACTTATGTTAGAGAAATCATGAGAGGCTTAATAGTACGTGGGGAAGAACTTAGAACTGCAAGAGATTTTCTAAACTTAAATAATCCTGCTATCAGATATTTAGTTCTATATGTAATTGCTTATAACAATAGCAATGAAACTTATAATAAAAATGATTTTGATAATGCAATTGTAAATGAATTATATAAGGAATTTTCTCTTAACAATAAATTATATTTCTTCTCTCCTGATGAAAGAGCCTATGCCCTTTTATTACCTTTCACAAATGATGAAGAAAAGTATAAAAAAGAAGTCGAAAATAAACTTATTTTAGCTAATAAAAATCTATTAAATGATTCGGCTATTTGGATCTTCGGTGGAATTGGTGGAACTTGTGATAAACTAAAGAGAGTTTGGACAATCTATCAACAAGCTAGAACTGCAGCACAACTGGTAAAAAGTGGAAAGATTTTTAATACCTACACAATCAGTGAAAAAGAATTTGAACAATATTACTACCCAACTGAAGTTGCAGAGCAATTAACCTATTTTATTACGAAAAGCAATGAACACCAAGTAAAAGAACTCTTTGAATTAATTAATAGAGAAAACTTCACTAACAGAAGACTATCAAGCGAAATGGTAGCTTATTTAATTAATGATATAAAAAATACTATTATCAAATGTAGACTCTTAATTAATGATAATAAACAAGAAGATAATCAAAAATTAATCAGTACGATAGATAGAAAATTACAATCTCAATTAAGTATTTCAACATTAGAGCATATTTCACAAAAATTATGTGAATTATTTGATATAAATAATGATAATGAAACTTTAATTGAATCAATCCAAATTTATATTAAAGAAAATTATCAAGATCCATCTCTTTGTTTAACTAAGATTGCTGATGAATTCTTAATAAGTGAAAGCTATGTATCTCATCTATTTAAAAAAGAGAAAAATATTAACTTCTCAACATTCTTAGAAAAATTAAGATTAGATGCAGCAATGAAAATATTAAAATGTGAAAATTGCAAAGTCTCTAATCTTTATAAACAAGTGGGTTATAATAATCCAACCTCATTTAGAAGAGCTTTTAAAAAGCGTTATGGTGTACCACCTAGCTCAATAAGGAACTAATATGCTCAATTATAATACTTTAGAAAGAATTGATACTAATTCATTAAATACTTTAAAAAGAAGCTATAAAGATTTTTATGAAAGTTTAAAAGATAATAATATTGAATTACATAGTTTTGCACTTATAAAAGATGATAAATTATTATTAGAAGAATATACAAACTTTCAAAAAGAAAATGACTTACACAGAATGTACTCTATAACTAAAAGTGTTATTTCAATTGGTATTGGATTATTAATTAAACAAAATAAAATTAAGCTTTATGATAAAGTATATACCTATTTTAAAGACAAAATAGATGAAACCACTGATAAAGAAATTTTAAATATGAGCATTGAAAATTTACTTTCTATGCAAACTTGCTATAATAAAACAACTTACAAAAAAGATTTATCTTTCGATTGGGTAAAAAGTTTTTTCATAAGTGAAGTTGATCACAAATGTGGCACTGTTTTTAATTATGATAGTTCAGCCTCTCATACTCTTTGTGCATTAATAGAAAGATTATCAAATAAAAATCTAATTGATTTTATAAATGATAATCTATCTCCTTATTTTTCTTTTAGTAAGGATGCCTACATGCTAAAAGATCCATTTGGAATATCCATGGGAGCTAGCGGGCTTATGTGTACCACAAGGGATTTAATAAACTTTGCTCTCTTTTTAAAAAATGATTGCTATAATTTGATTGATTTAGATTATTTTAAAAAAGCTACCACAAAAGTTGTTGAAACAAAAGATAGAGTAAATCATGAATTCGAAACTTACGGATATGGATACCAATTCTGGGTTTCAAATCATGATGGCTATTTTTGTTACGGTAAAGATGGCCAATTAATAATTATTATTCCAAGTCAAAAATTCATAGCAATAACTACAGCTGATACTAGAGATATACAAGGCTTATTTGATCATATCTTTAAATATTTTCTATATCCGCTATCCAATCTTTAGGTTTTGCTGAGTTAAAGTATTCAAAATAATTATTTATATAATCTTTTTTTTCAGCTTCCCTTAAAACATGAGACCAATTAACTCTATTTTCAAAAACATCACTAGCTGAATCTAGGGCAAAATAAGAAGTATTGTGGGCAATTTCTTTATTCCAGTCATGAAAAACTTCATCCTTAATTATATAAGGATTAATATTACAATCAATAAAAACAGCTTTTGCACCTATTCTCCAAGGTCTAGCTAAATAAACAGATTTTTCATCAACATCCCCACTTATCATACACTTATAAAATAAATAGCCAAATTCTAAATCTTGAGTTGTACAAGGTGCAGCAATATAACCTTTTGTATCTCTATCTTTATTATCGTCAATTACAAAAATTGAACAATTATCAAATAAAGCAGTAGCACCCCCAAAAATAAAATCAATATTTCCAATAATTGAACATTCTTTATATAATTGCCTACAATGTTTCCTTGGATAAATGGCTTGAGGACCTAAGCCTTTATTGCTTCCTGTTTTATCAGCTTGAGGTAAAGGAGCTGTAAATAATGTATCTTGATTTGCTTTTAAAATACAATTCTCAACTTTTATATTATCTCCATCAGAATAAAGAGCAACACACTGACCATTATCCTTTCCATTTCCTGCAGAATTCTCAATTGTTAAATTTCTTAAAGTAATATTATCTCCATCTAAATGAAGTGTAGCAGTTCTAAAAGTCCCCCGAATATTTCCATCATCCATAATTTCTAAGGCTCTATAGTTATTTGAAATAATACAATTTTTAAAATTAGATCCTTCAATTATTAGATTACTTATATCAACTTTTATTCTTTCTTTATAAAATCCATCTAATATGTTTATTTTTATTAAGACCTTTTCATCTTGCAATCTAACTTCTTTTGCACTATTTAATGCTTCATAAATAGTATTAAAGCAACCATTTTTGTCTTTTGACACAGTAAATTCTTGAATTCTTTCCAATTTAGTACACTCTCTCGTTTTTTTAATTTCTTATCTGATAAAGATATCCTTTATACAAACATCTATCAAGAAACAAATTTTGTTCAATGATACAAATTTTGCTATTTAGCTCTTTAAATCCTAAAAAAATATATGTAAAATTTTTAACAATTATTGTATTAATTTTCAAAAATTGTTTCTTGTCTTAGTACAATTTCTAAATTATGGTCAAATACATGCCAACGAAAATTTGGAAATTATCAAAAAGGAGTTACTTATGAAAGTAAAAAGATTAATCACTTTTACTTTAATTTTATTAGCAAGTTTTTCTATCTTTGCTAATGGTTCTAGTGAAAAAGACTCTGCTGCTTCAAATGAAGTTGTAGATGCTGACGGTATTGTAAAACCAAAACAAATTACAATTATGGTTGATTCAACTGTATTTACAAAAGCAAACGAAAGAGATGCTTTTGAAGCAAAGTGGGAAGAACTAACTGGTATTGATTTAAAATTTATCCAACCTGATCATGATGCATATTATGATGTAGTAGGACAAACTCTAGCTAGTGGCGATTGGCCAGATGTTATTTTATTAAACTCTGTTTATTATGCTGGTTACGCTTCAGAAGGTGTTCTATGGGATATGACTGATGCTTATGAAAATTCAGAACTAAAAACTAGAGTTACTAGTCCATCTACAATTGAAGGATTAAAACTTGACGGTTCATTATATGGCTTTAGCCCTACTCGTGGTAATGGTTGTATTACATATATCAAGAAAGCTTGGCTTGATAATGTTGGACTAGATGCTCCAACCAATTATGCTGAATATTTAAATATGTTAGATGCTTTTACAAATGAAGACCCTGATGGAAATGGTATTGATGGTGACACTTATGCAATCTCAGCTGCTGGTTTAATCGGTAAAGAAGCTCCTTATATAAACTATTTACCTAACTTCTACCAAGATGCTTATCCTAGTTTCTATAAAAATGCTAATGGCGAATGGGTTGATGGATTTACAGAACCTTCAATGAGAGCTGCATTAACTAGATTAAAATCTGCTTATGAAGCTGGATATATTGATAAAGAAAGTTTAACAAACGGAACTAAAGACTGTAGAAATAAATACTATGAAGACAAATTTGGTGTATTTACTTACTGGGCAGGAGTTTGGGCAAGTAACTTATCAACAAACTTAATCGCTCATGGTCATGATGGCGAATTAATTGCACTACCACCAATCAAAGAAACTGGTACATATATTGAACGTGTTGCTCCAACTTGGTGTATCACATCATCTTGTGAAAACCCTGAAGGCGTATTCAAATATTTCATTGAAACCATGCTTGATGGAAAAGATATGCAATTCTTATGGACATATGGTGTTGAAGACGTTCACTGGTCAACAAAAGCTGAAACAGTTTGTGGAAACACATACACAGAAGGTCAATTCCATGGTAGAGAAAGCTTAGAATTAAAAGGAACTCAATATAAGAAACATCATATTGATCCTCTATTAGCTGTTGCTCCATTAGAAAATGATCCAAAAGCATTATCACAATTAATTATTGATTCTTCAACTACATTTAACAATAACTCACGTCCTGCTCAAATCGTTGTATCTACTGATGAAATGTCACAATACAATGGAGATTTAACAACTCTTAAAAATGAAATCGTTGCTCTTGTTGTTACTCAAGGAATGAGTGTAGAAGATGGAATGAAAAAATTCGAATCTGATGGTGGACTAAAATGGTCTAACTTAATCGTAGATTCACTAAATAAATAAAAAACTAAGACCTGGCTATAGGAGTGCAAGAAACAATGGAAAAAGGGAAACTCGGTATAGAATTAAACTATTCTAATCGCAAGAAAGAGAAAGAAGCCTCTAAAAGATTATTAAGAGCGTCTAATGAGACTTCATTGAAATCTCAATTATATAAGTACAGATATTTTTATCTGATGTTTTTACCGGTAATGATATTTGCAATTATCTTCTTTTACGTTCCTATGGCCGGTGTTATTTATTCCTTTACTAGTTATAAAGGAATAAGAGCACCAGAATTTGTAGGTTTAGCTAATTTTAGAAAAATGTTCCAAATGCCAAACTTCTGGACAGCATTTAGAAATACTTTAGAAATCAGTGTTGTTAAATTACTATTAAATACAGGTTTAGCAGTTATTATTTCACTTTTATTAAATGAAATTACAAGCTTAAAGTTTAAAAAGGTATCTCAAACAATAATCTATCTACCTCACTTTTTATCTTGGGTTGTAACAGCATCAGTATTTACATTAATCCTATCTCCTTCTAATGAAGGCTTAGTAAACCAAATATTACTATCCCTTGGATTAATTTCAAAAGGTAATGAAATATATTTCTTAGGTAATCATGAACTTTGGAGAACTAGTTATTATATAATTAACATTTGGAAAGATAGTGGATGGGGAACAGTTATTTTCTTAGCAACATTAGCAGGGATTAATCCTTGTTTATATGAAGCAGCAGCAATTGATGGTGCTGGTAGATTTAAAAGAATGACTGCTGTAACTCTCCCAGCTTTATCAAATACAATTATTACTGTATTAATTCTTAATTTAGCTAAAATTATGAATCTATTTGAATCGGCATTTGTATTGCAAAACGATGCAGTTATGAACACAGCAAACGTTTTACAGACATATATTTACTACCAGACCTTTAATAGTGGGGCTATTCCAGATTATGGATATACAACTGCAGTTGGTTTATTCAAATCAGTAGTTGGGTGTATTTTGGTTTTAACCTGTAACTACATAAGTAAGAAAACACGCGAAGGCCGTGGAATAGTATAAGGAGCTGATCATTATGAAGAAAAAAACCTCATTAAACAAAACCACAGGTTTTGATGTATTTAATACAATATTATTTATAGTTGTCGGCTTAATAATGCTTATCCCATTATATAAAGTGTTAATTGACTCTTTTGACTTAATGTCTGCTTATGGTATGAGATTAATTCCTAAGAAATTTGGATTTGATGGATATATTTCTGTATTTACAAACCCTACCCTTTATAGACCATTATTAATTTCAATATTTACAACCTTAGCAGGTACTTTATTAGGATTAACACTTTCTACAGTTGGGGGCTTTGTATTAATTCAATGGAAAATGCCAGGAAGAAACTTTTTTGCAAACTTTTTATTATTTACTATGATATTTAACGGTGGTATGATTCCAACTTATTTAGTTATTAGATCTTTACATCTAACTAACTCCTTAGGTAGTGTTATCTTATTCCCAGCATTAAATATTTACAATTTAGTATTAATGAGAAACTTCTTTGAAGGAATCCCTCAAAGTTTATATGAATCAGCAGAATTAGATGGATGTACCCCAATGCAAACCTTCTATAAAATTGTATTACCACTTTCAAAAGCAGCTTTAGCATCAATCGGCTTATTATTTGCTGTTGCTTATTGGAATGATTATACAAACTATAAATTATACATAACTGATTCAAGTCTATATAACTTCCAAATGAAACTTAGAAGTATAATGATGGGTTCAGATTTACCTGGTGCTGTTGGTTCTGCTACAGAAAATACTGTTAAAAGTGCAGCAATTATAATTGCTATCCTTCCCTTTATGATTTTATATCCTTTCTTACAAAAATATTTTGTAAAAGGTATGAATTTAGGTTCAGTTAAGGAATAGATAATGTCAACAATATTTTGGGCAAGTGATTCTACTGTTGCTTATAATAGTATTAAAACATATCCACAAACTGGTATGGGACAAGTTTTAAATCTATTCTTAAAACCCTCAATAAAGGTAGAAAACCATGCAAAAAATGGAAGAAGCACAAAATCCTTTATAGATGAAAATTTATTAATGCCGATATATTTCAATATAAAAGAAAATGATTTTCTCTTTATTCAATTTGGACATAATGATGAAAAAAAATCTGATCCAAATAGATATACAGATCCTCAAACTACATATAAAGAGAATCTAAAAAAATATATCAATGTAGCAACAAATAAAAAAGCTTTTCCCCTCCTTATAACCCCGCTTGAAAGACGTTGGTTTAAAGATGGGAAACTGTTAACTAGCGATCATGGACCTTATGTAAAAGCTATGAAAGAAATAGCTAAAGAAGAGAATGTCCCTTTAATCGATTTGTTTTCATTAAGTAGAAAATTAATTGAAGATTTAGGGGACAATAATAGCAAAAAATTATTTATGCAATTAAAGATAAATGAGTTTAAAAATTTCCCTAAGGGCTTAGATGATAATACCCATTTAAGATATGAAGGCGCGATTGTTTTTGCTCAAATAATTGCTGAAGAATTAGCAAAGTTAAAAGCACCTTATAAAGATTTACTATTAGAATAAAAGGAATTATATGAAATACTTTAATCCTATTATATTTGCGGATTATTCAGACCCAGATGTAATAAAAGATGAAAATGCATTTATTATGACAGCTTCAAGTTTTAATTACATCCCAGGTCTTCCTATCTTAATCTCAAAGGATTTGGTTAATTGGGAATTAAAAAACTACGCAATAAAGAAATTAAATTATGAAAAATATAATATCCCTTGTTACTCACATGGAGTTTGGGCACCTTCTATAAGAAAACACAACAACACATTTTATATCTTCTTCGGTATGCCCGATGAAGGTATTTTTGAAGTTCATACCAAAAATCACTTAGGGGATTGGAGTGAACCTCATTTAGTAAAAAAAGCAAAAGGCCTAATTGATCCTTGCCCCTTCTGGGATGAGGATAAAGCTTATATAGTTCATGCTTACGCAAAAAGCAGAATAGGATTTAAAAGTATCTTAGGTATATTTGAAATAGATAAAGACACTAATGAAGCTATAGGGGAAGATAAACTTCTATATAACGGGATTGAAACAAATCCAACTATTGAAGGCCCTAAAGCATATAAAATAAATGATTATTATTATATTTTTGCCCCAGCTGGAGGTGTAGCAACTGGTTGGCAAACAGTATTAAGAAGTAAATCCATTACAGGCCCTTTTGAAGAAAAAATAGTATTAGCACAAAATAATACTAATATTAATGGACCTCACCAAGGTGCTTTAATAAAAGATAATAATAATAAATATTGGTTCATTCATTTTCAAGATAGAGATATTTATGGCAGAATTACTCATTTACAACCTGTAATTTGGGAAAATGATTGGCCAATAATTGGAGAAAAGGGCTCTCCAGTTCTCTCTTATGATAAAGCAGATATAAAAGAAAATATATCGATAGAACATCCTTCCAGTGATAATTTTTCTAATGAAGAATTATCTCTTCAATGGCAATGGAGTGCAAATTTTCAAGAGAAGTTTTTTAAGATTAAAGAAAATAAGTTAATACTTAATTCCATATATGTAGAAAATGGAAATTATAAAATTGAAAAATACCCAAATATACTAACCCAAAAGATTATTTATAACTCTTTTGATGTTGGTGTTGATACTGACTTTTCAAATTTAAGAAATAAAGAAGAAGCGGGGTTAGCTTTTGTTGATAGAGTTAATATATCAATTTCTCTAAGGAATACTGATGGTACATATCACCTATATTTAAATGATAAGTTTGATAATAAACTTTTATGTGTTTTAGAAGATCCAAAAGATTTAACACATTTATCAATGAAATTAATAGAAAATAATAAAAACTTAGAATTTTCTTACACTATAAAAAATAAAACTACAACTATAACTCACCCATTATATGAGCAAATAACAAGTTGGGTTGGATTAAAAATTGGTATTTATTCTATTTCAAATAACAATAATGTTGATATGGGATTTGCTGAATTTATGAAATTTAAGGTAAGGAAAATAAATGCATAACAGTAAAGATTTTCAAAAGAAACTTGAAAGTGATAGCATTTTTTCTCCAATAATTACTCTAGCCCTCCCTATTACAGCCACAAGTTTTATTCAAACTTTATATAATTTAGTTGATACCTATTGGCTTGGTAGATTAGGCACGAATGAACTTGCTGCAATAAATTTAGTAACGCCAATACAACAAACAATAATATCATTTGGCTCAGGAATAACCATAGCTGGAGCAATATTACTATCTCAAAATATTGGAGCAAATAAAATAAAAACAGCAAATAAAATTGCTGGGCAAATATTTTCTTTTTCTTTACTCTTTGCCTTATTAAGTTGTTTTATCATCACATTATTCTCAACAAATATATTATTGTGGCTTGGAACTAATGATGCCCTATTTGATTATAGTAAAACTTATCTAATCTTAATTTTACTAGGAATGCCTTTTTTATATTCTCTAAACATCTATACGGCAATTAATCAATCACAGGGTGAAAGTTTTTACCCCATGTTAATTAATTTATTAGGAACAATAATTAATATTATATTAGACCCTTTATTAATTATAACTTTTGATTTGGGAGTTTTCGGTGCCGGAATTGCAACTCTTTTAGCAAAAGGTAGCTGTTCAATAATAGCAATAATTATAATGTTTAAATCTAAAAAAGAAGTAAAACTTAAAAATAAAAATTTAAAATTGGAAAAACAGATACTAAGCAAAATAATAAAACTGGGAATTCCTCTTTCAATAGGAAACTCTGCTATGCAATTTGGCTTTATTCTTATGAGTAAAATTGTCTTAGTTTATGGGGCAACTGCTATGGCAGCCTATGGAATAGGAAATAAGATTAATGGACTAATCTCATTACCAGTACAAGGTATTAGTTCAGCTCTTTCAACAGTTGTTGGGCAATATGCAGGTAAAAACAATAAAGTTAAAATTGAAAAATCTTATATATTAGCTAGAAGAATTTGCTTCATATTCTTAGTAATTGGAGGAGTAATTTTATCTAGAGATTTTGTATCAAAAGCGATAGTTAGTATTTTCACCAAAGATCCACAGGTAATAAAAATGGGATCAGAATTTCTTGCCATACTAGCTATTTTCTGTTTTACAAATGCTATTCACAATACTACCAAAGCTGTATTTAACGGTGAAGGTTATACAAAAATAGCAGTATTTACAGACATACTTAGAATTTGGATTTTTAGATTTGCTAGCATTTATATATTAGAAAGATTTTTTAATTTAGGGGTAAAAAGTATTTGGTATTCAATTGTAATAAGCAATGGATTATCTGCACTGTTATCTTTAATCATATATTTAACAAAATTTAAAAATAAAGAACTACAAATTAAAATATAGGAGAGTTATATGGAATTAGCTAATGAATTTATCACAAATTATTTAAAGAATTATCAACCTACAACCAACAAATGGAATTATGAAGATGGATGTGTTTTAAGGGGTGCAAAATTAATATATGAACAAACACAAGAAGATTTATATTATAACTTCATAGAAGATTATTTAAAGATATATATAAATGAAGATGGTAGTATAAATTACTATGATTTAAAAGAATACAATATTGATAAAATTAATTGTGCAAAAATTCTAATTTTCATGTATGAAAAAACTAAAGAAGAAAAATATAAAATAGCTTTAGAAACCTTTAGAAAACAAGTAGAAACTCAACCAAGATGTAAATGTGGTAATTTCTTCCATAAAGCTATATATCCATACCAAGTATGGTTAGATGGTGTTTATATGGCATTACCCTTTTTCATGGAATATGATACTAAATTTGGAAAATTAGAACATTATCCTGATATTTTAAACCAATTTGAAAATGTTGAAAAGTTTTTATATAACGAAGAAAAAGGCCTACACTATCATGGCTATGATGAAAATCATTCAATATTTTGGTGTGACAAAGAAACAGGCTGTTCAAAAAACTTCTGGTTAAGAAGTATTGGCTGGCATTTAATGGCTTTGGTCGATGTTATATCTTTAATAAACAAAGACATCTATGATGATTATAGAAAATATATAGAATTATACAGAAAAGCTTTGGATGGAATTTTAAGATATCAGGATCAAAAAACAAAACTTTTTTATCAAGTTGTAGATCATCCTGATTATAAAGGAAACTATTTAGAAACTTCAGGCAGTTTAATGGTTGCTTACTCAATAATCAAAGCTTGCAATCTAAGAATTATAGATAGTGAAAAATACTATAAAATTGGAAAAGGAATTTTTGATAGTATTATAGAAAATAAAATTAAAAGAAAAAATGATAAACTAGTGCTAAGTGATAACTGCGCTGTTGCAGGACTTGGTCCTTATGATAACTTAAGAAGAGATGGAACAATTGATTATTACTTAAGTGAACCAATTACTGATGATGATAAAAAATCTGTTGGAACTTTTTTAATGACATATGCTCAAGTATTAGAATATGAGAAAAATTGGAGATTTAAATAATGCATATTGAAATACTATCAACTACTTCTTCAAGTATCACATATGAATTATGTATTAATAAAATATATGATACTCCAAGTATTGAAGTAAAAATATATAAAGCTGAGAAACTTATACAAACTACAAATACTACTAAAATTATAAACACTTTTTATAATTTGGAAAAAGATAGTGAATATAAAATTGTCGCTGAATTTAATTCTAATCAGTTAATAAAAGAAAATATTAAAACTGATTTTTCAAAATACACTCTTGATGTAAGAGATTTTGGAGCAAAAGGTGATGGCAAACAAAATGCCACACCTTTTATCCAAGCAGCAATCAATGTAGCCCCTAAAAACTGTAGAATAATTATCCCTGAAGGAACATATTTAATTAACAGTCTTTTTTTAAAAAGTAATATTGAATTTGAAATATGTAAAAATGCTAATTTAATTGCTGATACAAATAAAACACACTACCCTTTTTTCCCAGATATGGTAGAAGATTATAATAATAATGATTTTGAATATTTAGGTTCTTGGGAAGGAAATCCGTATAAAGCATACTGCTCAATAATAAATGCTATTAATGTTGAAAACGTAAAAATCTTTGGAGAAGGGACAATCAATGGTCAAGCTTCTTTTGAGAACTGGTGGAAAGATCCCAAACATAAAGAAAATCATATAGCAAGACCAAGATTATTCTTTGCTAACCATACAAATAATATATTAATTGAAGGCCTTAAATTTACTAATAGCCCTTCTTGGACAATTCATCCATTAAATTCAAAGAATGTAAAAATAATAAACACAAAGATTTTAAATCCTGAAATCTCACCTAATACTGATGGTATAGATCCTGAATCTTGTGAGAATTTATCAATAATTGGAGTTCATTTTTCATTAGGCGATGATTGTATTGCTATTAAAAGTGGAAAAATCTTTATTGCAAATCATAAAGGTCTTCCTTCTTCAAAAATTACTATTAGACAATGTTTAATGGAAAATGGGCATGGAGCAGTAACTTTAGGCTCTGAATTAGCTTGTGGTATTTATGATGTACTAGTTGAAGATTGTAAATTTAAAAATACAGATAGAGGACTTAGAATAAAAACTAGAAGAGGTCGTGGAGAAAGAGCCATTATTGATAATATAATTTTCAATAAAATAAAAATGGATGGAGTTAAAATACCTTTTGTAATTAACAGCTATTATTTTTGTGACATTGATGGTCATAGTAATTATGTTCAAACCAGAGAAAAACTCCCTATCGATTCAAGAACCCCAAACATTAAATCTCTAACTTTTTCAAATATTGAAGCAATAAACTGTGAAATTGCTGTTGCTAGTATTGAGGGCTTAAGTGAAAAACCAATAGATAAAATTTCTTTTAAAAACATAGAAGTAAATTTTAAGCAAGAAGCAAAAGAAGCATTTGCAGCAATGAATGACAAAGCAATTCCTATTAAAAAAAGAGGCTTTATTATAGAAAATGTAAATCAAATCGAAATGAATAATATCAAAATTTCTAACTATGAAGGTCCAAAAGTATTAATAAATGGTAAAGAAAATGAGGAGTTATTTTAATGTATGAAATTGGTTTTAGAGCTCATGATTTAGGAAAGTTTAATGATGTTGAAACTTTTAATGAAGCTTTATTAAAAAACAATTGTCCCAAAAATATTCAATTAGCGCCAACAAAGCTTTTTAGTAATATAGATCAAATCAGCTATCAAGATGAAAAATGGGCATTAAAAACTAGTGAAGATTTAAAGAAATACAATATAAAAGTAAGTATTTTAGGATGCTATGTTAACCCATTATTAATCGATATAGACAAAAGAAATCTAATGATCAATAACTTTAAAAGATCTATCGAAATTTCAAAATTGTTTAATAATACGATAGTAGGCACAGAAACAGGCACTGATAAAAATGCAAGAGAATTAAATATAACTGAGGAAAAACGAATTAATCAATTCTGGAATTTCTTAGAAACCATATTAACAGTTGCTATTAAAAATAATTCTCAAATTGCAATTGAACCTGTTGCAGGGCATACAATCAATAATTTTGAAACCATTGATAAAATGCTAGATAGATTTAATTGTGATAATTTGAAGCTTATTTATGACCCAGTGAACTTTATTCCAACAAAAAATAATATAAAAAATGAAGATTATCTAAAAAAAGAAACACAAATTAAATTATTTGATACTTTTTTTAAAAAATATCACAAAAAAATTTGTGCTATACATATGAAAGATTTTCTAATGATAAATAATGTTAAAAAAGGTGATTTATCCTTATTTGAAGGAAGATTATTTGTCAATGAATTCATAAAAGAAATGACCAAATACAAAGTAAAATCACCTCTATTACTAGAAAATGTAAATATTAAGGAAATAAATAATATTGTAGCAAATTTAAACAAAATTTAACCCTAAAAAAAAGTTATAAAAATTTTTTTTAATGGCTATATTAAAATTTTGCACTCTGCTAAAATCAAACAAAAAAAAATTGCAAATTTTAATAATCGTGTGTTACTATTTGTAATTGTTAGTAAGTAAATATTTATTTATGGAGGGTTTTTATGGCAAAAGAAGCTCCTGTTAAAAAGAACAGGCTATTCGGTTGGTATTTCAATTTCAATCTATTGTACAGAATCTTAATTGGTTTAGTTTTAGGTGCAGTAGTTGGTATCATTTTAGCAGCAAGCGGAATTACTGCAATTCCAGGCTGGTTACAATTTCTTGGGGATATATTTGTTAGACTATTAAAAATGATTTTAATACCTATTGTTTTATCAACATTAATAGTTGGATCTGCTTCAGTTTCTCCAGCTAATCTTGGTAAAGTTGGTATCAGAGTTGTTGGAATTTATCTATTAACATCTGCTGTTGCTGTTGCTATTGGTTTGATTATGGGATTAATTTTCCAACCTAATGCACAAATTGCTGCTACAATGGCTGCTGAAGCTGCTGGAAAAACTGCTGATGTTTCAATTTGGAATACACTAGCTGAAATTATTCCAAAGAACATTTTCTCTGCATTAACTTCCGGCACAATCTTACAAATCATCTTCTTTGCAATTCTATTCGGTATTGGTCTTTCTTATCTTAAGATTTCTGATGACGAAAGATTAAACAGAGTTGGAAATATTATATTTGATTTCTTTGATGGTTTTGCTGAAGTAATGCTTAGAATGGTTAAAGGCATTATGGAATATGCTCCAATTGGTGTATTTGCATTAATTTGTGGCGTATTCGCAAAACAAGGTGCTGCAGTTGCTGGTTCTCTAGCAGTTGTTACAGTTGCTTGTTTCTTAGGTTATTTATTACATATCCTATTAGTATACTCAAGTATATTAAAAATTGGAAAAATAAAATTATCAACATTCTGGAAATCTGCAAGAAATCCATTTGTTACTGCATTTGTAACACGTTCTTCAAGTGGTACATTACCTGTAACTATTGAAGCTGCTAAAGAATTAGGTATTAAAAAAGAAGTATATTCTTTCTCACTTCCTTTAGGTGCAACAATAAACATGGACGGAACCGCAATCTATCAAGGTGTATGTTCAATCTTTATTGCTTTATCTGTTGGTCACGGTTTATTCGGTGCTGGTGATTTAGGAATTATTGTTTTAACTGCTACTTTAGCTTCTATCGGTACAGCAGGTGTTCCTGGTGCTGGTGCTATTATGTTAGCAATGGTAATGCAACAAGTAAGAATGCCAATTGAACCTGGTACAGCTATTGCTGGTGCTTATGCATTAATCTTAGGTATTGATGCTATCCTAGATATGGGAAGAACAGCTCTTAACGTATTTGGTGACTTAACTTGTACTTCATTCGTTGCTAAGAAACTTGGCATGTTAGAAGAAGACTCAATTATAAAATAATAATAATTTTATAAATAATATAATCCCTTTGGTCTTTTCCAAAGGGATTTTTAATTTTACTCTTCATATTGTTTTATTGGTTGTTCCATTGCCCATAAAAATAAATCAATTATTCTTTTCTGAGTATTCTTAAAAAAAAAGCTTTTATCTTTAGTATTAAAAGAAAACCAAGAAGTAAAGAACTTTTCTTTAGCTTGATAATCAACAACAGCTTTTCTTTTTACTATTGTGCTTTCAGCAGATCCAATAATAGGAATAAATAAAATTATTATTCTATAATCAGTTATACAAACTAATCTTCTTTTTCCATCAAAGATTGCTGTAGCCATAAAATTGATTTGCTCATCAATATATAATAATGAAGCTAATGGTTTTAATTCTTTTTTAAAACCATATAAATCATAGATATATAGTTCTTGCAATCTTAAAACAATATCGTTTTTTTCCATATAATTATATTAACATATTTTCATATCAATAAAAAAGAAAATTTAAAATATTATCTAGAAAAAGAACCATAACCACAAACTCTTAAACATCTACCACAATCAATACACTTTGATTGATCAATTGTAGGAGCTGCAAAACCCTTTTGAATTATTGCACCTGTAGGACAGAATCGAACTGCTGGGCAAGGATGGTTTTGTGGACAACGATTTGGATTAACTTTAATTGACATAATTTTTCTCCGTTATTTTATTAAAATTTACATATAACACTAATAAATAGAAAAAAGATAATTTAGTCTGTAACAAACTCACAAATAATCCCTTTATAATATAAGTAGTATAGAAATAAAATAAAACTTACAAATTTACTTTTCGCATGCTACTATTAAAAAAATTTGAGAAACGTAAAATGATTAATAAAAAAGAAAATGCTCTATTAATAATAAAAAATTTTTGTAATGCTTTTTATATCGAAAGAGATATAGAAAAATCACTCACATATTTATCAGAGGAATTAGCATGGACTGGCCCTAATAAAAAGACTGTGATTACTAACCATGAAAAAGTAAAAGCAATATTTTATGTTGATATATCATTAATAAATTCAAGCTTTGATTTAGAAGAAACCTCAAATACTACATTTAAAATAACGGATGAAGTATATAACATAAACTACATTTTTAGATTATCAAATAAAGCAAATAAACTTGATCTGCATATAAATCTTTATTCAACAATAGTCTATAAAAAAAATGTAGGAAAAATTAGTTCAATAAAATTTGAATACCTTGATAAACCCGATTTTCAAACAAATTATACAATTCAACATTCTCAAGGTGGTCTAATTGTAGCTAATTTTATCAATAAAGATTTCTTAAGTGTAGAACTAATTAATGAACAATTTTCTTCAATATTTAAATTAGATGAAGAAGAGCAAAAAAAATTTATATCTAAAAATTTATTTGATTATATTTATAAAGAAGATTTACATTTGGTTAAACAAACCCTGTTTATAAACTTTAACACAAGTATGCCCTTCTCCTGTAATTTTAGAGTAAAACGCAACAATTCGTATATTTGGATTGTTACTATCGTTACCAAAAACAAACAAAACGGCGTTGAAAAATTTTATATAATGGCAAGACCTACTGAAAGCTCTGAAGTAGCCAATAAACAAATTGATAATCTAAAAAGCACAAAAGATATTGAAAAAATTAGTATTTCTGGTACACATAGAAATTTATTAGATGATAAATTAACTATTGAGGATATAAGTTCTGATTTTTGTAATTTATTAAATTATTCAAAAAAAGACCTTATAAAATTTACTCATAGAAATTTTACTAAGTTAATACATAAAGAAGATATTGAGTATGTATTAAAAACCTACAATAAATTAAAGACTAATCGTCCCAAAAAGTATCTTGTTTATCGACTAATAAATAAAAAAGGTAATTCAGTTTGGATAAAAGAAAACATATCGATTTCAAAATCAAATGAAGAAGCTACACATACTTATTCTATAGTTGAAGAATTAAAATACTTAAACAGCAATAATTCAGCAAACTTAAATAATGGGAATTATAATAAAAATACAATAAAATCTAAATTTGTTGTTATTGATCTTGTTAATAATAAGTTTGAAACTACTGCATTTGAAAATACTCAAATAAAATTTGTAAATAAGTATGTACAGGATCTACCAAATTCATTAATAGAAAAGAATATTATCTATAAGGACGATGTAAAAAGTTTTTTGGATTTTTATAATAACTCATTAAAAACGCATAAAAATATTTGGAATGGTAGAATAAATCTAAAAAACAATAAGATTGGATGGTTTCAAATATTAAGCTATACATTATTTAATAATAAAATGCCAATCAAAGCTCTTTGTACAATTATAAGCATTGAGAATCAAAAACTTTTATTTAGCAAATTTAATAAATACCAAGACTTAATTAAATTAATAATTTCAGAATTTGAATTTTTAGCGGAATATGACTTATTAGAAAATAAACCAATATTCATGTATTCGCCTAAAGAACCAAAAGACTTTTATGAAAATAATAAAACCTGTAATCTAGATTTTTTAAATGATAAAATTATTCATCATGATTATGTACAACAATTATTTCAATTAAAAAATGATAATTTAAATTATGCTCTAAATGGCATTTTACCTCAGGACCATGAGATTGAAATAAGATACAGATCAATTACAAATCGTTTTGAAGGCTATCAATGGGGAAAATTTAAATTTATTTATAAATTTGATGAGCAATCAAAGCACCTTCATTTACTTATATTAATGAAAAATATAAATGAAAATAAAAAAAATGAATTAATGCTTTTAAATAATATTACAAAAAATAATTAATTAAAAAAAAGACTATTGACAAAATTGTTAAATGGTTCTAATATACAAGCATAAGTTACATATTGCTAACAAATAACTACTTACAGATGTTATTTTTATTTAGTATTATTAATTTGTCACTCCATTATTTTTCCCTGTTGTATGGTGACTATTACAAAATAGTCACCATATTTTTTTATATTACAAAGATTTAATTAATAGGACAGTTATAAAACTTGACTTTTAAGATTATTGATATTAATATATCTATTGTTATACACAACTAACTAAAATTCTATTTTTTTAAAGGAGATTAAATATGAAGTCAGTAGTAGTTTATTGGTCAATGACAGGAAATACTGAAGAAATGGCAAAAGCTATAAAAGATGGGGCTGGTGATAATTGCGATATATTTGAAGTAGGAAACACCGATGCTCAAACAATTGCAGGTTATCAGGCTATAGCTCTTGGCTGCCCTGCTATGGGTGATGAAATTTTAGAAGAAAATGAATTTCAACCTTTTTTTGATGAATTGTTACCAAAGCTAAAAGACCAACAGGTATTTTTATTTGGATCATATGATTGGGGAGATGGACAGTGGATGCAAAATTGGGAAGAAATTTGTACATCAAATAAAGTTAAATTAGCTTATGATAGTATCATTTCTAATCTAGAACCTGATGAAAACACTATAAACGAATTAAAAAAAATTGGGGAAAATTTTTCAAAATAAAATAAAAAAAGTTATAAAATACTCTATTAAAAATTAAAATAGAGTATTTTTTTTGTTTAATATCCTAAAATGTTAATATTATTACTTTAATTTTTCTAATTTGATGTTTTCACAAAAAAAGAACTATAAATTTTTATTATTAACTAAATACCTTTATTCTATTGCTTTAAAACAGTTGATTTACTATATTTTACATATTAGTTAGTTACCTATTAAATAGGTAATTTTGTTTTTAAAATTAATCTCTAGCGTTTAATATAATAAACTTTTATGTTTATATAATAACATTTTGTAAATTTGTTAACATTTTTCTTTTAAATGTATTGATTTTTTAACTAAAAAAATATAATGTATTAAAAAATCGATAAAAATACAGGGGTAATACCCGATAAGGAAATGACATGGAAAAAAAGATTAATGTAGCTGTAATTGGCGCAACTGGTGCTGTAGGTCAGGTATTTATGTGGATGCTTGCTGATCATCCTTGGTTCAATGTAGCTTATGCTACTGCTTCCGCTTCTAGAGTTGGATTAGCTTATTCACAAACAACTCATTGGATTCTTCCTCTTGAGATGCCTAGTTCAATTAAAGATATTAAAATGCAAGAATTTAACTTTGATTCTATGAAAGAAGCTAATGTTCAAATTGTTTTTTCAGCTTTACCAGCAACAGTTGCTAGAGAAGCAGAACCTCAATTAAGAGCTCATGGTTTCTATGTATTCTCAAATGCAGCTGCAATGAGATATGATTCAAATGTTCCAATTTTAATTCCTGAAACTAACTTAGAACAATTAGACTTAATTAGAGATCAAGGTTATCCTAACACAGGTTTCTGTGTAACTAATGCAAACTGTGTAACTACAGGTCTTGCTATGGCTTTGGCTCCATTAAGAAAATTCAATATAAATACAATTCATATTAATTCATACCAAAGTGTTAGTGGTGCGGGTTATCCAGGTTTATCTTCATTAGATATTACTGATAACTGTATTCCTTTTATCAACGGTGAAGAAGCAAAAATTGAAAAAGAAATTAAAAAGATTCTTTCAATTGACCCTGAAGTTTATGCTTTCACAGTTAGAGTTCCTGTCATGTTCGGACACTTAGAAACTGTATGGATTGAATGCGATGAAGATGTAAATGAAGAAGATATAATTAAAGCATGGGATGATTTCAAAGTTGTAACTGATCTACCTTCTACTCCAGCTCAACCTGTAGTATTTAGCAGTGAACAAACTTTCCCACAACCAAAATATGCATTCTGGGGCAATCCTAGAGGTATGGTTGTTTATACTGGTAGATTACGCAAAAAGGGCAATAAAATTGGTTTTGCTCTTATGGTTAACAACATCGTAAAGGGAGCTGCAGGTGGTTCAATCCAAAACGCTGAAGCTTTTGTAAGAGAATACGGTTTGTTAGAAGAATAAAAAATAATATATTAATCTAAGGAGTCTTTCATTGAATACCTTGAGATATTTACTTGAAAGATCAAAGAGAGAAAATATAAAAAATGTCTAAGTGCTAGGAGGGTTATTCCTCCTAGTTTCTTTTTATCAAATAAGTTAATTCATTGTTCGATATTACCTTATATTCTTTATCTCTCTGACTAATATAATAAGTCCCTTCTTCTTTTTTTCTGTTAAGGCTATCATATGAAAAATTTGTTCTTGAGATAAATAAAGGTGGAATAAATTCTTCGTTTACTTTTGTTGGAATAAATGGCCACTGAGAAATATCCCCTTTTACAGTTTCTAAGAATAGATAAGCACCAACTAAATTTATATCTGAATCAAGTATTGATTGGGCTGAAAATCTATTAGCTAAATATAAATAAATATCTACAAAAACTTTTACATTTAATGTTTCTACCCATTTAATATGTGCAATATTGTTCAAACCAAAATAAACTTTATCAATTAAATTGTTATTTCTTAATTTCTTTACTAATTCTTGCAAGTTTGAAATTTGTTTTTTCTCATTAAAGAACACTGGAGGTAAAGGAATATAATAAAGGCCTTCATGATTTATTAATTGTTCTATTTTTGTCGGAACTTCTTCATAAAATGGTAATTCATTTATTTGAATTTCTGATCTATTTGGAAGTTTTTTTATAGCTTCATCAAAATTATATTCTGTAAAGTCAATTGGCTTTTCTATATAAGCAGCAACTTTCTCATCGACTATATTATAGAAAGATCTTCTTATTTCTTTTATTGCTGATAATGGCAAAAATATATTATCTATATCAAACTCAGTATTATTGACTAAATTAATAGAATTAATTTCATAATTACTATTTTGTGATTGCTTAAAAATTTTCTCAATTTTATTTTTATAATCAAAAGCTTTATCCGATTTTTCAATTGAAAGCTGTTTTTCGGCTACAATTTTACCGATAAAAGTTAAATCAGCTTCAACTTTTATAGAATCATTATCAACTATAAATTTAGCATCAGAATAAATCTTTGATAAAGGTAATCTATCAGTATTAATTAATTTTTCGTCTTGATCATGCTTTTTTATTAAAAAGAGATCATCATCAACTTGAATTTCATTTTCTTGTTTTGATAATAAAAGGTATATTAAATCATTAGGTTTTGCTCTTTTAATTTCTTTACCCGATTTATTTATCATAGCTTTAACACTAAATTTAATTGCATTATCAACGCTTTTATTTTTATTTAGAAACATTAATCCATCATGAATTGCTAATGATGTTTTTAATTTAATCAAAGCATAATTATTATTTCGTATGCTCTTTTTTTCTATTACTTTTGCACAGTAAAGACCTTTATGCGAAGCATATGTATTATCTATTAAATTAGTTTTTTCTTCACTATAACTTTTAAGCCAGCCCATAGAACTATTTCTGCTAAAAGTTGTTTTAACATCCTCTAATAAATCTTCATAAGGTTTATTATCAATAATTGCTCTATAATATTTTGTGACAGCAGAAACATAAGAAGGAGACTTCATCCTGCCCTCGACCTTTAGACTATCAATACCAATTCTTTCTAATTCTTTTACTATTTTATTTGAATCTAAATCCTTCATAGAAAAGAAATAACCTTTTTTATTATTATAGGAAAACCAAGTTCTACAAATTTGAGCACAAGCTCCTGCATTTGCACTTCTATTTGTGATAATTCTACTAGCCATACATAAACCAGAAAAGCCATAACATAATGCACCATGAATAAAGACTTTTAATTCAACATCACTACACTCTTTTCTAATATTTTCTATTTCTTTTACACTTAATTCTCTTGATAAAACTACTCTAGAAAATCCCAACTCTTGCATTTCTTTTACCCCTTGAACTGAATGAACAGCTAATTGGGTACTACCATGCAAAGGAAGAGTTAAAAAATATTCTTTAATAATTTTTGCAATACCTAAATCTTGAACGATTATACCATCACTTCCAATTAATTGAATTTGTTTTAACAACTTTATAGCACTATCAATTTGAGCATCATAAATAACAGTATTAATGGTTACATAAACCTTCTTATTATTTGTTTTTGCATACCTATATATTTTTGAATATTCTCCAATATCAAAATTTACAGCTTTTTTTCTAGCAGAAAATTTTTGTAAACCTAAATATATTGCATCAGCTCCATCTCTAAAAGCAACTAAGGCACTTTGCATTGATCCAGCAGGCATTGCCAATTCTATCATGTTTTATCCTTTAATAAATTATTTAACTTATTTACCAACACTTTATTATATTTTATATAAATAAAAAAAACTATAGATCCTGACAAGGGACCTATAGTAAAATGTATAAATAAGCTTAATCGAAATTTATTTATGTAAGGTTAAGGTTTTCAAAAATTAAGCTATATTATTCTTCTTTCCTGCGACACAACCACCATCCATCAAAATATCAACACCTGTTAAATATCCAGCATCAGGTCTAACTAAAAATTCAATTAATTTAGCTATTTCTTCACTTTTACCTGATCTCTTAAATGCACAATATTTTCTATATGTAATTGCTTCATCTTTTTCTACTTCCCCCATAGGAGTATCAAAAGTTCCTGGGGATACTGATAAAATTCTAATTCCGTTTTCACCAAAATCACTAGCCATTGCAGCGCTATACCAGATTACAAAATTCTTTGATAAACCATATGCAACATCAGCTCTAAATTTTTTAGGGAAAATTTTAATTCTCTTCATCATTTTTTTGAAAAATTGATCCTTATTTGATAATGCCAATCTATATACTTTTTTAGGAATTATAATTTTTGGCATAAAGTATCCAGCCATTGAAGAAACATTAATTATACAAGAATCTTTTTCCATAATTGGTAGAAATACTTCATCAACATTTATCGTTCCTAAAGCATTTATTTCCATTATTCTTTTTCCATTATCCATATGTGGAGAAACTCCAGCAGCATGAATAACTGCAACAATTCTACCTAAGCTTGAAGCGTGATTTGCCAAATCACGAACGGAATTAATATCACTTACATCACAAGGAAATGCACAAGAAGCAATTCCTAAAGCTTGTAACTCATTAACAGCAAATTTTAATTTTTCTACAGTACGCCCAGTTAATATAATAATATCATCTTTATCAGTAAATAATTTTGCTGTAGCAAGGCCCATTCCACTACCCCCGCCAGTAATTACATAGACATTTTTCATACTACTTCACTCTTTTTAACTGTTGCTTTTTTTGATGGGATTTTATTTATTGAACTTAACCATTCTATTTCATCATTGATAGTTTCTGAGAAAGGTCTAACCTTATAGCCAAGTTCAAATTGAGCTTTATTATATGAGAAATTATTATTTCTACTTAAATTATATACGGCATAAGGAGTTAAGGCTGTTGGTTTCTTAGTTATTTTTGTAATTACTTTCAAAACTCTAGCAATAGCCATTGCTACACCCTTTGGTATAATAGTTTTAACATTCTTACAGCCACTAGCATTTGAGATTAAATCAAACATTTGACGAATAGTTACATTCTCATTTGCCATGATATAACCTTCACCTTTTCTGCCTTTATCAACACAAGCAATAACGCCATCAGCTAAATCTCTAACATCAACCGCATTGAAAGAACCTGCAATACCTGCTGGCATTTCACCAGAGACAAATTCCATAATAAATTTACTAACTGGACCAAATGCATAATCATGCGGTCCACAAATTCCTGATGGATAAACAATTGAAGCATCTAAGCCATCATTTTTTACTGCATTAATAACATATTGAGTTGCTAAAGCTTTTGATTTGCCATAATGACCGACAACTTTCTTTGGATTGAAATAATCAATTTCTACAATTTCATTTTTCTTAGGTAATTCAGGAATTGCCCCTGTGGAACTAATGTGTACTAGTTTTTTTACATTATGTTTTAAACATCTTTTTACTATATTTTTTGTTCCATTTACATTTACATCATACAAAAGTTTTGAATAATGATCATCTACTGTTACAATACTTGCACAGTGAATTACTACAATATCTTTACCTTTTTCAACAGTGAAGATATCTTCTAAAGAATTATCATCTGTTAAATCACCATAAAAAATTTGTATACCGTCTGAAAGAGCATCAGCAGCTTTATCGCCTTTTAATACAAATGCTCTTACACTTTTACCTTGTTTTAATAAAGTTTCAGCTACATTACTTCCTAAAAAGCCTGCTGCGCCTGTTACTATATATTCTATTTCATTAATCATGTTTTCCTCCACAATATTTAACTTTCTAAGTGGAGGATGCAATATAAAATTAAACTGAAATTAAACTTTTGGAAAAATTAAAGAAAAAATAACTTTTTTTTCTCCTTGATTTTCAACACTAACATTTCCCTTATGTAATTCCATGATTTTCTTAACTAAGGAAAGGCCAATTCCATTCCCTTTTAGTGAATGGTTAGTATCAACTTGATAAAACTTTTCAAAAATTTTATCTAAAGCCTTAGAATCTATATGCCCATCATTAATAACTGAAAGCTTATAATCTTTAAGATAAATACTAACAATGCTTTTCTTTGGAGCAAATTTAATTGCATTATCTAGTATATTTAAAATTGCTTGCATTATAAATTGACTATTACAATCTACTTTTAATTCTTGCAAATCTATATCTAATACTAGATCCTTCTCTTCAATATTTTTTTCTTGAATAAGAATACATTGTCGTGTTAATTCTGCCAAATTAACCATTTCTCTTTCATTTAAAATAGATATATTTTCTAATTTATTTAACAATAAAATATTCTCTGAAAGTTTAGACAACCTTTGAGATTCTGTTACAATTATATTTAAATAATCATATTTCTCAGTTTCACTTAAAGTATTATCATCTCTTAAAATCTTTGCAAAACCTCTTATTGATACAATAGGCGTTTTAAATTCATGAGAAAAATTATGTATAAAATCATTACTGAAAATTTCTTTTTTTTGAAGATCTTCACTTAGAATATTAAAACAATCTATCATTTCACCCAACTCTCTTGGTGTTTTTGATTCGTTTAATAATCTTGTATTAAATTTTCCTTTAGTTAAATTAATTAATCCATTTTTTATCTTATTTATGGGCTTCATTTGTAATTTAAAAATTAAATAAGAAAATCCAAAAGCACACATAAAAACAATTGAGACAAATATTATTAAAATTAAAGAAGTTCCGTGTACATAATAAACTGTTTTAAAAGTATCTCTAATACCTACTGAAAAGTAATGTAAGAAAACAAAAGTTAAAATTATTATTATTAATTGAACAGCAATTACAATTAAAATAGAACTAATAATTAAATAAAATAGCATGCTCTTTGAAATTTTGTTTTTATTACTCATGCTTAATTCCCTTATATCCTAGCCCTCTAATTGTTATTATTTCAAATTGCTTCCAATCAGCAAACTTCTTTCTAAGTCTATTTATATGAACATTAACAGTAATTGGATCAGTATAACTTTCTTTTCCCCAAATCTCATCCATTAATTGATTTTTTGTAAATATTTGTCCTGGATATGCTAATAATTTAAATAATAAATAAAATTCTTTTGGAGGTAATAAAATTGAATTCTTATCATCACGAACTGTCAAAGATGCATAATCTAAAACTGCATCTTTAATGATAATTTTCTTATCTCTTGCAATTTTAGCTCTTCGTAACAAGGCATTTATTCTTAAAAGCATTTCTTCTTCATCAACAGGTTTTATCATATAATCATCTATTCCTGATAAAAACCCTTTTTTAATATATTCATGCTCACCTCTAGCGGTTACCATTAAAATAGGAATTTGAGATTTAACAGCTCTGAGGTTTTTTGCAAATGAAATACCATCCATTCTAGGCATCATTATATCTAATAATATTAGATCAACATATTCTCTATCAATCAGATCAAAGGCTTCTTCACCATCAGAAGCTTCTAAGACATTGTAGCCTTTATTCTTAAGTACAGCTTTCATAAGTTTTCTTGTGTTAGCATCATCTTCAACAACCATTATTGTTAACATAAATATTCCTTTTTAAATTTCTAATATCACCTTTTTTTATAATTATAACTTATAGTTTGAATAATATATATTATTTTTTTATTTTCACACTTAATTAATGTTACACTAAAATAATATACATTTCTTCATATTTATCACATAAAAAATTAAATTTATTACACTTTTTAGTCAAAATAACAAATTAGTGCAAAATCTTTTTTAAATTATATATTTTTATTTTCCATATTTTTTTTCTTTGTTAACAAAAGTATATCAAATTCATCATAAAAATAGTTCACTATAATATAAAAAGGAATTTTTAAGTATTGATATTTTTAGTTATATTTTTTATTATTAGATAAGGAAATACAATATTTTTGTATAAAGATTTTTGGTCAGATACATAGTTTATCTTGATTTTTTTTTCTATTAAAAGATAGAATTATTATGTTAGATGAAAATCATCTAGTAATTAGTAAAAACATTATGATTACAATAATGTAATTATAGATTTTAGGGTATCTTTTTTAAGATACACCAAAGGAGAAATAAATGAATTCTAAGTATGCCGATTTACTTAAGAGCAAAATGAATGAAGCTAGCTATAAGAAGCTAACTGCACTTGAAAATGAAAAAGTTTTCAATTTCGTTGGACAGTTTGCTGAACACTGTAACCCAGCAAGTATCTATGTTTGTGACGATAGCAAAGAAGACGAACAATACATTAGAGAACAAGCTTTAGCAAAAGGCGAAGAATTTGTATTAGCAAATGACAAACAAACAATCCACTGGGATGGACCAGCTGACCAAGCACGTGACAAAGTTAACACACGCTATCTAGTATACAAAGAAAACCTAGAAAAAATGAAAAGCTTAAACTCTCTTGACTATGATGAAGGTCTTGCAGAAATTATGTCTATTGCAAAAGATAACATGGCTGGAAAAGATGCAGTTGTTAAATTCTTCTGCGAAGGTCCTGCTTTCAGTGAATTCACAATGCCTTGTGTACAATTCACAGACTCTTGGTATGTTGCACACTCTGAAGCTATTCTTTATAGACCTGCTTACGAACACTTCAAAGAAATGAAAGATTCTGAAAAAGATGATTTCTTCAGATTCATCCATTCAGCTGGTGAATTAGATGAAAGAAATTGTTCTAAGAATGTTGATAAGAGAAGAATCTATATGGATACTCAAAACAACATCGTTTATTCAATGAATGCTCAATATGCTGGTAACACTGTTGGTCTAAAAAAACACTCAATGCGTCTTGCTATCAACAAAGGTGGACAAGAAGGTTGGTTATGTGAACATATGTTCGTAATGGCTTGTGTAAACGAAGACAAAGGTCGTAAAACATACTTCACAGGTGCTTACCCATCAGCTTGTGGTAAAACATCTACAGCTATGATTCCTGGTGAACAAATTGTTGGTGATGATATTGCTTACTTCAGAAACATTAATGGTGAATTCAGAGCTGTTAACGTAGAACAAGGTATCTTTGGTATTATTAAAGACGTTAATGCAAAAGATGACCCAGTTATCTTCGAAAACCTACAAAAGAACCAAGAAGTTATCTTCTCTAACGTATTACGTGGACCAGACAATAAACCTTATTGGTTAGGTTCAGGTTTAGATACTCCTAAAACTGGTGACAACTTCTCTGGTGCAGATTGGTTTGAAGGCAAAAAAGATGCTGCTGGAAACGAAATCAAATGTGCTCACGGTAACGCTCGTTACACAATGAGACTTGACTACTTAGATAACTTCGACCAAGCTGGTTTCGAAGATAAGAAAGGTGTTAAAGTTGAAGGTGTTCTTTACGGTGGTCGTGATAGCGATACAACAGTTCCTGTTGAAGAATCAGCTTCTTGGGAAGAAGGTATCTTATTAAAAGCTTGTACTCTTGAATCAGAAACAACTAGTGCAACTTTAGGTGCTGAAGGTGTTAGAAAACCTAGTCCAATGGCTAACATGGACTTCTTATCATACCCATTAGGAGAATATACTTTAAACAACATTAACTTTGTAAAAGATATCAACAATGTTCCTAAAGTATTCTCAACAAACTACTTCTTAAGAACTCCAGAAGGAAAATTCTGTACTGACAAACTAGCTAAAAAAGTTTGGTTACACTGGGCAGAAGGTAGAATTCATGGTGAATATGAAGCATTAGATACTCCTACTGGTAAAATTCCACTATATGAAGATCTAAAAGTATTATTCAAAAAATATTTAGACTTAGATTATACTCTTGAAGAATATACTTACCAATTCACTTTCCGTTGTGACAAATGGATTGCTAAATTAGAAAGAAGTAAAGAATACTTCAAGAAGATGGATGAATTCTGTCCTCAAATGATTTTTGACAAATGGGATGCATTCATTAAGAAAATTTCTGATGCTAAAGCAACTTATGGTTCTGAAATCAAACCTGGTGAATTTAAATAAGATAATTTAATTACACTGAAAATTCATAGTCGTCATTTATTGGCGACTATTTTTATTTGCCCTAATTATTATTTTCTTTATTATTATCTTTCTATATGATAATTTAAAGTATGAGTAAAACAGAAAGAATTATATACATTGATAAAAACTTATCACAGAATAAAACCTTAACTTTAAAAAACATATCAGACAGATTTGAAATAAGCTCTAGACAAGTTAAACGAGATATTGAATATATGAGAGATCGTTTCCTTGCTCCAATTGTTTATGATTATCAAGATAAAAAATATAAATATGAAAACAAATTTTCTCTTACAAATATTAATGATGACAAAACATTAATATTTAAGGCTATTTTTGATAACTTTAGCCATGCTAATGGACTACAGCCTTTATCCTCTTCTCTGATTGCGGAAGGTATTAATAATACATTAGATGAGTCAGCTAGAAATTTATCTAAAAAAATCTTATTTCTTTCTCCAATTATAGATTTACCTGATCAAAAAATATTTTCTGCCGTATCATTTTCTATGAAAAACAATTACTGTCTAACCTTCGAATATACATCCCTTACAAACAATGTATCAAATAGAGAAGTACAACCTCTAAGACTTGTAAATGATGGTAAAGCTTGGTATTTAATAGCCTTCGATCTAAATAAAAAAGAATTGAGAAATTTCCACTTATCTAGAATGAAAAGGCCAAAAGAATTAATTAAAGCATATATATATACTGAAGATGATGAGGAATTACAAAAATATATTTCTTCTGGATTTGGTATATTTATGAATACAATTAGTTATACGGCAACGATAGAATTTAAAGATACTGCTGCACATATTGTAAAAACACAAACTTGGCACAAAGATCAAAAGATTGAATATAAAAATGATACTCTTTTACTAACATTACCCTTTTCCTCATACCAAGAAATTTTATCAAAAATATTGTCATTTGGAGCTTTAGCAAGACCCATATATCCCGAAAAACTAATTACTCTTTGGAAAGACGAAATAAATAAGATGAAAAATTTATTATAAATAAAATATACAGGGACATTATATGTCCTTGTATGTGGGCTATACTGTGTACATAAACAAGGAGAGCCCCAATTATGGAAAATACTTATTTATTTAAAAAACCACTAAATCATATATTTAATAATAAAAAACTCCTAATCATTTTATTATTGTTAACTATTCTTTTATTTCCAATAGTCTTAATTATTGGGGCATTCATACCACTTTTCAAAAACAAATAATCTCCTTTTTTATCTTTTTTCTTCACATTTGTTGCACTCTGTTGAAGAAATATTAAAATTCCCCCTATTCTTTTTTAATAGGGGGTTCCCTTTTGTTTGGTATTTTTGATATTGTATAATGACTTATCATAAAGTCATAAAAATCACAATCTTTCTTTAGGAGTTTTTATGTCAGGTAAATTTATGAATAATGGTGCCGTTTATGGCCCTAGTGAAAAACCCCCTGTGCAAGAATGGGTATTCTTAAGTATTCAACATGTATTTGCTATGTTTGGTGCTACCATTTTAGTTCCAATTCTTACCGGTCTTAGTCCAAGTGCAGCTCTTTTTAGTGCTGGAACAGGTACACTAATCTACATTTTATTAACAAAAGCAAAAGTTCCTGCATTTTTAGGTAGTTCATTCGCTTTTATCCCTCCAATTACTTTGGTATCTGCAACTTACGGTTTACCTTATGCTTTGGGGGGTGCTTTTTGTGCAGGTATCTTCTACGCAATTGTAGCAGCAATAATCAAAGTAGCTGGTCACAAATGGCTTGATAAAGCTTTACCTCCAGTAGTAATTGGTTCTGTTATTATTGTTATTGGTCTAAATTTGGCACCTACTGCAATGGATATGGCTATGAATGATGCAAGTGGCAATTATAGCATGGTTTATCTTTCAATTGCTCTTGTTACATTAACAATAACAATCATTGCTAATATATTCTTCAAAAGATTCTGGGCTTTAATTCCAATTCTTATTGGTCTTTTCAGTGGATATATATTTACACTGATTATGGGTTCATTCTTCCCTGCATATCATATAATTGATTATTCAACTGTAAAACAAGCAGCATGGCTTAGTTTACCTACATTCGCATTTCCTAAATTTAATATAATTGCAATCTTATCTTTTATAATTGTATCTTTTGCTACACTTTGTGAACACTTAGGAGACATCCTTGTTTTAAGTAACGTTGTTGGCGAAAACTTCTATGAAAAACCTGGTCTACATAGAACTATCCTTGGTGATGGTATTGCAACAGCTTGGGCATCAATGTGGGGTGGTCCACCTAATACAACATATGGTGAAAATATCGGAGTTTTAGCAATTACTAAAGTTTACAGTGTTTGGGTTATTGGAGGAGCTGCAGTTTTAGCAACTTTATTATCATTCTTTGGTAAATTTGGTGCTTTAATTCAGACTATCCCAACTCCTGTTCTTGGTGGTATTTCAATGTTACTATTCGGAATTATCGCTTCTAGTGGTCTAAGAACTTTAGTTGAAAGTGGTGTTGACTATCAAGATAAGAGAAACTTAACAATAAGTAGTGTAATTATGGTTATTGGTATCGGTGGTGGTATGATTTCCTTCCCATTAAACGATAACTTAACATTCGCTCTTGGTGGTGTTGCTTTAGCAACTTTAGTTGGTATTATTTTAAATTTAGTATTACCACAAACAAATCCAGATGTTAAATATATTTAATTAATATATAACTTATAAAATTAAAGGGACTCGATAGTGAGTCTCTTTTTTATATCTTTATTATTTTTATAAAAAATTATATGTTTTATATATGTATAAATATAAACTAATAGAAACTGAACAAGAATTAATAAATTTACTCTCTTACTTTAAAGAAAATAATCTCAAAAGCATAGCAATGGATTTTGAAGGCGAATTTAATTTACACATTTATGGAGAACATCTTTGTTTAATTCAAATATTTGATTCAAAAGATTTTTATCTTATAGATCCTTTTAAAATAGAAAAAGAAGGATTAAAAACTTTTTTGGAAGATAAAGAAATTGAAAAAATCATGTTTAGTTGCGATAGTGATGCTTCCCTTGTCAAAAAACAATATGATATACAGATACAAAATATATTCGATGTAAGAATTTTAGCCTTAGAATTAGAATTTGTTAAAGGTTATGCAGCCTGTGTAGATTATTTTCTAAACAAAAATATTGGTAGCAAATCTTCAAAGAAAAAAAATCAAATGACAAATTGGCTTAAAAGACCTTTAAGTGAAACACAAATTCAATATGCTCTTGAAGATGTTGCTCATTTACACAAATTAAAAGAAGTGTTAATAGAAGAAACAAAAAAAGAAAATAAATATGAAGCCGCAATGCGTAAAATGAAAACTGCGGGTAAAATTACTAAACCTTTTAAACCCGGTTGGACAAAACTTTCGAATTGGAAAAAACTTAATAAAAAAGATAAAATATTTATAAAACATTTTTTTATTGCAAGGGATATTGTTGCAAAAAAATTGAATGTTCCAGCTGTAAGAATTTTAGAAAAGAAAAAGCTTACTGATTTATTAAAATCTTATGAAGATAAAGCTAAATTTAAGCAAATAATAAAAAACAAAGACTATAAAATAGAAAGGCTTTTATCCCCTTTAATGGAAAAAGCCATTCTAGATGCAAAACAAGAAATAAAAGAAAAAAATCTTTAAGCTTTATTTCTCATCATTTCATTTCTGCATTCAGCACCTTGTGCCAAATAATATATACTTTCACAATATGGAACTTTTAATCCATATTTTTCTGCTAAATCGATAATAGTTTTGCTAAACCATTTATTTTCAGTAGTTCTAGAAGCTTCTATATCTTGGCACATTGAAGTTTTTCCGTAAGGATCTAAACTTTCTATAACCTTTTGATTATTTATAATATCTTCATCAGTTAAATCAATCCCTTCTTTATTAGCTATTAATTTAACTTCTTGTGCCACATTAAATACTAATTTCTTAACATCTTCATTTTTAAATACACCATAGCCAGCTCTTAAAATTGAAGAAATTGTATTATATACAATATTAAGCATAAATTTATTCCATAAATCATGTTTAATATTTTTAGGTATTAGATAATTTATTCCAGCTTTTTTAAATAGATTCTCAACAGCTATAACTTCAGAAGTTTTTTCATCATTTTCGCTACCAAAAACTATTATACCATCACTTGAATAATTAATTTTTTGGTTAACATTTTCACTACTTAAACCAACAGCAAAACTATATAAAATCTTTGATTGAGGAAATTTCTCTTTTAGAATTCTTTCAGAAACAATTCCATTTAATAAAGATAAAATAATAGTATTTTCATCAACAATACCTTTAATATCTTCAATAACTTGTTCAATGTGATTATTTTTTGTAGCGACAATTAACAATTGAGCTTTTTTAGCGTCATTTGAAGAAACAAAATTATAGAAACTTTTTTTATTATTAATTAATATTCCATTTTCTTCATATCTGCTTTTTCTTTCTCCATTTACAATAACTTCAAAAGAATCAACAACTTTAGAAATCATATCTCCATAAATAGCTCCAACAGCGCCCAATCCAATTAAACTTACATTATTAATTTCCATCAAAGATTATCTCCTATTAAAATATCCTCTAGTATATTAGAGGATATTATATAATCTATTTAGCTTCTTTGTTTTTTTTATAAGGCGTGCCTCCTAAAGGCAATTCCTTTCTAAAAATACCATCATACCTATAATAAGCCATCTGGCAAGCTGGTGCAGTAGCAATTGTACTTAATTCACCAATACCTTTAGCTCCATAAGAATAACCTGTTTCGCCGGGTCCTGTAACAAAATGTGTTTCAATCTCAGGAACATCAGTACTTCTTAATAGGCCTAGTGTACCATATTTTACCTTAAGATATCCACCATAAGTTGGAAAATCTTCTTTTAAGCCATAACCTAATCCCATTACAACACCACCTTCAACTTGTCCTTCTAGGGTAGTTAAATTAACAGGAGTTCCAACATCACTTATAGCATAAATTTTCTTTAATTTCCCTTCATCATCCAACTCAACTAATTGTGTTGCATAACTATAAGCTAAATGGCTAACTGGATTCTTCTTTGTTGAAGTAATCGGATCAGAATAAAAAGTGAATTCACCAAAATATTCTTTACCTTCTAATTCTTCAATAGAATATTTATCCAAATCTTCTTTTAACTTTTCAGAAGCTCTCTTGATTGCTTCACCAGTAAAAGCTGTTTGTCTACTTGCAGTACTACATCCTGAATCAGGAGTACGTTTTGTATTAGGTGGTTCAACCAATATTTGATTTCTTGATAATTTACAAGTTTCACCTAACATTTGAGTTGCCATAGTTGCAATTCCTTGTCCCATACAAGCAGCACTGGTTCTAATATGAACAATAGAATTCTCAATTGATAAAATACAACGACCTGAGTCAGGAACACCAACACCAATACCAGAATTCTTTAAAGAGTTTGCAAAACCAATTTTTTTTGGATTCTTATAATAAATATCTCTAGCTGCATCCATGCATTCTAAAATACCACAATCCTGAGATGTAATTTGTCCATTAGGCATAATATCACCAACCCTTAGAACATTCTTATATTTAAATTCAAAAGGATCCATATTTACTTTTTCTGCTAACAAATTCAAGTTTGATTCAATTGCAAAACAACTTTGAGTAACCCCAAAACCTCTAAAAGCACCACCTGGAACATTATTTGTATAAACAGCTTTTCCTACAATTTCAATATTTTGATAATTATAAGGACCTGATGCATGTGTACATGCTCTTTGTAAAACAGGACCACCTAAAGATGCATAAGCACCAGTGTTGGCAATAATTTCTGCCTTCATAGCAGTAATTTTCCCATTTTCATCACAAGCTGTAGTTATATCAATTTCCATAGGGTGACGTTTTGGATGTACCATCAAACTCTCTTGTCTACTAAGATGTAATTTAACAGGTTTTTGTGTGAGATAAGCCATTAATGCAGCATGATGTTGCACACTCATATCTTCTTTTCCACCAAAACCACCACCTACTAAAGCAGCTTCAACCTCAACATCATCTAAAGGCAATTTAAGCATTCTTGCAACTTCTCTTTGATCATCATAAATTGACTGTGAAGAAGTATATAATTTAACACCTTTACCTTGAGGCATAGCAACAGTACATTCAGTTTCCATAAATGCATGTTCAGTATATGGAGTTTTATAAGTATTTCTTACAACATATGCACTATTTTTAATTGCAGTATCTGCATCACCTCGTTTAATATGCTCAACTTGAAGCAAATTACCTTTAGAATGTACTTTTGGAGCATCTTCTTTCATTGCTTCATGCACATCAGTTACTGGAGCTAATACTTCATACTCAACTTCAATTAAAGCTAAGATTTCATCTAAAGCATCAAATTCAGTGGCTGCAACAATAGCAATTCCATCTCCAATATATCGAGTTATATCACCCTCGCTGATTAATACATCCCAATCATGAACTAAATGCCCCAATTTATTTTCAGGCACATCTTTACGAGTAGCAATTCTTACACATTTTGGATGTTTTTCTGCTTTAGAAACATCTAGTTTAACAACTCTAGCTCTTGGATATGCACTTCTTAAAACTTTTAAATGGAGCATGCCTTCAATATAAATATCATCAGTAAATACACCCCGACCTAATGCTTTTTCAATTGCATCTGGACGTAAGAATCTTGTTCCTAATTTTGCTTCATCATTATTAACATTTGGAATCTGTAAATTTTCTCTAAAATAACGAGCACAATCCAATATAGCTTGTTCGATTTTTATGTAACCAGTACACCTACAAATATTTCCCCTAATTGCTTTTTTTACTTCTTCAGGGGTAGGATTATCATTTACATCAATTAATGCTTTAGCCGCAAGAATCATTCCTGGAGTACAAAATCCACATTGGACAGCACCAGCATTTGCGAAGCAGTATCCGTAGACATCTTCTTCTCTTTGAGAAAGACCTTCGATAGTAATAATATTTTTACCATCTAATTTTGAGACCTTGTTTACACAAGCTTTAGTAGCTTTACCATCAATAATAACAGTACAAGTTCCACAGGCGCCTTCACTACAACCATCTTTTGTTCCATAGAGATTAAGATTTTCTCTTAAAAATCTTAATAAAGACTTATCTACATCCGTCGATATTTTTTTACCATTAACGCTGAAAGTATGCACAGCGTTCCTCCCGGTTTGCACGTTGTGCGTTAAAATCTGCGTGTCGCTTAGTTTAACGTACGGTTAAGTCTGTGATACAACGCTATATATATTTTTTCATATCTGCCAACATTTTGTCAATATATTTTTATTGAATTAAAAGAATACAGTATTTAATCTAAGGTTTTATATTATATTTTACACAAATTAAAATATAAATTATACTCTTTATATGAATAATAGCAAAACAATTACAGTTATAGATGGACAAGGTGGAAGCCTTGGAAAAGCTCTTGTAAAAAAAATAAAAAATAAATACCCAGAAATTGAAATTTTGGCAATTGGAACAAACAGTATTGCCACTTCTTCAATGCTTCAAAGTGGTGCTGATTTAATAGCAACAGGAGAAAATCCTGTATTAGTAGCAGCACGAAACTCTAATTTAATTATTGGACCTATAGGAATAATAGTCGCAGATGCTCTGCATGGAGAAATAACACCAAAAATGGCATTAGCAATAAGCCAAAGCACTGCTCATAAATTATTATTACCAATTTCAAAATGTAATTTGAGTATTGCCGGCACTACAAATATTGGGCTAGATGCATTAATTGAAGATATTATAAATTCTATTGATAAATATATTTAATTAATAATTGACATACCATTGATTAACTGATATTTTTTTATAAAGGTTTCAGGAAGAAACCTACTTATATTTTATTTTGTATTAATATAGCCAGGAAGGCTTCGATATATTTTTATCTGCTTCCTGGCTATTTTTTTTTGGAGAAATTTAATGGAAAAATATTTACAACCCTTAATTGAGGGGACAACATTAAACATATATAACAACGATGAATTAGTATTTAAATCCTCAAGTTCCTGGCTTTATCCATTATTTGAATTTGATAATTTTCTAAAAACTGTAGATACAAAATTCACGAATCTTTATGCTCATGATACTGTCGGTGGGAAAGCTGCAGCAGCAATAATGATTAAATTAAATATTAAAAAAGTTAATTTTAATTTAATAAGCTTGAGAGCCAAAGATATTTTAGAAAAAAACAATGTAGAAACACATTATTCTCAGACAATTGATAAACTTCTATGTAAAACAGAAGATTTATTTGAAAATGAATTTGATATAAATACTATTTATCAAAATATAAAAATAAGAGCAAAACAAGTACAAGGTCTCTCTATAACTATAGATGATTTAGCTATCGGATATAATAAAAAAATCATTTACTCCTTTAATAAGTTAGAACTTGCTGGAGGAGAAGCCTTAATCATTGAAGGTGATAATGGTATCGGTAAAACTACTTTGATTAAGACTCTTTTAAGAGAAATTGATCCTATAAAAGGTAAAATCTTAATTAATGATGAACCAATTAATAAACTTGCAACTAAAACAATTGGATATATAAAACAAGAAAAAGAAAATCAAGCATTCCCTATTAGCGTAAAAGAAGTTGTTTCAATGGGCATTGCAAGAAATACAAATAAAATAGAAAAAAATTATTTAATAGATACGAGTCTTAGAAAATGTAAAGCAATTCATTTAATTAATAGAAATTATTATTCACTATCAGGAGGAGAAAAACAAAAAGTCTCTCTTGCAAGATGTCTTTGCCAAAAAGCAAAAATATTAATACTAGATGAACCAACCTCTTTCTTAGATAAAGAAAGCAAAGATCAATTAATTTCTTTATTAAATTCCTTAAGAAATGGTGAGATGCCAACAATTATTTTAATCACTCATGATAAAGATTTAAAAGATCAATTAAATTGGAAAACTTATAAAATGGAGAAACAATATGCTTAGCCTTTTATCCTTAGCTCCAATTTTTAAAGCTTTTATCGCTCTAATTTTTTCTGGTATATCTTTTCCATTATGTGGTGCAATGGTTTTAAGAATGGATTTAGTTCCATTAAGATATGCACTAATGCATGGAGTAATCTTAGGAGGTGCTATAGCTTTAGCGCTAGAAATTCCTCAACTCCCTATTATAATTTTAGTTAATTTAATTGTTGTAGCATTAATTGTAAAAATTCCAACTTCAAATTCATTCTCGTCTGCTGCTGCTATGGTTTTTACAATGGGCTTAGCGTCTCTTTTAATGCATACCTTTAATGTTCCGGCAAAAGACTCCCTACAATTATTATGGGGATCTCCTTTTGCATTAAGTTATTTAGATATCTCAATATTAATATTATTAACTTTTGTTGTATTAATTTATTTATTTTTTAACTTTAATAATGTAACTGCAATCTTTTTTGATAAATCAATTGCTAAAAGTTTAGGAATAAATGTTAATTTCCATTATAACTTCATGGTCATGATTATTGCTTTATGTATAGCCCTTGCTATGAGACTAATTGGAGCTTTATTGATAGATGCTCTTTTAATTTTACCTGTCTTAATTGCCACTAGATTAAGTAAAGGTACAAAAACTCTATTTATCCTATCTTCAGGCTTTGGATTATTATTAGCACTTTTAGGCTTTTTCACAACAATATATTTTGATATACCACTTAGCGCAACTATAGCAATCACTGCTGTATTAATTTATGCAGCAATTTCAATAATAAATAAATTTAAAAAAGGAATTATAAAATGAAAAAAAAGTTTTTAACAAGTTTTCTTATTGCATTAATAGCAATACCTCTATTCGCCCAAGGAACTAAAGAAGATTACTCACCTTATGTTGCAAGTACTAGCTGGACAGCATCATTTGCTTATGTTGGAGGATTAGATAATGTAATTAACATTGCTCCAGCAGATTTAGTTCATCCACCTGAATATGAAATATTACCTAGCGATATCTCAAAAATTCAACAAAGCCAAGCTTTTGTTTATGCAGGTTATGAAGTAATGATGAAAACCTTAAGTGACAATCTCATTAATGATGATATTAGGGTTCAAATAAATACTGTAAATACTTTAGATAATATAAAAGCACAAGCAAAAAAAATAAGTGAAAAATATAATACTCAAGATAAAAGTAAAATTAGGGTGCAGGAAATAGAAGATTTATATAATAAGGCTAGAAAAGAAATTAAAGAAAAACACATCGATCAAATGAATGCTTATGTTCATTTCCATCAAGTAGAATTTGCAAAATCTCTTGGACTTAATGTTGTAGGAAGTTTTGGACCAAATGCAGTTTCTCCTAAAAATATCGAAGAAATTTCAAAAATTGACAATGCTTTAATTATTGATAATATTCACAATCCATTAGCTGCCCCATTAACCGAAGTTAATAAAGATGCAAAACTAGTAGTTTGGAGGAATTTCCCTAATAATTGTGAAGATCAAGCTTTATATAAAATGCTAAAAGGTAATATTGACTTACTATTAGATGCCTTCTAAAAAATATTAAGCAAAATTTTTAATTATTTAATTACTTATATTATAAGCAATTAATACTAAAAATGAATATATTTTAAATAAATATACATTTTTTTTATTAAAACTTATTGACAAAAAATCAATAAAAGATTAAAAAATATACATACATCAAAGGCGATGCAAAAGTAATTTTGCACCGTCTTTTTTTTGTTTTTTATTGCACCTATAAAAATCTTTTTTTATCAATTTGTTTTTCGAGTAATTTCGAAAAGAACCACACAACGGCGTGTGATCCCTCAAAAGGGTCACACGCCATTTTTATTTTTCAGGAGGAGAAAATGTATTCTTCAGTTGACACAATTTGGGTACTACTCGGGGCGGTTCTCGTATTCTTCATGCAAGCGGGTTTCGCGATGGTAGAAACAGGATTTACTAGAGCTAAGAACAGTGGAAATATAATTATGAAAAACTTAATGGACTTCTCATTAGGTACTATAGTTTTCTATGTTATTGGCTTTGGTATTATGTTTGGTAGCGGAAAATTTTTTGGAGACCTTGATTTCTTTGTAAGAGGAGATTATTCATCTAGCTATCCAACATACGCATTCTTAATTTTCCAAACAGTTTTCTGCGCAACAGCTGCAACAATTGTTTCAGGAGCAATGGCAGAAAGAACTAAATTCTCATCTTATTGTATCTATTCAGTTATAATAAGCGCACTAATTTATCCTATCAGCGGTCACTGGATATGGGGTGGTGGCTGGTTAGCAGACTTAGGATTCCACGACTTTGCTGGTTCAACAGCTGTTCATATGGTTGGTGGTGTTGCTGCTATAGTTGGTGCTAAAATGTTAGGACCTCGTATTGGAAAATATGATAAAGACGGAAAAGCAAAAGCTATTCCAGGTCACAGTTTAACTTTAGGCGCACTTGGTGTATTCATCCTCTGGTTTTGTTGGTTTGGTTTTAATGGTGGCTCTACAGTAAGTATGAGTGGAGACGAAACTATACTAAGTGCTTCTAAGATCTTTGTTACTACAAATATTGCTGCTGCAGTTGCTGCTACAACAACAATGTTTATGACATGGATCAAATATAAAAAGCCCGATGTGTCAATGACATTAAATGGTGCACTAGCAGGTTTAGTTGGTATTACAGCTGGTTGTGATGCTGTATCACCAATTGGCGCAGCTATCATAGGTATAGTTTGTGGTATTGCTGTAGTATTCTCAATTGAAATCGTAGAGAAAACATTTAAAATTGATGATCCTGTTGGAGCTTTTTCAGTTCACGGTGTTTGCGGTGCTCTAGGTACAGTTTTAGTTGGTTTATTAGCAGAAGATGGCGGACTATTCTATGGTGGTGGTGCATCACTTCTATTAACACAAGTACTAGGCGTTGTAAGTGTTATCGCTTGGGTTGCAATCACAATGACCATTGTATTCTTCGTAATTAAAAAGACTGTTGGTTTAAGAGTAACAGAAAAAGAAGAAATTGCTGGTCTAGATATTGAAGAACACGGATTAGAAAATGCTTATGCAGACTTTATGCCTATCGTAAATGGTGCTGGTATGCCAATCGATGTAGAAGATGAAGGTATGCCAACAGAAGAAAAGGCTGTTAAAGTAGTAGATAAGAGAGATACTAAATCTAAGTTCACAAAAGTTGTTATTGTTACCAAGAGAAGCAAATTCCCAGAACTTAAGAAAGCTTTACATGATATAGAAGTTACAGGTTTAACTCTTACAAATGTAATGGGATGTGGAATGCAAAAAGGCGTTACAGAAATGTATCGTGGTGTTCCAGTAGATATGACATTATTACCTAAGATTAAAGTAGAAGTAGTTGTATCAAAGGTTCCAGTAAAAACTGTAGTTGATACTGTTAAGAAAACTCTTTATACAGGTCACTATGGCGATGGTAAAATCTTCATCTACAATGTTGAAAATGTTATCAAAGTAAGAACTGGTGAAGAAGGTTATGATGCTTTGCAAGAAGATTAAGAGATAATAGAAGATAAAGATTCTTTTTCCCCTAGTTAATTCAAAATTGACTAGGGGATTATTTTATCTGTATATCTAACCTATTTATTTGATCATAACTTGTAAAATTAATTGAATTAATATCATCAAAAATATCAAATACATACCTATCTTCAATTAACACTTTTTTAGCCTCTATATAATCAGATTTCTCTTCAAATACTAAAGGAAAAATAACCATATTATTTTTTTTATTCTCTAATATTATTTTTTTGATTAAGGCTTTATCAAATTTTGTAAAATATAATATATCTTCTTTTTCTAATGGTGTATCAAGAAGAAAAGTTAAAGTATTTGCAACTTTATTTTCATAATAGTTTAATGATGATATTTTATATCCCTGTTTAGACAAATTATTAATAAATCCATTTTGATTAATTAAATAATTATAACCTTTATCAAAGGCTGTATTATCATCAAAGATTAATGATATTTGACTTTCATTAGAATTAACAAGCTCTAAAAGCTTTCTATCTAGTAAAGGCTTATCAAAGCTTTTAAAATAAAGTCCTAACCTATCTAAGTAAAAGAATTCATCACTTTCTGCTTTATTAACTTCAACCTTGGATACTAAAACATGATCTTTATATATTTGTTTATCATTAACACAAAAATAAGAATAATCAACATAATTGCCACTAGAATCAGCTTGAGTAACATCCACGTGATACCAATTATTATTTAATTCTATCATATTCCAAATATGATTTTCATCTGAGTCAACAAACTTTCCTTCTACTAGAATGCAGGGAATATTAAAGAAATCCATTAAATATTTATAAGATTTTGCATAAGAAGAACAAACTCCCCTACCATATATTAATATGCTAATAAGGGATTGATCATTATTTAACTTATCATAATAAGAGTTATTAACTAAATAATCAAAACAATATTTAGCTATTTCAAATTTAGACATCCCAAGAGTATCAAACAAAATTTTATATTTATTATCATTTAATTTATCATTATAAGTTCTTATTTGCTCTTTATCATAGCTCTTGTAATCTAGTTCAAGAGTAGAATCAATAACCGTATTTTTATAAGTACTAGTTAAGTAATTAATTTTATTTGTTACATAAAAAAATTTAGGATTATCATATAAAACATAATAATATATATCGCTAATTGTTGAAAAATCATCACCAATATCTTTAACCTCTGGTAAATGATTATCTATAGCATTATATATCTTATCATAAATAATTTTACTATCAGCATTTAGATAATCATAATAAGAGGCTTCAGCAAATAAATTAAATATGCTACCTAAAGCTATTATAAAAATTAATACTATTTTTTTATGTGTATTGGTTATCATTAAATTCCTTTTTATATATATGAATTTAATTATACATCAAAGATTATTAAAAGACAAAAAAAATGCCCTTTTACATATAGCAAAAGGACAAATAACAAATAAGTTTTTATTTATAAGCTTTTTCGTGAACTGATTTAACAGCTCTACCGCTAGGCTCATTCATTAGTTTGAAACTAGCATCCCATTCAAGAGCTGTAGCAGTTGAACAAGCAACTGAAGCTTCATGAGGAACAGTATAAGCAGCTCCTTCACTCTTGAAATGTCTATTAAATAAAATTCTATAATATGCTTCTTCTTTTGTAGCAGGTGTGTTAATTGGGAATCTATTTTTAATATTAGCAAATTGAGCATCACTAATAATATTGTTTGTTAATTCTTTTAGACTATCAATCCAACTATAACCTACACCATCTGAGAATTGTTCTTTCTGTCTCCAGCAAACTTCTTCAGGTACAATATCTTTGAAAGCTTCTCTTAATACCCATTTCTCAATTTTGTCATTACATAATTTCAATTTAGGATTAATTCTCATAGCAACATCCATAAATTCTTTATCTAAGAAAGGAACTCTTCCTTCTACACCCCAAGCTGCCAAAGACTTATTAGCTCTAAGACAATCATAAAGGTGAAGCTTGCTAAGCTTTCTTACAGTTTCTTCATGGAATTCTTTTTCGTTTGGAGCTTTGTGGAAATATAAATAACCACCAAAGATCTCATCACTACCTTCACCTGAAAGAACCATCTTAATTCCCATGCTCTTAATAACTCTAGCTAATAAGTACATTGGAGTTGCAGCTCTAACAGTTGTAATATCATAAGTCTCTAAGTGATAAATAACATCTTCAACTGCATCTAAAGCTTCTTCAATTGTGAAGTGAACTTCATGGTGAACTGTATGCAAATAGTCTGCAGCAATTTGTGCAGCTGCTAAGTCTGGAGAACCTTCAAGACCAATAGCAAAGCTATGTAATCTAGGCCACCAAGCTTTTTCTGTATCCTTAGATTCAACTCTATCATTTGCATATTTAGCTACAATAGCTGAAACAATTGTGCTATCTAAACCACCTGATAATAATACTCCATAAGGAACATCACTCATCAATTGTTTTTTAACGGCTTCTTCTAAAGCTTCTCGAATAACTTGTGGACTACCACCATTATCTTTAACATTATCAAATTCCATCCAATCACGTTTATACCAAGTTTTGATTTCTCTTGAATCACTATCATAAACACTAGCAGGTGGGAAAATGCTAACTGCAGGACAAGTTTTTTCTAAAGCTTTTAATTCGCTAGCAACATAATAATGGTTTTCTATATCCCAACCTTGATAAAGAGGGATAATACCCATATGGTCTCTAGCAATTAAATAAAAATCTTTTTCACTGTCATATAAAGCAAAGGCAAAAATACCACTTAAATCTTCAATAAAATCAGGTCCCTTAGTAAGATAAAGTGCAATAATAATTTCACAATCGCTTTCAGTTTGAAATTCATAATCCTTACAATATTTTTCTCTTAATTCTAAGTGATTGTAAATTTCACCATTAGCTGCTAATACTACTTTCTTATCCTTACTATATAAAGGTTGTTTCCCTGATAATGGGTCAACAATACTTAATCTTTCATGGGATAAGATAACCTTATCGCCTTGATAAATACCTGACCAGTCCGGACCTCTATGTCTAATTTTCTTAGACATTTTCAAAACACTTTCACGATATAAGGAAGAGTCTTCCTCTATGTCAAACATTCCGACAAAACCACACATAATTTATCTCCTATAGTATATAGTAATAAAAATATACTACTTAGCATTAAAAATCTAGAAGGTTGCCACACATATGTGCAGCAACCAAAAAACTAAAAAAATTGAACATATTCACTAATAATACAATTAGTATTATACCGAATATAAAAGCTCTCCGTAAGTTGGTATTGGCCAACAATCCTTATCAACGATTAATTCTAATTCATCGGCAAAGGATCTAATTTCTCCCATCAAAGCAAAGATTTTGTCTCTAAAGAAAATTGCTTGATCTTTTTCATCTTCAATAGCTCTAGCCTTGATCAATTCATCATCTAAAGAATTAATTTTGTCGCTTAAACAATTAACTAATTGAGCAATGTGTTCCATTAAGCCTAACTGTGATTTAAGATCTATGGTTGGTAATACAGTTTTTACCTTTGATACCTCATCAGCAAGATTATTTAAATACTTATTACAAGCTGGGATAATCATTCTTCTAACCATGTCCATCAAAGTTAGTGCCTCAATGTTTATTGTCTTAGCATAATTTTCGAATAATACTGTGGCTCTACTATATAATTCAGTAGCGCTCAATACCTTGAAAGATTCATACAATTCAATATTTTTCTTATCAGTATAAGCAGCAACAGCTTCAACAGTACTCTTTAAGTTGCTTAGGCCTCTCTCCTCTGCTTCAGCAACCCATTCGCTACTATAGTTATTACCATTAAATACTATTCTTTTATGTTCTTTATATGTTTCCTTAACAATTTCTGCTAGTTTTGCATCAAAATCTTTAGCTACTTCTAATTCATCAGCAAATTCTTTAAGTATTTTAGCAACTGCAGTATTTAATACTGTATTAGGTGTTGAAACACTTGCTGAACTACCTAGCATTCTTAATTCAAATTTATTACCTGTAAATGCAAATGGTGAAGTTCTATTTCTATCTGTTGTGTCTTTAACAAAATCAGGTAAAACATCAACACCAAGTATCATATTTTCTCTCTTAACGCCTTCAACTTTTCTACCTTCAGCAATTGCATCTAAAATAGCTGTTAAGTCAGTTCCTAAGAACATACTTACAATTGCAGGAGGAGCTTCATTTGCACCCAAACGGTGGTCGTTGCCCGGAGATGCCACACTAGCTCTTAAGAGATCTTGATATTCATCTACAGCTTTAATAACTGAAACTAAGAATAATAAAAATTGTGCATTATCTTTTGGATTATCGCCTGGTTCTAATAGATTCATTTTATCATCAGCTGAAATTGACCAGTTATTATGTTTACCTGAACCATTTAAGCCAGCAAAAGGTTTTTCATGTAATAAACAAACTAAACCATGTTTATCAGCTACCTTTTTCATAACTTCCATTGTGAGTTGATTGTGATCACATGCAACATTTGTTGTAGCAAAAACAGGAGCTAACTCATGTTGTGCAGGGGATACTTCATTGTGACGAGTTTTTGCGTAAATGCCTAATTTCCATAATTCCTTATCTAAATCTTGCATAAATGAGCTTACTCTAGGTTTTAATGAACCAAAATAGTGGTCATCTAATTCTTGACCTTTTGGAGCTCTAGCACCTAATAAAGTTCTGCCAGTGTATTTCAAATCAATTCTTTTATTATATACTTCTTTGTCTACTAAGAAATATTCTTGTTCAGGACCAACAGTTGTTTGTACTCTATTAACTGTGTGTCCAAATAATTTTAAGATTCTCTTTGATTCTTTATCAATAGCTTCCATACTTCTTAATAATGGAGTCTTTTTATCTAATACTTCACCACTATATGAGCAGAATGCTGTAGGAATACAAAGGGTTTCTTCTTTGATAAAAGCATAACTGGTTGGGTCCCATGCAGTATATCCTCTAGCTTCGAAAGTAGCTCTTAAACCACCTGAAGGGAAAGATGAAGCATCAGGTTCACCCATTACTAAATTTTTACCAGAGAAAGATAAAATTACTTTTCCGTCTTTTACAGGATCAATAAACGAATCATGTTTTTCCGCAGTAATACCAGTTAGAGGTTGAAACCAGTGAGTAAAATGGGTAGCACCATTCTCTAATGCCCATTCTTTCATTGCATGTGCAACCGCATTTGCAATATTTAGATCTATTACTTTTCCTTCTCTAATTGTGTTCTTTAAAGCGCGATAAACATCTTTTGGCAATCTATCTCTCATAGCATCATCGCCAAAAACCATAGAACCAAAATAATCTGTTATTTGTTGCATCAGAGCACCTCTCTTATTTTATCAAATTTTTTCCATTAAAATTAATGAAAATAAAAAAAAGACACTGTAGCTCGATATGAACTACAGCGCCTTTGCTGTTATCTAAGAAATACAACAAACTAAAATTTTTGTCAACTGATACTATAATTTTTTTTAAAAGATTTTTTTAACTTTTAAAGTATTTTTATGCATTACAAAGAATTAACAAATTTATTAAATTTATTTAATATTCATTTTATGCATAAACTTGCATATTTTATTTATAAAAGAAATAAAAACAACTAGACAAAATGTATTGAAATCAATAATATCAAGCTAGACAACGAAGTCTACTTAGATGAAAAAATACTTATATATACTATAAAAAGATTGAACAAAGGCGTTCGCGGTTAGGATAATTGCGAGCGTTTTTTCATTTTTAGACTTATTGATTAAAAATCATATAAGGAGAAAAGTAATGGACCGAATTAAAAAAGAAGGAGAAATTAGAATACCATCAGGCTGTGCTATCAGTGGTATTTTCTCAAAAAATGGAAAAAGATTTTCTGGACAGACGGCTATAGACTCTATTAGAGTCATGCACGATAGATCCAATGGTTTAGGCGGTGGATTCGCAGGCTATGGTATTTATCCAGAATATAAAGAATATTATGCATTCCATATTTTTTATATGGACTCTATTGCAAAAAACGAATGCATGGATTTCCTTGAAGAACATTTTGATATGATTAACTTATCAAAAATTCCTACTAGAAAGATTCCTGCAATCACTGATGAACCTATGATTTGGAGATATTTCTTAGCACCTCTTCCTACAAAATTAGCTGAAAGCCAATTAGATGAAGATGAATATGTTGCAAGATGTACAATCAAAGTTAATACAACAATAAAAGGTGCTTACATTGTATCCTCAGGTAAAAATATGGGCGTATTTAAAGCTCAAGGTTTTCCTGAAGATGTAGGTGAATTCTATAGATTAGAAGAATATGCAGGCTATAGCTGGACTGCACATGGAAGATATCCAACAAATACTCCTGGTTGGTGGGGCGGAGCTCACCCATTCTCTCTACTTAATTATTCAGTAGTACATAATGGTGAAATCTCTAGCTACGATGCAAACAGACGTTATATTGAAATGTTTGGATACAAGTGTTCTTTACAAACTGATACAGAAGTAATCACTTACATGATTGACTTCTTAAACAGAAAGAAAAAAATCGATTTAGAAAGAGTTGCACATATCTTAGCAGCACCTTTCTGGAGCACTATAGAAAGAATGGATGAAAAGAAAAAAGCAGAATATAAATACCTAAGAAACAATTATGAAAGTTTCTTAGTTACTGGACCTTTTTCAATTATTGTAGGATATCCTAATGGACTTATGGCATTGAACGACAGACTTAAACTTCGCTCTCTTGTAGTAGGAGAAAAAGATGACATGGTTTACATGGCTAGTGAAGAAGAAGCTATTAGAGTTATTGCTCCTGAGTTAGATTCAATAAAATATCCAAGAGGTGGAGAACCTTACATCGTTGAATTAAATAAGGAGGTACAGTAATTTATGAAAATCAATTTAATTCAGAGTGAATATGAAGTAGTAAGAGATCAAAATAGATGTATAAACTGTAGACTTTGTGAAAAACAATGTTCAAACGGGGTTAACTATTTTGACCAGAAATTAAAAGTTATGTTAAGTGACGAAACAAAATGTGTTAACTGTCATAGATGTGTTGCTGTATGTCCTACAAACGCCCTAAAGATTGTTAAATCAGATCATTGCTTTAAAACCAACTCAAACTGGAGTTCACACGATATAACTAATATTTATAGACAAGCTAAAACAGGTGGTGTATTGCTTTCTTCAATGGGTACTCCAAAAGAATATCCAGTATATTGGGACAAAATTTTAATTAATGCATCTCAAGTTACTAACCCATCTATTGACCCTTTAAGAGAACCTATGGAAACAAGAACTTTCTTAGGTAAGAAAAAATTAGATATTGAATTTGATGAAAATAACAATATTATAACCGATACTGAACCTCAAATGGAATTAAGTGTTCCAATTATGTTCGGGGCTATGAGTTATGGTTCAATCAGTTACAATGCTCATAAAGCTTTAGCAACTGCTGCTCAGAAATTAGGTATTTTTTACAATACTGGTGAAGGTGGATTACATGAAGACTTCTACGTATATGGTGAAAATACTATAGTCCAAGTTGCATCAGGACGTTTTGGAGTACATCCAAAATATTTAAAAGCTGGTAAAGCAATTGAAATAAAAATGGGACAAGGTGCAAAACCTGGAATTGGTGGACACTTACCTGGAAGAAAAATCACAAAAGAAGTTTCAAAAACTAGAATGATACCTCAAGGTAGTGATGCAATAAGTCCAGCACCTCACCACGACATTTATTCAATTGAAGATTTAAGACAATTAGTATATATGCTAAAAGAATCTACTAATTATGAAAAACCAGTTATTGTAAAAATTGCTGCTGTACATAATGTAGGAGCTATAGCAAGTGGTATTGCTCGCTGTGGTGCAGATATTATTGCAATTGATGGTGTTAGAGGCGGAACAGGTGCTGCACCATTAAGAATCAGAGATAATGTTGGAATTCCAATTGAACTTGCTCTAGCTGCTGTAGATAAAAGATTACGAGATGAAGGAATCAGAAACGAAGTAAGTTTAGTAGCAAGTGGTACTATCAGATCTTCTGCAGATATTGTTAAAGCAATAGCTCTAGGAGCAGACGCAGTTTATATCGGAACAAGTGCATTAATTGCTCTTGGATGTCACCTATGTAGAAGTTGTCATTTAGGCAAATGTAACTGGGGTATAGCAACTCAAATCAAAGAATTAGAAAGTAGACTTGACCCAGAAGAAGGTGCTCAAAATCTTATAAACTTGGTCACAGCTTGGACAAGAGAGATTAAAGAGATGATGGGAGGCATGGGTATTAATTCAATTGAAGCATTAAAAGGAAATAGATTAATGCTAAGGGGAATTGGATTAAGTGAAAAAGAACTAGAAATATTAGGCATCCAACATGCCGGCGAATAGTACAATATTCAGGAGTCAATATGCAGAAAATAACAGTCAATCATATGAGTTTCAGAGAATTAAACCAAATTATCAGAGAAACAAAACAGCAAAAATTTGAATTAGAAGATGTTCATGGCCAGCGATTTATCGCTGCTGGAATGAAAAACAAACAAATAAATATACATGGAATACCAGGAAACGCTCTAGGAGCTTGTTTAGATTCTGGAAGTAAAATATATGTAAATAATGATTGCCAAGATGCTACAGGGGATACAATGAATGATGGAGAGATCATAATTTGTGGAAACTGTGGCGATACTGCAGGTTATGCAATGAGAGGTGGAAAACTTTTTGTTAAAGAATCTGCAGGCTATAGAGCCGGTATCCATATGAAAGCTTATAAAGACGAAAAACCAGTTATTATTATTGGAGATAAAGCTGGAAGTTTCTTAGGAGAGTATCTTGCAGGTGGATTAATCATTGTGCTAGGATTAAACCAAAATGGTAAATGTCCTGTTGGGAATTTCTGTGGTACAGGAATGCATGGAGGCCAAATATTCCTACGAACTGATGAATTACCAAAAGACTTACCAAAACAAGTTGTAGCAAGGAAAGCAAACAAAGCAGATTTAAATTCCATAAAAGATATAATAAATCAATTTTGTGACGAATTTACCTTTGACAAAGATGACGTATTTAATGCAAACTTCTATGTATTAGAACCAAATTCTACTTTACCTTATCAACAACATTATACTGCAATTTAATTACACTGCAATTTAATTAGGAGGAATTATGGGTAATATGCAATATGAAATTTCAAATTTCATTGAAGAGAATAATGTTAAATTTATTAGACTTGCATTTTGTGACATCTATGGAAATTTAAAAAACATTTCAATTAGTAGTGACGAATTAGACAAAGCATTTGACTCAGGAATTTCTTTCGACGCTTCATCCGTAAAAGGGTTTTTAAATGTTGAAAAAAGTGATTTAATGTTGTTCCCTGACCCAGAAACCTTACAGATTTTACCCTGGAGACCATCCAGTGGTAAAGTAGTTATGATGTATTGCGATATTAAATATCCAGATAATACACCTTTTGAAGGTGATGGTAGATATTTAATAAAAAACTTAAACAAAAAAATTAAAAAAGAAGGTTTATCTTTCAAAATAGGAAGTGAATGTGAATTCTACCTTTTCAAATTAAATGAACAAGGTAATCCTAGTCATGTACCACTAGATAATGGAACTTATTTAGATTTTGCTCCAAAAGATAAAGGCGAAAACATTCGTCGTGATATCTGTTTGACACTTCAAGAAATGGGTTTCCATACAGAGAGATCTCATCATGAAAATGGTCCAGGACAAATGGAGATAGATTTTTCTTATAGTAATTTACTTAATTCTGCTGATAATTTAACCACCTTTAAAAGTGTTGTTAAATCTACAGCATCATTAAATGGATTATTTGCGTCCTTCTTACCAAAACCAATTGAAGAAGCAAGTGGCAATGGGCTACATGTAAATATTTCAATTAGAGCTCAAGAAGCAGTAGATAATTCTCAATTAAGAAAATATATGATTGGGGGGATTTTAAAACATAGTAAAGAAATTTCTATATTTACCTCCCCTATCTATAATTCTTATCAGCGACTAGGTAGATGTGAAGCTCCTAATCGAATTGGCTGGGGATATGAAAATAGATCAACTACTATTAGAATTCCAAGAACTAAAGGAAAATATAATAGACTTGAAGTAAGAAACCCTGACACTTCTGCTAACCCATATATTACTTTTACACTAATATGTGAAGCAGCTTTGGAAGGAATTATTAATAAAATAGATCCACCAGAACCAATTGATATCAATGCGTTTGAAAATACTACTGGAGAATTCTTACCCAAAACTATGGAAGAGGCTATAGATTTAGCTAAAAATAGTGAATTCCTTAAAAGAGTATTACCTCAAAAATTGATAGATACTTATTTAGCATTAAAAACAGATGAAGTAAATGAGTATAAAGAATGTAATGAAACTAAAAAATTGACAGAGGAAAAATATTTCCCTATTTATTAAATAAAGGTACATTTATAGTGTTTGAATTTGAAAAAATTTTACTAGTATCACCGAATGGAAAAGGTCATATGAATTTAAAATCACTTCTAAACAATAACGAAGTGAAAGGTTCAATGACCTCTTGTTTTTCCTGCAGTAAGGCCCGACAAGAAATTTTATCAATTGATTATGATTTAGTAATTATAGATGCGCCTTTAAACGATGAAAATGGAATCGATTTAGCAATTAGCATGTCAAAAGATTCTTATTCAACTGTAATTTTATTAGTTGAAGAGAGATATTTAGGAGATATAGCTTCAAGAGTATATAAATTTGGGACTCTAGTACTTGGCAAACCCATTAATTCTCCATTATTATTCCAAAGTCTTATTTTGGCAAATTCTATTAATATTAAATTAAAAGGAATTGCTGGTGAAAATAAAAAACTCAGAAAAAAACTTGAAGAAATTAAATTAGTAAACAAGGCGAAGTTTTTATTAATTCAACATTTAAAATTAGATGAACAAAAAGCTCATAGATACATTGAAAAAAGAGCAATGGATCAAAGAAAGAGTAAAGGTTATATAGCAAACGAAATACTAAAAACTTATCAACAATAAATTTAGGAGAGATGAATGGCTAAGCATATTTTTGTAACTGGTGGAGTTGTTTCAGGTCTCGGTAAAGGGATTACTGCGGCCTCATTAGGAAGACTTTTAAAGAATAGAGGACTAAAAGTAACAGCTCAAAAGTTAGATCCTTATATGAATGTAGACCCAGGAACAATGAGTCCTTTTCAACATGGAGAAGTTTATGTTACTGAAGATGGTGCTGAAACTGATTTAGACTTAGGACACTATGAAAGATTTATTGATGAATATTTAAATAAATATTCTAATCTTACTAGTGGTAAATGTTATTTCAACGTTTTAGAAAAAGAAAGACGTGGAGAATATCTTGGTTCAACAGTGCAAATCATACCTCATGTTACAAATGAAATTAAAGATTTTATTTATTCAATTGAAAAACAAACTGACGCAGATGTAGTAATTACTGAAATCGGTGGTACAACAGGGGACATTGAATCACAACCTTTTTTAGAAGCAATTAGACAAGTTAGCCATGAAGTGGGAAAACACAACTGTTTATTCATTCATGTTACTTTGGTTCCTTTCTTAAGTGGTAGTAATGAACATAAGAGTAAACCTACTCAACACTCAGTAAAAGAATTAATGACAACAGGTATTTTCCCAGACATTATAGTTACTAGAAGTGATGCAGATTTAGAAGAATCAATTAAAGATAAAATTGCTTTATTCTGTAATGTAAAGAAAGATTGTGTTATTGAAAACAAAACTGTTGATGTATTATATGAAGCACCACTAATGTTACATAATGAAAAATTAGACGATATTGTTTGTAGAGAATTAAATCTTGAAACAAAAGAATGTGACCTTACAAGATGGAATAAGATGATTGAGAGAATCCATAATGCAGATAAAGAAATTAACATCTCATTAGTTGGTAAATATACTCAATTACATGATGCTTATTTATCAGTTATGGAAGCTCTAAAACACAGTGCTTGGGAAATTGGCTGCACAGTAAACTTATCTTGGGTTGATTCTGAAATGCTAACTGTTGACAATATAGAAGAAAAATTAAAAGATTGTGATGGTATAATTGTTCCAGGCGGTTTCGGTAATAGAGGTATTGAAGGCATGATTTTAAGTGCAAGTTATGCACAAGATAAACAAATCCCATATTTTGGAATTTGTTTAGGAATGCAAATTGCTGTAATGAGTTTTGCAAGAAAAACATTAAATTGGAAAGATGCAAACTCTAGCGAATTTAATGAAAATTGCCAATATCCTGTAATTGATTTAATGGAAGATCAAGTAGATATCTCTAATAAGGGTGGTACAATGCGATTAGGTGCATATCCTTGTAAATTAATTGAAGGAACAGTATTAAAAGAATTATACAACAACCAAGATGTTATTTATGAAAGACATAGACATAGATATGAATTCAATAATAAATTCAGAGATGAATTAGTTAATGCAGGTTTAACTATTACTGGTATCAGTCCTGATAACAGCTTAGTTGAAGCAGTAGAAATAAAAGAACATCCTTTCTTCCTTGGTGTACAATATCACCCAGAATTTAAGAGTAGACCAAATAATACAAATCCTTGTTTTAATGGTTTCATAAAAGCTGCTAAAAAGAAAAGATATAACTAATCTATAAAAAAACATCTCATTTTTGAGATGTTTTTTATTATTATTAAAAACTAATTTTTATTAACCGTTTTTCATTACCTATCATATAAGGTAATTCAAGAATAAAATTGTTACTATCAAGCCAAGGAAGTACAACAAATTCTTTTTTAATTATCTGCTTTTTTATATGTCCTGCAGCAACAAATTTATCTTGCAATATAGAATTTGGAGATAACTCAACATTTTCAATTCTTACAGAATTAGAATCGGAAAGAGCATCTTCAAGTCTATATAATGCAACCATTTGATTATTTTTATCAAGAACTTTTGCTTCAGTAAAAATCAGTAAAATATTCTCATTAGTATTATTATGAATGCTTAATTCAACTGCTTTATTATCAAAATCATTTATGTTGCAATTTACACTAACTAAATTATCATTAAAATCATAATTTTCAGTTTTTGTAGTTGCACAAGAAATTAATAAAAAAATAATTAATATTACTATAAAAATCTTACTTTTTTTCACATTCACTCCTAATTAAATATCTTTTTCATCCATATTTATAGATAAATGTGTATGATCAGGAACTAATTTTACATATTCAATACCGGATGCATCAAACATTTTCTTTGAAGCAATTGTATTATCTGATTTTTCGTATTTATCACTTAAATAAACAACTTTCTTAATTCCACTTTGTATAATAGCTTTAGCACATTCATTACATGGAAAAAGCCCAACATAAATTGTGCATCCCGATAAATCTCTACTAACGCTATTTAAGATTGCATTTAATTCAGCATGGCATACATATGGATATTTTGTATCTAACCAATCACCTGTTCTTTCCCAAGGAAGATTATCGTCGCTACAGCCAATTGGAAATCCATTATAACCAATACCAACAATCTTCTTATTCCTATTTACAATACAGGCTCCGACTTGAGTACTAGGATCTTTACTTCTCATTGAACTAAGAACAGCTAACCCCATAAAATACTCATCCCAACTAATGTAATCACTTCTTTTACTCATGTAATATTCCTTCTATATAGTTTATTATATCATAGGTTAAATCTTCTTGGACTGAAAAATATAACAATAACACATGTTTTGTATGTTTGAAACCATCCATTTTAATTATTTTAGCTTTAAAATTTCTTGAATTATTATTTTTTGCAATTATTGGCAAATTAAAAAAGGGCACAGTTTCATCAGTAACATTATGTATCGCAAACATAGGACAAGTAATTTTTTTCAACTCTTTTCGAATAGTCTTCTCTGCTTTAATTAAACTTAAACCTTGAGATATAAACAATCCTGAGTAACCAGTCCAACTCAATTCATTATCAATTCCAGTTTCATCTCTTAAACAAATTGATGTTTTAAAACTCTTTTTGAACAAATTAATTATTCTAGCAAAATAAAAACCAAAATTCGTAATTTTTCTATCACGAATAAAACTGTTATACACAACAGGCGCACTGATTGGGATTATAGCAAGAGGTTCTATGTCTGTATTACTATACTTTTCCCCAAGTTTAAGAGTAATAGCTCCTCCCATGCTTATTCCAACTATTACAACATTCTTATATCTTGATTTCAATTCTTCATATTTTTTACAAGCATAATTAAACCATTGAGTGAAATATGTTTTTTTGAAATCTTCAATATTTGTTCCAAATCCTGGAAGCAAATATGCATAGGAATCATATCCTTTCTCAAAAAAACAATGAGCAGAATATTGATAAACATTTGGAGTTGATGGGAACCCATGAATCATTAAAACGGCAGTATCAACTTTTATCTCGTGTTCTAAGATAATACTTTTACATTTGGGTGAAAAAACTTTCGTTTCATCAACCTCTAAATCATAAGTATTTTTATCTCTAAAAAATATTAAAGATGAACTCCATATAAAAATTAAAATTAAAATAATTAAAGCAACAGTCATATATTTATAATACTCTATAAATATATGATAAAACAAGAAAAACTATTAATTTAACAATGAATTATCAATTCTTGTTTGCTTTAAAAAAAGAGATAATGCCATTAGCATAACACCATTATCATATAGAGAATCTTTTCCCATTTTTTCTATTACTTCTTTTACAGGAACAGAAACTACATCTAATTGTTCTGTTTTATCTAATTCTTGCTTAGAGGCAATTTGAAATACATTTTTTGCTAGAAAAAAGTTTGCTTCATTAGACATAATTGCAGGGTTTGGATTAATTTTAGAAAGAAATATCATTTCTTCAGTTCCTAAAGCAGTTTCTTCTTTTAATTCTCTATAGGCACTATCTAAAGCTATTTCGCCTTTATCAACCATACCCGCAGGAAATTCCCTAACTACTTTTGCACTACCATGTCTAAATTGTTGAACCATAACAAAGCATGGTACATTATCTTCATTAATGTACCATGGAATTATAGTAACCCAATCAGGGGAATCTAAAGTGAAAAACTTAGAGCATACCCCTTCTTTTGATTCTCTATCAATTTCAATTAAATCAAAAATTGGAGTATTCAAAACAGTTTTTCTATCTTTTTCATCCCACATTAGATGATTAAAATCATCCACTTTACCTATATTAAAAGTTTTCTTTTTCATTAACTATCTTTTCTTGAACTACAATTACTAGAACAAGTTGCACAAGCAGATGGAGAACATTTTGAAGTATTAATATAATCTGTTTTTTCTGATGATACAGCAATGCTAGAATCTAAGAATTGTGCAATCTCTTTTAAAGCTTTAGTACTCTTGCTTTCTGGGCTTTTTTCTAAAGCACTAACACCTTCATCTTCATATTCTCTTAAATGCATTTCTAATGGAATGCTTCCAAGATATGGAGTATCCATTTCTTGTGACATTTTTATTCCGCCACCTTTACCAAAAATAGGAATTTCTTTTCCACAATCAGGGCAAATTAAGCCACTCATATTTTCAATAATTCCTAGAACAGCAACACCAAGTTTCCTTGAGAAATTTACGCTCTTTCTGGCATCTAAAATTGCAACATCTTGAGGAGTAGTAACTATAATAGAACCTGTCATTTCTGGAATAGCTTGAATTACAGTTAACTGTTCATCGCCTGTTCCTGGTGGAGTATCGATTAATAAATAGTCTAAGTTACCCCATTCTACATCTCCTAAGAATTGCTTAATAACTGCAATTTTCATAGGACCTCTCCAAATAACTGGATCAGAGCTAGAATTCAAAGCAAAAGATAAACTTACAACAAATAAACCATCTCTAACTTTAACAGGTATAAAATTTTGTCCATCAGCACTTTCTAAAGCACCACTTTCACAACCCAACATTTTAGCTACATTTGGACCATGTAAATCTGTATCTAAAATACCTACAGTTTTACCTGCATCTACTAATGCATTTGCTAAATTAACGGTTACAGTAGATTTACCAACTCCACCTTTACCGCTCATAACTATAATCTTTCTATTAATACGATCTAATCGTTCCCTGATTTTTGCTTCTCTTATAGCTTGTTCATCAGGAGTTCCTTCATGAGACATATATACTCCTATTTTCATTTACTAATATAAAGAATAGTAAAAATAGAATAATAAGGCAATAAATTCGATAGTAAAAATTTAAATAATTAATGACATTTGTCTTTTTCATTAAAGGCTTTAATTAACACTTGTTAACAGCTATAAAAGCTAATCAAAAAATCTAACGACTTCATTTAAAGACTTTCTTTTAGGAGGATTAGGATGGTGCTTTTCATATCCATATGCAATTATAGCAGCAATGATTTCTCCATCTCTTATTTTTATAATATCAGAAAGTTTATCCTCATCAAAATAACCTAAAATAACAGTCGAAACACCTTTATCATAAGAGGCTAAAGCAAATTGATTTGCAACAATTCCTGCATCAAACATTGCCCAAGTATCGCCTTTTTTAGATTGATTAGAACTTAAAGAATAAGTACCACTTAAATTATCAACATAGCTTAAAACAACAACACCAGCTGCTCTTTTTAAAATTTTACTATTTAATTTATAACCCATAAAACAATTTTCAGCTATTTTATTTTTCAAATCCTCATTCTCTATAATATTATATCTTATTGGTTGAAAATTTGACCAGGAAGGACTAAAAGTTGAAGTCTCTAAAATATCTAATAAGATATCTCTATCTACTTTATCATCAGTAAAATCTCTTACACTCCTTCTATTTCTTAGAACTTCTCTCGTTTCCATAATCTAACTCCAAAATATTTTATATATATCTATTATATCATCTATAATTAATTAAAACTTAATACAATTTCTTCCAGCTTTTTTTGCACTGAACATCAAATTATCTACACGTTTAATAATTGAATTATAATCATCATCTTTTGAACTTGATACAACTCCAAAACTTGCAGTTGCTTTTTCACATTTGTTTAAAGGACAACTTTCTATTGCTCTTCTACAATCTTCTGCAAGATTAATCGAATATTTTAAGTCCTTTTTCTCTAAGATAATAATAAACTCTTCACCACCCCATCTACAAAGATACCCATTATCTTTAATTACATTAGAAACAGTATCACAAACAGATTTTAAAACCCTATCTCCAACATCATGGCCACTAGTATCATTTATTAATTTAAAATCATCCAAATCAAATAGAATTAAGGAAAAGCTTTCCTTATTTAAATACTCATAAATCTTTTCATCAAAAAATCTTCTATTATAAACTTTTGTTAATTCATCATGAATTAATAAATCCTTTAGCTGTTCATTAGCCATCTTTAAATCTTTTTCAATTTGTTTATTCTTACTTATATCAAAAACAATACCAGAAAGAATTAAAGGCTTCCCCTCTTCATCTCGTTGGGTAATTCTACCTCTATCGTAGTACCATTTATAGCTCCCATCTTTTGCCTTAATTCTATATTCAACTTCATAAACGGGAGTTTTACCACTCAAATGATTTTTCATATTATCCATTACTTTTTGATAATCATCTTTATGTAATTTTTCAGTAAAAAACTCATATCCCACTTTCTCTGGAATTTCATTTTTATCATAGCCTAATGTTGTTATCTTTTTATCATTAAAATAAACTATATTATTCTTTATGGACCAAAGCCATTGACCCAAATTACCTATCCACGGAAAAGTAATCAAATCATAATTATTCTTTTCTTGAACTAGTTCTTCAATTATATTCTCTAGTTCTGAAACTTTACTTTCTAGTTTATGAAGTTTTTCCTCACAATTAAATTTTTTTCCATTTTTTCCCTTCAAAAAAAACATTTAATTTATTTTTTAAAAATTATTATATAAAAATTATAATATAGATAACTAAATAAAGACAGCTTATTTTTTAGCACGCAAAAAATTAGGTTAAATATAATAAAAATAATTTTAATTTAATAAAAAAATTAATATTAGATAATCTAATATCTATTTGTGTTTTTATTAACTTTTTCTTAAAAAATAGTGATTGTTCATGAACTATAATGAATGTTTTTGGATGAAAAATTCAATACCAAAGCTATAAAAATGTTGCAGTTTGTTGCAGGACTTATATTCTTATTGGAAAAAAAAATACAATAAATTATTCCTCAAAATTTGAGCTTAAAATACCTTGAAACAATACCAAGTTATGATTATGATACATAGTGAGTATTTCATGAATGGGATACATTATTTAACATACAAAAAAATCAGGAGTTAGTATGATTTTATTGACACAAATACCAAAAGAACAACTCGTCGAACAGCTATTCAATGGTGTCACACTCATGCTATTAGGAATGGGAACAGTTCTAGTGTTCCTAGTTGTATTGATTTTTGTAACAAAAGGAATGAGTTCTATTGTTAAAAAAATTGAAGCTAAGAAGCCTCAAGTTGCTACAGCAACACCAAGTAAGGTTTCAAGCGTTAATGCAGCACCTAATACAAGTGCAGACGCAGAAATTGCAGCCGCTATCGTAGCCGCTGTTGCAAAGTCCCGAGAATAAATAAGGAATAAGTTGATGAAGAAAAAAGTAGATTTTATGTGTACCGCCTTTAGAGACGGTTTCCAGTCAGTATACGGCGCACGTGTATTCACAAAAGATTTTATGCCAGCTGTTGCAGCTGCTAAAGAAGCAGGAATTAACCATTTTGAAGCAGGCGGTGGCGCTCGTTTCCAATCATTATATTTCTATAGCAATGAAGATGCTTTTGAAATGATGGATGAATTTAGACGTGTTGCTGGTCCAGATGCAGACTTACAAACATTATCTCGTGGTGTTAATGTTGTTGGTTTAGATTCACAACCAAGAGATATTATTAAATTACATGCTCAAATGTTCAAAAAACATGGTATTTCTAGAATTCGTAACTTTGATGCATTAAACGATGTTAATAACTTAATCGATAGTGGTAAAGCTATCCATGATGCAGGTTTAAAACACGAAGTAACAGTTACAATGATGAGTTTACCACCTAACACAACAGGTGCTCACGATCCAGATTTCTATGAAATGGTTCTAAAACAAATTCTAGATGCTGGTATTCCATTCGATTCTGTTTGTTTCAAAGATGCTTCAGGTACTTCAACTCCTCACACAATCTATGAAACAATTAAAAGAGCAAGAAAACTTTTAGGTAAAGATGTAAAAATCGTTATGCACAGCCACGAAACAGCTGGTGTTTCAATTCAACAATACATGAGTGCAATTGAAGCTGGTGCAAACCAAGTTGACTTATCAATGTCTCCTGTATCAGGTGGTACATGTCAACCTGACATCATTACAATGTGGCACGCTCTTCGTGGTACCGAATATGATTTAGGTATCGATATTAAGAAAATTCAAAAAGCTGAAAGTGTATTTGAAGAATGTATGAAAGATTACTTCACTCCACCAGAAGCTTCAAAAGTAAATCCAAATATTCCTTTCTCACCTCTACCAGGTGGTGCATTAACTGCTAACACTCAAATGTTACGTGATAATAATTTAATGGACAAATATCCAGACATCGTTAATGCAATGGGTGAAACTGTAGCTAAAGGTGGTTTCGGTACTTCTGTAACTCCTGTTTCTCAATTCTATTTCCAACAAGCTTTCAATAACGTTATGTTTGGACCTTGGAAAAAGATTGCTGAAGGTTATGGTAAAATGGTTCTTGGTTATTTTGGTAAAACTCCAGTTGCTCCAGATCCAGAAGTTGTAAAAATTGCTGCTGAACAATTAGGTTTAGAACCTACAACTAAAAAAGTTGTTGATATTAATGATGCTGATCCTAAAAAAGGCCGTGATGTTGCAATCAAGATGTTAAAAGATGAAAATTTAGAAACAACTGAAGAAAATATCTTTATCGCATCAGCTTGTAAAGAAAAAGGTATCCTATACTTAACAGGCAAATCAAAAGCTAATGGTGTTAGAAAAATTGATAGAGCAGCTGAAGCAGCTAAGAAGAAAGGCGAATTCACAGTTACTGTTAATGGTAAAGCTTACGGCGTAAAACTTGGCAAATCTGATGCTAAAGTTAATGGCGTTTCTTATCCTCTTTCAGTTAAAGATGGAATCGATGCTGCTGCTATTGCTAAAGCAGCTCCTGCTGCAAGTGCATCTAACGGTCCAACTCAAAGTGTTGAAGTTGTTGCTCCAATGCCTGGTCTAATTTTAAAGACTAATGTAAAAGTTGGCGATACAGTTAAAAAGAACCAATGTATCTTAGTTATGGAAGCAATGAAAATGGAAAATGAAGTTTTCGCTCCATGCGATGGTACTATTACTGAAATCAAAGTTGAAAACGGTGATCAATGTCAAGCTGATGATGTATTACTAGTTATCGGTGGCGCTGCTCCTGCTGTTGCACCTAGTGCAAGTGAAGCTCCAGCTGCAACTCCTACTACTTCAGCTGGTGGTTCAGCAATTGTTGCTCCAATGCCTGGTTTAGTATTACGCATTAACGTTAAAGAAGGTGAAGCTGTTAAGAAAAACCAATGTGTAATGGTTATGGAAGCAATGAAAATGGAAAATGAAATTTTCGCTCCAAACGATGGTGTGGTAAATAAAATTTGTGTAAGTCAAGGTGACCAACTTAACGCAGACGATGAATTAATGGTTATCGGTTAAGGAGAATAATTAGATATGATTGGACAAGCATTTTCCCAATTATGGCAAACAACCGGTATCGTTGGTTTTCTAGGACTAGCTGGTAGCGAATTCGGTTTAGGCAATTTTGCAATGATTTTAATTGGTTTCTTACTACTTTATCTTGCAATTAAAAAAGGCTTTGAACCACTACTTCTAGTTCCAATCGGATTTGGTTGTATATTAAGTAACATCCCTCTAGCATACATTGCAGGAATTGATCCTAACAATGGTGCTGCTGGATTCATTAAAATATTGTTTGACAGTGGTTTATCCTCTGGTTTATTCCCAATTCTTATTTTCATGGGTGTTGGTGCAATGACAGACTTCGGCCCACTAATTGCTAACCCTAAAACTTTAATTTTAGGTGCTGCAGCTCAATTTGGTATTTTCGTAGCATTACTTGGTGCATTAGCTCTTTCTTTTATTCCTGGTATTACTTTCGATTTACATGCAGCAGCTTCAATTGGTATTATCGGTGGTGCTGACGGACCTACAGCTATTTATGTAACTAGTAGATTAAAACCTGAATTATTAGGTTCAATCGCAGTAGCTGCATATTCATATATGGCTTTAGTTCCAATTATTCAACCACCTATCATGAGAGCTTTAACAACAAAAGAAGAAAGAACTATCAAAATGAAACAACTACGTCCTGTTTCAAAAACTGAAAAGATTATCTTCCCTATTGCTGTATTATTTGTTTGTGCTTTATTACTACCATCAGCAACACCTCTACTAGGTTCCCTTATGTTTGGTAACTTAGCTAAAGAATGTGGCGCTGTTAATAGATTAAGTGATACAATGCAAAATGCTCTTATGAACATTGTTACAATTTTCTTAGGATTATCTGTTGGATCAAAGATGGAAGCATCACACTTCTTAAACTTAAATACTTTAGGTATTTTATTATTAGGTATGATTGCATTCTCAATTGGTACTAGTGCAGGTGTTCTAATTGCTAAATTAATGAACAAGATTGACAAGAAAAATCCTGTTAACCCATTAATTGGCTCCGCTGGTGTATCTGCTGTTCCAATGGCTGCTCGTGTATCAAGTAAAGTTGGTCAAGAAGAAGACCCACATAACTTCTTATTAATGCATGCTATGGGACCTAACGTAGCTGGTGTTATTGGTTCTGCTGTTGCAGCTGGTGTATTATTAGCTGTAGTTCCAACAATGGAAGCAATACTATAATTTAAAATTATAAAAATTTAATAAATTATATTCCCTGTTATTTATTTAACAGGGATTTTTTATTTTTTGTCACTTAAACCAAATTTATATGTTATCCTTATTATAAAGATATTATAAGGAGCTCTTTTGATGAAAAAAAATATAACATTAATACTTAGTATTGCTGTTGTTTCTTTGATTTTTACTTCATGTCTAAGTTCAGGAAATATGGAAAGCAACGAAAAGCTAATAACTGTCTCAGCAAGTGGTTCTGTAACACTCAGTCCTGATATGGCAACATTTAATGTTGAAGCTTCTGAAACTAAAAAAACTACTAGTGAAGCATTAAATGAAACCAATAAAAAGATAAATGAAGTATTAACAATTTTGTATAAATATGGAATTGATGATAAAGATATCTCAACAAATTCTATTAATTTAAGTCCAAGATATAATTGGGAAGATGGTAAGCAAATTCTAATTGGACAAAGTGCTAGTCAAAGTATAAACGTTAAACTTAAGGACATAGATGTACTTGGAAAAATTATTGATGAAATTGGCAGTATTTCAAATATTAATCTATATTCAATAAACTTTGATAAAGAGGATAAAGAAGCCGCTTATAATGAAGCCAGAACAAAAGCAGTACAAAATGCTATAGCAAAAGCTACAACTTTAGTAGAAGCAGCTAATATGGAATTAGGTGAGCCTATAAGTATTAGTGAAGGATCTATTTCTCCTTATGTCTCCTACGATAGAGTTAATTCTTCAAAAATGTTAATGACTGAAGCCGCTATGGCTCCAACACAAACTCCTACAGGAGAATTAACAATAACAACAAGTGTAAATATAATATTTAATATGAAATAAACAAAAGAGCCTTCGGGCTCTTTTTTACATATCGACTAATATATTCATTTTAAATATAATCAGATTCATGAATATATACATAACTCGTCATGGTCAAACAGATTATAATAAAGAAAGAAAAGTATGTGGAAGAAGCGATATAAGTTTAAATGAAAACGGCTTAAATCAAGCACAATTATTAAAACAAAATATAATCAATAAAAAACTAAGTTTTAATGATATTTATGTTTCCCCACTAATTAGAGCAAGACAAACAGTAGCTCCAATTGAAAAACATTTTAATCAAAAATCTATTATAGATAATAGATTAATGGAATTCAATTTTGGAGATAAAGAAGCTTGTGATTTTGATGATCCAGCTTTTAGAAAAAAAAGAAATGATCCATTTCAATATTTTACAAATGGTGAATCTATGGTTAAAGTCGCAGCTAGAGTATATAATTTTCTAGATGAATTGATAAAAAAATATGATAATAATTCTACAATCTTAATTGTAAGTCATGGAACTACTTCAAAAATTATTAATACTTATTTTAACTCTCAAAGCTTAGAAGAATTTAATAATTTCAAAATTGATAACTGCCAATTATTAGAATATAAAATCAACAAATAATTGAATTTATATATAACTTAGTGGATACTAAATCTTATCAATTTGGTATCCATTTATATTATAAAATAAATATTTTTACACAAAAAGCTAACGTAAGGTTCACTGCGTAAGATAAAAATAACCTTTTATGTATATTTTTTTATCTAAAGACTTGTAAGTTTTTTTTACAACCCATATTTTTTTCACATGGAGGATATAATGAAAAAATTTACAACCTTTATAACATTATTTTTATTAGTAATTTTTCCATTATTTGCTAATGGTAAAAAAGAAGAAACAGTACAAAATCAAAATAAAGATTTTTCTATTTTAGTATATATTAGTGGTAATTTAGCAGGAAGCCCACCCTATCAAAAACTAAACGATGGAGCTCTTGAATTTGCTACTAAGCATGAAAACATTAAAGTTAAAACTTATGAAGCTGGCTATAATCAAGCTGAATGGGAATCTCAATTAACAAGTTTAGTTGCAACTAATCAATATGATATCGTACTAACTACAAACCCTTCTTTATCAGAAATCTGTGATAATATTTCAAAGAAATTTCCAAATCAAAAATTCTTAATAACTGATGCATATTTTACTGGTAATCCTAATATCGCAACATATGAATTCAATCAATATGAACAATCCTATATTTTAGGAAGATTAGCAGCAATGATTGCTAGAAGCGATTTAAGTGGTATTAGAAATACTAATAAACTTGGATTTGTTCTTTCACAAGAATATCCTCTAATAACTGAACAAACAATACCAGGTTTACTTGATGGAGCTCATAGCATTGATAAATCATTCGAGCTCGATAAAAGAATCATTGGAAACTGGTATGATGCAGATAAAGCTTACGAATTAGCTAATGCCATGATTGATAATGGTTGTGATGTATTAGCAACTATTAGTGGCAGTGCTTCTGTTGGAGTACTAAACAGTGCAAAAGAAAAAAATGCTTATATTGTATTCCATGATGAAAACATTTATGCTCAAGCACCTGGTGTAGTTTTAGGCTGTGGTGCAATGAATCAAAAAGAACTCACTTTAAAAATTCTTGAAGATGCGTATAATAATAATATAAATTGGGGACAAGCTGAAGTAGAATCTATTAGTAGCGGCTATGTAGATTTCTTTGACAAAGATCCTTTATTTATAAAATATTTACCAGAAAGCATTAGATTAGAATTTGTTTCTTGGTTAGATAAAGTAAGAAATGGTGAGATAATAATTGAGCAATGATTCAAAAAATAGAATTAACTGATATTTCTAAATTTTATCCCAGTGTTGGAATAAAAGCTCTAGATAAAATAAATTGCACCTTTAAAATGGGTGAAATAACTGCAATAGCAGGAGAAAATGGAGCTGGTAAATCAACACTGGTAAAAGTATTATTTGGGATAACAAAACCTGATACAGGAAATATCAAATTTGACAACAAAGAAATAATAATCAATAGTTCTAAAGATGCTATTAATAATAAAATAGGAATGGTTTTTCAACATTTCCAATTAATTGAAGAGTTAAGCATTGCTCAAAATATTGCACTGGGTATAGAAAAAAAGAAATTATTATTTATTACAGATCAAAATAAAATCAATAATGAAGTTCAAACATTAATAGATGAATATAATTTTAATTTAAAAGCCACAGATTTAATCAAAGATTTAACTACTGGTGAAAAACAAATTGTTGAAATCTTAAAGATGCTATACAAGAAATCAGAAATTTTAATATTTGATGAACCAACAGCAATTTTAAGCCAAAGTGAAGCAAAAAGATTATTTAAAACAATAAGACATTTAAAAAATGAAAATAAATGTATTATTTTAATTACTCACAAGCTTAAAGAAATTCTAAAAGATTCTGATAAAGTTATTATCTTAAGAAAAGGCAATTTAATAGGAGAATATCAAACAAATTCTCTAAATGAAGAAGATTTAACAAAGCTAATGATTGGTCATGAAATTAAACAGACTAAAGAAATAGCTCATAAAGAAATCAAAAATGATACTATATTAGAATTTAAAAATGTATCACTGAAAAAACATAATCAAAAAAGACCTATATTAAATAATATAAACTTCTCTCTACATAGAGGAGAAATCTTAGGCTTCTGTGCTGTAAGTGGTAATGGAAAAGGTGTTCTTGAAGCAGTACTTGGAGGGATGATGAGAATCTCTACTGGTGAAATCCTCTATAACAATAGTGATATATCAAAATATCAGGCTCCTGATTTAAGAAAAATGGGGCTTGCCTTCGTCCCTTCTGATAGAAATCATTATGGTTCAGCAGCTCAAGCAACTTTAAGTGAAAACTTAATAATCAATAAAAGGGATCAATTAAATTTTAAAAACAAAATTGCTAAATCCTTTATTTCAAAATACAATATAAAAGGACTCGCTCATCAAAAAATGGGAACTTTAAGTGGTGGGAATATCCAAAAAGCAATTATTGCTAGGGAAATTGACAACATGAAAGATTATATTGTTTTTTCAAACCCAACTTGGGGTTTAGATTTAGAATCTAAAGATTTCATTCATTCTCAAATAATTGAACTAAAACAAAAGAACAAAGCTATAGTTTTATTATCCTCAGATTTAGAAGAGATACTAAAATTAAGTGATAAAATAAATATTATATTTGAAGGTCAAATATATAAAACTTTTATAAATAATAACTCAATTTCTAAAAAAGAAATTGGACAATATATGCTTGGGAAAGAATAAAATGAGAAAAATAAAAGGTATAATTTCGATATTACTAGTTAGCATTATCTCATTAATAATAATTGTATTTTTAATGAGTAAAACCCCACTCAACACATTGTACCAAATTTTTATTGGCCCATTAAACTCAAAATATTTCTTTGGAAATACACTTTCCCATACAGCACCTCTTATAATTAGTGCAATAGCAATATCTATAGCATTTAGAGCTAATTTGATCAATCTTGGTGGCGATGGACAAATGTATTTCGGTGCTATTATTGCAAATATAGTAGCAATATATTTATCCCCAATTGGAAAGTTAAGCATTATATTTGCACTTATTGCAGCAAGTTTTGTTGGAGGATTTATTGCTTTTATAAGTGCATACTTAAAAGTAAAACTAGATACACCTGAATTAATCTCTTCCTATCTTATATCAATAGCTATTTCTTATTTTGCTTCATATTTAGTAACTGGGCCATTACAAGACCCAAACTCAAATTTACAATCAACTAGAAAAGTTCAATATATGCTAAGTAAGATATTTCTTCCTTCTAATCTTTCGACTTCAATAATTTATGCTTTAATTATAGCAGTCCTATTTTATTTTATTTTTACAAAAACAAAATTTGGATATGAAACAAAATTAATTGGATTTAATAAAGAATTTGCTAGATATGGTGGAATATCAATAAGTAAAAATTATCTATTAAGTTTTACATTAAGCGGAGCTTTAATTGCTTTTGCTGGGGGAATATATATCTTTGGGAATTATCAAAGTGTTTATAAAGATTTTGCCTCAGGGTTAGGTTTTAGTGCATTAACTGTTGCATTAATAGCTACAAACAATCCTTTAGGAATTATTCCAATAGCATTCTTTATTTCATTAATAAATCAAGGCTCAATAATTGCAATGCAAAATAGTGATATAAGTAGTGATGTAGCACTATTATTCCAAGCAATTATTTTCTTACTGATTACAAGCAAAACACTAATAGGAGAAAAATATGATAACCGTACTAAATAGCACATTAAATTTATTTACTCCTCTATTTTTAATATCCCTTGGAGCAATTATTACCTCAATTTCAGGAACCTTAAATATTGCTTTAGAAGGACTAACCTTGATAAGTGCTCTATTTGCCATAATCGGAGCAAACCTTACAAACTCTCTATTTCTTGGGGTAATCTTTGGAATTCTATCATCCCTAATCCTTGCTGCTATAATTAGTGGAGTAAATGCAACATTAAAAACAAATCCTTTTATAACTGCTTTATCTAGTAATATGATAGCATCAGCATTAACTTTAATTATCACATATTCATTTTATAATTCAAAAGGATTACTAAGACTAGAAATTACACCAATTCAATTATTGAATATACCAATTTTAGGAAGAATAAATCCTTTCTTACCTCTCTCATTAATCTTATTTATAGTTGTATATATTTTAATTGAAAAAACTCCTTTTGGACTTAAATTAAAAGCATGTGGATATAATCCAATGGCTTTAGATTCATATGGAATATCAAAGATAAAACTAGATTCAATAGCATTTTTATTATCAAGTATATTTTGTGGATTAGCTGGTAGTTATTTATCCTTAAGACAAGGAGCCTTTATATCACAGATGAGTGCAAATAAAGGTTGGTTTGCTTTAGTAATTGTTTTCCTATGCCAATCAAATATAAAATATTTAATTCCTTCTGCACTTTTATTTGCATTAAGTGAAGCTTTATCAAATTATGCACAAGGTTTAAAAAATTTACCAGCAGATATAGCTTTAATTATTCCAAGTTTGTTTACACTAATTGTTATGATTATAATAAGTTATTATAATAAACAAAAACAGAAAATTGAGGAAAAAACATGATATTAACTATTGATTTTGGAACAACAAATTTAAAAGCTGCATTAATCGATAAAAAAGGACATTTTTTTAATTTTTTAAGCAAAAAAGTTCCAACTCAAGTTAATAATAAAATTTATGAAGTTGATAGCAAATTATATTTAGATTTCATATTAGAATATCTTACCACATGTAATTCTAAAGATATTGAAGCTATAGCCATATCTAGTAATGGACCTAGCTTCTTAAGCGTTTATTCAGAAATTTCATTTAATAATGGTAATTTTGATTTTAATGGATCAAATACAAGATTATGGATGGATAAGCGTGGAGAAAAATATTCAAAACCTGTTTCTGACTTTTACGGTTCATACATTGATGGTAGTTTCTTCTTGCCTTCAATTTTAAATATAAGAGATAATGAAAAATCAAATTATAAAAATACAAAATATTTTCTCACAATCGATGCATTTATAAATTATGCACTTACAAAAAAAGCTCTTATAGTAAACAATGCTGATTTATTGATGAAATATTATTGGAATGAAGATAGCCTAAATTATTTTAATTTAGAACAAGACAAATTTCCTAAATTCATAAATAGTGGAGAAATAATTGGAAAAATAGATAAATCAATAGCAAACTATTTTAATCTAAGTGAAGATATTAAAATTATAGCTGGAGGTTCAGATTTTTATTTCTCTATAATTGGCTCAAACATTAGTAAGAAAAATGTATTAGCTGATATAAATGGAACAAGTGAAGGATTGAATTTATGTATAGAAAAACCAATAAAAGATGATAGATTTTTATGTTATGAACACCCATTAAAAAATCATTATAATTTATCAGGGGTAATCTCCAATTCAGGTATTTCTATTAATTGGATACGGAAAATATTAAATATAAAAAGCGATGAATTTAATAAAATTTATGAACTCGCAAAAGAAGCAAAACCAAACAATTTAATTTTTCTCCCATATTTAACAGGAGAGAGAGCCCCAATTTGGAACCCTGAAGCAACAGGACAATTCTTTAATTTAACAATAGATACTAGAGCTGAAGAATTATCAAAAGCTGTAATTGAAGGAAATATTTTTGCTTTTAAATCAGTGTTAAATTGTTTTGAAGAATTGGGTTTCATAATTGACGAAGTTCATACTACTACCTCAAGATATAACCTAGATTTCTATTATCAATTAAAAAGTAATATAATAAATAAAAAATTAGTTATATATAAAACACAATCAGCTGAATTATTGGGCTTATCAATACTTGGCTACACTTCCATAAAAGTGTACAATGATTACTACCAAGCAACTAATAATATAGAATTTGAATCAAAAGAGTTTTATCCTCAAAAAAAAGATCAAGATTATTTTGATAAAAAATTTAATTTATTTAATGAACTATATGCAAAAACTAAGTCATTAATGTCAAAATAATGCAATAAATTTTGCATATACTTATTAAAAATTCTATATTAAACTATTAGTTGATATGACTTTCGGGAGGGGTTGTTAATCTATGCTATTTGATTATTCTTTCAATATAACAGCTTTGACTTTTATAGCTATATTAACAGTATACTATAACGTATCCCCAATTTTCCCAAACAGAGCAAACAAATTATTTTCAAAAATTCTTATTGAAGGTACAATATCTGTTTTTTTAGATGTTCTAACTTTTTTCTGTATAAATAACAAAGTAAATATCTATATTAACTATACAGTGAACATGTTATTTTTCATTTCACAATGGATTATTCCATATTTATTATTTAAATATGTAGTTGTATTAACAAAATATGAGTTAAAAATTAATTATTATTTGAAAACACTCCCAGTTCTTTTACTAGTAATTAATTTTTCTCTCTTACTTTCAAGCCCTATAACACATTATGTTTTCTATTTTGATGAAAACCTAAATTATATCAGAGGCTCATTATTTGGAGTATCAATTTTAATTGAAAGTTCAATATTACTTATTGGATTACTTTATGTAATTGCTAAAAGAAAATATTTATCTTTAAGTCAAGTTTTAATTATTCCTTCCTTTATTACAATTAATATACTTGCAACATATGTTCAAATTAGATTTCCAGAAATTTCTATTATTAGTGCATCAATTTGTGTATCAATATTTTTAATGTATATTACTTTATTAAAGCCAGCTTCCTATATTGATTCAGTAACAAACCTCTATAATAGAATGGCTTTTGATGAATATATTTATGCTTTAAATTCAAAAAAAATACCATTCAGTTTTATCGTAGTTGATATAGTTGGTACAACAAAAATTAATAACCTAATATCTGAAAATTTTGGTAATCAAGTTATAAAACGAATTGGTGAAGAATTGAATTTAATTACTAATAACTGTTTATTATTCAGAATTGATGGGGATAAATTCTTAATTATTTCAAGCAAAGATAAAGCACAACATGAAAATTTAAATAGAATTCAAGAACATTTCCCTATGACTATAAAAAATAATGAAATATCTCTTGAAATAAAAGTACACATAGCTTATTCAGAAAAACTAACTGACATAAGAACTACTACGGAAATGATTGATTTAACAAACTTTATTTGTGCAAAAGCAAAAGAAGAAAAGACTACTCAAAAACTAAATCTATCAATTATTAATGAATACAGATATAAAAAGAAAAGAGATGAAGCTATATTAAAAGCTATTGAAACAGAAAATATTGAAATTAAACTTCAGCCTATTTTTGATACTAAATCAAAAAAATTTAATTCAGCAGAAGCTTTATGCAGAATTAATACAAAAGAATTTGGATATATTAATCCATCAATTTTCATTAATTATGCAGAGAAAAAAGGTATTATTAGTCAATTGAGTCTAACGATGATTAAAAAAGTTTGTCAATTTTTATCTTATAATACCCTACCTAAAAATTTCAAAAACATTTCTATTAATTTATCTGTAATAGATTGTTTAGACCCAAATATTCAACAAAAAATATTAAATATTATTGATCAATATAAAATTGATAAAAAAATGATTTCTTTTGAAGTTACAGAAACTACAGCTAGCATTGCTCCTCAATTAGAAAGAACAATGATGATTTTAGGTAAAGAAAATATAACGTTCTCTATGGATGACTTTGGAACAGGTTATGCGAATCTAGATTCAGTTTTACGCTTACCTTTTGCAACAGCTAAAATAGATAGAGCTCTTTTAAATCTTGCTCAAGAAAGTGAAAAATATAAAGTTCTAATATCTTCCTTAATAAACATGATTAAAAAATTAGATTTAGAGATTATTGTTGAAGGTATTGAAACTGAAGAACAAATAGCTTTCTTATCTAAATTAGATGTAGATTACTATCAAGGATTCTATTATAGTATGCCATTGTCTACTGAAGAATTCATTACTTTTATAAGAGCAAATAGCAATAAATAATAAATTATAAATCTCCTCAAACCTTCTAATATTTCATTGACAGAGAAAAATTACCATTTAAAATATAATTAGAGTAAGATAAAAAGGATTTTATATGATTTACATATTAGCTGTATCCGTTTTTTTTGCACTCATTTTAGCACTTTATAATTTCAAACTAATAGCCAAAGAAAATCCAGGTACAGAACAAATGGTTAGAATTTCTTCGTTCATTAAAGAGGGTGCAAAAACTTTTTTAAACCAAGAATTTAAAATCATTATTTTAGTTTCAATAGTAATTTTTATTGTTTTGTCATTAATTGTTTCTTTTAGCGCTGCTATTTGCTTTTTACTAGGTGCTACTCTAAGCTCAAGTGCCGCTTGGATAGGTATGCAAATTGCAACAATTACAAATGTTCGAGTTACTAATAAAGCTAGGATTACTAAAGATAAAGGAAAAACCTTAAAAGTAGCGTTTTTAGGTGGTTCTGTTATGGGATTATGTGTTGCCGCCTTCGCATTATTCGGGTTATTAATAGTTTATTTAGTCTTTGGAAAATTATTTAACCAACTCGCAATTGATAGTTTAACATTTCATACGAACTTTATTGGAATAAGAGATATTCCATTTACAATGAGTGTAAGTTCTTATGCTTTAGGTTGTTCATTAATTGCAATGTTTAACCGTGTTGGTGGAGGAATATATACAAAAGCCGCAGATATGGGAGCCGATTTAGTTGGAAAGGCTGAATACACAATCCCTGAAGACGATCCACGAAATCCTGCAACAATTGCTGATAATGTTGGAGATAATGTAGGAGATGTTGCAGGCTTAGGTTCTGATTTATTAGAAAGCTATGTTGGTTCAATAATCAGTTCTATAGTTTTAGCTATTTACACATCATATTCACTACGAAATACTAACTTAGAAATATCTTATTCAATTCTTAATGAATTAATAATTTATCCATTAGTTTTTTGCTCACTAGGACTTTTAGCATCAACCATTTCTATCTTCATTTTTTCAAAGAAAAAGAAATTTAAGGACCCACATAATGATTTAAATAAAGTAACATATCTTAGTGCATTACTTACAATAATTTCTACATTTTTCCTATCACTTTTTTATATAGACCCTAATATTAAAACATTTAATTATGGTTCCTTATCTCCTTGGTACTCAGCAGCTTTAGGAATTGTAAGCGGATTAATTATTGGTTTTTTTGCAGAATATTATACAAGTTATGATTTTAAGCCTACTTTAAGAGTATCAAAAGCCTCAAAAGAAGGGGGTGCGATAGTTATTACAAAAGGACTTGCTGTAGGAATGAGAAGCACATTCTTCCCAGTTCTAATAATAAGCTTTTGTATAATTTTATCATATTCCTGTGCTGGATTATATGGAGTTGGAATGTCCGCAATTGGAATGCTTAGCTTTGTTGCAGTAACTGTTAGTGTAGATACATATGGACCAATTGCAGATAATGCAGGCGGGATTTCCCAAATGTGTAAACTTGATGAGGAAATTAGGGATATTACTGACGAATTAGATGCTATAGGAAATACTACAGCAGCAATTGGTAAAGGTTTTGCCATTGGATCTGCTGCTTTAGCTGCTTTATCCTTATTTGCTTCTTATCTACATGCACAATTGGGAGAAAACAATACTCATCAAGCTTTAATTATGAATCTGATAGATACTTATGTTTTATCAGGGGCAATTGTTGGAGCCGCATTACCATATCTCTTCTCAGGAATTTTAATTGATTCTGTGGGAAAATCTGCACAAAAAATGGTTGATGCAGTTAGAGAACAATTCATTAATAACCCATTAATTTTAGAGGGAAAAGCAACGCCAAATTATAAAGAATGTATTTCCATTTCCAGCAAAGGTGCTTTATCAGAAATGAAAAAACCAGCTTTACTTTCAGTTTTAACACCTCTTATCTCAGGCTTTATATTTGGCCCAAAATTTGTTGGAGGAATTTTAATAGGCACAACCCTTTCTGCAATTATGCTTGCAATATTTACTGCAAATTCAGGAGGAGCTTGGGATAATGCTAAGAAATTTATTGAAAAAGGTAATTATGGAGGAAATTCAAGCGATGCACATAAAGCATCAATTATAGGGGACACTGTTGGAGATCCCTTAAAAGATACTGTAGGACCATCATTGGATATTTTAATAAAAATTATGAGTGTTATATCTGTTATTACTGTATCAATTTTTTCTGAATACAATTTAATTAATCTATTATAAATTAATCATTCAATTCATCATCTAAAGCAAATCTACATTCATTTTTAAATTTACAACTAATACAATCTTTACCTGGACATTCTCTAAAATCAATGTTTGATTCTAATTGTCTTATATGCCAATTGATAGTATCAATCTTCATTTCTAAAGCAACTTTCTTATCTAAAACTACTGATAGTTTTTTTCTATATTGATGTAACAATTCACTTCGTCTTCTACTACCGGAACTATCAACATCTTTCATTTTTATGATTTTTCTTATCTCATCCAGAGTAAAATCTAACTCTTTCAATTCTAGAATACGTTTTAAATATACTAAATCTTTTTCACTATAATATCTTTGTCCTCCCTGAGATCTATAAGAAGGACTTATTAAATTTAGACTTTCGTAATATCTAACAGTTCTAACTGTTACTCTAGCTTTTCTTGCTAAATCACCTATTCTATATTTTTTTTCTTCCATAGTTTTTTATTATCATATAATTAATGCAATTTGACAAGTTCTTAAATATATTGATATATGAGATATAAAATTAGAAACACCTTTCATTCTAGCATTAAAGAAATGCCTTTAGACCAACAACCTCGCCAAAAATTAATTAATCTTGGAGTAAACTCACTAACAGACCAAGAACTCGTTACCCTATTAATTGGATCAGGAAATAAAGAATACACTGTTAATAAAATTTCCGATTCAGTAATTAATATAATTGATAAAAAAGGGAGTCATATAAGATTCGAAGAATTGAACAAGATTAAAGGACTTGGAATAGCCAAAAGTTCTCAACTTTGTGCGGCATTAGAATTAGGAAGAAGAAAGATTGAGAAAAAAATGAGACAAATTATTGAGCCAAAAGATGTCCATAAAGTTGTAAGACATTACGCTAGTAGAGAACAAGAGTTATTTATATCTGTAGCTATTAATTGTGCTCATGAAATTCTAGCTATTGATGTTGCATCAATGGGCACAATAAACCAATGCATAGTACATCCTAGGGAAGTATTTTCAAATGCAATAAAAAATCGAGCAGTAGCTATAATAATTTGCCATAACCATCCCACAGGCAATTTAAATCCAAGTATAAATGATTTACAGATTACTCAAAGATTAGTTGAATGTGGAAAGATTCTAGGTATTGAAATAATTGATCATATAATTTTCAGTGAAGAAGAATTTTACTCAATGAAAGAAAATGACGAAATATAAAAGGCTATTAAAAATAGCCTTTGAATATATTTTTTTAAGTATGTCTATGTTGTAAGCATTCTAATACATCTAATAGTTTCACACCTTTATAAGTTAATAAAACTTGTAAATGATATAATAGATCTGCTGCTTCTCCAATTAATAAATCTTTTTTGTCGTCCATACCTTCAATAACTAATTCAGTACATTCTTCTCCAACTTTCTGAGCAATCTTTTTGATTCCTCTAGAAAATAAAAGATTAGTATAAGATCCTTCAATTGGGAAATCTCTTCTATCTTCAATAATTTTTTCTAAATAAAACATGAAGTCTTTTGCGTCAATATCATCTAAATCATTTTCCTCTTGGAAACAAGTATCATCACCTTTATGGCATACAGGACCTGTAGGACTAGCTTTTACTAACAATGTATCGCCATCACAATCCAATAAGATTTTTTTTAAGTTTAAAAAATTACCACTTGTTGAACCTTTTGTCCAAAGCTCTTGTCGACTTCTAGAGAAAAAAGTAACTAGCTTTCTATCAAAAGTTTCTAAAATAGATTCTTTATTCATATAACCTAACATTAACACTTTATCACTAATTGCATCTTGAACAATAGCAGGCACAAGTCCATTTCCTTTTTCAAAATCAATTAAATCAATATTATCAATTGTTAATTCCATATTTTATCACTCCCTAATACAAATTCCTTTATTTATTAAATATGATTTAAGTTCTGGAATAGAAATCTCACCAAAATGGAAAATTGAAGCTGCTAATGCTGCATCAGCCTTCCCTGTGGTAAACACATCATAAAAATGTTCAAGTTTACCAGCTCCCCCACTTGCAATAACAGGTATTGTTACACTTTGACTTATCATTGAATTTAAATCAAGAGCAAAGCCATCTTTTGTACCATCCTTGTCCATTGAAGTTAATAAAATTTCTCCAGCACCTTTATTATAAAATTCTTTGGCTACCTCTAAAGCATCTCTATTTGTTTCTGTTCTTCCACCATGAACATAGCATTGATAACCGGATTTAAATCTATCATCTTTTTTTACATCTAAAGCACAAACTACACATTGTGTACCAAAATTGTTTGCAAGATCAGTTATTAAATTAGGATATTTAAAGGCACTTGAATTAATTGATATCTTATCTGCCCCAGAAGACAATAAAACATCAACATCCTCAATTGTATTAATTCCACCACCTACTGTAAATGGTATATTAATTTTTGAAGCAACTTCTTTTACTAATTTTGCTAAAGTAGCTCTTTTTTCGACAGTAGCAGTAATATCTAGAAAAACTAATTCATCAGCACCTAAATTACTATATAGTTTTGCGAGTTCGCTTGCATCTCCTGCATCAATCAAATCGACAAAATTCACACCTTTAACAGTTCTTCCATCTTTTACATCTAAGCAGGGTATAATTCTTTTTGCTAACATATTAATTTCTCCTGTAATCTACCTAATTCTTTAATAGATATTTTTCCTTCTAGATATGCTTTACCAACAATAGCGCTATGTAAATTATTTTTACTTAACTCTTCAATATCAGATATAGAACTTACGCCACCTGAAGCAACTAATTCTAATGATGAATCACATTTTTTTAATAACATCTTATATAAATCAAAAGAAGGTCCTTTAAGCATTCCATCCTTAGAAATATCCGTTGAAATAACTCTTTTAAAACCTTCTTTCAAATAATCATTAATAAATTCATCAACTCTTAATTGACTCATTTCTAACCACCCAGTGGTAGCTATCATATTATTTTTGCAATCTGCACCTAATATTAATTTATCACTACTATATTTTTTTAACCAATCTAAAACTAATTCTCTATTCTTTACAGCAATACTACCACAAGTTACTCTTTTAGCCCCAGCATTAAAAGCATCTATTAAACTTTGTTCACTTTTAACCCCGCCACCAAAATCTATAATTAAATTAGTATTAGAAGCTATTCTTTCTAAAGTTTTTAAATTCATTATTTTATTATTTTTAGCACCTTCTAAATCAACTAAATGCAAATGTGTAATACCATTTGCTTCTAATTCTTTAGCTATTTCTACAGGATCTAAAGTATAATTTCTAACTGAATCATATTCGCCTTTAGTAAGTCTAACAACTTTATTATCAATAATATCTATTGCAGGAATAATTATCATAAATCTTATAGCTCCACAAAGTTTTTTAGTAAACGAGCTCCAACTTCACCACTTTTTTCTGGATGAAATTGAACACCATAATAATTATCTCTAATCAATGCAGCACTAAAATCTACACCAGCATAATTACATGTTGCTAATGTATTTTCACCTTTTGGTGCATAATAGCTATGAACAAAATAAAAAAAGCTATTTTGTTCTATATCTTTGAATAATGGGTTTTTATCATCAAATTTTATTTGATTCCAACCCATATGAGGTATTTTATAACCTTTTGTATCATCAAACTTTTTAACTTCTAAATCAAAAATATTAAGACAATCAGTATTATTTTCAACACTAAATTTGCACATTAATTGAATACCTAAACAAATACCCAAAAATGGTTGCTTTAAGTCTTTTAATAATGAATCTAAATTTGTTTTCCTTAGATAATTCATAGCAGAAGAAGCTTCCCCTACACCTGGAAAAATTACCTTGTCAGCATTTCTTAAAACTTTTGGATCATCACTTACAATATAATCGACATTTAATCTATCTAAAGCATATTTAACACTTTGAATATTTCCAGCATTATATTTAACAATAGCAATCACTAAATAACTCCTTTAGTTGTTGGCAACTTATTACTATATGGATATACATATAATGCTTGTTTTAAGCATTTTGCAAAACATTTATATACAGCTTCAATCATATGGTGAGAATTCCCTGCACTAACACTTAAATGAAGAGTTGACTTACTTGAATCACTAAATGATTTAAAGAAATGTTCAAACATTTCTGTAGGAAAAGATCCAATGTATTCTCTTGTAATTGGAACATCATAAACCAAATAAGGTCTATTTGAAAAATCAATCGCTCCTTGAGCTAATACTTCATCCATCGCTAGCAAATTAAAACCATACCTAGCTAAACCTTTTTTATCTCCCATAGCCTCTTTTATTGCAGAGCCTAATGCAATAGCAACATCTTCAACACTATGGTGTTCATCTACATCAACATCACCTTCACAAACTAAATTTAAATCTATATCACTATGTCTAGAAATTTGTTCAAGCATATGATCAAAAAATTTAATTTTTGTATCAATTTTTGATTGGCCAGTACCATCTAAATTTATTTCTAAATCTATCTTTGTTTCTTTAGTGTTTCTAATTACATGAGCTTTTCTTGCTAACTTTAACTCGCTATGAACTAAAAAATTTGAAATTTCATTCCAGTCATCACTAGTTAAAACTATTTTTGAATTATTATTTTTTAATTTTTTTTCTGAAGAATATAAAATACTATTTAATTCAATTTCTTGAGCAATCCGCAAGTTTTCTGTTTTAGAACCAATTATAAAGGAATTGGCAATATCATAATCGCCATCTAAATAACCCTTCATTTTTAAATCATCAATAGTAAATTTTTGACACTTATCATTAATATCATAATCAATAATATCTTTTTCAAAAAATATTTTTTCTCTTGCCAGAATATCTTTTATATCATCAAAAAAACAAGTAACTTTTTCTAAGGAATTATTACTCTCACTAGCTTTATCACAGCAAAGGAGCATAACTAAAGTAAAATTACCTTTATCTACGATATTAGATAATCCTTTAAAAACTGATGGTCTAAATTTAATCACACCAAATTGATTATTATGCTTTTCAACTAAACTTTCACATTCAATAAATAATAAAGGGCCCTTATTTTGTTTCATCTCCCAACTCCTTAATTGCATTGTAAACAGTCTCACATTCAGCTTCGCTACCAATAGTAATTCTTACACAATTCTTTAAATATAAGTCTTTAGTTCGATTTCTAATAATAATTTTTTTATCCTGAAGTATTTTGCATAAGTAATTACTATCTATAACTTCCATTAATAAAAAGTTTGCATCACTAGGATATACTTTTTTTACATAACTTAACTCATTAAATTTATCAAAATAGATATCTCTTCTTTTTATTACTTCATCTCTTTGCTTAAATATTATTTCACTTTTTTCTAAAATTTTCAAAGCCTCAAGCTGTGTAGATGCCGAAACATTATATGGAGCCTTCATATTATTAATAACTTGAACGATTTCTTCGTTAGAAATCATTATCCCTGCTCTAATCCCTGCGGCTGCAAAGCATTTTGATAAAGTTTTTAAAACTACTAGATTCTCATATTTTTTAACAAGTTGTACACAACTTTCTTTATTACTAAATTCACCATAAGCTTCATCAACTACGACGATACCTTTAAAATCTTTTACAATCTTTTCAATATCCTCAATATTTTCAGCTTTTCCTGTAGGATTATTTGGAGAACAAATAAAAAGTAATTTAACTAAACCTTCCTTTTCAATCGTCTTATTTAATAAATCAAAGTCTATTTCAAAATTTGTTTTATAATTTACAAATACAGTTTTTACATTATTAATATCAGCAAATACCTTATAAGCACCATAAGTTGGATTCATCAATATAATTTTATCTTCTTTTGGTTCACAAAAAGAACGAATTAAATTATCAATTAACTCATCACTTCCATTACCAATAACTGTATTATCAAATGGCAAATTCAAATTTTTTTCTAAAGATTTTCTTAAAGTTGTACAATGAGGATCTGGATAACGATTAAAATCAAAACTCGAATATGTTTTATAATTTTCATTAGCATCTAAAAAGACATCAGCAACACCATTGAATTCATCTCTAGCACAGCTATAAGGTGTTAATTCTCGAATATTTTTTCTTAATAAATTCTTAATCATTTTTATTTTCCTTTAAACGAACCTTTACGCTGTTTGCATGAGCCATTAAACTCTCACCTTCTGCCATTGTAACAATCGTTTTTCCTAAGGATTTTAACCCCTCATAACTAATTTCTTGAATTGTTATTTTTTTCAAGAATGAATCAGTACTAACTCCAGATACACTTTTTGCCCAACCACTTGTTGGTAATGTATGATTTGTACCACTTGCATAATCACCTGCACTTTCACATGCATAAGGTCCTATAAATATTGATCCAGCATTATTTATATAATTGCAAATATCTTTAGCCTTAGCCAAATTTAATACTAAATGCTCTGGCGCATATTCATTTATTATTTCAATACAATTTTCTTGAGTATCTGTAGCTATTATTTTTGAATTTGATAAAGAAGATAATAAATAGTCCTTTCTATCTAATGTATCTAGTTGAGCTTCAACCTCTTCAATAAATCTATTTTTAAATTCTTCAGAGTCCTCTTTATTAGCTAGAATCAATAATATTGATTGACTATCTAGACCATGTTCAGCCTGAGAGAGAAAATCACTTGCGGCAAAACTAGGATTAGTATCTTTATCAGCTACTACCATTACTTCACTAGGGCCGGCTAACATATCTATAGAAGTTCTTGAAGAAAGAATCATCTTAGCATAACTTACAAATCTATTACCAGGTCCAAAGATCTTATCAACTTTTGAAATAGTTTGAGTTCCATATGAAAGAGCAGCTATAGCTCCTGCGCCACCACTCTTTATAATCTTTTTAATTCCAATTAATTTTGCAGTATATAATACTACAGGATTAACACTACCATCTTTAGTTGGTGGGGTTGCTAATATAATTTCTCTACAGCCAGCAACTTTTGCAGGAATTCCAAGCATCAACACAGTAGAAAATAATGGAGCGGTACCTCCAGGAACATATAATCCAACTTTATCAATTGGAACAATTTTCCTACTTAAATTGATACCTTCTTCTATTTTTACTATTTCACCTTCAGGTAATTGAGCTTGGTGGAATTTTTCAATGTTTGCTTTTGCTCTTTTGATTGCATTCTTCAAATCAAAATCAACAAGTTTATCACATTGTTCAAATTCTTCTTCAGTTACAAAAAGACTATCTAATTCAACTTTATCAAACTCTTTCGCAAAATAATAAAGAGCATCATCTCCTTCATTTTTTACTTTATCAATTATCGTTTGAACAATTTCTTTTACTTTAGTATCATCACTTAATTCTCTTGATAACAAATCATTAAGTTCTGACTTTTTTGGATTAAAATAATAAGGAATCAATTTTTACTCCGTCATTTTTTCAATTTTTGTAACTAAAATACCTTGAGCACCAATTTCTTTTAATTTCTCAAAGGCATCCCAAAAACTATCTTCAGCGACAACAGTTTGAACTGAATACCAACCATCTTCATATAATTTTGTTACTGTTGGTGATTTCATAGATCCTACTAAAGCTCCAACTTGTGATAAATGTTCTTCAGGTAAGTTAAAACTTATATACTTATAATCTTTTGCTCTATTTACTGCATCAATTCTAATTAATAATCTATTTAAAATATCTGATTTATTTTTAGGTAAATTATTATTTTTTATCATAACAGCAGAGCTAGTATAAATACTTTCTACTTCTTTTAAACCATTCATTTTTAATGTAGTTCCAGTACTTACTAAATCACAAATTGCATCTGCAACACCAATTGCAGGAGTGATTTCTACAGAACCACTAACTTTAACATAAGAAGCATTTACACCATTTTCTTTTAATATTTTATCTAAAATATTAGGATAACTAGTAGCAATTTTTTTATTGTTTAAAGATTTTAAACCTTCATATTTAAAATCATTTTGAGTAGCAATAGATAATCTACATCTTGCAAAACCTAAATCTCTAACAATAGTTAATGGTATTTGTTGTTCATCATATTCATTCTTACCTACTATACCAATATCTGCAATTCCCTGTGCTACATATGATGGGATATCATCATCTCGAACATATAAAAACTCTATAGGAAAATTAGAGGCTATTTCTTTTAATACTCGAGAATCAGAACCAAAATGGATTCCACAAGTTTTTATTAGATCTAATGATTTTTCACTTAATCTTCCTTTATTTTGAATTGCAATTCTTAATCTTTCTTCCATTTAAATTCTCCTATTCTAATCAATTTTATTTGGTAAAAAAAAATCCCCGCTAAGCGGAGACTAAAAGGATACAACGAACAATCCAGACCACTTAGAGTTGGTTAAAACCGAATAAATGATGATGTATTGTTCTATTAGTTTTCATATTACCCATTATAACTATAATTATATTCATGTCAATAATGTATGAATAAATATTGAATAATTATACATTATTTTTATATAAAATTTTAAATAAATGATTAATTCATCTTTTCAAAATCACCTTCAACATTAGTTTTTTCGAAATCTTTTTCAACTTTTCTTAATCTAAGACTCCAGAAAAAATGACCAATTCCATAAAAAACAAAGATAACACCAAATATTCTTAAGAAGAACTGTGCAACTTGATTAGGGAATAAAAAGAAAATAACAGCTATTAATAGATTTATTAATCCATTGATTAAAAAGGAATTACTAAAGAAATCTGTCTTTTTTAAACCAAAGAAACTAAATAAGTTATTCAAGCCATTAATTAACAATTGTAGTGCCAATAAATAAACAACAATTGTTACTGCAAGATTTGAAATAAAGTATGGAGCTGCAATAATAATTATACCAATAATGATACTAAAGATTGAAGAAAATAAATTTACATTTTTTGTTCTCTTTAATTCAACTAGATTGGTTGAGAATATTAATCCTTTTACTCCAACAAAAACACTATATAATCCATATACTAAAACAGCATATCTTAATAAACCTTGTCCATTAACTATTAAAATAATTCCAAAAATTGCAATTACAATTCCAAAAATCATTGATAAAATCAAATTATTTTTAAAAAAACTCTTTTCCTTCATTTGATAACCTCATTAATTTGTTTTTGCTAATGATATTGGATCACTAACAATTTGTTTAAGTTCTACATCAAATATTAATAATGAATTAGGTGGAATAGCATTTGTACCGTCCATACCATAAGCTAACTTAGGATGAACATAAAATCTATATTTTGCGCCAACATTCATCAACTCAATTCCTTCTATAAATCCAGGAACCAATTTATCTAAAGAAAATTTAGTATCTCCATCACTATCTAACAATAAGTCTTCATTAAGAGAATATATTTGATAAGAAACAACAACTTGATCTTGATCAGTAGGATGATCTCCTGAACCTTCCTTAATTACTTTATACTGCAATCCTGATTCTGTTTCAATAACATCCTCATTGTTTGCATTTTCAGTCAAGAACTCTTCTGCTTTTTTCAAGTTTTCTTGTGCTTCTTGTTCTTGTTGCTTTTGTGCTCGGCTAAGCATCTCTTGTTGCATTTGTTGAATAATCTCTACAATTTCTTGTTCACTAAATAATGCATTGCCTTCAGCTGCATCAATTGCACCTTTAGCATAATATTCAGCATTGATATCTAAATTTTGACTTAATGTAGAGAGATATAATAGATATGAATATGCGTAACTAAATTTATCCTCTAAAGTTTTTGGTTCCTCTAAATCTTTAATAGCATCAACTTTTACTACTTCGACTTTTTGGTTAGGAACAATTTGAGTTACTAATTCATCTTCATCTTCATTCTTTTTTTCATTGTTTGGTAAAGCAAATAAATTTACGCAAACAAAAGATAAAATTAATAAAATTAAATATATTTTTGAAAAGCTCTTCACGGTATATCTATCCTTCCGTTGCAGGGGTTAGCTTCTCTTCCATTGTAGTTTTTACCTCACCCCCAGATTCAAACCATATAAAAGAGAACTTTCTATAAAACTTTACAATAGAATAATATATAAGTCTAGTTAAACTTATATCTTTTTTATTTTTTTAACTTAAAATCTTTATTTTTTCTCATTAATATGCAGTTTTGACTAGATTTAAACTTCTTTAGTAAAAGGAATTAAGTAAAACTCTTCATTATTGCAACCAATGGTAGATCTCTCTAAATTGTCATAAGTCACTAAAAAGTTAAAGAATAATTTATTGTTTTCAAAATAGCCTAATATTTCATTTAAACTATCTGAATCTCTTGAATAAATTGCATTTTTTACAATTTCAACAGGTATATTAAAATTACCATTTCTAAGATGTAAAATTAATGAATCTTCATTTATTTCAATACTAGAAAACGGAGCTTCAATTATCATATTTTGAACAAATTCATCTTCTCCAAATGCAGAAATCATTGTGCGTAAATTACTAACATTTTCTTTAAACTCTTCAGAATTAGGATCTACCCCATTTTCCACTAAAGAAAGTTCCATTATAGAAAGGACCGTATCTAAATCATAGGTATATGTCCCTAAAATATTACTTGCATAAACAGCTGAAGATAAAAACAATATAAAAATACTAATACTTATTGTTTTTTTTATTTGCATAAAAAATTGGCCCCTAAAATGATTTCTTAACTTACTACAAGTACTTAGTCTATAACAGAAAAATTGAATTGTCCATGTTTTTAACAAATGCTTATTTTTAGCTTTAAAAGATTAATTTAATCGATAAATTCTTACAGATATATAAAAAATTACTATGCTTGATTAAGAAAAAATGTTATACTCAAGCTATGAAATTGAAAGATGTATTAGAACTCTGTTCAGGAAAAATATTATGTGGAGAATCACATCTAGATGATGAAGTAGATTTCGCTTTTGCAAGCGATATGATGAGTGATGTCTTAACATTGCTTGAAGATAACATACTTTTGATTACAGGTTTATCAAATAATCAAGCAGTTAGAACTGCAGTTATGAGTGATATAAGAAATATTGTAATTGCTAGAAACAAGATTCCAAGTCAAGATATGATTGATATGGCTAATGAATTCGATATTGCAATATTAACGACTCCATTCTCAATGTATCATTTAAGCGGAATTTTATTTAATAAAGGCTTAAAATATATTTATTAATTTAAACTTAATAAAAAAATAAAGCAGGAAAGAATCCTGCTTATTTTTATGCTTAAATATATTTACTAAATTGATAAATAAACTAATTTATCCTCATCCATGTCTAAAATATCTTTTTCTTTATCAAAAGTATTCTTATCACAGAAGAAAGCATATGAATAGTTTGTTTCTTCTGATAAAGACTTTGCTTCATTTTGAATATCGACACTATTTACATTTAAGATTTCTTTCCTAGAATTTCTACGAACTTCATCTTCTATATTATATAAAATTCTTCTAAAATCTATAATACTCTTTCTATCAGGACCATATGGTTTTAAATCATTTGCAACATTACTTATTATTGCATCATCAATTAAACTCTTATCTACTAAATCTTTGCTGTATTTTTCTAAAGTTTTCTTAAATACCTCAAAAGTCTTTGATAAATTTGGATCACTTGCTGAAATGAAAATAAATAATCTCTCAAGGCTTTCAACATGGCAGTCTACACCGTAAGCACCACCTAAGACTCTAATTTCATTCCACAAATCATTACCAGATAGGATTGAAGATAAAATTCTTTGGACAGAATTTTCTTTACTACCTAAAGGTTTTGCTGGAATAACATAACTAGTATGATTTACTGAAGATGGTAAAATATAACCTTTTTTACCTTTAACATTTTCAAAATTTTCATATTTTTTATTATTAACAACTAAAGAAGTAGCTTCAAAAGAATTTAAAAATTTCTCAATAGTTTTTTTACATTCATCGGTTTTTTCTTCTTCACAAGTAAGATGAATTTCAAATCTATTTAAGTTATTAATTTTATTTTTTAATTCATTAAGTTCTTTTGCTAAATTAGCAACATCTTCTCTTTTGATAGATTTTAAAAATGTCCATTGTGTTATCCCAAGTAGTTGCTCAATTATTTTAGCATTATCTGAATAATCACTTGAAGCCGCAATTGTAGCAAAGCGATAGCCAGCACTTGAGGCAACCGATTTATACATATTTTTCATATCTACTAAAGAATTCCAAATTGCTTTATAATCATCAATCTTTGATTCTTTAATAATTCTTTTAGTTAAATCAATTCCATTATTAATATCTTCATTTAACATCTTTATTCTAAAAATAATTCCCAAACATCTTTCTTGAGAAACTTTAGAACCACCTTCTAATGAAATATTAAAACCTCCAGTATTATGCATAACCTCAGTCATTACTTTTGTGTTATCCATATCCCCGACAGAACAATTTTCTAATATTTTAGTGTAAAGAGGTAACAACATTATCTCCCTAGTACTAAAATCTTCTAAATGAAGAAATATATCAAAATACGCAATAGAATTTGTTGCATCATTCATTAACCAAACTGGAGTGTCTTTAATTTTTAACATTTCATGATTATAACATCTAATATCTTGAGGCAAATCCTCAATAAATAATTTTGGAACGCTTTTTAAAGCTTCTTCAGAATCACCTTTATCTTGGAAATCTATAAAAGTTTTAGTTTTTTCTATATAAACTTGTTTTTCTTCTTCATTTATTTCTGCAGTTTTGTCTTTTATTTTTTTTGCTAATTTTTCATTATACTTATCCATTTCATTAGAATCTGGAGTAGCAACAAATAAAAGTCTATGATTATTATTTAGAATATTTGTATCAATCCATTCTTCTAAATATCTTGGATTGTCATTCATTTTTAATTTTAATTCATCAACAGCCTTACTATACTCAATAGTACTAACAGGACTTAAGCCCCTTAACCAACCTCTTAATGCTCTTTTTAAAACAATTAATCCCATAGGATTGGATGCTGGTTTTTCATGTATTTGGAAACTTAATCTTTTTAAAGTTGCAGCAACTAATTCTTTTTCAAACCCTGCTTCTACAACTTTTGTAAGTTGTTTTAAAATAAACTTTTCAATCTTTTCAGGGTCTTTATCTTTTACCCCGGAGAAAGCAATAGTTAATGGCATTAAGGTATAATCTGTACTAATTCCACTTATATTAGATACATCTTCTCCTAATTTTGAATCTAACATTGCTTTATAAAAAGGACAGCCTGTTGATCCTAGTAATAATTCATAAATGAAAGATAAGGTAATAACCTCTAAAGGAACAGAAGAATCTGTAGTTACAAAAGAAGTTGCAACCATAGCCCCAGAATCATCATCACTACCTGGACATGTAATAGACAAGGTCCTAGGCTCTTTCCATTTAGTAGGTATTAAATTACCTTTTGAAACATTAATTTTAGCACATTCTGAAAGATATTCTTTATTTAAAAGTTCCAAGTACTTTTCAATTTTTAAATCGCCATATAAAAATAATTTTGAATTAGTTGGATGATAATATTGCATATAGAAAGATTTAAATTTTTTATAGTCTAAATCTACTATATCAATTGGTTCCCCACCTGATGAATAATTATATGCTGTATCAGGATACAAGCTTCTTAAACAAATATTATTTGCAACATATTCTCCATCATTCCTATCTCCAAGCATTTCATTAAAAACAACGCCTTTATAAACAAAGTCACCTTCTTTATTACAATGAAGTCTTATCCCTTCTTGCATAAAAGTTTCTTCTCTCAGTAATGGAGCAAATACTGCATCAGTATATACATTAAAAATATTATCAAAATCTTTTTCGAGTGGACTAGCAGCCGGATATAAAGTTTTACTTGGATATGTTAGTGCATTCATAAAAGTAGAAGCACTACTTTTCTGCAATTGCATAAATGGATCGCGTATTGGATATTTTTTTGATCCTGACAAAACACTATGTTCAATAATATGAGCAACACCAGTATTATCATTTGGAATTGTTTCAAACACATAAGAAAAAAACAATTCTTTATCATCATTTAATACTTGGTAAATTTCCATTGCGGTAGCTTCATGTTTATATAATAAACCAAAACCATCATACTCATTAAGTCTTTCAATTTCGATTAGCTTAAACCCAAAAAGTTCATCACCAACCTTTTTATTTTGAAGTTCCATAAAACTCCTCCGCACTATAAAGCTATCAAAACCATCTATGTTTTGCAAGCAAATAATAAACAAACAAAAAAAACTTGCTTAAATATTTAAATTAAACTAATGTATTAATATGATTTCTTATTACGATTTTAGAGATAAACCTATTCTTTTTGCACATAGAGGAATGAATTCTTTTGCTCCTGAGAACTCTTTACCTGCATTTGAATTATGTTTAAAAAATGATATTCCTGCAATTGAATTAGATGTACACTTAATAAAAAGTGGAGAGCTTGTAGTAATTCATGATTCTGCAACCAAAAGAGTTACAAATGAGGATTATATTGTTGAAAATTTAACTTTATCGGAAGTTAAAAAATTAGATATTGGTAAAAATTTTAATAAAAATTTTGACAAAACCCAAATTCCCACTTTAGAAGAAGTTTTCCAACTTTGTTCAAATAACATATTATATGATATTGAAATTAAAACTAATAAATTAAAAAATAAAGAACTTACAACAAAACTTTGGGATTTAATTAAAAAATATAAATTAGAGTTTAACACTATAATTACTTCTTTTAATCCATTTGTTGTAAGAGAATTTGAACAAATCTCAAAACATTCTTTATTAGAGGGGATTATATTTGCTAATGAAAAATCAGTCCCATTACTTTTAAGAAAAGGATTAGGTTCAAGATTTTTTCAATGCAATATCATGAAACCAGATATTAAATTAGTTAATCAAACTACTTTATCAAGGTATAGAGAGAGAAATCTAAAAATTTTACCTTGGTGTGTTGATACTGAAGAACATGTTGATAAATTACTAAATCAAAATATCTTTGGAATAGTTTCAAATGTTCCTGAAAAAATGATACAAACTGAATTATTTAAAAATTAAATAATTACAAAAAATTATAAAAGGCTTTACGCGCTACTTGAATTATTGAAGCTGATTCACCAGCTTCAATACTGTCTTCTAACGCCATGCTGTCAATCAAAGTGCTATCAAATACTAAATCTAAAGTTGATAAATCATAAACTTCTAGACTACCATGAGAAAGAACAATAGATTTAAGCCCTTCTTCTTTATTCACTACTTCTGCTCTAAATAGAAATAGGTAATCGGCTTGATTTTGATATTGTTGGATATTATTTATATTTAAATTCTCTTTAACTGTTACATTTGCTTTTTGCTCAAGTAATTTTTCCTTGAGGAAATCAGTACTTACACTTTCTCTAGTATTTTGATTTATATCATTTTCTATTGTTGATAAAATAATAGTTTTATCCGCTAAATGAGAAATCTTATTATATGAAAAAACTTTTTCTTTTATTGCAAATTCAATCTGATTTGCAGCATCATTAAAATTTTTACTTCTTAATAATTTAAGTTTTTCATCTAAATTAATTTTAAAAATTATCAAACCATCCAAATTAATATTTGTATTTTCTATATCAAAATAAAATAAATTATTATTATCTGAATATAAATCTTGCTCAATTAAATAATTATCAAATTTTATATCTTTTGAATTATAAGAAACAAGTATCTCCCCATCTATAACTAAAGGATCAATAAAACCTTCTTCTCTATTTAATCGAATTTCTAAATTATAAAGATCTCTTTTCCCATAAACAGTTATATTTAAGGCTTTTACTCTAGAAATTATCATATTTAAATAATCATCAGATTGTAAGATAAAATCATTTTCTTGAGCATAAATATAAGCATCAATTAATTCTCGAATAGATTGTAAGTCTTTATTTTCTCTATAATAAGCATTGCTTGTCTCTTCAAAATTTTTTAATTCTGCTGTGATTTGTTCTTCTCGATTTATTCTCTCTAAATTTTTCTCATCAATTGTCTTTTTATCAGCAGTAATTAAAAATATAACATGAACTCTACTATCTATTATTTCATCAAATTGCTTTATAATTTTTATTGTCAAATCTTCATAGCTATAATTATCATATAATTCATTAATAAAAGCAGTTTCATCTTCTATTAAAATAAAAGAAGATAACTCATCATAAAAAGTTTTTAGAGCGTCCTTTTTAGCAATAATTTCAGTATCACCATAACCTTCTACTACATAATAATTTAAAAATTCATCACTATATTTTTCACTGACCCAATTTGGTACAGATTGTAAATTTATCTCATTATTCCCACTTATACAGGATGTAAATAATAAAAAACTAAAAACTAATAAAATTAATGTCTTTTTCATAATTACCACCTAATATAATTTTATTTTACCATTAAAATAAATCAAAACAATCCTAAAACAACAAATCAAAAGATATTAATGCATTATAATAACTTTCATTATAAGAATCCATTTTATATGCTACCCCTATTTTAGTCGAAGTAGATAGATAAGCTGTTAAACCAACTTCAAATATACTATGTAAAACTATAGGATTTTCATAAACCACACCAATTTTTGTCTTATTATAAACTGAAAAATTTTTTAAAAAGCTATTTATACCAAAAACTTTTGATAAAGGCAATTCAATAAATAATCCTAAATCAGAACTAAAATTATAACTATAATCTGTCAGATTTAAATAATATGATCCACAAATGCCTAAATAAGCTTTATCAAAAGGTGTAAACAATCCTTTTAAATAGAAATAATCACTCGATAAATTCATCATATTATTTATAAAATCAAAAGAATAATTTATCCCTATCTGACTCTTTGGACCATCAATGATTTGTGTATTTATAAGATTGATTGGATTATTTAAATAATCAATAGTAGCGTAATTATCATATATAGAATTCACAACTGCTAAAGATTTGTTATCATCATAAGTTTTTAAAAGAACAAAATCTCCAGATCTATATTTATCTTCTATATTTAAAAAAGAATTTACTTTGTTTGTATAACTTAGATGATAAGAATCATTACCTTCAAAAAGAAGATTTAAATCATAATTAAAGCTATTGTATAAAATACTATCTAACTTGTTGAATAATACTTTTATATCCGATTCATTAAATTTAATATCCAAGGCTAAAACTTTATCATTTAATTCAAGCTCTCCATTAATAATTAATAAATCGTTTTCATAAGAAATTTCGTTTAATTTTATAATTAAAGAATTCTTAAAATCCTCATCTACCTTAGTATATGCAACTAAGGTAGAATCTAGGTTTTTTGAAATCAATCTCTCAACTTCATCTCTAAAACTATTTGATTCATAATTTCTTTCGATATTATACTCTTGAGCAAATAGCAGGTTAGAAAAAAATAAAAGTAAAATAAGAAAAATAATATTTTTCTTCATCTATTTTTCTGCTCCAATTTTAATAATTTCCAATATTAATTTTACAGCATCTTCCATAGCATCTACAGCACACCACTCATAATATGAATGATAATTATGACCACCAGTGTAAATATTTGGACAAGGAATACCTTTTTCATTTGCCATTCTAGCCCCATCTGTACCACCTCTAATTGGAGATTCAAATAATGGCTGTTCTAGTCTTCTACCGGCCTCATATATACTTTCTAAAACTTTAGGATTTTTCAAAGAAATATCTTTCATATTATAATATTGTCTTTTGAAATTGATTGAAACTTTACTTCCTGGATTTATTTGTTCAATCATTTGGCTTAAAGATTTTAGAACATTTTCTCTTCTTTCAATTTCACTAATTTCAAAATCTCTTAAATATATCATCAAATGAGCTTCATCATTTGTAGCATTGAGTTCTAAAGGACAATAATAACCAAATCTTTGATCAGTAGCTTCAGGGCTTTCAGCTTGAGGTAAATTATTTACAAAAGAAGTAGCTAAAGTTAATGCATTGACCATTTTTCCTCTAGCTGCACCAAGATGATAGGATACCCCCTTAAAATCTACAGTTACTTTTGACGCATTAAAACATTCACTTTCAATTTCATATCTAGTACCGCCATCAATTGTATAGCAATAATCACAATGAATTCTATCATAAGGGAATGCGTCCATACCGCAACCTGTTTCTTCATCACAAGTAAATATAATTTCAACTTCACCATGTTCTATTTCTGGATGATTAACCAAAATTTTTGCAATTGCCATAATCTCACTAACACCAGCTTTATCATCAGCTCCTAAAAGAGTTGTTCCATCAGATGTAATAATTGTTGAGCCAACATAATTTGCTAATTCTGGATTTTCTTCTCTCTTAATAATTCTTGAAGAGCCTTTTAATACAATATCTTTACCATCATAGTTTTCAATTACTTGAGGTTTAACGCCATTACCTTCTACATCATCTGCTGTATCAACATGAGCCATTAAACCAATACAAGGTGCATTTTCTACAGTTGCTGGAATATGAGCTACTAGAACTCCTTCAGGACCGACTGTAACATCTTCAATATTTAATTCTTCCAAATCTTTTTTTAATAAATTAATTAAATCTAATTGATTAAGTGTTGAAGGATGTTTTGTTTCTGCAAGTTTTTCATCACTCATAGTATCAACAACTGTATATTTTAATAAGCTTGATATTAAATCATTCTTTAAATCGTTAAACATGTTATAACTCCTAAAAATTTATCTTTATTCATTATTACACAATCTGATTTATAAAACAATTATATCTATTAATCTTTACCTAATTGTACAATCAAAGTACATAATTATATTTTTTTAGCATTGGTTTTAACATATCAATTACTTGATACATGGAGAAAACACAAATCATTATTCCAGTAACAACTGGAGATCTTTTCATTGTAGAACCAACTGCTATCATGCTATTAGCTAAAGCATAGGAAACTTGAGGTTCTGTTGAAACTTCATTTACCCATTGAGCAAAAGCTTCTTGAGCTTCTCCCCCGTATTTATAATATTGATATAAACTCATAATTGTACAAGATAATACTCCTGTAGCAACACTAATTGCGGCTGCAGCTGAGACTTTACCCCAAAATACTGTATCTGGCATAAAAATATATACCACACCAGCTGTAAATAATACAAAACTTCTTATAACTAGTTTTCTTAAATCCTTTTGAAAAGCAATTTGTTGACTTGGGGGAACTAATTTAGAAACTTTAGTTATATCTTTCTTCAATATCTGTTTTGTACTATTTAATTTTTCATCAATTCTATACTCTTCACTTTCTGGTATTAATTCTTTAGCTCTTTGTGCAATTTCATCAAGATTACTTTCTCCATCAAATACAACATCATAATTAAACGATAAATATTCTTTACCTCTTTCTTCTATTAGTGCGTTCTCTACTATTTGTTTTCCATCATAACTATCAAAATCTATTGCTTTAGCAGTTTGAGAAAAATATGGGGAAACTATATCTAACTGTTCATCAACAATTTTGGAAACAGAAGTAATTAATTCATCATCACTAATTTCTTTTGTCAAATTTCTATTTAAGGCAAAAGAGCAACCACTAAGAATAAAAACTAATAATAACACTAAGAAATCCACTAAAATATTTGTTATCTTTTTCTTCATAAAAATTCGATAGAAACTCTATCCTTCCTCCTTATTATTTTTAAATTCTATTATTTTATAACCAACTAAAATTGATGGTCTAATGCTTGAAAAGTCACCAAAACTTTCTTTTAGAGTTAAAATACTATCTTCATATATGCCATTTAAATTAAAGAAAGAAAGTGAGGGTTCAATATAAAAATTTTTATTAATATCGAAGGTATAACCAAAGGCTAATTTATTTAAATATTGAATATTCTCATAAGGAGAATCATAGCCTCTTAAATATTCAACTTTAACTAATGAAAAAGAGACTAAAAACCCATTAAAAAATGGACGATATAATATATCAAGAGAACCACCTAATCCAATTAAATCAATCTGGTTCGTAGTTGGGATAATAACATTTAATGGGATACGAATAGATAAATCCTCATTTATATTCAAAGAAAATGAAATCTCATTATAAACTAAGTGATCAATTATGGGATCTATATATAGAGCATCAATTGCTACATCTAAAGAAGAGATTTCTTCTTGAGCAAATATATTATTAGAAAATGATAAAACTATAAAAAATAAAAAAACTACTTTCTTCATAAATTATCTCCTTCTAAAAACTTAAAAGAAGAACTTTTATTTGAAAATAGTTTAAATTACTTAGGTTATATTACTTAATTATCTCTCAAAGCCAAGAGCTTCAATAAATTTATCCTCATCAATTTTCTTAAAAGGAACTACAAATTCATGCTTATTATTATCACATAAAAGAGTAAATCCTTTTCTATTATTTGAAGTTTTTCCGAAATCTATTGATTCTATTTCATCTATTGGTTTTGACCAAGTGAGCTTAGCTTTTCCTTTTTCTTTTGTATAAAGCAATACCATTGAGTTATAGATAACAAATCTACCCCTAATAAAATCCCCTTCACTGTCACTAGGAACTTTTTCACAATAAATAGAAAAATCAAACTCATCATTTATGACTGCTGAAATAGCTTTAGTACTCAAATAATAAACTAATTTTAAGTAAAAAAATACAATTATAAATAATACTAAAAATAATAGCCAATAATTTAATACACCGATTACTGATCTAGGAATAAAGACTAAAACAAAAAATATTCCAACAATGAGAATTCTTAATAGATATTTCAAAAGATAAACTCCTTACCTAAAAGATATTTTAGTTTATAAGCTTTGACAATATTAATTGATAAAAAAACTAAAGCAAATAAAGAATATTTTTAATTTATAAAAAAAGGAGGCTATTATGAAAAAAATAAAATTCTCATTAATGTTTATTCTTTTCTGTTTATTTTTCATCAGCTGTGATGATAAAATTTTTACATCTTCTTTATCATTAAATTTAAACCAAGAAACTACAAGAAAAAGCAAATCAATATTGCCAGAAGATATTCCATTAGAAGTAACCCAATATACTATTACAGGACAAGGTCCAAATGTGGAAGATACTTTTACTATAAATACTCGTGATAAGAAAACAACAATTGAAGGAATCACTATTGGCAGTTGGGATCTATTTGCTGTAGGGAAAAACTGTGATGGACTAATTTTAGTAAGTGGAACTAATACTGTTGAGGTAAAACAAGAACCTACATCAACTGTTATAGAATTGAATAAACTAGTTGGGAATGGAAATATAGATATTGATTTTATTTGGAATCCTGAACTAGTTAATAATCCCAAATTAGAATTAGAATTGGCTAATCAAAATAATAATAAAATAAAAGTAAGTCCAACGAGTATAGATTATTCTCAAGGATATGCAACATTTGAAACAGTTACAAAATCTGATTCTTATACTCTAAACGCAAAACTTTATGATGGGGATGTTTTAGTCTCAGGTTGTATTGAAGCAATAAGAGTAGTAATGAACAAAACTAGTTCTGGAACTATTCAATTTAAATTAAATAGTGAAAATGATGATAATTATAATTCAGATTCAAATATTCCAATTACTATTAATAATCAAACAGGAACACCTATTACTTGTTCTATAAAACAAGTACCAGATATTGTCGAGTACAATAAAGAGATTTGCCCAATTCTTCAAGAATCCAATGATATACCCCTAAATAACTTTAATATTGATTGGTATTTAGATGGAACAATAATTGGAAGTGGTATTGACTGTAAATTTTTAGCGTCTATTGGATTCCATAGATTAGATGTAATTGTTGAAAATGGTAATATTGGGAGCACAAGTTCTGCTCATAAAGATTTTGAAGTAAAAATAAATGCCCCAACATTCTTACCAAAAGTGATTTCTACAATTAATAATTCTGAAAATGGTTATAATGTTGGATTAAATATGCATATTTGTTTTTTACCTGATAATAAAATTATATCCTATTGTGGAGAAACAAAAACATTACAAATCTGTAGATTAATTAATAATAAAATTGAAGTAATTAACACTTATAATAGTTCATCTGAAATGCCTTTAAGTAATGTTATTGATATGAAAGTTGATGCTATTAGAAATAGAGTTTTCATCTCTGAACAAAATAGCAATACAATAAATATATACGATTATTGCTATAATAAATTAACTCCATATTTTACAGATGATTCTTATCATCAATATGCTAAACATTTTAGACAAATCTTTATTAGACCTCAAGATTTTTTAGTTTTTGATAATCTTGGAGATTCATACAGAGAATACAATATAGATCCAAAAGAAGATAACTCATTTTTTGCAATAAATATGGTTAAGAATCCTGACGATATTTCATATCATTGTTCAAATGGATTAATGAGTCCGGACTTAGATGCAGTAACCTTTGCAAGTGATACAGGCTTTGTTTCTCATGCTTATAATACCCCTGGATATGATAATTGTTTATTAAGAGCAACTGCAGCATTAAAATACAATTCAGGCGAAGTCCTATCAGCAGGAGCTCTTGATTGGAAGTCTTTTTTAATTGGTGCAAATGATAGAATTATTTTAGGATCTTTAACTGGTGATAATTTACTTTATTCAACTACAATAGAAGAAAAAATTTCATATTCAAGTCAGCAAGAAAACTTACCACAATTTAGTGATGTTTGTAATTTCATATATTATAATGAATATGATGAAATTAATAATAAATCTGATATTTCAAAAATATATGCACTTTGTGGAGGATCAAAATCTTTATTAGCCTTTAATGTAAATATGGTAGATCTCTCATTAGATTATATTGGAAAAGAAGACTTTATAGATTTTACTCCTAAAAATGGAATTTTATCTAAAGATAAATCTATTTTAATTCTTTGGGGCAATAATGAGAAGTGTATTAAAATTTGTCAAATCAATCATTAATAAATATTCCTCCTTTTAAGGAGGAATTATCTTTAGTTATCGCTAAACATATTCATTAATAATTGAGCACTCATCATTTCTGGATCTTGCATCGAAGATAAAGTATTTGCAAAAGCTTGGAAGTCAGCAATTGAATCAAGAAGCATTAATCTTACAAACTCTTCATCATTTTCATTACAAGTTAATTTTAAGGAGGCTTGGCCATCTTCTATTCTTTGAATTTCTAGCATAATAATTGTAGATTCTTTTCTAATTTGATATAAAAGGTTTTTACTTTCTACACTAGATACGAAAAAACCTTCACTAATAAAGCCTTCTAAAACAGTATCTGATATAAAAGTTGCTGCTCTTTTTGAAGGGAAATCAAGAGCAATAGTAATTGTATTTCTATCTTCTTGAATATTCAATTTCTTCTTATATCCGCTTCCACCTTTAAAGGCTGAAACTAACATTGGAGGAGCGGTTACTGAAGCAACTAACATAGTCATAACGGCAACACCGAATAAGTCATGAGAAATAGCACCCGAAGCTAGACCAATACCTGCAACAATTAAAGTTACTTCACCTCTTGGTAACATACCACAACCAATTCTGTAAGCGCCTTTTAAATTAAATCCTACTAATAATGCTGGAGCCCCACAACCAATTAATTTCCCTAAGAATGCTATTACAGAGAATAATAGGGCAAAGCCTAAAACACTTCTTAAAGCAGAGAAGTTAACCATCATACCCATAACAGCGAAGAAAACTGGAACAAAGAATTCACTAACAGATTTTATTCTAACACTCATACCATGAGCTACATCAGTCTGACTTAATGCTAAACCAGTAATATAAGCTCCAATAATCATTGCAAGTCCAGCCATTTCAGAGAAACCTGCTAAAAGCATCGCAACACCAAAAGCTATTTCACTTATTAATGGCAATGAATTTAATCTTTTCATTCCTTTAGTAAATTTTGGAGCAATTATTACTCCAATTACAGTACAAGCTAGCCAAAAGAGAATTGCTTTAAAAGCTACGGCTGCAATAATTCCCCAGTGAATTGAACCACCTTCAACTTGAACTGAAGTAATACCAACTACTACAGATAGTAATACAATTGAGATAACGTCATCCAAAACAGCTGCAGCCATAATTGTAACACCTTCAGGAGTTGCTATCTTTTTTGTTTCACCTAAAATTCTTGCGGTAATCCCAATTGAAGTAGCTGTACAAACAGTTCCTAAAAATAATGCAGCAGGATCTAATAAAGAATGAACATTATCTAATAATAAAACAGTAGCGCCTGCTCCGAAAGCAAAAGAGACGATAACACCCCCTAATCCAACAACGGAAGCTTTAACACTAAATTTTATAAAAGTTGGTAAGTCTGTTTCTAAACCAGAATCAAAAAGCAAAAAAATAGAGCCCAAGGTGGAAATACCATATAAGGCTGGGGATACGGGAATTGTGGTATCAAGAGGTAATGGAAATAAAGGTCCAAACTCTCCTAAAGGAATACTCCCTAAAAGATAAGGTCCAACAATCATTCCTGCACATAACTCACCTAAAACTTTTGGCTGTTTTAAATAATTTGCAAATATATACCCAACAAATTTTGTTGCAATTATTATTACTCCTAATTGCAACATTAATACCATCATTTCCTCTGCCATCATCAACCTCGATTTTTTGTTTTATTTAGATTCCAAACACATTTAATAATTCAGTAGCATCCTTTGCTTCTAAAATACTCTTTCTTGCTTCTTCTGTTTTAATAACTCTACTTACCTCAGCAAGAAATTGCACGTGAGGGCCAATGTGGTCACTTGGGGATAATGTCATTATAAATATTTTACTTTTTTCACCATCTAATGCATTAAAATCAATACCTTCTTTTTTTATTCCAATGCATGCGGTTAATTGTTTTACAGCTCTAGTTTTTGCATGAGGGATTGCAACGCCATGTTGAATACCAGTAGACATTTTTGATTCTCTGTCCATAACATCTCTATATGCTAAATCAATATCTTCTAATAAATTATTGTCTTTTAAAATATTCAACAATTCTTTAATAACATCTTCTTTGTTTAAACTATCTAAAGAAATTTTTACAACATTTTCATTTAGAACATTTTTTAATTTCATAATATACCTCATAAGTAATATAGGCACCCTATATTATAATTATAAAAATAAGCTTTCTTCATAATATCATTTCAAGGGATTAACGTAAAGATATCAAAAGAATTGTATAAAAGAAAGGGCCAGTTATTTACTGACCCTTTTTATAATTATTTAAATTAATTATGCATTATATTGTTTTCTTTTTGTATAACTTGTATGCAATAAAGAATGAGCTTTATGTGACATTGGTTGACCCAAATAATCACTATAAATTTTCTTAATTGAAGGGTTATCATGAGATTTACGATATGTTGATTGTTCATCATCATTATATAAACCTGCAATTCTTAGCTTTCTTATTTGGTCATCAGTACCATAAGGTTGACCACCACCTGCAATACAACCACCACGACAAGCCATAACTTCAATAAAGTCATAAGGAGCTGGTTCATTAGCTTTCTTAGCTGCAAGAACTTCTTCACAAACTGCTTTAACATTTGCTAAACCATGAACAATAGCTACTCTTACTTTAGTACCATTCATGTCCACTTCACCCTTACGTACATTATCCATACCACGAACAGCATCAACTTCAACTTCTTCTAACTCATCACCAGTTACTAAATGATAAGCTGTTCTTACAGCAGCTTCCATTACACCACCAGTATTACCAAAGATTGTTCCAGCACCTGAATATTCACCAATTGGAGAATCACAACCTTCTTCACATAGAGAAGCAAAATCAATTCCGTAAGCTTTAAATAATCTAGCAATTTCACGAGTTGTTAATACTAAATCAACATCATCGTAGCCAGAAGATTTCATTGAATCATCTCTCTTACTTTCATATTTTTTAGCTGTACAAGGCATTAATGCGACACTATAAATTTTTGCTGGATCATTTTTAGTTGTTTCAGCATAATATGTTTTTGTAATAGCACCTTGCATCATCATAGGAGATTTAGCACTAGAAAGATTTTCTGTTAATTCAGGATAGAACTTTTCACAGTAATCAACCCAACCTGGACAACAAGAAGTAAATTGAGGTAATACACTACCTTCTGTTGTTAATCTCTTAACTAATTCACTACCTTCTTCCATGATTGTTAAGTCAGCACTGAAGTTTGTATCGAATACTAAATCAACACCAATTTTTCTTAAAGCAGCATATAATTTACCTGTAGAAACTGTACCAACTGGCAAATCAAATTCTTCACTAATACCAACACGTACAGAAGGAGCCATTTGAACTGCAACAACTTTTTCTGGATCTGCAATAGCAGCTCTTAAATCAGCTGTTTCATCTTTCTCATAGATTGCTCCAACAGGACAGTGAACGATACATTGTCCACATTTTACACATGGGCTATCATTTAATTTTAGATTTGCTGCAGGAGACATTACAGTGCCATCACCACGGCCAATAAAATCTAAAGCATATACACCTTGTAAATCCTGACAAACTTGTACACAACGACCACATTTAATACATTTATTAGGGTCTAAAACAATTGAAGGAGAAGATGTATCAACCTTTAATGCTGCAAGTCTCTTTTCAAAAGGTTGTTCTCTAATTCCAAATTTTGCTGCCAAAGTTTGTAATTCACAATTTCCATTTCTAATACAAGTTAAACAAGAGTTAGGATGAGTACTTAAAGTCATCTCTAAAATTGCTTTTCTAACTTCAAATAATTCAGGATCATCAGTTATTACACTTAATCCTTCATGTACAGGAGTCGAACAAGCTCTAATCATTTTATTATTATTTTCTTGTTTACATACACACATACCACATGAAGCAAAAGGAGTTAAATCAGGGTGATAACATAGAGTTGGAATATAAACACCAACTTCCTTTGCTGCTTGTAATACTGTTGTACCTTCTGCCACTTGAACGGGGATACCATTTATTTTTACGTTTATCATTATCTCTTTGATCCTCCCGACGCCTAATGAACTTCAACAGCGCCGAATTTACAAGCTGTAAGACAAGCACCACATTTAATACAAGCTGCTTGATCAATAATATGAGCTTGTTTTCTTTCACCTGAAATTGCACCAGCAGGACACTTACGTGCACAAGCAGTACATCCGATACATTTATCTGCATTAATTGAATAAGAAATTAAATTCTTACATTTTCCTGCAGGACATTTTTTATCTTCAATATGAGCTTTATACTCATCAGGGAAATATTTCAAACTTGAAAGAACTGGGTTTGGAGCAGTTTGACCTAAAGCACAAAGGGAACCTTTACGCATTGCTAAAGCGATGCTATGAATATTATCAACATCCTTTTGAGTTCCTTGACCTTTAGTAATTTTTTCTAAGATATTTAATAAGGATCTACCTCCAATTCTACAAGGAGCACACTTACCACAAGATTCATCAACAGTAAAGTTTAGGTAGAATTTAGCTACGTCTACAATACAATCGTCTTCATCCATAACAATCATACCACCAGAACCCATCATAGAACCAATCTTTTGTAATCCACCAAAATCGATAGGAGTATCAAGATTTTCTTTAGTAATAACACCACCTGATGGACCACCTGTTTGAACAGCTTTAAATTCTTTTCCGTTAGCAATACCACCACCGATATCATAAACAATTTCTCTTAGAGTTGTTCCCATTGGAACTTCAACAAGACCTGAGTTTTTAATTTTACCAGTTAAAGCGAAAACTTTTGTACCATGGCTATCATCAGTACCAATTTTTTGGAACCAAGCACCACCCTTGTTGATAATAACAGGGATATTAGCCCAAGTTTCTACGTTATTAATACAAGTTGGTTTTTGCCATAGACCTTTAACAGCAGGGAATGGTGGACGTGGTTGAGGCATTCCTCTAAAGCCTTCAATTGATTGTAATAAAGCAGTTTCTTCACCACAAACGAAAGCACCAGCACCTAAACGAATTTCAATATCAAAATCAAAACCGCTTCCTAAAATATCTTTACCTAGTAAGCCATATTCTCTAGCTTGTTTCATTGCAACTTCAAGACGATGAATTGCAAGAGGATATTCAGCTCTAATATAAATATAACCTTGAGTTGCACCAATTGCTCTAGCACAAATAGTCATAGCTTCAAGAATAGAATGGGGATCCCCTTCTAAAGTTGAACGGTCCATGTATGCACCAGGGTCTCCTTCGTCAGCATTACAAACAACAAATTTTTCATCGTTTTGTGACATTTTGGTGAAATTCCATTTCATCCAAGTTGGGAAACCAGCACCACCACGACCTCTTAAGCCAGCAGTTTTAACTTCTTCAATAATTTGATCTGGAGTAAATTCGAATAAAGCCTTTTCTAATGCAGCATACCCTTCACGAGCAATATACTCATCAATGTTTTCTGGATCAATAAATCCACAGTTACGAAGAACAATTCTGAACTGCTTTTGATAGAATTCAATTTCTTCAACTTGTGCATGTTTATGACTTTTTTCTTTATTATATAAAAGTCTTGTTACTTCACGACCTTTTATAATATGTTCACTTACTAATTCTTTTGCGTCTTCTGGTTTAACTTGTACGTAAAAAGAATCTTCAGGAAGAATTTTAACAATTGGACCTTGTTCACAGAAACCAAAACAACCTGTTTTAACAATCTGTACTTCGTCTTTTACACCCTGTGCTTCACATTCAGCAATAAGGTTTTTATAAATATCGTCTGCGCGACTAGATTCACATCCAGTACCACCACAAACTAAAATATAGTTTCTGAAAGCCATTACTTATTACCATCCTTTGCATAAATATCTGCTGCAGGTTTATCATATAAATGATCATTAACTAATTTATGATTAAGTATATGTTCTTCAACAATTGCTTTTGCAACTTCAGCATCAACCTTTCCATAAATAACGTCAGGCATGTCTGGAATAATTACTTCAATAGTTGGTTCAACATGGCATAGTCCCATACAACCTGTTTGTGTAACTGAAATGTTGGTAATACCTTTAGCATCTAATTCAGAAATAAAAGTATCTAAGACTGTTTTTGCACCAGCAGCAATTCCACAAGTACCCATTCCAATAATGATCTGACCTTCTTTTCCTTCAATACTACGTTTTTGTAAAGAATTCTGTTTTGAAGCTCTTAATTTTCTAAGTTCTTCTAATGTCATTTTTGCCATTATAATTTCTCCAATTTCGACTACTTAAAAATTAATTTCCTATCCAAATAATATTGATGTAAATCTTCTTCTTGACTTAGCAAAAATTCTTTTAATAAACTTAATGAAGAAACAGTTGAAAAATCGCCTAAAATATCAAGCAATTCTGTTTTTGAATATTTATAACTACTCTTTCCTTTTGAAGTATCTATTTTTCTCTCAATAACAAGCTCTTGAGCTTTTGGATCACTAAAAAGAGTTAAAAAAGTAATACATAAATCTCCTATTGGAGGTGTATCAATATTACATAAATCAAAAACACATTTAACTTTTGTTCCAACATTAACAGTTGAATCAATTTCAAAACTACCACCACTTTCATTAACACATTGAACTAAAAATGGTAATCCTAAACCAACCTTTCGTTTATTATGTTTTACCCCATCAGTATAATAAGGATCTAAAACTTTATTTAAAACATCCTTTGTCATTCCTTTTCCATTATCTTTTACAATAACTGTCAGATATTTATTTTCTTCTAATAATAATAGCTCAACTAAAGAACTGTTAGCTTCAAAAGAATTTTGAACAATATCTAAAATGAAATCACAAATATAACGATGCATAATTTTTATTTTTAAGCAAATTTCTTTAAGATACCAGGAATTTGATTCTTAGTAACCTTACCAAACACTTCACCGCCAACAGTCATAACTGGCGCTAAACCACAACATCCAATACATCTAACCGCTTCAAGAGAAAATTTCTCATCATCAGTGATTCCGCCTACTTCTAAATCCAAAACTTGTGAAAGTTCTTCAATAATAGCATCGCCACCTTTTAAATAACATGCAGTACCCATACAAACTTGAATGTTAAATTTACCTGGCTTAGTAAGCTTAAAGAAATGATAGAATGTTAATACTCCCCATACTTTTGCGAATGGGATATCTAACATATTTGAAACTTCCTCAGCAGATTCACGAGATACGTAACCATATTCACTTTGAACACGGTGTAAAACCATGATGAGATTTCCTGGTTTATTTCGCCATTGATTAATGAACTCAATCAATTCAGGCGAGAATTTTACATTATTCTCAGACATGTACCCTCCTAATATTCTTACCCTATATTTACTTAATCAAGAATCTTGATTGTTAATTAGTCTAACATAATCTATTTTTTTTGTACATATGATTATAGCACGTAAAGTTCTAATAAACGATATGAAAATTAAAAGGGAAAACAAATATTGACTAAAACGCTTAAATAATATACCATTATTCACATTAATAGGAGGTTTTCATGAATAATGACCAACTAACACGTATCACTAGATACTATCGGGCACTTAATAGACTTCGCTCTATTGGATTAGAAAAAGTATTTGCTCACAACTTAGCTGACGCTGCTGGAGTTTCAGCTGCAGTTGTTAGAAAAGATTTCTCACAATTATCAATACATGGACAAAAAAGAGGCGGTTATGAAATCGTTGATTTAATAACAGCTCTTTCTGAGATTCTTGGGAAAGGCGATCCTCAAAATGCTATCATAATTGGATGTGGTAGAATTGGACTTGCTTTAATGCATTATGGTGGATTTGAACCTGATGGAATCAAGATTGTTGCTGGATTTGATAGTGACCCCCAAGTATATAGCGACTCATCACAACCAATATCAATTTACCCTCTTTCTAGATTGGAAGAAGTAGTTGATGCCTTAGATGTAAGAGTAGGTATTATTACTGTACCTGAAATTGCAGCTGCAGACACTTATCACAAATTGTTAAAAGCTGGAGTAAAAGGAATTTTAAACTTCTCACCTGTTACACTAAAGCCTGTTTTACTTAAAGATGGCTCTATGAGCGTTGTACAAAATATCAACCTTAGTTTATCTCTTGAGAAAATTTTCTATGAATTAAAATTCCCTAGAAAACAAAAACCAACTGACTAATATTTATAGTTAGAACACAAAAGAACTGATTTAATAATATATATCAGTTCTTTTTTTTATCCTTTAATTGACATATGTTTTCAAAACATAATACCGTAATATCGCACTTAAATTAAATATTTTGATACAAATAAATTAATTTATATTTATTTCATAAAAACTATTGACATAAGTTGCAATATTTATTATACATTAAATATAAATAAGAAAAAACAAAATAATTAATCAAGAAAAGGATAAAAACAAAATGAAAAAAGTATTAACAATCTTAACAATCTCTTTAATAGCATTAGCTCCAATCTTTGCTAAAACTAGCAAAACACAACTTATCACAGAAATCGAAGAAACTCCTGTTGAATACACATTAGCATACAACAACGACACTTCTATTGATAATTCAACTGACTATAAAATCACTGTTCAATCACTAACAAATGGTGGTTCTACTCAAGATTTCACATTAAAAGCTTCAAGTAATATGAACAAAGATTTAGGAGTTAGCGTAAAAATTAATACTGAAAATTTTAAGACAACACTTAATAATAAATCCCAAGTTTATGATTCAAACATAAGACCTGAAGTCAATACTATTTCAACATTAAGCACTTTAAAAGCAGGCCTTAATAAAGACGTTTTAGTAAATAAATTCAAACTTATTTGGGGCGGTAACAAAGAATTACCTGCTGGTGTATATGTAAGTAATGTTACAATTGAATATACTATCCAATAGTTTATATTCCAACGTATCATACAACTAAAAAGACAGCTTAAATAAGCTGTCTTTTATTATATTTTTTCGAAATTTTAATGTGAAATAAAATCATGCTCATTGGGAATAAAGTATTTCAAAGTAACATATATTGGAAAATGGTCACTTATTCCAGTTAAACTTTTTTCATTCCAAGCATAAGGAATCCCCTCTGAAGTACTAATTTTTTGAGGTGCATAAATGTGAAATGAAGAAAATTCTAAACCTAAAAGATCAAAAAACCTATTATTTATTAGAATTAAATCGAAATTAAACCAATCATTATTATAAACATAAGTCCCTTTTTTTTGCTTTTTTATTTCAAAATCCAGCTGTGGTGAATATAAAATATCTTGAAAAACACCGTATGGAGTAGGACTTAATAAAAGAGAACCATTATCTCTAAAATAGAAGGCATTTTCTTTTTCAACATTATATAAAGCTGTTTGAAATGTTGAATAAATGGAGGGATCTTCATTAAAGTCTCCAACACAAATTACATTAAAATCAGGACTTTCATTTATCAATCTTTTTAGTGTTGTTGATAAATTAATTCTATATTTTTCTGTTGCTTCAAATCCCTCAATTTGGCTTTTACCATGACAAGCAAAGATACGTACTTTCTCATTATTTACATCAAAATCTATGGCTAAGACATTTCTTGAATCTAAGACTGAATGAACCCTAATATTTTTTGCTTCAATTTTTGAAATAAACCCTATGGCAATTGCACTATCTTCTTCTTTAACAGCCCCATAATAAATATAACCTTTTCGTGTGAGATACATATCCATCATGTCTTTTAAAACATTAGAGTTTTCAATTTCTTCAAGAATTACTACATCTGCATTTACATCATCAATAACATCACAAGCATTTTTCAATCTTCTTCTATAAGATTCTTCACTGTACTCATCTAAGTTAAAATCTTCAAATTCACTTCCATCTACTTTATCATCCATCAAAACTTGAACATTCCAATCCATAACAGTAAAAGTATTCTCATTAACTATTGGCTCTTCACAACTTATTAATGTAAAACTAAAAAGGAATAAAAAAAATGCAACCATAAAAACCTCTAAATTTAAAACTAGATTTTCTTATAAATTGCATTTATTAAATCAGATTATAAAATTATAAATCAGATCTTTTTTCTACTATTTTACTTATAAGACCATAATTTAAGGCTTCATCACTAAATAACCAATGGTCTCTTTCTGTATCTTTTTTTACTTGTTCTACACTTTTGTTTGTAGCATCAGCAATAACCTTATCCAACTTATTTCTTAATTTATCAATTTGTTTAGAATAAATTTCAATAGCAGTTGCAACACCTTTCATTCCACTCATTGGTTGGTGTATTAAATAAGTAGAATTTGGTAAACCAACTCTTCTCTCAGCTGGTACTGCAAGCAATACCAAAGAAGCAGCGGAAGCTACTAAACCAGCTCCAATCATAATAACTTTTGGAGTAATAAATCTAACCATATCATAAATTGCATATCCTGCATCAACATCACCACCAGGGCTATTGATAAAAATCTTTATGTCTTTTTCACTATCATCAGCTTCTAAAACAAGCAATTGTGAAATAATTTTTTCAGCACTTTCTTTATTTATTTCGCCACTAAGCATAATACTTCTAGTTTTTAATAAACGTTCACTGAATTGAGGATCTTGAGCTTTTGTTTCTTTCTTTTCTTCACTCATTTTTATTGACTCCTAAATTTAATATCCTTAATAATATAATAGAAAAATAGTATAAAGTAAAATAGTATAAACAAATTATTTATCGCTATTTCTAAATTGCCTATTTCTCCATCCTCTATTTCTTCTCTGTCTTATTCTATATAACTCATTTTCTTCAAAACCGACTTCTCTTTCTAACTCTTTATCATTAACAAGTTCAATAATTCCACCATCAACATATAAATTACTACCCTCAAGCAGTAATAAAGATAATTTATATCTAGCATCAGAATATAATTGTTGCACTGTTGTTCTAGCAATATTCATAGATTTACTACATTCAACTTGCGTGTACCCTTTATAATCAATAAGCCTTATTGTTTCAAATTCCTCATTTGTTAAAACAACTTTATCTCCATTGTCCATAATTTCATCTGCTTTACTAATAGGAGCAAAATGTTTTATTGAAGTAAGATATCCAATCCTTCTATATTTCTTATTTCTTGGCATAAATTCAATCCTTTATATAAATAATACCACATGAGTAAAACTAAATAAATAAAAGAGGAGAAAACTAAACTAGTTTTCCCCTCAACAAAAGAATAATAAATGAATTAATAAATGAGTTAATATTTTTAAAAAATTATCTCAATTTCTTATTCCATTAAAAAACACAATTACGGCCTTGTCCTCGACCATGTCGACGAGCTCTGTTTCCTGAACATCGTCTACCTCTTGAACCATAAAAATTTGAACCTTCGGTTTCTTTATTTAGTGATTCATTATTTACATTTTCTTTGTTGCAGGGACCTAAGCCTCTACCTGTCATACTACCTTTGCCCTCTGGGCCTTTTTGATTAAATCTTGGCATAATTTTTTTCCTTATATTTTTTTTGTATTTTGTATTAATATTATAAATTTAAAACATTAAGTTGTTTTATTCCGGCATATGTCGCTTATGGTTTTAAGTTATCATTATATCTGGCATATGTCAAGTATAATATAAAAAAATTTCACTTTTTTTTATTTCTCATTCAATTAGTAAATATATTGTTAATAGTTAAACTTTAGATTATTATATCGGTATTAAACTCAAGGAGCTTAAAATGAAATGTGGAACAGTAGCAATTATAGGTAGACCATCAAGTGGAAAAAGCACAATGGTAAATACTATTGTTGAAATGCCTGTATCAATAACAGCAAAAACACCTCAAACAACAAGAAATGCAATTAGAGGTATATATACAGATCAAAGAGGACAATTAATATTTACTGATACCCCAGGCTATCATTTAAATGAACAAACCCTAAATTTAAGACTTCAAGAAATTGCTACATCACCATTAAATGAAAGTGATATGATTATGTATGTAGTTGATGCTACAAGAGCTCCTGGAAAAGAAGAATTTGCTATTATTGAAATATTAAAAGCTATAAAAAGCCCTATTGTTTGTGTTTTTAATAAAAAAGATATTATTGAAGAAGAAAAAATAAAAGAAACAGAAGAAATTATTAAAAAAGAATTACCTAATGCTATTTATCTTAGTGCTAGTGCAAAAGTTGATGAAGGAATTGATGAAATTCTAATTGAACTATTTAAATTAGCGCCAGAGGGAGATTTGATGTATAGTGAAGATTCTTATACTGATCAACCTTTAGAATTTAGAATTAGTGAAATAATCAGAGGGAACACAATTGCTTTAGCAAATAAAGAACTACCACATGCAATTTATGTAGATGTAAGTGACATTGAATTTAGAGAAAAAGAAAATTTGATTTGGGTACGTGCTTTCATAATTGTAGAAAGAGAATCTCAAAAAGGAATTATAGTTGGTAAAGGTGGAGCTAATATTAAAAAAATTAGAGTATCCTCTTTTAAAGAAATCAAAAAAATATTCCCAGGGAAAACTCTTCAATTAGATTTAAGAGTTAAGGCTCAACCAAAATGGAGAAAGAACTCTTTCATTCTTGATAAAATTTTAAATTAGATATAATACAAGCTAAGCATTTTGCTTAGCTTGTTTGTTCTATATTAAATAAAATTTGTTCTAACTCGTTTTTCAGCTTTTGGTTTTTCAAGATTTGCTATTTTAAAAGCTTTAATCATATAAGACATATTTTTTGCAATAGTTCTCATTATTTGTAAACCTTCTTCATCTTTTCTAACTTCAGATGGAGTGTTTCCATGAACCATAGCCCAGTATTGAGAAGAAACAACAGGCATTTGACTAATTGTAAAAAATTTATTTAATTGATCTATTGTTGAAGTTGTTCCTGCCCTTCTAGCACTAGCAATACTAGCAGCTGGCATTAATCTTATTTTATCGTTATCTAAAACTTTCATTAATTCAATCATAAAACTAGAGATAATTGGAGTTGGAGCTGCATAATAAACTGGAGATCCAATTATAAGACCATCAGATTCTTCAATCTTTAATTTTGTTTCTCTAATAAATTCTTTATCAATACTTCTCTCTAAAGACCCGACATATACTATTTCACTTGAAATATCATTTCTTTCAAATTCACTAGCAATCTCACATAAAGCTGTATAAGTACACCCCTTTTCTCTAGGACTACCATTTATTAAAATTACTTTCATAAAAAATCCTCCAAAAAAATTAAGCAGTAAAGCTTTGACCTTACTGCTAAAATTAAAATTAATATCTTTGTAAAATAGGTAATATTTTTTTCTTACCACAGGTCAACATAAATTGTGCTAATTTAGGGCCCTTTGGCTTACCTATTAATATCATATAAACAACTCTAAAGAATTCTGATGTTTCTAAATCAATATCTGTTGCACAAGCATACATAGCATTTGTAAATTCTTTATCACTTTCAAAAGAATCCATTTTAGCTACAACATCTTTTAATGAATTTACAGCAGCTAATTCTTTTTCATTTAATTCAATCTTTTCAGTTTCTTCAGTTGCTAGAGCAAATCTAAAATCTTCAGGAGAGAATTGAGTAATCCAAGCCCATGCACATTCACATCTCTTAATTAATCTCTCTTTTTGACTTTCACTAATGTCTTCAAGAGATTCAATTACAGAATTGATATCTCCACCATGAATTTGTAATAAATTACATAAATGTCTAAATGGAATTTGATATGAAGGTTCTTCTGGAATACCATCAACTTGGCTTAATTCATAAATTCTTTTTTGTTTTGCAGTCTTCTTTTCATTAGCTTTTTGTAAACCGAAATAAATTCTTTCACAAGTATCATAATCTTCATAGATTTTTAATACATCTAAATCAAAAGAAATTGCAAATTCAGTGTTAGGTCTTGTTCCAACAAAAAGATATCTACAAACTTCAGGAGTATAAACTTCTAAAACATCATATAAAGAAACTACTTCACCACTTGAAGAAGAAATCTTTCCACCACGTCCTTTAATAGAAATAAAATCATATTGGAATGATACAGGAGCTTTACCACCAAACACTTCAACTATTTTTCTACTAGTATCAAAAGAGCCACCTTCACTATGATGGTCTTTACCAGCTGGTTCAAAATCAACAGTTTCTTCATTCCATCTCATTGGCCAGTCTAGTCTCCAAGGAAGTTTAGTATTTGGAGTCTCTCTAATATCAATAGTCTCTTCTTTGTTAATTGAATCATCTCTATATGTGATTTTATATTCGCCATCCCAACCTAAGATTGTTGTAGTATCTTTGTCAGTAAAAGAAGAGAATACAGAAATTGGCCACCAATCATCACCTAAAGGTGTTGTTCTAAATTCATTTAAGATAGCTTTTATTTCTTCTTTCTTTTCTAAAGCTTTTTTGATACCTTCAGCATATTTATTACTTCTATACCTTTCAGCTTGATAAAGATATTCTGGTTTTACTCCAACATCTGGTAAAATTTTTTCAACATCAATCTCGTTACCACGAGCATAATTGTCTGCTCTTTTTAATGTATCAGGAACAAGAGTAATTGGTTTTCTTAAATATGTTTCTAAAAGCTCAGGTTCTGGCATGTTTTTAGGAACTTTTCTAAAAACATCATAATCGTCCCAACTATAAATAAAGCGAACGTTTTTACCTTTATCTTTTAATGCTCTTGCAACTAATTCAACAGAGATTATTTCTCTGAAATTACCAATATGGACAGTACCTGATGGAGTGATGCCACTTGCACAGGTATAACATTCTTTTTCACCCTTTTCACGAATGATTTTATCGGCGTAAATATCCGCCCAGTGTGTAGATACTATTTTATTATTACTCATAGAACACAATTATATAGAAAGAATAAACCTAATTCAATATTCAATAAACTATTTATAGAAAAAACTGGATTAAAAAAGCTTCTCAAATTTTTATTGAGAAGCTTATTATATAAATTAGGTCTTACTAAAAATCTAACATTAAGGTTAAAGAACCAACGGTAACACCTGTTGCATCTTTTGCTAAATTATCCCCTGCAATAATATATGCAAGTTGATAACCTAAATCAGCAAAGTCTGAAATACTAATAGTAGCTTGAACACCGGCAGAAGCAATAAGATTATCTTCAGCAACTGTAGTATTTACATATTCTAACATTCCATAACCAACATCTACAAAGAAATTAAATCTAGGGAAGACTCTTGCAAAACTAATTTCATCAAGTTCAAATACAGAAACTCTTAAATCTAAATTATTAACAAAAGTTAATTTATTATTGTAAGAGAAATTACTGAATCCTCTAACTTTTCTACCTAAAGAAATAGATTTTCTAAAATATGTTGGAACAGCACTACCATCAGTATAGTTTACAACAAATCTATCAACTAATACCAATGAAATTAAGTTTCTATCTGTATCATTTGCTCTAGTGTGCATTAAAGTCTTTGCAAAATTAAATTTTACATTTCCACTATAGAAATCGGATTTACCAACAATTTGATTTAATAATAGAGGAGCATATGAAACTTCGCTATCAATTGAGAAACCATCTTGAACAAACATATCATCATTCATGAAATCAAGTTTTAGACCAAAAGTAAAATAAGTACCTAGATTTTGATCATAATTCATATCAGGATATATATCATTAGTAGTTACAAATGATTCACTTTTGCTATTATAATTTTCAAAAATACCATCATAAGCAAGAGAAGCTGTTAAAACATCAGAGAATAAACCTTGTTTTAATCTAAATTTCCAATCTGCTCTAAATAAATCAACAGTAAAACTATTTAATGCATCTTGTGTTCCATCACTTGTAGAGTTCCATAATGTTCTCTTTTCAAGTCCACCACCTATATATGCTTGTAATTCAGTTGAATTATTTTCTAAAAATTGTAAATCAGTTTTTCCAATTCCAACATCTACATAAGTTGGGCCAATGCCACCTAAATAATCAGGATGCATTCCTAAAGCACCAAATAAAAACTTATAATTGCTAGAAAAAGCGAGACTTGATACGAATACTAATAATAAACAAAACACTGTAAATTTCTTTTTCATAAACTAAAACACCTCTTAAGTATGATAATAAAGCAGATACAATAAAAATACTAGAAAATTTTTTACTAGTAACAATTAATTAACTATTTGTGATTATATCACAGAAAAAAAGATATATAAAATTTATATTAGTAGACAAAGAATACATAAATTAATCAAATGAGGGAAAAAATGGACACAAATAGTTTCACTATGTACTTAGCAATTATCGTTGTTGCTATCTTAATTATCAATAATGTTTATAAACAAATTACAATGTTTATCGCAAAATCAAAAGGTGCAGAATATCATTATCTATCACAAGATGATGCAAAAAGCCAAATGGATAGTAATAAAAATATTGTAATTTTAGATGTTAGAACACCTAATGAATTTCAAACAGGACATATAAAGAGAGCAAAAAACATTTCAAGTATTAAAGAAATTCAAGAAAAATACCCTAATAAAGATACAAAATTCTTTGTCTATTGCCAAAGTGGTAGTCGTAGCGTAAAAGCTGCTAAAAAATTAGTAATGAAAGGTTATAAAGAAATATATGATATTGGTGGTCTTTCATACTGGAATTATGGTACTACAAAAAAATAGTTTATAAAGGCTATTTATAAAATCTACTTGACTTTATTTATATATTGGTTTATAAAACCTTCTGTGAATTAATTTTTTAATTCACTTTTTCGGGCCTATAGCTCAGTTGGTTAGAGCAACGGACTCATAATCCGTGGGTCGTAGGTTCAAGTCCTACTGGGCCCATAATGACTCTTATTGATTTATTCAATAAGAGTTTTTTTATACCCAAAAAAAATGCATAGTTAGAATTTCCAACCATGCATTATTAAATATCAATAATACTAATTTAAATACTCAATAAAAAATGAATCAATCTTATCAAATGGAATCATATCTTCTCTATCATATAAATCTATATGTCTTGCACCAGGTATTATTACTAATTCTTTAGGATCTCCTGCTCTTTCATATGCTTCTTCTGTATAATATCGAGAATGAGCATTTTCTCCCATAATAAATAAAATAGGACGTGGTGAAATAGAATCAATGTAACTTAATAATGGGAAGTTCATAAAAGACATTGCACTTGTTAAGGTAAAATTATCTACTGTATTTGGATGCCAACCTCTCTCTGTTCCATAGTATTCAAAGAATTCATCCATTACTGGAGGAAGCCCTTCTGGAACACCAGGAGCTGGACCATCAGTTGGCCAACCACCTTGAGGCATTGCTGGATATCCATTTTCAAAATCTACCCAACGTTGTTCTCCAAGAGATTTTAATGTTTTCTCTCTTTGCTCATCACTAATATAGTATCCAAGACCATAACGTGTCATACTACTAATATCGTACATACTAGCTGTTACAACGGCTTTAATTCTATAATCAACTTCAGCAGCAGTTAGTGCAAAACCACCGCTACCACAAATACCAATAGCACCAATTTTTTCTCTATCAACAAAATCTAATGAACCTAAAAAATCTACTCCAGCACTAAAATCTTCTACAAAGAAATCTGGGGAAGAAACATCTCTTGGCTCTCCTCCACTCTCTCCATTAAATGATTCATCGAAAGCAATAGCTACATAACCTCTTTCAGCCATGTTCATTGCATATATCCCTGCACCTTGTTCTTTTACTCCACCATATGGAGTACCAATTATTACTGCAGGATATTTTTGAGTTTTATCAATGTTCTTTGGTAAAAACATATGAGCGGCAATATCAATACCATAACGGTTCTTATATTGAACAGCTTCTAAGGTTACAGTATCTCTTAATTCATATGTTAAATACATTGAATCTACATCCGTTATCATCCTTTGGTCTTCTTGAGTTAAAGTGCTACAACCGGACATTACAACTACAAAGAAAGATACAGATAAAATAAAAGTTAATACTTTTTTCATTTTAATCTCCTTAATTTCAACTAAAGTGAAAATCTATAAAAATTTGAGATATAGCATAGAAAATTAGATTTTAAAAGTTGCATAAACAATCTAAAATTTTTAGATTATAAATAATTTTATCTAAAGCTCTACACTAAAAAAATAAACTATCAAAGGTTTTTATTTTATCTAAATACTAATAATCAAATTATCATTTTGGAATATACAATCCATCTTATGTTTTGCCTATTTTTACATTTTTTACACTTTATATGTTTATTTTTTTTAAAATATATGCATAATAAGATTAATTTTAAAAAAATTGGAATTTAAGTTATGAAAGAAAATATAGATACAATGAAAGAACTCTTATTAAAAAAATTACCAAAAGAAAAGTTTTTAATAACGAATATAAAGGATGTAGCAATCTTTAGAGTTGATAATCCACATAAGAAAAAACCAGAATTATATAGACCCTTTATAATTTTATTAGCACAAGGAGAAAAAAGAATTTTCTTAGGAAATAAAACATATATTTATGATTCTAAACATTACTATGTTCAATCAATTCCTTTACCAATTGAATGTGAAACAATTGTTGAAAAAGATAAACCAATGCTAGGTGTTGCTATTAGAATTGATCCTCAAATGATTAGTGAAATTCTTTTCGAAATTAACTCTAGTGTTCCAACAAATAAAAAAATTTATAATTCTCTATATGATGCTGAAATTACTGATGATATTCTTGAAGCAACTAATCGACTATTAAAAACTTTAGACTCTGAAAATGATTCTAAAATATTAGGTCCTATCTACTTAAAAGAAATACTATATAAAATACTAAGTGGTGATAATGGTGAAATACTAAGAGAACTTGTTATAAATAATAGAGGATTTTTTCAAATTGCAAGAATTATCAATAAAATACATGAAGACTATTCTCAAACCTTTGATATACAAGAATTAGCAAAAGAAGCAGGTATGAGTTCAACGGCATTTCATACTGCTTTCAAAGCTATGACAAACACTTCCCCTTTGCAATACATAAAAAATATTAGATTGCATAAAGCAAAAGAGCTTATAAAAAATACTGGCGAAAAAGCAAATATAGCTGCTAGATTAGTTGGTTATGAAAGCTCCTCACAATTTAGCAGGGAATATAAACGCTGCTTTGGAGTCTCACCAACCACTGATAAACAAACCTATACAACAAATTAATATCTGTTTTCTCGCCATTATAATATCAAAAAAGATCTAAATTATTTATTCTTTTTTGGTTTAATCATTGAAATCATTGATTTTAAATTAAGTTTACCACCATATACTGGCATCATGCTAGCTTCTCCGTAATCCTTAATTTTTTCAACATTTTTCAATGTTTCCATATCCTCAGCTTCAATAACAAAGTTTAGATCAGCATTGTTTTTCATGTGATTTGGATTTGCAGTTTTAGGTAATGGCAAAAGACCTAATTGAAGATCATAACGAATACATAATTGAGGAATTGAAACTTTATATTTTCCAGCAATTGCTGCAACTTCTTTATTCTTGAGTAATTCTCCATGTGCAACAGGTGAATATGCTTCAACTAAAATATCTTTATCTTGAGTATATTTTATTAAATCGAATGGAGTATTACTTACGTGAGCTAAAATTTGATTAACCATAGGCTTTGTTGAACTATTATTTATAATATTATCTAAATCTTGTTCTTCAAAATTTGAAAGACCAATAGCTCTTAATTTACCTGCTTTATAAGCTTCTTCTAAAGCTCTCCAAGCTTCAAGATTACCTTCAAAAAATCTATCAATCTCTCTAAATTTAGTCCAAGGTTGTGGACTATGAATAATCATCATATCAATATAATCAAGATTCATTTTCTTAAGAGATTTATCAATTGACTCTACTGCTTTTTTATAAGATTTTACTTCTGCTGCAAGTTTTGTTGTTACAAAAAGATCTTCTCTTTTAACCCCGCAATCATTAATTGCAAGACCAACACCTTTCTCATTTCTATAAGCTTGAGCTGTATCTATATGTCTGTATCCAATTTTAATAGCTTCTTTGACAGCGCCTGTTACATCTTTATCATTAATAAACCAAGTACCCAGGCCAAGTTTTGGAATTTTAACTCCATTTGAAAGAGTATAATATTCTTCTAAAATCATATTAATTATCTCCTTTATAATTCTAGTTTCTATTAAAAATATAATAAAAAAAGTATATTTATTAAATATCCATTCTAACATATAGTTTGCCTATTATTACATTTTTTAATTAAATTATAGTTATATTTTATCGAATATATGCACAATTTCAATAAAAAATTTATATATTAATTATAAAAAAATGAGGTATAACATTATTTATACTTAAATTAATTCATTTGCAATACCAAAAAAATCCTTTATTATATATTTTATAGTTTAATAACTATAAAAGGTCTCTATTATGAATTTTATATTAATACTTATATTCATCTTTTTTATTTTTTATATTCTATATGAAAAACACAATAACCCTATTATTAAAGGAGAAAAAGGTGAAGCAAAAGTTGCAAATATCCTAAAAAAATTAAATTCAAAAAAATATATTATAATAAATAATTTAACTATAAAAAATAATTTTGGAAGTACCCAAATTGATCATATTATAATTTCTATTTATGGAATTTTTGTTATAGAGACGAAAAATTATAGTGGATGGATTTTTGGCGATGAAAGAAATGCCTATTGGACTCAAGTAATATTTAATAAGAGAAACAATTTTAGAAATCCTATAAAACAAAATTACTCACATATTTATACCATAAAAAATTTTCTAAAATCAAATTTTGAGTATAATAATATACCCTTTTATTCAATAATTGTTTTTACAGGAGATGCCACATTAAAAAATATAATTTCTACAACTCCTGTAATTTACACCCATGAATTACTAAGAACTATAATAAAAAATAAAAAACCATATTTAACAATTGAAAATACTAAAAAAATTGCATCTGAATTAAAACTTATGGCAAAAAAACAAAATATAAAACAAAGCACTCATAAGAAAAATATTCAAAAAAATTTAAATCACAGAAACGCTTTATCACAGAAATTAATCTGTCCAAATTGTGGTGCAAAATTAATACTACGTACTGGAAAATATGGAAAATTTTATGGTTGCTCAAATTATCCAAAATGTAGATATACAAAAAATATATAAGCCTTTTGCTAGTTCCAGTCCTTTATGTATGATATTATTTTTAAAATAAAAGAAACTAAAAATACTATCATCAATCATAATTTTTTATAAATATTATTTAAGGGGGAAAAACTTATGAATTTATTAATACCAATATTTTCACCTCCTACAGGATCCTGGGGAAGTCTCACAAGATTAATGGCTATAGCAAATAAATTCATCAAAGAAGGACATTCAATTGCTTTTTGTGCCTCTGGATATGTAAAAGAAACTTTAATTGAGAAAGGGTTTAAAACTTATGAAATCCCAGAAATGACAATATTAAGTTTACCAAAATTCTTATCAAATATTATTAGTAAAAGGTCAAAAAATTTATCTCCACCTGCTAAGAAAGGACGTGCTGTTGGAAATATTTGGCTATTATTTAATTTTACAGGATATAACAAAACAAAAACTATTTTAAAACTAGTTAAATCAGAAATTGAAGCAATAAAAGATTTTAAGCCAGATGCTATATTAACAGAAATGGAATTAGCCTCTTATGTTAGTGCATATATTATGAATATACCAATGATTACTACATACGCAAAAATTTCTAGTAATGGGAAAGATTCCTTTTTCTATAAAAAAATCAAAAGAAGAATAAATAGAGTATTGAAAAAATATTCAATCAAAGATCATATTGAACCTTACGAACTCGCTTTTGGAAAAAATGTATTAAAATTAATACCTTCAATTCCTGAATTAGACACAACAGACTCTAACGAAATGGATGTTTGTTATACTGGGAATTTATTAGAACCAATCCAAAAAACTAAAATAAAATTTATACCAGAGCCTAATAAAAAATATATATTTTGCTATTTTGGTACAGGCTCTATAAACATCCCTACAGTAATAAAAATTTTACCAAAAGTAATTAATAAAATGAAAAATACAGTTTGCTATGTAGCTTCCCAATCAATTTGTAAAGAATTTAATATCAAAAATATTTATTTTGTAAAATATGTTCAAGCTTCAGAAATTTTACCCCATTGTAAAGTTACAATTTGCCATGGAGGTTTAAATACCATAACCCAATCTCTTGAAGCAGGAGTTCCATTAATTATTTTCCCAGGAGCTATTTTTGAAAGACGATTTAATGCCCAAAAAGTTGCAGAAGCAAAAGGTGGATATATGGGAGAATTAGCTGACTTTAATGAAAAATGGATAACTGAAAAAATTAAAAACTTAAATAAGCTAGATGCTAATAGATTAAAAAAAGAATTTCATAAATATCATGGAATTGATACCGCATATAATAAAATAATTGATTGGGTAAATTCAAAAAATTAATTTAACTTATTTATTTATCTGTCTAAATTTTGATGGAGATATTTTTACAATTTTTTTAAAAGAACTAGAAAAAGCACTCTCTGTTTTAAAACCGCAAATATATATAATTTCTTTAATTGATTTATTGGAAGTCGATAGATAAAATTTTGCTGCATTTATTCTAGAATTAATTATAAATTCATGAGGAGTATACCCTACCTCCTTATAAAACGTTCTAATAAAATGATATTTTGACATATAAGCTCTTTTCGCTAATTCATCAATTGTAATATTTTTATTTAAATTATTGTTTATATAACCAACAATAGTTTGAAAAGGATTCTCTTGGGATTCAACATTTTCTTCAATCAAAAACTCACTTAAAATATCAACAATTAATTTATTTATTAGAGCTTCATTACTTCCCTTATTATATTTTAAACAATCAATTATTCTTTTCATATTTTCAAAAGTATTTGCAGTATTGATTAATTCTTTATAACCTTGAGTCTTATGATAAATTTGATTATACCAATCCATAGCTAATTTGCCATTAAAATGAACCCAAAATATTTTCCAACCAGTATGAGTACCATATTCATGAGGCTTATTACAATCAATTAAAGTAATAGAGTTTTGCTTGATATAATTAATCTTATTATCTACTTTATAAAAACCTCTACCCTTAATAACATAAATTAATAAAAAACTATAATAATTATTTCTTTTTACTAGGTAATGATTATCGCAAGAAAAATTCCCACAACAAATGATATTAAAATACATTTTTTGTGATAATTGACTAGGATTATGGAAAAATATTTCTGATTCTTTCAATACACCTTTTTCATTAACTTTCATTTTTATTATTTCTCGCAATATATTAAAATTTTTTAAAAATTACTTTTTTATTAATTTATCATATATCTTAATAGAATACAATAAATTACAATTTTTAAATAAAATTTAAGCCACAAAAATTTAAATAGAAAAATAGCAATTTTTTGAAATATTTTAGCAATTATAAATATTTATTTCTCACTAACTTAATGGTAAATTATTATTGATGGAGGATTTTTAATGAATAATTCTAAAATATGGAAAGAAATGATTACAATACCCACTTATGGGATTGGAAAAGAAAATAAAAACCCTATGTTTTTTGAAAAAAGAACATATCAAGCTTCTAGTGGTAAAGTGTATCCCTACCCAATAATTGATACACTAACTAATAAAAAACAAGATAAAGAATATATTGGTATATATCTTGAAAATGATTATATAAAAGTTTTAATTTTACCTGAAATTGGGGGAAAAATTCATCAAGCAATTGATAAAACAAATAACTATGATTTTGTTTATCATAATGAGGTAATTAAACCTGCACTAGTTGGATTACTTGGACCTTGGGTTTCTGGAGGAATTGAATTTAACTGGCCACAACATCACAGACCAACCACCTTTATGAAATGTGAATATGAAATAAAAGAAAACGAAGATGGAAGTGTAAGTGCAATTCTCTATGATTTTGATAGAATGAATGGAACAAATGTAGTTACTAGTTTTACTTTATACAAAGATAAAAGTTATATCAAAATTAATGCTAGATTATTTAACCCAACATGTGAAAATCAAACTTTCTTATGGTGGGCAAACCCTGCAGTAGCAGTAAATGATAATACCCAATCTATTTTTCCACCAGATGTTACAGCTGTTTATGATCATGGGAAAAGAGCTGTTTCAAAATTTCCTATTGCTACAGGTGAATATTATAAGCATGATTATAAAATGGGTGTTGATATTTCTAGATATAAAAACATTCCAGTACCTACTAGCTATATGGCATATAAAAGTAAATATGACTTTGTAGGTAATTATGACTATGGCAAAAATGCTGGTTTATTACATGTAGCAGATCATCATATTTCTCCAGGTAAAAAACAATGGACTTGGGGTAATGGAGATTTTGGTCAAGCATGGGATAGAAACTTAACTGATAAAAATGGCCCATATATTGAATTAATGACTGGTGTATTTACAGATAACCAACCTGATTTTTCTTGGTTAAAACCATATGAAGAAAAAGAATTTAATCAATACTTTATGCCTTATAAAGAAATCGGTGCAGTTAAAAATGCTAACACTGATTATGTTTTAAATTTAGAAGTTGAAGAAAATACTGCAAGTTTTAAAATTTATTCTACAGGCGAAAATGAATGTATAGTTTCTTTAATTGGTGATAAAGTTTATTTTAATGAGAAAGTTCTACTCTCTCCAAATGATATTTTATCTAAATCAATTAAGGCTATTAGCTGTTCTAAAGAAGATTTAAAATTAACAATTTCAAATCTTGATGGTAAAGAATTAATTTGTTACCAAGAAGAAGAGACAGAATTAACACCTCTACCAAAACCACAAAAACCTGCTGAAGCACCAAAAGATATAAGAACTACTGAAGAATTATATTTAACAGGTCAACATATTGAACAGTATAGACATGCTACATTTATAGCTGATGATTATTATCTTGAAGGTTTAAAAAGAGATGAGAATGATATTAGATGTAACATTGCTTATGGCTCTTTATTATTAAGAAGAGGTCAATTTGAAAAAGCTGAAAAACATTTTAAAACAGCTATAAAAAGATTAACCAAATTACATCCAAATCCATATGATAGTGAAGCTTATGTATATCTAGGATATGCCCTAAAATATCAAGAAAAATATGATGAAGCATATGAATATTTCTTTAAAGGAACCTGGATGCAAAGTGAAGCAGCAGTAGGTTTCTATGAAATTGCTATTTTAGAAACTAGAAAAAAAGAATATTTAAAAGCTCTTGAATTTGTAAATAAAGCATTACAATATAATACTAAAAATTATCTAGCTCGAGGCTTAAAAGTTCTTCTACTAATGAAACTAAATGAAGAAGAAAAAGCTAAAAAAGTAGCTAAAGAAAATTTAGAAGATAATAGTTTTGATTTTATTTCCTATTACTTATTAAGTTTAATGGATTCTTCAGTTATCTTTGATTTCACAAGAATTAATACCTTCTTAAGTATAAGTTCTTTCCTTGTAGATACTAAAAATGAAACTCTAGCTTTAGAATTACTAAATAAGTGCAAATGTGAAAACATTATGATTGAATATTACAAAGCATATTGTTTAATAAAAGCCAATCTTGATGCTACAGCACAATTAGAAAAAGCAAATAAAACAGCTATTAACAGCTTCTTTGCTAATGGAATTCAAGATGAAATTGTTTTAAATACAGTTATAAAAGCTGATCCTAATAATGATAAAGCTTTATATCTTTTAGGAAACATGCATTATAATAATATGAGATTTGCAGAAGCAAAAACTGTTTGGACTAAATGTGCTGAAATTAATGATAATTTCTCATCAGTTCATAGAAACTTATCAATTATATTATTTAATAAATATAATGAAGTTGAAAAAGCTAAAGCAGAAATTGAAAAAGCCTTTAAATTAGATTCTACTGATTCAAGATTATTCTTTGAATTAGATCAAATGTATAAGAAAGTTGGTAAATCAATTAACTTTAGATTAGATTTATATGAAAAGTTTATAAATTTAGTTATAGAAAGAAGTGATTTAAAATGTGAATATGCAACTCTATTAAATTTAAGTAGAAAACATAAAGAAGCATATGATTTTATCATGAGTAATATTTTTAATCCTTGGGAAGGAGGAGAAGGTAAAGTTTCAACTCAATATACTCTTGCTCTAAGAGAATTAGCGATTAAAGAAATTGATAATAAAAATTATCAAAATGCTTTAGATCTTCTTTATCAAGCTCTTGTTTATCCTCACAACTTAGGGGAGGGCATCCTAGAGGGAAATAAATCTAATGATATTTACTACTATCTTGGAATAGCTTATCAAGGATTAAATAATGATAATAAAGCTAATGAATGTTTTGAAAAAGCAACACTTGGAAACAGTGAACCAGCAGGTATTCTTTATTATTATGACCAACCAGCAGATATGATTTATTATAAAGGACTTGCATTTAGGGCATTAAACAATGAGCCTGAAGCTAGAAGTTGCTTTAATAAACTTATAGATTATGGTGAACAACATTACTTTGATCACATTAAATTAGATTATTTTGCAGTTTCATTACCAGATTTACAATTATTTGATGAAGATCTAGATAAGAAAAATAAAATTCATTGTAATTTCCTATTAGCTTTAGGTAATTTAGGAATGAATAATGAAAAATATAAAAAATACCTTAACCAAGCTTTAGAAGAAGATAATAGCCATTTCAGAGCTAAACTAATTTTGAAAGACTAAAAGCTTCTAAAAAATTACTAAATTACAGTTATATAAAGTGCTTAAAGAACAATATGTTTTTTAAGCACTCTTTTTATATTAAAAAAAATTGTTGTTAATATTTTTCTATATCAAACTCAATTGAAAAAGAAAATTCTTCACCAGTTTTTAAAATTGGGCAGGCATTATTTTTTCTTGCAATATCTATTGAATCATAATAACCATTACTCATCTCAAGTGCAAAATTATAATCAGATCTAAATCCACCTTGAGTATTCCAAAATCCTAAATAAGGCAATTTTTTACTATCAAAAGATATTAAAAGTTTTACTTTTTCATTTTTATAATCGTAGCCAATTACTCCTTCTTTAAGAGGTTCTGTAAAATAAAACTTTTCACATTCATTTTTGTTTAATAAAGTAGGTTTTGATAAATCAATACTATTTTTTGCAATTGGATAATTTACACATTCATCTTGTTCAAACCGTGAGGATGGAAATACTATTTTTACCTCATTACAATCTTTTGGAGTAATTAATTCTATTGCGGGTTTGGAATCAACTAAACAATGAAAAGTATAGAAACCAGGGAAATCAAAATCACCAGTATTTTTTATAAAATAATCAATCTTAACACCATTTTTCTTTAGAGAAATTGTTTTTTTGTAATGATAAGGTAATATAACACTGTCATATTCTAGTTTAATCTTTTCTTTCAAGTTTATTGCTTTCATATTAGCAGACCAAATTTCACCATGATCTGGATAAGCTATTTTTTTGTTATCAAAGATTACTTCTTGAGCATCAATTGAGGGAAAAGTATCGTCAAAACCACAGGCTTCAAATAATGAAAAATCACTATAAACTTCGGCCTTACTATAATTAGTTTTTGGATTTTGAAATAAAAACTCAAACTGTTTTTCTTTATCAAAAATTGAACTTAATTTACCACCATGGTTCGTTAAACATTCTATACTAATATTATCATTTTCTAATTTCATAATTGCTCCTAAAAAAGTTTATAATCATAAATTTTATAAATCAATATTTATGCTTATAAAATTTTCTATTTATAAAATAAAAAAGAGGCTACAGTAAAAATACTGTAGCCATACATAACTTCAAATACTAATTAAATACTACATATATTCAGGCATGATAGCATTTAAATCATCATCTGGTTCAACAATTATAGCACCTGCAGCATATACTTCAGGAATTGCTGTTCCGTTTTGTAAATGATCCATCATTTCTTTTGCTGATGTACCACCTACATCTTTAGCTGAGAAATAAGCACAAGCTTTGAAAGGAGAAGATGCTTTAGCAAATTCTTCTGGTGCAAAATATCCACCTAAACCAACACACATTGAGCCATCAACTAAACCTACAGCTTCTAGAGCACGAGCAGCACCTTGAGCACCATCATCAGATACACCTAAAATTAACCATTTTTTAATTTGTGGATTACCAGCAATAACTGTTGATGCAGCTTCATTACCTTTAGCAGCTGTTGTATCGTGGTCTGCTCTAAATAATTTACCTTCACTTTCGAAATTAGGGAAAGCTTTTACAATTGTTTCATATTGACCATCAGTTCTTGGTACACAAGAAGAAACTGTGTCAGCTGTTAAGAACATAATTGCAAAATCAGGGTCATTAGCTAAATTGTTTTTGTTAATATAATCTACAGACCATTCACCAACACTTTTACCAATGTTATAAGCATCAATACCTACCCATGGTGCTAATCTGTTACCATTTTCATCTTGAAGAGCATCATCACAAGCAATAACAGGGATTCCAGCTTCTTTTAATTTATTTACTGCAGCTTTTGATAAGTTTTGGTCTGGAGTACATGTTAATACACCATCAACTTGTTGTGTAATAGCATTATCTAACATTTCCATATAACGAGCACCATCAAGACCTGCATCCATATACATGAATTTTCCACCAGCTTCTTCGATTACTTTTCTTGCAGCTTCACCTTCTTGTAAGAACCATTCTGCATCGCCCATCTTATAGATACCTGCAATAACTAATTGGTCATTTGCACTATCTTCTGAAGATCCCTGTGCAAAAATAGGTGCTACACTACACAAAACTACCATCAATGAAACTAATAATTTCCATTTTTTATTCATAAGAACTCCTTTTTATGTGGGCCTTTCCCACTATTAAACTTTTTTATCTATTTGCCTTAATTTCGGCTAATTCTTTCTTTCTTGCTGAACTCTTTCTTAATAAGTCAAAAGCTAAAGCTACAATCAACAATGAACCTTGAGCAACATTTTGCCAGAATACTTGAACATTCATCATAACAAGACCTGTATTAAAACATTGTAGAATTAACATACCAATAAAGGTACCAAGCATTGTTCCAACACCACCAGTAAATGCACAACCACCTAAAACCGCTGCTGTAACACCATCAAATTCAAGACCTACACAAGCTGAAGGTTGTCCAGAATTCATTCTTGCTGCTAAGAGAGCACCTGCTAAAGCTGCTAAAGCACCAGACATGATATATAATTTAAATATTGTTTTAGTTGGATTTAATCCTGCTAATCTTGCAGCATATGGATTTCCACCTTGTACATAAACACTTCTACCAAAATAAGTTTTCTTTAAAACATAACTAAATACAAAGAAAGCTATAATTAATAAAATAATTGGAAGAGTAATTTTACCAATAATTTTATAAGTTCCTAAATGGATAAATCCCATATCATTAATTGGAACAGCTTTACCATTACAAAGGATATAAGCTAAACCTCTAAAAATTGACATTGAAGCTAAAGTTGCAATAAAAGGCTCAATTTTTAGAAAATTAATAAATGACGCATTAACAACACCAACAACACAACCCATTAAAACCGTTAGAATTAATACTAAAACAGGATTCATACCTGTAGAAACTAATAATGCTGCAAAAACACCTGAAAAAGCGGCTACAGAACCAGCAGATAAATCAATTTGATTTGCAATAATTAAATATGTTTCAGCAATTGCAATGAAACCCATTAAAGAACAAGTAACAAGAATGTTTACCAAGTTCTGCATAGTAAAATAATGCGAATTCAGAATTGAAAACAAAAATACTAATACTATTAAAGCAACGATCAATGTCATTTTATTAGCAAAATCAGATTTTTTGATTCTATTAACTAAACTATTATTCATTTTATTTTTCTTCCTTTTTATGACTAGCCATGGCTAATTTTAATACGCTCTCTTCTGTTGCATCTTTTCTAAGCAACTCACCTGAAATACGACCTTCTTTAACTACAACAATTCTATGACTTAAACCAATAACTTCTTGTAATTCAGAAGATATTACAATTACAGCCATTCCTAATTTTGCACAATCTTGAATAATATTATAAAATTCAGCTTTTGCACCAACATCTATACCTTTTGTTGGTTCATCCAAAATTAATACTTGAGGATTTGTTTCCAGCCATCTAGCTAAAATAACTTTTTGTTGATTTCCACCTGATAATTGAGAAATAATTTTCTGAGCATCTGGTGTTTTAATATTCAATTTCTTTATTTTTTCATTAGCAATTTCTAATTCTTTCTTTTCATTAATTGAACCAAATTTATTAAGTAATGATTTAAGAATTGAAATTGAAATATTACCTTGAACAGAAATATTTGGTAAAATTCCTTGATCCTTTCTATCTTCAGGAACAAGTGCAATTCCATAATTAATTGCTTGTTCAGGATTCTTAACTACAATAGGTTTACCATTTAAAAGTATTTCACCGCTCTTTACTTCATCTATACCAAAAACAGCATTCATAATTTCAGTTCTACCTGCTCCAACTAAGCCTGCAAAACCTAAAACTTCACCTTTTCTAGCTACAAAAGAAACATCATCAACATAGTCGGTAGTAACATTTTTAAATTCTAAACAAACATCTCCGATATCTTCATTTCTATCTAATTCATCAAAGATTTGACCTAATGGTCTACCAACCATCATACGAATTAATTCATCTTCAGTTACATCTTTTTGGTGTTTAACACCTACTAAGCAACCATCTTTAAAAACAATAACATCATCAGCAATCTCTGAGATTTCATTCATTCTATGAGAAACATAGAAAATAACCTTTCCCTCTTCTTTTAATTTTTCAATAATTGAAAAAAGAATTTTAATCTCTTTATCACTTAAAGCTGCAGTAGGTTCATCAAATGCAATAATCTCTGAATTACGATTAATAGCTTTCATGATTTCTATCATTTGTTGATAAGCAATGCTCAATTTACTTACTTTTTCATCAGGTTCAATATCAAGCCCAAATCTTTTTGAAATTTCAGCAGTTTTCTTATTCATTGCTTCATAGTCAATAAAACCATTACTCTTTCTAATCCAGTCTCCTAAAAATACATTTTCAGCAACTGTCATCTCTTTTAGAATTTGTCTTTCTTGATAAATAACACTAATACCATGCTTTAATGCATCTTTTGGATTTTCAAAATTACATTCTTCAGAATTAATTAATATTTGACCATTATCAGCTATATAATCTCCATTCATTATTTTTAATAAAGTAGATTTTCCTGCCCCATTTTCTCCAAGAAAGGCATATACTTTACCACTTTCAGCAGTAAAGGATATATCGTCCAAAGCTTTTACTCCTGGAAAATATTTATTAATACCTCGAAATTCGACTGTGGTCATACACACTCCTCTTAATACTAAGGTAAAAAAAGCTTTTTAAATTAGTGTGTCCGGTAACACAAGCACACACAACGAAAAGCACCTTTTTCCTATATATTTTGAAGTTTACCCCCGTATTTTTAATCTGTCAAACATTATTTTTATTTTTTTTACTTGCAATATCCAAATTTTGGGGTAATAATAATAATGTAATTTTAGTAATCAATAAAAAAAATGTGTGCGCACACATTTTAGGAGCAACAATGAAAAATGCATTAGTGACTGGAGCAAGTCATGGGATTGGTCAAGCAATTGCGATTGAACTTGCAGATAAAGGTTATAACGTTGGTATAAATTATTTTCACAACCTCAAAGGTGCAGAAGAAACAGCAAAGGAAGTTGAAAAAAGAGGCGCAAAGGCTTTAATAATTCAAGCTGATGTAAGCAAAAATGCCGATTTAGAAAAAATGTTTACAACCTTCGAAAAAGAGTTTAAATCGATAGATGTTATGGTAAACAATGCAGGAATAAGTGAATTTTATCCTATTTTAGAAGCAACAGAAGAACAATGGAAAAAAGTTATATTTTGTGATTTTAAAGGCTGTTTCTTTGGAACACAACTAGCAGCAAGATTAATGGTAAAAAATAATACTAAAGGTGTTATACTAAACATTGGCAGTAATCATACTGATGGCTGTTGGCCTAATGCAACAATATATGCATCAAGTAAAGCAGCTGTTAAGAAATTTGGTGAAAATGCTGCAATGGAACTTGCTGAATATGGTATTAGAGTAACTACTCTTAGCCCTGGATATACAAATGTTGATTGGCCTAAAGATCATCCAATATTTAATTCAATGGAAAAAATTCCTCTAAAGCGTTTTGCTTCCCCTAAAGAAGTTGCTAAAATAGCTGCTTTTTTATGCAGTGAGGATTGTGCATATATGACAGGAAACTGTGTTGTTGTTGATGGAGGTTCTTTACTTCCTATTCTACCTGAAAACACTTACTATGGAGCTGAAGCATATGAAAATTGCCAAAATTGAGACTTTTAAAATCATCCCTAGATGGTTATTATTAAGAATTGAAACAGATAACGGAATTGTTGGTTGGGGAGAACCTGTTGTAGAAGGTAAAGCCGCCACAACTGAAGCTTGTGTCCATGAATTAGGAGACACATTAATAGGAAAAGATCCTACCAAAATTGAAGATATTTGGCAAACACTTTACAGAGGAGGCTTCTATAGAGGTGGTCCTGTTTTAACTAGTGCAATGTCTGGTATAGACCAAGCTTTATGGGATATTAAAGGTAAAGCCGCTAATCTTCCTGTTTATGAATTCTTTGGCGGAAGCGTAAGAAATAAAATGGAAATTTATAGTTGGATTGATTCAAATACTCCTGAAGAAGCAGCAGCCTCTGCAAGAAAAAGATACGATGCAGGATTTAAAAAAGTTAAGATGTTTGGAACAGAAAAAGGTCATTGGTATAATGATTTTGATCAAATTGATTTATTAGTTTCAAAGGTAGATGCAATAAGAAAAGAATTAGGTAATAAAATTGGAATTGCTATAGACTTTCATGGCAGAGCACATAAATCAATGGCTAAAGCTTTAATAAAAGAATTAGAACAATACAATATCTTATTTATTGAAGAGCCCGTATTAATTGAAAATGAAGAAGCTTTTAAAGAGATTCACAGCTTTAGTTCAATTCCACTTGCTACAGGAGAGAGAAACTATACTAGATGGGGCTTTAAAAAAATGCTAAGCGAAGGTTATGTTGATATTATTCAACCAGATTTAAGCCATGCAGGAGGTTTATCTGAAGTTAGAAAAATCGCAACTATGGCTGAAGCTTTTGATGTTGGCTTAGCTCCTCATTGTCCTCTTGGACCAATCGCCCTTGCCTCTTGCCTACAAGTCGACTTTTGTTCTATAAATGCTTGTTTCCAAGAACAAAGTTTAGGAATGGCTTACAACAATGGAAATGAAATGTCAAAATATATTAAAGACTCTTCAGTATTTGAATATCAAAATGGGTATGTTAATCTATTAAAGAAACCAGGATTAGGTATTGAAGTAAACGAAGAATCAATAAGAGAAATGGCAAAACAAGGCCATAATTGGAAAAATGATGTATTATATAATGAAGATGGGAGTGTAACTGAATGGTAATTGATAGAGTTGGAAATGATAATTTTGAATTAGCTGAAAATCCATTATGGATGGAAAGCTCTAACTCTTTCTTCTGGGTTGATATTGAAAAAGGCAACCTCTATAAATACAACTTAGATGAAAAAAAAGTAAAATGTATTTTATCAACCCAGTACCGTATTGGAGCTTTTGTTTTTAACTGTAATGATGAAATAATTCTTTTAACTGAGAAAGGGTTAATCAAAGTATTAAATGAGAATAATAAATATTTTTTAGATTCAAATTTTTTAATTGAATATCCACTAATTGATCAGCGTTTCAATGATGCTATCTGTGATTCTAGAGGCAGAATTATTGCAGGAATCAAATGTGATGACAACTCAGATAAAGGTAGATTAGTTGTTTTTGAAAAAAACAAAGATCCAAGAATAATCCAACAAGGGCTTCATATCAGTAATGGTATGGGATTCTCAAGTGATGAATCAGTGTTTTATCACACAGATTCAGAAAATAAAACAATTTACAAATACAAATATAATATTGAATTGGGAAATATTTCAGATAGACAAATTTTCTTTATAAATAAAGGTGAAGGAGTCCCTGATGGAATGACCGTTGATAACGATAATAATATCTATACTTGTATTTGGGGTGAAGGAAAAGTCTTGAAAATACTCAATAATGGGGGTAAAATCAACAATGTTATTCAACTTCCATGTAAGTACAGTTCAAGCCTTACTTTTGGGGGAAAGAATTTAAATATGCTTTTATTGACTTCAGCAAATATTGCGTGTGAACAAGGTGAACAAACAAATTTTGATGGAGCTATATACTTATTAGACTGTTTAGACTTTGGAAAAAATGAATATAAGGCAAAAATATAAATGATTGAAGACATGGTTAATAAAAACATTACTATAAAAGACGTTGCAAAGCTGGCACAAGTTTCTACTGGAACTGTAGACCGAGTTATTCATAATCGCGGTAAAGTTTCAGATAAAAACTTAAAGAAAGTCCAAGCTGCAATCAAAGAGCTTTCCTATTCTCCAAGTCAAATTGCTAGCGCATTATCATATAGAAAAAATCCAATAACAATTGGAATAACATATCCAGCTGTAGATATAGATTTCTGGAATGAAATACCATTAGGAATCAAAGCTGCAAGAAAACAACTTGAACCTTTTGGAGTTAATATAATTGAAATCCCAACTACCAGTTATGGATTTGCCGAACAAAACCAAGCATTAAAAAAATTATTGGAAATGGATGTTAATGCTATTATATTTTGTGCAGTAAATGATTTTTCATCTTCTGCAATAACTCCTCCAAGCGATGTACCTTTTGCAACAATAGTTAACAAAACTAGAACAAAAGGTATAGCTTTTCATATTGGTCCAAACGATTTTCAAATAGGCCAATTATCAGCTAAATTAGCCTCTTTATATACTTGTGAAAAAGGGAATGCTCTAATTCTTTCACCAAATGCAAGTTTTACAGGAACTCAAGAAAGAGTTGCCGGATTTATAAGTAAAATAAACCAAGAAAAACTTGGAATTGAAGTATTAAAGACTGAAAACATTGAAGGCGAAAGCAACAGCGAGATTAAAAAAAATATTTATGAAATGGCTATAAAAAATATTTCTAATTATCCTGAGCTTAATTGTATATATGTTACCAATGGGTTCTTCTCTTCAGCTGCTGATGCAATAATAGACGCAAATAAAGTTGGCAAAATAAAATTAATTGGACATGAATATACAAAAAATATGAAAGATTATTTGGCTACAGGTGCCTTATCAGCAACAATATATCAACACCAAGCTAGACAAACCTATTTAGCAATAATGCAAATGTTTAATCATTTGCAGAACAAACAACAATTAGAAAATTCCTCTATTCAATGTTCAATAATAATGAAAGAAACACTTTCAATTGTTAAAATTGGAGAATCTGATTTACTTTAATTTAGACTAATAAATTCAAAGTTATAATTTATAAGCTTTTCAACATTTGATAATTTATCTTGAATCATAGGATTTAACTGAATTATCGAAGAAGGAAAAGCTTCTTTTATTCTATTATAAAAATTAAAATTATCTTTCGATGATTTATTTATAATAATTCTATCAATAGAAAAAGCTAACTCTTTCATTTCTTTTTTAATTAACAAACTCTCAGAAAAGCTTAATTCATCTTCATTTAGAATTAAAACAAATTCAACTAAGTTTGAATCTTTAAGTTTATCATTTAATGAATCATATCGTCTCTTCATTGAAAGCAATCTGTTATAAATTGGATCTTCACTTAATAATTCTTGATTTTCTTTTCTAATGTTTTTTATTGTATTTTTCTTATTTACAATTTCACTTCTCATTTCTATTAAACTATTAATCCAATGTAAATTAACACTTGGAAGGGCTAAAGTTTTTAAAGTTAATGCTGTTGGTGGGGTATCAATTACGACATTATCATATTTTTTTTCAGTTAAACATCTCTCTAATGCCAACAAAGCAGCATATTCTTCAGTACCAGGAGCATATTTTAAAATAGAAAAATATCTATCAATATTTAATGATTGTTGATAATGATACAATCCTTTTAGTTGTTCTTGTGTTGCTTTTATATATTTCTTTCCCAAAAGAGATATATCACTTTCTCTTATATACAGATTATTAACAACTTTTTTTACCTTATTAGAAAAAGTTTGATTAAAAATGTCATGAAGGTTATGTGCAGGATCTAAAGAATCTAATAAAACCTTATTATCCGATTTGGATAATTTAATAGCTTCCATTGAAGAACAAGTTGATTTACCAACCCCACCTTTTCCTAAAAATATATTTATTTTTTCCATTTTTAACCCTCTTTTTATGGTTCACCCATTATACTTGCTAATTCACTTAAACCGTTACCTGTTTGAGTTGCTCTTAAAAACATTTTCTCAACATCTTTTTCCATCAAAGGTAATAATTCAAGACAAAGAGGCATAGGAGGAGAAGGAAGTCCTACTGCCGATCCAAAAAGCATTAAGGCAAAAGAATTTTCCATTTCAGAAACTTCATATTCAATTTGAGATGTAGCTTTATATAAAGAAGCTTGATGAAAGCCTATAATAAAGCCTTTTACATTTATAAAAATTTTCTTAAATAGATTCATAATTATTATTTTTCAACCATGTATGTAATAATATCTTTTTCATAAATTCTTTTTGACGGAATAACAGAATATAAACCCCAAAGACCAAACAAAAAAGACAAATATAGATGATATTTTAGTATTGGGAAATAATAAGCATACAAAGCAAATAAAGATCCAATAAATACACTTATTATGATTAATAATTTCATTACAAAATATTCATTTTTTTTCAATTTTTTATTCTTATAACTTTTATTATAGAACCCTGTTCTAAAAAGAATGGGTAATGCAATTGAAAAAATTGTAGAGCCTAATAAGATATTTGTAGAAAGAACTCTTGAAGCAAGTCTTTCCCCATTATCTTTAATCAAGAAAATTATTAAAAAAATAATTATTAAAACTATATAATTAATTGCCGTGATAGTAGTTATTTTTTTAAATATTTTCTCCATTTTTAGTCCTTCCTTTTTTTTTATTATAACAAAGGGTGCCCAATCAGGCACCCATTATTTTTCATTATGCTAATTTTTCTTCTTCAACTTTAAAGATAGCTTTAAAACTTTCAATAGAAACAACAATAACAATTAAAATAATAACTATATTTATTATGCCTAATAAATAAGTACTAGATTTAATATATGTTAATTCATTTACTACTAATGCCCAAAGGGTCATAATCAACATAAATACAGCTGGAATGAAAGAAATTAAATACTTATTTCCACCACGTTTTTTCAAATAAACTGAAGCTGTAAATAATGCTAATGCAGCTAAAGTTTGGTTATTTGCACCAAATAATGGCCATAACTGTAAAGCACCTTTTCCATCAACACCAGTTGAGAAAGCTAATATACCAGCTGTTAGTAAAGCTAATAAAGTAGCACCATATTTATCAGTAAAGAAACTCTTCTTTTCAGCAGCACCAACTCTGTTAGCACCTAATAATTCTTGAATAACATAACGTTGTAATCTTGTAGTTGTATCTAAAGAAGTACCAGCAAAAGAAGCAACAAATACACCCATGATAATTAAACCTAGATATTGAGGAATACCTAAATAACTGATCATATTTGCAGATCCAAGAACAAAAGCTTCAACCTTTGAGCCTAAACCGGAAGCAGCACCCCAAGAAGCATAGTGTTCACTCCACTTAGCAACACCAACTACTCCTGTTGTATCTCCACGAGAAGCTAAACCAATACCAGCAACTGTAGCTACAATAACCAATACAGCTAAAGCACCTTCCATTAACATTGAACCATATCCAACAAATAGAGCATCATCTTCTTTTTCAACTTGTTTTGAAGTTGTACCTGATGCTACAACAGAGTGGAAACCAGAGATAGCACCACAAGCTATTGTAATAAATAAGAATGGCCAAAGAGATGGAGCTCCTTCAGGATGAACTTGTACAGTTGGAGCAACAATTTCTAATCCATTAAATGAAGAAACTACAACACCAGTTACCAATAACGCCATAGCAATAAATAATTCCCAAGCATTAATATAGTCTCTAGGTTGTAATAGAGTTGTAACAGGCAAAGTGGATGCAATAAAAGCATAAATGAATAAAATTATTGTCCAAGTTCCTGTTGCAGGCATTGAACCAATACTAGGCATATCAATAGGAATAATATGACCTAGAACAACAGTAATATACATAGCAACTACAGCAATAACAGTTGAAGTTGTAACATTCTTATTTTTCTTATATACAGCAATACCAAGAGCAATAGCAATTGGAATTTCCATCCATACAGGGAAAACTGCTTCAGGATACATATGGAAAATAACTGCCATAATCATACCTAAAATAGCTAAGAACAACCATAATTCAATAAATACAATTAAGAAAAAAGCAAAACGAATCTTTTTACTAATATATTGAGAAGCTACTTCAGAAATTGATTTACCTTGAGATCTTAAAGACATTACTAAAGCGGCAAAGTCTTGAACTGCGCCCATAACAATAGAGCCAACAAAGACCCAAATTAGAGCAGGCAACCAGCCCCAAATAACACCAATAGCGGGACCTACGATAGGGCCAGTACCAGCGATTGAAGTGAAATGGTGACCAAAAATTATTCCCTTTTTAGTTGGAACATAGTCGATTCCATCTTTAAATTCATTTGCAGGGGTAACGTTCTTTTCTGATAATTGAAAGATCTTATTACCAATAAATTTACCATATAATTTATATGCAATTATATAACCTACAAAGGCTAAAACCATAATTAATACAGCATCCATATATACCTCCTTAAAAAATATACCACTTCTAAAATTGAACACCCAATTAGGTGGTATGTCAAAAAAAATATAGTTTTTTTTTGACATAATATACAATTATTAATTAATTTGATTATTATATATTAGCTAATAAATCTTTATAAAATAAGAAATTAGTTATATCAACTCTTTTATAGATACCTAATTATAACAATTATTTCCAACAAAAATAATTAAATAAAAAAACTAATATTAACTTTAATTTGTTAAGTAATATTAAGACTTTTTACATATAACTAAATATCAATGTTTTAAATTTAAGTTTTTAAAAAAATAAGTTGACAGCTAATAAAAACCGTTATACATTACCAAATGTGATATCACTTTTTGAATTTAATATTAAAATTTAATTTTGATTTCAAAAAACCATTTTTATTAAATTTAGGACAAAAACTATGAGTTTTACTTTTTCATTAGAAAATAAGGTCGCCTGGGTAACAGGAGCATCCTATGGTATTGGATTTGCAATAGCATCAGCATATGCAAAACAAGGAGCAAAGATAGCTTTTAATGATATTAATCAAGCATTAGTAGAAAAAGGTATTAAAGCATACAAAGAAATAGGAATAGAAGCAAAAGGTTACGTATGTGATGTAACAAAAGAAGCTGAAGTACAAGAATGTGTAAAAGCAATAACCAAGGATCTAGGAAGCATAGATATATTGGTTAACAATGCAGGTATTATAAAAAGAGAAAGCATGTTAGATATGAAAGTTGAAGACTTTAGAAAAGTAATAGACGTAGATTTAAATGCACCATTTATAGTATCAAAAGCAGTATTACCACAAATGATAGAAAATGGACATGGAAAGATAATAAACATCTGTTCAATGATGAGTGAGTTAGGCAGAGAAACAGTATCAGCATATGCAGCAGCAAAAGGCGGCTTAAAGATGCTAACAAGAAATATCTGTAGTGAATTTGGTGAATATAATATACAATGTAATGGTATAGGACCTGGGTATATAGCAACACCACAAACAGCTCCATTGAGAGAAAAGCAAGCTGATGGCTCAAGGCATCCATTTGATTCCTTTATAATAGCAAAAACACCAGCAGCAAGATGGGGAACACCAGAAGATTTGATGGGTCCAGCAATATTTTTAGCTAGTGATGCATCAGATTTTGTAAATGGTCATGTCTTGTATGTTGATGGTGGTATTTTAGCTTATATCGGCAAACAACCTCAATAAATTCAAATTTTTCAATTAAAAAAATTAAAAAAACAAATATTATAAATAATTAAAATTTAAGGAGTTAATTATGAAAAAATTTATGGCAATTGCACTCTGCCTTTTACTTAGCATCCCAATGATTTTTGCTAATGGTGAAAGCGAACAAGCACAGAAAAAGGAATATGTTATTAAACTTGGTCACTCAATGACAACACAAAGTCCAAGACATCAAGCTCTATTAGAATTCAAATCTTATGTTGAAGCTCAATCAAACGGCCAAATCAAAGTTGAATTATTCCCAGCTGGTGTTTTAGGTAAAGAAGCAGAAATGGTTGAATCATTAAAGATGGGAAATCTTGAAGCTTATGTTGGTGGACCTTTTGATGCATTAACTGAAAAATTAAACTTAATCTTAATGCCTTTCTTCTTTGATTCACAAGAATCATTAATGAAAGTAGCTCACAGTGACTTAGGTGCACAAATTATGGATGATGCAAAAAAGAATAACATCAAGATTTTAGCATTTGGTAACGGTGGTTCAAGAAATATCACAAACAATGTTAGAGAAATTAAAACTCCTGCAGACATGGCTGGTATTAAACTAAGAACACCTCCAATGAAATCAATCATTGAATGTATGAAAAGCTTAGGTGCAAACCCTGTTTCAATTCCTTATGCAGATACATATATGGCATTAAAGACTGGTGTAGCTGATGGTCAAGAAAATCCTTTAGCAAATATTGTTGATATGAAATTCTATGAAGTACAAAAATATATGACTTATATTAATTACCAATTCCATCCTGAAGTATTAAGCATGAACTTAAACTTCTTCAACAACCTTCCACAAGATTTACAAAAGATTTGTGTTGATGGTGGTTGGGTATTTGCTAATAAGTTAAATGAAATCCGTAAAAACACTGACCAAGATTATTATAATGTAATTAAAGACAGTGGTGTTAAAATCTACACACCTACAGCTGATGAAGTAGAACTATTTAGAGAAGCTTGTGCTCCTGTTTATGACTACTTTATTAATGAAGGATCATTCACTCAAGCTGAATTAGATCAAATGAGAACAATCACACAAGGAAATTAATATTTCTATTATTCACGCTTCAGTTTAGATCTCTAAACTGGAGCAATTAATTTGAGGTCTATATGAACAAAGTATTGAAAATTATTGATAAAATAATTTCATTTATACTATCATCACTAGTTGCTATTTTAGCAATTGGAATTATCTTAACAGTATTTTTAAGATATATATTTGGAATATCATTTAACTTTTTCGAAGAATTTTTAACAAATTGTTTTGCTGCTATAATTTTTATTGGATCAGCTCTTGCTATCAGAGAAAAACAACATATCCAAATATCATATTTTAAAGATTCTTTTACCCCTAAACGACAAGAAATAGTTGAAATAATCATAATGAGTATAATAATTATTATTTCAGCATTCATTATAAATTATTCAATCAAATGGATAAGTATGGTTGGCTCAACAGTATCTCCTGCATCAGGAATTCCGATGGGAATATTTTATCTAATGGTTCCAATCTCATTTATATTAACAATTTTTTATTGTGCTATAGATATCTTAGGACATTTTATCAAAATTGATCCAGCAATATCAGGATATTTTGATGACGCAGACTTACCGGAGGAAAATTAATCATGTATCTAGCTATAATGTTTATTACACTCATTGTATTATTAGTTATTGGTCTTCCAATAGCCTTTGCTCTCGGAGGGTCTGGTATTATTTATATGCTTTTATCAAACCCATCTTTTTTATTAAGCTTTCCACAAAGAATTTGGAGTGGCTGTAATAGTTTCTTAATTATTGCAATGCCTCTATTTATGCTAAGTGGTGAATTAATGAACCATGGAGGACTAACAAAAAGACTTATTGATTTCTCTCTTTTATTAGTTAGACCTTTCAAAGGTGGCTTAGGAGAAGTAAATGTTGTCTCTTCAATGGTTTTTGGAGGAATTACAGGATCTTCTGTTGCTGACACTTCTGCTTTAGGTAGTATTTTAATTCCAGATATGGTTAAAAAAGGTTATTCAAAAAGCTTTTCAACAGGTGTTACTGTAGCCTCTTCTACTGTAGGTATGATAATTCCACCTAGTATACCAATGCTCATGTTTGCAATGGTAAGTGGAGTTAGTGTTGGTAAATTATTTATGGCAGGATTGATTCCTGGTATTTTAATTGGAGCAACACAATTAGGCATTACTTGGTCACTATCAGCAAAAGGTGGATACCATAAACTACAAACAAAAAAAACCTTTGCAGAAAATAAGAAAATTGCAAAAGATGGTATCTTAGCTGTTTTAATGCCAGTGATGATTTTAGTTACAGTAACTATGGGTGTTTGTACAGCAAGTGAATCTGCTGGAATTGCAGTATTATATGCAATACTTTTAGGTACTTTAGTTTATAAAGAATTAACATTTAAAAATATAAAAGCAGCACTAAAGAAAACTTCAATGATTACCGCATCAATTATGATAATTGGTGGTTTTACAATGATTTTTACTTGGATTTTAGCAATGGAACAAATTCCTACTATGCTTGCTGATTTTATTTTAAATTCAAATATTCCATATTGGGTAGTCTTAATTTTATTTGATATTTTAATATTAATATTAGGAACATTTTTAGATGTTGTACCTTGTATTTTATTAATTGCTCCTATCCTAATGCCAGTTATGCAAGCTATTGGTATGAATGAATTACAATTTGGAATAATAATGGTTGTTGGCTTAGCAATTGGACTTGTTACACCACCTGTAGGAATGTGCTTAAATGTTGCTGCCAAAATATCTGATTTATCTATTATTGAAGTATTTAAAAGTGCAATACCATTTTTAATTTGTAATATAACAGTTTTAATTATAGTAACATTTATACCATCAGTTAGCTTATGGTTACCTACTTTATTATTCTAATTACAAAAAGAACATCAAATATATTTGGTTTCAAATATATAAGTTAATACGAGGGAAAAATGACTTTAAAAGAAAAAATGAAAAACGGCCCAGTATTTGGGGTTGTTTGCTACACAGGTGCTGTTTGTGCTGTCGAAGCAATTGGATATAGTGGATTTGATTTTGTTTATTTAGATTTAGAACATTGTCCAATTGATAATGTTTCAAATATAGAAAAATTAATATTAGCTGCAAAAACTAGTGGTGTTTCTCCACTAGTAAGAGTAAGTTGTGTTGATGAAGTAGAAATTAGAAAAGTTCTAGAAATGGGTGCAGAAGGTGTTATTGTTCCACACTGTAGAACAAAAGCTGATATTGAGGCTATAATACATAGTGCAAAATTCCCTCCAATTGGAAGAAGAGGTGGTGAGTCTTGTGTTAGAGCAGCACAATTTGGAGTAAATGATTTTTCTTGGGATGAATACACTAGAAAAAGCAATGAAGAGACTTTAGTAATACCAATGGATGAAGATTTTGAATTTAGTGATAATATTGAAGAAATATTTAGTGTTGATGGAATCGATGCAATAAACTTTGGACCAATAGATTATTCTTTAAGTATTGGTGCAAAAGTTGGTTATAAAAACGATGATAATAGACTAAAAGAAGCTTATAATAAATTAGCTAATGAAACAAAAAAAAGAAATATTGGTATATTAGCACCTGTAGTTCCTTCTTCTCCTGCTGATTTAAAACAAGCAATTGATAAAGGAATAAACATGTTGATTCTTGGCAATGATATGTTATATTTCAATAAAGCATTAGCACAATTAAAAGAAAATATTAAAGAAATTAAATAACAAAATAAAATATAATTAGGAAGACTATGGCAAAGAAACAACAAACAGATTTAAGTAACAACATTTTTAATACGTTAAAGCAAGAAATAATTTCATTGGCGATTAAACCTGGAGAATTGATAGTAGAAAATGAAATTTGTAATCGCTTTTCTGTAACAAGACCACCAGTTAGAACTACTTTTAAAAGATTAAGTGATATAGGATTAGTTGATATTGTCCCATACAAAGGAGTTAGTGCTACCCTACTAGACCTTGGAAAGATTTATCAAATAATTCATATGAGAACTATTTTAGAAGCTCAAACAATATGTGATTTTATTGATAGTGATCCTGATGGCTTTACAATAGAAGAATTAGAACACAATCTAAGATTACAAAAACTTCTTATTCAAGAAGATCCAGTAAATGAAAATGAATTTTTTGATAAAGATAGTTCTTTTCATGAGACTTGGTTTAATAAAATGTATTGTGACCAAATCTGGGGACTAATTCAACAACAACAAGTAGAATACACCCGATTTAGAATGTTAGATTTTGTCGTTACCCTAAAATATCCAGAAATTGTTAGTGATCATGAATTATTATTAAAAACCATTAAAGCAAAAAAGAAAGATTTAGTATTACCAGTTCTTGGGTCCCATCTTAATAATGGATTAAGAAGAATGGGAGATTTAATCTTTACTGATTATAAACAATATTTTAAAAATACAGATCAAACCAAATATTGGAGAGCTTACAACTTAAAATATAGAGAAGCTTTAAAATAGCAAAAGAAAAGCACCATATCAATAATAATGATATAGTGCTTTTTTTATAATTAAAACTCTTTTTAATATTTACTTGCTTGTCTCTCAAAAGCTTGTAGATGGCTTATTGAACCATTTTTTAAAGCTTCAAAAACTCTTCTTACATCATCAGGTAAATCTTCTGTTGCTAAAAATTTATCATACATTGCAATATTTGCTATTTCAGCTTCAACTCCAACATCGTAAATTTCAGCTAAACTATTTGGAAGAACTACATGTTCACTTGCATCAAACTCTTCAATCTCAAAACCATATACATCATATAAATATAAAATTGCGTTTTGATGAGATTGCTCAGCTTTAATAATATTACTAAAAGGCCTACTTACATTAAACTCATCCATTATAAAAGCATATTCGGCTAAAGCTAATTTTTCATCTTCTAATGCATATTTTAGCATTTCTTCTAATGTAAAATCTTCTCCTGCTTTTGCAGCACTAGCTCCTAAAAGAGTAGAAGAAGTATTATCCTCTATTTGACTTAGTACTTCATTTGCTGCTGGACTTGTAGTTTCACTTATTTCTTTTGTGCCTTGAGCAAATAAAACTGCTGAAGCTACTAAACTTATTAAAACTAAACTTACTAATATTTTCTTATTCATGATTATTTCCATCCTTATTTGTTTTTATCTTTTATCTATTTACAATTTATAAAACAAATGTGGTGAAAATATGATGATTAATTTTTTTTTGAAAAAGTTTTTTTTATAATACTACAGCTTCATTTTGAGCGAGGATTGCTAATTCAATAGATTTAAAAGTATGTTCTTGAGAAATAGCTAATTCAGTTCTCTCTAAACAATCTCTAATCATTTGCCCAAAGAAAGGGAATCCTACTTTATTATGCACTCTTAAATGTTTTTCTTCTTTTTCATCAACCAATATTATATGATCAGATTCACTAGAAGAAGCAACATCCAGATATTTTCTAATTTCAATATATCCTTTAGTTCCTGATATAATTAATCTTCCATCTCCCCAGGTAGAAAGACCATCTGGAGTAAACCAATCGACAGAAATATAGCAAGGTATATTATTATCTGTAATATAAGTTGCATCTCCATAATCTTCAAAATCAGGATATTTTTTATTTTTTAAATTACCAACTCTTGATGATAATAATTTAGCATCTTTTGCTTTTGCATAATATAAGGCTTGTTCTAATTGATGAGATCCAATATCTACAATTATTCCACCAAATTGTTCTTTATTAAAAAACCAATCAGGTCTATTTTTTTCATCTAATCTATGTGGACCCCATCCTTTTATACTAACAACATCCCCTATTTTTCCTTTTTCAATTAAATCTCCTGCATATACAGCAGCTTCAACATGTAGTCTTTCACTATAATATACAAACCATTTTAAAGAAGTTTCTTTAACTTTTTTCCTAGCTAAATCAACTTGTTCTTGAGTTGTAAAAGGAGGTTTATCAGAGAAAAAATCTTTTCCATGATCTAAAGTTTTTAAACCTATTAAATATCTTTCATTAGGAATTGCTGAGGTTGCAATAAGATTTATTTCTTCAATATTCATTAAAGTTTCTTCATCTTCAATGTATTGAGCAGAAGGGAAAACTTTTTGAAAAGCTTTAACTTTTTCAAGATCTTTATCATAAACATATTTGATTTGTGCACCAGCTTCTAAAAGACCATTACACATACCATATATATGTCCATGATCCATTCTACAAACACCAACTATAAACTCACCAGGTTTACAAACGATATTTTCTATTCCTTTAGGTGCATAATTTTGCCCATCTTTTTTCTGAAATTCACCCATTAAAGCCTCCAAGCTTTTATCAATAAAATTTAAGTTATTTTACAATCATTGGCTTTTAACTTATCTAAAACCAACTCTAATTTATTATCTAAAACTTGATATGCTGCTCCAACTGCTCCACCAAAGAAATCTATCTGAGTTTGAACTATGGAAATTTCAGTAGTATTATAGTAATCAGAAATTTTATTATTTACATATTCACAATAAAACTTACCATAAGTGCCCATAGGGCCCCCTATAATTATTCTTTGAGGATTAATAATATTAATTAAATCTCCAATAACAACACATAAAGGATCAGCAACTTTTTTAACACAATCCATTGCTACTTCATCACCTTTATTTGCAGCATTCATAATTTCTTCCATATTTACAGTATCAATTTTATCTAATAGACTTTTTATATGGTCTTTTTCTAAAGCTAATTTAGTTTTTTCTTCTAAAACACTTAAAGAGCCAACAGTAAATAAACAACCTCTTTTACCACAACGACAAAAAGGTCCATTAGGTTCAACAACAATATGACCAATACCACCTGTGTGAATATTGGTTGTTAATACAAGTTTTCCCTCTAGAAAGATTGCTGTACCAAAGCCATTTCCAACACCTAGATAAATAAAATTATCATATTCTTTTCCAAGGCCTTGTCTTGCTTCAGCTAACCCCATAGTCCTATATCTGTTATTAATAAATATTGGAAGATTAAACTCTTCTTCTAACATTTTCTTTAATGGAATATTAAACCACCCTAAATCAACAGCTTTTACAATAGAGCCATCTTTAGGATCAATAACACCTGGGCTACCAACCCCGATAGCTGGTAAAATATTTTCGCTATACTTATCCAAAAAGAATTTAATATTTTCAACTAACTCTTTATAGAACTTATCAAAGGTCATTGGAGAAATTTCAACTTGATTTTTATCAATTATATTTCCATATAAATCTACAACAGTAAAAAACAAAGAATTGTTTTCAAAACAGGCACCAAGCGCACACCATTTACTTTCATCTAAAACTAAAGGTCTACCTGGACGGCCTCTACCTACTAAAGTATTTTCACATTCTTTTACTAGTTTAAATTCAATTAATCTATTGATATTTTGAGAGGAAGTAGTTCTACTTAATCCTAAATATTTTGCAATTGTAGCTCTGGAAGGACTATCTAATTCCTCTACACTTTTGAGCACATTCTTACAATTAATAAATTCAACTTCTCCATTTTTCATCAACAATACTCCTAAGGTTAAAAATATTTTGTCATCTATTCTTACAAAAAGTCAAGAATTATTTAGAATATTTTTAGATAAATTTCATTAGTTAATTATATTCTAAAAAACGATATATAACAATTATTATATTATCCTAATAGCGTTTATTTACAAATTATGTCAAAAACAAGTACTTAAATAAGTAATTTTTCTCTTATTATAATAGAAAAGTCATAATAATTATTTTTTATCATTGACAACATATAAAATTATTATATAATAGCATTTTGTAAGATACTTTTACAAATTACTAACTTCATTGGGGTAAAAATGAAACAAATTTATAAAATCATAGATAAAATCCGCTCTTACATGATTATTGGAATATCAACATTAACAATAACTTTGTGCTTATTACAAATTATATTAAGATATTTTACTTTCATTTCTTTAAGACCATTTGCATGGGGAGATGAAATAATTCGTTTAAGTAGTATTTGGATTATATTTCTAGGAATAAGTATTGGAATAAAAGAAAATGCACACTTCTTTGTAGATTTCTTTTTAAATAAGATTAAAAGCAAAAAAATATTAAATATTGTTCAATTAATTACTGATGTAATAGTAATAATTATTTTTGCAATTATTAGTTTTGAAGGATTTAAATATGCTCTATCAAATACTACAAGCATGTTACAAAATGTAGATATTTCTATGTCACTTTTCTACATCTCTATTCCAATTGGAAGTTGTTTATGCATTTTTGAATACATTTTAAAAATGATATATGGCCCAAATTACAAAAACATCCTATTAAACACATCAACAGAAGGAGATAACTAATGTTTCAAATTTTTGCAATCTTCGCGCTATTATTATTTTTAATTTTTATAGGGTTCCCTATTTTTATTGCGCTAATAACTACTACAGCAACTTTTATGTTAATAATGGATTTACCATTCAATTTAATAGTTATTAAAATGTTCGGAAGTGTTAATTCTTTTTCATTAATGGCAATCCCTTTCTTTATTATTGCTGGAAATATAATGAATAAAGCTGATATTACAGACAAAATTGTTACCTTATCTGATTCTTTAGTTGGTCAATTTAAAGGTGGTTTAGGTCATGTTAATATTTTAGCAAGTATGTTCTTTGGAGGAATCCAAGGCTCTGGTATAGCTGATGCATCAGCTATTGGGGGTATGTTAATTCCAGCAATGGAAAAACAAGGCTACGAAACAGATTATGCTGTTGCAGTAACAGCTGGATCTTCTATGCTTAGCCCAATAATTCCACCTAGTATTGCTATGATTCTTTACTCATTCTACACAGAAATTCCTGTCAGCAAGTTATTCTTAGGTGGTATTCTTCCTGGTTTTATAATTGCTGCTCTAATGATGATAGTAAATAGACTTGAATACAAAAAAAGAAAATATAATATTCCAACTCACAAATTTTCACTTAAGGTATTAATCAAAAGTACAAAAGAATCAATTGGTGCATTAATGATGCCTCTCATTATTATAGTAGGGATTGTAAGCGGAGTAGTAACAGCAACAGAAGCTGGTGTTATAGCAATTGCCTATGGCCTATTATATGGATTTGTTTTTACAAAAAAATTAAAAGTATCAGATTTACCAGACATTTTAGTAAAGTCAGCAATTACTACTGCTGTAGTAATGATTACTATATCAGCAGCTGGTGCATTATCTAATGTATTAGTTAGAATGAGATTCCAAAACTCTGTAGCAAGCTTTGTTGTAAATGTTATTGCTAATAAATACTTAGGAACTCTTTTCTTAATGCTTGTAATTATGATTTTGGGAATGTTCTTAGACCCAACAGTATTAATAGCTATGTTATCAACAACTATATTAACTATTGGAACTCAATTTGGGTTTGATCCAGTTTTCTATGGAGTAATTTTAGTTATATTAATGCAAGTTGGAGCAATTACACCTCCTGTTGGTTCGTTCTTATTTGTATCCTGCGGGGTTGCAAAACTGCCAATAGACAAAGTTGTAAAACCACTTATCCCATACATTTTATCAGTAATAGCTATTGTTTTACTTAGTTTCTTTGTACCAAGTTTAATAACTTTCTTACCAAATTTAATTAGTTAAAGGAAAAAATATGATCAATATAGGAATAATTGGAACAGGCGCAATTGCGAGAATACATATAGATAGTTATAAAAAATTCCCTAAACTATGTAGAATTGCAGCAATTTGTGACACTGTAGAAGAAAAAGCAATTGAAATATCAAAAGAAAAAAAACTTGATGTAAAGATTTACACTGATGTAAATCTTATGATGAAGGACAATGAAATTGATGCAGTATCAATTTGTTTACCTCCAAGTTTACATAGTAAATTTTCAATTCTTGCTTTAAATAATAAGAAAAATGTTCTTTGTGAAAAGCCTATGGCAACATCAATTGAAGAATGTGATTTGATGATTGATGCAGTAAACAGAAATAAAAAAATATTATCAATTGTTAGTCAAAATAGATATAAAGATGAGATTAATAAAGTTAATCAAATCTTAAAATCAAATAAGATTGGTAAAGTCCACTATGCTAATTTTAACTCTTTATGGTGGAGATCAGATATTTATTACCATTTAAAATATAGAGGTACATGGGAAACTGATAATGGTGGTTGTACCATGAATCATTCAATCCATTATATAGATTTAATGGTAATGCTATTTGGTATGCCAAAATCAGTATTAGCATATTTTAATAATCTTAATCACCCAAATAGTGAATGTGAAGATATCTCAATTGCAATATTTGAATATGAAGATAAAGTAATTACCTTTAATTCTTCTTTAGTATCTCATGGAGAACAACAATCTATAACAATTGATGGAGAAGATGCTCAAATAAACATCCCTTGGAAAGTTAATGCTTCTAAATCTTTAGCAAATGGATTTCCTACACAAAATAATGATAAAGAAATTGAGATTAATGAAATTTATTCTTCAATAGAAAATCTAGAGGAAATAGAACATGATGCTCAAATTAAGCATTTCTTATTAGCCATCAATGATTCAACTTCTCCATATATAAGTGAAGCTGATGGCAAAAAACCAGTTGAAATTGTAATGGGAATATATAAGTCGGCTCAAGAGGGAAAAAAAGTAACATTCCCTATAGAAAAAGATGATGTTTATTACAAAAAAGAAACAATGATTAAAGAAATAACAAGGTTCAATAAAAAAGAAATATTTCTTGATGCATTACCAAATATCGAAATTAGTTTAGGAAGAAATTTTTCTAAATAAAAAAATAATTTGTATAACCAAGCATGGAGGTTTTGAATGAAAAAATTTAATCTATTAGTTTTACTATTAAGTATTACTTTAATTACACCTATCTTTGCTCAAGGACAATCTGAAGGAAGTTCTAAAACTTATAAACTAAGAACTTCAACTAACCTTGCTGCAACAGGTACTATCGGAAGAAGTTTAACAAAATTTGTTGAACTAGTTAATGAAAAGAGTGATGGAAGAATTGAAGCAACTGCTAACTTCGGTTCAGAATTAGGTAATCAATCAGAACAAGTTGAAATGTGTAGAACAGGTTCATTAGAAATGGTTGTTGCTGCTCCTGGTACAGGTCCTGGAACTTGGGTTCCTGAATTAATGATGTTCGAATTCCCTTACCTATTTAAAGACAATGCTCACTATAGGAGAGCACTAAAGTCTATGGAAGACGTAGTTAGTGATTTAGTAAAACCTTATGGTATGATTGCTAGAGCTGGTATGTCTCAAGGTTCAAGAGATATGTTAACAAAAGAACCTGTTAAAAAAATTGAAGATATTAAGAACGTAAAAATGAGAGGTCCAAACTCTGTTTATATTAGTATGTTTGATAGCTTAGGTGCTGCTGGAACTACTATGGACTGGAATGAAATCTATACAGCTCTTAGCACTGGTGTTATCGATGGTATGGAAGCTTCTCCAAGTATGATTTATTCAATGAAGTTCCATGACAATGCTAAATATTTAACAATTACTGACCATATTATTGCTTGTACTTATTACTTCTTTAATGCTGAATGGTATGATAGCTTACCAGCTGATTTAAAAGTGGTCGTTGATGAATGTGCTGATGAAGCAGTAGCTTTCCAAGCTCAAATTGATGATAAAGACCAAATTGATGCTCTTGAAGCTATGAAAGCAGAAGGCGTTACTGTAATTGAATTACACGATAAAGATAAATGGGTAGAAGCTTGTAAACCAATGCTAGATGAATACAGAGCAAAAGGTGAAAACTGGAATTCATTTATTGATGCATTAACTGCTATCGAATAAACAGTTTACAAACATAATATACATTTAAAGGCTTTCATTATTGGAAGCCTTTATTTTACTAATAATCATTTAATAAAAAAATTTAAATCCAAAATTCAAAAAAAATCTATCATTTTATTAATTACTTAGTTATTATATAGCTTATGAGATATAAAAATAATTCATTAGTTCAAAACAGAAATCGAAGAAAAATATTAAAGAAAGTTTGGGAAGAAAAATCAATTTCTAGATCAGATCTCGCAAAACAGCTAAAAATTACACCCGCAACAGTATCTTCAAATGTCGCTGAACTTGAAAAAATGAATTTTATTAGATTGGGAACCGAAGGAGAATCTTCTGGAGGAAGAAAACCAATCATGCTTGAAATAAATGAAGCTTCATTATTATGTATAGGTATTACAGTCAAAAAAACTGAAGTAGTATCTGCATTAGTAAATCTTAAAGGAATTTCAAAGTTAACAAAAACAAAAAAATACCCTCTACCAATTACTAAAGAACATATTTTTGAAACTATAATTGAATCAATAAAAGAATTAAAAAATACCCTTAATAATAACACTCAAAGAATCTTAGGAATTGGAGTAGGATTCCATGGTATTGTGAATTATGACTCTGGTATTTCTATATATGCTCCAGCATTTAATTGGAGATACGTAAATATAAAAGCACTACTTGAGAAAATTTTTAAAATTCCTGTAATTGTAGATAATGATGCTAGAGTAATGGTATTAGCAGAAAAATGGTTTGGAAAATATAGAAGCATAAAAAATTTAATATTTGTCAGCTTAGATTCTGGTGTTGGTAGTGGAATATTAATTGATGGAAAAATCTTTAGAGGTTCAAACTCTGCAGCAGGAGAAATAGGACATATTAGGGTAAAAGAAAATGGTACAAAATGTTTATGTGGTAACTATGGTTGTTTAGATACTGTGGCTTCAACAAAAGCATTAATCAATGATGTTGTTACTCAAATTAATTTAGGCTACCCTACTATTATAACCTCAATGGTTGATAAAAACTTAGATAATATTAATTATGAAATAATCGATAAGGCTGCAAGAGAAAATGATGAAGTAGCTATTAGAGCTTTTAATTCTATTGGAGCATATGTAGGTACAGCTTTAGCTGATATTGTTAACGTCTTTAATCCTGAAGCAATTATAATTGGCGGAATAATATCATCTTCTTGGCAATTTATTGAAAAACAAATTACAGAAACAGTACAAAAACAATCTATGACAGAATGCTATAGAGGATTAAAAATTCTCAAATCTTCATTCCCTGGTAGCTGTGGACAAATTGGTGCAGCAGCACTTGTCTTAAATAAAATTCTAGAAGAAGATTTCTTATAATAAAAATTAAAAAGTCATTAAAAATCATATTTTCATAAATACTTTTTTTAATAATTAAAATTAGTTTATTTATTTCCTAATCCTTTATATTTAATTTATAATATTAAATATATTTAAATTATTTTCTTATAATATAAAGAATTAAATTAGAAAATATTTTTTTATAAAAATATACTTGCGCTATAATAAATACAGTGGTATCCTATTTTTAGGTAAAAAAACAATATTTTTTTTAATTACTTTATTTAATCATTAAAAAAAGTAATTAAAATAGGAAAAGGAGTTAACGATGAAAAAAGCTATTTTAATTTGCTTATCTGCCCTATTTATTTGCAATTTTAGTTTATTTGCAAATGGCCAAGAAGAAGCTGGTACCCCAAAAATTGGTGTTACAGTTTACAAATATGATGATAACTATATGTCATTTGTAAGAAAAGCTATAGAAAACGCTGCTACAGAAAGCAATGAAGTTGAATTATTAATCTGTGATTCAATGAATGACCAAGCAAAACAAAATGACCAAATTGATGCATATATTAATAAAGGTGTAAAAGCATTGTGTGTTAATTTAGTTGAACCAGCTGCTGGAAAAACAGTAGTTGAAAAAGCAAGAAAAGCTGATATCCCAATCGTATTCTACAACAAAGAACCAGATAAAGACGTAATCATGGGTTACGATAAATGTTGGTATGCTGGTATCACATCTGCTGAATTCGGTATTCAACAAGGTCAGATGATTGTTGATGCATGGAAAGCTAATCCTGCTTGGGATAAAAACAATGATGGAAAAATCCAATATGTATTATTAAAAGGTGAACCAGGTCATCCAGATGCAGAAGTTAGAACAACTGAACCTATTAGAATTATTAAAGAAGCTGGAATTGGCGTTGATGAATTAGAATTACAAACAGGTATGTGGGATGCAGCTAAAGGTAAAGATTTGATGGAAACTTGGTTAGCAAAACACGGAGATTCAATTGAATTAGTAATTTGTAACAATGACGCAATGGCTCTTGGTGCTGTTGAAGCACTTAAAGCAGCTGGTTATTTCACAGGAGATAAATATATGCCAGTAGTTGGTGTTGATGGTCTACCTGAAGCAATCGAATTAATTAAAAAAGGTCAATTATTAGGAACAATCTTAAATGATCCAAAAGCATTAGGTCTTGCAGCATACAAGATGACTGTTAATGCAGCAAATGGTAGAGATCCTCTCTCTGGTACTGATTATGTTTTCGGTGATAAAAAAGATGTTCGTGTTGCTTGTGAAATTACAATGGCTGGAAATCTAGAAAAAGCTATTGAAGCTTACAAATAAAAAATAGATTCAAAAACAATATATCATGGCACTTTAGTGTCATGATATATCAACCAATTGGAGAGATCTTTATTATGGATAATAATCCTGTATTATTAAAAGTTACAAATATATCAAAAGCATTTCCTGGAGTTCAAGCTTTAGATGGAGTAAGTTTAACTGTTAAAAAAGGTACAGTTCATGCTCTTTTAGGTGAAAACGGTGCAGGAAAATCAACATTGATGAAATGCATCTTTGGTATATATTATGCTGATCAAGGCACTGTAGAACTAGAAGGACAATTAGTTAATTTTACAGAACCTAAACAAGCATTGGATCATGGAATAACCATGGTTCACCAAGAATTAAATCAAGTATCTAGATTAAGAGTAATGGATAATATTTGGCTTGGTCGATTCCCAATGAAAAACAAAATAGTAATCGATGAAAAAAAAGTATTTGAAAACACTAAAGCAATATTTAAAGATTTAGAAATTGATATTAATCCTTTAGAAAAAGTTGAAAAATTATCTGTTTCAGAAAGACAAATGATAGAAATAGCAAAAGCAGCCTCCTACAACGCAAAAATTATTGTTATGGATGAACCCACTTCCTCCTTATCAGAAAAAGAAGTTGCTCATTTGTTTAAAGTTATTGATAAACTCAAAGCTAAAGGTTGTGGCATTATTTATATTTCTCACAAATTAGAAGAAATATTTAGTGTAGCAGATGAAGTCTCAGTTATGAGAGATGGAAAAATGATAGCTACTAAAAATATAAATGAAATAAATATTGATAATGTTATAACTTTAATGGTTGGTAGACAGTTAGTAAACAGATTCCCTAAAAAAACTAATACCCCAGGAGATATCCTTTTTGAAGTAAAGAATATGACTCTAACTTATTCTCCTTTAGTTAGCGATATATCTTTTTCTCTTAGAAAAGGAGAAATATTAGGTATTGCAGGCTTAGAAGGTTCAATGAGAACGGAAATTGTTGAAGGAATCTTTGGCTATAGGAAAAGAGAATCTGGTCAAATCTTTTTAAATGGCAAAGAGTGCAAAAACACCTCCCCAGAAGACTCAATAAGAAATAAATTTGCACTACTAACAGAAGAAAGAAAATATAATGGAATTTTCCATGGTATGAGCGTAAAAGATAATGTAACCATCTCAAACATTGATGAATATTGTAACCTTGGAGTTTTAAATAACGAAAAAATCAATAAAGACGTATCAAAAGTTATAGATTCTTTAAAGGTAAAAACACCTTCAGATAAAACAATAATTAGAAATCTTTCAGGAGGCAATCAACAAAAAGTAATATTTGGCCGTTGGATGCTTACCTCCCCTGACATTCTTCTTTTAGATGAACCAACAAGAGGTATTGATGTTGGTGCTAAGTATGAAATCTATCAATTAATTATAGATTTAGCAAAAGAAGGCAAAGGCATCATTATGATTTCTTCTGAAATGCCAGAACTATTAGGTGTTTCAAATAGAATTCTTGTTATGAGTAACGGTAAAATCGCCGGAATCGTAAACACAGAAGAAACAAATCAAGAAGAAATTTTAAGACTTGCTGCAAAATATTTATAGGAGTTATGAAAAATGGTCGAATTAACAAATGAAGATTTAGAAAAAAGAAAAAAACATAGACAAATCAAACAATTATTAATGAACAATGCAATTTACATTGTATTAGTGTTATTAATAATTATCATTACTATGGTTGATCCAACTTTCTTATCAATAAACAATTTTAAATTTATATTTACCCAAGCATCAACAAGAATGATATTAGCCTTGGGTGTTAGTGGAATCATCGTATTGGCTGGATGTGACTTAGCCATTGGTAGATTTGTAGGATTAGCAGCTGTTATATCTGCTTCAATGATGCAATCCTTAGATAATCCAAACATTATATTTCCTGGACTCAATTTACCAGTAATTGTTCCAATTATTTTAGTTACATTAATTTGTGGATTAATCTCATTAGTTGATGGGCTTATTGTTACCAAATTATCTGTAACCGCTTTTATTGCAACATTAGGTATGCAAATGATTTTATATGGCGCAACTTCAACATACTATGAAAAAGTTTGTGGTGCTGCCCCTATTGGTAGTTTAAAATCATCTTTTACTGTTTTTGCACAAGGAGATATTTTTGGAATACCTTTGTTAATTATTTATGCAGCAATAGTTGTTGCAATCATGTGGTTTATTTGGAATAAAACAAAACTTGGTAGAAATCTTTTTGCTATTGGAAATAACCTAGAAGCTGCAAAAGTTTCAGGTGTAAATATTACAAAAACAATTATTCTAATCTATTTAATTGCTGGATTTTTATATGGTTTTGCTGGAGCACTAGAAGTTGGAAGAACAGGTAGTGCAACAAACAACTTAGGTAATGGTTATGAATTAGATGCTATCGCTGCTTGTGTAGTTGGAGGAGTTTCCCTAATGGGTGGTGTTGGATCAATATTTGGAATCGTTATTGGTGTAATAATCTTCCAAGTAATCAACTATGGTTTGGTTTATATAAGTGTAAGTCCATATATGCTTTATATCATCAAAGGTGCAATTGTTATTCTCGCTGTAGCCATTGATGCTCAAAAATATGTAACTCGAAAATAAGGAGAATATGATGGGATTTTATTATGACACTGAAATTATAGAAGGAAAACTCTCATACCTATTAGGCTATAACAAAGAAAATAATGGAGAACATAATGTACTTATTAAAGTATCTCCAACACTTGGGAACAATCTATATTGTTTTAGAGTAGATGAATACGAAGTAATTCATTATGATAGCTATTTTTCACTAAATTCTTATTATACTGGCAACCCAATTCTTTATCCTTTCCCAAATAGATTAAGAAACTGTTTCTATGAATTTAATAATAAAAAACATTGGCATCAGAAAAATGGTATCCCAGTATTCTTACATTCCTTAGTATATGATGAACAATGGGAATGTGAAGAACCTGAAATAAGTGAAAACTATTCAAGAATTAAAACCTGGATTCATGTAACTAAGAATCATCCAATTTATGAAGGCTTTCCGTGGGAACATAAATTATATGTTATTTTCGAAGTCAATAAAAATGGTTTTGATATTAAATATGAAGTAGAGAACCTATCAAATGAAGAACTTCCTTTTGGAATTTCTTATCACACTTTCTTTAAAAAATTATGTGGCGATGATAATTCATTTATAAGAGTTCCTGCACAACATATGATGGAATTATCTGATGATTTATTACCAACTGGAAAATTATTAGATGTAGAAAATCAAGATTTTGATCTCAGAGAACCTATAGCACCAAGTAAATTAAATCTAGATAACTGTTATACAACCATGATAGAGGATGAAAGAGTTTTTGTTGATTATCCAAAACTAGGTTTAAGAGTTTACATGGATGCAACTAAAGACTTTACACATATGCAAGTTTTCACACCTAAAAACAAACCTTTTTTCTGTGTTGAAAGACAGACTTGTTCAACTGATGCTGTAAATCTAGATAATAACGGATTCAAAAAAGAAGCTCATTTGTTAAGGGTTCAACCTAATGAGAAAAAAGAAGGCACTGTTAATTTCATATATGAATTTAAATAAATGTAAGAGGTAAAATATGACTAAAATATCCTTAATTGGAGCAGGGAGTGTTGTTTTTTCAAAACAACTAATGGTAGATATATTAGAATTTCCTTCCCTTTCAAAATGTGAATTCTGTCTTGAAGATATTAACCCTGAGAGATTGGATTTGATAGAAAAAGTAGCTAAAATGTTCATTAAACAAAGAAATAGTAAAGCTACTATTACTACAACAAATAGTATAGATGAAGCAGTTAAAGATGCTGATTTTGTAATTAATTTGGTACAAGTTGGAGGCTTTAAATCTACTCTTGTAGATTTTGAAATCCCAGAAAAGTATGGCCTAAAACAAACAATTGCAGATACCATGAGTGTTGGTGGAATTTTTAGAGCATTAAGAACAATGCCTGTAATGGATGAGATATGTCAAGCAATTATAAAATATGATTCTAAGGCTTATTTCTTAAATTACACAAACCCAATGGCTATGTTATCTCAATACGTTTTAACAAAATACCCAACAGTAAAATATGTTGGATTATGCCATAGCGTTCAAACCACATCCAAGCAATTAGCATTATATCTAAATGTTCCATATAAAGATTTAGATGTTAAAGTGGCTGGAATAAATCACCAAGCATGGTTCTTGAAATTAGAAACAAAAGGAAAAGATTTATATCCTCAATTACAAGAGTTAAAAAATAAAATTGATGAAGATGAAAATTTTGTTCCAGAACATCTATATTCTTGTCCTGCTTCTGATTCTTGGTTTAGAGAAAATTTCAAAGACAGTGCAGTAGATACTTTCATTGGAGATAAAGTCAGATTCGAAATGTTTAAACGTCTTGGATATTATGTAACTGAATCTAGTGAGCATAATGCTGAATATTGTCCTTACTATCTAAAAGATCCAAAGCTAATTGAAAAGTATAAAATCCCGGTAAATGAATATATTAGAAGATGCAAAATAAACTTAAAAGAATTTGAATCTATGAAAGAAAGTATTAAAGCAGGTGAAGAACTACATGTAAATATGAGTGAAGAATATGCAGGTTCAATAATTAATTCAATTGTTAGTGGTGAAAATAGTCAAATAAATGGAAATGTTTTAAACACAAATCTTATAACTAATTTACCTCAAAATTGCTGCGTAGAAGTACCCTGTTTAATTAATAAAAACGGCATTCAACCTACATATATTGGTAAAATTCCTGAACAATTAGCTTGCTACAATAGAACTAATGTAAACGTACAAATGCTTGTTGTTGAAGCTGTAATTAAAAGAGATAAACGTCTTATTTATAATGCAGTACTTGTTGATCCTCTTTGTTCATCAATGTTGGATTTTGATTCAATGGAAAAAATGGTTGATGAGTTATTTGAAGCTCATAAAGATTTAATCCCTTATTTTAATTAAAAGGAGGAGAAATATGAAAATTGTATTAATTGGTGCTGGTAGTGCCATGTTTGGATTAGGTGCATTAGGTGACATCTTTAAAAGTAAAATATTAGAAGGTTGTGAAATTTCCCTTGTAGATATTAATTCAATTTCTCTTGGAGAAGTAGAAAAAGTATCTAAAGAATATTTAATTAACAACAATCTAAATTATAAAATAAGTGCTACAACAGATAGAAAAGCTGCATTAAAAGGTGCCGATTTCGTTTTAATTTCAATTGAAGTTGGAGATAGATACGAACTTTGGGAAATGGATTGGAACGTTCCTTTGCATTTTGGTATTAAACAATGCTATGGAGAAAATGGTGGCCCAGGAGGTCTTTTCCACTCCTTTAGAATAATTCCTCCAATTTTAGATATTTGTGATGATGTAATGAAAATTTGTCCTGATGCATTAGTTATGAACTTAAGTAATCCTATGACAAATATTTTAACAGCAGTATCTAGAAAATATCCTGATTTAAAATTTGTTGGACTTTGCCATGAAGTTTCTTCCTTAGTAATCCATCTCCCAGAAATTTTAAATATGCCATTTGAAGATTTACACATCACAGCTGGTGGTTTAAATCACTTTAGTTGTTTACTAGATGCAACCTATGTAAAAGATGGCACATCTGCAATGAATGATATTATGACTAAAGGTATTCCATATTTTGAAGGAACAAATGAAAGAGGCTTATTTATGCAAATAATTAAGTATTTCAAAAAGATTCCAATTACTACAGACAGTCACTTCAGTGAATATATCCATTGGGCACAAGAAGTTGCTGATCATGCAGGAATTATGGATTTTTACACAAACTATAAAAAAGAATGTCTTGGTCACCAAGTAAATATGTATGAAAGAATAAAATCAGGAACTCTTCCTGAAGAATATTGGAGAGTAGTTCCAATTATTGAAGGAATAATGAGTGACGATAATCATGAAGAATTAGCAGTTAACATCAAGAACAATGGATTAATTTCTACTCTTCCTCATGATGCAATTGTAGAAGTTCCGGGCATTGTAAATAAAAATGGAATAACTGGAGTCAATCTTGATAAAGTAATGCCTTTAGGGTTCTCTTCATTATTAAATAATAGAATTGGGGTATTAAGACTTTGTGCAGAAGCTGTAATTCAACAATCAAAAGAATTAGCTCTTCAAGCATTACTAGTAGATACCACAAACAATAGTATTTTACAAACAGAAAAGCTATTAAATACTATGATAGATTTACAAAAAGATTATTTAGGATACCTAAAATAATAATACAAAAACATTAACCCTTGGAGCTGATGAGAAATCATCAGCTTCATTTATTTTTTTTAAGATTATATATTTTTATTAATCTAGGTCTATTATAGCGTTGAGCTAAAATGCAAGGTATATTTACAAGCAAAGCATATATAAACATTAATACTATTACAAAAGGAGGACACCAAAATCCAAAAACCCAAAAAGGTATTATTTGAGCCCAATGTGTTATTTCCGCTCTTCCTGTTTGGAAAATAAATTCATTAATATATTTAGAATCATAACTTTTCATTTCTTTTTTTTCAAAACCTTTTTTATGAGCTTTTGCTCCATCAGGTAGAAAATGTTTCCATTTATGAATCTTGAAAACAGTTTTATAAATCTGTCCATTATTTTCCCATTTATGAGATCTTAAAAAGAAAGAATTAGGATTATATCTTTCTAATTTTATTTTATTACAAATTAAAGTAATAGAAATTTGAAGAAGTGGCCAAACAATAAAAAATGATAAAACCATCATACCATCAGATAAATATAATACTTGCACCTTTCTCCTCCTCTATAATTTTCTACCTTTCCAAGTAGTATTTCTAAATAAAAAAGTACTAAATAAAGAATAAACAAAAATTAAAAAAAATATTAATAAATAAAACGGGAACAAAATGCTTACATATATAGGATATGAACCAATTTTTTTAATATCATTATTTAATTTAATTACAGTAATAATATAAAGAATAAATGAACCAATTAAAAAAGAAGTACTCTTTAAGCTTAAAGCTATACCCATCTCTATAGGTAAGCTACCTAAATACCCAACCCAAAAAAATATCATTAAAAATAGTTTTAAATCGATAGCAAAAGAAGCTTGAGAAAAATTTTTTGACCAACCTTCAATTAATTGAGTTATTCCTTTTGGATACATTCTAAATTTAATTAAATCTCCACCTAAGAACAGTTCTATATCAATATTATTGTTCTTGTACAATTTACCTAAATGTAGATCTTCAACTACTTTATCTTTAACCCCTTCATATCCCCCTAATGTTAGAAACATATCCTTTTGTACTAAAAATACGGGACCATAAAAACCTACTGTTTTTTTTGCTCTAAAAATGGATAAAGAAGTTGAACAGATTTGAATTAAATTAAAGAAAAAGGAAAACATTTCATACTGCTTTTTTACGATATGATAAGGTTGAACAGATATTGGGTTTCTATTTTTATCATAGGCACTTACTAAGCTTGAAATTGCATCTTTATCAAGTCTAACATCTGCATCAATGAAAATTAATAAATCCCCAGTTGCATTTTGTCCACCAACCTGACAAGCCCAGTTTTTACCTCTCCACCCCTTTTTTACCTCATCTATAAAAATGTATTTAACATTATGTTTTTTAATTATCTCACTAGTTTTATCTGTTGAATTATCATCAACACAAATTATTTCATTAATGATACAATCTTGATTCTTTAAATCACAAAGTAAGTTATCAATATTATTTTCTTCATTGCGTGCTGGAATAACGATAGAAATATTATATTTAAGCTTTTTATTATTTCTTGGTAAAATTGGGAATTTATAAAAAAGAAAAAATGAAATAATAAACCCAATTATTATAAAATAATTATAATGCATAACCCACCTTGATAAATATATTATTCTAATAACAATAAATTATAATTTTTTTAACATTATATCACACAATAGTATATAATATAAAAAAAGGATGGATTTATGAAAAAAAATATTATTATAGTTGGAGGCGGAATTTCTGGCCTAACTACAGCAGCTTTTCTTTCAAAAGAAAACCTTAATGTAACACTTTTAGAAAAAACAGAAAAACTTGGAGGTTTAGTTGGAAGTTTTTTCATTGATGATTTTTTAATCGATGCAGGGATTAGAGCGACAGAGAACTCTGGAGTTTTATTTCCTATGTTAAAAAGTTTAGACATAAATAATATTAAATTCAAAAGAAACATCGTAACAATAAAAATAAAAGACAAATCAATAGCAGTTAAAGATCAAGCAAGTTTAAATGAATATAAGAAAATGCTTATTGAATTGTTTGAAAAAGATAAAAAAGAAATTACTGAAATTATTGATTTGATTAATACAATATCTCAATACATGGAAATTTTATATGGCGTAGATAATCCTCTATTTTTAGATTATAAAAAAGATCAAACATATTTACTAAAAACCATATTACCCTGGATGATTAAATATCATAAAACAATAAAAAAAATTGAAAATCTAAATTTACCTGTTGAAGAATATTTAAAAAAGATTACAAATAATCAGGCCTTAATAGACATGATAATTCAACATTTTTTTAAAGATACTCCAACTTTCTTTGCTCTAAGCTATTTCAGATTATACAATGACTATTATTATCCAGAAAAAGGAACTCAAGAATTAATAGATGAACTTGAAACTTATATAATTAAGAACAATGCTAAAATACTTAAAAACACTGAAGTTATAAAAATTAATCTAAAAGACAAAACATTAATCACAAATAATGAAACCTTTAATTATGATCAAATAATTTGGGCAGCTGATTTAAAAACCCTTTATAAAAACACAGATCAAATAAATAGTTCAAATACTGATATAAAATTATACCAACATAAAAAAGAATTAATAAATAATGCTCATGGTAATGATTCAATCTACTCATTATATCTAACAACAAATTTTAATACTGACTATTATAGTGATAAATGCTCTGAACACACCTTCTTTACTCCGACTCTTGATGGATTATCATCAATGGAAATGGGAGAAAAAGAATTATTAGACTTATTAAAACAAAACAAATCAAAAAAACTTATATTAAAAAAATGGTTAAAAGAATTTGCTAATAAAACAACTTATGAAATTTCAATACCAGTTCTTAGAAATAAAGCTTTAGCACCTGATAATAAATCTGCAATTATAGTTAGTACAGTTTTTGATTATGATTTAACTGCATATTTAAAAGAAGAAAATTTATATGAATATTTGAAAGAAAATCTAAATAATGAAATAATTAATTGCTTAAATAACACTTTATTCACTTCACTAAAAGATAATATTATCAAATATCAAAGCTCATCTCCAATTACTATAGAAGAGAGATTTAATAATACTGATGGGGCTATTACTGGCTGGAGTTTTTCATCAACACTCCCAATAGAACATAGAATGAACAAAATGGCAAAATCAATTAATACCCCATTTAAAGATATTCATAAAACAGGACATTGGAGTTTTTCACCAACAGGCCTACCTACTTCTATAATACTAGGGAAAGTAGTTGCAGATAGAATAATTAAATTAAGCAAACATTGGACGTAATAATAATTTCTTAACTAAGTTTGTAAATAACTCATAAGTAGAACAAATTTTATCACTAAAACAAACCACAAAACTTTCTTTTGATTTAGGTATAGAGAAAGTTATAGGGAACATATGCTTTAAAATAATATCAATTTCTTTTTTTGTTAAAAGAAGATCTTCTTGTGCTGCTAAAACAGCTTTTGCTGGATGACGACGTAAATGATGTTTTTTATTTAAATCTTCTTTATCATGACAATCATAGAGATAATAATCATGCAATAAAGCACCTCTTACCATTTGAAAGTAATCAACATTCAAACGAAAGAATTTAGAAATAAACATCGAAACATAGGCAACATTTACACTATGACGTAACAAGGAAGTACCAAAATGATGTGTATAAGCCCGAGTTTGCAAAATACGAGTTTTCTTACATAATTGACTAAATATATCCGATAACAAATCGATATCGACTCTTGTTTTCCTTTTTTTATTCACGCGCTCAGTATATAGAACTTAAAAAGTTATTGCTATAGTCAACTATCCAAATTCTATTAAAAAAATATTAATTTCTAAATTATACATTTTTTTGTTTCGAAACTTAATCATTAAACATAATTCAATTAATAGATATTTATAGCTAATTTTTGTTTTTATACTTACAAAACAAAAACAAATAAAAATAAACAAAAAATATTTTTTTTATTTTCTTGCATTTTCTTTCATCAATGTTATACTGATTTTAAATCACAACAACTAGAGGGTCCCCATGGAAAAAGAATCAGATTTAAATATGACTATGTTTAAAGCATATGATATTAGAACTAAAAGTAAGAAATTAAACATAAACATAATAAAAAGATTAATTAAAGCTATAGGACGCTATTACATAGAAATATTAAAATGTGAATCTGTTGTAATTGCCAGAGATGCTAGATTAGCTGCTCCTGAAATAATGCAAGTTGCAATAGATTATTTCCCATCAATAGGAATTGATGTAATAATAAACCCCGCACAAATTTCAACTTGTCAATTCTACTATAGTTGTATGCAAAATTTAGACTCTGCAGGAATAATGATTACCGCTAGCCATAATCCTGGCGAATATATAGGTCTTAAACTAATGGCACAAAACGTACAAACCTTAGCAACCGATTGTGGCCCAGAAGGTGGAATAAGACAAATTAAGCAATATTATATTGAGAATAAAGATTATAAACCTTTAAATAGAAAAGCTGGAATCAAAATAAAAAGATACACTGATGATTTTATTAATTACTCTATGCAATTAGCTAATATTAAAGAAGGCTCTTTAAAAGGAGCAAACATTCTTTGTGACTTTTTAAATGGTGCAGTAGGATCAGAAATTGGTGAAGCCCTACAAAAATGTGGTGCTAATGTAACAATGCGGAATTTAGTTCCTGATGGATATTTTCCTATTGGAGATCCAAACCCTAGCATTCTATCTAGTGTAAAACAAACCTGGGAATATATTAAAACAGGCAATTATGATTTTGGATTCTGCTATGATGGGGATGGGGATAGATTTGATATAATCACAAAAGAAGGAATACAAATTGCTCCAGCTTTTAATATAACAGTCTTACTACCTGAATTAAAAAAAATCTATCAATCAGCTAAGGAACAAAATTATTTTAATGCAGATAATAAATTCTTTAATGTTTATGCTGATGTAAAAGCTAATCCTCTATCTATGAAATTGCAATCTTCATCTGATACAAAGGTTCACATAATAAGAAATGGTCACTCATTTATAAAAGAAGCTTTAAGAAAACATTCTAAAGAACAATATCTAATATCGAGCGAAGAATCAGCACACTATTATCTAAACTGCCCTATAGATTTAAAAGACAGTACTAAAGGTTTTGCAGCTACTGAAAATACTCTATTCTTTTCTCTTTTGACAGCAAAAGTTTGGTTTAATAACCCACAAAAATATTTAGATATTTTAAAGATTCAAGATTCATTATTTAGAATTAGAGAATGGCCTTGTCATTTCTTAGTTGAAGAAAGAATGGAAGAAATTATGGAAAAAGTTGAAAAAACTTTTAAAGAAAAAGGCTTAACTATTATTAAATCAATGGAAGATGGAAATGATTTAGATGCAACACTAATGAGATATAATCTACCAGAAATAATAACCCATGAAACAGATATGGAACAACCTTGGTTTCAAGTAGCACAAAGAATCAGCAGAAGTGAAGAAGGAATGACTAGATGGGAAATCGTTTCTAACAATAAAGATTTAGCAATTAAAGCAAATAATACAGTAAAAGAAATTACAGATTGGTATGTAAAAAATAATTTTGCTGAGTATTGTGAATAGTTGAGGGAATATGATGAAAATATTAGAAGAATTTATTGAATCAAAAACGGGTAATTTAAACACCTGTGAAGATGGACTTTATTATAATGATGATTTTGTTGCAATAATTGATGGGTGTACAAACAAAACAATAGTAGATTATAACGAAACTCCTGGAATTATTGCTAAAAATTTAATTATTGAAGCAATTTCAAAATTACCTAAAGAAATAAAAGCTTATCAAGCTTTAGATGAACTCTCACAAAATATTACATCTTGGTATAAAGAAAACCAATTATTAGAAAAAGTATCTAAAAATCCAGAATTAAGAGTAAGTGCTTGCGCTCTAATATATTCAAAATATTACCATCAATTATGGTTTGTAGGAGATTGTCAGGCTTTAATTAACGATAAGAAACTAATACATTTTCCAACATTAATTGAACATTATACTTCTAATATAAGAGCCTTTTTAATTCAAGCAGAACTACAAAAAGGAAATACAACAAAAGCCTTATTAGAAAATGATATTACTAGAGAAAAATTGATTCCTATTTTATCACAACAAGTTTATTTACAAAATGAATTAGGAATTGGAGCATTTGCATACTCAGTTATAAATGGATTTCCAATCAGAAAAGAAGATATAAAAATAATTCAATTATCTAAAGATCAAACAACAATTTGTCTTTCAAGTGATGGATATCCAAAAATAAAAAAATCTTTAGAAAAAAGCGAGAAATATTTAAAGAAAATCATAAATGAAGATCCTTTATTATTCACAAAGTACAAAGCTACAAAAGGAGTAATGAACAATCAAATATCATTTGATGATAGATCATATATTAAATTCACAGTTAGTGAATAACTGAAAAAAATATTCAATAATTAAAAATGGAGGAGAATATGAAAAAAATTGTTACACTTAGTTTAATCTTAGCATTGCTAGCACCAATGCTATTTGCTAATGGAACTCAAGAGGAAAAATCTCAAGAACCAACAGAATTGATTGTATGGAGTGCTGCAGCAGAGGAAGAAGCACAAGCTTTAGTTGCTGAATTTGAAAGCCAACATCCAGAAATTAATGTTTCTGTTATTAGAGCAGGTTCTGGAGAATTATTAACCAGATTAAATGCTGAACAACCAAAACCACAAGGTGATATAATCCTTGCTATTGCTAAAGAATCATTCGATACAGCTTATGATTTCTTTAGACCATATAAAACAGCTAATCATGATAACATTGCTGCAACAGTACGTGATAACAAAGATGTTCCAAGATATTATGGATACTCAATGCCACTACAAGCTTTAATGATCAATACAGAAAAATTAGCTAAAGAAGATTATCCTAAAACTTGGAAAGATTTAGCTAACGAAAAGTATAAAGGAAAAATTGTTCTTGCAAACCCAGCTCTATCAGGTTCTGCTTATGCACAAGTTTATATGATGTATAAATTATATGGTACAGAATTCTTAGAAAAATTAGCTAAAAATGCTACTTTCACTACTTCATCAACTATCGGTCCTGAATCAGTAGCAAGAGGTGAATATGCAATTACAGCAACAGGTGAAAATAACATTGCAAAATACATGGAAAAAGATGATCCTGTAACTTATGTTTATCCAGAAGAAGGTACTGGTGCTAGATTTGATGCTTCAGGTATTATTAATAATGGACCTAACCCAAAAGCAGCTGAAATGTTCATGGATTTCTTAACTAGTGAAGATGCTTATAAGATTATCTTAAACACAAGAAACAGAAGAGTTGTTGTTCCAACCCTACCTGGTCCAAAATTCTTACCAGCTTTAAGTGAAATCAAACTATTTGAATATGACGCAGTAGAAGCTGCAGAAATTCGTACTGATTTAACTGATAAATTCAGTGAAATGATAATGTAATTATTATTTATTATCTTTATTGGAATCTGTATAAATTAATACAGATTCCAAAATTACCTATTTGGAGTTATTTATATGAGTTTAGACTTAACATACCTCAATGTTAATAAGATTTTTGACAAAGATTCAAAAAATCCAGTACATGCTTTATCTGATGTAAGTTTTACTATTAAAGCTGGAGAGTTATTCTGTTTATTAGGTCCTTCGGGATGCGGTAAAACTACTTTATTAAGAAGCACTGCAGGTTTGGAAGACATAACAAGCGGAAAAATTATGTATGGCGATAAAGATATTTCTTCAATTCCCCCATTTAGAAGAAATATTGGAATGGTTTTCCAAAGCTTTGCACTTTATCCACATATGTCTATTTTTGAAAATGTAGCATATGGCTTAAGGATTAGAAAACTTCCTGAAAATGTAATAAAAGAAAAAGTTACTAAAGTAATGGAACTTGTTGGGCTACAAGAAGAATTAAAAAGAAATCCAAGTCCAACTGGTCTATCGGGTGGTCAACAACAAAGAGTTGCAATTGCAAGAGCTCTAGTTTATGATCCAGATATTTTATTATTAGATGAACCCTTAGCAAACCTAGATGCAAAATTAAGAAGATACATGCGCGCAGAAATACGCAGAATTCAAAAAGCAACAAACATTACTACAATATTTGTTACTCATGACCAAGAAGAAGCTATGGCTGTTGGGGATAGATTAGCCGTTTTGAAAAAAGGTGTTGTAAAACAAATTGGTACAAGTGATGAACTATATAATAAACCAAAAAGTGCATTTGTTGCTAACTTTATTGGTAAAATGAATTTCTTAAATTGTACAATTGAAAAAGTTAATGCAGATAAATCTTGTTCTATTTCAATCAATGATACTGATATAAAATATGAAATTATCAGTGAAAAGAATCATATTGAAAATGTAAATAAAAAAGATAAGGCATTAATCGGAGCAAGACCTGAACAACTAATTATTACTAAAGAAGCTCAAGAAGAAGCAATTAAAGGTAAAGTATTAATAATTCAACATCTAGGACAATTTATTAGATATGAAGTTCAAGTTGATTCAAAAATATCTGAAAACAATTTTGAAATTGATATGCCAAAATTAGTTGAAGATGTTAAAGAACAAGACACTGTTTTTGTCACTCTAAAGAAAGACTTAACTTCCCTTTATAGCAATACGGAGGTTAACTAGAATATGAAAAAGAGCTCAAAAATTAGTGGATTAAAAGAAAAAGATATTACTCCATATCTAGTTTTTTTAGTTCCAATGTTATTTTTGTGCATTTTCCTTTTCTGGCCCTTAGTAACTACTTTATTAAGAGCATTTATGAAAACAGGAAATGCCTTCTCCTTTGATAACTTAAGCTTAAGTGGCTTTGAGAAGTTTTTTACTTCAAAGTTATACCAAAAGAGTTTGAAAAATTCATTTATCGTAGGAATTTCAGTAACTTTATTAACTATATTAATAGGTGTTCCTATGGGATACTTTGTTGCGAGAGTTAAAATACCTGGCAAAAAACTAATGCTATCCTTGGGAATTTTACCAATAATTATGCCTTCCTTTGTTGGGGCTTTTTCTTGGGTTATTTTATTAGGAAATGAAGGTATTGTTAGACATATTATAAATTTCATTCTTTCTCCATTTGGCATTGAAGCACCAAGTATTTATGGGCTAGCTGGTATGATTTTCTGTATGACTATGACATATTATCCTTTTGTATTTATGCTTAGTCATGGAGCTTTCTCATCAGCTAATGCATTATTAGAAGATTCTGCAATGCTAATGGGTGCATCAAAATGGCATATTTTAAAAACTATTACTTTCCCATTAATATTACCTTCTCTTGGAGCAGCTGCATTATTAGTATTCATTAGATCTATTGATAACTTTGGTATACCAGCTATTATCGGTGGAGAAGAATATGTTTTACCAACTTTGATATACTTTAGAGTAAATGGATTCTGGGATTTAAATGGAGCTGCATCAATTGCTGTTGTTAATGTTATGATTACAGGCTTTGTTCTTTGGTTCCAAAAATATGTTGTAAACAAACGCCAATATGAAACAATATCAGCAACTCATGTTGAGATTAAAATGCATGATAATCCTACATTAAGAGTTATTGCTTTTATCTATTGTTTTATAATTTTACTTGTATCCTTAGCTCCTCAATTATGTATTATTGTAATGTCATTCTTTGAAAAATGGTCCGGACTTTTACCTCAGGGCTTTACACTAGCAAACTATATAAATATTCCAAGAAAATCGAGCACAGAATTATTTAATACATTCTACTTATCTATTTTAGCTACAGTTTTATGTGCAATACTGGGAAGTTTAGTAGCATACATTACTGAAAGAAACAAACCAAAAGGCTCTGCAATTTTAGATATGGCAGTTATGGCTCCTTTTATACTTCCGGGAACTGTTGTAGCTGTTGCTCTCTTATCAGCATTTAGTGGCAATCATATAATCAGCATTGGCGGAACTTTCACAATATTAATTATAAGTTACATGGTAAGAAGAACCCCTTATGTATATAGATCTGTTGCAGCATCTCTTACTCAGTTAAACCCTTCTTTAGAAGAGGCTTCAACAATAATGGGTGCAAACTGGTTTAGAACTTTTAGAAAAGTAAGTGTTCCTTTAATAATGCCTGGAATTATAAGTGGATCAATTCTTACATTTTCAACATTACTTCAAGAATTAAGTACCACAATATTATTATATGGTTCAAAAACTCGAACAGTTCCAATTCAAATTTATGGAGCAGTTGCTGATGGCGATTTAGGACAAGCTAGTGCTTTATCTGTTATCTTATTGGTTGCTGTATTCATAATTGTTTATGCAACAAATAAAAGTCAGGGAAATGATTTGTCATCCGGCTTCAAAATGGGTTAACTATTTTTTAAATTTATTATTTAATTATTATAGGTAGAACACACGTTCTACCTATAAACTCAAATTGGAGAGAAGATGCATATTTCAAATTCATATTTAAGAAAACAAAAGATTATTTCTGAATTAATTAATAACAGAAGTATAGAAGTAAATGATTTAGCACAAAAACTTGAAGTAACCCCAGCTACAATAAGAAATGATTTAACAAACCTAGAAAAAAGAGGTTTAATAATTAGAACTCATGGCGGGGCGGTTCTCTCTGAAGATGAAACACTTGCAAGAAATTTTTCAAATACAATACATGAGCATACCAAAGAAAAAGAAGAAATTGCAAAAGAAGCAGCATCCTTAGTAAAGGATGGTGATACCATCATAATTGATGCTGGTTCAACAAATGCATTTTTAGCTAAATATTTACAAAATAAAAATATTACAGTACTAACCAATAGCCTTCCTGTGGTACATGCACTAATGAATTATACAAATATTGAGATAATTATGATTGGTGGAGTTATTAGAAGAGCAAGCCAATCCTCTATTGGTAACTTTGGAAAAGCTATCCTAGAATCTTTTAATGTAGATATATATTTTATGGGTGCAACAAACTTTGATATTCAAAAAGGAATATCTAACTCTAATATAGTTGAAGGTCAAACAAAACAATTAATGCTTGAAGCCTCTCAAAAAGTTTGTTTTATTGCAGATAGTTCTAAAGGCAATAAATCTTCAATGTTCAAGATTTGTAACTGGAATAACATTGATATCTTTATAACAGATAATTTATCTCAGGATGAAAAAAATATCTTATTAACAAAAAATCCTGAAATAAAAATTACTGCTTTAGATAATTGAATCAAAAATCTTTAAGAAATCAAAAGAAGGAATACTTGTATGATACCCCATATCTATATCTGGGGTTGCTGGTATTTTATCTATGATTTGCCCAGTGCTATCAACATTTTGAATTGGAACAAAAGTTTCTAAATCTTTTAAATAAATTTCATTTATACAAGCTAATTGAGCTTCAATTTTTTCTAGAATCTTTACATCTTTATTTAAATAATAAATTTCACTAAACATTCTTAAAGCTTCAAAACTACTCCACCAAGGGCAACAGTTATTAACAATATTATTATCAATAAGATTAACTTTTAAATTTATTGTATTATTTAGATTTCTTCCAACACTAAAATGAGACAATCCCATCTTAATTAAAATATCAATACAAGAATCTATATTAATAGAATTGTTAACTAAAATTTCTTTATTAATTCTAATAAATTGTAAAGCTAATCCAATTATTTCTATACAATGACCTGGATTATTTATTAACTGTGTATCATTAGCAATTGGCTTATTATACAAATCTATATAATCAATTATAAAACACTTATCCCCTAATTCCATTGAAAATAAGCTTATTATATTTCTAATTGAGTAATATCCAAATAATAAATCATTTATATTTTTTGAATTATCATAAAGAATCTGACTAGCACCTAAAGCTAACATACTTCCTTCAATACCCACTCTATCTTCAAAATAATTAATTGTAGCACCATTATCAAAACTAATTTGATCGTTTATTAAACGACCATTTATTGAAACTTCAATTATATTTATTAGTTTATTTCTCAAAATATCATAATCATCAACAAATTCTCTAATACTTGCATAACTTAAAAGACCTCTAATAACAAACATATCTGATATTGTTGGATAGTTAAAAGTATTATATTTTGATCCATTAATATCAAAAACAAATTTTATAGTTTTCTTATTATTAATATAATCTGCATCTTTCACAATAGAGATTAAATTACTATATAAACTATCACCAAATTCAATTAGCAAAGTTTTATCTATTTTTGTATATTCTATATTTTTTATATATTCGCTTATTGTTTCTAAAGCTCTACCTTGAATCCAAGAATAAATTTTTTCTTTAGCATACCAAATATTTTTATAATAGATATCTTCTAAAGATGATGGATTGATTTTCATATCAACCCATCCATCTAATCTGTTTTCTATAAATGATCTTTGAATAGAAAGATTCATAACATCATTAATAGTTTTTTTTATAATTTTGTCATATTTTTTCATAAGTTTTTTCTTTCTATAATTTTTAAACTGTTGAAATTAAAGATGGTAACCAAAGTGATATAGCTGGTATAAAGGTAATCAGCAACAACATAAAGATCATAGATAGATAAAATGGTAAGAAATCTTTTATTACAGATTCTACAGGAACTTTACCTATTGAACACCCTAAGAAAAGAGATGTACCAACTGGTGGAGTACATAAACCAACACCTAAACTTAGAACTAAAATAATTCCAAATTGATATGGATCATAACCGATGCCTGTAGCAACAGGAAATAAAATTGGTGTTAATAATAAAATTAAAATCCCCATATCCATAAAACAGCCTAAAACTAATAATAGTAAAATAATTAACAACATTAAAATACTGCTATTATCTGTTATAGATAATAAAACCATAGTCAATCTTTGTGGTACTTTTAAATATGATAAAACATAACTAAAAGCACTTGAGGTTGCGATAATTGCCATTACTGTCGATAAAGCAGGTAATGTTTTTATTACACCTTTTATAAACAATTTGAAACTCATATTTTTATAAATAAATGTAGTAACAAAAAGTGCATAAACAGCAGCAATACCAGCGGCTTCAGTTGCAGAGAAAATACCTCCAACAATACCACCAATTACTACAACAATTGCTCCTAATCCAATTAATGCTTGAGCAACAACTCTTAGACTTTCTTTTGCACCTAATTTTGGACTTACTGGATAATTTCTTTTCTTTGCTATAACAACAGTCGGGATTAATAAAGAAATACCAAGTAAAATTCCAGGGACATATCCTGCAACAAATAATTTACTAATTGATAAACCACTAGCGGCAGCTACTACATAGAAAATCATATTTTGACTTGGAGGAATTATAACCCCTTGTACAGAAGAAGTTACTGTAACAGCAACTGCATATCCAGAATCATATCCTTCATCTTTCATAGCAGGAATAATCATAGATCCAATTGAAGCAACATCAGCTGAAGAAGAACCAGAAATACCACCGAATAACATACTTACCAATATATTAACTATAGCTGTTCCACCTCTAACACGTCCTACAATAATCTTACAAAAGTTCATCAACCTATCAGTAATTTGACCATCACTCATTATTTGCGCCATCATAATAAAAAATGGAACGGCCATAAAAACAAAACTTGATAAACCAACACTCATTTTTTGAAATAAATTAAAAAATGGGATTTGTAAATATATTGCAGTAACTAATGCAGAAACACCTAAAGAAAAAGCAATCGGCATACTTAAAAGCATTAATAAAATTAATGATCCAAAAAGGATAATCATAGCTACATATTCAGGACTCATTTACTCATTCTCCTCTCTAGATTCTATTTTTGTATTAGTTATTACAGAAGCTAAATTGATTAAACTAAAAACTAACATTATAAATCCACCAATCATCATTGGGGCAAACTGAAATCCTTGTGATATATGAGAAGCCGGTAATTTTTTCCTCATAGAAATTGCTAATAATTGCTTGCCATAAACAACCATATAAAAAAAGAAAGCAGATAATAAAAAATGTTTAAAAATATTTAAAATTTTCTTTCCCTTTTTATTTAAATGATTATAAATTCCTGTTAAAGAAATATGAGAATCATAAAAAATATCAATTGACATGCAGAAAAAGCCAAACCAAACCAAAAGCACTAGTATTATTTCTTCTGACCAAGCAAAAGGAGCATTAAAAACATATCTCATTAAAACTTGCATAAAATTAATTGCTAACATAATAGTTAGAGAAATTACACAAAACCATTTTTCAATATTAACTAGTTTTTCTAAATAAAACCTAATTTTTTTCATGTTATACCTTTTATAAATTGCCAATATGATAACATATTGGCAATTATTATCTGATTATTGTAAATCTTTAATTTCTTGAAGAATATCACTGTATTGTGGATACATATCATAAATTTCAGATACTGCAGCTTGGAATTCTGTTGTATCTACTTCATAAATTGTACATCCACTATCAATTGCTGCTTGTTTAGAAACATCTTGATAATCATTCATTGCTTTTCTTTGCCAAATTGAAGCTTCTTCAGCTGCATCTTTTACTGCTTGTTGTTGTTCTGCATTCATTTTATTCCAAGCATTTTTGCTACATAAAACAATTGCAGGAGGAGCCATATGAGCATCTACTGAATAGTTTTTAGCTACTTCATAATGACCTGAAGTATAATATGATACATAGTCATTTTCAGCACCATCTACAACACCAGTTTGAAGACCTTGGAATACTTCACCATAAGCCATTGGAGTTGCTTTTGCACCTAATAATTCAACCATTTTCATTGCAACTTCATTTTGTTGAACTCTGATTTTTAATCCAGCCATATCAGCAACAGATTTAATTGGAGTATCAGTGGTATAGAAACATCTAGAACCTGCTTCCCAATATCTTAAACCAATCATGTTATATTTTTCTAAAGCTTTAATAACATCTTGACCTGGTTTACCATCTAATACTTTATATTTATGAGTTTGATTAATAAATACATATGGTAATGTAAATACACCAACTTCATCAGCAGTGGAGGCTAAAGCAGAAGTATTAACTCTTGCAAAATCTAATGTTCCAGCTTCGATTTGAGCAATAGTTGAAACTTCATCACCTAATTGAGCATCAGTATAAACTTCAATTTCTACACTTCCATTAGTTTTTTCTTTTACTAAATCAGCAAACATCATCATACCTTCAGAAATTGGATTCTTTGCAGGTTGGTTTTCTGCCAATTTAAACTTTAAAACTTTTTCACCACTACTTTCCTGTGTCCCACTTGCAAACGCAAAAGATCCGATTAAACAAACGATAAGTACCACCATTAACTTTTTCATTTTTCACTCCTAATTAGAACAATCGTCTTTATAACGACATTCATAAAATTTTAAATTACTTCTTAATACAACCATTGTCTGAATTGTTTTATAATCTTTGTTTGTTTTATTTTTTTTAACTAAGAAATCAACTAACGCTTTAATTGAATAATACCCTCTTTCAAAAGGTTCTTTATTTACGATAGCAGTTAATACCCCATCTTTTAGCATTTGCCTATTAATAGGAATTAAATCACTTCCTATCAATTTAATTTTGCCAACTAAGTTTTTATTAATGACAGCATTGCATAAATCAATTGTATTTGTTTCTCTAATCGAATACATTGCAACCACATCATCGTTAGCATCTAATATTTTTTCTATTTCTTTTTGTGTATCTTTTGTGGGATCATTAAAAACATCTATATATTCAAAATTATTATTTTCTTTATTTAAATATTCTTTAAATCCTTCTAAGTTTTCTAAATGAACTCTAGAATCTTTCTCACCAGCAGCAACAACAATTTTTCCAGTATTTAAATTCATAATATCAATCAATTCACCAGCTAATTGCCCAGTTACAAAACTTTTAGAAGCAACATAGCACAATCGATTTAATGTTGGAAAATCGTTATCTAATAACACAACAGAAGAACCTTTAATTATTAATTTTTCTATTGCATATTTCATTTTTTCTGAAGTAGTAATGGGAAGAACAACAATACCATCAAAAATAACATCATCGTTAAAAATTTCATCTAAAACATCTAATTCGTTTTGTTCTGCATTTTTATTAATGTCATACAAGAAAAAAGAAACATTAAAATTTAAATTTGAAAATTCTTTTATACTTTTTTTACAGCCTCTTATAACATGCTCATAATAATCTTCTTTATTTCTAGAAGTTGCACTAACAAAAGCAATGTTTAAAGTTTTTCTCTTCAAGGATGAGGCAGCATAGTTTACTTCATAACCCATTTCTTTAACAGCTTTTAAAATTTCTTCACGAGCTTTTTTACTAACGCCCTCTTTTCCATGGACAGCTCTATGCACAGAAATTAATGAGTATCCAGTTTCCAAAGATACATCTTTAAGTGTAACAGTTTTATTTTTCATCCCAAATCCTTGTAAAAAAAATTAAACGCTAACGTTAACGTTTACTATTACTAGTATGAATCATAAAAATTCATTTGTCAAGAGTTTTTATTTCCTTATCATATAAGAAATTAGTACTTGACAAAATTTCTTTTTAGGTAAATTATATGTCCTAAGAGGTTCAAAATGATAAGACTTTTTTTTAGGGCAAAAATCATTTCTTCAGGTGAAATTTTAACAAAAAATTCTTTATTAATTGATGATTCAAAAATCATTTTTATTGGAACAAAAGAAGAATGTTTAAACTATATAAAAGATAAAAAACTTAACTATGAAGAGGTTGATTGTAAGAACAATTACCTATCTTCTGGCTTTATAGATTTACACTGTCACGGTGGTGGTGGTTATGATTTTATGGATGGAGACGATATTAGTATAATTAAAGCTGCACAACTACATTTAAAACATGGGACAACTTCAATTTACCCTACTTCAATGACAAGCGATAATTCATCATTATTCACATTTTTTGACAATTATAGAAAAGCTATTAACACAAATGAAATCATCCCTAATTTTTTAGGATTGCATCTAGAAGGTCCATTTTTTTCTCCTAAACAATGTGGAGCTCAAGACCCAAATATTATGCAATTACCTACATTAGATAATGTAAAAACAATTTGGGAAAAAGGTAAGGATATAATTAAAAGATGGAGCATAGCTCCTGAATTAGAAGGAGGCTATTTAAGTGGAGACTTTTTAGCTTCTAAAAACATTCATTTATCAATGGGCCATAGTGATGCAACATACTCTCAAGTTAAAGAAGCTATCAAGCATGGATATTCTCATGTAACACATTTATATTCTGGAATGTCCACAATCACAAGAAAAGGTGGTTTTAGAGTATTAGGTCTAGTTGAATCAGCCTATCTTTTTGATCAATTAAGTGTTGAATTAATTGCAGATGGAAAACACCTTCCCTCTGAATTATTACAATTAATTATAAAAACAAAAGATAATAGTAAAATCTGTCTAATTACTGACAGCATGAGAGGAGCTGGTGAAGCTGAAGGTCCATCTATATTAGGAAATAAGAAAGATGGCTTAAAAGTCTTTATAGAAGATGGAATAGCAAAAACAATGGATAAAACTTGTTTTGCAGGTAGTGTAGCTACAACTGATAGATTAGTTAGAACTATGGTACAACAAGCTAATTTGCCGATAGAAAAAGCAGTGCAAATGATGAGTGAAAATCCAGCAAAATTTATGAAAATAGATAAATCAAAAGGTAATATAAAAATAGGTTTAGATGCCGATTTAATTATCTTTGATGAAAATATTAATATCCAAAAAATATACATATTAGGTAAAGAGGTAAAATAAGAGTTATGAACATCTCAGTTAGCGAAAGTTCTAAAGAACTAGGTGAAAAAGCCGCAATTGTTATTGCTGAAAAAATTAACAAAGCAATTGAAAAACAAGGTTATGCAAGAATTGTATTATCAACTGGTGCATCTCAATTTGATACTATTGAAGCATTAATCAAACAAGATGTAGATTGGAGCAAAGTAACAATGTTCCATTTAGATGAATATGTTGATTTGAAAGAATCACACATTGCTTCCTTTAGGAAATATTTAAAAGAAAGATTCGTTTCAAAGGTTAATTTAGAAGCAGCATATTTTGTTAATGGTGAAGGCAACATTGAAGAAAACATCAAAGAATTAACAGTTAAATTAAGAGAAAAACCTGTAGATGTTGGTGTAATTGGTATTGGCGAAAATGGTCATATTGCATTCAATGATCCACCAGCAGATTTTGATACAGATTTAGCTTATAAAGTTGTTGATTTAGATGACAAATGCAAAAAACAACAAGTTGGTGAGGGTTGGTTTGAAACTGTAAATGATGTTCCAAAACAAGCTATTACTATGTGTGTAAAGCAAATCCTATCCTGTAAAGCTATTGTTACTTGTGTACCTCATGCTGTAAAAGCTCAAGCAATAAAAGCTACTCTACAAAATCCTGTTACAAATACTGTTCCTGCAACAATATTAAAAACACATAAAGACTGGAATTTATTTATTGATAAAAACTCAGCAAAAGATGCTTTTGCTCTCTAAAATCTTAAATAAAAATTAAAAAAATTATACACATCCTCTAAAGCTAAAAGTTAATAACAAATTTTGCTTTAGAGGTTTTATTTTATAGAATATAAATCAATGCTATAATTAGTTTATATTAATACAAATAAGGAGATTATTATGAAAATTGCAATTATAGGGGCTGGTTCAATGGGATCAATTTATGCAGGAAAATTATCCAAAGCAAATGAGGTTTCCCTTATTGGCCGTCATCAAGATATTGTTGATTTAATAAACTCAAAAGGATTAAAAATTGATGAAGATGGATTAACAAATACATACTATCCAAAAGCATACGTTGACTCTACTACTATTGGTAAAGTTGAATTAATAATTCTATTTGTAAAAGCCACTGATTCAAAAGAAGCTTTAGAACAAAATAAAAACCTTATTGATAAAAACACCTATATTTTAACTCTTCAAAATGGTGGAGGACATCAAGATTTAATTAAGAATTATGTAAGTGAAGATAAAATAATAATAGGAACCACAGAAGATGGGGGTAAAAGAGTTGCTACAGCCCATATTGCTAGAAATGGAATAGGAAAAACAAATATTGGATTTTATAATTCTAAAGAGATAGACAAACTAAATGCTATAAAAGAAGCCTTTGATTTAGGAGGTTTTAAAACATATATTTATGAAAATATAAACCAATTAATCTGGAATAAAATCTTTATAAACACTTCCTTAAGTGCAACAACAGCCTTACTAAAATGTGAAAGTGGATATCTTGGCGAATCAAAAAATGCATTATACCTTGTAAAAGAACTTCTAAAAGAAGCTGTTTTAGTAGCACAAAATCTAGGACTTAATGCTGATTATAATAAGGAAATTGAAAGAGTATTAAATGTAATAGAAAATTCTAAAGATGGTATTACTTCTATTTGTGCTGATATTAGAAATAGTAGAAAAACAGAAGTAGATACTATAAGCGGCTATGTAATCAAAACAGCTAAAAAATTAAATATTGATACTCCTATACATAATTTTGTTGTAAACCAAATACATGCTTTAGAAAACTATAAAATTAAATAAAAAATTAATTTCTAAATAAACTTAATAACCTTTTTTGGTTTTAATTGTTGCATTTTATATTGTTATTAATGATAATATTATAACAAGCAAGGAGTAAAATTAAATGAGCATTAAACAAGTTCGAGATAAAATGATTGAATTTTACAAAGGAGATCCGAGGAGAATCAATCATTTAATTAAAGTTCAAGCATTTGCAACATTAATTGCGGAAAAAGAGAATGTTGATGAAGATACCAAAACTTTAATTTCTATTCTAGGATATGTTCATGACATTGGAATAAAATTTGCTGAAGAAAAATATTCAAATACCAATGGAAAATTACAAGAAAAACTAGGTAAAGAGCCTTCTAAAAATTTAGTACTCGATTGTGGTTTCTCAAAAGCAATTGCTGATAGAGTTAGCTACGTAGTATCTCATCATCACACATACGATAATATAAACGGATTAGATTATCAAATTCTTGTAGAAGCAGATATTATTGTAAATATTTATGAAGATAATTTATCTAAAGAAATTCTACCCTCAGTTAAAAACAATATCTTTAAGACACAAAGTGGTAAAGATTTGTTAGATTTAATATTTCTAGAATAATCAAATAAAAAAAATAAAACTTGCGAATAGAGGGGTTATAGAATAAAATGGAAACTGTAATACCACTTTTGAGTTTCCATAAGGATTTGTACAATGAAAGATTTGATAATCAATGAAACCATAAACCTATTCAATATTTCTGGTTATAAATTTTCTATGGAGACTCTATCTAAAAACCTTAAAATAAGCAAAAAAACTCTCTACAAATATTTCTCATCAAAAGAAGCCTTAATTACCTATATAATTGATGAAAGTTTTAATGAAGTTCATATAAAACAACATGAAATCTATAAATCAGATTTAGATATTGATTCAAAATTAAGATTAATATTAACAACTAATTTTACTAGAGAAGATAAAATAAAAATGGATAAAGCAAAAGATATTGAAAACTATTATCCCCATCTAGCTAAAAAAATTAATCAAAGATATAGAGAAGAATGGGACTTAGTAGAGAAACTCTTAATTGAGGGGAAAAAACAAGGTCTTTATGAGTATTGGAGTCTCCCCTATACTATAAATTTAATGAAAGAAGCCATGTCCTTAGTTATGAAATACATTGATGAAAATATTACCTATACAAAGGCTATGAAAATATCCATGAACAATATAGTTAACTCAATAAAAAAAGGAAGCAATTAATATGATTTTATTAATTATTATATCAATAATCATCATAGTTTTATTATTAGCACAATTAACAATAACTATTGCAACAAATAAAGTATGTAAACCCAAAGCAAGAAGTTGGGAAGAAACAAAAGAAATTGAAAGCCAATATGAACAATGGAATGATTATGATAATTTAGAGAAATCAGATTTAGATTTTACTCTTGATGATAATTATCTTATTCATGGCACTTTTATTAAAGCTCCAAAAGAGTCTAACAAATATATAATTTTTACTCATGGATTTAGATATTCAAGATTAGGTGGAGTTAAATACATCGATATCTTTAGAGAAAACAATTACAACATATACTTATATGATTTAAGAAATCATGGAATGAATAAACATAATGGCATTATTGAAATGGGCGAAAGAGAATATAAAGATTTAGCTCAAATAATAGATAAAGTATATGAAAAATTTGGTAATGATATAATTCTAGGTCTTCATGGGGAATCTCTAGGAGCTTTTACCTCTATGTATGTAACAACAATAAGAGAAGACAAAATAAATTTTGTAATTGAAGATTGTGGCTACTCATATACCAGAGATGAATTAGTCTATCAAATGAAGCAACAAATGAAATTACCAAGATCATTTTACAATCTTGTAGAAAACCATGCTAAAAATAAATATAACCAACATTGGGGAGATATGGATTTAAGACCAATATTAAAAAAATGTGAAATACCAATGCTATTTATACACGGAAAAGCCGATTTATTTACTCCTCCAATAATGGCTCAAGAGTTATTTGATGCACATAAAGGTTTTAAGATGCTTTGTTTAATTGATGGTGCAAAACATGCTCAAAGCGTTGTAACTGATTACAAAAAATATAAAGAAACTGTAAACAAATTTTTAACCCATCTTGGATACTAGAAATCCTTTTTTATATAAAAATATTATTTAATTGAGTTGTTTTTATTATTTTTTTTACCCAAATAACTAAATCTGTCCAAAAATTAAATATTTTTTTACCCAGATGTGTATAATTGTCCAAAAAAAATACTTGCTAATTACTTTTTTTATTAATAATTTTTCCTTGAATCAAACATTGAGGTAGAATTATGGGGACAAAAAACAATAAGAAAAAAAGTAAAGTTTTTAAGATAATACTTAGGTATTTAATTTTATTTATCCTTTTAGGCTCATTAGTTTATTTTGTAAATTATCAAATTTCAAATAAAGAAGAAATAGTATATATTGCTCCAAAGCCAACAGTTAAAATTGAAAAACCACACATTGATACGATTGAAAAACAAGTTACTTTCCCAACTTATATTGAAGCAAACGATACAATAGCAGTCATACCTTTTGTTCAAGGTACAATAAAAAGTTATAATATAAAAGTTGGAGAATATATTGAAAAAGATCAAATAATCGCACAAATTGATCCTATACCTTTTGAACAACAAGTTTTACAAGCTCAGGCAGCTTTTGATGCTTATGAAAAAACCTTTGAAAGAGTCGAAGCTTTATACAAAAAAAATGCAACAAGTGCTCAAAATTATGATGAGATAAAAGCGAAATATAATGCAGCAAAAGCTCAATTAGAACTGGCTAAAGTTCAATTAGGCTATGCAAGTGTTAAGGCCCCAGTAAGTGGTACAATTCTTCTTGCCCCTCAATCAGTAGGTAATGTCGCAGCGGCTCCTAATCCATTAGCAGTAATAGCAAATCTTGATTCTCAAATAGTTAATATTCAAGTTCCTGAAAAATATTATGACATTTTTATTAAAAATAAGGATATGTTGACGATAAACCTAAGTAGACCTCAATCAGAAGCTACTGCTAAAGCAAAATTATTATCCATAGATCCATATATCCAACCAGAATCAAAAGTATTCATAGTTAAAGCAAAATTAATTGGAGACTTAACATACTTTAGACCAGGTATGTATACTCTTGCTACAATTACTTACGAAAAAATTGATAATGTATATGTATTAAGTCAAGAAGCTAAGAAGCTTGATGGATCCTTGTACTATTATGATGAAAGTGATAAAAAAGCACATTTCTTAGATAGTAAATTTATATCATCAGATCAAGAAAATAATGAAATATTTAGAGTACCTGATAAATTCTCAAATTATAATTTTATTGTTGAAGGTCAAAACACAGTATTTGATTCACAACAGGTAAATGTAATATCTAAAGACAATTAGGAGTTCTCTATGAAAATATCACATTTCTCTGTTAAACATCCAACAATAATTGCAATGGTATTAGTAGCACTATTAGTTTTTGCTTCATATTCATTTTCAGAAATGCCTTTAGAATTTTTAAGCAATATTAATCAACCTTCAGCTACAATTGTAACAATCTATCCTGGAGCTAGTGCAACTGATGTTGAATCAGATATTACAAAAATACTTGAAGATGATTTTGTAACTTTACCTAACTACAAATCCATGGATAGTGAATCACACAACTCTTATTCCATGATTACAGTCAACTTTAATGATGGAATTGACCCATATGATCAACTTCCTGAAATTAGATATAGAGTTTCTCAATTACTTGATGATCTTCCTGATAATATTCAAGGAGAACCTAGTGTATTCGTTGGTGGAGCAAACATGCTTCCTGTTATCACTTTTACAGTACAAGGTGGAGAAGATATAGCTCAATTAACAAATTACTGTGAAGATGAATTGAAACCATTAATTAACCACATTCCTGGAGTTTCCACTGTTAATGTTTTAAATAAAAAAGAACTTCAAGTAAATGTAAAATTAAGACTTGATGATTTAGCTGCAAAAGGTATTAGTGTAGCAACAGTATATAAAGCATTACAAGCTGGAAACATTAAATTACCTGTTGGAGATGGAGAATATCAAGGAAGAACAATTGATATTAGATATGAAGGGGATTATAAAACTCTATCAGATATAAAATCTTTACCTGTTGGAATGTACAATAATGTAATAATCAGAGTAAAAGATGTTGCAGATGTTTCTTTTGAATATCCAGAAAATGAATATTATGTTGATAGTACAAATGGTTCTTTATTAGTTGTACAAATTACAAAAAGATCAGAAGGAAATGTTGTTGATATATCAAATCAATTAAAAAAGATTTTAGCATCAGAATCAGCAAGAAAAGGTAATGCTATTAATTTTGATATTATATCCGATGATAGTAAAACTACAAAAGTTGCAATTCATACTGTATTAAATTCAGGTATATCAGGCTTAATTATGGCCGTATTAGTTATACTCTTATTCTTAGGAGATTTAAGAGCGACTTTAATTATTGCACTCTCAATTCCTATATCAATTTTATTAACTCTAATTGAAATGAGAATAAGTGGCATGAGTATGAACGTATTGGCTATTGCTGGATTAGTAGTCGCACTTGGTATGATAGTTGATGGTTCAATTGTTATGTTAGAGCAAGTTTATCGGTACTATAAACAGCGAAATAGGAGTAGAGAAGAAAATATCCTATTAGCAGCTGATGAAGTTGGTCCTTCAATTTTTGGATCAGTTATGACTACTATTGTTGTATATATTCCAATACTTATGCTTAATGGATTAATTGGACAATTATTACATGATATCTCTCTTGTATTAATATTTGCACTATCCTCTTCTTTCTTAGTTGCAGTAGGTATTGTCACATTCTTTATGAATAAGATACTAAAACCAGTATCAAAAATTCCTAGAAAAAGATTATTCGATAAGGTAATGAATGGTATTGAAGCGGCATATAGAAAAGGCTTAAATTGGTGTATAAACACTCATAGATTTATAATATTAATATCCATTTTAGTCTTTGCTTTCTCCCTATATATTATTACAGCTTTAGGATTTACGTTCTTACCTTCTGTAGATACAGGTGAATTCGATATTTATATGGAATTTCCACAAGGTTATAGTTTAGAAAAAACTAGAGACAAAACACTTGAAGCAATGGATTTAGTATCGGCATCAGTGCCAGAAGCAAAATCAATAGTTATTTATACTGGAGATAAAGGAGATTTTTCTGGACAACACCCCGCAAATTTCTCTCATATAAATGTAGTATTAAAGGATTTAGATCAAAGAGATAGGAAAGTACAAAAGATTATTCTTGAAACACAAAAATTATTATCATCTAAGATTATAGATTGTACAACAACTGTAACAAATGGTGGTATTGATAAGCTTATTGGATATGTTTCTGATGGTGGTGGTTACGGATTAACTCTAGTAAGTGAAGATTTGGATTTATTATATAGTGAAGCAAAGAGAATTGAAGAAGAAATTAAAAAAGATCCAAGTGTAGTATCCACATCTCTTAACACCAATTTTGATAGCTCAACATTGATAATCGATATGAGCCATGATTTCTTAAATAGTGTTGGAGTAAACAGCTATGAAGCTGGAATTACTTCTATAATTCTATTTAGCGGCCTTGATGCTGGAATTTATCACTCTGATAATGGAGAACAATATACAATAAATCTTGAAAGTAATATGAAAGATGAGCCAATAACTCCAGACTCAATTGCAAAAATGCATATTATATCTTCTGCTGGTAAAGAAATTAGTTTTGCTTCCCTCTCTGATATTGAAATACAAAAAGCGGTATCACAGGTCAACCATAATGATAGAGCCAAAGAAATTACCATAAATGCAAAATTGGTAAGTGAAGATACAGCACCTATTACATTCCATATAAATGATTATCTTAAAGCTCATCCCTTAGCTGATGGGGTAACTAGCCAAGCAGGTGGAATTATGGAATTAATTGAAGAATCCTTAAAACCAATAATAACTGCATTATTAATTGCAATATTTTTAGTATTTACAGTAATGGTATTCCAATTTGAAAACTTTAGACAACCAATTATTGTTATGGCTACAGTTCCTTTCTGTATCATTGGGGTTGTGTTAGGGCTATTATCTTTTGGCTCTACCTTGAGCATAGTAAGTGTATTAGGGGTATTATCATTAGCTGGTATTGTAGTTAATAACGGTATTATTCTTATAGATTATTTCAATCAAAAAAGAGCCCTAAAAAAAGATAATGAAGAAAATTTAAGAAAAATTGTATTACAAGGTTCTGCTTCAAGACTTAGACCAATTTTAATGACAACTTTATCAACCATGTTTGGTGTATTGCCTATGGCTGTAGCAAAAGGAATTGGTAGTGAATTATATGCTCCACTAGGACAATCAATTGCAGGTGGATTAATTACATCAACTTTAATTTCTTTATTTATAATTCCAACAATTTACTATGTAGTAGAACTAAGAGTAATAAAGAAAAAAGTAAATAATGGTGTTTTATTAGAAGATGGAACAAAAGTCACTGTTTCAATTGAAGATCAATTAAAACAAGTAGATAAAGAAACTTTAGTTTCTCGTCAAAAACTAAGAGAACTATTAAAAGCTTCTAGAAACCAATCAAAATTAATAAATAATGTTTCAAAAAAAATTAATGAAAATCACTCAGAGAAAAAGGATGAGGAATAACGATATGAAAAACAAAAAATCCAAAATTTTATTTTTAGTTATTAGCATTTTTACAATTATATTCAATATAGGTTGTAGTAGTGCATTTACAGCAACTATAAGTGGTAATGTAAAAACTGAACCAAGAAATAATAGTAGTTCTGACGAGCAAACAGCCTTAGCCGCTGCTGATGTATATGTATTTTTTAATGAAGATGAATGGAATGCATATAAAACAAAATGGGAAAATTTTTCAACTATAACTCAAAAAAGTATTACAACCACAATTGATATGCCAAAAGCAAGTAAAACAATAAGAGAAACTACAACTAATGCTAATGGTGGATTTTCAATAAAAACAATGTGGATTACAACTTCTCCATTATTTGGAAAAGATGGAGATGAAAAAACTTTCCATGTTGCAGTTTATCATAAAGATTATGGAATGTTCTTTGATGATACAACTTACTCTGTTTTCTCCGATTCTTCTCAAAACATATCCTTCATATGCCAATATGATGAAAAACAAAAAACAAAATATACAATTGAATTAAACACCTTAGATTACTCAAATAATAATGAAAAAATCTCTATAAGTGATGTTGATCCAAAAGTTGTTATAAAATATAAATTAGAGACATTAAATGGCGAAATATCAGATGTTGGAGAAATAACTCAAGTTTATGAAACTCTTCCTGAAAATGATACTACAGGCTATTCAAATAACTATTCTTTTATTTGTGATAAATATTATTATGATAGTGTAGAAAGTAAATACACCAATGATAAAGTTTATCCAGTTGGAACAATATACTTCTATGATAAAGGAGCTGATGGCGAGAAAAACTTTAGAATGTGTGATGATTTTGGAAATGATTTATCTTCATTAGGTACTACTTTTAACATTACAACTAATAGTAATATTCTCTCAAAAGATATTTATGTTGATAGATTAAATAGAGATTATAGAATTAGTTTTGATATTGATTATCCAGACAATGATCAAAATGATTATTCAGGCAATCCCCCTACTACACAAAGTTTCTCTCCAAAAGTTACATTAAAGGTATACTTTGATGGTTATGATTCAGCTAGCAACTCAATTTCAACACAAAATTCAACAATTGAAGCATCTGAATTATATAAGACTTTTAATTACAATGTTGATGAAGTACCAGAAGATGGATATTACACCTTTAATATAAATAGAATGTTCGATTCAGCAGGAAATGAAGTTTTTCCAAAGGTTACATATCTTTTAGAAGATGATGCTAATGATATTGAATACTTACAAACAGATATTTCTGGTAATCTAATCAACACTGATAATACTTTAAGTAAAACTTTAACAGCCTATTCAAAGGATAATTATTCAACTACCTGCGATACTTACGTTGATAAAGTAAAATTGACATATACTGTACAATTTAACTTAGAGAATTTTGAAGATGGTTCTACAATTAATTTAGCAACTGATGAAACAGATAACTCAGAAGCATTCGATGCAAATGTAAAATTAATTATTCTCCCTTATGTAGAAGGAGATGATTTATCAGCACTAGATTTTAATTCATCACAGGCAGTAGTAAAAACTCCAGATGAAAGAATTAACAACAATACATTCTCTTTTGATTGGGATAAATATAATAGTAATGGTAAAATCCAATACCCAGCTATAAAATATTATATTTATGATGAAGTTGATCCTCAATATTGCCAAGTTGAAAGTGATAACAATATAGACTTTACTCATATTAAAGATTTAACTATTGCTAAATCAAATGTTGAACCAATAATTTATAAGAAAAGAGTATTAAATAAAAGTATTGATGTTGATGTTGAAAAGTTAAATGAAGATTATTCTTTAAATTTCACATTAAATGATATTGAAGATAATAACAAAGAAATTGGCTTTACTGAATTTAGTCCAAAAGTAAAACTAAATATCTATAAAACTAGTATTGATGCAGCTAACCTAATAGATACTCAATATATACAACAAACTAAAACGGATGGAATTTATACCTTTAATTGGGATAAATATGGAAAAGATATTGATTTAGTTGATTTACCTTTAAACGTAAATTCAAACAAAATCTATCCAATAGTAAAATATTATTTATTTAATACAGATGAAGATTCCTATCAAATGCTTGAGGATAATAATACAACTACACCAACAGTTGTTAGTGATATAGACTCAGCACCTAATACCTCATTATTTAAAGAATATGAGACATCAAAAGATATTGATGTATATATTAGAAGTAAAAAAATTACATACAATTTGACTTTAAAATTAATTAATATAGCAACAAATAATGAAGTATCCTTATCAACTATTAATCCAATAGTAAGAATCTCCTACAATGATGGAATAGAAAATGTTGTAGATACTTATAACAATATCCCAAGAGATAATGTATATACTGTTGAAATAACTAGGGATTCTTCAGTAAGTAATCCTACAACAAATCTTTCTATTGATTTGGAAGATAAGAGAAATGAAGTTAGATATCGTTTATGTAGTAATGATCCAACCAATAGTAATCCTGATTTAAGATATACTGTTGGAACAAGTGAAACAAATAGATATGAACAAGAATTTACTTTAAATAAAGCAAATGACAATGAATTAAAAATGTATGTTAAAGATTATCAATACCCAAGTTCAATAAATATTGAAGGTCGTTTCATTGAAAATGATAATACTTTAGATAATGGTCATACAGTTTGGTTGTTACCTGAAATTAATAATGCTTTCTCAAGTGAGGATTTGATTCAATTAGCATCTCCAACACATTCAAATTATAAGAATAGTACAGACACCTATGATCCTTCAAATATCGAAAATGGATATTTCTCAACTACTTATAACCAAAACAGAATTGCTACATTTGATCAATATTCAAATAGTTCAAAATATTTAGAACAACAATTCAAAGTAATCGTAAACAAGGTACAAAATGAAACAAACCCAAGTGTAGATGCAACCGATTATATGAGTGTAATAACTACAAACAACAATTCAAATAATTCTGTATATGTATATGTTGATAATTCAACAACTTATACAGAATAAACCAAGGTAAAATAAATGAATATTAAAAAAATATCTAAGATATCATTATTATTATTTATAACAACCATTACCCCTTTATTTGCTTTAACTCATCAAGAGTTAGCAAATAAAGTATATATAAATAACCCAAGCTTAATAAATAGTAAAAAAGATGTAGATTTAGCCAAATTAGATTTAAAAGATGCTAAAGCAAATTATCAACCAACAGTTGATTTTTTAACTACTGCAACTTACATGGTAAATCCACCTCTTGGAAAAATTGTGGTTAATCCAGAAGATTATATTACAGGGGAAACAGGGACTTCAGGAACTCTAGCTAATTTAGGACTTGATGGACCAATAACAGTATATAAAGGGATGGAAGATACTTTATATAATTTTGACATTAAAATAACACAACCTTTATATACTTGGAATAAAATTAATACATCTGTTAGCCTATATGATAAAGTAGTTTCTATAAAAGATATTCAAGCTAAAACTTTATTTAAAAAATTATCTAGCGAATTAGAAGCAAGAGAAGCCGCAATCTATTATCTTATTCAAATGAAAAATAATTTATCAGAACAAAAAGAAATAGCTGAGGAGTTGATTAGTATTGTTAATGATGCTTATGAAAATGAAATTTTAGTTGAGCAAGATTTATTAGAAGCTCAAATTAAAGCAAAAAAAATCGATGTTGGATTACAACAAATTGATAAAGAAGAAAAGACTCAATTATCTCAAATTATTAAATTGACCAATGATCGTTCAATTGAAATTGATGATATAGAATATCAATTCGATGAAAAAAAGATTAATCATTTTTTAACCGAAGATGATAAAGTCCTATTGGAGAGAGCAACATCCCTTTCAAATGATAATATACAAATCTTATCAATTTTAGATGATGTAAAACAAGATGAATTATCCATTGCAAAAAACAGTATCTATTATAAACCTGATTTCGCACTTCAAGTTGAAGCAAGTTATAGTGGATCAAGAGTACCTTTAATTGAAAAAGGTTATTACACTCAAGATCAAAGCGGATTAAATTTCACCTTAGCAATAAAAACTAATTTATGGGATGGTGGTAAAAAAATTAACGATATTGCTAGAAAAAAAATCAATGAAGAAGAAGCACAATATAATATTGATGATGCAAAAAATCAGATAATTCAAACTTTTAATGAAAATCTTTATACAATGAAACTTGCAACAAGCAATATTGAATATGAAGAATTAAACTCTAAAATTATAAATAGCAAGATAAATAATTTGCAACAAGAATTTGAACAAGGCTATGGAGATAAAGCTTCTATCTTACAAGAACAACTTGAAAAAAAGGCTAGTGAGTTAGAAATACTAAAACAAAAAACACAGAGAGTACAATCATATTTTACTATTATGTATTTACTAAATTAAGATAAAAAAGCTATAACGTTAATGCTAGCAATCAAAGTTGCTAGCATTATTTTATTAGTTAATGATATAATCTTTTAAGTCATTATAAATACAGAGGTAAAAAATGAAAAAAACAGCTGGAATAATTGGAGGAATGGGTCCTCAAGCAACCGTTGATTTATTTCAAAAAATTGTATCAAATACTGTTTCAGATTCTGATAACAATCATATTCATATAATTATAGATAATAATACTGATATACCAGATAGAACTAAATCTATTTTAGAAAAAAGTGATTTACCTTTAAAATATTTAAGTGAATCGGCTAAAAAATTAGAATCAATTGGAGCTGATTTTCTAGCAATGCCTTGCAATACAGCACACTTCTTTTATGATGCATTAAAAGAAACTGTTAATATACCAATCATAAATATGATTGAAGAAACTGCAAAATATTTACAAAGCAGAAATGAAAAAAGATTATTATTACTTGCTACAACAGGAACAATAAAAACTAATATTTATCAACAAATATTTTCAAATTTTGATTTAGAAATTATAGTACCAGAAGAGACTTTCCAAGAAGAAATTATGTCTGCTATATATGATTCAGTAAAGAAAGGAATCCCTTATAAAAATGCAGAAAAATTTAAAACACTTTTATCAAAAGAACTTAATAAAAATATCGATAATGTCATTTTAGGTTGTACTGAATTACCCATCCTTTTTGAAGAAAACGAACTACATGATAAAGTTGTAGATCCAACTTTAATTTTAGCAAAAGCTATAATAAAAAAAGCTGGATATGAAATTAAAAACTAAATTTGTTTTTTAAAATAATTATCCTTAGCATAATTTAACTCATGCTTAATAAATTCCTTAGCTTCTAAAGATTTAGGAGCTACAGGATTTACATGCTCAAAACCATGATAAACATTCTCAAAAACTTTAATTGTATTTTTAATATTTGCGTTATCTAAATCTTTAAAATATTTTACTGTCTCATCATAAAAAGGGTCTAAAGTACCAATATATGTACTAGCTGGTGGTAAATTAGAAAAATCCTTGCATCTACTCGGAGATGCATAAATTGGAACTTCTTTTATATCTTTTAAATACAAACCCCAAGCAAATTTATTTTGAGCCTCATTCCAGATTGGTGCATCATTATCTTTCATTGAATTTGTAGCCATATCACTATCAAGCATTGGACAAATTGGAAATTGATACGCAATTGAAACTTTATTCAAATCTCTTGCCAATAAAGCTAAACTAACAGCTAAATTACCACCTGCACTTTTCCCCATCACAAAGATTTGATCAGATCTAAAACCTAATTTTTCACAATTTTCTTTCATCCATAATAAAGTTGCATAACTATCATTAATTGCTGCTGGGTAAGGATGATCAAGAGATCTTCTATAATCTGGAGCTACAACAACACAATCTATTGAATTTAATATATGTTTAATTTCACTATGACTATTTTCTGGGTAATTTAATATAAAACCACCACCATGCAAATATATTATTCCAGGAGAATTATTATCATGATCTAATCTTTTATAAATTCTAAGCCTAATATCATTATTCTCTTCATCCTTAATAAAGACTTGTTTAGAATAATATTTCTTTAAAGGTTTATTTATTAATCGTGAATTTAATCTATTTATTTGTTGATATCTTTTAATATTTGGGTTCAAAATAATTTTTGAAATTTTAAACCCAAATCTATAATCTTTATCAATCATTTCTTTTTCTATTTTCATAATTCACAATTTATCATAGAAATGATTAAAATTAAATTTATTGACAAAAAATATTTTAATTTATTTTTCTTAAGGCCAATTTTTTCTTTCTAAAGAATAGATAAATTAATGCAGCCACTAAGTAAACAAAGGCTACAGCCAAAGCAATATAAAAATATAACATATTTCCAGTTGTAGCAGCCATTGCTGGTAAATTAGCACATAAAATTAAAGGGATCATTATTGGAAAAACAATTGCAGATGCATACATATAATCGGTAGCAACACTAGAATCCATATTAGGTTCTACTATTCTTAACAAGGCTAGGCCTGTAGGAAGAGTTCCTGTAGCACAACCAAATAGCACTAAAGTACGTTTAAACCAATTATCAGAAAAAACTGCTCTACAATATTTTGTTAATAGTTTTGCTGCAATAAATACGCCAAGAGCAATCATCAAAATAATTTCAAAAATATAATTACTTATTGCTGTTAATGAAATAGCACCTAGAGATGATGCAATAGTTAAATCAATACTTAAACCACTAATTCTATTACACATAGCAGTTTCAATAGAAGGTCCTATACCAACTTTTTTTATATACTTTCTAACAACAATAGCTATTAAAGAAGAGAAAATAAAATTTAATCCCCATAAACTATCTCCAAATTGAACACCTAATGGACCTAAGAAAGCCAACAAATATGTAATAAAGGTTAGAACTAATAAACTAATCAAATAAGTAGCTAGAACTATAGCAACATGATAAGAAAGTGAATCTAAATTAAAATACTCAATCAAGCCATCATGTTTTTTTACTTCAGTTGTTTCAGATTCTTTTGGATTAGAAATATACCCTTTTAATATTCCCCAGTTAACTAAAATAACACCACCAATTGCACCGACTAAGAAACCAGCCGCTGCAATTGTTAAAGCAACAGAAGTAGCTCCTTCAAATCCCATTTGAATCCAAGAGTGAGAAATAGAATATGCCTGTCCTGGTCCTAATTCAAAACCTAAAGGTAATAAGAACCCAAAAGCAGGAAATAAATTTGGAGAAATAGTTACCATAAGAATAAGGGTTAATAATAGACCTAAAAAGGTTTGGTAACCATACTGACTTACAGTTGAAAAAACATTTGCAAAAATATTACTAGTTGTTTTATTTTCAAAATCACCGTCTTTAGTTCTTAACATCATAGCAATGAAAGAAATATTTAACATATGATAAACTAAATTACCCAAGAATTCTTGCGTCAAACCAAATTGTGGAGCCAAAAAATTATAAAATAATAATAGGAAAAATCCAGCAATAATTGGTGCAGGAATTAAAAATCTACTTAAAATAGATATCTTATGGCGAATAAAAGCTCCTATTATTAGGGCTACAGAAATTACTCCTAAATTAACCATTATTTCATACTCAAGCATTATTAAGGACCTCCCATTTTTGGAAATATTTATAAGAATTTAATTTGGGTTGTAACCGGAAACTAAACAAATGATTATCATAATAGAATTCTATTGATTGTTTAACTGATAAAACCATACTCTCAATTTTATCAATTTCAAAGATATATTCTTGATTATCAGATAAACTAAATATGATATTATTCTTATCCAATAAACAAGTAAAATTAGTTGAAATCATTTCAAAATGGCTATTATCTACACCTTTTCTAAAGAAATCACCTTGATCTTTTTTATAAGTTAATTGATGCTCTTCAATATATTCTTTTTGGAAGTCATTCCAATCAGGTAAAGTTTTATAACCAAAATTACCTTCTTTTAAGTTAGTATATTCAGTTAACAAATCCTCTGTATGACAATGGCTACAAATTACTTTGTTTATTCTTCCATAAATGGTTTGAACACTATTACATTTAGGGCAAATATATAAAAGCCTTTGAATTCCATGCGCATTTTTTTTACCAACATATGCTAATTGAGCTTTATCTTGCCATTCTTGTTGATTAAAATATAAGTTTTCTTTTGTAATTTGAATTAATTGTTCAAGAGAAGAATTTTTTAATTCTTCAGCAGTCAAAACTTTCTTCAATTTTATAATAAGAAGTCCACGCCTTTTATAATCAGCCCATCTAGGGTGTAAATCATAAGCACCTTCAAATGACAAAAAATATACAGGAACTTTAAAAATCCTTAATAATTTAGCAGTCGCCTCATTATTAATATTTAGACTATTACCATCCCAAGTTCGAGTTCCTTCTGGAAATAATCCAACAATAGAACCATCTTTTAAAGCTTTATTTATTCTACGAATCGTAGTTAAATCACTTCTACCCTGTTGCTTTGGAATACAAGTTGCTAAATTTCCAATAACAAAATTTGTAAATTTATTTTTGAATAAATACGCACCAGCGACCCATCGAACATGGGGCCTCATACTTGCATATGCAAATATTGGATCTAGAGAATGACTATGGTTTCCTACAATTATTGCAGGTCCTTCAATTTTATCTAAAACTCCATTATCTTCTTTTATTATCTTTACTCTAGGATTTAGATAAAAAAATTTATAAAGAGGTTTTGCTATAAATCGTAAAAATATGTGTTTCTTTCCTGACATCTGTAATATCATAAAATAGAAATAATAATTTTAAAACAATTATTTTAAAAATTAGCAAAAAAAAAATATATATTACTCAAAAGGGAAAAAACTGAAACATAATAACAAATAAATTAATTTAAAAAATTAGAATTTTCTAATTCTAAAAGCCTTTTTTTAAACTCAAGCCCATAAGCATAACCACCTAATTTAGAATTACAAGCTACAACTCTGTGACAAGGAATTATTATAGGAATCGGGTTTTTATGATTTGCTGAACCAACTGCTCTATAGGCTTTTGGATGATTTGTAGCAATAGCAATATCCTTATAGGTTCTTACCTCCCCATAAGGAATATCGATTAAAGCTTTATAAACTTGTTGTTCAAATTCAGTAAAATTATCAAATTTTAATGGAATAGTAAATTTTGTTCTTTTACCATCAAAGTATTCTCTTAGTTGCTTAATAACGTTATCACTAAAAGAAGTAGTTTCAAAAGAATACTTTAAATTATCAGAAAAACTAACTGATAATAAATAATTATCATCAAATCCAATAACTACATTACCAAACTTGGTGCTATAAAATGCATATTTTATTTTGTCCATTTTCCCTCAAAATTTAGGAGGCACACTCCTTAACAACTTCTTTTACCATTTCAATAGTATATTCTATTTCATCTCTTTTTGTAAAAGAACTTGGACTCAATCTAATAGTGCCATTTGGATAAGTACCCATAGCTTTATGAGCTAAAGGAGCACAATGCAAACCAACCCTAAGTTCAATCTTACGATCATTTAACTTCATAGCAATAATTGAAGGATCTTGATTTTTAACATTAAAGGATATAGCACTACTTCGTTTATCAATATCAAAACTACCATAAACAATAACATCATTTATGGATGCAAGTCCATCAACTAATTGAGCAATTCTCTTTTTATAATCTTTTTTTAGTTGCGTTTCATTTTCATAGAAATACTTTAATGCAGCATTTAATCCTGCAACACCAATCATGTTTTGTGTACCTGCTTCAAAGTGATCAGGTAAGAAATTAGGCATTGTTAATAAAGCACTTTTTGAACCGGTACCACCTGAAATTAAAGGAGTAAGCCCTAACAAAAACTCATTACTATTAGATGTAAACCCACCAATACCCATTGGGCCAGATAATCCTTTATGTGCAGTAAATGCTATAGCTGTTATACCATCAATATCTAGATCTACCATAGGAGTACTTTGAGCTGAATCAACAAAAAGCATAATCTTATTTTCACTACAAAAAGCTTTCGCATCATCAATAGGCTGTACCATGCCAAAAACATTTGATGCTAAATTAAATATTAAAGCTTTTGTATTTTTTCTAATTAATTTCTTTGCATTAGAAAAATCAGAAAAACCATCTTTTGTATTCTCTAGTATGCTGTACTCAATTTTATTTGTCTCTAAAGCTCTCACTACAGAATTATGTTCAAAAGGAGAAATTATAACATGGTCATCCTTACTCAAGGATCCATAAATCAATTGATTTAAAGAATGAGTAATACCACTAGTGAATATAACATTCTTAAAATCATTCACATTATAAAGTTTTTTGACTAACTCTCTAGTTTCAATTTGTAAAAATGAAGCATCTAAAGCACAGTCATAAACTCCTCTTGCCGGATTACTACAACAATGAGTTAAATAGTCACTTATTGCATCAATTACAATTTGTGGCTTTGGATAACTTGTTGCGGAATTATCTAAATAAATTTGATGTTTTTTATACATATATAAATAATATCATCAATTTTTGAAAAAATCCATTGCTTTTTTTAAAATATAATGGTTATAATTCCATTATATAAATATTTATCAAATGGAGTTGAAATGAAAAAAGAAAATTCAAAAATTATTTTAACTGGTGCTATTATTGGTATAGCTGCTGTTATACTAGTTATGTTAGGAAATCCTAAAAACATGGGATTCTGTATTGCTTGTTTTATTAGAGATATTACAGGTAGTTTAAAATTGCATAGTGTAGAAAAACTTCAATATGCAAGACCTGAAATCTTTGCAATTATTTTAGGATCATTCATTGTATCAAAAATCAAAGGAGAATACAAAACTACTGGTGGTTCTTCACCTGTATTAAGATTTGTATTAGGTGTTTTTATAATGATTGGTGCTTTAGTATTCCTAGGTTGTCCATTAAGAATGGTACTAAGACTAGGTGGTGGAGATGGTAAAGCAATCTTTGCATTAATTGGATTCATCGGTGGTATCTATGTTGGTTCTAAATTCTTAGGTCAAGGATTCTCTCTTGGAAGAACTTATAAAATTGAAAGATACGGTAGCTATAGTTTTATCGCTGCAATTATCTTTATTACAATTTTAACAGCTTTTGGTTTAATTGGTAGACCTGATCTTGAAGCACATGCTCCTTTCATTGCAAGTTTTGCTTTTGCAATTGTTGTAGGTATCATGGCTCAAAGAACTCGTTTCTGCATGGTTGGTGGATACAGAGATATCTTCCTATTTAAAGATTTTAAATTATTCTGGGGCTCTCTTTCTTTATTCGTAGTAGTATTAATTGGAAATATTATCACAGGAAACTTTACTTTCTCTATTACTTTTGATAACGCAATCTGGTACTTCTTAGCAATGGCTTTAGTAGGTTTTGCTGCTGCTCTAGCTGGTGGTTGTCCTTTAAGACAATTAATCTTAGCTGGTGAAGGTAACACAGATAGTATTATTACAATTTTAGGTATGGTTTTTGGTGCTGCTATTTCTCATAACTTTGCATATGCATCATCCCCAACAACTGTTAATCCTAACGGAAAAATTGCTGTTATAGTTGGTTTAGTTGTAGTAACAATCATTGCTGTAACTATTACAAAACAAAAGAAAGAAGAATTAAAAAAATTAGGACTATAAGGAGAAAATTATGGAAACAAAAGTAATTGATGCAAGAGGACAAAGTTGTCCAATTCCAATTGTTTTAACAAAAAAAGCAATTGATGCAAAACCTGAAAAACTTGAAGTTATTGTTGATAACGTAGCTGCAAAAGAAAACGTTACTAGATTTGCCACTACTATGGGATATAATGTTGAGCTTAAAGATATTGATAATGGTGAAACTAAATTATTTCTTGAGAAAAAATAATGAATAATTTTGTTTTAACTTTTAACACACAACTAGATGCAATTATTACAAAGAGATTTTGTGAAAAAACAAATATTAATTGCAAATTAGCCCCTGTTCCAAGATGTTTATCTTCCTCATGTGGGACTTGTGCGTTTGTCAAAACAGAAAATATCGATTTACTTTCATCACTAGAAATAGAAGATATTTATTTTGATGAAAATGGAGAATATATCAAATATGAAAGAAGTTAGATTAACCTCAATGGTAAAAACTAGTGGTTGTGCTGCAAAGTTACCACCAAAAAAATTAGAAGAAATATTAAAAACTCTTCCTAGTTTTAAATCTCCTCAACTTCTAGAAGATTTTAGTGGAAATGAAGATGCACTTGCCTATGATTTAGGCGATGGTAGAATTATGGTTCAAAGTGTAGACTTCTTTCCACCAATGATTGATGATCCATATACATTTGGCCAAGTTGCTGCTGCAAATGCAATCTCAGATATTTATGCTATGGGCTGCGAACCTAGCATCGCTTTAAATTTGCTTTGTTTTCCTTCCTGTTTAGAGGATGATGTTATGAGACAAATCCTTAAAGGTGGATTAGACAAAGCAATTGAAGCAAATTGTATTATTGCAGGTGGTCACACAATTAGTGACGCAACACCAAAGTATGGACTTTGTGTTACAGGTTTTGGTACTAGAGAGCACCTTTGGAAAAATCATGGTGCAAAACTTGGTGATGTACTTGTATTAACAAAGAAAATTGGTGTTGGTGTTATTAACACTGCAACTAAAGCACAAATGGTGGATGATGAATTAAAAGAAGCCGCAATCAAGTCAATGACAACCTTAAACAAGGCAGCTAAACAAGCAGCTATCAAATATGATATCTCTTGTGCTACCGATGTTACAGGATTCTCATTAATTGGTCACTCTATTGAAATGGTTGGAAAGGAAAACTATTCTATAATTATTGATTCAAACAAAGTTCCTTTGTTTGACGGAGTTTTAGATTTAGCTAGACTTGGATTACTTGCTGAAGGTATGTACAACAACAGAGACTTCAGTGATAAAAAAGTCACTTACAAAAATGACATCCCAACTGAAATAGTTGATTTATTGCACGATCCTCAAACTTCTGGAGGTTTACTATTATCTCTCAACAAAGAGGACGCAAATAAATTAGTTAATGATTTAAATGATGCCTGGATTATTGGAGAAGTTGTAGAAAAACAAGAAACTCCTTTAGTTATTATTTAAAATTATTATTTAGTGATTATAAACCAGTTCAATTTATTTGGGCTGGTTTTTTATTGACAAATGACAATTATAATTTAATAATGTTAGCAATCGATTGCAAAAAAGGAGCCCAATATGAGAATTCCAGAAAAAGAAATGTTTGAAGTCTTTAACAAGATATTATTATCTAAAGGTTATGATAAAGATAGAGCAAAAGAATCAGCTACAAATTTCGTAAATAACAGTTTAGATGGCATGTACTCTCATGGTGTTAATAGATTCTCACGTGTGATTGAATATATTGATAAAGGATATATCAAAGTTGATAATATAGAATTTGTAGAACAAAAACTTGGAGCTTTAGAAATAATCAATGGAAATCTTGCAATGGGAAATCTTGTAGCGACACATTCAATGGATAGAGCAATAAAATTAGCTAATGAAAATGGAATTGGAGCTGTAGCTATTAAAAACACAAATCATTGGATGAGAGGTGGTGCATATGGTTGGCAAGCTGCAAATGCAGGATGTGCAAGTATTTGTTGGACAAATACAATAGCAAATATGCCAGCTTGGGGTGGCCTTGAAGCTGTTATTGGAAATAATCCTTTAGTACTATCACTACCAAGAGAAAATGGAAAACATGTTGTTGTTGATATGGCAATGTCCCAATTTTCATACGGAAAAATTGAACAAGTATCTCTTGAAAAAGGACAATTACCTGTTTATGGAGGCTATGATAGTAATGGTAATTTAACAAAAGATCCAAGCGAGATTGAAAAAACTCAAAGACCAATACCTGTTGGATATTGGAAAGGGTCTGCTTTATCAATAACTTTAGATCTTTTTGCTTCGTTAATTGCTGGAGGATTATCAGCAATCAAAGTAAAAGATCAATGTGAAAGTGAATATTCAATATGTCAAATTATGATTGCAATCGATACCAAAAAATTACAAAATCAAGTTTCTTCAAATGATATGATTGAAGAGACTATAAACCTTATTAAGAACTCTCAGAAAATAGATGAAACAGGTGAAATAAGATACCCTGGAGAAAGAGAATATAAAACAAGAATTGAAAATAAAAAACTAGGAATTCCTGTAAACGATTCAATTTGGAATAAAATTCTAGGTTTATAATTATGACTATTTATGATATTGCAAAAGAAGCTGGAGTTTCTGCTAGTACTGTATCAAGAGTAATAAACAATAAATCAGGAATAAAGGCTTCAACTAAAAGAAAAGTTGAAAAATTAATAACTAAATATGATTTTAAGTTAAATGAAAATGCCAAAAGCCTAATAACAAAAGAATCAAAATTAGTTGCAATCTTTGTATCTGATATTCGTCTAGAACATCATAATACAATCTCCTATGAAATATCTAAAAAGCTATTAGAGATGGAATATCTTTCAGTAGTTATAAATATTGCTAATGATTTCTCTCAAATAAACACGGCTATAAATATTCTTCGCCAAAGACAAATAGCTGGAATAATTTTTATCGGCTCAATTTTTGAAACACCATTAATAAAAGAAATAATAACTAAATATTTTATTTCAACTCCAATAATTATGACAAATGGATATTTTGATCTTCCAAATGTTTATAGTGTTAAAATAGATGATTATAATGGTTCAAAGGATGGAGTAAATTTTTTATACTCAAAACAATATAAAAAAATTGCATTCATTGGTAACCTAAACACAAAGAGTAATAAAGAAAAAGTCAAAGGCTACATTGATGGTCTATCATATAATAAAAAACAAACTACCCCATTAATCATAGATACTTATAAAAACAATAATTCCTTTTTTGAAATTGATAAAATGTTTGAAGAAAACCTTGATATTGATGCTATTATGTTTAGTGATGATTTTACCATGTTCAAATATATTTCCTATTTAATGAAATTTAAAAAAGATATTCCAAATGAATTAGGACTTATGGGATATAATGATGATTTAATTGCTACCTTAAATAAACCAAAATTTACTACTATAAATAACAAAATTAATGATATAGTAAATACAACAGTTGATACTTTCTTAAGTGTTATAAACAATCAAGAGAGAGCAAAAAGAGTTGTTCTATTAACAGAAATAATAGAAAGAGAAACAACTAAATAATAAAGTAGGAGGCAACATGAAAAAAGTTTATTTAGCAGGTGGATGCTTTTGGGGAACTCAACATTTCTTCTCCTTAATTGATGGAATATTAGAAACAAAATCAGGATATGCAAATGGAACAAAAGAAAATCCAACATACGAAGAAGTCTGTTCAAATGAATTTGAATTTGCTGAAACAGTAGAGATTCAATACGATGAAAAAGTTATTTCATTAGAAAGAATTCTCCAAAAATTCTTTTTAACAATTGATCCAACTTCTAAAAATAGACAAGGTGGAGATATTGGACTTCAATATAGAACAGGAATATATTATTTAGATGAACAGACTGAAAAAATAGCAAAAGAAGAATTAAACAAATTACAAACAAAAGTAGAAAAACCAATCCAAATAGAATTATTAGAACTAAAAAACTTTTACCCAGCAGAAGAATATCATCAAGAATATTTATATAAAAATCCACATGGATATTGTCATATACCACTTGATATATTAAGAAAAGCAAATGAATAAAATTTTATTACTATACTAATTAAGTTTTTTCCTTTATTTAATAAATTTTTAATGTATAATATTCATATAGGCTAATTAATTTAAATTAATTATTATTCTGTAACAGAAAATATAAATTTAGGAACGCAATGAAGAAAAGATTACTTATTACTATATTAATTACTCTTTTAACCAATTCTTTATTATGCTCAAATGATTTATCAAAATCTATATCCCCTATTCAAAATCAAACAATTATTGTAGCAAGTGTAGAAAATACAGGCTTTATAGAAAAACACTCATCAACTACTTATGCAGGGTATTTAGTTAATTATTTAAATACTGTTGGAGAAATATATAATCTAAACTTCCAATATATCTTAGTTGAAAATAATGAAGAATGTTTAGATCTGGTAAAAAAAGGATTAGCGGATATTAGTTGTTTCCAATACAAAAGTGAAAATTTAGAAAAAGATTTTGATTTTTCTTATATTCCTACAATTACCTTAAGAACTAATCTATATATAACTGGAAATAATGATTCTTATTATTATGAAGATTTTGAAAATTTTAATTCAATAAAAATTGGTGTAAGAAAGGACTTACCTTCAAAATCAAATTTAATTAAATATTCTGAAGATAATAATTTTACAATGAATCTAATTTATTTTAATTCAGAAAAAGATTTATATAATGCCTTAATATCAAAAGAAGTGGATGCTATTGCAACTGATTATTTAATTTTCACAGAAGACCCTTTAAAACAAATTGGATCAATAAGTTATGCCCCAGCTTATATAATTACTAGGAAAGGCAATCCTTTAATGGATAAATTAAATTCATCAATTAATGAAATATCAAAATATAATTCAGATATTTTTGATTTTCTTTACGATAAACATTTAGAAAATGAAACATCTTTTATAGCCTATACCAAAGAAGAAGCAGAATACATACAAAATAGTAAAACATTAAAAGTAGGACTACAACCAAATTCATATGTAAATGCTCATTATGAAAACCAAAAAAAAGAATTTTCTGGCATAATTATTGATTATTTAAAAGAAATTGAAGAAAAATCAAACTTAAAATTTGAGTTTATGATCTTACCTAATAATATGTCTCCACAAAGAGCTCTAAGCACAAATTATTGTGATTTAGTACCTGAATTATCACGAAATGATATTACAATTAATGACAAATCAATCTTTGCTTCAAAAAATTATTTAAAAATGAAACAATTAATTGCTATAAAAAATGATAATCCTGTTAATATTGATGAAATAAAAATTGTTTCTTGCCCAGAAAATTATCAAGGATTAATCTATTTTATAAAAACAGAATTTCCTGATTGGGAAATTGTTGAAACAAAAGCAGATAATATACTAAATCCCTTATTAGCTGGTATAGTAGATGCCGCAATAGGAAATGAATATGAATTAAGATATTTAATGCAAAATCCCAAATATGCAGATATCGTTTTAACTGAATCTTTTTTAACTGATATTCTCTTTTCAATTGGAATGAAAAGTAATCAAAATCCTTATTTGTTATCTGTAATCAATAAAACAATTTCAAATATTCCTCAAACTACTGTTGAATCAATCAAACTAAAAGGTGTACTAAAAAATTATGAGTATACTTTTTTTGATTCATATTACGTAAACAGTAATTTATTTAATTTCATTGTTTTTCTATTAATATCAATAATTATTAGCCTAGTATTATTTGTTCTTTACCAAAAAGTAACAAATAAAAAAATAAAAAAGAATGAAACGGCTCTAAGTATTAGTAATGAGAAATTTGAAAAAGCAAATAAGGCAAAAACTGAATTTCTTGCTTCAATGTCACACGATTTAAGAACTCCAATGAATGCAATAATTGGGCTCACTGAAATTTCTAAAAACTCATTATCAAATTCTGAACAAATTGAAGAATATATTAATAAGATAGATATTTCTTCAAAATACTTACTTAGTTTAATCAATGATATTCTTGATATTTCAGCAATTGAAGATGGAAAATTAAAAATTTACAATGACCCATTTTCCTTAAAAGAATTGATTCATGAATTAGCAAGTATGTATGACGTAAAAGGTCAACAAACAGATATTAATTTTTTAATACACATGGAAAATATTTTTAACGAATATTTAATCGGGGATTATTATAGACTAAAACAAATTTTAACAAATCTTTTAAGTAATGCATTTAAATTTACACCCAAAGAGGGCACAATTGAGCTAACAATAAATGAAACCTTACTTAACGATGATATACTAAATGTTAATATTGCAGTCAAAGATACAGGGATAGGTATACCAAAAGAAGATCAAATAGATATTTTCGAGAAATTTGTACAATCTAATAAAGAAGCCGCGAATAAACAAGGAGGAAGTGGTTTAGGACTTTCAATTGTTAACAATTTAATTAAATTAATGAACGGTTCAATTTCATTAGAAAGTGAAGAAGGAAAAGGTTCTACTTTCTCAATTAATATTCCTTTACAGATAAATAAAAAAATGCTTAATACAAAAACAGAAACAAAATCTATTAATGTAAAAATATTAATATTAGATAGTGATTTAGCTAATTGTTTATATATTTGTGAAGTGTTAAAAACTTATAATATTGCTTGTGAATATGCATTAAATTTTAATGAAAGTACAGAATTAATACAAAAAGCAAATTTAACAAAACAAAAATTCAACTTACTAATAATTGATAAAAACCAATTAGATTATCACAAAGATTTCTTCTCAACTGAAATAGCTCAATATTTTATGAAGGAAGAAAATAATTTAATTGTATCCGGTTATGATATTTCTTATTTAAAGAAAATTCATAAATCTAAAAAAATTAATTTTTATCTACAAAAACCTATTTTTCCATCCTCAATTGATTTTATTGTTAATAATTTATCAAATCTTAATTTAGCACAACATGAAATAGATACAGTAAAGATAAATAGGCTTACGGGATTAAGAGTTTTACTATGCGAAGATAATCAAATCAATCAACTTGTAGGTAAAAAACTTCTTGAAAACTTTGGCTGTAAAGTTACCTTAGCGTCAAATGGATTAATTGCTTATGAAACATTTATGCTTGATAAAGGACAAAGTTTTGATGTAATACTAATGGATATAAGAATGCCAGAATTAAATGGGTTTGAAGCAACAGAAAAAATTAGAAACTCTAATACATTAAAAGGTAGACTTATTCCAATTTATGCAATGACTGCAAACGTAATGAAAGAAGATATAGAAAAAAGCCATGAAGTAGGTATGAATGGACATATCGGAAAACCAATTGATACAATGAAATTGTATAATATACTAAAAGAAATATGGATAGAAAAAAATAGAGCTACTTTTCAGTAACTCTATTAATTAATTTATTCATCATCATCACTAATATCTTTTACTTGATATATCAAATCAATTATTGATCCATCTCTATAAGTTACTATTCCAACTACTTTATCAGTATATTCTATTTCTTTTCCAGCACCTACTAAATTAAGAGCTTTATCTCTTAAATTTTCAATTGTAGTTAAAGGAAGATTAGTCTTAGACAATCTTTCTAATAAATCAGGTCTATTTGGATTAACAGCAACTCCTTGATCAGTTACTACAATATCTACAGATTTCCCTGGAGTTACTATTGTATTAACTTTATCTACAACACTAGCAATTCTTCCTCTAGTTAATGGACAAACAATAATTGATACCGAAGCTCCTGCAGCAGTATCTTGATGCCCACCAATTGCACCTCTAATTGTACCATCAGAGCCGGTTAATACATTTACGTTAAAATTAACATCTACTTCTAAAGCTGATAGAATAACTACATCTAATTGATTTACTGCGGACCCAGGATTATAAGGACTTGCATAATAATAAGCTGATATTTGTTGATGGAATCTATTATCTTTTAAACTTTTAGCAGCCTCTAAATCAAAGGATTGAACATCTAATATTTTTTTAATTAAGCCTTCTTCATGTAATTTTACTATAATTCCAGTAATTCCGCCCAAAGCAAAATCTGCACGAATATTCTTTCTTATCATTTTTTCCTTAAGAAATCTTGCCGTCGCTAAAGATGCTCCTCCACTACCCATTTGCAATGAGAAACCATCTTTAAAAACACCACTAGCTTCAATTACTTCAGCTGTAGTTTCTGCAATAAGTAATTCTTTTGGATTTTTAGTAAATCTTGTTGCTCCACTCATTATCCCTTCAGGATTTCCAATAGCATCAATTTTTACAACATAATCAACATCACTTTGGAATACACCAGCTGGAAGATTAGGGAAAGGAACTAAGTTATCAGTTAAAATAATTACACAATTAGCATATTGTGCATCGGTTTTTGCATAACCTAAGGAGCCACAAATAATTCCATTATCATGATCTCTTGAATAGCCATTTGCATTACCAAAAGAATCACAGGAAGGAGCGCCTAAAAAAGCTACATCTATTTTAATGTCTCCATTTTTTATTGCATAAGCACGGCCACCGTGAGATCTAAATACAACTGGAATATCTAAAAGACCTTTAGAAACTGCCTGAGCTAAATCCCCTCTCATACCACTTGTTTCTATTCTAGTTATTACACCATTTTTAACATGCTCAATCAAAGGAGAATGAACTGATAAAAGTGAAGATGCTGCCAAAGTTAAGTTTTTTATACCTTTCTCTGCTATAACATCTAATACTTTATTTAATATATAATCTCCTTCTCTGAAATGGTGATGGAATGAAATTGTCATACCATCTTTTAATTGGGATTTTTCAATTGCTTCCTCTATACTAAACAACACTTTTGATTCACATTCTTCTCTTTCTTTACAAGATTTTCTATCTTTATAAACATTATCACTAGTAAAAAGTGGATGTGAATCAGCTAATTTTCCAAATTTAGGTAGATTGTTTTTATCAATATTTTTCATCTCACACCTCTAATACAAAACTTTTGAAGCTTTTGCTAAAGCAATTACTCTTTCAGCCCTTAAAACAATTGGTCTATCAATCATTTTCCCATTTAAACTAATAACACCACTTTTATGTCTTTCAGCTTCTTTTATTGCTTCCATAATTTCCATGGCTTTCTCAATTTCTTCTTTTGTAGGAGTAAAGATTTCTATAATAGGTTCAATTTGTCTTGGATTTATTATTGATTTTCCATCAAATCCTAATTTTTTTATTAGCATTACTTCATCTCTAAATCCTTCTTCATCATTTAGATTTGAAAACACGGTATCTAGTGCATCAAGTTTTGCAGCTCTAGCTGCATGTAGAATCATAGATCGAGCAAACATCAATTCTACTCCATCTTTATATCTTTTGGTTTTTAAATCAGTTACATAATCTTCTGCACCTAAAGCAATAGCAATTAATCTTTTTGAAGAGAAAGCAATATCTTTTGCATTTAATACACCTAATGCACTTTCTATTGCTGCCATCATTTTGGTACTACCAATTTCTAAGCCAAATTCTTTTTCTGCTTTTTCAATTTCTTTTTCACAAATAATAATATCTTCTACAGTTTCAGTTTTTGGGAGTCTAATAACATCAATTTTTGAAGCAACCATAGCTTTAATATCCATAATTCCACATTCAGTTCTTGGATTATTAATTCTTACTACAAGTTCCTTCTCCCCATAATCAATAGTTCTCAAAGAATTATAAAGTAAATATCTAGCAGCATCTTTTTCATTAAGAGAAACAGAGTCTTCTAAATCGAACATTATACTATCACATTTATATATATAAGCATCTTTAACCATTCCTGGATTATTGCCTGGAACAAACATCATAGTTCGTCTTAATCTATCACCCATTATTTGCTCTCCCACTTATAATCAGTTGAATCACAAGCTCTATAAAAAGCTGTTAAAGCTCTAGCTTTAATTACACAATCTAAAGCCCCTTTATCTACAGCAGTTACATAAGCGTTTTTAACACCAACTATTGAAGCAGAATCTTTTATAACTTGCTTAATTTGATCACCAAATTGCTTCTTTACTGGACTCTCTAGATGAATAAAAATCCCCTCTCTATCATCCTTTTCAACAGTAATTAGAATATCACTTGATTCTAAAGTTCCAGCACTTGCTAATTTCTTGATTTCCAAAATAACCTCCTTATATTTTGACAAAAAAAATAAATTTAGCAGGGAATCCCTACTAAATTTTATTTTCTTGTACCAAATATATATTTAAAAAATCATGATTTTCTTTATCATCATCAACAAAATCTAAACCAACAATATTAAATGTATTTTTTATAAAACACTCTAACATTTTAATCTCCAAAAAATTAAAAAATACAATTTTTTTATTTCCGTTATTCATTGTAACACGTTTAAATTTTTTGTAACTAATTATTTACTTTTTTCACCTTTTTTTACCAAATCAAATTCATATTGTTCTCAATAAAACTTCATGTTACTCTATAAACAAGATGAACAATAAAACAATTAATTACTATGATGAAAATTTTAAAAATTACAAAAAAAATACCCAAAAACTTAATTTTTCGAATATTCAAAAAATATTTATTAAAAACCTAAAAGCTAATTCTTCGATATTAGATTTTGGATGTGGAACAGGTCGTGATACCAAATTTTTTTTAGATAATAATTTTAATGTTAAAGCAATTGATGGATCAAAAAAAATGTGCCAAATAGCTAGTGAATATTGCAATATTAAAGTTGATCAAATCCTATTTAATGATTTCAATGAGATAAATTGCTATGATGGGATTTGGGCCTGTGCAAGTTTATTACATCTTCCATATCTAGAATTAAATTCTATTTTTCACAAACTACATGATGCGCTTAAAAAAGATGGAATATTATACACATCCTTTAAACTTGGTACTTTTGAAGGATATATAGATAATAGATATTTCACTTTTTTAACATATGAAAGATTTATAGAAATTCCAGCGATTAAAACCTTATTTAAAGTTGAGACATACTTCATTAGTGAAGATATTAGAGATGATACAAATCAAAAATGGTTAAATGTATTCTTAGTTAAAAAATAGATATTAATCTATGTAAAATATTTATTTAATAAATAATATAATTTCTTAATATTTACAGGTTTTGCTAAATGTTCATTCATACCTGCTTCTAAAGACTTTTCAATATCATCTGAATAAGCATTAGCACTATATGCAAAAATAGGAATTGTAGTATTAAATTCTCTTATTTTCTTTGTAGCTTCTATCCCATCTAGTTTTGGCATTCTAACATCCATTAAGATTGCATCATATGTATTAGATAATACTTTTTTTACTGCTGACTCACCATCATAAGCGACATCAACAATAATTTTTTTATTTTCTAATATTTTCCTTGCAATTTTAATATTAATTTCAGTATCATCACAAACCAAAATTTTCTTACCATCAAAACAATTATTATATTCCTCTTCAAAATTTATATATTGTTTTTCAATACAATCATCAATATTAATGTCTTTAACAATGTCATAAACAATTTCAATTGTAAAAGTTGTACCAACTCCCAAAACACTATCACATACAATACTACCGTGCATTTGATCAATTAATTTTTTACAAATACTTAATCCTAACCCGGTTCCACCTTCGCTTCTACTTAAAGAATTTTTTTCTTTTGAGAAAGGTTCAAACAAATGATTTTTTACAAAATCAGGACTCATACCAACACCTGTATCTCGAATAATAGAAATTACTTTAACTTTATCAGAACCTACATATTCACAAGTATTCTCCCAATATATAGTTCCATCTTTTGGTGTATATTTAATTGCATTATTTAAAATATTAACATATATTTGTGAAATTCTTTTCTCATCAGTATAAATACACTTATGAAAGTCATTTGTGTTATTTTTTATTTCTAACTTTATATTCTTTTCTTTAGCTTTATTATCAACAAAAGTTACTACTCTCTTAAGAATATTACACATATTTACATAAGAAAAATCAAATTCAAAATTCTCGCTTTGTAGACGCTGACTATCTAAGATATCATCCATTAAACTTAATAAATATTTTGCTGAATCATAAATATCTAAAAAATATGCTTTAATATCATCAATACTTGCTTCGTTGATTCCGAACTCAGATAGAACAATAATAGCACCTAAAGGGGTTCTCATATCATGACTCATTCTTGCTAAAAAAACACTTTTCGCTTGGCTAGCTTCATTTGCAATTTTCTCAGCCTCAATTAATTCTTCATTATTTTCTTCCAATTCTTTTCTTCTTCTATTACTAGAATAATAATACAACCCAAAGAAAAAGATTATAATCAAAGATAATGTAGCCAAATATTCTAATCTATGAGATAGAAAATTATCATATAATGTTGGAGAATATGAAATTTCTGAAATATTTGAATAAACAATATTTGATAAAGTATTCTTCTTTAATTTAATTGTAGCTTTATTTATAATTTGGGCTAAAATAGAATTAATATTTTGATTAACCACAATGTTTAAATCTTCAGAATAAATACTTAGAGGATATCTAGTTAATGCTTGGTATCTAGGATTAGAATTTAAATAATTAAAGCTATAACTGGAATCTATTAAACAATCCACTTCATTTTTTAATAACATATCATATCGCTTTAATATATTATCCTCAAATACGATAATCCAGGAAGGATAATTTTCTTTGACAAATTTGTAGGTTGAACTACCTTCTCTTGCAACAGCAATAGTTCTAACTTCACTATTATCTAAGACTTCTCCTCTTTTAGTTATCAATTCCATTGGAATTTTCATAACTGAATTGATATAAAATAGATTATCTTTATCTACTTTTGATTTTAAACAATCAAGTCCAATAGCAATATCTGTTTGATTATTAGAAAGAATTTCACCCATAGAAGCATGTCCATCATTTGTGACAATTTCAATATTCAATCCACTTGTCTTATTAATATCACGAATAATGTCAGGGAAAATACCAACGATTTCTCCACTTGTATTTACAGATGAAAAAACATTTTTATTTAATGCTGTAGTTGCAATCAACTTTGGATTACTGTTTATATAATTTAATTCTTCCCTAGTAAATTCAGTTGTAATAACTCTTGGGTAAAAATCTTCATATAAAGAATTATATATATCATGTGAATTATTCAATAAATTTGAGAAAGCTTTTGATACTTGCCAATATTCATTTTCTCTTGTTATATAATAAGTTGGAAAAGAATATAATCTATCTATTATATTACAACTATTCCCTATTGAACCAAAATCAAATATACCAAGATTAATTTCACTATCAAGTAAAGCAGAGTAGAGTTCTTTAGAATTATCATATTCCATAAATTCAGCATTTTTAATTTTACTTTTTACAAAAGCTATACTTTTATTTGTTGATTCTCCCCTAAATACATATCCAATTTTTGAATTTTCAAAAGAGGCATAATCTTGATAAGTATAATAATCATTTACAGAGCAAAGAACTAAATTAACATGTCTAACCATAATATTAGAATAATCAAATTCTTCATCGATTTCTTTAGAATAATAAGAAGACATTACTACATCAACTTGATTATTTCTTAGAGCTTCTAAACAATCAAGCTTATCATCAAAGGCTATAATTTCTATATCCTTTTCTAAAAAAGGAACTAGCTGTTTGAATATCTCTGGTTCAAAGCCAGTGATACTTCCATCTTTATTAATAATTGCACTATTAGGTTTATTCCATACAGCAAATCGAATTGTATCAGTTTGAGTGTCATTGGCAAAAACATTAAGAACTACATTTAATAGGAATATAACTAATAAAAAAATTCTTTTGGATTTTAATCCGTTTTTTTTCACAATGATAAACCCCTTTATATACTATTATGACTTAACATCAATAATATATCAAACAAAATTATCATATTAGTTAAATAAACACAAAAAAGTGCAAAAATTTATAAAAAAATATTATATTTCTCAAAACAAGACTCATAGGGTATAATGTCTTTAGTATAAAGGAATCATATTTTGTATAATAATCAGATAAAAATTGGGAAACCTTTTAAAAATCAAAAGTTAGATAAATTAATTTCTTTTCTAAATGCTAATGATTTGACATATGATGTTAATATAGAATATTCAATAATTATTGAAGATTTTGAAGGCAATATTATTGCAACAGGATCTTTAGAAAAGAACATTATAAAATGTGTTGCAGTTGATAAAACTCATAGAAATGAAAATTTAACATCAACTATTATTACCCATTTATTTAATCATTCAATTAAAAATAGAAACAAAAAACTCTTTCTTTTTACAAAAGTAAAAAATGAATTACAATTTAAAAATTTAGGTTTTTATACAATTGAAAAAACAGATCAGATTGTATTAATGGAAAATACAAAAAATGGACTTTCATCTTATTTAGATTTTATAAAACAAGAAAGCCTTAGCTTTTATACTGACAAAGTTAAAAAAATCGGTTGCATAATAGCTAACTGTAATCCCTTCACAAATGGTCATCTATATCTAATTGAAACAGCAGCAAAAGAATGTGATTTATTGCATATATTTATTTTAAGTGGTGATAATAATTTTTTTAGTGAAAACGAAAGATATAATCTTGTAAAAGAAGGAACAAAAAATATTTCAAATATTATTATCCACCATGCTAAAGAATATATTTTATCACCTTTAACTTTTCCTACATATTTTATAAAAGATAAAAATCAAACTACAAACATAAATTGTAAATTAGATATAAATCTCTTTTTAAATAAATTAGTACCACTTTTAAAAATTAACTATAGGTTTGTAGGCACAGAACCAAAAGACATAGTAACAAATTCTTATAATAATGAATTAATAAAGGGGTTAGCAAATTCTAATGTTCACTTAATAATAGTTGAAAGGAAAAAACTATCCTTTGATGTTATATCTGCAACTAAAGTTAGATTTTTAATTGAAAATAAAGACTTTAAGGCTATCATTCCATATGTTCCAAAAACTACCTATGATTTCATAATATCAAAATTTGATAAAACTTCTTCCTCAAAAAAATAGAAAAAATATGTTAAAGATAATAAATCAGCAGCACCACCTGCACTAATATTTTTTGTTATAAAATATGAATCTAATTCTTTTATTAGTCCAATTTTATTTTTATCTTTTAATTCTAGAATATTTTTAATTTTCTCCTTTATTGTTAAAAAGGTATTATAATCACTTCTAGCTATTATATTTGTATCTTCAATTAATAAAACAATTTCTAATAAGGTATATACCCCACCATCATTAAATGAATTACCAGCATCGATATATGAATAAAATATAGGCAATATTTTTTCTATTACTGTTGAGTAACCGTTGTATGCCTCACCTCTAATTCCTAAAACTTGTTCTCTTAGATAAAGTTTTTCACCATTAGTTAATTTCTCTTTATTATTTAGATTTTCAAAATCACAAAATATATTCTTTGTTAATTCTTTTATTGTTATAATAATATTTTCTCTTGAGTAAATATTATTATGAGATAGCCAACCAAGAGAAGCTAAAACTATCGCATAAGAAAAAATAGTCCCCTTATGAGTATTAACATTATTTGTAACTTTATACATAGCAATTTCAGCTTTTTTACCTAACTCTCTTAGAGGTATAAAAAGTTTCTCTATAGCAGTTGTACTATTCTTTACGCCAATCATATAAAATTCTTTAAAGAAAGGAATTAAAGCTATAGCACTTTTGTTAAAAAGAAAAATATCCATATCCTTATGAGAGCCAGAATTATTTTGATCAACAAGTCCTGGTTTTGGAGTTGTTAATACTTCATACAATAAAGCCTTTAAGCAAATTTCAGAAATTATATTTGCCATCTTTGTATCAAAATAATCTAGCATTACATCAATTTGTTTCTCTAAAATTTGATCTATACTATGAAGCTTTAACCTTCTACATTGATATATATCATTATTACAAATAATACATTTTCTTTGATTATAGCCAATTACTTCTCTACTTATTTTCTCTCTATTATTTGAAATAACATCAATATCAAATAATCTTCCAATTTTCAAAGACTCTTCAATCTCACAACAATATTTTTTCAATAACATAGAATCACATTCGATTAGATAATATTTTTCATATCCACATTTTGACTTATTTATTTCTTGATATTTAATTTTTAGATTATGAAAGATTAATTTATCCTCTATTAATCTTGCGCCTTCATAAAAAGTTTTTTTAGATAATTCAAAGACTTTATTTGAACCAGCTATATTTAAAGTTAAAACGATTAAAGAACAATTATATTCTTTAAGTAATTGATTTTCTTTTTCAACTCTAAGATCTCTACTAAATAAAATATTCTCTAAAGTAATATCATTATTTGATAAATATTTATTATATCTCATAAGATTCACAATAATATCAATATTTTTAATTCGCAACATAAATTTAATAATATTATTCTTACATTAATTTGATTACTTTTATAAAGTACTTTATAATTAAATCCAAGTATGATAACAAGGGAATAAAAATGAAAATATGCATTTGTGATGACAATACTTTTGATACAAAAGTATTGGTTGATACAATAAGAAATTATTATAAATTAAATAATAAAATTGTTTGTACAATTGACACATATAGTTTTGCAGAAACTTTTATTGAAGAATTTTATAATTCTCCAAATAAATATGACCTTTTATTTATAGATATTTTTCTAAATAATAAAAATGGTTTTTCTATAGCCGAAAAAATAAAAAAAGACTTTGCTATTAATATAGTTCTATATAGTTCCTCTAAAGATTTTGCTATCGAAGGATATTCTATTGATATTTTTGGTTATTTATTAAAACCTCTTAATTCTAATAAACTTTTTTCCTTACTAGACAAATTTCATAAAGAAAATAATAATAAAATTATTCAGCTAAAAACTAATGGAAAAATGGATTTAATCAAAATCAAAGAAATAATTTATGTTGAAAGCAAAGCTAGAAAAGTATTATTCCATTTAGATAATAATGAAATCAAATCATATTACTATTCTCTAGATAAAATACAAGAACTAGTTGACAGTCCAGTTTTTCTTAGAACTCATAAAAGTTATTTAGTAAATATGAAAAAAATTACTAAAATTCAAGATACTCATTTTATTGTAACTAACGGTGATTTTGTGCAAATTAAGCAAAAAGCTGTAAAAAAAATCTATCAAGAATACAATAACTTTATATTAAAGGAGCACTAGTATTGGTTGTTTCAAATGAAATAAGTCACTTATTAGTAGTTGAACCTTTATATTTAATTCAACTAATAACTTGTTGGAATTTACTTCCTCAAAAGAAAAGTAGAAAAAAGAATTTATTTTTTTTACTTTCTGTTTTTTTTGGTTTATTAGCAATTTATAATTATCTACTTTTCTTTAAAGGCTTTGATGCTGCTTTTAATTCTATTTTCATATTATTAACTATTCCAGGTTTTGTTTTATATTTTATTATAAGCAAATATAAAGATGGTAGATTAGTATTTTCTTATTTTTTCTCAGATTCAATGCTGTCAATTTTTAATTTTTTAACATATGTAATTGGGATTCATTTTTTTAAAGAATTAACAGTTCCCTTTATAATTGTTAGAGATGTGAGTATGATAATTTTTGCTTTATTATTTAATCTTTTATATATCCCTAAAATCAGAAAAGCATTAAATACTAAAGATGTTAATTGGAATATCATTGCTCTAATTGCTGCATTTGCCGGAGTTTATATTTATTATGAATTAACTAGAGAAGGTTCTATGTTAAATAGGCAAAATGAATTATTCCCAATAACTTTAACGTTCTTATTGCTATGCATTGTTTTTCTAACTTTATTATGGACATTGGTAAAAATAAGAGAAAAAGAAACTCAAAATATTGAATTACTAAAAAAAGAGAATGCTTTAGATTTAGTCAGAACTCAACTCAAACAAGTTGATTCAACTTACCAACAAATCAATCAAACATATGATAAAGTTAGGATGTTACGTCATGATATAAACAAGGAACTTTCAATTATTAAAGCTTTATGTGATGAAGGAGATATTGATAAAGTAAAAGAATATACTTCAAAACTTACTAAGAAAGTTCCAATTCAAAATTTCACAAAATATTCAAATAATCATATGTTAAATTCAATATTAAACCATTACAAATCAATTCTTGAAAAAGAAAATATACCTAATAAATTTTCAATAATTTATAGTAACAAAGATGAAACAATTACCTCAGATATATGTATTATCATATCAAACGCCATTGATAACGCAATTGAGGCTACTATTAAAACTGAGAACAAATTTATAGAGATTAATATTAAACAAGATAAAAGTTCAATATTGATCTCAGTTAAGAACTCATATAATCAACAATATTTAAAATCATCAAATGATAAATTAGTTAGCACAAAAATAGATGCGCAGAACCATGGATTAGGTATAAAAATTATAGAACAAATTACGAATTCGTATTTTGGTAATATGGTTTATACTACTGAAGATTCTGTTTTCAGATTAGATGTTTGGCTATATATATAAAAATAGCCAAATGATTTTCAATCAAATGGCTATTAAATATTTATTATAAATAACTAAGTCCGCTTTTCTCTATCAAAAGGAACGCCTAATGCAGCAGGTTCCTGCTTCTTCTTATCTCTAGAAAAGGCAAGTGTTAATATTACTAAAATATATGGTAACATAACCGCAAATTCATAAGGGAAATTAATTCCTTGTCCTTGAATTGCTAATTGGAAACTTTGTGCCAAAGAGAATAATAGTGCACCCCACATTATTTTAACAGGATCCCAGTGTCCAAAATATACAAGTGCTACAGCAATAAAACCTCTACCAGCAATCATTTCATCACTGAACATCTTTGCTTGACATAATGATAAATAAGCACCAGCTAAACCTGCAAAAGCTCCACCAACGGCTAAAGCTTGGAATCTAACTCTATTAACATTAATACCCAAACTATCTGCAGCTCTTGGGAATGTTCCAACAGCTCTAACTCTTAATCCCCAAGGGGTTTTGAACAATACATAAACAGATAATGGTACAAATAAAAATGCTACATATACTAAGATATTATGAGAGAATAAAATTGGGCCTAAAATTGGAATATTTGATAATACTGGAATATTTAAATTACCAATACCTGGAATACTTTGAGTACCACCAACAAAGTGTCTAAATAATGTACCAGCTGCTCCAACACAGAACAATTGTAAACCAATACCTGCAATACCTTGTTTAGCCTTAAAAGTAATTACTACAACTCCAAATAAGAGACCTAGTAATGCTCCTAATCCAGTTCCAGCTAAAATTCCTAAGAAATTATAAACACCAGGAGTAACCCCGCCATGACCAACAGAATAAGGCACAAGCATTCCAATAAAGGCCCCCATAGCCATAATTCCTTCACAACCAAGATTAAAAATACCTGATCTTTGGTTAAACATCTCACCAATACTTGCTAATAATAAGGCTACACTAAAGGGAATGCCTAAGGCTAATATATTTACTACAAAATCCATTACTTAGCCTCCTTCTTATTGATTTTTTTCCAAATCTTATCCATTAAATATTTATCATTCATAACCTGTTGTGCTGCAACTATAACTAAAATGATAATACCCTCTAAAACTTGAACCATATTTGCAGGAACACCAACTATTCTTTGAGTCATATCAGAACCAACTAATAATAATCCAAAGAAGAAGGATGCGGGAAGAATACCCGCAGGATGAAGGCCTCCAAATAAAGCTACAACCAAACCAGAGAAACCATAACCACTAGTTATACCTTCAATAGCTCTATGGTGAACACCTAAAATTTCAACACTACCGGCAATACCAGCAAATGCGCCAGAAATTACCATTGAAATTGTTACAAAGAATGCAACTTTAATTCCACCATATCTTGCAGCCTTCTCACTTGCCCCTGCAGCTCTTAATTTATAACCAAAAGAAGTCTTCCATAATAAAATATAAATTAGAATAGCTAATACAAAAACAAAAAATATACCAGAATGCAATCTTGTTCCTTTGATTAATCGATTTAACCAAACAGCTTTATCTAATCTCATTGATTGTGGAGTACCACTACCCATAGTTAATTCAGCTGGATCAATCATCGGGCCTCTTAAAAAGAAAGTATATAATTGTGCCGCTATATAGTTTAACATTACCGTAGATAGCAGTTCACTGACCTTTAATTTTGCTTTTAAAATACCAGGAATAAAGCCCCATAAAGCACCACCAAGCATACCAGCTATTACAATAATGAAAATATTAAATGGTCTAGGAATATTATAAAGAGTTAAAGCAGCTGCAGTAGCTGTTAAAATTCCAATAGCCATTTGTCCTTCAGCACCAATATTAATAATACCTGAACGATAAGCTACAGTAATACCTAAAGCAATAATTGATAGAGGTATTGCCCTAATAATAACTTCAGTTAATTGAATTTTATTCTTTAATGGCTCTGTTAAAATAACCAAATAGGTTTTAAAAACATTTGCATCAATTGTTACTAAAATAATTGAACCAATTAGTAAAGTTGCAATTATGGCAATTAACATGATTGAAGTTTTATATAATACTTTAAATTGTTTATTCATCACTTACTCCTGCCATTAACATACCAATAGCTCTCCTTGTTGCTGTTTTTGCAGGTAATACCTTTTGAATATGACCTTTAAAAATTACTGCAATATTATCTGAAAGATTCATTATTTCATCTAATTCTTCACTAATCAATAAAATACCTACTCCATTTTCTCTCATCTCAAGTAATTTTGAATGAATAAATTGAGCAGCTCCCATATCCAACCCTCTAGTAGGATATACAGCAATTAAGAATTTTGGTTTACGTGCAATTTCTCTAGCAAGAATAACTTTTTGAATATTTCCCCCTGATAGCGCACCAGCACTTAAAGAAGTATTTACACACCGAATATCAAATTGTTCTCTCAACTTTTCTGCATTACTATTTATTACTTTATTTTTAATTATTTTATGATTTGAAAATCTTTCATCTTCAATATCTTTTAGAACTAAATTTTCTTTTATAGAAAAGGATGGAACAATTCCTTCTGTATTTCTATCTTCAGGAATGTAACCCATTCCTTTTTTAATAATATTTACAGGATTTAAATTTTCAATATGATCATTAAAAAATAGAATTTCACCCTTATTAACTTTTCTTAGACCATTAATTATTTGAGCTAATTCTAATTGTCCATTTCCAGAAACACCAGCTAGACCCATTATTTCACCCGATCTGATTTTCAAATTCAAATCATTTAATGCTAAGAAACCTCTAATGCTTTTTACATCAACATGTTTTAATTCTAAGGCATATTCTTCATCACTAAATTCTTTTCGTGTTGTATTTTCAGGCATTTTTACTTCATGACCTGTCATTAATGCAGCAATATCAGAAGAACTATAATCATCTGTATTTCCGGCAAAAACAATTTTACCATGCCTTAAAATAGCTAATTTATGTGATAATTCTTTTACTTCCTTAAGCTTATGAGAAATAAAAATCATTGGAAGTTTTTTATTCATAGTCTTAAGTAATTGAATCAATTCATCAATTTCTTGGGGTGTTAAAGCACTAGTAGGTTCATCAAGAATTAAGAATTTAGCACCTAAACATAATGTTTTAACAAGCTCAACTTTTTGTTGTTCTCCAACTGATAATTGCCAAATATAGGCTTCAGGATCAATAACTAAATCATATTTATCCCCAATTTCCTTGATTTTATTAACAACAAAGTCCATATCAATTTTTACTTTTTGCCAAGCTTTTTTCATGCCTAAAGCAATATTTTCTTTAACTGTTAAATTGGGAACCAACATGTATCGTTGGTGAACCATACCGATACCACATTTGAAAGAATCATTAGGTGAAGAAAAACATACTTTTTGTCCATTAAGAATTATACAACCATCATCACATTGGTAAAGACCCATTAGAACATTCATTAAAGTTGTTTTACCAGCTCCATTTTCACCTACTAAAGCAAAAATTTCACCTTCTTTAACTTCAATGGTAACTTTATCTAATGCCTTCATACCCGGGAAAGTTTTGGTTATATTTTCCATTCGGAGACTAGTAATTTTATCCATATTTTACCTTATAAAAAGGACATCTTTATAATATATAACTATATAAAAAGATGCCCTTCATTAATTTATCTTATAATTGAGAATAATCTACACTCTTCCAATCTACTGAATTTGGATTTTGAACAAATTTTTCAATTTGTGCATTAATAGTTGATACTAAATCTGCACCATAAACATCTTTCAATGCATCATTAAATCCGAAAACAAATCCACCATTAGAGAAATTCATAGGTACACAATAACCACCCTTAACTCCATTTTGTACATTTTCTACTAATGAAACAATTACAGGTGCATAATCATATGAAGAAGCAGCTAAACATTTCATTTGTCCTTCTTCCATACCTAATTGTGCTAAATCTTGTCCAACCCACCAAATATCATCATTTGGATAGTCTGCAGTAGCTCTTAAAGCACCTAAAGCTTGTTGTGATGATCCAGTTAATACATCTACACCAGCTTTAATTTGTGATTGAGCAACTTGACCTGCTTTAATATAGTCTGAGAAAGAACCAGTGTGAGCAACCATAATTTTAACATTAGGATTAACACTCTTAGCACCTAATACGAAACCTCTATTATAACGAGCTGAGTCTCCACCATCTACAGGACCAACAACACCTAGTACTTGTTTGTTAGAAACTGTAGCAGCAATAATACCTGATAAGTAACCTGTTTCTTCACTTTCTGGCATATATGTTACAACATTGTCTGGACCAATTTCTGAACTTGTTCCAAAAGCAAAAGTTACATCTGGATATTCATCAGCCATTTCTAGAATTAAGTTCTTATATTGAGCACCATGACCAATAATAATATCATAACCATCTGCAACATATTGTCTTGCAGCAGAACCTGCATCTACAGGCTTCATTTTTTCACTATAGCTGTATTCAATTACACCTGGTAATTGTTCTTGAGCACCAAGAATACCATCATGCATTGCTTGACACCAGCCTTTATCATCAACTGTATTTTCAACAATTAATGCAACTTTAACCATTCCTGAATCTTTAGCTACTGGTTCTTCACTTCCACCTTGAGCAAACAAAGATGTTGATAGAGCAACTAACATTAAACTAAAAATAAAAATTTTTTTCATTTTTCTCTCCTCATATGTATGATATAAAAAAGTTTTACCTTTTTAATTCCAAAAACTTAAATGATCCTTTAATATAGCTTCTTTTAATTTTTCATCACTTGTAGGACCACAAACAATCATTTCTCTTTGACCATGCTCTAATACTTCATCGCAAGGCAAGTCAAAGGTAGGATTTTCTTCATGATTTCCTGTTTGTTTTAATAATTCAGCTTCTGTTAGACCAAATACTATTCTCCCAACATTGGTCCAATAAACTGCCCCTGTGCACATAACACAAGGTTCAAAATTAGTATATAAACTACATGTACTTAAAAATTCTGGGCTATATTTCTTACCTGCTTCAATCATAACTGAAGTCTCAGCATGTAAACATGGACTGGCATCTTTATTATTGCCAATTTCAATTAAAATATTTCCATCTTTATCAGCTAATAAAGCTCCAAAAGGATGACAACCTCTTTCTACTGCCTCATGAGCAATACGAACAGTTTCATATAATAATTCTATATCCTGAGCGGTTAACTCATTCTTAATCACTTTTTTCATAACTTCTCCATTGAAAATTATTATAACATATTGAAAATTATACACAATATATATTGTAAAATTAAATACCCAATAAAAAATAAGATTTAATTATTTTCTAATAATTTAGAAATTGTTATAAACAGTTCCTCTTGATTTATGGGTTTTGAAAGATATGCATTCATACCAGCTTTAAGATATCTATCAATATCATTCGAGAAAGCATTAGCACTTAATGCAATAATTGGTAAAGTTTTATTAAATTTTCTTATATTTTTTGTTACATCAATTCCACTCATTTTAGGCATACTTATATCCATTAAAACAACATCATAATGATGAGTTTTTACTAAATTTAATCCCTCTAGTCCGTTACTTGCAATTGTTACAACTATACCTTTAGACTCTAGAATCTTTTTAATTATAATTTGATTAATTTTAATATCTTCGCAAACAAGAACTTTTAACGAAGTAAAATCATAAATTGGAGCAACATTTTCTAAAGATTTTAAATAATCTTTCACTTGTTTATCTGTTGGTTCTTTTTTAGGTATTTTAATTATAAAAGTTGTTCCTTTACCTATTTCTGATTCACATTTTATTGACCCATTCATAGCATCTACTATTCTTTTTACAATAACTAGGCCTAAACCTGAACCTCCTTCTAGTGCAGATAATTCATTTGCCTCTTTTGCAAAAGGTTCAAACATACGTTTCTGAAATTCTTTACTCATTCCAACACCATTATCAGAAATTGTATGTATTACAAATAATTCATTATTCTTTTCTTCAAAATTAATAGACCACTCAACTCTTCCCCCAGGATTAGTATATTTAATTGCATTATTCAAAAGATTAACCAAAACTTGTTTCATTCTTTTTGAATCAATAATTACAAATTTATCAGTATTCACATTTTTTCTATTTATAATTAAGGAAATACTCTTTTCTTTAGCTCTAAGAATGACTATCCTTTTTACTGCATCTGCAGTATCACCAGCACGAGAGATTTTTTCTTCCAAAATAATTCTATTCCCTTCAATTTGCTGGTAGTCTAGAATATCATTAACTAATGATAATAAATAATTTCCATTTTCTTTTATTTGTTGGAAGTATTCTATAAAAATATTATCTTCACACTCACTGATTCCAAAATCAGACAAACTAATAACAGCTCCTAGAGGAGTTCTCATATCATGGCTCATTCTAGATAAGAATTCAGATTTTGCTTTATTGGCAATAGATGTTTCTCTTTGAGCAACAAATAATTTATTATTAACAAGTCTTAATTTTTCATTTCTCTTCTCTGCTTCTTTAGACATATCAGTTACATCGTAAACAACAGTAAATAAATCTCCATCATCATCTCTAAAAGCTAAACTTCTTTTATAATAAATGTCATTATCGACTTTTATTTTATAAACTACTGAATATAGCTTATCCTTTATTAAAGCCTCACGCTCTCTACAAGTTTTCAAGCGTTTCTCTCCAGATGTTCCTAGTATTTCAGCTTTATCATGAATATAATGTTCTAATTCTTTATAAGTGTATCTACTATATCCTTTTGGGAACCCTAAAAAAGTATTCCCTCTAGAATAAACAATACATGTTTCAGTTGTTTTATCTTGTCTCATTACAAATTCATTTTGATAAGAAACAATAGCTTTGAGCATTTTTTCCATTTCAATTCTATCTGTGACATTTAAAACATTTATAACAACTAAAGGATTTTTTGAGATAGGGTCAACTAAGAAATTATAATTTGCTCTCATGTATATAATACTATCTCCAACTTTTTGGTGATACTCCACCTGAGAAGATTTCTGATCAAAATAATGAGCTTTAATTTTTTCAAACTTAAAATAATCTTTAAATTTTTTTCTATCCTCATCACCTACAATATTTGGATAATAATATGTAACGACTTCATCAAAAGTCTTGCCATCAAAATTATATTTTGAAGCATTTGTAAAATAAAAAACAATTTTTTGAGTTACTAAATCAAAACAATACAAGGCACCAATTTCAGAATCAGTATTCTTTCTATGTTCAATTAAATCTTTATATAAATTAAATAATCTTTGATTTCTTTTTTGCTCTGTTTCATCTATTAAATACTCAATATAAGCTTCTTCATTATCCCAAACTGTTTCAGCAAAATGTATTTTAAATTCTTTATCTAACTCAACAAATTTTTGAAAAAAGAAAGAATCAGAATTTTTATTTGAGACAATAGGACAATAATCACAAGGCTTATCTGCATTTTTTACTAAATTATAACATTTAAAATTATCTGCTAAGGTTGAAGAATCTTTAAACATTGTTTTTGCAACTTGATTTAAATATAAAATTCTATAATCCTTCTTTGCTATTACAATAATAGCATTTGGACTTTCTTCGGCAATTTTTGTTCTTTGTTCTTGAAAGATTTTATATACTTTTGTTTCTTGGACATAACTATTAGAGATATCAGAATAGGAAAAATAAACAAAAACTTTGCCATCAATTATTTTCTTCTCAGCATTTATATTAACAATTAAATATTCTTTATTATCATATAATTTTGTTCTACAAGTAATATTATATTTATCTAAATGACCTTTAATAAAATTACTTTCAACTTCTCTAACCCATACTTGATCAAATTTATCTAATTTTGAATACTCTTTATTATTTAATCCTAATATTGCTGTCTCTCTATCAATTCTAAATAAATTACAAAACCCATCAGAAACTAAAAAATATTCTAATTTTTCATCAATAATTTGTGCAAGACTAATAGCAATAGGAAACGATTCAATTTGTTCTTTTTCTTTATCACTAATCAAAAACAAAAAAACGCCTCCATAATTTTTAAAGAATATATAACAATTATATCATCATAAATGTGAAGAAACAAATAAAATCATTTTCCCTCATTTTATTACTATTCAACTGTAACGCTTTTTGCTAAATTCCTTGGATGATCAGGATCATTTCCTCTGTTAATTGAACAATAATAAGCATATAACTGAGTTACAATTACACTTAACATAGGAGAAAGATATGAATCTGTTTTTGGAATTTGGAACACTTCATCCGCAACTTTATCAAAAACGTCATTTCCTTCAAATGTTATAGCTAGAACCTTTGCTCCTCGAGCTTTTACTTCTTTTATATTAGAATCCATCTTGTCATAAAGTTTTGAATTACAACAAGAAGCAACTACCAAAGTATCTTCATCAAGTAAAGCTATTGGACCATGTTTTAATTCTCCAGCAGCAAAAGCTTCTGAGTGGGTATAATTTATTTCTTTTAATTTCAAAGCAGATTCTAAAGATATTGCAAAATCACTTTGTCTACCAAAATAAAATACCTTTGTTTTATTAAACTGTCTCGCAGCAAAACGTTGAATTTCTTCTTGTCTTTCAGTAATTAATTGAGCTTTACTTGGTAAAGTTTCTAACTCACTCATTAATTTATTAGCAACATTCTCATCTTTTGTTAAAGCACAAGTTAATAAGAAAACACACATTAATTGAGTTGTAAAAGCCTTAGTAGAGGCAACTGCAATCTCTGGTCCAGCTTGAGTATACATTACATAATCAGCTTCTCTTGAAACTGTTGAACCAACTACATTGGTTATTGCTATAATATTTATACCCTTTTTCTTCAAGATTCTCATAGCTTGTAAAGTATCTGCAGTTTCTCCAGATTGAGATATTACAATACATAAATCATCTTTATTAATTATTGGATCTCTATATCTAAATTCGGAAGCTACATCAACCTCAACAGGAATCCTAGCATAATGTTCGATAGCATATTTTGCTACAACTCCAGCATGATATGCTGTTCCACAACCAATAATGACTACTTTTTTAGCATTTTTGACAGCTTCATCAATCTTCCCTAAATCCAATTTACCACCATAAACTCTAGCCTTAAAAGTTTGTTCAAGAGCATATGGTTGTTCAAAGATTTCTTTAAGCATGAAATGTTCATAACCATTTTTTTGGGCTGATTGCATATCCCAATCAACATGAGAGATTTCTACATCTATTAAATTACCTTCATAATCATAGATTTGAACTTCATCAGCTGTTATTTTTGCAATTTGATTATCTTCAAGATATTGAACTTCTCTTGTATATTCTAATAAAGGAGTTACATCAGAAGCTAATAAATTATATTCTTCAGCTCTTCCTATTATTAAAGGGCAGTCTTTTCTTGCAACAACAATAGAATTTGGTTCATTTTTACAAACAACAGCTAAAGCATAAGAACCTTCAACTCTTTTCAATGCTTCAGAAACAGCTAATAATAAATCATCGTTATAATGAAAATCTATTAAATGGGCTATACATTCTGTATCTGTTTCACTTCGAAACTTAACATTATGTTTTTCTAACCAAGCTCTCAATTTTACATGATTTTCAATAATACCATTATGAACAACAGCGATATCATTACTAACATCCGTATGAGGATGAGAATTTACATCACTAGGTTCTCCATGAGTTGCCCATCTAGTATGACCAATACCAACCGAGCCATGAATTGGTTTTTCTTTAACTAATTTTTCTAGATTTGATAATCTTCCCTTAGCCTTTCTAATTTGTAAATCTTTATTATTTAATAAAGCAATGCCAGCAGAATCATATCCCCTATACTCTAGTTTAGATAAACAATCTAATAAGATATTTGATGCATCTAAACCCTTCTCCCCGTTTGAACAAAATCCAACTATCCCGCACATAGTAAATCACCCTTAAATTTTTAAATTATTTCCATTATAACAAAATATCTTCAATTTAAGTAGTCTTTTTTGTTTATTTACCAATATAAACTAACTTTTACATTCAATTCTAATAATTATTTAATATTTCCTTAATTATTAAAATCAAATTATATAATTAAAATATAAAAATAAATTAACAAAATTTATTTATCATATTTTAGTTTCTCAACTAAAGCCAACATAGCTAAAGCTTGTCCATATGGCATAGTTTTTATTGGTATATCCTTATAAAATTGTTTTGAATCTCTACCCATTGGAGTCCCATAAGAAACATTTTCTAAAGTTCCAACTTCATTTATATTCTCTAAAATTGCTCTAATAGCTCTATCAACATTATCTAAATACTTTGGTTCAATAATTTCTTGATTTATTGCACATAAAATTCCAAAAACAAAACCACAAGTTGCACTGGTTTCTAAATATGAAGTTTCATCATCTATTAATGTATGCCACAATCCAGATTTATCTTGGAATTCAATTAATGTCTCAATTTGCCTTGATAACAACATTTTCAAGAATCGAGCTTCACTTTCACTTGAGATTTCTAAAGATAAGAATTCTGGAATGGCAGCTGTTATCCAACAGTTCCCACGACCCCAAAAAGCTTCAACAAAATTATGATTTCCTTCAAAAGTCCAACCGTGATACCATAATCCATTTTTATTTTCACTTAAATAATAAGAATGAATTAAAAACTGATAATTTGCTTCATCGATATATTTTTTATTATTAGTAAATTTTCCCCAATTTGCTAAGAATAAAACAGACATAAATAAACTATCATCCCATAATTCTTGTCTATTAACAGAATCACTTGTTTGATGTTGTAAACCACCAAAATCAGTTCTAGTCATTTCATTTAGAATAAAATCTGCCCAAGCTTCACATTCTTCTTTATATTTTTCATTTTCTGTATAAGCTGCATATTTAGCTAGTGTAAGCATAGGAGTAACTGTATTAATATTTTTTGAAGGTAATCCTATCTCAAAGCACAATGAAAAATATTTTTCAATCATATTTAAATACTTATTATCTTTTGTTATTTCAAACAATTTCCAAAGGCCATATAATCCAACCCCTTGTGTCCATTCCCAAAATTTATATCTGTTTATATTATCTCCAGCTAAATTCTTTTTTTCCATGTTTGTTAAAAAAGCTTCATCTTCTTCATATAAAATTGATTGAAAACTCTCAATAAGTAAATTTAATTTGTTTAATAATTGCTTCTTCATATTTTCCCTTATATGTTACTAATATCAGAAATTGGGGGAGAGAACTCCCCCATAAATAAAATTGTTATTTTATTTCATTGAAACGTTTGTATAGTTATCTAAAATTGCCTTAGTGAAATAATCTATTACACCTTCTGTATCTAATTCTTTAGCTATAGCTTTATCAACAGCATCTCTTAATGCATTACCATAAGTTTCACCAGGATGTGCATTTCTAACTGCTTCATCAAAAGCTGGTTGAGCAACTGTAGCATTTAATTCTGCATTGAAAATATCCATACCCTTAACAGTATATGTAGCATTGATACCTGTCTTTGATGGTAAATAGTTACCAACAGAACAATATAGTGAATAATTTTCAGGTTGATAGAACCATTCAATAAATTCTTTTGCTTCTTTTTCTAATCCTGTTCCTTTAAATGCATATAAGTAGTTACCACCTAAACAAGTTGCTCTATCAGTTGTATAAGGCATTAAAGCAGGATCCCATTCGAAGTTAGTGATATTTTTTGAATAATCATTTAATACCCAGTTACCAGACATATGAACTGCAACCTTTCCTGTTTTAAAAGTTGATTGAGCATTTTCTGTACCAAGCCCTACTGAAGCTGGAGAAATATTTTGATCATAAATATTTAATAAGAAATCTAAACCTTTTCTAGTTTCTGGTGAATCAAAAGCAATTTTACTAGCATCATTTGGATCAAAAATTTGCATTCCAAATTGATAAAGTAATGTTTGAATACGTTGTGCACTATGATCAATTACAATACCATAATCACAATCAGAATTAGCTACTACTTTATTTACAGCTTCAATGAATTCATCCCAGGTCCATCTTTGAGATTCTTCTGTAGGATAAGCTACACCTGCTTGATCAAAAGCAGTTTTATTAACAATCATTCCAACTGCAGTTGAGTTAATTGGAGTTGCTAATAATTGGCCATTTCTTGTTACATCTCTTAAGAAATCTGCTTGTTTTAAGGATGTATCATCTAATGGCAATAAGAAATCAGCATATGCATCCATTTCAGTAGTTTTAACTAAGGCTGGCAATTCATTTACTGAAGCTCTATTCATGATTTGAGTCTTCATATCACCATAAGCGATTTCATTAATTTTTACTTTAAATTCCTCGTGAGTTGAATTCCATTTTTCAACAATAGCAGCCATTGCGCCACCTTCTAAACTATCGTCTGATAATAGAATTTCTAATGTTTGAACATCTCCTTTTGATGATGTTTTTTCACTTGTTCCGTTTGCAAATAAACTAATACTTACTAATAAACAAAGAAACACTGTTAAAATTTTTTTCATTTTTATCTCCTTATAAAAAAATTTTTTATTATCCTTTAACACCACTTGTAACGTTGGTGCTCATAATTTGCCTATTAAAAATTATAAATACGATTAATATTGGAATCATTGTTAACACTGATGCAGATAATAAGGTTGTCCAATCAACAGCTTCTGCTCCAGACAATGTTCTTAAAGCAATTTGTAAAGTATATTTTTCTGGAGATCTTAAAGAGATTAATGGCCAAATGAAATCATTCCATCTCCATCTGAAAGAAAAAATACCTAAAATAGCTAATTGACTCTTACATAGTGGTAACATTAAAGATATAAAAATACGGCCTTCATTTGCGCCATCAATTCTTGCTGCCTCAAGCAAATCATCAGGAATTGATGTAAAAAATTGTCGCATTAAAAATACACCAGTCATTGTACCAACTGTTGGTAAAATACAAGCCCATAAAGTGTTATATAACCCAAGCTTATAAATTACAGTAAAACTAGGACGCATAATTACTTCTGTTGGTAACATTGTTGTAGCTAATAAACAAATAAATAAAACATTTAACCATTTATATTTATATTTAGCTAAAGCAAACCCACACATTGAACTCATAATTAGAGTTATTATTGTTGCTATAATTGTTATAAAAGCGGTATTTGATGTATATCGTAAAAAATCAAATCTAAATAAAGCAGTAATATAATTATCAAAACTAGGACTCTTTGGAAAAATAGTCATAGGATATGCAAATAATTCAGTCCCATTTTTAAAAGAACTAACTATTAACCAGAAAACAGGGAATGCCCAAATTATTCCAAAAAACAATCCTAGAAAACCATTTAATGTATTATTTTTTTTATTCTTCATATACTACTCCCTTTCAGCCTTTGCATTGTGTTTGGTTTGAATTACAGAAATAATAATTAAGATTACAAACATCACCATTGAGGATGCAGAGGAATAACCAACTTGCATTTTGTCAAAACCAGTTTGATAAATATATTGGATCATATAAGTAGTTGCTGAACCTGGACCGCCTCCAGTTAAGGTTAAAATCATAGCAAAAGACTTAAAGGCACTAATTACAGATAAGATTATTATCATGAAAGATACAGCTGATAAACCTGGAAGTGTTACATTAATAAAATCTTGAAAAGCTGTAGCTCCATCAATTTTTGCGGCTTCATGCAAAGACTTAGGAATTTGTTTTAATCCCCCAATAAAAATTAACATATTGGTACCACAATTGGCCCAAACGAAAGCTATTATTGTTGTAATAAAAGCAGCATTACCATTAGTTGCCCATTTTATTTTTGATAAATGTGCCATTTCTAATAAATAATTTAATATTCCAAAATTCTCACCAAAAATCCATCTCCAAGTAAGCCCAACCATAATTGTTGATAATAAAGTTGGCCAATAAATTAAGATTCTCATAAAAGAATTCCCTTTTATTGATTCATTATTTAACAATAGTGCTAAAAACAAAGCAGTAAAATAACCAAGAGGCACACAAAATAAAGTAAATTTCACAGTATTAAATAAGACTTTATAAAATTCAGGATCACTAAAAAGTTTAAAATAATTATCTAGTCCAACAAAGTCCATTCGAGAAAGACCATTATAATTAGTAAATGAATAACTAATTCCAAGTGTTGCTGGAGCTATAAAAAATATTAAGAAAAACAATATATTTGGTGCACAAAATAATAAAGCCCACTTTTGTTTTGTATCCAAATTATTCTTATAATTTCCTTTTTTTTGTAATTTCAAATAAGCCTCCTTAATATCAAATAACAAAAATCTTATTATTCAATTGTGAAAAAAACACACATAAACTATCTAATATTTAATAATACATTGCATTTTTTGCTATAATTTAAGTAAAAAACACTATATTTACTAATTTTTTAACTATGAAATTTTTATTATTTCAGCACTAAAATTCTCTTTATCTATATTTGATTCAAAGTCATTAATCTCTGGGGTTAAGCAATTAACTAAAATAAAAAGTGACGGTTTATTATAAATAAATTGTGGCTCATCGTACTTTGGTCTTAAATCAATTTTATCCTTGGGCCATTTACTTTTACTTTTCAAATTCATATCTATTTTATTAAATTTAATTTTTCCTATTTTGCTCTTATCATCTGTTGCTAACAAAATAAAACTTTCACTTTCAATATATATATTTTCAAATACTACATTATCAATGAATCCACTTATTGTATTTGAATTTCTATTAAAACTTGTTATTGAAATAGGTTCACCAGTACCCCACCAATCATCACTAAAGCGTCTTGTTTTTATGATAATATTAGAAAATCTAACGTTTTTGACATTTCCTGAATCTCGAATTTGCAAGGAAATACCTCTATTACTATCTATTATTTGGCAATTGTTTATTAAAACATCTTCAAAGGAATCAACACCTTCTGTTCCAATTTTTAAAGCAGCACTAGTGCTAGTTAAAATACAATCACTAATTATTACATTTTTTGTTGGATGATATTCACTATTACCATTACAATTTTTTAAGCAAATACAATCATCAGCACAAGAAATTCTACAGCCCTTAATTATTACATTTTGACTATGATCAGGATCAATACCATCACTATTTGCAACATCTAAAGGATTATCGATTTGTATTGAATCAATTAATACATCCTTACACCCCGCAAAATGAATTGTCCAAAATGGGGCATTAATAAAGGTTGTTTCTTTTACTACTAAATTCTTACAATTTTCTACGTATAATAGAGTTTGTCTAGGATAGAAATCCCCATTTTTATAATACTTATTTATAGTATGAACAAAACAATCACAATTCCCATCAATAGTTCCATAACCATCTATTGTAATATTATTTGCATTTAAAGAATATAAAAAAGCATAAGCTGGTTTTCTAGTTACAGGAGTACCAACCCCCCTATTAGAATCATTATCAATATCCCCAGGTTTAATATATTTATCTATATTATCACTAGCTAGTAATTTTGAATTTTTCTCAAAATGTAAATGAAGATTTTCATGTAATATTAAAGAACCAGTTTTATAAATTTTACCACTTTGGAATACAACAATATCATTATTATTAATTGCAGTTTGTATGGCTATTGTATCATCAGCAATTCCATCTCCTATGGCATTTTTGGGATAATATTCCATGTAAAAGCTCCTTTTATAAAAAAACTTTAACACCCAAAAAAAGCATAAACTACTTATTATTTGCTTAAAAATCAAAATTATATTGCATTTTTTGTTATTTAATTAATTAAAATTCTTAAATCTTAAAAGTTTTCTCATATCTCCATTACCGACTTTTCTAAACTGAGAAGGAGACATTTTTACATATTTTTTAAAGACCCTATTAAACTGACTAAAAGAATTAAATCCACATTCTTCACCAATTTCCTTTATTGGTTTCTTCGTATTAATTAGTAGACTTTGAACTTCCCTAACCCTAGTCATTTGAACATAATTAATTAAAGTAAAACCAGTAATTTCTTTAAATTGATGAGATAAATAACATGGACTAATAGAAAAATAATCAGCTATATAATTTAGGTTTAATTCTTTATTCAAATTTAAGTGTATGTAACTAGAAATTTCATATATCTTTTGAGTAATTGAATTACCTATCTGTTCAACCTCAAACAAATTCTTTTCCTTATATTCTAAAATATTATATAAAAACTCAATAAATTTAGAATGAATATACAATCTATTGTTTGATACTTTATTATAATGTGCTGAAAAAATTTCATTTAAAGGACTAAAGATTTTTTGTCTATCCTCAAAAGAAAATCTATAAATTGGGACATCATTTTCAAATGTAGAGAAAAGCTTTTTTAAATCTCCATTTAATCCAAACATTGTATATGGGATATTAAAATTAATAATGACTCTTTTTCTTGGATTCCCTTGATGATATTTTGATTTGTGTAATCTAGAAGGTTTTAATAAAACAATATCATATTTATTTAAGTCAAAATATCTACCTTCAATTATATGAGAAATTTTATCATCTAATGAAATTAAAATTTCATAAAAATTATGGAAATGTTGAAATTCCATATTAATCTTATAACTTCTAACATCATAATCAAAACTATAAAATAATTCATCTTTATCTTCATTAATAGTAATTCGATATTTTTCAATATATTTTAATTCTTCTAAATTTTGCATAAATCAATTGTGTTTCACTAACACAAAAAATGCAACATTTTTTTTGCAAAATAAAAAAAAATGAGTAGATTTTGCCAAAAACAATGTTAAAATTTTAAATAATTAAAAGGAGAATCTAATGTCTGAAATTAAATATGAGATAAATAAAAATGAAAGTATTACACGGTGGTGGACTAGTGATGTTAAAATCACACCATTTGAATCCCCATGTAAAACCTTTGATGCTGAAATTAATTCTGGAGAAGGATATGTCCAAATAATATATCCTGTTAGAGAAGCTTTTATTAAACAACATAGTTTATCAAATGTAGATAGATATAAAAAAGATTATGATCATGTATATTTCCCTTTTGAGAATAATCGTGTTGATTTCTCTACCTTTATTAGCACTCCTCATAAAATGGAAGTGCACGCCCTAACTTCTATCGAAGTAAATGAAACAAAGAAATATAGTTTTGAGATTTATACTTGTGGAGCTATTAAAATCTGGGTAGATAAAAAAGTTGAACTAGAATTTTCTCCTTTTACTAGAAACATTGCAACTAGCACTGTATTAGATCTTTTATTAACTGAAGGAAAACATACTATTGAAGTCTATGCTGAAGAATTAGCAGAAAGAGATGTATTTTTCTATTTTGAAATTAGATCATTAAATGATGAAAAAATTATTGGGGTACTCCCTTTTAATGGCGATGCTAATATTTTAAACAACTATGAAAATTGGTTAAAAAGTTGTCATTTTAAAAGAGATGTTTATACAGAAGGGTTTATCAATTTAGACTTTGATAATTGTCCTTTTAATGAAGGAATAGAATTACTACTTGGCGTAGATAAAAAAGATTCTCCAGATTTATTTGAAGAAGATGTTATAAAATATCAAATAAAAAATAATCAAAAGAAAATAACCTTAGGAAATGTTAAAGACTTTAGAACAGGAGTATATAAATTAAAATTAGGAATTAATATTGAAAATCAAACTGTTTATCGAATTCTACTATTAGCTATTAGACCTCCTCTTGATATTGAAAAAACTCCATTAGCTTCAATTAATGAAAGAAAAGAACAAGCTGCTTCCTATATAATAGAAAATGGCACAGCTTCAATTACAACTTCTCTTTTAATGATTGATAGAGAGAAGAAAGTAAGCAAAAAATGTGAACAAGGCATCTTAAAAAGTTTAAAAACTATTGAAGATAAAGCAGACTGTGCTGATTTCGTTTTTTCTCCAATGCTTATATTAATAAAAAGATATAAAGAATATTTATCGACTGAATTATATAACAAAATTTATAACACTATTATCAATTTTAGATTTTGGATTGATGAACCGGGCAATGATGTAATGTGGTATTTTTCAGAAAATCATGCGCTTCTATTCCATACTGCTCAATTTTTATCAGGACAAATGTTTCCAGATGCTGTTTTCTCTGTTAGCAAGAAGAAAGGCAAAGAGCAAGAACAAATTGGAAAAAATAGACTTATAAGCTGGTTTGATTCCTTCTTCAAATTTGGCTTTGGGGAATGGAATAGTGCAACATATATTCCTATTGATTTAATTGGATTCTTTAGTTTATATGAATTATCTGAAGATATTGAAATTAAGAATCTTGCTAAAAAAGCATTGGATTATGTTTTTGAGTTAATCGCTTATGCGTCTTTCAATGGTATCTTATCAACATCCTATGGAAGATGTTATGAAAAAACACTTAAAAGTAGAGAACAAGTTGAAACTAGTTTCTTTTCTTGGATTGCATTTAAAGAAGGCTTTGTTGGTCGAAGAACTCAAGCAGTCCCTCTTTTCTGTTTATCTAATTATACTTGCGATATTAAAATTTCAGATTATAATCCAGAAAAAAGTAAAAACTTAATTTTTAAACAAGGACAAGGCTTAAAAAAAGTAAATATTTATACCTATAAAACAGAAGATTATATGTTATCTTCTGTTCAAGCTTTTAATCCCTATAAACATGGGCATCAACAACATATAATGAATGTTACCCTAGCTAAGAATTGCGAGCAATTTTATATTAACAATCCAGGGGAAAGATCCTTCAGCGGAGAAAATAGACCAAGTTATTGGGCTGGCAATGGCACAAATCCATATGTTTTCCAAGAAAAAAATACTTTACTTATGAATTTTAAAATTGATGAAAAAGAATTAGTTCACGCCATTCATGCTTATGTACTATTTGATAATTATGATGCAACAATTGAAGAAAATAATTATTTATTTCTAAAAAAGGATGATACTTATTTAGCTATCTGGTTTTCAAATGGTTATAAAAAGACCACTTCAGGAGCTAATACTAATAAAGAAGTAATAGCAAAAGGTTTAAATCAAGCCGTTATTATAAAATGTGGATGTAAAAAAGATGATTCATCATTTACTGATTTTATTAATAGTTTTAAAGCTTCAAAAATAACATATAATAAAGAAAAAAATTATTTAACTTTTGAAGAATTAAAATCAAATAAAATGGAAATTCGAGATACTCAATCTTATTTAAATAATCATTTAGTTAAATTTGATTATGATTATAATCTAGAAAAAATTGAGGAATATCTATGATTGGATTTAGAGCCCATGACTTTGGTAAATTTGATGATTTCGATTGCTTAATAAATGAAATAAAAAAATTTAATACACCAACCTGTATTCAATTTGCTTTATCGAAAGTATTAAACAACTATAATTCATATTCTAATTTACCAAATGAAGTAGCAAAAGAATTTTCAACAAAATTATTAGAAAATAATATCTCTATTGCAATAATTGGTTGTTATATTAATCCTATTCATCCGAATATAGAAATTCGAAAAAAACAATGGGATGATTTTGAAAAAGCCTTAGTAAAGGCTAAGTATTTAAACTGCCCCTATGTTGCAACAGAAACGGGTATTACAAATCTAAATGATGAATATGATATCGAGACTTTTAGTCAAAAAAACCTAACTATTTTCTATAATTTTCTTGATAAAATGCTTCCTATTGCTCAAAAAAATAATTCAATAATAACTATTGAACCAGTAGCTGATAAACATACTATTTGTTCAATCGAAAGAACAACTAATATGCTAAATAAATTTAAATGTGAAAATTTAAAAATAATCTATGATAGTGTTAATTTGATGAGCAAACAAGCTATAAAAGAAATAGATGGAAGTGTAAAAAAAGTTCCAACTTATGAAGCTCAAAAAAAATTCCATGATTACTTTTTAGATGTTTTATATAAAGATATAGTTGCTTTACATATAAAAGATTTCAAAATAGATAATCATGGAAACAAAATTGGAGATTTACCAATTGGTAGTGGTGTAATGAATTACAAAGCATTATTTGATAGCTTAAATAATCATCAAATAAAAGCTCCTAAATTATTAGAAATGGTTGATTTGAATACTTTAAATCAAACTATCAAGACTTTAAAAACTCTTGATATTAATGATTAATCATCAATAGGTTGAATATATCTAACAGAATTTGTCAATTTTTCATAAACTAATTCACAATCAATTTCAGGTTCCCACTCTTCACCTCTCTTATATTGAAGAGTTGTCAAACCTGTTATTTTTTTAAAAGATTTTGAAAAATTATATTGATCACTATAACCTACTTTTGAAGCAATCGTTGCAATTGTATCATTTGTTGTTCTCAATAATTGGCAAGCCTTTTGAATCCTTAACAAAATAAAGAATTTTTTTGGAGTCATTTTAATTGCATTTTTAAATGCAATACTTAATTGACGCCTAGTTAAATTACTTTGTTCTGCTAACTCATCAATTGAAATTGGTTTAGAAATATTACCTCTAACAGTTTCTAAGGTATTAGATACTAAATAAGCTGCATTATTTCTTACATCTATTCTAAGCATAGAATTATTAATTTCAATTAAATAAGAGAACATAGAATATAAAAGAGATGCTATTGTACAATATCTATTAGGCAAGTTCTGAGCTTTATCATAAATTTTGGTTAATTGCTTAGATAAAAAATTCTCCTTATCATTCTCAATTTTTGGGTTCCATCTATATATGTTACCTCTTGCAAGATATATTTCAATCATAAAACCAGTAAATTCAATCCAGTAAAAACAAGTATCATTATCATGCGATTTAATTTTAAAATCTTGAAAAGGAAACGCAACAAACGTTTCCCCTTCTAAAATATTCCCATCATATTCACTACCATTAAATATAATATCATTTTTTGTAACACAAAATAAGACAAACCTGTCTTTAATGGTTCTTAAATATTCTTCATTTTTTCGCATAGTAACTTTGCCACAGCCTAAAATATCTAATAATAAATTTTTGTCTTTTCTTTCAGCTATTTCAATGTTTCTACTATCCATATATTCAATCCTTATTCAAATTATCTTCTAATTTATAAATTAAAGAAAGCAGTTGTTCTGGAGTTTTAACAGAATAATCTGCTATTTCATATTTATCTCTTGGCATTGAAAAATATCTTGGAGACCAATTCATCCAAATACTTTTTATACCTAAAAGCTTAGCACCTAAAATATCTTTTCTTAAATTATTACCCACCATAACAATTCTTTTAATATCTTCTTCACAAAGATTTAATTTTTTTATTGCTGTTTCAAACATTATTGAATTAGGTTTTTGTTTTCCAACTTCACTTGAAATAATTTTTTCTTTAAAAATATCCCATAATCCATAATATTTATAAACATTTTCAAAAGACTTATAATTCCCATCAGCTACTAATGCTATGATAAATCCATCCTTGTATATTTTTTCTAAAAATTCTTTTGCACCATTAATTAGCTTAGCCTTAATAACAATTCCATATTCATCATATATTTCAGTTGATTCATCAATAAAAGTGTCACCTGAATCTAAAAATAAAATTAACTTTTTATTTTTATCAATCATATTTTATTCCTTGTAATTTTAAATTTTTATATAAATGACAAGCCACTTTGTGCTCATCATTTTCATCCAATTTAGGCTGAATTTGTTCACAAATTTCAGTTTTATATCTGCATCTTGGATGAAAATAACATCCAGTTGGAGGATTCGAAGGATTAGGAATTTCTCCAACTAAAGGTAATCTTTCATTTTGTAATAATGGATCTGCTATAGGAACAGCAGAAAGTAAAGCTTCAGTATATGGATGCTCTGGATTTGAAAATAATTCTTTAGTATCACTAAACTCAATTAATTTTCCCAAATACATAACTCCTACTTTATCACTAATGTATTCTACTACAGATAAATCATGACTAATAAAAATGTATGTCAAATTCATTTGATTCTGTAATTCTTTTAATAAATTTATAACCTGAGCTTGAATTGAAACATCTAAAGCTGATACAGATTCATCACAAATAATTATTTTAGGCTCAATTACCAGAGCTCTTGCTATCCCAATTCTTTGCCTTTGTCCACCTGAGAAGGCATGTGGATATCTTTTTAAATAGCTAGTATTTAAACCTGTTTTTCTAGCAATATCTATAACTCTATCATTTCTTTCACTTTTAGGCATTTTAGGATAATTTGCCTTTAAAGGTTCACTTATAATATCAAAAACAGTCATTCTAGGATCTAAAGAAGAATATGGATCTTGGAATATCATTTGAATATCTTTTCTATATTTTTTTAGTTCTTTTTTATCTAATTTTAAAAAATCAAAAGTATTATTATTTTCATCAGTATATAAAACTTCACCACTAGTAGCATTATATGCTCTAGCAATACAACGCCCTAATGTTGTTTTACCACAACCAGATTCGCCAACAATTCCAATAGTTTGGCCTTTTTGAATTTTAAAACTTACATCAGTTAAGGCTTTAACTCTAGTTTTCTTTGACACGAAGACTTTTGTTAAATTATTTATTTCTAAAATTGTTCCCATCAAAAACTTCTCCATAATTATAGCATCGAACAAAATGATTCGGCTTTACCTCAATTAATTGAGGAATAGATTTATCACATTTACCCTCAATATGTTTAAAACATCTTTGATAAAAACCACATTGTGTTTTTAAATTTAAGGCAAGAGGTACTGTCCCTTCAATAGAGAATAATTTATCTTGTCCTTTTGTACCTATTTTGTGTACTGACCCTAATAAACCTTGAGTATAAGGATGTAAAGGATTTTTATATAATTCAACAACATCAGCTATTTCTACAATTTCTCCCAAATACATTACGGCTATTCGATCACACATTTTAGCTACAACACCTAAATCATGAGTAATAAACAAAATACTCATCTTAAATTCTTTTTGAATTTCTTTCATTAATTCTAAGATTTGAGCTTGAATAGTAACATCAAGAGCTGTAGTTGGTTCATCAGCTATTAATAAAGAAGGATGACAAACCAAAGCCATAGCTATTAAAGCTCTTTGTAACATTCCACCAGAAAATTCATGAGGATATTGATTATATCTTTTTTCTGCATTAGCAATCCCAACCTTTTTCATCATTCCTAAAGTAATAGCTTTAGACTTCTTTTTATCTTTAGTTATATGCAACATTGTTGATTCATTAATTTGTGATCCAATAGTATACATAGGATGAAAAGCTACCATAGGTTCTTGGAAAATCATAGAAGCTTTTTCTCCTCTAATATTTCTTATTTCCTCACTACCATATTTCAATTTTAATAAATCTAAAATTTTATCATCATCATTAAATATTATTTCACCTTTAGTTATACATTTTTTCGCATTAATACCTAAAATAGCTTTACTAGTTAAACTCTTTCCACAACCAGATTCACCAACAAGGCCTAAAGTCTCTCCTTCATAAATGTCGAAATTAACTGATCTAACAGGAGTTAAAAGACCTTCATCAATAGGAATATCTATACTTAAGTTTTTTATTGAAACAATTTTTTTCTTTTGAACTTCATTCATATCATTCCTCCTATTTATATGGATCTGCTGCATCTCTTAGACCATCACCTAAGAAGTTAAATGCCAAAACGGTAATAATTACTGCAAATAATGGTACTAATCTCCAAGGATAACTAGCAATTGATGTAATATCTTGTGCTTCTTGTAATAATACTCCCCAACTAGTGGCCGGTGCTCTTATTCCTAAACCTAAGAAACTCATTGATGTTTCACCAATAATCATTGTTGGAATTCCTAAAGTTAAATTAACAATAAGATATGAAATAAAACCAGGAACCATATGCTTTCTTATTATACTCATTGTTGAAACACCAGAAAGTCTTGCAGCCATAATAAAATCTTCTTCTTTTAAAGAGATAAAACGTCCTCGAACAATTCTAGCTAATCTAGTCCAAGATAGAAGAGATAAAATCATAGTTATATACAAATACATTCTTACAACGGGTATATCACTAGGTATTGCTGCAGATAAAGCCATCCATAAAGGAATTGAAGGAAAAGAAGATAATACTTCTATTATCCTTTGAATAATTAAATCTGTAACTCCTCCAAAATATCCAGAAATTGAACCAATTAGAACACCAAGTACAAAGCTAATAGCTGTTCCAACGAAAGGTATTGTTAATGAAACTTGGCTACCTAAAATAATTCTAGAAAAAAGATCTCGTCCCATAGAATCTGTGCCAAAGAGGAAAACATTCCCTCCTTCTTCAGCTTCAAAGAGATGAATATCACTCTTAATAAATCCAAAGAACTTATATTCAGGTCCTTTTTGAAATAATTTAATTTTATAGAATTCTTCAGTATTTTCTTTATAAATTGTTTCATAGGTCTCAAAATCTTTCTCTGATTTTATACCATAAACATAAGGTCCAATAAATTTGCCATCTTTTATAAGATGTATTTTTGTAGGAGGACAATTCTTAGTTTTTGAATTATAAGCAACCAAATCAGATGGAGAAATAAAATTACCAAATAACGCAAAAAAATATAAAATACATAATAAAATAATTGAGAATTTTGCTAGTTTATGTTTTTTGAGTTTTTGAAACATCAATGTCCATTGGGACGCTAAAAAATAGGATTCTTCATTTTTGTTTTTCTTTTTCATATCTATGCCGTCCTATTTTCAAATCTAATTCTTGGATCTAACCAAGCTAGGATAATATCTGCTAACAAAGTTCCAAAAACAATTAATACAGATTGAACTAATAAAATAGTTCCTGCTAAATACATATCTTGATTTTTTAAAGCTGTATAAAGAATTGGGCCTAAAATAGAAATGTTCATTACAATTGCTGAAATTGTTGAACCAGTAAATATTTTTGATAATGTCGTTGCCAAATTACTTACTATAGGATTGATTGCCGCTCTTAAACAATATTTATAAGTTATTTTTTTCTCACTTACACCTTTAGCTCTAGCTGTTAAAGTATATTGTTTTCCTTTTTCATCAAGCATCTGAGATCTAATTGTTCTAATAATTCCACAAGTATCTGCAGTACCTATTACAACTACCGGGATTATAAGCCGTGCTAAAAAAGCACCAAAATTATAAAAATGTATTCCATTTAATAACATCTCATCTGAAAAAAGACCAATAAACGGAGTGCCTGTCCAAATATATGAAAAGTACATTAGAATAATTGCTAATAAGAAATTTGGAGTTGCCATACCAATGAACCCAATAAAAGTAAACAAATAATCTCCAGGAGAATATTGATGATTAGCACTATAAATTCCAATTGGAAGAGATACTAAATATGTAAAAACCATAGTAATTAATGAAATAATTAGCGTTAATGGCAAATAATCCATAATTACTGTCCAGACAGGTTTTAGATATGAAAAGGAATATCCAAAATCCCAATGAGTTAGAATGCCTTTCATCCAAATAAAATATTGAATATACCAAGCTTTATCTAAACCATATTCAATTCTCAACTGATTTACCATTTCTTGAGTGAAGATTTCACCTTCTGCACTCATTTTTGCAATATAACTAGAGATATAATCTCCAGGTGGTAATTGAATAATAAAAAAAACAATAAATGAAATTATAAATACCGTTGGAATCATGGCTAAGATTCTTTTAGAAATATATTTTAATAAATTCAATTTTCTCTCCTGATAATAATTTTATTAAACAGGGCTTTTGACCCTGTTTAATAATAAAATTTAATTAATAACAATTAGTCTTATTTTCTAAAGAATAAGTTTTGCCAATGAGCTAAACCCAATTCTCTAAATTCATCACAAGAAATTGCTTTTTCAGGGAAGTTTACTAAATTATTATTTATGGCAATTAATACAGGAGTAGCAGACATATAGCCAATTTGCCAAAGATTTTCTTGGTGTAACTTCAAAATTTCTTTACTATATTCTGTTATTTCCGCTTTTGTAGGAGCAGCAATTAACTTATCATATAAATCAATCATCTTAGCTACATCACCAACTGGTTTTACACCATCTTTTCCATGAGATGCATACCAAACACCATATTGACCATACCAAGCAGCATAGTTTCTGACTGGAACTACAGTATCAGGTCTTAATGCAACGTTAATACTACTCATTGGGGCTACTGGAGCCAAAATTGCTTCAATTTTATTTGAGGAAAGCATTTCATCAACATAGCCTCTATCCTTTAGACTAAATGTTGCTTTGATTCCAATTTCTTTAAAGTATTTTTCTGTTAATAATTCAGCACATTTTGGAGTACTAGCTGCATCATTTCCACTAACAATTTCCAAAACAAAATCATCACCATTTTTAAAATTATAATAGCCATCACTACCTAAAACTAAACCAGATTTTTCTAATAATTGTTTAGCCTTAGCAGGGTTATATTCTGTCCATTTTTTTGTCCAAGCTTCATCATAACCTTGAGCACCTAATGGAGGGCAAGATTGAATTGGAGAGGCAAAACCATCAGATAATAGAGCATTAACTTCTTCTCTATCTACTGCAATTGAAAGAGCCTCTCTAAAGTCTTTATTGTTAAATAAAGTTCTTAAATTTGGATCTTCACAAGTTAAATTGAATTGTAATACAGTTGCTGTTTCAGCCCAATCTGTTGTGGACCATTGTAAAACGGTATAATTACCTTTTGATTCATTTTGTTTTACTGTTACAACATCTTCAAAGTTTATTAAAGAAATATCAGCTTCACCAGAAATACATTTCAAAACATTTTGATTTTCATCAGCATATTTTACAAAGTGAAGTTCATCTATATATGGTAATTGTTTTCCATCTTTATCAGTTTTCCAATAATAAGGATTTCTTTTACAAACTAATAAATCAGAATCAATATCATTTGTTAAAATCCATGGTCTTAATACAGGTCTATCTGTTTGTAACCAATAATAGTATCCTGTTTCTTTACCCATTGCAGCAACATCTTTAAAGCCTAATTCTTTTGCTTTTTGTTCAGCGGCTTCTTCACCAATGAATTCAGGTAATAATTTTTCATAATAATGTTTTGGAGCAAATAACCATTTACAATCAATTGCAACTCTTTCTAAGAACATTGGACTAGGATTTTTAAATTTAACTTTAAATGAATAATCATCAACTTTTTCCATCTCACATAAAGATTTCTCTCCTGTATTAGGATCTACAGAATAGAAACAAGAATAAATTGATTTACCAAAAGTCTTTTTCTTCATCATATGTTCATACCAGAATAAACAATCCTCAGAAGTAAAATCTACTCCATCAGACCATTTCATACCTTCTCTTAAATAAATAGTGTATTCAGTAGAATCTGCATTAACGTCATAGCCTTTTGCAACATTAGGTTCAACAAGACCATCTTCTCTGAATCTGAACAATGGTTCTTCGAAACATTTTTCAATTTTCCATTTATCATCTCGACCTTTGAACATCATAGTTAAACTGTCATTATAATTTCCAATTTCATCCATATCTTCAATCATAATATCAGAATTTACAGGAAGCCTTTGTTCTAAAGGGAAGATTTCTCCACTTTGAATCATTGAATTTAAATAAGGACTCTCTTTTACTAATTCAACTTTAGCACTTTCATTTGTATCAACTTTTACTTCTTGGGGAACCTCATTTGCACCTCCGGCAAAGAGACAAGTAAAACTAAATGAAAGTAAGACTAACATAGCAAATATTTTTTTCATATCTAATCTCCTTTATATAGTTATGTCTAATCATTTTTGCTAAATCACTATTAAAAAAAAATTCATGAAAATTTATCAAAAAAATTTTTGTTTTTATCTTTTTTTGACAATAAATTAATAGTGATATACCTATCAAAAAACAGAATAAATTATATTTAAATAGCTATTTATAAGTACTTACATGAACGAATTTCTTATTCTGATTAAAATAGTATCATGGTATTTTTCATAAAAGAATGTTAATTATGGATATATTTTTTGTTATTTTGTACAAAGAAAATTAAGATTTTAATACTTTTATAACATAAAATTAATATTTTTGATTTCTTTATTCAAATCATCAACTATATAAGGTTTAAAATGCTTGTTTGAAAGCAACAGTTGTTCCTCTACTACTTTTCTCTCATATTGAGGAGCATAATCAAAAGTAAACATTTTTCTAATATATTTCTCTACTTTTAAATCAAAAGTTATATCTTTTTTGAAAACATCATCAAATAAATTATAAATTAAAAAGCCAGCGATACCACAATCTTCTTTACAACAAGTATCAAACTGTTCAAATAAGTTAAATAATTCAACTTTTGGCATTAAAGCATGCTTTCCTGGTTGAACGAACAATTTTGGATGTTGTGGATCTTCTAATACATTATTATTGGGAATTAAGGAATTATAGAATTTACCATGAAAAGATGATACAACTTTATTAATTTTCTCATTTTCATCAACATAAACAAATACATGTTCTAAATCATAAAGATGTTGAATATCATAAGTATAATAAATTGCATATTCTATAACATATTTACTATTTGGAGGAAAAATAAATTTATATTTAGATGTATTACTAACTATATTTATTGCATTTGAATAAACTTTATAAAATATTTTTTTTGGTAAAAATGGCTCATTTCTATTAAAAAACAGTCTTGGTACATATTTTTTGGCTAATTCTTTTTCATTCATTATAACAACCTCTTTACCTACTATTTTAATCAACTTATTCAAAATAAAAAAGGAAAAAAAAGTTGCAAATCAAAAATATCTATAATATACTGTGTGTACGTTAACGCAAATTAGGAGCAATTTATGAAACATATTAAAGATTACACTTTTTGGTTTTTGACTGGTTCTCAAGACCTTTATGGTGAAGAAACTCTAAAACAAGTTGAAATCCATTCAAAAGAAATTATTGAAGGACTTAATTCAAGCAATAATTTAGCTTGTAAATTAATTTACAAAGATATCTTGATCAATTCAAGAAATATTGAAAAAACAATCAAAGAAGCAAATCTTGATGACAATTGTGCTGGAGTTATATGTTGGATGCACACCTTCTCTCCTGCAAAAATGTGGATTAATGGATTAAATGCTTTGAATAAACCTATGCTACAAATTAATACTCAATTTAATAAAGCATTACCATATGAGACAATTGATATGGATTTTATGAATTTAAATCAAAGTGCTCATGGCGATAGAGAATTTGGCTACATTACAGCAAGAATGAATATTAACAGAAGTGTTATTGTTGGACATTGGCAATCTCCTCTTTTCCAAAAAAGGATGTCTAAATGGATGAGAGCTGCTGTTGCTGCTACTGCAGGTAAATCATTAAATGTTGTTAGATTCGGAGACAACATGAGAGATGTTGCTGTAACTTGTGGTGATAAAGTTGAAGCTTATATTAAATTAGGTTGGAATATTCCTTATTTTGGTATTGGTGATTTAGTTGAAATGATGAAAGATGTTAGTGAAGCTGAAATTGATAATTTAATGGAAGAATATCAAAGGGATTATGTAATTGCTGAACCAACAAAATACAATCTAGAACATATAAGAGAACAAGCAAAAATTGAAATTGCATTAGAAAAATTCTTAATAGAAAATAATGCTGAAGCTTTCTGTACTAATTTCCAAGATTTACACGGAATGAAACAATTACCTGGTTTAGCTTGTCAACATTTAATGGCTAAGGGTTATGGCTTTGCTGGTGAAGGAGATTGGAAAACAGCTGCTATGGTTAGAACCTTAAAACTTATGGGTGAAGATTTAGATGGTGGTTGTACATTTTTAGAAGATTATACTTACAATCTTGAAGAAGATAATATGTTTAACCTTAGTGCTCATATGCTAGAAATTTGTCCATCTGTTGCTAAAAACAAACCTACTATTGAAGTTCATCCTTTAGGTATTGGAGATAAAGAAGATCCTGCTAGATTAGTATTCAACTCAAAAACCGCTGCTGGAATTAGCGTTTCAATCGTTGATTTAGGCACTAGAATGAGGATTGTTTCAAATAAATCTCAAGTTATTGAAGCAGAAAAAGAATTTAAAAATTTACCTGTAGCAAGAATTTTATTAAAACCAGAACCAAACTTTATAACATCTAGTGAATGTTGGATTTTATCTGGTGCAGGACATCATAACTCTTTTTCAACTCAAATCGATGAAGAAACCCTAGAATATTATTCAGAAATTGTTAATATAGAATTAATAGAAATAAATAATGAAACCACTGTATCAAGTTTTAGAAAACAAGATAGGTGGAATAGGGCTTATTATGGATAAATATAAAAAAATAAAAGAAGAAGCTTATTTGGCAAATTTAGAGATCCCTAAACAAGGTCTTGCAATTTACACTTGGGGTAATGTTTCTGCTTTTGATGATAAGTTAGGTGTTTTTGCAATTAAACCTTCTGGCGTTTCTTATGACAAGCTAAAAGTTGATGATATGGTAGTTATCGATTTAAATGGCGAAAAGGTTGAAGGGAAATTAAATCCTTCTTCTGATACTCAAACCCATCTTCAATTATATAAACATTTTGAAGGAATAAATGGAATTTGTCATACCCACTCCCCTTATGCAACTGCTTGGGCACAAGCTATGAAATCAATTCCTCTACTTGGAACTACTCATGCTGATCATCTAGCAAATCCTATTATCTGTACAAAACCTCTGTCAAAAGAAGAAGTTGAAAATGGATATGAAAAAAATACAGGTATTTTGATTTTCAAAACTTTTGAAGATCCATCAAGTGCTCAAGAAATATTAAATGTTGGCCCTTACCCAAGCGCTTCTATTAATGCTAAAGAAAATCCAATGGTTTTAGTTGGCGGACATGGCCCTTTTACTTGGGGTAAAGATGCTATGGCTAGTGTTTATAATGCTAGAGTTTTAGAAGAAGTTGCAAAAATGGCTATGTGGGTTAATAATTTGAACCCTAATTTTAAACAACTTCCTTCCCATATAACCAATAAGCATTATGAAAGAAAACATGGTAAAAATGCTTACTATGGCCAAAAATAAAATACTTTTATTATTATAATATATATCTTATAATCTATGAGACAAGAGAACCTCTTGTCTCATATTTACCAAAAAGGAACTAATTATGAAAATTGCTGAAATTGCTAAAGAAGCCGGTGTATCAGTCGGTACTGTTGATAGAGTCTTACATAAAAGAGGAAGAGTTTCTGCAGCAACAAAAGCAAGAATTGAAAAAATAATTCAAGAAAATGGGTATGTACCAAACGCAATGGCTAGAAATTTAAAGATTGGATCTAACCTTAAATTCGGTATATTAATCCCAAAATTAGATTCTGAAAGTGGTTATTGGCATAAAATATATAATGGAATAAAAAAAGCTGGTGATGAAATCGCAGCTTTTAATATCTCATTGGTAATAAAAGAATTTGATAGAGATGAAGAAAACAGTTTAAATGAAGAAGGGAAACAATTAATTGAAGAAAATGTTGATGCTATAGCTTTAGCCCCAGTAATTCAAAAAGAAGCCTTTTCTTTTGTAAAAAGTTTAAAAGATATTCCTTATGCTTTTTTTGATTCCTCTATTACTAATGCATCACCTATTTCTGAAAATATTCAAATAGCATATAAAGCTGGTTGGTGTGGTGCTAGAGTAATGCAATTATTCTCTCCAAATAATAATAATTTTATTTGTCTTCAAATGCATGAAAGTGCATATAACCAACAACAAAGAGCTCAAGGATTTATTGATTTCTTTAAGCAAAAAAATATACCAATAAAAACTTATACTTGGAAAAGAGAAAAAAATCTTTCCTTTAATAAATTCTTAGATTCTCTTTTTGAAGATAACAATAACATAGATGGTATTTTCATTACAAATGATGCAACTGGGCTAATATCAAAATATGTATTAAAAAAAGAATTATCACATACCCCTTATATAATTGGATTTGACTTAGTTGAAGATAATAAAGAAGAATTATTAAACGGTAATATTAGTGCAATAATCTCTCAATCTCCTGAAACTCAAGGATATAATACAATTATGGACATGTACAAAATACTATTTTTAAAACAAGAAGATAGCATAAATAAGTGCCCTATCCCAATTAATATTATAATTAAAGAAAACCTTCCATAAAAAAAACACCATTACTCTTTATAAGTGAATGATGTTTTGTAAATTAAGTAAATATATCTATTAAAGTTATAGAATTTCTATAGCTTTTCTTTCAATATCTAGGCCTGCATGATAAGTTTTAAAGAATTTATTAAATCCTTCAATGTCTTTTTCTTTAGCCATAATTGTTTCTTTTGTAGCATTAGCAAAAACATATTTTTCTAAGTAATCTTCTAAAAGCATATCACTATTAATAAATCCTGCTAAAATTGCAATTCCCCAAGCGCCCCCTTCTCCTGCACTAGATAGAACAGAACAAGGAGTATTTGTTGCCGCAGACATAATATTTTGACCAACTTCAGCAGTTTTAAAGAAACCACCATGACCGTTAATTTCATCTACTTTTACATTTTCATCTTCAAATAATATATTTAACCCAGTTCTTAAAGCACAAAGAGAAGTAAATAATTCAGATCTAATTAAATTTCCTACAGATAATTCACTATCAGGATTTCTAACAATTAAAGGTCTACCTTCACTAAATCCTGTAATATGCTCTCCACTTAGATAACCATAAGAGAGAATACCATCACAAGATGGATCAGCTTTTAAAGCCTCAAACAAGATTGCATCATATAATTGAGGTTTTGTTAATTTTCCACCTGTTAAATCCATAACCTGCATGAATAACTTCATCCATTTATCAATTTCGCCACTACAGTTATTAGAGTGAGCCATAGCAACAGGTAATCCTGATGGAGTCGTTACTAAATCTAATTTCTCATAAAGTTGTGATAATTCTTTTTCTAGAACAATCATTGCAAAAACACTTGTACCTGCAGAAACATTACCTGTTCTAGCTTTTACAGAATTTGTTGCAACCATACCTGTTCCAGCATCACCTTCAGCAGGACAAAAAGGAATATTTGATTTTAAATCACCATCAACATCTAATAACTTAGCTCCTTTTTCACTTAAATAACCACCAATCTCTCCAGCAACCATTGGTTTAGGTAAAATTTCACTAATTTTCCAAGAATAATCTTTTGCTAAATCATCAAATTTTAATAACATTTTTTTATTATAATCTTTACTTTCAGAATCAATTGGGAACATACCTGAAGCATCCCCTATTCCTAAAGTAAAAGAATTTGTTAAACAATAATGAACATAACCAGCTAAAGTATTAATCTTTGCAATATCTTTTACATGTGCTTCGTTATTTAAAATTGCTTGATATAAGTGAGCTATACTCCATCTTTGAGGAATTGGGAAATTAAACTCTTTAGTTAGTTTTTCACTAGCCTCTTTAGTAATATTGTTTCTCCAAGTTCTAAATGGAACTAATAAATTATCATCTTTATCAAAAGCTAAATATCCATGCATCATTGCACTGAAACCAATTGCTTTCAAATCAGTTAGAACAACATTATATTTTGATAAAACATCTTTTTTTAAAGCACTATAACAACCAGCAACACCTTGCCAAACTTCACTAAGCTTATAAGTCCAAATATTATCAATTAATGAATTTTCCCAATCATATCCACCTGATGCAATTGGTACATTTTCACTATTTATCAATATAGCCTTAATTCTGGTTGATCCTAATTCAATACCTAAAGAACATTTACCGTTTTTTATTTCATTAGTGATTAATTTATTATCCATTTTATCTCCTATGCGTGTTCGTTAACGCTATCATTATATCACAACTTTAAAATTAAACAATATTTTTTTTGATTATATCATGGCTTATAAAATATAACAAAGACTATTATTAAACTAAATAATATTAACTTTTTAAATAATTAAACATTTACTAAACATAGAAATTTGATACAATAAAACCAGATATTCTATTAATAATCGAGGAATTTATATGAAAATTGTTGTATTAGACGGATATACTTTAAATCCTGGTGATCTAAGTTGGAATGAATTAAAAGATTTAGGTGATACCATAATATATGATAGAACAAAAGCTTGTGATATTGTATCTAGAATTGGAGATGCACAAATTGTTTTAACTAATAAAACACCTTTAACAAAAGAAACCTTTGAAAAATGTAAAAATATAAAATACGTTGGTGTCCTTGCAACAGGATATAATGTTGTAGATACAAATGCTGCAAAAGAACATGGAATAATTGTTACAAATATTCCAACATACAGTACAACTGCTGTAGCACAGTTTGTATTTGCCCTTTTATTAGAACTCTGCCATAGAGTTGGACATCATAGTGAAAAAGTATCCACTGGAGCTTGGGCAAATTCAATAGATTTTGCTTTTTGGGATTATCCATTAATTGAATTATATGGCAAAACTATGGGAATTATTGGACTTGGAAAAATAGGACATCAAACAAGTATAATAGCAAAAAGCTTTGGACTAAAAGTAATTGCATATAATCCCTCAAAAAAAGAAGAATGGGAAAAAGAAGGCATTGAATATGTATCCTTAGACACAGTTTTAAAAGAAAGTGATATTATCTCCCTACATTGTCCTCTAACTCCTGCAACTGAAAAAATTATTAACAAAGAAAGTTTATCAAAAGTAAAAGAGGGTGTTATGCTTATTAATACTTCCCGTGGAGCATTAATTGATGAAGAAGCATTATACCAAGCTTTAGAAAATAAAAAAGTAAGCGGTGCTGCAATGGATGTTTTAACTCATGAACCACCTGAACAAGATAACAAATTATGTACTCATCCAAATTGTATAATAACCCCACACATTGCTTGGGCACCAAAAGAAAGTCGACAAAGATTAATGGATATTGCTGTTGATAATATTAAAAACTTCATTAACAACACTCCAATAAATATTGTTAATAAATAAATTAGGAAAACCCCTATAATGTATAAAAATGATAATCACATAATGTTTGAAGATTTAACGACAAAAGCTTATAAAAAAATTAAAGATATGATTATCTCTGGTGAATTAAAACCTGGAGAAAAATTAAATCAAGAAAAATTAGCTAAACAATTAGGTATAAGCAGAACTCCTTTGCTACAAGCATTACGTAGATTATCAAGTGAACAGTTAACTCAAACAATCCCTAGAAGAGGAAGTAGAGTAAAGATTTTCACAAAAGAAGATTTATTATCAATATTTGAAATCAGAGGTAAACTTGAACCTTATATTTGTGAATTATCTGCCAAATTTATAACAGAAGAACAAATAGAAGAATTAAAAGAAAATATAGAAAACATGAGGCTCTCTATTAGCGAAAATAATAAAATTAAATTTAAAACTTTAGATAATCAATTCCATTCTATAATTATTAAAAGCTCAAAGGACAATATAATTTCAGACATTTTAAATAAATATATTCCTTTAATGTATTCAATAGATATATTAAAACCAATGGAAAAAATTTTAGAAGATCATAAAAACATTCTAGATTTATTGATTTCAAAAGATTCTTTTAGCGCTTCACAATTAATGCATTATCATATTTATGCATCCACAAAAAACAATTTAATTAATGAGCTAAATCAAAGAGAATAATTGATGGAAATAGAAAATAGAAACATTAATGATTATATTTATGAAGAAATAAAAAATTTATTGGATAATCATGTACTTCCGATAAATAGAAAAATTAATAAATTAGAATTATCAAATAAATTTAATATAAGTCTAACTCCAATTAATGCAGCATTAAATAAACTAGTAGGGGAAAATTATTTAACCTATGTACCTAGAAAAGGATTTTTTATAAAACAAATTTCTAAAAAAGAAATCTTAGAAGCTTTTGATATTTTAGCTGCAATTGAAAGTATTGCTATAAAACTATTCTCTACAAATATAGACCATAACAAAATTGAAAAATTAACTCATTTCTTTGATGAATTTTCCAACGGAATTGAAGAAAATCTTATAAATGATTACTTAAAAACAGAGAAAGATTTTCATCAAAAAATCATTGAATATTCAGATAATAAAAAACTATTGGAAATTTATAATTCATTAAAATTTTACACAAATTATTATAATAGAAATATTAACAATTTAAATTTATCATTAATTGAACACTTACAAATAACCAATAATTTAAATCATCATAATTTTATTGAAGCACAACAGGCAATTGAAAATCACTTTTTAAATTCTAAAGATAGATTATTAAAAGCAAAAGATAACAATTAAGAACTATTATGCTTTTTATGTTTATCACACATATCTAAAAAAAATATTTTCGTACTATTAACCTAATTAATTAATTACAAAATAAGTAAAATCTCATTTAATATCAAAAAAACTTTATCATAACCCTATATATAAAGGTCTAAATAGTTTTATAAAAATTCGTACTTTTATACAATTGTCCTAAGCTTTTTTACGTTTAATAATTATTATCAGCGAGGAAAAAACATAAATATGGACAAATGTACTATTTTGCTTGAAAACACTCATAGCGAACTTCTATCTACTAAAACTGAACATGGATTATCAATACTAATAGAAACAGATAAAAATAAATACTTATTTGATATGGGATCTACTGGGATTTTTGAATATAACGCAAGATTAATGAATATTAATTTAAAAGATATTAAAACAGTTATTCTATCCCATAGTCATTATGATCATTGTAGTGGCTTATTATCCTTTTTAGATAATCATTCGATTGATAACATTTATGTTGGACAAGACTTTTTTAAAGAAAAATATGCACTAAACGATAGTACTATCACATATTTAGGTTGTGGGTTTGACAAGAAATATCTACAAGATAAATCCGTTAAAATAAATGAAATTAATAAGGATGTTTATAAATTAGAAGAGTCTTTATATATTGTTACAAATTTTAAGCAACACTATGAACATGAAATAATTCCTTCTAGATTCGTTAATGGAAACTTAGAGACTCTAACAAAAGATAATTTCATAGATGAAATTGCATTAGTAAAAGAAACAGAAACTGGATTAACACTAATTGTAGGCTGTGCTCATAGAGGAATATTATCAATTATAAAAAGTGTTAATTCTATGTTTGATAAAAATATAGATACTGTTATTGGTGGTGTTCATTTAAATGCTGTAGATGAAGAAAGAATTATCTCTACGTCCAAAGAATTATTAAATCTAGGTATTAAAAAAACATACTTTCTACATTGCAGTGGAAAACAAATAACTAATCAATTAAAAAAAGAAAAAAATATAGAAGCTAATTATGTAGCTACAGGAGATATTATTTTATTATGAGTGCAAAAAATATTAAAGCAATAGCTCAAGAAATAATTGCTAAAACAGCCTCAATAGTTGCGCCTAACACAGTAAATTTAATGGATGAAAATGGAATTATCATAGCTAGTAGTGATGAAAAAAGAATTGGAACTTTTCACTCTGGAGCATATAAAGCCATTAATGAAAAAAAAGAAATCCTAATTTATCCAAATGAAATCGATAAATTTGAAGGATCTAAGCAAGGTGTAAATATTCCAATAATAAAAAAGGGAAAAGCAGTAGCTGTAATTGGAATATTTGGGAACCCTGATGAAGTTAAACAAACCGCTTATCTCTTAAGTATTAGCACCTCCCTTTTTTTAGATCAAGCAGCATATATGCAAAAAGAACAAAGAAGAACTGAATTAAGGTCCAATCTATCTGAAATTCTATATTCAAAAAATAATGAAAACGTATTTCTTGAAACTATCGATGCATTAGGAATTTCTCTAAAATTTCCATTACAATTAGTTTTATTTTCTTTTGAATCAAAAAAAGCACAATACAATACGACATATCAATTCTTAAGAGATAATAAATTAATAAATAGTAATAATGATTTATTAATTGAATACCCTTCCCATTATTTAATTTTAAAAAGTGATTTTGAAAAAAGCTTAACTACTAACGATTTCATTTCAGCTCTAAATCAAAAAAATATTGATAAAATTGTATTTAGTCCTAAAATTCATCAATTAAATGAGTTAAGTTTTGCGGCAATGATTTCTAAATCATTTATGAGTATACCTCATGATAGAAAATATTATAATTGCACAAATTATGATGATTTAGCTTTACTGGCTTTTGATATAAATTCCAGAGATTTGCTAACAAAATATTATGAAAATTTGATAAATGAATTAGATAATATGCACTCTTATTGGATTTATCAAACAATAGATGCCTATATAAACAATGATGGAAGAATTCAAGCTATGGCTAATTCATTAAACATTCATAAAAACACTTGTATTTATAGAGTAAATAAAATTCTAGAAATTTGTAATTTAAATAATTGTAATTGCTTTACTGTATCCTATTTCTTTAGAGCAATTATGCATATAAAAAAAACGGATAATTCCGAGATTTTATAGGAGGGAAAAGAATGTCAGCTATTTATATGTTCTCAGTGATCATTCTTGCAGTAATTGCTATGGTTCTTGCCATAAGCAAATTAAAAATTCATCCATTTATAGTTTTAACAACAATTTCAATTGTTGTAGGTCTACTTTGTGGAATGGATGCTATTACAGTAATCAATACTGTAAAAAATGGATTTGGTAGTATCTTAGGTTCTATTGGTATTGTTATCTTAGCAGGAACAATCATTGGTACTATTCTCGAAAAAACTGGTGCAGCTTTAACTATGGCAAACTCAATTCTACACATTGTAGGAAAAGATAAATCTGCTCTAACTATGGCAGCAACAGGTTATGTAACTGGGATTCCAGTTTTCTGTGATTCAGGATTCGTTATCCTATCCCCTATTGCTAGAGCTTTAGCAGAACAAAGTAATAAAAGTTTAGCTATTTTAGCAACTGCTCTTTCAGCTGGATTATATGCTACACACTGTTTAGTACCACCTACTCCAGGGCCTATTGCTATGGCAGGTACTTTAAGTGCTAACTTAGGTTTAACAATTTTAATTGGTCTTTGTGTTTCAATTCCTGCAACTATTTCTGGTTTAATTTATGCAAAAAAAGTTGCTTCAAAAGTACATATTGATGCAAATCCTGAAAATACAGTTGAAGAATTACAAGATAAATATGGTAAATTACCTTCAGCTCTTCATTCTTTTTCTCCTATTTTAGTACCAATTATTTTAATTGCTTTTAAATCTATTGCTGATTTCCCTTCTAGCCCATTTGGTACTGGTCATATTGCAACATTCTTTAGCTTTATTGGTAACCCTGTTGTTGCATTATTGATTGGTATCGCAATTGCTACAACATTAATTCCTGTATCAGAAAGACCTAATAAATTAAATTGGGTAACACAAGGTGTAACTAATGCTGCTGGAATTCTTGCAATCACAGGTGCTGGTGGTGCTTTTGGAGCTATCTTAAAAACATTACCAATTGCTGATGCATTAGCTGGATCATTACTTCATTTAAATATTGGTGTATTATTACCTTTTATTATTGCTGCACTTCTTAAAACTGCAATGGGAGCTTCTACTGTTGCAATGATTGTCACATCAGCAATGATAGCACCATTAATGAGCACATTAGGTTTTGATAGCGAAATTGCAAAAGTATTAGTAATTATGGCTATTGGTGCAGGTTCAATGACAGTTTCACATGCTAATGACTCATATTTCTGGGTTGTATCCCAATTCAGTGATATGAACACAAAACAAGCATATAAATGTCAAACTGGAGTTACTGCAGTAATGGGTATTACTACAATTGTAATAGTCTTTATCATATCTCTTTTTGTATAAATATTTCTAACTAATCAATATCCATAAGTTGTTTTTTCAACTTATGGATTTTGTTATAACAAATAACAAAAACTAGCTTTACTATAAATTATAATTGATATACTTTAATTATAATCATGAAAACAAATACAAAATTATTAACCTCTGGGTCAATAAGCAAAAACATTCTTCTTTTTGCTTTTCCTATTTTCCTTGGGAATCTATTTCAGCAGTTATATATGGTTGTTGATACTCTTATTGTAGGGCGATATGTAGGTAAAGAAGCTTTAGCTGCTATTACTTCTTGCAGTCCTTTAATTTTCTTGTTGGTTGGATTATTTTCAGGGATTTTTATTGGAGTTGGGGTAGTAATTTCGAAATTTTTTGGTGCTAAAGATTACGAAAATGTAAAAAAGGCTGTTCATACAACTGTAGCTTTTGCATTTTTAAGTAGCATTTTTCTAACCATTATGGGTTATTTTCTAACCCCTTATATATTAAAATTAATGCAAACTCCAGAATCAGTATTAGAAGATGCTCGAGGATATATACAAATTTATTTCTTAGGGATTAGTGCTTTAGTCTTCTTTAATAGTGCAAGTGGAATATTACAGGCTATGGGAGATAGTAAAAGACCATTATATTTCTTAATTATTGCATCAGTCTCAAATATTATCTTAGATTTAGTATTTGTAATTATATTTAATCTTGGAACAAAAGGTGCTGCAATTGCAACTATAATAAGTCAAGGAATTAGTGCTATTTTAGCCTATAGAATATTATTTACAACTAAAGATATTTTTAGAGTTCAATTCAAGAAAATAAAAATTGATGTTCCAATCTTAAAACAATTTTTAGCTGTTGGGATTCCATCAGGGATACAAAATTCAGTAATTTCTATAGCTAATGTTTTTGTTCAATCTAGTATTAATATTTTTGGGCCAATTGCTATGGCTGGAAATGGTGTAATGATGAGAATTCAAGGCTTTGCTTTTATCCCTGTTACAAGCTTTGCAATGGCAATGACTACTTTTACAAGCCAAAATATTGGAGCTGGAGAATTTGATAGAGTTAGAAAAGGCACAAAATTTGGACTTTTATCAGCGACTATTCTTGCTCAATCTTTAGGTGTAATTATTTTTATTTTTGCGCCAAAAATAATATTACTTTTTACCAACAATCCAGAAGTAATAGAAATTGGTGTACTAAAAGCAAGAATCTCAGCTTTTTTCTTTTTCCAACTAGCCATGTCCCATACTATGGCTGGGATTTATAGAGGCGCTGGTAAATCAGTTATACCAATGGCTGTAATGCTATTGTTCTGGTGTGTATTTAGAGTAACTTACATTACGATAGTGTTAAAATTCTACTATGACATCAAAGTAGTTTTCTCAGCATATCCTGTTACTTGGACATTAAGTGCAATTATTTTTGTTATATATTATTACAAAGGCAAATGGCTAAATAATCAGAAAATCAGTTACTATAAATAATAATTTTCAACACTTAGTTCAACCGATTCAACCTCAGGTGGGAAAAATTTGCTAAATAATATAAAAGCAACAAGACTAATAAATAATGCTATTAAAATTGGCTCTAATCCCAATATAAGGATATTTTTAATAGCTAAAAGTGCATAGGAAGCGCTTCCAAACAATAAAGAAGCAAAAACTCCAATAATAGAAGCTTTTTTCCATACTAAACCTAATACATAAGGGAAAAAGGTTCCTGCAGCTCTTAATGAAATAGCAAATATAAACACTTTAATTAAAGATACTTTACAAAAAATTGCTAAAACATAAGCAACAACTCCACCAATTACAATAAAGATTCTTGAAACCTTTATTGTTTCTGTATCCTTAGCATTTTTATTAATACATATTCTATAAATATCGTTTGCAAAAATAACACCAATTGAAAAAATCAAAGAATCAGCAGACCTCATAGTTGCAGCTAATAAAGCAACAAATAAGGATACAATAATAAATGATGGCATATAATTAAAAACAAAATTAGGTAAGCCATATTTAATACCATCCACAAAAATAATAGAGCCATCAATTCTTCCCATACGTTCTAATGCCAAAGTTACTATTCCTAATAATGAAGGAAAAAATGCAAAAACAAAAAGGATAAACCCTGTAATTATAAAAGCTTTTGAAACGTGATAAGAGTGCTTAATTGAAAAATATTTTGAAGAAATTTCTTGTCCAACCGCAAAATTTGCAATAAACATAATTATTAAAGCAATAATAGTAGAAATACTAATACCTTGGAAAAAATTTATTTTTGAAAGAGGAACATTACAAACTGCAGTTGAAAAATTACTACTCATTCTAAATGAATAAGGAATAACTAATAAGAATCCAACAAAAATAATTATAAACTGTAGAGTATCGGAAGCTACAAGCCCTTTTAGACCTCCAAGAGCTGTATAAGTAATTACAACAAAAGCTATTATGGTTAATGCAATTTTATAATCAACATTCAATATAATTGATAAGATTTTAGCGCCAGCAATAAATTGGACTAAAGTTAATGCAATCAAAGGAAAAATCATAAAAACAGCAACAACTAAACCTACAGTCTTACCATATCTTCTTCTAAAAAATTCTGAAACTGTTTTTAATTCTAACTTTCTTATTTTAGGTGCAATAATTGTCATTATTAAAAAAGCAATTACCATAGCAAATATATACCAAGTCGCTGAAAGACCAAATGGTTCATAAGCTTTTTCATAAACACCTAATGTATTAACTGAGCCTAAAACAGTCGCAGATAAAGTTCCAGCTAAAACTATTGAACTAACATGTCTATCTGCTACAGCAAAATCATCATTAGAATAAATACGCCTGGAAAAAAACAGTCCAATTGATAGCAAAAGAAAAAAGAATAATATAATTACTATTAACAAAAAAAGACTCATTAAAACACCCCTTACTACATCAAATAAAATATAGATGTATCAAATGCACCTTTATAGCTAGTAAACTAATTTTTAACCATGCCAGCACATCAAGAGCTATAATATTTTAATTAAGACTGCAACTTATTATAATAACAATACATTTACATACAATACCAACACTTATCCCCTATGTCATAAAGTATAAAATATAAATATACATATATTATATTAATAAAAACTATAACTCTCTATCATATATAACAGCACAACTTAAATAAAAAGTCATAAATATATCTTACCAATTATTACAAAATAACAACTAGTTTTTACATTTAGCTTCCCCAAATTATCTAAAGTTAACTCATTATATCATGTTATAATATTTTATTAAATGATAACTTTTTTTTTAGACTATTCAATTTTTGATTTTTTAAAAATTTATTTCATTTCCTTCTCTTATTTCATTTCTTAATTTCATGAGTTCTAAATCTATAATTTCTAATTTTTCTAGAGCCTTTTTTTCTGTTTCAGAGGTCATAATTATTTTATCTATACCACCATTTTTTATTACAATTCTTTTATTTGCCATTAGAGCTAAAATAGGATCATGCGTTGCTATTAAAACAATTTTTTCTTCTTTGACTAATAGATTTAAAGCTTTTTTTCTATCAATTCCAGCATTCTCAATTTCATCAATTAAAACAATAGGTGATTTTGATAGTATTGCAGTATCAGCAATCATTAAAGCTCTTGATTGCCCACCAGACAAACTTGTTATTTGAGAATTAGAGTCAAATGCTTCTCCAGCAAGTAAATTTGCTTCATTAATAATCTTATCAACAATCTCATTAACATTCTCAACCAATCTACTTTGGGCATGTAATTCTAAAAATTCTTTGACACTTAAATCCATTACAAAATTCATATTCTGGGATAATTGTGCTACTAATTTATTTGTTGACGAATATCTCCATTCCTTATCCCTAGTTTCCCCATTAATTAAGATTTTTCTTTTAGTAGGAGTATCTCTGTTTGCAATCCATTCTATATCTGAGAGCAATCTACTTTTACCAGATCCTGTTGGACCAACTATAGCTACAATATCTCCAACATTTATAGTTACATCGTATAATTCATTATCCTTATTTTTATTATACCCCCTCAAAATTGTTATATTCTCAACCTTGTCTTTTTCTAATCCTAAGAATTCAAACATTTGATTAAAAAACTGATATGCATTATTTAAAAGTAGCTCTTTATCAAGGGCTAAATCTTCAGCTTCAACATCATTGATAGTATCAATATTTTCAAAAGCACTTTTTCTATAATCAATAAAAATACTCTCATAATCATTATAAAAATCAGCCATAAAAGGATAATCTTCAATAACTTTATTAATTTTTATATTCAAAAATTCTTTTTTATTCATTTATCCTCCAAATCGATCTTTCTAACATTTCCAAGTTGATAATCATCACCTATTCTTCTTTCCCCTAAACAATATGAACATAATGCACTTGGCATAGAAAATCTTAATTCTTTACCCTTAACGCTACTTATTTGACTATTATCAACAATTAAAGTTGATAATTCAAAAGCCCCTTGTCCAGTTAATCCATTTACATTCATTACAATGGCTTTTGAATTAACTTGTCTAACTCTGGATGAAAAAACTTCTCTCTCTGCTTGAGACACAATATCGCCCTTTGTTATGACTATAATATCTGCAGCTTTTAACATAGGACCTATTTTCTTTGGGGTATTAATCCCAGATAAATTATCTATAACACATATAGCTTTAATATCTTTAATATATGGGGAGCACCGATTACACAACCCCGCCGATTCAGTAATTAAAACATCTAAGTTTTTATTGACGCCCCATTGTGTAACTTCCTCAATATTAGACACAAAATAATGATCAGGACAAAGGGAACCTGATAACCCTTTTTTTACTGGAATACCTAGTTTTTGATAAATAATATCATCATCTGTATATAAACAATCAAATTTAACAACTCCAACTTTTAAATTCCTTTGTTTTAAAGAATCAATAGTTTTAACAATTACTGAAGTTTTTCCTGAGGACGGTGGCCCTGAAATTGTAATTAAATTCACTCTTATTCCTCCTTAGAGTTCTCAAAAGTAGCCAAACAAACATCTAATGTTTTTCCAATATCAGTATTATTAATATAATCCCAACCTAACCACATATATTTATTTTCTTTTGGAATCATATTATCGACATCAGGATTTGTTGAAGGAAATAATCCCTTATGACTGAAAATTTCACCAACTTCTTTAGAGCTAAAATATTCAACAAATTTTAATAATTCACTCTCTTTTTCTTTTTTTGTAAGCATAAAAATTGGAGAAATAATTGCTCCATCTTTTGGCCAAATTGCTTTCATTGGCCCCCCAAACTTTATCATTTTAGTAAAGAAATATGGCATTATAGTTATTGCAGGCTGTTCTTTTAAAGTGTTTGATTTAACCATTTGAGATGGATGCATCCCATTTAATAAGGTTTTTGATAACTTCTTTACACCATCAAGTCCATAATTTTTAAAGATATTGAGAAGAATAGCATTAAACAAATCAAAATCACCAACGGGTAAACTTACTTTATTTTCAAAATCCCCATTGATAAGCTCTTCCCAAGATTTTGGAGCCTCATTAAAATCTATTATTTCTTCATTTATCAAAAAAACGGCTGGAACAACACCTAAAATTGAATAATCACCTTTTGGATCTTTCAATGATATATAATCATTATCAAAATCAGAATTATATTTCTCAAAAGGAATAAGATCTTTAAAAACTTTTTTCTTCTTAAATTGGTTTATATATTTATCATCAAAGAATAAATCAAAACCTGCAGATAAAAAGATATCAGATAATGATTCTTCTTTCATATTATTTTTAAGCCAATCTACTCCCATTGAAGCTGCTTTCAACTCATAATTAATAGTATTTTCACAATCCTTTAATTTAAGCCATTTATCAAAAGACTCTAATAATGGAATTCGAATTGGGCAAGGAAGCACACCATCTAATTTTATGGTTGCAGCTTCCTTGCTAACTCCTTTAGATAAAGTTAAATCAATAGATTCTTGATTTAATATTTGATTCAATTCATCAATAAATAAGTTAGTATTAATTTTTTTTGATTTTGTAATAGTTTCTATTGTAATTCTCTTTGCTAATGTTGATAAAATCAAATTATCTTCAACTTGCTTAATTCCTTTATTAATAAAATATTCTTTTGTTTGAGGGTATCTAGTTATTACATCATATAAATTATCACTGCTTTTTATTTTCATAATTTTATCCTTTATCTATAATATAAACAGAGAATAAAAAATTTAATAATTATTGTCTGTTGCTTTTGCAACAAAAAAAGGTTATTGCAAAAAAATCACAATAACCTTATCTATAAATTTATTTTATTTTATAACTTTTCTAAAATCCTCTTATAGAAATCAACTCCAGAAGGCAATGTATTTGTACAAATATTTTCATTTAACCCATGAACTGAATCTAATTGTTGATGATTAATTTCTAAAGGAGCAAATCTAAATACATTATCACATATAGGTGCATAATGCCTTGCATCAGTACCACCGGTTAATGTATAAGGAGATGGAATTACATCACTCCATAACTCTTTTATTACATTTTCTAATAATTTAAATTCCTTACTCTTATAATCTACAACCTGACAATCACCACCATCATTTAATACTTCAATTTCTATATCAAATTTTTTAGCTATTTTTTTAAATATGGCCATCATTTCTTCTGGCCCTTGATGATTTATATATCTAATGTTTGCAGTAACAAAGGCTTCTTCTGGTAATACATTCAATCCATTAGCACCTTTTGCAGTAGTAAAGGCTATTGTTGTTTTAAACATAGCACCACCCATTGTATTAACTTTAGGAACTATAAAGGCCAATAAAGGAGCAAAACCCCTAGCATGTCTCATCAAAAAGCCCATTGCACCAGTGGTAGTTTTTCCTAATCTAGTAAACATTTCTGCAGTAACATCATTCATTTTAGATTTAGTTGGATCATGTTTTTCTAAATACGAAATAAACTTTGCTAATCTAACAATTGGAGTATTTTTAGGAGGAGCGGAAGCATGTCCTCCTTCAGATCTTGCTATGAATTTTAAATTACCAGTGCTTTTTTCTAAGCTACCAATCATAGCATATTTACCTTTTGCACCAGCCATTGGAGCTTCTACTATCATTCCACCTTCATCAATGACTAATTTTAGGTGAACACCCCTATCTTTTAAATACTGACAAGTTCTTGGAGCTCCATCGCCTAAAACTTCTTCTCCACAAGAAGATGCGATATAAATATCTGTAGGTGGTTCATAATTACTAGCAATAAGTTCATCTATTGATTGAAAGATACAAAATAATGCAGCTTTAGTATCTACTGTACCTCTGCCCCAAATAACTCCATCTTTAATTTCTCCACTAAAAGGAGGATATTTCCATTCCCCAGTAGCCTCAACAACATCTTGATGACTCATAAATAATACTGGTTCACATTTAGGATTTTTACTTTTCCATTTAATTAATAAAGATCCTTCAATATCTACAACTTCACAAGTATTAAATACATTAGGAAATAATTCTTTTAAAACATCATGAAATTTATCAAATTTCTCTTTTTGTCTAACTTGAAATATTGAAACCGTTTCACATTGAATCATTTTAGCTAATTTTGAACTATATAAAGCTTCTCTATCTTCCATTATTTCTTCTCCCTATTTACATGTCTAAAAAACAAATATGAAACACCAATTGAAATACCGCCAATTATTATAATCATTGTACCTGTGTCTCCAATTAAGGATGGAACACCAATACAAATTAAAATCATTGATACCATAGCAATTGCTGATAATTTTAAATCCTTAATAAAATATTGATAACCTAAAGCTCCAAATAAAGCAGGAAGGACATTATCAAAAGCAGGTTTAACAATAGGATTTTGTAACACTGGTGTTAAAGGAACAATTAATAAAACACCTATAGCAATTACAAGCATTGTTGTTAAAGCAGAAGTAGCAATAGCCAATGTCATAATTATTTCATCTTCAGGTGTTCCAGCTTTTGTCTGAGCAATTTCTCTTGAACTAAAAGCACAAGGCAATTTTAAATTTGTTAAATTTCCTGTAAGAAAAGATAAATATACTCCACCAATTCCTAAAAGAGGAACATAAATTAAATATTCAGCAACACAAGAAGGAATATATATTAATAAGATTTTTGTTATCGAAGTTGCAAAGGCTTTTACATTTACATGTGCCTTTGTGAAATATGCAATTATAAAAGGAGCTAATAATAAAGCAATAACGCCTACTGATAAGAAAAATCTTCCTAATTTATGAGTATCTTCAATATAATTATCATAATCAAAATTATTGTTTTCCATTATATTCTCCTATAATATTATTGAAAATCCGACTGTTGCTATCATAGCAATAATCATAGAAAGAGCTAATGAGAAAGATTCCAATACTTTATGATTTTTCTTTTTAATTAAATATTCGAATATAGCCATTACAAGTGCAGATACAATCGTTGTTAAAACAGGTAAATATACACCGTTTACGATAAAATCTGCTAAATAATTTCCTACAAAAGCTGCACATAAACCAATAAACATTGCTACCATAGCAATATTTGCAAATGAAGGTTTTGAAGAATCTTTTGAAGCTTTTTCACTTACTGATATTTTTTTAGAATATTTTTTTAAAGTAAAAATTGTTAATAAACATCCCCAGATTATTCCAACAGTCATAACTAATAAAATAGTTACTAAATCATCCATTGATAATAAAGCACTATCTAAAGTCTTACCCATTCCTTGCGCAGCTACTTGAGCTACAGTAGCCTCATATTGTAAATTACCAATAACAGAAAGTCTAAGCCAAGCAACAGGGACTCCTAAATTTCCACCTAAAGCTAAAACTCCTAATAAAATAGAAATACTTGGGATTGCAGTAAAAGTAGCAGAAGAAGTAATAGCCCTTTTTAATACAGTTTTATCCATCCCCATTTTTACTCCAGCTCGAAAACTCCGGAAAATAAATGTAAAGCAAAACAAGGCAACAAAAAGCAAAATAGCACCAACTATTAAATAAATCGTCTTGGAATTTGCTAATGTTAAATAATCATTCATCAAATCCTCCAATATATAAGCACATTTAAATATTATAATGAGTATAATTATACAGTAGTATAGCATAAAATAGTCATATATAAATATTTTTTAGAAAAAGATATCAATTTATTATAACAACTCAAAACAAAATATTTCGAAACATGTTTCTATAATAAATTAATAGCATTATTATACTATAATTTCAAAAAATGTTGACTCAAAACCCTATATCTTATAAAAATTTAATTAAAAATATTCATTAAAAGCATTTGATTTTATATTTTGATATATAAAAAAAGTTTCTATATTTCGAAATTGACTTCTTTTTAATTTATGTTAACCTATATTTATAGAAATCGATTTCGATTAGATTGAATTAAAACAATGGAGCAGTAATGGCAACTATTTATGATGTAGCAGAAAAAAGTGGGTTTTCAGCAGCAACAGTTTCAAAGGTATTTAATCGTTACCAAGGTGTTAATGCTAAAACAAAAGAAAAAATTCTTATTACTGCTAGAGAATTAGGATATACACCCACCCAAAGCGCTCAAGCTTTAGTTACAAAAAAATCTTGGCTAATCGGAGTTATCTTCCAAGAAGATTTAAAACAAGGATTTGTACATCCTCATTTTAGTGAAATACTTGAAGCCTTTAAATCTGAGATGGAAAAAGCTGGCTATGATATTATCTTCATAAATAGAAATTTTCCAAATCAAAATATGAGATATCTTGAACATTGTAGATATAGGAATATTGATGGAGTCCTTTTTGCATCTAGCACTCTAGATATAAAAGAAGCAATAGCAATTAATAATATTGGAATAAAATGTGTTTCGGTCGAAACAAAATACCCCAAAATACCTACTATACTTTCTACTAATTATGAGGGCTCTTTTGAAGCTTTAAAATATCTTTATTCCCTTGGACATAGAAAAATTGGCTACTTAGGATCACCTTTAAGTTCATTATCAGGAATAGAAAGATTTGAAGCTTATAAAGCTTTCTTAAAAGAATTCAATTTACCTTATGATAAAAAAATTATTGATTTTTGTGAAAACTACACACCTCAAGAAGAATTAGAAAGAGCTTCTTCATATATAGAAAGAAATAAAAATGATTTACCTACTGCTATTTTTGCTAGTCATGATAGAATAGCTATTACATTACAAAAAACTTTAATTTCAAAAGGCATTTCGGTACCTAATGATATATCAATAATTGGTTTTGATGATATTGAAATTACCAATGTTTCAACTCCAGCATTAACTACAGTTAAACAATTTAGATCAAATATTGGCATAAAAGCAGCTGAAATAATGAAAGATTTATTAAACAATAAACCAATTGAGTCAAAAGGAATTTTCAGAATTAATACTCAATTAATACTTAGAGATTCAACTTGCAGAGCAAGAATAATATAGAGGACAAAAAAATGAATTTTAAAGAAGACTTTGCTTGGGGGGTTGCAACCTCCTCTTATCAAATTGAAGGGGGCAACCTTAAAGATGGACGTGGTAGAAATATTTGGGATGATTTTTGCAAATTCCCAGATAAAGTATATAAAAATCATGATGGATTAATTGCTTGTGATCATATACATAAGTTTAAAGAAGATGTAAAAATAATGAAGAAAATAGGTATTAAAGCCTATCGATTCTCAATTAGTTGGCCAAGATTAATACCTAATGGAACAGGTAAAATTAATGAAAGTGGTATTAAATTTTACCATGATTTAATTGATGAATTAATAGAAAATAATATTGAACCATATATCACTCTATTCCATTGGGACTTACCTATTGAATTACATAAAATTGGAGGTTGGTTAAATCCAAATATAGTTGATTATTTTGAAGAATATACAAAATTGGTTGTAAAAGAATACTCCTCAAAAGTTAAATACTTTATGACATTAAATGAACCTCAATGCTTTTGTGGTTTAGGTTATATCTCAGGTATACATGCACCAGGTTTAAAGCTTAATCATAAAGATTCACTAACAGTAATTCATAATGCTTTAAAAGCTCATGGTATTGCAGTAAAAACTATTAGAGAAAATGCTAAAGGTCCTGTATCAATCGGAATTGCTCCTAATAGTTCTCCTTCTATACCAAATAGTAATACTGAAATTGAAATAGAGAAAGCCCGAGAAGACTATTTTAGAATTCCTGAATTAAATGAAAATTATTACTTCTGTGCATCTTTATTTATGGATCCTATATTTTTAGGTGACTATCCAAAGGATTACTATATTAAATATAAAGAATTTCTTCCTGAAATAACAAAAGAAGATTTAGAGCTTATAAGTCAGCCAATAGATTTTTTAGGACAAAATATTTATTCAGGAAATAAAGTCCAACCTTTAATTAATAATGAAGAACACACTGACTTAAACTGGGAAATTGTTCCTGAAGCATTATATTGGGGACCTAAATTTTTGTATGAACGATATAATAAACCAATATATATTACTGAAAACGGAATGGCTAATGGAGATATTATTTCTTTAGATGGTAAAGTTCATGATCCACAAAGGATAGATTACTTAAATAGATATTTACTTCAATTAAAAAAAGCTATAGAAGAAGGAATTGATATTAAAGGATATTTTCTTTGGTCTTTATTAGATAATTTTGAATGGGCAGAAGGTTATAGACCTAGATTTGGAATTGTCTATGTTGACTATAAAACTCAAAATAGAATTTTAAAAGATTCTGCATATTGGTATAAATCAATTATTGAAAGTAATGGGAATAAACTTTAAAAGTAATAAAATATTTTTAATAAAAGAAAATTATACTTAAATTAAAATATTAATTAATTAAAAAAAGTTGCTGCTTAAATATTTAATTTTTTTTGCAGCAACCTTTTTATCAATATTAATTTAAATTAATATTAATAAAATTCCACCCATTCCCCGTTTTCAATTTCAAAATCATTATTAATAGGATCTGATGATTCTCCAGGTTTAAAGGTAATTTTTACAACATGACCTTCTGAATATTTAAACTTAACATCAAGATAATGATCAGGATCTTCTGAATCGTACATCTTCAAAACAAGTGTTGCATAAGAATCTTCATGCAAAATTGGAAGTAATGGTAATTTTATATATTCTCCTGGGGAAATAACTTCACCAGAATCTAAAACATTAGCCCCAATTCCAAGTCTTTTAGGAGCAGAAGACCCATTCCAAACTTCCAATTCTTCTATGTTCACATCACTACCATTAACAATCAATACCGATGTTGAAGCATAATCATCAAAAAAAGAACAACTTGATAATAATGTTAAAGCAACAATCAAAACAGATAACACTAATTTTTTCTTCATAAAGAACTCCTCTTAGGTAACTAATTTATTATAATAATTTTATTATTATAACTTAATTATATGAGGAAAAACTCTGATTTAACAAGTTTTTTTAATTTATTTTATATAGCAACCATTTTTTTATGTTTTATATATATAAATATAAAATATTAACTATTATCAAGTAAAAATTTTATCATATCATTTGCGCTTGGAGGGCATCCTTTTAATGATTTTCCAAGTTTTCTAGTACAAGAGCCAACTCCAATTAATGTTTGGTCTTCCTTATTTTTAAATCCTTGCCCAATACAAACTTTTTTAATATCAAACAATTGATTAGTATCATTAAGTCTTTTTATTGCATGTATTAAATTTCCATAACAAGCAGAACAAGCTTTATCAGCTTCAACATATTTTGCAAGAAAAGCAACAGTACCTTTTGGCTTTTTGTTTAAAGCATCAATACTATCAGGATTATTTAAATTAATAATATTTGCTTTATTTATATCAGAATTTCCAACACCATAACTTTGAGCTAATTTTATATACTCAACCTCATCAACACTGTATCCAAGTAGAGACGCTCCAAAAGCATCGCATAAAACACTATCTTTACAAGCATAGATTCGATTAGTCTCGATGGGGTTTCCACCTTCTTCAAAATCCAAATCTCCATTTAATGAATCAACAATTACCAAATCAGCAGTTCTTATTTTATTTAAAGTAGCTATAGGTTTCATTAAACCTAGATTATGAAACATTCTCTTATTTTTATCAGAAATACAACCTTTCATGTTTTTTAATGCACAGGTTATCTTAGTTTGACAATGACCTTTTAATACTGGAACTGAAATTAAAAAATCACAATTAAAAATTTCTTTACTAATTTCTACTTTTATACCATTTTCAATTTTAGTTTCATAATCATCATCTTTAACATCAATTAAAGGAACTTTATATTTTTTACTAATTTGAGGGTATCCAAAATATTTAAAGGCCTGTTTTGTTGAGGCTCCAATCCAAGAAGATTCAACGATTTTAATATTTTTAAAACCTTTTTCTTGTAAGTACTCAATTATTTCTACAACAATTTCAGTATGAGTAGTAGCTCCTAAACTGGGATCTTGAGCTATAAGCAAATTAGGTTTTATTACAATATTTGCATTTTTATCTTTAATCTGATCTTCAATTTTAATATGTTTTAATAATTGGTTAACACTTTTACTACAGTCATTACCATATATAATTACTATATCCTCATTTCTCATACCATCTCCTCCAAATTAATCATAGCATAAAAATACTAAAATTAATTAAGAGAAATTATGCTAATAAATAAGGTGAAATATAATTAAAGACAAGACCAACAAATAATATTCCTAAAGTAGTAATAATAATAAATTTTGCAATTAATTTTGGTTTTATAACTTTTCTAAGGATTACCATTTCTGGTAAAGATAGAGCAGTTGTAGCCATCATAAAGGCAAGCGCTGTTCCAATTGCAACACCTTTATTTATTAAAGCTTGAGCTATAGGAATAGTACCTAATGCATTAGAATATAATGGGACACCGGCAATTACGGCAACCAATAAAGCTAAAGGATTGTCTTTACTAGCATATTTTGATAAGAAATTTGCAGGAACCCAACCATGTATAACAGCACCAATACCAATACCAATTAGCAAAAATAAATAAACTCTTTTTATTATATCTTTCATATTTGATAGTGCAAAATTAACTCTTTCTTTGTGAGTTAATTTTTCTACTTCATGATGTGTTGCATTCAAATTATATACATATTCTTCAACTTGATCTCTATTATTAAATAAACCAATAATTGCACCACCAACTACTCCAACAAAAACACCAGTAACAACATATAACAAAGCAATCTTCCATCCAAAAGCTGCTAATAAAATAACAAATGCGGCCTCATTGACTATAGGAGAAGTTATTAAAAATGAAAAAGTTACTCCAATTGGAATGCCTGCCTCTACAAAGCCTATGAACAAAGGAACGGATGAACAGGAACAAAATGGTGTTACAATCCCTAATAGGGATGCCATAATATTAGCTTTGATTCCACTAAACTTATCAATTATTTTTTTTGTTCTTTCTGGTGGGAAAAAGCTTCTAAGATATGAAATTAAAAAAATCATAAAACTTAATAAAATTATAATTTTTATAACATCATAAATAAAAAAATGAACACTTGAACCTAAAGAACTTTCCAAATCTATCTTTAAAACATTTGTAACAAAAAAACTTACTAAATTATCTAACCAATTAAACATAAAAACCTCATATCAATTTTTTTTGATATATTAGCAGAAAAAAATTTCTACTTTTTACAATTACACTTTATTTCAGTATTGTTATTAATAAATAAAGAATCCAGAATCTTTTTAACAGATTCTTTTCCTTCCATATTTAGACTATAATGACTCCATTTTCCTTCATTTCGACATACAACTAAATTGGATTCAACTAGAATTTTCATATGATATGATAAGCCGGATTGAACCATATCCAATCTCTCTAATAAATTACATGCACAAAGCTCACCATCTTGAAGTAGATTAAGAATCTTAATTCTTCTTTCATCTGATAATGCTTTAAAAATATTTGCAATTTCTTTATTATCCATATCATCCTCATATCAACTTTTCTTGATATGAGAATATTGCTAATATTTTTTTTTGTCAATATTTTAAATAAATATATCCTTTTATTTTAAGAAAGAAGCTTCATAGGTATATTCTTTTATTTTATCTATCTCTTTTTCACTAAAATTTAATTTTGTTCTTAGCAAATCAAATTCTTTTTGAATGTTCGTATCAGAAACTGTCATATTATCTGAAGAAAGAGCAATATGAACACCTTTATCAAATAAAGATCTAATAGGATGATTCTCAATTTTTTCAACGGCTTTTGTTTGTAAATTACTACTTACACAAACTTCTAAAGTAATATTATTATCTATTAGTTTTTTTATTATATCTTCATGATTAATAGATAGAATTCCATGTCCAATTCTGTCTGTTTTAACTTTTAAAGCCACATCTAAATCATCTCTAGTCCCGGCTTCTCCCGCATGTATTGTTAAAGGCAAACCTTGGGCTTTCGCATCCAATAATAATGGCATAAAATCTCTTGTTGGATATATTGCTTCAGCCCCAGCTATATCTAAAGCACAAACAGTTCTTCCTAAATATTTTTTTACCAAGGAAATTGACTCTCGATTTAAATCTTCATTATCCTTTGATCTAATCATACAAATAATTAACCCCGCTTTAAAATTATCCAATTCTCTTTCTGCCTGTTCAATTCCATTAATAGCTGCTTTTAAAATTTCTTCTTGGCTATATTTAGTTAAAGTTGATAACTGTGGGGCAAATCTAACTTCAGAATAATCCATATTTAAAGCTGATAAATCTTTTATCAATTCATAACTTACTCTTTCAATTGCTTGAGGAGTTTGTAGAACTTTTAATGGTATTTTAAATTTTTCTAAATATTCATTTAAACTTTTACAAGTAGGAGAGACTTTCATTATGCTAGATAATTCATTCTTTTTTATGCCTAAATCTAATTTTTGTTCTTTCATCAGATCCCATACTGTATCAACTCTTAACGAACCATCAATATGTAAATGTAATTCTCTATTTTTCATAATACCCTCCTATTTAAAGTATCTTATATTCTATTCAATTTTTTATAAAAAGACAAATTATATTTTATTAACTTTTTTTTATCTCTTATAACAAATATAATAAAAAAATAAGCACTTAAAAAATTAAGCGCTTCTAATAATCAAAATATCAAATAAAAAATATCATTTTTTTATAATATAACTAAATTTTGTCTCTTCATTCTCTTTACTAGTAACATAAATAAATCCATCTAATTTTTTTGCACTAGCATATACTATAGATAACCCAAGCCCCGAACCACCTAAATTTCTAGAGCGAGATTTATCAACTCTATAAAATCTCTCAAAGATTTTATCAAGATTTTCTTGGGCAATTCCTTTGCCATTATCACTAACACTGATTATATCATAGTTATTATTAACATCTAAATTTTCAGCTATGATTTTATAATACTTAGAAGATACATCATTTGCATTGAATTGATTGTAATCTATTGTTACTTTTGTGTTCTCACCACTATATCTAATAGCATTTGAAATTAAGTTATTAATAGCTGATTTAATAATATTCTCATCATTATTAATTTCAACATCAGGGGTGATATTATTAATTAAAATCATTTTGTTCTTTTCTAACATTAAATGATGTTCTTTAGCTAAAGTATCAATCAAGTTTTTTAAATTAAAATCTACAACTGTTATAGTATCATCATTTTCTATCATCCCTAATTGATGTAGCTGATCAACTATCTTATTTAATCTCTCTATTTCATTTAAACAAAGATTTAAATTATCCTTATCGAGGTCCCAAACATCATCTAGCATAGCTTCTATTTGAAGTTTTAAATTAGTGATTGGGGTTCTAAGTTCATGCTGAACATCTTGTGATAATCTCTTATCGTGTTCAATATTTTCATTAATTCTATTAGCCATTTTTTCTAAGGCTACAATTAGTAATGAAATCTCTTCAATAGAGGTGTTTTTTTTCAATTTTATATCATAGTCACCATTTTCTATTTTTGAAGTTGCTTCTTTTAAAGTCATTAAAGGTCTAGAAATTCTTTTTGATAATAAATACCCAACTACAATTGAAACCAAGAAGGAAAATATTCCTATTATTAAAATATAATAATTAATTGAATTTTTTAAATTTTGTTCAACACTATTTAACTGATAATGCATCCCAGAAGTATTTGCATTATTTCTTTGAAGAACACTCCTATTAGATCTTAAAGCTCCAAAAACAACAGAAGAAGTATCCTCTTGTGAAAGTTGACTTTCTAATATCTGTTGGTTTTTAACAATTAAATAATTATCAAAACTCTTACCAACAGCAAAATTCAATAATAAAGCAATTAATAAAGTAAAAACTAATGAAAATATTCCAAAAGCTAAAGCCAATTGTTTTTTGATTTTTATTTTATGTTTCAAAGCTATACCCTAGACCATGTTTTGTTACTATAAATTTAGGTTTTTTCCTATCTTCTTCTATTTTTTTTCTTAAACTTTTTATATATGTATCAATACTTCTATCAAATCCATCAAAATCATCATTTAATGCATAAGTTATTAAATCATCTCTTGAAAAAATTCGTGAAGGAGATTTAGCCATAGTAAATATTATTTTCCTCTCTGTAGGAGTTAAATCTAATATTACTGAATCCTTATATAAAATTTCTTTTTCAAAATCAAATTTTAAATTTCCATAAGTAATTGGCTTTGAAACAAGAATATCATTTTTACTTCGTCTAATTACAGCTTTTACTTTTGCTACAACTTCTTTTGGACTAAAAGGTTTTTCAATATAATCATCAGCACCTAAATTAATACCTTTTACTAAATTATCTTCACCAACTTTTGCTGTTAACATTATTATTGGTACTCTAGAATCTCTTCTGATTATATTGCACACTTGTTCACCAGAGTAATAAGGCATCATTAAATCTAAAATAATTAAATCAATTTGTTCAGATTTAAATTTTTCTAATGCTTCTTTACCATCATTAGCAACAATAATTTTATAACCTTCTTTTTGAAGATACCCTTTTAAAACATTAGTTATATTTTCTTCATCATCAGCTAATAAGATAGTATAATCTTTCATTTTTCTTCTCTCTTAATCCAATTTATATATGTATTATAGCATATAAAAAAAATACTAGTCGAAAGAAAAATCTCTCAACTAGTATATCCTATCTAATCTTATCTATTTCTAAAGTTTCTACTAGATTGAGATACTCTTTTTGAAGAATTACTAGAACTTTGTCTCTTTGAATTACTACTTGATCTAAATTGATTATCATTATAACAATTTCCAATGCAATCATTATTTTGATTTCTTTGGTTTAATAATTGTCCATCTCCACCAACTAATCTACAATAGTCAGGTAATTCTGATTCAGATACTATTTGATTTGTTTCTGTGTTTCTATAAGTTCCATCTGCTAATTCAACATATGTAGGATTACTATTTAAACCTAATTGTGTTCCGTCTTGATAATAAGCTCTTTGTTGTACTCCAGCGAAAAGTCCTACTGCTACTACTGATACCATTAAAATAATTGTTAAAATTCTTTTTTTCATTTTTCTATCCTTAAAATTTAATTTCACTTTTATCTTGTGATAATTCTAATTTATATATAAAATGTGGTAAAAATATGGTGATATAATTTTTTTATAATATTTTTTTACCAACTATTTTCATTAATATTTTTACAATATTTAGGACACTCTATGATAAAAAAACATTTAAATAAAAGGAGCTTATTAATGGATTTATTCTTTACAAACCCGGACAATGAGGTTCAAAAACATATAGACAATTTTAATATAAAATATTTAAGGCTTTTGACTCTTGTATTTGGATTAATTCAATTTGGCTATTTTATTTTAACTTATACTTCATATTTTGATTGTCCTGAAAGAATGGAATATAGAATTTTATATATTATTAATTCAGCAGTTTGTTTTTTCTTTTTCTTTGCATCGACTTATTTTTATTTTAAGAAAGAAAGACATGCTCAATGGGTTGTTGATATTCAAGCAATAGCCGTAATTGCAGTAATAATATGTACAATACTAATTAGTAATTTAGATTTTAGATATGGCGGAGATTGCATTATTTACTGTACTATCGTATTAGCAGTTACAACATTAACTCTTCAATCTCCATTCCAAGCAGCATTGTTTCATTTTATTGCTGGTTTCTTTTATCTATTATTTTGGACAAAATTCATTGGACATTTTGATTTAGCATACACATTTAAATTTGTAAGCTTTTCTATTTTATGTTTTGTTTCTGGTCTTGCTAAATATAAACTATATGTAGATGTTACAAAAACACAAATTGAATTAACAAATCTTAGTGAAGAATTTAGACAATCTTCAATTAAAGATTCTCTTACTGGGGTTAAAAACAGAAGAGCTCTTATCCAAGATAGTTACTTATTTTGTGATGAACATTCTTTCTTCTTGTTCACAGATATCGACCATTTCAAATTAGTAAATGATTCTTTTGGTCACCAAAATGGAGACTTAGTAATTTGCTATTACGCTGAACAATTATGCAAGATTTTTAGTAAAGAACATGTCTATAGATTTGGTGGTGATGAATTTATGGTAGTTGTTCCAAACATGGATAAACATGATGCTGATATAGCATTAGAGAAATTAAAAATATCTCTTTCAAATGTTGTATTTGATGAATCAAGCCACAGCTTCTCAGTTAGTGGTGGATACTTATTTAATAGACTAGGTTGTGACAATCTAACAATAAAAATTGAAGACTTATTAAGAAAATTAGACCATGCTTTATATGAAGTAAAAAATAACGGACGTGGATATTTCTTACAAGGCTAATTAAAAAAGCATACAAACAAATAGAATCTCCAAAGTAAATAAAAAAATTACTTTGGAGATTATTATTTATATATATATTTAAAAAATATTATAATTTTTGACTGTTATATAAATGAGTATATTTACCATTTTTATCAATCAAGGTTTTATGATTACCCATCTCTATAATTTTTCCATCATCAATTACGATTATATTATCAGCATTTCTAACTGTAGATAATCTATGAGCAATTACAATTGAAGTTCTTCCTTTTGCCAATCTATCAAAGGCTTCAGTAATTAATTGTTCACTTTCACTATCTAAAGCACTTGTTGCTTCATCAAAAATTAATATTGGAGGATTCTTTAAGAATACTCTAGCAATTGATAATCTTTGTTTTTGGCCTCCAGATAATCTAGCCCCATGTTCTCCTACTTGAGTATCTAAACCATGTGGTAAAGAATCAACAAATTTACTTAAATTAGCGGCTTTTAAAGCATCCCAAAGTTCTTGATCAGTAGCCCCAGCCTTACCATATTTCAAATTTTCCCTAATAGAAGCATCAAACAAAAATACATTTTGTTGAACAAAACCAATTCTCTTATGTAAAGAAGACTGAGTAATTGTTTTAATATCTTGATCATCAATATATATAGATCCTGAATTGATTTCATAAAATCTAGGTATTAAATTAGCTAAAGTACTCTTTCCTGCTCCAGATTCTCCAACTAAGGCAATAGTTGAACCACCTTTGATTGTTAAATTAATATCCTTTAAAACTGGAGTTTCATCATCATAAGCAAAATTTACATTTTCATATCTAATGATACCTTTTGTAACATTTAAGTCTTTTGAATTAGGAGAGTCTTCAATTTCAGGGTTAATTTCCATAACATCAACAAAACGTTGGAAACAAACAATACCTTGTTGTAATTGTTCCATAAAGTTAATTAATCTATCAATTGGAGGTAAAATTACTGTTATAAATAATACAAATGTAATTAAATCATAAGTTTGTAATACACCTTTATAAATTAATAAGGAACCACCAACAATAGGGAATAAATAACATAAATTTCTCAAGAAGTTTAAAATTGAATGGAATTTTGCCATAGCATCATATTGTGCTTTTTTTGCATCCATTAAAACATTATTACTATTTGCAAATTGTTCTTCTTGATAATTTTCTTTATTAAAAGATTTAACCTCACGAATCCCTTGAATTGAATTTTCTACAGTACTATTAACATCAGCTAAGGTTTTTCTAACTGTATCAAATCTTGATTTCAATTTCTTACCAGATATTATTCCATAAACTGCTAAAATAGGGAAAGGAATTAAAGTAATAAAAGCTAATTGCCAATTAAAAATAAACATAGCAACAAACCCACCAATAATTGTAATACTACTTATAATTATATCTTCTGGGCAATGATGTGCTGTTTCTGTTATTTGGAACAAATCATTTGTAATTCTACTCATTATATGACCAGTTTTTGTTTGATCATAATAACTAAATGAGAGTTTTTGTAAATGTGAAAACAAATCACTTCTCATATCAGTTTCTATATAAACACCTAAAATATGGCCCCATTTTAATCTAATAAAGTCACATATAAGTTGAATTACATATATGGCTAAAATAGCAACAAAAGTTAAAATCATATAATTCCACATCATATTTGGGATATATGTTTTTATTAAATTTCTAGTTACTATTGGGAAAAAAATAGATACTGTTGAGAAAATGATTGCCGCAACAATATCTAAGACGAATAAACCAATGTAAGGTTTATAATACGAAAAAAACTTTTTTAACATCAATTTTCTCCAAAAAAATCTTATATTTTAAGTATATTAAATTACCAATTAAATAACAATGTGATTCATTAATATATCAGTCTTTTTGATTAATAAATAATAACCCAATAAATACTAAAATGCCACCTATAATATTTATATAATCTAAAGTACCTTTTAATATCCAATCTATAATTATTGCAGCACTAATTTGACCAAAAAACATTAAAATTGTCATAATTAAGGATGAAATTCTGATTGCTAAATATGCTGAAAAAAACACTACCAATATACCTAATGGACCACCTAGATAATATATAAAAGAAGGATAATTATTATGATTAAAAAAGGAGGGTTCTCCTTTTGCAAATATCAATAAAGCTATTATAGAAAAAAACAAACCTATAACATAATTATAGAAAGTACTAACTAAAGTATTAACTTTTGTTGAAAGTAATGCATTAGTAGTTCTTGATAAAACAATTGTTACACCTGATAAAATTGAAAATATAATTGCTAAAAACATATTACCTCCTAAAACGCTATCATGATTGTAATTCCAAGACTTAAAAAAGCTAGGCCAATATATGTCTTAAAATTATTTTTAGTTTGATGATTAAATACATGCATTAAATCTAAAATTAATGAAGTAACACTTTGTCCAAATAGGCAAAGTGATAATAATACTGATACATCTAAATATGAAAAGGCATAATTATTAAAGACTGTTGTAAGTACACCTAAAAAACCGCCCATAAAATAATAAAGAGGAAGCTTATTATCAATTTTAATTTTTTCTCTTCTGACAATGACTATCACCAATAAAATTATAAGAGCAAAAGCATGAACTAATACTGTTGCATGATAAACTCCAAAACTTTCAGTAAGCTTACCATTTAATGCAACCATAATTGAAATTATAAAACCAACTGATGCTGATAAAAAATAATACATAATTATCTACCTCAATTTTATCTTCAACTATTTTTATCAATACTAATATGACAAAGGTCATATTAGTGTAAAAAAATCATATTTAATAATAAAAATTAATGTTAAAATATTTATATGATTGAAGAACTCAAAAAATTAGGAAAAATAATAACAAAAAAAAAAGATACTTATATTTGCCAAGAAGGCTTTGAATTAAATAATGTTTATATAATCTTATCTGGGAGTTGTAAAATATTTAGACTTAGTGAAACTGGTAAAATTATGAGCTTTGGTTTCTATAACAATTCAGGAATAATTGGAGATTTAGAAACTTTTAGTGATTCAAATATTGCTGAAACAAGTGTTTTATGTACCTCTGAAATTAGCTGTATTAAAATTTCACTAGAAAAAAGTAAACAACTTATTAAAACGAATATTGAATACAGCAATAATTTAGCAAAAACACTAGCCCAAAAATTAACTTCATCCTCTATTCAAACTACACAAAATATCTTATTACCTTTAGAAGATAGATTAATTATATATTTGAAGAATACATATCCAAATAACATATTTAGTGGAAATTTAACCCATATTTCACAAGAGTTAGGCACTAGTTATAGACATCTTTTAAGAGTTATAAAAAAATTAAAAGAAAACAATATTCTAATACCAATAAAAGATTCTAAGAAATATAAGATAAATATAAACTAAAAAGTTTCTTCAACAATTTTTGCTACACTATTAACAGAACCAATAGTATAAAAATGTACACCTTTTACACCATGTTCAATTAGTTCTTTAACTTGTTTAATTCCCCACCAAATTCCAATTTCTTTTATTTCATCTTTAGATTTTGCTTTATCAATTTGAGTATATAAATCAACTGGAATATCAACAGAAAAAGTTGTTGGAATTGTTTCTATATGTGATTTTCTAGCTATAGGTTTGATACCTGGAATAATAGGAATAGTAATCCCATTTGCACGACATTTATCAACAAAATCAAAATATTTTTTATTATCATAAAACAATTGAGTTACAATATAGGAGGCTCCAGCATCCTGTTTTTTCTTTAAATTAATAATATCTACATCTAGATTTGCTGCTTCAAAATGTTTTTCAGGATATCCAGCAACTCCTATGCAAAAATCAGTTTTTATTGGATCAATAATACTCTTATCCAAATAAATACCATCATTCATTCTCTTTATTTGTTCAACCATTTCACATGAGTGTGTATAACCGTTTTCACAAGGAATAAATCTTCTTTCGCCCTTTGGAGGATCTCCTCTAAGTGCAAATATATTATCTATATCTAAGAAGTTTAATTCTACTAAAGTATTTTCTATTTCCAAATCACTCATTCCGCCACATATTAAATGAGGAATTGTAGGAATATTAAATTTATATTGTAAAGCTGCAGCAATACCAATTGTACCAGGTCTTTTTCTTACTATTTTTCTAATAATTTTATTATCCCCAGCATCTTCATAAACAACTTCATTTTGGTGATTAGTAATATTAATATATGAAGGAGAATATTTTAATAATTTTTCAGTTGATTTAAAAATACCTTCAATTGTATGCCCTTTTAAAGGGGGTAATAATTCAAAAGTAAATAAAGGGGATTTTGAATCTTTTAAGATATCTGTTACTTTCATTTAATCTCTCCTATCTCTCTTTTATTCCTAGTTTTAATAAAGAATCTTTTGAAATATTTAATTTATTACTAATTATTTCAATTTGCTTATTACTAATCTCACCAACATTAAAATATTTTAAATCATTTCCTTCAAATACTAATGCGGCAATACTTGCCTCAGGTAACATCATATAATTATCACTTAATTTAACAGATGTATTTTTCTCGCCATCTAATAAATCAAAAATTACTTTTTTATGATAGTGATTTGGACAAGAAGGATATCCAGGAGCAGGTCTTAATAAATTTTTAGACCATACCTTTTCTAAAATATCTCCAACATACTGAGATAAAGCTTCAGCTAATCTTGCAGCAATAAGATTTATCATCAAATATTCACCTTCATCAAAAAGTGCTTTAGATTCTTTTATTTTTAATCCTGCACTTACAATATACATCCCTATATAATCCTTCTCATTACAGAAATCAGCTAAAGAATAAGAGAGATTCTCTCTTTCTTGTCTTGCAAAAACAAACTCAGAATTCTCACTTACTTTTACACTTAGACCGTCACTTTCACAAGGAAAAATTCCATAAACACCAACTAAAGAATCTTTTAAAGTTTTTATAACAATATCTCTATGAATAAAGTTTTTAGCCTCATTGATTAAATTATTATATTCTTCACTTTTTATTGGAATTCCATAACTAAATGCAAACATTTTCCAATTAATCATTTCAATCAATTTATCTATATCTATATTATCCAATTTTTGAATACCAATATTACTTGGCTTCTTTGAAATAGATTTTTTAGTAAATCGATTTTTAAAGGCTGTTTCATAAGAAATAGTAGGATTAGTTTTAATACCTTTTAAATTATTTCTTACTCTTTTTTCAATTTCTTTATATTTATCAGAAAAATCATTTATATAAGGCTCTTTTTTTCTAATTATATTTAAGGCTATTGTTGATAATTCTGAAGCATTTGAAGAATGAAAAACTCTATAATCATACAAAGGTGAGAGTTTTAAGGCTGTATGTTCCTCACTTGTTGTAGCGCCTCCTACCATTATAGGAGTATTCAATCTTTTTTCTTTTGCTAGTTTGCAGACTTTCTCCATTTCTTCTAGTGATGGAGTTATTAAACCAGAAAGACATATTAACTTTGCCTTATTTTCGATTGCTGTTTCAATTATCTTTTCTGGCGGGACCATAACACCTAAATCAATTACATTTAAACCATTACATCTTAATACTAAAATACAAATATTTTTACCAATATCATGAACATCTCCCTTTACAGTTGCAAATACAACAGTATCGAGATTTGCCCCATCATCTTCCTCTTGATTATTTTGTTTCCAATCTTCAATAGCTGGTTGCAATATGGCAACTGCATCTTTCATAATTCGAGCACTTTTAACTACTTGAGGTAAAAATAATTGGCCCTTAGAAAATTGCTCTCCTACTATTTGCATAGCATCCATTAATGGGCCTTCAACTATAGAAACAGGAGATTCATTTCCTTTTAATTCATCTAATAAAATTGTTAAATCTTCTTTTAAAGTATTTTTATTACTACTAATTATTGCATCAATTACTCTATCTTTTGGATTTAAAACTTCTATCTTATTTTCATTAGAATTTCTCTTATTTATTGTTTTTTTTGCACTTAATTCTTTTGTTGCAAACTCAATTAATTTTTCTCTATTTTCTATAGATGGTTCAAAAAGAGCTTTCTCAATTACTTCTCTTAATTGTTCATCAATTTGATTAATATCTAAGTTTATACTTGGGTTTATTATTGCTAAATCAAGGCCTGCTTTTGCAGCATAGTGCAAAAAAACTACATGAATTGCTTTTCTTAAGCTATTATTTCCTCTAAAAGCAAAGGAAAGGTTACTTACACCCCCACAAACTCTTGCGCCTTTTAAATTTTGTTTTATCCAACGTGTAGCTTCAACAAAAGCTTGAGCATAATAATCACTTTCTTCAATTCCAGTTGCAACTGTTAAAATATTGGGATCAAAGATTATTGAATTTCTATTAATTCCATTTTGTATTAAAATTTCATAACTTCTTTTTGCAATTTCAATTTTTCTTTCATAAGTAGTTGCTTGTCCTTTTTCATCAAACAACATTACAATTATTGCATGACCAAAGCTATTAATTTTTTTCGCTTTTTCAACAAATTTTTCTTCACCTTCTTTTAAACTTATTGAATTTACAATACATCTTCCTTGTAATTCTCCAAAAGAGCTTTCTATTGTTTTCCAATTAGAGGAATCAATCATATATGGTTTTCTTGAAACTATTGGTTCACTATTTAAATATCTAAGAAAAGTCTTCATTGCAAAAGGAGAATCTATCATAGAAGAATCCATACAAACGTCAATAACATCAGCTTTTCCTCTAGCTTGTGAAATTGCTATTTGAGTTGCTTCTTCCCAATTATTATTTTCAATAAGAGTTGCAAATTTTTTTGAACCCGCAACATTACATCTTTCTCCAACTAAAATAAGCTTTTCTTTTTCTTCAAATTTATCAATTCCGGCTAATTCAAAAATATCTTTTTTATCAAGTGGCAATTCTCTAGGCAAACAAATTTTATTACCAAATTCATCCTCTTGATTAATAACATCATATAGGGCTTTTATGTGTTCTGTTTTTGTACCACAACAACCACCAATAATATTTATTTTTCTCTTCTTTAATAATGGGAAAAGTAACTGAGCCATTTCTTTTGGACTTTGACTATAACTACCATCAGCTAAAGGAAGTCCTGCATTAGGATGAGAAGAAACATAGAAAGGTGAAATTTCTGATAATTTTTCAATCAAAGGGAGCATCTCTTTTGCACCCATAGAACAATTTATACCAATAGAAAATAAAGAATAATATGAAAGAGTTGTACAAAAGGCTTCAATGCTTTGTCCTGATAAAGTATGTCCACTTATATCACTGAAAGTTACACTTACCATTATAGGTACTTCTTTTTGACTTTCTAATTGTGCTATCCTGATTCCTTCCAAAGCAGCTTTAGCTACTAAAGTATCAAAAACAGTTTCTATCAATAAAAGATCACATCCAGAATTAATTAAAGCTAAAGCTTGTTCTTTATAAGCTAATACAAAGTCTTCAAAACTTTCTTCTCTTTTTGTTACATCATCACTATCGGTAGAAAATGATAACATTCTACCTGTTGGGCCAATGCTTCCTGCTATAAAAACAAATCTATTTTCTTCTTTTTCAGCTAAGTCTACAGAACTTTTTGCAATCTCAACAGCACTTTGATTTAGATCAAGTACATAATCTTCTAAATTATATTCTTTTAAAGTAATTCTATTTGCATTGAACGTATTAGTAGTAATAATATCAGCACCACTTTTAATAAAATCATTATGAATATCGAAGATTACATCAGGCCTATTAATATTTAATAGTTCACCAAAGTTTAAGAACTCTTTATTTTGCTCATCAAGATATGAAGTGGTAAAATCATTACTTGTTAGATTTTTAGATTGAATAAGAGTTCCCATTGCACCATCTAGCAAGAGAATTCTTTCTTTAACTATCTTTTTTAAATACTCACACCTATCCATAAATGTCCCTAAACCTTAAAAAATAAAATTTCCTTATTCTAACATAATTCATTTATATAAACAATAATTCAAGTCATTATAACAAATTATTTAAAAGCCTTATGTATTATAAACAATTAATATCATAAAAAATCTTTTTGGAAAATTAGTTCATTTGGAAAAGAGTCTTTTAAAAAATAATTATTCCAACTAAATTTTTTTAATACATCAATTGAACTACTCTCTTCAATTGCCAAATATCTTACAAATTGACCTCGTGCAATTTTAGTATGGGTACTATAACTCTTTATTTTTCCTTTAACATTTTGTAAAAAACTAATAGTAAGTAAATTTTCTTGGTTCAAATTTTTTGAATATTCTTTAGAACATAAATTAATAACTCTTTCATTAATTTGAACATCTAAATCTTGCTTATAATAATTATAATTAAAAAAAGATAACTTTGTATGATAGTCTAATCTGTAATTACTTATCAAATCAGTTGGCTTTAATATTCCATATAGAGCATCAATTATATATAAATTGTCTAATAAGAATTTAACTTGATTATCCTCTAAGGTATCTACACCAATATTTTTATATTGTAATCCAGAGTAAAAAAACAATGCAGGATAAGATTCTAAATTGAATTTTTTATAATCTTCAAATACTTGTTTTGCAATATTCTCATTGCATTTAAATGCTGTGATTATTTTTTTTATTGATAACTTTTTTATTTTATTAGCTAAGTAATCAGCTTTTGCTTGATATATAGGAATTGTGGGTTCAAAATTATAAGGAATTTTTTGTTTCTGTTTTGAAGGACTAATTAATATTTTCATGAATATATTTTACACATATTATTAAATATTATCTACAAAAAAAACCTACCTCAAATTTTACTAAGAGGTAGATTAAGAAGGTTTCTATAAATAATTTATTAACTTTAATTGGTCCACATATAACGTAGCATATGCTTTTATTAAACTTAATTGTAAATTATTTGCATTTAATTCTAGAGTCTCATAATCCAAGCTCTCATATTCACCAAGGTCTAATAGTGCCTTAGCTTCATTCATAACTAGATTATTTTGCTCTATCTGCATTTCAATATCACTGATACTTTGTTTATCACTAGCTACAGTATTTTGTAATAATTCGATTGAACTAGTTACCTTTGAAATTGTTTGTGCAGATTCTATTTTTGATAAATCTATTTGATTTAACAAATCCTCTTTTTCATCACCATTGTAATCAGCTGCACTTGTTTTAAAGGATACTCCTGCTGAAACAGTGCCGTCTAACTTAACTTTTGTATTAATACTAAATGTTGGACTATATAATTTTAATGTATCATATGAATCTTCTAATAATGCTGTACTATTAAGAGCAGCAACTACATCTTTATCACTTAAAGGAGAGAAAGATTTACCATCTAATACAGTTTCTAAATCTGAATTTAAATCTACTAATTGATTTAAATCAGCTTGAACTAACTCGATACTTGAATAATCACTAACACCAATTAATTGGTAAAGAGTGACTTTAGTTGAATATACAGCTAACTCTAAATCTTTTATTTTATTTTTTGATTCAGTATAACTCATTAAAGAATCTTGAAGGTCAATCAATGTAGTTTCTTGATAATCATATAATTTTTTTTGTTGTTCATACTCTTTTTGATCATGTGTAACTTGAGCTTCTTGTTGATTTAAATCTTCAATTGCTAATAAGTAGTTTATATAAGCTTGAGCTATATCAACTTTTAAAGACTCTTCAACTTCATTTAAATTTACACTTGCATTCTCTAAATTAATTTCATTTGGAACTGTTGAGTCACTAGAAGCTAAAGGATTATAAGTTAAGCCAACACTTCCATCTAAATTTGTATCAATACTAGCGGATAAAGTTAATTGATCAATTAATGGAATTGAAACATCTAATGAAGATACAAGAGTCGTTGAACTAGATGAATATGAAACACTTGCATCTGAACTAATACTTGAATCTAATATTGCGGGTGATTGTTCTAAATCATCTTGAGAATTTTTTAAATCATTTTTTGCATTCAAATAATCAATATTATTTTGCAATGAGATATTTACTAAATTACTAATTTCTTCATCCACACTTGTTGCATATAATGTTGTAAATGGAATCATTAAAACTAATAATACACTTATATATTTTTTCATAAATTATACTTCCTTTAATCCTTCTGCTATATTGTCTTTTACTACTGGAATTACAGGAATAACTCCAAAAAATCCACCAAATATTAATATTAAAACAACACTCTTTAATAAAGCGATGAAACTAAATCCAACATTAAAATTAATTTCATTTGATAGATCTCCAAATAAAGGAGAAATTATTTCTATAATTGTTGGGAATGAGAAATAAGCTATTACTGAACCAATAACAACACCTAAGAAACTCATCGCGATTGACCAACTCCAGAACTCTTTAATTATCTTATTTTTGGTAGCTCCTAATGATCTTTCAATACAAATTTTTCTTCGTCTGCTTAAGGCTTCAACTAACATAATACTAAATACACCAAGTGTACTTACAAGCATTAATACAAGACCTAATATATTAACTGAAACAGTAAATACTTGAACCGTTTGTCTTAAATCATTCATGTATGTTGATTCCCCATCTAAAGAGCCTTCCCAAACTGCAAGATCAATATCTTCACCATAGTTTTGGTAAATTACTTGACTAATAGCTTGCTCAGTTTCATCAAATGAAGAATTATTACTCTTTACAACTAAAATACCGGACATCATTTGCTTTGCCATTTCAGTATTCATATCACTAGAAAGCATAGATGTATAAGGAACAACTAAGTCACTAATTCCATAAACTTTTCTTGATATTTCTGAAGGGTTTTCATAGACACCAGCAATTTTATATTGTGTTACAACTACTTGATCTCTATTTGCCATACCACGTCCCATCATCATTCCAGGAGGTTGTATCCATTTACCTACTGCATTCTCTGCAGAGCCAAAGACTAATATAGCAGTCTCTTCACTTATCCAAACTTTTCTTGAACCTAATTCAACATCTTCACTAGTCATTGAGTCCCCTGCAATTATTTGTAAATTATAAATGTCAAAATAAGATTCTTCAGTTGCTATTGAGCTTCTCAAATCATAGGAGGTACCATTATATGTAAATTCATTAAACATAGATCTACTTACAATAGCTGAAGCATCAACAACATCTGTATCACTTTGTAAATAAGATTGAACTGAAGAATCCCATTCACTAGGTCTAGTCTGATCTAAAGATCCATCAGCCGCCCAAGTTGCATTTGCTACTTGAACAATTATCCCATTGGAATCTAATTGGTTTTCAACTTGGTCTTGAATTATATCTGTGACATTAAAAGATAATACTAAAATGAAAGCACCCATAGATACAGCAACTAAAGTTAAAACCATCTTAAATGGAGCATCAGAGAATTGTCTCATTAACATAACTAAAAATTTTTTCATAACTTATTCTCCTATCTTACTCTCATTGCATCCGCAGGTTTTATCCTGTCAAATCGTCTAATTGGAATTAATGTAAAAGCAAAAATTATTGCTGCTGAAACTAAAGCGCTAACAAAAATAGTCCAGTTTGTACTTATTCCAAGATTCAAAGCACTTTGCATCTGATTATTTATTGGTAGAGCAATTAATACCCCTAAAATGGTACCTATTGCTATAATACATATCGCTTCTATGGAAAATAGTTCATTAATTTTTCTTCTAGTTGCTCCTAAAGCCATTAATATACCAACATGTTTTTTCATTCTCAGAGTTCTACTTAATAATATGTGAGCAATATTTACTGAAGAGATAAACAATCCTGAAATTGCTAATATTAAGAGCAAAATACTGATTCCAGTATTTCTACTTACGGTTTGTTCAGCTTCAACTCTAGGGTTACTAATAATTACTTGACCTTCTCCATATTCACTCTCAAACCATTGATTTAACATAGTTGATACACTTTCCAATTCACTAGTATCAGAGACGGAGAATCTTAATTGAGAGTTCATGAACATCTTTCTAAGTCCACCTGTTGATCCTTCAATTGAATCAGTATTATATGGGGAAAAATATTCATAATCATAATCAGTATTTGTATCTTCTAATATTCCAACAATAGTTTGATAACCTTGCATTGCTAACAATCTTTTACCAATTAAAGATGATAACTGACTATCATCATCAACTAAGGTTCTTGCAAAATCACTTCCTAAAATTACTAATGAATTAGTATTAGAATAATCCGCAGAAGAAAATAAGGAGCCATATTCTGTTTTCAAATCCCAAGCATCAAAGAATTGAGATGTTACTTCATAACCAGAGACTTCATCTTCATCACTTAAAACAATTGAATCATCTTCTAAAAGCGTTGATATATCTTCATCAAAAATTTGATTTGTACCCATATCTTCAGGAGGAGCCGCCATATCAGAAGTTGCTCCATCACTTGATACATCACTACTAACTGCATCAGTTGTAGTATCTGATGTAGTATCACTCGTAGGTGGTGTAAAATTGGCTCTTTGAGTTTGGAAATCTTCATTTATCATCCTAAGACGAGATTGATTCATTATATAGGAATAGCTAATGGAGGGGATCATTTCTGCAGCTGTTAAATCTGATGAGGTTAATACAGCTGTTTGATTTAATAATTTTTCCTCAACTGGAACTTCCATAGTTTCTTTTTCTTCTCTAGTTGAAACAACTATTTCTTTATAAGAAGGAGAATTTAATAATGCATTATTTTGATTTACAACATTAACAAATAAAGTTCCACCAGCGGCAAAAGCCCCAACACCTAAAGCTACACTTATAATTAACAATCCAGATTCTGTAAGACGATTTATAAATCGCCTAAAAATGATTTTATAAGGTTCACTTAGCATATAATTCTCCACCTGTTACTTTGTTTAAATTTTCTACGATATGCCCATCTCTAACATTAATAATTCTATTTGCTCTTTTACCTTGATTTGGGTTATGCGTAACCATTACAACAGTTACTCCAGTTTTATTTACTTTTTCAAGAATCTTCATAACTTCATCGCCCTTATCAGTTGGTAAATTACCAGTAGGTTCGTCAGCTAAAATCAAATCAGGTTCATTAGAAAGAGCTCTAGCTATTGCAACTCTTTGTTGTTCACCACCACTCATCATTGTTGGTAAGTGGTTCAAACGATGAGATAGCCCTACTTCATCTAAAAGATATGCTGCTCTATCTTTTCTTTGTTTCAATGGAACAGAAGCATATTGCATTGGAAGCATTACATTTTCTAAAGCACTTAATTCTGGAAATAAGTTGAAACTTTGGAAAATAAAACCAAAATGCTTATTTCTTATTCTTGCTTGTTCCTTGTCTTCAAGGGTTGTAATATCATAACCTTCTAATTTATAAACACCAGATGATGCTGTATCTAAAATTCCTAGAATATGCATCAAGGTTGATTTTCCTGATCCTGAAGGTCCCATAATTGCGATATATTCGCCTCTATCTATATTTATTGAAACATTATCTAAAGCTGCTACTTTTGTTTCATCTAAATCATATACTTTTGAAATATTTTCTAAACTAATCATAATTTTCCTCTACTTTAATTGAATTACATCTTCTGAGATAAAACCTTGATAAGAAGATGTTATAACTTGATCTCCGGCCTTAAGTCCGCTAACAATTTCAACTGTGTTAGATTGGATATCCCCATAAACAACTTGAGTTTTATAAGCTTTATCCCCATCGACAACATAAACATATTTTTGGTTACCTGTTGTTAAATAAGAACCTCTAGGAAGTTGCAATACATTTTCTTCAACACCTAAAACAATACTTGCAACAGCAGAAGCACCTGGGTTTAAAGTAGTTTGTGTATCAGGTTTTACTCTAATGGTTATTGTTGCAGATAATCCGTCTGAATCCATTGAAGCGACTTTACCAATACTTACAATTGTTGCATTCATTGTTTCTGTACCAATAGTTAGTTCTAATGAATCACCAACCTCTAATAAGGAAGCATATTGTTCATAAATATCTAAATCTACATACACTTTGGATCTATCAGCTACAGTGAATAAAGATTGAGAAGCTGATAGATAATTACCTTGAATCATTAAATCTTCATTTATGGATAAAACTTCGCCTGCCATTGGACTTGTAATATTTAATGCCTCAATTTCTTTTTGTAATTGGCTAATATTTAATTCTATTTTTTCAATACTAGCTTTTTGTTTTTCAATATTTATTTCTTGAATATTTTTTTGATAAGCTAATTCTGCTTGTTTATCAGAAAGAGATTGATTTAATGTTTCTAAAGAAGAAACAGCATTATCATATGAGGTTAAATAACTATTTTTTATTTCTGATAATTTTTCATATTTTTCTTTTTCTTCAGTTGCACTAGCAATTTGATCTTGTAATCTACTAATTTCTGTTTCCAAAGTATTTAATGTGTATTCATTTGCAGCAAGCTCTGACTCTAATTCAATATTTGCTTGTTTTAATTCCAACGTGTAACTTTCCATCTCTTCGTCATATTCTAGAACACTAAACTTTACTAATACATCATCACTAGTAATTGAATCACCTTCACTAACATATAAGGAATCAACATAGCCTTCTTGTGTATTTACTATTGTTACTTGATTTGGAAGTACAACAGTACCACTTGCTTCGGTAGTTGATACTAAGTCTCCTGCAACAACACTTGAAGTTGTATAATTAGAGATTGTGACTAAATCAGATGAAACGGATTGGTTTAAGTACCAATAAATTCCACCAGCTAATACAACTAATAATAAAAATACTATTAGTACTCTTCTTTTCTTTTTCTTTGATGAATGTGGTTTAACTTTATCAACATTAATTATTTTATCTTCTGAACTCATAAGAATTCCTCCTACACTTGAGCTAAGAATATGAAATAATTAAATTCTTATGGTTAAAAATATGTAAACGCTTTGTAAACTATGTAAAATCTAAATATCAAATTAAAATTTATTCTATGATAAATTATTGTTGTAAGTTATGATTAGGATATGGAATTAACAAAAAGAAAAACAAATATTATTATTTTTATAGCTTCAATAATCTTTATTTCTATTTTAGGAATCTTTAGTTTCTATGAATATAATTGGTTTAATAATTTAGCTTCAAAAGAATATTACAAAGCATATAACTCAATTATTTCAAACATTAATAGAACAGCAAATCGTGAGTTTGATAGAATAACAATGTTTACGTCTTGGTTAAATAGATATAATAATTTTAACAATATAAATAATACATCCTTAGAAGATTTTACTACAAAAATATATGATGAATTTACTAGCTCCCAATCTGAGCAAAACCTTTTAACTTCAATTGGATATATTGAAAAAACAGAGGATAAAACAACTGAGTATTTATATGATGGAAAAACTTGGACTAGTAGTGATTTTGTAGATTCAAATTTACCTCAAAATAATTCAAATGAAGAGATAAGTACAAATTTAAATAATGAAACTTTATCTATTACCATATATATTAATAGTAATAAGTATTTTATTTTAAACTTTGATTTAGACAAATTCACAAATAATTATTTAGCTCCAGCAATTGAAGAATATAATGATGAAATACAAATTGAAAAAATTAGTTTATCTGATAATACTTCTATTGATAATATAAATTATAAAGCATACACAGATACACTAAATTATAAATTTAGCCCAATAAAAACTTTATTTTATGGCCCTGAATTAACAAATAAAGATATATATGTACCATTAATTACTAATCAGATTTTTACTCAAAATCCACATAGTATTCCTTTCTTTGATGATAAATCAAATAAATTTTCACCACCTCCTGAAATGAAAGACGAAGCTAATACTTTAGACCAAAGTGAGATTTATGCTTATTTAAAAATTAATATAATGGGAAATAGTTTCTATAATTCATATATAGAAGAAACTTTAAGTTATATATTTTTAGGAGGAATTCTTTTAATAAGCTTAATAGGATTTATTTGTATTTTATTAATTTATCAATTAATTAGAATACAAAAACAACAAAATAAAGAAAGAGAATTTACAGCCTCTATTACCCATGAATTAAGAACACCATTGACAGTTATTCAATCTGCTTCAGATAACTTAAGTGAAAATCTTATTCCTAGCCAAAAGATTCCATCCTATGGTAAATTAATTAAACAACAATCAATTCGTTTAAATTCAATGATTGAAAATCTATTAGTTTTTTCTAAGATAGAGAATAATAAAGCATACAAAAAAAATGAAAACTTGATTAATCTAAAACAATATATAGATAAACTACAAGCTCAAGCAAATGCCTTAGCAAAAGAAAAAAATATCCCTATCTCTTGGGCAAATATTAACCTAGAGAGAGAAGTATATTTAGATATAAATCTTTTTGAATTAGTTCTTTCTAATTTAATAAGTAATAGTTTATTCCATGCATATAATAATATAGCTAAAGGTGAAATTAGAGTTTTCATACAATACTCAGATCAAAATGAAACTTTAAATTGTTCTATAGAAGATGATGGAATTGGAATTCCAACTAAAGAACAAAAATATATTTTCAATTCTTATTATAGAGGTGAAAATTCTAAAAACTCTCAAGAAAGAGGAAGCGGACTTGGATTGTTCATTGTAAAAAGAAATGTTTCTATTCTTGGCGGTAAAATTAAACTAGTATCCCCTTATAAAAGAATCAATGGAAAAATTAAAAATGGCTGTAAATTTGAAATAATAGTACCTTGTAAGGAAAACACTAAATGAAGAAAATACTTTTAATCGAAGATGAATTAGGCGTTCAAATTACTCTCGAAGATAGATTAATATCTGAAGGATATCAAGTTACGATAAAAGATAATGGCGTTGATGGAGAAAATGAAGCGAAAAAGAATATTTATGATTTAATTCTTTTAGATATAATGTTACCCCAAAGAGATGGTTTTTCTGTTTGTAAAAATTTAAGAAAAAATGATATTAATACTCCAATAATAATGTTAACAGCAAGAAATACTAACATTGATGTCATATTAGGGCTTCAACAAGGTGCAGATGATTATGTAATGAAACCTTTTGATATGGGTGTTTTATTAGCAAGAATTGACTCTTGTATTAGAAGAACTGAATTAATTACAGATTCCCCCACTCCTCAAAAACAAGGTGTTTATTATTTTGGCTCTTATAAACTTGATACAATAAAAGGCATTTTAGAAAAAAATGGAAATAAACAAATTGAACTTAATGCTCAAGAATTTAGATTATTAGAATATTTTGTTACTCACCCAAATCAGCTACTTGATCGAAATAAAATTCTAGATGATGTTTGGGGATATGATTCTAATATTTATACAAGAACAGTCGATGTCCATATTGCAAAATTAAGATATCATTTAGAAGAATCTCAAAAACCAAATCATATTAGAACTATTAGAGGAATGGGATATAAGTTCATTCCTTAAGACAATAATATAATCTGCATAATAGTTGCATATTTATGCATAATCTTGTACTATAAAAAAATATTTAGGAGAGTATATGGCTACTATTGCAACTATTATTACATTTATTATTTATTTAATATTTTTACTTACAATCGGTTTTTTCTTCTACAAAAAGACTAATAATTTAGAAGATTATTTACTTGGTGGAAGATCAATGGGGGTTTGGGTTACTGCTTTATCTGCTCAAGCTAGTGATATGTCAGGTTGGCTACTTATGGGTCTTCCCGGCGCTGTTTTTTTATATGGACTTGGGCAAATTTGGATTGCAATAGGACTTTTTATAGGAACCGTTTTAAACTGGATTTTAGTAGCTCCTAGATTAAGAGTATATACAGAAACTACTAAATCCTTAACTCTTTCAAGTTTCTTTGAGAATAGATTTAAAGACCCAACTGGATTGTTAAGAATTATATCTGCAATAATTACTTTAATATTCTTTACAATTTATGCATCCTCCGGTATGGCTGGTGCTGGTAAATTATTTGAATCAATGTTTAACATTCCTTATAAAGTTGCTGTAATTAGTGGTTGTATTGTAATAGTATTATACACATTTTTAGGTGGTTTCTTAGCTGTTTGTTGGACAGACCTTTTCCAAGGTGCTCTTATGTTTATCTCAATTCTTATTGTACCAATCTTTGCTTTAACAAAAAATGGTGGTTTTGATGCAATTTCTGCAGCAGCAAGTGCTAAAAACATTTCAATGGCATTATTTGATTCTTCAACAGGGTTCGCAGGAGTTATTGCAATTATATCTACTATGGCTTGGGGCTTAGGTTATTTTGGTCAACCTCATATTCTAGCAAGATTTATGAGTATTAAAGATGTTAAGGAAATGTCTAGATCAACATTAATTGCATCAATTTGGGTAATAATATCTCTATGTGGTGCTGTATTAGTAGGCTTAATTGGAATATCTATTTATAAAGAAGCTCCTGGTGGAGATGCAGAAAAAGTGTTTATCTATATGATTAGTGATTTATTCAATCCTTGGGTTGGTGGAATATTACTTGCAGCTATTTTATCTGCAATTATGTCTACAATTGACTCTCAATTATTAGTATCATCCTCTGCACTAACTGAAGATTTTTATCAAAAAGTTATTAAACATGAGGCAAGTGAAAAAGAATTGATTTGGATTGGTAGATTATGTGTAATAATCATTTCTGTAATAGCTATGGTATTAGCATTAAATCCCAAAAGTAGCATTCTATCTCTTGTTTCTTATGCTTGGGGTGGTTTTGGAGCTGCTTTCGGACCAGTTGTACTTGTTGCACTATTCTCTAAGAAAACTACATGGAAATCAGCTCTATTGGGGATGATAACTGGAGCTGTTGTTTGTGTATTATGGAAACAAGTAGGACTAGGAAATGTTATGTATGAAATCGTACCTGGTTTTATACTAAACTTTATAGTAATTTTAATTGTTAATAAAATATCACCACAAACAGATCCTATTATCTTAACTGAATTTTCACAAATGAAACAAAGTATAAAATAATATTTTTTATAAGCCATTATTTAATGATATAATCTATATAAATCAATTTATAGGAGATGTTAAATAATGGCTAAAGACAATTATCATATCCTTATCATTGGTGGTGGTGGAACAGCCATTGCCACAATGTACGACTTATGTCTACGTGGATTCAAAGTTACCTTAGTTGAAAGAGGTGAACTAACTAGTGGAACAACAGGTAGACATCATGGACAATTACACTGTGGAGCTCGCTATGCTATGGGAGATAAAGATATCGCTCAAGAATGCATGGAAGAAAGTAGAATACTTAGACACATCGCTCCTAATGCAATTGAATATAACATGGGAATGTTTGTTGCATTAAATGATGAGGATATGCAATATAAAGAAAAATTCATCTCAAGCTGTCTTGATGCGCAAATTCCTGCAAAAGAAATTCCAACGTCCCTTGCTTTAGATTATGAAAAAGAATTAAATCCTAATATTAAAACTGCCGTATTAGTACCAGATGGTACAATTGATCCATATCGATTAGTAATTAGTTTTGCAGCAGGAGCAATGGAAACTAACAATGCTGATATTAGAGTATATTCAGAAGTTATTGGTTTTAATAAAAAGCATAATTTTATTGAATCAGTAAAAATAAAAAATCATTTAACAAATAAAACTGAAACTATAAAAGCTGATATATTCATTAATGCTACAGGTGCTTGGGCAAATCAAATTGCTGATATGGCTGATATAAATCTTGATGTAACCCCTTCTCCAGGGACTTTACTTGCTATGAAAAAAAGAATTTCTAACATGGTAATTAGTCGACTTCATAAAGCTGGTGATGGAGATATTCTAGTTCCTCAAAGACAATTAAGCATTATTGGAACCACACAATGGATTACTGATAATCCTGATATAGTAAAAGTACCAAAAGAAGATATTGAATTTCTTATGAAATCTGGCAAAGCGATGTTTCCAAATTTTGACAAACTTGAACATCATACTGCTTGGGTTGCCACAAGACCTCTTTATGGCAATTATTCAAACAATAAAAATGTTAGAGATCTCAGTAGAGATTTCATAGCAATAGATCATGGAAAGTTTGACAATGTTAATAACATGATAAGTATTGTGGGAGGAAAAGCTACAACCCTAAGAGCCATGGGAGAAACAGTTTCAAACATGGTATGTGAAAAATTTGGACAGTATATTGAATGTAATACTGATAAAAACGTATTGCCAAACCATAGACTTTTTTACAAAGGAGGTTTTCATGGAAAACAATACTAAACTATATAATATATCAATAAAACGAGATAATAAATTAACTGAATTTAAAATTGAATTAACCCCTAATTCTACAATACTTGATGCATTAGAACAAATTCGATTTAATATTGATTCTTCACTAACTTATAGACATTCCTGCCATCATGGTTCTTGTGGGACTTGTGCTTGTTTGATTAATGGAAAAGAAAAACTAGCTTGCATGACGTTCTTATCAGAATTTGAAAATAATAAAATTACAATAGAAGCTTTAAGTTCTTTTAAAATCATATCTGATTTAGTAGTAGATATCTCTCAAATGATATCCCAAATGCCAATTACAAACTATTTAAGAGATAGTGAAGTCTCACAAGAGTCTATCAAACCTAATGGTATTTTCAGTTGGAAAAGATTTGAGAATTGCATCGAATGCGGATCTTGTTATAGTGCATGTCCTGTAGTTGATAATAATTTTATTGGACCTGCTGCACTTGCAGCTATAAACAATGAAATAAAAAAAGACAACCATTTCACAGATAAAGAATCCTTAAAAAATATAGCATATTCAAAAAATGGCGTAGAGAAATGTGAAGAGCATTATGCTTGCAGCAGAGTTTGTCCTACTAAAGTTTATCCCGGAAAACATATTAATGAATTAAGAAAAAATAAATAAAATTAAAAATATCCATCTGTTAATAAACTATTAACAAATGGATTATTTTTTTTTAAAATATTTTTCTACCAAGCGCCACCGCCGCCGCCTCCAGCTCCGCCACCAACAGAGCCTGAGAAACCAGAGAATGAAGAGCCTGATGAAGAATGACTTGAATGAGCTTTTGCATACTCAGCTAAAGGAACATTCAAAGATTTATTCAAGCTATTAGAAATTGTATTAATTCTATGATATGAATAGAAACCATAAGTTGGTGCTATATACCAAGATGGTTGTGTAATTTCAAAATTAGCAAATTTATGTTCCCAAGTTTTTGTCAAATCTAATACTTGCGCATAAGATAAATGTTTGAAATATAACTGAGGATTGTCTTCAATCATCTTTTCTATTTGATCTACTTCAACTAATTTCAAAAATGAAATATAACCTAATAATTGTTCTAAAACAGTCTGAGTGAAAACACTTCTTTTTTCCGTTAAACAGAATAGTAAAATTAAAGCTAACATTGAAATTGCTGATATAACTGATACAAATAAATTAACTTTAAAATCTACTAAATTAAGTAAATAAACATTAATAAAATTCATTAAGCCATAAAGGACTGTTAAAATAGCAGTTGCTAAAATTATAAAGAATCTTTTTGGCCACTTAAACAAAGCCCATTTAGAATTTATTGGAGCTAATAAAATAACTGCAAAAACAATATAGAAGAATGAACCAACTAAACCTAATGGCATGAAGATTGAGGATACTGAATAAGTAAATAGAAATGATAAACCAGCTGAAATAAAAGCAAATAATAGAATTAATACTCTCATTTTTGCAGCTTTAGAATCATTTAAAAGCTTTGAATCAAATTTTCTTTCTCCAGCTTTTTTAAGTTTATTTAAAGAAGTTCCTAAGTCTTCACTATCAATATTCTCTAAATTAACTTCATCTCCAATATTGGTCCCTCTAAAAATTGCTGTAAACAATTTATAATCTAAATCATTTTTCTTATGTTGCTTTATTTCTAAAAAATCAACTTTTCTAATTAATACAATATTATCATCATCATATTGTTTTATATCAATATATCCTTGATCTGCCCAATATATAAAACTTGCTGAATAAGCTTTTGATGAAAAGAATCCATTCAAAAAATAATCTAAAGATAAGGGAGTAAAACCATTTGGAGCGTCAAACCTTGATTGTTCAATTAGTTTTTGATCTCTTCCATGTTTACTAAAAATTATAAAACCTAAAAGCATAAGAAGAATATTACCAATTGCTAAAACAAACTTCATTAAGTTTATAGTTTTTTTATAATCTCTAGCCCCAACAAAGTAACCATCTTCAAATTCACTTCTTAAAGTAGCGCCTTCTCTTGCATCTAAGTTTTTAATATTTCCACTAATACTCTTTAAATCACTAGATATAGTTATTAAAGAATTATTGACCTTATCTGTATTAGCACTACCTACTGTTAACCAGACTTTATCTTTATCTATTGGCTTTGGAAAATTAACCACAAATGAAGCATTATTTATTTCACAATCCCACATTGTACCAATTAAATTAAAATAAAATTCATCAAAATCAGCATATGTATCTACACCTATATCATAATCATAGGAAATTGAATAATTAACTTTTCCTAAAACTGTTTCATCAGGATCCCCAACTCTTATAGTTAATAATCCCCCAGATCTTTCAGTTCTATAGTCTCCACCTTTTACCCTAATATTTCTTATTTTAATATTATGATTGGGATAATTTTGATAAGGAATAACCCTATAAAAGCCATGTCTTGGAGTATCAAACTCAAAGACATAATCTTCTTTTACATTAAGTACATAATTTTCATTAACATTAACATTTATTTTATAATCGACAATTCTATAATTTGCAAATAAAGAAACAATAGAAACAAATAAAGAAACGATTAACAAAACTATTCTTTTATTAGTTTTCATGCAAACTCCATTAGAATTTTATATCAACCCTTTTCCTTTCGGTTTCTTCAACTTCTAAATAATTCATTTTCTTTTTATGCATCATATTTGCAACAATAGAAGAAGGGAATACTTCTACTAAATTATTAAATTCTCTTACTACAGCATTATAATATTTTCTAGCTTGTAATATCTGCTCTTCAATATTAGTCAATTGAGTTTGCAATTTTACAAAGCCTTCATTTGCTTTCAAATCTGGGTAACTTTCAGCTAAAGCGAAAACACTTTTTAGAGCACTAGCTAAAGTTTTATTTGCAGCTTCTTTCTCTTCGATTGAACTAGCGCCAATAGCCATATTTCTAGCTTCAATAACACTTGTTAATGTTTCTTTTTCATGTTTAGCATAACCTTTAACGATTTCAACCAAATTGGGTACTAAATCATATCTTTGTTTCAAATGAGCATCAATTTGAGCAAAAGATGCTTCAATTCTATTATTCATTTTAATAATTTTATTATAAATAGAAATATAAACTATCAAAATAATTAAAACTATAGCCAAAATTACCCATAACACCATGATAAAACTCCTAAATTTTTTTAATTTTCAAATTTCCAAAAGTCAAAATGCGGTTCTCTAGCTTCTTCTTCAAGAACTGGACCTATTACCTTCACTTTTCTAGAACCACTTTCTAAAACTTCTCTACAAGAAATATTTAAAGAATTTTTATGCTCTGGATCACTTATTTCATAAAGCCATTGAGAACTAATTCCATAAATTATAGTTCCAATGTTTGACCAATAAATAGCTCCAGTACACATAGCACAAGGTTCTGCACTACAAACGATAACACAGTTCTTTAGAAATTCCTTATTATATTTCTTTGTTGCCATTGAAATTAAGTTCATTTCAGCGTGAGATGTAACATCCATATCTTTATCAACAGTATTTTCAGCTTCAAGCAGAATCTTACCAGTCGAATCAACTAAAAGAGCACCAAAAGGATGATTATTATGCTCTCTTGATTTCCATGCTAATTTGATAGCCTCTCTCATAACTTGATTAATATCAAAATCCATAAAAAACCTCCTTATCATTTTGCTATTACTACACTTATATAATAACACACTTTTTCTATATGTGAGTAATTTAATAAAGAATTAACAATTAATAAAATAAATATATTAATTATTTTACTATACAAAAATATATAATCAAATACAAGAATCTATTTAAAAAGATTAAATATTTAATTAATCAAGGATTTTTACTGAATCACGAAGAGACAAAGATGTTGGAATTAATACTTTTATAGGGAAAAAATTGGAACTTTCTAATTTTTCTTTTAGTAATTTAATAACACAAGTTGAAATATAGTTCATATCAATTTTTACAGAAGATAAAGCAGGATCTAAATATTTTGAACCTGGTAAATCATTAAAACCAAAAACAGAAATATCTCTTGGAATTAATATACCCTCTTGCTTAAACCTTGCCATAACACCTGATGCCATTGTATCGTTAGCAACAAAAACTGCACTCGGTCTAACTTGGGAATCTATAACCTCTTTTGCTAAGGCAAACCCTTCTTCATAAGAAAGCCTATCCCCTTCATAAATAAAAGATTTTAATCCTTTATTTTTTATAAAATTTTGATATGCCACTTTTCTACGATCATCAATTGCATAAGTCATTTTTAAGCCAGTATCAGAAATTACTTTCCCACCCATATAAGCAATTTTATTATGACCACATTTAAATAAATATTTTAATGCTTGAGTAGTTGCAAACTCAGTATCTATCATAACAGAACTAAAAGTATCAGCCTTAGGAGAAGAATCAATAAATACAATATTATTACAAATTTTAGAAAGCATATTAACTGAATCTTCATCAAATCTTCCTATAGCAATAATACCATCAGGCTTATTATTAACTGATGAAACATAACTACCTTCAACTTTTAACATTTTAAATGAATTAATATTTTCTTTTGATAAAGCCTTCTCTACAGTAGTCATTAAATATAAATAATATGGATCTTCAATTAAAGCTTTATTTACATACCAATCAACAATAGCAATATTTAATCTTGAATTCTTCTTTGCATTTTTTCTTGTTTTTAATGGAATATAATCAAATTCATCAGCAATAGCTAATACTCGTATTTTTGTATCATCTGAAACTGATAAAGTATTGTCATTATTTAATATTCTAGAAACAGTTGCTTGAGATACATTCGCAGCTTCTGCAATTTCTTTAATTGTAGCCATTTTTACCTTTCTTATACATTTTTTCAATAATTCTATCACGATAAGTAAAAAATGTCTATTTTAATAAAAATTTTACTTTTTTTTAGTAATATATTTTTTTATTTGTTTCACATATTATAAAATCGTTAGTAAATATTAAACACAATTATATTTATTTGTATAATAAATAACGATAATATTAGTAAATAATTAGTAAATATTTACTAAATTTTTCTTGACACCTTTTACTTATATGTTACTATAATTGTAGTTATTTAAAAAACAAAAAGGAGAACTTATGAAAAAATTTTTAACAATTTCTTTAATATGTTTACTACTCGGACCTTCACTATTTGCTACAGGAGAAGCAGAAAAAAGTAGTGCTGCAGAAAAAACCCCTATTACTATTTGGGCTTGGGATCCAAACTTCAATATTTCAATAATGAAAGAAGCAACTGATATTTATCAAAAAGCACATCCAGATGTTGAATTTAATATAGTTGAAATGGCAAAAGCTGATGTTGAACAAAAATTACATACAAATCTAGCTGCAAGAACAACAGAAGGATTACCTGATATTGTATTAATTGAAGACTATAATGGCTTAAAATATTTAAATTCTTATCCAGGACAATTTGCTGACTTAACAAATGAAATCAATCAAAAAGATTTCCTTAGTGCAAAAGTTGATGTTGCCAAATTAGATGGTAAATATTATTCAATGCCTTTCGATTCTGGTGTTGCTGGATTCTTCTATAGAACAGACTTATTAGCTAAAGCAGGTTATACAGCAGATGATTTAAATAATATTACTTGGGATCAATTCTGTGATATAGCAAAAGATTATAAAGCTAAAACTGGACAATATTTCTTCGCTAACAGCAGATCTGATGGTGGATTATTAAGAATTATGCTTCAAAGTGATGGCTCTTGGTATTTTGATAAAGAGGGAAATCCTTATATAAAGAATAACAAAAGTTTAGCTGAAGCAATGAGAATTTACAAAAGATTTGTTGAAGAAGATTTAGCATTACCTACAAATGGTTGGACAGAATGGGTTGGTGCAATTAATAATGAAAAAGTTCCAACAATTACATCTGGTGTATGGATTATTGGTTCAATAAAAGCGGCTACTGATCAAAGTGGGAAATGGGCAGTAGCTCCTTGTCCAAGACTATCCGCTAATGGAAAGAATGCATCTAATTTAGGTGGATCATCTTGGTATGTACTAGAAAATGGCAAAAACAAGGATCAAGCTATTGATTTCTTGAATACTATCTATGGTGCAGATACAGATTTCTATCAAACTATTTTAGTTAATAATGGTGCTATTGGATCTTACATTCCAGCATTTACTGGTAAAAACTATAATGCACCAGATGAATTCTTTGGTGGACAAAAAGTTTATGAAATTTTAAGTGAATATGCTAAAGATATTCCTGTTGTAAATATTGGCGAATATACTTATGAAGCCGATGCTGCTGTAATGGGTAATTTAGAAGCTTATTATAATGGACAATCACTTTCTGATACTCTTGATGCAATTGATGCACAATTAAAAAATGATATCTTATAATTATTGCCCAATATGTATGGGGGAGAAATCCCCCGTATTAATTTAAGGAAAATATTATGGCACATGAAAAAAAAATAAATAGAACCGGTTGGTATTTTATATTACCTGTGGCTCTATTATTAGCAATATTCTTATTATATCCGATTTTTTATTCTCTTTATTTAACAACAACACGAACAAAAGGAATAGTTACCACTTTTATTGGATTTGGAAATTATATAAAATTATTTAATGACCCAATGTTTTTTTTAGCTTTAAAAAATACTTTTAAAATATTATTTATTCAGGTCCCAATAATGCTCATTTCTGCGATTATTTTCGCTTCGTTATTAAATAATAAGAAAATTAAATTTAGAGGCTTTTTTAGAACTGCTATTTTTTTACCTTCAGTAACATCATTAATTGCATATGCAATTTTATTTAAAATGTTATTTAGTTATGAAGGAATAATAAACAATGCTCTTTTAACACTAAAGTTCATTGATAAACCTTTAGACTGGTTTTCAGAACCAACTTTAGCAACAATTGTATTAATATTAGCTATGGTTTGGCGATGGACCGGTTATAATATGATTTTCTATCTATCTGCAATGCAAAATATAAGTTCAGACTTATATGAAGCCGCTAAAGTAGATGGAGCATCAGAAATAAAATCTTTTTTCCATATCACAATACCTTTATTAAGACCAATGATTTTATTTACCACTGTCATGTCAACAATAGGCACATTACAATTATTTGACGAACCAATGAATTTAGCTCAAAGTGGAACAACTTCCTCTATGATTGGGCCTAATAACTGTTTCTTAACCCTTAGTGTATATATTTATAACTTATGCTTTAAATATACTCCAAAATTTGGTTATGCCGCCACAGTCTCTTATGCAATATTAGTTCTTGTAGCAATTTTATCTTTTATTCAATTTAAAATTAGCAACAAAAGTGAACAAACAGTAAGCAAAAGAATAAAAGCAAGCGTAAAATAGGAGAAAAAAATGAAAAAAAATAAACTTACATTTGGATTAATCATTTCGTATATAGTACTAATAGTAGCCTCATTTTTCTCTTTATTTCCATTCTTTTGGATTATAGTTGGAGCAACAAACTCTTCTGTAGATATATTAAGAGGAAAACTATCTTTTGGACCTAACTTTTTACATAATGCAAAAATATTATTCAGTGAAGCAAATATGGGCCAAGCATTAATAAATTCACTTAAAATTGCATCTTTAACAGTAATTTTAACATTAATAATTACTTCTATGGCTGCATATGGCTTTCAAATGTATAGAACAAAAGCCAAAGAAAATACTTATGCTTTCTTTTTATTAACAATGATGGTTCCTTTTGCCTCCTTAATGATTCCACTTTTTCAAATAGTATCAAGATTAAGATTATTAAATTCACATTCAGCAATAATTCTTGTATCATCAGCAAGTGTTTTTATGGTATTCTTCTTTAGACAAAGCTTTGTAAATTATCCAAAAGAAATATTACAAGCGGCAAGAGTAGATGGAGCATCAGAAATACGAACATTTATTAGTATTTTTGTACCTTCAATGAAAAGTACATATGCTGCTGCTGCAATATATACATTCATGACTAGTTGGAATAATTATTTATGGCCATTAATTGTACTTCAAACGACAGATAAAAGAACTACTACATTGCTAGTTTCATCAATGAGCAGTTCATACACTCCTAACTATGGTGTAATAATGGTTGGAATTGCATTATCTACAACTCCTGTTATAATAATATTTTTTGGATTCCAGAAACAATTTGTTGAAGGAATGCTTGGGTCTGTAAAACAATAAAAGTATTAAGGGGAGACTTATGTTCAATTTTAGCTATTTAGAAGACTTAACAAAATTTAATGAAGGAACGATTGCTTCTCATAGCAATTTATTTACATCTCATAAAATACATTCCTTAAATGGATTATGGGATATTAAATGCTTTAAAAACCCTCAAGAAGTTCCATCAAACTTATTATCAGGAGAGAAATTGTCTAATCCTGATCAAATTAAAGTTCCATCAAATTTACAAATCCAAGGCTTTGATATACCACAATACACAAACACCCAATATCCTTGGGATGCAAAAGAAAATATTAAACCACCTCAAGTACCTGAAATCGATAATCTTGTTGCTATTTATCAAAAGACTATAACTCTCAACAAGGAAGAAATAGAATCAAATATTATTCATTTAACTTTTGAAGGAGTTGAAACTTCCCTCGCCTTATTTATTAATGAACAATATGTAGGATATAAAGAAGACTCTTTTACTCCTTCATCATTTGAAATTAATAAATATCTTAAATCTGGAGAAAATTTAATAAGTTGCATTGTTACTCATTATTGCAGTGGAAGTTGGTTAGAAGACCAAGATTTTTGGAGATTAAGTGGGATTTTCAGACCAGTAAATCTAGAATTTCTTCCTAAAGTTTACATCTCAGATGTATTTGTTAATCCAGAACTCTCATCTAATTTAGAAGATGGGAATTTAAAAATAAATTTAAAATTAAATAAAAAATCTAATTGTAAATTATCAATCTTTTTAAGTAATTCAGAAATTAAATCTGACAAAATTAATTTAGAAGACTTTTCTATTAATAAAATAAAAAAAGGTAACTTAATTATTGAGAAAGAAATAGATAATGAAGAACAAATAAGCCTTAATTACAATATGGGAAAAATTAAGTTATATAATCATGAAACACCATATCTATATACATTATTTTTAGTATTAGAAGAGAAAAATAATATATATGAATGTGCTCTTGAATTTGGCTATAGAAAAATTGAAGTAATAAAAAATGTAATCTATTTGAATAATAAAAGATTAGTTTTCCATGGTGTAAACAGACACGAATTTAATAGAGATAAAGCAAAAGCTATAGATTTTTCGGACATAAAAAAAGATTTATTAATAATGAAAGAAAATAATATAGATTCAATTAGAACCTCTCACTACCCTAATCAAAACATATTTTATTCTCTCTGTAATAGAATGGGATTTTATGTTATAGACGAAGTAAATATCGAATCACATGGTACAACAATCAATGCATATGGGGTAAAAGATTATACTATTGCAGTTCCTTATAATAGAAAAGAATGGAATGCCTGTACAATCGATAGAGCAAACAATATGGTACAACGAGATAAAAACCATCCAAGCATTATTATGTTTTCCTGTGGAAATGAAAGTAGTGATGGAACAATATTATTAAAAATTAGTCGATTATTAAAGAAATTTGGCAACAGAATAATACATTATGAAAATGTATCTTACGATTCTGAATATGAAGCTATTAGTGATGTTGAATCTCAAATGTATACGAAACCTAAAGATATTGAAAAGTTTCTAATTGAACATCCTCAAAAACCTTTCATGCTTTGTGAATATTCACATGCTATGGGAAATTCTTGTGGAAACTTAAAAGAATATACAGATTTAGCAAGAAAATATGATAATTACCATGGTGGATTTATTTGGGATTTTATAGATCAAAGTCTTAGTTTTAATAGTAAAGAATTAGTTTATGGAGGGCTAAAAGGAAAATTTCCAACCGATGCCGATTTTTGTTGCAATGGAATAATATCCTCAGAATATGAAGAAAGCTTTAAATTAAAAGAGATAAAAAAACTTTACTCTCCTATAGTTTTTGAAAACAATATAGATTCAATTACTATTATAAACGAATACTGTTTTACCTCTTTAGACAAATTTACATTTAAAGCTGAAATAATATTAGATGAGAAGTATATAAAGGACAAGAGCCTAGAAGACTTTATTGAAACTGATAATATAACTACAATTGATAATAATTCTTTTAAATTAAATCTTCTACCAGGAGATATGATTAATTTAAAGATTAAAGAATTATCTTATAAAGATATTATTATTAATTTATTTGTATATGATGAAAAACAAAATCTAATAAATGATAACAGTTTCACAAATTTGAATCAAAGAGCAATAAATCCATATTTTACCCAAATCTCCGATTCTAAAAAACTAATTTGGGGAAAGGACAATGTAGGCTGTAACACGGATAAAGGACAGTTTTTAATAAAATATTTAAGCACAAAAGCGAACGGAATTTTATTAAATCAAATAAACATTCTAGAAAAACCAATAAGTCTAGAATTTTGGAGAGCTCCAAACAGTAATGATTTAGCAAATAATAATTCTTTCAAATGGGCAGTAAATAAATTACGTTCACTCTATCAAAAGTTAGTCAAAGTTGATATGGAAGAAAAAAAAGCAATCTTTGAAGTATTATGCTATGACCAAAACTTTGAAATAACTTACTCTTTTGAAAACACAGGTAAGATGCAAATAAATGTGAAAAAATTAACAAAAGATTCAAATGATATGCCATGTTTTGGCCTCAGTTTTGCACTTAACACTCAATATAACAAAATAAGATATTTTGGTAATACCAAAGGAGAAGCTTATATTGATAGAAAAGAATCTTCATTAATAGGATTCAAAGAAGAATCTATTGATGATCAATATGTAAAATATGTAAATCCTCAAGAATGTGGAAATAAAACTGATTTAAGATATATAGAACTTTTAGATAAAGACAATCATGGATTAAGAATTACTACTTCTACTATTTTTGAAGCTTCTTTCTTACCTTATTCTTCACACGAACTAGAAGAAGCAAAACATTTTGAAGATTTAAAACAACATAATTTTAATTCAATTAGAATCTTACATGGTCAAAGTGGTATTGCTGGAGATGATACTTGGGGAGCCCCAATACACGAACAATATCTATATCATGGTATAGAAGACTCTTGGTCAATTAGTTTTGAAATAGTTTAGTAATTTTATTTACCATATAAGCAACATTTTACTTCACTAAATCTCCACTCAATTAATTATTTTTCAACTTGATTTATAAATTAAATAGAAAAAAATTAGAGTGGAGGTGGCTTATGGAATATACATATTTAGTTACAGGTTCTGATGGCCATTTAGGAAGTTGGGTTGTTAGAAAGTTATTAAAAAAAGGCAAAAAAGTAAGAGGTCTTAGATTACCAAATTCAAATTATAAAACACCTATAATTGAAGAAGTCTTTTATGGCGATGTCACAAAAATTGAAACCTTAGAAGATTTCTTTAATGTTGAAAACGCTAAAGTTATTCATACTGCAGGAATTATCAATGTTTCAAATAAGATGACTGATTCTTTGTACAATGTTAATGTTAACGGATCTATAAATATTCTTACCATGTGTAAGAAAAAAAACTTTCCTTTAATCTATGTTAGTTCTGTTCATGCCTTTGTAGATAGTTATAAAAATATTGATGAATCCTCAATCATTGATCCTGATAAAGTTGTTGGACCTTATGCAAAAACTAAAGCAATTACAACTAAAATTATGGAACAAGAAAGAAATAACTTACCAATTAATATAATATTCCCAACTGGAATTCTTGGCCCAAAAGATTTTGGCAATAACCATCTTAATTCTGTAATAAAAGACTGTTTACATAATAAACTTTTTAGTTATATAGATGGTGGCTATGATATGGTTGATGTAAGAGATGTTGCAACCTTTATTGCTAACTTAGCGATAAGTGATATAGAAAATGAAAATTTCATTCTATCCAACTCCTTTGTAAAAGTTAAAGATTTTATTGAATTAATTTTTAAAGATTTAAACATTAAGAAAAAGCTTGTTAAATTACCTACAGAGTTAGCAAAATTCTTGGCACCTTTGTCAGAACTATATTATAAAATGTTAAAAAAACCAGCACTTTTTTCTTCCTATTCAATTTATACACTGAATAATAGCCCAAACTTTTCCCATAAAAAAGCTACAAAATACCTCTCCTACCGCCCTAGAATAATTGAAAAATCAATTAAAGCAGTAATTAAAGATTTAAAAAATTAGACTTTTGGGACATTATTACTATTGACATATGTGATTTTGTAAACTATTTTTAAGTTGTGCTTATTTGAAAATATTATATGTGCTTATATGAATATTTTACAATAATAGTAATAAGGAGAAAAATATGAAAAAAGTAATTCTATTATCTATTTTTTTACTCTCAATTTCAGCGAGTCTTTTTGCAGCAACTATTACTAGTGGTGTTGTAACCTTACCAACAGGTTCTTCTGTAAGTGAAGATTCTTCATTTTATGTTGAAGCTAAGGCTAGTGAACTAGCTCAAGGGTTATTATTGAAATATGGTGACAATGATGCAACTGCCACATTAGTAACTGATACAATTAGAAAATCTGAAACTGAGGCTTGGGATGTTTTTGGTTCTGTAACAACAAAAAACTTCTATTTCTTTGGAACTGGTAGAGCTTCTTCTACAAAGTCTGTTAATATAACAGCTTCAGCTACTTCATTTGCTAATGGTCAATTTGATACAGGTGTTGTACCAACTATCACAGGTTACGATACAGTTAATGGTTGGGATATAACAATTGCAGCAGCTAACCCTGTTGGACTTGGACAATATACCGGAACATCTTTTGCAGTTGCTTGGAACGGAACAAATTCCCCCAATTTAGCAACTACACCTGCTGGTACTTATACTTCTGAAATCACCTTAACAGTAACAAATAATTAATATATAAATACACCCTTTATATTAATTTAAAAACCATTGCTATGAAATTATATTTCTTAAACTGCAATGGTTTTTTTATGAGACTTTATCACTGAAAAAATTTTTAGATTTTATTAATATAAAAATATGAAAGAATTAACAAACGAAACCTTTAATACATTTATAAATAAAAATGAAAATTTGATTCTAGTCGATTTTTGGGCCCCTTGGTGTGGTCCTTGCACGATTCAGAAAGAAATACTTGAAGCTTTAGAAAGAGATAACAAATCTAACACTTTATTTACTAGTGTTAATGTCGATTACGAAAGAGATATAGTTGATCAATTTAAAATATATTCAATTCCTGGAATATATTTATTTAAAAATGGAGAAATTTTATACAAATCTGAAGGCAAAATTAAAAATGAATCCGTGCTTAAAAATCTTATAAAAGACTATTCATAAGTTTATTTTCCTAAATAATACACCATTAAACTAATTTACTAAAAACTCAAAATATTGATTAAAATTTGATGTAAATACAATTTTATATATTAAAAATTATTTTCGTTCAATTTTTTTCAATATTTTTTTATCTTTTCCCTTTACATATAAAAAAAATTGCTTTTATACTATCTCGGTATTATTAAGGAGATTTTTATATGGCAAAAGAAATCAATGAGAATGTCTATAAACTAGACGGACCCGTTCCTGTAAAAGAAGCTATACCTTTAGGGCTTCAACACATACTAGCTATGTTTGCAGGAAACTTAACTCCAATTATTATTATTGCTGGTATGTGTGGTATTACAGCTGGAACACCATTACAAATCACAATTATTCAAAATGCAATGATAATTGCTGGAATCGTAACTTTGATTCAAGTATTAGGTGTTGGTCCTGTTGGCGGTAAATTACCAATCGTTATGGGCACAAGTTCAGGTTTCATCGGAGTTGCAAAAAGCATAGTTGCAACTATGGGTGGAGGTGTTGTTGCTTTTGGAGCAATCCTTGGAGCATCATTAATTGGAGGCCTTTTCGAAGGCATTTTAGGATTTTTCTTAAAACCTTTAAGAAGATTTTTCCCCCCAATTGTTACAGGTACAGTAGTTCTATCTATTGGATTATCTTTAATTAGCGTAGGTATTAAATACTATGCTGGTGGTGTTGGTGCAAAGGATTTTGGTTCTTTAGGTAACTTATTCATAGCAACTTTAGTATTAATTGTAATTGTATATTTTAAGCACCGTTTTGGAGGTTTTGTTAGTGCAACTTCAATTTTAATTGGTATTGTAGTTGGTTATATTGTTGCAGCAATTATGACAGCAACAGTAGCAAATACTTTCATGCTTGATGGTCAAGAAGTTACAAAATCTTGGGTTTTACAATGGCATAAAGTTAATGATGCAGGTTGGTTCTCTATTCCAAAGCTCATGCCTGTAAAATTAGTTTTCGACATAAGAGCAATTATTCCAATGTTAATTATGTTTATTGTTACAGCTGTTGAAACTATCGGTGACGTATCAGGTATTACTCAAGGTGGTCTAAAAAGAGAAGCTACAGATAAAGAATTATCTGGTAGTGTAATGTGTGATGGTCTTGGATCTTCATTAGCATCTATTTTTGGTGTATTACCAAATACTTCATTCTCTCAAAACGTTGGTCTTGTAGGAATGACAGGAATTGTAAATAGATTTGTTATTTTTGTTGGTGGAGTATTCTTACTATGTTGTGGATTCTTCCCTAAACTAGCTGCTATCGTTTCAATCATGCCTAACAGTGTATTAGGTGGTGCTGCAGTAATGATGTTCGCATCTATTGCTGTAAGTGGTATCCAATTAATCACTAAAGAACCAATTACAAATAGAAACGTAACTATTTTAATTGTTTCTCTAGGTCTTGGTTATGGGCTTGGTAGCACAGAAGGAACACTAACTCACCTACCACAAGTTATTCAATTAATATTTGGTGGTTCAGGAATCGTTCCTGCTGCAATTTTTGCAATTTTATTAAATATTATCTTACCAAAAGATAAGGTTAGAGAAACTGCATAAGCAATAAATTATACAAATTGATACAAAATAGGCTAAGAAAATTCTTAGTCTATTTTTTTTGATGACAAATCCTAAAACTTATCATAGAATATAGTCGAAAAGAAATTAAGCATATTACTTTAATATTGAGACCTAACAAATATTAATCTTAAATTTACTCCTGAAATAAAAATCAGGAGTATTTTATTGTAAAACTATTATATATGGAGTAAATTTAAAAAGTAGGAGCAAACATGATAAATGTTAAATCAGAAACTGGAACATTAAAAAAAGTTTTATTACATAGACCTGGAGTAGAACTTGAACAACTAACACCTGAAGCTCTTGAAACTTTATTATTCGACGATATTCCTTATCTAAAAGTTGCTAAACAAGAACATGACACTTTCTCAAATATTTTAGTAAAAAATGGTGTACAAGTAATTCGTCTTTCAAGATTAATCACAGAAACCTTAGATATTGATTTTGATATAAAGAAAGAATTTATTAAGGAATTAATTAAAGAAAGTTATAATTCTATTGCTCACACTTATAAAAAGGAATTAACTTCATATTTATTAGATTTTGAAAACACACATGATTTAATTCTTTCAATAATGGGTGGAATAAAAGCAAATCAACTTGAAAAAAAAGAGAGAAACCCCCTCTCTTCATTATTGAATGATTCAAGAACTAGTTTTGCATTAGATCCAATTCCAAATCTATATTTTACTAGGGATTCTTTTGCTACTATTGGCAATGGTGTTACAATAAACCACATGTATTCAAGGACTAGAAGACGTGAAACTATATTTGGAAAATATATATTCAAATATCATCCAGAATATAATAAAACCCCAATATTTTATACCAATGATATTCCTCATAATATTGAAGGTGGTGATATTTTAAATATTAATGAAAATTTATTATTAATTGGGCTCTCTCAAAGAACTTCCTCAGAAGCTATAGAAAGATTAGCTATTAATTTATTTAAGCATCCACAAAGCAAAGTTAATAAAATTATCGCATTAGATATTCCAAACATAAGAGCATATATGCACTTAGATACAGTTTTCACTCAAGTAGATATTAATAAATTTGTCATTCATCCAAATATTCTTGATAACTTGAGAATCTTTATAATCACACCAAAAGAAAATGGATACCTTAAAGTTGAAGAATATTTTAACGGATTAAAACCTCTATTATCTCAACAGCTAGAAAGAGATGATATTCAGCTTATAAGCTGTGGAGGAAATGATTATATTGCCTCTGCAAGAGAACAATGGAACGATGGCTCAAATACTCTATGTATTGCTCCAGGAAAGGTAATTGTGTATGACAGGAACACTATAACAAATAAAATACTACAAGATTATGGAATTCAAACTTTAGAAATTCCTAGCTCAGAACTATCTAGAGGACGGGGTGGTCCAAGATGCATGAGCATGCCATTAGAAAGAATTGATACTTAGGAGAAACTCATGAAAGATTTAAAATACTGCCCTAATTGTGGTAAAGAAACATTAGAATATATTAATAACAGGAAATGGAGTTGTAGTGAATGTAACTTATCATTATATAATAATGTTGCTGCTGCAGTAGGACTAATTATAATTTTAAAAGATAAAGAAAATAAACAAAAAATTTTATTAATCAAAAGAGGTAAAGATCCTCAAAAAGGAAAACTTGCTGTACCTGGTGGTTTTGTTGATCCAGGCGAAAGTGCTGAAGAAGCGGCGATGAGAGAATGTAAAGAAGAAATTGGATTAACACCAAAAAGCATCAAATATTTAACTAGTGCAACAAACAATTACTCTTATAAAGATATTGATTATATAACCTGTGATATTTTCTTTATTGCTACTTTTGAAACATCAAATTCAGAAATAATTATTAAAAAACTATTTCCTGAAGATGAGAATGAAATTACAGGTTATGAGTTAAAAGATTTAAATATTAAAGAAGATATTAAAAAAATTGACTTAGCATTTAACTCTGCAAAAATAGCTTTAAATAAATACTTTGATAAATAATTTTAATCCTTTAATCTAATTATATTGGAAGGACTAAAAATCCTACTTTTTTCAATAACACTATTTAATTCTCTGACATTGCCCTTCCAATCTCTTTCTTTTAATTTTTTAATAAAGTCTTTTTCTAAGACTCTTTTGTCATCTTTTTTACTTAAATAATAAAAGACTAACTCATCAATATCCTCTTTATGTTCATTTAAAGATGGTAATCTAATTTGAAAAGCACTTATTCGATAATAGAAATCTTCTCTAAATTTTTTTATTTTTACCAATTCCTCTATATCTCTATTAGAGGCACAAATTAATCTGAAATTACTCTTTAATATTTCATTATCACCAATCTTTCTATATTCTCCCAATTCAAATACTCTTAATAGCTTTGTTTGACAAGTTATAGATATATTTTCTATCTCATCAAAAAAAAGAGAATTATTATTAGCCTTATCCAATAATCCATCGGTATCTTCATCTGCTCCAGTAAAAGAGCCTTTTCTATGTCCAAAAAGGATTGAATCTGATATAGCAGAATTTAATAATGCACAATTGATACTTACAAAATTCTTTTTATTATAAACACTATTGTTATGTATCATATTAGCTGCTAATTCTTTGCCTGTACCACTTTCTCCAATTAACATAATTGGACAATTTTGCTTAGCTAATAAAACTATTTCTTTACGAACATTTTCCATAATCTTACTTGAACCTATTAACGTATTGAATTCTGTTTTTATTATTGAATCATTATTATTCTTCTTAGAAAGAATATAATTAATCTTATTTTCAGTTAAAGGTTTATTAGTAAATAAAAAGCGCCCATTTTCAACAAAATTTGCCTTATTATATTTCAATAAAAAAATAAATTTAGAATTTAAAAATTCAAAAAATAATAAATTAAGATTTATAGATGGAAAAATTAATTCATCGATTATAAAATAATCAATTTCTTGATGTTTATTTATGTATAACTTCAATTTTTCATTTGAAGCTATCATCACACATTTATTTTGAATACTTTTATTAATTATTGTTCGCAAATGACCATCTCTAGATAATAGCAACACATTCAAAATAAAAAACCCCTTACTAATAAACTAGCAAGAGGTCTAATATCTGTAAAGAAAATTGCATTACATAACAACTTTAATTGACAAATAGAGGTTCTAATTCCTCATCACAATCTAAAGTATCCATAAGCAATTCTATAAAAAACATTTTAATACTCATTAAATCAGTTTCACCATTATATACACCAAGATCTTCTTTATCCTCATAAGAATATAAAACAGTATGTATTGGTCCATAATTTGATTTGGTATCATATTCTTCTTGCATATCCTTTAATTTACAACCAAAAGAACTTGATAAAGCTCTCAAATCATCTTTTTCAAGATTAACTGTTAAAACATTATCCCCATTTAGTTTTACTATCATTGAATATTCAATCGCTACTAAAGATTCATTACTTATAGTTACTGGATTTCTTAACATAATTAATTCATAATCACCAGCTTTATAACATTCATCTTTTATAATACCAAATTTATCACTTGGAATTGAATGCCAAGTTAAGTTATCTATTTTTTTTAATTCGTCTATATCTAAATACATATAATACTACTCCAAACTTAAATTCTTTCTAAAAGATTTTCTAAATTTAACTTACCTAAAGAAGAAATTCCATGTCCATGAATTTGTATAGCTATAGCTTCCCCAGCTGTATCTTTATCTTCATAACTAATCTTATTTAAGCCATATAGACCATCAACAATATCTTTAATATAAATTTCTGACAAGGGTCTTGCTGGTATAAAAGCTGTTTTACCATTATTTGTAGGAGTTAGATAATTCAAGGATACAAAATAATCTAAATAACCATATAACCTTTTATCTGGAATTGCTAAACGTTCATTCATTTCTCTAGTAGTGGTAGTACCTTTTCCTTGTCTAAAATTATCACCAATCAACATAATTATATTTACTCCTTCAGAAATAAATCTTGCAGGAGATTGAGCAAGGCCTTCCACTGGTACTAAATCAGGTCTAAATTGATAAACATAAGAAAGGTTAACCGAGAATAAAAGAATAACCCACAGCATATAAAACCAAACCAAGAATAAGAAAAAGGCCGCAAAAGAACCATAAATAATTGATAAATTAACTACAAAGGTTGATAAATTAAAGAATATATAGTTAGCAAGTAAAACAATGATACTACCTACGGTAGAACCAACTGCTGCTGCTGAAAATTCAACTTTTGTATTTGGTACAAAAAATATTAATAAGAAAATTGCTATCCACAAAATAAAAAATGGTAATAATTGGTTAACAACTTTTGCTGTATCACTAACTGTTTTTAAGCCCATTAATTCAACATATCTCTCACTTAAACGCGATTGAACATTAATAAAAGCAGCTATTAATAAAATAGCAACAATTGAAAAAGAAATAAAGTTCGCAAATCTTTTTATAATATTTCTGTTTACAGCAGTTCTATAGATCCCATTAATAATTATCCATACTCTATTAATCAATAAAATCATTGTAATTAAAAAGGAAACAAGCCCAACAATACCTAAACTAGTTGCATTTTGAGCATAACCAGTAAGTAAATTTATTACATCACTTCCAACATTATAATTTGTAAAATCATTTATCGATGAAATTATAAAGCTTTTAAACGGCGTTAAAACGCCTAAAGCACCAAAGAAAGTAAAGAATACAGTCAAAGCAGGAATCAACGCTGTCAGAGTCGTATATACAAGCCCAGAAGCCGAAACAAAAGATCTATCAGCTAGAAAATGGTTTATAGAAACTCGTCCAATTTGAACTCCACTATAAACCCGTCTTTTAAATTCATTGGAGGAAGATTTTTTTACTACCATGTTATTATAATTTATCCTTTAACCATAAATAAAGATATTCATAAGTTTTCTCTTTATCTATTTCATTTAAAACCTCATGTCTTGCATTTTCTACTAAATACAAATCAACATTCTCTAATCCTGCTTTTTCATAAAGTTTCTTGACTTTTAATACGCCTTTACCGTAATTACCTACAGGATCTTTACTCCCACTAATTAACAGTATTGGATAATTTTTTTCAATACTTTTCGCTAAATTAATATCATTAGCCTCAAAAACACCAGTTAATAAATCAAAATAGAAAGAATTCGAGCAAACAAAACCACACCAAGGATCTTTTTCATACTTATCAACAGCTTCTTTGTCTCTACTTAACCATTGAAATTCTGATCCAGATGGATCAAATTTTTTATTATATGAAGCGAATGTCATGTTATTTAACTTTTTATTTAAAGTATGAGCACCCATTTTTTTTATGCTGTTTTTTGCAATCAATTTTCCAATTTTTCCTTTTAATCCAGGATTAGCACCAGTTCCCATCACAATAGTTCCGCAATACAAATCAGGATTTCTTGCAGTCAAAACTCTTGCTATAAAAGAACCCATAGAATGACCAAATAGAAAAAGTGGTTTATTAGCATTATCTGCCTTAATTTTTAAAGACAATTCTTCTGCATCACTTACAACTTTTTCCCAACCATCTACTTCAGCAAAAAAGCCTAAAACTTCTTTTTCGCCAGTATACCCATGGCCTCTATGATCTTGTGCATATACTTTAAAACCATTATCACACAAAAAGGTTGCAAAATCATTATATCTTGAACTATGTTCTGCCATTCCATGCTGAATATGGAGAACTGCCACGCATTCTTCTTTTGGTTCCCAAACATGATAATAAAGGACGTGAAAATCCTTACAAATTAATTTCTTCCTTTTCATATAAAACTCCTCAAGAAATGCATAAACCTATTTAATGATATTATATTAGACATAATATATTAATGCAAATTAATATTTTCACCTTTATATATCAAAAACTATAAATAGATATGTTTCTTGACACAGCAAATTCATCTAGCATATATTTCTTTTATAAGAAAAGAATTTATGTAAATACTATTACTAAATTCAACAACAAAACTTTCAATAGGATACAATTAAAAATATTAATTATGGAAAAAATATTTATCTGTTCAGATGTTCATGGCGATTATAATGCCTTCTCAAAATTTATAGAATTAAGTGAAAATAATCCTATTATTATTTGCGGGGATTTAACTCCATATAGTCAAAGCTTTGCTTATTTATTTTCTACATTAAACAATGATTTATTTATTGTGAAAGGGAATTGTGATAATGCATATGATTTTTCTATCGCAAATATCAATATTCCACCTAGAATTAGATTAGAAAATTTCTTTAATCGTCAAGTTTTAATTACTCATGGAGATTTAATAAAATATCCTTACCAAAGCCCATATAAATTAGAAGACGGAGATATATTTATTTCTGGACATACTCATGTAGTTAAATTATTTAAAGATAAAAATGCTGTTATTAATTTAAATCCAGGAAGTCTTAGCAGACCTAGAGGTGAATTTGATTCAAGCTATGCTATCTTATACAAAAATAAAATAGAAATTAGAACTCTCTATGATAATAAAGTAATACTAAATTTGAATATTTAATTTTTCTTTCTCATATTCTAAAATTGTAAGATACTTATCTAATTCCCCTGCTATTGATACAATGCTTTCTTTTTTAAAATTACAAATACGATTAGTTAAAAAATATATTGGAATATTACTAATTGAGTATTTACAATTATCTCTACTTTGACATTCAATTGCTCTTCTATGGAAAAAGCTTTCTTTACCAAATTGAATCAATTGTTCTTCACTAATATTATAACCTTCCGATAAAGCGAATAACTTTAATAATATTTTTATAAATTTATTATTTTCTTTTTTATAGCTACCATCAATATTAGCTAAGTAAAGAACATTCTTCCAACTAATTCCTAAAGATTCACAGATTTCTCTATATATTTGTGAATAAAATAATGCTTTTGCGCTATCTTTTTTATTTAATTCTCTAAACATTTCCCAAGGAACAAAAGTATCATCATCTATAGCTACAGCAATAGAAAAAGCATTTAAGCCTCTTAGATCTAAAGGTAATAATTCTTTTCCAAAAGAAGTAAAATTATTTTTATCAAATCCATATTTTTCTGCTAAATTACTTACACTTTCATTTATTGAAGAGAAAGATCCTTTTGCGCTACTTAAAGCTTCTAAAAGTAAAATTAGTCTATTCAAAAATTTAATATTTTTATCAATCTTTAAATCTATAATACCTTGGTCTTCTGCAAATAAAGCCCAATTTAAAAAAATACTTACGGAGAATGGATCAAGTGCTAAATCTAAACATTTCTCTTGTAAAATCTCAACTTTTTTATAATCGTATATTCCAATATTAGCGCCTAAAGCTAAAGCATTTAACCAATCTAATGTACAATCTTTAGTTAACTCGCTGCCTAATCCCCAAAGACGAGGATCATACCTGTATTGAAAACTTTCGATTGCTCCCCAACCTAATTCATTTGCAGAATTTAAATAATTCACCTTAGGTTTATTATCAAAATACTTAAATACTTCATCTACATATCTATCATAATAAGGGGTTCTTATAACTTGTTCATTATTATATATTGCTACACATTTTAAATTTTTTTCACCAAATATTGCTCCAATACCAGCTCTTCCAACATTTTGTGAATCAATATTAATTGATGAATATATTGACCTATTTTCTCCAGAAGCCCCAATAGAAATTAAGCTTGTGGCACTTTCATGTTCTCTCTCAATTTCTCTAGTGGAAAGATTATGAAAAGTTTCACACAAATCAATATTGATTTTATTTCTAAATATTTCTATTTTTGTTAATCGTCTAGCTCTACCCTTTATAACAATTGCACAAAAACCTAAAGAGCTAATAGCTAAAGATAATTTTTTTGAAGAAAAATTATAAGTTACAACAGATTTACTTTCTAAAGAATAAGACATTAATGTTGAACTTGAGGAAAAATTGAAACCCAAATCATTAGAAACACCGAGTGTTATTATAATTGGGGCACCTACATATAAACAGTTTTCATTTATCGTTTCCCAGTTTGCATAATCATCCCAGAGCTTATAAGCTAAAGCTCTTCCTCCATGATATTGCTTTCCAATCTCTTCAGAAATACTAACAAAACTATATTCATCTTTAGTTAAATCAATAACTAATATGTCTCTATTTCTGTATGGATATCCTTTCTCAACATTTTTTTTCATCAGTATTTTTATTATACCTTTTTTTATAATATGCGCAACAATCTAAAAATATAAAATTTTTTACATCAATAGTACACAATTTTTCACTTGCACTTAAAATATAACGTTATAGAATATATAATATGAATATTACAATTAAATTTGAAAAAAAATCAATTATTTCCCAATGTGGAATAACTGTTGAAGACAGTTTAAAGCAACTTGGCTTTGCTTTAGATAACACTTATGAAAACAACCCTATAGTAGCAGCTCAAGTCAATTATGAACTATTACCTTTATCTTATATACTTACATACAATGCAACAATTAAACCTGTTTACTTATTTTCTGATCTTGGGAAAAGAGTTTACAGACATAGCATTTGCTATTTGCTTTGTTATGCTTCTTGGATTTTATTTCCTTCTCGTCAATTAACAATTGGGCATAGTCTTGGAGATGGATATTTCTTTCATTATTCAGATTCCTCAAAGATTGATGAATCTGATATAAATGCTTTATCAGAAAAAATGAAGGAAATTGTTAATAATAATTATCCTATAACTTATCGACAAATAACATTTGAGCATGGACTTGAATATTTTAAAAATAGAGGCGCTCTTGAAACAGTTGATTTAATTAATTATCAACATGAACCTACAATCGCTATTTATCAAATAAATGAATACATGGATAAAAGTTATGAACCTTTAGTAAATAAAACAGGTGTATTAGGATTGTGGCAATTAAGGAAATATGATGAAGACGGAATGTTACTAAGATACCCTAGATCAAGTGATTTCACAGTTCTACAAGATTTTAAAGACAACCCTTTATTATATAAAGTATTTAAAGAATATCGAAAGTGGAATGAAGTATTACACTTCCAATCACTTGGTAAATTAAATATGAACTGTATAAAAAATGAAATTGGAGAATATATTAGATTAGCTGAAACTCTCCAACAAAAAAAGATTTCTAGCATTGCAGATTCTATATGCAATAAGAAATCTACAAAAGTTGTTTTTATTGCGGGTCCATCATCCTCCGGTAAAACCACATTTACCAATAAATTAGGAATTCAGTTAAGGTTATTAGGAAAAAGTCCTATATTAATTTCTTTAGATAATTATTATAGATTGAAAAAAGACATTCCAATAGATGAAAATGGAAAATTAGATTTTGAATGTCTTAAAGCTCTTGATACAGATTTATTTAAACAAAATATTCTTGATTTATTTAATCATAAAGAAATAAATCTACCTTCTTTTAATTTTAAGAAAAACAAAAGAGAGTATTTAGATAAAACTGTAAGCTTAAAAGAAAATACAATTTTTTTAATTGAAGGAATTCATGGATTAAATCCAAAACTAATACCAGATCTTAATCCAAAAGATACTTTTAAAATTTATATATCAGCATTAACCCAACTTAATCTTGATGATCATAATAGAATTAGCACAACCGATAATAGAATTCTAAGAAGAATAACTAGAGACAATATGACAAGAGGTATAAGTGCAACAACAACACTTTCTATGTGGGCCAGTGTACAAGCTGGTGAAAATAAACATATTTTCCCTTATCAAAATAATGCAGATATTATGCTAAATTCAGCTCTTGAATATGAATTAGGAGCAATAAAACCTTTTGTTGAACCTCTTTTAAAAACGGTTGAACCGTCAAATGAAATGGCTTTTGCTATAGCAAGAAGATTACTTGTATTTTTATCAAGAGTCCATCCAATTTCTGAGGCATTAGTCCCAAAAGATTCTCTTTTAAGAGAATTTATAGGTGGCAGTGAATTTAATGTCACTTAAAACTAAAAAAGGTATGCTCTATTGAACATACCTTTTTTATATTTTTATTAATTATTTACCATAAATATGTTTATATTCATCAAATAAGTCTTTTACCTTATCTTTACATTTACCACAAGTAGTACCATATTTTGTTATTTCTTGAAGTTCTTCTAAAGTATTAACTTTATCATTTTTTACTAATTCTTCAATTGTTTGATCTGTTACATTATTACATTCACAAACAACAACAGCTACTTTATGTTTATAATTATTAGGTAAGTTATTCTTTTCTAAATAGTCATCAATTGCAGCTCTTAAAGCTTTATCACCTAATACTGAACAGTGGAATTTATGTTCAGGAAGACCACCTAATGCATCTGTAATCATTTTAGGAGTTACATGATATGCATCTTCTAAAGTCATTCCTTTAACTAATTCACTCATTGCAGAAGTACTAGCTATTGCTGAAGCACAGCCATAAGTTAACCATCTAATATCTTTAATTTTATCATTCTCAACTTTGATTCCAACTCTCATCTGATCTCCACATGCCATTGAACCAACTTCACCGACACCATCAGCTTCAAAGTTTTCTTCTTTTCTCCAAATATTTTTTGGATTCATAAAATGATCTTTAACTACATCTGTATATACCCATTGTTCTAAAAAACTACTCATCTTGTACTCATCTCCCTAATTCTTTTAATAATCGGTGGCAATTTTTCTAATACATAATTTACATCATCCATAGAATTATATCTGCCAAAGCTAAATCTAATCGATCCATGAGCTATTTCTATATCTAATCCACCTGCTAATAATACATATGAAGGCTCTAAACTACCTGTAGCACAAGCAGAACCTGTTGAAACAGCTATTCCTTCCATATCTAAATACAATAAGATGGACTCACCTTCTGCCCTTGGAAAAGAAACATTTAATGTTCCGGGTAAACAATGTTCTTGATTTCCATTGATTACAACATCATCTATTCTTTCTAAAATGCCTTTTCTTAAAGCTTCTCTCATTTTCCATAATTTTTCACGTTCTACAGCAATATCTCTTTTTGCTATAGCACAGGCTTTACCTAAACCAATGATACTAAAGTTATTATAAGTACCAGGTCTAAAGCCTTGTTCTTGGTGACCACCATGCATCAAATTAAATATAGGAGCTTTTTTTCTAACTGCAAGAACACCAACACCTTTTGGTCCATAGAATTTATGTCCTGATAAACTTAAATAATCAATTTTTAGATCTTTCATTGAGATATCAATTTTACCAATTGATTGTGTGGCATCACAATGCAATAGAGCACCAACTTCATGAGTTAATTTTGATACTTCTTCGATGGGCTGAATTGTTCCAGTCTCATTGTTTGCGCTCATAACGCTAACAAGTACAACATCTTTATCTAACTTACTTTTTAAATCATCTAAATCAAGTAAACCAGTCTTATCAACTTTTACTAAATCAATTACATATCCTTTAGTTTTTAGATATTTTACTGTTTCTATAATTGCAGGATGTTCAATTGTAGTAGTTACAATTCTTTTTCTATTTTCACTTTTATCTACCAAGTTAGCAGCTATATTAAATACAATATTATTTGATTCAGTAGCACCACTTGTAAAATATATTTCTTCTTTTTGTGACCCAATCAAATCAGCAACTTGACCTCTAGCTTTTGAGATTGCCATAGCAGCAGCTCTACCAAAGCCATGCATACTTGAAGCATTGCCGAATAATTGTTGAGAGTCACTCATAACCTGCCAAACCTCAGGAGCAACCTGTGTGGTGGCATTGTTATCTAGATAAACAAATCTGTTATCCATAATTTCACCTCTAGTTATAATATACAAAAATATTACATTAAGTCCAAATTCGAACTTATGTAACTCTATCAATTAAAATATTGATAAAGAGAATCATTTGCATCATCATCACTAGTTGGTTGTTTACTATGAATTAATCTTAACATTCTTATTGAAGAGAATCTAATACCTTTTAATCTTGCCCATTCAACATATCCACAAGTTGGAGGTAAATAGGGAGCAAACATAGCTTTTGCAAGTGTTACTTTTTTACATCTAACACTATCAATAAAGCGTTTTGCATATATTTTACAGGTTTTAGTTTTTATATCGAAATTTTCACAATATGAATCTAAATCAACAACTAAAGTATCATCTATTACTACTTTTTCATGACAGCAAAGGCCACACTTCTTACAATGGGATTCCCAACTTTGCATTTAGGCCTCCCTTTCAAGAGCTAATAAATTCTTTTGTAAAGAAGAAACCGCTGGTAAAACCTCTAATATTGATACAGAAATTATGTTTTTACTTATTAACTCAAAATCAGTTACTGATTTATAATCTTGATTAACTAATATTGGAGAATCGGCCATAGAATTAAGACCTAAAGTAATAGCATTTGAAGGAAAGTTCTTTATATCGTTTAAATCCCCATTTGTAACTTCTGCTGCATCTCTATAATCTAAAAGTCCTAAACTACCAGTTTTCCAATTCCCTTGCATATTATGAGGAACATTTATGTTAATAATTGAATTTGTAGTACATAATGGATAAAAAACATCTAAATGCTCAGCTAAAAATATTGCAGCATTTTCAAAATTATATGATTCATTATTTTTTGGAGGTTCTAAAGATATTGCAATAGCCTTTACTCCAATCATTACAGCTTCTCTAGCCGCACTAACTGTTCCAGAATAAAGAATATCACTAGATACATTTAAACCATGGTTAATACCACTTATTACTAAATCAAATTCATTAACATCGAATAAACCACCTCTAAAGCTAAATAATAAACAATCAGCTGGAGTCCCTGAACAATGATAATGGTCTTTTCCATATGAAGAAATATTTATTGAATCTCTTAAACTAACTGAATGTGATGAAGCACTACGTTGATTAGAAGGCGCACAAACACTAACCTTATGACCATAAGATTTTAATACTTGCTCTAAAATAATTATACCTTCACTATTGTAACCGTCGTCATTAGTTAATAATATTCTCATCAATTATTTTATAAACAATACTTCTGCGCTTTTTGTTGGGTTAAAATCTTTCCAAGTAGGTTCAAAGCCAAAAATATGTCCGTATTCCTCCATCTTTTCTTGATAGTCGTTAAGAGCATTTTCATCAACCAATAGCATTATTGAGCCACTATTGCCATCAAAAACTACGTGAGCTCCTTTACAGCCATCAATTTCGATTGCTCTTTTTACTAGCCAATCAATTTCAGGACAGGTTATCTCAAGTTTGTCTCTCAAGTCAACCTCTGCTCTATTCATACCCCTACCATATAGTACAGCTTGATTTTGTTCAAGCATATTCTTAGCCTCTAGAGCAAATCTAGATTCGCGTAAGGTAAAAACACAAATATTTCTGTATTTTTCTTCAATAGGAATAATTCTAGATGCGACATCTTTTTCTGGAATATCTCTTCTTGGAATATCTTTATAATGTAAATGAAGTTTATCTAAAGCAATTTGAGTTAATTTATGGGCATAAACATTCTCATCTCTCATAGCTTGAGGAGGAATTTTACTATCAATAATTACAGTCCAATATTTTGAAAGACCTCTTACAAATGGAAAATTTACAAATTGATAAGTACTATGCTGATGATCAAAAAATACTACTTTATTTTCCTGACCATTTAATAAAGTCATTAAATCACCAATTCTACAAGTTTCATTATTAAATGAAGTATTTGCTTGATGAACAACCCTAACTATATCTTGTTGATTTAATTCTAATTTGAATAATTCATTTAAAGCTAAACAAGTGGCTAATGCTAAACTAGTGCTTAAAGATGTATTATCACTATTTAACCCATCACCATCTAATGTTACATTCATGCCAACAAAAGAATGTCCTTCTTTTATCAAAACTGCAACAACGGCTTTAACATAATTAGCCCAACGATCTTCTTTTCTAAATCTTAGGGCATTTATTGCAAAACGTTTTCTATCACTTCCGTCTGCTTTATATACTTTTATTAAATTATCTTTACGTTTAGAAATGGCTATTGTAACAGAATTAATGCCACAACACAAAATTGAATAACCCTGACAGGCATCCGCAAAGGCACCAAATAGAGTACAAACAATTGGAGCTTTTGCTATTACTTGAGGATCTATTTTTTCAAAAAATTTTTTATGTTTAGCAATAATATTATTCATAAATGGCCCTTTATCTTAGTTTAAGCTATCTATTGCTATATTGCAACAAAAAAAAATATTTGAAAATTTTAAAAAAAACCACTGAGAAAACTCAGTGGCATGATGATATTTATTTTGAAATACCATATCTCTTTTTAAAGCGTTCTACACGACCAGTTGTATCAACTAGTTTTTGGTTACCAGTGTAGAAAGGGTGACAAGCAGAACAAATTTCTACTTCTAAATTATTTGAGGTAGTTTTAGTCTTAAAAACATTACCACAAGAACAATGAATTTCTTTTAATTCATATTTTGGATGAATATTATCTTTCATAAGATGCCTCCACTTATATATCAATTTGCTGATACGAATTAATCTTGACAGCAAACAAATTTCTTTTTCTATTTTGCAATAGCAGTATTAATTGATTTAAAGAACGCTTCATTATTCTTTGCTTTTAACATTTTGTCAATAAGGAAAGGGGTCTGATCGACCTCATCCATATCATTTATTGCATTTCTTATAATCCAAATACGTGCTGCTTCATCATTAGGTATCAATAAATCATCTCTTCGTGTACCAGATTTCTTTAAGTTTATTGCTGGGAATATTCTTCTATCTGATAAACGACGATCTAAAACAATTTCATTATTACCAGTACCTTTGAATTCTTCAAAAATAACTTCGTCCATACGAGAACCTGTTTCAATTAAAGCTGTTGCAACAATTGTTAAGCTTCCGCCACCTTCCATATTTCTAGCAGCACCAAAGAATCTTTTTGGTTTATGTAGTGCATTAGAATCAACACCACCACTTAAAATCTTACCACTAGCTGGAACTGTTTGGTTATATGCTCTAGCTAAACGAGTTATTGAATCCAATAAAATAACTACATCTTTTCCAGCTTCAACCATACGCTTAGCTTTTTCAATAGCCATTTCAGCAACTTGAACGTGTCTAGTAGCTTGTTCATCGAAAGTTGATGCTATTACTTCGCCTCTAACATTATCTTTCATATCTGTAACTTCTTCTGGACGTTCATCAACTAAAAGAACCATTAAAACAATTTCAGGATAATTTTCACTTATGGCATTTGCAATTTTTTGCATTAAAACAGTTTTACCTGTTCTAGGAGGTGCAACGATTAAAGAACGTTGACCTTTACCAATAGGACAGAACATATCAATTAATCTTGTAGATACATCTTCACTACTATTTTCAAGTCTCATTCTCTCATCAGGGAATCTAGGAGTTAAGCTATCAAATGATGGTCTTGTTTTTGCTTTTATAACATCATCATTGTTAATTTGTAAAACTTTGTGTAAACCATAGAATCTCTCTGAATCTCTTGGAGTTTTAACTTGACCTAAAACTAAATCACCTGTTTTTAGAGAATTGTGTCTAATAATATTGGCAGAAACATAAATATCTTCAGGTCCAGAAATATAACTATTTCTACTACTTCTTAAAAATCCATAGCCATCAGGTAAAACTTCTAATGTACCTTCTACAATTAAAGCACCACCTTTTGCACAATGAGATCTTAAAACTTCAGTAACAATTTCTTGTCTCTTATAATCATAAATATTATCTTTATTTAATCCAAGTTCGATACCTTTTTCTCTTAAAACATCAAAACTCATATAATATAAATCATTTACAACTAATCTATCTGCATCAGGATTTTCATCGAGATTAACTTCTTCAATTCTTTCCTCATGATATTTTTTATTATTTTTGTTTCTATTATTTCTATTGTTGTTATTATTATTTGTTCTTCTAGTGTTATTGCGATTATTATTATTGTTATTATTTCTTCTAGAATTTTGTGAATTATCTTTTTGAGGTTTTTCTTCATTATTGTTTGAAGAAGATTTAGAATCCTCAGATTTATCTGTTTTGTTATCATCAGTTAAAGAATTTTTACTTTGAGGAACTTCTTTTTCTACTGATTTTGATTCGCTTTCAGCCTTATCTTTTGTTTCAATTGTTTTTTTAGTTCTTTTTCTTGTAGTTTTCTTAGCTACAGGTTTCTTTTCTTCAACTGTTTCTTTACTTGATGATTTTTTTTCTTCTTTCACTTCATTATCATCAACTTTTTTTACAACTTTCTTTTTTGCAACTTTTTCTACAGGCTCTGGGGTGTCAAGCGCTAGCTCTAATTGATCAGTTGCATCATCTTTTTTTGCTGCAGTCTTTGTTGTTTTTCTTTTTCTAGTTGTTTTTTTAGGTGTAACAGTTTCTTTTTCTTCAGATTTTTCACTATCTGTCTCGTTTTCTAAAGGTTTTTTTGCTGTAGTTTTTCTTACGCGTTTTTTAACAACGACTTTAACACTTTTTTTACCTTCAGAAGCAAGGTCTTTTTCAGCATCTTGCTTTACTTCTTCAGCCATATAATCAAGCTCCGTTTTATATATAGATTTTGACAATTTATTTAGAGATACAAAGCAACAAATTAGGAAAACTCTAATTTTCTTTACATCAATTTTTTATGAATTATATTATTTTTATTTAAACTGGAAATCTTTAAATTGTTTTTTGTTTTAAGATCATAGCTTATGAATTCAATATTTTTATACAAAGTACATAAGCATTTGATAAGTTAAATATATTCCCACCCGTTAATAATGTCAAGCAAACTATACTCATTTAAATATAAACAGGTTAATAAAAATGCTGCAACAGCTGCTCTATTTCTTATACTGAATCTAGTTTTTACTGAAAAATTCAATTTTACGGCTTGTGATTTAGCATTTTTACTACTAAAACCAAACCAAACAGTTCCTACAGGTTTTTCTGGTGTACCACCGGTTGGGCCGGCTATTCCTGAAATTGAAAATGCAACATCTGTATCTAATAAACTTAAAGTATTCTCGGCCATTTCTATTACAGTTTCTTTTGATACAGCACCATATTTTTCTAAAGTATCAGCTTTTACATTTAATACTTTATTTTTAATTTTATTGGAATAAGAGACTACCCCGCCTTCAAAGAAAGAGGAACTTCCACCATTATCTGTTAATAGTTTTGCGCATAATCCACCAGTACAACTTTCAGCACAACTAATAGTTAAATTATTTTCTTTTAAAATATTTATTAACATATTTAATGCAGTTTCATTTCCATCTACTACTAATTCTTTTCCAATTAATTTTCTCAAACTTTCAATAAAATTAGCAGAATCATTTCCTGTTACAAATAAACTAATTCTATCATCTTGGAAACGAGTTCCCCAGCTTATATCTTTTTTTGCAAGAGAAGAACAAGCTTCTTCTAATTTGCTTTCACAAATTAAAAAAGTAGATAATTCAACACTTTGTTTTTCACTGTAACCTACATAATTTTTTAAATATGGTAATACTTGATCAAAAAACATTGGTTTTAATTCTCTAGGAGGGCCAGGCATACTTACTATCAAAGGGTTTCTATTTGATTTTTTAATATTTCCATAAAAACCTGCAGCAGTTCCATTAGGATTTCTTAAAACAGAAAATCCGTCTGGAATATATACTTGTGAATAATTAGCACCATGAATACGATCTTGAACTCTCTTATATAAATCATCATAAGCTTCTTTGTTCTTAACTAGATTTACGTTAGCAACTTTTGCTATTGCACTTCTAGTTAAATCATCACTAGTTGGCCCTAAACCCCCAGTTACAATTATTAAATCATTATCATCTAACCAAGATTCTAAAACTTTTTCTATTGATCCATCATCATTTACAATGATTATTTGATTTACACTAATATTTAATTTATATAATTCTTGAGATATTAATTGTGAATGTTTATCCCCAATAATACCTTTTGTTAATTCAGATCCAATTATACAGATAGATGCTGTTTTATTCATTTTTCCCTCTATTTTTTATTAATAAAGCAATTCCAAAGATTAGTAAAACTAATGAAATATACACAGAGATTTGTGCAAATAGATTAGGATGTAATGTAAAGAATGTACTACCGTTTGCTTCAGTAGTATAAACTGGAACTTCATAAATTTTCCAACCTGGGTGGAAGGGTTCCATAGGATCTATCATTCTTCCTACAGTATCTATTCTACATGTTATACCACTATTAGTACTTCTAATAGTAGATTTTCGATTTTCAATTGATCTAAAGACACCAATAGCGGCATGTTGCATTTCACTAGTAACAGAATCAGCCCAACCATCATTAGTCATATTTACAAGTACATTTGCACCATTTTTAACAAAATCAGCTGAAATTTCTCCAAAAACATCTTCGAAACAAATTGGAGTTGAGAAGGTTATTCCTCTATCAGCTGTAAATACAACAGGATCATCGCCTTTTTCCCACCAATGATAATCATTAGCTTCTAAAAGAGCATATAAATGAGGCATTTGCTTTTGATAAGGGAAATGCTCAGTAAAAGGTACTAAATGTTGTTTTCTATAAGTATTTTGAATCTTCCCATTGCTAAAATATATAACAGTATTATAGTCTTTTCTATTCCACTCACCATTATCTAATATAGCTGGTTTAGTTACATCATCAATTACACCTTCTGGATTTCCTGTTAATAAAGGAACATTTAATTCATACCCAAAATTTACAAATTCATCAACTAATTTACTTGTTTCTTCATCACTAGGATATTTTTCATGCCATGCAACACTTGGAACAAAAGCGGTTTCACTCCAAATAACAATATCTGGATTTTCTCTTAAAGATTCTAAAGAATATAATCTTAAGTTATTAAAATTACGTTTATAAGTTAAATATCCACCTTCCCAAGTATCAGAACTATGTTGTACACTAGCAACTCTCCAATAATCCTGAGGTTCAGTGTTATCCCACTTATGCATAGATACAAAACCAAATATTAAAATTGCAACAAACAATGCAACATAAATAATTAGATCAATAAAATATTCTTTTATAAAAGACTTAAAAGGCTTTGCTTTATTTAGTATATAATCCCCTAAATAAATCCCAAATAAAATTTGAGGGAGAACCATAACAAAGTTAATTCCCCAAACACCAGTAATTGATGCAATTTGTATGAAAGGTATAAATTTATATGGAGCATAACCAATAATGCCATAAGGATAGCCTGCGAACCAATTTTGAGAAACATAAGTATATGCTACATATAAAATAGCATTAATAATATAGCCTCGTTTTTTGAATGCAGAATCTATTAATTTAAACAAAGGAAAAGCTATTAATAACTCCCCACCTTTGATGATAGGTACTATTAATATAGCTAGTGGATGAAAGGCTTTTAACCAATAATTAAAAATCAAATAAAACACAAAACCATATAAAAAACCATATATTGGAGTTAAATACCATTTTGTATTATGAATTACCGCAAACATTGGAATTAATCCAACAAAAGCAAAAATCCAAAATCCATGAATATTAATAAAGCTTGGAAAAGCAATTGCAAAAATAAATGCAGATATAATTAAAAACAAAACCTCAGTCATTACTGTCCTGAGGCTTCTTCTAGAGTCTAATTTAAACAATTGATGTTCTCCTTAATAGGAAAAAAGGATTAACCACGAAGGTCCCATACTCTTTCTTTTAGCTCTCGACCAGGTCTAAAGAAAGCAACTCCATGAGTATCAACGGTTACAGGAGCACCAGTTTTAGGATTGTGTGCACGATCTCTTTGTTTTCTTGTATGAACTTCAAAAGTTCCAAATCCCCTGAGTTCGATAATTTGGTCACGTTTTAAACCATCTTTCACTTCTTCAAAGAACTCATCGATAAGCATATGAATTTCTGTTTTTGTAATTGCTGTATCTTCGTAACGTTCTTTTAATTTAGCGTATAAATTATCGATTATTATAGACTTAGTTAATTTCTTGGAATCAGCCATGAAAAATGCTCCTTAACAATTATATATTTTTATTAGTTTAATTTAGCTAAAGCTGCATAAATTCTAGATTTTTTACGACTAGAAGTATTTCTGTGTAATACACCCTTACTAGTTGCAGAATCTAATAATTTAAAACTTTCTTTCATTGCTACTTCAGCAGCAGCTTTATCACCAGCTAAAACACATTTTTCAAAATCTTTTATTGCTGAACGAACTTCGCTTTTGATAGCACGATTTCTCATGCGGCGACTCTTATTTTGTCTTTCTCTTTTTTTTGCAGAATTGTTGTTAGACACGTAATACCTCCGAAATATTACTAATAACTTTTTTATTATTTTCTTATCATTTATATATTTAAATGAGTTGGTCAAATACCAACAAGTATTTAAAATATCACAACTATATAAGTTGGGTCAATACAAATCTTAGTATTAAGTTATAAATAATTTAATTACCTATAAAATTATGCATTTTTTTTACCTATCAGTAATTACTTAATCAATCATCAATTAATTGTTTCATATATTCTTTATCAACTACCCAATATTTACTTTCATTATTATACTTTGTTTTAGTTGCATCAATACTAATCATACGTCCATCAATAGCAACTAATAAAATTTTCTTTGAAATTACATTAACTTCAGCCACCTTCATTAACTCTCTTCCAATTTTAATTTTATTACCTTCTTGAGGATATTTTAATTTTTCTTCAACATAAAAATCTTGTTCATAAGCTAAGCAGCATAATAGTCTTCCACAAGGCCCTGAAATCTTCATTGAATTTAGTGATAAATTTTGTTCTTTAGCCATTTTTATTGATACCGGTTGTAATTTATCAGTGATACCATGACAGCAATAATCTCTACCACATACAGCTAAACCACCTAGAACTCTACTTTCGTCACGAACTCCAATTTGTCTTAATTCAATTCTAATTCTAAAGACACTAACTAAATCTTTTACTAATTCTCTAAAATCAACTCTTGCTTCAGAAGTAAAGAAGAACACAACTTTAGGTTCAACTAATAAAAAGTGAGCAGTTACCAATTTCATATCCAAATTATGTTTTTGAATTTTTTCTCTACAAAGAGTTAATGCATCAACTTCCCTTTTACATAACTCTTCATATCTTTCTAAATCTTTTTTTGTAGCTACTCTATCTAGCCAGGTTATATCTTTTTTTATTAAAACCTTATCTTTATTACAATGTTTACAACTGTTATCTAAATTGTCATAGTTTCTATAAAGAAAGACTTCATTTTCATCATCATTCTCTATCTCAATAGGTTCACCTTCCGCTACTAAGTCGCTATTATCTTCAACATCTTCAGCTTCCAAACAAGCTCCACATGGAGAAGAATTTCCACAACAATAAGGAGCTCCAAGCTTTGAAGCATCGCCAACAACTTCTCCAAGATCTAAACCATATCTAGTTTCAAAAATGACTTTTTGGCCTTTAACTAGAGAACTATCCCAGGCACATAATGCAACTTCATTTGAAGCTGGATTTTTTATCAAATATACATATCCATATTCAGGATGGTCTGTATTTATATTTTCTATATTATTATTTTTATTTTTTTTCATAAAGTTCCTATTTTCGTAACTTAGTATAAAATTACACTACAAATCAAATTACCATGAGTAGAATAAAAAGTCAAATATTGAACATTTTTTATATCTTATAATCTACAAAAAAATAAATATATTTTTGATATGAATTTTTGAACTTAATTTTATTGTCTGTATATATTTTTTTGATGAGCTTTGATAAACTAATTCTTGAAAACAAATTAAAAAAAATATATAAATTCATTACACAATACAATATTAGGAGATAATATTTGGATACCTCAAAATTATATCATCCAATAAAAATAAAAGATTTAACAATTGATGGGAATTTATTTCTTGCTCCTTTAGCAGGATATACCGATATTCCTTTTAGATATCTATGCAAAAAACATGGTGCAAATCTAACAACCTCTGAAATGGTAAGCACAGAAGGCATTGCTAGAGGAAATGAAAAAACTGTTAATTTAATGAAAAGAGCAGAAAATGAAGATCTTTTTGTAATACAGATTTTCACAGATAATCTTGATTCTCTTCAAAGAGGCTTTGAAGCTTTATTAAAATTTAACCCAACAATTATTGATATTAATTGTGGTTGTCCAGTTCCTAAAGTTACTAAAACTGGAGCAGGGAGTGCCCTAATGCAAACCCCAGAAAAGATGGCAGCATTAGTTAATTTTATTCACAAAAACTCTGATATCCCTGTTAGTGTAAAGTTCAGAACAGGTTGGGACAGTGAAAATGAAAATTACTTAGACTTTGCTAAACTTGCGCTTGATAATGGAGCTAGTTCAATTTGTATGCATGCAAGAACAAAAACTCAAGGTTATATGCCCACTGCTCATTGGGATAGATTAGAAAATTTAACAAAAGTGATTCATGAAGAATATAAAGGAATACCAATATTTGGATCTGGAGATTTATTTGAACCAAAAGATGGTCTAAGAATGCTAAGTGAGACAAATGTTGATGGCCTTATGTTTGCAAGAGGCGCCATTGGGAATCCTTTTATATTTGAACAAACAAGGCATTTATTACAAACAGGTGAAGATATTTATCCTTCTTCAGTTATTGATAGAGTGGATATAATTCTTGAACAACTTGATTTAATGTGTCAAATTTATCGAGAAGATGTTGCTTATAGAGAAATGAGAAAACACTGTTGTGCATATTTAAAAGGAATTAATGGATCCGCAAAAGTCAAACAACTTTTAATGAAAGCAAATAGTAAAAAAGATTATATAGATGCTTTATCTTTATTATCTTAAATTATAATATATATGGTAAATATATACATGTTGACCCTACCATTATGATAATGATATCTTTACAAAACTAAGGGGGAACTTTAATGAGATTATTAGTATTAGGCTCCGGAGCAAAAGATCATGCTATTACATGGTTTTTTTCACAAAGCAAACTTATAAATGGACTATATGTTGCTCATGGTAACATTGGTACAGAAGGGATTGCTGTTAATTTAAAATATGTAAACCCCTCTTCTCCTGAAAGTGTTTACAGAGCTTGTTTATTACACAATATAGACACAGTATTTATTGGTACTGAAGCTCCTTTACTCACTGGAGTTGTTGATTTTCTAAAGGAAAAAGGAATTACCGTTTTTGGAACTCCTTCTCACTGTCTAAAACTTGAAAATGATAGAGAATATGCTAGAGACTTCTCAACAAAGAATAACATTCAAATCCCAGCTCATAAAATATTCTCAGATTATGCTTCTTTAGAAAAATTCTTAGATAAAACTGAAAATAAAAGATTTGTAATTAAAAGTAATGAACAAGCACCTTCTAGAGTAATGATTGATAGCGATAATAAAAAATCATTATTGGATTTTGCTAAAAAACTTTTAAATAGTGCATCAATTCTTTTAGAAGATCATATTGAAGGACTTCCACTAACAATAACTTTATTCATTGATAAAAAAGGTTATTTAACACTTCCTTTCTGTAGTGAATATACCAAAACAGAAGAAGGTGGATTACCAACTGGTGGAATGGGTGCTATTTGTCCTGTACCAATCTCTCAGAAAAACAAAGAAGAAATACAAGAAAAAATTATTACACCTGTTCTAAAAGGCATGGAAAAAGAAGATTTACTATATAGAGGTGTTTTAACTTTATCTATAATCCTAAATAAAACTTTAGGTCCAATTTTAGTTGATTACCATGTAAGATTAAATGATCCAGCTACTCAAGCTATAATTCCTTTAATTAAGTCTGACGCTGTTTCTATTTATGAATCATTAACAAATGATTCTATCAAGGATTTTAAACTAAAATTAAGCAATGATACCTGTACTGCTATTGTAATTGCTAGTGAAGGCTATCCGGGCAACCCTATAATTCATAAAGAACTAAGCCCTATTTCTTCCCCATTATTATTTAATACTTTCAGTAAAGATCTTCCTTTATTCTTCTATGGTAGTGTAGATAGAAATGGATCAAAACTTGAAACAACTGGTGGACGCTGTGTTACTATTGTTGGTAGATCAAGTAATATAATTAAAGCTGGTGAAGAAGCTTATAAAGCTATAAAACATATTAAATTTGATGGTATGTGGTATAGAAAAGATATTGGAATTAAATTCTACGATATTTGTAATTAATTATATTTTATAATAAATGAACCCCTTAATTTGATAAAAAATTAAGGGGTTTTAATATTTTGATAGCTAAAAATAAATATTATTAACAAAAAATTAAATAATAATATCTTTTTTATACTATCATTTTAATCTCCTACTGTTTCAATAACAAAAGGTTGTAGATAAGAATCTATATCATCAACGTTGTTAATAAAAGCAGGAATTGAGAATAATAACATATCATGAGAGAAAGGCACTTTTATCTTTTTCTCTATTACTATTTCATTCCAATCATCATCAGTATATGTAACGATAATTTTATGTCTTTGTCCTTGAACATCAACTTGATCTCTATCTCTTCTAGCTAATTCCATCACGGGTTGTTTATCTATTTGAATTTCAACTAACTGTAAAGCCTTCAATTCTTGATTATTAACTTCAATATTTTTGTTATCCAATAATATTGAATGTTGTTTCCCAACAAGTGCCATTAAAATTGCAAATAAAATTACTATAATTATTGCAGCAGCTCTAATATAAAATCTTTTATTAATTTTCATTTGCTACTCCTTGGTTTTCTTGTAATTTTTCTGCATTAACTAGGTTTTCTCTTTTTTTACGCATTTCATATAAAACAAGAGATAATGTAATAACACCATAAGATACAAATACTCTGAAATATTCACCTAATTGAGCTTGACCAATTAAGTTCTTTCCTGCCATTGGAGATACAATAAACATAAGATGGAATAATATTACACCTAAGAATACGTTACCAATATTAGCTTTACTTACAGAAGCACCACCAACTAATAATGCAGCAACACTGAACATACCAATTTGTGTATGAGAGTTATAAGTATTTAAAGTTCCAATATTTTGTAAATAAATTATCATACCAATTCCAGCAACAACTGTTGAAATAACGATTGAAATAATTCTTGTTTTTTCAACTTGAATACCAGCAGCAGCTGCAACATTTAAATCTTGTCCAACAGCTCTCATATCTTGCCCTAGTTTTGTTTTTCTAAACCAAATAATAAATAAACAAATTAATCCAATAACAATAAAGGTCATCAAAGGAATCTTAATTCCAAAAATTGATATATTAAATAATGAATCTAGACTTTTTCTAATGCCAATCAAGTTAACTGTATTTCTTATTCCATACCCTCTAGGTAATACTAAAGAAGCATTTTTAATTGGAATAACTGATCCCATTCCATATAATACAACTAATTGGTAAACACCATTCATAAAGAAGCCTAAGATATAAGAAGTAACCATTTCTCTACCTTTAGCCTTATTTAATATGCGTCCACAAATTTCACCTAAAACAATAGAAATTGGAATACTAATTATTATTGCTAAAACCATTGCAGGTATTCCAACAATATTCCAGTCAGTAACAAAAATTAAACCAATCTGTCCTGCCATAGCACCAAGAGTCATACCAAAGTTTAGCCCCATACCAGCCATGATAGGAATTAATAAACTTAATATTAAAAAGGAGTTTCTTGAGATTCTAACAATAATTTCTGAAATCAAATAATTTGCAGAGTAACCACTTAATGGAATTCCAACACTACAAATAACTAAAAATAATACTGTTACAAGATTATTTGCTATTAAATTCTTAATACTTTTAAAGGTTATTTTTTTCATCTTGTAGCCTCCGTTTTTCTAGTCAATGCATAAAGAATCATACCATTAGAAACGACAATACGAATAACCTCAGACATATCAGTCTGTATTACTGAATTCATTACACTAGGAGTCATTGTTAATATTCCTTGGAATAAGAATGTACCAATTATTACATTTGTTATTGAAGCCTTATTAACTGAAGCTCCTCCAATTAATATTGCAGATACTGCAGGTAAAGCCATAAAGAATGGACCCATATATAATTGAATAAACCCAAAAGATTGTTGATAAACTAAAATACCAATTGCCCCTAGCCAAGTTGATAAAATTACTGACAATATTCTAGTTCTATCAATATTAATTCCACTTGCTCTAGCAAATACTGGATTTGAACCAACTGCAGTCATTGCTGTACCTTTTTTGGAATGTAAGAAAGCCCAAATTAAAAAAGCTAAAAGTACAAATAATAAGAACATACCAGTAGGGAAAACAAAGTGATCTCCAATTCTAATTGCTAAAAAATCATTTAATACATGTAAATAATAGCCCTCTGTAGAAATTGTAGTTCTCAGTCCTCTACCTGTATAACCCCATACCATTGTTGGATTTGAATAAGGAAGCAATAACCACATCATACACATAAATGCTACAGATGAAAAACCAACATAAGTTGCAATCATCATCTCTCCACCTTTAACTTTATTGAGCAATTTACCATAGGCCCAACCAAATATAACAGCAAATGGAGTAGCGAATGCCATTGCCATTAAGAATGAAGGGAATCCTACAAAATTAAATTCAATAGCTAAAGTTCCACCTAATAATCCAGCAATAATACCAAGAGGGAGTCCAAAATTCAAACCACATCCACTATGTATCATTGGGACCATAGCCAATACCATAATACAGTTCATACCAAATCTATTTAATGTATCTGATAATGAAGTACTAATATTTACTCCAACAAACGGAGCAGCTATAAATAATAGCAATAAGAATAAACCAATAATTATTCTTGGCCATCCAAAATTTCTAATAAATGTCGCTAATTTATCTATCAATTTTTCATTTCCCATTAGATAGCCTCCTCAACCTTTTGACCAACCATTAATAATCCAAAGTCTTCACTAGGTCTTGAAGCTTTTAAAACACCTTCAATTTTGCCATCGGTTACAATTGCGATTCTATCGCAAATAGCTCTTAATTCTTCTAACTCAGAAGAAATAATAACTATAGTTGTACCTAATTCTCTATTATATTTTCTTAAAGATTCTAAAACTAATGATTTCGCACCAATATCAATACCTCTAGTTGGTTCACTTACAAATAACATCTTTGGCTCTAATGCGAATGCTTTTGCCAAACAAATCTTTTGTTGGTTACCACCAGATAACTCTTTTGCTTTTTGTTTTGAACTAGTACATTTAATTTCTAATTGATCTATATATTTATGTGTGACTTCTTCAATTGCCTTACTATCTCTCCAAGTTACAAGACCATTAAAATACTTCTTTAAGTATTTCTCTTGAACTTGCATTGCTGTAAATGCAACATTCCATTCTAGTGACTCATCTAACAATAAGCCAACGCCACGCCTATCTTCACTTACAAATGCTAATCCGGCATCTAATAAAGTTCTTGGGTCATTTAATTTTAATTCTTTTGAATCAAAATATACTTTTCCGCCAGCAGTATATAAACCCATAACTCCATTAGGAATTCCAAGTTTACCTTGTCCTGCCATTCCGCCAATACCAAGGATTTCTCCTCTCTTAACTTCTAGTGAAACATCTTTTACTGTTTCACCTGGCATATCAACCCATAAATGTTCAATTTTTAAAATGCTATCTTTATCTTTATAATCAAATTCTCTAGTACTAACATTGCTTGCTACATTTCTTCCGACCATCCATCTAGCAATATCTTGTACTTTAACACCTTCAACAGGAACTTTTTTAATTATTAATCCATCTCTCATTACCATTAATGAGTCACAAACATCAATAATTTCATTTAATCTATGACTTATAAAAATCATAGCAATTCCTTGGTTAGCTAATTTTCTCATAGCAACTAATAAACTACTTGCTTCTTTTTCAGATAAAACAGCTGTAGGTTCATCTAGAACCAATAATTCAATAGGATTATCTTCACCTTTTGAATCTTTGCTTAATTCTCTAGCTATCTCAGTAAATTGTTTATGACCAACAGGCATTGAAGATACTTTCATCTCAGTATCAATATCAACATCAAGTTTTTTAATTGCAGTTTTAGCAATTACATCAATTTCTTCTCTATCTAAAGTATTTAAACGATCACCAAATAATTCACTAGCAATAGATTTTTTTACTGGTTCTCTATTTAAAACAATATTTTCTGCAGCACTAAAATCTGGTAACAACGAAAATTCTTGATGCACCATACCTATACCTTTTTCTAATGCATCTAAAGGAGAGGCAAAATTAACTTCTTCACCTTTAATAATGACTTTACCACCAAAGCCACCAGTTTCCCTAATTTCATCCATTCCAAAAAGAATTTTCATTAAAGTACTTTTACCAGCACCATTTTCACCAACTAAACCTAAAATTTGGCCTTTATCAATTGAGAAATTGATATCATTCAATACTTGGTTGCCAGAGAAATCTTTACTAATATTTATCATCTCTAGTAAAGGTTTATTATCATCTTTCATCATTTTTCCTTTTATCATTCATAAAGGATTGTAAAGAAGAAATCTTCACAATCCTTTAGCTTTGGGACAAACCCTAAATACTTAATTTAATTATTTAACAGTAAAATATTTGTCTGGTACTTCTACTGAAGGAGTATCCATATAACCTTTACCCATAATATAAGTATCTTGATAAATTAAAATATGATTCTTAGCTCTTACACCTGTATTTACATCAGAATAGAATGAACCATTCCATTTTGCACCTGGTGTAAATTTGTTATAAGCTTTCATGATGTCTGATAATTTTAATAATTCACTTTCGCCGTTTAATACGTTAATAGCATGTTGGCCTAAACCTGCTGTGGTTGTATAACCATAACTATATGCCCATGTACCAAATCTACCAGCACCACCCTTTTCAACAACAGCATCTTCAACTTTTGCTAAAATTGCAGGGAAATCACCAGTTTCGTTTGTTAAATCGATACCTAAAGCTCCAGGATAACCCATTAATGGAGAAGGTAAATCAGCTTCGATGAAATATCCACCATATGCTAGTAATTGTTTTAATAATGGTTCTGTATGTGCATCATTAGTACAGAAGAATGCAGCATTTTGACCATATTTTTCAATCCAAGCTGGAACTTTTTCTAGAATGTATTGTTGAGCACCTGCAACACCAACATCACTAGTTGGGTCTGGAGCTGTTTCAAATACAAAAGTCATTCCTTTATCTTCACAAGTTTGTTTCATGATAGCAGCACGACGGCTTAATGTTTCATAACTCATATGACGAGGGAAAGAAATATGTACAAATGTATCACAACCTAATTTTTGTGCTGTATCAATAATTAAATAACCACGAGCAACGAAGTCATTATTTACAGCTAAATCAGCAGCAGATTGGATAACACCTGGATCTTCATGTGCTTCACCAGCAATACATAAGATATCAGATCTCTTTTCTTTTATACGTCTAAAAGCTTCTGTAGTACCAGGAATTGATTGGTTAACTACTACAGCTTTCATTAATGGATCATCTGCTAATCCAGAAATAACTGAAATTGTTGTTTCAGCTTCATCCATAAAATTATCAGGATATGTAACATGTTGAATCATTCCACCATCTTCAACAGTACCGTATTCTTGAATTAATCTTTCAGCACCTCTTAAATCATCTTCTGATTGTGATACAGTTCCTGTAACTATTCCAATATGGAATTCTTTAGATTCTGTATCTCCTGTTGCAGGAGCTTCGGTTGTTCCTCCAGCAAAAACAGTTGTTAGTGCAAAAGAACATAAAATTAAAGCAATTATTTTTTTCATAACTCAATTTTCTCCTTATTTAAGTTAACTATAATAATAAATTACTTACTAATAAAACACAAGAATAATATTCATTTTTTAGTATATATATTCATTTTATATAAATTTTTACATATATATAAAAATCAATATACTATTTTTATGTATATAAAATTATTTTAAAATGTTTTTATATAAACATTATTATTAAACATAAAATTTATTTAATTCTTTTTTTACTTATAAAAATAATTTTCAAGGGCCTTATTTTTTATAACACAAGTTTTCATTTATTTGTATAAAACAAAAAAAACCTCTTTGTTTATAGTAATTAACTAATTACATTACAAAGAGGCTTAAATAAATAGTATTTTAAAACTATTTCATGTTTCTTCTAAATTCATATAATAAGATTCCAGCAGCAACACTAACATTTAAAGAATCTATATGACCTTGCATATCGATGGATGTTGTATAATCGCAAGCTTCTTTAACTAATCTTGAAATTCCAGAACCTTCACTACCCATAACAATAACACTTCTCTTATCAAATTTAGTATTATATGATGATTCACCATTCATATCAGCTGCATAAGCCCAGAATCCACTATCTTTCAATAATTTCAATTCTCTATTAATATTAACAACTGGTGCGATTGGAACATATTGTGCTGCACCACTAGATATTTTAATTACAGTTTCATTTGCTTGAACACTTCTTCTTTCTGGGATAACAACTAAATCAACTCCAAATTGATCACAAGATCTTAATATTGCACCTAAATTATGAGGGTCAGTTATACCATCTAAAATTAAAACTAAGCCACCTTGATCATCCTTTAAATTCTCAAGATATTCTTTTACGCTAGTGACATTTACTCTACTTGTAGCTCTTCTAGCACCACCTAAATCTAAAATAGCACCTCTATGGTCTACACCAGGCATCATTTTATCCATTTCAGCTACTGAAATTTTCTTTACAATAACTTTTTTGCTAAATCTTGCCATTCTATCTAGATCTGCATTCTTATTTCCATTACCTCGACATAAATACAATGTCGATCCTGAAGGAGCCATTTTAATTCCTTCTTCTATCGCATGTTTTCCATATATTTTTTCACCCATGGTGCATCTCCTACAAAAAAACGTAAATAAAAACTATCATTTTATAAGAAAAAATACTAGTAGATAAAGAGTTACATATAAAAATAAAAAACTACCAATTCAAATTTTTTATGAATTGATAGTTTGAAATCTATATAATTAGAATTTATTCAAAAGGAATTGGAGTTGGAGCTTCATCTTCTCCTAATACTTTAGCCAATTCTTTTAATAGCTTTTTAGCTTTTTGAGAAGTTAATCCAATTTTAGGTGTATCAACTCTCAATTTAATATACATATCCCCTCTTTTACTCATATTTCTATCTTTAGGGATACCCTTATCTTTTACTCTAATCATTTTACCATTTTGAACGCCAGAAGGAACTACTATTTTAACATTTTTGCCTTCTAACAATGGTACTTTAATTTCTGTTCCTAAGGCTGCTTGAGTCATTGAAATTGGTATTTGAACATACAAATCATAACCATGACGGATAAAATACTTATGAGGTTTTACATTAATAAAAACATATAAATCCCCAGAAGGACCACCATTCTTGCCTGCATCTCCCATACCTCTTAAAGAAATCCTAGTTCCATCATCTGCTCCTGGAGGAATTGAAACTTTAACTTTTTGTTGTTTTCTTACAACTCCAGAACCATGACATTGAGTACAAGGATCTTCAACAACTCTACCTGTACCATTACAATTACTACAAGGCGTAGAAACTGCAAAGAAACCACTAGTTCTATTTACTTTTCCAGTACCATTACAGTGTGGGCAGGTTTTTGTTCCACCTGTTTTGCTTCCACTACCATTACAGGTTGGACAACTTACATGATGAGCATAAGATATTTCAATCTTTTTGCCAAATGCTGCTTCTTCTAAATCTAAAGAAACATCATATCTTAAAGTTGCACCTTCACTAGGTCCTGTTCGTCTTCGTGAAGAAGTTCCTCCACCACCAAAGAATGATTCGAAAATGTCGCTAAAACCACCGCCACCAAAAATGTCACTGAAATCATTATAGACGTTCGAATAATCATGTCCGCCAGCCATTCCATCAACACCAGCAAAACCAAATTGATCATAAGTTGAGCGTTTTTTTTCATCACTTAACACTTCATAAGCTTCAGTAGCTTCTTTAAAGCGGTCTTCTGCAGCTTTATCTCCTGGATTTCTATCAGGATGGTTCGCAATCGCTAATTTACGGTATGCTTTTTTAATTTCATCAGCAGTAGCAGTCTTTGAAACTCCTAATACTTCATAATAATCACGTTTTGCCACGACAATTTCCTTACTATAATTTAATTAAAACACATCATGCCTATAGACATGATGCGTTCTATTTTATTATTTTACACTATCTTAGTCTACAACTTCAAAGTCTGCATCTTCAACACCATCATTATTATTTGGTGCACTATTTGCTTCATTTGGTTGAGCATTAGATTGGCCAGCTGCATTAGCTGCATCAGCACCAGCTTGTTGTTGAGCTGCAGCTGAATTTTTATAAACTTCTTCAGCTAACTTATATGAAGCTTGTTGTAATGTTTCTAATTTAGTCTTAATTTCTTCTGCACTAGAATTAGAATCGTTAACAACTTTCTTTAAGTCTTCTAAAGCTGATTCAATTTTTGCTTTATCTTCACTGCTTACTTTATCACCATAATCTTTTAGTGATTTTTCTGTAGAATAGATTAAGCCATCAGCTTCGTTTTTAGCATCAATTTTAGCTCTTTCTTTTTTATCTTCTTCAGCATGTGCTTCAGCTTCTTTTACCATCTTATCAATATCTGCATCTGATAAACCTGAAGATGTTTCAATTCTAATTTTTTGTTCTTTACCTGTGCCTAAATCTTTAGCAGAAACATGAACAATACCATTAGCATCAATATCGAAAGTTACTTCAATTTGAGGTACTCCTCTAGGTGCTGAAGGAATTCCTTCTAAGTTAAAGTTACCTAAAGTTCTATTTTGGCTGGCCATTTCACGTTCACCTTGTAATACATGAATTGAAACAGCAGTTTGTCCATCAGCAGCAGTTGAGAAAATTTGACTCTTCTTAGTAGGAATTGTTGTATTTCTTTCAATTAATTTAGTACATACACCACCTAAAGTTTCAATACCTAATGATAATGGAGTAACATCTAATAATAGTACGTCTTTAACATCACCACCTAAGATACCACCTTGAATTGCAGCACCCATAGCTACAACTTCATCAGGGTTAACACCTTTGTGAGGTTCTTTGTTAAATAATTCTTTAACAGTTTGTTGTACTAAAGGAACACGTGAAGATCCACCAACAAGAATTACTTCATCAATATCACTTGCACTTAATCCAGCATCTTTTAAAGCTTTGATACAAGGTTCTTTTGTTCTTTCAACTAAAGGTTTAACCATTTGTTCAAAACGAGCACGTGTTAATGACATTTGTAAATGCTTTGGACCTGTTTGGTCTGCAGTAATAAATGGTAAGTTAATATCTGAGTTATTTGAGTTTGATAATTCAATCTTAGTCTTTTCAGCTGCTTCTTTTAATCTTTGTAAAGCCATTTTATCGCTAGATAAATCAATGCCGGTTTCTTTCTTGAATTCATCAATCATCCATTCAATTAAAACTTGGTCAAAGTTATCACCACCTAGGTGTGTATCACCATTAGTTGATTTTACTTCAAAAACACCATCACCTAATTCAAGAATAGAAATATCAAATGTACCACCACCTAAGTCGTATACAGCGATTTTTTCTTCTCTTGAAGCATCTTTACCAAATCCATAAGCTAATGCTGCAGCAGTAGGTTCGTTAACAATTCTCTTAACTTCTAAACCTGCGATTTTACCAGCATCTTTTGTTGCTTGTCTTTGTGAGTCATTAAAGTAAGCAGGAACTGTTACAACAGCTTCTGTTACTGTTTCACCTAAATAATCTTCTGCAGTTTTTTTCATTTTTTGTAATACTGCAGCTGAGATTTCTTGTGGAGAATATTCAGTACCTCTAACGTCTACTTTAATTTCTTGGTTTGAGCCAGCCTTAATTTTATAAGGAACCATTTTTAATTCGTTTGGTACTTCATTATATTTACGGCCCATGAAACGTTTAATTGAGAAAACTGTATTTTCTGCGTTAGTAACAATTTGGTTTTTAGCAGGTTGACCAACTAAACGGTCACCTTTTGCTGTATAACCAACAATTGAAGGAGTTGTTCTTTGTCCTTCTGAGTTGGCAATTACCATTGGTTCATTTCCTTCCATTACGGAAACACAACTGTTTGTTGTTCCTAAGTCTATTCCAATTATTCTACCCATATGTATATCTCCTGATCTTGTTTAATTCTTTATTATTTATTTATTTTTTATTTCTAAATTAAAAGTAATAATTCTTTCATCAATCGTCAATTAATTTGGTTTACCAACTTTAACTTTTGCAGGTCTTATTACTCTATCATGTAATGTATACCCCGCACCTAACTCTAAAACTACTACTTCTTTATCATATTCATCAGATTGTTCCATCATATAAGCTTCATGTTTTTCTGGGTCAAATTCTTCACCTATGCAATTAATTTTTTTAAGTCCCCAGTTTTTTTCTAAAACTGAATGTAGCTTATCATTTACCATTACAACTCCATCATGAATTTTATCAAAATCTCTTGAAGCTTCTGATGCTGTAATAGCTCTATCAAAATCATCTAAAGATTGTAATAAATCACAAATAAGCTCTTTATTAGCATAATGAATACTTTCTTCTTTATCTCTTATTAATCTTTTTCTAAAATTTTCAACTTCAGCAGCTTTTCTTAATAAATCATCTTTAGCTGTTTTTTCAGCTGCTTTAGCGTCTTCTAGTTGTTTCTTTAACTCTTGAATTTCTAGCTCTTTTTCTTCTAGAGGAGTTAATTCTTTATCCTCTTTCTGAGTGGCATCTGCTTCTTGAGTTTTATTAACATCTACTTTAATTTCTTTTTCTTCTACTTTTGTTTGTTTTTCATCAGTAGTTTTTTTACTCATTTTTACTTTCCTGTATTAATCAAAAGGCCTTAAAAAATTAACTAACTTTTTGCCATTAGTTAATTTATTAGCTTCAATGTTTATTTTATTTACGTGATAAAAATAATACGAGGGTAATTAATCGTCAAGTATTTGATAGAAAAAACTTTAATCTATTTCTATTTCTTCTTCTTCACCAACTACCATATATTTCTTTTTATCTTCATTATCTAAATCTTCTTTAGAATCTAACTCTTTATTAACTTTTTTATTTGCTACTTTCTTTTCTTTTTCAACTAGCTTTATTTCTTCTGTTTTATCTTCTTTAGAAGAATTTTCTTTCGCACTATTTTTGTTTTTATCTTTTTCTACAACGTTTTCTACCACTGTATTTGATTGAGCTTTTATTTGATTTATTGACTCAAAAGCTTTTGCTAAGGAATTTTCTACTTCTTCCATTTTCTTTTCATTGAGAATTTGCAGATTATTAATATATTGAGAGCTCTTTTCTACTGTTAAATTATCAATTTTTGATTTCAACTGATTAAAACCAGCAGCGGTATCTTCATTAATTTTATTCTTTAAATCAACAATTGAAGCTTCTTTTTTTTCATCTAAGTTTTTAAAATCAGTTTCGACATCAACTAAGAAATCATTATGTTTCTTTTCAATATTATTAATAATAGTTTGAGCACTATTAATATTTTCAACTAATTTATTTGAAGCTTGATTAATTAATACAACCTTTGAATTTAAATTATCTTCAACTAATTTTATATTATTTTCTATTTCAGAAAAATAATTATTTTTTAAATCTTCTAACTTAGATTCATATTCACCATAATAAGCATTTTGCTTTTTTGTAGCCTCATCATAAGAATCAATTATTTGTAAAGTTGCTTTTTGATGCTCATTAATTAACTGTTCTAATTCTTGTAGTTTTGCACAATCATTTCTAACAGTAATTACCCATTCATGAGTTTTATTTGTAGATACTTCTAAAACTGCTAGCATTGATCTATATTCATTTAAAGTATTTGTAAGTTTTGCCAACTCTTGGCTATAAGATTGTAATTCTTTAATTTTATCATCAATAGCTTGAAATAAAGTTTTCATTTCTATTTTTTGAGAATTTATTTTTTCTTCTGAGGTAATTAGTTTTTCATTTAATGACTGTTCGGCTTTTCTTACTCTTTCTATTAATCTTTTTTGAGCATTATTATTTTTATTATTTTCACTTACTTTATAATTGATAACAATAATATTAATTAATATTGTTAACCCAAATAATAAAAAAGGTAATATTAAAGAAAAAGTATTCAAGAAAAGCCTCCCTTTGTTAATTAAATAATAACGCTTCTATTTCAAACCAGTCTTTACAAATATAATCAGCCTTATTATATTTTTCTGATTTCTTTTTATTTGATATATAAAGTGTTTGCATATTAAGTTTTTTTGCACCCACCATATCTTTAGTATAACTATCACCAAAATAAATACAATTCTTAGGATCAACATTTATTTTATTTATCAAATATATGAAAGTTTTTTCACTAGGTTTCAAATATCCTGATTCTTCAGTTGAAGTTGCAAAATCAACAATATCTGATAAACCTAAGGTATTTACTTTATCTGCAATTGGGAAATCACTTAATAAAGCAATTTTAATTCCCTTTTGTTTGGCTTTTAGTAAAACTTCTCTCATATTTGCAAAACCTTTTATAGTTTTAAAAGATTCTGCCCAAGCACTATAAAATTGATGCTCTATCTTTTTGATGATCTTATCAATTTCTGCTTGAGAAGGATTATCTTTATTCAAATATATAATAGCTTGTTTTTCTAAAAAGCCTTTTCTATCATCAGTTTTTGGAGGAAACTCTTCTTGAGTTTGTCTATAAAGTTTTCTTACTTTATTAAAAGAAAGGCCTAACTTTACATCTGGAAATAACGTCAATGCAAGGCGAAGATTCATTTGCATCTTTGAATACAAAGTGCCATCGATATCAAGACATATAGCCTTGATATCTTTCTCCTTAATAATCGACATTATCTACTTCTTCCCTTTCTATTCTTTTGAATTTTCTTTGCTTTATCAATTGCTTTTCCAAGAGAAGCTTTATTCCCTGGTTTTTTATTTTTCTTTTTAGCAATAGCTTTACCAGCAGTATTCTTACTAGGAGCAACACTTTCTCTAGCTTTTGAGTCTTTAGATAAAATCGGTTTATCACCTTTTTTATTTAAGGAAGGGTTTCTTCTTCTTTCTCTTAAATCAACTTCAATTGGAATTTGTGAAAATCCTAAATCACGTCTAATACAATTCTTTAAGTATTTAACATAAATTTCTGGGAAATGCTTTATTCTATTAACAAAGAATAAAAATCTTACTGGCGTTGCACTAACTTGAGTACCATAATATACCTTAAAGTGACCTTCACTACCTCTAGGTGGAGTATAACTTTCACTCCAACTTTTTAAAGCCTCATTAATTGCAGAAGTATCTACTCTTTTATTTAATTGTTTCCAAACTGACCAAACTGTATCAAGCATAGAAGAAATTTTAATACCGTTTAATGCACTTATAGCTGTAATTGGAGCAAAACTTAATATAGGGAATAAGAATCTAATTCTATCCTTAATTGCAGTAATTTCATTATCTATTCCAGATAGTCTATCAATCTTATTTAATACAAGAATTATACCTTTACCTCTTCTAACTATTAAATTAGCAATCTTCTTATCTTGATCTGATAAGCCATCAACACTATCTATCATTAATAGAATAACATCTGCTTCATCAATAGTTTTAATTGCTCTATTAACAGAATAATATTCTACATCTTCATTTACTTTACTTTTACGTCTAATACCTGCAGTATCTAGAATTGTAAAATCAGTCCCTTTATAAGAGAATGCACCTCTTACTACATCTCGAGTAGTTCCTGCAATATCAGAAACAATTGAAACATCATCTCCAACTAATAAATTAGTCAAAGTACTCTTACCTGTGTTAGGTTTTCCCAAGACTGCAATTTTTACAGTTTCTATCTCTTCAGGAGCTTCAAATCTTTCTTCAAGATTTAACATTCCAAGAAGAGTTTCTTCTAATTCTTCAATTCCAAGTCCATGGGCAGCACTTATGCCAAGAACTCTTTGATAACCATAAGAATAATATTCCCAAATTAAATCTTCTCTATTAGTATCATCAAGTTTATTAACGACAAGTAAAACTCTATCTTCATAAGCTCTTAATTTTTGCATTATAACTTCATCTTCAGCTGTTACTTCCATACAATCCATCATGAAAATAATAACATCACTTTTATCTAATAAAGATAGGCTTTTTTTACTTACTAAATCATCAAGACCTTCAAGTTCTTGTTTTACTCCACCACTATCTACAAGTGTAATATAATGATTCCCAATCAAACATCTTTCTGGAATAGGATCTCTAGTTACACCAGGAGTTGGGTCTGTTATAGCTCTTCTTTTTCCTATTAATCTATTAAATAATGTAGATTTTCCTACATTAGGTCTTCCAATTATTGAAATTACAGGTATTTCTTGATTATCCATAATTTTAGCAGAATATAATCTGCATTCTCCTTATCAAAATTATTTACCCTTTTTTATAGAGTATGCGATTTTGGTAAATATTCAAATCTCTCACTCATCCATTTCTTTATAAATGCGACTATAGAACTTGATGAATTCATTTTCAATACTTCTTCAGTCATTTTTTGTGCTTCTCTGAAATCTATAGTCCTTAAAATCTTCCTAACTTCTAATAAAGAAGATGGACTCATACTAAATTCATCTAAACCAAGTCCTGCTAATAATATCGTTGCATATGGATTACTAGCCATTTCACCACACATTCCTATAGGAATATTTGCTTTATGTGCATTATCTATTACTAATTTAATTAGTCTTAAAACACCTGGGTGAAAAGGTTGATAAAGATGAGCAATTTTTTCATTACCTCTATCTACCGCAATAGTATATTGAATTAAATCATTTGTTCCAATTGAAAAGAAATCAACTCTTTTAGCTAATTCATCTGATATAAGGGCAGCAGATGGGACTTCTATCATAGTCCCAATCTTTATATCTTTATCAAAAGGTATTTTATTAACACGAAGTTCTTCTTTGACTTGTCCAAAAATTAATAAAGTTTTTTCTAATTCATCCAAACCACTAATCATAGGAAACATTATATGAAGTTTACCATAAATGGAAGCCCTCAATAGAGCTCTTAACTGAATTCTAAAAATATCTTTTCTTTCTAGACAAAAACGAATTGCTCTCCAACCTAAAATTGGGTTTTCTTCATCTATTCCTAGACTAGTTAAAGCTTTATCTCCACCAATATCAATTGTTCTAATTGTTACTGGTTTCCCTTTCATACCTTCTAAAACTTCTTTATATATTTCAAATTGAACTTCTTCTTTAAGTAATCCATTTTTTTGCAAAAATATAAATTCACTTCTAAACAAGCCAATTCCACTAGCTCCTTTATCTAAAGCATTTTCTACTTCATCAGGAGTTTCGATATTTGCTTTTAAAATATATTTCTTTTTATCAGGAGAAACTACTGGCAACTTTGCCACTTGTAATAATTCTTTTTGATGGGTTTCCCAATTATTTTTAATATCATCAAAGTTTTTCTTTACATACCATTCAGGTCTTATAACAATTTGACCTTGATTACCATCTAAAATAACCTCATCACCATCTCGAGTTTTTGAACTAGCACTATATAAACCTAATACTGTAGGGATTCCAAAGGACCTTGCAAAGATTGCAACATGGGAAGTCCTTCCTCCTGTATCTACAGCTATTGCTTTAATATATTTTTTATTTAGAGTTAACATCTCTGAAGGTAACAAAGAATCAGCTACTAAAATAACTTGTTCTTTAATATTATTTAATTTTTTACTTCTTTTCTTTAAAAGATTCTCAATAATTAAACGAGCTATATCACTCATATCAACAGCTCTATCTCTAATCATTTCAATGTCACTAGCTTCTAATGTGGCAATTAAGGAAGCAGTAACACTTTCTACAGCCCAGGCTGCATTTTGATAATGAATTTTTATCGCATCCTTAATCTCTGAATGATATTCAGGATCTTGCAACATGATAATATGTGTCTCTATTATCTCTTTTTCTGTTTCTTCAGATTTGGATTCAAGTAATTGTTGAGTTTCTTTAACACTCTTTTCAACTGCTTGCTCAAATCTCAGCAACTCATCATCAACCTTATCTGGTTCAATTTTCTCTTTGCTAACTTCTAAACTATTATGTGTAAAAACTAAAGCTTTTCCACTCGATATCCCGCCAGAAGCTGCTATACCATTAAGTATTCTCATATGCACTTATTTTACGTTCTATTTTTTGCCTTGTAAAGTATCGATTATTATAATTATTTATTATAATATATGGATATGAAAAGATTTACTTTTGGCAACAATAATAAATTTAAAAATATTTTAATAATTATTTTTTGTTTCATTATTTTAACAATAATTGAATTGTTAATTTTCTATCCAAAAGTAAAAAAAGCTGTAATAGACTCTAATGCTATAGAATTAATAAATACAGCTAAACAAAACAAAGAAGATTCTCAATATAGAGACTATAATTTATTCTTTGTTTCAATGAATAATAATATAATCTCGTTTAAGTATTCAGGCAAAAAAAGATATAATTTACTTCATGATAGCTTTGAATATCAATTAAAAACGCCTCCAATTAGTGCATTAAAAAAATATTGTGTTACATTAATTCCTGAAGGAACTAAACTTATTGGAGTAACCTCAGAAGACAAAGCGACATATTTAAATGTGTCTAAAGAAATTCTAAATAGTCCAAATTTCAAACTTTGTTATCAACAATTAAAAGCACAATCTCTATCAATAAATAAAGAAGCCAAATTTTTCTTACTTATTGAAGGAGATTTATATAACGAAGATAAACAACTAATTAAAAAATACTCTTAGTCTTATTTAAATAATTTATCCTAAATAACAAATACATCACTTCCATAAAAAAGGACAGAGCATACGATATAGAAGCTATGTAGACCCCAGCAACATCAAAAATTAATGGTAATATCAAAATTGATAACAATAGTGTTAATACATTTATAAAAACACCAACTGTAATTGATGAAGTATCTCTAATTGAAACCAATGTTGCCCTATAAAAAGCTATTTTAGCTCCGATAAAAGGAATTAAAGACATTAGCAACAATGAGACTGGTAGATAATGCAATAAATTTTGAGGAACTCTTGAAACATTGATAAACCAAATATTTAATAAAGGTTTATTTAAATATATTACAAAAAATAAGACAGTTAAACTTATTGCAACAATATTAACAAATCCTTTTAAATTCTTAATATTATCTTTTTTATACTCTGCAATAATTATTTCTTGTAAAGATTGACTGATAGAAGTATATAAAAATAAATAAGCTAAAATTACTGGCCAGATGGCTAAGGATTCAACAGGAAAAGCTCCTTTTGTAATTCCTAAATTCAATAAAGGTCTAACTCCTAATGTTATCCACGAGGTTATTGCTAAAGGAATATAAAAATGCACCATTTGTTTAAAATTTAAATTCTCATTATCTGTTTCAGGAAGCTTATCTAAGGCTGGTTTTGCAAGAACATAAGCTGTAATCATTCCTGAAATTACACCTAAGGATAAAGTAAATCCACCTAATAAAGCTCCACTTATATTCCAAAATTTAGTACCGATGAATAATATTATAAAAGCTATTGCAATTCTTACATACATAACAATAGGTACATATTTACTTCTCGAGTGAGCTATCATTACCCCTTGCCATAATCTTCTATATCCTATTGTTGGAGCCCAAGGAATCAATAAAACAAAACACCAATAGGCACTATTCAATAAATTAACAGGTAAATTAAATAAATTGATAGCAATAAAATCGAAAACAAAAGGAATACATAATATTAAATGCAAAGTTACTGTAATCACTGAGAGAAAATTCATTACTCTCAATATTTTTTTATATGAGCTTATACTTTTTACTATTGCTGTTCCTGCAGATAACATTTGAACTACAGGCCCTTCAATAAAAAGTGCTAAGGCAAAAGAATAACCAAAGGCAGCAAGTTGGTTTGTTGCATCTGGCATTCTTGTTATAAAACTTGTAATCATGGGTTGTTCTGTGGCCATAACAATCCACATAATTGCTAAGGGAACCCATAATAAAAATAATTTTCTTTTTGTAATGTTGTTCATAATCGAACTAATATTAATAACAACCTAAATTAATGTCTATAGATTTAGTAACAAGGTCACTTTATTATTAAATTCATCTCTATTTAAGCCAGATGATTTATTTAAAAGTGATAAAAACTCTATATTACCTTTTCTGCCTTTAATAGGGCTTAAAATAATATCAGAAACAAAAACATTATCTTCACTTAATATATCAAAAACATGCATTAAGATCTCTTTCAATAATGAAATATCTTCAACAACTCCAGAGAATTCCTTTGTATATTTTGACACTTCGAATTGAGGCTTAATTAAACAAATCAACTTAGTGTCTTCACACAAAGATAATATGTGAGAAGCTGCATTTTTTATTGATCTAAAGGATAAATCACAAACTGCAAAATCAGGAGTATGTTCTAGGTTTTCAAGTTGCATAATATTTTGTTTTTCATAAACTACAACTCTTTCATCATTTCTTAATTTCCATGCAAGTTGATTATATCCAACATCAACACTATAAACTAACTTAGCTCCATTCTGCAATAAACAATCAGTAAAGCCTCCTGTTGAGGAACCTGCATCTAATACAACTTTATTTTCCACATCAACATTAAAAACTTTTAAAGCTTCTTCGAGTTTATAACCACCTCTAGATACATATTTACCAAAAGACAACTCAATATTAGAGTCTTTATCTATTTTTACTTTTGTATCAGGGACTAATTCATTATTTACATATACATTTTTACATACAACGAAAGCAGTCAATTCATCCTTACTATATTGAGGATATTCTTCTTTTAACTTTTGAAGTATTGGAATTTTTTTTGCCATTGTCTATACCAACAATTGTTTATTGATTCTTTTAATGGATTTAGCTTTTGATGTCTTTTTATCAATTTCAATTACTACGCCATTAATGACAGGAGCTGTTGTATGAATTTGAGTTTTTATTGGCATTTGTGTAAGTTGTTTTTTAATTGATATTTCTGGATCTGAACCAATTACACTATCCTTTGGGCCACATAAACCCAAATCAGTAATAAAAGCTGTTCCATTTTCTAATATCATTTCATCTGCAGTTTGAACATGTGTATGTGTTCCAACTACAGCACTTACTTTCCCATCTAAATATATAGCTAAGGCTTTCTTTTCTTCGTGATTCTCGGCATGTACATCAATTAAAACAATATCACATTTTCCTTGCATTTTTCTTAATTCATCATCAGCTGCTCTAAATGGGCAATCAATTTGTGGTAAGCTAATTCGACCTTGCAAATTAATAACACCAACTTTCACACCATTAGATTCAATTATAGTTGAACCATGGCCAATAGTACCACTTGGATAGTTTAAAGGTCTTAATAGTCTATTATCATTTTTTAATGAATCATAAATTTCTTCTTGTTGCCAAATATGGTTACCACTTGTAATCACATTAGCTCCAAGAGAAAATATTTGATTTTTTTCACTTTCATTTAATCCAAAACCATTAGCTGCATTTTCACCATTAACAACGACAAAATCAGCTCTGTATTCTTTGATTAATTGATTTAATCCCATAAATAAAGCTCTCATACCAGGTTGTCCACAAACATCACCTAGCATTAAAACTGTAAATGTATTTCCCACAAACTCACCTTATTAAAAAAAGAGGCTAATTAAAGCCTCTATTTTTTATCGTGCATATTCTATTACACGCATTTCTCTTATTATTGTGACTTTAATTCTTCCAGGATATCTTAATTCTGCTTCAATTCTTGCTGCAATTTCTTTTGCCATATCCTTTGCATCATCATCACTTACACTAGAATTATTTACTAAAATTCTAAGTTCTCTACCTGCTTGAACTGCAAATGCTTTTTCAACACCTTCAAAGCTTTCTGCAATTTTTTCAAGACTTTCTAACCTTTTAATATAATTATCTAAGGTTTCCCTTCTTGCGCCTGGTCTAGCTGCACTAATAGCATCAGCAATTTGTACAATAATAGCTTCTGGAGATTTTGGTTCTACATCATTATGGTGTGCTAATATAGCATTAACAATAACAGGATTTTCACCTAATCTCTTAGCATGATCTGCTCCAAGTTCTGCATGGTTAGCATCACTTTCTGTTTCAATACCTTTACCAATATCATGTAATAGTCCAGCTCTTTTTGCTATTTCTGGATCAGCTCCAACTTCACTAGCTATCATACCGGATAACACAGCTACTTCACGAGAATGACTTAATACATTTTGTCCGTAACTTGTTCTAAAATATAATCTTCCTAAAGCCCTAATCATTTCTTGGCTCATATTATGGATTCCCATATCAAATACAAGTTTTTCACCTTCATCAGCAATTGTTCGATTTACTTCTTTTGCAACTTTGTTTACAACTTCTTCAATTCTAGATGGGTGAATTCTTCCATCTTGGACTAATCTCTCTAAAGCAACTCTAGCAATTTCTTTTCTAACTGGGTCAAAACAAGAAATCACAACAGCTTCAGGTGTGTCATCAATAATTATATCAACACCTGTAAGAGTTTCTAATGTCCTAATATTACGGCCTTCTCTTCCTATTATCCGTCCTTTCATCTCATCGCTAGGTAAGCTTACTGATGTTATTGATACATCACCACTTACTTCTGTAGCCATTCTCTGTATTGATGTTAAAATAATATCTCTAGCTACTTTATCAGCTTTAAGCTGTGCTTCTTGTTCTATTTTATTAATAATAGATTGAGAATCTCGCTTTGCTTCTTTCTGCATTTGCTCAATTATAAGCTCTTTTGCTTCTTCTTGAGACATACTAGCTATTTTTTCTAACTCCATCATCACAGAGTTTTCTCTTTTTTCTAATTCTACTTCAGTATTTTCAATAACCTTTTTTCTATCTTCGAGTTGATTCTTAATGGTATCTAATTCTGCTAACTTTCGTTCTGCATTCTCCTCTTTTTGAAGAATCCTTCTTTCTGAACGTTGCAATTCGCTTCGTCTTTCCCTGGCTTCTCTTTCACTTTGTTGTTGCTCTTTTAACAACTGGTCACGAGTTTCAAGGATAAGTTCCTTACTTTTTGCTTCAGCTTCTTTTACTGCTTCTGCATCTAAGCGTCTTGCTTTTTGTTCAACAGAAGTCAGTTTAAATTTCGAATACAGCCATCTTCCGATAAATCCAAAAACAGCACCAAGAACAACAAGAAGGAGATAAATTAATTGTTTCATAATATTTCTCCTTAGTTGCAATTGGTTCAATATTATTCAACTAATGTCAAATTGTCAAGTTTTAGAGATATAAAAAACCGTTACCATGAATGGTAACGGCTAAGTCAGTATCTGACATAAAACAGTAATAATGTACTAATTAATAATCAAATCTATTATTACTATCACTTTCAAATAAATTTTGAAAGATTTTTGTATTTAGAGCTTAAAGGCTTTTTCTCCTTCATTCTAAATACACTGAATATTATTTACTAATATTTCAGCTTATTTTTCCTCTTTGGCACCAGTCTTATCAACAAGTTCTAAGATAACCATTTCTGCAGCATCTCCTAAGCGGTAACCAGTTTTTAAAATACGAGTATATCCACCTTTGCGTTCTGCATTAAGAGGAGCGATCTCTGTGAAGAGCTTATTAAGTACAGCTGGGTCCTTAATATCCTTAGCTACAATACGGCGATTATGAACACTATCTTCTTTTGCTCTAGTGATCATTTTTTCTACCTTCTTGCGTACTTCAAGAGCCTTAGCTTTTGTTGTCTCAATTCTCTCATAACGGAGAAGTGAGGTTGCCATGTTGCGTAACATTGCTTCACGTTCAGCAGTTGTTCTGCTTAACGAGTTGAAACCAAATCTATGTCTCATCTTCTTCTTCCTTGTTACTAGGTAAGTTGATAGTGTTTTTTAATACACTATAATCTGTCATTCCAAGACTAAGGTTCCACTCTTTAAGTTTATCTTTAATCTCTGTTAATGACTTTTTACCAAAATTCCTAGTTTTTGCAATTTCATCTTCAGTCTTCTTTGTCAAATCACCAATAGTTCTAATATTAGCATTTTTTAGACAGTTGCTTGAACGAACAGTTAATTCTAATTCTTCAACAGAAGTATTTAAAATCTTTCTGATCTTTTCTTCTTCTTCATCTACTTCTTCTTCACTATTAACTAGTGCTTCATCAAAGTTGATAAATACAGAGAAGTGATCTTTTGCAATTTTTGCTGCTTCTGCTAAAGCATTAACCGGCGCAATGGTACCATCAGTATAAATTTCTAGAATTAACTTATCATAGTCATTTCTATAACCTACACGAGTTGGTTCAATTGAATATTTTACACGGGTAACTGGAGAGAAGAAAGCATCGATAGCAATAACTCCAATCTCTTCAATGTACTTTTCATTAACTTCAGCAGGAATATAACCCCTACCTAAATCAATTTGTACTTCCATTTCAATATTCGCATCATCCATCATTGTGAAAAGAACTAAATCTTTATTAATTATTTCTACCTGGTCGCGTTCAAAGTTCTGACCGGTAACAACGCCGGGCCCTTTACACTCAATGAGAAGATTAACACCTTCGCAATCTTCTGGCATACTGATTTCTAATTTTTTAATAGCAGCTATGATATCAGCGATGTCTTCACGAACACCTGGTAGCTGATCATATTCACTTGAAATTAAATGTGGTACACCTTCTTCATTAAAGCTAGTGAACTTAACAGCAGTAACTGCATAACCCTGAATTGAAGATAAAAGAACTCTTCTGAGCGTATTTCCAATTGTTGTTCCGAACCCACGTTCGAAAGGGTAGGCAACAAATTTTCCATAATTTGCTTCTACTGCACTATGCTCAAAATTAGTTCCCTTGGGTTTCTTAAAGCCCTTCAAAAGGTTTTTGCGTGCCATGGTTACTCCTTAAAGTCTGGATATGCAGATAAGTTTTATCTGCGTTGGCGTATGAATGGCTCAATTTGAGCCAATTCATAATAGACAGCATCCCAAGATTTACCTTGGAAATGCTCCTAACAATTAAACTCTACGTGTCTTACGAGGACGGCATCCATTATGTGGGATTGGAGTTACGTCACGAATAGAACGTACTTTTAATCCTAGAACGCCAAGAGCTCTGATAGCACTTTCACGTCCAACACCAGGTCCTTTTACGAATACATTAACTTCACGAAGACCATAATCCATAGCCTTCTTAGCTGCTGTTTCGCATGTTACTTGTGCTGCATAAGGAGTTGACTTCTTAGCACCACGGAATCCTAAACCACCAGCAGAAGCCCAAGAAATAGCATTTCCTTCAAGGTCTGTCATGGTAACGATTGTGTTATTAAAAGTAGCCTGGATGTAAACATTACCATCATAGACTGTCTTTTTAACTTTGCGTTTTGCTTTCGCTTTTGCATTAGCCATTATCATCTACTCCTTATTTCTTCTTACTTGCGACGGTTTTCTTTTTACCCTTACGAGTTCTAGCATTAGTTTTAGTCTTTTGCCCTCTTACAGGTAAACCTTTTCTGTGACGTAAACCGCGGTAACAACCGATGTCCATAAGTCGTTTAATATTTAAGGCAATCTCTGTACGTAGACGACCTTCAACCTTATAATTGTCTTCGATTTCATGACGTAATACTGTCAATTCATCGTTAGATAATGAATTAATTTTTACATTTGGATCAATATTTGTTTTATTACAAATTTCAATCGCTGATACTTTGCCGACACCAAAGATATACGTTAAAGCAATCTTAACAGCTTTGTTCGGCAAGTCAACGCCTGCAATTCTTGCCATTATTGGCCTCCTAATTAATATTCTTAGAGAGGTGGCTTTCGCCGAACCTTACTTCTGTCTTTGCTTATGTTTTGGGTTTTCACAAATAATGCGAACTACCCCATTTCTTCTGATAACCTTGCACTTGTCACATATTGGTTTGACACTTGCTCTGACTTTCATGTTAAGCTCCTATTTTTTTCTTGCCTTTGATTGGCTAAAAATACCGGTTTGATGATGCATCTTCATTACACCTTCAACCTGTCTCATTGTATCTAAGTCTACACCAACCATAATGATTAATGAAGTACCACCGAATAACATTGCTACAGTTGATGGGAAGTTAAAGAACTTCTGCACTAAAGTAGGAATCAATGCGATAAAGGCTAGGAAAATAGATCCTGGTAAAATAACACGGTTAATAACCTTTGTTAAATACTCCTCAAGTTTCTCACTTCTTACTCCAGGAACAGAACCACCATTTTCACGAATCTGTTTAGCCATTTCGACAGGATTCATTGTTACTTGTGTATAGAAGAATGCAAAACCAACAATCAACAGAGTGTATATAATAATGTAGGGGATACCCTGTGGATTTAACCAATTTGCAAATCTTGCTAACCATCTCACTTCAGATCCTAAACTGGATGCTATTTGAAGTGGGAAAGACATTAATGCGGAAGCAAAGATAACCGGAATAACACCACTTGGGTTTAATTTAACAGGAATATAAGTACTTTGAGCACCATACATTCTTCTGCCAACTACACGTTTAGCATAGTTTACCGGAACTTTTCTTTCGCCTTGTTGTTCATAAACAACTAACGCAATAACAATTATAAACATTGCTAATACAATTAGTAATGCGATTGGATTAAAGCTACCATCTTGAACTCCTCTAAACAAAGTAACAAGAGCGGATGGGATTCTTGCAACGATACCAGCAAAGATTAATAAACTGATACCATTTCCAATTCCAAACTGTGTAATTTTATTACCAATCCATACAAGGGCCATACTCCCTGCTGTTACAGATAGCATTGCTATCAAAGTAAATGGTACACGATCCATAGTCATAGAACCAGGAATCGAATTAGCATAAATTGTTATAACATAGGATTGAATTAAACAAACAACTATTGTTCCATATCTAGTATATTGTTGAATTTTCTTAGATCCATGTGGGTCTTGCGCGAGTTTTCTCAAACTTGGAACTACAATCATCAATAATTGTATAATAATTTGAGTACTAATGTAAGGCATTACACCTAACATGAATAACGAGAAATGTGAAAATGCCCCGCCTGAAAAGAAATTCAAATATTCAGTAAAACCAAAATTATTAGAATTACTTTGAGATAGGAAATATTGCTGTAGAACCTGGACGTCAATTCCTGGAATCGGTACAACCGCTCCCAACCTACTGATAAACAGTAGGAGGAAAGTGATTAGACTTTTTCGTCTTAACTCCTGGATTCTCATAATGTCAACTAGGGAGTTTGCCATTTAGATCAACCTTTTTGTTATTTTATTTCGCCACCAGCTGCAGTAATTTTTTCAACTGCACTTGCTGAAACCTTTATACCTTCAATAGTTACCTTTTTAGTAATTTCACCATTAGCTAAAATCTTAGCTTTTGCACTATGACCTTTTACTAAATTAGCTTTTTTTAATGTTTCTAAGTTAACTACTGCACCATCTTCAAATTTTGCACTAATAGCAGACAATGATACAACTTCGTATTCTGTTTTGAAAGGTTGGTTTGAAAAACCTCTACGTGCTACACGTCTGTATAAAGGCATTTGACCGCCTTCAAAACCAGGACGAACACCACCACCAGAACGAGAGTTTTGTCCATCATGACCTCTACCACTAGCACGACCCTTCGAAGAAGCTCCACGACCTACAATAGTTTTCTTTGTGTTAGCACCAAATGGTGCATTAATTTGACCAACATTTGCCATCTTACATCTCCTCAACTTTTACAAGGTGAGCAATGACGTTTACCATGCCAAGCATATCTGGAGTTGCATCGATAACTACACTGCTATTTATTTTCTTTAAACCAATTGCTTTAACAGTTTTGCGTTGCTTTGGTAATGAACCAGCAACACTATGAGTTAAAGTAACTTTTAGTTGTTTTACATCTTTAGCCATCATTAACCCCACATGCTCTTAAGAGTTTTACCTCTGTTCTTAGCGACTTGGTTAGCATCAAACAAGTTTTCAAATGCATCAAAAGCAGCTTTAACTGTATTGATAGTATTTTTTGAACCTAAGGATTTACCTAAGATATCTGTAATACCTACAGCATCACATAATGCTCTAACAGGACCACCAGCGATTACACCTGTACCAGGAACTGCTGGTTTAATTAAAACACTTGCACTTTTGAAATTACCAATACATTCATGAGGGATTGTACCATTTTTCAATGGAACAGTGATCATATCTGTTTTTGCACGATCAACAGCCTTACGAATAGCATCAGTTACATCATTAGCTTTACCAAAACCATAACCAACTTTACCATTTTGGTCTCCAACAACTACGAGAGCTGAGAAAGAGTATCTTCTACCACCCTTTACTACTTTAGAAACACGATTTAGTTTAATTAGTTTTTCTACGTATGTGTCGTTCTTTTTTTCTTCTCTTTTTCTTGATCTTTCCACGGTGTCCCCCTAGAACTTAACGCCAGCACTTCTAGCGCCATCAGCGATACTCTTAACAATACCATGATAGAGGTAGCCATTTCTATCGAATACACAAGTTGTGATATTCTTCTCGATCATCCTCTTACCAATCACCTCACCAAGCTTTGATGCGTCAGCAACACAGTTCTTTAAACCTTTTAATTCAGTTTCTACTGTGTTTGCAGAAACAAGAGTCTTGCCTGCAACATCATCAATAACTTGAACATACATATGGTGATTACTACGAAAAACAGTCATCCTCGGTCTGCTGGCAGTACCGGAGATGCTTTTTCTGATATGAAGCTTACGTCTTTGAAGCTTGCGTTGTTTATCAATTATTCTATTCATCTCTTACCTACCGATTATTTGCCGGACTTACCGACCTTACGACGAATGACTTCATCCTCATACTTAACACCTTTACCTTTATAAGGTTCTGGTTTACGTAGAGAACGAATCTCCGCAGCAGTCTGACCAACTAATTGTTTATCAATTGCGGAAACGATAATCTTATTTTGACCTTCTACTGTAATTGTTACACCTTCTGGAATAACAAATTCAATGATATTTGAATAGCCTAAGTTAAGAATTAATAAATTACCTTTAACTTCTGCACGATATCCAACACCATTTACAATAAGATTTTTTGTAAAACCTTTTGTAACACCAATTATCATGTTATTTAATAATTGACGGTATAGGCCATGATAGCTACGGCTAACCTTGGATTCGTCTTTGCGAGTTACAATAACTTGTTCTTTTTGAACTTCAAATGCAACTTCTTCACGGACAGGTTGTGTTAATTTACCTTTTGGTCCTTCAACACTTAATAATCCGCCATCAATAGTAACTTTAACCCCTGCAGGTAGTGCAACGGGCATTTTACCAATACGCGACATTTCTCACCACCTTACCAAATTGTACAGACTAGCTCACCGCCAATCTTCTTTTCAGAGGCCTTTTTACCTGTAATAACGCCGTTAGATGTAGAAACAACTACTACACCATAACCGTTAAATACACGAGGCATGTTACGATAGCCACAATACACACGACGACCAGGTGTTGAAACACGTTGAATGTCGTGAAGAACAGGGCTCTGTTTTTCATCATATCTTAAAAATACACGAATGTAAGACATTCCATCTTTTGAAATTTTCTTGAAATTTTTTACATAACCTTCATTTTTCAATATCTTGACAATTTGAAGTTTCATTTTAGATGCGGAAATATCTACTTTTTCATGCTTAGCCTGACTAGCATTTCTTACTTTAGTCAGCATATCTGCAATTGGATCACTTACAGCCATAATTATCTCCTACCAACTTGACTTGGTTACGCCAGGAATCTGACCTTCACTTGCCAATTTACGAAAGCAGACTCTGCACATATCAAACTTACGCATATAACCGTGTGGTCTTCCACAGATTCTACATCTGTTCACCTTTCTAGTACTGAATTTAGGGTCTTTTTGAGCCTTAACAATCATTGATTTTTTAGCCATTTTTTAAATTCCTCTTACTTTGCAAATGGCATGCCTAACTTCTTAAGTAAAGCAAACCCTTCTTCATCGGTCTTGGCCGTCGTAACGATTGCGATATTCAGACCGCTGATGCGTTCTATTTTATCGAAGTCAATTTCTGGAAAGATAATTTGCTCAGTAATACCTAATGAGTAATTACCATGTCCATCAAATGCATGAGGTTTAACACCCTTGAAGTCTTTAACACGTGGTAAAGAAACGCCAATTAAACGTTCTAAGAAATACCACATATTATCTCCACGAAGGGTAACCATAGCTCCAATTTCTTGACCTGCACGAACTTTAAAGTTAGCAATAGATTTTCTAGCTTTTGTTTTTACAACATGTTGACCAGCAATTTGTTCTAATTCTTTAACTGCTGCATCTAAAAGCTTTTTGTTTACAAGAGCTTCACCAACGCCAACACTCAATGTAATTTTTTCTAGGGCAGGAACTTGCATTACAGATTTATAACCGAACTCTTTGAAAAGAGCAGGTGCAACTTCTTCAAGATATTTTGTCTTAAAGGCTGGTATAAATTTTTCTTCCATTAGAGCACTTCCCCAGTTTTCTTTGCATAACGAACTTTCTTTCCGTCATCGTCGAACTTATATCCGATCTTGCTAACTTTTCCGTTTACAACTAAAGCAACGTTAGAAACATGAATCGGAGCTTCAATATCAATTATGCCGCCTTTGTCTTGTTGACTACGTCTTTTTACGGTTTTTTTAACCATATTAGCGCCTTGGACGACTACCCTGTCAGTATTAGGGTCCACCTTAACAATCTTGCCGACATAACCTTTGTCTTTACCAGCAAGAATTTTAACGGTGTCATTTTTTTTGAGCTTCATCGCTATTCTCCTACAACACTTCCGGTGCTAGTGAAACAATCTTCATATAACCGTTACGTAACTCACGAGCTACTGGGCCAAAGATTCTTTTACCGCGTGGGTTATTGTTGGCATCAATAATAACACATGCGTTATCATCGAACCTGATATAGGTACCGTCAGGTCTTCGGTATTCCTTCTTGGTGCGCACAACAACAGCCTTCAAAACAGCACCTTTTTTAATAGCACCGTTTGGAAGAGCGTTCTTTACTGCAACAACCACAATATCACCAACACTAGCAACGTATCTATGGCTACCACCTAAAACTTTGATAACTTGAACACGTTTTGCACCACTATTGTCAGCAACATTTAAATAACTTTGCATTTGTACCATGACGTATCTCCTTGCTTAACGAGCACGCTCGACGACTTGAGTTAGGCGCCAGCACTTGTCTTTGCTATAATGACGACATTCAATAACACGAACTGTATCACCAACATGAGCATCATTTCTCTCGTCATGGGCCTTAACTTTTTTAGTCTTGGTCACATACTTTTTATATAAAGGATGAAGGCTTTTTGTATTAATGGCAACAACAATAGTTTTGTCCATTTTATCACTTATAACCTTTCCTGTAAAAGTTTTTTTACTTACTTCCATCTACCTCGAGCCTCTCTAATTAGCGGATGTGCGAATGCCTAAGGCATATTCGTGAATAAGAGTGTTAAGGCGAGCAATTTGTCTCTTAACATTTCTCACTGAAAGAGGATTTTCAACATGACCGAGAACCCTATCCATACGAATATCAAGATATTGCTTGCGAAGTTCATCACGCTTTGCAATCATTTCTTCTAATGTAAGATCTTTGAAAGAATTCTTCATGTTTATTCTACCTCTCTTCTAACTACAATCTTTGTTTTAATTGGTAATTTTTGTGCTGCTAAAGAAAGAGCTTCACGAGCTAAATCTTCATTAACACCTGCCATTTCAAACATCATAGCTCCAGTTTTAACAACTGCTACCCATCCTTCTGGATTACCCTTACCGTTACCTTGTCTTGTTTCAGCTGGTTTCTTTGTATATGGCATATCAGGGAAAATTCTGATCCATACTTTACCACCACGCTTAATATGACGAGTCATAGCAATACGAGCTGCTTCGATTTGGCGGTTTGTGATCCATTTTGGCTCTAAAGCCATTAAACCATATTCACCAAATGCAATGGTATTTCCACGATGAGCAACACCATCTCTAGTGCCTCTTTGCTTTTTTCTATGAATGATTCTTTTAGGACTAAGCATTAATTAACTCCTTTTGCAGGTTTTTTAACTAAACCACCTGCATCATTCTTTTTAGCATGGTCGTAAATTTCACCATTGAATACCCAAACTTTAACACCAATAGCACCAAAAGTTGTGCGAGCAGTAGCTACACCATAATCAATATCAGAACGTAATGTATGTAGAGGCACACGACCTTCTTTCATCCATTCTGTTCTTGCGATTTCAGCACCACCAAGACGTCCAGAACATTTAATCTTAACACCTTGAACACCACTTTGCATAGCTTTAGAAACAGCCATCTTCATTGATCTTCTAAAAGAACCACGAGATTCTAACTGTTTTGCAACATTTTGAGCAATAATTTGTGCGTTTCCGTCAGGTTTCTTAATTTCTTTAATCTTAATTTGTACTTTCTTTGCTGATAATTTTTGTAAACGAGTACCTAATTTTTCAACATTTGAACCCTTAGAACCAATAATAATTCCAGGACGACTTGTTGTAATTACAATAGTAACACGTTGTGGTTTACGAATAATTTCAACATCAGCAATATCAGCACCTTGTACTTCTGGACAGTCTACTAAAGTTTTACGAAGTAATAAATCTTCATGTAATGTGTCTGCATATTCTTTTGAATCTACATACCATTTAGACTTCCAAGTTTTATTAACTCCTAAACGGAGTCCAATTGGATTAACTTTTTGTCCCATTTATTCCCCCAAGTTTGCTTTTTCGTCAACAATGACTGTGATGTGAGACATTCTCTTGAGTAGAATATCACGTCTTCCATGGGATCTTGGCCATACACGTTTCATGCGAGGACCGTCGTCAACCATCAACTGAGTAACATATAATGAATCTTCATCAATTTTACTGTTAACATTCATAGCATTGGCTCCAGCACTCTGCAATACCTTAAGAAGAAGTCTTGCTCCTTTCTGAGGCATAGCCTCTAAAATTGCAACAGCTTCTGTGTAAGGTTTTCTTCTAACTAAATTTGCAACTGGGCGAACTTTAGTTGGAGAAATCATAAGATATTTTGCAACTGCTCTATAGCCTGTATAATTTTTCATATCTTACCTACCCTTCTTTTTATCAGAGGCAGCATGGCCACGGAATAATCTAGTTGGTGCAAATTCACCAAGTTTGTGACCTACTAAGTTTTCTGTTACATAAACTGGAATCCATGTTTTTCCGTTATAAACAGAAACTGTGAACCCAATCATTTCAGGGATGATCGTTGAAGCGCGGGAATACGTCTTGATCATCGCATTACTACCAGATTTACTAGCTTCTGTAACTTTTTTTAAAAGCTTCTTTTCAACAAAAGGGCCTTTTTTGATTGATCTTGCCACTTTAAACTCCTACTTACGCTTCTTAACAATGAACTTACTTGAAGGTTTCTTCTTAGAACGAGTCTTGCCACCTTTAGTTGGTTTACCCCAAGGAGTAACAGGATGACGACCACCGTTAGTTTTACCTTCACCACCACCATGTGGGTGATCAACAGGGTTCATAACTACACCACGTACTTTTGGACGTCTGCCAAGATGACGTGATTTACCAGCTTTACCTAAATTTACATTCATGTGATCTTCATTACCTAATTGACCAAGTGTTGCATAACATTCACCGAATATTAAACGCATTTCACCTGAAGGTAATTTAACTGTTACGTAATCACCGCTTTTTGCAACAATACTTGCACCTAAGCCAGCACTACGTACTAATTGTCCACCACGTCCAAGTGTTAATTCAATATTGAATACTTGAACACCTAATGGGATATTCTTCAAAGGAAGAGCATTACCACTAGTTAATGGAGCATCAGGACCACTCATTACTTTAGCACCAACTTCTAAACCTTTTGGAGCTAACATATAACGTTTTTCACCATCAGCATAGAAAACTAAAGCAATATTTGCTGTTCTATTTGGATCATATTCGATGGTCTTTACAGTACCAGGAATACCAATTTTATTACGCTTAAAGTCAATTACACGATAAGCGCGTTTATGCCCACCACCTCTTCGGCGTACACTAATACGTCCATGACTATCACGACCAGCCTTTTTACTCAAACTAGTTGTTAGTGATTTTTCTGGCTTATTTGTGGTCAACTCGTCGAAAACTAAAGAAGTTTTCTGACGAAGAGCGGGAGTATTGGGCTTATAAGATTTAAGAGCCATATTCCAAATTCTCCTTATACGCCTTCGATGGCTTGGATAGTTTCACCCTTAGCCAAAGTCACGACAGCCTTTTTCCAATTACCAGTGTTACCTTTTATAGCTCCACCTTTTCCTCTTGAAAATTTAGGCTTACCTTTTACAATCATTACATTACATTTTGAAACTGAAACATTAAATAATTCAGCAACAGCAGACATTACATCGAACTTGTTAGCACGACTGTCTACTTTGAATGTATACTTTTTAAATTCACCTTCACGAGCAAAATTTGATTTTTCACTCAATACCGGTGCAATGATTACTTCATCTGCTCTCATTTTTCTGATCCCCTTATTTGTCGCCGTAGAAGCTATTCAAGTTCGAAGCGGCAGTTTCTAATACAAGAATCTTTCTAGCATAAAGAAGCTCTTTAGCTGAGAGTTTATCGAATGAAAGAACATGCAAATAAGGAATATTTCTTGCTGCTCTACGCAACATTGAATCATCATCCTTTAAAATAATAGTTGTTCTTTTTTCGTCACACTTGAAATTCTTCAATATGGCAGCGAGGTCTTTGGTTTTGCCGTTTTCACTTGTAAAGTCTTCAACTACTACCAAACGTTCATCTTGAACACCCTTTGAAAGAAGACTTCTCATAGCAAGACGTTTCATCTTCTTTGGTAGTTGATAACTATAATCACGTGGTTTTGGTCCGAAAATTGTACCACCACCTACATGAACAGGAGACTTTTTATCACCAAAACGTGCATTACCAGTTCCCTTCTGCTTGAAAGGCTTAGTATTGCTGTAATTGACCTCAGCACGGGTCTTTGTGCTTGCTGTACCAACACGTCGATTAGCAAGCTCATTATTTACGGCATAATATATGCTTCCGTCACTAACTTCACAATTAAATACTTTTTCATTTAATTCTATAGTTTTAACTTCGCTGCCGTTTGTAGAAAAGACTTTATATTCCATAATCTATCTCGCACCTACTTCTTTATCGCTTTTTTAACGATGACAACGCTTTGAGCGGGACCAGGAATTGCACCTTTAACCATTAGTACCTGCATGTTTTCATCTACACGAATCACTTTTAGATTCTGAACTGTTGTCTTTTCTCCACCCATACGTCCAGCCATGTGATGACCTTTAAATGTACGAGAAGGGTCTGCAGACATTGCAGTACCACCAATATCTCTATGGAACTTAGAACCGTGGGTTGCACGTCCACCAGAGAATCCATGGCGCTTCATACCACCAGCGAATCCTTTACCTTTTGAGGTACCTGTTACATCAACGAAAGTAGCGTCTTTGAAAATATTTACGCCTAATTCGTCTCCAATTTTTACTTCCTTGTCATATGCGCGGAATTCAACGATATTCTGCTTTGGTGCACAAGTATCTTTGAATTGGCCTGCGTAAGGTTTAGTAACGGTGCTCTTCTTTTTGTCAACAGAACCTAAAACTGTAGCTTCATAGCCATTCTTTTCTTTAGTTCTTTGATCGATGACAACATTGTCCTCAAACTTTATAACTGTCACAGGAGTGAGTCTGCCTTCAGCATCAAACACCTGTGTCATTCCAACTTTTTTGCCGATAAGCCCTAACATTTCTTACCTCACCTCTTTATTGCTTAATCTCTACATCTACGCCTGCAGGAAGCTCAAGTTTCATTAATGCATCCATAACCTTAGATGTGGGATCTAAAATGTCAATCAAACGCTTATGTGTTCTCATCTCGAACTGTTCACGGGACTTTTTATTGACATGGGGCGATTTCAGGACAGTGTACTTATTGATACGAGTTGGGAGAGGTACCGGACCTGAAACTTTTGCTCCGGCCTTTACTACTGTCTGAACGATTGCTTTTGAGCTTTGTTCTACTAGCTCAACATCAAAACCTCTCAATCTGACTCGAATTCTTTCTTTAGCCATTATTCCTCCAAAAAACGGGTCTTGTCAGTAAGTATTTCTACTGACAAGACATTCGCTGATAAGAATTATTCGATTATTTCTGTAACCTGTCCAGAAGCAACTGTTCTACCACCTTCACGAATTGCGAAGCGTAGACCTTTATCCATAGCTACTGGGTGAATTAATTCAACAGTGAAAGTTGTATTATCACCAGGTAAAACCATTTGTTTATCTGCTGGTAATTCTACAGAACCTGTAATATCAGTTGTTCTGAAATAGAATTGAGGACGGTAACCACTGAAGAATGGTTTGTGACGTCCACCTTCTTCTTTATTTAATACATATACTGTACCAACAAATTTGCTGTGAGGTGTAATTGTCTTTGGAGCTGCAAGAACTTGTCCACGAACAACTTCTTTCTTATCAACACCACGTAATAAAGCACCGATATTATCACCAGCTTGACCTTCGTCTAATAATTTGTTGAACATTTCAACGCCAGTACATACAGAATCTTTTGTTTCTTTAATACCAACAATTGAAACAGGATCGTTAACATGAATAACACCACGTTCTACACGACCAGTTACAACAGTACCACGACCTGAAATTGAGAAGATATCTTCAATAGGCATTAAGAATGGTTTATCAACAGCTCTATCTGGTAGAGGGATATATTCATCCATAGCAGCTAATAAATCTTCAATACATTGTGTTTTTTCAGGATCATCAGGATTGTTTAATGCTTCATAAGCAGAACCACAAATGATTGGGCAGTTATCGCCATCGAAACCATTTTCAGTTAATAGGTCTCTCATTTCTTCTTCTACTAATTCGATTAAGTCTGGATCGTCAACTTGGTCAGTCTTGTTAACAAAAACAATAATTGATGGAACACCAACTTGGCGAGCAAGTAGGATATGTTCTTTTGTTTGTGCCATAGCACCATCTGTTGCTGCAACTACGATAATTGCACCATCCATTTGTGCTGCACCAGTAATCATATTCTTGATGTAGTCAGCGTGACCAGGACAGTCAACGTGTGCATAGTGTCTGTTGTCAGATTGATATTCAACGTGACGAGTGTTGATTGTGATACCGCGAGCTTGTTCTTCTGGTGCGTTGTCGATTGCATCATAAGCTAGAGCTTTGTCACCAAATTTTCTTGCACAGTGCATTGTTATTGCTGCGGTGAGAGTAGTCTTACCGTGGTCAACGTGACCAATAGTACCAACATTTACGTGAGGCTTAGTTCTCTCAAACTTCTCTTTAGCCATCTCTTTCCTCCTTGTGCCGTGTTATTCCGGTCACAAAAAATTTAATATGTACCTATAAAGGCAATAATTCCTTCATAGTTTTTCTTCATGAGACAAACCAATATTTATCTATATAGGAAAAGAGGGTTTCCAGAGGTCGATAATTATAATAATTACCGACATAGCTTAAGTTTGAAAAAAAACTCAGTCTGGAACCATCAATTACCATATTTGGATAATATGTTTGGCTCGCTATCACATGAGGGACACAAGTCTCCACAAATGTGAACCTTTGTTAATATATTAAAAAGAAAACTTATTGTCAACACCTACAAAGGTTTAATTATGAATAAATTAAATATTGAACAAATAAAGAAATATATGAACAAATTTTATTCATTTATTTACTAAAAAAAACAAGCAACACAACGGTTGCTTGCTATATTTATAGTTTTTAAAATTACCATCTGAAATGAGTAAAAGCTTTGTTTGCTTCTGCCATTCTGTGTGTATCTTCTTTCTTTTTGAAAGCAGAACCAGTATTTGCATAAGCATCTAGCAATTCACTAGATAATTTTTCACCCATTGAGCGACCATTACGAGATCTTGCAGCAGCAATAATCCATCTCATAGCCAAAGCTTCACTTCTTACTGCGTTGATTTCAACAGGTACTTGGTAAGTTGAACCACCAACACGGCGAGATTTAACTTCAACAACAGGTTTTACATTTTCAATAGCTTTTAAGAATACTTCTAATGCTTTTTCATTTGATTTTTCTTCTACTGTTTCTAGAGCAGTATAAACAATCTTTGTGCTTACTGATTTTTTACCATCAATCATTAAATGACGAATGAATTTTTCAATAATAACACTACCGTATTTTGCATCAGGTATAATTTCACGTTTTGTAGCAGCTTTTCTTCTTGACATCTCTTACTCCTTAAGCCTTTGGCTTCTTAGCGCCGTACTTAGAGCGACTTCTCATACGATCTGATACACCAAGAGTATCCTTAGCACCACGAACGATATGATAACGTACACCAGGAAGGTCCTTTACTCTACCACCACGTAGTAAAACTACTGAGTGTTCTTGTAAATTATGACCAATACCAGGAATATAAGCAGTTACTTCAATTCCATTTGACAAACGAACACGAGCTACCTTTCTTAAAGCTGAGTTAGGTTTCTTAGGAGTTACTGTCATAACTCTTGTACAAACACCACGCTTTTGAGGGCAACTTTCAAGTGCAGGAGACTTAGTCTTGTTAACTTGACTTTTTCTCCCTTTTCTAATTAGCTGATTAATAGTAGGCATCTTCTAGATACACTCCCTTATTTTATTCGCGATCCACACAATTCTCACATTTGGGGATCTATACTCTTCTTCACAAGAAAAATATTTCCAATAAAAAGTAGCCAGCATGAACACTTTTTCATCTTTGCTAATAAACTCTACCAAGAATATCATGCCAACAGGCATAACACTCTTGAGTATCATCTATCAAATAAAATAGTATCAAACTACTTTTTAAAATTACAATTTTATTCTAAGCCCATCTCTGCTGCCATAGACTCGCGTCTTTGTGCAACCTGTTGTTGTTCTGCTTCATGAGAATTTACAAGTAATTCCTCATCAGCAAGCTTAACGTTTCTATAACGTTTCATACCTGTTCCAGCTGGAATTAGGTGCCCGATAACAACATTTTCTTTTAAGCCTCTTAACTCGTCTGTTTTACCAGCAATAGCACTTTCTGTCAAGACCTTAGTAGTCTCTTGGAAAGAAGCAGCAGATAAGAATGACTCAATAGATAAAGCAGCACGTGTAATACCTAATAATAAAGGTTTAGCAACTGCTGGTTGACCACCTTCTTTTACAACACGACTATTTTCGCTATGGAAACGATGTTTGTCAACTTGTTGTCCTTGAACTAGATCAGTATCACCAGCAGAAACAACTTCTACTTTTCTAAGCATTTGTCTAACAATAACACCTAAGTGTTTATCATTAATATCTACACCTTGCATTCTATAAACAGCTTGAACTTCATCAACCAAGAATGATTGTAGTGCATTTTCACCTTTGATATTTAAAATATCATGTGGATCAATTGCTCCATCACACATTGGTTCCCCAGCTTCAACGCTATCTCCATCTCTTACAAGCATGTGCTTATTCATTGGAATAACATGTTTATAGCTCTTATCGTAAGCATCTCTTACTCTTACAATAATCTTACCTTTTGCAACATTACCAACTTCAACAACACCAGATACTTGAGCAAGAACTGCAGGACTCTTAGGTCTTCTAGCTTCAAATAACTCACCAACACGTGGTAAACCACCTGTAATATCAGCAGTTTTTGTACCACCTTTAATAAGTTTAGCTATAACTTCACCAACTTTAATTTCTTGGTTATCCTCACAAGTTAAGTAAGTACCACCAGGAAGTTGATAATTAACCAAAGTTTCACCTGTACCATTTTTACCAGAAGTAATAGTAATTCTTGGTTGTAAATGTTCAAGTTTATGTTCTGTAATTCTTCTTTGTATATTACCTGTTTCAAGGTTCTTTTCTTCAACCATAGTTGATCCAGCAGTAATATCAACAAAATGAATATAACCTTCAAACTCACTAATAAATGGTTCACTAAATGAGTCAAATGTAGAAATTGTTTGTTCAGCAGGTATGTAGCTGTTTTCTTGTACATTGTTTTCTAATTCAGAACCTGTTTTAATAACAGTTTTTTGAGCTTTTCCAACAATTAATACTCTATCACCAATTTTCTTGATTATACCATTATAATTACTTGCAACAGTTTCCTTTGAATCACCATTTTCAATATATAATGGAGTTCCCTTAGCTATTGCATCACCTTCACTTACTAATAATTTAGAATAAGTTCCATTTTCAATTTCATAAACAACTGGTTCGTAATGTAAGAAACCTTTTCTAGAGAATACTCTAATTTGGTCAGTTTCTCTTATTACAAAATGACCTTCAATCTTTGTAACAATAATTGGGTTCTTAAATGAAATTGTATTGTCTTCAGAAGATGTAGATGCAGTACCACCAACGTGGAATGTTCTCATGGTTAACTGAGTACCAGGTTGACCAATTGATTGAGCTGCAATTGTACCAACTGCTTCACCAATTTCAACTGATCTATTAGTTGCAAGGTTTCTACCATAACATTTTCTACATACACCATGTTTAGCTTCACAAGTTAAAACAGTTCTGATAAATACTTTTTCAATACCTGCTTCTTCAACTGCTTTAGCTACTTCTTCGTCAATTTCTTCATTTGCAGGAGCAATAACTTTACCAGTAAATGGATGATGAACATCTTCAACTGGGCAACGTCCTACAATACGAGAACTTAATGCTTCAACTAAATCATCCCCTTCTTTTATTGCTTCAATCCAAATACCATTAATTGTATGACAGTCATCTTCGTTAACAACAACATCTTGAGAAATATCAACAAGACGACGTGTTAAATAACCAGCTTCAGCTGTCTTAAGTGCTGTATCAGATAAACCTTTACGAGCACCGTTTGTAGAAATGAAGAATTCAATAATTGAAAGACCTTCTTTGAAGTTAGATTTAATTGGGAATTCAATAACATCCCCTGTAGGTTTAGCCATCAAACCACGCATACCACCTAATTGTCTGATCTGAGTTTTACTACCACGAGCACCAGAATCAGCCATTAAGAATAATGGGTTAAATCCGTTTTGACTTTCTTTTAAGTCCTTCATTAATTCATCGGCTAATCTTTCATTAGCATCAGTCCAAACTTCAATTACACGGTTATAACGTTCTTCAGAAGAAATACTTGCTAAGACACTATATTGTTTCTTAATTTCAGCATGCTTTTCTGTTGCTTCTTTCATGATTTCAGCTTTTGCTTCAGGGATTATCATATCAGATAAACCAATAGTAGCACCAAAGACTGTTGCATATTTAAATCCAACATCTTTTACAGCATCAAGCAATTGAACTGCTACAGAATTTTTCTTTTCTGAAATAGTATTTCCAATTAACTTCTTAAGTTCTTTATCACCTAAGCAATAGTTTTGGAATTCAATACCTTCAGGTAATACTGAATTGAAAATAACTCTACCTGGAGTTGTTTCAATTTTTTCACCATTAGGTAATTTATATTTAATTCTTGCATTATAGGATAATACATTACTATCAATAGCTAATTCGATTTCACTTAAGCTATCATAATAATATCCTTGTCCTTTTGCACCTTTCATTTCTCTTGTTAAGTAGTTAACACCAAGAACCATATCTTGTGATGGGAATACAATTGGTTTACCATTAGCAGGGTCAAGAAGGTTTGTAGCACTCAACATAAGAGTCCAACATTCTAATTGAGCAGCCTGTGTTAATGGAACGTGTACAGCCATTTGGTCACCATCGAAGTCAGCATTAAATGCGTGACATACTAATGGGTGCAACTTAATAGCCTTACCATCAACCAATACTGGTTCGAAAGCCTGAATACCTAATCTATGAAGAGTAGGAGCACGGTTAAGCATAACTGGATGTTCACTTACTACATCATCTAGGATTGACCATACTTCATCTGTTTCTTGTTCAACTAAGTTTTTAGCTTTCTTAATATTATAAACTACACCTTTTTGAACTAACTTCTTCATAATAAATGGTTTATATAATTCAAGAGCCATTTTTGAAGGAAGTCCACATTGGTGAATTCTTAATTCAGGACCAACAACGATAACTGAACGACCAGAATAGTCTACACGTTTACCAAGTAGGTTTTGTCTAAATCTACCTTGTTTACCTTTCAACATATCTGAAAGAGATTTTAGAGGTCTATTATTTGCTCCTCTAACAACACGTTTTCTCTTTGTGTTGTCAAATAGAGCATCAACAGCTTCTTGTAACATTCTCTTTTCATTTCTGATAATAATATCAGGAGCATGTAATTGTATTAAACGTGATAAACGGTTATTTCTATTAATTAAACGTCTATATAAATCATTTAAGTCTGAAGTAGCAAAACGGCCACCATCAAGTTGAACCATAGGTCTTAAATCTGGTGGAATAACAGGAATAACTGTTAAAATCATCCATTCAGGTTTATTCTCTGAGTTTCTGAAACTTTCACAAACTTCAATTCTCTTATATAAATGCTTGTCAATTTTTCCTTCTTTTGCACGCATTTCTTCGCGAAGTTCATAGCTTAATTTATCTAAATCGATATTAGCTAAAATTTCACGAACAGCTTCTGCTCCCATGCCAGCACGGAAAACTTCACCATATTGTTCAAGAGCATCATAGTATTCATCTTCACTTAAGATTTGTTTTTCTTTTAAATCTGTTTCACCAGGAGAAATAACAATATATTTTTCATAATATAAAACACTTTGCAAATTTGCTCTGGAAATATCAAGCAATAAGCTCATACGAGAAGGAACTGATCTATAATACCAAATATGAGAAACAGGAGAAGCTAAAGTAATATGGCCCATTCTTTCACGACGAACCTTTACATTAGTAACTTCAACACCACATCGGTCACAAACTACCCCTTTATAACGGATAGATTTGAATTTACCACAATAACATTCCCATTCTTTTGTGGTACCGAATATTTTCTCACAAAATAGACCATCCCTCTCAGGACGCAAAGTACGGTAATTGATAGTTTCTGGTTTTTTAACTTCACCATAGGACCAGTCCTTAATTTGTTCTGGTGAAGCTAATTTAATTTTTACACTATCGAAATCTTGAATTTCTTTCATTCCGTTATACTCCTGATTAGTTTAGAGTTGATTTCTCTTTCTTAACGATGAGCTCTTCATCCCTTTCGGTTAGAGGAACTTGTCTACCCTTATTGTCGTAGACGGACATATCTAATGCTAGACCACGTATTTCTTGTACCAATACATTAAATGCTTCAGGCATACCAGCAGCTGTAGAAGGTTCACCTTTTACAATGCTTTCGTAAATCTTAACACGACCAGTCATATCATCACTCTTAATTGTTAACAATTCTTGTAGAGTATTAGCAGCACCATAAGCTTCAAGAGCCCATACTTCCATTTCTCCCAATCTTTGTCCACCAAATTGTGCTTTACCACCAAGAGGTTGTTGAGTAACTAATGAATAAGGACCTGTTGCACGTGCATGCATCTTATCATCAACTAAGTGGTGTAATTTTAGATAATAAATATATCCACAGAATACAGGATTAACAAAAGCTACCCCGGTTCTTCCATCATATAGTACTTGTTTACTATCTCTAGGAAGTCCTGCTTCAACCATTTTCTCTTCAATTTGATCCATGCTAGCACTTTGGAATACAGGAGATGAGAACCATTCATCCAAAGCAACAGCTGCCCAACCTAATTGAGTTTCCATTAACTGACCAATGTTCATACGAGATGGAACACCTAGAGGATTAAGACAAACATCTAATGTTGTACCATCAGCCATGAATGGCATATCTTCTTCAGGTAAAATTCTGGATACAACACCCTTGTTACCGTGACGACCAGCCATTTTATCACCTTGTCTTAACTTTCTCTTAGTAGCTACTAAAACTTTTACAGATTCTTCAACTCCAGGTGGTAATTCATCATTATTAGCTTTTGTTAAGCGTTGAACGTCAATTACTGTACCAGAAGTTCCATGAGGAACTTTCAAAGAAGAATCTCTTACTTCTTTAGCTTTTTCTCCAAAAATAGAATTTAATAGTTTAAATTCAGGAGTTGTATCTCCTTCACTCTTTGGAGTAACTTTACCTACTAAAATTGAACCAGGAGTTACATATGTACCAATTCTTACAATACCATCTTCATCCAATTGTTCTAGCATTTTTTCACTAGTATTTGGAATATCAGCAGTAAGTTTTTCAGGTCCTAATTTTGTTTCACGAACATCAATTGTATATTCTTTTATGTGTATTGAAGTAAAGATATCTTCTCTAACAACCTTTTCACTAATAAGAACAGCATCTTCATAGTTGTAACCATTCCAAGGAACGAAACCTACAAGAATATTACGACCTAAAGCTAATTGTCCTCTGTCAGTAGCAGGTCCATCAGCAAGAACTTCACCAGCTGCTACATGTTGACCTTTTTCTACTAAAGGTTTTTGGTTCATACATGTATCTTGGTTTGTTCTAGAGAACTTTTGTACTTCATAAACATCAACAATACCGTCAATTTCTACTTCGTCTGGTTTAATTATAATCTTTGTTGAAGATACATAATCAATAACACCAGCTCTATTAGCTTTCAACAATACGCCTGAATCATATGCAGCTTTTTCTTCCATACCTGTACCAACACGAGGTGTTTCAGGGAATAATAAAGGAACTGCTTGACGTTGCATGTTTGATCCCATCAAAGCTCTGTTTGCATCGTCGTGTTCCAAGAATGGAATTAAAGAAGAAGCAACAGAAATAACTTGTTTTGGACTTACATCCATGTATCTGATTTCTTTTGCGCCTCTTGTTGCATAATCGCCACTCTTTCTTACTGGAATTTCTTCTTCTAAGAAGTGACCTTCAGCATCAATTTTTGCAGATGCTTGAGCAATAAAGTATTTCTCTTCATCATTTGCATCTAAATATTTATATTGTTTTGAAGCTACGCCATCAATAACTTTTCTGTATGGAGTTTCTAAGAATCCATACTTGTTTATTCTTGTATAGTTAGCTAGTGATAAAATAAGACCAATGTTTGGACCTTCAGGTGTTTCAATAGGACACATTCTACCATAGTGAGTGTAGTGTACGTCACGAACTTGGAAACCTGCACGATCTCTTGATAAACCTCCTGGACCTAAAGCTGTTAATCTTCTTTTGTGTGTTAATTCAGCAAGAGGGTTAACTTGGTCCATGAATTGTGATAATTGAGATGAACCAAAGAATTCTTTGATTGCAGCTACAATTGGTTTAATTGAGATTAAATCTTGAGGTCTAACGCTATCGTTTTCAAGGTTCATTCTATCTTTAGCAATACGCTCCATTCTTGAGAATGCACTCTTTAAAGCGTTTTGTAATAATTCACCAACACATCTAATACGTCTATTACCTAGATTATCAATATCATCAATGTGATATAATTTTTCATCTTGGTTAGAATAAACTTTTATTAAATAATCCATTGTATTAACAATGTCTTGCGCAGTTAATACAGTGTTTGATGTATCTTCTTCTTCATCTTCACCAGCATTTGTGCCGAATTTTTTATTAAATTTATAACGTCCAACAGCTCCTAAATCATAACGACGAGAAGACATAAACATGTTAGGAAGATCTTTTTCAGCTCTTTCTACAGCAATCATTTCGCCAGGTTGTAAAACATTATAAATTGTTGATAATACAGCTTCTTTTGTTGGTTCACCGTTTTCATCTAATTTAAATTTAGAGTTTTGTTCATTCTCTAAACAATTTAGAATCATTGGGTTATTTAAAGTTTCATCAGATTCTAAATCAACAATATCTAATTTATTAATTTTATAAACTTTTAATAATTCTTCAATTTCATGTGGGTGTAACATTGATCCAGCTGTCAAGAATATTTTCTTACATGGAGCTCCGTTTTCATCAACAGAATCAACCCATATATCTTTTGCAATATATCTTGAATCTAAATAATCAACTACTTCTGGATCATCTTTTAATTCTACTTCATCAATTTTATAGAATTTTTCAATAATTGCCTCACGAGTATTTACACCAATAGCTCTAAGGAATAAGGTTGCTAGAATTCTTTTCTTTCTATCGATTTTTGCATAAATCAACTTCTTTTTATCGTCAATTTCAAATTCTAACCATGCACCACGATATGGAATAATTCTTGAAGAGTAAATTTCTTTGTCTGTTTTTTCATAAGAAAAAATAACACCAGGAGATCTGTGAATTTGTGAAACTACAACACGTTCAGCACCATTAATAATAAAAGTACCACGATCAGTCATTACTGGAATGTCACCAAAGAAAATTTCTTTTTCTCTGATTTCACCATCAGGAAGTTCTAAACTTATTGTTGCTTTAATTGGAACACTATAAGTACGTCCTTTTTTCTTACATTGTGACTCAGTTAATTTTTGGTTTTGAAAGTCAATTACATAGTTATTATAAACTAAACGCATTTCACCATTTGGACTTTCAATAGGGAAAATACTTTGAAAAACTTCTTCTAAACCAGAAGTAACATCAGCATCTATAACTGAGTTCTTTAAACTTTGATTATAGTGTAAAAAACGTTCATATGAATCTAATTGAACACCAATTAGATTTGGGAGTTCACAAACTTCATAAAATTCAGAACCGATGTATGTGCGTTTTATGGATTTGCCTACGGCACCCATCATCTACCCTCCACGTCAAAGATCTAAGATAAACTTAGTCGGTGTATAACACCTATCTCCCCATATGGGGAATGAAAAGACACGTTTAGCCACCTTATAGGGTGGCGTTTTGCCTTTATTCAAAATTAAGGCTAAAAAAAACAAAGTCTAGCCCGGAAATCCGGGCTTGACAATAGTTCTTATTCAGCAGGAACAAGTTCAACTGTTGCACCAGCTTCTTCAAGTTGTTTCTTAAGAGCTTCAGCATCTTCTTTGCTAACAGCTTCTTTAACAGTTTGTCCGCCTTCTTCAACCATAGTTTTAGCTTCTTTAAGACCAAGACCTGTAATAGCACGAACAGCTTTAATACAAGCAATCTTCTTCTTAGCGTCAGCTTCTTTTAATACTACGTTAAATTCAGTTGGTTCTTCTGCAGCAGCAGGACCAGCAGCAGCTGCAGGACCAGCAGCAACAGCAGCAGCAGCTGTTACACCGAACTTTTCTTCCATCATTGAGATTAGTTCTGATACTTCAAGAACACTCATGTTTGCAATTGATTCTAAAATTTCTTCTTTAGTAGCCATATTATCTTCTCCTTAAGATTATATTTCTTCACAACAGTAGCAGGTTACATGTGAAGACTAATGTTGTGTTAGTTTTCTTCAGCTACGGCTGTTGCGCCATCGCTGTTTTTTTCTACGTATGCTAACAATGTAGCAGCAAGTTTTTGTACTGGAGCTCTCATTGTTCCCATCAATGATGAGATTAATTCAAGTCTACCAGGTAATTTACTAAATGCTTCAATTTGAACAGAATCAAATAGCTGACCATCAATTTTTGCACATTTAACAACCATTGGTGCGCCATCTTCTTTTGCTTTAAATACAGCTTTAGCTACTTCATTTGCAGTATCACCTTTTGATAAAGCAATAGCTGTAGGACCAACAAATACATCATCAGCAACATCAAGACCTAAGTCTTTCATAGCTAATTTAGCAAATCTATTCTTTACAACGCGGAAAGCACCCTCGTTTGTAAGTAATTCTTTACGTAATTTTGTAATTTGTTCTACAGTCATTCCTCTGTAATCAGTAAAAATGAAACCACTATATTGTTCAAACTCATTTTTTAATTCTTTTACAGCATTTTCTTTAGCTGGAGTTATGCGTGTTTTATATTCCATTGCAATTTCCTCCTAGTTTGCCATGAAGTCTTTGACCGAAACATGAACACCAGGGCCCATTGTAGAGGACAAAGCTAATGAAAGAACAAAATCGCCCTTTGCATCAGAAGGCTTCTTACGAACAATTTCCTTAAGAGCAGCTTGTGCATTTTCACAAACCATCTTAGGATCCATGCTTACATGACCAACAGCCATGTGAACTACACCAGTCTTATCTGAACGGAATTCAACACGACCTTTTTGTAATTCAGCTAAAGCACCCTTAATATCAAATGTAACTGTTTGTGTTTTAGGGTTAGGCATTAAACCTCTTCTACCTAAGATAGGACCTAAACGACCAACATCTTTCATCATATCAGGTGTTGCAACTGCTACATCAAAGTCTAACCATCCACCACGTACTTTCTCAATTAAATCCATATCACCAACATAAGTTGCGCCTGCTTCTTTAGCTTCGTCTACTTTGTCGCCTTTACAGAATACAAGAATACGTTTTTGTTCACCAAATTGATTAGGTAATACACAAGTATCACGAACACTTTGGCTTTTCTTTAATGATAATTTAACTGATAATTCAACTGTTTCATCAAATTTTGCGAATGCAATTTCTTTAACTAATTCAGAAGCTTCACTAAAAGTGTATAGTTTTTCACTATCAATCTTTTTAGCTGCTTCAAGATATTTCTTTCCGTGCTTCATATTAGTTCTCCACCTCTACGCCCATACTTCTACAAGTACCAGCGATGATTTTCTTCGCTGCATCGATGTCATTTGCATTTAAATCAGGCATCTTAACATTTGCGATCTCTGTTAACTGAGCATCAGTAATTTTTCCAACTTTAGTTGTATGTGGAATACCACTACCTTTTGCAAGGCCTAAAGCTTTCTTAATTAATACTGCTGCAGGTGGAGTCTTTAATATAAAAGTAAAGCTCCTATCAGAGTAAACTGTAATGATAACTGGAAGTGTTAGTCCAGGTTCATAAGACTTAGTCTTATCATTAAACTGCTGAACAAATTGTGGGGCACTTACGCCATGAGGACCCAAAGCTGGACCAATTGGAGGTGCAGGGGTAGCCTTTTGAGCTGGACATTGTAATTTAATTACAGCTGTCACCTTTTTCTTTGCCATAGTTTTTCTCCTTACGTAGCTGAGCTTGGTCTGAGCTGACCGATAATACGAGCTCCTACGTTGGTTATAACGCCTGTCATACGATCAGGCTCCCACCTTTTCAATTCGAAAATTGAAGAGGAGTACAAACAAAATTAATAATTTTTAAAAATCAAAAATTTTTATAAACTAAATTAGTTTATTTTATAAAATATCGTAAAATAAATTATTTCACAAATTTTTCTACTTGGTCAAAAGTTAATTCAACAGGAGTAGAACGTCCGAAAATACCAACGCTTACTACAATCTTGTTCTTTTCTAAATTAACTTTTTCAATCTCACCTGAGAAAGTATCGAATGGACCATCAATAATTCTAACAGTCTCACCCACAGAGAAATTCTGACGAGGTTTAAATACCTTATCAGCTGGAATTTCCCCAGTCTTTCTAAATATTTGTTTAACTTCTTCTGGATGTAAAGGTTTAGGCTTTGCTCTTTCAGATGATGTTAAAAAACCTGTAACACCTTGAATTCTTTTAATTTCACCACACCACTTAGCCCAAGAATTTTCTGGTAAGTCAAGTTCTACTAAAATATATCCAGGAAGTATTTTTTTCTTTACTTCCTTTTCCTTGTCATTTTTAATTTCAATAACAGTTTCAAAAGGAACTTTAACCTCAGAACAAACACTTGCAAAGTCAGGATTATTTTCTCTTAACTTGTTTATTGTTCTTTCTATCTTTTGCTCATACCCGGTGTAGGTATTTACTACGTACCAACCTTTAGCCATAAACCGTCCTATCTTAGAAAATCAAATATAGACCTTGAAGTAATAAATAATCAACAAGACCTAAAACTGCTGCAAAAATAATTACAGAAACCAAAACAACCTTAGTAGAAATACCTACTTGTTCTCTTGTTGGCCAAACTACTTTTGAAAGTTCTTGACGAGATTCTTTAAAAAATTTCACAATTTTACGCATATCTTCTCCCTAGAATATTTTGATTCAAATCAAGACTTTAAATGAAAAACCTTCATTTAGGCGCTTCTAGAGCACCTTTACCTTTAAAAAAATACACACTATATAATAATGCTTAAATCCCAGCAAAGCATATTACTGAGATTTTATCGCGATTCCCCATAAAAATCAATACGAGAAGCCAACAGGTCAGGTAGGATTCGAACCTACAACACCCGGTTTTGGAGACCAGTGCTCTAGCCGTTGGAGCTACTGACCTGTTCGCTTCTCGATTAACAATAGGAATTAGACTATTTTATTTTTGCTTCTTTGTGCAATGTGTGTTTGTGTTCAAAAGGGCAATATTTATTAAGCTCTAATTTACCTGGTGTATTACGGCGATTCTTTTGTGTAGTATAATTCTTTTGATTACAAGAAGTACACTTTAAAGCAATCTTCTCTACAGGTCCTTTTTTCTTATTACTTGCCATATCCTAACTCCTCAGCAAATAGCATTCTACATGTTATTTTGTTTTTTTATCTTATAGCCCTCAAGCAGATTTGAACTGCTGACCCCCACCTTACCAAGGTGGTGCTCTACCACTGAGCTATAAGGGCAAATTCATTGCCGTTGCATATGAAAAAACCGATACATGCGAAATTCAACATATCAAACACAATTCTTTTTGTCAACCAACTTTACATTATAATTACATTTTTTTTTATATTTTATATGTTTAGGGGAAAACATATACTTATAATATCTTGTAACATTGAGTTCTTTACTATATTTTATAATATATAACAATCCTTCAAAGGAGACAAAAATGACAGAGACACAGAAGACACGTTTCGGTAGGACATCAAAAGACATAGTCCAAGACTATGCTGAGCACCTAAAATATACTTTAGATGCTGATATCTTTCACAACACAAAAGAAGGCCATTATTATGCATTAGCATTATCAATAATGGATCGCATTGTTCATCAACTTCACCAAAGTAGAGAAACTCAAAGAAAAAAAGATGCAAAAAGAGTTTATTACTTATCCCTAGAGTTTTTGATGGGGAGAGCTATGACAAACAATATCATTAACCTTGGTATTGAAAAAGAAGTCAAAAACGCATTAAAAGAACTTGGGAAAAATTACGAAGATTTACAAGAACAAGAACCAGATGCTGGTTTAGGTAATGGCGGACTTGGTAGACTTGCTGCTTGTTTCTTAGATTCTTTAGCTACTTTAGAAATTCCTGCTTTTGGTTATGGTATAAGATACAATTACGGTATTTTTAACCAATTAATTAAAGATGGATGGCAAGAAGAAGTTCCTGATAGTTGGTTAAAAAATGGTAACCCTTGGGAAATTCCAAGAAAAGATTTAAAATTCCCTGTACGCTTTGGCGGTCAAGTAAATATTATAAATGAAAATGGTAAAGACATATTCAAATGGGTTGGTGGCGAAGTTATTCGTGGCATGGCCTACGATATGCCTATTGTTGGTTATGGCTGCAAAACAGTTAACACATTAAGACTTTGGAGTGCAAAAGCTACTGAAGATTTTAATTTCCAAGAATTCAATGATGGTGATTACACAGAAGCTGTTAGAGCTAAAATTACTGCTGAAAACATTTCTCAAGTTTTATATCCTAATGACACTGGTTATATGGGTAAAGAATTAAGATTAAAACAACAATATTTCTTTGTTTCTTGTTCTCTACAAGATATTATTAGAAGATTTAAACAAAAACCTAATCATAAGTGGTCAGATTTCTCTAATTTAGCAGCAATTCAATTAAATGATACTCACCCTTCTTTAGCTGTTCCTGAATTGATGAGACTTTTAGTTGATAGAGAAGGTTTAGGCTGGGATGAAGCTTGGAATATTTGTGAAAATACTTTTGGGTACACAAACCATACTTTAATGCCTGAAGCATTAGAAAAATGGTCTTTACCAATGTTACAAAATCTATTACCAAGGCATGTTCAAATTATTTTTGAAATAAACCATAGATTCTTACAAAAAGCTGCTGCGTATTTCCCATTAAAACCACAAATGCTTAGTAAAGTTAGTATAATTGAAGAATCTAATCCCAAAATGGTTAGAATGGCAAATTTAGCGATTATAGGCTCTCATAGCACTAATGGTGTTGCTCAATTACATAGTCAATTATTAAAAACTAATATGTTCCCAGAATTTAATATGATCTTCCCAGACAGATTCAATAATAAGACAAATGGAATCACTCAAAGAAGATGGTTATTAGATTCTAACCCTGAATTAGCTTCTTTAATAAATAGCGCTATTGGAGATGAATGGATTTTAGATTTTTCAAAAATTAAAAATCTTGCTCCATTTGCTGAAGATAAAAACTTCATTGCAGATTTTTCAAAAATAAAGACAAATTGCAAAATTAAAGCTGCTCAATTCTTAAAACATGATTCAAATATAATTCTTGATCCAAACACTATGTTTGATACTCAAGTAAAAAGAATTCATGAATATAAGAGACAACTTTTAAATGCTATGAATATTTTATTAATTTATTCCAAATTAAAATCAGGAGAAATTAATAAACAAGATATGGAACCTATTACTTTCCTATTTGGTGGTAAATCTGCTCCAGGATATGTTAATGCAAAATTAATTATTAAATTTATTAACAATATTTCTAAAACCATTAATAATGATCCTGCTGTAAATGATGTTCTTAAAGTATTCTTTATGCCAAACTATAGAGTATCCCTTGCAGAAAAAATTATTCCAGCAACAAACCTTAGTGAACAAATATCAACTGCAGGTACAGAAGCTTCTGGTACTGGTAATATGAAATTTATGGCTAATGGTGCTTTAACTATTGGAACTCTAGATGGTGCTAATGTTGAAATGGCAGAAGAAGTTGGAAAAGAGAATATGTTTATCTTTGGTAATACGGAAGAAGAGATTGAAGCTCTAGCTCCTTCTTATAATCCTTATGATTACATTTTAAATAATGACTCAATAAAAACTATTATTGATTTAGTAACTAGTGGCTACTTCAATGTTGGAGAACCACATATATTTGATAGATTAACTAAATCATTATTAGAAGAAGGGGACAGATATTTCTTATTCGCAGATTTAGATATGTATAGTATAGCTCATACAAAAGCTAGAGATTTATACAAAAACAATAAAGATGAATGGAACAAAAAAGCAATCTTAAATATTGCTGCTTCTGCAAAATTCTCTTCAGATAGAACTATTGAAGAGTATGCAAAAGATATTTGGAATGTTGAACCTTGCCCAGTTAAAAGAGCAGCTCAAAAAGAAAACGCAGTAGATAATGCTAAAAAATTCTAAATAAAAACATTCATAAAAAAAAAGTGGCTTGATTTTTTAAATCAGGCCATTTTTTATTGACAAAAAATTAAAAGAGATACATAATTAATTATGATATCAAATTGATATCATACAGGAGTATACAAAATGGAAGAAATTAAAGACATTAAAACTAAAGCTCTAAATGGTGGAATTATGTTCCTTCTTATCATATTATTACAAATAGGAGTGGGTATTGTATTTGCATTTACTTTAAAAACTCACCTAGCTTTCTCTATAATCTTTTTATCGATTATGGAAATTGTAATTATCATTTTATTAACAGGACTTAAAGTTCTAAAACCTAATGCAGCTAGAGTTTTAACATTTTTTGGTAAATATGCAGGAACTTTAAAAGGGCCAGGCTTTTATTATGTAAATCCATTTTACACAAGCGCTATAGTTGGTTATAGGAAATCTGAAAGAAAAGATTCTAATGGAAACTCTATTACCTTTGATCGTCCTATAAAAAGGATGTCATTAAAAACTATTACTTTAAACAACCAAAAACAAAAAATTAATGATTCTATGGGAAATCCTATAGAAATTGGCATTATTGTAATCTGGAAAGTTGTTGATTGTGCTAAAGCAGCATTTGCAGTTGAAAACTACTTTGAATTTTTATCTATTCAAAGTGACAGTGCTCTTAGAACAATTGTAAGAAAATATCCTTATGATTGCCCTGAAGACGATACAAAATTATCCCTAAGAGGCGATGCTCAAGAAATTTCAGAAAGTTTAAAAGCAGAAATCCAAAGCAAAGTAAATATGGCAGGACTCGAAATAATTGAAGCTAAAATAACACATTTAGCATACTCTCAAGAAATTGCTGCTGCTATGTTACAAAGACAACAAGCTGCTGCTATTATTGATGCAAGAAAAATGATTGTTGATGGCGCAGTATCAATGGTACAAATGGCAATAGAACAATTAAAAGAAAACGATGTATTAGAATTAGATGAAGAAAGAAAAGCTGCAATGGTAAGCAATTTATTAGTTGTACTTTGTGGAAACAAAGATGCTCAACCTATAGTAAATTCTGGTTCTTTATATTAAATATATATATAAGGAGAATCTACTCCGTCAATTTTGACGGAGTTTAATTTATATGAGTGATACAAAAAAGCAAAGAAAACAAGTACCTTTAAGACTTTCATCCGCATTGTATGATGAGTTAGTTCAATGGGCTGATCAAGATTTTAGATCTGTGAATGGCCAAATTGAATATTTACTTTATGAATGCGTAAAAAAAAGAAAAAAGAGATTAAAAGATGATGTAAGTTATAAAGAAGAGCCCGACGCTGTAGATAAATAGTTTATGATAATAAATTAATAAACCAATCTATAAGAGAAGGAATATATTTTATAAATATAGGAGCTAAAATTAAACTTGGTAAATAATTTGCTGTTTTAAATTTCTTAATATCTAATAAATTAAAAGCAATCATTAAAATCATAACCCCGCCTACTGCTGATAATTCATTTATTCCAGCATCTCCTAACATTGGGGAGATTAAAAACCCTAATACCGTAAAGAAGCCCTGATAAACTAAGATAACAATAATACTAAACATTACCCCAATTCCATAAGTTGCAGCAAACACGATTGCCATACTACCATCTAAGAAGCTTTTTACTAACAACAATTGATAATCTTGAAGAGTCCCTGCTTGAATTGGGCCTAAAATACTCATTGCACCTGAACAAAATAACACAGAAGCATTTAAAAACCCTTTCGCAAAAGTATCACCTTCTCCTTTATTAAAGGTCATTTTTTCAATTGAATTACCAAAATTATAAATTCCTTCATGTATTTTTAGTGTGTATCCAATTAAACCACCAATAATAATGGAAAAAAGTAAAACAACATAAGAACCAGTCTCTAGTCCCATTGAAATTCCAATTAATAAAGTCACCAAGCCTGCAGCACTTTCCACTATATGCTTAAATTCTTTACTAATATGATTTTTGATAAAAAGGCCTATTAATGAACCTATAAAAACAGTTATACAATTTATTATTGTTGCAATCATAAATATAAAATTATATTATTATAAACACACTTTCAAGAGGAATATAAATTGTTTAACATTATTTTAGCAGCTGGACTTTCATCCAGAATGAAAAAGAACAAATTGTTACTAACTTACCAAAATAAAACTTTTTTGCATCATATTATTAAATCCTCATTTGAAGCAAATCTTGATATAATAGTAGTTACTGGTTGTTATAAAGAAGAGATAACTAAAGAAATAAATTTTTTAGAGGACCTATATTCAAAAAGAATTTATACAACACACAATAGAGACTATGAATTTGGACAATTATCTTCATTGATAACGGGAGTTAAGAAACTCATTTCTCTAAACAATACTAAACCATATTTTATAAGTGTTGGGGATACACCCCTTTTAAGCAAAGATGACTTTATTAAATTAATTCCTGAATTAAAAAATCATGATGCTTTACGCCCTTGTGTTAATAACACCTTTGGACACCCTGTATTAATCAATCCAATATTGAATAATGAAATAATAAACCTTGAATATAAAAACAAAAAGGAAGGCCTTAGATCTTTCTTAAAAAACAAAGATACATTAGCCTTCCCTTCAAACAATTTAGCTTATATTCAAGATATTGATACAATAGAGGCTTATAATAAGCTTATTTCTAATCCATCTTCATAAGTTAAATGAATATTTGCATCATCAGCAAAACTTCCCTTAAGAATTTCTTTTGCTAATGGATTTTCTACAATTCTTTGAATTGCTCTTTTTATTGGTCTTGCACCAAAATTTGGATCATAACCAACTTCATACAACTTTTCTAATAATGAATCATCCCAACTTAAATGTAAATGTTTCTTCTCAAGTCTATTTTTTAATTCATCTAATTGTAATTCAACAATTTTATGAACTTGAGCTTTTCCTAATTTATCAAAGATTACAATTTCATCAATTCTATTTATAAATTCAGGTTTAAAAGCTGAAGCAATAGCTTGATGAACTCTTTGATGTGCTTCTGCTTCACCAATATCTTCTAATAAATATTGAGAACCCAAGTTACTTGTCATAATAATAATAGTATTTGTAAAATCTACAACCCTACCTTGACCATCAGTCAATCTTCCATCATCCAATACTTGTAATAAAACATTAAAGACTTCAGGATGAGCCTTTTCTATTTCATCAAATAAAATAACAGAATAAGGTCGTCTTCTTACAACTTCTGTTAGTTGTCCACCTTGATCATAGCCAACATATCCTGGAGGAGCGCCAATAAGTCTACTTACCGAATGTTTCTCCATATATTCACTCATATCAATTCTCTCTAAAGCTTTCTCACTATCAAACAAAAGTTTTGCTAATACTTTAGCGAGTAAGGTTTTACCAACACCTGTAGGTCCTGCAAAAAGGAAACTTCCTAAAGGTTTTCTTTCATCAGAAATACCAGTTTTATTTCTTCGAATGGCATCGCTTATAGCACTAATTGCAGCTTTTTGGCCAATAACTTCTTTTGAAATAGTATCTTCTAAATTAATATATTTTTCCATCTCACTTTGTTCCATTTTATTTATAGGAATACCAGTCCAAGCGCTTACAATTTTCTCTAAATCTTCTTCGGAAACCTCTTCTCTTAATAAGGATTTACCATCTTGCTTTAAAGACTCTATCTTATTCGATAATTCTTCAATTTCACTTCTAAGCTTTGGTAATTCTCCATGTTTTATTTGAGCAGCTGTTGCTAAATCACCATCACGTTCTGCAGCACTTTCTTTATTTTTCAATTCTTCAACTTGTGCTTTTTTTGCTCTTAAGTTATCAATAGCTTTTTTCTCATTTTGCCATTGAGCACTCATTGCATCCATTTTTGATTGTAAATCAGCTAATTCTTTTTCAATTTTGCCTAATCGTTCTTTACTTACTTTATCTTCTTCTTTACTTAAAGCCTGTTTTTCAATATTTAATTGTAGAGCTTTATGTTGTAATTTATCTAATTCTTCTGGTTGACTTTCAATTTCAATCTTTAATTGGCTTGCCGCTTCATCAACTAAATCAATAGCTTTATCAGGTAAAAATCTATTTGTAATATATCTATCACTTAATACTGCTGCAGCAACTAAAGCTTCATCTTTAATTCTAACACCATGATGAACCTCATACTTTTCTTTTAAGCCTCTTAATATGGCAATAGTATCTTCAACACTTGGTTCTTTAGTAAATACTGGTTGGAAACGTCTCTCTAAGGCTTTATCACTCTCAATATATTTTCTATATTCATCTAGAGTAGTTGCCCCAATAGTATGTAATTCCCCTCTAGCCAAAGCTGGCTTAATTAAGTTAGAAGCATCTGTTGAACCTTCAGCAGCTCCAGCTCCAACAATAGTATGTAATTCATCAATAAATAAAATTATACTTCCATCACTGCTAGTAATATCATTTATTACAGCTTTAAATCTTTCCTCGAATTCACCTCTATACTTAGCACCTGCTAATAAAGCACCCATATCTAAAGACAAAACTCTTTTATTTTGTAATGAATCCGGAACATCATTTGATATGATTCTATTTGCTAAACCTTCAACAATAGCAGTTTTACCAACACCGGGTTCCCCAATAAGAACAGGATTATTTTTAGTTCTTCTTGATAAGACTTGCATTATACGACGAATTTCTTCATCCCTACCGATAACTGGATCTAATTTACCACTACGAGCTAATTTAGTAATATCTCTACAATATTTATCTAAACTCTTATATCTAGATTCAGGGTCATTAGAAGTTATTCTTTGGCTACCTCTAATATCTTTTAGAGATTCCATAACATTATTTCTATTAACTCCTAATTTAGTTAAATCCTCTTTTAAATTACAATCAGTATCTAATATAGCTAACAAAAAATGTTCTGTACTGATATATTCATCTTTAAATTTTTGGCTTTCTTTCTCAGCTTCAAATAAAATATTTGAGGCTTCTTGAGACAATGTTTGTGCTGTATTTCCACCGTAAGCTTTTGGTAATTTTTCAATTCTTTGAGTTACAACATCTATAACAAGTCTAGGAGCAACACCTATTTTTTCAAACAATGGTGCTAATAGCCCTTCTTCAGCATTTAACATTGCCAACACAATATGTTCTGTTGTAATTTGAGGATTGCCATTCTCGTTTGCTATTGATCCAGCAGCTTGAATTGCTTCTCTCATTTTAATTGTCATTGATTCAATGTTCATAATTTATTCCTTTTTACTCACCCCTATACAATAGGAAAAATAATAAAAAGAAGTTAAATCGACAACATATTTTTATTTTTTATAATGGATATTATTTATTTGGATTTCTTAAATAATTTAAATAAGTACTGATTAGTTCTTTATTTTTACTTGCATCATCTAATTCTAAAAATGCAAACTCAATACAAAAAGACTCTAACAATAAAGAGATATGTTCTGTAACCGTTTCGATAGAAGTACCTGGGATAATATCACCATTATCAATACCTAATCTAAGAAGTCTTTTAAATAAAATATTTAATTTAGCAGTTCTTCTTAAAATTACTGTATTAAAATCTGTTCCTTCTTTTCTCATCATAAACATTACATCAACTAGAGAAGTTAATTCTCCAAGATGTAAAACACCCATATCAATGATATCTGAACAAATAGCAATAATTCTATCTAATACATTCGCATCAGAGTTCCAAGCGAAATCTACATACTTCTCAAACATTCTTCCTGTAACTAATTTTACAGCATAATAATAGATTTCATCTTTATCTTTAAAATATTGATAAATTGTAGGTCTAGATATACCACATTCTTGAGCAATTAATGAAAGATTTGAATCTTTATAACCCTCTTTAGCAAAAACCTCTAAAGCTGTTTGTAAGATTTTTATTTTTCTTAATTCATGATCAATTTTTTTTGGCATTTCCTTTTTCCCTCAATTTCTTTATTCTGACATTTGTAATAGTCTTCGTACTATTATGCAATATAATTTTATACATCTCAACATTTTTTGATAAAAAAATAGCTTAAAAGTATAATTTATTTGAAATATATATAAAAAAACATGTACTATAATTTTTGTACGACAATTATGGGGCAACTAAATTTAATGTTTGATATCCTTCAATCAATAGAAAACAGGAGTAAAAAATGAATACAATTGAGTCATTTAATAAATGTTTAAAATATATTGATAAAGTTTTAGATGATGAGATTGATGAAAAAACTGTTTCAACTCTATCTGGATATTCATATCCTCTATTTAAAAGAATTTTTTCAATTATTACAGGTATAACACTTAGTGAATACGTTAGATTTAGAAAACTTACTTTTGCCGCAATTGACTTAAGAGAAACTAATGAAAAAGTAATTGATATTGCTATTAAATATGGCTACGATTCTCCAGATTCATTTACTACAGCTTTTAAAAAATTTCATGGATTCACTCCTAGTGAAATTAGAAATGGAAGCCCTTTTAAAGTGTTTTCAAGATTACAATTAAAATTGAGTATTACTGGAGGAAATGAAATGAACGTAAGTATTCAAGAAAAAGAAGCTTTTATAGTAGCAGGTATAAAAGAAGAACACATCGAAAGTAAAAACTGCCCAAAAGTTTGGGATTCTTTATTAGAAAAATTCTCTCAAGAAACTTTAATAAATCTTGGATCAGGACAAAGCTATGGAATGTGTTTTGAAACTAAAGATAGTTCTTTAATCAATTACATGGCTTGTTTTAATGTTAAAGATATTGATAAAGCTAAAAAATTAGGACTAACCATAATGGAGATTCCAGCAAACAACTATGCCATAGTTGAATTAAATGGACCTATTCCACAATCAATAGATGAAGGTTGGAAATATGTTATGGAAAGTTTCTTCCCCGAACAAGGATACCAACACTCAGGAGCTCCTGATTTTGAAGTTTACCAAGAAGGGGATATGTATAGTAAAAACTATAAAATGGAGCTATGGATTCCAATAAAAAAACTTAACGATTAAAAAAAAGCCCTAAGCTGTTTGAGTAACTCTCAGTAGCTTAGGGTTCTTTATAATAAATGATTTATAAAACGTCACTCATAGTAGCAACAATTACAGCTTTAATTGTATGCATTCTATTTTCTGCTTCATCAAAGACAACAGAATGTTTAGATCTAAATACTTCATCAGTAACTTCCATTTCTTTTAAACCATATTTTTCATATACCATTTTACCAACAGTTGTTTCTAAATCATGGAAAGAAGGCAAGCAATGTTCAAATAATACATTATCATTACCACTAGCCTTTAATAAGTCCATATCTACTTGATATGGTTTTAAAAGCTTAATTCTTTCTTCCATTTTATCTTCTTCACCCATTGATACCCAGATATCTGTATAAATAACATCAGCAGCTTTTACAGCTTCTTTTGGGTCATTAACAACAGAAATTTTTGCCCCACTAATTTTAGCAGCAGCTTGAATTTTAGCCATTAAATTTTCATCTGGAGTTAATTCTTTTGGTGTTGCTACACAGAAAGTCATTCCAACTTTTGCAGCCCCTATCATAAGAGCATTTGCAACATTATTTCTACCATCACCAACATATGCAAATTTAATATCCTCTAAAGCTTTATTACTATGTTCTTGAGCGGTTAAGAAATCTGCTAATACTTGAGTTGGATGATCATCATCTGTTAAACCATTAAAAACAGGAACTTCACTATATTTCGCAATATCTTTTACAAGATCCATGCTATAGCCTCTATATTGAATACCATCATACATACGGCCTAAAACTCTAGCAGTATCTTCAATTGATTCTTTCTTACCCATTTGGCTATTTGTTAAAAATGTTACTCCACATCCTTCATCATTAGCTGCAACTTCAAAAGAACAACGTGTTCTTGTTGATGTCTTATCAAATAGTAATACTAAATTCTTATTTTCTAATAATTTACCCGATAAGGACTTATCATATTCTTTGTTCTTTTTCTTGTTTTTTAATTGTTTTGATAATTCAATTAAATATAAAATTTCTTCTTTTGAATAATCTAATAATGATAAAAAACTACGCCCTCTTAAATTTATATTTTTATCCATATAGCTACCTCGCTGTATATATTATTGTATGTTAAATAAAATTTCTAGTTAATCAATATTGTTTTGATCAACTTCATCTTCTTCAATCTCATCCAAATCTTCAGTCAATCTTAATTTCTTACTCATAACTCTTGTTCGTGTACCCAACTTATCAATTGAAGTACTTGCTTGATTTAATTTCTGCTGAACTTTCTCAATTTGAAGTGCAAATCTCTTAAACTCAGTTTTCACACTAGAGAGAACATGCCAAACTTCTTCACTTCTCTTTTCTATAGCTAAGGTCTTAAATCCCATCTGTAAACTATTCACTAAAGCAGCAAAAGTAGTTGGACCACTTATTATTACTTTATAATCTCTCTGAATAGAATCTACTAATCCATTTATACCTAAAACCTCTGCAAACAAACCTTCTATTGGTAAAAATAAAATAGCAAAGTCTGTTGTATTTGGAGGATCAATATATTTTTCATATATATCTTTTGCCTCAGCTTGTATTCGTGTTGCAATAGCTTTCTTTGCAACTACAACTTGTTGCTTATCCCCTTGTTCTTGATAATCTTGTAATCTCTCATAATCTTCTTTAGGGAATTTTGCATCAATTGGCAAATAAACATTATTATCATCTTTTCCAGGTAGAATAATTGCAAATTCAACCCTATTATTTGTACCTTTCCTTGTTACAACATTTTTTTCCCATTGAGATGGTATTAATATTTGTTCAAGAATATTTTCTAATTGATATTCTCCCCAAGTTCCTCTAACTTTTACATTCATTAAGATTCTAGATAAATTACCAACGTCATTAGCTAATTCTTTCATCTCGCCTAGAGAATGATGAACTACTTCTAACTGCTTACTTACTACGCTAAAAGATTCACCTAACCTTTGATTTAATGTTGTAGTTAGTTTTTCATCAACAGTATTTTTAATTGATTCTAATCTTTTTTCATTATCTTCACGGATTTTTTCTAATTGAGAATTTACATCTTTTGTTAGTTTATCACTTTTTGTCTCAACTTGATTTAAGGAACTGATTAATCTTTGATCAAAACTTTGTATTTGATCAAAAATTCCTTTTCTTTGAGTCTCTAATATCTGTAGTAATTCCTTCCTTGTTTCATTATTTTGATTTAATAAAATATTCAAGGAAGAAGAAGACTCATCTTTATTGTCTTTTTTCTTTTGTTTTAATAATAAAATTAATATTACAAAAAACAAAATAAAGTTTGTTATTAAAATAATTATTTCTATATTCATTTCGTAATAACGATATCATTAATTATTGAAAATAAAAAGAAAAAGGGATGCAAACTTTTTTGCATCCCCAATAATTTTCAATTATTTTACTAGAACTACTTCACCATTTGGATATCTTTCTTTAACCCAAGCAGCTACTTTATCGCTCTTTAATGCTTTTACTAAAGCATCAATTTTTGGAGATTCATTTCCTTCTTTAATTGCTACAACATTTACATAAGGGCTTTGTGCACCTTCAATTAATAATCCATCCCGAGTTGCAATTAAACCTGCAGGAATAGCATAGTTACCATTAATTACAGCAGCATCTACATCTTTAATAATTCTTGGAAGAGTTGCAGCTTCAATTTCTTGGAACTTGAAATTTTTTGGATTTTCGCTAATATCAAATGGAGTTGCTTCTAAACCTGCATTATCACTTAATTTAATTAAATTAGCACTTTCTAATAATAATAATGCACGACCTTCATTTGTAGGGTCATTAGGAATTGCAATTGTTGCTCCACTTGGAAGAGCGTCTAAAGAATCATAATCATTTGAATATAATGCAATTGGTTCAACATGGACTCCACCTGCAGAAACTAAATGAGTGTTATGTTCTTTATTAAATGTTTCTAAATATGGTAAGTGTTGGAAGAAGTTTGCATCAATTTCTCCACTTTCTAATGCTTCATTTGGAGTTACATAGTCTGTAAATTCTACAACTTCTAAATCATAACCTTCTGCTTTTAAATCGTCTTTAATAAGATTTAACATTGCGGCATGAGGTTCTGGAGTAGCTCCAACTACAATTTTATTTGAACTTTGTTCTTCTTTTGCACCATTTGCAAAAAGAGAAGCAACTGATAATAATGCTATTAATAATGTGATTGTTGATTTTTTCATATTTTTTACCTCGTTATAATAAAATTTGGATATAATAATCCCTATCGTTTTAATGTTCATTTTCTAATATATATATTTTTTGATTGTTTGAAGATATAAAGATGTATGCCCGCTAGGGCATCATAGTACGAGACATCATTGTTGTTGTGAATAAATAATTGATATTTTTAATCATGACATCTCTCCTATTTTTTTGATATTTTCACTCTATATTTTTTCAATATATATTTCAAGTATATTTATACACTTTTTGTATATTTTTATTAATATAAAAAAATTCTCCAAGAAATTAATTTGGAGAACTTACTATAATTAATATATAAATTTTATCGTTTTGACATTAAATGTGCTACTAATTTATCACCTAAAACTTGAACAACTTCAACTAAAACTAAGATAACAACAACAGCAACAAACATAACATCAGCTCTAAATCTTTGGAATCCATATCTAATAGCTAAATCACCAAGACCACCACCACCAATTGCACCAGCCATAGCAGAATAACCAATTAAATTGATAATAGTTAAAATAATTCCTGAGACAAGAGCTGGAAGAGCTTCTGGTATTAAAACCTTAGATATTATTTGATAATTTGTTGATCCCATTGCTTTTGCAGCTTGAACAACACCAGGATCAACTTCTTTTAATGCAGATTCAATTACTCTAGCAACAAATGGAGCTGCTGCAATACTTAATGGAACTATAGCTGCAGTTGTACCAATAGAAGTACCTAAAATTAATCTTGATAAAGGAAATAGTAAAATCATCAATATTATAAAAGGAAAAGATCTTAATACGTTTACAATTCTGCCTAAAATATTATTTAAAACAGGATGAGGTAAAATACCCCCTTGTTGTTCACTAGAAGTAACACAAAGTAAAACGCCTAAAGGCAATCCTAATATTAAAGAAAACAATGTTGAGAAAAACACCATTTGTAAAGTTTCAATTGTTGCAGATGTAACTAAGCTAAATAATTGGTTCATACACTTTCCTCCACTACAATGCCTTTTTCTTTCAACATATTCAAAGCTTTTTCTACTAAACTTGGATCTCCAGCAATATCACAGATCAAAGTACCAATGTGTACATTATCAACATTTTGTACTCCTCCTGCTCTAATATTAAATTCAACACCAAGCTCTCTAGTTATAGTTGATAATATTGGTTCATCAGTGTGAACACCTTTAAATCTTAAGGTATATAAACCACCATCACTCCATCTTATAAGTTCATTAGAAGTATCTTCACTTGTTAAATGAGCTAAGAAATCTTTTGTAACTTTTGTTTTTGGAGAACTAAAAATATCAACAACTTTTCCTTCTTCAACAACTTTTCCATCATCCAAAACAGCTACATGTTCACAAGCATCTCTAACAACTTCCATTTGGTGAGTAATCATAACAACAGTTAAACTCATTTTCTTTTGAATATCTCTAATCAAATCTAAAATAGCTCTAGTTGTTTGAGGATCTAAAGCACTTGTTGCTTCATCACAAAATAGAATATCAGGTTCTGTAGCTAAAGCTCTTGCAATTGCTACTCTTTGTTTTTGCCCACCGGATAAAGTACTAATTGGAGCATTTTCTCTGCCACTTAAATCAACTAGTTCTAACATCTGTTTAACACGGCTTTTTATTTTAATTTTATCATAGCCCTGAATTTCCATAGGATATGCTATGTTTTGACCGGCTGTTCTAGAAGAAAATAAGTTAAAATTTTGAAATATCATACCTATTTTTCTTCTTTGTTGATACAATTCTTCTTTCTTTAGATTATCAACACGTTTATCACCATAAAAAACTTCTCCAGCATCTGGTTTTTCAAGCATGCTTACCAATCTAACAAGTGTTGATTTACCAGCACCACTACGACCAATTATGCCATAAACAGTATTAGAAGGAATATTCAAACTGATTTCATCAACAGCTTTTAATTCTCCATATGTTTTTTTCAATTGATTCAGTTTAATTTGCATTATAACTCCAAAAAAGTTGTTTACTCTATTCTATATTAAAGTTGACAATAATAACAATATTATGCTCATAAAAAAACTCACCTTTTACAGTGAGTCATATATTTATATTAAAAATATCTAAGTCTTATAAAAAAAAAGATTTGGCAGCTACCTACTCTCCCACAAGAATGTAGTACCATCGGCGTGAGAGCCTACTCTCCCACAAGAATGTAGTACCATCGGCGTGAGAGCGCTTAACTGCCGTGTTCGGGATGGGAACGGGTGTATCCACTCTGCTATGGCCACCAAATCAATTTATATCTAGAGAGATAAAAAAATATTATCTATCGAATATAAACTGATAAACAAAAAAAAGGCCCGGCAGCTACCTACTCTCCCACAAAAATGTAGTACCATCGGCGTGAGAGCGCTTAACTGCCGTGTTCGGGATGGGAACGGGTGTGTCCACTCTGCTATGGCCACCGGGCCAACTTAAATTTAGAGAGATAAATTAGTATTTATCTATCCAACTTAAGTGCGATATTTTCGGGATCGCAACGATAATATGGTCAAGCCTCACGGCTTATTAGTATCGATAAGCTGAACATGTCGCCATGCTTACACTCTCGACCTATCAACCAGGTATTCTTCCTGGTTCCTTCAGTCCTCTTAAAGAGGATGGGATGTCTCATCTCGGGGAGGGTTTCCCGCTTAGATGCTTTCAGCGGTTATCCCTTCCAAACGTAGCTACTCAGCACTTACCGTTGGCACGATAACTGATACACTAGAGGTTTGTCCACTTCGGTCCTCTCGTACTAAAAGCAGAACCCCTCAAACATCCAACGCTTGTGGCAGATAGGGACCGAACTGTCTCACGACGTTCTGAACCCAGCTCGCGTACCGCTTTAATTGGCGAACAGCCAAACCCTTGGGACCTGCTCCAGCCCCAGGATGCGATGAGCCGACATCGAGGTGCCAAACCTTGCCGTCGATATGAACTCTTGGGCAAGATCAGCCTGTTATCCCCGGAGTACCTTTTATCCGTTAAGTGACGGCGCTTCCACACGCTACCGCCAGATCACTAAGACCTACTTTCGTACCTGCTCGGCTTGTATGCCTCGCAGTCAAGCCACCTTGTGCCTTTACACTTGAAAGATGATTCCCAACCATCCTAAGGTGACCATCGCGCGCCTCCGTTACACTTTAGGAGGCGACCGCCCCAGTCAAACTTCCCGCCTGACACTCTCCCCTAACCGGCTTCACGGCCAGGGTTAGAAAACTGGAAAAGGAAGGGTGGTATTTCACCAACGACTCAGCGCAAACTGACGTCCACGCTTCTACGTCTCCCACCTATCCTACACATCCTTGTCCAATTTTCAATGTCAAGTTGAAGTAAAGGTTCACGGGGTCTTTCCGTCTAACCACAAGTATCAGGCATCTTCACCTGAACTTCAATTTCACCGGATCTCACGTTGAGACAGCGCCCATATCGTTACACCATTCGTGCGGGTCGGAACTTACCCGACAAGGAATTTCGCTACCTTAGGACCGTTATAGTTACGGCCGCCGTTTACTGGGGCTTAGGTTCGCAGCTTCTTCAAAAATGAATAACCACTCCCCTTGACCTTCCAGCACCGGGCAGGTGTCAGTCCATATACTTCCCATTGCTGGTTGGCATGGACCTGTGTTTTTGGTAAACAGTCGCATGGGCCATTTCTCTGCAACTCACTCACGTGAGCCATACTTATCCCTAAGTTACGTATGCATTTTGCCGAGTTCCTTAACGTGAGTTCTTCCGTACGCCTTCGCATTCTCAGCTCGCCTACCTGTGTCGGTTTGTAGTACGGTCCCTCAGTGCCTTACCTTAGAAACTATTTCTTGGCACGACGATTACACGCGCTTCTTACTCCCGTAGAAGTAATCGCTGACAGCTCCTCTTGGATAATGGATTTTCCTACTATCCTTAACGCATCGCTGCTTTGACAGGGACAACCGTCGCCCTGCCGCGTTTCACCCTATGCTTCATTCCATCGAAACACTGAGAGGTGCGGGAATATTGACCCGCTTCCCATCGACTACGACTTTCGTCCTCGCCTTAGGGGCCGACTAACCCTTGGGTAGATTGACTTTACCCTGGAAACCTTAGGCTTTCGGCGGAGGGGGATCTCACCCCTCTTTTCGTTACTCATGCCTGCATTCTCTCTTCTGTCCCGTCCACCAAAACTTCCGTCTTGACTTCATCCGTACACAGAATGCTCCCCTACCCACAGCGTCTAGCGCTGTGCCGTAGCTTCGGTGATATACTTAGCCCCGTTGGATTGTCGGCGCATGACTACTCGACCAGTGAGCTATTACGCACTCTTTGAAGGAATGGCTGCTTCTAAGCCAACCTCCTGGCTGTCTGTGCAATCACACTTCCTTTCCCACTTAGTATATCTTTGGGACCTTAGCTGACGGTCTGGGCTGTTTCCCTTTTGACGACGGCCCTTATCAGTCGCCGTCTGACTGCTACGCATTGTACCACGGCATTCAGAGTTTGGTTAAACTTGGTACCCGGTGAAGGGCCCGCATCTATCCAGTGCTTTACCTCCGTGGCAGTCCACGTAACGCTAGCCCTAAAGCTATTTCGGGGAGTACCAGCTATCTCCAAGTTTGTTTAGCCTTTCACTCCGAACCACAGCTCATCGCAACCCTTTTCAGCGGATTTACGTTCGGCCCTCCACTGGATTTTACTCCAGCTTCAGCCTGGCCATGGTTAGATCACTTGGCTTCGGGTCTACCACATGCAACTTATCGCCCTATTCAGACTCGGTTTCCCTACGGCTCCAGGACTCCTATCCCTTAACCTTGCTACATACGGTAACTCGCAGGCTCATTCTACAAAAGGCACGCCATCACCCATTACTGGGCTTTGACCGCTTGTAAGTCCACGGTTTCAGGTTCTCTTTCACTCCCCTCCCGGGGTGCTTTTCACCTTTCCCTCACGGTACTATGCGCTATCGGTAGCCGCCGAGTATTTAGCCTTGGAGGGTGGTCCCCCCAGATTCCGACAGGATTTCTCGTGTCCCGCCGTACTCAGGTAGTGCATCCAATTAGAGTATTCGTTTTCAACTACAGGGCTTTCACCTTCTTTGACAGATCGTCCCAGAATCTTTCGTCTAACTCATACTTTTCTTACTAACCGGGTATTCCCAGATGCACCCCTACAACCCCAAACACTTAAAAGCGCTTGGTTTGGGCTCTTCCCCTTTCGCTCGCCGCTACTAAGGGAATCTCTTTTTTGATTTCTACTCCTGCTGGTACTTAGATGGTTCAGTTCCCAGCGTATACCTCTATTATACTATTTTATTCATATAACAGTGACAATCATCCAGACTGTCGGGTTACCCCATTCGGAGACCTGCGGATCATTGGGTGTTGGCCCCTACTCGCAGCTTTTCGCAGCTAACCACGTCCTTCTTCGTCTGGCGGCTCCTAGGCATCCTCCGTGGACCCTTTTTCGCTTGACCATATTATCTTTACAATCCCTAACGCTATGTTTGTCAAACATCTTTTTCTATTGGAGGCAAGGGGACTCGAACCCCTGACCCTCGGCTTGCAAAGCCGATGCTCTAGCCAACTGAGCTATGCCCCCGTTGTCTTTTTTATAATTATGAGCGGGAAGAGAAGTCTAAAAGCTTTTTTATACCTATAGAGGGTCTTTGCTTTTTTTTGATAGGTCTTTCACCTATCGGATAACATCCTATCAGTATTTCGTATCTGGCTGTGAGATTCCTAGATACTTGCCTTTCTTATTAGAAAGGAGGTGATCCAGCCACACCTTCCGGTACGGCTACCTTGTTACGACTTCACCCTCCTCGCCAAGCATACCTTCGGAACCGTCCCCCATTACTGGTTAGACTAGCGACTTCGGGTACCCCCAACTCGGATGGTGTGACGGGCGGTGTGTACAAGGCCCGGGAACGTATTCACCGCATCATGCTGATATGCGATTACTAGCGATTCCAACTTCATGGAGTCGAGTTGCAGACTCCAATCCGTACTGAGACCGGCTTTTTGCGATTCGCTTAGCCTCGCGACTTAGCTGCGCTTTGTACCGGCCATTGTAGCACGTGTGTAGCCCAGGACATAAGGGCCATGATGACTTGACGTCGTCCCCACCTTCCTCCGGTTTGTCACCGGCAGTCCCACCTGAGTCCCCACCATAACGTGATGGTAACAGGCAGTAGGGGTTGCGCTCGTTGCGGGACTTAACCCAACACTTCACAGCACGAGCTGACGACAGCCATGCAGCACCTGTATATCGACCCCGAAGGGAAAAACTATCTCTAGTTTCGTCCAATATATGTCAAGCCCTGGTAAGGTTTCTCGCGTATCATCGAATTAAACCACATGCTCCACCGCTTGTGCGGGCCCCCGTCAATTCCTTTGAGTTTCACCCTTGCGAGCATACTCCCCAGGCGGTACACTTAATGCGTTAGCTTCGGTAGCGAATATTATTACCCACCACCTAGTGTACATCGTTTACTGTGCGGACTACCAGGGTATCTAAACCTGTTTGCTCCCCGCACCTTCGCGTCTCAGCGTCAGTACATGGCCAGACATTCGCCTTCGCCACCGGTGTTCTTCCAGATATCTACAGATTTCACCCCTACACCTGGAATTCCAATGTCCCCTCCTGTACTCTAGTATTACAGTTTCCAGCGCGTTCCCTCGGTTAAGCCGAGATCTTTCACGCCAGACTTGCAACACCGCCTGCACGCCCTTTACGCCCAATAATTCCGAACAACGCTTGCCCCCTACGTGTTACCGCGGCTGCTGGCACGTAGTTAGCCGGGGCTTATTCCGAGATTCACGTCATCTGCCTGCCATTCCCTGCAAACATTATTCCTCCTCTCGAAAAGAACTTTACAACCTCACGGCCTTCATCGTTCACGCGGCGTCGCTCCGTCAGACTTTCGTCCATTGCGGAAGATTCTTAGCTGCTGCCCCCCGTAGGAGTCTGGACCGTGTCTCAGTTCCAATGTGGCCGATCACCCTCTCAGGCCGGCTACCCATCATTGCCATGGTAGGCCTTTACCCTACCATCTAGCTAATGGGACGCAGACTCATCCTCTTGCGACGCCGTAGCGCCTTTCCCTCTCTAATCTTATGATTAAAAAGTATTATTCGGCATTACCCTATGTTTCCACAGGCTATTCCCAACAAGGGGGTAGATTATCCACGTGTTACTCACCCGTCCGCCGCTCTAGGCTAACCGAAGTTAGCTTACCGCTCGACTTGCATGCTTAAAACGCGCCGCCAGCGTTCGTTCTGAGCCAGGATCAAACTCTCCGTTATATAAAATGTGATCATAAAGATCACAATATTAATTAACAAAATTATTTAATTCCTGTCACTCGCTTATAACGAACATTAGCTTATTTCATCTTAGTTCTTATTTATTGAATTGACAGAAAGCCCTCTATTCACAATTAAAATTGCGGTATTTTTGCTTTCTTCTTTCTCTTCCCTTACGCTCGTAATTTCAAATAACAATTACAATTAAATGCCTTTTACAAGGAACTTAATCGGTGACGCTCATTTTTTGAGCACTCAGTTAACATACCAATTTTTAAACCAACAAGTCAATAGTTTTTTTTTATTTTTTTAAGTTTTTGCAACTTTTAAAAAACCACTTATTTGATTCATCAAATTGCCAACGAGTTAAGAACCTACACCACATTAAAATTTTAATCAATAGATTTTCAAAAAAAAGTAGTTTTTTTTAAAATACATCATAAAATTAGCTTTTTTATATCATTTTCAAAGGTTTTTGGCTTTTTTGTTGGGGGATATCTTCTAATTACGTTTCCTTTTTTATCAATTAAAAATTTTGTAAAGTTCCATTTTATTTTTGAACCCAAAGTTCCTTTTTTCTCTTTTTTTAAATATTTGTACAAATCGCTAGCATTTTCACCATTAACATCTATTTTTTTAAACATAGGAAAACTAACGCCATAGTTCAAACTACAAAAATTATTTATCTCTTCATTTGACAATGGATCTTGATTCGCAAATTGATTACAAGGAAAACCTAATATAACAAAGTCTTTTTCTTTATATTTTTCATAAAGATATTCTAGCTCTTCAAATTGTGGAGTGAATCCACATTTACTAGCGGTATTAACAATTAATAAAACTTTTCCCTTATACCTTTCTAATTTAATCTTTTCTCCAGACATTAATTCAACTTCAAAATCATATATAGACATACATTACCTCCTTAAGACTTCTATTATAGCACGTAAAAATATAACCATTGTATTATAATATATTTGTTATATAATAAAGATAGTTATAAATTAAGAAAAACAGGAGACATAAATGAAAAAATCTTTATTTTTTTTATTTTTTATTACTTTGAGTTCTATTTCCTTTAGTAGTTGTGATTTGTTAAACAATTCTTCAAATTACATATATTTTTGGTCTTTAGTTGATGATTACTATGAACTCAATGATGGAATAACAAATCCAGAACTTAGAACTGCTATAAGTATTGATTATAATGCTAAAACATATTTTGTTATGACTAGAGGACAATACAGTGAAGAAGAAGATGCAACACCAGGCTTCCCTAGTGAAGCTGCTGCTAATTTATATCTAGATTCAACTGTATTCACTTTAGAAGAAGATTTTAATGCTTTAACCTTTGATAATTCAAATCATCCTATTACTGTTAAAGACCTTTCTCCTGGAGATTTCCACATATTCCAAATTTTTGATGTAAGTGATATTATTAAGAATAAAGAATATTCAATTGTAGGAGTTACTAATGATTCAAATGAAGGCTTAATAGCTATGGATCACATAAAAGTTATATTTAAATAAAAATGAAATATAGAGAATTAGGTAAAGATAAAGTTAAAGTATCCCAACTAGGGTTCGGATGTATGAGATTTCCAACAATTGGAGATGATACAAAAAAAATTAATATTGAAGAAACAACTAAACTTTTAAAATATGCTATTGATAATGGTGTAAATTACATTGATACAGCATTCCCTTATCACGGTGGAATGAGTGAAAGTGTTGTTGGAGAAATTCTCAATAAAGAAAATTTAAGAGAAAAAGTATATCTAACATCGAAATTATCTCTTTGGATGGTAGAATCTGAAGATAAACAAGATGATTTTTTAAATGATCAACTAAAAAGAACAAATCAAGATTATTTTGATTTCTACTTAGTCCATGCTTTAAATAAAGAAAATTGGGAAAAAGCAAAAAGCTATAATACTTTAAAATTTTTAGACAAAGCAAAAAAAGAAGGAAAGATAAAACATGTCGGCTTTTCTTTTCACGATGAATCAATAGATTTATTTAAAGAAATTGTTGATAGTTATGATTGGGATTTAGTTCAAATTCAATACAATTATGTTGATGAAAATTACCAAGCTGGAAAAGAAGGTCTAGAATATTGTAAATCTAAAAATATTGGATGTGTAATAATGGAACCTCTTAAAGGTGGACATTTAGCAAATAGTCTACCAAAAAAGGTTGAAGAAGAATTTAAAAAATCAAATAAAAATGAATCTTTAGCTGCCTGGTCTTTTAAATGGCTATTAAACCAAGAAAATGTAAAAGTTATTCTTAGTGGAATGGGAGCCATGGAAGAAGTAATTGATAATATTAAATCAGCTTCAACTTATGAAGCTAATTCACTTTCTCCTGAAGACAAAAAAACAATTGAAAAAGCAACAGATATTATAAAAAATAAAAATAGAATTCCTTGTACAAATTGCCAATACTGTCAGCCTTGTCCTCAAGGAGTCTTAATTCCAAAGAATTTTGAATACTATAATAAATATTTTTATTTTGATTCTGAAAAAAGCAAAAATAGTGTTAAAAATATGTATAAATCAGTTTTCTCAGATTCAGAAAAAGCTAGTGCTTGTATTGAATGTGGCCTCTGTGAGACACACTGCCCACAAGATTTAGAAATCAGCGAGTTATTAAAAACAGTGACAAAAACTTTAGTAAATTAAAACTAATTTAAATTTTATTAATAAAATCGAGAAAACCCTTAAGGAGAAATCTTTAAGGGTTTTTTAGGCAAAAAAAAATCACCTAAAAGGTGAAAAAAAAAGGCCCGGCAGCTACCTACTCTCCCACAAAAATGTAGTACCATCGGCGTGAGAGCGCTTAACTGCCGTGTTCGGGATGGGAACGGGTGTGTCCACTCTGCTATGGCCACCGGGCCAACTTAAATTTAGAGAGATAAATTAGTATTTATCTATCCAACTTAAGTGCGATATTTTCGGGATCGCAACGATAATATGGTCAAGCCTCACGGCTTATTAGTATCGATAAGCTGAACATGTCGCCATGCTTACACTCTCGACCTATCAACCAGGTATTCTTCCTGGTTCCTTCAGTCCTCTTAAAGAGGATGGGATGTCTCATCTCGGGGAGGGTTTCCCGCTTAGATGCTTTCAGCGGTTATCCCTTCCAAACGTAGCTACTCAGCACTTACCGTTGGCACGATAACTGATACACTAGAGGTTTGTCCACTTCGGTCCTCTCGTACTAAAAGCAGAACCCCTCAAACATCCAACGCTTGTGGCAGATAGGGACCGAACTGTCTCACGACGTTCTGAACCCAGCTCGCGTACCGCTTTAATTGGCGAACAGCCAAACCCTTGGGACCTGCTCCAGCCCCAGGATGCGATGAGCCGACATCGAGGTGCCAAACCTTGCCGTCGATATGAACTCTTGGGCAAGATCAGCCTGTTATCCCCGGAGTACCTTTTATCCGTTAAGTGACGGCGCTTCCACACGCTACCGCCAGATCACTAAGACCTACTTTCGTACCTGCTCGGCTTGTATGCCTCGCAGTCAAGCCACCTTGTGCCTTTACACTTGAAAGATGATTCCCAACCATCCTAAGGTGACCATCGCGCGCCTCCGTTACACTTTAGGAGGCGACCGCCCCAGTCAAACTTCCCGCCTGACACTCTCCCCTAACCGGCTTCACGGCCAGGGTTAGAAAACTGGAAAAGGAAGGGTGGTATTTCACCAACGACTCAGCGCAAACTGACGTCCACGCTTCTACGTCTCCCACCTATCCTACACATCCTTGTCCAATTTTCAATGTCAAGTTGAAGTAAAGGTTCACGGGGTCTTTCCGTCTAACCACAAGTATCAGGCATCTTCACCTGAACTTCAATTTCACCGGATCTCACGTTGAGACAGCGCCCATATCGTTACACCATTCGTGCGGGTCGGAACTTACCCGACAAGGAATTTCGCTACCTTAGGACCGTTATAGTTACGGCCGCCGTTTACTGGGGCTTAGGTTCGCAGCTTCTTCAAAAATGAATAACCACTCCCCTTGACCTTCCAGCACCGGGCAGGTGTCAGTCCATATACTTCCCATTGCTGGTTGGCATGGACCTGTGTTTTTGGTAAACAGTCGCATGGGCCATTTCTCTGCAACTCACTCACGTGAGCCATACTTATCCCTAAGTTACGTATGCATTTTGCCGAGTTCCTTAACGTGAGTTCTTCCGTACGCCTTCGCATTCTCAGCTCGCCTACCTGTGTCGGTTTGTAGTACGGTCCCTCAGTGCCTTACCTTAGAAACTATTTCTTGGCACGACGATTACACGCGCTTCTTACTCCCGTAGAAGTAATCGCTGACAGCTCCTCTTGGATAATGGATTTTCCTACTATCCTTAACGCATCGCTGCTTTGACAGGGACAACCGTCGCCCTGCCGCGTTTCACCCTATGCTTCATTCCATCGAAACACTGAGAGGTGCGGGAATATTGACCCGCTTCCCATCGACTACGACTTTCGTCCTCGCCTTAGGGGCCGACTAACCCTTGGGTAGATTGACTTTACCCTGGAAACCTTAGGCTTTCGGCGGAGGGGGATCTCACCCCTCTTTTCGTTACTCATGCCTGCATTCTCTCTTCTGTCCCGTCCACCAAAACTTCCGTCTTGACTTCATCCGTACACAGAATGCTCCCCTACCCACAGCGTCTAGCGCTGTGCCGTAGCTTCGGTGATATACTTAGCCCCGTTGGATTGTCGGCGCATGACTACTCGACCAGTGAGCTATTACGCACTCTTTGAAGGAATGGCTGCTTCTAAGCCAACCTCCTGGCTGTCTGTGCAATCACACTTCCTTTCCCACTTAGTATATCTTTGGGACCTTAGCTGACGGTCTGGGCTGTTTCCCTTTTGACGACGGCCCTTATCAGTCGCCGTCTGACTGCTACGCATTGTACCACGGCATTCAGAGTTTGGTTAAACTTGGTACCCGGTGAAGGGCCCGCATCTATCCAGTGCTTTACCTCCGTGGCAGTCCACGTAACGCTAGCCCTAAAGCTATTTCGGGGAGTACCAGCTATCTCCAAGTTTGTTTAGCCTTTCACTCCGAACCACAGCTCATCGCAACCCTTTTCAGCGGATTTACGTTCGGCCCTCCACTGGATTTTACTCCAGCTTCAGCCTGGCCATGGTTAGATCACTTGGCTTCGGGTCTACCACATGCAACTTATCGCCCTATTCAGACTCGGTTTCCCTACGGCTCCAGGACTCCTATCCCTTAACCTTGCTACATACGGTAACTCGCAGGCTCATTCTACAAAAGGCACGCCATCACCCATTACTGGGCTTTGACCGCTTGTAAGTCCACGGTTTCAGGTTCTCTTTCACTCCCCTCCCGGGGTGCTTTTCACCTTTCCCTCACGGTACTATGCGCTATCGGTAGCCGCCGAGTATTTAGCCTTGGAGGGTGGTCCCCCCAGATTCCGACAGGATTTCTCGTGTCCCGCCGTACTCAGGTAGTGCATCCAATTAGAGTATTCGTTTTCAACTACAGGGCTTTCACCTTCTTTGACAGATCGTCCCAGAATCTTTCGTCTAACTCATACTTTTCTTACTAACCGGGTATTCCCAGATGCACCCCTACAACCCCAAACACTTAAAAGCGCTTGGTTTGGGCTCTTCCCCTTTCGCTCGCCGCTACTAAGGGAATCTCTTTTTTGATTTCTACTCCTGCTGGTACTTAGATGGTTCAGTTCCCAGCGTATACCTCTATTATACTATTTTATTCATATAACAGTGACAATCATCCAGACTGTCGGGTTACCCCATTCGGAGACCTGCGGATCATTGGGTGTTGGCCCCTACTCGCAGCTTTTCGCAGCTAACCACGTCCTTCTTCGTCTGGCGGCTCCTAGGCATCCTCCGTGGACCCTTTTTCGCTTGACCATATTATCTTTACAATCCCTAACGCTATATTGAATTAAAAAATATTCTGTAAAAAAACCAGCGAATCAATATTTCGCTGAACTAAATGGGACTGACAAGACTTGAACTTGTGACCTCTTGCTTATCAGGCAAGCGCTCTAACCACCTGAGCTACAGTCCCGAACGACATAAATACAAAAGAAGAGAAGAATACATTAGGGTCTTTGCTTTTTTTTGATAGGTCTTTCACCTATCGGATAACATCCTATCAGTATTTCGTATCTGGCTGTGAGATTCCTAGATACTTGCCTTTCTTATTAGAAAGGAGGTGATCCAGCCACACCTTCCGGTACGGCTACCTTGTTACGACTTCACCCTCCTCGCCAAGCATACCTTCGGAACCGTCCCCCATTACTGGTTAGACTAGCGACTTCGGGTACCCCCAACTCGGATGGTGTGACGGGCGGTGTGTACAAGGCCCGGGAACGTATTCACCGCATCATGCTGATATGCGATTACTAGCGATTCCAACTTCATGGAGTCGAGTTGCAGACTCCAATCCGTACTGAGACCGGCTTTTTGCGATTCGCTTAGCCTCGCGACTTAGCTGCGCTTTGTACCGGCCATTGTAGCACGTGTGTAGCCCAGGACATAAGGGCCATGATGACTTGACGTCGTCCCCACCTTCCTCCGGTTTGTCACCGGCAGTCCCACCTGAGTCCCCACCATAACGTGATGGTAACAGGCAGTAGGGGTTGCGCTCGTTGCGGGACTTAACCCAACACTTCACAGCACGAGCTGACGACAGCCATGCAGCACCTGTATATCGACCCCGAAGGGAAAAACTATCTCTAGTTTCGTCCAATATATGTCAAGCCCTGGTAAGGTTTCTCGCGTATCATCGAATTAAACCACATGCTCCACCGCTTGTGCGGGCCCCCGTCAATTCCTTTGAGTTTCACCCTTGCGAGCATACTCCCCAGGCGGTACACTTAATGCGTTAGCTTCGGTAGCGAATATTATTACCCACCACCTAGTGTACATCGTTTACTGTGCGGACTACCAGGGTATCTAAACCTGTTTGCTCCCCGCACCTTCGCGTCTCAGCGTCAGTACATGGCCAGACATTCGCCTTCGCCACCGGTGTTCTTCCAGATATCTACAGATTTCACCCCTACACCTGGAATTCCAATGTCCCCTCCTGTACTCTAGTATTACAGTTTCCAGCGCGTTCCCTCGGTTAAGCCGAGATCTTTCACGCCAGACTTGCAACACCGCCTGCACGCCCTTTACGCCCAATAATTCCGAACAACGCTTGCCCCCTACGTGTTACCGCGGCTGCTGGCACGTAGTTAGCCGGGGCTTATTCCGAGATTCACGTCATCTGCCTGCCATTCCCTGCAAACATTATTCCTCCTCTCGAAAAGAACTTTACAACCTCACGGCCTTCATCGTTCACGCGGCGTCGCTCCGTCAGACTTTCGTCCATTGCGGAAGATTCTTAGCTGCTGCCCCCCGTAGGAGTCTGGACCGTGTCTCAGTTCCAATGTGGCCGATCACCCTCTCAGGCCGGCTACCCATCATTGCCATGGTAGGCCTTTACCCTACCATCTAGCTAATGGGACGCAGACTCATCCTCTTGCGACGCCGTAGCGCCTTTCCCTCTCTAATCTTATGATTAAAAAGTATTATTCGGCATTACCCTATGTTTCCACAGGCTATTCCCAACAAGGGGGTAGATTATCCACGTGTTACTCACCCGTCCGCCGCTCTAGGCTAACCGAAGTTAGCTTACCGCTCGACTTGCATGCTTAAAACGCGCCGCCAGCGTTCGTTCTGAGCCAGGATCAAACTCTCCGTTATATAAAATGTGATCATAAAGATCACAATATTAATTAACAAAATTATTTAATTCCTGTCACTCGCTTATAACGAACATTAGCTTATTTCATCTTAGTTCTTATTTATTGAATTGACAGAAAGCCCTAATGCTTTCTATTTCACTGCTTTTTCAACGGCCTAGAATAGGCAATCAAAAAGCAATTTAACTTCTCTTCTCTTCTCTAATATTTATGTCAAAAAGCTACTTGAAATAATTAAAAATTATTAGCAAGCTTGTTGAAAATACCATGTATAAAAATTATAGTCAATAGCTAAATATTTTTTTCTTAATTTTTTCAACAAAATTGTTGTTTTTTGCTATTTGTTTTAACATCTAGCGTTAAACAACAAGAGGGATATTACGAAAACTTTAGTTTTTTGTCTAGTACTTTTTTTATTTTTTTTCATTTTTTTTAAAGGTTTTTTTATTCTTTAATTTTTGTGTGAAAAAAGGCCTTTTTTTTGACCTAAAAAAGTTGATTTTATCCCACTATTTCTTCTACAGTTTCTACTAAATTTTTATCACTTAATAAAACTTCCCATTTTTCTCTATAATTAAAGTATTCTTTACTCTTTTGTTTACAAATTAAAATAGCATTATTTAAAAATAGCTCTATTTCCTCTTTTTTATTAGTACCCTCAAATTCTAATAATAAATTTCTTGCTTGTTCTTTTAAAAAAGGAATTGGACCAACATACCTGGATAAGGATTTAATATTTGCAAATCAAACTCTTTATCTGGATATAATTCTTTAAAAGTATCAATTTTTAGATTCATATATATAAATCTAACTATATCTGCTCTTAGCTTTCTTAAATTTTTATTATCGTTGCTAGCTATTGAAGTTGGAGGTAAATGTATAATTGCAGCATCTTTTTTAAAATAATATCTATAACCAAACATTAAAGCATTTAAAACATAATCATAATCTTCTCCACGAGGGATAAATGGGTCATGACAAATTCTATTTATAGTTTTCTTTTTAAAGGACATATTTCCACCAAAAGCTACAATACTAGGGTGAAAGAGTTCTTCATGATTCATTTCTTTCTTTAAAGCTTCATTCATATAATAAATTTTACTCTGAAAAATGTTATTTGAATTTTTTAATTTATCTGCTCCTTCAATTTCGTATTCGCCCTTTTTATCAAAATAAGGACCTGCTATTCCACATGCTTCATTGTTACTATCTAATGCTTCAACAATTTTATTAACATAATTTTTATCTTCTATTATTTCATCATCATCTACGGCTAAAACATATTCTGCACCAAAACAATAAGGTATTAAAAGTTGAATATTTCGAATATTCCCGTAAGAATCCATACTAAAAGATTCATCTTCTTTTTCTCTATTTATTTTTTTTATTATATCTTCAGTAACTAAATAAATTTTTTTGTTAGTTATTATTGAATCAACTATATTCATTACTCTTTGTTTAACAAGTGAAAGATATTTAGAATGAGTAACTGCTAATACAATCAAAATATTAAAATCATCATCTAATTTGACAATACTATTTAATGTTCTCGATAAAGTCTCTTCTCCATAAGGATTAGTAGGATGGTCAAAATCTATTGTAGGAGGATTTTCTTTTGTTCCAAAATCCCCCCAATATGAAGGAATAGTAATCCATATCTTATTTTTTTCCATAACATAGCTCCTTTTGTATGTTCTATAATTATAAAAAATTGGTTGTCACACAAAAGATGTAACAACCAATATTTGAATTATTTTTTTAATTTTTATTTGCTTAAATGGCTTAATATCTTACTTTTCTTAATTTCATAAATATAAGTAAAGAAAGAAGCCAAAGAAGCGACTGCTGAAATATAGAATAAAACTGTTAAAACATTCTTAATCATTAACAAATTATTCATATCAGGGAAGCTTCTATATACAATTAAATACAATACACCAGCTACTGCTGATACTGCATATAAAACTGCCTTTGTTTTTCCCCAAATATTTGCAGGAAGGGCTTTTCCTTCTCTCATCAATAAAGATCTAATAAAAGATTGAGCTAATTCTCTCCAAAGAATTATTACAAAAGCTATTATTGGGAAAATGTTTACGCTCATAAGACAAACAAAATATGTTAATCTTGCAAAAGTGTCAGCGAAAGGATCCATAACCTTTCCTAAGTCTGTTACTAAGTTTCTTTTCCTTGCAATAATGCCATCTAATAAATCTGTAGCTTCAATTGCAATAAACAAAATTAAGACTAATATAGTAGAGATAGTTTGCAAACTAGAATCAAACCATACAGGTAAATTAAATGCTATAAAAAAAATCGGTGTCATTATTAAACGGGCAAGTGTTAATTTATTTGGTAAATTCACAATTATCTCCTAATCAAATATATTCTTCAACTTCTTCTCAAGGTACTGTGTGAAATACTTAGAGTCAAGTGTTTTATTTGTAATTTGTTTGATCAGCACTTCAGGAGTATATAGACTACCTTTTGAATGAACATTTTCATTTAACCAGCTACTTATCATAGAAATTCCATTTTCTAAAGATAAAACTTCACTTAGATCTTCTACTTTAAAATCTTTTTCCATTTTGTCTAATAACTGAGCTGAATAGAAATTACCTAAAGAATATGTAGGGAAATATCCAAACAAACCACTAGCCCAATGGACATCTTGCAAGCACCCCTCACTATCTTTATTTATTTTAATTAAAAATAATTCTTCAAATAATCTATTCCATTCTTTTGCCAAATCTTTAACAGCCAAAGAACCTTCAATCAATCTTTTTTCTAATCTATATCTTAATATTATATGCAAATTATAAGTAACTTCATCGGCATTTACCCTAATATATGAAGGAGTAACTTTATTAATTGCTTTTACAAAAGCTTCTTTTGATACATCTTTTAACTGTACAGGAAATATTTCTTTTAATTTTATATACCAAGTATCCCAAAAGGCAGGACTTTTTAAAATAATATTTTCCCAAAATCTACTTTGACTTTCATGAAATCCCATACTAACACCATCACTTAAGCTAGTTGTTTTCAACTGGCCTTTTGATGCATTCATTTCATATAGGGCATGACCCCCTTCATGTATGGTAGAGCTTAAGGGGTCACAGAAATTAGGATCAGTATATCTTGTAGTTATTCTTACATCATCAGAACCTAAAGTCGAAGTAAAAGGATGTGGAGCTAAAGCTAAAGTTCCTCTTCCAAAATCAAATCCCATTTTTTTTAAAATCTCAATTGCAAAAGTTTCTTGTTTCTTTTCATCATATTTTTCATATAAAAAAGAATCCTCTACTTCCATCTTTTTATATTTTGCAACCAAAGGGACTAAAAACTCTTCTAAAGGATCAAATAGTTCATCTAACTTTTCACTAGTCATTCCTTCTTCATAATCATTTAAAAGAGCATCATATAAGCTTTGTCCTTCTTTCTTTAAATATGAAGCCTCAGCTTTCTCTATATTTATTACATCTTCTAAAAAAGGTACAAAGGAGTCAAAATCATCAGTTTTTCTAGCAACAACCCATTGGTCATAAGCTTTTGCAAATATATCTTGTTTTTTCTCAATATGTTCTTCTGGAATTTTTTTTGCTCTAGAAAAAGCTTTGAATCTGCTTCTAATTAATGCTTTTTCATAATCGCTTTCTCCATTTCCTTCTGGATTCTCTTCTGTTGCTCCTAAATCAAATAATAAATCTTTAATATAATCACTTGAAGATAATTTATGTGCTTCTAATTCACACCAAGCCATTTGCTTTGCTCTTTCACTAAAAGCTTTTTTGGGAGCATTGACTTCTAAATCATATTCTAATGTTTGTGTTAAATGATTAATCATTGTAATTTTTTTATCTAAATTTTCTAATTCTTTAAATTTCTCTTTATTCATTTTTACACCTTACAATTTCAATAGTTCATTTATTTTTTTTAAACTACAATATCTATATATTAATACATACAGAGAAAAAAAGAAAATACTAAAACTATTTCCTCTATAAGATAAAAAAGGTGCTACTAAATGTAACACCCTTCAAATATTTTATAATTCAATCTGTTTTGAATCAATAATACCATGTAGTTTTTCAACAAAGGCTTCATAGGAGCCCCAGTTTTCTTGTTTACCGTTTCTAAGTCTTACTGACATTTGTTTTGATTCAACTTCTTTATTTCCTACAATTAACATGTAAGGAATTTTTTGTTGTTGAGCCTCTTTAATTTTAGCTTTAAAGTGATCACTGCTTAACTCAGCAGAAACTCTGAAGTTTTCACCTCTTAATTTCATCTCTAATTCTTTACAATAATCAAAACATGAATCATTAATTGGAATAATTCTTACTTGCTCTGGTGATAACCAAGCAGGGAAAGCTCCTGCATAATGTTCAACTAAAACTCCAAAGAATCTTTCAATTGAACCAAGTAAAGCTCTATGAATCATATATGGACGTTTTTCAACACCATCTTTATCAACAAAGGTCATATTAAATCTATCAGGTAAGTTAAAGTCAAATTGGATTGTTGATAATTGCCATTGTCTTCCAACAGCATCTTTTATCTTCAAGTCAATTTTTGGACCATAGAATGCTCCACCACCTTCATCTACTTCATATTCAAGGCCTTCTTTTTCAATAGCACTTCTTAAAGCAGCTGTAGCAGCATCCCATCTTTCAACCTCTCCAACACTCTTTTCTGGTTTTGTTGATAAATAAGCTTTAATATCTTGGAATCCAAAACTATGGAGCATATATAAAGAGAATTTTAATACAGTTGCAATTTCATCGTCCATTTGCTCTGGAGTAACAATTAAGTGAGCATCATCTTGTGTAAATCCTCTTACTCTTAATAGACCATGTAAAGCACCAGCCTTTTCATATCTATAAACTGTTCCAAGTTCAGCCCATCTACAAGGTAATTCTCTATAAGAGTGTTTTGTATTGTTATAAATCATAATATGGAAAGGACAGTTCATAGGTTTTGCATAATAATCAGCTTTATCCATAACCATTGGAGGGTACATACTTTCTTTATAGAAATCTAAGTGTCCACTTGTTTCCCAAAGCCAAGATTTACCAACGTGTGGAGTATAAACCATTTCATAACCATTTTTATAATGTTCTTCTCTCCAGAAGTTTTCAATTGCTAGTCTTATTCTTGCTCCTTTAGGATGCCAATATACTAAGCCAGGACCAGCTTCTTCATGAATAGAGAATAAATCTAATTCTTTTCCTAATCTTCTATGGTCACGTTTTTCAATATCTTCTAATTTTTGTAAATATAATCTTAAATCTTTTTTATTTGTCCAAGCAGTTCCATAAATACGTGTTAACATAGGATTGGACTCTTTTCCTCTCCAATATGCACCAGCAATGCTCATTAGTTTAAATGAATCTGTTCTTAATTCTTTAGTAGAATTAACATGTGGGCCTCTACATAAATCAGTAAAATTACCTTGATTATATAATGTTACTACTTCATCTTTATCAATAGCATCTAATAACTCAATTTTATATTTTTGATCTTTAAATTTTTCTCTAGCTTCTTCTCTAGAAACTTCAATTCGAACGAATTCTTTATCACTTTTAATAATTTCTTTCATTCTTTCAGTTATTTCATCTAAATCTTCGTTTAATAACTGTCTTGGTAATTCAAAATCATAATAGAAACCATTTTCAATTGAAGGACCAATTGCAATCTGAGCTGTTGGGAACATTTCTAATACAGCTTCAGCCATAACGTGTGCCATTGAATGACGAATTCTAGCTAGTTTTTCATCTGCACTTAATTTTTCTGCCATAATATTCTTCTCCTAATCAAATAACAAAAAAAAGCTATTATGTCCTCATCTTTATAAATGATGACATAAATCACCAATTACAAGGACGAAGGCATAATAGCTCCCGCGGTTCCACCTTGTTTCCTTTCCTAAAAAAGAAAAGACACTTAATTAATCTCATTACGTTGAGAATACGGCTTCCTTAATAGATAAATCGTTAGGGTCGCAGCTCTAAAGGGGTTTTCACAAAATCGTTACTAAGTATCTTCCAGCCTTTGAATACTCTCTCTTTAGCACTTTATTTTGTTACTCGTCTTTGTCACAGCTTTTATAAAAATATGCTCTTTTTAATTTGTGATGTCAAGCAAAAAATATATCTAAAATAATTTTTTTGCTACAATTTCAACTAATTCTTCTAATAATTTAATTTCATCATCTTTAAATCTACCAAAAGATTTAGAATCTATATCTAAAACACCAACTACTCTTGATTTTGTAATCATTGGAATTACCAATTCACTACAAGTATCACTTTCACAAGCAATATGATTTTCATATAAATTTACATTATCAACGTTAATGGTTTTTCTCTGTGAATAAGAATCACCACAAACTCCTTTTGTAAAAGGAATCTTTTCACAAGCTACATTGCCTTGAAATGGCCCTAATACTAAAAAGGAGTCTTTTTTTATATAATAACCTATCCAAGAAATTTCATTTAAAAGATTTTTCATAAACGCAATTGAATTTGCTAATGAACAATATTTACTTTCTATTGATCCATCATAACATTCTAATAACGCTTCTAATTCTTCTTTTGTATCCATAAATACCTCACCGATATAGACTATAAAATAAACATTTATTAGCTATTGGTCAATAAAGGCTCTTTTTCTTCATAGCTTTAGCTATGGATTTGGTATTTCCATTTCTTAGTTTTAAAGCAATTTTGGGTTTTACTATTGTTCCAGGGCCATTAATACAACCACCTTCACAACACATTACTTCAACAAAATTTCCCTTTGATGGAATTCTATCAATAACTTTTAACATCTTAAATGCTTTATTATCTATACCATCAATATTATATGCTTTTACAATAGATGGATCTGATACTCTCTTTAAAACACAACCTGTAACCCCTTGGCTAATTGCAAACTCTCTGCAATCTTCAAAAGTTTCAGTTTCTCCCAAATCATCTTCTTCTATTTCTTTAACATCAATATCTTTTGCAATAAATATAGAAGCTAATTCACTGTAAGTCATAACTCCATCGATACAATCCAGTTTTGTAGCTTCAACACGCTTTGCTAAACAAGGACCAATAAATACAACTTTTGCATTTTCATCCTTTTCTTTAACTAATTGTGCAGTATAAGCCATAGGAGATAATGTATCACTCTTGATAGCTTTTAAATTAGGCAAATGTTTTTCAATTAATTCAACATAAGCAGGACAACAACTAGTACTCATTAATTTATCACCATTGCTTAATCTATGTTCTAATTCTTTAGCTTCTTTGATACTTGTAATCTCAGCACCTTCACTTACTTCCACTACATCATCAAAACCAATTGCTTTAAGAGCCTTTTTAATTTGTGCTAAATTACCTGGAAATTGACCATCAATAGAAGGTGCGATTATTGCAACAGTTTTTTCACCTTTTCTCATCATTTCAAGAATAGGTAAAAGTCCACTTCTTTCAACTATAGCGCCAAAAGGACAACTTCTAGAACATTTTCCACAGCTAATACATTTAGTATAATCTATTTCTACGAAGCCCTTTTCATTCTTTTTTATAGCACCAACTGGGCAAGCTCCTTCACAAGGAACAGGAGTATGTAAAACACTATTAAAAGGACAAACTTCTTGACACTTGCCACATCTAATACATTTTTCTTGATCAATTTTTGCTTTCCCATCAACAAAAACAATTGCATTAGCTGGACAGTTTGCTAAACAAGGTCTTGCAAAACAACCTCTACAAGCATCACTGATTAAATATTGATCTTTTGGACAGGCACTACAAGCTGTGCTAATTGTAGTTAATACAGGAAGAGGTTTCATTGGAGTTTCTAAAGCTTCTTTGTAAAATTGTTTTAATGACTTTAATTCATCATCATCTTTCTCAATATTCACACCAAGAAAAGCTAAAATCCTATAACGAATCATTGCTCTTTCTTTATAAATACAACATCTACTTGGATCTGTATCTTTTGGAATAATCCAAAAAGGTATCTTATCGATATCTTCTTCTAAAGTGCCATTGAAATAACTTTTTAAAACAGTGGCATATACTTTATTTTTTAAATGAGTAAATTGATTATTTATTTCTAGCATTATATACCTCTGTTACTATCTTACTTAATTTTTCTGGAGTCATATCTCCGTAAATTACATCATTAACCATTACAAAAGGAGCACCTTCATTTTTATTAGTTTTACAAGCATTAAAGCAGGATATTCCTTCAATTTGGCATTTCTCAATGATCTCTGGATCAATAAATTCATTGTATAACAATAAATCTGATCCTCCTTGAACAAAGCATGAAGTTCCTACACAAATTTTTATTACTACTTTTTTACTCATTTTTTACTCCTTTTAAATATATTCTATAGAGGTTTCTTTTAAATAATTATCTTCTAAAGCTCTTCTCAATCTTTCAATTAAGGTTCTACGAATTCCAATTTCTACTGGAATACTAGGGTCTTGGTGAGCTTCATTAATTTTTGTACCAACTAAAAAAGCTACTTGATCACTATCTAAAATTAATTCTATATATTTTTTAACAGCATCATTTTCTAATCTATTAATTGCCACTTTATTTTCTAAGGTCTTTACTACTTTTGATAAAGTAAGCATCCCTTCAGTAACTAAATCCATTCCTTCCATAGTTGAATATGGCGGGACATCTTTAGACCAAGAAGTCATATTTACTTTAACCTTTCTGTTTAATTCCCTTGAAACAATTAAAGCTGTTGTTCCTCCTGAAATTATCTTCTTACCTTTAAATGCTTGAATTTTTTCGCACAAAAGTTTATCAGATTCTTTTAAAAATGGAGGACCTGTTACAATTAAGGTTCTTCTTGGTCTTCTTATATATATACAACAACAAGTAATATCATCTTTAGACGCTAACCCATCAAGATTTAGTGCTTTATAAACAACCTTTTTAGTTAAGGCTCTACTACTAATTGAAGGATCATTTTTCAATATTTCAGTTATATATTCTTCAACTCCTGATAGTCTCCAGCCCAAAGGTTTTGAAGTTCCCATACCTGATTGAGTTACACCATCACTTATTATTATTAATCTATCACCAACTTCTAAATTAAATTCATTATGAATTAGCTCTTCTTTTTTAAACGCTTTATTTCTATCTAATATTATAGATTCGCCTTCCCATTTTACATTCATATCATTTCTAAAATACAAAGCTCTTGGGTTATCATATTCTAAAAAATTTACTTTAATATTAGAATTTAAAGCATTATATCTAACATCAGCGATAGAAAAAGTTGAATAACTAATTTTTCTTTCTTTACATACAGGCAAAGTATCCATAATAATCTTTGCTGAATGTTTCAAATCCATTGGAGAAAAACTCAATTTTTTTGCCATATTTGCTGTTAATGAGGCTAAAACATTAGCTTTAACACCAGAGCCTAACCCATCACTTAATACAGCAACTATTTGATTTCTCTCAGGATTTCTTTTTTGTAAGAAAACGTCTCCACCTATTTTCTGTCCATATTTATATATTTGGCAATAATCTATATCAATAAAAACATCATTCATAAAAGCACCTATCAGTTTTTTTTCTTCTTGTCTTCAGAAGGAACATCAAATGCTTCTATTAAAGAGTTTAAAGTAATTTCAGTATCTGCTGCATTTTCACCAAGTAAAGAAGCTATTTGTTGTACTGTTTCTAAACTTTTTTGTATTACAGCTTCGGCTTTTTTAACAACAGTTTCTCTTCTTACTGTTGGATTTGTTATATCATCAAACAAAGCCCCAACCATATTATGCTTATTAATTGAGAAAAATGTTATCTTTAAGAATAAATTACCAACTTTTAATCTAACTTGCTTTGAAAGCACTCTCTTAAATTGTTCTTCAAAAACATCTTCAAAAGGAATAAATTTAGAGATTGATAAACCTTTTATAATTTCTAAGGCTGCATTGTCTACTTCATAATCTACTTCAGAAAACAATTCCAAAAACTTTGCATTACAATCAACAATTTTTAATTTTTCATCAACTATTACAACGCCCATTGGAATAGTTCTTAAAAGCACATCCATTTTATTTTGTGCTTCTTTTCTCATTTTTGTAACACACATTTCTATTTCAGCCATTCCATCTAAATATGCAATAGCCATATCTCTACAAGTTGAATAACCACAACCTCCACAATTTAATTCATCTGCTGGTTGGATTTTTCCTAATTCATGTAAGGCCTTTTTAATTTGTTTTTCTGTATATATTTCTCTATCATAATGTTGGTTAATTTTAGTAGTCTTTTCAACTTTCAAAATCTTATAACCTTCATCAATCACTTTATCAATAAAGTCTTTAGGAGGAATAAATAAATCTTGTTGAACTAGTCTTTCTCTTGTATAACCAGTGGTTATGGCTTTTTTATTAGACAATGCAACTAATTTATTTGTTGCTGGACCATTAATACAGCCACCTTCACAACTTAACAATTCTAAAAATTGATTATTTTCACAATTAACTAAATTATCTAAAGTTGCTTTAACAGCTAAGTTCCCTGAAATTGCAATTGAATTATCTTGGAAGAAATTATCTCCACCTTCAAAAGAAGCTATCATACCACCTTCAACACTGTAGGCTGAAGTTTTAGCAGCTTTTGCAGGAACGTATTCTGGATAATCCCCATTATTAGCAATTAATTGCTTGTTTATAAAATCTAGATTTATACCTTCTTCTTCAAACCATTGTTTAAGCTCTTCAAAAGTTAAAGCAAAGTTTGGATAACCAGGCCATTCATCAGCTTCCCATTTTTTTGCTATACAAGGTCCAATAAATACAATGCCAATATCAGAACCATATTTTTCTCTTAAATATGCACAATGTAATTGTAAAGGAGATGGAATTGGTGCTAATTGTTTTTCTAATGTTGAATAATATTTTTTTACTAATTGAACTATAGAAGGACAAGCTGTAGAAATCCAAGATGTATCAATTTTTCTTTTTCTACATTCATCAATACTAGCACTTACTAATGATGCTCCAATAGCTGTTTCACTTATATAATCAAAACCAAGTTTCTTTAATGCAATTAACAAAGCTGCTTCTCTATCAACAAATTCACTACTATGAGAAGGGGCAATAGAGCAAAATATTTTTCTATTTCCTTTTACAAACATTTGAACTCTTGCAAGATCTTTTCTTACTTTTTTTGCGTTAGCAGGGCAAACATCCACACAAATACCACAATAGGTACACCTATCATGGATTACAACTGCATTTCCTTCTTTGACCTGGATTGCTTTTGTGGGGCAAGCTCTTACACATTTATAACAATCTCGACATTGTGTTAATTCTGTAAATATTGGAGGAATCATAAGCTATCCTTATTTGTCATCTTTTTTTAATTCTTCTTGAACTATGTCAATAACACATGCAGGATTTATATTTTCAAAATCCTTATTGTTTATTTTTACAATTGGACCTGAACTACATCTGCCTAAGCATAAATGGCCTTTTATACAAATTCTATCTTGATAATGATTTTCTTTAATAAAAGATTCTAATAGTTCTAAAGTCCTTGAATTTCCCCTAGAAAAGCAAGAACTGCCCATACATAATTCAACTACAACTTTTTTCATGTTTTTCCCTTGTAGTTATTCTTATAATACTTTTTTATATAAGGGTCAAGAGCAATTTAATTATAAAGCACTGTTTCGAGAAAATATTACCCCATTCCTTTAAAATAATTCACAAAATAAAGAATTTTCTGCAATAAAACCAATATTTTTCATATTAATTATATATTATATAAAGTTAATGTGATAAAAATCACATTAACTCTCTCTTACCATAAATCTAAATCTGATTTATCGTTATCTTTCATTAAGTTAGATTTTAATTTCGCAGAAAGGACAGCAAATTGAGTTGCTAAGTCAGTTCTTTGTACAGCAATGTTTTCAGGTAAAGTTAAATCTTTAGGCGCAAAATTCCAAATTGCTTGAATTCCACACTTAACTAACAATTGAGCACAAGCTTGAGCTTGATTTGCAGGAACAGTTAAAATTGCTATGCTAACGCCATTAAGCAGAACATATTCTTCTAATTCTGTTAAAGGTTTTACACAAAGGCCCCCTATAGTTTTACCTATAGTATCTTCTTTCTTATCGAAAGCTGCTACAATTTTTAAGCCATAATTTCCAAAACCCTTATACCCCAATAATGCAGAACCTAAATTACCAGCACCTATTAATATTGCATCTGTTGCATTATTCCATCCCAAGGATTCAATTAAAGCTTTTTGCAATTGATCGATATCAAAACCAACTTTTGGTTTTCCCTCAATTCCAGAAAAAGCTAAGTCTTTTCTAACTTGTATAGGATTTAATCTTAAATCATTTGCTAATATTGTTGCACTTACGCTTTGAAGTCCATTTTCTTTATATTGTTTTATTAAACGAATATAAGAAGGGAATCTTTTAATTGTTGGAATTGGAATTTTATGTTTCATTTTTACCTCTTTTTAATTTATCTTCTATTTCATCTATTACAAAATGGGGAGTAGATGTCCCAGTTGCTAGCCCTATAACATCATAATCAAATACTTCTAAAGGAATTTCATCCTTATTACTAATTAAATATGTTTCAACACCTTGATTAACACAATAATTATACAAGCCTCTAGTATTTGAACTATTCTTACCTCCTATGACAATTATGCAATTACATTGCTTTGCTAATTTAGCTACAGCAATTCTTCTTCTTTGATTGCTATTACACAATTCATTTGCAAATTCTATCTCCACACCATTTTTTTGAGCAAAATTCTCTAGAGAACTTACAATTTCTTTACTCATTCCACTTGGAAACGTGGATTGTATAACAACAAAAATATTATTTGTATTTGGAATATTAATAATATCATGCTTATCACTTATTATAACCTTTTCGTTGGGAGTTTCAACATTTTTTAAAGCTAAAGCTTCAGGATGTATTTTACCTCCGATTACTACTATTGTAGAATCATGAGGAGCAAATTCAACTAATTTTTGTTCTTTAAGTACAATTGGACAAGTTGCGTCAAATATATAAAAACCATTCTCTAAAAAGGTTCTTCTAACATGATCACTAACTCCATGAGCTCTTAATACCACAATTCCTGGTTCCACATTAGTTGCATCAGACTCTTCAATTACTTTAACACCTTCTAATGTTATTTTTTCAACAACTTGAGGATTGTGAATTAAATTACCTAAAGTATAAACTTTTTTATCTAATTCTTTTCCTAACTTAATTGCCTTATAAACAATTGATATTGCTCTTGATACTCCCTTACAATAACCTATTACTTCAGATCTAATAACTTTCATGTTTTTATCCTTACCACATTATAAATGAAAAAGGAATCTTTTAAAAGAAAAAAAACCGCAAGAAAAATCTTGCGGTTATATATAATTGACTATCAGTTTATATTTTATTTAACTTCTTTAACTTTTTCTTCAACATGTTTACCACCACTTATCCAATATAAGAATGAAGGTGCGATAAAGTTAGAAGAATATGTACCAATTACAATACCAAAAATCAAATTAATAGCAAACAATCTAATTGTACCGCTAGCTAAAATTGCTAATGGTAATACAGCTAGAACTGTTGTTACACTTGACATTATAGTACGTGTTAAAGATTGAGTAACACTATGTTCAATTACTTCATTAAAAGGTTTGTTTTTCATCAAAGAACTATTTTCACGAACTCTGTCGAAAATAACAATTGTTGCATTTAATGAGTAACCAATAATAGTTAATACTGCAGCAATTGTAGTACTTGATACTTCAAATTGGAATAAAACAATAAATCCTAATAACAATAATACGTCATGTGTTAATGCTATTAAAGAAGATACTGCATAAGCAAATCTGAATCTAATCCATACATAGAATAGAATTAATACCATAGCTATTAATACAGCAAATAAGGAAGTTAAAACCAAAGTTTGACTAAATCTTGGTCCAACGAAGTTACTTTCTAAAACTACAAACCCATTATCAAATGTGCCTTGTAAATTTTCAGTAACTGCTTTTTCCATACTATCTTGTGTATCAGATTCACCAGTCCCTAATCTAATTTGGAAGATTTGATCAACTTCATTTCCAACAGTTTGTACTTGAACATTTCCTAAAGCAGATAATGCTGATCTAACCTCTTCAATACTAACTGAACCACCAACACCAAAATTCAATTCAGTAGGTTCACTTGTTAAAGATGCAGGGAATCCATATCCAGATAACATAGTATTAGAAGCAATACTACCATCTATAACTGTTACTGTTACTCCATCAATTGTTTCTAAAGCTGTTGCTAAATCACTTACTGTTGGATAGTCAGCACTCTTAAATACTGTATTTGTAACACCATTTTCACTTCTTTCTTCGACTGTTAAATTACCATTATTAACTGATAATAGAACATCTTCAGAACCAGAATATACTACATTCATTCCAACTGGAGCAATTTGAACTCTTTGGCTTAAACCACTTTCAAAGTCAATACCAGTATTAAATCCACCGTTTACAATAAAAGAAACAATACCAACAACTAGTAATAGAATTGAGAAAGATAACGCTATAAAACGTGCTTTAATAACAGGAAGATTATTTTTCATATTTTTTCCTCCAGCTTATTCGTATTTTTGCGCCTTCACGATCAGTGACTGCTGCATCAAAAATTAAATGAGAAACAAATAATGCAGTAAATAATGAACTAACAATACCAATTGCTAATGTATTTGCAAAACCTTTAACCGCACTAGATCCTAATTGTGAAAGAACTAATGCCGCAATAATTGTTGTAATATTCGCATCCATAATTGTCCAGAAAGCTTTACCAAAACCAGCATTTATAGAAGCTTGTGGGCTCTTTCCTAACTTTAATTCTTCTTTAATACGTTCAAATATAATTACATTTGCATCAACAGCCATACCTAAGGTTAATATTAAACCAGCGATTGAAGTTAGTGTTAATGTAAACTTTAATGCAGACAATACTGCCAACATTATTATTAAGTTTAAGACTAAAGCTAAATTAGCAACTAAACCACTTACACTATAATATGCAAACATAAATACAATAACTAAGATAACACCTATTAATATTGCTTCTAAACCAGCACTAACAGCATCTTCACCTAAGGTTGCACCAACAGATTGTTGACTTGATACTATTAACTCAATTGGAAGAGCAGCAGTTCTCAATACAATTGCTAAATCTGATGCTTCTGTTTGACTGAATCCAGAAATTTGAACATCTTGTCTAATTGGTTCATTGATTGTTGCAATAGATTTAACTTTACCATCCATAACAACAGCCATTGATTCACCAACATGAGTTGATGTTAATTTATAGAATGCATCACCACCGCTAGCATCTAAATGGAAGTTAACAACAGGTTGTCCTGTAATTGAATTTGTTCCAGTTTGTGCACTTTCTAAATGAGCACCATCTAAACCAACTTCATCATTTAAAACTACAAAATTCTTTAATTCATCAATTCCATAAGAATCTTTTACAAAATAACCAGCTGCAATTTTACCAGCAGGTAAGAAATCAGGCTGTTTGATTTCACCACTTTCTGTATATACTTCTGTTGGATTTTCTTCAAAATAAGTATTTAGTTGTTGTGTTAATGATTCATCAACAATTTGGAAAACTAAAGAACCTTTACCTCTTAAGAATGAGTTAACTCTTTCAGGATCCGCAGCGCCAGGAATTTCAATTAATATTTGATCATTGCCTTGAATTCTAATCTCAGGTTCACTTACACCAAATTGGTCAATACGATTCTGAAGTATTTCAATATCTTGTTGAACTAATGTATTAATTTCACTTGCACTTGCACTCTTGCCTGCTTTTTCATTATAAGCATCGACATCAGCATCAAGTAAAATACTCATACCACCACGTAAATCTAAACCTAATTGTAAAACATTATCGCTTAAGTTTTTGACTTCTATCAATGAAGATCTGTAATATTGTTCAATTGAATCGAACATATCTTGTTCACTATAGAAACCAGCACAAAGATTTTCAATATTCCATTTAGATGGAACATCTTTATCCATATCACGATAATTTTCTTTTGCAATTTTTTCTAGATAAGAATATTCAGATGGAACAGCTGCTGAGGCATCGCTTTTTACTAAATCTTTTATAGCGCGAAGCTCTCGAGTTGCTTGTCCACGTGCATACTCTCTAATTTGCTCATTTGAGCCACTTGCGAGATCTTTTGTTTCCTGAGGCACGATTGTATACCACTTGAAAGTGGGATATAAGAAATAACCGCACAAAAGTAACACCAAAAGAACTATGATCAATCGATCACGTTTTTTCATAATATTCTCCAATAGTAACTTATGTGATTAAAATTTATTTTTCTTCTTTAGTTGATTTTTCAGCAGAGTCATCAGTTTCAGCTGGTGTTTCTTCAATTGCTTCTACTTTTTTTTCTTCAGTAGCTTTATTAGCATTTTTAGATTTTGCTTTGTTTTTAGTTGAAGCTTTTGCAGCTCCTTTTTTAGCAACAACACTACTAACAGCTGATTTACTAAATTCCATTCTAGTATTGTCATCAACTTTGATTACAACTGTTTGTTCTCTAACTGCAACAACAGTACCATGGATTCCACCAATTGTAACGATCTTATCGCCTTTTGCAATTGAAGAAATCATATCTTTAGCTTCTTTATCACGCTTTTTCTGTGGGCGAATTATTAAAAAATAAATAATTACAATTATTAAACCAAAAGTAATGATTGATGTTGCCATACTTCCAGTTTGTGCAGTACTTGATGCTGCTCCTGTTGTGCCCATTAATGCTAATAATGAATTCATTAATTAAACCACCTTTATAAACATAGTCTTTATATTATGTCAAAAATAATTCTCAGTATTTATAAAAAAATAAATACCAATGCAAATTAAAATAACACGTTAAGTTTATTATAGTCAAGTTTTTCGTTTTGTCTATGGGAATAATAATATTAGGACTTCGTAAAAATACGAAGCCCTATTTATTACTTTTATAAGTTTTTTACATCATGCCGCCCATACCGCCCATGCCTGGAGCAGGAGCAGCTGGAGCTTCTGGTTCTGGAATATCAGTAATTGCACATTCTGTTGTTAAAATCAATTGTGCAATAGATGCTGCATTTTGTAGTGCACAACGAGTTACTTTCATTGGATCGATAATTCCATTATCTACCATATTAACCCATTGCATTACATTAGCATCATAACCGATACCATTTTCACTGTTTTTACACTTGTCAGCAATGATTGAACCATCTAGACCTGCATTTTCAGCAATTTGACGAATTGGTTCTTCTAATGCTCTTCGAACAATCTTGTAACCGATTCTTTCATCTTCTGTTAATTTGTCTAGATTTTTATTTTCTAAAGTCTTAACTGCTTGAACTAAAGCTACTCCACCACCTGGGATAACACCTTCTTCAATTGCAGCACGGGTTGCACTTAAAGCATCTTCAACTCTATGTTTCTTTTCTTTTAATTCAACTTCTGTTGCTGCACCAACATTAATTACTGCAACACCACCTGCAAGTTTTGCAAGTCTTTCTTGAAGTTTTTCTTTGTCATAATCACTAGTTGATTCAATAATTTGTGCTTTAATTTGAGCTGTTCTTTCTTCGATATCACTCTTTTTACCTGCACCATTAATGATTGTTGTGTTTTCTTTATCAACTTTTACATTTTTAGCTCTACCTAGCATAGAGATTTCTGCTTTTTCTAGTGTTAAGCCAATTTCTTCACTAATTACTTCACCACCAGTTAATACAGCAATATCTTCTAGCATAGCTTTTCTTCTGTCTCCAAATCCTGGAGCTTTTACAGCAACAACATTTAAGATACCTCTTACTGAGTTTACAACTAAAGTTGCTAAAGCTTCACTTTCAACATCTTCAGCAATAATTAATAAAGGTTTATTTGTTTGAGCAATTTTTTCTAAAATTGGAAGTAATTCTTTCATGTTTGAAATCTTTTTATCATAAATAAGGATAAAAGGATCTTCTAATACTGAAGTCATTGTTTCTCTGTTATTACAGAAATATGCACTTAAATAACCTCTATCAAATTGCATACCTTCAACAAAGTCAGTTGTTGTTTCAAAAGTTTTAGATTCTTCAACAGTTATAACACCGTCTTTACCAACTTTTTCCATTGCATTAGAAATTTCATCACCAATTGTTCTATCGTTGTTTGCACTAATTGTTGCAACTTGTGCGATTTCTTCTTTATCTTTAATTGATTTTGACATTTTTTTGATTTCTGCAACAGCATCTTCAACAGCTTTATCAATACCTCTTCTAATTCCCATTGGGTTTACACCAGAAGCAACACTCTTCATTCCTTCTTTTGTAATAGACCAAGCTAATACTGTAGCTGTAGTAGTTCCGTCTCCGGCTACATCGTTTGTTTTTGTAGCAACTTCTTTTAGTAATTGTGCACCCATATTTTCAAATGGATCTTCAAGTTCTATTTCACGAGCGACGGATACGCCATCTTTAGTTACAGTTGGAGCACCAAATTTTTTATCTAATAAAACAAGGCGACCTTTAGGGCCTAAAGTTGTCATAACTGCACGAGAAATTTTCTCAACACCATTTACCAAAGATTTTCTAGATTCTTCACTAAATTGTAGTTGTTTAGCCATTTCTTTTTCCTCTCTTCAAATTCAATTATTTAAAGTAAATTTTAGTAGCGCAAAGCTATCTATAAAAAAATACAAATAAATTTGCCAATAAGCAAGTCAATATTTTATTTTTTTATATAGAATTAAATAATAACAACATAAAAGAATGCTGCAAAAGCAATACTAAATAAATTGCTTATAAAATCTACCTTATTGTTATTTATAAATCTAATACCTTTTACTAAAGGTATTTTTTTACCATCTCTTATTTCTTTTTCAACAAATATATTATCATTTTCATCAAAGAAACTTGCTTGAACAGTTATACCCAAAAGACTATCAATAATACAACCAGTAAACCCCGATAAAGTCATAATTGCTATAAAAGATATACTTTTTATTGATGGAACTAGATATATTGAATACCACAAAAGCGAAACTAAAAAAGCTCCAACTATAGCAGATAAAGTACCTTCAAAAGAAATCCCTCCTGATAATCCAGGTTTTATAGGACTTCCATTCAATATAGAAACAGTTTTCCCTCTAGAAAAAACTCCAAGTTCTGTTGAATATAAATCACTAGCTAATTGAGATAAGGCAACTCCAAATAAGAAAATGACTAAATTACTAGGATTGATTAAATATATAAAAGACAATACAAAAATTATAATCCCTTTAGAAAATAAATCTAAAAAATTTATTCTATTTTTCCTACCTTGAATATCTAAAACTTCTTCATAAATTTCATTCTTATTATTTAAATTATATAAAAAGATCGCACTTAATATATAAAACAAAAATAGTGATAAGCCTCCGAATCCAAAAGCAAAAACAACAATTAAACTTATAGAAAAAGCTGAAATAGCACCGCCAATTGTTACTTGTTTAAAAAGATAAGCTACTAAAGTTAATAATAATAAAATTAATATAATCCAAATTACATAATAATCTAACTTTAAAAAAAATCTATCTATTACAGCGGCAAAAGAATGAGTTTCTGCACTTGTTAAAAATCTATCTATCATACTATTACTCCTGTTAATAAGGCACATAATAAAGGAATACTGATACTATCTAAACCCCTTGGAGTAATTAATTCTAATAAAGTTGCAACCAAACTAATTAATAAGCTAAGAAATATAATTATATTTAAAGCCATACTACTCATAAAGCATAGAACTGCAAATATGATGATAAAACTAAAGAGAAACATTAAAATTGTCCCAAATATTGTTTTATATCCTGTATTTAATAAAATTTGTTTCTTTTTCCAAAGTTTTGAAAAAATACTAGAAACACTATTTGCATATCCCATCAAAAAAATGCCTATTGTTGCAGCAAAAAGTTCTAATTTCCCTATATAAACAAATATAGTTAATATTAAAAAAGAAAAAGTAAAATTATAAATACTAATATTATATTTACGATTTTTAAAATTAAAAGATTTTATTAGTTTCGGATAAAACAAAAATAAAGAATTAATAAATAAAAAAATAAGTATAAGCATAATAGCTAATAAAGAAGATTTTATAAAATAAATTAAAATTATCCACCAAGTTGATGTTAATATAAAAACAATTTTTTCTTTTACAAAATCATCAATTTTTGTTTTTTTACTAATTAGAAACAAACCTAAAAAAACTATTCCAAAATAAAATATTGATATAATTATTCCTATACAATTTGTATTCATACTAAAATAATGCACTCACATAATATATTTTTCAAGTCTATAATAGACAAATAATTAAGGTTTCTAAGTAAGAATAATTAGTAGTCACTAAAAAAAATATTTAGACGACCTTTTATATTAATAGTAAAAATCTCAATATTATAATTTTCTTCTAGGTAAATAATTATATCTTGTTTTTTTCTACTTTCTATTGTATATTTATACAGTACGAATGCATAGTATTAAAGGAGCATATAATGCGGGAACGTCATACTAGACTCAATCTTGTAAAAGAATTAATTAAAAATAATCGAATAGATAACCAAGACACTTTATTAGAAATGTTAAAGAAAGAGGGTTACTCTGTTACTCAAGCAACATTATCAAGAGACTTAAAAATGTTAAAAGTTGGTAAAATTTCAGATGGTTGGTCAGGCTATTACTATGCTTTACCCGAAAATGACTTAATTAGCGAATCTGAAAAGAGCTACATCCAAGATGTACGTCGTGGAATTTTATCAATAGAGTTCAGTGCAAACTTCGGCGTGATAAAAACAAGAAGTGGACATGCTAATAGTGTTGCTATTGCATTAGATGTTTTAGCAATTCCTGAAATTTTAGGAACACTTGCTGGTGATGATACTATTTTTGTTATTTTAAGAGAAGGAATGACTAAAGAAGACTTACAAGAAAGTTTCAAAAACAGAATTCCTGATATACAAGAATAAAAAAAATTAGGGCTTTGATTAACTTCAAAGCCTTTTTTCTTGAAATTTTCTTTATCTATAAATATGATAATCTCATATAGGAGACTAATATGGAATATAAAAATTTTACAGAGCTTAATACATATAATAAATTAAATGCTCTAAGTCCTTTAAATTTAAAAGAAGGTTTAAACAAAGAAAGAATTGAAGAATGTCAAATTAAAAACGGCTCTCAATTATCTTATTCTTATGCAGCAATGCCAATCAATGAAAAACATATTGAAATCATGCAAGAGCTAAGTGATGAACAAAGCTTAATTGAAAAATATAAAACTCTATTAAATGGAGAAAGAATTAACACTGGTGAAAATAGATGCGTACTACACCAATTAACTAGAGGTCAAATCTTAGATGATGTTGTAGTTGATGGTGAAAATAAAGGTGAATTTTATAAATCACAATTAGCACGCATAAAAGATTTTTCTGAGGCTGTTAGAAGTGGAAAAATAAAGGGATCAACAAACAAAAACTTTAATACTGTTGTACAAATTGGTATTGGTGGTAGTGATTTAGGTCCTAGAGCATTATATTTAGCACTAAAAGGATATTGCATTGCACAAAAAAAACAAATTATTGATGCAAAATTCATTAGTAATGTAGATCCTGATGATGTTAGCGATGTTATCAAAGACATTGATTTTGAAACTACATTATTTGTTTTGGTTTCAAAAAGCGGAACAACTCAAGAAACTCTAACTAATAGAGATTTAGTATTTGATGCTTTAAAATCCTGCAATATTGAAGGTTTTGATCCAAGCAAACATATGATTGCAGTTACAAGTAAAACTAGCCCATTAGCTAATAGCAAACAAGTTTTATCTGCTTTCTTTATTGATGATTATATTGGTGGTAGATATAGCTCAACTAGTGCTGTAGGAGCAACAATTTTATCAATTGCTTTAGGTTTTGAAACTTTCAATGAATTATTAGAAGGTGCTCATGAAGCTGATATTAATGCATTAAATCCAAATATTAAAGAAAATGCTTCATTAATGGATGCTCTTATTGGTGTATATTTAAGAAATGTTTTAAAAATACCTTCAACAGCAGTACTTCCTTATTCACAAGCTTTATCAAGATTCCCTGCTCACCTTCAACAATTAGATATGGAAAGTAACGGTAAACATGTTAATAGATTTGGTGAAAGCATTAATTATCAAACCGGACCAACTATCTTTGGTGAACCAGGAACTAATGGACAACATTCTTTCTACCAATTACTTCACCAAGGAACTGATATTGTACCTCTTCAATTTATTGGATTTAAGAAAAGTCAATTTGAAAAAGATATTACTGTTGATAATTCTACAAGCCAAGAAAAATTGAATGCAAATTTAACTGCTCAGATTGTTGCCTTTGCAATTGGTAAAGATGATACAAACCCAAATAAACAATTTGAAGGAAATAGATATTCTTCCCTTATCTCAGCAGAACAATTAACTCCAAAAACTCTTGGTGCCCTATTAGCACATTTTGAAAATAAAGTAATGTTCCAAGGTTTTATTTGGAATTTAAACTCTTTCGATCAAGAAGGTGTTCAACTTGGAAAAATTTTAGCTAAAAAAGTATTAAACGGATGTGAAGGGGATGAATTGCTTTTAGCATATTCTGCCTTACTTAAATAACCAATTTGTTATTTATCTACATTTCTTTTTAAACTTTTATATATTAACCTAATATTTTAATTGTTTTAATAAAACTTCTTTGTTACAATGGTCAAACCGACATGACAGAGGAGTTTTTTTATGTCTAAAAAAAACAATAAACTTGCAATATTATTTACATTATTGTTATTTTCCTTAAATAGCTTATTTGCTTTTAATAACAATCAAAAAATAGAACATATAGATAGTGATTTATATGATGGAATCAAAGACTTATATTTAGCCCAATCATTAGCAATGCCATCAGCCGCGGCCCCTTATTCTGATAGCGAATTAATTATGATGCTTGACTTATTAGATACAAGTAAATTTAGTAAAGCTGATGCTAATGTATATAAATATATCAAAGAAAGCTTAACCCAAGATGAAAAGAACACCAACAAATACAGTAAAATTAACTGGGATGTTGACTTAAACTTAGAAAGTTATATTCATCAGAACACCACAGATTTTGTTAGACGAGAAAACTTTATCTACAATTTCTTAGATCAAAAACCACTTATAAATATTGGATTTGAAGCTTGGATGGGTGAAAACTTTTATGGTCTTGGTAATTTCTCAATTGCTTCAACATATACTACAGAAACAACATTTGGCAGTGAAACAGTATCTCACAATATAGTCGGATTACCACCAAATCAAATTTTTGATTTAGATTTTAATTTCCCTTATAGAGGCTTTTTAGCATTTGGTGATGATACTTGGTCATTAGAAATTGGTAGAGATAGAACAAAATGGGGGCATGGAATTTCTTCAAATCTTATGATTGGTGACAATCTTCCCTATCTTGATGAATTAAGATATACAACTTACTCGAATCAATTTAAATATACCTTTATAACATCATTCTTCCCACATCCTAAAAATTATATTGCAGGAGATCCTACAGAAGGACTTGGTCAATCTGATCCTACTCAAGGAACGAGAGCCTTTATTGCTCATAGAGGAGAAGGAAGATTATTTAATAATAAAGTTGGAATTGCAATTTCTGAGTCAATTATGTATCAATCTTTAGATAATGTATTAGATTTAAGATATTTATCTCCAGCTGCCTTATTCCACAATTTCTACATTAGAGCAAATGCAAACTCTCTTCTATCTTTAGAATTAGACTACACTCCATTTAAAAACTTTAACATTTATGCACAAGGAGTAATGGATGAATTTGCTTTACCAGGAGAACCATATCCAGGTGGCTCCGATACAGCATTCCCTAATGCCTTTGGATACATCGCTGGTGTAAAATATAATTATGATGTTTTAAACAAATATAAAGGTAATACTACTTTTGAATTTGCACATACAGATCCATATCTTTACTTAAGAGGAGATGGAACATCTAATATGGCAGCTCAAACAGCAGATGAATATGCTATTAACTATGTTGTAGCCTTTAGAGAATTTGCTAGCCATGGAACTTGGTATCATAATGAATTCTTAGGTTATAAATATGGTGGAGATGCTATTGTATTTAATTTAAATTCTTCTGTTAAGAATTATGGAAAATGGAATATTGAAACAAACCTATTCTATATGTTACATGGAACCTTTGACAAATTCACTTGTTGGAATTCAATTGCTCCAGGAACACCAACAGATCAATACATAACACCAACTACTTCACATGATAATAGTGATACAACTAATACTATTGGATCAAGAGAACCTTCTTCAAATATTGCTGATAGAGACTCTGTATCACAAACCTTAGTTCTTGGTGCTAGTGCAAGCTATAATGTAAATAAAAACTTAAGTTGTTTTGTTCAATTAGATTATATCAACATCAATAACTATCAAAATGTATCAGGAGAAAAAACCTCTGATATGCAATTAGTTTTAAGTCTTTCTTATAGCTTATAGAAGAAATTAACATGAAAAAATTTTTAACTTTAATTAGTATTCTTATTCTTGTTCCATTGAGTTTATATTCAATGGATCAAGAAATATTTTCTCTAGATAATAATGTTTATGATTATATAGACTATATATATATAATTGATCATAAAGTACCTCCTACAGCAGCAAAACCATATTCTATTGGACAATTAAAATTATATCTCAGTCAAATTGACTATAATGAATTAAATGCCACAGGTAAAAATTATTATTCATATATTAATAAAATAATTAATCAAAATAATTTAGACATCACTCTTGATGATAAAGCGTCTATGGATGTTGAAGCTTTAAGTGGGTTTGAAGTTTATACTCATACTAATACAGTAGATATAAAAACCCATAGAGATTGGGTTTATGAACAAGAAGATAGATTACCCTTACTAAAATTAAATCTTAAACTAGCAATGGATGATCTATTTTTTACTAGTTGTGATTTACAATATTCACAAGGAAAATATGAGCCAAGTAGTGAAAGTCAATATTATTATACGAGAAATCAATTATATGATAATTTAGCTCCATACGGTATTGGAGCTCTTCCTCAAACCGATATAAAATATAATATTTTAACAAATCAATATAATCAGAGTACAGCAACTAATATTCCTTTAGCAAGTAAATATATTGATTTCGACACACCTAAAAGAGCTATTTTCTCCGTAGGTGGAGATAATTGGAACTTTAACTTTTCAAAAGATAAACTAGAATGGGGAAACAGTACTATTGGTAATTTTATTTATGATGATCATATAAAAAATAATTTTATTAACCTAAAAATATTTTCGAAAAACTTCAATATAAATAACACAATAGCTTTATTAAATACACAAACTGATTGGGGAGAAAGTCCTGATACAGAAGTAAAAATGTTTTTAACTCACAGACTTGAATTTAGACCAACAGAATTCTTTAGATTTGCAGTAAGTGAAAATGTCATGTACCAAAATGACACTTTAATCCCATTATATCTTAACCCTTCATATATTTATCATAATATTAATATGAGAGGCATGTTTAACGCTATTGCATCATTAGAATCAGATATTTTATTAACAAATAAATTAAGTTGGTATTCACAGTTTGTTTTAGATCAAGCTAGAGCTCCTAATGAAGATGATAGCCAATCTGGTGCTTGGGGCTTTTCTAGTGGCTTAAAATATGTTTCAACTATTAATGATACAGATATACTAAATATTAGCGCTGAAGCGCTTTTAGCAGCCCCTTGTCTATATAGAAGAGATGAAGTAGATTTTATTACTTTCGATAGAACTTTTGTAATTAATCAAAGTTATATAATTGAACCAACATTTATTGGATTTAGTGAAGGAGGAGACTCCGTAGCCTTCAAACTTCAAACAACCTATACTAGATTAAATAAATTTGATTTCTCTCTCTATTATTATTTGTTATTAAAAGGTGAAATGAATATATTTATGGCATCTACTGTAGATAGTTCTGGCAATCCAATTTCAAATGATGGTAGACCTAACTATGGCAGTGAGATATTTAAAAATGGAATATTCTCAATTAAACATGTTGTAAATGGAACTCTAAACTATCAAATATATAAGAATAATTATTTTGAAGTTTCAAACAGAAATACCCTCTCATATGTTTATATGGATGTTTTACAAACATCAGATGTAAATCCAAATAGTTATTCAGATATTCAATTTAGTTCAGGAATCTCAATAAAATTTTAAAAGATTTGGGCAAAAAGAATCCTCAGTAGACTAAAAGGAGGTAAAAGCCTACCGAGGCAAAACAAAAGGAGGTTGAAGAGAAAATTCATCGAGGAATTACTCTCTTACAAGGCGAAAGATACCTAAATTAAGCGTTTTATTCAACCCCTTTTTTAAAAAATTTTGAGAATTAATAAAAATTTATCGTATTATTAATAAATTACATATCAATTTTACTATCATTCTTCATAGAGAAAGGTTGTCGTGTGTTTTCGATAACATCTCTCCAAAGACTTCCTTCAACATCAACATGGTTTCGTTTGCATACTGCTTGTTTAATAGGAATATGTACGAATCTATTATTAATTTGTGAAATTAAACATTGTGTCTTACCAGCCATTGCAGCATGAGCAGCATGAGCACCAAGTCTAGCACAATAAATTGAGTCAAATGAATTAGCTGGAGCACTTCTAATAATATAAGAAGGGTCAATATATTTTATATTTGCTTCAATTCCTTCTTCATCAAAATATTTTTTAATTTCATTTTTTAGGAATATCCCAATATCTGCATATTTTACATTACCAGAAGCATCTTTTTTACCTGTAGAAGGGACTAAGTCTTGTCCAGCGCCTTCTGCAACTAAAATAACAGCATGCTTTCTAGTCATTATTCTTTCTTTTAAGTGAGCTAATAAACCATTAGGACCATATAAATCAAAAGGATTTTCAGGAATTAAACAGAAGTTAACATCACTTTGAGCTAAAGAAGTATGTGCGGCTATAAAACCACTTTCTCTACCCATAACTTTTACAAGACCAATACCGTTGATTGAATTTTTAGCTTCAACATGTGCTCCTCGTACACTAGGCACAGCAGCACCAACTGCAGTATCAAATCCAAATGAACTTTGAATAAATGATAAATCATTATCAATAGTTTTAGGTACACCAATAACAGAAATTTTTAATCCTCTTCTTTTTATTTCTTCACCAATATCATAAGCACCACGTAGAGTTCCATCACCACCAACGGTAATTAAAATATTAATGTTTAATCTTTCTAAAGAATCAACAATTTCATCTACTTGCATTCCTCCACCACGTGCAGAACCAAGAATTGTACCACCTTTTTCTTGAATATCATCAACTACATCAGGATCTAAAGGAATCAAAGGCCAAGGAGAATTTTCTAATAAACCTCTATAACCAAATTGAACACCACTAATTCTTCTAACCCCATATCTATACCAAAAACATCTTACAACAGATCTAATTACATTATTTAAACCTGGGCAAATACCCCCACAAGTTGTAATTGCTGCATGTACATGAGCAGGGTTAAAATATATTTTCTTTCTAGGTCCTGCTTTTTCAACTGTATCTTTTACTAATGGAACTCTATTACCTTTCTCATCAATATTAGATTCAACGCTAAAAAACAGTCTATCATCATCACAAACATAATCAGCTTGACCATCACCTTGATCATCGCTCATTATAATTGGTGTAGATAATTTTGGCTCCCCTAAATTTGTAATGTCAAAATTATATTGCAATCCTTCGACTGGCTTCTTTTTCATCTATATATCCTCCTAAGAAAAACTGAATATCTTTTATTAAAAAGATAATTCTCGTCTATCTTACAATTTTTTGCCCTCTTTATCATACATATTTAACAAAGAATTTACTTCTTCATTAAATGTTTCAAAAGGTTTTTTGGTTATCTCTTTGATTTCATTATGAAAAACTTTATATGACTTTAAAAACTCTTCACCGAACTCTGTCAAATAGGCTCCTTGTCTAGAGAAGCCTCCTCGCCTTCTAACTAAAATAATTTTACCTAAAGAAGCTTCTAACATATTCATCATTGAATATGCTTTAGAATAGGATATACCTATTTCATTTGCTGCTGCTCTAAGAGAAGAATGTTTTTTTATTTCTTCTAAAAGCCAAACAACACCTATTCCCATGAATTTCTCATTTTCGGTATTTACCAAATATATTTTAGTTTTTAAGTCCATAGCTCTCCTGCAGCCTTATAAATAATATCAAATAAATCTGCTAATTTTTCTGAATCAACAGAACAATATGCTACTCTTAAAACTTTATTCATAATGTTGATAGCTCCAATATTATAATTGTCTAATAAATAAAGTCTTAATTCTTCAACATCACCTTTACATTCAAAAGATAAAAAATATCCACTATTAAAGGCAAGAGGTTTAAGATAATCAATATTTTCTTTCTCTTTTAGCTTATCTTTGATTATGTAATAACGCAACTCCATTTCTTTACGAGCTTCTTCTTTTCCAGCATTATAAGTTGATTTATTACTTAAAGCTTTAATTAATAAACTTTGAGAAGGTTTACTACAGTTTGAAACTGAAGATCTAATACTTCCTAAAATTTTCTTATTAAATGCTTCATATTGTTCTGCACTAAAGTTCTTTGTTGAAACAGTTATAAATCCAACTCTAAAGCCCCATACCATTGCTTCTTTTGTTGCTGCATCACCTTTTACTGCAAATAAATTTTCATGAGCATCTGCGATTTTTGCAAATAAAGATTCTCGTGCTGTATCTTTTTCATAGAAAAGACCAAAATATGCATCATCACATAATGCTAATACTTTTTTCCCTTGATCAGCTGCACTTATTAAAATATTTGCAATTTGATCCATTTCAGTATTTGTTGGAGTATAACCAGTTGGGTTATTTGGGAAGTTTAAAACTGTAACAATCTTTTTTGACTTAGAAGAGGCAATTGCATTTTTAAACCCTTCTAAATTAAAAGCTTGATTACTAGAGTCATATAAAGGGAAAGTTGTAAATGAAGCATTAACATTTTCCTTAATAATTAAATCATAGTTATCCCAGAATAGATGAGGTAATATTACAGTATCATCTTCATTTAAAAATAATCTTAATACAATTGATAAAGCTTGAGTTAAACCACCAGTTACAACAGGCATTGAAAAAGATTTACCTTTTAGAGAAGGATTTTTTTCAATCATATCTTCTCTCCATAATTCTTTTAACTGAGGCATACCACCACCAGGTGCATATGTAAAGATTTCAGCTGGGCTCATTTTGCTTTTATCAAAATTATCATAAATTTCATCCAAGTACAAAGGAGCACCATTTTTAAAAGCTTGACCAACAGTTGCATTATATCTAGTTGCTTTTGCTTTAGCTTGTGCACTTTGTGCTACAATCCCTTTTGGGAAATACATTCTCTTACCATAATCTGAGAATAAATCATACACCACACTACCATTTAGAATATCATTTAATTCTTTAGCTAATTCATTCATTTCTTTTGCTCCCACAATGATTTTTATATAAATTAATAAAAAAACGATTATTTTTCTATATTAATATACTATATTTTGTATATTTATTAACAAAATATGCACATTTAAAACAATTCTTGCTGTTCATATTCAGTTTTTTTAACTTTTTCTGGAGGTTCCCCTATATTTAACAAATTTAAAAACTCTTCTTCACTAACTATCTCAATATTAAGTTTTTGAGCTTTTTCTCTTTTACTTCCGCCACCTTTGCCTAATAATAAATGAGTAGTTTTTGATGAAATTGCAGATACAGTTCTACCACCTCTTTTCTCAATTTCTTCTAAAGCTAAAGTTCTTGGATTATAGTTTTCAAAAGAACCAGTAACAGCCCAAACTTGATTTTCAAAAGTTTGTTCAAAACTACCCTTTTCTTCTTTTTCTTCCATGTTTAATCCAATTTCTTTTAAAGCAGCAATTCTCTCCCTCATTAAAGGTTCATCCAAGGTTTCAATAATATTATGTGCAGTTTTCTCTGCAATTAAAGGAATTTCACACAACTTATTATAGTCTTTAGATTCAACTATTTCATATAATTTATCAATAGAATTAAACCCATTTTTTATTAACATGTCGACAATTTTCTTTCCAACTTCTGGAATACCTAAAGCAGTTAAAACTCTACTAAATGGCTTTTTTTTGCTTTCTTCTATTGCATCAATTATGGCTTTAATTTTTTTATCACCAAAACCTTTTTCATAACTTAATTTTTCATAATCGATATTATAAATATCTTGAACATCTTTAACTAAATCTAAATTCAATAAGACTTCAATAGTTTTAGGACCAAGGGTATCCATATCCATTTGCCCTTTCCCTACAAAGAATTCTAACCTTCCTTGTATTTGTTTTGGACAAAATTCATTTGGACAAAATTGATGAGAACCTTTTAATACTACTGGAGTTGAACAAACAGGGCACTTATCAGGCATTTTATAAGTAGTCTCTCCATTTTCATTTTTTTCAACTACTTTTTCTACAGCAGGAATTACATCCCCTCTTTTACTAACTTCAACAGTGTCTCCTAAGGCTAATTCTAATTCATCAATATATTGTTGATTATGAAGAGTAACATTACTAACAGTAGAGCCACCTATTTCAACAGGATTTATTCTAGCAACAGGGGTTAATCTACCAGTTCTTCCAACTTGAACTTCTATTAAATTTACGACACTTTGAGAAAAAGGAGATTCAAACTTATATGCTATTGCCCAACGAGGATGGTGAATTGTATATCCTAATTCTTCTCTTACATTAATTTCATTAACTTTTAAAACTAAACCATCAATTTCATATTCAAGAGAATTTCGTTTCTCTGTTTGGGTTTTTATTTCATCAGCTATATCTCTAAACTGGGAATACTTGCCTTCAACTTTTTGATTTTCTAGAAGAGCTTTTGCACTTTCAATATCTTTTGAAAACAATGTTAAATTAGGATTTGTTCTAAATCCTAATTGTTTTAATTTTGATAAAATTTCTACATGAGAGTTAAAAGAATACTGAGCCTCATCAAAAAAGCCTTCATAAACAAATATATTTAAAGGTATTTTAGCACTTTCTATACTCTTTTTTCTTCGAATTGTTCCAGCACATAAATTTCTAGGATTTGCAAAAGGTTGTTCTAATGTCTTATTTATTTCTTCAAAGACTTTCTTTTCTAAATATATCTCTCCTCTAACAGCAATATTAATATCTTCAGTTAATCGAAGAGGAACAGATTTTATAGTTTTAACATTATTGGTTACATCATTACCAATTGTACCATTACCACGAGTAACAGCTCTAATTAATAGACCATTTTCATAATACAAAACAATTGAAATACCATCTATTTTTTGTTCTAAAACAAAATTTAAAGCACTAGTAGCTTTCTTTTGGTTTTTATCTATCCAAGAAGAGATTTCTTCAACACTGTAAGCTTTATCAAGACTCAAAACAGGTATTGTATGTTCAACCTCTTCAAAATCTGAATCTAAATCACTTCCTACTCTTTGTGTAGGAGAATCAGATTTCTTAAATTGAGGATACTGCGTTTCTAATTCAACAAGCTTATCGAACAATCTATCATAGTCTATATCCTTAACAACAGGATTTGCATCAATATAATAAGCCTTCTGATATTCTCTTATTTTTTTACTTATATTTTCAACTTCTAAAAGTATTTCTTCATCATTTTTCATATGATTATGGTACACTAGAATTCAACTTTTTTCCACTAAAGTTATAGAACTTTCCTAGTTTCCATCAAAGGCTTTTCATGTTATTCTTAAAATAAGAGGTCAAGATGGGAAAAAAGAAATTTTCATTAAATAATAAAAGCAGTTTACAAGGATTTTTAGTAAAAGCAACTGATGGAATTTTTAAAAACCCTCAATTTAAATTACCAACAATTCCTAATGACTGTTTAGTTCTTTTTCCAAAAGATATAATTGGATCTAACATATTAGAAATTCAAAAACAAAGTATTCCTTTACTAGCATCATCTTATATTTCATATATAGGTCAACCTCTTTTTGCTGTTTTTGCCCCAACTTTAGAAAAGGCAGAACAAATAGCTAGAGAAATTAGTATTGAATATTTACCTGTTGATGATATAGATAACAAACCTATTCTTGAAGATCAGAAGATTTCTTTTGAGACAGGACGATATGCAAAAGAATTCGATAAAATAATGGAGGAGAACTCCTTAATAACTCAACAAAATGAAGAAGAACAAGATGAAAAAGAAGAAAAGATAGAAATAAAATATAAAGCTTTTAAATCAATACTTAAGTTTGAAAGAATAAAATACTTTTCTAATCAAACCACTTGTATTTCTGTGGAAATTAACGATGATACTTTAAACATTTATGCTCCTACACAATGGCCTTCTTTAATTGTTAATTCAGTAAGCAATATTTGTGGATTTAATAAAAAAAAAATAATAGTTAATAAAGAGCAAACCTATTCAAACAAAGATGAAATGTTAATCCAACCTGCTATTTTAGCAAGCTTTGCTTCCTTAGCAGCAATAAAAACAAATAAAAATATCTTTATTCATGAAAACATTGAAATGTTTAGACCAGAAGTTTTAATAGAAAGAGAAACTTGGTATAGAGTTAATGATAAAAAAACAATATTAGAAGATATAAAAGTTACTATTGATCAAGGGGCTTTTTCTTTATTTTCTAAAGAAATGAGCAAGCAATATATTGCAGGACTTGTACCCTTATATGATTTAAAAGCTATAAAAATTAATTTTGATTTTATTCAAAGTCCAGTTTCCCCTTCAAACTTTTTTGGAGGACTTGGATTTGAAAATGCACTAGCATCAACACAAACACATACTACTAAACTTGGTAAGTCTTTAGGGCTCTCTCCTTTTTTCTGGACTACAAAAAGTCTCTTTGAAAGCACCTTGCATAAAAAAGTAATGGAAATTAATTCTTTGCAAGAGCCAAAAGAATGTCTACAAGATTTAGTTGATAGAAGCTTCTTTAACAGAAAATATGCCGCTTACAAAGTTAATTCAGCACTAGATAAACATTTCTCTACTTTCACCCCATATGCAAGAGGGATTGGCTTAGCTGTAGCTCCAAGCATCAGTGGATTTTCTACAAACAATTCAACCTTTGGTTATCCAAAAGTTAAATTAACATTAAATTTTGACAGCAAAGTAGAGTTGAACACTTCTTTCTATAATGCAAGCAAAGCTAGTAATATTTGGAAAGAAATAATATCTCAGGAACTTGATATAAAGAAAAAAAATATTACTTTTTGTACAAATAGTACAGAATTAGTTGATAGTGGACCATGTACATTATCTACAAATAGTAAAATAATGTCTGAACAAGTAAAGCTAGCTTGTAAAAAAATTAATGATAAAAGATTTATTGAAGGGCTTCCAATAAGTGTTACGGTTGCCAGAAATAAAAGACCTGTAAAAGGACCATTATTTTCAAGTGAATCTTGGATAGCATTAATAATAGAAGCCGGAATTGATCCTATAACATTAGAACCAATTGTTTTTAAAGTCTCCGCAAATTGTTCTGTAGGTGATATTCTTGATGAAGTCGCATATATAAACAATTTAAGAGAGGAAATTTTGGATTGTATTTATGAATTAGGTGCAAAAACTACAAAAGGTGAAGATTTTAATATTGATATAAAAATAACTCAGAAGAGCGAAAATATTAGTGATAGTATTACTAGTGGATTGAGAGGTGCTGTTTTTGCGGCTTTTAATACAGCTTTGGAAATGGCTTTGAATTTTGATAATGATAGCCTTCCAACATCAAGTGAAAAAATTCTAACAAAAATTGGAGATTCATTATGATAAAATTATCAATCAAGCTAAATAAAACAGCTTTAGAACTTGTTGTAGATGAAATGAAACCTTTATCTCAAATCTTATATGAAGATTTAGATGTAAATATGCCAATTAGGAAATGCTCTAATACAGGATGCGGAAATTGCTTAGTAATTTTAGAAAAAGAACCTGTATTAAGTTGTTTAATACCAGCTTATCAATTACAAGGAAAAACAATAACCACGTTTGATGCTTTTATGCAAAGTGCACACTATAGGAATATTAAAAGAACCTATGATGCATTAAATTATGAACCTTGTCCTCATTGCTATGAAGCAAAAACACTAATTATTGAATCTTTATTATTAAAGGCTAAAACAAAAAGAATAGATAATAAAGTTGATGACTTTTCAAAAAAGTTTTTAACAAAAGCAATTGAAGAAGACACTCAAAATCAAATTGATTTTAAAACAGCTGAAAAAGAATTTGCATTAAATTCTTGCAAATGTTTAACATCAAAGCAATTGTACACTATTACAATAAAAGCTTTAGAGGATAGGATAAAACGTCGTGTATTATAGAAATAATAAATTATTTATACCTGAAACAATAAATGAGTTGCATCAGACTATTTTAAAGAATCCCGACCACATAATTTTTGCTGGGGGGACTTATCTTATGAAAGAAGCATCCCTTTATCCTTCATCTAATAAAACAAAAATCATATCTTTAGAAAAGATTAAAGAACTATTTGAAGTTACTAGAAACATAAAGCATGTTGAAGTTGGTGCGATGGTTACTACAAACAAATTACTCGAAATTGGTACTTTAGCTTTTAATGATTTATTATTAGACACCTTAAGTAATACAGCAACAAATATTATCAGAAACCAAATCACAATAGGCGGAGCTTTATCCACTCCTAATATTAGGTATTCACTACCAGGAACTTTGGCTTGTATGGATGCAAGTGTTGAATTATTAGATTTATCCAAACAAAAAATTATTACTAAAATTATACCAATAGAAAAAATGTATAAAAATGATTCTATTCTTTTAGAAAAAGGGTCTTTAGTTAAAAAAGTTAGAATTCCATTAAATAATTTTGATTTTGAAAGATTTTGTTGTATAGGTAGCCCAATACAAAATCCTTATTCTACAGTAATATTTGCTTTTGGTGCTAATATAAATCAAACCTTTATAAACAACATCAAAATGAATATTACTTTCCCTAAGGCAGGAATATATTATGAATCATTTATCGCTTCTGAATTAGAAGGCGCTCAAATTCCAATAATTCCTAGAACCGTAAATTCTGTGTCAAAGAAATTAGTCACAGAAATAAGTAAAAACTTAAAAGGTGTAACTCCTTTGCAAAAAGAAAGAGCAAAAAGAATATTTCAATCAATTCTTTATCAAATCACACCTTCAAAGAAAACGATTGAAAAAACGTAATAAAAACTTTAAATTAATAAAAAGAAAAAATTAAATAGGAGATTTCGTTGACAAATTTTGTTCATCTTCACAATCACACTGACTTTTCATTACTAGATGGAGCAGCCCCAATAAATAGATATATACAAAAAGCTAAAGATTACAACATGACTAGTTTAGCAATAACAGATCATGGAAATTTATTTGGAGCTCTTAGATTCTATTCCGCATGTAGAAAAGAAAACATTAACCCAATAATAGGTTGTGAAGTTTATTCTAACCCAGAAGGTCATACTCAGAAAAAAGCTATGGGTTATGAAGACACAACTAAAAGATACCACTTAATTTTATTGGCTATGAATGAAGTGGGTTATAGAAATTTAATTAAATTAGTTTCTATAGCTTATACTGAAGGGTTTTATAAAAAACCAAGAATTGATGATGCTCTTTTAGAACAATATAACGAAGGCTTAATTTGTCTTTCTGCTTGCTTAGGTGGAGAAATTTTACAACATTTACTTGCTGATGATTATCCAAAAGCTAAAGAAAGAGCGCTTTGGTTTAAAAATCTTTTTGGGGATAGATATTATTTAGAATTACAAGATCATGGTCTTGAAGAACAAAAAAGAACAAACCCTCTTTTAGCTAAATTAGCAAAAGAAACGGATATTCCTTTAGTGTGTACAAATGATATCCACTATATTGAAGATACTGACTGGCTTTCTCAAGATGTATTATTATGTATTGGTACTGGAGCAAAATTATCAGATAAAAATAGAATGCGTTTTGACGGTAAAGAATTCTATTTTAAAAGTCCTGACCAGATGGCTGAAATTTTCAAAGATTATCCTCAAGCAATTGAAAACACAGTAAAAATTGCTGAAAGGTGTAATTTAGAAATAGACTTTCCAGGACCAATTCTTCCTGCATCTACAATACCAGAACCTTTTAAAGATGAATCTGAATATCTAATACATTTATCAAAAGAAGGTATAAAACAACGATATAACCCTGTTCCTAAAGAATATTTAGACAGATTAGACTATGAATTAAAAACAATTATCGATATGAAATTCCCTGGATATTTTCTAATTGTTAGAGATTATATCTACTGGGCAAAGCAACATAATATACCTGTTGGTCCAGGTCGTGGATCAGGAGCAGGTTCAATTGTTGCATATTCTCTTGGCATTACCGATGTTGATCCAATGAAATATAATCTGCTTTTTGAAAGATTCCTTAACCCTGATAGAGTAAGTATGCCTGACTTTGATATTGACTTCTGCCAAGAAAGAAGAGCTGAAGTAATAGATTATGTAACAGATCATTATGGCATTGAAAAAGTTGGACAAATTGCAACTTTTGGAACTCTAAAAACAAAAGCTGTTATAAAAGACTGCGCTAGAGTTTTAGATATTCCTTTTGCAGAATCTAATAGAATTGCAAAACTCATCCCAGATGAAAGAAAAATGAGCATAGACAAAGCTTTAGAAATGAGTGAAGAACTTAGAGCGATTAGAGAACAAGGCGGCGTTTATGAAACGCTTTTTTCCGTTGCTAGTCGACTTGAAGGCCTAAACCGCCATATATCTACTCACGCAGCTGGAGTTGTTATTGGTAGAGAAGAATTAACTAAATATGTTCCTCTTTACAGAGATCCAAAAACAGGAGCTGTATCCACTCAATATACAATGGACTTAATTGAAGAATGTGGTTTAGTTAAAATGGACTTTTTAGGATTAAAAACACTTACTTTAATTAAGCATTGTGTTGATTTGATTCATAAAAAAGATAAAACATTCGATATAGAAAAAATTAGTGAAACAGATGAAAAGACATTTAAAATGCTTCAAAGTGGAGACTCTTCTTGTGTATTCCAATTTGAATCTGCGGGTATGCAAAAAATCTTAAAACAGGCCCAACCTAGTGACATAGAAGATTTAGTAGCTTTAAATGCATTATATAGACCAGGTCCAATGGCATATATTCCTCAATTTATTGAGTGTAAACATGGACGACAACCAATAAAATATGCAGATCCAGCATTAGAAGAAGAATTAAAAACTACATATGGGGTTATTGTTTATCAAGAACAAGTTATGAAAGTTGCTCAAATAATTGCAGGCTACTCTCTTGGTCAAGCGGACATTCTTAGAAGAATAATGGGTAAAAAGAAAGTTTATGAACTTGAAACACAAAAAAAGATTTTCATAGAAGGTGCTGCAAAAAAAGGCCATAGCAAAGAACATGCTATTGAAATTTTTGAAATGCTAGAACCATTTGCTGGTTATGGATTCAACAAATCTCATGCAGTTGCATATTCTGTTGTTGCTTACCAAACAGCATTCTTGAAAGCAAATTATCCAGCAGAATTTTTAGCAGCAAACTTAACAAATGAAATGAACAATCCTGATAAATTCAAGGAATACTTGAATGTTGCTGAAAGCATGGGACTAGAAATACTCCCACCATCAATAAACTATTCAGAAAAAAGTTTCAGTGTTGTTGATAACAAAATTGTTTATGGACTAGCTGGAATAAAAAATGTAGGTGAAGTTGCTGTAGCAAAAATTATTGAAGAAAGAGAGCAAAATGGAAAATATAAAAGCTTTATGGAATTCTTAGAAAGAAGTAATCCAAAAGTTTTAAATTCCAAATTATTAGAATCTTTAATTACAGCAGGAGCTTTTGACTCATTAAAAATAAATAGACCATCTCTACTTGAAGTTCTCCCAGAAGCTGTAAAATTTGCTCAAGGAATTATTGAAGATAAAGAATTAGGCCAAATGAGTTTATTTGAAGACATTGAAGAAACTTCTTTCAATGAATTTGAAATACCTATTATTGAGGATTGGAAAATATTAGAAAAATTAGAAAGAGAAAAAGAATTATTGGGTTTCTATATCTCTGGACATCCTCTAGATATATATAAAAAAGAGATTAAAAATAGTGTAATTTTTGATTTGTCAAAACCTGATAAATTTGTACTAAATCAAAAAACAGCTATAGTTGCAACTGTTGTAAGCAAAAGAGAATTCACATCCCAAAAAGGAAAAAAAATGGCGTTTCTTGTATTAGCTGACGCAAATGGGACTATCGAAAGTGGATTATTCAATAAAGCTTATGAAAACTTAAATAATAAATTAGAAGTTGATTCAATTTATGGTTTTGTTGGTAAATTTAAAGAAAATTATAAAGATAAAGAAAAAATTGATTTTGAAATTGAGAATGTAGTAGATCCTAAAGATTTACCACCTATAGCTCTTTCAACTTGTAATATTAAATTAAATTATAATGTCGCAAAAGAAATAGGATTAGAGGAATTAAAACAAATCATTATAACAAATTCTGGACCATTAAATGTTAATCTTTTCTTAGAAAAAGAAAGACTATCATCAAATGAAGATGATATTGATATTGTAAAAGATACGGTTCCAATAAAAATTAATTGTAATGTTGTTTTTAGTGTAAAATATAGCCAAGATTTTATTTCACAAATTAATGAAAGACCAGAAGTTATTGATATCTGGTTCAATTAAAGGAAAAAAATTATGCAAGAATCTACAATTTTTATGAGATTAGCTCTCGGATTAGCACAAGTTTTAGCATTTTATAATTTATTACTTTGGGTTCGAATTATTTTATCTTGGTTTGCACCCGTATCACATTTAAATCAAAATAGTATATTCATTATTTTAAAAAAGATTGTTGATCCATATTTAAATTTATTTAGAAATGTAAACTTATTAAAAACAAAGAATATAGATTTCACACCATTATTAGCTTTTGCTTTATTATCTGTTTTACAAAGCATATTACATCTATTTGGAACAACAGGACAAATTACTTTCTATATTGTATTAGCATTGATTCTTAATACTCTATGGGGATATTTAATCTCACCTTTCTTAGTAATAATTACAATAATAATAGTTATAAGATTAATTTTATGTTTTAAAAAAGGCCCAAATACAATTACCTTAATTAGGACTTTAGAATCTATTATTGGCGGCTTTTTAAATTGGATTCAAAAAATATTTTTTGCAAGCAAAATAGTCTCTGATAGAAAGCTTCTTATTGTAAGTACTATTTTCTGTATCCTTGTATATATTACTACTAGAACTGTTGTTACATATTTGATTTCTTATTTAATAAACTTATAAGAGTGAACTATGTTTATTAGGAATTATTCAACAGATATATCAAGTTTAAAAGGCGTTGGAAATTCCGCTAAAGAAAATTATGCATCTTTAGGGGTAAAAACCTGTGGAGATTTATTACTTCTTACCCCTAGAGATAGAGAAGATAGAACAAAATTTATTAATCTTGAAGACTTACCTAATCATTTATTAGAGGCAAGACAAATTAATACTTTTGTAGAAATAAAATCTCATTCATTTTTTGGAGCTTTTTCAAAAAATGGAAGAACTTTAAAAATAAAAGTTAAAAGTTATTTTGGAGATAGATCTCTTAACTTACTCTGTTTTGGTAGAAATTTCCTTCAAAAAATAATCAAAGTAGATAAATTATATTATCTTTATGCTTCTGTGTACTCACACAATGGTGAATTACAAGCTTCAAGTTTTGAATTATATGAAATAAATGATATAGATAATCCTCCATTACCTTTTGGACAAATAATTCCACTCTATCCATTGAAAGGATCTTTAACTCAAAAATTAATTAAAAAAAATTTAATTGAAATTTTTTCTAAACCAATAAGATTTGAAGACGAACTTCCTCAATCTATTATGACTGAATTAAAATTAATGCCTTTTGATAAGGCTATTAGAGCTTATCATTTTCCAAAAGATATAGAACAATTAAAACAAGCAAAAAAGACTTTGGCCTTTTGTGAACATTTTTATATGCAATTAATTGCAAGAAAAGATGTAAAAATTCATAGAACAAATAAACCTGTTAAAAGCATTCCTTCTAAATTAGAAATACAACTTATTTCAAATTTAGATTTCCAATTAACGAATGATCAATTAAGTGTTTTAAAAGAAATAAGAACTGATTTAGACAACAAAGAAGCAATGAATAGAATGCTACAAGGAGATGTAGGAGCCGGAAAAACTTTAATAGCTTGGGCATCAGCGTTACATGAAATTTCTAAAAAACATCAAGTAGCCTTTATGGCACCAACAGAATTATTGGCCAATCAACATGCTCAAAATGCTGCAGAACTATTAGAACCTTTAGGAATTTCAATAGCATTATTAACAGGCTCAGTGTCTCAAAAGCAAAGAAAACCTATATTAGAGGGTATTAAAAATGGTTCTATACAACTTTTAATTGGTACTCACGCGTTATTCAGTGACAATGTAGAATTCCTTGATTTGAGATACATTATAATTGATGAACAGCATAGGTTTGGAGTAAACCAAAGAGAAAAACTATTATCTAAAGGGCTTCATCCCAATATACTAATGATGAGTGCAACACCAATTCCAAGAACCTTAGCGTTAACTGTATTTGGAAATCTAAATATTTCTACAATTAGACAATTACCAAAAGGCAGAAAACCTATTATAACACATCTTGTTGGAGAAGCTTCTAGACAAAGAATGTATAAATCGATTGCAGTAGAATTTCAAAGAGGACACCAAGCTTATTTTGTATATCCTCGGATTGACGATTCAGGCCCTCAAGAATTAAGAGATGTAACAAATATGTTTGAATATTTGAAAAAACAATATCCGAATGTTCCGTCTGCTCTTTTACATAGCAAAATTGATGATGATGAAAAAATAGAAATATTGACAAATTTTAAGAAAGGAAAAATTTCATATATAGTTTCCACTAGTGTAATCGAAGTTGGAATAGATGTACCAAATGCTACGTGCATTATAATTGAACATGCTGATATTTTTGGACTTTCAGCACTTCATCAGTTAAGAGGCAGAGTTGGTCGCTCTCAATTACAATCCTTTTGTTTTTTGGTTTTTAACAATAATATTAGTGAATTAGGAAAAGAAAGACTAAAAGTAATGAGAGAAACAAATGATGGTTTTATCATTGCTGAAAAGGATTTAGTTTTAAGAGGTCCTGGAGATATTTTAGGCACAAAACAATCAGGATTTATTAGACTTCATTTTGCCTCTCTTGTAAATGATTTAGAAATGATTAAAATAGCAAGAGAATATTGTGATAAAATCTTGAAAGAAGATTCGAGTTTTATTAATCTAGATAACAGAGTTATAGAAAGAGTTTTAAAAGAAGCAAATCCTTTCTTAGAAGAATAAGAGGTATTATGAGAATTACAGGTGGAAAATATCGTGGACGTACAATAACCTGTCCTCCAGGAGTAATTAGACCTGCAATGGATAGAATGAGAGAATCACTATTTTCTATATTAGGAAATTTAGATGACCTATCATTTTTAGATTTGTTTACAGGTAGTGGTTGTGTTGGAATAGAAGCTGCATCTAGAGGGGCAAATCCTGTTCATATAGTTGAAAAAGACAGAGGTAAAAAATCAGTTATTAACAAAAATATTTCTTTTGTTGATTCAAAAATCTTATTATTTCTAGTTGATGTTTATCGCTTTATACCAACAGCAAAACAATCTTATGATATTGTATATGCAGACCCTCCTTTCCCTATGGATGGAAAAGTTGAATTAACTCAAGCAATAGCTGATGCTCAAATTGTTAAAAAAAATGGACTGTTTATTATACATTATCCTAGTGAAGAAAAAGCTCAATGGCCTGAAAAAATAGGCGATTTAGTTACATATGATGAAAGAAAATATGGTAGAAGCATATTACGCTTTTTTAGACGTGAAGAATAATTAGACATGGATGTTGCAACTAGAACTAGCCTCCAGATAATTCAAATGATTGTTATTCTTGCATTTGGAGCATATGCATATAAGAAAACAATAATTCAAGAAAATGGTTTAAAAAGCTTAACTAATATTTTATTAGAAATTGTTAGCCCTCTTTTAATTTTTACTTCTTATCAAAGAGATTACGATCAAGAACAAGTAAGAGGTTTGATAATTACTTTTATTCTTTCTTTCCTTTCTATTTGTATTGCAATTATTTTAGCTAGAATATTAATCAAAAAATCAACAAAGACAGATTACCTTGTTGAGAGAATGGCAGTAATGTACACTAACTGTGGATTTATTGGGTTACCTTTAATGAATGCAGTTTATGGACAACTTGGGGTATTTTATTGTACAGGAGTTATTACCGCTTTTAATATAATTTGTTGGTCTTATGGTATCAGCATGCTAATCAAATTGCCATTAAAAGAAAAAATAATTAAAATAATAACTGGCAGAAACATGCTAGCAATTATTCTTGGTCTATTATGTTACTTTTTTTCTATAAGAGTTCCTTCTCTTGTTTTAGCTCCAATGAAATCGATTGGTGATATGAATGGATCTCTTGCTTTATTGATTGTGGGTGCAACGATTATGAAATGCCCATTAAAAAAACTGTTCGGAGATTTAAGAAGCTATTATATTTTATTTTTACATAACATATTAATTCCAATAATAATAATCTTTTTCTTATTAAAGATTAACGCCCCAATAATGTTAAAAAATATTGTTTTAATTGCTATGGCATGTCCTGTTGGTGCAACTACTACAACATTCTCCCTGTTATATGATAGAGACGAATTATATGCCTCATCTCTATTAGGTTTATCTACTATTGCAAGCATAATTACTATCCCAATAATACTTTTCTTAAACAGTTTTTTTTACTAACTCTCATTGAATAATTTTGTCGATTTTATGTATAGTAGTTTATATACGCGGAGGAAACTATATATGGAAAGAAAAATTAATACTTTTGGTAAAATTGAAAATAAAGTATATAAAGAAATGTTCATCCCTTATACTTATAACTGTGATGCACATGCAAACGCTAGACTTGACTGGATTTTTGAAATAGTTCAAGAAGCGGCAGCATCTCATTCCTCTATTCTAAATTGCTCAATATTTGATTTAAATGAAAGTGGATTAACTTGGGTGATTTCAAGAGAAAACATAGAAGTTTATAAATATCCAAAATGGAGAGAAGAAGTTTTTGTAGAAACTTGGGCTGAAAAACCATATAGAAGAGTTTTAGTTCCTAGAATTATTCAAGGGAAAAATGCTGATGGCGAAATCCTCTTTAGATCAGTAACTTTATGGCCAATAATTGATTTAAAAACAAATAGACCTATAGAACCTACAGCCATGTTAGAAAAAATTGGTATCCCTGAACAAACAAAGCAAGTTGATTTTCAAATCAAAAAAAGAGATGTAATTGACGATACAAATCCTTTAATATCAAAAATTGTTCCAAGAATTAATTATTCAGATACTGATTTTAATAAACATGTTAATAATATTTCATATATTCGCTGGACTCTACAATCAATGCCTAATGATTTTAGAGATAAATATATAACAACAAATATTGATGTATCATGGTTAAAACAAACATATTTAAAAGATGATGTTGAAATTATTACAAGAAGCGAAAGTCAAAATGCAATAAATGAAGATAATCCCACCTTTATACATCAACTTGTTAGAGTTGATGAAAATGGCGATAAAAAAACTGTTTTTGAAGCAAAAACATGTTGGGAAAAAAGAGCTTAATTTAATAATGTTGTGGTTTTCTGTTTGGAAGATCGGAAGATTCCCCTTCTTCCAACAGTTCAACAATTTTCTTTTCTAATTTATTTATATGATTGTTTAATATTCCAATCTCTTTTTGTTGATTAGTTACAATTTCATTTAACTGTGCAACAATTTCTTCAGTATATGAAATTTTGATTTCAATCTTTTCAATAGATTTTTCTAATTCATGAGTTCCCATAAACATCTCCTATTCTACAATTAATATTTTTAGTACAAAAAGAGGGTTTTTTCAATATAAATTAATAACTCATTAAAATTTACTCTCAAAAATTGAGTAATAATTAAGTACTTTCAAATTTTTAAAAGTTGTTTTTTTGTTTCATTTTTTTATTATTACACAATTATTAATTTTTTGTAAAAATTTTATCTCATTTTTTTTATTTTTTTGTTGTTTTTTTGTTGCATTTTTTCATTTTTATGATAAGGTATAATATGTTGCAGTTTGGTGCATAAACAAATAGGAGAAACTAAATGAAAGGCGAACGTGTTGCACAATTAGAACTATTATTACTTTCACATCCTGAAGGTCTAAGAAGAGCTGAGATTGCTAGAAGACTCGGTGTCCATAGATCAACAATAAGTAGATATGTTACTGATTTAAGTAAATACATTGATGTATATGAAGAAAATAATTTAATTAAAATAAAAAGCGATAAAAATGAAGATGAAAATATTGAATTAAGTATTTATGAGAGTTTAGCATTTAATATGTCTGCTGAAGCTATAGCTAAAAATTCAGAATTTCAAAACCCTCATCTAGCTTCTGGACTAAGAAAAATTGCTTTAAACATGAGATCTTATGCTCCTAAAATTAGTAATAATATTATTCAATTATCAGAAGAAATTGATAAATATATACAAAAAAAGAGTGGTAATTCAAAATATAACACAATTTTAGATGTATTAATTGATTCCTGGGTTTCCGGCAGAATTGTTAAGATTGAACATACTGTTAATGGTAAAAAACGTATTTCTGAAGTAGCTCCATACTTTATTGGATTTAGGGAAGAGACTACTGGAAGAAACCCAATTAGTGTTACAGGAAGATTACGCCATACTACAGAAATGATAACCATTGATATAAGCACAATAACTAAGGCTATAATTCTAGAACAAACTTATACAATTCCTGATAACTTAAAACCCTTTAAAATGCCAAAACAAGAAAATACATATGAGCCAATCGATGTAATTCCTTTAAAAATAAAAGTAAAAGAAATTTCAGCTATAAATGTTTTTAACAACTTAAAACATACCCCTCCAGTTATAGAAGAACTTGATAACTTTTATATCTATTCTTTTGATATAGAAAACTCAATTGAATTGATTTTAAGAATTATTCAGTGCGGTTCTTCGGTTGAAATTCTAGAACCAGAGTCATTTAAGCAAAAATTTTGTAAAACTTTGATGGAAATTCTTGCCGTTTACAATATAACTTGCTAATATTTAATAAAGACAACCGTCTTGTAGGAGAAAAAAATGAAAAAATATGAATGCGATTTATGCGGTTACATTTATGACCCAGAAGTAGGTGATCCTGATGGCGGAATCGCTCCAGGAACAGCATTTGAAGACATCCCTGATGATTGGGTTTGCCCTCTTTGTGGTGCAAGTAAAGATGATTTTTCTGTTGTAGAAGAATAAGCATTAAATATGAGATTATTACTAAAGAGGCTCTGTAAAAGCCTCTTTAGTTTTTATATAATGAATTTATGATAAATAATTTACTTAACAGACGCTCCCATAGAGCGTTTTTAGAAGAAAGAATCAATGACAAAGATTTGGATTTGATTAAAAAAGCTACATTACAAGCACCCACCGCAGGGAATCTAACTTTATATTCTATTATTGAGATTGAAAATCCCTCAATAAAAGAAAAGCTTTCTGTGCTTTGTGATAATCAACCTATGATAAAGAAAGCTCCTCATGTTTGGGTTTTTCTTGCTGATTTTAACCGTTGGTTAAAATATTTTAAATTAAGTAACACAGAAACTAAAACAAATACAAAAATTAGAAAAGTAAATGTTGGCGATTTACATTTAGCTTTACAAGATTCAATAATTGCAGCTCAAAGTGCCACTGTCGCTATTGATGAATTAGGCTATGGATCTTGTTATGTTGGTGATATTATAGAAAACTATGAAGAAGTACAACAATTACTAAATCTCCCTGCACAAGCAGTTCCTGCGGCAATGTTAATCTTTGGAAAACCAAAGAAAAAACTAACAACCCCTAGAGAAAGACCTGATGCAAAATATATATTCTTTACAGATACATATAAAAATCAATCAGATGAAGAAATTGTTGCAACATATAAGAAACTTGAAGATAGCCAAAGAAAAACAAAAACTCTACCCTTTAACAATGAAGGAACAATTGCAGATCAGTTTTATCTAAGAAAATTTTCTACATCTTTTATGAAAGAAATGAATCGCTCTACAAAAGTTTTCATCGAGAGATGGTGTAATGAAAACGATATTAAATAAAAATTTAATATTAAAAGTTTAATTTATCATAGGAGAATAAATTTGATTTTAACTAACCTTCATACACATACGACCTACAGTGATGGAAAAAACTCATTAGAAGAATATATAAACAAAGCAATTGAATTAGGTTTTGATTCAATTGGTTTTAGTGAACATGCTCAGTGTGGTTACGATATTGATTGTAAAGAATTAGCAAGAGATGAACAAGCTTCTTACTTTAATCTTCTAGATGAGTTGAATGAAAAACATGAAAATATAGATATATTTAAAGGTCTAGAATTAGACTCTTTAAATGGTGAATATAAAGGAAATCCAGACTACACTATAGGTTCAGTTCATTGTCTATTAATAGAAAACAAAATCTATTTTTTAGATTATAATGCAGAAAGATTAAGAGAATTAATTTCTGTATGTGGTGGCATAAAACCTTTTATAACTAAATATTACCAAGAACTTTTAAATTTTGCAAAAAATGTTGACTATGATATTGTTGGCCACTTAGATTTATATACAAAATTTAATGAAAAAAAACCAATATTTAATATCAATGAAAAATGGTATAAAGATATTATTTATAATGTTATTGAAGAACTTAATAAATTAGATAAAATAATTGAGATAAATACTGGTGCAATTGCAAGAGGTTACAGAAGCTCCCCTTACCCAGATTTAAATACCATTAAAACATTAAAACAACTAGATTCTAAAATTATTGTTGGTTCTGATGCTCATACAATTAATGGTTTAAATTGCTATTTTTCTGAAGTAGAAAACATTTTAAAATCTTTAGATATTAAAAATATTTATAAATTCACAAAAAATGGATTTATAGAAACTTCTTTATAAAATTTTTTATTATTTAACAAATAAAAATGAGGCCCGTTAAGGACCTCATTTATTATATCTTGTAAAAATAATTTACATGATGTTTCCCATAGCTTTGTAGAAATCCATACGGTTCTTAGCATCTTCTTCAGCTTTCTTGAATAATTCATCAGCTTGTGCTGGGTTAGTTTTGTATAATGATGTATAACGTACTTCACCCTTTAAGAAGTCTTGATATTCTACAGTAGGTTCTTTCTTGATATCCCAAGAGAATCTCTTACCTGCTTCTAAAGCTGGGTTGTAGCGATATAATGGCCAGTAACCAGCATCAACAGCTTTCTTAGCTTCAACTTGACTATATCTCATGTTCATACCATGGTTGATACATGAAGAATAACAGAATACGATAGAAGGACCATCCCATGCTACAGCTTCTTGTAGAGCTTTTTGAGCATGCATTCTGTTAGCACCTAATGCGATAGATGCAACATAAACATAACCATAACTCATACACATAAAGCCAAGGTTTTTCTTACCTAATTGTTTACCAGCGTTAGCAAATTTTGCTACAGCACCAATTGGAGTTGCTTTTGAAGCTTGTCCACCAGTATTTGAATATACTTCAGTATCTAATACTAAAATATTTACATTTTTACCAGAAGCAACAACATGGTCAACACCACCGTAACCAATATCATAAGCCCAACCGTCACCACCAATAATGAATACAGTCTTTTCTGAGAAATAATCTTTTAATTCATTGATTTTTTCTAAGTAAGCTCTATTTTCATCAGTTGCAGCAGCTAAAGCAGCAGGTAATGCAGCTTGTACAGCTTTTTGAGCATCAATTGCATCTTCTTTTGCAGAACCCCAAACAGCTAAACTAGCATTAATTGCTTCAGTTAATTCTTTTGTTGTTCCAACTTCTAGAAGATTATCAATATTAATCTTTAATAAGTTTCTGTTACTATCTACAGCTAAACGCATACCTAAGCCGTATTCAGCATTATCTTCAAATAGTGAGTTACCCCAAGCTGGACCTCTACCATCTTTTTGACGTGTAGTATAAGGAATTGTTGGGAATGTACCAGAATAAATTGAAGAACAACCTGTTGCGTTAGCAGCAATCATGCTTTCACCACAAATTTGAGAAACAAGTTTTACATAAGGAGTTTCACCACAACCTGCACAAGCTCCACTGAATTCAAATAGAGGTTGTTTAAATTGTAAACCTTTAACTGTTGTATCTTTTGTACCGTCTAATACATCATATGGTAAATCTTCAAAGAATTCAGCATTAGCAACTTCACCCTTATCTCTTTCATCTTGAATAGGAGATAATTCTAAAGCTTTAGTCTTAGCAGGACATGCTTCTACACAAACGCCACAACCTTGACAATCTTCTGTGTAAATTTGAATCTTGAATCTAAGATCTTTATCATTCTTTGTATTTGATTTTAATGTTACAAATGTTTCTGGAGCATTATCTAATTTTGCAGGTTCGATTTGTTTTGCACGAATAGCAGCATGAGGACAAGCTTGTACACATTGGTTACATTGAATACAATTATCAGGCATCCATTTTGGAACAAATGGTGCTACACCACGTTTTTCTAGTTTAGCAGTACCTGAAGGTAATTTACCATCATAAGACATTTTTGATACTGGAATACTATCACCTTCACGGTGCATGATTGGTAAAATAATGTCTTTAGCAAAATCAGAAGCATCTTCACTAATTAATTTTGCAGGTTCATAACTCTTAGTAATTGTTGCAGGAACTTTAACTTCATGTAATGCATCAGATGCACCATCAACAGCTGCCCAGTTCTTTTTAACAATTTCTTCACCTTTCTTTAAGAAAGTTTTCTTAATATATTCTTTAATTAAAGCAATTGCTTCTTCTTCTGGTAAGATAGCACTAATCTTAAAGAATGCAGCTTGCATAACTGTATTAATTCTTGTACCTAAACCAGCTTTTCTAGCAATTTCTAATGCATCAATGTTATAGAAACGAATCTTTTTATTGATGATTTGTTCTTGCATTTTTCTTGTTAAATGATCAAATACTTCATCTGAAGGAATTTGGCTGTTCAATAAGAATACACCATTTTCTTTCAAAGGACTTAACATATCATAACGACCAATATATGCAGCATTATGACAAGCAACAAAGTCAGCATGGTCAATTAACCAAGGCATGTTCAATTTACTTTCACCGAATCTTAAGTGGCTAACTGTAATACCACCAGATTTCTTTGAGTCATAAGCGAAATATGCTTGAGCATTTTTGTTTGTATTGTTACCAATAATCTTAATTGAGTTTTTATTAGCACCAACAGTACCGTCTGAACCAAGACCCCAGAACATACAAGAAGATACATCACTAGGTGTAACATCAATTGTTTCACCAATCTTAATTGATTTATTAGTTACATCATCTTCAATACCAACTGTGAAATCATGGAAAGCTGCGCCAGCTAAATGATCAAATACTGCTTTTGCGTGTGTTGGAGGGAAGTCTTTACTACTTAATCCATAACGACCACCAATAACTTTAACGCCTTCTACACCCATTTGACTTAATGCTGCAACAACATCTAAGTATAAAGGTTCACCTAAAGCACCAGGTTCTTTAGTTCTGTCTAATACAGCAATTCTCTTAACAGTTTTTGGTAAAGCAGCAACTAAATGTTTTGCACTGAAAGGACGATATAGGTGTACATTAATAACACCAGTTTTTCCACCATTACTGTTAATATAATTACTTGCCCATTCACATGTATCAGCACCAGAGCCCATTACGATTACAACATCAGTTGCATCTTTAGCACCTGAGTATGAGAATAAATGTAAAGGTCTACCTGTTAATTCAGATACTTGAGCCATATAATCTTCAACAATTTCAGGAACAGCATCATAATATTTGTTAACTGTTTCACGACCTTGGAAGTAAACATCTTCGTTTTGAGCTGCAACTTTTGTCATTGGAGCTTCAGGACGTTGTCCTCTAGCACGGAATTTTTCGATTAATGATTCATCAACTAAACCTTTGATATCATCATATGAGATTTCTTCAACTTTTTGAATTTCATGAGAAGTTCTAAAACCATCAAAGAAACTTAAGAAAGGAACATCACTCTTTAAAGTAGCTAAATGAGCAACTAAAGCCATATCCATTGTTTGTTGAATACTACTTGCAGCTGTCATTGCAAATCCTGTATTACGACAAGACATTACATCTGAGTGATCACCAAAAATTGATAGTGATTGAGCTGCTAAAGAACGAGCAGAAACATGGAAAACTGTAGGTGTCATTTCACCTGCAATCTTATGCATGTTAGGAATCATTAATAATAAACCTTGAGAAGCTGTGAAAGTTGTTGTTAAAGCACCACCAGCTAAAGCACCGTGAACAGCACCTGCTGCACCTGCTTCTGATTGCATTTCAATGATTTCAACTTTTTTTCCCCAGAGGTTTTTCTTACCAGTACTTGCCCATGCATCAGCATATTCACCCATTGGTGAAGATGGTGTGATGGGATAAATTGCAGCAACTTCACTGAAAGCATAGGCTATATGCGCAGCAGCGGTATTACCATCAATTGTTACCATTTTTTTGTTGTCCATTTTGACACTCCATTACCAGAATATAATATTTGATTTAAAATAAAATCGTACAATTACTTAAAAAGATAATAAAAGCCATAAAACCTTTATTACCAAAACAAATTATAATACACCATTTAGTGGTTTTCAAGTACACCAAGCAAAGTATTCTTAATTTAATCTTCTATAAAATACCTATTTTAAATTAAGTTTTTGATTAAAAATCCCATTTTAAACAAATTAAAATATTATTGCACTTTATATTAAAAGAAATGTGAATTATTGTGATTTTTTTCCACATAAAGGATAAAAAAAATCAGGATAGTCACAAGATTTGCAACTATCCCAATTTAATGTGAAACTATTATTTAAAAGTATAAAATAAATTTTATCTAATTATTTTCATTTTTATTTTTTAAAAAATTTGAAAAGACCTTTTTTCTTATCATCTTTATTTATAGTGACATGAACACTTTCCATCTCAATTGGATTTACTACAGCTTTCTTATCCAAATTGATTTTACTAATCTTTTTTATAGGTGTAAAAATATCACTGGCCTCTTCCACTCTAAAGCGCTGACTATCGAGGGTGCTATTTCTTCTTGACGTCTTCATTTCATATAAAGAATCTAACATCTTTTATCTCCTTAACACTGCAACATCGATACACTATCATGAAAAAAAGATTACCGCAAGACGATGATTTCTTAGAGTACTAAACAGAAAAAACTAATTATTTTTATATAAAAAAAGTATAACTACAATACAAAAATAAAAAAAATTTATTAGTAATTCGATAACTTTGAAATTGAATTTATCTGCATATTTTTGATTAAAAAAAGTATTTTCCCGAAAAACAACTTAACTAACTTTTTTTTACAGCATTTTATTAAAATTAGTTTTACTTAAATTATTTTAAGTAAAAAATAGGCGAGTATAAAATACTCGCCAAACAAAACCAACAAACCTGAAGACTAATCTAGTCTAATTTATAATTAATAACCTTGAGCTACCATTGCATCTGCTACTTTTTTAAAGCCTGCAATATTTGCACCTAAAGGATAATTAACGCTACCATCTTCTTGAGTTCCTTCTTTAACACATTGTGAATGAATGTTTTTCATAATCTGTTTAAGTTTCTCATCTACTTCTTCTGCTGTCCAGAAAATGTGCATTGCATTTTGAGTCATTTCTAAACCGGAAACAGCAACTCCACCAGCATTAACAGCTTTTCCTGGAGCAAAAATCATATCGCTTGATAAAATGTATTCAATAGCTTCTGGAGTACAACCCATGTTTGATGTTTCTACAACATATTTACAACCATTTTTAGCTAATTCTTTTGCATCTTCATAGGCTAATTCATTTTGAATTGCACAAGGGAATGCTAAGTCAACTTTTACTTCCCAAGGTTTTTTCTTTGCAACGAATTTTGCGCCAAATCGTTTTGCATAAGGTTCTACTACATCATTATTTGAAGCTCTCAAATATAACATATAATCCCATTTCTCTTTTGTGTTAATTCCGTCTTCATCATAAATATATCCATCAGGACCACTTATGGTTACAACTTTAGCACCTAATTCTGTAGCTTTTTCAGCAGCACCCCAAGCAACGTTACCAAATCCGCTAATAGCAATTCTCTTACCTTCAAGAGTATCTCCTCTATGAGCAAGCATTTCTTGTGCAAAATAAAGAGCTCCATAACCTGTTGCTTCTGGTCTAATTAATGAGCCACCCCAGCCTTGACCTTTACCAGTCAAAACACCTGTGTTTTCATGTTTTAATCTTTTATATTGGCCATATAGATAACCAATTTCACGACCGCCTACACCAATATCTCCAGCAGGAACATCAGTGTCAGGACCAATGAAATTATATAACTCAGACATAAAACTCTTACAGAATCTTAAAATTTCTGCATCACTTTTTCCTCTAGGATTAAAGTCTGATCCACCTTTACCACCACCCATAGGAAGTGTTGTTAAACTATTTTTAAAGATTTGCTCAAAACCTAAAAATTTCAAAGTATCTAATGTAACAGAAGGGTGGAATCTTAAACCACCTTTATAAGGACCTAAAGCACTATTAAATTGAACTCTCCATCCTTTATTAACTTGAATTTCTCCATTGTCATCTTCCCATTCTACTCTAAATTCAATAATACGTTCTGGCATTGTTATACGTTCAAGAATTTTATTTTTCAAATAAATTGGATTTTCATTAATGACAGGAAGTATACTTTCTAATACTTCTCTTGTTGCTTGTAAGAATTCTTTTTGTCCAGGATTCTTCTGTTCTAATTGAGCCATGAAAGCTTCTAAATTATACATTTATTTTATCTCCTTCTAGATAAAAACTTATTTGTTACGACAACAGAGTATACCCTCTTTTAATAATCGTCAAGTTGCAATTTACAGTAATTTTAAAAGATTTTTTTAGTTATATGTTATTTTTTAACTTTCTATTTAAGAATAACTAAATTTTTAAAATAATAACATTTTTCTAATTGTTAAACAGAAATTCCTGTGTTATTATTATTAAATGTATAAATTAGACCCAACTTGGTTGCCATTTAGCAACTTGATGTTAAAACATATCTATAATGTATTATTAATATGTAGCGACTATGATAGATTCTTGCTTGAAGAAGATGGAAGAGTTGAAGAAGCGCTTTATACTGAGTATACCCAATTAGGACTTTCAAACCCTCCAAAAATAACTCATGTTAATACACCTCAAGAAGCTTTAAAAATACTTAGTTCCTCTAGCAGAAAATTTGAACTAGTTATTTCAATGTTAGACCTAGGAAATGAACACGTAGAAGAATTAGCAGAGGAGATTAAAGAAGTCTATCCTTATATGCCAATTGTAGTACTCTCTCCTTCCCCTGTTCATAAAAGAAATAAACAAATAAAAGCAAAACAAATTCCTTCAATAAGTAATTTTTTCTACTACCAAGGAGATCCTATGATTTTCTTAGCTATGATTAAATTAGTTGAAGATAGAATGAATATTGACCATGATACAAACGAAGCTGATATACAAGTAATTATTTTAGTAGAGAACTCAATTAGATTTTATTCTTCCTTCTTACCTATATTATATAAGAGTTTAATTACACAAAACAGGTCTTCAATCCTTGAAGGATTAAACTCTTGGGGTAAAATACTAAGAATGAGAGGAAGACCTAAAATCTTACTTGCAAAAACTTATGAAGAAGCTTTGGAACTATATAATAAATATAAAGACAACATACTCGGAATAATCTCTGATATGGCTTATGAAAGAAATAACAGAGAAGATAAATATGCTGGACTAAAGTTATGCAAAGAAGTAAAAAAGGATAAACCTCGCTTACCTTTCTTAATCCAAAGCATGAATAAGGATAATGAAGAATTAGTAAATAAAACAGAAGCTCAATTTCTTTGGAAGAAAGCAGATAATTTATTATTTGCTTTAGAAGATTATGTAACAGCAAACTATGGTTTCGGTCCCTTCTTATTTAAAAACCCAAAAACTAATTCAGTTATTGCTTTAGCTAAAACTATGCGTCAGTTACAACATTCTATTGCAGATATACCAATTGATAGTTTTATATATCATGCAAGAAGAGATGATTTTTCAAAATGGCTAAGAGCTCAAAGTCTATATGTTTTAGCTGCTAGATTAAAACCTATAAAAATCATAGAAGGAGAAGAAGAAGAGGGTCGCCAAAACTTAGTAAGAGTAATTAAAGAATATAGAGCAGAAAGGACAAAGGGTGTTCTTGCTCAATTTTCAAAAGAAAATTATGACGAAACCCTATTCTTTAGCAGAATAGGAGAAGGTTCCCTTGGAGGTAAAGGTAGAGGTCTTGCTTTTATTGATATGGAATTAAGATCTAGTGGCATTTTAGAAAAGTATCCTGATGTATACCTTTCAATCCCTAGAACAGTAGTTATATCAACTCATAGTTTTACAACCTTTATCAATAATAATAATTTAAGAAACACTATTATAAAAACCAACGATGATAAAAAAATGCTTAAAGCTTTTTTAGAAAAGCCAATGCAACAAAGTCTAAGAGAAGATTTAAAAGAAATAATAAACGTTATTAAACAGCCCATATCAATTAGATCCTCTTCTCTATTAGAAGATTCACATTTTCAACCCTTTGCCGGAGTATACGAAACCTGCATGATTAGAAACTTAGGTGATGATGAAAGTAGATTAAGAGAATTAGAAATGGCAATAAAAACAGTTTGGGCTTCTACTTATTTCCATAATGCGAAAGAATACCTAAAAGCAACCGACCATATGATTGAAGAAGAGAAAATGGCTGTTGTTATTCAACAGGTTATTGGATCTAAACATGGAAAGTATTGGTATCCAAATATTAGTGGAGTTGCAAGATCCTTAAATTACTATCCGATAGCAGGAGAAGACATTAAAGATGGAGTTGCAAATATAAGTTTTGGTTTTGGAAAAAGCGTTGTAGATAATGGTAGCGTGTTTAGGTTTTCTCCAAAAAACCCTAAACGACCAATTCATTTTTTAGGGAAAAATCAGTTTAGTAGTCAAAGCCAATTCTATGCACTTGATTTAGAAACACCTTTTAATCCTTATAAAGATTTAGATAATCTAGAATTAATAGATATTTCAGAAGCAATAAAACATCCGGAAAGCTTAAAAGGCTGTGCTAGCACTTTTGATATTTCTACAGGAACTTTAAATGAAAATCCAAAAGCTGTTGGAGAAAAAATTATTACTTTTAACGGAGTACTAAAATACGACATGTTCCCATTAGCATCAATTGTCTATGATATTTTACAACTAGGAGAGACTGCAATGAGTACTCCTGTTGAAATTGAATTTGCTATAAACCTAAACAGAAAGCTTCCTAAAAAACCAGAATTTAGCTTATTGCAAATAAGACCAATAGCTGAGGGGAATGAAGAGAGTGATGTTACAATATCTAGAAAAGAAGAATTAGATTCTTTAATAGTATCAAATTCAGTTATGGGTAATGGTAAAGTTGACAACCTTTCAGATTTAATAATGATTAATTTAGACTCTTTCAAAACAGAAGATATGATTAATATGCCAAACGAAATTGAAGAATTTAATTCAGAGTTTGAAAACAAAGAAAATCAATATGTATTAGTAGTGGCAGGAAGACTTGGCTCTACAGATCCTTGGCTTGGAATACCAGCAAACTGGGCTCAAATTTCTAATGCTAAAGTTATAATTGAAACAGGATTGCCAACATTCCAAGTTGAACCTAGCCAGGGAACTCACTTTTTCCAAAACCTAACTTTATTAGGTACAAGATACATGACAATTAATCCATCCTTCAATGATGGCGTTCTAAAAACAGAAGCAATTGAAAAATTAAAAATAGTAAAAAAAGGAAAATATTTTACTCACTATAAAGCAAAAGAACCATTTATCATAAAAATAAATGGCCTAAAAAGCAAAGGAATAATTAAATTACCTTAATTTTAATTTGAAATTGAATTAACAAAGTAGTCCCAAACTATCTCTTTTGGTGGTGGGGCTACAATTTTCATCAGTTCTTTCTTTACAGGATGCATAAACTCAACCTCTCTAGCATGCAAAGAAATTCCACCATCCTTATTTGAACGAGGGAATCCATATTTTAAATCACCCCTAATATGAATATTCATAGCAGCTAATTGTGCACGAATTTGATGATGTCTACCTGTATGTAAATCAATTTCCAATAAATAAAAACTTTTTGAAGCTCCTATTAATTTATAAGATAATTTAGCAATTTTACTATTTTTTTTCTTTTCTAAGGTTGCAAAACTTTTATTCTTCTTTGTGTCTCTTGTTAAATAATGTGTTATTGTTGCCTCTTTTTGCTCAGGAGCGGCATCAACAACTGCCCAATAAGTTTTTTTTACTGTATTTTCCCTAAAAGCATTACACATACGACTCAAAGCTTTATCTGTTTTAGTATAGATTACAATTCCACTTGTAGGTCTATCTAGCCTATGAGGAATACCTAAAAAAACATTACCTTGTTTGTTATAATTTTTCTTTAAATAATCCTTAACTTTATCTGCTAAAGTAAGATCATTAGTAATGTCACTTTGAACAAGTTCTTTAACATTTTTGTTGACTATAATCAAATGATTATCTTCAAACAAAATTCTATTCTTAATACTTTCCATTTTTTCCTTTAATCAAAAAGAGTTTTTTCTTCTACTATCTCTTTTACTTCTCTCATTTTTAATGAAGAAACTTCTTTAACTGTTAATCGAACGCCTTTTGTTTTACTACCCTTTATTAAATAGTCACTTAAATAGAAACTTTCTTCTTTTATTCTCAAACCTGGTTTCGGTTTATATACTACTTTAATTTCTGCATTCTCATAAGTCGTTAACTTTGTTAATTTAAAATCTTTATCATTTGGTAATAAAGGGTATACCTTATTTAATTGCCCTGAGCCAATAGTAAATCTCTTAATAAATAAATATTTATAAGTTTTTTGTTGAAAAATAATTGTAAATACTTCTTTTTCTAAAGTTTCTTTATCTCCATAGTTAATATAAAGCAAACCCTTTCCAATATATTCTTTTTCAGGATTAACTAAGAATCTATAAGAACCATCTTTCATTATTATCAAAACTCTATCAAAAACACTTATCTCTAAAACACTTTTTCCTGTTTTAATTGTATAACCAAGATATCCTGTTGATGAATCATATCTTAAATCTTTATCTCTTTGAGCGACTTCTTTTTCTTTTACTATTTCAATATTTTTAATAGTAGTTTTTCTTTTTCTCCTATCCTTATCAACCATTGATCTTAATTCATTGATATAGGTTATTGCATAGGATGTTAAATTTGCTAACTTTTTATCAATTTCTTCAATATTATTTTTTAAAGATTCAATTTCATCTTTATTTTTTTCTATATCAAACAAACTAATTCTTCTAATAGGAATTTTCAACAATCTTTCAATATCATCGTCATTTAATTCTCTATATAGTTCTTCTTTATATGGAATAAATCCTTTATATATAGCTTTATTTATGGCTAAAGAACTCTTTTGTTGTTCAATTTTTTTATAAATTCTCTCTTCAACAAAGATTCTTTCAAGAGTCCTTAAATGTAATTTATCTTCTAATTTTGATCTTTCTAGTTCTAATTCGGCTTTTAATACATCAATTAAATGATGCGCATGAAATTTAACAATTTCACTTATTCCCATAATAGTTGGAACATTATCTTTAATAACTAAAGAATTACAAGATATTTTTCTTTCACATTCAGTATATGCATATAAGAGTTTTACAATATCTTCAGTATAAGTTCCTCTAGATAGATTAATTTCTATATTAACCTTATCAGAAGTATAATCATTTATTGAAGCAACTTTTAACTTACCTTTTTTTGCTGCGTCATCTATTGAAGAAATCAATCTTTCACTAGTAATTCCAAAAGGTAACTCTGTTACTACTACTCTCTTTGGATCTGAGGTATCTAACTTAGCTCTTGCAACAATTGAACCTTTTCCGTCATCGTAATTACTTACATCAATAAAACCACCAGAAGCAAAATCAGGATATAAGATAAAAGATTCACCTTTTAATTCTTTAATCATAGCATCCATTACTTCATCAACATTATGAGAAAAGATGGTTGTAGCCATTCCAACTGCAATACCATTTACACCTTGAATTACAACCAAAGGCAATTTTGATAAAAAAGCAACAGGTTCTTTATTTCTACCATCATAAGAATCAACAAATTCTGTTAATTCAGGATTATATAAAACCTTCTTTGCAAAAGGAAGAATTCTACATTCAATATAACGAGAAGCAGCCGCTTTATCTCCAGTTAACGAATTACCGAAATTTCCTTGTTTCTCAATCAATAAATCATTATTAGCAATATTAACTAAAGCTTCATATATTGAAGAATCACTATGAGGATGATATCTCATTACCCAACCAACAACGTTAGCAACTTTATGGAATTTACCATCATCCATTTCAAAAAGAGTATGTATTATTCTTCTTTGAACAGGCTTAAATCCATCCTCAAGATCTGCAATTGCTCTATCTTTGATTACATAAGATGCATATTCTAAAAAGTTTTTCTTAAATAATTTCTCTACTTGTGCCATTAAATCAAGTTCTCCATAATAAATTCTCTTCTTTCTGGAGTGTTATCTCCCTGATAAAATTTTAAAAGTTTTGGAATTTCTGCAATTGAATTTACTCTAACTGGTTCAAGACGCATATCTTCGCCAATAAACATTCCAAATTCCTTTGGATCAATTTCCCCAAGCCCTTTAAACCTTGTTATTTCAGCACCTTTAATTTGTCCAATTAAAGTATCTCTTTCCGCTTCAGAATAACAATAAGCAGTATTTTTCTTGTTTCTTACTCTAAATAGTGGAGTTTCTAAGATATAAACTCTTCCAGCTAAAACCAATTCTTCAAAATAAGTTAAAAAATAAGTCATTAATAAATTTCTAATATGAAAACCATCCGTATCAGCATCAGTTGCAATTATTACTTTTCCATATCTTAAATTTTCAACACCATCTTCAAGGCCTAAAGCTTTCATCATGTTATACAATTCTGCATTTTTATATAATTCTGCTTTATTTTTATTAAAGACATTTAAAATTTTACCTCTTAAAGAAAAAACAGCTTGAGTTTTTACATCTCTACATTTTGTAATTGAACCTGATGCTGAATCACCTTCAGTTAAAAAGATCATTGAATTTTCACATTCTTCAGCATGAGATTTGCTTTGATTTAAATGATATCGACAATCCTTTAATTTAGGAATGTTTAGGGCAACTCTTTTTGCTGAATTACGAGAACTTTTTCTTACTTCATTTAATTCTTTTCTTAATTTTTCATTATGATTAATTTTCTCTGAAAGTTTATTTGCTTCATCAGTATTCTTAAGTAAGAAATCTATAACGCCATCTTTAACTTCTTGTACAATCCAACCTCTAATTTCTGTGTTCCCAAGTTTATTTTTTGTTTGACTTTCAAAAACAGGGTTTTCAATTTTTACAGAAATTGCACCTAAAATACCTTCTCTAACATCTTGTGCTGACCAACTCTTTTTAAAATGATCATTAACGGCCTTTAAAAAGCCTTCTTTAAAAGCAGAAAGGTGGGTTCCGCCATCAGCTGTGTGTTGTCCATTTACATATGAAAAATAGTTTTCTCCATAACTATTCGCTATATGAGTAATTGCAAACTCAATATATTCTCCTCTATAGTGAATTAGTGAATACATCGAGTCCCCATCTACTTCTTTATCTAGTAAATCTAATAAGCCTTTAGAACTTTTATATTTTTTACCATTATATATTAAGGTTAAGCCCGGATTTAAATATGCATAGTTCCATAATCTAGCTTCAATAAAATCTTCATCAAATTTATATTTTTTGAAAATTTCATCATCTGGAATAAATTCAGTATAAGTACCATCTAATTGAGTTTTGTCTTTACCTTTTTTTTCTTCTAAAAGTTTTCCTTTTGAAAAAGTAGCACTTACATATTTTCCATCTCTATAACTTACAACTTTAAAATGCGAAGATAAGGCATTAACAGCTTTAGTTCCTACGCCATTTAATCCAACAGAACGATGGAAAACTTCATTTGTATATTTAGCACCGGTATTAATTTTTGATACACAATCTACAACTTTACCTAAAGGTATACCTCTTCCATAATCCCTAACAGAAACTAAAGAATCTTTTAATGAAATTTCAATTCTATTACCACATTTTTCATTAAATTCATCTACACTATTATCAATAACCTCTTTAAAAAGTATATAAATACCATCGTTTTGATTACTACCGTTACCCAAACGACCAATATACATACCACTTCTTAATCTTATATGTTCTAGAGCTGATAAAGATTGAATTTGATCTTCATCATATATATTCTTTTTATTTTCCATATCATTTTCATTATACATTATTTTGCTTCTTTTTAAAATATCAATAATTTTTTGTATTTTAACATTAGTCTATTAAAAAACCTTAACTATATTATATTTGATTTTTCCCCAACCGTGTAATATTATTTACATATGAATATAATTGCTTTAATTTTATTTATATTAATGAGTATTTTTAATATAATTGCATGTAATAAAAATAAAAAAATTCTTATTGCCTTAACAAAAATAACTCTTGCTCCATTAGCATTAGTTAATGTATTAATTAATTCAAACTTCAATAATAGAATAATTTTTCTACTATGCTTAGCTTATGCACTATATTTAATTGGAGATATTTTACTATTAAGTATGAAAACTCTTTTATTTGCCTTAGGTTTATCAAGTTTTCTTTTAGGACATTTAACTTTTATCTTTATATTTACCCTTTTTAATAAATCATATTGGATTTTACTTATTGCTTTAGTACTTTTAATTTATCCTGAAATTTTAATGTTTAGGATAACTAAAAATGGACAAGAATTAAAAATCCCAATGAGAATCTATTCCTTATTAATGGCTTTATTTATTGCCTTTAGTGCAACAACTCTAAATCCTCTTTTAATTTTTGGCACATCTATTTTTACTATAAGTGATAGCTTTATTGCAAGAAATAATTGTATGAAAAAGAGAATATTTAGTGATGGAGCCATTATGGGCACATATACCTTAGCTTTAATATCCTTATCTTTAGGAATGGTTATAATAAATACCTTATAATCAGCCTTTTTAATTGTTAATTACTAAAAAGAACTTGCTTGCTTTAATTTTTTCTTTTATATTTTTATTATGAAATGCTCAATAGATGATGATGTTAATCTGCAATTTTTAATTAATATAGGAAGAACTCTATGATTGATGAAATAATAATCATAATAGTTCTAATAATTCTTAGTGGAATTTTCTCTTCCGCAGAAACAGCTTATACCGCTCTTTCTCTAATTCAAATTAAAGAACTTGAAAAAAGTAAAAAACGAAGTGCTAGACTTGCTGCAAAACTTACACAAAATAAGGATACTCTATTAACAACCATACTAATTGGAAACAATGTAGTAAATATTAGTGTTTCATCTCTTGTAACAACTTTCTGCATAAAATATTTGGGTCATAATTTAGTAGCCTATGGAACCGGTATATTAACTTTAGTAATATTAATATTTGGAGAAGTAACCCCAAAACAATTAGCTATTAGTAATTCAAAAAAAATAGCTAAGTTTATGAGTTATCCAATTTATATTTTATCAAAAGTATTATTTCCTTTAGTCTTTTTCATTAAAGCTTTCGGAAACATTGTTGATAAACTATTTAATAAGGAAAGCAAAAAGGGATTAACTTTAGAAGGATTATTACATGTTGTTGATGTTGCTGAAGACTTTGGTGTTGTTGATGAATATGAATCTGATTTAATGCAAAAAGTATTACATTTTTCCAATAATCCAATAAAAACCATTATGACTCATAGAAATGATGTTTTTTCTATTTCTGAACAATTAACTATAAAAGAAGCTTTTTTAGAAATTGTTAATTCAGGATTCTCTAGAATTCCTGTATATAAAGATACCAAAGAAAATATAATTGGTATTGTTTTAGTAAGAGATATATTGCAAGCACAAATTAACAACAATATGGATGAACCGATTTCTACTATTATTAGGAAACCAATTTTTGTTCCTGAAACAAAACATGTTGATTATATTTTCTTCTTATTTAAAAAAATGAAACTACAACTTGCTATTGTATTAGATGAATATGGTGGTTTTGCTGGAATTATATCAATGGAAGATGTAGTTGAACAATTGCTTGGTGAAATATATGACGAACACGAAATCAGAGAAGGTGAAACAATACGACCTGTGAAAGGGGTAAAAGATTTATATATTGTACAAGGAGAAACCCCTTTCATTAATTTCTGTGATAAAATGGACATTAGTTATAAAAATGCAGAAAAAGTTGGAACTATTGCAGCATACTTAATGAGTTTAACAGGAGACATTCCTAAAGAAAAAGATTCAATAAGCGATGAATTTGGTATTTATACAATCTTAAAAATGGATAAAAGAAAAATCGAAGAAATTAAATTCAATAGAGTTAGAGAAACTTTCTAATTATTTATTATGGGGTCAATTGTTTAAATAGTTTATCTAAATCTTATTTTCAAAAATAAAACTATATTGACTCAAACATTATGCAAATGTATTATTGGATTTATGAGTAATTATCCTTTTAACGAAATAGAAAAAAAATGGCAAAAATATTGGGAAGAAAACCAAACTTTTGCTGTTTCAGAAGATGCGTCAATCCCAAAAGATAAACGCAAATACGTATTGGACATGTTTCCTTATCCATCAGGAGCAGGGCTTCATGTAGGACACCCAGAAGGCTATACAGCTACAGATATTTATTGCCGCTTTTTAAGAATGAATGGCTATAATGTTCTCCATCCAATGGGTTTCGATTCTTTTGGTTTACCTGCAGAAAACTATGCTATAAAAACAGGCACTCATCCAAAAACAACAACTGAAAAAAACATCGACAATTTCAGAAAACAAATTAAAAGTTTAGGCTTTTGTTATGACTGGAATAGAGAAGTTGCAACTCATACAAAAGAATATTATAAATGGACACAATGGATTTTTATTCAACTATTTAAAAAAGGTTTAGCTTACGAAGCTCAAACTCCTATTAACTGGTGTCCAAATTGTAAGACTGGTCTTGCAAACGAAGAAGTAAAAGACGGAAAATGTGAACGTTGTGGAACTCAAACTGTTAGAAGAAATATTCGACAATGGGTTCTAAAAATCACTGAATATGCTGATAGATTATTAGAAGACTTAGACACATTAGATTGGCCTGATTCTGTAAAAGCTATGCAAAGAAACTGGATTGGCAAAAGTGAAGGAGCTTCAGTATTCTTTAAATTAGAAAATTATGAAGATAAATTAGAAGTATATACAACCCGTTGTGATACATTGTTTGGTGCTACATATATGGTTATTGCACCAGAACATCCTCTTGTTGACAAAATTACAACTGCAGAACAAAAAGAAAGTGTTAAGGAATATCTCGCTAAAACCGCTCAAAAGAGTGACCTAGAGAGAACAGACCTTGCAAAAGATAAAACAGGTGTATTCTCAGGCAGTTATGCAATTAACCCTGTAAATGGGAAAAAGATTCCAATTTGGATTGCAGACTATGTATTAATTAGCTATGGTACTGGTGCAATTATGGCCGTTCCTGCCCATGATACTAGAGACTGGGAATTTGCTAAGAAATTTGATCTTCCAATTATTGAAGTATTAAAAAGCAAAGTTGATGTTCAAAAAGAAGCTTGGACTGAAGACGGTGTACATGTAAATTCAGATTTCTTAGATGGCCTTAATAAAGAAGACGCAATTAACGCAATGCTTGCTTGGCTTGAAGAAAGAAAATTAGGTTATAAAACAACCAACTATAAATTAAGAGACTGGATTTTCTCAAGACAAAGATATTGGGGAGAACCAATTCCTCTAGTACATTGCCCAAAATGTGGTATCGTACATATTAAAGAAGAAGATTTACCTCTTGAATTACCACAAGTAGATAGTTATGAACCAAGTGGAACAGGAGAAAGCCCTCTTTCTGTTATTGATGAATGGGTAAATACAACATGTCCTGTTTGTGGTGGTCCTGCAAAAAGAGAAACAAACACAATGCCTCAATGGGCAGGTTCTTGTTGGTATTATCTAAGATATTTAGATCCACACAATACAAAAGAATTTGTTTCTAAAGAAAAAGAAGAATATTGGATGCCTGTTGATTTATATGTAGGTGGAGCTGAACATGCAGTTCTTCACTTATTATATGCAAGATTCTGGCATAAAGTTCTTTTTGATTTAGGTCTAGTAAAAACAAAAGAACCTTTCCAAAGATTAGTAAACCAAGGAATGATAACTAGTTTTGCTTATCAAAGAAAAGACAAATCTCTTGTTCCAACAGACTTAGTTGAAGAAAAGGGTGAAAAATATTTTGAAAAAGGCACTGACAATGAATTAGAAAAAGTAATTGCAAAGATGTCAAAAAGTTTAAAGAATGTAATTAATCCTGATGATATCATAAATGAATATGGTGCAGATTCTATGAGAATTTATGAAATGTTCATGGGACCTTTACAAGTATCAAAACCTTGGTCTACTTCAGGTATTGGTGGAGTTTATAGATTCTTAGATAGAATTTGGAGACTAGGAGAAGAAAGAACAATCTCTGAAGAAAAACCTTCAGAAGAATTACTTAAATCTCTTCATAAGACCATAAAAAAAGTAACAATTGATACTGATACTCTTAACTTTAATACAGCAATTAGCCAAATGATGGTTTTAGTAAATGAAATTTACAAAACTGATACTCTACCTAGAGAAGTATGGGAAACTTTATTATTACTATTAAGCCCATATGCTCCTCACATGGCAGAAGAACTATGGCAAAGAGCGGGAAATAAGGCTTCTATTGCTAATGTAAAGTGGCCTACATACATTGAAAAACTTACTATAGATAATGAAATTGAATTAGTTATTCAGGTTAATGGTAAATTAAGATCAAAATTAAATGTAAATAAAGATATTTCAAAAGATGAAATGATTGAACTTGCATTAAATGATGAGAAAATCAAAAACTGGACTGATGGAAAAACTATAATTAAAAAAATTGCTGTTCCTGGTAAACTTGTAAATATCGTTGTAAAATAAAAGATAATACTCAATCTTGGCTGTATCCTTTGCTGATACAGCCTTTTTTTATAAAAATTCTGGACAAATTTCTTCTACTTTTACAAAATACTTTCTTTTTCTTGTATCAACAATAATATTCATACTATAGCCTTTTTCAAAATTTATATAATAATGCTCTCCATCCCCTAAACTTAAACTGATTCTTCTATAATTTTTATCAGAAATATTAAATCCACCTTCATCTGGATTTTCACTAATCCAATAACCATCTATTGCTTGTTCTAAAGATATATTTAAATTATCCAATTCATATATAGAATCAAAACTTAAAGTTCCATTTAATAAATCTCTTGCCAAAATTAATTTATCAAAAGAAAATAAGAGATTTTTTTTATTCAAATAATCAAATAATTTATCGTAATTTAAAGAGCTTACTGCTTTTGAGTTTTGTAAATACAAAGATTGAAGGTATTCCACTAAATATCCATTTTTATAATCAAGTACAACTCTATTATCATCCCCTGGCATAATTACCCCTCCAAGAGGAGAATATTTATTAAAAGGTTTAGCACAAATAAAAATTGGCCTATCTTTTCTGACCCAAAGTTTTATGCTTTTTTTACCTCTACATAAATGTTTAAAAAGTAAATTACCCACTTCATTTGTATAACTTAGGGTATACCATAACTCCATATTGCTAGCACTTTCAAAAGGATGTTCATCTTTAAGTATTACTTCAACCTCCTTATAATTAAAACAAAGAGAACAATTAGAAAATAATAAAAGCACAATAAATAATAAAAAAAATACCCTTTTCATATAATTAGAAAAGGATATTTATATTAGATTGCTTTTAATTTATAATTTATATTTTAAAACCTTTATTAATTTGAGGAATTAAATTTCCCTAAAACTCTAAAAGAAGAACATTGTTTCTTTAAAATTTTTACAACATCTTCAAAAGCTTCTTCTTTGTCTAAAATATCTGTTTCAGCAAAGAAAGAATATTCCCAAGGTTTTCCTTGTATAGGTCTCGATTCTAATTTACCTAAGTTAAATCCATAATCACTTAAAACTTTTAAAGCTTCAAATAAAGAACCTGGTTTATGAGATACATTAAATACAATAGCAGCTTTATTTACTTTACTTGCACTTAAAAAGTTCTCAGCATTTTCTTCTCTAGAAATTATATAGAATCTTGTATAATTATTTGGATGAGATTCAATTCCACCTTCTAAGATTTTCATCTTATGATAAACAGCAGCTGGTTCTCCTGCAATAGCAGCAAGAGTTTTATCATTCTTTTCTTTAATAAATTTAACAGCACCTGCGGTATCAAAGAAAGGAACAGCTTTTGCATTTGGAAGTTGTTTTTTTAGATAGTTTGCACATTGAGCTAAGCCTTGTGGGTGTGAATAAACTTCTTTAATATCTTCTTTTTTTGCATCAGGTAATGAAATTAGATTATGAATTATTCTAACATGTTGTTCCCCGATTACAACGATATCTGGATAATTAATCAAATTATCAATATTATCGTTTATTGTACCACCAAGAGTATTTTCAACAGGGATAACACCATATAAGGCATCCCCTTTCATAACTGCTTCAAAAACATCTTCAAAAGCTTCACAAGGAAGAACATCTTTATCATCAAAAGTTCTTCTAAGAGCTAATTCACTAAATGCTCCGCGTTCACCTTGGAATGCAATTTTGTCAGAAGAAGAATATTGATTTTCAATATCTGTTAAACTAGAAGGAATAATTCTAGGAATTCTTTCTAAACTTTTTCCAACAACAGTTGAAAGAGATTGAACATCTCTCATTAATTTTTCAAATTGAGCAGGATATAAAGATTGAGGGCCATCACTTAATGCAACTTCAGGTTTATTGTGTACTTCAACAATTAAACCATTTGCTCCACTAGCAATAAGTGCTAAAGACATTGGAGAAACTAAAGATCTGATTCCTGTAGCATGACTTGGATCTCCGATAACTGGTAAGTGTGTTAGCTTTTGAACAATTGGAATAGCACTACAATCTAAAGTATTTCTAGTTGCTCTTTCATAAGTTCTAATACCTCTTTCACAAAGAACGATTTGATCAGTTCCGTTAGCCATTAAATATTCAGCAGCCATTAACCATTCTTCAATAGTTGCAGATAAGCCACGTTTTAATAATACTGGCATTTTAGTTCTACCAACTGTTTTTAATAATTCAAAGTTTTGCATATTTCTTGCACCAATTTGGAACATATCAATATATTTACTCATCATTTCAACATCGGAAGGAGAAACTACTTCTGTAGTAACAGGCATACCATAAGTATCCCCAGCTTTTCTTAAATATTTAAGACCTTCTTCTCCTAAACCTTGGAAAGAATAAGGAGATGTTCTTGGTTTAAATGCACCACCTCTAAGAATAACTGCACCAGCTTCTCTTACTTGTGAGGCAATTGTCATAATTTGTTCTTCAGATTCAACAGCACAAGGACCAGCCATTACAACAACTCTTGAACCACCAATTTTAACATTTCCAACTTGAACAATTGTATCTTCTTTTTTAAGTTCTCTAGATGCAAGCTTATAAGGTTTTGAAATGGGAACAACAGAAGAAACACCTTCCATTTGTTCAACAATTCTATGATCTATACTAGCTCGTCCAACAGCGCCCAAAACAGTTTCTTCTTGTCCAACTATTTCTTTTACTTTGAACCCTTTATTAATTAAAAAGTTTTTAATATCTTCTTTTTGTTTAGGTTTTATTTGCTTATTTAAAATTACTATCATGAAAAAACTCTAAGCATAATAGTTAAAAAAATCAAGTAAAACAAATACAATTTTGACTTGTTTAACTATTATTTATATGATAAAGAGTTAATATGAATACAATATATTGGGATAATTTTTTTTCTAGAATAAAAAGTGAATTAGAGAAGTCTAATATTTCATTACCATCTGTTTCATTAATTGCAATAAAATATGATAAAAATCCTTTTTGTATATTAGTCTCTACAATTATTTCCTTAAGAACAAAAGATAAAATTACTCTTGAAGCAAGCTATAGATTATTTGATTTAGCAACCTCAGCAAAACAGATAATAAAACTTGATAAAGCTCAAATAGAAAAAGCTATTTACCCTTGTGCTTTTTATAAAAGGAAAACAGAAAATATAATTAACATTAGTCAGATTTTAATAAATAAATTTAATTCGAAGGTTCCTAACAATACTAAAGAATTAATGCAATTACCCGGTGTTGGAATTAAAACAGCCAATCTTACCTTAAATTTAGCTTTTGATATAAAGGCAATATGTGTAGATTGTCATGTTCATCAAATTGCAAACAGATTAGGCTGGATTAATACAAAAACAGCTGAGGAAAGTGAAAAAGAACTTCAAAAGGTAATGCCTAAAAAATATTGGATTGGCCTTAATGAACTCCTTGTAAGTTTTGGACAAAGCATTTGTACATCAATTAATCCAAAGTGTGATATTTGTAGTGAAAATTCATATTGTCCAAAAATCGGTGTAAAAAACAAAAATCAATAATCTTCAAGTTTTACTAATGAATAAGCTATTACTTCATAAGGATGTGTTTTCTTCATAGCTAAAATAACAGCATCAAGGTATTTATCATCAATAAAAAATTCAACTTTCCACTCTTCTTCTTTATGAATTTCCCCTATATCTCCAATAAAAGGATGAGAGTTTTCACAAGCTCTAAATTGACCTACACCTTTTGTTTGCCAACAACAATAATCATAACCACCAAATTTTCCAGCACCTGCATCTAACATCGCTGTTTTTACAACTTCCAAATAAGTAGCTGGAATATATACATGCAAAGAATACATCTTGTAATTGCCTCCTGCAAATATTATATTATAGTTATGATAAAATTGATTATATTTTTAGGCAACCCTGGTAAACAATATGAAAACACAAGACATAATATAGGGTTTAGCTTATGTGATTATAAATTTCCACAATTAGTATTTCAGAAAAAATTCTTTAGTCTATATTCAAACTATAATTCAATTAAAATTTTAAAACCTCAAACGTTAATGAACAATAGTGGTAAAGCAGTACAAGCGGCTATGTCTTATTTTTCAATTGAAAGCAATGAAATTCTTGTCGTTCATGATGATATGGAATTGGCTTTTTCTGATATGAAAATCCAGCAAGGAGGGGGCTTAAAAGGCCATAATGGATTAAAAAGTATAAAAAATTTTATTAAAAAAGATGATTTTTATAGATTAAGGTTTGGTATAGGTAGACCAAAACACAACAACGTTGCTGCCTATGTTTTATCAAAATTTGACACAGATGAGAAAATATCTCTTCCAATTCAATTAGATAAAGCTAGTAAATTAATTGATTCTACTTTATAAATAAATAAAAGCACAAAAAATATCTAAAAAAGTTGAACAAAAAACCGATTTAAAACAGAAAGATTATTAATTACTGTAACCGTTTGCATGATTAATTATTTAACTTATAAACAGAACTATGTTATACTTCATTTGTTTAGGAGGATTTATGACATCTAGAGATTTTAGGCTATCAAACATTGTCAGAAAGGAAATTAATGACTATTCGAGTTACTTCAAAACCACAGATAATATTGCTTCTTATTATCACCAAGCTCAACAATTATCTTATAAATATAATACCACAACAAAAAATGAGGATTATATTAGTGCTTCAAAATTAAATGCATGTGCAATATTACATTTATTGTACCAAAATTTAATTAGTCAATATTTACAAAATACAGATATCAATTTCTTTTCTAGAATGTCGCCTTTGGTTTCTAAAAACAAATCAGTTAATGATGTTTTAGCATTCTACTCAAGAGAATTTCCATCAACAGCACTCACAGAACAAGAAGTATCAATAGAACAATATACTGAAGAAACTACAAGAGGCTTTTTTGTTCACAGAGTTATGACTCATAATCCAGCATTAAAAAAAGCTATAAAACCTTTAATTTATAGAGATGAATTAAAATTCCCTCCAGCTTCAAAAGCTCTTTCTGCTATATTAGGGGAATTCATATCTAATGGTCCTAATATGATTGGAAGTGAGGAAGATCTTTTTTCTTTCTTACTTACTCCTTCAACACTTTATCCGGATTCCCTTTTTGATCAAATAAACTTTATATTAGATGAATGGTCACATCTATTATCTGATGAATTAAAAGTAAATTTGATTAAAGCAATTGACTTAGAAAAAGAAGAAAACAAACCAGTATTCTTTGATAATCAAGGTGGTAATAATACTGGAGAAACATATGTTCCAGATTATTCACTATTAGACAATGAATATGAAGCATTCACAGAAGATAGGAACTGGATGCCTAATGTAATAATGATGGCAAAAAGTACTTTAGTCTGGTTAGATCAATTATCTAAATATTACAAAAGAGATATTACAAGATTAGACCAAATTCCAGATGAAGAATTAGATAATCTACGACAAAGAGGTTTTACCGCCTTATGGTTAATTGGACTTTGGCAAAGAAGCGATGCTAGTAAAAAAATCAAAAATCTATGTGGAAATCCTGAAGCAGAAGCCTCAGCTTATTCTTTAAAAAACTATGAGATTTCTCCAGCTATTGGAGGCTGGGAAGCATTAAATACATTAAGAGAAAAATGTATTCAAAGAGGCATTAGACTTGCTTCAGATATGGTTCCAAACCATACGGGTATTGATGGAGATTGGGTAATTAACAACCCAGAATTATTTATTCAACAATCATACCCGCCTTTCCCTTCCTATACTTATAGCGGAGAAGATTTATCAAATGATCCAAATATTGAAATTAAACTTGAAGATCATTACTACAATCAAAGTGATGCAGCAGTAACTTTCTTAAGAAGAGATAAAAGAACAAATGAAACAACTTATATCTTCCATGGAAATGATGGTACATCCATGCCTTGGAATGATACAGCTCAACTAGATTTCTTAAATCCATTAACTCGAGAAGCAGTATTCCAACAAATTAGACATGTTGCTAAAAACTTCTCAATAATAAGATTTGATGCTGCTATGACCTTAGCAAAAAAACATATACAAAGATTATGGTATCCAAAATTAGGTCACGCAGGAGATATTGCAGGAAGAACAATTTATAGTCTAAGTGACGAGGACTTTAACAATAGAATTCCAAAAGAATTTTGGAGAGATGTTGTTGATAGAATGGGAGAAGAATTACCAGATACATTATTACTTGCTGAAGCATTCTGGATGATGGAAGGTTATTTTGTTAGAACTTTAGGAATGCATAGAGTTTACAACAGTGCCTTTATGAACATGTTAAAAAATCAAGAAAATAAAAAATATATTGATTCAATTAAGAAAACATTATTATTTGATCCAGAAATTCTAAAAAGATATGTAAACTTTATGAGTAATCCTGATGAAGAAACCGCTATTGGACAATTTGGAGATGGAGATAAATATTTTGGTGTTTGTACTTTACTTTCAACTATGCCAGGACTTCCAATGTACGGTCACGGTCAAATTGAAGGACTAAAAGAAAAATATGGAATGGAATATAAAAAAGCATATTGGGATGAATGGCCAAATGATTGGTTAATCGAATCTCATTATAAAAAAATATTCCCATTATTAAAAAAGAGATATTTATTTAGTGGAGTTGAATATTTTAATATTTATGATTTATATCAAAATGGAAATATTCATGATTCAGCTTTCTGTTATTCAAATGGAACTAGCGATGAAAAAACTATTGTTTTCTATAATAACCAATATGAAAGTGTTGAAGGTTATATTAAAAATGCTGCCCCTAAACTAAACAAAAATAAAGACAAGACAATTCATTCAACAATTGCTTCTAATTTAAATTTAATTTTAAGTGGTAAAAACTTCTTAGTATATAAAAACTTTAATGATGGACTAACTTATTTAATCCCATCCTTAAAGATATATGATGAAGGTTTTTGGATTCACCTAAATGGATTTGAAACAAAAGTTTTAATTGATATTAGAGAAGTTGAAGATATAGACGGAGCTTATTCTAGATTATATGCAAAACTTGGTGGCAATGGTGTTCAAGATTTAAATCTAGAAATTACCGCAATGCGCTTAAAACCAATTTATAAAGCTATGGATAGTTTAAGAGATCCTTCTATATTAAAAACAATAGAAAATATAACAAAAGGAAAATCAACTAAAGCTCTTAATAAAAAACTAATCTTACAAATTGCACAATTATATTCTGTATTACCAACAGCATATGAAAAGTTAAGTGATTTTACAAAGACCTATATTATAAATGAACCTAAAACTATCGATCCAAAGAAAATGTTAAAAACTTTTGATAATTTCTCAAAACTTTTTAAAGAAAATTTAATATTCTCAAATAGTGGATATGCCATGAATGAATTACCTTTAATTATTGCTTCAAGTTTATTCATTTATCCATACATCAGAAATTCATACTCAATTGATGATACCAATAAATTAAGCAAGAAACTATTAATTTCTTACTTCTTTAAAGATTTCTTTAAAGACTTAAATTTAAATGAATCTCAAGAAAAACATGTTATTAATGGTGTTGCAGTATTTGTTGGAGCCTATAAACACATAAAAGAAGATAGTATTAATGACTTTAAGAAATTGTTTGATTTAGAATTCTTTAGAAGATTCATCTTATGCAATGATTACAATAATATAACTTGGTACAAAAAGGAAGCTTTGCAAGAATTAATAATTTTAACAGCAATATCAAAAGCTCTTTTTTCAGATGAAACTTTTGATATAGAGGAATATGTTTCAACTCTATTTAACGCAGAAAGGTCTTCTGAATATAAATTAAATATACTTCTTGAAAATATTTAAGCAACAAATAGATGAAAGAAGAACTATACATAAATTATGTATAATAAGAACAAATACAAGCCTAAATACTATATTTAATTGACTTGTATTAAAGGATAAGGTAATCTAAAAACATGAAAACTTGGATAACTTATTTAGTTGCAACCTTTATGGGGCTAGCTACAACTTTATTATTAGGGCAGTTTGAGGCCTATACAACTTTTATTCAAACACTTTCTTCAATCTTAATTCAGTTTGGAGGTTTTGTTTTATTCCCAATAGTTCTCATATCCTTTGCTTCTGGTGTTGCTTCTTTAAGAAAAGATAATATGGGATTACGCTTAGCGGCTTCATCAATAGTTTGGACAGTATTATCAACTTTAATTTTATCATTTGTTGGTATTTTACTTTTCTCTATTTTTCCTGTAGTTTTTCCTGCTTCTTCAAGTGCCGGAGCGGGAACATCCGCAGTAATAAACTATATTGAAACCTCTTTTTCTTTAATAAAAGATGTTTTTAGACCTATCAATCCTTTCTATTCAATAAGTTCTGCTCAAAATTTTCTACTACCAATAGTTGTAATTGCATTTTTATTTGGATATTTTTTAAAACCATCAAGTGATATTATTAAACCTGCATATGTTACAATAAATTCTTTTAGTGAAGTAATGTATAAAATTTGTAGATCCTACTCTATTTTAGGCTTTGCTCTAGTATATATTGTTTCTGCTTCATTCTTTGCTACACTTCAAGATGAAGCAACTATTTTTGTTGCTCCAACATTTGTATTAAATATATTAATTATAGCAGTACTAGCAATCTTTGTTGTTATTCCTTTGCTTTTTGGAATAATTACAAGCTTTAAAGAAAATCCTTATAAAATATTATATAGAACACTTGGAGCTTCAATTGCCGGATTATTTTCTGCAAATATATTCTTTGCAACCCCAATCACATTATCCTTAACAAGAATGAATCTTGGCGTTCAAAAAAGAACTTCTTCAACAGCAATTCCTCTTGCAACAATTTTTGCTAGAGGTGGAAGTGCAATGATTGCAAGCTTTACAATTGCTTCATTAATATATGCTACAACTAATACAATTCCAGATATTTCTCTCTTAGTATTTATTGCTTTAGTTTCAACCTTCATTTCTTTTATTTCAAGTATGTTTTTAGGCTTTGAAGTTTTCTTTATTGTATATTTTACACTAAAATTATTAGCAATAGATTTACATACTGCTGAAATGTCAATTGTAGGATTAATTCCTTTCCTTTGTGGGATTGGAACAATGATTGATGTAATAATTTCAGCATTTGCTGCTGCAATTTCAAATATTTGGATTTTACATAAGGAAAAAGGCTTATCTCAGCTAGTTCATGTTCCTTATAAAAACATGATATAATAATTAAATAGATATGAGATATGGGCTTTTAATTATTAAAGCCCTTTAATTATATAAAAAAGAGGGGTTATGAAAAAAAAATTTCAATTAACAATAATAACACTCCAAGGAGCAATCTCTTTAATTTATATTCTATCTGTTTTATATATCCTTATAGATAATTTACGTTTTAATACTAATCTATATTTTAATGATCAAAACTTTTTTTCTATTGTTATTCAATTAATAACTTTCTTTGCTCTTGCTATACAAATTTATCAAATGAATGAACCTCAAAGAAATAGTTCAACCTCATTATTACTTCTAGTGTTATTAATGTTATCTTTAGATGGGATTGTACTTTTACCAGATTTATTTAAAGCATTAAAAGTAACTATTATATCTCCAATAATTATTGGTAAAATACATATATTCTCTATAGTATATTCAACTCTATTATTAATTTTATGTGGAATAAATCAGAATGAAAGAAATACAAAAAATACTAATAGTCAAATCATTTTTTCTTTTGCAATAACATTTATTTTAACTTATGCAATTAATATTAATTCCCCAACAATTAATAATCCATATTATATGTTAGATACAAGTATTCAATTTAAAGCATTTTTTATTTTTCTAATGATTTTAGCTATTTTAAGTTTTATTCCCTCTTATTTAACTGATAAAACAAAACATAATAAACTTAAAACTTATTCATATATATTTTTTACAATTTCATTAGCATGTTTAAAAACATCAAATAATATTAATTTAATTGTTCAAATTATTGCCTTATTATTACTTATTAGTAGCTCTATAATATTAACAATAAATTTAAAATCTTATTCTATATAAAAAAAAGGAAATAAACTTAAAATTTATTTCCCTTTTTTCTATTTATTTTAATTACTATTTTAAAGTAATAATTGATTTATCATAATCTTCTGGAGCATCTAAACCTAAGAAATTCATAATTGTTGCAGGAATTGAACTAATTCCTAAACCTTCATTTAATTCTTTACTATATTCTCCATTATATTGTGGATCAACAATAATACAAGGAACAGGATTTAATGAGTGAGAAGTCTTTGATTTAGGAGAACCATCTTTTTTAGCTTTTACCTCACCTTTTTTATCATGTTCAAACATATCATCAGCATTACCATGATCGGCTGTAATAATCATTACACCACCAGCTGCTTCAACAGCTTTTTGAATTCTTCCGATTTGTAAATCCATTGCTTCCATAGAACAAAGAACAGCTTCGAAAACACCTGTATGTCCAACCATATCACCATTAGGGAAATTTAATTTTATTACATCCCAAGAGCCTTCATTAACTTCTTTTATTACTCTATCAGCAATTTCCGCACATTTCATCCAAGGTCTTTGTTCAAAAGGAACAATATCTGATAATACTTCAACATATTCTTCTAAATTATCATCAAATTTACCAGACTTATTACCATTAAAGAAATAAGTAACATGTCCAAATTTTTGAGTTTCTGAAATTGAGAATTGTTTCTTTTTATTCGCACATAAATACTCTGCCATAGTTCTATCAATTGAAGGAGGAGATACTAAATATTGAGCTGGTACATGCAAATCACCATCATATTCCATCATTCCTGCATATTCTACTTTTGGACAGCGTTTTCTATCAAATTCAGTTAATTCTTTTGCTTCAAAAGCCTTAGTAATTTCTAGAGCTCTATCTCCTCTAAAGTTAAATAATATAACACTATCATTATCTTCAATTGTTCCAACAGGTTTATTGTCTTTTGCAATTACAAAAGGAGGTAAATCTTGGTCGATAGCACCAGTTTCAGCTCTTAATGTTTCAATGGCTTCATGAGCAGATTCAAATTTTCTACCTTCACCTAAAACATGAGTTTCCCAACCTTTTTTGACCATATCCCAGTTAGCATTATATCTGTCCATTGTGATAACCATACGACCACCACCTGAAGCAATTTGAGCATCAAAAGAATCATCACTTAAGTCATTTAAGAATTCAACAAAAGGATCAAAATATTCTAAAGCACTCATTTCACCTACATCACGGCCATCTAATAAAGCATGAACTCTAACTTTTGAAACACCATCAGCTTTAGCTTTTTTCACCATTTCTTTTAAATTATTTATATGAGAATGAACATTACCATCAGATAATAAACCAATAAAATGAAGAGTAGATTTATTGTCTTTAGCATTTTTAATTAATTTTGTCCAAGTTTCACCTTCAAACATTTTGCCAGAAGAAATTGAATTAGCTACTAATTTAGCACCTTGTGCAAAAACTCTACCACAGCCCATTGCATTGTGACCAACTTCACTGTTTCCCATATCTGCATCAGAAGGGAGTCCTACAGCAGTACCATGAGCTTTTAATTTTGTCCAAGGATATGTTTTATATAGTTTATCTAAAATTTCAGTATGAGCAGCTTCAACTGCATCTCCTGATTTATATTTACCAAAACCTACACCGTCCATTATAACTAGAACGATAGGACCTTTACGACTAATCTTACCATTAGATTTTAAGGGTTTAACCATTTTTAAAATCTCCTTATTTTATTTATTGATAATAATTTATTCATTTTAAATAAAGATTATATAATATTTATATTTTAGTAAAGCTATTGAATTAAGCTCTAACTTAAAACAAATAGCTTTTACTTCATAGATAAACTTTATTTTTCCATTATTAATGGGCTAGTGGCTTCTTTTAAATATGTTAAAGATTCTTTTTCAACTAAATCTTTTAATTCTTCATATACCCATTTATGATATGAATTCACATAATTAATTTCTTTTTCACTTAACATAGAAACATTTATTAATTTCTTTTCATATGGACATAATGTTAATATTTCAAAATTTAAAAATTGTCCAAATTCTGTTTCAACATCATTTTGTACAGCAACTAAATTTTCGATTCTAATACCATGTCTTCCTTCTTTATAGATACCTGGTTCATCACTTATTACCATACCTTTTTGTAATGAATAATCATTAAAAGCTGGGGAAATCTTTTGAGGACCTTCATGAACACACAATCGATGACCAACTCCATGACCGGTTCCATGATAATAGGTTAAACCATAATTCCATAAAAATTGTCTAGCTAAAACATCTAATTGATAACCCTTTGTTCCTTTTGGGAAAGTTTGTAAAGCTAAAGCAATATGGCCCTTTAATACTAAAGTATAATCTCTAATTTCTTCTTCAGTTGCTTCACCAAACAATAAAGTTCTTGTAATATCTGTTGTTCCACTTTCATAAGTTCCGCCACTATCTAAAACTAATAAACCATTTGCTTTAACACTCTTTGAGCTTTCTTCTGTTACACTATAATGACAAAGGGCACCATTATCTTGGAATCCAGAAATAGTATTAAAAGATAAACCTAAACACTCTTTATTTTTAAATCTATATCCCTCTAGAATCTTTGCAATTTCTAATTCTGAATATTCACCTTTTTCAAAATCAATATTTGCTAAGAAATTAACCAAAGCAACTCCATCTAATAAATGAGCTCTTCTCATACCTTCTAACTCTGTATCATTTTTACAAGCTTTTAATCTTGTTGTAACTTCAATTTCATTAATTACATTTAAATTAAAATCATTTATTGGTTTTTCAAATAAAGAATTTGTTTTTTGCTCATTAATTAAAATAGTTTTATCTTTTTCTAATAATTGGGATAATTTAGTTATTATTGATTCATAAGGATAAATTTCTAAATCTTTTTTTAAATTTTCTAAAATTGAAGAATCAAATCTATTATCATTTGTAAATAAATATGCCTTATCAGTTGTTACAAATAAATAAGAAATAAAAACAGGATTATAGGCAATATCATTACCTCTTAAGTTTAAGGTCCAAGCAATGTCATCTAATGAAGCGATTAATTCATAATCAGCCTTTTTTTCATTTAAATAAATCCTTATCATATTTAATTTTTGGCTTCTAGTAAAACCAGTTAATTCTACATTCATTTCAACAACTGGTTCTACAGGAATTTCTGCTCTATTTTCCCAAAACTCATCTAATAAATCTTCTGTTACTACAATATCAACATTACTACATTCTTTTTGGAAAGATTTTTTCTCATCGAGCATTAAAGTGTCTTTAGAAAAGCCAATTCTAGCACCCTTACTAAAAGTTTTATTAATAAATTCTTTTGGAGTAGGAGTATCATTAATTTCTTGTTTCATAACAATAAATTCAGAACCTTTAGTTTGTTTATCTGCTTGAATGAAATATCTTGAATCTACCCATAAATAAGCTTTATCTAAAGTAACAAGAACACTACCTGCACTTCCACTAAAATCAGAAATAAATTCTCTAGTTTTCCATCTGTTACAAACATATTCACTATTATGTGGATCCGTTCCATTTATAAAATAAGCATCAATATTTTCTTTTTTCATTAATGCTCTTAGTTTAATTAACTTATCGTTTACTATCATTAAAAGCCTCCAAAGCTTTGTTATTAATTTTTTTTAAGATTATGAATAATACAATTCCTGATAAAATCATAGCCAAACATAATATTTGTCCCATACTAAAATTAAAGAATGTTTCAAATATCGCTGGATTATTAGCTTTGTCATTAAATTGAATAATATATCCTAAATTAGAATCAGGTTCTCTAAAATATTCAATAAAGAATCTTATGAATCCATATCCTATTAAATACCAAGATAAAGTATATCCATTAAATTTTCTTTTTTTTCTTATTATAAACCACATGAATAAAAATAAAACAATTCCTTCAAAAAAAGCTTCATATAATTGTGAAGGATGACGAGGTAAATTTACAAAATCACCTAATACATAATTAATATTTAGTTTATCAGCAAAGTCTCTTACCCATTGATAATTTGTAGAAAATTGCTCTGCATGAGGAAATAAAACAGCTAAGGGACTATCACTAACTCTTCCCCATAACTCTCCGTTAATAAAATTTCCTAGTCTACCAAAGGTATATCCTAAAGGAATTCCAACACATAAAGCATCAGCTAATTCAAAGAAACTTCTTTTACTTTTTTTTGCATAAATCAAACCACCAAGAATAGCACCAACAAGACCTCCATGATAACTCATTCCAGGAAGTCCAATAAAACTGCCATTTCTAAAGGGCCAAAAAATTAACCAAGGATGCAACCAATAATAATTTGTTCCATTATATATTAGAACAGAAAATAATCTTGCTCCTAATAACAACCCAATTATACAAAACATAAAAAAAGACTGACTATCATCGGAATTAATTATTATTTCTTTTTTATTTGCTTGTATTCGAAAAATTATATACGTTATTACAAAAGCTATAACATACATTAAGCCATACCATCTAATTGGAAAATTAGGAAATATTTCAGGCCTTATCCATGAAGGAAAATTTATAAATATTAACATATTTCAAAGTTTACTTGCCTATTTAGGGGTGGTCAACACCTAAAGTTGTATGTATTATATTATTATGAATAAGTTTATAAAAATTTTTGTTATTTTAATTTTTTCAACAAGTATTTTATTTGCTAATGGATCAACAGATAACAATACAGATACAGCAGTTGTTAGCTCGCCTAACACTGAAATTATTCAAGACAATATAAATAATATTGCCTATCTTTATCAAGTAATAGATGCTTTATCTATAAATGAAATTGATAACGACAAAGCTTTAGAAGGAATGGCAAGCGGTCTTTTAGATTCCTTAGGAGATGAATATTCTTTCTATGTCTCAGCAGATGAATCGGCAGAATATGAAGAACAATCTACAGGTCTATATTCTGGAATTGGTACTTATTTAACTAAGAAAAATCCAAAAGTTGTTGATACCAAAGATGATAAAACAGAAAAAGATTATTATGTTAAAATCTCTTCACCTTTTCCTGGCGGTCCAGCCGATAGAGCAGGATTAAAAGCTAATGATTATATAACACATATTGATGGAGAAGCTGTTGATAGTTTAAATGCAACTGAAGCTTCTTTAAAACTAAGAGGAGAAGCTGGAACTCAAGTTGTAGTTACTGTATTAAGAGGTTCTAAATCTTTTGATATTACACTTACAAGAGCAACTGTTGAAACACCAACTACTGTAAAATCAATTATTAATAATCACATTGGTTATATTCAAATATATCAATTTACTCCAGGGACAGCTGAACAATTTACAAAAGATATAAAAGACTTACTAAAAGATAATATTGACAGTTTAGTTATAGATTTGAGAAATAATCGTGGTGGAGTTGTTGATGCTGCATTAAACATTGCTGATTTATTCTTAGCAAATGATACAATTTTAATAACACAACAAAAAGAAACATTACAAAACAGTGTTCAAATTACAAAAGCTACTCCAAATACAATAGTAAATGACAATTTTAAAATTGTATTATTAGTAAATGGAGGAACTGCCTCTTCCTCAGAAATTTTAACAGGCGCTTTAAAAGACAATAATAGAGCTTTAATTATTGGTTCTAAAACCTTTGGAAAAGGAATAATGCAACAAACCTTCCCATTCGGGAAAGGCTATGTACAATTCACAATTGCACATTATTTAACTCCAAATTCAATAGATATTCATGAAAAAGGCATTGAACCAGATATTGAAATTGAAGAAGAAATTTTCCAAGATGATGAAATTCCAATTTTTGAAGAACTAATGGAATCTAATAAAGTTATTGATTTTGTAGATAAAAACCCAACATATTCTTATGAAAATTTAGAAAAATTTGCTGATGAAATTAATAATGATAAATTAAATAGAACAGCTTTATTAATTCTTGTAAGAAATGAATATCTTTCAAGGATGGATTTTGAAGATCGTCCAGTTTATGATTTAGATTTAGATAAAGCATTACAAGAAGCTGTTATTCAATTGGAGAAATAAATGCGCCAATATGTTTTACCCAAATACTTTAAAGGCGATAGTGAATTTAAATTAAATAAAGAAGATTCTCAATATTTTATAAAAGTTCTACGTCTAAAAAAGAAAGATAAAATTTTCTCTAGAGATCAAAATGGAGTTCCATATCAACTAACTATTATGAGTTATGATAAAAACTCTTGTTTATGCAAAGTAGAAAAAATTAATGAGGGAGATACTTTTGAGACAACAGATACACTTCCTGAAATTAATGAGGAAAGACCTAAATTAAACCTTTTCCAATGTGTTTGTAAAGGAAAGAAAAACGAATCAATAATTAGAATGGCAACAGAATTTGGTGTTGAATCAATTACTTTAATTCAAAGTAAATTTTGTATTGCTAAAAAAGAATCATCAAATAATCAACGTTATGAGAAAATAATTAAAGAGGCAATTCAACAATCAGGATCTCCTGTAATTACAAAATTTAATGATGTAATTAATTTTAAAGATTTTATTAAAAATTTAGATATGCCTTTATTCTTTTTCCATCAAATATCTTTAGAAGAAAACTTAACATTAAAGGAAAAAGTTAATTCTATAGATCCTAAGAAACCAATTGGAATATTGATTGGGCCAGAAGGTGGATTAAGTGATGAAGAATGCTCATTATTATTAGAAAAAAAAGCTATTCCTGTAACCTTAAAAACGAATATTTTAAGAGCAGAAACAGCTTCTATTGTTGCTTTAAGTACTATACATACTTTATTAGTAGAAAAATAAATCCCACTAAAAAGTGGGATATTTTTTTATAAACCGCAGCCGCTACAACCGCCACTGCAATTTCCATCACAATTGTTATTTTTTTTATTTTTTTTAACAAAACTAACAATTCCAAAAATTACTATTCCAATTGCTACTATAGCAATAATCCAATTAATCATAAATGTCTCCTTAAAAACCAAATATGAGTCCTATAATTCTTACTATTAAGCCGACTATATAAGCGGTTAGCATCTGAACGCCAACACCACCTAAAGTTTTCTTAAAGGTTTTAAGTTCTCTATGCATTGCTCCTACTGCAGCAAAACATGGCATACACAACAAATTAAATAAGATATATGCAAAACCACCACTCTTTGTTGGTATATCTCTTTTTACAGAAGGTAAGGCATTACTATCACCACCTTCATTTAATATTTCATCATATATTTCTCTTGCAGTATCAATATTATAGACACCATCTTCAAAACCAGCTTCTGTTAATTCCTCAACACTTGCTGTTTTTTCATTAAAGTAATCACTTAAATAATCATCAGTAATATCATCTTGATAAACTTGTGCAAATGTTGTAACAACATTTTCTTTAGCAATCCAACCTGTTATAATACCAACTGTAGGTCTCCAACCATCGAATCCTAAAGGTTGGAAAATAGGGCTAATAACTCTACCAAAAGAAGCCATAAATGAATCATCCATTTGACTCATTACACTATTATCTTCATTGTTAGCTTTATTCACACCATTAAAAGAATTTACATTAAAGTTTGTTAAGAACCAAATTAAAATAGTTGAAGCTAAAATTATTGTTCCAGCTTTTTTTGCAAACCCTTTTACTTTTTCATAAGATCTTTGGAAAACTGAAACTAAAGTAGGTATTCTATATTGAGGTAATTCCATCAAGAAATTTGATGTAGCACCTTTATACCAAACTTTATTTAAAATTAAAGATACTATAATAGCGACTACCATAACTATGATATAGATTAAGAAAGTAATATTAGCCGCATAAGCAGGATTAAATAATATTGCTACAAATAAAGCAATTATAGGTAATTTAGCTCCACAAGGCATAAACGCTGCAATAATTGTTGTAATATGTCTATCTTTTTCTTCATCTAATGTTCTAGTTGCCATTATTGCAGGAACACCACATCCAAAGCCCATTAATAATGGAATAAAAGATTTACCAGAAAGACCAAATTTTCTAAATATTCTATCTAATACAAATGCAACTCTAGCCATATATCCACTATCTTCAAGAATACTCATGAATAGATATAAAACTAATACTAAAGGCATAAAGCCTACGATTGCACCGATACCACCAAAAATACCATCTATTACCAAGCCATGTGCCCAAGGCGCTGCATTTACTAAACCTAGAGCTACTAAATTAGTTAAAGCCTCCCAAAGGAATTCTACCCAGCCTGCTAGCAATACACCTAAACCAGGAATACCCATAAAGAATAAATTTTCACCTAAACTAATTTGGAACAATAAATACATTATAACAGCAAAAATTGGTAAACCAAAAAGTCTACTTGTTAATACTCTATCTAATTTACTACTTCTTGTTTCTTCAGTTTCTTTTTTTATATTCTTTTTATAAGATTTTTTTACAACAGATGTAATTTTTTCATATCTTGCATTTGCAATACCTTCGTCATCTAAATCTTTTATTTTATCAAACAATGGTAGTTTTTTTGGTGTAATTTTTTTCTCGATAGTTTCTTGCACAGCTTCATATAATTCTGAAACACCTTTATTAATTCTTGCAGATATTTTTACAACTTTAACACCAAATTCTTTCTCTAAAAAAGAAGAATCAATTGATTCCCCTCGTTGTTCTAATTCATCGCTCATATTTAGTGCAATAACAGTTGGTACGCCTGTTTCTAAGATTTGTAAAGTTAAGTATAAATTTCTTTCTAAATTTGGAGATTCAACGATATCAATAACACAATCTGGCTTTTCATCTACGATATAGTCTCGTGCAATTTTTTCTTCTGCACTATAAGGAGATAAAGAATAAGTACCTGGCAAATCTAGAATACTATATTCTGTATGTTTCTTCCAAACACCTTCTTTTTTATCAACAGTAACACCAGGCCAGTTTCCTACGTGTTGTTTAGATCCTGTTAAAATATTAAAAAGAGTTGTTTTACCACAATTAGGGTTACCAGCTAAAGCTAAAGTATATTTACTCATGATTAATCCTTTTTTTATTATTCTTTTCTTATATATTTATATTTATTCTATTCAATAAATTTGATTTCAATTGCACTTGCTTCAGATTTACGCAAGCTTAAATTGTATCCTCTTAAACGAATTTCTAAAGGATCTCCAAGAGGAGCAACTTTAATTAGTTGAACTTCAATTCCTGTTGTAATACCCATATCTAATAGTCTATGACGCAACACGCCTTCAGTTCCAAAAGACAATACTTTACCCTTCTGTCCTGGCTTTAGATCACATAAAGTCATACATAATACCTCTCATAAAAAATGTAATTAAATTTATTAAGCAACTTGGATTAAGTGTGCTAACCCTTTATTTAACGCTAATCTTGTTCCTTTGACTTCTAAAACTAAGCCCATATTATTCATATTAATAATTTTAACAGAATTTCCAGGAACGAACCCCATAGATAATAAGCGATCTTTTAATTCGGATGAAGCACTAATTGACACAACCTTTTTAGATTCACCCAAGCCTAACATTGATAATGGCATACAAAATCTCCTCCGTTAGATACAACTAACTTTAGTACATTAATTATGTTAGCCTTGTATAATAAAAAAGTCAATAATATAAAGCAATTTTATTTGTTTTTTTAATTTCTTATATAATAAGTAATTAGCAAAAAATATTAAAAATATTAATATTTTTTTTTAATAATTTAAATGTTTTATAATATTTTTCTTTGTTATTTTAAGTTAATTTATTAATTTATTTTTTACTAAATAATTTTTATATAATTAAAAATTATTATATTATATAAATTATTATAGGATAAATAGTTACAAGTGTTTACAATTATATATTAGTAGAATAAATACCACAGCATACACCCTAAAAAAACATTTTTTAGGGAAATAATTTTTTTTACACACTTAGACTCTTTTTTTATTAAAATTTTGTGGAAAAGTTAATTATATTATATGTATATATATATAATAATTCTTATATAACATTTATTGTAATTCTATAATTATCTATTTAACTATAATAGTTATAGACTACACTTAATTTATTACATTATAAAGAATTAAGTATTTTTTATAATCTTTTATTTTACACTATAAAGTGTTAAAAAAGTGTTAAGCACAATATTAACTTAACATATGTTCTTGTTGTGGAAAACTTGTGGATAACTTTTATAAAGCAAACAATTTTTACTACTTTTTACGAAAATTAGGCTTTCGTAATATCAATTCCGATACTACCTAACTTACTTTCTAAATTTTCGTAACCTCTTTCGATTTGATAGATGTTTTGAATTTCACTTTTTCCTTCACTACAAGCCGCAGCAATAACTAAAGCCATTCCAGCTCTAACATCAGGACTTGTTACTATTGCTGGTTTTAATTTAGTGGGACCATTAACTATAGCTCTATGAGGATCGCATAAAATAATATCAGCACCCATTCGAATTAACCAATCAATAAAATACATTCTTGATTCGAACATCTTTTCATGAACTAAAATTGAGCCATTCATTTGTGTTGCACAAACACTTATTATAGACAATAAATCCGCTGGAAAACCAGGCCAAGGAGCATCATCTATCTTATTAGTTAGACTACTTAAACTTTTTTGTATTAATCTAGATTGTTTATTTGGAATGATTATTTCATTTTTTCCACTATGAATAAAATTTATTCCTATTTTATTAAAACCTAATGAAATACTATTAAAAATTCTATTTTCTACATTTTTTAATAATAATTCTCCTTTAGTAGCTGCAGCAAGTCCTATCATAGAGCCAACTTCCATATAGTCACAACCTATCTCAAATTCGCACCCTTTTAATTTTTTAGAACCTTTTATTCTAAGTAAATTTGAACCAATCCCTTCTATATTACAACCCATTTTAATTAATAAATTACATAAATCTTGTATATGAGGTTCACATGCAGCATTTTCTATTATACTTTCATTAGGATTTAAAGCACATGCCATTAAAATATTCTCAGTAGCTGTAACAGAAGCTTCATCTAAAAATATATGATTACTTTTTATTTTTTTACATTCAACAATTAAATTCCCGCTCTCAGATATTTTACTTTCACACCCTATGTATGAAAATCCTTTAAAATGAGTATCAATCCTTCTAAGTCCTATTACATCTCCACCAGGAGGTGGTATTTCAACTTTATTTTGAGTAGCTATAAGAGGGCCCATAAACAAAATAGAACCTCTAACTAATCCTATTTCATTTTTATTAAAGATTCCTTTACGAGAACCACTTTTTATTCTTAAAGTATTATTATTTTCTTTTATAATTGTAGTTCCTATATCTTCTAATAAATTACACATTACTTGAACATCTTTTATATCAGGAACATTTTTTAAGACAATTTCTTCATCAGTTAACAGAGTTGCCGCTAATAAAGGTAATGCTGCATTTTTATTACCACTAATTTTTATCTCGCCAAATACTGGTTTTCCACCATTAATAATATAAGAACACATAGCAACTCCCTTTAATTTAAAATTATTATAGCATAAAATTTTTAATAAAATTATATTTTTTACCCAAATTGTATGTTTTGTCCCTTTACCAAAATCACTTTTATCCATATTCTTATTTTAACGTCGATTTGATAGCTCCCAGCTTGCGGACGAAAAACTGCTAAAGAGGGAATAAATAATTTTTTTATTTAATTTTATTTCCCCTTCCCCAGTTAGATAAATAATAATAAGGAAGGTCATTTTATGATTTCTAATTTAAATAACCACATTTTTACTTCAGAAAGTGTAAGTGAAGGACATCCAGATAAAGTTTGCGACCAAATAAGTGATGCAATTCTTGATGCCTGCTTAGCACAAGATTCTCTTTCAAGAGTAGCTTGTGAAACTTTGGCAACAACAGATACTGTTATAGTTGCTGGAGAAATTACAACAAAAGCAAACATAGACATTGATTCAATAATCAGAGATGTAATAAAAGATATTGGTTACACAGATAAAAATAGTGGATTCAGTTATGATACAGTAAAAATAACTAATTTAATTCACTCACAAAGCCCTGATATTTCTCTTGGTGTTACAGCTGAAACTAGTTTATTTAACGAACAAGGAGCAGGGGACCAAGGTATGATGTTTGGTTATGCTTGTAATGAAACAGATGAATATCTACCTCTTTCTGCTGTTTATTCTCATAAATTATTAAAAAAGGCTGCTGAGCTTCGTAAAAACAAAGTAGTAGATTTTTTACGCCCAGATGCAAAAAGCCAAGTATCAGTTGAATATGATAAAGATAACAAACCAATAAGAATTACTGCAGTTGTTATGAGTCATCAACATTCAGAAAATATAAGTAGAAATGAATTAGAAACTTTTCTAATTAATGAAGTAATAAAACCAACATTAGAACCAACTAATTTATTAGATAAAGATACAAAATATTATATTAATCCTACAGGAAGATTTGTAATTGGTGGTCCAAATGGTGATACAGGCTTAACTGGAAGAAAAATTATTGTTGATACATACGGTGGTATGGGAAGACATGGTGGTGGAGCTTTTTCCGGTAAGGACCCATCAAAAGTTGATAGATCAGCTGCATATATGGCAAGATTTATTGCTAAAAATTTAGTAGCAAATAAACTTTGTGATAAATGTGAAGTCGAATTAGCTTATGCTATCGGTGTTTCTTCACCAATTTCAGTATTTGTTAATACTTTTAATACAAGCAAATATCATTATAAAGAATTAGAAGAAATTGTAAGAAATAATTTTGATTTAACTCCAAAAGGAATTATAAAAACTCTAGATCTTTTAAAACCAATTTACAAAGCAAATGTTAATTATGGACATTTTGGTAATAAAGATGTTAGTTGGGAAAAAATTATTAAACTTAACTATTAATTAATTCATAGTGCTACTTCAATTGAAGTAGCATTTTTATTTTATAACTGAATATTCAATATCAATATCAGATGAATACAAACCTGAAGGTAAGCTTTCATTACCTTTCCAAGCTAAAATAAAATTAGTTTCAATAGTATTCTCATCAAAACTATGATTCCCTTTAGGTATATTTATTACTTTTGTAAATTGATAATTATAATTAGGTATATTTAAATCCGATATTTCTGGAGAAAAGGCATTTACATAGAGATTAGTATCTATATTTTCTGTTTCAGTTCCTGACATTCCAATAAATTTCTGACCATTAATCTTTAATTCTAAAAAGCTATCAATTTCTTGATTTCCTTCAATTATTATGCGAAATTCACGAGTTCTACCTGCTTTTGAAATATCAAATCTTTCGTTATCATTAGTCAAAATATTTAAATCATTCTCTAATTTTTCATCATCATAATATAAACTAGCAACATAATTTTGCTTTTTAACTTCACCTAAAACAATAATTCTTATATTTTCATTTTCTCCTTGGAGGGTATTTGTTTCAGCAAAAACTAATAACTTAGAAACAAATATAACAACAACAAAAAGCAAAAATACTTTCTTTTTTTTCATAAAAAGTCTCCTAATAAAAACTTTTATTAAACACTAAAACACAAAACACATTATAAATTTATTACATGCTCTTATCTGCTGTCAATAAAAAAAAGAACTAATAAAAATATTAGTTCTTTTCAATTTGTTTTTTTTCAACAATTATTTTATAGGAATAATTCTAATTTGCTTATATAAACTATCACCTTCACTTTTTGTTTCAATACCATCGAAATCATTTAAAGCTGTATGAATTAATCTTCTTTCAAAAGGATTCATTGGTTCTAGTAATCTGCTTCTACCTGTTTTCTTTACTTGTTCAGCAGATTTATAAGCCATTCTAATAATTCTTTCTTCATGACGTAATCTATAATTTTCACTATCAATAATTACTTTTTGATCCTGGTCTAAACGGCCAACAAAAACATTAGTTAATAATTGAATAGAATCTAAATTTTTTCCTTTACGTCCAATGATAATTGAAGAATTATCACTTTCAATATTTAGTCCTAATTTTCTTTCTTGTCTAAAATTAACACTAACTTTCGCTTCATACCCCATTTTAGTTATTAAGGTAGTTACAAAATCAACTACTTTTTGTTCAAAATCACTGTTTATTGGAGCATCACTTAAATCAGTTTTTTCTTCATTTCCATCATTATAATAAATCTTTATTCTAACGTTTTTCTTAAAAAAACCTTTTCTTTTTGGAGGAAGAATTTCCACATCAAAATCTTCCCTTTCTATTTGAAGCTCTTCAACAGCTTTGGCTATAGCTTCTTGTTCGCTACGTCCTTCAAATTCTCGAGTCATATATTTCTCCGTCGCAGATAAGACACTTAAGTCTCCTGCTCAATTATTTCTTACTTTTAGCTTTTTTTGAAAAGGCAATACTTTTTTTTGTACTGCTATTTTTCTTAGCTTTATTATTATTCCATAACTGTTGTAATATACTAATCGAGTTCATTACTGACCAATATAATAATAGCCCAGAAGGTGCATTATATAAAACAAAGAAGAACATTATTGGCATACCATAGGTCATTACTTTCATCATTGATGCACTTTGTCCAGCTGCTGCACTTTGTGCTGATTGAGTAATTTTCATTGAGAAAATCATACTTACTGTATATAAAATTGGTAATAAGTGAATTTGATTTCCTAAGAATGGTAAAGAAAGAGGTAATGTAAATATTGTTTCCGGTTGAGATAAGTCAGTAATCCAACCAGGAATAAACATAGCACCTCTTAATTCAAAATGCTTATTTAACAATCCATAGAAAGCTATAAGAATTGGGAATTGTATCAACATAGGCAAACAACCACTTATTGGATTTACACCTTCCTTTCTATACAATTCAGACATTTCTTTATTTAGTTTATCTGGATTATTTTCATATTTTTTCTTCATTTCCTCCATCTGAGGACCAAGAGCACTCATTTTTGCTGAGCTTTGCATACTTTTCTTGGTTAATGGATTAATAATAATTTTTAAAATAATTGTTAATAAAATAATATCAACACCATAGTTAGGTATTATTTTATTTAACATGGCTAATGCCCATTTTAGAATATTTTCTAACCATCCAAGCCATGATGATGCATCTACTGCTTCTTCAAGATTTAAACCTGATAAGCCAAATGCGTTATCATCTGAATGATTATATATTGATAGATTCTCTGGTAATTCTGGACCACAATAGAATCTAAATGTATCAGTATTATAAGCGCTCTTTATTACTGGTCTTGTGTAATACATACCATTAGCTTGAGCTAGACCATCATTATTTGTTTCTTGAGTTAGTGTAATATCATATTTTGTTGCATCAGGAATTGCAATCATAGTAAAATATTTTCCGGCTAAAGCAGACCATGTTACATAATCTTCAATTTTCTCAGAACCATCTACTCTAAGAGTTTTCTTCTTTGATTCTCCATCGTATTTTACATAGAATCTTCTATAAGAATAGTTGTTATTACTTATAGTTTCAAAAGAAGGTCCAATTTGAGGTTCAAATGCTAAAGTATATGCATTATTTTCAAAATTTAAAGGAATTGCTTTATTTACACTATTTTCAATAGTAATATTTACTTCAAATAAATATTCATTTTCTGCAAAAGTGTAAGTTTTTATAACATTGAAGGTATCACTTGGATTTGAATTATCATCTAATAAAGCAAAAGTTTTAGTAAAGGTAACAGTATTTCCATCTATAGAATAATTAAAGTTTGTATCAATAGGATTTTCTATGTCTCCACCAGCATACATTAAGAATGCATTTTTATCAGAATTACCTTTAAATAATAATTCAACTGGTTCACCATTTTCATCTAAGTGATTTAAAGTTTTAATTGAAGAAACAGATGCACCTTTTGTATCAAAGGTAATATCTAATACTCCATTATTATAATTAAATGATTGATCTTTTGAATTATCATCAACAGCTATAAATGAACCTGGTTTACCAGAGTTCCAAGCATCTTTTTCATTAACATATGTATAATTACTTGTTGATAATGTTGAACTATTATCACTTGTAGATGTGCTATTTGAAATAACACTTTGAGTTGTATTATTATTTAAATTTTCTTCTTGAGCAACTGTTTCTGTTGGTGTAACAACGTCTGGGGTAAAAAATGTTGTCTGAATAAACATCCCCAATGTTACAACTACTATTGTTAGAAACATTGCCAATACAGTTCTTTTGTCCATGTCTACTCCTGTAGATAACATATTAGGTTCTATACAGGAAATGGAAATAAGGAATTTATTTAAGCTAAATAAATTCCCTGTTCTTCACAAAGTTCGAGAATAGTTTTCTCAAGTTTTTTGCTTTCAAAAACCTTTCCTGGATATACCAAAAAAATAAAATCATTGCCAGAAACAAATTTTTCTTTTTCTTTTCTCCAAATTTCTTTAATTCTTCTACGAATTGTATTCCTTTGGACAGCATTCCCATAATGTTTAATAGGTATCACAATTATTCTATTACGATTTAAATCATTAGGTGCTACTATTAATCTTATTCCACGTCTAGAAGTGGATTTACCAATTTTAAAAGCGTTATCTATTTCTGACTTTTTTTTTAATATTTCTAATTTAGAAAGGCTTTTTCTCATCACAAACAGACAATTTATGTCTACCTTTAGCTCTTCTACGTGCTAACACTTTTCTACCACCTGCTGTAGCCATGCGTGCACGGAATCCAAACTTTCTGTTTCTTTTTACCTTACTAGGTTGATAAGTTCTTTTTCCTTTATAACTCATGATTATCTCCAATTTATCGCTTACGCGTATATTTATCAATTTATTTGGGCATAAACCCTACGAGTTGCAAAGTATACAGAGCATAACAATATCAGTCAAGTGCTTACCTACAAATAATATGTATTGTTTTTATATTAGTTAGAGGTATTTGTTTTTTTATGTTTTTCAAAATATTGTTTTTACTCATGTTAGCTTTTTGCAACCAAGCTGGATGATCTGCTGCTAAAATTAAAACATCATCTTTTATTTCTTTTATCTGTAAATGTTCTTTAAGTTTATTTTGTACTATTATATCCCATTTTTCATATATTTCAAAATTTAATGGTTTTCTTTTTTTTAAAACATTATCTAAATAAAAGTCAATCAGTTTTTTACATGAAATTGTATCATTATCTTTACATAATCTTTCATCCATCTATTTTAAAGACTCCTTGATTAACATTATATACAATACTTTGTTGTAAATCAATTTCGTTAAAATATTTTTCATCAGGTAAAAAAGTAAAAAATGCTTGGCTATATTCACTAAACATAGATAAGAATTTATTTCTTTTTTCATGATCTAATTCTAGTAATACATCATCGACTAAAATTATAGGTTCTTTTTGTGTTTTTAATTTATAATATTTACATTGAGTAGCTCTTAAAACTAAAGAAGCTAACCGCTGTTGTCCTGTAGAACCTATAGCAGATAAATCTCCATTTTTTGTTTTTACAGTAAATTTATCCCTATGTATTCCAATATTAGTAACTGCATATTTTATGTCTTTATCTCTATTTTGATTTAAACTTTTTATAATATCATCTTCAGTTTCACAATCAAGCCATGAACTTTTATATTCTAAATTTACATCTTCTAGATCTGAAACAGATTCATATAATTTAGGAAATAACTCATTCATTTCTTTAACTGCTTTTAATCTATTTTCTTTAATTATATATCCATATTTTGCTAAATTAAAATCATATACATCTAATAATTTTGTATTATTATTTTTAAGTAAAGCATTTCTTTGTTTTAATAGTTTATTATAATATCTTAAATCATCAAAAAAAATAGGATCATACATACTCATAGTTTGATTAAAATACTTTCTTCTTGACTCAGGACTTCCAGTAATAAAAGCAATATCATCATGAGAAAAAACAATACAAGGAATGTTATAAATTAACTGTTTTCTATCATGTATTATTTTTCCATCTAATTTTATTTCTCTTTTTTTATTATTAATAGAAATTTGAATTTCTCTTTTTTCATTAGTATTAGTTAAAAAATGAGCTTTTAAATTTAATTTTTTAGATGAATAATTAAGTAACTCTTTTATGTTTGAAGTTCTAAAAGAGTTACCATAACAAATAAAATACAAAGCTTCTAATAAATTTGTTTTTCCTTGACCATTAGAGCCAATTAAAAGAATTTGCTTTGTATTTAAATCTAATTTTTCACTTAAATCTAAATTTCTAAAATTAGAGCCTTGTATATCTATTATTTTCATTATTTTGGTTGTATAGGCATAACAATATGTAAGTAACTTTTTTCATTAGATTCTGGAAGTAATTTTAAAGTTTTATTAGGCCCATCAAAATTAATTGAAAAATAATCAACATCCATATTTTTTAAAGGATCTAAGAAAAAGTTATAGTTAACAGCAATTGTTATTTCTTCACCATTATATTCACAATCAATTTCTTCTAAAGCTTGTCCTTGGTCTGTAATATCACTAGTTAAAATTAATTTATTAGATTTAATATTTAAGAAAATTCTATTGCTTTTATCCAATACAAATAATTTAACTCTATTAATTGCATCTATAGTATCTTGAAGATTTAAAATACATTTAAATTGTTGATTTTGAGGAATGATTCTGTTGTATACAGGAAAACCTACCTCAATTAAAGATGAATAGAAAAATGTTTCATCAGCTAATCTAATTGCTATTAAATTTTTTTCTAAAGCAATTTCAATTTCTCCAGATTCTTCAATAATTTTTGAAGCTACAGAAATAAACTTTGTAGGTATAGTAACTGAAGGAAAATTAGGAACAGAATCATCACATCTTTCTTTGATATAAGATAGACGTTTTCCATCAGTTGCAACCATAGCAATACCACCATCTATTTTTTGAAAAAATTGACCACATAGATAATGTCTAGATTCATCTTTAGATGCAGCAAATTGTGTATGTTTTATCATTTCTAAAAATGAAAGAGAACTAATTTTAAAAAAGTCTTTATTATCAGGAGATTCCATCTTTGGAAATTCATTAGCATCAATAGTTTTTAATTCAAAATTAAAATGCTTTGTTGAATCTTTTGGATATATATTTAAATTATCATTATTGGTTTCTAAAATTATATTTTCAATATTAGAAAATGCTTTTAATATATCTCCAAGTTTCGTACAAGATACAGTTGTTTCACCTTCTTCAATTGTTATTACAGGAAGATAAGAAATATATCCCATATTATTATCAGTTGTTTTAATAATTAATTGATCTTGACTAGTTTGTAAATAAACATTTGTTGTTATCGATATTGAACTCTTTGTGTTTTTAAAATCGTTAGCACTAAAAATCTTTTTAGAAAAGGAATCTTTATCGCACATAAATTTCATAATTTAAATCTCCTATTGTTAATTATTATATATATATTTTTATAATAATAATAGTAATAAGGCTTGTGGAAATGTGTAAAACTTTCTTAATTTCTTTCCCTAGCAAAACTTATTCTCTATATAGCTTGTGGAAAAGTTGTGAATAAAAAAAAAGTTATTAACAAGTAATTCACAAGCTTTTATTTTCATAAAAAGTTATTAACATTTTATAAACATTATATTAACAGTTTTTGCACAGCCTTTCCACATCTTTTTCACAACTTATTAACAAGATATGCACAGTATGAATTTTGTAATCCACAATTTATTAACAGGTTTTGCACAACTTATCAACAATTTATCCACAACTTATACACATATAGAAGAAAGTAAAGAAAGTAGAATTTTAAAAATGTATATAATATATAAGGAAGAAATATTTAAAAATGCATTAAAAAAAATGCCTCTTATTATAAAAAAATTAGTAATAAAAATTACTAACTATAAAGAGACATTTATAAAATATAAATTATTTTGTTTGTTTTTATTCTAAGGAAAGAAGTGAATTTTTTATTGATTCTAAACTCTTACTTAATTCAATATTTGTTGCTTTTGCTTTTTCAACTTTTTCTATAGCATGCATAATTGTTGTATGATCTTTACTAAAATCATATCCTATTTCTGTAGTAGAAAGACTTGTTAAATCTCTTGATAAAAATATAGCTATTTGTCTGGCTGAAACTATTTTTTTATTTCTCTTTTTTCCTTTAATTTCAAAAGACGTTAAGTCAAAATATTCAGCTGTTGCTCTTATTATTTTATCTACTGAAAGGTTTTTCAAATTAGGATTTTCAAAAGGTAAAGTAGGTGCTATTAACTCTTTTGTTTTATCTAAAGTTAGCTTAACATTTGTAAATTCATTAAATGCTGAAAGCTTAGTAAAAGCAGCTTCTAAATCTCTAACATTTGTATTAATATTTTGGCATAAATAATCAATAATTTCCTCATTTAAAATGTTACCTTTTTCATTATTTTTTACTCTTAAAATTTTGACTTTTGTTTCATATTCAGGAGGTCTTAAATCTACATTTATACCTCTAGAGAATCTACTTTTCAATCTATCTGTCATAGATTTTAATTCGTTAATTGGTCTATCACAAGTGAAAACCATTTGTCTTCTTGTTTCGTATAAATCATTAAAAGTATGAAATAATTCTTCTTGTATCCCTTGTTTTTTTTGTAAAAAGTGTACGTCATCAATTAATAAAACATCAACTTTTCTATACTTATTTTTAAAATTATTAATCTGATTATTGTTTCCTAAAGAATTAATAAATTCATTAGTAAATTTTTCTGCAGTAACATAAATAACTTTTAAACGATTATTATTATTAATAATATAATTACCAATAGATTGTAAAAGGTGAGTTTTTCCAAGACCAACACCTCCATATATTAAACAAGGGTTATAAGCAATACCAGGTTCTTTTGCTATAGCTAAAGAAACATTGTAAGCAAGGCTTGTATTATCTCCCATTATAAAGGAATCAAAAGTATATCTTTCGTTTAAATTGCTATCTTTTTTTCTTTCTAATAATTTTTTTTCTTGGTAACTATCTTTTTTATTATTCACTAAATTTGAAAAGGAAGATTTCTTAGTATCGCTAATTTGGTTTATAGTTTTGTTAATTTTTTTTTCTGCTTGTTTTGTTTTAGAAGTTTCTGTTTTTTCACTTTTATTATCATTCACAAAAAATATTATTTCCAATGATTCTTCAGTAAATTCTAAAATGTATTCATTTAATAATTTTGAATATTGGTTAGTATAATAACCTTTACGAAACTCTGATACAGCATCTATATACAATTTATTATCTTCGGCGTAAACAAATTGCATTTTACTATTTTCGGCAGATTTATTAACTTGTTTTAATTTATCTAAAATTTTATCCCATAAATCAGAATAGTATTCTTGTGTATAATTCATAAAATTATATTACTCTTTCTTAATAATGGTTGCAAGCTTTATTTGAAAAAAAACTTGGTTCGATTAGTCTAATAATTAATATAAAAAGTAAAGAAAAAAAGTTACAAAAAAGTAGTATATTTATTTTTTATAAAAGAATTTAGTTGTGATTTAAAAAATAAAATTACTTGTAACTTAATCTTGATTTTGTTATAATAAAATAGATTAAAGGTATTTTATTTTTATAATAAAATCTTCTTCTATTAATTATTTTAATAGTTAAAGAAAAAACCTAAAATATGTGCAATATTATTAAATAGGAGTTTTCTATTTTTATATTAATTTTCTTCGCACAAATAAGGAATTATCATGATAGAAGATATTAAAAAAGAAGAATCTGTAACAGAAACAGAAGATTTTATTGAGACTTCAGATACTGTTAAAAACAATGATTATGGTGCAGGTAATATTCAAGTTCTAAAAGGCTTAGAAGCCGTTAGAAAAAGACCCGGTATGTATATTGGTTCTACAGGAATAGAAGGGCTCCATCATTTAGTATATGAAGTCGTCGATAACAGTATTGACGAAGCAATGGCTGGTTACTGTTCTGAAATTATTGTTACATTAGATATTGATGAAAATGAACGTGAAGTTTGTATTGTTGAGGATAATGGTAGAGGTATACCAGTTGATTTACATCCTACAGAAAAGAAAAGTTCTCTTGAGGTTGTATTAACTCAGCTTCATGCTGGTGGTAAATTTGATAAAAACTCTTATAAGGTTTCTGGGGGACTCCATGGTGTTGGTGTTTCTTGTGTAAATGCCTTATCTGATTACCTTGAAGTAAATGTTTTTAGAGATAGAGAAATCTATAAACAAGTATATGAAAAAGGTATTCCACAAATGGAAGTTGAAAGAGTAGGACAAACTGAGAAAACAGGTACTATCATAAAATTTACTCCTGACTTTACTATTATGGAAGAAAACAAATTCTCTTATGAAGTTTTAGCTAATAGATTTAGAGAACTAGCTTTTTTAAATAAAGGTATTGCAATTTCAGTTACTGATAATAGAGATAAAGAAAATGTAAAACATGAAACTTTCCATGCTGAAGGTGGTATCTCTCATTTTGTTTCATATTTAAATGAATTTAAAAAAGTTATTCATGAAACTCCAATTGATTTTGAAGGTGAAAAAGACAACATTAGAGTTGAAGTAGCTCTTCAATATAATGATAAATATGATCAAAAAATTCTTACTTTTGTAAACAATATTAATACAAGAGAAGGTGGTACTCACCTATCTGGTTTTAAGAGTGGTTTATCAAGAACTATTAATAATCAATTACAGAAAAATACTAAATTACTTAAAAAGTTTAGTGATAAAATTGATTCATCTGATATTGCTGAAGGGTTAACTGCTATTGTTTCAGTAAAAATGCCTGAGCCTCAATTTGAAGGACAAACTAAGATGAAACTTGGAAACTCTGCCGTTTCTGGATTGGTTCAATCATTAGTTTATGAAAAATTAGGAAATTATTTTGATGAATTCCCTAATATTGCAGAAGTTATATTAACTAAAATAATTGGTGCTGCTCAAGGAAGAATTGCTGCAAGAAAAGCAAGAGAACAAATTAGAAAAAAAAGTGATGGTGGTGGCCTTCCTGGTAAATTAGCTGTCTGTTCAGAAAAAGATCCAGCAAAATGTGAAGTATATATTGTTGAGGGTGATAGTGCAGGTGGTTCTGCTAAGCAAGGGAGAGATAGATCTTTCCAAGCTATTTTGCCTCTTTGGGGTAAAATGCTCAACGTTGAAAAAGCGCAAGAATATAAAGTAATTGGAAATGATAAATTACAACCTATTATTCAAACTCTTGGTGCAGGAATAACAAGATATAATAATGTAGTAAATGAAGATGAAGATGAACAAGATAGTGGAACTTTTGATATTGAAAAAGTACGTTATCATAAAGTAATAATTATGGCTGATGCTGATGTTGATGGTTCTCACATTAGAACTTTATTATTAACTTTCTTCTATAGATATATGAAACCATTAATAGAAGCTGGCTATGTATATTTTGCAATGCCTCCTCTATATAAAATTACTATTAATAAAAAAGTCTTTTATGCTTATGATGAAGAAGCTAGAGTAAAAATTCTTGATGAGAATAATATTACAGATTCTTCTAAAGGTGTTGCTATTCAAAGATATAAAGGTTTGGGTGAAATGAATCCTGATCAACTTTGGGAAACAACTATGAATCCTGAAACAAGAATGATAAGTAGAATTAAGTTGGAAGACGCAGAAGAAGCAGATAGAGTTTTCTCAATGTTAATGGGAGAAGATGTTGCTCCAAGACGTGAGTTTATTGATGCAAACGCAGAATATGTTTCTAATTTGGATGTATAGAAGGGAATCTTTATGGATGATGATCAAATAATAGAAAAGAATGAAAGAATTATAGATGTTGAAGTTTCAAAAGAAATGAAATCTTCTTATCTAAATTATGCAATGTCTGTTATAGTTTCAAGAGCTTTACCAGATGTAAGAGATGGATTAAAACCCGTTCATAGACGTATTTTATATGATATGTTTGATATGGGATTAAAATCTTCTGGAAGTTATAAAAAATGTGCAAGAATTGTTGGTGATGTACTAGGTAAATATCACCCACATGGTGATGCTTCTGTTTATGATGCTCTTGTAAGATTAGCTCAAGATTTCTCCTTAAGATATCCAGTTGTAGCTCCACAAGGTAACTTTGGATCTATCGATGGAGATCCACCAGCTGCAATGAGATATACTGAATCAAAAATGAGTAAAATCGGGGAAGAAATGTTAACCGATATCAATAAGGAAACTGTTGATTTTGGTCCTAACTATGATGATTCAATGACTGAACCTACAGTCCTTCCTGCAGCTTTTCCATTTTTATTAGCAAACGGGACAAGTGGTATTGCTGTTGGTATGGCTACAAATATGGCTCCCCATAACATTAGTGAAATTTGTGCTGCTTTAGAGGCTGTAATACAAGATCCTGATATAACTATTGATGAATTAATGCAAAATTATATTAAGGGCCCTGATTTTCCTACAGCAGCTAATATTTGCGGATTAAGTGGAATTAGAGATGCTTTTACAACAGGTAAAGGAAAAATTGTAGTTAGAGCTTCTTATGAAATAGAAATCCCAGATAAAGGACATGATCAAATTGTATTTACTGAGATTCCATATCAAGTTAATAAAGCTGAATTAGTAAAAAAAATTGATGCTTTAAGAAAAGATAATATAATTCCAGGAATAGCATTAGTAAAAGATGAATCTGATAGAAACGGAATTAGAATAGTAGTTGAATTAAAATCTGGTGCTCCTGCAATAGTAGTATTAAACTTATTGTTTGCAAAAACACCACTACAATCAAATTTTAATGTTAATAACTTAGCTTTAGTAAATGGAAGACCTCAATTATTAAACTTAAAACAAATGTTAGTTTATTATATACGTCATAGAGAAGATGTTGTAACAAGACGAACTAAATATGATTTGAAAAAAGCACAAGAAAGAGCTCATATATTAAAAGGTTTAAAGATTGGTTTAGATAATATTGATGAAGTAATTAGTATTATTAAAAATAGTCCAAACAATACTATTGCTTGTGATAGATTAATGGAAAGCTTTAATTTAGATGAAGTTCAAGCTCAAGCAATTATTGATATGAAGTTAGGCCGATTATCACAACTTGAAGCTAGTAAAATTTTAGATGAATTAGCTGATTTAGAGACAAAAATTGCATATTACCAAGAATTATTGTCTAGTAAAGAAAAAATACTTAATGTTATTTCTCAAGAGATAAAAGATTTAGCAAGCAGAGTTGGTGCAAAGGATAAGAGATTAACAAAGATTCATCCAGAAGAAATCGGACAAAGTAATTTAGAAGATTTTATTAAAGAAGAAGATGTTGTAGTTTTAATTAGTAATAAAGGTTTTGCAAAACGTATTCCTTTAGAAGAATATAAAGCACAAGGAAGAGCTGGCAAAGGTTCAAAAACAACAAAACTTCAAGATGAAGATTTTGTAGAACATATGTTTGTTGCTTCTACTCATGAATATGTAATGTATGTAACTGATGCAGGAAAGGCTTATTATACAAAAGTCTTTGAGATCCCAGAAGCTTCAAAAGCAGCTAAAGGTACTAGCATCAAAACATTGTTACAACTTAATTCAGAAGAAAAAATAACAACTATTTTCAATTTTAAAGAATTCGATGAAGATAAATACTTAATGGTAGCTACTAAGTTTGGTGTAGTAAAAAGATGTCGATTGGATTTATTCAGAAATGCAAAATCAAAAGGTGTTATAGCTATTATTTTAGATGAAGGTGATGCTTTGTTGCATTGTGAATTTGTACAAGATGAAGATGATGTTATGCTTGTAACTAAAAACGGTTTAGCCTTAAGAATGAATGCTACTGATGTTAGAGCTATGGGTAGAGCAACTCATGGTGTTAGAGGTATTAAATTAAGAGGCGATGACAATGTTGCTGGTTTATTAAAAGTTGACAGCACTAAATGTGTATTAATGGTAACTGATAAAGGAAAAGGAAAACAAGTTGCTTATGATCAATTTATGAATCATCACAGAGGTACTCAAGGTCAAAAAATCTTTAGATTAACAGATAAAGGTAGTTCTATTGTAAATGCTGTTTCTGTTAATGAAGAAAATGATATTGTTTGTGTTACTTTATTAGGACAAACCATACGAATGCATGTTAAAGATATTTCTACGCAAGGAAGAAATGCAAGTGGTGTATGTGTTGTAACGATGAAAAGTAAAGAAGATAGTATTGTAGCCTTGGCAACTACTTCATATTTTGATGAAGAAGAGGAAGATGATGAATTGACTGAAGAAGCTATTATTACTTCTGAGGAATAAATCGTTATCAGATAAGAAAATAAAAAGCACATAAATATAAAGGTAATAAAGTTACCAAATAAAATCACCTATTCTATACAATAGGTGATTTTTTTATACTATAAGTGACATAAAAAAGAAATTTTACCAAACAATTTTGTTTCTTTTTAAAGAAACACAGTAGAGGAAATAATTCTCTTAATTCCTTTTATAATAATAAATTAAATGATTAAATAAAGCAGGGAAAATGGTAAAAATATATTAAAAAAGAAGAAAAACTGATGAATTTGCTTTTTTTAAAAAAAGATACCCATAATTTGTGTTAATAAACAACAAAAAATGGGTAAATAAATAACAGAAGACGTCACTATTCTAACTCTACTTTTTAAATTTGTATATAAAAAATTAAAAAAAATACATTACAAATAAGATGTAATGTATTTTTAACTATATTAATGTTTCACGTTAAACATTTTCTACAACGATTTCTGAATCAACTTTATCTCTTAAATATCTTTCAACGCCACCTTTTAGTGTCATTTGAGACATTGGACAACCAGCACAAGCTCCTTGAAGACTTACAAATACTGTTTTCCCTTCTAATTTGATAAATTCTATATCTCCACCATCGTTTTGTAGAGAAGGGCGAATATCATTAATGGCAGCTATTACTTTTTCTTCCATGTTAAACTCCTATTTTATTATTTCTTTTGTGAGTTAAGTATACAAAAAAAAGTTTTAATCGTCTACAAAATAAAAATGGTTTGACTCTAATTTAACTTTTATTACTGACAATTTAAGATATTTGCCTTATATTTAATATATGAATGCTATAAAAATAATTTTTTTAAATCAAAAAGGTGGCGTTGGTAAAACAACAAGTGTTGTTAATTTAGGTGCTGCCTTAGCTTTAAGTGGGAAAAAAGTTTTATTAATTGATTTTGATTCTCAAGGTAATCTATCAAGTTCTCTTTCTGCTGATATTGAAGCACCTGGAACTTATGAGGTTGTAACTAATCAAATTTCTGCAACTAAGGCTTGTCAAAAAACATTAGTTAAAAATTTGGATATCATACCTGCTAGTGTTGATATAGCAGGATTAAATATAGAATTAGTTAATGAAGATAATAGGAACTTTTATGTAAAAAATGCATTAAAAGATTTGAATAATCAATATGATTTTATAATAGGAGATTGTCCCCCTTCTTTAGGTATTGTTACTGTTAATGCTTTAGTGTGGACGGATTTTGTTATTATTCCTATGCAATGTGAGTATTTAGCAATGGAAGGATTAAATTCATTGATGCGTACTGTTATTAGTATAAAAAGAGAATTAAATAAAAACTTAGAGATTCTTGGTATATTATTTACTATGTACAGTAAGAGAACTAAATTAGCAAATGAAGTTGTTGAAGATGTTACTAATTATTTCAATGATCTTGTTTTTAAGACAATGATACCTAGAAATGTTAGATTGTCGGAAGCGCCATCATATGGGTTACCAATTTTTGCATATGATAATAGTTGTTTAGGTGCAAAAGCATATCGAAAATTAGCTCAGGAGGTTGTATCTCGTGTCGAATAATAGAAAAAAAGGGTTAGGAAAAGGAATGGGCTCATTAATTGAAGGCTATTCTTTAGATGGACTATTTTCAAATAAAATCTCAAATGATGATAATCCACAAACTAATATATTAGAAATACCAATTGATGCCATAAAAACTAATAAAAATCAGCCAAGAAAGAATTTTAATTCAGAATCTATAAAAGAGTTATCAATATCAATAAAAGAACAAGGTGTTTTACAACCAATTATAGTCGAAGAAATCGAGGGTGGTAATTATGCTATTGTTGCAGGAGAAAGAAGGTATAGAGCTGCAAAAATAGCTGATTTAAAAACAATTCCTGTAATCGTAAAAAAAATAACTAATTTAAATAGATTAGAAATCGCGTTGATAGAAAATATTCAAAGAGAAGATTTAAATCCTATTGAAGAAGCTAATGCTTATTTAGCATTAATAAATGAAACAGGCTTAAAACAAGAGGACTTAGCTCTAAAAATTGGTAAAAGTAGATCAGCAATAAGTAATAGCATGAGGTTATTACAATTACCAAATGACATGCAAGAAGATATTATAAATGAGGAATACTCATCAGGGCATGCACGAGCTTTATTGTCTTTAAAAAATCCTGCAGATAGAATAGTTCTATTAAATAAAATAAAAAATGAATCACTATCTGTAAGAGCTGCTGAAAATTTAGCAAGAGATTATAACGCAGGAAAAAGAAGCAAAAAGATAGAAGAAAAAGAAAAAAAGAATAAAGACGATAAAATTCTTGAACTTCAAGATAAATTAATGCAAGACTTAGGTAATAAAGTAGAAATTAAAGGTAATATAAAAAAAGGTAAAATTATGTTATCTTATAATACTGAAGATGAATTAAATGATATATTTCATAGGTTGTTAAAAGAATAAACCATATTATGAAATAAATATAAGGAGAATAAATTTTATGAGTAAAAATTTAAGTGATGGATTATACGCCATTATTAATACAGAAAAAGGTGATATAACCTTAAACTTAGAATTTGAAAAAACACCAATGACTGTTATGAATTTCGTTGGATTAGCAGAAGGTGTTCTAAATAGAGAAGATGAAGGATCTCCATTTTATGATGGATTAAATTTCCATAGAGTAATAGATAACTTCATGATTCAAGGAGGTTGTCCTTTAGGAACAGGAACAGGTGGCCCTGGTTATAAATTCCCTGATGAATTTGATAGTTCTTTACGTCATAGTGGTCCAGGTGTTTTATCTATGGCTAATGCTGGACCTGGAACAAACGGTTCCCAATTTTTTATTACTCATGTTGAAACCCCTTGGTTAGATGATAAACATACAGTCTTTGGAAAAGTTGTAGAAGGTCTAGATGTCGTAAATTCAATAGCTCAAGGTGATAAGATTAATAAAGTCACTATTGAAAGAGTAGGTGATGCCGCTGAAGGCTTTATTGTTTCACGTGAAAAGTTTGAAGAATTAATTCAAAATGCAGACAAGGTAAGATTAGAAAAGATTAAAAAAGAAAGAGCTGGTGTTTTAAAAGCAATAAAAAAGGCCTACCCTACTGCAGAAGAAACCGAATCTGGTCTAATGTATGTAGTAAAAAAAGAAGGCGATAAAAAAGAAAGTCCTAAAATGGGAACAACAGTAACTGTTCATTATGAAGGAAAACTATTAGATGGAAAAGTTTTTGATTCTTCTAGAGCAAGAGGGGTTCCTGCTCAGTTTAGAATTGGAACAGTCATTGAAGGTTGGAATGAAGCTCTACAAACCATGACAAAAGGTGAAGAACGAACTTTAATTATTCCTCCAGAATTAGGTTATGGTGCACAAGGTTATCCTGGTGTAATTCCACCTAATGCATATTTAATATTTAATGTTGAATTAATTGAATTTTAGAACTTCTAATAAATAATAATTTTAAGCATCTCAAAAAGATATAGAATAATTTCTAGATTTTTGTAGATGCTTTTTTTATTTATTAGGATCTATGTTATAATAATTAAGATAAAACAGGAATTAAAATGAAGAAAAATAAAGTTAAATATATTTGTAAAGAATGCGGTAAAGTAGAATCAAAATGGATGGGACGTTGTACATCTTGTGGTAGTTGGAATTCTTTTGAAGAACAAATTATTGAAGAAGAAACGCTAAAGGGAAAACGTGTTAATATCTCAACTACTAATGAATTGATGGTATTAAAAGATGTAGAAATATCAAGTGAAATGAGACTTAAAACAGGCTTTGATGAGTTTGATAGAGTTTTAGGTGGAGGTCTAATGAAAGGCTCAGCTATCCTTTTAGGTGGTGAACCTGGTATTGGTAAATCTACTTTAATGCTACAGACTGTAGCGAACTGTTCTTCACAATATAAAGTGCTATATGTTAGTGGCGAAGAATCTGCTTCCCAGATAAAGCAAAGGGCAATTAGACTCGGTTTAGATTCTAGTAAAGTATATATTTATAATAATACAAAGATTGAAAATCTTTTAAGTATTATAGATGAGTTAAAGCCTCAAATCATGGTTATTGATTCCTTACAAACATTAACTTCATCACAAATTAATTCAATAGCTGGTTCTTCAGCACAAATGAGAAGTTGTGCAATGGAATTGGTTGGGAAAGCAAAACAAATCGATGCTTCTGTATTTTTTATAGGACATGTAACAAAAGATGGTTTAATTGCTGGCCCAAAAATTGTTGAGCATTTAGTTGATACTGTGTTGTATTTTGATCAAAGTACAAATGGTGTTAGAATTATTAGAGCTGTAAAAAATCGATTTGGATCGGTGGATGAGTTAGGTATTTTTAAGATGGATGAAAAAGGTCTTCAAGTGATAAAAAATCCGTCTGGACTTTTTCTAAATAAAAGAGCAAAAGGACATTTGCCCCCTGGTATTGCTTTTACCGCAGTTGTTGAAGGATCAAGAACTTTTATAGTAGAAATTCAAGCATTAACAATTCCAACAAAAGGTGGATATTCTAGAATATATAGTGATCGTATAGATGTTTCACGTGTAACACGAGTTGCTGCAATCTTAGAAAGACACACAAATTTGTGTTTTGGAAATTATGATATTTATGTAAATGTTGGTGGTGGTATAAAATTAAAAGAGGTCTCAATTGAATTAGCATTAGCAGCAGCCTTAGCCTCCTCTTTAAAGGGTAAGATGTTTGAAGAAAGTTGTATTGCTTTTGGAGAATTAAGTTTGGCGGGTGAAGTTAGACCTGTTAATTATAATGAAAAAAGAGTTAAAGCCGCAATTGAAATGGGCTTTGAAGAAGTAATCGCTCCAAATACGTTTGAATCAAAAAAAATTAAAAGTTTAAAATGCTTTAATATTCTAGATGTAGTAAATTTGATATAAAAAAACAATCTCATTAATGAGATTGTTTAATATATATTTTTTATAAAATTAAGCTAATATATTTAGTAAAACAGGGAATCCAATAAAGGTTCCAATTGCTGAACCTATTGAACAAACAAAGAAAACGTATAAACCGTGTAAGGCTTTATTTTTGTACCAGCCTTTCAAGGTAAGAGCATCGTCACTCATGTTTGTAAAATCTTTTACACTTGGTTTTCTAAACTTATATTCTAAAAGTCCTGAAACAATTCCAACCCCAATAGTTGGATTTAAGCTTGTAAAAGGGGCAGCAAACATACTAATAATTATATTAATAGGATGGGCAAGAGCTACAATACCTCCAATGGCTGTAAAGATAGCATTTACCATAACCCAATATCCAAAAAGTTTTACTCCTCGAGTCCAACCTGAATGAATAAATCCATATGCTATAATTCCTATTATTAAAGCTGGTATAATATATTTTAATGCTTTAGTAAATTTACTAGATGGGGGAACTTCAGATATTTTTGAAGTGTCTGTATCAATTTCACCGTTATCTAGAGCTTCAAGTTGTTTTAAAATTCCTTTTGTATGTCCAGCTCCTATAACCCCAAGCTTTTTTACACCCTTAGCTTTATACATGCTTTTTGCTAAGAATTGATCTCTTTCATCGATAAGGACTTCTTTTATTGTAGGAAGTTCTTTAGACATTTCTTTTAGCATGGTTTCTAATACATCTGCTTTTTTTAATTCAGCAATTTCCTCTTCTGAAATGCTTTCTTTGCTAAATGCAGCAGAGATTAGAGTTGCTAATAATTTCATTTTATTCCAAAAATTTGATTTTTTCCAAGCTCTTTTAAAGGTTGTTTGAATCTCTCTATCACAAAAGGAAAAGGGGATATTTTTTTCTTCAGCTAATTTAGCAGCATTAAGAATTTCTTCTCCAGGAGATATTCCTGTATTATTTCCCATTCTTTTTTGAAAAGAGGCTAAAGCCATATTAGCTAATAATAAAAACCCTTTACCTTCTTTTAAAACTTTTATTAATGTTTTATCTGACCAAGTTTGATTGTCTTTTTTATTAGAATATCTTGTTTTATCTAGTTCAATACAAATTCTATCAGGTTCATATTCTTCTATTTGTTGCTTAACTTCATTGACGCTGTCTTTTGAAATATGTGCAGTCCCAATTAATAATAATTCACTATTATCTTTAAACTTAATTAAATGTACAGTATCGCTTTTTTTCTCAATGTTCATGAATAAAAATATACCCTTCAATCCTTAAAGCGTAAAGCCTAAATTTATTTTTATTATGTAAAACCTCACAAATTGTGATTGATTTATGTTTATATTTGGATTATGTTGCCTTTATGGAAACTGTTGTATATTTAGCAAAATTAATTTCATCATTAATTTTGGGTGTGTTTGTAGGTAAGAAAATATCAAAAAAAATACTTAAATTTTCTGACTTTTTTTTAAGTATTACATTATATCTTTTATTATTTTTTATGGGAGTGAATACTGGATCTATTGAAGGGATTTTATCAAAATTAGATACCATTGGCGCTAAAGCTTTGCTTGTAACAGTCTTTTCGATTGGGGGGACAATCTTGGTTTCTACTATAGCTTCATATTTGATAGATTTTAAAAAGCATAAAATTGTAGATGAAAAGGGCTACATAAAAAACAACAATATCATTATAACAAATAGTGATGTAAATTCTCTTTATAAACAAGAGTTAAAAGACGAATCCAAAATACAATTAAAGAGACATAGATTTAAAAAAGTTATTAATATAATTAAAGAACCTTTAGTTTTAATTTGTATTGTTTTTTTTGGGATAATTTTAAGATTATTTACACCTCTTTTTAACTGGTTTGAGTCTTCAATTATTTCATATTTATTGTATTGTTTATTATTCTTTTCAGGGGTAGGAATAGTAAAAGCTAATATAAAAATTAAAGAAATCTTTAGTTCTCCTGTTCTTTTATTATTGCCTGTTTGGACGGTAGTAGGAACATACCTTGGAGCAGCTAGTTTATCTTTAATTTCAGGTTTTACTTTAAAAGAAGCTTTAGGGTTGTCTTCTGGCTTTGGTTGGTATAGTTTGTCTGGAATAATGATTTCTGATTTAGGATATCCTATTTTAGGTTCAATTTCCTTTTTAAGTAACATATTCAGGGAAAGTTTTTCTTTCTTTTTAATTCCCATATTATCAAAACTTGGTAGAAGGTTCTATTATCCTGCCGTATGTGTTGGAGGTGCAACAACTATGGATGTTACTCTTCCTATTATAACAACACATTTCGGCCCATCGACTATAATCCCTTCAATGTATCATGGTTTATGCATGACAATACTAGTCCCTTTCTTAATACCACTATTTTTCTAATTCAATTATTATTTGTGCCAATATAACAATGGAATTTTCTTTAAGCAATCTTAAATAAAAGAATCCATTGTTTTTTTTTGTGATAGAACAAGCGATTTGTAATAAGGTAGCAAAAAGATTTTCTTTAGTTGGAAGAAAAGGTAATTGAATAAATTTATAATTACCAGGTTTTATCTCCATATCATGGTTTTCTAAAGGTATTTCTTTAGCTTCTTTTACGGCATCTATAACTGCTTGAGAAGGCGATTCTGCAAAACCAAATTCTTCGGCGTTAAATTCGATACTATCATTACTGCTGTATTGTATTTTAATACAAGCTTCAGATGCTATTCCATTTTTATCTAATTTTTTGATTAAAAAATCGTATATGTTTTCTATATCTTGTGTTTGAATAGATCTTTCTTTATTATAAATAATTGGTTGGTATAAATTCAAATTTATTGAGTTAAAATTGTTCATAAAAATATTATAAAGAGAAAAAAAAATATCGTCTATGTTGGATGCAAATAAAATTGATTATAAAATAATAAAATCTAAAAAATATAAAAGAATTACAATTTCGATAAAAAGATCTCAAGATATTGTAGTGAGTGCTCCGAGCACACTTTCTAATAGAAAAATATCTGAATTTGTCAAAAAAAATGAAACTTGGATTAATAAAAATTTAGTTAGATTGGAAGAAGATTTAAGAACAAAAAGGCATACCTTTTTAGATGGTGATAAATTCCTTTTTTTAGGAGAATTGTATTCCCTTAAAATTATTGAATTAAACAATTCAAAAAAAAATATTTTTATATATAGAGATGAGAAAACTAAAGAATTAATAATATATATTGATGAAATAAATAAAGAAAAAATAAAGAACGCTATTTTTGATTATTATAAAAAAGAAACACTTTATATTGTTAAAAAAACATTTAAAGAAAACTTAGTGATGCAAAGATTTGAGAATAAAATCAATACAATAAAAGTTCAAAAATCAAATACAAGATGGGGCTCTTGTTCTTCAAGGAATAATTTAAATTTTTCTTTTAGATTAATTATGTTACCAAGAGACTGTGTTGAATATGTAATGCTACATGAGTTAGCTCATGTAAAAGAAAAAAATCATGGTCCATTTTTTTATATCGAACTTGGAATTCTTTGTCCTAACTATAAAGAATTAGAGCAAAAATTAAAACAAATTAGTAAAACATATAATGTTTCTTTAGCGTAAATTAATAAAAAAAATAAGAAAATAAAAAATCTGACTTGTTTAAATAATTCTCTATGTCTATAATTGTGTAAGAAAAATATATTTCTTTATAGAATAATATTTTAGGAGTAAATTATATGAACCCAGATAAAATTGTTGAAAATGTTTATCGTTTACCATCAACAGTATGTTGTAAACAGTTATTTGAAGGAATTTGGCCTATTCCTAATGGAGTAATGATTAATTCTTACCTTGTTAAAGGAAGTGATAAAACTGTTCTAATTGATTATGTAAAAGATTGGGATGGTGCTGAAGAAGAAGTTAATGCTGAATTGGATTCATTAGATATAAAAGAAAATAATATAGATTATTTAGTAGTTAATCATATGGAACCAGATCATACAGGAGCTCTTGTAGATATCGTAAAAAAGAATCCTAATGTACAAATATTATGTTCAAAAAAAGCAGTACCGTTATTGGCAGCTTTTTATGGTTTGTCTGATAATGTCAGAGCCGTTGAAGATGGGGAAACCTTAGATATTGGAGGAAGAACTTTACAGTTCTTTATGACTCCAAATGTTCACTGGCCTGAAACTATGATGACGTATTTAATTGAAGAAAAAATTCTTTTTTCTTGTGATGCTTTCGGTTCTTATGGTATTTATAAAAACAGTTTTGATGATCAATTAACACAAGAAGAATGGGATTTGTTAATGCCAGAAACAGAGAGATATTTTGCTAATATAATAAGTTCTTTTTCCGCTTTTTGTTTAAGAGCAATTAAGAAATTAGAAACAATTGAAGTTAAAACAATTTGTCCTTCACATGGTGTAATTTGGAGAAAAAATGTTGAGAAAGCAATTTCAACTTATGAACGTTTAGCAAATTATGCAAAAGGAAAAAGAGAAAAAGAAATAACAGTTGTTTGGTCCAGTATGTATGGAAATACTCAAGCTTTATTGGATAGTATCTTAAAAGGTATTGAAAGTGTTGAAGGTGTTCAAGCACATGTTTTCCAAGCACCACAAACACATGAATCTTTTATTTTAGAAAAAGCCTGGAGAAGTGAAGGTATTATTATTGGAATGCCAACATATGAATATAAAATGTTCCCACCAATGTATACTGTTTTAGATCAAATGGATCGTTCACATATTACAGGCAGAAAAATTGCAAGATTTGGATCATATGGTTGGTCTGGTGGTGCTTTGAAACAGTTCTTACCTTTTGTAGATTCAATGAAACTTGATTTCCTTGGAGAAGTTGAATATCAAGGCGCTCCAAGTGACGAAGATAAGAAAAAAGCATTTGATTTAGCTGCCTTAATGGCAAAACAAATTCTTGAAGAAAATTAAAAAGAATAAAGATATAAAAGAATGGCCTTAGTAAAAAACTAGGGCCTTTTTTTAATTAATGGCAGAATTTACAAATTCTTTAAAAAGCGGAAACATGGAATCTGTTTTTGAAATCAAAGTTTCTGGATGCCATTGAACTCCAAGACAGAAATAGTTTTTATCACTATGCTCTATTGCTTCAACGCATCCATCTGTACTTAATGCGCATAGTTCTAAATCTTTTCCGACTTGATTTACGCTTTGATGGTGTAAGCTATTAACATCTAATATTTGTGATTTAAATATATTAAATAGTTTAGATTCTTTATTAATAATTATTTGATGACTAGGTGTATCAATATGGGTTAAGTCAAAATGATTTAAATCTTTATTTTCTCTTTCATCAAATTTTTGATCTTGGAATAATGATCCTTCCAAAGCTACATTTAGTAATTGGCAACCTCTACAAATTCCTAAAATGGATTTGTGTTGTTTAATTGCTTCTTTAATTAAGGCAATCGTAGCTAAATCAAAGGCTTTGTCACTTTGCTTGCATTCTTTTATTCTTTTCTCATTATATAAACTAGGATCAACATCAAGACCTCCTGTTAAAAGGAGCCCATCAATTTTAGAAATATAATTTTCTATATTTAGTTTTTTGTTTTCTTTTATATATGGGATAATAATTATGTTTACATCTAAATTATTAAACGCATTTATATAGGTATCAACACAGCCTTGACGTTTAAAATTTTGAAAAGCAGAAGTTGGAGAGGGTAATGTAATTTCTCCAATTATTCCAATAGTTGGGATTATATTAGACATGATTTCCTCAAAAAGATAAAAAGGTTAATTAAAAAAATGATTAATTAACCTTTTATGATTATTCAATAATTGATAATAAATGTTTTAAAAATTCACTAGTTCTTTTAGTTGAAGAAATTGAAAGACGCTCTTTTACGGAATGAACATCATTCATATTTGGACCAAAAGAAACTGAATCCATTCCTGGAATCCTTGAATTTATAATTCCACATTCTAAACCTGCATGAATCGCAGTTAGAATAGGTTTTGTGCCAGCATAATCTTCATAAGCTTTTGCACAAAAAGCTGCTAACTTTGAAGATAAATCTGGTTTCCATGAAGGATATGCTCCAACTAGTTTCACTTCAGCATTGCAAGTTTTAAATGCTTGGAGACATTGATTAGCTACATGATCTCTGCTACTCATTATTGAAGATCTATGAGAACTGATAGCTTCTAAACTATTTTCATCAGATTTTACAATCGCTAAGTTTGATGAAGTTTCAACAATTCCTTTTAATTCCATACTCATTGCAGCAACTCCATGAGGTGCTAAGAATAGAGATCTAATGAAATTTGTGCTATCTTCATTAGAAAAGGCTTTTTCTGCCGTTTCTGGTTCTAATAATATTGTAATTTTTGGTTCTTGAATTGAATATTCATCTTTATAAATTTGATGAAGCTTTTCAATTGATTTATCAAGAAGATTTTCATCCTCTGGCGCAATTGAAAAAGCACAAGTACAAGAGGATGGGATTACATTTCTTTTATTTCCACCGTTAATACTTGAAATTCTTAGAGAAGGTAAATCAATTAAAGTTCTTGCAATTAATTTAATTGCATTTGCTCTTTGTTCATGGATTTCCCCGCCACTGTGTCCACCAAGAAGATCTTTGATTGTTAATTTATAAGATTTTGTTGAGTTCTCTAATATTGATTGTGAAGTTGTTAACTTTGCCTGAGTTTCAATTCCTCCAGCACAGCCAATAAAAATGATTCCTTCTTCTTCACTATCTAAGTTAATTAGTTTTCTGCTTTTTATATTTTCAGGTTCAATGTTAAAAGCTCCAGTTAGACCTGTCTCTTCACTAATAGTAAAAACACCTTCTAATGGACCATGCTGAACATCTTTATCTGTAAAAATATCTAATGCCATTGCAAGTGCAATACCATTATCACCACCTAAAGTAGTGTCCTTGGCTTTTAAAAAATCTCCATCTACAACAAGTTCAATTGGATCTTTTGTAAAATCATGATTTGATTCAAGCGTTTTTACACAAACCATATCCATATGGCCTTGTAATGCTACTGTGCTTTTGTTTTCATACCCTTTTGTTGCTGGTACATAAATTATTACATTTCCAATGTTATCAACTGTTGATTTGAAATTATTTTTTTTTGCAAACTCTAATAAATATTGTCGAACACCTTCTTCATTCCCAGATTCTCTGGGAATGTTTGAGATGTCTTTAAAATAAGAGAAAATTGCTTTTGGTTCTAAAGTGTTATATTCTTTCATTCTTAGTTTCCTTTATGCAAATCTATCTCTTATTAGTTTACCCCCAATAAACAAAGCTTTCAACTGTAATTTATCATCTAATATTGTTAAATCAGCTCTATATTCTGGAATAATAGATCCAACTTTTTTCATTGAATATATTCTTGCTGGATTTGTTGAAGCCATTTGGACTGAATCGGTTAATGGAATTCCCCAATCCGTCATGTTTCTTAAGCCTTGTAGCATTGTTAAAGCACTTCCTAAGAATAGGGAAGGATCCTTTTTACTAACAAAAGCGCCTTCTTCGTTGAGCATTGCTTCAACACCATTAGCAGTCATTTTGCCTGTTCGTTGTTTTGTTGGTTTTAAAGCATCAGTAACCATTACAATATTATCTAGAGGTTTTTCTCTAAGTAGTAGTTTTACCAATTCTGGATGAACATGAACTCCGTCACAAATGATTTCTGCATTCATGTTACTTTGAATCATAATAGCACCAACAGTTCCAGGGTTTCTGTGATGTAATCTACTCATAGCATTGAAAAAGTGTGTTGAGTGTAAAATGCCACATTGAATCCCTTCCATAATATTTTCATAAGTAGCATCAGTATGTCCTGCTAATAGCACAACATTATGCTTTCTTGCTTCAAGAGCAAGAGCTCTCATTTGCTTTAATTCAGGAGCAACGGTCATACAAATTATATGACCTTGACCAACTTCTAAGAATTTATGGAAAAGTTTTAAATCAACATCTTTTCGACCTTTTGGATTTTGAGCTCCAATTCTTTTTTCGGAAATAAAAGGACCTTCTAGATTTACACCTTGAATTACGGCTCCTTTTTCCTTTCCCATTGCACTAATAATAGCTTTTATTCCATTCATCATATTTTCTTCAGAATCAGTATAGATTGTAGGCATAAATCTAGAAACTCCAAAGTCCGCTAATCTTTCACTCATTCCTAGAATTGAATCTGGAGAATTATCTTCTGTTCCATATCCTCCAATTCCATGAATATGTGTATCGATTAAACCCGGTATTATATAACTATTTTGAACATCTATTATTATTGTATTTGCTGGAAATTTTTTTTCTGGGAATCTTTGCATATTAAAGATATCTCCAATATTTCCATTATCATCTATTAAAATTGCACAATCTTTTAACTGCGCATATCCAGTTAAAACTGTGCCATTAATTAAAACAGTACTCATAAAAAACTCCTTATCACTTGAAGTATAGAGAAGTAAATAATTAAGGTCAAATTTATTATCAAAATATGAGTAGAAAATATAAAAAAAATGGAAAATTGTGTACTAATTTTTATAGTTATTAAGATTATGTAAAATCTTTAATCCAAGTTTTTCTTTTTATTTTTAAAAGACCTATTATACCTTTACTAATTTCTTCTAGACTCATTACAAGATAAACTACAGGTAATGAAACTTTAAAGACAAAAACTGCAATGAAAACACTTGGAACGCCAATAAGCCAAATACATAAGGCCTCGGTTAAAAAAGCAAAAGTTGTACTTCCACCACCTCTTAAAATTCCAACTATAATTGCTGTAACTAGAAATTTTAATGGTAAAAGAAAAGCATAAACAGATAATGATTTTATAATTAAAATAGAAACATCATCGCCTAGAGAAAAAGCCTTTGTTAATACTGGTGCTACAAAATATAGTATTAACCCAACACCAATACCACTTAATATGCTTAGATAATTAAATCTAATAGCATAGGTTTGAGATAAAGGATAATTTTTTTCTCCAATTTTATTTCCTATCATAATTGATGCAGACATACTAAAGCCCATAGCAACAACAAAGAATAATCCTGTAATGGATTCTGTTACTTGTACTGCGGCTAAAATATTTGTTCCCATTTTAGAAAAGGCATATTTGTAGGCAACCATTCCAAGTGCCCAAGTTAATTCATTTAATATAACAGGGGAACAGGCTTTATAAAAATTTTTTATAAACTCTTTTGTTAATTTAAATACTTTTAAATTATTTAGGCTTATTTCAGAATATTTTTTCTTATATGAAAAACTTATTAACAAAAACACTTCTAAGAATCTACAAAAAGCGGTAGAAATAGCGGCTCCTTGTACTCCTAATTCTGGGAAAGGTCCAATACCAAATATTAATAGATAATTCCCAATAGTGTTAATAGTAAGGGCTAATGTTGCAATAAATAAAGGTAGTTGTGTGTTATGAGTAGCTCTAAATGCAGTAGCATAAATAAACCCAATTGAAGAAAAAATATAACTAATACTAACAATCTTTAAGTATTGTACCCCTAAAGTAATTACAGTTTCATCATGAGTGAAAAACTGCATTATTTTCTCAGGGAAAAAGAAAGATGAAATACTAAAAATTAAAGCAAAAACAGAACTTGTTAATATAGCAAGAACTATTGTTTTTTGAAAATTTAATGTTTTTTTTGCACCCCAAAATTGTGACATTAATACACTAGAGCCACTTCCAAGACCAAAATAAATTAAATTAATTAAAAAAAACATTTGATTAGCAATTCCAACTGCTGCAATACTTTTTGCCCCTAAATGTCCTATCATAATTGTATCTACAAATGATGCTGAATTTAAAAGCAATTGATGAAGCATTATTGGAACAGATAATTGAATTAATTTTTTATAAAAACCTCTTTTTTCTGTTGTAAACATTGTAACACCTTTGAATTAGATTAATATAGTATTTATTAAAATGAAACAATAGGAAATTAAATTATTATAAAAAATAATTAAATAAACTTGTTTGATAAAAACCAATAGTGTAAAATGCCAATGGATAAAATTTCTTAATGATAAATAGTAGGTATAATAATGGAAGAAAGAGGTTTAGTAATTTTAAACCCTAATGCAAATAAAGGAAAAGCAAGTAAGTTAGAAAAAAATATATTTGAAGCATTTAATAACGAAAAAATAGATGTAGATTTAGTCAAATCCAAAGGTATTGAGGATTGTAGAAATTTAGCTTATCAGGCAGTTGAAAAATACTCTTTTATCTGTGCTGTTGGTGGAGATGGTACAGTTAACGAAGTTGCAGATGGTCTTTTAAAAAAAGCAGAAGAGCTTTCTTTACCTGTAGAGAAAAGGCCTTTGTTTTCTATTATTCCTATTGGTCGTGGAAATGATTTTGCTTGGATGTTGAAAATAAATAAGAAAGATATATCAGAAATTGTAAAAAAGATAAAAGAAAGGAAAGGAAAACTTATTGATGTAGGTTTTTGTATTGGTGGAATTTATCCTAAAGGTTCTCATTTTGTTAATGGATTAGGGATAGGGTTTGAACCTTCTGTTAATTTTATAGCTAGTAGTTTTAAAAAGGTTTCTGGTACTTTGAGTTATGTTTTAGCCTTAATCAAAATGTTAAGACATTATCCAACTCCAATGAACTTGACTATAGAAAAAGAATCAGGAACCTTTGACATTGAATCACAACAACTTTCTTTAGGTAATGGAAAAAGAATGGGCGGTGCTTTTTTAATGACACCAAAAGCTATAATTGATGATGGTTTTTTAGATTTTGTTTATGCGAATAAACCGATTGAGAAAAAAATTATTTTAAAAACAGCAGTAAAGTTTTTATCTGGGAAACAAATTGATGATTCTCATTTTTCATTTTCAAGGGAAAAATGGGTTAGCATTATTGCAAAAAATAAAGATATGCCTATTCATATAGATGGAGAAATGGTAGGAAAAAATGTTGAAAAGATACAAGTTTATATAAAATCAAAAGTCTTAAATGTCATTTATTAAAAAAAATGTAAAAAAAATAATTTTTTTTGTAAGAATTTATAAAATATAGTGTATGATAATAGAGTACGGTATAATTTGCCTATTGCATGGATTATTATTATATTGTATTTTATTAGGTTCTAGTTAGTAAATTAGATTTGAGGAGAAAACATTGATTAAGGAATTAGTTCCAGCAATACATTTTTATGATCAAGATTTTGTCGACATGTATAATCGTACATGGGTATGGATAAATGAACAATGGAATAAAGGCACAGACAAAAATGGTTTTGTTGGTGATTATTTAGCATATCCTGAACAAAAAACATTTAATCAATTTGAAGCTTGTATGTCTGCATTATTTTTAATTTATAGTAATCAAAAATATTCTCCATTTGCTTTGTTAGATTATTTCTATTCAAAGCAAGAAGAAGATGGTGCAATTAGAAGTGATTATTCGATTGAAGATGGATCTCCTGTAAAAATCCCTAATAATCCTTTAGGATTAGCTCCTTGTTTGTTTGCTTATGTTGAATTTACTTTTTATCATAAAATTGGTAATAAAAAGAGATTAAAAGAAGTTGTTCCAAAATTAGAAAAATATTTTGAATGGTTAGATAATAATTTTAAAGCTGAAAATGGTTTATATTCAGTCCCTTTGACTGCTTGTGTCAGTGGAAATATACCAAGAAGCAATTGTTATTATCCAATAGATTTTAATGCTCAATTAGCAATGAATGCTTTATATATGTCTGCAATTGGTGATGTGTTAAATGATAAAGAATTGAGTTTTAAATATAAGAAAATGTATTTTGGTTTAAAAACAAGAATAAATACACATATGTGGGATGAAGAAAGTCAATTTTATTATGATTTAAATATTAAAGGTAAAAAAATTGGAGAAAAATTTATTGGAGCCTATTGGACTTTATTAGCAGAAATCCCTAATGATGAAAGAGCCTCTTTCTTAATTGAGAAATTACATGATTCTAATGAATTTGGGACAGATAATCCATTCCCAGGTCTTCCTGTTAGTTCACCTAATTTCAGTGAAAGTGGAAATGGTTGGTGTGGTGGTGTTATTCCAATTAATACTTTTATGGTTGTTAAAGGGTTAATAAAATATAATGAGTTTGTTTTTGCTCGTGAATGTGCTATTAGGCATTTATATTTTATTTTAGATACATTTCATCCAGATGCAGATAAAGTTGATGATATTTGGGAAGGATATTTACCAAATAAAGAAGGAAAAAGCACGACTGATGAAATTGCGGATTTCCCAAGAAAAAGATTTTTACCTATGAATGGATTAATCACAATCGCATTAATGATAGAAAATATTATTGGTATGGATATTTCATTACCAAGAAAAACCGTTGATTGGACTATGACTAGTCGTGAAGCAATGGGGATTGAAAATTTATCATTGAAGAGAAATATGATAACTATTTTAAGTAATAAAAATGCTAGAGGTTGGGAAGTTCGTTTAGAGAGTGAAAAATTGTATTATTTCACAATCGAAATAATAGATGAAGATAAGAAAAAAACACTTCCAATTCCTTCTGGAAAATGTTCTATGTTGGTAGATAAATTATAATGGCTTGGTATGGAAAACTTATAGGAGGTCTATTAGGTTTTACCTTAGGTGGCCCTTTAGGATTAATTGCAGGAATTGCTTTTGGCAATTTATTTGATAAAGCTGATACTTACGATACAAATAATTCTTACACTGGTACTAAATATTATGAATTTGGTCAAAGACGTATGAATAGGGTTGAACAGAGAAATATGCTTTTCTTTGTTGGTGTTTTTTCGTTGTTAGCAAGAATGTCTCAAGCAGATTCTACAGTTAGTAAAGAAGAAAGAGCTGCTGTAAATAATTTTATAGATAATGATTTAAACTTGGATATGGCATCAAGAGATGCAGCAAGAAGAGTTTTTGAAGCTGCTTTAGTTAATGGTGGAACAGTAGAACAATTTGCACGCCAATTATATTCTGCCTTTAATCATGATCAAGCTATATTACAATTAACAATTGAGGCTTTATTTAAAGTTGCAGTAGCTGATGGAAATATTTCTATTGAAGAAGAAAATATTATAAAGCAAGTTATAGCTATTTTTAGATTTTCTCCATCATATTATGCTGGCATGAAAAATAAGTATTCTACAGAAAGTTTTTCTGATAAAACTGCTTACGCTGTTTTAGGCTTAAGCAAAGATGCTACAGAGTCAGAAATTAAGAAAGCTTATAGAAAATTAAGTATTGAATATCATCCTGATACTATTGCATCCAAAGGGTTGCCAGAAGAATTCTCAAAAATGGCGACGCAAAAGTTTAGAGAAATTCAAACTGCTTATGAAAAAATAAAGAAAGAAAGAAATATAAAATAGATTATGACATGGACAGTTTTGTCCATGTTTTTTTAAGGAAAAATTTAATATGTTAATTGATGGTACTATAATATTAGAAGGTGGAGCAAACCGAGGGATTTTTACTGCAGGAGTAATTGATTTTTTTATGAAAAATGATATTTATTTTTCTAATATTATTGGTGTTTCTGCAGGAGCTGCAAATGCTTTGAATTATGCATCCCATCAAATTGGACGATCAAAAAAAACAATTATTATTGATAAAAAAGAAAATCGATATATAAATAAGAAGAAAATTTTATCTTCCAATATTTTAGATATGGAAAAATTGTTTGAAACATTTCCTGATGTAACATTCCCCTATGATTATTCTGCTTATAAAAAATTTAATCATGATGTCGATATTACTGTTACTAATTGCAAAACAGGAGAAACCGAGTATCATAAAATAAATCCAGATAAAAGAGATATAACTTGTTGTAAAGCATCCTGTAGTATGCCTTTTGCTGCGCCAATTGTAGAGATAAATAATACACCTTATGTTGATGGCAGCGTATCAAATTCTATACCGCTGGATTATGCAAAGGCAAAAAATAGTAAAGCTATAGTTTTAGTATTAACACAAAAAGATGGATATTGTAAAAAACCTTTGAAATCGCTTAATAAGAAAATGATTGAATATAAATATAAACAATACCCTGAAGTTGTTAGATTAATGTTAGAAAGGCCTGAAAGATATAATAATAAGCTCTCAGAAATCAAAAAAGAGGAAGAGGATAATAAAATTTTTGTTATAAGACCTGAAGTTGATACGATATCACATCTAGAACAAGATATTAATGTTTTAAAAGATTTTTACAATCATGGAACAAATGTAATCGAAAAAAAATATGACAATTTCTTAGAATATATTAACAATAGTCTTAATTAAGACTATTGTTTTATTAAAATTTAACGCGACCTCTTAAAGATCTAGCAATAGTGATTTTATCGGCATATTCTAAATCACCACCAATTGGTAATCCACTAGCTAATCTTGTAACATTAATATCTGTATCTTTTAGCATTTGTCTTATATAAAGAGCTGTTGTATCACCTTCTTCTGTTGGATTGGTAGCAATAATGACTTCTTTAAAATTGCCCTCTTTTAATCTTTGAAAAAATTTTGCAAAATTAAGTTGATCTACACCTATTCCATCGATTGGGCTTATTGCTCCGCCTAACACATGGAACATACCATTATAAATATCGCTTGCTAATAGGGTCACAACGTCCTGTGGCTGTTCAACAACGCAAATAGTGGTATGATCTCTATTGCTATCAGAACATACAGGGCAGGGGTCTGTTTCAGTAAAACTTCCACAGACACTACAAGGAAATATTTTTTCTTGAATGGATGCTATTTCTGAACCTAAGAGTTTATTATAGCCATTATCTGTTTTTATTAAGTGATAAGCTAATCGAGAAGCTGTTTTTGGACCAATACTAGGTAAGCGACTTAAATGTTCTATTAATGTTTCTAAAGCACTCATTAATTTTGTCCAAAAAGATTTCCAAGATCACCTAAAGAGCCTGCCATTTTAGTACCTTCTTCTTGTAACTTTCTTTGCAAATTTTCTGAAGCACTATTAAAAGCAGCAGCAACTAGAACTTGAAGAGTTTCTACATCTTCTGGATCAACTATAGCTTTATCAATTTTTATATCTGTGATGTTATACTTTCCGTTAATTGTGATTTCGACCATTCCTGCTCCAGCATTTCCTGTTGCAAATGTAGTTTCAAGTTGTGATTTCATAGCATCTACATTTTTTTGTAGATCTTTCATATTTTTCATTATGTCAAATGGATTCATATTTTTAATGGCTAAAAGCCTTCCTCCTAAATTTCTTCATATTATATTAAATATAATTTTTATACCAAATTAGTCAACTTCTTCGATTTTTCCTCTAAACATTTTTCTAGTTTCCTCTACAAAGGGGTCTGTAACATATTTGTTTTGAGTTTTAGGTTTTACTTGTTCTAATTCAAAAGAAATTGGACCTGCATAATTACATATTCGTTTTATAGCTGCTCTGATAATTCTTTCATTATCTTTCATAATAGTTAAACTAAAATTTACTTGAGTATATAAAACTAAAATATTACTGCTTTGTTGGATCTTTGATATTTTTTGACAAGCTGTAGATACGTTTAAATATTTGTTTTTCATTAAATCAATAATTAAAGGTAATTTTTCCATATTAAAAATACCATTTTTTAAGTTTTCTTGATTATACTCTGTTGCTGGTCTTTCTTCAGAAACCTTTTGAGAGGGAATCCCTGAATCGTTAATATAGGTAGTTTCTTGTTTATTAATCTCAGCCTGTTTCTGTAGCTCAGCTTGTTTCTGTAGTTCAGCTTGTTTTTGAAGCTCAGCTTGTTTTTGAAGCTCAGCTTGTTTTTGAAGCTCAGCTTGTTTTTGAAGCTCAGCTTGTTTTTGTAGTTCGGCTTGTTTTTGAAGCTCAGCTTGTTTTTGTAGTTCGGCTTGCTTTTGTAGTTCGGCTTGCTTTTGTAGTTCAGCTTGCTTTTGTAGTTCAGCTTGCTTTTGTAGTTCAGCTTGCTTTTGTAGTTCAGCTTGCTTTTGTAGTTCAGCTTGCTTTTGTAGTTCAGCTTGCTTTTGTAGTTCAGCTTGTTTTTGTAGTTCAGCTTGTTTTTGTAATTCAGCCTGCTTTTGTTGATCTAATTGATCAATTTGGAATGAATTTTTAGGTGTAGAATCTGATATCGTGCTATTATCAGCATTTTGTAGCTCATTTTGTAGCTCATTAATTTTCTTCATTAAAACAGTTGGGGAGGCTAATTGTTGTAGATTACTTAATTTATTTACTGCTAATTCTAATTCAAATCTAGGGTTTATTGAGTATTTAATATCTCTATAAAGAGTAATAAATAGTTCCAGGCCTGCTTCAATCTGATCATTTGTATATGCATTAATAATTGAGGTTGGTATATCTTTTGTTTGTGCTCCTAAAATATTAGGATCTGATATATTTTGTTTTATTAAAAGTATTGTTCTAAAATATGAAGCAAAATCTTTGATGCATTGTTCAACAGAAACTCCAGCTTTTAACATAGTATTTAATTCAGAAAATACTAAATTTAAATTATTGCTTATTAAATTTAAGAAAATTGAATTTATTTGTTCAAGTCCGACTAATCCTAATTTATCTTTGATTTTATCAAGAGAAATATGATCATTGCTAAAGGAAACAACTTGATCAAATAGGGTATAAGCATCACGCATTGAGCCTGTTGCTTCTTTTGCAATCCAAAATATAGCATCTTCATCTGCTGTTATATTTAAATCATTAGCAGCTTCTTTTAAACATTTACTGATTGTTTCAATATTGATTAATTGAAAATGGAATTGTTGGCAACGACTTCTAATTGTTGCAGGAACTTTTTGTGTTTCTGTTGTCGCAAAAATAAAAATAGTATAACTTGGTGGCTCTTCAATAGTTTTTAATAAAGCATTAAAAGCACTTTTTGATAACATATGTACTTCATCAATAATATATATTTTATATCTTCCTTTCTGAGGATGAAATCGTACTTCTTCTTTTATATTTCTAATATCATCAACGCTATTATTACTTGCACCATCAATTTCAATTACATCACTACTAATTCCCTTGGTAATTTCAGTACACATCTCACATGTCCCACAAGGGGTAGGCGTTGGTCCATGTTCACAATTTAAGGCTTTTGCTAATAATCTAGCTGAAGAAGTTTTACCAACACCTCTAGGACCACAAAATAAATATGCATGAGCTATTCTATTTGCTTTTATTGAGTTCTTGATTGTTGAAACAACAAATTCTTGACCGACTAAACTATCAAAAGATTGAGGTCTTTTCCTTGTTGCTGTTACTACATAAGCCATAAATTTCTCCTATAAAAATAATTATAACATAAAATTAATGAAATTAAATAAGATTAAAATAAAAACAGCCGGTAAATCACCCATATCTCATGAAAAAATTACTTACCGCTGCTACCTTCCGGTCCTGACGGGGTTGGGTAATTTTTCATAGTATAGAATCTACCGACTGAAAAACGGAGAGAGAGGGATTCGAACCCTCGGTGCCTTTCGGGCACATACGCCTTCCAAGCGTACACCTTCGACCACTCGGACATCTCTCCATAAAGGTCTAAGTTATTATTTTGGTGTATTAGAGATAAAAATATCGGAGAGAGAGGGATTCGAACCCTCGGTAACGCTGTGCGCTACAACGGATTTCGAGTCCGTCTCCTTCGACCTCTCGGACACCTCTCCAGTACTATAACTGAAAGTAAATTTGTCGAGACCTAGAGGATTCGAACCTCCGACCCTCAGTTCCGCAAACTGATGCTCTATCCAGCTGAGCTAAGATCTCATTTTAAAAAAAACGAAAGGAATATAATTTCTTTTAGTTCCTTTATTTACGATAGACGACTTTATTCTTTTTTTATAAAGATGTCAAGGGGCAGGAAAATCTCGGATTTATTTATTACTTAAAACTATTATTAAATTAGTTTAAAATTGTTTTTATGATATTTAATAATACCGTCTTTTTCTAATCGTATTAGTTCTTTGCTTAAGGCACTCCTGTTTACTCCTAGAAAATCAGCTAACTCTTGTCTATTGTAAGGAATAGAGAATTCATTATTTTTTGTTTTTAATGAGATCGATTTTAAATAAGTTAGTAATTTGTCTTCAATTGAACGTTTTGATAGAATTTCAATTTTTTTATTCATTGCAGCAGTTTTATTTGCAAATATTTTTAGTAGATTGATTATTAGTTGGGTATGGAAGGTACAGGCACTCTCACATGGGGATATTATTTTGTTGAAATTTATAAAAAGTATTTCACTATCAGTATTAGAAATAATAGAAACTTCAAGAGGTTGTTTTTCAAAAGCATAGATCTCACCAAACATTTCATAATTTGTTAAAATTTTTAATATTGAACTATTTCCCCAAAAATCTATTTTTTCTATCTTTAGTTCTCCATATAATATAATTCCAACTTTTTCTATAAAATCGCCTTGATGGAAAATGATTTGATTTTTTTTGAATTTTTTTACGGATGCTTTTAAACACGGTAATAATTTTCTTATATCTTTGTCCGTGATGTTTTGGAATATTTTACTTCTTTTTAAGTTATTTATATATTCAATATCATTTTGCATTAATTTAGTTTACCCTTTTTATTGTTCTATAGTTTTATAATATTATAAAAAAAGCTTATTGGAAATTAAATTTTAAGGCAAAAAAAAAAGTTCTTGTTACAAACAAGAACCTTAATCGGAGAAGGGGGGATTCGAACCCCCGGACCCGTTACCAGGTCAACTCCTTAGCAGGGAGCCCGATTCGGCCACTCTCGCACCTCTCCAAACCCTAACTATTATATAATAAATTATGTTAGATAGCGGAGAGAAAGGGATTCGAACCCTTGGTGAGTTGCCCCACGGTAGTTTTCAAGACTACTGCCTTCGACCACTCGGCCATCTCTCCATCTATTTTTTTGACAATAAGATGTCAACAGAAATATAATATAGTGGGACTTATAAATTTAGTCAAGATAGTTTTAAACTTATTTCTTTATGATTAATAAAAAAACTGTATGTAAAAATGTAGTAGTGATTAATTGTTTTTTTATTAATAAATATTTATTCTATAAATAAGCATAGTTTGAAATAAATGATAGTAAAATAATAGGAGAATATAATTTGTTAAAAATGCCAAAATTATTTAGTACAAAGAAACAGATTAACGAATCAAATTTGGTTAAACCTGATTTATATACACATAGAAAATCTCCTTTAGAATCTTTAAAAGCAAAAAAATTAGCAGAAGATGCAATAAATGATACAGAGACTTTGATAAATGAATTTGGACCAAGAATAACAGGGAGTGAAGCCTGTAAAGCTTGTGGTGAAAAAATAAGTGAAAGATTGGATGACTTTTGTGATTTTACTTCAAAGCAAAGTTTTAATCATAAAGGAAAAGCTTTTAGCCTTTGGTTAAAAATTCTACCATATGTTTATGTTGTTTCATTAATTCTCTTATTATTTGGATTTTCTTTATTACCTTTATTATTAAATATGTTTTTTGCTTATTATGTTTATAGAGAATTTATAATTTATAAACCTTTATTTGAAAAAGGGGTTAAGACTACCAATGCAATTAATATCCATGGTGTAATTGAACCAGAAGAAGAAGTTGAACAAACTATTATTTTTTCAGCACATCATGACAGTGCTCAATTACTAAATTATAATAGAGGTGAAAGAGGTCATTTTTTTAATGTTGAACTACCTTTAATATTATTTGGTGCTGCCTTTATTGTAAATATTGTTGATATATTAGTTGAGTTATTAACAAAAAAGATATTTACATTAGGATTTCCAACAATTACGACTGTTATTTTTATTGTTTTATTATTAATAGCCTCTCCAATTGTTTTTAAAATAAAAAATTATTATTCAGATAAAGGTTCTCCAGGTGCTGGAGATAATTTGATTAGTTCAAACATTTTAATACAATTATCAAAATATTTTAATTGGAAAAAATCTAATAATAAGGGTTTGAAAAACACTAGATTAATTTTTACAAGTTTTGACGCTGAAGAGGTTGGGGTTAGAGGTTCAAGCCTTTGGTTTGATAAACATCAAGCATTATTAATTAATCCTATGCAATTAAATTTTGATTGTATTTATAACGCAGAAGATCTTGTGTTTATTGATAGTGATATAAATGGTTTAAGTCCTCTATCAAAAGAGTTAGCTCAAAAATGTGTTAAATTAGCAAATGATATGGGTTTTGAAGCTAAAAATCATCCCTTGCCTTTTTTAAGTGGTGCAACTGATGCTGCTAGCGGAGCTAGAGCAAATGTTGATTCATGTACTTTGATGGCTATTGATTTTTCTAATGGAATAAAAAATTCTTATTTTCATACTAGTAAAGATACTGCAGATAAAATTGAGCCTAAAGCTGTAGAAAAAGCTATATCAATTGCAATAAAATTGGCAAATAATGTTGATAAAGATACAAATGATGAAGATCAAAGTCTTATTGTTGTGGAAGATGAAAAGGAAGAAGATATTGAAGATCTTTTAAAATTTAATAAAATTGCTAGACGTTAAAAAGCCAATTCAGTGAAATCGATTTGATCTCTAGCATTAGAAAAATCAATAATTTCATTTTTTAAAGAGTCTGTTTTATCAAAGGCAAGTATTCCTTTTATTGTTACAGAGGTTTCAAATATTTCATCAGTAATTGTGCAATTATAATCATTTAAAATCAATTTTAGTTTTTCGTAACGATCATATGAGGTTTTAAGAATAAAACTACTTTTTTTAATTAATTCTTCACTTTCAATTTCACTTAGAGCAAGTTTTGTGCTATCTCCATAAGCTTTTACAAGCCCTCCAGTACCTAAAAGAGTTCCTCCAAAATATCTGATAACTAATACAGCAATATTTGTTAAATTACTTCCTTTTAACACTTCAAAAGCCGGTCTTCCTGCAGTGTTTTTGGGTTCTTTATCATCACTATAACTATAAATAGTCCCTTGATTACCTATTACCGCTGCATGAACTACATGATTAGCATTTGGGTGTTCTTTTCGTGTGTTATTTATTAAAATTTTTAGTTCTTCTAATGTGTTAATTTTAGTAGCTATAGATATAAATCTAGATTTTTTTACAATTAGTTCTTTTTGAACTGAATTAATAGGTGTTCTTAAACTCATACTTTATATAATAAAGAAGTAAAAAATAGATATCAAGATTTAATATAAAAAAAGAGGCTTTTTAAGCCTCTATAATTTTATTCAAAAGTTATTTGATGGGAAAGCATTTTCTCATCATCAAAGATAAAGTTTCCAACAAATTTCTCGCCATTTAAAGCTCTTTGTAGCCACAATTTATCATCTTCCCACATTTGATCTAAAGGTAATTCATCTATTGGACACCAAAAAGGAGTTGCTTCTTCATTGTCTTTTAGTTCCCCTTTAGCATTTTCACCAATATATACATATCCTCTCATAGAAAGACCGTCTTTAAATTGGAAATTTAATGTACCTACATATTCGAGATTTTCTGTAGTATAGCCTGTTTCTTCTTCAAATTCTCTGTATGCTGCTTCAATAGCAGTTTCTTCTAATTCAATATGTCCTCCCGGACCATTAATAAGACCTTTACCAATTCCTTGTTTTTTATTAATTAATAGAACTTTATCATCTTGTTTAACATAAGTGAGAACACATCTTTCTTCAGGGTCCCAAGCATCCCAATCTATATCTTCTACATTATCAGGACAAACAAATTTATTTTCTTCTTCAATTTGCTTTTGCTTTTCTTCTTCTTCTTTTTGTTTCTTTTCAGCTTCTTCAGGATGTTCTTCATACCAACATGATTCACAAAGATTTTCATCACCGCCAATTATTCTTTCGAATTTCATCTTTTTGTGACATTTTTTACAATGAATTCTAAAAGGCCAAACACGATCTCTAAAGATATATCCAAGTAAAACAGGAATTATAATAGCAACATATCCTAAATAGATAGGGAGTTCTCTTAATAATACTATAACAACTAGAATGTTATATAATAGTAATAATGCAGCAATATAAATTGTTGCAAAACGTTTTTTTTCTGAGTGGTTTAATTTTCGTTGTGAAATGTTAACAAGTAAAACAACCATTAATACCCACATAAAATTATCTGCAAATTTTTGTAACATGAGTAAAGATTATCTATATAATTCTTATTTAGTCAAGAATTACTTCTTTAATATAAAAAAGTTAGCCAAAATAAATCTAAATATAAAATTTTTGTATTAGTTGCTTTACCTATTACAATGGAGTAAAATAAGATATATTTTTGTTTTAATTTAAGTAAATTTATGGAGGACATTAAGATTCAATCTTAATATATTTTTATGGATATAGCATCTTATATAGATCATACTTTGCTTGCTGCGAATGCATCAAGTGAACAGATTAGTAAATTATGTAATGAAGCGCTAGAATATCATTTTGCTTCAGTTTGTGTTAATAGTTGCCGTGTAAAAGAATGTGCAAAGAAATTAAAAAATAGTGATGTAGCAGTTTGTACTGTCGTTGGTTTTCCTTTAGGTGCTATGAGCACAGAAGCAAAAGCTTTTGAAGCAAAGAAAGCAATTGAAGATGGTGCAGACGAAATAGATATGGTTATAAATATTGGTTGGCTAAAAGAATCTAAAGATGATTTAGTCTTAAAAGATATTCAAAACTTAAAAGAAGTTTGTGGCGATAAAATTTTAAAAGTAATTATTGAAACTTGTTTATTAAGTGATGAAGAAAAAGTCAAAGCTTGTGCACTAGCAAAAAAAGCTGGAGCTGATTTTGTGAAAACTTCTACAGGTTTTTCTAAATGGGGTGCAAAAGTTGAAGATGTAGCATTAATGAGAAAAAGTGTAGGTAAAGAATTAGGTGTTAAAGCTAGTGGTGGCATTCATAATTATGAAGAAGCTTTAGCTATGATTGATGCAGGAGCAAGTAGACTTGGAGCTAGTTGTGGTGTGGCTATTGTAACTGGAGCGAATTCAAATGCTGAATATTAAAAAAAATAAAGAAGAAACTTCTGATTTCTTAAAAAGTTTAGGCTTTCCTTCTTTGGAAGTTTTAGATACTTTTACTCATTTTGATTTTACTCTTCCTGGAAGAAGAGTTTTATTAATTGGCCCCATGGGCTCTGGTAAAACTGAATTTGCTGCAAGAGTTTGGCGTGATGCGAATGTTGCACAAAGAAAGAGTGATGTTGTAAAAAAAGCTACTAGTTATAAAGATATTGATAGAAGAAATGTCTTTTTTATACGTTCAGAGGTAGATGCTGATAGGTTCCAGGATTATCCTGAAGATGCTTTAGCTTTTAGATCAGGTTATGTTCGTTGTGGGAAAAATATTGCAAGAATTAAAGATTCTTTTGGTTTAGAGAAAGTTATAGAAGATAATCCAACTGTTGGAACATATATAATAGATGAAGCATCCTTTTTTGATGAAAGATTGGCTTATGTTGTAAGAAATAATAGTTTAGAAAAAGGGATTATGTTTATATTTCCTACTTTAATATTAAATTTCAGAAGAGATTTATTTAACTCAACTGCAAGATTAATGTTAGACGTTGCTACAGATGTTATTCCTTTAACTGCTTATTGTGAACATCCTGATTGTTTAGAACATGCGTTCTTTACATATAGATATTATAAAGTTGATAATAAGGAGTGTCCTGCTTTATATTTTGATCCATTAATTATAGTAGGTGGAGATAGAGAAAAATCATCAGATTTAGAACCTGATTATGAAGCAAGATGTGATAAGCACCATTTCTTACCAGGAAAAGAATATACTTATTATAATTTAAAACCATTTGGTGAATCAGCTGCTAGAGGGGATACAAAGCCTTTAATAGAAGAATTGTATAATATTAAAAATGATTTAACTAAATCTTATCTTTATAAGAATATTTATAATAGATATAAGGATTATGAAAATTCAGATGTATATTTAAATTCTTTATTGCCAAGAAATATAAGCGAAAAAGCTCTATTATATTTGTATTGCGAACAAAATTTAGTTTCTGAACAATTATTAATAAAGATTGCTGATGGTTTACATTTGGATAAAGAGTATTTAAGTAAAGTTGCTTTTGATAATAGGCATCCAATTAATTTTTAATTGTAGTATTTATATCTAGATTATAACAAAGCTTTTCAACTTCTTTTAAAAGCTTTGTTGTTTTTATAGTCCTATTAATTTTAAAAGCATTAATAGTTTTTAATAATGTAATAATATTTTCAAATCTATATGTATTATAAAAACCTTTTTCTGCAATTTTATTTTTTATTGAGTTTATTACATGACTTGCCATAAAATTAATAATAGCTAGACCATAAGAAAGTTCTTCTTCTCTATTGTTATTAAAAGAAGTTTCTTTTAATAATAGAATATCATCTTCTAAATTTTTATAAGAAAGAGGATCAAGGAAATATGAATCAAAAGAAAATTGTTTATTAATTAAATTTTCATAGTATTTCAATAAATCATTACATTCATCAATATTAAAAAAGTTTTCTAGAATTTCAATTTCTTGTGCTAAAAAAATAATCGCTTTTTTTATTTCTTCTTTTTTGTAAGGAACTTTCCCAATTCTAAATTTTAAATAAGATGTTTCATATAAAGTGAAAAAATCTGAAAGTACACTATTTTCTTTAACTTTCATTAAAACTAAAGCATAAATTGTTTTCCAATAATCAGAATAATAAGTTTCTAATCTATCTTTTAGCTCATGAGTGTAACTATATAAAAAATTTGAGGCTCCAAATTCAAAACAAGAAATGGCATTAACATCTTGTTTGTCTTTTTTTAAAATTAGGCCATTTTCAGTTATAGTTCCTATAAGTTTACCACTTTTTTTCTTTGCTTTACCTTTTGACGCATCCCAAACAGAACTTCTTTCATAAAGATACCAATGCCCATTAATGAATTTTATTTCTGTTGCAGTAGGTTTTTTAAAATTTTTTACCCATTCTGGTCTAGTGTGTTTTCTTTCCATTTTTAGATGATTCCTCAAATTTCTTATTATTATTATGCAATAAGAAGTTATAAACGTCCATAATTAATTTATATGATATGTTAAATGTTTTATTATAAGTATAAATTATATTAATTTACTGTAAAAATGCTTTTAGATGTTGTAAAATATATTCAAAGAGGGCTCAATGAACATATTATGCATTTCAGATGATAAAGATAGATTGGTTTATTCTTCACATATAAAAGATCACTTTAAAGATGTGGATTTAGTAATTGGAGCAGGAGATTTATCTATTGATTACTATGAATTTATTATTTCGTCTTTGAATAAACCATTATTTTTTGTTTTTGGAAATCATAATTTGGAAGCGTTTCCTCGCTATATGGAACCTAAAAAATATAATAAAGCTTCAGATTTACATCAGAGTTATAATGGTGTCTATGCCGGTGAATGTATTGATGGGAAAGTTTTTCGTGATAAAAAAACAGGATTGCTAATTGCTGGCTTGGGAGGAACTTATAAATATAATAGAGGCTTACACCAATATTCTGAATTCCAAATGAGAAGAAGAATATTTAAATTAATTCCAAAATTATTGATTAATAAAATTAAATATGGTAGATATTTGGATATTTTAGTTACACATGCACCTCCACTAGGGTATAATGATGATAAAGATAACTGTCATAGAGGATTTTCAAGCCTTTTAACTTTTATGGATATTTTTAAACCTAGATATTTATTACATGGACATGTACACCTAATAGATTCTAATGCACGAAGAAAAGTAGTATATAGACAAACTAAGGTAATAAATGTATATAAATCTTATCTTTTAAAAGATGAAAAGCTTGGTGATGTAAAAAAGGATAGTAAGGAATAAATATGAGTGAGCTAAATATTAATACTCAAGCAGAAGAAAATTTTGAAAAGGCAAAAAATAGGGCTAGAATTCAGGTGTTGCTCTCTAAATTAAAATGGGAGAATTCTGATTTGTTGTCTTTATATGAAGTTACAGAATTAATTAAACCGAGAAGTCAGTCATATTTAGGAATAAAATCAATTTTAATAAAAAATATTATTGGAAGTGAAGGTCGTTCTAGAGATTTTTCAAAAGCCTTTTATCCTAAGAAAGAATTATTAAAAGAAAGATGGAAAAGTATTGATAAAGCTCATTTACAATTTATAGATTTACCCGCTATTAGTGTTTATAAATTAGGGCAATGGTATTTTGTTAGAGATGGGAATCATAGAGTTTCTGTTGCTAAAAGCCAAGGTGCACAATTTATTGATGCAGAAGTTGTAGAACTAGATTCTCAAATTCCTTTGAAAAAAGGTATGACAATGAGAGACTTAAGAAAAAAAGTTATTGATTTTGAACGTAAAGAATTTTTAAGTCAGTATAATTTTAAGGACTTAATTCCTATTGATGAAATAGTTTTTTCAGCTTCAGGTATGTACCCAGAAGTATTAAATCATATAAATGTTCATAAATATTATATGAACGAATCAAGTAAAGAAGAGATTTCTTTTGATAAAGCTGTTAAAAGTTGGTACAAAAATGTTTATTATCCAATTATAAAAGAATGTCGTAAATTAAATTTATTAGCCTCATTTCCAGGAAATACTGAAGGTGACTTATATATTTGGATTGTAAGGCACTGGGACAACTTAAAGAATATGAGTAATTCGCAACAAGTCTCCATTGAAAGTGCTACATTAGATTATAAGTTGAGATTTGGTAAAGGCTTTTGGAGTAGATTCTTTAATCGAATTTTAGATTTTTTTAAGAAAAAATAAACTACTGTTTTTAGCAGTAGTTTATAAATCATTTATCTTTAAAAAAGATTATTCTTGAATATAGGCAGCTAAAGTGTCTGCATATACTTCCATAACAGTCCCTAGTTTTTGACTAGGTCTAATTAAATTTTCTTTACCTGCTAAATGAACTAATCCTGCAACAGGTTGATTATCTGAATCAATTTCAGTATGAACTCCAAAAGGAATATGTAACATACCCATATTTTGTGCCCATAATAACATAGAATCTATTGCATGAGCCCCTTCACATGTAGAATGTGTACAACTAGTAAAACAAGCGAAGAATTTTGAATCTAAATCTCTGCTTTCAGAAAGGTCGAATGTTGAGTCTAAAAAGGCCTTCATTTCCGCACTTACGTTCCCAAATAAAGTAGGGGTTCCTAAAATTACCATTTCGCTTTTTTTCAAAGTTGATGTATTTGCAATTGGCAATGCCAATATGTCTTCTAGAAAATCATTTGCTGTTTCTAACTTGTTTGCCCAAATGTGTAAATCGTCATCCGCTACTCTATAAAGTCTAGCATCACAACTTCTTTCAATTAATAATTCTTGTAGATATTGACCCATAATAAAGCAATTCCCATTTACACTATGAATAATGATTGAACATCTTTTCATTCGCAAACCTCCTGTACTTATTTAATTTAGTATATCATGAAATTATATTTTTTGTTAAAAAAATAGGAAAAATAATATATAGATATTTTGTGTTTTGTGTTTTTTTGTTATTCTTGTTAGAATAAATATGTTTTATTAAACAGAGGAAAAAAATGGGTTATTTAGAAATAGTGATTATTGCAATAGGGCTTGCAATGGATGCTTTTGCTGCATCAATTAGTAAAGGTCTTTGTATGAATAAATTTGAAAAAAAATATGCCTTGTTAATAGCTGTTTTTTTTGGTGGCTTTCAATTTTTGATGCCAGTTATAGGATGGATATTAGGAAGTTCTTTTGCAAAATATATTATGTTTATAGATCATTGGATTGCTTTTATTTTACTTTCATTTATCGGTGGTAAAATGTTGATTGAAGCCTTTGAAAAACAAAAAATAGAATGTTGTGATGTAAATCTTTATAATATAAAAAGAATTTTAATATTAGCTATCGCTACAAGTATTGATGCTTTAGCTGTTGGGATTACTTTTGCATTGATGCCTGAAATTCATATTTTAGATTCTGCAATAATAATTGGCGTTATTACATTCGTTATATCTTATTTTGGTGTATTTATTGGTTATAAATTTGGTACAAAGTTTGAAAAGATGGCAGAAATTTTTGGTGGTTTGATTTTAATCATAATTGGTATAAAAATTTTGGTTGAACATCTATTTTTCTAATAAAAAAACACCTCATTTATTGAGGTGTTTGTCTTTGATGTCTTGTTTGTTAGAATTTTAAATCTTCGAATTTATCTGAAATGTTCGTTAAGTTAACCAAAGTTAAAGCAACAGCTAAATCAGTTTGTCCGTTTTCCAAGGCATCAACTAAGTATCTGTATTCATTAACTTTTTTCTTCTTTTCAGTTAAATTTTCTTTTATTCTTTCTAATGCTGCATAAAGTTGTGGTGACAAATTTTCATAAATTGATGTTAATATAATATTATCATTAGATTTAATTAAGGTTGTGTGAAATTCAAAGTCACTTTGAGTAAACGTTCTTAATGCTTCAGCATCTTTAGGGTTTTCTTCTAATATTGGGATTGCATTTTCCATTTTAGTAACACAACGGCCAAGAGATCTAACAATTAACATTCTAGAAGGGCTTCTTGATAATTCTCTAGTTGCAGAAACCTCCATAGTAGTTCTAACTTGCATTAAGTCTGTTAATAATTTTTTATCAGGGACTTGTTTTGACAACATAGACATTGATAAAGATTCAACAAATTGATCCAAGTTATTACTTTTTACAAGAGCTCGTTTTCCTTGGCTAACTTGAATCAATCCTTTTGCTTCGAGATTTTTAAAAGCTTCTCTAACAGATCTGCTTGAAGCAGCGAATTGTTGTGCAAGTTCATGTTGGCTTGGAAGGGTTTCACCAGCTTTGTATTTTTTTGAAAGAATCATCTCTTCAAGCTTAGTTGCGATTTGAGTTGATTTTGTTTCGTTTGTAATAGGTGGTATTAACATTTTTAGTTCCTTTTTCTATTATTTTCAACTTAATTATAACATATAACATTTGACAAATGTAAGAGGTTTGTCAACAAAATAATTAAAATTTCAAAGCTTATTATGTACTTATTACATCATAAAAAAATTTTATCTATAAAAATTATAGCTATTTATTATATGTTAAAATGCTTTAATTACAAAAAAAACTAATTTGTAATAGTAAAATAATATAAGACATATGAATAGATTTTTTTTTACCATAAAATTAAAATATAGTATAAAATTGATACTATTTTATACTTATACAAACATATTTTTCTTATAATATTATTAATTTTTGTGTGGTTGGGTGAATAATGTTTTACTAAGTATTTATTTTTTATTTAGCAAATTTTTTATTTATTTTTGTTGAAATAAAAAATATTAAAAAAATGTTTTACAGAATATAAAAGTTATGTAATAATAATAACTGTCGTTGTTCATACCTATAGTGATTGACCCAGCACATAGGTATTAAGATTCTAATTGTGTAGAATCAAATAGGAGGTTGCCGCTTTTCCCTTTGGTTGAGCGGTATTTTTTTTTGTCTTTAGGTTGCCGATTATAATTTTTTTTTGTATTTTCTTTAAAGGAATTTAATTATTTTAAAAAGAATATATAGTTCTTCTGGAGGAAAAAGTGGAAAAGAAAAAATTTAAAACAGAAGTTTCTCAATTATTACAATTAATTATTCATTCTCTTTATTCAAATAAAGAAATATTTTTAAGAGAATTAGTATCAAATTCATCAGATGCAATAGATAAATTAAAATATTTATCTTTAACTGACGAAAAGTTAAAAAATTATGAATTTGATCCAAGAATTGATATTGAATTCACTGAAGGTGAAAATGCAACTTTAATAATTAAAGATAATGGTCTTGGAATGAGTCATGATGATTTGAATGATAATCTAGGTACAATTGCATCTAGTGGTACTAAAAAGTTTTTAGCTGCATTAAGTGATGATTTAAAGAAAGACAATAATTTAATTGGACAATTTGGTGTTGGTTTCTATAGTGCATTTATGGTAGCTAAAGAAGTTGAAGTAATTACAAAGAAAGCTGGTGAAGATCAAGCCTATATTTGGAAAAGCACAGGTGAAGGTAATTATACTATTGAAGAATCAACAAGAGATGAACAAGGTACAACATTAATCGTTCATTTAAATGATGAAGGAAAGATGTATGCAAATCGTTGGGAAATACAAAATTTAATTAAAAAGTATAGTGACCATATTGCTTACCCTATTTATTTAAGTTATGACCAAGAAAACTATGATGATGAAAAGAAAGATGATGAAGGAAATCCTATAAAAACTATTGAACATAAAGTTGAACAAGTAAATAGTTGTACTGCTTTATGGAGAAAGAATAAAAGTTCTATAAAAGAAGAAGAATATAATGAATTCTACAAAAATAATTATAGTGATAGTGAAAATCCTTTATTCTATACTCATGTAAAAGCAGAAGGGGTAACAGAGTATACAACTTTATTCTATGTTCCTGCAAAAGCTCCTTTTGATATGAAGTATGCAGATTATAAACCTGGCGTAAAATTGTATGTAAAAAGAGTTTATATAACTGATGATGATAAAGAATTGTTGCCAACATACTTAAGATTTGTTAGAGGTGTTATCGATAGTGAAGATTTACCTTTGAATGTATCAAGAGAAATCTTGCAACAAAATAGAGTAATGAGCACTATTAGAAATGCTAGTGTTAAGAAGTTATTAAGTGAATTTAAGAAAATCTCAGAAAATAATCCAGAATTATATGCACAATTTATTGAACAATATAATGGACCTTTAAAAGAAGGTTTGTACAGTGATTATGCTAACAGAGATACCTTATTAGATTTAGTTAGATTTAAATCTTCTACAGAAGATGGTTATGTTTCATTTGCTCAGTATAAAGAAAGAATGAAAGATGGACAAAAAAGCATTTATTATATTACTGGTGGAAAAGAACAAACTTTGAAATCAAGTCCATTATTAGAAGCATATAAGAAAAAAGGATATGAAGTATTAATAATGGCTGATGATATTGATGATTTTATCATTGGTTCAATTGCTAATTATAAAGATATTCCTTTAAAAGCTATTAATAAGAGTGGTGCTGTAGATGATTTGAAAGATGAAGCAGAAACCAAAGAAGATTCTCAAGAAGACAAAAACATTATTGAAAAGATTAAAAAAGCTTTAGGTGATAAAGTAAGTAATGTTGTTGCTTCATCTCGTTTAGTTGATTCTCCAGCAATCGTAGTTGTTGATGAAAATGACCCAAGTGTACAAATGCAACAAATTTTGAAACAAATGGGACAAACTGATATTCCAGAATCAAAGCCAATTTTAGAAGTAAATTGTGATCACGAGATTGTTAAGAAAATTGTTAACAGTGATGATGAGGAATACAATAAGAACTTAAGTGAAGTTTTATTAGGCCAAGCAATGTTATCTCAAGGTGTAATGCCAAAAGATCCTGTAGAATTCACAAAACAATTAAATAAATTATTAGTTAAATAGGTAATTATTATTTAATTATTATAAACTATTGTATAAAAAGAAATTTAAACTTCTTTTTTGCAATAGTTTTTTTTATTTGTTTTTTATAAAAATTATGTATAATAAAGAAGAAATACTATTATAAAAGGATAATTTTTATGAACGCATTATTTGTTTTAGCAGCAGAAGCTGTAGAACCTTCAATTACTGAAAGTTTTTTTGACGCAATTAAATTTTGGCAAAACCAAGGGTTTAAAGCCTTTAGTATAAGTTTTTTATCAGGGCTATTAATTGTAATTATAGCTTGGATAGTTTTGAAAATTGTTTTACGTTCATTAAAAGCTGTACTAAATAGATCTAAGAAATTAAGTGAATTAATGATTTCTTATATTTTAAAAATTATTTCAGTTCTTGGTTGGATATTAATAATATTAACTTTCCTTCAACAAATTGGAATTAATATGGGGCCATTAATTGCTGGTCTTGGAGTAACAGGTGTTGTTTTAGGTTTAGCATTTCAAGATTCCCTATCTAACTTCTTTGCAGGCGCTATGCTTGTTTTAAATGAACCTTTTAGAAAAGGCGATTATATTGAAGTTGGTTCCTTGTCTGGTTCAGTCGCCTCAATGGATTTAATGTGTGTTACTTTAAACACTCCAGATGGAAAAAGAATTACAATGTCAAATAAGTTGGTTTGGGGTGTTGCAATCACAAACTATTCATATACAACAAAGCGTGGTGTTTCTATGACAGTTTGTGTACCGTATGATGCTGATTTAGAAGCTTGTAGAGCTACATTTACAGAAATGTTAAAATCATATCCGGAAGTACTCGAAGATCCTGCCCCAATTATAGAAGTACATAAACTTTCAGATTCTTCAATAGACTTCTTATTGCGACCTTGGGTAAAACCAGAAGATTATTGGAAGGTATATTGGAGATTCCATTCTCAAGTTGTTGGTAAACTGGGAGAGAAGGGTGTTTCAATTCCTTTCCCTCAATTGGATGTTCATTTTGATAAAGAAAATTAAAAACTAATAAAATCTCTTGAGTAATAAAATACTTGAGAGATTTATTTTTTGTCTAAGCCTATTAAGAAAATCTCAAAAGAATCTTTTCTGCAAGCTTTAGGTTTTGTTGTTTTTGCTTTAGTAAAAAGAGTTCTCATCTTTTTTAAAATTTCTTGTTGTCCTCCACCTTGGAATATTTTAATAACTAAATTCCCATGTGTTTTTAATTGTTCCATAGCCAATATTAAAACTTGCTCAGCAAGATTTTCACTTCTAGCTGTATCTACGCTTCTATTTCCTATTGTCATAGGAGCTGCATCACTTATAATTGCATCGTATGGACCTAGTTCAATTAATTTAGCCCTAATTTCTTTACTAAAAGCATCCCCTTGAAAGAATGTAACAGTAGGTGGAATAGGATTTAAGTTTAATGGGTTTAAATCTACCGCAACTATCGAACCATGTTTTTTAATTAGCTTGTTATGTGTATATAAAGTCCAAGAACCTGGAGCTGCTCCAACATCAAGAACTTTATCTCCTGGTCTTATAATATTATTGTTTGCTTGAATTTCTTCAAGTTTATAAATTGATCTAGCGGGATATCCTTCTTTGTGAGCTTGCTTTGTATAAAAGTCTGCTTTATCTCTTCTCGTTTTAGCCATAATTAAATTGTATCAAAAAAGGAATATTAAATCGAGATAAAGGCACAAAAAAAGACGCCGAATAAAAGGAGAGAATCGGCGTCCAAAAAGGAGGTTGAAAAAAACTGTTGCTCTGTTTTTACATTAATTAGTATGCAATTAGCGTGCCAAAAATATAAAACCTCTATTAAATAGCTTAAAATGAAGGTTTAGTAAAATAAATTAGTTTTTACTTAAAAAATAAATGTGTAATATTTTCACTAAAATAGAAAATGGGAAAAATTTTCACAGTTGAAAGACAAAAAAAATATAGATGTTAACAAGGGGGTGGGAGAGGTTTGTTAACATCTATAAATCACACTTAAAAAAGGAGGTTGAAAAAATCTACTCTGTTTGATTATATACATGCAATAAGCGTGCCAACTTATAAAACTTAAAAATTAATAGTAAAATTAATGATTTATTAAAAAAAAATATGACTTTTACTGTATATTTTTTTCAAAAATGTAAAATTTGTGCAATTTTTTCACAGTAAAAAAATAAAAGAAGCAATAGAATTGGAGAGAGATTTATTCTATTGCTTCAATGGGAGTTTTTATTTTATATGAAAAAAATAATTATCTATATATTAAAATAAGCATAATACGTACCAAAAGAAAGAGTTTCCGTGTGTAGAATTATGTAGAATCATAATATATAGAATTAATGTTTTTTTGGGAATATTGTTGACGTTATTTTTTTGGATATATATCTTATGATTATGAAAATGAACTTATTAAATAAAAAATTTAAATATACTTATTCAAATGTTACTCTATATCTTATTGGTATAAACGTTTTAGTTTATATCCTAACGGCTTTTGTATGGCCTAATGGTATATACTACTTATCTATGATTCCTAGTTTTGTATTACATGGTTATGTATACCAAGTATTTACATATATGTTTGTTCATAGTAATTTTACTCATATTTTATTTAATATGCTTTCGTTATTTATTTTTGGACAGGCTTTAGAAAAAAGATTAGGTTCAAGAGAATTCTTGCTTTATTATTTATTGATTGGAACTTTGTCAGGTATTTTTAGTTTTATTAGTTATTATATAGCTGGACAAAATGCTATATTATTAGGCGCATCTGGTGCAGTATACGGAATTCTATTATTGTTCGCAGTCTTTTTCCCTTTTGCAAGAGTTTATATTTTTGGTATTTTGCCAATTAGAGCACCGTTGTTAATCTTATTATTTTTTGTAATTGAATTGTTTAGTCAAATCTCTGGTGTAAACGGAGGTGTAGCTCATTTAACTCATCTTGCTGGTTTATTATTTGGTTACATTTATTGTTTAGTAAGAATGAAAATCAATCCTATAGATGTTTGGAAAAGAACTCTATAACATCTTGGTGTCTTTACAAAAACTTCTTAATTAATGATAATGCAAGTAAATAAGTTAATTTCTAGCATAACAGGAGATACACATGGCAAAAAAAATTGATGCATTAAACAAAGAATTGTTACTTGCAGCTCAAGAAGCTACAAAAGCTAAAGAAATTAAAGATTTGATAAAAAAAGGTGCTGAGGTTAATTGTGCAAATGAATGGGGCTTAAGCCCAATATTACTTGCAGCTCAAAACAACTCTGCTGTAGTAGTTTTGAATGCATTAATTAGCGCTGGGGCAGATTTAGAAGCTGTAGAACCAGAATTTAAATCTAATGCGCTTCATTTAGCAGCTAATAATAGTACTAATCCAAAAATCATTTCTGCTTTAATTAAAGCAGGATGTGATATGAATGGGAAAAATTATTTAGGAGAAACTCCTTTAATTATGGCAGTAAACGGAAACAAAGAGACAAAAATTGTAACGGCCCTAATTAAAGAAGGTGCTGATGTTAAAGCTACAGATTATCAAAATAAAAGTGCTTTAGATCATGCTAAAGAAATAAATAGAACTTATGTTATTAACACTTTAGAAAAGCTAGGAGCTTAAGTTTTGTGAAATAGAATAAGAGATTTCTAGATATTAACTTATAAAAAAATATACCGACCAAATTTGGTCGGTTTTATTTTGAGACAAAAAAAGCAATATTTAAAAATACTGCTTTTTTTGTTGTGCTTATTTGTGTTGTCAATAAAAGTAATTAGAGACGTGTTAGTGAAAAATGAAATTTCTCACTTACAGTTGTTATAGTATGTTATATGTTTGAATAAGTCAATATAAAATAAATAAATAATACTACAAATTTATATCATTAATGCTTAAATAAGCAATTTATCTAAAAAATTATATAAATTTTTGATAATTTGTAGAAAAACAATAAGGGAGAAGTTTGAAATATGTTAAAAAAATCTCTTCCAATAATTAAATTAGAAGAGATAAATATTAAAAATAAAAAATTATAAACTTAATTCTTTGTGAATAATCTTATCATTAATGTCTTTTGTTAATGAATCAATAGTTTCAATTACTTTTTGTGTTAGAGTATCTAAATCAAAAAGTAGATTTTCATCAAGATTGCTTCTAAATTTAACTTCGGCTTTTCCTTCTTTAACACTTCTGTTTCCAAGAGTGATTCTAATAGGTAAACCAATTAAATCAGCATCATTGAATTTTACACCAGGACTTTCTTTTCTATCATCATAAAGAACATCAACACCAGCATCAGATAATTCTTTGTATAGTTTTTCTCCGATAGAAGCGTCTTTAATAAGATTGATTAAATGCACTTGATAAGGAGCAACAGTAATTGGAAGTTTTAATCCTTTTTCATCATTGTATTCTTCTGCTAAACAAGCTAAGAATCTACCAACACCAATTCCATAAGATCCCATAATTACAGGTTTTTTCTTTCCATCAATATCAGTGAAGTAACAATTCATAGCTTCGCTATATCTTGTACCTAGTTGGAAAATATTACCCACTTCAATACCGCGGTTTTCTTTCAATTTATGACCACATAAACAAGTATACCCAGCTTTAGCACTAGCTATATCAGCAACTATACCTTTATAGTCTCTACCATAATTGGTGTTTAATAGATGATATCCTTTTTCATTTGCACCAGCTACTAAATTGTTGCTTTTCTTAACTGAGTCATCAACAATTATTATTGCTTTAGGATCACAATTAATTGCAGAACCATAGCCAGGAACCATTTTAGCAGCTAAAATTTCTTCTTCATGAGCAGGTCTTAAAGAATTGGCTCTTGCAGCTTTTTGTAATTTGTTTTCTTCAACATCTAAGTCTCCACGAATTATAGCTACAATTAATTTTTCTTCCTCTTCGCCTGTTTTATCGTTTATAAATGTTCCTACCATAAATACAGCTTTTGCAGTTTGTCTTTTTTCAATTTTTAAGAAATTGCATAAATCTTCAATTGTTTTACAATCTGGAGTTAATACTTTTTCAATTTCTTTTTCTTCTTCTTTAAAATATTCTTTTTTAAATTCAGCAACTTGTCTATTAGCAGTGTAGTCGCATTCATCACAGGTAATAATTGTATCTTCTCCAATAGGGGATAAATACATATATTCATGAGAAATCTTTCCTCCCATCATGCCTGAATCAGCACCTACTACAATTACAGGTAAGCCAGCTTTTGAGAAGATTCTAAAATAAGATGCATAGTGTTCTTTATATTGTTCGTTTAAACCTTCAATATCTTTATCAAAGCTATAACTATCTTTCATAGTAAATTCTCTTACACGAATTAAACCAGCTCTAGGTCTAGCATCATCTCTCCATTTTGTTTGGATTTGATAAATAAGTTGAGGTAATTGTTTATAAGAACCAATTTCTTGTCTTGCAATAGCAGTTGCATCTTCTTCGTGAGTCATTGCAAGCACCATGTCTCTATCAGCTCTATCACTAAAACGACTCATTTCTTTATCGATGCTATAGTATCTTCCTGTTTCTTTCCAAATATCAGCGGGATTAACTACAGGCATTAAAATTTCTTGACCACCAATTTGGTCCATTTCATCTCTAATAATTTTTTCAATTTTAGAGTTTGTTTTATAGCCTAAAGGCAAGAGAGAAAATATTCCAGCTCCCATTTGTTGTACAAAGCCTGCTCTTAAAAGATATTCATAACCTTTACTTTCTGCAGAACTTGGAGCTTCTCTTAAAGTTTTAGAAAACATTTTGCTCATTCTCATAGTTATATCTCCTGATATTGATAATTTTTCAATGTTGGTATTGTATCAAAATTGATAATTCACTACAAGTTTTTTAGTTCAATAAAAACTCTTATTTTATATAATATATAATTAATTACTGATTATGTTATATATCTTTATTTGCATGATTTTCCTTTTATGTTATAATTTGCGAACAGAAAATAGTGTAATTTTATGCTTAAATAACTTTAATTAAAGAGGTTTTTATAAAATTATAATTTTTTTATAGATTAATATTATTTAGGTTTAAAAATAAAAATAAAAAATTAGAAAAAATAAAAAATTAGGAGAAAACCATGGATGTCAAAGGCTTAAAGCAACAAGCTTTAAAAATCAGAGAAATGACAATAAGAGAAATTGGACATTTTGGCTCAGGACACATAGGTGGAAGTATGTCGATAGTAGAGTTATTAACATATTTGTACTATGAAGAATTAAGAATAGATCCAAAAGATCCAAAGAAAGAAGACAGAGATAGGTTTGTATGTTCCAAAGGACATGCAGGACCAGCAGTATATGCGACCTTAGCAAGTAAGGGATACTTTCCAGAAGAATGGTTATTAACATTGAACCAAGGTGGAACAAAACTACCAAGCCATTGTGATATGACAAAGACACCAGGAGTAGACTTTACAGGAGGATCTTTAGGACAAGGATTTTCAGCAGCAGTAGGAATAGCATTAGGACAAAAGATAAAGAAGATAGATGCAAGGACATATGTAGTAATAGGAGATGGAGAGAGCCAAGAAGGCCAAATATGGGAAGGAGCAGAAACAGCAGCCCAATGGAAACTTGGAAATCTAATAGCCTTTACAGACTTAAACAAATTGCAACTAGATGGATATACAGAAGATGTAGTAACTATGGATAACATAGATACAAGATGGTTAGGCTTTAACTGGCATGTACAAAGGATAAATGGACATGACTTTAGAGAAATAGCACAAGCCATAGAGAAAGCAAAGAAAGTAGTAGATAGACCATCAATGATAGTATTAGATACAATTAAATCATATGGCTTTATCCCAGGAGAAAATACAACTGCAAACCATAGTATAGCATATGATGAAAGTGTAGCAGAGAAAGCAGTAGAAGAACTTCGAGAAAGAGAAGGAGTTAACTAATGAGAGATACAAGCGATATAAAGAATATGAGAGATGCTGTAATGGCAGCAATAAATGATTTAGCAAGTGAACATGAAGATGTAGTAATGCTAGATGCAGACTTAGCAAGTTGTATAGGCTCAAAAAGTTTCCAAGAGAAATATCCAGAAAGATTTTTCAACTGTGGAATAGCAGAAGCAAATATGATAGGAGTAGGGGCAGGATTATCATCAGTAGGATTAACACCATTTGCACACACCTTTGGATGTTTTGCAAGTAGAAGAACCTTTGACCAATTCTTCATATCAGTAGGCTATGCACATCAAGTAATACACCTAATAGGATCAGACCCTGGAATAACAGCACAATTAAATGGTGGAACACATATGCCATTTGAAGATATAGCATTAATGAGACAAGTACCAGGGGTAGTAATAATAGACCCATCAGATGCACAAAGTATGTATGAATTAATAAGACAAGTGTATGAAAATGGAAAGACAAGCTATATAAGATCAGCAAGAAAAGGTGTAACTCATAGATACCCAGTAGGAACAAAGATAGAGTTAGGAAAGGGAATCGAGTTAAGCAAAGGAAAAGATGTAGCAATAATAGCAAGTGGCCAGACAATGGTAGATGCAGCAAGTGGAGCATTAGAGATTCTAAAAGAAAAAGGAATAGATGCAACATTAGTAGATTTACATACAATAAGACCATTAGACACAGACTTAATAGATGAAGTAGCAAAACGCTGTAAGAAGATATTAGTATGTGAGAATGGAAGATACAGTGGTGGAATAGGAGAGATGATTTCTTCTTATCTAGCAAAGACAAATCCAGTAAAGATGGACTTTGTAAATGTTGGAGAAAGATTTGGAGAAGTCGGAAAACTAGACTACCTAGCAAAGACCTTTGGTTTTACAGCTGAGAATATTGCTGAAAAAGCTCAAGCTCTAATTAAATAAAAGTAAAATTATTTAGGGAGTTGTTAGTGATAACAGCTCCCAATTTTTAGAGGCGATAAATGTCAATAAATGTATATGCTCATAGAGGTTTTTCTGGAATGTATCCAGAAAATACAATGATTGCTTTTTCAAAAGCAATTGAAGATTGTAATTGTAATAGGATTGAATTGGATGTTCATTTATCAAAAGATGATAATTTAGTGATAATTCATGATGAAAAAGTTGATAGAACAACAGATGGAGTTGGTTTTATAAAAGATAAAACTATTGATGAAATAAAAGCGTTAAATGCTAATTACATTTTTAATGATTTGTATCCAAAACAATCTATACCTACTTTTGATGAATATTGTGAGTATGTAAAAGATAAAAATGTTATTACAAATATTGAATTAAAGACAAATTTGATATATTACGATAATATTGAAGAAAAGGTTATAAATACTTTAAAACGATATAATTTATTAGATAGAGTTATAATATCTTCTTTTAATCATAGTTCAACAATAATTACAAAGCAAATTGACAAAACAATACCTTGTGGGTTATTAGTTGATTCCTCTGGCATCATAAACATTGGCAAATATGCTACTAAATTAAACATGAATGCTTATCATCCGGATGTAAAAACTTTAACAAAACAAGTTGTTCAAGAATGCAAAGATAATAATATTCAAGTTAATACTTGGACAGTAAATTCAATGAAGGATTTGATGAATTGTGTAGATTGGGATGTTGAAGGAATTATAACAAACTATCCTAATGTAGTAAGCAAATATATTAACGGATAAAATAATAAATGAGTAAACCAAAATATAAATTAGAAACGATTCCTGTTTGGGATGCTTTAGAAAAAGATGATGAATGCTTTTTGTGTTCTTTGATGAAAGAAGCAGAAAAACATGGAATTGATTTTTATTTAGGTTCTTCTGTAATGAATCCCGAAACTAGAGTTAAAGTAAATGAACATGGATTTTGTTTCCATCATTTTCAAGAATTAAGTAAAGCAAATAAGCCTCAAGGTTTAGCTTTAATATGTGATACTTATTTGGCTCAAAGTAGGGATAAATTAAAAAAATCTTTTAATAATTTATTAAATGTTAAACCTGGAAGAAAAACTAATAATGCTATAAAAGATTTTGAAAAAGAGTTATTAGATAGAGAAAAGGGTTGTCTTATTTGTTCTCAGATGCAAGATAGATTAAACAGATATCTTTATACAATTATATATATGGCTTTTCATGAAGAAGACTTTAAAAAAGCTTTAGCAGAAAGTAAAGGGTTTTGTTTACACCATTATAATGAATTAATTAATAATGCAGTTGATGTATTAGGGGCAAAAGATGGTGCAACCTTTATAAAATACTTAACTGAAATTGAAATAAGAAATTTAGATAGAATCGCTGATGATGTTCTTTGGCTAACTCAAAAATATAAAAGTGAAAATAAAGATAAACCATTTAATGGTTGTGAAAATGCTCATAAAAGAGCTGTCAGCAAAATGGTTGGTGATTATAGAGTAATTGATCCAATAAAAGAATAAGCTGTTAAAATCAAAACCAAAAGATTTTGGTATACTTGAATGTTAACAGCTTAATTAAAATATAATTTATTATTATTTTAGTTTATCTAAAATTGAGTGTCCAATTGTATCTTTTGGCATTTTTACATCAAAATTATCAGCAATTGTATTTCCGATTATAGCAAAAGTATCATAAATTTCTAATTCTTTAGGTTCTTTAATTCTATCAGAATAAGCTAAGAAAGGGACATATTCTCTAGTATGGTCACTACCTGTGTATGTTGGATCGTTTCCATGATCTGCTGTAATAATTAGTAAATCATCGTCATTAAGAACATCTAATAATTCTCCTAACTTTACATCGAAGCGTTCAATTTCTTGTGCATAACCTTGTGGGTTTCTTCTATGGCCCCATAGAGCATCAAAATCTACTAAGTTTGTAAAGCAAAGTCCTTCAAAGTCTCTTTTTGCAATTTCTATTGTTTGTTCCATACCATGAACTGAACTTTTAGATTTATTTGATTCAGTTAATCCTTCTCCATCAAAAATATCAAAAATCTTTCCAACAGAAATAACATCAAAGTTTTTTTCTTTTAATACATTTAATGCTGTTTTTCCATAAGGTTTTAGAGCATAATCATGTCTATTCGCAGTTCTTTTAAATTCACCTTTTTTTCTTCCTAAATAAGGTCTTGCGATAACTCTTCCAACTTTCCATTCATCTCTAAGTGTTAATTCTCTTGCAATTTCACAACATCTATAAAGTTCTTTTAAGTCAAAGGTTTCCTCATTTCCACAGATTTGTAAAACAGAATCTGCAGAGGTATAAACAATCATATTTCCTGTTGCAATTTCTTCTTCTGCTAATTCATCGAGAATTACTGTTCCACTTGAGCTTTTGTTTCCAATTACTTTATGTCCGGTTCTTTTTTCTAGCTCATCAATAAGTTCTTTGGGAAATCCTGTATCAGTAAAAGTTTGGAATGGGCTAGTTATATGAAGACCCATCATTTCCCAATGCCCTGTCATTGTATCTTTGCCAAGACTCTTTTCAGCAAGTTTTGTATAATATGCGAGTGGTTTTTTTACAGGTTCAACTTGTTTTAATTTACATATATTTGCTAATCCTAATTTTTGTAAATTAGGAATCTTAAAGGAATCTACACTTTCAGAAATATGAGAGAGAGTATTAACTCCAACATCCCCATATTCTTTTGAGTCAGGCATAGCTCCAACGCCAAGTGAATCGATAACGATTGTAAATATTCTTTTATATTTCATACTTTTCTCCTAGAGGCTGTCTAAGGCTTTCAGCTAAGTGCTGGTATGTTTCTTTTACAACGCTTTAATTATTTGTATAGTAATAATACTTGTAAAAAGCTATACTATCAACTCTAGAATTTTTTTTTATAAAAAAGAGCCCTTTTTAGGAGGAAAAATGGAAAATAATGAAATTATATTAAAAGCCCCTGATTGTTTTTTTGCAAATCAATTATTAGATTATTGTAAAAGAAATAATTCTTTTTTAGCCCCATATTCACCTATAAGACCTATTAACTTTCTTACTTTAGATTTTCAAGCGAATGTCTTATTAAAGAATAGAGAAGCTTGGGATAAGGATGCTTCATATACTTTTTATATTTTTGAAAAAGAAAATAATCTTCTTATAGGGCATATTTCTTTATCCAATATTGTAAGAGGGGCTTTTCAATCTTGTTTTATGGGATATGGATTAGATAAAGATTTTTTAAATAAAGGGTACATGTCTTTTGCCGTTGAACAAGTTGTTAATTTTGCTTTTACTACTTTAAAATTGCATAGAATTGAAGCTAATGTTATGCCAAGAAATATAAGATCATTAAAAGTTTTACAAAAAAATGGGTTTAACGAAGAAGGGCTTGCCAAAAAATATTTAAAAATAAATGGGAAATGGGAAGACCATGTTCATATGGTAATTTTAAATGAAAATCTTTAATCTTTGTTATCAATATTATATGGGTTAACATGAACCATACAATGTTTAACATTTGGGAATTTTGTTTCGATATTGTTATGAACTTTTGCTGCAATTTCATGAGCTGCAAATAGTTTTAAATTTCCATCAACTGATATCTCAACATCTACATAACATTTATTTCCAAATTGTCTAGATTTTAATAAATCAATATCTATAACACCTTCAACTTCCATTACTTCATTTCTTATGCTATCTAGTACTTTACTAGGAATGGAGGTGTCAACCATTTTATTTATTCCATCTTTGAAAATATCGTAGGCAGCTTTTAAAATAAAGATACAAATAACTAGAGTTGCAATTGGGTCAAGAATTGGAAATCCGTTTTTTGCGCCTATAATACCTATAAGTGAACCAACAGAAGATAACGCATCTGATCTATGGTGCCAAGCATCTGCCATTAAGGCTCCGCTATTGATTTTTTTTGCTCCAAATCTTGTATACCAATACATACTCTCTTTAACAATTATTGAAGTTAATGCTGCAATTAATGCAATAGTTGTTGGAATTTGAGCATTTAAATAGCTCTTTTCAATAATTTTATTAAAGCCATTAAGTCCAATACCAAAGCCTGTTATTGCTAAAACAATTGATAATAATATAGCGGTAACGCTTTCAAAACGTTCATGACCATATTGATGGTTTTTATCTGGTTCCTTACTAGCAACTCTTATACCAATTATTACAATTATAGTTGAGAATACATCTGATAATGAATGTATTGAGTCACTTACCAATGCTTCACTATGTCCAAAGACCCCAGCAAAAAATTTAAATGCTGATAAAACTAAATTAGCTAGAATACTTGTTGTGCTAATATGTTTTACTGTTTTTTCTTCAATTGTTTTAGCCATTTTTTTAGCCCTATAAAATAATAAGGGGTATCAGTTTTGATACCCCAGTAATATTAAAATTATTTATCTTTCTTTTCCGGATAAACAACTTTTAAATGGAGATCAGATAATTGTTGATCGTCAACATATGATGGAGAATCATCCATAGGAGATGTAGCAGCAGTATTTTTAGGGAATGCTATTACTTCCTTGATTGATGTTTCTTCAGCCATAATCATTACCATTCTATCAATACCAGGAGCAATTCCTCCATGAGGTGGAGCTCCATATTTAAATGCTTCTAATAAGTAACCAAATTTTTGTTCAGCTTCTTCTTCACTAAAGTTACAAATTTTAAAGATTTTCTTTTGTAATTCTACATCATGAATACGAATTGAACCTGAAGCGACTTCATAACCGTTTAATACTAAGTCATATAAGTCACCTTTTACTGCACCAGGATTTTCTTCTAAAGTATCTAGGTATTCAGCTTGAGGCATACTGAACATGTGGTGTGCTGCTTCCCAGTGATTTTCATCTTCATTAAATTCAAATAGAGGGAAATCAATAATCCAACAGAATTTAAAACCAGGTTGAATTAAATCTAAATCTTTACCAACTTTTGATCTAACTGCGCCAAGGCTGGTACAACATTTTTTCCAAGAGTTATGAGCTATCATAACAATTAAATCACCTTCAGTTGCACCAAAGTATGAAATTACTTCACTTTCTAAACCTACGAAGAATTTTGAAACGCCACCAGATAAGGTGTTGTTTTCGCCAACTTTTATCCAAGCTAAACCTTTAGCTCCATAAGTTTTTGCTGCCTCTTGAAGTTCATCAATATATTTTCTTGAGAAGTTTACTTTATCACTTTTTGGAATACATAGACCTTTAATTGATCCACCAGCACTTATAATGTCTTTGAATGTTGCAAAACTTGATTTTTCAGCAATTTCAATAGCATCTTTAATTTTCACATCAAAACGTAAGTCTGGTTTGTCATTACCATAAGTGTTCATACTTTCTTCATAAGATAAACGAATGAATTCTTTTGGTAGGTCGATGTTCATTACTTTTTTGAAGACTTGGTTAAACAAATCTTCCATTAATACTAAAACATCATCTCTTTTAACAAAGCTCATTTCTAAGTCTAGTTGAGTAAATTCTAGTTGTCTGTCACCACGAGCATCTTCATCTCTATAACATCTAGCAATTTGGAAATATTTGTCAAAACCACCTACCATTAAGATTTGTTTTAATAATTGTGGACTTTGTGGTAATGCAAAGAATTTTCCTGGATAGAATCTTGAAGGAACTAAGAAGTCTCTAGCCCCTTCTGGAGTGCTTTTGATTAAAGTTGGAGTTTCAATTTCATAAAAGTCTGTTTTATAGAAGTATTCTCTTATAGCTTTAACAAATTCATGACGTAGCTTGATTCTTTTTTGCATACCGGAAGATCTTAAATCTAAGAATCTATATTTTAATCTTAAATCTTCATTGGCTTCTGTTTCTTCATCAATCATAAAAGGAAGAGGTAAACATTTACTTAAGATTTCAATTTTTTCTGCTTTTACTTCTATTTCTCCAGTAACCATGTCTTTATTAATCATTGTATCTGGACGTTGACGAACTAGCCCTGTAACAGCAATACAAAATTCCATTCTTAATTTTGAAGCTGTTTCTTGAAGTTCTTTTGATGCATCATCATCAACAACTACTTGAGTAATTCCATATCTATCTCTTAAGTTTATAAAATGTAGTGCACCATGGTTTCTGTCTCTATGTACCCAACCATTTAATACGACTGTTTTCCCTGCGTCTGCTTTTGTTAAACTACCGCAAGTTGTAGTTCTTTGAGCGAAAGCTTCTTCTGACATAATATTTCCTCTATATTCAATAATTTAATTCATTTGATAATATTATTTTAAATAATAAATAGCAACTTGTATTATACTATAATAAATTGCAGATTATGAAAATAAAAAAATGTTATATACTTAATTATTTTTAATTTATAGTTAAAAAAAAGAGTATATAACATATAGTATGTTTTTATTAATTTATTTTGTGTTTATATTTAAATCTCCTGAAACTGTTTTTAAATTAAAAGGAATACCTGTGGGAGTAGAATATTTTTTTTCATATTCTGCTTCATTAATATTTATTTCTCCACTAATAGTATCAATATTGTATTTATATTCTACATCTTTGAAGATTCCATCTATTTCTCCAGAAACGGTAGAAATATCAATTTTATCTTTTACATCAGCATAGTCTAAATCAACATCAGAGGAAGTTGTTTTTATTTTTAGCTTATCAGTAGTTATATCATTAACTGATATTTCTCCACTAATACTTGATAAAGAAGTATCACTAGAATCTAAGTTATATGTTTCAATTGATCCACTAGTTGAAGATATATTAATAACATCAGCATTTCCATTATTTAAGAAAATTTCTCCAGAGATTGTTTTTAAGGATAAATCTTTTTCCGAATTAACATCAAGAAGATTTATATTACCACTAGTTGAAAAGAGTTCTAAATTTTTAAAATTAAGATTTTCATAAGCTTCAATGTTGCCACTAATTGAATTAATACGTAAATTATTTAATTCATTTGAAGGTAAATATATTGATAGTGTAGGAGTTTCATTATCAAATACAAAATTAATAAATTTCTTTTTAACTTTTTCTTTTATATTTGTCGTTCCATCTCTTTCCTCAACATCTAAATATCCATTGTTTTTTGAATTGTAAATAACTTGAGCAGTGTCATACTTATTATCAACCCAAATATTGATGTTTGCAGAAATTGTTTCAATATTTATATCATTTTTAAAATTAAATTCTGCTGTGCTAGAACCGCTATTTGAATACTTCGAGTCAAAGTAAACTATCATTATTATGATAAGTAATACTAGCATGAATATTTTATTGGCTTTTGTATCTTTTATTCTCATTTTTCCTCGTGGAATCTTTGATCCCAATCCTTTTCTTTGTCGAACATATCGTTTTCCATGGATTCAACTTTTTTCTTAAGTTCTTCATATTCTTTTCTTAATTCATCAGTTGTTTTATCAGAATAAGGGTCTTCTTCTCTATTGTCATCATAGTAATAGTTTGATGAAGAGCTTTCTGCAGGTATGATAAGTGCTAAAATAATGTAAATCACTGCACCAGGGAAAAATCCTGTAAATAATACAATTAGGAATGCAAAAATTTGAAAAGTTCTTACATCTAATTCTGCCCATTGTGCGATTCCTGCACAAACCCCAAAGATACGAGCATTTCTATTTGATCTTCTAATTAATTTTATGTCTTTCATCACGATTATTCACCTTTTTTCTTTTCTTTTTCAGATTCCATAATGACTTCTAGATTGTTTATTCTAGTCATCAAATCATCAATGCCTTCTTTTAAATCGGCTCTTTCTTTTTGTCTTTCTTCTTTTATATTTGTATCAAAAACTGGAACAAAATCATCTTCTTCATAGTGTCTATGTTTTGATCTTTTTTTATAATCTTTTTTACTTCTTTTAGCATTATATTCGCTGTAAGTACCAGGTTTATAACCTCTTCTCATTTCTTCCATTCTAAGAGCGGCATTAATTTTATCACGTTCTCTTTTTTTGTTATAATCAAGATAGGTTGAAAATGCTAAGAAAGAAAAAACAATTGCAACAATCCAAACTCCCATACTACTTCTCCAATTTTTTTCTTAGTTCTGCTAATTCGCTTTCGATATCATCCATGCCTTCTAGATCTTGGAATTTTTTATCTAAATCGTCATAAGTGTTATCTAAGTCATTCATAGCTTCCATTCTATTTATTTTATCTTCCATAAAATCAAAGTTTGTATTTTTTGTTTTATGAAGGATATCTTGAGCCTTTTTCTCTTCTTCAGCTCTCTTTGTTCTTTCTTTCATTAGATTGTATTTGTTGTTTACACTTCTAAGTTTTTCTTCAACTTGTGCTATTTCATCTTTAGAAACTTTTACAAGTTCTTTAATACTTTCTAAATTTTTAAGTTCTTTATCTAAAGCTGCAACTAATTTTTTCTTTTCTAGTAAAGCTTCTTTTGCTAAATCTTCTCTATTTTTTTCGATAGCTAGCATAGCTCTACTTTGCCAACGGCTAATAGCAGATTCTAATTCTTTAACTTTTTTGTCAGCTCTTTTTTCATTTGCCATTGAAGAGGCACAGGATGTTTTTAATTCAATTAATGTGTCTTCCATTTCCATTATCATTAATTTAATCATCTTTTCTGGATCTTCTGCTTTGTCTAATATTGAATTAATATTAGCGTTTATGATATCCATAAATCTTGAAAATACACTCATTATATTGTCTCCTTACATTAAGGTTTTGTTTTTACATATATTTATATGCAATAATGGTGCCAAAGTTTTAAAAAAATAATAAATTTTAATTAAATTAATATTAAATCCTTTTAATACAATAAATTATAGGCACTTTTGTTTCTATTTGTAAATATTTTATTTTATTTATTGAAACTATTTATTTTAATTTAGATTTGTATTAATACTAAAGTATGGTAAAATTCACCACGTAGGAGTAAATTTATGTATTATGATTATCAGACGGAAAAACCTCTTGGAGAAAGTGATATATTTTTAAAATTTCAAAGTAAATTAAGTAAAGCTGCAAGAGTAAATAGAAGTGTTTTGGTAATTGGGGAAAGAGGAAGTGGTAAAGAGCTTGCTGCCCAAAGATTACATTATTTGTCTCCTAGATGGGAAAAATCTTTGGTAACTGTTAACTGTGCAGCATTACCTCCTTCATTAATAGAAACAGAATTATTTGGTCATGAGAGTGGTGCTTTTACTGGAGCACAAAAATCAAGAAAAGGTCGATTTGAAGAAGCCGAGGGAGGAACTCTTTTTTTAGATGAAATTGGACTAATTCCTTTAGAAGTTCAAGAGAAAATTTTAAGAGTTGTAGAGTATGGTACTTTTGAGAGAGTTGGATCTTCTAAGCCATATAAAACAGATGTAAGAATCGTTGGTGCAACAAACCAAGATTTAAAGAAACTATGTAATGAAGGAAAATTTAAAGAAGATTTATTAGATAGGTTGTCTTTTGAAGTTTTATTTTTACCTCCTCTAAGAGCAAGAGGGGATGATATAATTCTTTTAGCTAATTATTTTGCTTCAAAAATGAGTATGGAATGCAAATTAGAACAACTTCCAGAATTTAGTGATGAAGTAATTGAACAAATGTTAAATTATGATTGGCCAGGAAATGTTAGAGAGTTAAAAAATGTTGTTGAAAGGGCGGTTTATAGATCTGAAGAACCTATAATTAGAGAATTAGATCTAGATCCATTTAAAAATCCTTTTGAACCTGTTTCTAAAGGCATAAAAAATAATGATGAAGAAGAAAAAATAGAAGTAGTTAAAAAAAGTTCAGAGAGTGAAAAGATGGTTAAAACAGATTCTGAAATTCAACAAGTAGTAACTGAAAAAATTGAATTAAACAATTATTTAATTAATAGACAGAATTTTGATTTACAATATTTAAAACAAGCTCTAATTGAATCAAATAATAATCAAAGACAAGCAGCAGAGTTATTAGGTTTGTCTTATGATCAGTTAAGAGGTTTATATAGAAAATTTAAACATTTATTATAAAAATAAAAAATGAGAGCCGAAGCTCTCAAATTTTGTTTAATACCTTGTTGGCAAAAAGAATGCCATCAATAAATATATGATTCCGATTGGAAAGAAGCCAGATATAATAAAAGTAACAATGGTTATAAAACGAATCAAACCAACACTTATCCCTGTATAATCTGAGAGTCCTTCACAAACACCAAATAGTATACCGTGTGAACTTTTATAAAGTTTTCTACGTGGTCTTTTTCTTCTGTAATAATATTCTTCTTCGTCATAATACATGATTACTTTGTTTCCTTTTTAGTTTCTTTTTTTGTAGCGGCTTTTAGTTTTTCTAATTCAGCTTCAATTTCACTATCAATTTCCATTTTTTCAAATTCATTAACACTTGAACTATGGCTTAAATTTACTTCACTTTCCATTTGTTCAATTTTTGCTTCAAGTTCATTGAATTTTTCACCAATTTCAAAACTCTCTGAAACTTTTATTGCACTGTTAACTTTTTTCTTGTTTTTTGCAGCTTGTGCTCTTCTTACTAAAGTTGATTGTTTTTCTTTAATTTCTTTTAACTTTGTTGTTAATTGTGCTACTGATTCATCATCACTCATTAATAGACTTTCATAATTTTTTAGATCATCTACAATAGTATTAATTCTTGCTTCACAATTTCTTTTTTCATTTAGAGCTTCTCTAGCTAAATCATCTTTTCCTTTTTCAACTGCTAATTTTGCTCTGCTTTCCCATCTTTCGATTCTTTGTTTTAAATCTTTAATATCTTTTTCTAATACACTTTTATCTCTTAAGTGAGATGCTTTTGTTCTTTTAACTTGTGTTAGGGTTTCTTCTAAATCTGTAATCATTAATCTGATCATTTTTTCTGGGTTTTCTAATGAATCTAATGCGCTGTTTAAATTTGAGTTTACAATGTTTTTAAATCTTTTGAAGGTTTTCATACTTTTTTTCTTCCTTTATAATAAATTTTATTTTTTATTTTTATGTTTGTGAAAATACTAATGCATTTTCTGTGCCAAAATAAAAAAATAGGGAAAAATAGCAAAATTAGACAAATTAAACTTATGATATGTTAAGTAATAACTCAAATTTTTTAAAATTTTGGTTATTTTTACCATAAGTAATTTAAAAATAGGAAAAAAACAAATTTTAAAATTTATATAATTATATTTTGTTTGTTGTTTTCTTTTTTTAACTATTGTACATTAATAAAGTAATATAAATAGGAGTTTTTATGGCAAAATTATATATAGTAGCAACACCAATTGGAAATTTAGAGGATATAACTTTAAGAGCTTTAAATATCTTAAAAAGCGTTGATGTTATTGCTTGTGAAGATACTAGGCATACTCAAATTTTATTAAACAAATATGAAATACATAAAAGATTGATAGCTACTCACTCATATAATGAGAAAGCTTCTGCACAAGGTATTATTAGTTTATTAGAACAAGGTAATAATATTGCTTTTGTAAGTGATGCCGGTACTCCTGCAATTAGTGATCCCGGAGCACGTTTAGTAACAAGTGTAAGAAATGCTGGTTTTGATATTGTTGCAATTCCAGGTGCTAGTGCAATTATTACCTTAATTAGTGTTTCTGGCTATGTTGGTAAAACCTTTACTTTTGAAGGCTTTTTACCAATTAAAAAAGGTAAAAGGACAACACGATTATCTCAATTATTAGAAAGAGATGAAGCTTTTGTAATTTATGAATCTCCATTTAGAGTTCTTAAAACTTTAAAAGAACTTTATGATTTAGATAAACAAAGGGTTGTTGTTGTTGCAAGAGAATTAACAAAAGCACATGAAGAGATTATTAGAGATACTTTAGAAAATGTGATTAATGATTTTGAAAATAGGCAAGCAATAAAAGGTGAATTTGCAATTTGTATTTGCCCAAAAAAAGCTAATGAAGAATTTGAGGAAAATAAGTAATGATCACTGTAAAAAAGTTATATACATTAAAAGAGAGAACTCAAGTTAGAAAATGTGCAGCAATTTTTCATCAAGCAACAGGTGATATATTTGAGTATGAATATTTAATTGAAGTTTTTAAAGTATTATATAGTGATAAAAGTAAAAAAGTATTATCAAATGAACATTATAAGCAGCTTGATAAATTAGGTGAAAAACTATTTTCAAAAAATTATGATTATATTTTGTTTGAAGATATTTCACAATTATTATTAAAAGCATTGGGAAGTGAACCTTCCGATTGGGATTTTTATAATGATAATGGTTCTTTAGACCAAAGTAAAAGAATTATTTATAACCATAATTTGATTATAGATAGGGTAAGAGCACCTTTTAATATTGGCTCTATTTTTAGAAGTGCAGATTCTTTTGGTGTAAAAAGTATTACTTTAGTTGAAGGTAGTGCAGATATTACTCACCCAAGATGTTTAAGAAGTGCAAGAGGTACTATTGAAACTGTAGAAAACCATATTTTAGATGAAGAGACTTTAATTAAAAAACTCAAAAAAGAAAAAGCTAATGTTTTTGCTCTAGAATTAGGTGGAACTGATATTAATAATTTTGAATTTCCTGAAAATGGTTATGCAATTGTTGGTAGTGAAGAATTTGGAGTAAGTCCAAAATTATTAGAATTATGTGATTCTTCTTTAAAAAGAGTATCAATACCCTTAGTTGGTACTAAGGGCTCGATAAATGTAAGTGTTGCAACAGGAATAATGTTACACCATTGGATGTCAGCTTCTAGTAGCACTAACCATTTTAAATAGTTCTTTTAATGAATCATCAATTTCTCTATTTAATGTGCTCATTGGGAATTGGCCTTTCTTATTTCTTTCGCCAATAGCTCTATTTGTTAAAATTTGCATCCCTTCATCAATATTTTTGACAGGATATATATGGAATTGTTTATTTTTTATAGCATCTTCAACTTCATAAGAAAGAATTAAATTTTTGACATTTTGAATTGGTATAATTACTCCTTGTCGTCCACTTAAACCCAGACGCTTACAAGCATTATAGAATCCTTCAATTTTCTCATTAATTCCACCAACTGGTTGTATTACTCCCATTTGATTTACACTTCCTGTAACTGCAATATCTTGTCTAATTGGAATCTCTGCTATTGCAGAGAGCAGTGCATATAATTCAGAAGAAGAAGCACTATCTCCATCAATTTCTGCATAGGATTGTTCAAAACAAATACCAGCATATATAGAAAGGGGGAAAGTCCTTGCATAGTTTTTTCTTAAATATCCTTCAAGAATTAATAATCCTTTATCGTGGATTTCTCCAGATAGCCCTGCTTCATGTTCAATATTTACAATACCTTCACTTCCAGGAGCAACAGTTGCTGTAATTACTGTAGGGAGTCCAAATGATGCAGCCCCTCTATCAATTACTGCTAATCCATTAACAATACCAACTTTTGATCCAGTAAGAGAAATTATCATCTCTCCTCGTTCAATTTCTTGGTTAATTTTGCTCTCAATCAATGAAACAGTATAGTCTCTTTCTTGAAGAGCATTTTTTATAGCATCTTTATTTATAATGGTTTGATTTTGTTTTGTTGCCCACCAATTTGCTTCAACTAATAAATCTGTTAATTGTGAAAATTGGGTGGTAAGTTCATTTCTGTGTTCACAAAACCAAGCACTATATCTTAAGATTGCTTTTTTACCTGAATCGTCTAATTCTAATATATTGTTAGTTTTTATAAATTTATCTAAGTATGTTAATGTAAGAGCGCTGTTTAAATCATTTAATTCCATGGAATAGTCAAATTGTGCTGAAATTTTAAAATGTTTTAAAAATTGTTCATCAACTTCGCTTAGTTTATTATATAAATCCTCATTTCCAATTAAAACAACTTTTAATGGTACGTTGGGTACTTCAGCTCTGATATTTTTATTTTTTAGAATTCCCTTTTGTGAGTAATATCTATGTTTTAATCTGAGTTTATTAGAGTCTAAATATTTTTTTAGAGCATCCCATAATCCATCGACTTGTAATAATTCTTTTGCATATAGCACTAGTAACCCGCCACAAGATTCTAGAATTGAACCTGCTTTTATTCTTTGGTATGGAAGTAAATCATCTTTACTATCATCAATTGCTCCAAAAAGAGTAGTAAATGATGGATGGTTTTCAATTACTAATGGTCTAGTTTTTTTAAATTGGTTGTCAATTACAAGGTTGATATTATATCTCTTTGTAATATCTTTATCTGTTGAAAGCGAAATAGAGGTTAAATCTTTTTCTATTAAAGATAGATGTTCTTGTATTCCACTATCATTATATTGTTCTTTGATGTTCTTAATATCTTCAATAGCAATTTGGATTGCTTTATCTCTATTGTTGTTTAAGTTATCCTTTAATTTATTTGAGAATTGATCCAATGTGTTTTTATATTGCTTACCAAGGCCTCTTTCAAGGATAAGCGCTTTTGGATTATCATTATTAACAAAGTTATGGATATATGCTATATCTTTCAAGTTTGATATATCTTTTGCTAGAGAAGAAGCAACAGCTTGTACTGCGGATAATCTTCCTGTTCCACTATCTCCAGAAATAAAAATATTATATCCCCATCTATCAACATTAAGTCCCATCTCTAAAGCTTTAATAGCCCTAGGTTGACCAATAATTTCATCTTCTTTTAATGTTACTTTTTCTTTTGGAAGGTCAAGAATTTTAAAACTTGCCTCTTCATAAGATAATTCTTTTATGTTTATTTTGTGTTCTGCCATGAGAAAAATATAAAATGGTGGTAAAACCCTGTCAACTCTATTATAATGTTTTTTATGAAACGAGATGATTTAATTAAGAAAATTGATAAATATTTAGATATTAGTTCTTTTAATGGGATTGATATTTCTCTAAATGGTCTACAAGTAGGTGGTCCAAACAGAGATATTAAAATTATTGGGTTTGCAGTGGATGCTTGTTTAGAGACAATTGAAAAAGCAATTGAAGATAAAATTGATGTACTTATTGTTCATCATGGACTCTATTGGGGTTCCCCCATCGCAATAACAGGTAATTTTTACAAAAAAATAGAATTGTTGATTAATAATAATATTGATTTGTATGCGGCTCATTTGCCCTTAGATGCTCATATGGAAGTTGGAAATAATAAAGCTATGGCAACTGCATTAAATTTAACAGATGTTGAGTCTGCTTTTAATTATAAAGGCCTTGATATTGGTGTTGTAGGTTTACTAAAAGAGGCTTTAGATATAGATGAAATTGCTAGTATCTTAAATTTTACAAATCCAATTAAATTAGATTTTTCTAATGAGCCGATAAAAAAGATTGCAATTGTAAGTGGAGAAGGTGCTCATGATGTGCATGAAGCAAAAGCTTTAGGTTGCCAATTATTGATAACAGGAGAGGCAAGACATAGTGAATATCATTATTGCAAAGAAGAGAATATTTCTATGTTGTGTGGAGGCCATTATCAAAGTGAAACTTTTGGTGTTAAATCTTTAGCTGTTGAACTTAGCAAAAAACATAAGTTATTAATAAAATTTATAGATGTCCCAACTGGATTGTAGGAGTACTTAATGATTAAAAAATATAGGCATTTATTTTTATCCTTATTTATTATTTTGATTGATCAAATTTCAAAGTTTTTTATAGTCGCAAATATTGCAGAGAATACTATTGGTTATTCCTTTTTTAATGACTTCTTATGGATTGTTCATGTAAGAAATAATGCGGTAGCTTTCAGTTTAGGACATTCTTTAGATTTACCAATTAGAATTGTTTTATTTATAATTATTCCAATTATTGTTTTAATATATATTTTTTATTTAATGTATTTTGAGAAAGACTTTAAATTAACAAATTTTCAACGCTGGCTTTTTGCTGGTTTTATTGGTGGTGGGATTGGTAATTTAATTGATAGAATTTTTAAAAACTTTCAAGTAGTAGATTTTATGAGTAATAGAGTTTATGGTTTTTTAGGTTTTGAGAGATGGCCTACCTGGAATTTAGCAGATGCAAGTATTGTAATATGTGTTTCTCTCATGTTAATAAGTCTTATAGTAGGACATTTTAATAGAAAAAAAGTATTAGAAGATAATATAATTGAAAAATAATAAGTAGATATGATAGATTAAGAATAGAGGGAAAAATGAGTAAACAATCAAATACAGTTATTTTTATGATAATTGCAACAATAGTGAATGTATTATTAATGTTTGTAATTTTTATTTTAGTTTTTGTTTTAGCAGGACTAATTTTTAACCTAGATGGAAATCTTGGTGTTGTTGTTTTAGGCGTTTCATTTGTTGCTGCAATAGGTGGAAGTATTTTTATTTATTCCAAATTAGTAAATTGGGCTGTAGCAAAATTTAATTTAGAGGATAAACTTGTTCCTTTATTTAATAGAAGAAGAGGCCCTAAAAAATAATGACGCTACAAACTATGAATACCTTTGATAATTTAAGTTGGTATCCTTTTACAGAAGATCCTATTCTTGAAGCAACAATTTATACTCCAAGATTATGTGATCCAACTTTTATTTTGCCAAAAGATTCACCTGATAATAGGTGGCATCTTTTTGCACACAATTGGATTGGTATTCAGCATTTTGTAAGCAATAATGGACTAGATTGGCAAGCTAAGAAAATGATTGAATTAAGAGGGCATTCTCCTTTTATCTTTTTTAATAAAGGCTTGTGGTATTTAATTTATGAAAAACATGATTCATCACCAGATACATTAAATTGGCAAGAATTAAAATCAAATGATAGAATTTCGAGAAGTAGAATAGAAATTTGCCATACTGAAGATATGGTTAATTTTAGTAAATCTCAAATTTTATTTGACAGTATTAATGTTTCTTTTGCTAAGGATAAATTGCAAAGACCTAGATTATCTAGACCTCAATTATTTTATGATGAAAAATTAGGTTATAGATTATTCTTTGGTGCTTCACATATTTTGATGAAAGACACAAAACAAAAAGCTACGTTATATTTTGCTATGGCAAGTTCAAAATCTTTATTAGGACCTTATGAAGTAATGAATAATAATCAGCCTTTGATTTCTCCTAATGCAGATGATGAGCATAGGAGTTTGGCAACAGGAAGTATAAGAATTTTGCCTGTCAAAGGTGGTGGCTATATTGCTTTAGAATGTGCCTTTGGTTGGGATAAAGTAAATAATAAAAGTGTTAGTTCTTTAATTCAATTAAAGAGTAATGATGGTATCTCTTGGAGAAAATCTGAGAGAACCCCTGTTTTGACTTTACCTCAAAAAGGATGGGCTTCAAGATATATTACTAGTTGTGATGTAAGATATATGGATGATGATTATTGTTTTTATTGTTATTTTTCAGCAAATGAAAAGACTAAGATTGGACCTTTTAGTTATGTAAAAGAGTCTTTAGGCTTGCTTTTAGGAAAAGATCCAAATCCAAGAAAGGTTTTTGTTTAATTTATTATTGTATATTTTGATTTTTTCTTTTTTGCTGCTTCTTTTCTTTCTTTTTTAATTTCTTGTTGCATTTTTTTTGCAGTAATTAATTTAATCTTAGATAAATTTTTCCCTGAAACAAATTGTAATACAGCACATTCAGCTTCCTCATTACCTCTAGCCATTGGATAGTTAATAAAACTATGGTATGCCCCCTCAATTTCTAAATATTTAACTGGGGTATCCGCTGAAGCTAAAGCATCAGCATAAAGCATAGCATCATCTCTTAATGGATCTATTTCAGCACTAATAATTAATGTTTGAGGTAATCTAGAATGATCTTTTGCTAATAAAGGTGAGAAATTTGGGTTTAATAAATCTTTTGGTTCTGATTGATATTGTTTAATGAAAAAACTTATTTCTGCTTTACTCATAGTTGGAGTAGTAGAATATTTTTCATAGCTATTTGTTCTCATCCTTGCATCAGTTAATGGGTATAATAAAATTTGTCCAGCAATTTTTGGCCCTTTTCTATCTCTAGCTAATCTTGAGACTCCTGCACAAAGGTTTCCTCCTGCTGAATCCCCCATTAAAAAAATTCTATCAGGATCAACTCTCCAATATCTTGCTCCATTATATGCCCACTTAAGAGTGCTATAGCAATCTTCAAGAGCTGTTGGGAATTTAAATCTTGGAGCAAGTCTGTAATCAACTGATAATACTCTAACCTTTGTGACTTCTGTAATTCTTGAACAATAGTAAGAATATAATTCCATATTGCCCCAAACCCAGCCTCCACCATGGAAGAATATTATTAGAGGAGTTAAGCCTCCATGATCAGCATTATTTTCTTTTTCAAATAAGTATCCTGTAATAGCTCCTCCTTCAACAGGAATGATGAAGGTTTTTTGTGAAACATTCTTAGTATGTTTCTTTAAAGCTTTTTTTACCCAAAAAGAGTTTGGTAAACTATCATCATTTAATTCATCAATCTTTTGTTGAGTCAATTCATTAAAATCAGGTATCTCTTTTTGATTTTTTATTATATTAATTAGTTTTAAAAACTGTCTATTATTTCTATCACTCATAATGTGTATATTACTTCAACAATTATAGTAAGGCAAGTATTGATGAATAAATATGTATTCGTTATGCAAAAAATATCTTTTTTTCTTAAATCTTGGCATTTTGTACAAATTTTTAAGCAGATATTGCAATTGTTAAAAAAACAATTATACTATTTCTTATGAGTAAAGTAATATTAATTGACAATAATCAACTTGGTGATAATTTTATAGAATCCCAATTTATTTTAAAAGATAAGGATGAATTTTATTTTAGAAATCAACAAGTCCAGAAAAAAAATTGGAGAAAATTAACCCCAGCAGAATTAGAGATTTTAATAAAAAATGGAAACACTTCCTCTGCTTGGGAAAAAGTTTTTGTAAGTGATCCCTTTGACCCCTCATTAATAATTAGATCGAGCTTTCATGGATTTGTTAGAATTGGAAGTATCGAAAAGGGTTTACTAAAATATCATGATTTTGTATTAAATCAAGGGATTTGTGATAGTGTTATTATCTCTAGTGATATTGGAGATAATTGTGCGATTAATAAATGCCATTATTTAAGTCATTATATTATTAAGGATCGAGTAATTCTTCATCAAATAGATGAACTTCAAACTACTAATCATGCAAAATTTGGTGTTGGTATTATAAAAGAAGGTGAAGATGAAGATGTTAGAGTTTCTATAGATATTATGAATGAAGCTGGAGGGAGAAAAGTTTATCCTTTTGTTTCTATGAGATGTGCTGATGCTTATTTATGGGGAAGCTATAGAGCTGATCATGAACTAATGAAGAAATTCGACCAATTTACTAAGGATACTATTAGTGATAAAAGAGGCTGGTATGGAGTAATTGAATCAAACTCTGTTATAAAAAGCTCTAGAATTATTAAGGATGTAAACTTTGGTCCTTGTTGTTATATAAAAGGTGTAAATAAACTTAAGAATTTAACCATTCAATCTAGTGAAGTCATGCCAACACAAATAGGTGAAGGCGTTGAATTAGTTAATGGTATTGTTGGTGAAGGTTGTCATATTTTCTATGGTTGTAAAGCTGTAAGATTTATTATGATGGATAATTCTTTCTTGAAATATGGAGCTCGATTAATTAATTCAATTTTGGGAGAGAATTCAACAATAAGCTGTTGCGAAGTTTTAAATAATTTAGTTTTTCCAGCTCATGAGCAGCATCATAATAATTCTTTTTTAATAGCTTCTACTATACAAGGTCTTTCTAATATGGCTGCAGGGGCTACTATTGGATCAAATCATAATAGTAGAGGGGCTGATGGAGAAATATTTGCAGAAAGAGGGTTTTGGCCAGCTTTATCAAGTACCTTAAAACATAATTGTAAATTTGCAGCATATACTCTAATTGCAAAAGGAAATTATCCTAGTGAATTAAATATTATTTTCCCTTTTTCTCTATTAAGTAGCGATAAGGATTCAAGACAAATAATGCCAGCTTATTGGTGGCTATATAATTTATATGCGTTAGAGAGAAATAGTTTCAAAGTCAAAGCTAGAGATAAAAGAAAAAAAATCAAACAGATTGTTGAGAGTAACTATTTAGCCCCAGATACGGTTCTTTCAATAATTTCTTCAGCACAAATTTTAAAAATATTAGTAGCAAAAGCTTATGATAAAGAAGAAAAAGATGAATCAAAATTATTAGCTCTAGGTTATGATTTATTAAATTCTGATAAAAATGTAATAGATAAATTAGATGTAGTAAGTCTTGAAAGTGAAAATTCTAATACTCCTGTAAAGATTTTAAAATCTTATGAAGCCTATCATGCATATAAAGAGATGCTATATTATTATGGTGCAAAAGAGATTGCAAATTGGTGTTTTGAAAATAAGAAAAGTTTAACTGAGTTACAAAATATAACATCAGGGAATTTAAATCCTTGGGTAAATATTGGTGGGCAAATAGTCTATGAAGATAAAGTTGATCAATTAAGAAACGATGTAAGAATAGGCAAAATTAATAGTTGGGAAGAAATCCACGAAAGATATAAACAATGGTATGAAACATATGAAGATGATAAAGTTTCAAATGCTTTAGGGGTTTTAAAGCATTGTTTGAAGATTGATTATCTTGATGAAAAGTCTTGGTTATATATAAAGAATAAAGTTGTTAATACGAGAAAATATATCGAGCAACAGGTCTATGAAACAAGAAATAAGGATTATAATAATAAATTTAGATCAATTACCTTTAGAAATAATGAAGAAAGAGATATTGTTTTAGGTGCTGTTGAAGAAAATTCATTTATTAATGAAAGTAAAAAGATTACACAAGATTTATTTAAGAAATTAGATTTTGTAAAAATATAATTTGATTTATATATACAAATACCTCTAAGTAGTTTTCTACAATAGAGGTATTTTCTTTTATATTAATTTACTTTAATTATATTGTTTTCTTTTCTTATTTTTTACATAAACAATTTGAGCGCCATTTTTATTTCCTAAATCTTCTCTTCTTGTTTCAACAGTTTTTATTGAATCCAATAGAGATGTCATTTTTGAAAAGCCATAATTTCTAACGTCAAATTCTGGAAATCTATTTAATAATATTGAGCCAAGAGTTCCAACATTAAGCCAACCGCTTTCATCTGAGGCTTCATTAACAATTGTGTTAATTGCTTTTTTAATTTTTTGTAATTCAGGAGCTTGTTCTAATTGTGGAATAGGAATACTTTCTCCATTGTTTTCAGGACAATTTTCTTCATTTTCAGCAGCACATTTTAATCTATCTAAGAATTTAAATTTATCACAGGCTGAAATAAAAGCTTGAGGGGTTTTACTCTCTCCCATCCCAATTACGATTTTTCCAGCTTCTCTTAACCTTGATGCTAATCTAGTGAAATCACTGTCTGAAGAAACTAAACAAAAACCGTCAACATTTGAGGTATATAAAATATCCATTGCATCAATAATCATTGCACTATCAGTTGAATTTTTTCCTTTTGTATAACTGTATTGATGAATGGGAATAATAGCATATTCTAATAGAACTTTTTTCCACCGAGTATCACCTTTTGATAAATCTCCATAAATCCTTTTGTAAGTTGTTGTTCCTTCTTTTGATATTTCGTCAAATATAATATTAATATATTTTGAACTAATGTTTTCAGAATCAATTAAAACAGCAAACCGTTTTTCAATTTCCATACCGTGTTCCTTCTTGTTGTTTGTTTGCTTATAATAATAACCTATAATTAAGAATTTATCTATTTAAAAAAAAGGTTTGGTTTCTATTAGAAAACCAAACCAAAGGAATAGAGTTTATATTAATTAATTTTTTGGAGCACTTTCAACAAAGGTTCTGACCAAGAGTGTTGTTCTTTACTTGCTCCGATACTTCTGATTTTTTTCAATCTGTATCTAACAAGACTTTCAGGATTTTTTGTTGTTAAAGAATTAAGATCTTTAATTATAGTTTTTTTAATCTCTTCAGCACTCAATGAAGGATTCTTATGAGCTCCTTCACTATCTTCACCTATAATACCGTGAATGATTCCCAAATCTAAAAGATCATGGGCTGTCATTTTCATTATATTAGCAGCTTCTTCAGCTTTTGAAGGATCATGCATTAAAATGGAAGCAAAGCCTTCTGGTGTTATTACTGAATAAACAGCATTTTCTAATAAATATAATTTATCACTAACGCCAATTCCTAAGGCCCCACCACTACCACCTTCACCAATTATAAAGCTTATAATTGGAACGCTTAAAGTTGCAAATTCTTTTAAGTTTGTTGCAATTGCTTCACCAATACCTCTTTCTTCAGAACCAAGACCAGGATAAGCACCAGGAGTATCAATAAAACTAATAATTGGTCTATTAAATCTTTCTGCTTGCTTTGCTAGACGTAAAGCTTTTCTATAACCTTCTGGATGACTCATACCATAATTAACATCAATGTTTTCTTTAAGGTTTGAGCCTTTTCTATTTCCAATTATTGTAACAGCTTGTCCGTTTATTATACCAATTCCACCTAACATTGCTTTATCATCACCATAAAGTCTGTCTCCTGCTAATGGCATAAATTCATCAAAAATTAATTTAATATAATCTTCAACACCAGGACGGTTAATGTTTCTTGATAATTTTACACATTCCCAAGCTGTTCTTTTAGGTGTAGCGTATTTATCGACTCTAGAGAGTCTTTGTTTCATTTCATTTAATTCGATATTGCTCATATTAATTCACCTTATGTGTTTTCATAAGAAAAGATAGGGTTTGCTTCAAATCTTTTCTTTCAACTATTGCATCAACAAATCCATGATCTTTTTGGAACTCTGAAGTTTGGAATCCATCAGGAAGTTTTGTCCCAATTGTTCCTTGAATAACTCTAGGTCCTGCAAAACCAATTAATGCACCAGGTTCACTTAAAATTACATCACCTAACATTGCAAAAGAAGCTGTAACACCTCCAGTTGTAGGGTGGGTTAAAACGATAAATAAAGGGACTCTGCATTTATTCATAAGAGCTACTGCAGCACTAGTTTTTGCCATTTGCATTAAAGAAAAAATACCTTCTTGCATCCTAGCTCCTCCACTAGCACTAAAAATTACTACAGGAGTATTATTTAAGGCTCCTTCAATCATAATTTTTGTGATTTTTTCTCCTACAATTGCGCCCATTGATCCGCCCATGAAATCAAACGACATAATACATAAATATATATCCTCATTATTTAGTTTTGCTTTACCAGTTGTTACTGCATCATTTAAATTTGATTTATCTTTATGTTGTTGTAGTTTTGCTTCATAATCTTTTAATTTTAATGGGTTTGATGAAGTTAATTCACCATCAATTTCGATAAAACTATCTTTGTCACAAATTAATTCAATTCTTTCATCACATTTTAGTCTGTAGTGATAATTACAATTTGGACAAACTTCTAAGTTTTCTTTTAAAATTTGTTTGTCAATTTCTTGGTGACAATTTGGACATTGTATTAAATTTTCCATTATAATTCCTTTTCAATTTCTTTATATAAAGAAGTATCGAATTTACCACTAACAAATTTTTTGTTGTTTAAAATTTTAATAATGGTTTCTTTATTTGTTTGGATTCCTTCTATTTCTAATTCTTGTAATACAGAGAGCATTGTTTTGATACTTTCTTGACGATCTTTTGTATAAACAATTATCTTTGCTAGCAATGAATCATAGTAAGGAGATACATAAAAATCTGTATAAATATGAGTATCTACTCTAACACTTGGCCCTAGTGGTGGAACAAATTTTGTAATTTTTCCACAAGATAATGCGTTTATTCTAACTTCCATAGAATGATTTCTTAAAACTGGTGATGATTTCATTATTTGAGATGAATTATCATCACTTATTAAAACCATCTCTTTAATAATATCAATTGAAGAAACAAATTCACTTACAGGGTGTTCAACTTGGACTCTTGCATTAACTTCCATAAAGTAACATTTTTCATCTTCTAATAGAAATTCTATAGTTCCTGCACCTTTGTAATTAATCATTTTAAAAAGCTTTATTGAAGCTTTTTTTAGTTGATTTCTTAATTTTTCATTTACTACATTTGAAGGACTTTCTTCAATTAATTTCTGATGATTTTTTTGAACAGAACAGTCTCTTTCTCCCAAAAATATAACATCTTTACCATTAGAAAGTAGTTGAATTTCAATGTGTCTAGGTTTAGTTAAAAATTTTTCAACATGAATTGCTGGATTAGCAAAGAATTTATTAGCTTCTTCTTTTGCAATAGTAAAGTTTTTTTCAAGTTCACTATCATTGTTTATTACTCTCATACCTTTACCACCTCCTCCAAGGGAAGCTTTAAGTATTATTGGGTAACCAATTTTATTAGCTATTTCTTTTAACTCTTCTACACTTTCTATTTCTTTAAAACTACCAGGCGTGACTTCAAGTCCTGCTTTTCTTGCAAGAATTCTTGCTTCTACTTTATTTCCTAATAAGTTAATTGTATTTTTATCAGGACCAATAAAAATTAAGCCACTTTTTTCTACTTCTTCAGCAAAAGATGCACTTTCGCTTAAGAATCCAACACCTGGGTGGATAGCATCACAATGTGTATATAGAGCTGCACTAATTAAGTTATTTACATTTAAATAACTTTCATTAGTATTAGGGCCACCAATACAAATTTTTTCATCAGCTAGTTTTGTCCACAAGCCGTCTTTATCAGCAGTAGAATATACACTAACACTTTTTATAGACATTGCTCTTAATGCTCTAATAATTCTAACTGCTATTTCACCTCTATTTGCAATTAAAACTTTTTTAATCATAATACCTCAACTTTGAAAAGGGGTTGATCAAATTCTACAAGATCTCCAGTATTAGCTAAAATTTCAACAATTTTACAATTACAATCAGCTTCTAGCTCATTCATCATTTTCATAGCTTCAATGATACAAACTGTTTGTCCTTTCTCTATAGTTTCACCTTCTTCTACAAAGGGTTTAGCATCTGGAGATGGAGCTCTATAGAAAGTTCCAACAATAGGCGATTTAATTATCTTAAAGTTTTCATCTTCTTTTACAGGAGGCACTTTTTTAATTTCACTCTCTTGTATTACTTGTTTCTCCACAGGTTGTGGAGCACTGTTATAAACCTTGGCAATATTCTTCTTACATTTTATTTTAAAGTCTTTATAAGTAATCTCTAGTACATCCAAAGAACTCTTTTCAAAGCATTCAATTATTTTTTCATATTCTAAATTATCCATATTATTCCTCATTGTTCTAATTTTTTTTAATAACTTAATATTTACATTTTATTTTTATAGTGTCAATATTGACATTTTTTAAAATAATGTAATAATAGATAATAAATTGTTTGGAGGCTTTATGGAAATAGGAAAAAGCATAAAAATAAGTGCTTTAGGATCATATTTACCAGAAAAAGTAGTAACTAATACAGATTTATCAAAAATCGTTGATACAAGTGATGAATGGATATATTCACATACTGGTATTAAAGAAAGAAGATATGCAAGTGATAATGACAAAGCAAGTGATTTAGCCATTAGGGCTATTAAAAATATGAATGTTAATGTAGATGATGTTGATGCAATTATTGTTGCAACAGCGACCCCTGATTATTATGGGTTCCCGTCAACAGCTTGTATTATTAGTGAAAAAATGCAGTTACAAAATGTGAAAATGGCTTTTGATATTACTGCAGGATGTACTGGTTTTATATATGCTTTAGAAAATGCTAAAGCATTAATTTGTTCCAAAAGTGCAAAAAAAGTTTTAGTAATAGGATCTGAAATCCTATCAAAAATAGTTGATTTTACTGATAGAAATACATGTGTTCTCTTTGCTGATGGTGCAGGTTGTGCTTTAGTTGAAGAAGGTAATGGTGTATTTAATTCAATTATCGGAGTTGAAAAAGCAGGAGCTACTGATCTTTATATAGATGAAAAAGCTCATATACGAATGAATGGTCGTGCTGTTTATAACTTTGCAGTAAAAAGAATTGTAGAAACTATTAAGAATTTAGTTGAAGAAAATAATATTAGTTTAGATGAAATTGATTATATCGTGGCACATCAAGCAAACATAAGAATATTACAAGCAGCAGCAAAAAGATTAAAAATAAATGATGATATTTTCTTTTCAATTGTAGATAAGGTTGCAAATACTAGTGCTGCATCAATCCCAATAGCTTTAGATTTTTTAAATAAGAAAGAAGAAATTAAGGATGATGCAAATATTATTTTAGTAGGATTTGGAGCTGGATTAACTTATGGAGGAACCTTTTTTAAATGGAAAAAGTAATTATGTGTTTCCCCGGACAAGGGTCTCAAAAGCCAAAGATGGCAATTGATTTATATAATTATAGTTCAACAGTTAAAAAACTTTTTGAAGAAGCTAGTGATATTTCACATCTTAATTTGTATAAAATTTTAGCTGAAGGTGATGCTGAAGAATTAAAGCAAACAGAAATTGCACAAAATGCAATTATTTTAGCTAGCTTATCTGCATATTCTCTTCTGCTTGAAAAAGGAATTGAACCTTTAGCTTGTGCTGGTTTTTCATTAGGGGAGCTAATGGCATTAAGAGCTAGTGAAATTATAGATAATGAGAAATTGTTTAATCTTGTTCAAAAGAGAAGTTTATTAATGGCTCAAGCAAGTGCTGAAGCTACAAAGCAATATGGCGAAATGGGTATGGCTGCAGTTCTTAACTTAAACAAAGCTGGTATTGAAGAAGTAATTAATAATACAAATTATAAGAATGTATTTGTAGCTAATAATAACACAGAAAGCCAAGTTGTAATTTCTGGAGTTAAAGAAGAAATTGATTCAATTGCTCCTCTCTTAAAAGAGAAAGGTGCTAGACGTATTATTATGTTAAAAGTATCAGGCCCTTTCCATACTCCTTTATTAAAATCAGCTGAAATTGAATTTGATAAATATTTAAATAAAGTAGTTTTAAATTCTCCAAAAGTAGATGTTTATAGTAATGTGACTGGAAAAATTGAAAAGGATATGAAGCCTTTTATTCCAAAACAAATAACAAATAAAGTTCAATGGATTGAAATCATGAAAGATATGAAAGAAAGATTCCCAAATCAAGGAATTTTAGAAGTTGGAGTTTCTAATACTTTAACAAATTTCTTTAAATCTGAAGATATGGTTTGTAATCCTTGTGGCACAGTAGAACAAATAGAAGGAATATAAAAATGGAAGAAAAAAAAGCAATAATTACAGGCGGTTCAAGAGGAATTGGCTTAGCTATAATTAAAAAATTATTAAGTGAAAATTATGAAGTTTGGTATATAAGTAGAAGTGAAATAGAAGAAGATTTGGGTGATAAAGTTCATCATTGTTCTTGTGATATTTCAAATCATCAACTTTTAGAAGATTGTTTAAAACAAATAATTACTGAAGCAAAGACTATTGATTTACTAATTAATAATGCAGGAATTACAAAAGATAACTTGATTATGAGAATGCAAAATGATGCATGGAATGATGTAATCAATGTTAATTTAACTTCTGCTTTTATTACTTCAAAAGTATTATCAAGAGTTTTCTTAAAACAAAGAAAAGGTTCAATTGTAAATATTTCTTCAGTAGTTGGTGTGGTTGGTAATGCAGGACAAGCTAATTATAGTGCTTCAAAAGCAGGTTTAATTGGTTTAACAAAAACCTTGGCAAAAGAATTTGCTTCTAGAGGTGTTAGAGTAAACTGTGTTGCTCCAGGTTTCATTGAAACAAGTATGAGTGATAAATTAACTGATGATCAAAAAGCAAAGATTGTTGAAAATATTCCTTTAAGTAGAATGGGAAATGTAGATGATATTGCAAATGTTGTATCATTTTTAGCTTCATCTAATGCAAGTTATATAACTGGTCAAGTAATTTGTGTTGATGGTGGAATGGTAATTTAGGAGAAAAATATGAACAAAGTAGTAATTACAGGTATGGGGAGTATTTCTCCTTTAGCTGATAATGTAAATGATTTTTATGAAGCTATTAAAGCTGGTAAATGTGGTATTGATAAAATTACACTTTTTGATGCTAGCGAGTATCCAGTAAAGATTGCTGGTGAAGTAAAAGATTTTGATGTAACAAAAAGAGTAGAAAAGAAAAAAGCTAGATCTATGGCTAGATTTACTCAATTTGCAACATATGCAGCACAAGAAGCAGTTGATATGGCTAATCTAAAACCAGAAGAAGATAATAATATTGGTGTTTATATTGGTAATGGTATTGGTGGTTTTGAAATTGCTGAAACTAATTTAGAGAAACTATTTAATAAGGGTCCAAGAGGAATTTCTCCTTTAACAATTCCTTTATTAATTGGGAATGAAGCAGCAGGTAATATTGCATTAATTCATAACTTAAAGGGACCTTGTTTTACAATACAAACTGCTTGTGCTTCAGGGACTGATGCAATTGGTTCTGCTTTCTTAGCTATTAGAAGCGGGCAAATTGACACTGCATTAGCAGGTGGATGTGAAGCAGCAATAACCCAATTATCTGTTGCAGGATTCGCAAGATTACATGCATTAAGTGCATCTCACAATGATGATCCTAAAACCGCTAGTTGTCCTTTTGATAAAAATAGAGATGGCTTTACAATTGGTGAAGGCGCAGGAATTCTAGTTTTAGAAAGTGAAGAAAGTGCAAAGAAAAGAAATGCAAAAATTTATGGTGAAATTGTAGGTTATGGGGCTTCATGTGATGCTTTCCATATTACAGCTCCAAATCCAACAGGCGAAGGGGCAGCATTAGCTATGAATAGAGCACTAAAAATGAGTGGCTTAAAAGCTGAAGATATTGATTATATTAATGCACATGGAACTAGTACTGCAGCAAATGATGTTATGGAAACAAATGCAATTAAGTTAGTATTTAAAGATTATGCTAAGAAAGTTAAAATCTCATCAACTAAATCTATGACTAGCCATTTAGTAGGTGCTGCTGGTGCTGTAGAAGCAATAGTTTGTGTAAAATCAATTATGGAAGGTTTTTATCCTCCAACTATTAATTATAATACAAAAGATGAGGAATGTGATTTAGATTATATTCCAAATGAAGGTTTTTCTGCTAATATGGATTATGCATTAAGTGAATCCTTAGGCTTTGGTGGTCATAATGGCGTATTAATCTTCGGAAAGTATAAGGGGTAAATAATGGAAATTAAAGATATTTTACTTCATAGAGATCCTTTTCTATTCGTAGATGAAATTTTAGAAGCTGATGAAAAGAAAACAATTGGAACATATACTTATAAAGAAGATGAATTCTTTTTTAAAGGGCATTTTCCAAATCATCCAGTTGTACCTGGTGTTTTACAAATTGAATTAATGGCACAAGTAGGTGGAGCTGGTTTAGGTTTTGCTAATTTATTAGAACCTGGTCAATTATTTGTTTTAGGTTCTGTTGAAAAAGCAAAGTTTAGAAAAGTTGTTAAGCCAAATGATAAATGCGTTGTTGAAGTTGAAAATTTAAGAATTTCAAAAATTGGCATAAAGCAGAAGGGTTGTGTTAAAGTTAATGGAGAAATAGTTTCAGAGGCAACATGGCTTTGTCTTTTAGTAAAAGGCTAATATTATGATAGTAAAAGAAAAAATTATTAAGAATGTATGTTTAACAGCACATCCTACTGGTTGTAGAGAATATGTAGAAAATGAAATTTCTTTTGTTAAAAGTGCAATGAAAGGTGAGAAAGGTGAACTCTATAAACCTGTAACAGAAAAATATAAGAATGTTTTAGTTTTAGGTTGTTCAACAGGTTACGGTCTTTCTTCAAGAATTGTAAATGCATTTGCAATGAAAAGTAATACAATTGGAGTATCTTATGAAAGAGCTCCTAGTGAAACAAAATGTGCTACTCCTGGTTGGTATAATAATGAAGTTTTTGACCAATTAGCGAAAGAAGAAAATTTATATTCAAAAACAATTAATGGAGATGCTTTTTCTTTTGAAATTAAAGAAGAAGTTGTAAATACTATAAAAAAAGATTTAGGAAAAATCGATTTAGTTGTTTATAGTGTTGCTTCTCCTATGAGAATAGATCCTGTAACAAAAGAAGTATATAAATCTGTATTGAAAACTACAGAAGCAGATTATGCTAACTTTAATGTTAATTTAAAAACTGAAATGGTAGAGAAAGTTAATTTAACTACAGCTACTGAAGATCAGATTAATGATACTATTAAAGTAATGGGAAGTGAAGATTGGAAGTTATGGATTGAGTATTTAGTTAAGAATGATTGTTTAAGTGAAAACTGTAAAACAATAGCCTATTCTTATATTGGTCCTAAAATAACTTATCCAATATATAGAGAAGGAACTATTGGTAAAGCAAAAGAAGACCTAGAAAAAGGTGTTCCAGTAATTAATGAAATGCTTAATTCTTTAAATGGAAAAGCTTTTGTTTCTGTTAATAAAGCATTAGTAACAAGAGCAAGTGCTGTTATTCCAATTGTACCTTTATACATAGCATTATTATATGATGTTATGAAACGTAAAAATGTTCATGAAAATTGTATTGAACAAATTTACAGACTCTTCAGTGATAAATTACCTAATTCAAAAATGGATGAAGAAGGAAGAATTCGTCTCGATGATTTTGAAATGAGAGATGATATTCAAAATGAAATTGAAGAGCTTTGGAAGACTCTGAAAGAAGGTGAAAAATTAGAAATAGGGGATTTAAAAACCTTTAAAACTGATTATTCACATCTTCATGGCTTTGGCTATAAAAATATCGATTACTCCAAAGATGTAGATTTATTAAAGCCTTAATAATTATATATTAAGGTGTGTTGACGCAAGGCATAATAAATTTATATCAATGAAGGACATAGGAATAGTGTGTGTAAATATACTATTCCTATTGTTTGTTAACTAAACAAATTAATTCTTATTGAAAAATCTTATATACAGTATTATACTTTACTAAACTTTTAATATAGGGTTGGATTAGTGAAAAAAGAATTTACAAATTTATTTGATATAGCAATTAATGAATTTAATTATATATTAGACGTTAATCTGTCCCAAAAAAAAATTGTTCAAGTGTTCTCTCATATTCCTCAAATTTATAAAACAATAACCTATGAAACGTTCATGACAACTTTTGGCAGCAATGTTCCCTTTGTAGATAAAGAGAAAGCTTTTGCGTTTATTAGACACATAAAAAACTCTATTGAAACGAAAGATTATTCAACACAGGTTGTAGAATTAAGGTTTGAAAATTATATAAATAAAACTAAATTTGATTGGTCTACTATTAAATGCATATATGAAGAGAAAGAGAATGAATTACATGTATATATTATTTCAAAAGACATTACTGTTGAAAAAGAAAATGAGATAAAAGTAATTCGAAGTTCTCAAAGAGATCCTTTATCTGGCTTAATAAACAGATTTGGCTTCTCTCTATTATCTAATCAAGCCTTATTAGAAGCAAATTCTCATAATACAAAATTGGCTTTTTTCTTTTTGGATATAGATAATTTTAAAAATGTAAATGATGCTTTTGGTCATAGAGTTGGAGATAAAGTAATATTAGAAGTCTCAGATATTTTAAGAAATATTTTTGGGAAATCAGATATAGTTTGTCGCTATGGTGGTGATGAATTTGTAGCAGTTTTAACTAACTTTACAGATGAATCTATTATAAATATTAAAGCAGAAGAAATTTGTAGAACAATTGAAAATATAAAATTACCATCTAAAACTGTTCCTATTTCTTGTTCAATTGGTATTTCTATTTATCCTGTAAATTCTATAGATATAATAGAATTAATTAATTTAGCAGATACTGCATTATATTATGCCAAAAGTTTAGGTAAAAATTGTTTTTATTTATTTGATGAAACAAATAATTCAATGAGATTATCTAATGATTTAAATAAAATTAAAAATAATTTATTAACTCAGAATCAACTATTAGAATTAATCCTAAACGAGACTGAAAAGGGTGTAATGATTACTGATGCTGCAACTTATGAAATAATTTACGTAAATAATGCTTTTAGAGATTTATTTAAATTTTCGTTAGATTTTAGAATCATTGGGAAAAAATGTTTTGAAGTTTTGTATGATCATAATGGACCTTGTATAAATTGTAGTTTTAAAAGACAAGTATTTGATTGTAATAGAATTGAATATAAAGGCGAAATAATTCGTCATAAAACAAGAATGATTGAATGGGATAATCAAACTGCATATATAAATTTTTTCAATGTTTTTAATTAATTATAGTCTGTAATATAATTAAATAAAATTTTTTTTAAAAAGTATTAGTAAGATGTTTTAGCCTTATGATATAATTTAGAAAAAAGGTGGAAAGAATTTTATGGAATTAAAACAAGAAGTAAGTTTCTTGGGTGTTTTTTCTTTAGCTACTGGGTCAATGATTAGTTCAGGTATTTTTATTTTACCGGCACTAGCTTTTGCCGAAAGTGGTCCAGCGTCTTCGATTTCTTATTTATTAGCTGGTATATTAGCATTATTAGGTGTTCAATCAATTATAGAATTATCTACTGCAATGCCAAAAGCAGGAGGAGACTATTATTTTATTAATAGATCTTTAGGTCCACTTATTGGTACAGTTTCTGGCTTGTTGGGTTGGATAGCTATTTCATTAAAAAGTGCTTTTGCAGTGTATGGTATTTCAGAAGTAGTTTATATTTTTACAGGTTTTCCAGTTCTTATTACTGGTGCAATAATCACAATATTCTTTGTTGTTTTGAATATTGTTGGGGTAAAAGAAGCTACAAGACTTCAAATAGTTTTAGTATTTTTCTTATTATTATTGATGATATTTTTTGTAGTAGTTGGGTTTCCTAAAATTGATTATTCACATTTTAAACCTTTTGCTCCAAAAGGATATAATAAAATTTTATATACTTCTGGATTTGTATTTGTTTCTTTTGGTGGGTTATTAAAAGTTGCTAATATTGCAGAAGAAGTTAAAGATCCTAAAAAAAATATTCCTTTAGGCATGATTGCTTCAGTTATTGTTGTAACTATCTTATATGCTTTTACAGTCTTTATTACTACTGGGGTATTAACTAGTGCAGAATTTGTTGATTCAGTAACTCCTATTGCAGATGCAGCAATGAAAAGTGTTGGTAATGGAGGTTATATAGCAATTACAATAGCCGCTTCTTTAGCTTTTATTACTACAGCCAATGCTGGGTTGTTAGCTGCAAGTAGATATCCTTTATCTTTATCTAGAGATGGTTTATTGCCTGAGATTTTTTGTAAAACAAGTAAAAAAGGTGATATGCCTATTGTTTCAATAATAATAACTGGAATAATAATATTTTCTTCTTTATTGATCAGCTTAGATAGTTTAGTTAAAGCTGCATCAACTGTAATTTTAACAAGTTATGTATTAACGAATGTTTCTGTTATTGTTCTTAGAGAAGGAAATTTAGCAAATTATAAACCAAGTTACAAAAGTCCTTTGTATCCGTTTGTTCAATTATTATCAATAGTTGTTTTTACTTATTTTATCTTCGAATTGGGATCAAATTCAACAGGTTTATCTTTATTCTTTATTTTCTGTTGTTTCTTAGTATATTTCTTTTATGGAAGAAAACACTTCTCTGGAGATTATGCAATATTACATGTAATTAAGAGAATGATGGATAAAAGAATTATTGGAGATTTATTAGAAGATGAGCTTAGAGAAATTGTAATTAATAGAGATAATATTGAACAAGATGATTTTGATGAATTAGTAAAAGAAGCTACTGTTTTTGATATAGATCATAGCATTAATTTTGATTCCTTGTTGTCTATTACTGTATCTGATATAGCTACAAGAGTTAATCTTGATGAGGCTGAAATTTATAAAAGATTTACTGAAAGACAAGCTGAGTTAAATACTGCTTTAACTCCTTTTATAGCAGTTCCTCATATTGTAACAGATGATAATTCAAAGATGTTCTTAACGCTTGTAAGATGTAAAGAAGGTATTAAATTTAGTGATGATGAAGAAAGTGTAAAAGCAGCATTCCTTTTTGGAGGGCCTTATAAAATGAGAACTTTCCATCTAAAGATCCTTTCTTCAATTGCTGAAATTGCTAGTGAAGATAATTTCCCAGATATGTGGATGAATGCTAAAAATGAAGAAGATTTAAAGAATTTATTCATTATGAATTCAAGAAAAAGATAATTTTAAATTCAATTAATGTATATTAGGAACTAGTGATTGTACTAGTTCCTATTTTTTAATTTATAGTTGTTCAGGAATATATAAATTGGCACAAATATTTTTTTCAGAGCTCATTCCTAAAGGAATAAAAACAGGTTGAGCTTCAAAAAGGTATGCTAAAGGAGAATTAGAAGGCATCCAAATTTGTGATACATTCATTGTTTCTAATTTCTCTTTTAAAGCTCTCGCACTATTTATTCCTTCACACATTGTTTCATAGGCTATATCATCAATAATAAGCGCATAGGCTTTTTCAAAATTATCTTCAGCTACTATTGTTTTACAATTTGATTGAATGCTGTGCCAAGAGAATTTATCCCTATCTAATGAGCCAGTCTTTTCAGTTGAATTAATATATATTGTAGATATATCATATTTCTCATTTATAACTTTGTTTTTTTTATTTCCATTTAATTTAAAACCTACATTATTTGAAGAATAATAAAATCCATGTCTTTCAAAAAAGGAATTAAATTGTGGATATAAGGTCAATATTTTACCTTCATCCTGATGAGCTAGAGTTAATAAATTCGAACATAATCCTTGGTTTTTCATTTCTGGTAAGGTTGATGCACCCACAATATAGGAAACGTCAGTGTTGTTCATCTCTCGTGAAAAAGAGAATTGTAGACAATGTAAAACAGAAAAAATTTTATCTTTTTCTTTTGCGATATAACAATGATCAATTGGCCATCGATTTTCAAAAAAATCGTTTACAAAGTTTTTTGGAGTATTAAAAGTGTTTGTCCAAATCTCTTTTAATTGAGGAATATCTTTATCTATTGCTTTTATAAATTTCATATAAGAAAAGTATATTTTTTATTTAAAAATTTCAATTAAAATATATATTAATTTAATTCATAATAAATTTTTAATATTAATATTTTTTATTAGTTATATTTATTTGTTGACGTGAGTATTTCTTGTTATTATTATTTTTTTATGTTGGAAAAAAAAGAAAATAAAAAATCAATTGAACTTGCTACCAAGTTAGGGGAAAATGCTAGTTTAGAAAATATAGAGAATATGGAAGTAAAACTTCCAACTATGAAGCGTGGCCCTGTAAAAAAGATTTGGGGTAAAGTAGTAGATATTTATAATGGATTTATGAGTGAAGAAACTCCAAAAGGGCTAAAGATCTTATTAATTGGCTCTTTATTGTATTTAGTTCTTCCTATAGATATTGTTCCCGATTTTATACCTGTTGGCGGATTATTGGATGATGTAACGGTTTTAACTTATGTTTGGACTAAATTATCTAAAATTATGAAATTAGGTGGTAAAATTGGTAAAGTAGTTGTAAAAGAATCTCTTAACGACAAAGTCCAAGAATCTATAAAAAAAGGATATGAAAAAGCTTTTGAGTTTGAAAAAAATAAATTAGAACAATTATTAAAAAGAAAAGCAAAAAATACTGTAAAAAATTGTATAATTAATTTAGCTTTTTTTGTTATTGCTATAATCTTTTTGAGAAGCAACACTCATGAAAGCAGTTTAATATCTTCGTTAATTATTTTAGTTTTATTTATAAGAACTTTATATTCTGTTATAAGAAATATTCCAACTGTTTTTAGGCTTATAAAAATTTATTTTAAAGAGAAAAATATAGATTCTACTATTGCTGTTTATATGAAAAATACTTATGCCTTTATTGCTCCAGTAGAAGAATTTAAAAATAGAATTACAATTTTAAATGATATCCCAGATTTGCAAGAACTAGTTAAATTACAACGAAAAGCTTTAAATAAGACTATTATTGAAGTTTCTTTAACCATAGTAATTGCTTTAATTTTAGCCTTTGTATTTAAAAGAGTTTTGATTCAATATTCTTCTTATAATTTTTTAGAATTAATAAGTTTACCATTTAGAATATTGTTTAATATTTAACCTTCTATTTTAGAGCTTTTAATTCTTCTTTTTTTATACATCTTACAAATGAATGTTTTCCATCATTACAAACTGTTATTTGAACAGTATCAATAAATGGTTCAACTAAGTTTACTTTATCCATTGGCGTTACAACCATTAGTTGTAAATCCATAGCATTAAATAAATTCATGGCATATTTGCTATTTTCATCATCACTTTTGCTAAAAGCTTCATCTACTATTACAAATCTAAAGGATCTAGAATTGTTATCAAAATTAAATACATCGAATTGATGAGCAATAGCTGCAGCAAGTATTGTATAAGCTAACTTTGCTTTTTGACCACCAGAAATAGCAGCACTGTCTTTGTAATATCTAGCTTGTTCTAAATTCTCACAATAATATTCTTCAACTCCAAATTGATACCAATTTCTAACATCTAAAACTTTTTGAGCAAATCTTTCATTTTCTTTTAGTCCTTTTACCAAATCATCAACTGCAACGATGAACTTCTCATTAGCTTTTTCTTTTTCTTCATTGGATAGAGTATTAAAATTAGGATCAGGTAAGGCATTGTTTAAAATGTTTTTAAATTTTCTAACTTCTTTGTCTCTGTTTGTTTCAATGGAAAGTCTAATTTTTGTTTCTGGAGTTTTTTGATAAATAAGGCTATTTAAGCTTTCATTTAAATCTTCAATGTTTTCTTTTATTTTTCTATTCCATTCTTTTAGGCTAGAGTTTAAATCAATAATATCTTGTTGAATTTGACGAGTTCTCAATGTAGAAAATTGTTCTTTATATTTTGGTAGTGAATCCGTCTTTAATTTATCAAGCATTAATTTAAATAAATCAATCGCATCAATATCATTTGATAAATTATTTGTATCTCTAGTCCAAGAAGGATAGTCACTAATAATTGAAGCTTTTGGATTAATAAATTGATTAATTTTTGTAATTAATTCTTTTTCTGTTTTATTGTATTGAACTTCAATATCTTTGATTTCTTTGTTCAATGTTGCTTCAACTTGATCTTTATAATATTTTACTTCTTTTGTATCTATAAATTTGTTTGGGATATTATATTCTGTTTGCATTTTTGCTATTGGTTCAAAATATGTTGTTAAATCTTGATTAAATAAAATAGATTCGATTTGTTTTTTATAGCCTGATTTTGAAGTAATTGCCGATTTTAAGCCACCAATTTGTTGATTTAAGCTATCAATATTATAATCATATTCTTCGCTCTTGATTTCTAAATCTTTTAATTTTTCTCTAATATTTTCTAGATCTGATGAAGAATTTTTTAACTCAAGGAGTTGTTTATCGATATTTTCAATTTGAGCCTTATATTGTTTTGTATTAATGGATGAATAATCAGAGAATTCTGATATAAAGATTAAACTATCCATTTTCTTTTTTTCTTTACGGATTAATGAATCTTGATGTTTTATATCTGTTTCAAATGTTTTAATCTGGCTTATTAATTCTTGTTTTTTTGTATTGAGTCTAGATATTTTTTCCTTAGTATCCCAGCCAATTATGTTTATATCATATTCTTCATTTGTAATTGGTTTTATAAATTGATTATTGAAATTTAATAATCCATTTTCATTAAAAGTTTTATTAGTATTAAAAATAATTTCTTTATTTTGGGTATAAGAATATGAGAAATAATTTGATAAGTATTTTGTTAAAAAAGCTTTATGTTGGTAATCATCTTTTATTTCAAGCATGAGATTAGATAGTATAGGGATTGAATCCTCTTCAAAAATAATTTCGTCAGTATCTTCAAATATACTTAATTGATCTTTATCTTCACCATTAATTAAAGTGTTTTCTATTACATCTTCAATAATAATTAATCGCATTTCATTTTTTAATTGATTATTATCTAAATAGTCTACTACTTTTTTTGCATGTTGAGGTAAAACTAATAAAGCAGTTGCAATTGATCTTATTAATGCATTAATTGGTTTTGATTTGTCCAAAGAACTTTCTTTTACTCTAATTAATTCTCCTAAAAAATTTAATTCATCAATGTTTATTGAAGTGGCTTCACAGATTTGATCTCTAATTTTTAAATAAGAAATTGGAATATTACTTTGCTTATCTTCGATAGCTGAAAGTTGAGAAGATATATTTTCAATTTGATTATTTATAATATTTTTTTGACTTATTAATTCATTTTTATCTTCTTCTAAGCTTAAAATTTTATGGTCAATTATCTCTATTTTTGATGATGCTTCATGGATAATTTTTGTAAAAAGCGTTTCATCTTCAGGAAAATCAAACCCTATATTATCTAAGTGTTTTTGATAAAGGTCCACCTGATTTTGTAAATGAGAAATTGTATTTATTAAATCTTTGCGTCTAGTATTAAGTTCTTCAATCCTCGAGTTTCTTTGATCAGAGAAAAGAGTTTGGTGCATCTCTTTTATATTATCCTGAGCAATGTTTTTTTCTTCTTTAATAGTTTTTAACTTTATCTCCTGTTCTTCTAAACTACTGGATAATTCTTTAAGTTCTTCATTTAAAATATTTAAAGAGGTTTGTGCTTCCCAAATCTTTAAATATTTTTCTTTTATAGTTTCTTTCTTTTCTTTTTTTGTATAGAAATATTGATATGAAGAATATGCTTCATTTATTTTTTCAAGCATTTCAATTTGTAATTCTTCTTTATCTATTTGATTTTTTAGAATAGTTAAATTGTTATAGTTTTTTGAAATATTATTAAAAATATCGAAAGAGTCATTTTCATCAAGTATTTTTTCCCTTATGAAGGAATTTAAATCATGAAGATCTTTCATTCCTACAGTTTGTGAGAAAATTTTAATAGCTTTATCTTTATATCTAAATCCAAATATTTTTGCAAAGTCATGACTATATCTTTTAAAAGTATCGTAGGAAGTTATTTCTAAGTCAGAAAAAGTTTTCTTTATATCTTGAATCCAGTTTGTAGCTGGATTATAGCCAACTTTTTTCTCGTTTAAATCGTCAATAGTTAGTTCACCTTCAATAATAAAATACTGCCTTTTTAAGGCTCCATTAGAGGAAAAGTATCTAAATTGCATTAAAGTTATGGAATTTGCAGCAGTTTTATTTGAAAATATAGCTAGAATGATATTGTGACAATTTTTATCTCTTAAAGTCTTTCTGCTAGTAGTATACTCATTAACTTCTTTGCTTGTAGAATAAGTTCCTAGAACATAACTTTCTTCGGTTCTACCATTTTTACCATCATTCCCGCTTGATAAATTATATGTTCTATCATTTGTTGGAACTAATAAAGTTAATAGTGCATCAACTAATGTAGTTTTACCAGATCCATTTCCCCCTGTTAATAAAGTATTTTTTCCATATAAGTCTAAATTAACAATGTTATTATCAAAGGTTCCCCAGTTAAAAAGTTGGAATTTGGAAAGTCTATAACCAGCATTTTCAATATTGAAACCTAAATCTAAGCCTTTGTCTCTCATCTTTAATTACTCTCCCTGGTTTTCTTCCAATTTTTCTTTAAATTCTTTTAAGAATTCTGTACTAACTTTTGCTCTAATAATATTTCTAATTAAGTATTCTTTATCATTTGATATTTGAAGATTGTCATCTGTTTTATTAATTCTTTTAATTAAATTCATGTTAGAAATATATGTTAAATTTGAGGATATTAAATCTTTAAATTTAACCTTATCTGAGCTTTCTTTATAATAAGGTTCAATTAAATCAACAATTTCACTTTCTTTTAGAATTAAATTTTCACTGTTTAAATTCTCTAATTCAAATTTATCTAATTCTTCTCTTAGTATTACAAGAATTAATGAGGCTTCATAAGTAAGAGGATGTCTTTTTAACAATCTATTTAAATTATCAATAACATTTCCATCTTCATCTTCTATTTGTTCTAAATAGGCATAATTAATATCATCACTGTAAAAAAGTTTTAACCCAATGATGTTAAAATATGAATTGATTTCTTTATTCCATAATTTTAATCTTTCAAAAATTTCAAGATTATCTTCTTCGAATATAGGTCCTTGAAGGAGTCTTACACAAATGTCTTTCCATTGCTTTGTGTTTGACAATTTGTTATCACTCATTATTTATTACCACCTTTGGAATTGATAAGGAAATTTCTTTGCTATCATCTGTATAACTTTTATATGTTATAATTTCAAATTCATCATCAATAATTTTTGCCCATTTAGATTTATAAATTACCGATAAATAGGTTAATACTTCAGCTAAGCCATAGTTTATAGGAAATTCTTTAAAAAGATTTTGTAAGGTAAATTCTTTTTTATTGTTTTGTGTTTCCAAATAATATTTTTTTATGTTTTTCTTTATTGCCGATTCATTGACATGTATATCAACAACTAATTGAGACAAATCAAAATTAGGAATCTCTGGAGTTTTATATGAAGTAATACGATTTGCTTGTTGATAATTGAAAAGTTCTAATGGTCTAGCCATATCGTTGTTTATATCAACATTCCCATCTATAGATAAGATTTCTTGTTTATATGGAATGTCTATATTTTTATTTACACATAAAGTTTTTATTTCTTTTGTAAGTTTTGAAATATATTTATACTCAGGACTAGTTTTTCTAGTAATAATCTTTTGTAGCTTTTCTGATAATAATCGATTTTCTTCTAAAATATTTTTGCCAGATTTATATAGAGTGTCTTCAAAGTTATTAAAAAATTCTGTATCTAATATGTGGTTAGGAGTCTTTTTATTTATCCTAGAAATTTTATTTTTTATAGATTCTTTATCTTTTCTGTTGCTTAGATAAAGCCAAAAGGCATTAAAACTTTCTCCTTGTGGTGTTTTTTGCAATTCTTCGGTTTGCTCAAGAATTTGAGATAAGATCATTCCTCTATTTTCTGTAGTTTCTAATTGTTTTTTGCATAATTCTGAGAAAACTTTATGGTTATTATCTCTTAATTGTTTAAAGTCACTTACTAGTGATTTCGCGACTTTATCTAAAGAGTTAACTCTTTCTTTTATTTGAGTGTGAGAGTATATTTCAACTTCTCCCGTTTCTTTTATTTGATTTATTTCTTTTTCAATTTCAAGTTTTCTTTTTTGTAATTCATCTATTCTAGCTTGAGGATTTTTAGTTGTCTTTTGGTCTAATTCTTTGATCCTATCTAAGATTTCAATAAATTTAGATTCTGTGCCAATAAATAAACTTTTTAAATTTTCAATTTCTTCAAAATATCTAAATAATCTATCAACGGAAGTTGAAAGATCAACCATTTCTATGTTGTTGTCGTTGTAGTATCTGTAAATAAATTGATTATCCGGATTAGACCACTTTTTTGTTAAATTCAATGCTTTATCAAAATTATCTAATTCAAGATTGTATAAAGGATCATTTTCATCATAGTCATCATCAATGGTATTGTCATTATTGTTTAAATAACTAGCTAGCTTTTGAACAAAGTATTGTTGTTCTATTCCCTCTGGTTGAATAGAATCCGTTTTAAACATTTTATATAAAAATGAAATTATAAATGGAGAATTCTTTTTTGTTAATAAATTTAAACCACTATCAGTTTCTATTAGTGTTTTAATTTCTTCAATATCTGAAAACAAAGTACTCTCCCTATAGCTTATATTGAATAAATTTTACCATAAACCCTATATATTATCTAGATGATTTTTTTATATATGATTCTAGACAAGCTATTTACTATTAAAATTTTTTCTTCATTTATTAATATAATATTTCTTTTAAAAAATAAAGCTAACCTAAGAGAAAATACGTCAGTTTCAACTTACTTCTACAAACTTATTACATTGTTGTTTATTATACATTATATTTAATTATTGTATAATAATTGCATATTTTAGGGGGTATATTAATATTTTTTATACTTTTTTATTATTTTTATGTTGACTTATACAAACTTCTAACATATATTATGGATGTAAGGAGCAAAAGACAATGAAGAAGAAAGTTTTATTATTAGCTTTAATTTTATTAACTACAGTTTTTTCATTAACTGCTAAGTCTGTAACAATCAGAATCGCAGCTTATGTTCCTGAGAAAATTACTTTTGAACAAACTGATAATTCTTTTGAAGTTAAAACTAATATGGATAATGTTAGATTTGATTTCTTTGATAGTGAAGGTGATGTAACAGATGCTTATGATGCCGATGTTTTATCAATAAGTGCTCTTTAGTAATTAAAATACTTTATTTGAAATTTTATCGAAGACAGACGATATATAAAAACTTGCGAACCCAATTCTGGAAGGGAAAATCAGAATTGGGTTTCTTATTTTTTATTAATTTGTTTAGACATAATAAAGGGCAGCTATTAAAGCTGCCACTCTCTTAATGATTTCCTATTTTTTTATATATATGTTCTAGTTAATGGAGTACATAATCTTTACGTTACTTACATAATCACCAGCAGGAAGATCTTCATCACCACTCCAGCTTAAGTTAAATTTATTTACTAATAAGTCAACGTGTTTACCAGCAGTTAGAGTTGCTACTTCTTTAGATGTATTAACACTTGGTTTAATACCTGAATCATAATTATCATCACCATTATTTAAAGTTGTTTGGAATGTAGAAGGAACTACATCTACAAATACGCTTAAGTCGTTGTTTAGGTTACTTGTAGCAATAACAGTAAAGTCTTTAGTAGAACCGTCTTTAGTTAAAGTTAAAACACCAATTTCATAATTAGTAGTTTGATCATCAATAACATCACCGTCATAAGCTAATTCATAAGAAACAGGAGTTTCTTCAATATTTGTTTTTAATTGAACGTCTGCTGTTTTGCCTGAGAAAGATATACTTGCGAATACTGGAGCTGATACGATTAAAGCTGCTGCTAAGATAGTTAATAATTTTTTCATAATTTTGTTTTCCTTTTAATTATTTTTGTTATTTAGTTTCTTTATGGTTTAACCATATAATATCTTGTAACTTATGTCAACAATTATTATAAAAAATATTACAAAAAAGTGCAAAAAATATATAAGTACTTATGATACAACGAATTAAATAGCAATAGAACATGTAGTAAGTAAACAACATATGCAATAAGTTTGATTTTATATCTTAAAATGAATATTTTCATGTTATTTAATAGGAAATATTATTTTATATTTCACTTATATATTTAAATTTCTTTTTATTTATATATAATAGCCATATGGAGTATTTAACTTATGGATAACGTGCTTTTTTCGTTTAACGTAATTTTTCCTTTATTTGTTTTGCTTTTTTTAGGAAATGTTTCTGTTAAATTTAAATGGATAGATAAGAAAACCTTAAACAATTTAAATAGATTTATTTTTAGATTACCTCTTCCTTTGTTATTGTTTTTAGGAATATATAATATGGAACAGGTTGATATTCAAAATTCTATAAAAATGATTTCAATTATTGTTGTAATTTTACCATTAACTGCAATAATCATGGCAATGATTGTAAATAAAAAGACTAAACTTTCTAATCCTCAAAAAGGGGTTATTGTTCAAGCCTGGTTTAGATCCAATATAATGATTTTTGGAGTTCCTGTTGTTATTGGAATGTATGGTAATGTAGGAATGCCAATTTTAAGTACTTTATTATTATTTGCTGTGCCTTTGGTTAATATTTTAGCTGTATTTGTTTTAGAAGGATATAGAGGTAGGGCGATTAAGATTTCTACTTTGTTCTATGGTGTAATCACAAATCCTTTAGTAGATGCAGCTTTATGTGGAATTTTATTTTATTTATTTAAAATAGAAATTCCTACAATTATTTTAGAGCCAATTACATCTGTATCTAAGATAGCTACTCCATTAGCTTTTATAGTATTAGGTGGAACCTTAGAATTTGAAAGTATAAAGAAAAACTATAAATTAATTTTATTAGGAAGTTTAGGAAAACTTGTTGTTACTCCATTAATTATAATATTAATAGCAATTGCTATGGGACTAAGAGGAATTTATCTAGGTTGTATTGTTGCCTCAATGGCATCTCCAGTTGCCGTTTCTTCTTTTACTATGGCAAAAGAAATGGATGGAGATGCAGATTTAGCAGCACAACTTGTTGTTTTCACAACTGTTCTTTCTTTAATTACAATTTTTATATGGATTTATGTTCTAAGAAGTTTAGCACTACTTTAGTTTTCACTTACAAATTTGAATCCATGATTAATTAATGTTTGTCGTATTTTGTTAATATGGTTGTGATCTCTAGTTTCAACTTCAAGGGATAAAGTGCAACTATTTAAATCAGTACCTTCTCTACCTCTATCATGGTGAACTGCAATAACATTTCCGCCTAAGCTTGCAATTATTGTTGAAACTTCAACAAGTTGGCCAGGCTTATCTATTAAGTTGATTGTAAATTTTGCACTTCTGCCACCTTTCAAAAGGCCTCTAGAAATAACACGAGATAAAATAGTTACATCAATATTACCACCACTTATGAGGCAGACTGTTTTTTTGTTTTTAATATCTATTTTATTAAACATTGCTGCAGCTACAGAAACCGCACCTGCGCCTTCGGCTACTAATTTTTGATTTTCCATTAAAGCTAAAATTGCACAAGCTACTTCATCATCACTTACAGTAACAATTTCATCAACATATCTTTTACATAAATCAAAAGTTATATCACCAGGTTTTTTTACAGCTATGCCATCTGAGATTGTACAAACTTGATTTAATTCACAAACTTGATCTTCTTTTAAAGAAGAGAACATACTTGCTGCCCCAGATGCTTGAACTCCATAGACTTTGCATTGTGGTTTTAGTGATTTTATTGCGAAGGCAACACCACTTATTAAGCCGCCACCACCGACTGGTACGATTACAGCATCAACATCTTCTAGTTGTTCTAGTATTTCAAGTCCAATGGTTCCTTGTCCAGCTATAACTTCTTTATCATTGAAAGGGTGTATGAAGGTCATACCGGTTTCTTTTTGTAATTCAATAGCTCTAGTATATGCATCATCATAAACGCCTTTTACTAGTTCAACTTGAGCTCCATAGCTTCTTGTTGCTTCAACTTTTGAAATAGGTGCTCCATCAGGTATGCAAATAATAGATTTTATATTATTTCTTTGAGCAGCTAGAGCAACGCCTTGAGCATGATTGCCTGCAGAACATGCAATAACACCTTTTTCTTTTGCTTCTTGTGATAATTGAGAGATTTTATAATATGCCCCTCTAACTTTAAAAGATCCAGTAATTTGTAAGTTTTCAGTTTTTAGAAATACTTTATCATTGGGAAAGATATATGGGGCTGGTAATAAATCTGTTTTATGTATTACATCTTTTAATACATAAGCAGCATGGTATATTTTGTCTAATTTCATGCATATAAGAATATCAAAGCAATTAAAGTCGAACAATATAGGATGAAGATATTCTCTGTATTTTTTTATTAATTTTTTGCTATAGCATAAGAAAAATAAAATAGTGCAATCATATCTTGTATGTCTACTTGGGATATTTCAAAATTATTTATTTTTAATAAACCTTTTTTTATGTGAATAATCTTATTATCTTTGTTTTTCGTGTTTTTATTTAGTATTTCCAAACTATATTTTTTAATAATTTCATTATCCTTATTTAGAAAGGCCTCTAATATTTGTTCATAGTTGTTAAAAATTATATCAACATCTAAAGAATCAGATAAAAAGTCTATTATTGCAGAGTTATAATTTCCTAAGTTTATATTTCCATATAAATTGGCTAGTACAGGAGATCCAAAATGTAATAATGATGCTAAAACAGCGTAACGGGTTTGTCTAAATGTTACACCTCTTTGTTGTTTTATTGGATCAAAGAAATCTTCATAAAAACAACCTTCTTTATCAAGATTTTTTTTAGCAATTAAGAAATCTATTTCTTCATCAATGTGTGAAGCACTTTTTGATAATTCATTTATTTTCACTAATAGGTCTTTATCATTTGTAATATTTGAAAGACTTTTTGATGCAACAGATCTTACACTACTCCATTTTGAATTAAGCATACTCTCTAGGGCTTCAATTGCTGCAGTATTATTTTTATATGCGCCAAGAGCGATTAATGCTTCAATTTGTGAGCTTTCTTCATCATTCTGTGCTAATTTTATCAAATCTGGGACTAAAGCTTTTCTTGGTCTTATAGATAAGGATCTAATTATTTCTTTTTTATCAACAGAGAATGGAGAGGCAAGTATAGATTTTAATTGATATGTTGCAAGAGTATTGGTATTTGTTCCTAAAGAAAAAAGTAAAAGTCTTCTTTTATATGGGTCAAATGTATGGGATAATCTTTCAATTTTAGATATAGCTTGAATTCCATGCCTACTAAATAATATTTTAGCAGTTTGGGAACTTGAATAAGCTCCTGTTTCTTTTAATTTTGCAACATAACTTATAAAAAATAGATTTAAAACAGTTAGGAAGAAAAACATTAAAGAATAATCATTGAAGAAAATATTTGTACTAAGATAGTCAAGAACATTTATATTTGCTAAAAAACCATTAATAAGGCCAGTAGCTAATGCAATTATTGCAATAATAAAGTTGTTCATAGAATTAAAAGATATTGCATCAGAATCAGGAATAACAGCTGATATTAATCTGAAGACTGAAAAATATGCAATTAATAAGAAGAAGTTACTAGTAACTCCTAACGCAAAGAAAAATCCAAAACCTAAAGAGATTGGACATACTACCCAAGCTAGCTGGAAGAATAAATATATAATACTACTAATTAAACATATTGGTTTTGATCCAAGTCTATCAGATAATTGTTTATTAACCATACCTGCTAAAAGAGATGAGATACCACAAGCTGCAGTGTAGAATAGAATTTCGCTATTATTAAATCCAACATAAATTCTCAAAAAAGGAACAATCATTGCAAAGCCAACGGTTAATGCACTACTAATCCATCTTAGTATTAATCTTCGTCTTCTACTTTCATTTTGAAGAGCTTCTTTTAAAACTTTTGTTATACCTCTTCCTTTTTTATATGTAATTGTTCTTCTGCAAGGGATTTTTGACATTTCTCTAGCTGAAAAAGTATTAATAATTGCACCTATAACTTGAAGAATAATTATAGGAATGATTCCGCTTAAATTTAAAACTCCAAGATATACTGCAGCAACACAACAAACAATTATAGCAGCAGATTGATATGCAATATTTATATTGCCTACAATTCTTCCTAAATTACTTGAGTTGCTTATACTTTTTATAGTGAAATCATTTAATGCGATTCCAATAACTCTAAAGATTGAAAAGAGGGTATATATTCCAAGTAAACATAAAACAGCAAATTTCCCATCAAGAAAAATTAATAAAACATATAATAGAGAAATCAAACCTCTTAAAAGCCAAGCCGTGGATTGAACTTTAACAATATTTTTTTTATTAAAGAGTTTTGGCATTATCGGGAGTACTGCCCCTGCTATATATAATACAGAGGATATATAGCCTAAAGAAAAGTTTCCTGCATTGAAGTATATAGCTAAAAGGTAAACAAAAGTGCCACCAAGAAGATTATATGAGATTCCGTTATAAACTTCTTCTTTCATCATGTGCTTTAATCCGATAGCTTTTTCTTTTTCACTTAAATATAGTGTGCTTGCCATAAAATAGTATTACTCCTAAAGTGTTATACCCTAACTCTAACACGGGTAAAAATATGAGTATATAATTTTTGAGAAAAAAAATATAAAAAAAATTCAGTTATTTTTAGAAAAGTGGTTGATTAGTGCGCAAATTCTTGGTATATTCCAATTCGTTGCTTGGGCTGCTAGCTCAGTTGGTAGAGCAACGCCCTTTTAAGGCGTGGGTCAAAGGTTCAAATCCTTTGCAGCTCAAATAAAATGTCTCCTTCGTCTAGTGGTTAGGACACCGGGTTTTCATCCCGGCAACACGAGTTCGACTCTCGTAGGAGATGTAACCAGTTCTTTGAACTGGTTTTTTTATGCCCAAATGTATAAATTCATAATATATATGTTATAAGTTATATCCTTATATTATAATAAAATAATAAAATATTTTTTATAAAAACTATTTTATCAAAATAAATTGTTGACATAAGTTGCAAGTTAATATATTATTTAATTGCTATGAAAAGAAAAACAATTTTAGTTTTGCTTTTATTAGGATTAAATATATTACCAGTTTTTTCTAGCAACGCAGATATTGATTTAAAAAGCAAAATTGTAGAACAACCATTAACTTATGATTTATATAGAAAGACCGATGGTGGATTGGTTTTGATAGAAGAGGACTCGACTTATATCATTGATGAGATAAATCCTTTAACTACAAATACTATGATTACTGATTTTAGTATAATAGTTAATTCAAATTTAAATTCTTCAAGGAGTATAACTGTTAAAGTAACACCTTCTTCTTTTAAAACTGTTTTGAATGGTGATAGGCCTTTTGATTCAGGTGTTGTACCAGTAATTAATACAATTATAGATAGAAAAATTGTTAAGGCTGGATTAAATAGTGATAAAGAAGTATATCGCTTTAATATATTTGTTGGAGGTAAACCTAATTTACCTGCAGGAATATATAAAAGCATAGTGAATGTTGATTATATAATAGAATAATTTTTATTCTTTTTAATATTTAGTTTTTTTTGCAACCATTAATTTGGTTGCATTTTTTTTGCTTTTTTTAGTGTTTTTAAAAGTATTACGTATGTGTTTATAAGTTAATTTCTTTATTTATAAGCAATTATATGTAATAAGTTTAATAAAAATAAAAAAAATATTTAATTGTTGACATAAGTTACAAGATATATTATAGTTAAGACATAACAAAGAGGAAAACAAAATTATGAAAAAATTATTAACAATAACAATATTAAGTCTATTAGTCACAGTATCAGTATTTGCTAAGACTGCCCAAGTTCAATTAATAACTTCTGTCGCTGAAACTCCAGTTTCATATTATTTGACATATGATGGAGAAAAAATCGACGATGGAACTCAAGAGTATGAAATTTTAGTACAACCTTTGACTCAAGATGGGGATACAGAGAATTTTAAAGTTTTTGCTTCTAGCAATATGAATAAAGATATGGCAATTTCAGTTGTTGTTTCTCCTGAAACATTTAAAACAACTTTAAACGGTAATGAAGTTTATGATTCAGAAATAAAACCTAGTGTTAAAACAGTATCTAGTATTACTACTTTAACTGCAGGAAAGCATGATGATTTAGTTGTAAATAAATTCCACATGAGTTGGAATGGTGATGAAGATCTTCCAGCAGGTAATTATGTAAGTAATGTAAAAATTGAATACTCAATCCTATAAATAGGGTATGAATATATTATAAAGAACTTGGCAGCCAATTAATTTTGGCTGTCATTTTTTTATAAAAAAACCTAACCAAATAGGTGTTTGGTTAGGCCGTTTTTGAGTGATGAAAAAGAGGGTAACATATATAAAAAAAAATAATTGTATAAGAAGTTATGAATATAGTTAAAACATTAAAGTTGCATACAAACGTATTTGTTTTACAACCTTACACTTGTTAAAAGTTTTGTATTAAAAATAAAATTTTTTTTACTTTTGTTATTTTCCTCATTTTCTATAAATAGATTAGATATAATCTATCAATAAGTCAAGGATAAAAAACAGTGTATTTGATAAATTTAATACAAATGTATAAAAAAAATAATGATCCAATTATAATAATTGGATCAATGCAAGCTCTTTCTTAAAAAACTGATATAGGAAATCATACAAAGCGATTAATAATTAGCAATCTTAAGATAAATAGGGGAATTTATCATTAAAAAACGATATATTATAAAGAAAAACAAACATCGCTTTGTGTTTCATTAAGAGAGATATTACTCAGCTTGCTTAAGTACTTAAACTATATGTTATATGTTTGTATAAGTCAAGTTTTTTGTCTTAAAAATATTTTTTTATAGTATTTTAATATAAATATTTTCTTTTCTGTAAAGGAATTAAAATAGTTGATATATGTTACATATAACAAGTTAAAATATGTGAAAATGTCTTTAATAAAAAAAAGATTCTTTCATATTCTCTTTCGAACATATAATAACTAATTATATATATGCATATTATATGAAATAAAGAATATTTCTTACTCAATTTTATTAGTTTAAATAAAAAAAATAATACACACTTTTTGCTTCGTGTGTATTGCTATAATTGAGTGATAAGTATTTTATTCTGTATCATTTTCATCAAAGCATTTTCCTTGATGGCATCTTTTATGATGTTTTGGACAAGGCGGACAAAGCTCAATATCTCCACCTTCAATAATAATATCTTTGCCTTCTACTAAAGCTGTAGAAACTTTTTTTCTAGCGCTTGCATAAATTGCTTGAGTAGTAGTTCTTGCTACATTAAGTTTTTTAGCGGCTTCTTCTTGCATAAGGTTTTCATAGTCTATTAATCTTAAGGTTTCATATTCGTCAACCGTCATTACAATTGCAGAGTTATTTCTTTTCCCTTTTGGTCCAAAACGGGTATATTCTGGCATTCCACCAGAAATTCTTCTACATTTTTTAGGTCTTGGCATATTTTTCTCCGTTAAATTTATATAACTAATTTATTACTTTTTTAAAGAAAATGCAATTGGAGTATGGGGAACTCCAACTGCAAAGTAGTCTAGTGAGAACTACATGTATGACCATTATCATGAGATCCGCAAGAACCGTCATGTGAATGATTGTGACCTTCACCGTGATGATTGCCTGAACAAGAAATATCTGGATTATAAACTAAGCTGTTTTTCAAATATTCTTCAATTGCATCATCAGCTTTTCCGTTAACTCCTGGTAGAAGGTTGATTCCTGCTTGTGCTATTGCTGTACGAGCACCTCCACCTAAACCACCACAAATTAAAGTATCTACATTATTCAAAGCTAATAAATTTACTAAAGTACCATGAGCATATCCGTCTGTAGATTTAACTTCTTGGTTTGTAATTTTACCATCTTCTATAGTATAGATCTTAAATTCTTGAGTTTGACCAAAATGTTGTTCAACTAACTCATTATTATAGGTTACTGCTATTTTCATAGGTAAACTCCTTATTAATTCTTATGATAAATAAAGTTTAATGTTATTTTAGGCATATGTCAATAACTTTTATCTATTGACTTTATTTGTTGATTACTTTAAAACTGGATAGTACAAAATTGAATTAATTTGGAGTAAAAAATGATAGTTAATGAATTTTCATCTTTTAGAGAATGTAGAGAAAAGATGAATAGACTTATGTGTTTTTTTATTAAAAATGCTCAATCTTCTGAAAGCCAAGCTTTAAATTTAAATTCTACTCAAGTTCATGTAATTTTGTTGTTAAGAAAATTTAAAGTTTTGAAAATGAGCGATTTAACAAAACATATAAATGTTGTAAAGAGTTCAATAACAAATATTATAGACAGTTTAGAAAAATTGAATTTAGTTGAAAGAAGTAGAGATGAAAATGATAGAAGAATAATTTTTGTTTCTTTGAGTAATAAAGGTATAGAATTGTCAGAAAGCTTGAGAAGAGCAGTATATAATTCTTTTAATAATAGTCTAAAGGCTTTAGATGTAGATGAAAAAGAGAACTTTGCTTCATCATTAGTGGTTATTGATGAATATTTAGATAAAATGGAGAAAATTAATGGCTAATAATCCTCATGAATTTATGGGAAAAGAAAAAATAACGCCTTTGCTTTTTAAATTATCAATTCCAGCTATGATTGGAATGATAAGTAATGCTTTATATAATGTAATAGATACTATATTTGTTGGCCATGGAGTTGGTGCTTTAGCTATAGGAGGCTTAACAATAGCGTTCCCTTTCCAATTAATTATTGGAAGTTTTGCATTAATGTATGGAGTAGGTGTTGCTTCAATTATTTCTAGAAAACTAGGTGAAGGAAAGAAAGAAGAAGCAGAAGCTGCAGCTGCAAATGCTTTTATGTTAACAATTATTACTGGTGTATTAATTTTAGTATTAGGTCAATTATTTTTAAAGAGAATTTTATTGATATTAGGTGCTACTGAAGATATATTACCCCATGCAACAAGTTATATGCATATAATATTATTTGGAGCTCCATTTTTATCTTTTTCGATGTGTGCAAATAATGTTCTAAGAAGTGTTGGTTCAGCGAAGTATTCTATGAATATAATGATTTTAGGAACTTTTTTAAATATAATTTTAGATCCTATTTTTATATTTGTTTTTAAACTTGGTATAGCTGGTGCTGCATATGCAACAATAATTTCACAAATTATTGGATCTTTATATGCTCTATCTTTCTTTATAAGAAGGAAAGCTACTTTAGATTTTAAATTACACCTATTTAAATTGAAATTAAAATATATCAAAGACATTGTTCTATTAGGTCTTGCAACTTTTATTAGACAAATAGGTGCTTCTGTTATGGCTTTAGCTGTTAACAACATGGTTAAAATTTATGGCGGTGACTTAGCTATAGCCGCATTTGGTATGGTAAATAGATTCTTAACAATGGTATTAATGCCAATATTTGGGATGAACCAAGGGTTACAACCAATTATTGGATATAATTATGGAGCAAAGAGAAATGATAGGGTAAAAGAAGTATTAAAAGTTGCAACCTTAATTACAACAATAATGGGATTTGTAGCTTCTGTAATTGCTTTCAGTTTTCCCACATTATTATTAAGAATGTTCACTTCTAATGAAGAATTATTAACAATTGGCGCTACTGCTTTAAGAATTATCATTTCTTCAATGATTTTTTTAGGAATTCAGACCTGTGGAACTACATATTTTCAATCCTTAGGTAATAGTTTTGCTGCCATCTTATTGGGAATGAGTAGACAGTTTATTTTATTAATTCCTCTTGTTTTAATATTGCCAAGATTTATGGGCTTAACAGGAGTTTGGTTTGCTTTCCCTATAGCAGATATTAGTTCGACTATAATCACTGTTATTTGGGTCTTATCAAATTTGAAAAAACTTAAATAGTTTATAATATCTTTCATAACGCTTAAGAATTATTCTTAAGCGTTTTTTATGCCTTAGGTTTTGAGGTTGTTCCTCTATTAATTAATTTGCTTTTATAATCAATTCTAGTGACTTGTAAATTGTCATCATTGTTTTCTTGGTCTGTAAGCTTGCTAATCATGAGATTCATAGCTTTTACACCACGTCTAAAAATAGAATGCTCAATTGTTGTTAATTTGATTGAATTAAATTTAGAAGGGAAGATGTTGTCAAAAGCGCAGACGCTATAATCTTCTGGGATTCGTAGTTTCTTATCCTTTATTGCATTGATGATTCCATATGCTACCATATCGTTTATTCCAACAATTGCAGTAATTCCTTTATATTGATTAATACAAATATTTGCAAGTTTATAACCTGTATTAAATTCAATATCAGCAGTAGCAATTTCATCTGAAGGAAGAATGTCTTGGCTTAGGATTGTTATTGGAGGTAAATTGTTTTCTTCTAATACGGCTTTTATCCCATCTAATCTCTTTGTTCTAGCTGTATGAAATTCATTTAAACTTGTAGAAATATAGGCAATTTTTTTATGTCCCAAATCAACTAAATGTTGTCCAATTATTTTACCAGCTTCAAAGTTGTTTATATTAACTGTATCGAAATCAAAATTATTATCTTCATCTCCAACTGCAACAATAGGCATTTGTTTACTAAGCTCTTTTACTTTTTCAATATTTTCAGGAATCATAGAGAAAATAATTCCTGATACAGGGGGCCTTGCAAAAAATTTTAAACAATCTTGTTCAATAGCTAAATCCCAATATGTAGTTTTGATAATTGTTCTAATTCCTAATTCAATAGCCTTTTGTTCCATCCCTTGTATTAAGGTCGAATAATATGGATTGTAGACAGAGGGGCAAACAATTAGAATCGTTTTTCCAAGTAGGGAGGAATGTTTCTTGTTAGTATAATATAAATCTTTAGCAGTTTTTTTAACTAAATTTATTGTTTCATTTGAAAAGCGATCAAGTTTTTTGCCACTTAGAATCATTGAAACACTTGCTGTAGAAAGATTTGTTACTTTTGCAATGTCTGAAAGTGTTGTTTTTTTTGTTTTCATTATTATTTCCTCTGTTAAAATATTCTATAATAGAATGTTTCATTAAGCAATATTTTTTAAACAATTGCTTAAACAGAGAAAAACCTTAACAAATAAGCATATTTATTAAGGTTTAAAATTGATTTCTTAAATTAAGATATTTATTCTCTAGCTTTTTGATCTACAAAGAATAACTTTGATAAATCATATCCTTGATCAATGGCAATAGATTTCATTTGCTCTAAAACCTCATCAGAAATAGTTGGGGTTCTTGAAAGGAACCAAAGAGAACTTCTACTATTATCGCCAACAAGAGCCCATTGATAATTGTCATCTAGTCCAAAAACTAAATAATCACCTGTAAAAAGGCCAAAGAATTTAACTTTTAAAGCTCCAGGTACTGAATCATCAGGTCTCCATGCTACAGCTTTTGCTGATTTATATTTTCCATCTAATGAATACTTAAATCCACTATTTAAAACTTGAATTTGTCCATCATCTCTTAAGGAGTACTCAGCAGTAACACCATAGAGGTTTTTTTCAAAGCTTTTTTGATATCTTGCAATTTCATACCAACGTCCCAAGTACTGTTCTAAATCTAAAGATTCTACAGTTTCTAAAGGGTCATTTTCAAATTTGTTGGTCATACAGCTTGTCATAATTAATGAACAACAAATAGTTAGTAAAAATAATTTTTTCAAATGATATTTTTTCATATTAGTCTCCTTACGTCTATTATTACATATTTGTATATTTTCTGCAAAGAAAATAAAATAAAGGATTGTTTAATTTAAATATCATTTTTTTAAACATATAGTTTAAATTTTTGCTATATTTTTTAAATAAAATAATTGTAATTTGTTTAAAATATTGAATTTTATCGTTTAAAAATTTAACTTGACAACTCAAAAAAAGGCTTTTACTATGTTTTATGGAAATAATAATTAAGTTTTTTAAATATTTTTGATTAAATTTTGTTTAATAATTTGTTTAAAAAGTTATTATTTAAAACAAAAAGGAGAAAAGAAAATGAAGAAAGTATTATTATCAGTAGTCTTAGCATTACTATTAGTAACTCCAATTTTCGCAAATGGACAAAATGAGGCAGCAACAAGTGATGATGATTATCATTTAGTATTAAAAATGAGTCACGTTTTTGCTCCAAATGAACAATTAACTAAATCATTAACTATTGTTGTTGATAATATTAAAGAAAGAACTAATGGAGCTATTGAAATTCAACAATATCCACAAGGTCAATTAGCAACATACAAAGATGGTGTTGAACAAGTTGCTTTAGGTGCAAAGTTTATTTCAGTTGAAGATCCATCATATTTAGGTGACTATGTACCAGATTTTAATGCATTAGTTGGACCTATGCTTTATAGTAATTTTGATGAATATGAGTATTTAATCAATACAGATTTAGTAAAATCAATGCTTAGTGAATTAGAAGATCAATATAGAATAAAAGTATTGGCTTTAGATTATATATTTGGATTTAGATCATTAATGACTAATGAAGTAATTGTTGAACCAAGTGATTTACAAGGCATGAAATTAAGAACACCAGGAAGTCAATTATTCATTGATACTATTAATGCTATGGGCGCTACAGCAACTCCATTACCATTCTCTGAAACAATCAGTGCAGTACAACAAGGTGTTGTTGATGGATTAGAAGGAACTATGGATGCTTATGGAACAAACGGTAGTTCAGAAGTTGCTAAGAATATGGCATTAACAAATCACTTCTTAGGTACATGTGGTGTTTATATTAATGCAGATTTATTTAATAGCATTCCTGAAAAATATCAAACAATTATTGAAGAAGAATTTACTAAAGGTGCACAACAAATGATTTCTGAAATTTCAAAGAACTATAATAGTGCTAAAGAAAAATTAGAATCAGAAGGTATCAAATTTAATGAAGTAGATCATGACGCTTTTGTTGAAGCAGTTGCTCCAGTTTACGATAATATGAAAGGTGTAACTCCTGGTATTTTAGATACATTCAAAGCTGAATTAGCTAAAATGCCTAAATAATTAAGTTTTATTAATTAGTCAGGCTGTATTTATACAGCCTGTTTAATCTTAAAGGAGTGATTTATGAAAATTAGTTTTAAGAATATCATAAATAATTTTGAAGAAATCGGTTCAGGATTCTTTTTAATAATTACTACATCTTTAGTCTTGTTAAATGTTTTTCTTAGATATTTCTTAAATATGGGTATTGTTTGGACAGAGGAAGTAGCTACAGGATGTTTTGTTTGGAGTGTTTTTTTAGGAGCAGCTGCCTGTTATAAAAAGCATATGCATGTAGGTGTAGATATGCTTGTAAAAAAATTCTCAAAACCAATTCAAGATAAAATAAATTTAGTTATTAATTTAATTTTATTAATAATTAATTCATCAATTAGTTTTATAGCAATTGAATATATAAGAGTTTCAGCAAGAAAACCAACTCCAGTATTAGGAATTTCTTCTGCTTTTATTAGTTCTTCTATATTAGTAAGTTTTATATTAATGACATTTTATACATTGGTATTTTTATATAAAGATATCATTGATTTAAAGAATGATAGAAAAGGAGAGATTTAATGTTAGCTTTTCTTCCAGTAATTTTAGTATTTATATTATATTTTTCAAGCATACCAATCTCTTTTGCTCTATTAGGTTCAACACTCTTTTATTTTGGAGTTATTGATAATACCTCCCCTGTAGCATTATTATTACAAAAATTTGTTACAAGTACTCAATCCTTTCCTTTACTTGCTATCCCTTTCTTTGTAATGGCTGGTTCAATTATGAACTATAGTGGAATTAGTAAAAAACTCATGCAATTTGCTGATGTTTTAACAGGTCATCTTCCTGGTGGTTTAGCTCAAGCAAATGTATTGTTAAGCATGTTAATGGGTGGTGTATCAGGATCTGCTAATGCAGATGCAGCAATGGAAAGTAAAATGTTAGTTCCAGAAATGGAAAAAAGAGGTTATGATAAAGCCTTTTCTACTGCTATAACTGCAGCATCCTCAGCAGTTACTCCAGTAATTCCTCCAGGTATTAATTTAATTATCTATGCTTTAATTGCAAGTTGTTCTGTAGGTAGAATGTTTGCTGCGGGATATCTTCCAGGATTATTAATGACTTTTGCCTTAATGATAACTGTTCATTTAATTTCTAAAAAAAGAAAGTATGTTGCTGTAAGAGAGAAAAGAGCATCAGGAAAAGAAATATTTGTTCAAGCTATAGATTCAATTTGGGCTTTATTATTTCCTTTTGGAATAATTTTAGGTTTAAGAGTTGGTCTATTCACTCCATCTGAAGCTGGGGCTGTAGCTGTTTTATATTGCATTATTATTGGTAAATTCGTATATAAAGAATTGAAAAAAGAATATTTTTTCCCAATTATGAAAGAAACTATTTATGGAACGAGTTCTGTTGTATTAATAATTATTGCAGCTAATGTTTTTGGTTATTATTTAAACTGGGAAAGAATACCTCAATTAATTACAAGCTTCCTATTAAGTGTAACAACTAATAAATATTTAATGTTATTACTCTTCAATTTATTATTATTGGTAATAGGAATGTTTATTGAAGGTGGTGCAGCAATTATTATATTAGCTCCATTGTTGGTCCCTGTTGCAACGTCTCTTGGAGTTGACGTAATTCACTTTGGTTTAATTTGTATAGTTAATATCATGATTGGTGGTTTAACTCCGCCATTTGGCTCAATGATGTTCACTTGTTGCTCTATAACAGGTTGTTCTTTACAAGATTTTACAAAAGAGGCTATTGCATTTATAGTAGCATTATTAATTTCTTTAGGACTAATTACATATCTACCGTTTATTACTTTAGCACTTCCAAATTTAATTTATGGTGTAGCATAGGAGAGTAAAAATGCTAATAATTGGACACAGAGGTTGTAGCTATAAAGGTTATAATCAAAATACTATACGAAGTTATAAAAAAGTAATTGAAGAAGGTGCAAAAGCTTTCGAGTTTGATGTACAACTAACAAAAGATAAAAAACTAGTTGTTGTTCATAATTTAAATTTAACAAAAGTTTCTAATGGTACTGGGTTAGTATCAACAAAAACTTTGAAAGAAATAAAAGAATTAAATGCAGGGAAAATAGAAAATGGTAAAGATGAAATTCCAACTTTAGAAGAAGTTTTAGATTTGGTCTCTTCCTATCCAAAAGAAAAAAGGGTAGTAATGCATTTAGAATTAAAGGGTGATAATACTGGACTTATAAGTGGAAATATAATTAAAAAATATATTGATGAAGGCTTTTTACAAATTGATGATTTTTTAATTAGTTCCTTTAATTGGGTTGAATTAGATTTAATTAGAACAATTTGTCCTCAAATTAATATAGCTTTATTAGAAGGCTCTATCAGAAGAAAACAGTTATTACCATTATTAAACAGTAATGAAGAAATCTTTTCAAAGATTTTTTCATATGGTGAAGAAGATTATATGTTACCAATTTCTGATGATTTTGAAACTTCAAAAAAAGTTGTTGAAAATGAAGTTAAAGATGAAAATGATTTAAAGATATTGATAGAAGAAATTCATAATGCATTAAATGGTAAATACTATACACAAAAACTAATACAAACTGCTTTAGAGAAAAATGCTGTATCCTTAAATCTATGGTATAAAACCGTTGATAAAGATTTTATAGAAGAAGTCCATAAAAATGGATTGAAAGTCTTTTTATTTACTGTGAATGAAAAAGCAGATATTGATAGGTTGAAAATATTAAAACCAGATGGAATTTTTACTGATTATTATATGCAAACAAAAAATTATTATTTAGAAAACAAATAACTTTTTTTATACACTCCTCGATTCCTCCTAGCTTTTTTTGTTAGGAGGTTTTTATTGCTCTAATAAATTGCATTTGACCCGTTACAATTAGCTCTTTTTACGATATAATTTAGATATTAGAGATATTTAAGGAGAAATGATGAAAAATATTGGGATTTTAGGATTAGGTAAAATTGCAAAAATGATGGCAACAACAGTTTCAGGTATGGATGATGTGAATTTATATGCAGTCGCATCAAGATCTTTAGAAAAAGCACAAGCTTTTAAAGATGAGTATTCAGCTGAAGTTGCATATGGTTCTTATGAAGATTTATTAAAAGATGAAAAAGTAGATTTAGTTTATATTGCGGTTCCTCATTCACATCATGCAAAATTGATGGAATTAGCTATTAATCATAATAAACCTATTCTATGTGAGAAGTCTTTTACTTCAAACTTGGAAGAAGCAAAAAGAATAATTAATTTAGCTCATGAGAAAAAAATCTTTTTAGCTGAAGCAATTTGGACGAGATATCAACCATCTAGATATATAATTGAACAATTACTAGAAAGTGGACGAATTGGAAATATTAGCCTTGTCGAATCTAATTTAGGTTATAATGTTGCAGATAAAGAAAGAATTTATAAGAAAGAATTAGCTGGTGGAGCTTTATTGGATTTAACAGTATATCCAATCAATTTTACTTGTATGTTCTTGGGTTCAGATATTCAAAAAATTAATTCAACAGTAATAAAGATGTCATCAGGAGTAGATGGAATCGAGAATGTTAATTTTGTATATGATAATGGTATTTTAGCTACTTTTAATACTAGCGTTTATTCTAGATTAAGTAGAAGAGGAACAATTTATGGTTCAAAAGGCTATCTTGAGATAGAAAATATTAATAATCCAGAAAAGATTAGTATTTATGATGAAGTTGGAGAACTAGTAGAAGAGATTATACCTCCTGAACAAATCACAGGATATGAATATCAAGTTAGTGCTTGTTTTGAAGCAATGGAGGAAGGTTTGCTTGAACCAAAACAAATGCCACATAGTGAAACTTTAAGAATGATGGAGATAATGGATCAGTTAAGAAATAGCTGGGATATTGTATTCCCTTGGGAAGAATAATTTATCATTTTATTTTTGAAAAAGAAGGATATTTGCTTTATAATTATATAAAATAATATAGGAGGTATATAATGCAATATATAGGATCCCTTGACCAAGGGACTACTTCGACAAGATTTATCATTTTTGATGAAAAAGGAGAAATTGTATCTACTCATCAAGTAGAGCATAAACAGATTTTCCCAAAACCAGGTTGGGTTGAACATAATCCTCTTGAGATTTGGGAAAATAGTGAAATTTGTATTAGAGAAGCTTTGAAAAAAGCTAACTTAAAAGGATCAGAAATTAAAGGTATTGGTATAACAAACCAAAGAGAAACTGTTATAGCTTGGAATTCAAAGACTGGAAAGCTTTGGTATAATGCGATAGTATGGCAGGACTTAAGAGGTTCAGATTATATTGATAGCTTAGAAAATAAAATAGATGCTAATTGGCTTGCTAAAAAATCTGGATTAAGATTAAGTCCTTATTTTTCTGTAAGTAAAATAGTATGGCTTCTTGATAATGTTGAAGGATTAAGAGAAGCTTGTGAAACAGGTGATGCTGTTTTTGGAACAATTGATACTTGGCTCACTTGGAAATTAACTGGTGGAAAAGTTTTGGTAACTGATGTTACTAATGCATCAAGATATGTTTTAATGAATATTGAAACATTAGAATGGGACGATGAACTATTAGAAGCTTTTAATGTACCTAAAAAGGCCTTGCCAAAAATTGTTCCTTCTGCAGGTGTTGTTTATGGTAATACTGTTTTAAAGGGAGCCTTTGAAGCTGAAGTTCCAGTCTGTGGTATTTTAGGAGATCAACAAGCAGCTTTATTTGGACAAGCTTGTTTTACTCAAGGTCTTGGTAAAAGTACTTATGGAACAGGTTGTTTTTTATTAGTAAATACTGGAGAAAAGGCATATATCTCAGATAATGGCCTATTAACTACAGTTGCTTATCAAATTGGTAATGATAAGCCAAAATATGCCCTTGAAGGATCAATTGCTGTTGCAGGTAGTTTAGTTCAATGGGCAAGAGATAACTTAGAGATTATTTCTAATCCGAAAGAATTAGATGAATTAGCCGCTAGTGTAGAAGACTGTGGTGGTGTATATATTGTTCCAGCTTTCAGTGGACTTTTTGCTCCATATTGGAGAAGTGATGCAAGAGGTGTTATAGCTGGTTTAACAGGGTTTGCTACAAGGGCACATCTTTGTAGAGCTATATTAAATTCAACAGCTTTCCAAGCTTATGATATTTTTCAAACCATGGAAAAAGATTCATCAATAAAGATGAAAGAGTTGAAAGTTGATGGTGGTTTAACTAATAGTAATCCATTGATGCAATTCCAAGCAGATTTGTTAGGGATCCCTGTAATTAGACCAAAAGTTGTTGAAACTACAGCTTTAGGTGCAGCATATGCAGCAGGAATAAGTGTTGGTATTTTTTCTTGTTTAGATGATTTATCAAAACAATGGCAAGAGAAAAATAGATGGGAACCAAATATGTCTTTAGAAAAAAGAGAAGCAAAATTGAAAAAATGGAAAAAGGCTGTTTCAAAGACATTAAATTGGACTACAGATGATGAAGGTTGCTTGTAAGCTATTTTAGAGGAATAATATGGGTGAATTAGCAAACATACAGATAATTGATATATTAAAAGCCGTTTTACAAATTGGTTTAATGACTTGGGCTTTTTATCAATTTTATATGGCTTTAGATAGAACTAAAATACAAAGAATGCTAAAAATGATTTTTTACGCAATCACAATTTATGCAATTAGTTTTATTTTAAAATTGGATATATTAGTAAAAATATTTAATATTCTAGCTATACCGTATGTTGTTTTCCTTTGTATTATTTTTCAGGCAGAACTTAGAAGATCTTTCTTAACTGAAGGTTTAGGTAAAACAAGATTAAAATTAAGTTCAATAAACAACTATTCAGATCAAATAGATATAGCATTGAATGCTTGTTCTGTATTACAGAATAAAAGACGTGGAGCACTTTTAGTGTTCTCACGTCGTGATAGTTTAAATTCTGTTATAAGTTCTGGAACAACATTAAATGCTGATTTATCCATGCAGCTAATTTTAACAGTTTTTGATCATGATACGCCTTTGCATGATGGTGCTATGGTAATTCAAGATGGAAAAATTAAAGCTGCTGGATGTTATTTGCCACTTAGTGAGCAAACAGATATAAAAAAGACTTTTGGTACCAGACATAGAGCTGCATTAGGTATTAGTGAAGAGACTGATTCTATTGTAATTGTTGTATCAGAAGAAACGGGTACTATAACTTTAGCGTATAATGCTAGATTATTTTATGATTTAGAAGTAGATAACATAAAAAGAGTATTATTAACTTGGTTTAGTAATAAAGATATTTTGGAAGAAGAAGAGGATATAAAAGAAGATGAAAAATAAAATTTCTTTATATTTATTAGACAATTGGAAAGTGAAATTAGTAAGTCTAATTTTAGCTCTTTGTGTTTTTTTCTTTTATTCCTTTTATCAAAACTCTAGTAGAGTTGTAACAGTTCCTCTTGAAGTTATACTTCCATCAGATTATGAAGCAGAGAGTTTAATTCCTACTTCGATTGAACTAGAAATTAATGGGAATAATGATATCATTTATCTAATTGATCCTAATTTAGTTGTAGCTGTTAGTGATTTTTCATTTGTAAATAAAGATGGAATTTCAAATGCAAATGTTGAATTGAAATATGATGAAAGAATGTTTTCAAAAGGGAATATAAGTTTAGTTGCAAATCCATCAATAGTAAAAATTTCTTTTAAAAAAAAGGATTAAGAATTGAATAAAATAGGTGTTGATATAGTAAATATTGATAGAATAGCTAAATTAAATGAACATGCAATTAATAGATTATTCCATAAAGAAGAAGTAGAAAAAGCTAATACATATAAAAATCCTAAAATGAGAGCAGAATTTTTAGCTGGACGTTTTGCTGCTAAAGAAGCTTTAGCAAAAGCTTTAGGTGTGGGCTTTACAAAATTGATTCCCTCTGAAATATTAGTAACTAATTTAAAAAGCGGACAGCCTATTATTAAGCTCGAGGGGAAAACACTTGAAACTTTTAGAAATATTAATTGTCAGGTTTCAATAAGTCATGATTTTCCTTGTGCAGTGGCTGTAGTATTATTAGAGGAATTAGATGGCTAGAGTAGATTGGAGAAGACCACCCTTATTAGATTTAGAAGAAGGAAAAGTAAGATATAAGATGATTATATCTTATGATGGAAGAGCCTTTAATGGTTGGCAGACTCAAAAAAATGGGATGGGCGTTCAACAAGTAATAGAAAAAGCTTTAAAAAAAATGTTAAAAGAAGATGTTAAAGTTATTGGTTCTGGAAGAACTGATAGCGGGGTTCATGCAATAGGCCAGGTTTGTCATTATGATATTATAGATAGGCAAATTCCTGCTAAAGCTTTTTTGAATGTAATCAATTGTAATTTGCCACCAACCGTTAGAGTATTAGATTGTGAAAAAGTTGATGGTTTATTTCATTCTAGATATACAGCTTATGCAAGAAAATATAGATATTATCTAAAAAGAGAAAATGAAATGACTGCAACAGATAATGGCTTTGTTGCAAAAATAAAAAGATTCCCTTCAATAGATTTACTAAATTCTTATGCAAAACATATAGTTGGAACTCATGATTTTTCAACTTTTGTAGCTAGTAAAGATATGAGTCCTTCAAAATGTAGAGATATGTATGAATCGTATTGGGCTTTTGAAAAAGATAAATGGGGTTATGATGTTTTAACTTATACAATTTGTGGAAATGCTTTTTTATATAAAATGGTTAGATCAATTGTTGGTACTCAACTTGATTTTGCAATGAAAAATAAGACTAGTGAAGAATTTAAAGCAGCATTAGAAAGTAAAAATAGAAAAATGGCAGAAAGAACAGCTAATCCAAATGGTTTGTTTTTATTAAATGTTTCTTATGATGAGAATGAATATAAATGGTTTGAAGATACTGCTGTTCCATTAACAAAAATAGAAGAAGACAATGAATAAAGAACAAAGTGAAAAGTTTAATGATATTTTAAATACAGCCAAATTAGCTTTTAGCGATGATTATTTATGTCCAAAAGTTGAAAAAAAGGTTGAGAAAGTTAATAATTTTTCAAAATTTAATTTTAAAGAAGTATTACTAAACAATTTAGATAAGAAAGAAATTAAAAATTCTCAAACTGACCAAAAAGAATATAAACCTGTAAAAAATAATATTAAAGAAAACCTATCTGACTATTCATCATTAGATTATTTTGAATTAGAAAAATTAGTATTGAATTGTTCAAAATGTGATGCGGCTTTAATTCGAAAAAGCATTATTTATGGTGAAGGCAATAAGAATGTTAAATTAATGGTTATTGGTGAAGGTCCAGGAAAAGATGAAGATTATAATAATAAAATATTTGTTGGAAAAAGTGGGCAATATTTAAGAAAATGGCTCTCGTCTATTAACCTAAATATAGAGAATGATGTATATCTTTCAAATATTGTTAAATGTTTCAGTAATTCTAATCCTACAAATGAAATGGTAAATTCCTGTTTACCTTATTTAGAAAGACAAATTGAATTAATTAATCCTAAAGTAATATTAATTTTAGGAAAAATTGCAGCAAATAATTTATTAAAACTCAATCTTCCTATGAAGAATTTAAGAGGAAATATATATTCATATAAAAGAGTTCCCTGTGTTGTAACTTATCATCCTGCTGCTGTATTGAGAAATCCTGAATGGAGAAGACCTGTTTGGGAAGATTTAAAGAAAGCAAGTAAGCTTATTAATATATAATAAGGGAATATGATATGTTTGCAAAAATTTTATTTGATTTACCATTAAATACCGATTTTGTTTATAAAATACCAGAGGAATTAATTGATCAAATTTTTGTTGGAATAAGAGTAAATGTTCCTTTCCGTAATTATTCAAAAATTGGTTACGTTATAGAAGTTGTAGAGGAATTTGAAACTTCCTATACTATAAAAGATATTAAGCGTGCTGTTGATGAAGAGCCTATATTTGATCAAAATCAAATTGATTTAGCAATTTGGATGTCAAATTTTTATTTATGCTCAGTAGGTGAAGCTTTATCTCTCCAATTACCTGGAGGTAAAAGAGAGAAAGCTATTTCAATGAGTATTAATGAAGAAGATATTTCTACTAAAGCCGTTGAGAGTTTATCTAAAGAACAAGAAAATGCTTTAGCAATTCTTAAGAAAAAAGAAAATGCGCTTTATTATTTATATGGTGTTACAGGTTCAGGTAAAAGTGAAATTTATTTTAGATTTGCAAAAGAAATAATTAAAGAAAATAAGCAAGTTATATATTTAGTTCCTGAAATAACATTAACTCATCAACTGATTCAACAAGTAAGTAAAAGGTTTAGTGATGAAGTTGCAATACTTCACTCTGCTATGACAAAGAGTCAAAGATTATCACAATGGTTAAAAATCTTTAAAAATGAAGTTTCGATTGTTATAGGAGTAAGAAGTGCAATATTTGCTCCCTTTCATAATTTAGGGCTTGTAATAATAGATGAGGAACATGAAAATTCGTATAAAAGTTCTCAAACTCCTAGATACCATGCAAGACAAATAGCCCAGCATATCTGTAATAAGAATAATGCAATTTTAATAATGGGTAGTGCAACTCCTTCCTTAGAAGCTTATAAATTAATGAAAGAAAATAAGATACAAAAGATTGAGTTGTTAAATCGTGTTGGATTTGGGCATCTTCCAAAAATGAAAGTTGTAGATATGATAAAAGAGAAATCTATAATTTCAAGAGAATTAGAGGATGAAATAAATATAACAATAAAGAAACATAAACAAGTAATTCTCTTTTTAAACAGAAGAGGTTTTTCTTATTATTTTCATTGCAAAAGCTGTGGTTATGAAATGCAATGTCCTAACTGTTCAATCTCATTAACTTATCATAAAAATACAAATTCAATGGTTTGTCACTATTGTGGATATAAAACTAAACCAATTAAAATTTGTCCTGAATGTAATAGTTTAGATGTTGGGTATCGAGGTTTTGGTACCGAAATGGTTGAACAAGAGATAAAATCTTTATTTCCTTTCGCTTCTGTAGATAGGTTAGATGGTGATATTGCTAAAGATAAAAAAAATATGTTTAGTGTTTTAGATAAATTTAAAAATGGTGAAACTGATATATTATTAGGAACACAAATGGTTGCTAAAGGCTTCAATTTTCCTAATGTTGAATTAGTTGGAATTGTTTTAGCAGATTCTGCTATGAATATTCCTGATTTTAGAGCACAAGAGAGAACTTATGCTTTAGTAACTCAAGTTGCAGGTAGAGCTGGTAGATTTAATGATAAAGGAAAAGTTGTAATACAAACATTACAACCAAAAAATCTCGCTATTCAAAAAGCTCTCAGATGTGAAAGAGACTCTTTTTATGATGAAGAATTAAAAGTCCGTGAAGAAACCGATTTTCCACCTTATACAAGACAATTGAATTTAGTGTTTAGAGGTATGGATAAAGATTCAACATATGATTTTAGTTCATTCTTTTATGAAGAATTAGAAAAAGCAAATAATATTTTAGAGCGTCAAAAAAATGATTCAGTAATTATGTATGGCCCAAGTGAATGTAGTATTTTTAAAATATCAAATAACTATAGATTTAATATTTTACTACAGCATGAAAAGATAAATTTTTGCCAATGGATTGTGAGAGAGGCTATACAAAGAGTAAAAGTTCCTAATAATATTTATATTGAAATTGATGTTGATCCATTACAATTAATTTAATTGTTTTTAACTTCTTTTATTGTTGCTGCAAAAATACTATTTAACAAGCCTAATACGGCAGAAATTGTAAATAATATTTCAATGCCAGCTAGTTGCCAGATTAAACCGCCTAATAATGCAATAACAATACTAATTAAATGATTAACAGAAATCCCTGTTGTAATTGTTTTACCAAATTCTTCTTGATTAGCGGATAAAGCTCTACAGTAAACTAAAGATGCCATACTACAAATTGAAAGAATTGAATCAAGTATATAGTTAATACTAACTACATAAAATGCAACATTATGTGCAAATAATCTATGAGCAAAGCCATAAAAAAAGCAAACAATAATTAATATTAGGGTATCTCCTATCATTACTTTTTTATAGCCAATTTTATCTATTAATCTACCAATTATAGGTGCAAATATTATGGTTAATCCTGCTGTAATAGCAAAAAGGATAGACATATATGAAGCACTAGCCCCATAATTTAATACTAATACAAATGGAGCAAAGGTTAAAAATATTTGTTTTCTAGCTCCATAGAAAAAGGAAAGTATGTAATATTTTCCATATTTTTTATGAAAATATATTTTTGGTCCAACTTTTTCTTCTGATTGGAGTTTTGGAATTTTTGATGTAAAAATATATGCAATAAAAGCTATTAACATTGCAATGAAATAAATTGCTTTATAACTTTTAGCGCTATCTTTACCAAACCCAATTTTAGATAAAAAGAAAAAGAGAATTGGAACTATCAAGAATCCTAAAATATTTCCTAAAGATCTAAAACCTTGCATTATCCCTAGGGAATTGCCATTCATATTTTTTTTAGACATTTCAACAGCTAAGCTTTGTCTTACTTGCATACTAATATGTTCACCAAGACTATTCATTACTAAGAAGATTATAACAATCCATAAGTTTGTCCCTAAAAAGGTAAGGCCTAAAAAACCACAAATAGAAATAATTATGGCGGTTTGATAATTCTTTTTATCACTTTGCTTATATAAATAAGCTAAAATGAAAATTAAAAATAATCCAGGAAGTTCTCTAAAAAATTCAACAACACCCAATTGTATTCTTGTAATCTTAATAATATCTGCAAGATAATTATTCATTAAAGCTTTTGCAATACTATTTGTTATTCCAAAAAATAGTACTGAAAAGAGAAAAGGCATCACATTATAATTTTGTTGAAAAGAATCTTTAATTCCTATTTTTTTAGATTTATTTATTTTTGACATTTTTATTCCCAGATTTTAAATTAGTATAACGATATTAAATAAATTTTTCATAGTCAATATAACTAATGTAATTAGGACCTTTCTTTATTTTTAATTTATTAAATATATTACGTAACAAAAAAATGGAGAAAGATTGATTAATTTCTAAAAAATTCTTTGATGGATTAAAATAATATTTTGTAATGAATTTTAATCAAAAAAAAATACAATGTAGTATAACGAAATAATAAAATATCATTTGGTAAAAATTAGAGAATATTGTGTAAAAAAAATTATAGAAAAAAAATAGTAAAATGTTTAATAATATAACTAATAGAGTATTGTTAGATACATAATTAACTTGATTTTAAAATAGGAGGAAATAATTTGAAATTAATAAATAAATCAGTTGAATATAAAATGTTGAATTCACAAAAGCTTGAAGAAGTTTTAAACACAAATTTTAAACAACTTTTTCCTCCTACATTAAAACAGATTATTATTACTCCTAGAAAACATAATCAATATATTTCAATTGTTCATGAATATGATTGTAATGCAAAAATTTCTAAAGGTGAAAATCATTCAGGATATGCTATTTATGTTAATTTTATGAATAACGATAATTTTGAACAAGTTATAATTATAAAGGATATAGTTTTTTTAATAGCTATTAATACAATTTTCGCTGAATTTTCATTTAAGAAAGTTGAATTGCTTGGTTATGCAACAGAATTTGAAGAACTTTTTACCGGATGTTTTTTCCATGAAGTAGGTCACTCAATTGATTATTTTTATCGAAATAAGTTATATGGAGAAATCCCTTATATAAAAAAAGATTATGATTTATCTGATGCTAAAGAAAATAATGAATTTTTTAAAAATGTTGCAGCAAAACTTTGGAGTGAATTTTATGCGCAATTTGTTTCAGAAGAATGTTTAAAGCAAAGCCATTTATTTTATGTAACTGAATTGAATAGATTAATAGAGAATCCTATAAAAGAAATTAATTCAGATAAGGATATAATTGAGGCTTTAAATTACTGTTATAGGATTGCATATAATCTTTCATTAGTAACAGCAAGAATTATCTCAAGAAATAAAAAAATTAATAATATCCAATTAATTCAGGAACTTGAATCCATTATTCATAATATTGATCAATCTAGTATTAAGTATTCATTAACATTATATGATTTATATTTACATATAGATCATTGGATTTTTGATAATGTAAAAAAATATATGGCCAATGCATATCTTGAGTTAATACAAGAGTTTACTGAGGAAAAAATTGAAATTATCAAATTTGAAATAGATGAAAAGAAAATATTCACAAAGAGAAATCTAAATTTTTGATTTTTGAATTAATTATTTATGATATATAACAAAATTAATATATAATAAAAAATAGTTTATAAATAAAAAATGATACTTTTAAGGGGAAACTATAATTAGCATTTTTTAATAATTATTTTTTAGATTTGTATAGGAGGATAAATATATAAGTCATTATATTGTGATTTGTATGATGGTAATAATAGGTTAAATTCCTTTAGGAACTAGATCACTTTTTTTAAACAATTTTATTCCTTTATGAGGTTTTTTTTATATGTGTTTATATAAAATATCTAGTTCTTTTGTGCTTAGGTGGTTTAAGAAAAAAGTTTTATGATATTTAGTGCGAATAAGTTTTGTTTTATTTATTTATATCAATAATAATTTGGATTTCTAAAAGACAATATTCAAATAATCAATATATAAAAATAAAGTTTTAAATTCAAATTTGCTGACTTAATTAATATTGAGTTAGTATCTTCTAACTAAATATCATCTCATTTGGGGGGACACTATAGATGAGGGAGGTAGGATTTTCTTATAAAAAGTTTTTGAAATATTTTATTTTAGTACTTTTTATAATATATAACATTGTTGCTGTTATTTTAAATAAAGGGAATTATTTAGAACAGTTAATTTATATTGTGATAATTTTAGTAGCATATTTTTTTAAAGAAAATGGTATCTATCTAGCGGCTATTATCGCTGATGGAATAATGGATTTATTTAATATTTCTAATAATGCTTATGATTTATTGAATATTCCTAATAATTTAGTATCAAGACTTGTAATCTATATTTTAATTGGTATTTATTTTATATATTTTTTTAAACAAACGGATGATGAAGAAATCCCAATAGAAATAGATGAAGATGAAATATTTTTCAAAGAGATTGAATATGCTGGGACAATTGAAAATCTTGAAGATAATGATGCGATAAAAAATGCTTATTTAAAAAGAAATATAAAAGGATTATATAATTTAAATAAATTATATTTAATATTAAAGCATTTTCATAAGAAAAAAATTAATTATCATATTGCGATAATAAAAATTAAAAATCTTGAAGAATTATGTAAATGTTTTGATTTTGATATTATCAATCCAATAATAAACTTTTTAGTTAATTTATTATCACAGATAGATAATCATTTTTATATTTATCCAATTTCTCATAATGCGATTATAATAATTAAAAAAAAATCAACTTTAAGTAGTTTTAAAAAGACTCTCCATATTTTTCTAGAAAAAACAAAAGTTCCTATAAAATTTGGGAAATGTGATATTCGATTAGTTTTAAAAACAGGTATAATCAACGATTATAACTTATGGTTATATACTCCATCCGAAATATTAGGTAAATTAATGACATCGATAGAACAAAATGATTTATGTGAGTGTGGCCTATATTTATATAATGAAAAGTTTGCACGTGAAAGGAAATTTTATAATGAAGTTGCTAATTCACTTATCCAAGCAATAGAAGATAATAATTTTTATCTTCTTTACCAACCAATAATTGATATAAAGAATAATAAAATTTCAAATTGTGAAGTTTTGGTTCGTTGGGATAGACCAGAAGACCAACTTATAAACACTAGTACATTCATAAAAGTAGCTGAGGAATTTGGTGTTATCCAAGCAGTAACTAAATGGGTTTTTGAAAAGGCTATAAATAATTATTTTATTTTAAAATATAAAGGTGTTGAAATAAAATATTCAATAAATATATCCGTTAGTGAGTTGTTAGATGAAGATTTATTATTGTGGATAGATACTTTGCTTATTGAAAATGATATACCATGCAAAAATTTTGAATTAGAAATAACAGAAAGAATATCCTCTAAAGATAATAGTAAATTAAAAAAAGTTATATTGGATTTGAAAAATAAAGGGTATATTATAAAAATTGATGATTTTGGAACTGGATATAATTCTCTAAAGTTTATAAATGAAATCCCCTCAGATGTAATTAAAATAGATAAGTATTTTATTGATAAAATCTATGAAGATAATATGAAGATTGTTGTAGAAAAAATTATTTCAGCAGCTCATAAAATTGGTTTTATAGTTATTGCAGAAGGTGTTGAAGATAGAGAACAATATAAAATATTGGAGCAAATGTCTTGTGATAAAATCCAAGGGTATTATTTTTCTAAACCATTAAAATTAGATGATTTTTATGAATATTATAAGACTTTTAATTTAAAAGAATATGATTGAAAAGTATGAGAGAAAAGAATAATTATAGGCTTTTATTTTTTTATACTTTCTTTAAACTCTGATTTTTAAAGAACTGTTTTGGGATAAAAATTTAAATAATTTGATATTGAGATTAATGGAAGGTTTTATTATTATTGTATATAAAGAAAATTAATATAAGGTAAGTAATAGAAATATAAAAAGTTTTATAATATACTACTGATGATAATAGATAATTATTTTTTTATAAAAAAAAGTAATGGGTGTTGGTAGTAAATAGAATATAAGAATAAAATAATTTTATATGTTGTAATAAATAAAGTAGAATAAATAAATATGATGTGTGAGGAAAATCCATGTTAGAGATATATACAATTGGTGAAGAAATATTAAGAAAAAAAGCAAAAAAAGTTGAAAAGTTTGATTCTGCTTTAGAGTTGCTTATTAATGCGATGTTTGAAAAAATGGACGAAGCTGATGGTGTCGGTTTGGCAGCGCCTCAGGTTGGTGTTGATTTAAGAATTTTTGTTATTGATGATCATCGTGGTGTAAGAAAGGCTTTTATAAATCCAGAGATAATAGAAACCTCTATGGAAGAATGTTCAATGGAAGAGGGCTGTCTATCAATTCCAGGTGTTTATACTTATCTAACTAGAAGCAAAAAAGTAACTGTTCAGGCTCAAGATGTAAATGGCAAAACTTTCAGAGTTGAAGGTGATGATTTATTAGCTAGAGCTATACAACATGAGAATGATCATTTAAATGGTATTTTATTTGTTGATAGATTAGATGAAAAAACGAAATTGAAAGTTCTTAAATCATATGAAAGAAGAAATAGATTAAAAAAAGGATCAGTTAGTTGAGAATATTATTTGCAGGAACTGCAGAAATTGGAGTATTAACACTACGTGCTTTAGCAGAAAATTTTGAGGTTGGTCTAGTTTTAACAAATCCAGATAAACCAAAAGGAAGAAGTAATAAATTAATTCCTTCTCCTATTAAAGAAGAAGCTGTTAAGTTAAATTTACCAATATTACAACCAGAAAGATTGAGGGGCGATGCTTTAAAAGAGGTTGCCTCTTTTAATTGTGATGTTTTGATTTGTTTTGCTTATGGTAAGATTTTTGGTCCAAAATTTCTTTCAATGTTTAAAGGTGGTTGTTATAATATACATCCTTCAAGATTGCCTCAGTTTAGAGGAAGCTCTCCTATCCAATATGCAATTTTAGAAGGTTTGACTTCTAGTGCAATCTCTATTCAAAAACTTGGTTTGGAAGTTGATAGTGGTGATATTTTATCTACATTGGATTTTGAGATTTCAAAAAAAGATACTACTTTAACATTAACCGAAAAAGTAGAAGCCATAAGTGCTCCTTTTGCTGTAGAAACTTTTAAAAAGTTAGAAAAAGGTGAAATAGTCGTTAAACCACAAGAAGGAGATATTTCATTTACTAAACAATTTACTAAGGAAGATGCTATAATTGATTGGAATAATAGCGCTAGTGAAATTAGTGCTAAAATTAGAGCGTTTACTCCTTGGCCAAAAGCTTATACAATTTATGATGGTCAAATGCTATTTTTAACAAGTGTATATGATATAATAGATGTCTCTTATGATGTTCCTCTTGGAACTGTTGTGGAAAAAAGGAAAAAACAAGGGCTTGTTATCGCTTGTAATTCAGGAGCAATTATTATTGATAGATTGCAACTGCAAGGTAAAAAAGAAATGGATTTTAACTCCTTTATTAATGGGCACAGTGAAATCATTTCAAAAAAATTAGGGTAAAAAATGAAAAAAAAATTTAAATTATTATTAGTTATCCTACTATTATCTATTTCTTCAATTTATGCAACTTATCCAAAAGTTGCATTAGTATTATCTGGGGGTGGAGCAAAAGGTTTTGCTGAAATTGGTGTTGTTGATGAAATAATGAAAATGGGTATTCCGATAGATTTTATTTGTGGTACAAGCATGGGTGGATTAATTGGTGCTTATTATGCTTTAGGATACAGTACAAATGATTTGATTAATATTTTAAAAGAAGACCCTTTAATAAATTATTTAGTACCAAATAGATATACAAAAAATGCAACACCGCCATCCTTACTTAAAGATTCTGATGGCTTAAAATTGAGTATTGGAGTTAATTCTACTGGGATTGGAGATGTACCAGGCTTTTTATCAGATCAAGGTGTTATAAGTTTTTTAAATAAAACAACAATAAAATCTGCAGGTGAAATCGATTTTGATGATTTACCAATTCCATTTAAAGCTGTTGCGATAGATTCAGCAACGGGAAAAGAAAAGATACTTGATCATGGGTTTATCTCAGATGCTATGAGAGCAACAATGTCATTACCAATTATTTTCCCTCCATATGTTTTGAAAGATGGAACATATTGTATGGATGGTGGATTATCAGATAATTTACCAGTAAGGGTTGCTCTGGATTGGGGTGCAGATATAATAATTAGTGTTGATGTTTCAAGTGATGGATTAAAAGGTCCCGGAGATTTTTCAACTTTATCTGGAGTTTTAGTTCAGACGATTAACTTAGCAACCTTTTCAAATAGAGAAGAAAGTCAAGCTTTAAGTGATATTTTAGTTAAACCAGATGTCTCAAATTTTATGATACTTGAAGTAAATAAGATTGATGAAATATTAGAAAAAGGCTATGAAGCATTTGAGCAACATAAAGAAGATTTTATAAAAATTAGGGATGAAATAAAAAAGTATAGAAAATTAGAAGTAAAAAATGAAGATACTTCAAGTATCTATGAAAGTTTACAAGATCCTTTAGTAAAGTATGTAAAATTTGTTGATATCAATAATAATAAAAAATATTCATTTACCAATATTTTTGATAAATATATAAACAAAAGATTAACTTCTGAAATGTTACAACAATTAGAAGAAGATGTAACATCTTTTGGAACTATAAATGATATTTCTACTGTGAGTTTTAATTTTAACTTAATTAATAAAAAAGATTATTCAGGAAATTTAGAAATTGGGTTAAGAAATTGGGATAGCTCGCCTTCAAAAATAGATTTTAGCACATCTATGAAAATGGGCTTTTCAAATAATACTGATAATAGAGCTTGGGCTTATTTAGCTGTTGAGTCACATCCAAAAATAAAATATGTTTTTGCTGATAGAATAACTGCAGATTTAAAATTAAAAATTGCTGAAAATATTAGCATTGTTTCTAAAGTTGGATATCAACTTTTAGAGCAAGAAAATCTTAATTTGAATTTATTCTCACAATTTGGTTCATACTTTGGTTCCTTATCTCCAGCTAATAATAAATATGTAAAGTACTATATCCCGTCGTATTCTGTAGGATTTGATGTTGGAATGGGTTTGGATTTAAAACTTTCTAATATGTTTTCTTGTGAAACTTTAATTAATTATAAATTAGTTGCTTTAGGGGCAAATGAGTATATTGATTCGAATGATAATTATATTTCCTTTGAAGATACTCCATTAAATATTTTTAATTTTGATTTTACTTTTACGTATCTAAATTCTCAGGATACTGTATTTGCTACCTCAGGATATGGTGTAAATAGTATTAATTCAATAAATATAACAAATGGAGAATTAGGGTACTACGGATATTTTGATGGTAGTTTTGCATATCCAATTACAAAAATGGATACTATAAAAGCAGAAGCTAAATTTGGTTTTTCTACTGCTAATTATCAATTAACTTCATCTTATTTTGATTTAGGTGGGTATAAAGAACTTCCAGGATATTATTTTGGCTCTTTTACTAGAGAATATTTTAGTTTTGGACTTTCTTATCAAAGATATTTAAATGAAATTATTTATCCTATATATTTACAAGCTGGAATGAAATTTTATGGAACAGATAATAGTTATAATCCAATTCTAAATATATATCCTAAGGATGCTTCAAGTATGTTAAAAGCTCCAGCCAATAAAATTCCTAGCATTACTGATCTTGGTTTTGGAATATTTACAGGAGTTGGTATAAAAACTAGTTTTGGTGATATGATTTTTGGAACTGGTTTTTCTATAAATGGTAACTTTAATATTGTTCTGGAGTTTGTATGAGTGTAGGTCTACCGTGGAAAACTTATAAACAATATTTGTTGGAAACTTATTCAAAGAGTGTTTATAGAATTGGAGTGGATGGCGGTTTTTCTTGTCCAAATAGAGAAAATGATAGAACTGGTGGATGTATCTTTTGTGATGGTACTGGTGCTAGTGCTACATATCAAAGAATTGGAGAAGGTATTTGGAAAAGAGATAGTAGCTTTCAAAAAAGAGTAGCTCATAGTGGTCCAAGACCTAGAATAAGTTTAGAAAAGCGTCTAAATGCTTTAGAGAAACAAGTAGAAAAGGGAAAAGTTTTTTTAAAAGAAAGATATAATGCTCAAGCCTTAAGTTTATATTTTCAAGCTTGGACTAGTACATATGCACCAATTGATGAATTGAAACTACTATTTGATAAAGGCTTATCTTTATATCCTTTTACTGAGTTTATTGTTTCAACTCGACCTGATTGTTTAGATGATGAGATAATCGATTTATTAGTTTCTTATAAAGATAGAGTTGAGGATGTTTGGGTTGAAGTCGGGTTACAAAGTGGAAATGACAAAACTTTAGATTCAATTAATAGAGGCCATGATGTTGCAACTTTCTCTGATGCAATTAATAGACTCCATAAAAAAGGAATAAAAGTTTCTACCCATATTATTACTGGATTACCAAATGAAAGTTTTAAAGAATTTGATAACACAATCAAATTAATTAATGATTTGAATATTGAAGCAGTTAAAATACATAATTTAGATATACTTGGAGGAACGATGTTATTTGATGATTATATTAGAGGTGAAATTGCAGTTGCAAGCACATTCCGTGCTGTTGAACACTGTATGTACTTTTTGAGAAGGCTCTCCCCAAATATTATTATTCAAAGATTATTGTGCGAGACACCTCCTCATCGTTTAGCTGCTCCAAGAAAATTTTATGATAAATCAAAGTTTATACAAACTCTTGAGAAAAGAATGAATAAGTTAGGAGCTGTACAAGGAGATTTGTTTGATGGAAAATAGAAATAAATTAGAGAAATTCTTATCTCATATAAGTATTATTGGTGTTGGAATAAGTATATTATTAATAATTTTAATTTCATATTTAAGTTTAATATCAAGTGATCGACTTAGTGCTATTAATTATTTACCTTTTGGGGATAAGGGCGCTCACATGATAGCTTATGCTGCTTTAGGTGTTTTTTTATATTTCGCATTTGTTCGAGTAGCTTTTAATAAGCACCATGAAAATAGAGATTTATTTGAATCAAATTGGATTGTTTTACCATCAGTCTTTACTTTGATTGTCGGCGTTGCTATTGGTACAATAATAGAATTTATCCAAAAAACCGTTGGTAGACAATTTGAAGTTTTAGATATTATTTCTGATGGATTGGGTTTATTAGTTGGTTGTGCTATTGGTTTTTATATTTTAAAATTATTTTTAAAAATCATTGTTAAAGAGGATCCTTCTAATGAATAGTTTATTTGTTCAAAGCTTAAAAAATAAATTAATTGATAGTACTTTAAAATTAGATTATTCAATCGTTGACTTAATTATAGCTGCTAGAGATAAAGAATTAACAAAAAATACTAGAGAGTCAAAATCTTCTTTAGTAGTTTTAAATAGTATTTTAGAAAATTTAAAAATTTCAAAACAAAATAAAATTCCTATGTGTCAAGATACAGGGATGTTTGATGTTTTTGTTGATATTGGAAGAGAAAATAAAAGTAGTCTAGTGGCTATAGAAAAAGCAATTATTGAGGCTTGTTCTTTGGCTAGTGAAGAAGGCTTTTTTAGGAAAAGTGTTGTTTCAGAACCTGTTTTTGATAGACTCAATACAAAAAATAATTTACCTCCTATTATTACTTATAATTTAGTTGATGGGGATAAAATTGAAATTAATGTACTTTTGAAGGGTTTTGGTTCTGAAAATTGTTGTGGTGTGAAAATGCTTAATCCAACAGTATCAAAAGATGGTGTGATTGAGGCTGTTTTAGATATAGTTAAGAAAGCAGGTGGAAAACCTTGTCCTCCTATTTGTGTTGGTATTGGACTTGGTGGCACTATGGAAAGAGCAGCATATTTATCAAAAAGAGCTCTAATTAGAGACTTAGACATTAAAAACACTGATATTAGATATCAAGAACTTGAGAATGAATTATTAAGTAAAATAAATGAGACTCAAATTGGTGCTGGTGGTTTTGGCGGGGTAACAACTGCTTTGTTTGTTCAAATTGAACAAGAGCCAACACACATTGCAGGATTGCCATTAGCTGTTTCAATAAATTGTTGGGCGGATAGAAAGGCTCATTTTATATATGAAGGAACACTCAATGATTAATATTAATTTACCATTAGATAATCAAGTTATAAGCAGTTTAAATATATTCGATGAAGTAAGGTTAAATGGGGAATTTTTTGTAGCTAGAGATCAAGCTCATAAAAAACTTTTTGAATTGTTAGATTCAAATAAAGAATTACCTTTTGATATTAAAAATCAATTAATATATTATATGGGTCCATCTCCAGCTCCTGATAATTTTATTATCGGATCTTGTGGCCCTACAACTAGTGCCAGAATGGATTATTATTCTCCAAGATTATTAGACTTAGGTTTAAAAGGAATGTTAGGCAAAGGCCCACGTAGTAATGATGTAATCGAAGCTATAAAAAGAAATAATGGTATTTATTTGGCAGCCTTTGGTGGCTGTGGGGCTTTATATAATTCAAAAATTATTCAAGTTGAAACAATTGCTTTTAAAGAATTAGGACCAGAAGCTTTATTAAAACTTAAAGTAAAAGATTTCCCTTGCATAGTTGCGATAGATAGCAAGGGAAATAGTGTTTATTAATTATTGATTTGAGCTTCTTTTGCTTTTAAGAAATTTTCTATTTCTTTATCGTTGTTATTTAAATCGACTTTATTAAGAAGTAGTCCACCTGCTATAAAGAGAATTATCAATGAAACAATCCCAACTCTATTATTATCAGTAATCAAAGTTACAAGGCCTAATAGTAATGGACCTAAAATAGCTGCAAATTTACCTAACATATTAAAGAATCCAAAGAATTCAGCATTTCTATTTGATGGTATTAATCTAGTATAGAATGATCTAGACAGAGCTTGTATACCTCCTTGGAATAACCCAATGGAACTAGCTAAAATATAGAAATGTATTTCTTTAGTCATGAATGCGCCAATACATGCAATTAGAGTATAAGCTAATATTGCAATCATCAAGGCTCGTTTTACACCGACTTTTTTTCCAAAGTAGCTGTAAAGAATTGCAGCAGGGAATGCAACAAATTGTGTTAATAGTAATGCTACAATTAAGGAACTTGCAGAGAATCCTAAGGCTGTTCCAAAGTCGATTGCCATTCTAATAATTGTATCTACACCATCAATATAAAACCAATAAGCAATTAAAAACGTTAAGAGAGTAGGTAAATGTTTTAAATCTTTTACTGTAGTTTTAAACTCAATGAGTCCTATTTTAATTGATCTTTTAACTTTTAATTCATTCTTTTTTTCTTCTTTAACGAATAAAAGTAGAGGAATTGTGAAAACAAACCACCAAACTCCAACTATTATAAAGGAAGCTTTAATAGCTGCTTCACTACTACTTAGATTAAAGAATTCAGGTTTTAGATACATTATTACATTTAATAAGAAAAGTAAGCCGCCACCAATGTAGCCAAGACTATATCCCAACGATGAAACGAAGTCTACTTTGTCTTTTGAAGCAACAGTAGGTAGTAATGAATCATAGAAAGTATTTGCCCCTGAAAATCCAATACAAGCAATAATGTAGAAAATAACAGCCATTTGCCAATGCCCAGCTTGAATCAAGCTTAGATTTGCAGTCATAAGACATCCAATAAAAGCAAAGGTAATTAAAAATTTCTTTTTATAGCTTCCATGATCAGCAATGGCTCCTAAAATTGGTGCTAAAACTGCAACTATTAGGGAGGCTAAGCTGTTTCCTAACCCTAAATAAAACGTTGTTGTTGAAGCCTTGGCTCCTTGTGTCCAATATTCACTAAAGAAAACAGGGAAAAAACCTGCCATTACTGTTGTTGCAAAAGAGCTGTTTGCCCAATCGTATATTGCCCAAGACAAATAAGACTTAGGCTTATCTTTGTTACTTTCATGCATGAGGTAATTATAATATGTAAATAGAAATATAGCTATTAAAATCGTTTTTTTTACATATTATTAATATTTTATTATAACGATTTTTAATAGCTTATTTTTTGATATATAATTCTTAGAATTTGTGTGTAATATTAAATGCTAGACTATTCTTTGTTGCTTTAGAATAAGAATAAACAAAATTGAAATCTAATCCTTGGACTATATTTTGTGTGAAACTTATAACAGGGGATAGCATCCAATCTATTGTTTCATTATATTTTGTAACAGCCATAAATGAGATACTATTTTTTGCATTTATAGCATAAGAGATAGAAGGTAAGAAAATATATTGAGGTATATTTAAAGTATCTATTTCATTTTCATATAAGCCTTCAAATTTGAAAGTATAATCAGAGAATATTTTTAACAAATAGAAAGAAGCTTCAAAGTTATTTAAATCTTGTAAGTCAGTTTTTGCATATAATCCATAATCAAAGAAAAGGGTACCATTGAAGCCTCCAGCAAGAATTGTTTCACTCTTATCTGTTAAGAAGGAAGTTTCAAAAGTTCCAAAACTTGCACTATTAACATCATATGTAATTCTAGCTCCAGCTTTTGTATCAGAATCTTCTAAAGGGAATTTGAATAATAATTCTAAATTTAAGCTTTTGAAATCCTTTAAATCAAAAAGCCTTGTTTTAGCTGAAGCTATCCATGGATTATTATTATCACTAGTATTTGTTAAAAGTGAAGTTGAATAAGTAGTATCAAATGGAGTTCCACTATTAAATTGCCAATCTCCTCCAATATCTAAAGGAGTTTTTCCAAAATTGAAAGTCAAATAGTTATTGTTAAAGGGAATTCTAAATTTTAAATAAGCTTGTTCTATTTTAAATTCGGGACTATATGGTGTTTCTGTTGTTGGAGCATAATTAACTGAACCTTTTACAGTATATTTTACATTATTTGAACTAGAATTTAAGAATAAATTTAAATTTGCAAAACTAAAATTGGTTGTATTAAAACTATCATCAATATTAACTAATTCGCTAAGGCTGAAGTCTCCTTTTATAGTAGTGGTAGCAAATATAGTATTAGTTATTATTAATAAGGAGATGATTGATAAAAAATTTTTTTCATATAATGCCTACCAAGATAAATTGTCTGTAGTAAATAGATTATTATCTAGAGGAATATCTATATCTAGTGATTCAATTTTTAATGTTGTTGATCCTTGATTTTTTAATAAATCAACCATTTTAATATTAAATGCAACATATTTATCTCCTACTTTTCTTATATCTGAAGATTCCATTTTTCTTAATTGTCTACCACTAGAACTCATTAGAGTTGCTTCAACACATACAAAAGTTTCTTTGTCAATTATCAATAGTTCTTTCTGATATGGTTGTTTTCTAGATTTTGCATTTAATTCAACAATATAATTGGAATCAGTTTCATCTATTAATGTGGCATTATAGTTATTAATTATTGATTCATCGCCAGATAAATCTTCATAAGAAAAGTCTGATCCCATAAAAGAATCTTTTAAAGCAGCTCCTTGTAATCTAATAATTTGATTAGCCTCAGGATAATATAAAAAAATTGCAGAGCTTAATCTTAAGACTTTTTGTCCTGCATCAGGACCTTCTGTTATTTCAATTAAGGTATCTCCATTTCTTTTCGAATAAGCAAGAATCTTTTGGTTAGAAGTACCAAGAGAATCTTTAACAATAATAGAACTTTCCATTTTTGAAGTTTCAAAAATAGAATTATAATCATACTTTTCTATAATGGTATTTACATCAATAGAAAAAATATTTGCTGTTATGATAGTAGATAATATAAATAATAAGATAAATTTTTTTTTCATATATGACTCCTTAAATTTCATCATGTAAAGCTTTTGCTGGTTCGATTTTTAAGACTCTTCTTGTTGGGAAGAAACAGGTTAATGTGCTAATAATGATGGCTAGAATAATTAAAAATATAAAGTTTTTAAATGGCAAGAATGGATATACAAAAGAGCTCATAGCAAACCCAGATACACTACCACCACCCATGGCTACCATGTCTAATCCTGTTCTATTTAAAACTGTAATTATAATTCCACCAACAATTGAACCAACAATACTAGCAATAAAAGTTAATAGTGCTGTTTCAAATAAGAACAATCTTCTTACCCAATGAGCTTCATAACCTAGTGCTATTAAAGTTGCAATTTCTCTTTTTCTTTCAATAATACTCATCATAGTGGTATTTAGAATTATTGTAGAAGCAAATAGTAAGAAAAGAACTTCAATAAATCCATAAATTATTTGAACTAAAGAAAGCATTTGTCCTACTAAAGAATTTTCTTTCCAATCTGTAGCTACTAAAGAAGAATCATTTAATGCTTGATTAATTTCTGAAGTAGAAACTGTTGAATCAGTATAGATTAATATTTCTGTGGCACCTTGATTCATTCTCAGCGTTTTACTTAATTGATCAATTGATATAAAGAAGTTTAGGTTATTCATATCCATATCATTTGAAGAATATATACCTGAAACTTTTACTCCTAGAGCATTTGAGCCCCCAATTGCTGTTTTAGTAAGGAATGTAAATGAATCTCCTACAGCTAAGTTCATTTCATCTGCTAGTTGAGAACTTATTAAGACTTCTTTATCCTCTTTTGGAAAATTTCCCGCATTTAAAATTCCTAAATCAAAGAAATTTGAAGTTTCAAAGTCTACTCCATAAGTATATACGTTGTAGCTTTCATCTCCTAAAAAGGCCATTGAAGGGATTCTAGTAACAGGAGAGGCTTTAATAACACCATCAACAGAATTAATTTTATCAATTTTTTTATCTACTTCACTTATATAAAATTGTAAAGGAAGTATTCTTTCATTATCTATATATTTTTGTGTTTTAACGTTGATATTGCCTAATTGGTGATTAATAGCATTATCAGACATATCTTTTATCATTGCTTCATAAAGAGAAAGCATTGAGCTAACAAACACAACGGCAAAGAAAATCGCACTTGCTGAAAGTATAGATCGTCTTTTGTTTCTTAATATATTTTTCCAAGCTAATTTAAACATTATATCCTCCTAAACATTTCAGCGATTTCGCCTCTGCCTGTTCTTCTTACAGCTAAATATGCAGTAATCATTGAAACTACAATGCTTAATACCATTATAGCTATGATTTGAGAAGGCGAAACAAACGCATTCATTACACTGTTTATTCTATATCCAATATTATCAGTCTGATCCATAAATGCTGAAATATTAATTCCATTTTTTTGAAAGTATAATGAAATTATTGTTCCAAAAATTGAACCTACAACTACTCCAATAAAGCCAATAATTGTACCTTCTAGAGTAAATAATTTTCTAATATATTTATTAGTATATCCAAGAGTTTTTAGCATAGCGATTTCATTCTTTCTTTCACTAATGGCCATTAGCATAGTGTTGCTTATTCCAACTATTGCAATTACGAATGTGAAGAATAAGAAGATATTTGCAAAACCACCTTTAGAAGCTTGAAGATGTAATATATCATCAGCAATTTCTTTCCATGAATAAGCTTCTAGATTAACTTGATTTGCTATCTCTTTTAAATTAATTGTTTCTTGATCTGTTATCTTTTTTAGTTTTGCTATGTTTTTTGTATATGAAACTGCATAACTAGTAGCAGAACCATCTAATTCTAGATAGTAGTCTATTGTATCCATATCAAAGAATAGGGTTGATGCATCTATTACTGGATCTCCTGTTGATATTATTCCAATAATTGGTATATCAAAAGCTTGTATAAATCCACCTTTTCCTTTTGTTTGAATTGTTAAGAAGTATCCTACATCTGCTTTTATATCATCAGCAAGTTTTGCTCCAATGACAACTCCATCAACACCTTTAGTTAACCATTTCCCTTTTATATTAGCATCATCATATTTATAAGCTTGAGAATTAGTACTATCAATAGCTTTGATTACTGCAGTAAGAGAACCAGATGTTGGAAAAGGATCTTCATAAAACATTATTTGTGCAGAAGAGATAAACTCTTTAGTAATTTCAGTATAATTATTATTTAGTAAAAGTTTTTCAAGAGAAGAACCTTGTTCTTTAGTGATTAATTTATCAATGGGTAGATAATCTCTTTCACTAAAATATCCTTTAGCATATATTTTAGCACTTGAGGTATCATTATAAATTAAATTTTTATCTGAGTCTGCTGCGACTCCAGTTAAAAGAGATTTCATAAAAATAGAAAAAATAACTGCAATACAAATAGCGAAAGAGGTAATTATAGTTCTTCTTCTATATCTTGAAACACCTCTAAAGGCTAATTTAAACATAATTTACCATCCTCTAATTTTATTATTCTCTTAACATGTTCAAGAACAAGCATATCATGGGAAGAATAGATACATGTTAAGCCTTTAGTCTCATTTAGATTTGAAATTAAATCTAAAATATTTTCACTATTAGCTTTGTCTAAATTTGCAGTAGGTTCATCTGCTAATAATACTTTAGGATCTTTAACGATAGCTCTAGCAATAGATATTCTTTGTTGTTGTCCACCAGATAATTCATTTGGTCTTCTATTTTCTAAATTTGTTAAATCAACATCTTTTAGAGCACTATAGCAAAGGTCTTTTTTATCTTTCTTGTTGTAAACATTTAGACTCTCTAATTGTTCCTTTGAGAGACAGTTTAAAGCCATTTCAACATTTTCATATGCTGATAAAACAGGAATTAGATTATAGGATTGGAAAATCATGCCAACCATATTCTTTCTTATTTCTGTTTTTTCTTTTTTACCTAGAGTAGAATATTTAATATTATTTAATTCTATATCTCCTTTTGTAATATCATCTAAAAGTCCAATAAGATTAAGTAATGTTGTTTTACCACTTCCTGATGGTCCTGATATTGCTAGGATTTCTCCTTTTTTGATTTCAATTGATAAATCAATTAAAGCATGCACATCTTCACTTTGTGTTGTGTAAGTTTTTGAAAGATTAATGGTTTTTATTAGACTCATTTTCGTCTCCTTTGAGATTTGATAATAGTGTTTCTAAATCATTTAAATATTGATTTAATGCGTTAATTCCTGTTTCTGTAATATTTACATAAGTTTTTATTTTATTTTTTTCAATTTTTTTATTTTGTTCTATAAGATTTTCTTGTTCAAGATTTTTTAATTGGATGCTTAAATTACCACTGGTCATATGCAAATCTTTTTTTAATTGAGTAAAGATTGTTTTTGACGGTGTTTTTTGAGATAGATATATAAGTATTTTGAGTCTACTTTGTTCATGTATTAATTTATCTAGCTTGGGATATTTCATTATACCTTATTTCTCCTTGAGATATTTAATACAACAAAGTATGAGAACAAAATTATAGTATACATAGAAAATCCAAGAATTAATAATGGAACTTGAAGGAATAACATACTAATAATCCCTATAAAGATTGTTATATATCCAATATATTTAAATTCAATTATTCCAACTTTATCAGCCATTGAAATAATTAAAGAACCATATGCAATGGTAATTGTGGGTAGATAAATCCAATTAAGTTTTGTAATTGTAGCAAAAATAACACAGAAAAATATTGCTAAGAATAATGAGACTATAATATCCACAGAAAATATTTCACCAATAGTAGTAGCAATAGAAATTTTTGTATTTTCATTAAAAGCTTTAAGCTTTCTAATTAGTACTTGAATAAAATTTGCAAGTAAAGAAAGCATTATTATTGCTTTAAGATATATTGGAAAATCCCAAAAAGATGAATTGTTAATATATCCTGTTGCAGTAATTATTGTTGTTATTAAAAGTAATATAGAGGCAGATAACAACATGTTAATAAAATCTTTTGAAAGAATCATTGGTGTTAATAGCTTTTGCTTGCTAGTAATAATTTCTTTTAATTCTCGAATGTTATCAATAGCTTCTTGTATTTCTTTGTTGTCCATGTTTATCTCCTAAAGTGGTTTATACTATAAACTTAAAATAGATATTGTTCTTTGTCAATCAAAAAATAGCTTATAAAAAAAGTTAGCCATAAAATTATGACTAACTAAGTGTGTTGTATTATTTATTTATATATGAAAAAGTTTAACGTTCTGTTGCATATTTTTCTGGAACTTGATCAGCTCCATCCCAAATTATTTGTCTAAAACTTTTTGGGTCTGTATTTCCTTCAGTATTAATGAATAATAAGTTACTACTATGATCAATACCTAGATATTCTTTTAATTCTTCGTTACCAGGAAGAGTCAATAATTGGTATAATGCGCCTAAAGTTACGGCTCCACTTTCACCACTAATAATCATTGGATCGCCTTTTAAAGGTGTTGCCATGATTCTCATTCCTCTTGCAGCAACATAATCAGGTACTTCAATGAATACATCAGCGCATTCTTTTAAGATTTCCCAAGCAAGAGGTGAAGGTTCACCACATGCTAAACCTGCCATAATTGTAGATAAGGAACCATCTACTGTATGAACATTCCCATCATCAGCTTTTGCACTTTCAAAAATACATCCTGCTTGATCTGGTTCAACAACTATGAATTTTGGAGTATTTTCACCATTACATAATGCGCTGTAGAATCCAATAACAGATGCTGCTAAAGCACCAACCCCTGCTTGTACAAATACATGTGTAGGATATTGAATACCTTGGCTACTAAATTGTTTTTGAGTTTCAAGAAGCATAGTAGTATAGCCTTGCATAATTCTAGTTGGAACTTCCGTATAACCATCCCAGCTAGTATCGCTAATAACTTCCCAGCCATATTTCTTTGCATCAATAACACATTGTTTTACTGCATTATCATAGTTACCAGGAATAACTTTTACAGTTGCGCCATATGCTTTTATAGCATCTATTCTTGCTTGGCTAGTTTCACTATGAACGTATATCATACATTTATGACCTAGCATTTTTGATGCCCATGCAATACCACGTCCGTGATTTCCATCTGTAGCACTAGCGAAAGTAATTGTGCCTAATTTTTCTTTTACTTCATCACTTGTTAAATATTCGAATGATAGTTGTTCATCCTTTAAATTTAGACGATCTTGGAAGAATCTAAATAAAGCAAAACTTCCACCCATTACTTTGAAACTGTTTAATTCCATTCTTTCAGCTTCGTCTTTTACATAAATGCCACCAACACCTAACATATTTGCTAAGTTTGGAAGGGCTGCTAGGCGAGTCATATGATATCCAGGTATTTGACTATGTAGACGACGAGCTAATCTTGCGGTTTCAATAGGAAACATTTCTTTTGCTTTTGAAATGTTTTTATGTTCATGTTTTTTAATAATCCATGAAATGTCTGATTCGTTGTTCATTGTTTTCTCCTATTAAAGAATTCAGATTATTTTTTTTACACCCGCAATGTATAACTAATAAATAAATAATGCAATAGCAAAGAACAAAAAATATTAAAAAAATTTAGGAAATGCTAAAAATTTTTAAAATTTATAATGATATGCTCATATTTTCTTAAAAAAAATTAAATAATTATTAATTTTTAGAAATTTAATTTTTGTGTAAACCTAAAAAATATTAAAGTTTTTTGAATAATTGGTTAATTTCACCTTTTGCAGTTTTTTTAACAGCAAAATAAGCTGCAAGCATTGAAACGAGTAAACCGCAAATTGCTATAATAATCATTTGAGAAGGAAGTACGTAGGTATATACAATGCTATTTATTCTATAGCCAATAGAATCTGTATATTTTAGGTAATAAGAGAAATCAATTCCTTTAAATTGATAGTATATAGATATAACTATTCCTAATATTGAACCAATTAAAATTCCAATTAATCCAATTATACCGCCTTCGATTGTAAAAGATTTCTTAATATAACTATCACTGTATCCAAGAGTTTTTAGCATAGCGATTTCATTCTTTCTTTCACTAATGGCCATTAACATAGTATTGCTTATTCCAACTATTGCAATTACGAATGTGAAGAATAAGAAAACATAACCAAAACCTGCATCAGCACTTTGGAATTTTAATAATTCATCAGCAATTTCTTTCCAGGAATAAGCTTCTAGATCAACTTGATTTGCTATCTCTTTTAAATTAATTGTTTCCTGATCTGTTATCTTTTTTAATTTTGCTATGTTTTTTGTATATGAAACAGCATAACTAGTTGCAGAACCAGCTAATTCTAGATAGTAGTCTATTGTATCCATATCAAAGAATAGGGTTGATGCATCTATTACTGGATCTCCTGTTGAGATTATTCCAATAATTGGTATATCAAAAGCTTGTATAAATCCACCTTTTCCTTTTGTTTGAATTGTTAAGAAGTATCCTACATCTGCTTTTATATCATCAGCAAGTTTTGCTCCAATGACAACTCCATCAACACCTTTAGTTAACCATTTCCCTTTTATATTAGCATCATCATATTTATAAGCTTGAGAATTAGTACTATCAATAGCTTTTATTACTGCAGTAAGAGAGCCAGATGTTGGAAAAGGATCTTCATAAAACATTATTTGTGCAGAAGAGATAAACTCTTTAGTAATATCAGTATAGTTATTATCTAGTAAAAGTTTTTGAAGAGAAGAACCTTGTTCTTTAGTGATTAATTTATCAATGGGTAGATAATCTCTTTCACTAAAATATCCTTTAGCATATATTTTAGCACTTGAGGTATCATTATAAATTAAATTTTTATTAGAATCTAATTGTAATCCAGTTATTATGGTTTGCATAAAAATTGTAAATACTACAGCAATTGCTATTGCAAACATTGTAATAAATGATCTTTTTTTATATCTGAATACTCCTCTAAATGCTAATTTAAACATAATTGCCTCGAGTTTTTTTAAATTTATATACTTATGATAAGTAGTAAGATAATTATTATTTCTATATTTTAGTAATACTTTAATTATATTTTAAAGTAAATTGTTTTATTATATTTGTCAAATTTTCAATTATTATTAGATTTGTATTATCAGTTATTATGTAATAGAATTATTTTATTCTTTTATATAAAGTTTTAAGAAGGTGTTATATGTTATTTCATGGTTTAATTAAATCTACTCTTTTAGATTATCCTGGTAAATTAGCTTGTACTTTGTTTACAGGTGGATGTAATTTGAGATGTCCATTTTGTCAAAATTCAGCTTTAGTCTTAAATCCAGCGAGTGAACCGACTTTGGATAGCGAAGAATTAAATGCTTTTTTGGAAAAAAGAACTAAATATCTAGATGGTGTTTGTATAACTGGTGGGGAACCTTTGTTACAAAAAAATGTTGATGATTTTTGTAAATATTTAAAAGATTTAGGATATCTAGTTAAACTAGATACTAATGGCTCTTTTCCAAGCAAATTAGAAAATTTAATTTCTCATAATTTAGTAGATTATGTCGCAATGGATTTAAAAAGTAGTAAAGAAGGTTATTCAAAAGCTGTTGGAATAGAAAATCTAAATATTTCTTTAATTGAAGAAAGTGTAGAAATTTTAAAAAATACTTCAGTTGAACATGAATTTAGAACTACTTTAGTTAAAGAATTACATGGTGAGAAAGAAATTAAAGGCATTGGCGAATGGTTAAATAAGGATCAGAAATTATATCTTCAAAAATTTGAAGATAAAGGTGCTAATATTGTACAAAATCTTACAGGATTTAATTTAAATGAAACAATTTCTATTAAAAATATATTAAAAAATTATATAGATTTTATTGAAATTCGAGGGTTCTAATATATCAGTAAAACACTATCTATAGTGTGCATGAAAAAAAAATACAATATATATTGCGTATAAATAAATCATATGATATACTCAAGGTTATTGAGAGTTATTTTCATTAGTGCTCTTGAAATATTTAAAGAGGTGAGTGTTGTGTATAAGGTTGCAAAGAGAGATGGTAGCATCGTAGAGTTCGATATTAGCAGAATTTCCCATGCGATTGAAAAGGCTTTTAGAGCTTCTGGTCGTAATTTTAATTCTAGTGTTATAGATTTATTAGCATTGCAAACAACTTCAAATTTTGAAGATAAAATTGCAGATGATCTTATAAGTGTTGAAGCTATTCAAGATTCTGTTGAAGAAATTTTACAGCTATCAGGTTATTCTGATGTTGCAAAGGCATATATATTATATAGAAAACAACGTGAAAAAATTAGAAATATGAGATCAACTATTGTTGACTATAAAGACGTTGTTGATGGTTATTTAAAACTTGATGACTGGAGAGTTAAAGAAAACTCCACAGTAACATATTCAGTAGGTGGATTAATTTTATCTAATAGTGGAGCAATTACTGCTAACTATTGGTTATCTGAAGTTTATGATGAAGAAATTGGTAATGCTCATAGAAATGGGGATTTCCATATTCATGATTTATCCATGTTAACAGGTTATTGTGCTGGTTGGTCATTAAAACAATTAATTAAAGAAGGTTTAGGTGGTATTCCTGGTAAAATAACTAGTAAACCTGCAAAGCATTTATCATCTCTTTGTAACCAAATGGTAAACTTTTTAGGTATTTTACAAAACGAATGGGCCGGCGCACAAGCTTTCTCTTCTTTTGATACTTATTTAGCTCCTTTTGTTAAAGTTGATAATTTGTCATATGAACAAGTAAAACAAAATATTGAATCATTTGTATTTGGTGTTAATACTCCTTCTCGTTGGGGAACTCAAGCTCCTTTCTCTAATATTACTTTAGATTGGACTGTTCCTAATGACTTAGCTGAATTACCTGCAATTGTTGGTGGTAAGGAAATGGACTTTAAATATAAAGATTGTAAGAAAGAAATGGATATGATTAATAAAGCATTTATTGAAGTATTCATTGCTGGTGATGCAGATGGCCGTGGTTTCCAATACCCAATTCCAACATATTCAATTACTAGAGATTTTGACTGGACTGAAACAGAAAATAATAAATTATTATTTGAAATGACAGCAAAATATGGTACTCCTTATTTCTCAAACTATGTAAATAGTGACATGGAACCAAGTGATGTTCGTTCAATGTGTTGTAGATTACGTCTAGACTTGAGAGAATTAAGAAAGAAGAGTGGTGGTTTCTTTGGTAGTGGTGAATCTACTGGTAGTATTGGTGTTGTAACTATCAATTTACCAAGATTAGGTTATACATCTAAAGATGAAGCTGAATTCTATAAAAAGTTAGATTATTTAATGGATCTAGCTGCAAGAAGTTTAAAAGTTAAGAGAAATATTGTTTCTAGATTATTAGCTGAAGGTTTATATCCTTATACTAGAAGATATTTAGGTACTTTTGAAAATCACTTCTCAACAATTGGTTTAGTTGGAATGAATGAAACTTGTTTAAATGCTTCTTGGATTAGTGATAATATTGCTAGTGAAAAGGGTAAGAAATTTGCACAAAATGTATTAAACCATATGAGAGAAAGATTATCAGATTATCAAGAAGAATATGGGGATTTATATAACCTTGAAGCTACTCCAGCAGAAAGTACTTCATATAGATTAGCATTACATGATAAAAAACATTATCCTGGAATCATTACCGCAAGTGAAGATGATAATAGACCATATTATACAAATAGTTCTCATTTAGCTGTTGATTATACTTCTGATGTATTTGAAGCATTAGAACACCAAGATGATTTACAAACACTATATACTTCAGGAACAGTTTTCCATTCTTTCTTAGGTGAAAAATTATCGTCTTGGAAAGAAGCGGCTCTTATGGTAAAGAAAATTGCTGATAATTTTAAACTTCCATATTATACAATAAGTCCTACTTATTCTATTTGTCCTGAGCATGGTTATATTGCAGGAGAACATTATACATGTCCTACATGTGGAGCAACTGCAGAAGTATATAGTCGAATTACTGGCTATTATAGACCTGTTCAAAACTGGAATATAGGAAAAAGTAAAGAGTTTGAAAAACGTAAAGTTTATAATTTCGAAAGAAGTGTTTTAGACAAAAAAGATAGAAAAGAACATAATTCAGATGTACAACGTGAGACTTCAGTTGAAGATGGAACTATATTATTTACAACTCCAACTTGTCCCAATTGTAAAATTGCTAAAAGATTTTTAGATGAGGCTGGCGTTATTTACCAAGTAGTCGATGCTACTAAAAACTTAGATTTAGTAAAAGAATTTGGTATTATGCAAGCACCTACTTTAGTTTGTATAAATAGTGGTGAGGTAAGTATTTATTCCAATGCTTCTTCCATAAAAAGCTTCTGTGAGAAAAGGGCATAATTGAATTAATTGATACATAGCAAGAATATATTATAAAAAAAAATTCTTGCTATATTTTCAATGTTGTCTTATCATATAGTTACTAAAGATTATGTCTTTGTGTTTCTGACTGAAACAAAATGGAATCTATAAGGTAATCTTATAGCAAGTTAGGTCTCCAAATAGTTAACATATTCCATTGGGGAGAGTTTTGAGGGCTCTCTCCTTATTTTTTGCCTTTTTATCTTGATGAAAAATTAATCTATATGTATAGTAAGTTTAAATAGTATAAGGAATAAGCGAATGATAGTTTGTAAATTTGGTGGAAGCTCCGTTGCGAGCGCTAAACAATTAGAAAAAGTAAAATCTATTGTTGAAGCAGATAATAGGAGACAGATTGTAGTAGTATCTGCTCCAGGTAAAAGAGATAGTTCTGATATTAAAGTAACAGATCTATTATATTCTTGTTGTAAAGAAGTTAAAGAATTTGGAACTTGCGATAAATCTTTTTCTTTAATCGAAAAGAGATTTTTTGAGATATTACAAGATTTAAATCTAGAAACCGATTTGATGGCAAAAGCTTTAGCAGAAATCAAAGAAGTAATTAATTTAAATGCTAATGAAAATTTTGCAGCTTCAAGAGGCGAATATTTAAATGCAATTCTTGTTTCTCAATATCTTGGATTTGAATTTGTTGATGCAGCAGATTTAATTGTTATAAATGATAATGGTTATGTTGATGATAAAACTTGGGAAATTATTAATGAGAAACTTGATAAAGATAAAAAATATATTATTCCAGGATTCTATGGACGTAACAAGAATGATGTTATAACAACTTTTTCTAGAGGTGGTTCTGATATAAGTGGTGCTATATTTGCAAAAGCAATGAATGCAACCTTATATGAAAATTGGACAGATGTAGCTGGTTGTTATAATGCTGATCCTCGTTTTATAAAAAAAGCTTACCCAATTGAAACCATGACTTATAAAGAAGTTAGAGAATTATCAGCTCTTGGTGCAAGTGTTTTCCATGCTGATGCTATTGCTCCTGTTAGACAAGAAGGGATTGCAATCAATATTAAAAATACAAATGATATTGAAGCTAAAGGAACAATGATTGTATCTTCAAAAGAAACTGATGGTCCTGTTGGTGTATCACAAATAGGAACTTATTCAAAGCTTACTTGTAGAAAATTGATGCTTAATAAAGAAGCAGGCACTATTAATACAATTCATTCTGTAGTTAGATCATATGGAATTAATCCAATGTATATGACTCACGGTGTAGATACTTTCTCGTTTATTTTTGATAAAAATGATATCAGTGAAAAAAGTTTAGAAGAATTAAAACAAAGATTCTTTACAGATTTTAATGTGGATGAAATTGAAGTTGAAAATGATTTAGCTTTAGTTGGTATTGTTGGTCAAAATATTAATAGAGATTTTATTTATTATAAGAAATGTGTAGATGCTTTATATGATAATAATATTAAGATTTATCAAAGCTTAGCTGAATCTAGTACTATATCAATTCTATTTATTGTAAATGATAGTGAAGCTAAAAAGGCTGTTGAAGTAATTTTTGATGTATTGTTTTAATAAAAAGACTAAATAATAAATAAAGGCTGTTCAAATTGAACAGCCTTTTAATTTCAGCACTTATTAATTAGATAACCAATTCAGTTTCTAAATCAAAGAATTTAGCTTTTTCCATGTTAGGAATAAGAGCAACTTTTTGATCTGGTTTAACTTCGAATTGAGGATCAATTTTACCAATAACTTGAGCTTTAGAAGTTGAAACATAAACGTGTGTTTCACTACCTAAAGGTTCAACAACTGAAACGCTACCAATGATAGTTTCATCTTTAATAGCTTTGTCACTATATTGTACATCTTCTGGACGAATACCAAATGTAACAGATTTTCCAACATAGCTCTTTAGTTTAGCTGATTGTTCAGGAAGAACTTTAATTCTGAAAGTACCTTCATTAACAAAAATATCATCGCCTTCAGCTTCAACTTTTGTTTCAACAAAGTTCATTGGAGGTGATCCAATAAATCCTGCAACAAATTTATTAACTGGTTCATTATAAAGTTCTAATGGTTTACCAATTTGTTGAATAACACCAAATTTCATAACAACAATCTTGTCAGCCATAGTTAAAGCTTCAACTTGGTCGTGAGTAACATAAATCATTGTTGCTTGTAATCTGTGGTGAAGACCAGAAATCTCTGCTCTCATTTGAACACGTAACTTTGCATCAAGGTTTGATAAAGGTTCATCAAATAAGAATACTTTTGGTTGACGAACAATAGCACGACCTACAGCAACACGTTGTCTTTGACCACCGGATAATGCTTTAGGTTTTCTGTCTAATAATTCTTCAATGTCTAGAATTTTTGCAGCTTCACGAACTCTTTGGTCAATTTCTGCTTTATCAAATTTACGGATTTTTAGACCAAAAGCCATATTATCATAAACAGTCATGTGAGGGTATAAAGCATAGTTCTGGAATACCATTGCGATATCTCTATCTTTTGGTGGTACATCATTTACTAATTTACCATCAATCAATAATTCGCCAGAAGTAATGTCTTCTAAACCTGCGACCATTCTTAAAGTGGTAGATTTACCACAACCTGAAGGTCCTACTAGGACCACAAACTCTCTGTCTTCGATGTCGATGTTAACATTGTCTACAGCTTTAACGTTACCATCGTAAATCTTACAGATGTTTTTTAGATTTACAGTTGCCATTTTTAGCTCCTATATTTATTTTATTTGATATTAGCATAACTTTTAAAATAAGAAATGTCAAATAAATTATAGCTAATGTGGTTTAAATACATGTTTTATCCTAATTATACGAGTTTTGCAGTAGGGAATGATAGTTTAATAATACAGCCTTTTCTGTCTTGTCTATTATTAATAGAAATTGTTCCTTGATATTTTGTTACGATTCCATAAACAAGAGAAAGTCCTAATCCTGTGTTTGTTCCATTATTTGATTTTGTTGAATAGAATGGTGTAAAATAGTCTTTGCTTTCATCAATGCCATTTCCTGTATCTTTTATTTGGATTTCAGTTTCAAAGTTTATATTATCTATAATGATTTCAACTTCACCGTCTTTTTTAATAGATTCAAAACTGTTTTTTATAATATTTAATATTGCTTGTTTTAATTCATTTTCATTTATATAAACAATATTGTTTTGAGTATTTTCCGTTAAAATGATTTTAATATTTTTTAATTTTGCATTTAGTTTTAATAAATCTATCATTTCTTTTATTAGATCATTTATGTTGATATTTTCTTCAGATACTTTTTCTAGATTTGAGAAATTCTGTAAATTGCTAACAATTCTAGTAATATAATTTACTTGTTTTGTTAACTTATTTACTATTTTTAATAAATCAGGTTCATTGTATCTAAATTTTATATTTGTTAAATAATTGCTAATTATTTCTAAAGGATTATTGATTTCATGAGCAACACCAGCTGATAATAAGCCTACAGAAGATAATTTATCAGATAATTGATGGTTTTGTTGTAATGAATCATATTCAGTAATATCATAAAAAATAAACATAGATCCTATTTTTTCAGATTCATCAAAAATAGGTGAATAGTGTACGTTATATATACCTTTTTTATTGTTAATACAAATAGAAAGATGGAAAATTGTATTTTCTTCTGTGTTAGGTATTAAATTCATAATAGTATTTATTGTTGTTGAATTTGTATTTTCTAATAAATATCTTCCAGACTTTTCAAGAAAGAGAGAAGGATCAATTTGAAAATTGTTTATAAAATATTTATTTGCTAGTTTTAGTATCCCATCATTATTTAGAATAATTAAGTTAACAGGCAAGTTTTCTAAAATAGCTTCATTATATTTTATAAAATGATAATATGAATTAATTGGCTGTTGTTGAAGAGGAGCCTCTGATAATTGAGTATATGCCATTTTAATTATTTGCATCTTTCCAACACTTTCAATATTTTCAGTTAAAACATTTTTACCATATCTTATTATGGAAATGTTATCTGCAATATCATAAACCCAGTCAATTTTATGGGTCATAATTATTATAGAACAACCTTGTTTTTTTAGATTAATTAAAATCTTTTTAAGTTTTGAGTAGTCTTGAGCAGATAATTTATCGAGAGATTCATCCAAAATTAATACTCTTGGATTAGCTTTTATCTTTGCTAAAATAGCTACTAGAGCTCTTTCTGATAAGGTTAAATTTTTTGTGATTTGAGTTACATCAATATCAAAGCCTAAGCTTTTTATATATTCATTTGCTAAATCTTGAACTTTCTTTTTTAAATTCAATGAGAAAAAAGGAGATTTCTTATCACAGAAAAATAAATTTTCAGCTACAGTAAAATATGGATTAAGTAACAATTGTTGATGAACAAATTGTATTCCTTTTGCTTTTGCAACCTTTGTCTTTATATAGGAATATTCTTGATTATCAATAAAAATTTTCCCTTTTGTTGGTTTTTGAAGGCCACACAATAATAGACCAATACTTGATTTACCAGCACCATGTTCTCCAATTAGAGCATGGATACTGTTTTCTTTAAAACTTATATTTGTATGATCTAGGGCTTTTACTGCGCCATAATGTAAGCAAACATTTTCAATTTCAACAATGTTTTCATTCATCTATTACAATTCCATATTTCTTTAATTTTAAATATAAAGTATTTCTACTCATTTTTAAAAATTTAGCAGTTTCAGTTTTATTATTATTATTTCTTAATAATACTTTTTTTATTAATTCTTTTTCTCTCTGTTGGATAATGCTTAAAGAATCTTGACTTTTAGTTCCATATAATTCAAAGCTCGGAGGTAAATCTTCAATTTGTATTTCATTATCTTGAGATATAGTTGCTGCATATAATAAAGCATTTTTTAATTCACGTATATTTCCTGGCCAACGATAATTGAAAAAGATTTGTTTTACTTCTTCAGAGAGTGTTTTCTTTGAAGTTTTAGAATTTTCACTTATATTTTGTAAAAGAGAATCAATTAAATCATCTAGATCTTCTTTTCTATTTCTTAGTGGAGGTATTCTTAATAATCCACCATTTAATCTATAGAACAAATCTTCTCTAAAGGTTTTTTCTTCTACCATTTTAAATAAGTCTTTATTTGTAGCAGCAATGAATCTTACATCAATTTTTCTTGTTTTTTTGCTTCCAATTCTTCTAACTTCTTGGTTTTGTATAACTCTTAGAATTTTTGCTTGAAGAGTTGTGGGCATATCTCCAATTTCATCAAGTAATAAAGTTCCTTTATCTGCTTGTTCAAAGACGCCTATATAATCACTTTCAGCTCCTGTATAAGCACCTTTTTCATGACCAAATAATTCATTATCTAAAAGGGCTTCTGGAAAAGCTGCACAATTTATTTTAATAAATTTTTCACTAATTCTATTTGAGTTTTTATATATATAATCAGCTAATAGTTCTTTCCCACTTCCATTATCACCAATAATTAAGATAGAGATATCTGAAGCAGCTAATTTTTTTGCTCTCATTAATTCATTATTAAATGAAATATTCTTACTTGTAAGAGTTGGGCTTTTTTCTTTTAATCTGTTTTTTAATTTCTCATTTTCTTTTTTATACTTAGTGTTTTCAGTTGCAGAATCTATTCTTGTACATAAAGTGTTAAAATCAATAGGCTTCTTTACAAAATCATATGCTCCTAATTTCATAGCTTTAACAGCTGCCTCTACTGTTGCATAGCCAGTAATCATAATAACTGGAATTTGAGAGAACTGTTTTTTTATTTTTGCTAAAGTTTCAACTCCATTTTCTTCACCTAATTTTACATCAAGTAAAACTAAATGTATTTGTTCATTATTTAATACCTCAAAAGCTTCTTTTGTATTACTTGCAAAAAATAGATAATGTCCAACAAAGGAAAAGTTATCTTTCAATACTTCAAAAAGTTGAATATTGTCATCAATGAGTAAAATATGCACTTAATTTCTCCTTTGTTCATGAAATGATACTGTATTTTAGGACACATATGAACAATCATTGTACTATTTTAGGACAATTGTAAAGCATCTTCTATTTTTTAACAATATTTATTTTTAAATAATTTATTGTCTGATATAAATTAAAGATTATTTAGATTTTTTTGGCACATATATTGCATTAATCTATTATATTCAATGGAGAATAAATTTTTTTAAAAATTGATAAGGCCTATATCAAAAGAAAAAAACAATATCATTATTAAAATAATATTTTATTTTAAAAATATAATATGATATAAAAAGTTATGAAGAGGAGAGAGAAATGAAAAAATTATTAACATTATTATTAATTTCTAGTTTAGCTTTAACTACCATTTTTGCTCAAGGTAGTAGTGAAGAAAAGGCAAGTTCTGCAGAAAAGACTATTGGGGATTTAAAAATAGTTCTTATTCTTCCTGGTCCAATTAATGACCAATCCTGGAATGCTACAAACTATGCTGGTTTAGTTGCTTGTAATGAACAATTAGGTACAAAGATGGAATATTTAGAAAATGTTCAAGCATCTGACTATGAATCAACATTCAGAAACTATGCTGAAAGAGGTTATGATTTAATTATGGCTGCAGGTACTCAATTTGATGATGCAGCAAATAAAATTGCTAGTGAATATCCTGATTCAACATTCTGTGTAGTAAATGGTTTCAGAGCTGACTATTCTAATGTTGCTCCAATTTTCCCTAAAGAATATGAAGCAAGTTATGTAGCTGCATTAATTGCTGGTGAAGTAACTGATAATGGTCATTTTGCAACTATTGGTGGTTTCCCAAATGAAGCAATGGAAAACTTATTAGACGTTTATGAACAAGTTTCTACTGAAATTGCAACAGAAAGAGGAATCAGTGGAGCTTCTGCAACACGTTCCTATGCAAACAGTTGGGACGATATTGCTTTAGGTAAACAAATGGCTGAAACTATGATTGATAATGGTGCAGATACATTATTTGTTTATGCTAACCAAGTTGGTCTTGGTGCAATTCAAGCAGCAAAAGAAAAAGGTGTTAAATTCGTTGGATTCTCAAGCAATCAAAATGATATAGCTCCTGGTACTGTTGTAGCTTCTGTATTATTCGATTTCCAAACTTTCTATACTTGGGCTGTTCAAAAATATTATGATGGCACATTAGATGGTGGAAAAGTTCACGAAGCTGGTATTAAAGAAGGTATCTTTAAACCTGTTTATACAGATCAAATCACTAGTGAAACTCAAGCAAAAGTTGAAGCTGGTATGGCTAGCGCAGCAGCTGGAGAAGTTGATTTACAATCAATGTTTAAATAAGATAATTAATTATAATACACAATACTCATTAAAGAGTATTGTGTATTCATAAAACAAAAGAGAGTTTTATCTAATTGTTATGCAATTAGAAATATTAGAATAATTACCTATATTTTTTAGGTAATTTTAGGTTATGGGAAAAATAAATGGAAAAACCTTTTTTTGAACTTAGAGGCATATCAAAATATTTTGCAAAAGTAATTGCAAATAAAGATGTATCCTTCTCTGTTAATAGAGGTGAAGTATTAGCTCTTTTAGGTGAGAATGGTGCAGGTAAAAGTACTTGTATGAAAATTCTTTATGGACTTTATAATGCTGATGAAGGTCAGATTTTTAAAGATGGTAAAGAAATCTTTATCAAGTCACCAAAAGACGCAATGAAATATAAAATTTCTATGATTCAACAACATTTCTCATTAGTTGCTGCACATACAGTTACTGAAAATATTATTTTAGGAAATGTAAAAGGTCGCATTAATTGGGAAGAAGAAGAAAAGAATATACAAGAGTTAGCAAATAAATATGATTTAAAAGTTGATGCTACAAAAAAAATTAAGGATTTAACTGTTGGAGAACAACAAAAAGTAGAAATTTTAAAAGCCTTATATTTGAAAGCTAATTTATTGATAATGGACGAGCCTACCGCTGTTTTAACACCTCAAGAAATAGATACATTAATGAATTTCGTTACTGATTATTCAAAACAGGGTAATGCTGTAATCTTTATAACTCATAAATTAAAAGAAGTAATGTCAGTTGCTAATAGAATTATAGTTATGAGATCTGGTATTGTTTATGGGAATGTAAACAAGGAAGATACAGATGAAGTCCAATTATCAAAAATGATGATAGAGAGTTCTATTGAAGAAATTAAAAAGAGAGATACTTTAGATTTAAATAAAGATGTTTGCTTGTCTGTTAAGAATGTCACTGTAAAAAGTAAAAGTGGTATTCCTTTAATTAATGATGTTTCATTTGATATACATAGAGGTGAAATATTTGGTATTGCAGGAGTATCAGGCAATGGTCAACAAGAATTATGTATGGCTATTTGTGGGGCATTAAAAACAGATGATGGTCAAATAACATTAAATGATAAAGATATTTCTAATTTATCAATTAAGGAAAGAATTGCTTTAGGTATTGGTTACGTTCCTTCAGACCGTCATAGATATGGTTTAGTTATGGATATGAGCTTAGCTGAAAATATTTTATTAAAAACTAGCTATTCTAAAGAATGGTCAAAAAATGGTTTAATTGATAGAAAGAAATTAAATAATAGAACAAATAAAATTTTAAAAGATTTTAAAGTTAAAGCTCCAGGACCCTTTTCTTTAGCTAAAGAATTATCTGGAGGAAACCAACAAAAAGTTATTGTTGGTAGGGAAGTAGAAAATTGTGGTGATTTCATAATTTTTGACCAACCTACAAGAGGTTTAGATTTAGGAGCAATTAATAATGTTCATACTTCTATAATAAATGAAAAAGATAATGATAAGGCTGTTATGTTAGTTTCTACTGAATTGTCTGAAATATTTACCCTTTGTGACAGAGTAGCTGTTTTCTATAAGGGTGAAATTCAAGGTATTTATAAAACTTCAGATTTGAATAGTGAAAAAATTGGTTTATTAATGGCTGGTTATAAAAATCAGGAGGTAGTTTAAATGGATAAGAAGACTCGTGATATATTTATTACTAGCTTAATGGCTATTATTCTTGGGTTGTTTTTGAGTGGTATAATGATCCTATTCTTGGGTAAAAATCCTATAACTGTTTTTGGTTTGTTATTTTCTTCAATGTTTAGAGATGGTTATACAATAGGTGAAATTTTTGTTAAAGCAACTCCTTTGATTTTTACATCATTAGCTTTTGCTTTTACCTTTAAAGCAAATTTATTTAATATTGGTGCACAAGGCCAATTCTATATTGGTTCTTTAGCCGCTGTATCAATATCTCTTTTGATTCCACACCCAATTGCAATTTTCTTAGCAATAATATTTTCTTTTATTCTAAGTGGAATTTGGGGTGGTTTGATAGGGTTCTTTAAAGCTAGATTTAAAGCAAATGAATTCTTAATTAGTATGATGAGTACATATGTTGCTTTAAATTTAATGAACTATTTATTAAGAACTGTATTGATGGAAGCAAAAGGTGAATATCCACAAACTGATTCTTTAGCTAAAAGTACTTGGCTTGCAAAACTTATTCCACATACAAGACTTCATTTTGGTTTTGTGTTGGCTATTGTGGTTGCAATTGTAGTATGGCTTTTGTTATATAGAACAACCTTAGGTTTTAGAATTCGTGCTGTTGGACAAAACCAAGAAGCAGCAAGAATGAGTGGTGTTAATCCTGAATTGATATTTGTATTAACTTTCTTTATTAGTGGTGGCTTAGCTGGTCTTGCTGGTGTTACTGAAGTAAATGGTGTTCAACATATGCTTTTACAAGGGTTTAACCCTTCTATTGGTGCATTGGGTATTGGTATTGCAATTTTAGCAAATGCAAACCCTATTGGAATAATCTTTGCATCTATTTTGTTTGGAGCTTTGCAGGTTGGTGGTACTATTATGGGCCAAATTTCAGGAGTTCCTTCAAGTATTATTGACTTGATGGAAGGTTTTGTAATGGTATTTGTTATTATGTCTTATTTTGTTAGAAATAAATTGGAAGTAAGAAGAGAAAAGAAATTGTTATTAGAGGGGGATAAATAATGATCGTAAATTTATTATCTAGAGCAATTATGATGAGTACCCCTTTATTATTTGGTGCTTTATCTGAGGTTTTTTCTGAAAGAACTGGTATGATGGTAACCGCAATTGAAGGTATTTTCTTAATGGGAGCTTGGGCTGGTTTCACTACAGCTTATATTTCTGGTAGTTTAGCTTTTGGCTTATTATTTGCAGCTCTTGCTGGATTATTGGTTGCTATTTTGTATGCATTTTTGTGTGTTACTTTAAAACAACATCAGATTGTAACAGGAACTGCTATTAATATTTTAATTGCAGGGTTATGTTCTTTCTTACAAAGAGTTGTATTTGGAGTTCCACTTTCTCCTTTGACAGTAGAACCTTTACAAAAAATAGCTTTACCGCTTTTATCTAAAATCCCATTTTTAGGACCAATATTTTTTAATCAAAATATATTAACTTATGCAATGTATATTTTAGTTCCATTAGGATTCTTTATTTTATATAAAACTTCTTTAGGTTTAGTGATTCGTTCTACAGGAGAAAATCCTGAAGCAGTTGATGTTTCTGGAATTAATGTATCTAAGGTTAGATTCTTTACTGTAATGGTATCTGGACTTATGTGTGGTATTGCTGGTGCTTTCTATTCAATCGGTTATTTAGGAATGTTTACAACTAATATAATTGGAGGAAGAGGGTGGATTGCTTTTGCTATATGTTTCTTAGGTAACTGGAATCCTGTTGGAGCCTTTATAGGAACAGTTGTTTTTGGTTTAGCTGAAGCTTTTGCAATATTAATGCAAGCAAGCTCCGCTACAATTTTGCCAAATGAGTTATTCATTGCATTACCATATATTTTAACAATTGTATTGACTATAAGTAGAAAATCTTTCAATGTTCCTGCAAAATTAGGAACTGCATATATTAAAGAAAATTAAAATAATTACTGCTATTTTGAATATTTCAATTTAGCAGTATTTTTTAATATACTTTAGAGAATTCTTTTAGAATTCTCTCCGTTGAATCTAATTCATCTTTTTTTACAATTTCAACAGGTACCCAAACTTTTTGTAAGGTGCCAGAATTCTCAGAGAATATACAAACTTTATTATTTCTTTTATCAACTTTTATAATTTGTCCATTGAAGGTAGCTAAAGGTCCTGATATAACATTAACAGAAGAGCCTATTTCTAAAGTAATCTTTGAAGGGATTATATTTCCTTTGTTTGAATAGATCCAAGTTGCATATATTAAATCTTCTCTTTCAAGTTTATAGCTTGTATTTTGTTCAGAATCTGTTTTCTTGCTTTGAACTAGGCCATAGCAATCTTTAATTCTTTTAAAATCTCTAGCAAATTTATCAATATCTTTTGAAGTTTTTATAAATAGATAACCTGGTGTTAGTGGTTTGATTATATCACTAGGAGTTTTTTTTCTTTTAATTTTATATTGTTTTGTTGGGAAAAGGACTTCAACAACTTTATCTTCGTCAAAAATTCTATTAAAAGTATCCTCAATTTCCTTTTTTATTTGGGTTTCTTTAGAAACTTTACATGCAACACAATAATAATTCATATATTGAAAATACTTTATAAAAGAGCTTTATTCAAGAAAAAAATAAATTTATTAGTATTCTTTCTAGTAGAAAAATAATATTGTATAAAAAAAAAGGATAATTAGGACTTAACAAAAGTCTAATTATACTAGAAAATATAGTTGTAAAATAAAAAATATTATGATATTCAGAGGGCGTGTATGAAAATTTTATTAACTGGCGGAGCGGGGTATATTGCTACCCATACTTGTATTGAATTGATTAAAGCAAATCATGAACCAATAATTGCTGATAATTTTTACAATAGTCAAAAAGAAGCTATTAAAAGAGTTGAACAAATAGTAGGTAAAAAAATTCCTTTCTATGAAGTAGATGTTTGTGACAAAGAAGCTACAAGAGTTATCTTTGAAGAAAATAAGATTGATGCAATTATTCATTTTGCTGGATATAAAGCAGTTGGTGAATCTGTTGCAAAACCTTTAGCTTATTATAGAAATAATATTGATTCAGCATTAACAATCTGTGAATTAATGAAAGAATATGATGTTAAAAAAATAGTATTTAGTTCTTCAGCTACTGTATATGGTTTAGCTGAAACTGTTCCTCTAAAAGAAGGCATGCCAACTGGTTGTACAAATCCTTATGGTTGGACTAAATATATGATTGAACAAATCTTAACTGACTTTGCAGCCGCTAATAAAGGTTTTTCTGTAGTACTATTAAGATACTTTAATCCAGTTGGAGCACATAGTTCAGGATTAATTGGAGAAGATCCAGTTGGAATTCCAAATAATTTAATGCCATATATCTGTCAAGTTGCTGTTGGAAAATTAAAGAAATTATCAGTATTTGGTGATGATTATCCTACCCCAGATGGTACTGGTGTTAGGGACTATATTCATGTTGTTGATTTAGCTAGCGGTCATGTTGCTGCTTGTGAATATGATAATGAAGGTTCAGAAATTATTAATTTAGGTACTGGTATTGGTTATAGTGTTCTAGATATAGTAAAAGCTTTTGAAGAAGCAAATGGAATTGAAATTCCTTATGTAATTACTCCAAGAAGACCTGGAGATATTGCAACTTGTTATGCAGATGCATCTAAAGCTAAAAAATTACTTAATTGGGAAGCTAAATATGATTTAACAACTATGTGTCGTGATGCATGGAATTGGCAAAGTAAAAATCCAAAAGGTTATAATTAATTATAGCTTTAATTAATATAAGAAAAGACTGTTTATGTGGTGTGAGCATAAAACAGTCTTTTTTTTATCTTAAAATATTTATTATCATAATGATTGCCGCGAGTAAATTTGTAAAAGCAAAAATCTTTTTTAAATTTTTTGGTTTGTTTTTAAGAGCTAATTTGCTTCCAATTAATCCACCACAAACTGCTACAAGAGCAAGTGGTATAGCTAAATTGGGATTGAAGTCTCCATTAATAGAGTGTCCGATAAAGCCCATTAAAGCAGTAGCCGCAACCATAACTGAAGATGTACCAATAGCTATCTCCATTGGAATCCCACAGAGCATAACCATTAATGGAATTTTAAAAGCTCCACCAGAGATTCCTATTGCTCCTGCAAAGAATCCGACTGTAGCTGTTAAGGGTAGAACTGTCCATAAATTTACACTATATATATAACCATTAAATTCTCTATTCCAATATCCTTTTTTATTATTAAAACTCAAGGGCTTCTCTTTTACTGGAATAAACATAAATATAGATATTAAAATTAATACTGATGCAAACATAATCTTTAATGTTGTTGCATGGATATCACTTGCAAAATATCCCCCGACAAAAGCCATAATATCTGTTGGAGGATCTATAATTAAAGCTAATTTCCAATCGACTTTTTTATTTTTATGAAAGATTAGCATTGAAGTAAGAGCAGTAGCCATCATTATTAATTGAGATGTTGTAGCTGCGTTTTGCATTTTTATTCCAGCAAGGATCATTACTAATACATAAAAATTACCTCCACCTTTTCCAACCATCGCCATGGTTATAGAGATAATCAATATAATTAAGTACATAATAATATTAGTATTCATTTTTAATTTTCAAAGGATTTATGGTTTTTTAATACAAATCCAGGTTTGAAATGATTAGAAATATCACCAATATTTTCTAACAATATTCTAGAATTTTTAAAACCTTTTGCCTGTAGATATGTATAAATTATAGTAGCTCTAGTTGCTCCAGAACAGAATATTATAATAGTTTTATCTTTTGGTAATTCATTAATATGAAGGGGAACTTGTTCCACTGGAATATTATTTGCAAATGAAAAATTTAAAATACTACATTCTTCTTTTGATCTTACATCTAGAATATATGCTTTGTCTTCATTTATGAGCTCTACCATTTTTTCAAATGAAATTTTATGACTACCTGTTCCAAAAAAATTTAAATCAAATGAGCTTATTAGTTCATCAAAGTTGTCCATAATTTTTATACCTCTTTATTTTTTAAAGTTTAATTTATTAAAATCGAAGCCAATATCACGTAAATTTTGGCAACACATTTTGCTGTTTTTATATTTTTCTAATTTTGATAAATCTTCTTTATATATTTGAGAATTGTTTATATCTTGATAAAGTAAATCAGTAATAAAAGCATATTGTTTTAATTTTTCTTTATCTAATTTATAGTAAATCCATTGTGCTTGTTTTTGTTGAATTAATATATCAAGAGCTTTAAGTTTCTCTAAATGTCTAGATACGTTAGATTGTTTGATATTCAATATAGTTTGAATCTCTCCAACACAAAGTAAATCATCTTTGATTAAATTAATTATTCTTAATCTGTTTTGATCAGAAAAAATCTTAATTATATTTGTTATTTCCAAAATTCTTCTCTCATTAAATTATTATATGATTATATAGTAATATAAAAAATTAAAATTTATTTGTCAATCTTTTATAAAAGCCTAGAAATAAATTGACAAAGTACTTGTTTTGTTATATGGTTAGTTACTGTAGTAATTAACCATATAACATTAATTAAAGGATAGCCTATGGAATTTAAACAAAATGATCTTCCAATATATATTCAGATTGCTAAAAATTTAGAAGATGAAATTTTTATTGGGGTTTATAAGGAAGGGGAACAAATACCTTCAACAACAGAAATCTCTGTTGGTTATAAATTAAACCCAGCAACAGTACTTAAGGGTATGAATATATTAGTACAAGATCAAATAATTTTTAAAAAAAGAGGTGTTGGCATGTTTGTTAGTGAAGGTGCAAGAGAAAAAATAAAAACAAAAAGGTTGTCATTATTTAAGGAAGATTTTGTTTTCCCATTAGTAAAAGAAGCTAAGAATTTGGGATTTAATAAAGAAGATATTGTTAAATTAATAGGGAAGGAAATTGACAATGAAGTTGCAAATTAATAGTGTTTCAAAAAAATTTAAAACAGTAAATGCTTTAGACAATGTTAGTGTTGAATTTGAAACCGGTAAAATTTATGCCCTTTTAGGGAGAAATGGTGCAGGTAAATCAACTTTAATGAATATAATAGCTAATAGAATTTTCCCAAATGAAGGTACAATTTGTATCGATGGTGAGAATATTTATGGTAAAGATGCTTTATTAAGTAAAGTTTTCTTGATGGGTGATGATGATTTTTTTGGAAGCATTTCAGCTCTTAAGGTTTTCAAAATGGCTAAATCTTTAGATTCCTCTTTTGATTATGATAGAGCAATTGAGCTTGCAAAAGATTTTGAATTAAATATAAAAACTGATGTAATCAAGTTATCTACAGGATATGCATCAATTTTTAAAGTAATCTTAGCTTTTTGTTCAAGTTCTAAATTTATATTATTCGATGAACCAGTTTTAGGTTTAGATGCATCACATAGAGATATGTTTTATAAATTATTAATTGAGTCTTTTAATGATAAGGGAGATGATGTTTGTTATATCGTTAGTACCCATTTAATAGATGAAATAGCTAATTTAGCACAAGAAGCAATTATTATTAATAAAGGTAAAGTCGTAGCTAATGGCGCAATAGATGAATTGAGTGCTAGTGTAATTGAAGTTGTTGGTCCTAAAGAATTAGTTAAAAAAGCAATTATAGATGCAAAACTATTAGGAACAAGTAAAGTTGGTAAAACTTATTCAGCTTATGTAAGTGGTAAAGTTGATGAAATCGATGGAGTAACAGTTAATAATGTTGATCTTCAAAGAATGTTTATTGAGATAACAAAAGGATAAATTGAAATGGATATAAAAAAAACTTATTCATATTTTGTTTTAGATTATTTAAAATCTATTGCGATAGTATATCTAATCGTAACTGGGGTAACTGTAGCACTATTTGTTTTAGCTATGTTTTGGGGTGAAGCTTTTTCTATAGAGGTATTAGCTGATTTTGTTCCAAATTATTTTACGGTTTTTATTGTATGTTTTATTTTTAGTTTAGTTAGTAATAGAAGTGGTGATTTAATTTTTAACCAATTTGGTAAAAGTCGACAAACCTCATTTATTGTGAATCTTTTAGTTATGATTACAATTAGTATAATTACAGCATTTGTATTTTCTCTTTTATTATCTTTGTTCTATAAATTAAAATTAACTGATTATGTAAAATTTCAAGCTGAAACGGGTGGTTTAGCAATAATAAATGGACATACTTTTATTCAACCTAGTTATAAATATGATTCAAGAATTACATTTTGGTTGTATAGTTTTGTCTATTATATCTATGTTTCAATTTTTGCTTCATCTGTTGGAATATTTATATATTCACTTTGGATTAGACTAGAAAAGCTTTATAGATGGATTGTCTTTTTACTAATTCCTGTTGGATTAACATATTTAATTCCTAAATTTATTATTGATTATATTGGAGGAAACCCTAATTCAAAAATGTTTCTAATAAACTTTATAAAGTTCTTTGGATTAGAAAATGGATTTTCATATAAATTTGTAATTGTCTCTACTTTAGTCGTTATACTTCCTATAATAGTTATTTCCTATTTTATTATGTTAAGAAAGCCGCTTTACGGTAAAAAGAAGTAGAAATATTTTTTGCTAGCCCTAATCGGCTAGCTTTTTTTGTGATATAATCACATAAGAAAGATGTATTTTATTATATATTTTTTATATCTATGAGGTATAAAAATTGAATAAAGGAAAAAAATTATATAGTTTGAAAGAAACTTTTTTTCATTTATTAAGAGCTTTTAGTACAATAAAATATTTCAGCAAAGCAAGAAAGAGTGGTTTAATAAGTGAAAAATTTCAAGAGCGTTTAATGCTTGCGACAACTCAAGTAAATGGATGTGCAATGTGTTCTTATGCACATACACAGATAGCATTAAAGGCTGGCTTGCCTGAAGATGAAATTAGACAATTATTAGATACTGAAGATCAAAGAAATAGTCCAAAAGAAGAATTAAATGCCATATTATTTGCTTCATATTATGCTGAATGCAGAGCAAATGTTGAGAGACCTATTTGGGTTAATATTGTTAAAGAGTATGGTATTGATAAAGCTTTAGGAATTTTAGGTGCTATAAGGATGATTACTGTTGGTAATGCTTATGGTATTCCTTTAGGTTCTTTCTTAACTAGATTTAAAAAAGATAAAAGTAAAAGGGATGCTAGATCAAATATATTTTATGAACTTGCAATGTTGATTACTTTTATACCTTTTACTCTTGTAGCTATAATAATTTCTTTTTTCTTACGATTATTAAAAATTAAATTAATCTAATTTATTTATAATATTTGTTGCGATACTGTATGCAGTTGACCAACAAGCTTGGAGATTATAACCGCCACAATCGCCACAATAATCAAGAACTTCTCCACAGAAATATAAATTCTTATTTATCTTAGATTCTAAGGTTTTATTATCAACTTCATTTAACGATATTCCACCTTCAGTTGCCATAGCGCCTTTTAGTTGACCTTTTAGGGATATAGTAAATTCCCATCTTTTTAATTTTTCATTAATTTTGTTAATACTTTTTTTAGAAATGTTTATACACATTTCATCTTTTATTGAAAGAGAATCTAATAAATAATTGATTAATCTAGCAGGTAGGTTTGTTTGATGTTTAATACTAGTAGATAATAATTTTTTGGAATCTTCTTTTTCTATAGAACAATTTAAGTTTAAATAAATTATTTGATCAGTTACAGCAAATTTAGATATATCCAAAACAACTGGTCCTGATATTCCTATTCTAGTAAATAATAAATCTCCAGTATTTTTATGAATTTTTTTCTTTGAGGTAGCTAAAGAATCATTAAAAAATAAAGTTATATTATTTAGTGAAATTCCTTCTAATGCAGATACATTTTCACTTGTAATTTTAAAACTTGCTAAAGCTGCTTTTGGTTCAACAATTGAATGTCCTAATTGTTTTGCAAATGTATATCCATCTCCTGTGGAACCTGTTGAGGGATATGACATTCCACCTGTTGCTATCACTAAATTTGTAGCTCTATATTGATTATTTACTATATAATAATTTTCTTCTTTTTTTATTTTTTCGACTTTAGTGTTTGTAAATAAATCATATTTTTTATCTAGTAGTATATCTAATACTGCTTTAGAATCTTTGGCCTTTGGGAAAATCTTTTTATCATCTCTAATAATTAGATCAAGACCTCTATCTTTGAACCAGGCTTGAGCATTTTGTGCAGAAAAAAGAGAAAAGCTTGGTCCTAAAAATTTATTAGCTTTATCATAGTGTTTTAGAATTTCATAACTATCATCATCGCGAGATAGATTACACATGCCACCACCACTAATTAGTAATTTTTTTGCAGGGGAATCCATTTTTTCTAAAACAAGAGTTTTTATATTTTTTTCACATAGATTTTTAGCAAGGAATAATCCAGAAGCTCCACCACCAATTATTATAGTATTATATTCTTTCATTTAATTAATTCCTAAATTAGTTAACATATCTTTTGGAACAAATTGACTTAATAATTTGACAGATTCTTTTCTAATCTGAACTAGAATATACATAGAGCCTTCTTTTAAAATAGTGGAAAAGCCTTGAGGTTGTGCATTAGTAGTTGTGTTTTCTTGAACTGCGGAGCCATCAAAAGAACCTTTACCTTGGGAAGCCAGAAATTCTTTGAATTCCCATTTATTTACATCAAAAGTTCCTTCTATAGTTTCTTCTACATCATCAGGAAGGTTAACAAAGAAGTCTATATTGGCAATTTTTTCAACATCATTAACACTTAATGCATAATCTTCTAAATCTTTTTCTCCTTTTTTATTTGGGAGAATAAACCCAATCGCTTTAATTTCAGGATTAGTATAATCTAAAATTACTTTGTAATAGTAATTAGGTACAGCAACTTTATTTTTTCCAATTGTTTTATAAGGTCCATCTGTAAGAATAGGTCCAGTAGTAACATAAATTTCATAGTTATCATCGGCAAAAGTTCTTACACATCCTTCTAAATCAGCCCAAATACCTCTATTAAATTGAGGGTTTTGAGGACTCATATTACTTAAATAAAAAGAATCTGACATTGCCTCTTCACTTTCTTTCTGGTCAGCGGCAGGACATAGATGTCCTCTATCATATCCACTACCTTTATAATCAGCTAAGGAAGCACTTTTTGTTGTAATGCTAGGATCTTCTCTAAAGTTATCTTTTCTTTCATAAGGTCCATATAATTCATTTTGAGTAAGCTTGTATGCGACATAACTTGCTTGTTCATATTCTTCATTATAGCTTAAAGTATACCCTTCATGTTTTACAATTTGTTCTCCACTAATTGGTTTTGGCATTTCTAAATTTGCAATATTAGTAGTTTCTAATGAAATAGTTTGCTGTTCTTGCCATTCTTGTTCTGTTGGTGCAATAAAAATTGAAACAACAGATAATATTAATAAAAGAATGATTAAAATAATTATGTTTTTAATAGTAGATTTGATAGTAGTTTTCTTTCTTTTTGACATGTATGATCCTTTATTTTATTTAAGCATATTTCTAGAAAAATATGAATTATGTTTGTGTGATATGTAGTTTATAACAAAGAAATAAGTAATTAGTTAATAAAAACTTTCTTTTTAATTAGATCTTTTATTTTATCTCTTAAAATATAGCTAATCATAAATAATAAAATTATAAGGGTTATTAATTCAAAATATTTTGAAGCTACACTTTCATTGCTTTTTACAAACAATGATATTGAAGATAGAGCTGAATCTTTATAATTGCATAGATAAATTATCATAAAATTATTGGCTAAATGTATGGCGATTGCAGTTTCTAATCCTTCACTAATTATAATAGTAAAAGTTGCAAATGCTCCAAACACAAAATAATAAAGGATTGAACTTAGAAAATTATCTTGCAATTCAGGATTAGATAAATGAGGTATTATAAAGAGAATTCCAATAAAAAAGGAGATTAATATTGCTGATAGTAATGGTTTTTTATTATATTTTACTCTTCCATATTCTTTAACAGCAATCTTCAAAATAATAGCTCTAAATAGTATTTCTTCAGCCATTACTTGTAATGGGGTAAGAATAAGAGCGATTGGAATAAATAGTAGCCTTATTAATGCCTGATTTTTCATATACTCTAATTCATAAAAGTTTAACCAATAGCCAATAAAAGTTATTAAACTAAAAAATATAATTGAAACTAAAAAAACTTTTAGAAATAATTTTTTATTAATAATTTCTGAACTATTAAGTATTTTTTTTAGACTTATTTTGTTTATATATTTGAAACAAAAATAAAAACCTAGCCACATAGCAATAAAAGGTAAATTTGAAAGAATATAATGATATAATTTTGAATTATAGAATATATTATTAGAATCTAATTTATAAGAAAAGTATGCAAATGCATTAATAAAAATTGATCCAAGTAATATCCAAAATAATAAAATAATTATAAATGAAGCAAGCCAAAGAAGGCGATTATTATTTTCTTTCATTGTTTGTCCTTTTAGTGATTAAGTATATAATAAACAAGATTATAAATAAATAAAAGTTTGTTTGTAATTTAAAATATGATTTTTATATAGTATAATAATCTTATTAGGGTAATAGTTTTAGGAATAATTTATGAATAAACAAATAGTATTTAATGAATTCAATGCAAATAGAGTTTGTGTTTTTCACAATGAGGTAATAGCTAGAAATTTTGCAATTGAATATGCCTATAAATATGGAGTAATTGAAGCAGAAAAAGCAATCTCTTATGATACTTTTAAACAGTATTTTTTGCCTAATCATGAAAACTTAACAGAAGTAAATGATCAAATTAGAGAGTTTTTTTTAATTGAATTTTTAGAAAATTATAAATTAAAATATATGGTAAATGATAAATATCCTGAATCTTTTTCTCGTTTCACATCCTATTTAATTAATATATTAAAACAAGTAAAAAGAGTTCAAGATTGTGAAGTCTTTTCTTCTTTGGACTCTGATTTTAAGGATGATATAAACTTACTATATAAAGAATATAATGATTTCTTAATTAAGAATAATCTTTTTGAACCCTCTTTCGAAGATCCTTCTTTAAATTTTGCACCAAAGGAGGTTTTAGAAAAGCAATATTCAATTATTGCTAGTGATACAAAAATTGGTTGTAAACAGTTTATAAATAAATTAGAAAATCCTAAATTTATTAAATTAATTGAAGTTGAAAAAATAGATTCTAATTTAGGTAATTGTGAAAATAATTCTCAATTAATTAAGTTTGATAATTCAGCAGCTTTGCAAAATACTTTATTTAGAGAACTAAAAAAACTTTTAGATTCAAGTGTTCTAGCTCGGGATATAGCTATTACCTTGTGTAATTTTGATGATGATATACAAGAAATTGAGTTAGGTGCTAAAAAATATAATATTCCTATTTCAAAATCTAAAGGTTACAGCATTTCAAAATATCCAGGAGGAAAGTATTTATTATATTTATCAAATTTATATGATAATAATTTTTCTTTAGACGATATGAAAAGTTTTTTCCTTGAAAGATCTTTTCCTTTTGAGAATATTTCATTTAATAGAAAGTTTATAAGATTTGCAATTGATGCAAATATTGATCATGGTTCAAATAAGTATGATTTTGATTATTGGCTATTAAGATTAAAATATGAGCCAGAATTATTAAATTTTTATAAGAAATTTAAAAATTTAGTTATTAAATTAAATACTATAGAGACAATTTCAGATTTATTAAATTCTTTATATAGTTTAGAGAGATTGTTATTAAAAGATAATTTAGGTTGGATTAATAGTAATGGTGAAGCTAGTTATCGGTTTGCAATAGATAAATTAGAAGGCTTAAAGAATTCTATGCAAGCTTGTAATGTAACCAAGATAAAACAAATTTTTAAGGTATATATTAGACTTTTAGAAAAAGAGAATTATGTAGAACAAGGGAAAAGGGATGGAATAAGAATATTTGAATATCCTTTAGCGGCTTCTTTAGATATTCCTTATCATTTTGTTTCTGATATTAATGCAAAAAATAGTGAAGTAATTGATAAGCCATTATTTGTATTACCTCCTTCTGTTGAGGATCAAGTATTAAGAGAAGAGGAAGATTTAACTAATAATGTTATAAAGGATTTTTGTTTAAATAGTGGCATGACTTACTTCTTATTTGGTGAAACTACTTATGATGGAGCACAAATAGCACCCTCATTCTTTATGGAAAGAAACAGTATAGTTGAACCTTTTTTTAATAATAGTTATACCCCATATATTGATGAGTTAGACCTTTGGGAATCTAATTCGAATAAAAAACTAAAATTATCGTCTTATCAAACAGAAGTTTTAAATAAAGTAAAAAATAATGTTTTAACTTTTGATGAAAATGGTTATGTAAATAAGAAAATTGAAAAAGAGTTTAATGATTTTTTATTAGATAGAATAAAGACAAAAGAGGGTTTGTTAAATTTTTCAGCAACCAGTATTAATTCATTTCAAAATTGTCCTTATGCTTTTGCTATAAAGTATTTATTAGGGGTTGATAAAAATGAATATAGTGTAGTTCAATATGCAGCAAATGAGGTTGGGACAATAGTTCATAAGATATTTGAATTGTTTTTTATAAGAGTAATGAGAGAAGATACTCAATTTTATAGTGCTAATAAAGTCAAATATATTTCTTGGTTGGATGAGATTAAAGAAAAAGAATTTGAGATGTATTTTAAAAGTGAGAAATCTCCACCAATTTCAACACAAATTTATATTAAAGATAAATATAAAGATTTAGCCTCTGATTTTATTAATGTTGAAATTTTAAAATTTAATACTTGTAGATCTCAAGAAATGGAAAATAAATATTCTTCAATTGAACAAATTGAATTAAATGGAAATGAATATTTTTATTCTCTTAATGGGAAAATAGATAGAGTAGTAAATGTTGGTAATGGTGATTATGCAATTGTAGATTATAAAACAGGGAAGCCGCCAATTGGTGTTACTTGGCATAAAAAAGCTTTTGAAGAAAAAAGACTTGATTTTCCAGATTATCAATTTCCTTGTTATAAAAAATTATTAAATAAAAAATCAATGAATGTAGATATTGCTTCATATTATTCGGTTTCAGATTCAAAATATGTTGATATGTGGAATAGTAATATTCCAGAAGATAAAGAAGATATAGATTATACTTTTGATTTAGTAATGAAATTAATGATAGAACAAATTTTAAATGGTAATTTTATAGCAACTCCTTCTGAAGATCATTGTGCAAATTGTAATTATCGTCAGGTATGTAGAAAGAGGTATTCAACAAAATGATTGGAAAACTTGAAATTGAAAAATTGTTACAAACAAAACATAGTTTAAACGAAGAGCAAAGATTAGCCATAGAATGTTTTGATAACAGTGTTGTAAAAGCTGGTGCTGGTGCTGGTAAAACAACTGTTCTATCTTATAGGTTCCTAAATCTAATTTTAAAAAATCAAGCAAATTGTGATGAAATCCTTACCTTAACATTTACAAAAAAGGCAGCAGCCGAAATGTTTGAGAGGATTTATAAACAATTATTAGCTATAAAAGATTCTTCAGCTCTTATGAATCATCAATTTTCTTTGTTCTCAAAAGCAACAATTTCAACAATTGATTCTTTTTGTAATCAAATTGTTAAGCAAGATTGTATGAGATATGGGATCCCAAGTGACTTTTCGATAGATAATAATAAAGCTTCTGATATAACAAAGAGATGTACTCAACAATTAATTGAGAATGAGGATATGTTACCTGGTTTTAAATTTTTATCAAAAGCTTATTCCCCAAATGATTTGATTGATAAAATTATTGTGAATTTAGCAAATAATAGTTTTTATTTTCCTCTTGAATTAGATAAAGAAAAGCTATTTGAAGAATGTGATTTGTTAATTGATAACTCAATAAAAGATAATATAGATAGACTTTTTAATCTATTTGATAATATCTTGAATCAAGATTATCAAAGCTTAACAAAATCAACTTCTACAACTTTAATTCAGTTAAAAGAATATAGAGATATACTTACTCCTCTTTCAACAAATTCAGAAAATTTTTATCAAGAATTAAGTAAAATTAGTTTTACTACACCTAGGAAGAATAAAGATCCTTTTTCAGAGATTTTAGTATCAAATTGTAAGGAATTAAAAGAAGTTGTTTCTGAATTGATTTCTTTGAATTTTATAAAAAAGAACAATCATTTAGTTGAAGTGGTTGATGCTTTAGAAGTATTAAAAAATAAGATATTTGAAGAAAAAAGAAAACTTGGAATTTTAACTTTTAGTGATATTTCTCACTTAGCTGTAGATATTTTATTAACAAATAAAAAAATTAGGCAGTTATATAAAGAAAAATTTAAATTTATCATGGTTGATGAATTTCAAGATAATAACCAACTGCAAAAAGATTTAACATATCTTTTAAGTGAAAAGTATGATTTGTTAGGAGATGATATTCCCGATGTCTTTTCAATAGAAAAAAGAAAGCTCTTTTTTGTAGGGGATGAAAAACAATCAATTTATAGATTTAGAGATGCTGATGTATCTGTTTTTAAAGCTTTATCTGATGAAATTGAGAAATCTGGTGGTAAGGTTATTAACCTAGGAATAAACTATAGAAGTGAACCTAAATTAATAAAGTTTTTTAATCAGACTTTTTCTAAAGTTTTTGGAAATGCAGAAAAACCATTTGAAGCCAATTTTGAGGAATTAGCTTACAGAAATCCAATTCCAAATATAAATCCAAAAATTGAATTATATATTAAAGATTCAGATAGTTTTTCATTTGTTAAAGCAGGGGAAGAAGCAGCTTCCTCAGCTAGTTGTGAAGCAACTAAAATAGCTAAAATTATTAATAATATGTTAAATAGTGACGATTATTTGATTCCTGCTAAAGATGGAGGTCTTAGAAGACCTAATGTTAATGATATAGCTATATTGATTAGAACTAAAACTCATCAAATTGAATTTGAAAAAGCTCTTAGAGCCAAGAAAATTCCATTTATTATTCAAGATAATAAAGCGTATCCTTTAGAAGCCTTATCGAATGATCTTTATAATATTCTTCAATTATTAGTTTATCCAGATGATAAATTAGCTTATTTAAGTGTTCTAAAAGGTCCTTTAGGTGCACTACATGAAAGTTCCATTATTAAGATTTTGGAAAATCATGATAGTGAAAATTTATTTGATTGGGAAAATCTTAATTTAGAAGAGAAAGATCTAATTAAGTTAAAAGAGCTTAAGAATACTTTTGATGAATTAATAGAACTCTCTTCTATAAGTGATATTTCTAGTTTATTAAATTATATTTGGTGGGATGCAGGGCTTCGTTATTATTATGTATGTGAGCCGAACTACCATTTATATATTGATAATTTTGATTATCTCTATAGATTGGCTAAAAAATATGATTCAAACCAATATTCTCTTTCAATATATTTAGATAATATGAGAGATAATTTGGGATCATCTTCAAATGAAGAAGAAGTATCAGTTTTAAAAGAAAGCCCAAAAGGTGTTCAAATAATGACAATCCATAAATCTAAAGGGTTAGAGTTTCCAATAGTAATTGTAGCAAATATGGGTACAGACATTATAAATAGAAGTGTTGATTATTCTATTGAACATAATATTCCAGTTCCAAAACATTGTTTATCAATTGATAACAAAACTAACAAAGTTAAATTTGATAGCTTATTTATTGCAAAGGCTAAAGAATTAAGAGGGGAGATGGAATTAGCAGAAATCAAAAGAGTTCTATATGTTGCTTTAACAAGAGCTCAAGTTCATTTAATTATGAGCGGAACAATTAGATCAACAATTGAAGATTCTGTTATAGGAAAAGAGAATAAATCATTATTAAATATGATATACAATGCAGCTTTAGAAAATGATCAAATTAATCCTTTATTAGAAGTAAAAGATATCGAAATTGTTAATAGCTATGAGAATTATGTAAAAGTTGAGAATAAGCCGATTGTAGAAAGAACTCAGTATAAAAAAAATTTAGAGTACTATAATGTTTGTAAAGAAGAGTATGATACCAGATTAAAAAATATTGGTGTAACAACTTTGTTTGGTCATAAAGATGATGGGAATTTTGAAGATGGAGCGGCACTACCGCTTTCTCAAGTTGATAAAATGCTATCTGGATTAAATGAAATTAACAAGAATGTTTATACTGATTTTGGAACGCTTTGTCATATTTATGTTCAATCTCTAGTAATGAATAAACCTCTTTTAGGTTTAACTGATGAGAGGGTTTTATCTAGAGGTTCTTCTCTATCTAAATTAAAACCAAGTGAAATAAAATCTATAGAGAATATTGCAAAAAGTTATGCTTCAGATTTTATAAATAGTGATTTCTATCATAAATATGTAGAAAAGTTTGAATGTAAATGTGAAGTCGGTTTCTTTTCTCGAGTAGAAGATGAAGTTGGAGAGCCTTTAGTTGTTGAAGGGTTTATAGATTTATTAGTTAAAGACGATAAAAATAATTATTTAATTATAGATTTTAAAACAGATAAAGTAAGAAATCCAAAATTGCATGAAATGCAAATAAAGACCTATATCACGGCTGTTAGAAGAATGTATCCAAACAGCCATGTAACAGGTTGTGTTGTTTATTTGAGAAATAAAGATAAAGAATATTTCTATTAAAATTATTATAGATGACTTATATCAATAGCACTAAAGCCATTATTTATCCACTTTGGTGCTTCATTAAATGCTTTTTGTACTAATAATAATAAATATTCAATATTTGCTTCTTGCTTTTCTGAAAACTTTGTAGCTAAAAAGAAATGTCTTACAATATTAGGAGAATTATCACCACAATTGTTTACATATCTATTAAAAATAGCTCTAAATATTTTTAGATTATCTTTATAAGCTCCACCAATTTTTACATAATAATTTTCTAGATTAATATAATTTTCGGTTTCTTTGATATTAGAAATATCAATATATTTTAATAACTCATCTTTTGATAAAACTAAGAATTTCTTTTGTTCTTGAATTTTTTTAATCATTGAAAAGCTATATTCTGCTATTAAGTTTGTATCTAAAGGAGAAATGCTAGTATTATTATTTTTTTCAGTTTTATATTTTGCATAAGCTTCTGTATCTAATTTTTGTAATGTTTCTTCTTTGAATAAATCAAAACTCCAGTCATAAATTCTATCAGTTACAATATAATTGTTGAAAAAGAAGAGACTGCTTTCATTATTTACTTTTTCAAATAATGCTTTTAATTCATCTCTAGATAAAGTGATATCTTTATAATAAATCTTCAATAATTTATGAAAATTCTTTAATGAAATTACTCCATAAAAATTAGTTGCTGCTTTAGCAAGTCTAAAGAGAGTTTGAAATTTTTCTTCTGATAATTTAACAATTTCTCTAGCTTCTTCCATCCAAGTTAATTTTATTCTTTCATTTCTTGTTCTACCAAAGCATAACCAAGAAGTTTGATTAAAAATTGCTTCTAAAATTAAAGATTCAAGTTCAATATTCCATACTGGTAATTTAAATGGATCTAAAAGAAATTTTGTTATAGAACATTTTGAAATAATTTTATGAGTATTAACATAGTTGCTGAATCTAAAAGCAAATAGTTGCTTATTATCTACTAATTCTTTGTTGATTGAACAACAGTAATTAAATAATTCTTGTGCTTTTTTACATAGAGGTAAATCGTAAGTGTCTTGATAATCTTTAATATCATCCCAAGTTATTACATTCCATTGCTTATATTCATTTTTAGCTTTTAAAACTTCATCTGTTCTATCATATGTAATATCAAAATAAATAATTTTTAATACATCATCTTTTACTACATATTCAGCACTTTCACTTTCTTTTAATACTTTATGAATAGAAACAGCTTTTACGCCCTTTAATTCTGGATGTATTTTATTAGTAATATCTTTTAATTCTATTGCTCCGAATCTATTTACTAAAGCCTTTGCCGCAATATCAATAGCACTTAACTGCTCAGCGTTCATTGTATCTCCTTGTATTTTCTTATTTTCTATATGTATTTAATAATTCATCTACTGCGTTTTTTACTTTGTCTAAAGCGCTTTTAATATCGTCTAAATTAGTTCCATAATTGAAACGAACATAGCCTTTATATTCATCTCCACCAAACCAGGTTCCATCATTTAAGCAAATATTAGCTCTTTGTGCAAAAAACATAGAAGCTAATCCAGTTTCTGAATTTGCTTCAAGTTTATATAATTCTGGATGGTTTAATTTATCTTGTTCTATATATGGTAATAATTCTCTACAGTCCCAGAAACAAATAAATGAAGCTTGAGCTTTCATAGGTTTTATTTCTTTAATATTTTCTTGCATATAATTTTCTATATATCTAGCGTTTTTTTCTAAGACAACTATCGCTTCCATTAACCAATCATAACCTTTATCATAAGCTTCTCTAGCTAAGGTTGTTGAAAAATAAGGGGAAGAGCTACAATGTAGAGCTACTCTGAATTTATCAAACTTTCTCTTGAGTTCAAGATCATTAAAAAGTGAGACAGAGAAAAATTCTCCAGCAATATTAAATGTTTTTGATGGAGCCATAGCAACCATAGTTTTAGTATTTTTTTCTTTGGCAATATCGATAAAACTGGAAAATTTAGTATCTTTAAATACTAAATCAGCATGTATCTCATCGCTGATAATAAATACATTATATTTATTTGCTATATCACAAATTTTATATAGAGTATCTTTTGAGTAAACTTTTCCACTAGGATTATGAGGAGAACAAAGAATAAAAACTTTTGCTTTTTTACATAACTCTTCAAAAGTAGAAAAATCAAATTCAAAAGAATCTTCAGTTCTTTTTAATTTCCAAGGTAATACATTTAAATTGTTATTATGAGCAATTCTTACAAAAGGTCTGTAAGCTGGGAAAGGAACAATAATATTATCATTTTCTTCGCAAATAACATTTAGCATACAAGCAATTGCATTTAAAACACCTTGGCAAAGAGATATTTGTTCTTGTTTTAAATCTAAATTATGTCTTTTCTTTGCAAATGTAATAAACTTATCTTTTATATCTGGATAGTCAGAATATCCATAAGTCTCATAATTAACAAGTTTCTTTGCTGCTGCATCAATTTCTGGTGCTACTTTATATTCCATATCAGCAACCCAATAAGGTGCTGCAGTTTCATTCCCACAAAATATTTTTAAGTGGTCTTTATCCCATTTAATGCAAGCTGTTTCTTTTCTGTTAGCTAGATTATCAAAGTCATATTTCATTATTTTTAGCTCCTATATAAATGATTAAAATTACCTTTTGGATTTTTATAACGTTTTCCATCATCTTTCTTTTTTACAATTGCATTTGTTGGACAAGTATTAATACATCCTGAGCAGGCATAACAGTTATCATGAAATATTGGTTTGCCATTTTCCATAGTAATATTATTTGCCGGACAACTTCTGTAACAAAGTTTACAGTTAATACAATCTTCAGTAACTTCAAATTCTCTACTATAGTGGTTTGTGAAATTTTTATTGATGAAATAAGTTAATACAGTAAAGGTTCTTGTAAAGATTTTAAATTTTGGAAATTTTATTTTTTCATTTTCAATATCATCGATTATAGATTTAATTTTTACATCAGCTTCTGTAAATAATTGATCAATTTTTTCTTGAGGTTGTTGATGTGCATAATTTCGAGGCAATCTAACATGATTAACATAAGTTGTAGCAACTCCAAAATCTTTTAATGTTTTTTCAAGTCTGATGTGAGCCCAACCTGGTGAATTGCTAGCGGCAGTTGAAATTACATAAACGAATTTCAAAGGAGTAAAATCTTTAACAGTGGAGAGAACTTCGCGTAATATTTTTTCAAATATTAATGGTTCTCTACTTATGTGTATAGGGAAAACAAAACCAAGCCTTTCAGGTATTTGAAAATTATCTTTTGATAGTTCATTTAGCATAATAATATTATTATGATTTTGTGATTCTGCTATTTTATTGGCAACGTAAAAACTATTTCCTGTGCCAGAAAAGCATACGATTAAATCTTTCATATCTTTTTCCTTAAAGTTTTGATTTTATTTGTATCTCCACCATTATTATCTAAATTTAAATTCATAACAAGATGGTTCTTATGCTTGAAATTCAAATAGATTAATTTGATTTTAAGATTTCTATTAAATCAAAAAATGTTGGAAAAGTAACACTAACTGCACTTATATCATCTATTGTAATTGGAGAATCTGCATATAATCCAGCTATAGCCATTGCCATAATTATTCTGTGATCATTATAGCCATTTACAAGATTTCCTTTTACCTTTCCATTTCCAAAAATAGTAATGCCATCATCAAATTCTTTTGTTTTGACTCCAAGCAAATTTAGATTTTTATTCATAGTATCAATTCTATCTGTTTCTTTTAAACGGGCTTGTGGAACATCATTAAAGGTAATTGGTTCTTTAGCAAAAGCAGCTACACTACAAAGTGCAGGAAGTGCATCAGGCATTGAGTTAAGAGAGAACGTGCCTCCTTTTAACTCTTTTGGTCCTGTAATTTCAACATCTTTATCAATCCATTTTATTGAGCAACCCATTTTCTCTAAAATATCAAGAGTATGTTTATCCCCTTGTATATCAAATTGATTGAGACCTTTAATTCTTATGGTAGTTTTTCCAATTGCTGCTAAAGCAAAGAAGAAGGTAGCACTTGAATAATCTCCGTTGATTGTTACATCAATAGGTGAAAAATGTTGATTACCTTTTACAACGGAATGTTGTAAATCTTCACTTATTTTATATTCTAGCTTTTGTTCATCCATCCAGTCCAAAGTAAGACTAACATAAGGTTTTTCATATAATAATGGAGTAATAATTTCCACATCAGTTTTAGCTAATGTTGAAGCTAGTAGTAATGAAGATAAATATTGAGAAGTAGGGCAATCAATAATAGTTTTTGATTTTGTTATTGGCCCTTTGATTGTAAATGGTGGATAGTTTGTGTCACTAACTTCACAGCCCAAATCTTTATATGCTTTCAAGAGAGGTCCGACAGGACGACTTTGTAAAGATTCATCACCTGTGAATGTTATTTCCTTTTCTAGAGATGCGGCTAGCCCTAAGGCTAGATAAAGTGTAGTCCCACTATTTTCGCAATCAATAGTTATAGGAGAACCACCTTTCTCAAGATTAAGAGAGTCTAAAATGATTTGATTTTCATTTCTTGTAATAGTTGCACCAAAGGCTTCGCAAGCTTTTATACAGCTTATTGTATCGTTAGATAAAAGTGCATTGTTTATTATACTTTTCCCTTTTGCAAAAGTAGCTATCAATAAAGCTCTAATGGTTTGGCTCTTTGAACTAGGAATAGTAATTGTTCCTTCTATAGTCGAGGGTGTAATTATTTTTTTCATAGGCAAAATATAAACTAAAAAAATATATAAGTCTATAAAAGGCTATTCTTAATAATCTTTTAATTGCTTAAATAAAATTAATTTAATAGTTAATCTTTATACAATATTATAAATTTCTTATTTAAAAAGATAACTTGTCATGGATAAGGTTCCTAGAGTGCAAGCTTCATTGAAAACTGTTATTTTATCTTCTTTTGAAGTTGCTCCTAATATATAAACTAAAGGCGCAAAGTGATCTATTGTAGGAACTGAAAGTTCAGCAAAAGGTTTTTCTCTTGTATAGTTAATTATATTATCATGATTTGCTTTTAAGATATTTTCTTTAATATAATTATCAAATTTATAAGCCCATTCATACCCTTTATTAGGCATTCTCCAATTTACACTCATTAAATTGTGAACAATATTACCACTTCCAAAAATTAAAACACCTTCATCTCTAAGGGTTTTTATTTTTTTCCCAATATTATAATAATCTTGAGGTGTTGCTTTTCTATCAACACTTAATTGAAATACAGGAATATTAGCTTTTGGATACATTCGATGTAACACAGACCACGTTCCATGATCCGTCCCCCAAGAATTATCTATAGAAACATCTTCTTGCAATAAATCTTTAACTTTATGTGCAAATTTAGGAGAGCCTGGAGCGGGATATTCTACAGCAAAAAGTTCTTCAGGAAAACCATAAAAGTCATGAATGGTTTTAGGCATTTCTGAATCAGATACTTTTAATCCTGAAACAAACCAATGTGCAGAGATTGAGAGTATTGCCTTTGGTTCAGGTATTAAAGAGCTCAATGATTTCCAATAAGTGGAAAATTCGTTATCCTCAATTGCATTCATTGGGGAGCCATGACCAACAAATAAGACAGGCATTTTATTCATATGTCCTCCTAATTAAATATTAAAGCATATATAATATTATTATGTTTTTCTGATATTAGAAAGCTGTAAATTGATAATTTTTATTTTTATAAATTTATAGGTCTATAGTAGTAAAAAAACACTCCTCATAAAAGAGGAGTGTAATTAGCTTAATTTATTATACTATTTTTTGAAAATAGCTTTTGGTGGATGGTAGTCCATTGTATTTGTATACCAACCGCCCCATACACTTGTATCAATCATGTTTAGAGTTACATAGTAGTATAGAGGTAAGATAGCAGCATCTTCATTAACCATAATATCTTCAGCTGTTCTTAATACACCAAGTCTTTCAACAGGGTCAGAAATAGTTGCAGCTTCTTTAATGAATAATGCATATGTATCATTTGCGTATTTACCACCGTTCATTGCAGAACCAGGTAAGAACATATCTAAGAATGTATTAGGATCTTGGTAGTCACCAACCCAACCAGCTCTAGAAATTTCGAAGTTACCAGCATTTCTATCTGTTAGGTAAGTTCCCCATTCCTTGTTAACTAGTTCAACATTAACATTTAATTTGTTCTTTATTTCTTGTTGAATGAATTCAGCAATTTGTTTGTGGCCTTCACTTGTGTTATATAAAATTTCTAATGTAGGACATCCGATACCATTAGGATAACCAGCTTTTGCTAAGTAAGCTCTAGCAGCATCTTCTCTGTTATCGTATGTTGTTCCATCGATTGTGATTTCTTCTGGGAATTCAAGAGCTTCGTAACCAGCCATTGGAGGTACAATACCCCAAGCAGGAATTTGACCAGCTTTTGTAACACCTTCAACTAAAGCTTCACGATCGATAGCATAAGAAATAGCTTTTCTTAAGTTAACATTGTCTAAAGGAGCTTTTTGTGTTTGGAATACATAGTAGTAAGTTGCTAATTGAGGAGAAGCTTTGTAGTCATCTCTCATAGAAGCAGAACTTAATTTATCTGTAGGTACGTTAGTTAACCAGTCGATTTGACCATCTAAGTACATGTTGTAGTTAGTATTATCATCGTCTGATGCTAAGTATTCTAATGTATCAATCTTTACAGAGTCTGCATCCCAATAGTTTGGATTAGGAACACAAACAATCTTTGATTGTGGAATTCTTTCTTTTAATACGAAAGGACCGTTACCTACGAAGTTTTCAGGTTGTGTCCATTGATCGCCATATTTTTCAATTGCATGTTTAGGAACAACAGCGAATGAATAGTGTTCTAGAGCACCAATTGCATATGGAAGAGGTCCGATTAAGTCCATTTGGAATGTGTAATCGTCTAATGCACGGATACCAACATCTTCTGCTGAACCTGTGCCGTCGTTGTATGCTTGAGCACCTTCTAAGAACATACATGGGAACCATGCATATGGAGCTGCTGTTGCTGGGTCTAATTCTCTTAACCAAGACCAAACAATATCTTGAGCTGTGATAGGAACACCATCAGACCAAGTTGCATGTCTTAAGTGGAATGTATATTGAGTACCATCTTCGTTTGCTTCCCAAGATTCTGCTAAACCAGGAACTGGATCAGCTGTTTTAGGATCGATAGATGTTAATCCTTCAAATAAAGCCATTAAAATTCTGTGTTCTGGAACACCTTGAACTTTTGCAGGGTCTAAAGATTGAGGTTCAGCGCTGTTTGAAATTACAAATTTTACGCCTTCATCGGTGACTACTGCTTCAGCTTGTTGAGGTTCTGCTTTTGGTTCTTCTGCTTTTGTTTCAGCAGGAGTTGTTTCTGCTGGAGTTGTGGTTGTAGTTGTTGTAGTTGCAACAGGTTTTGATTCTGCTGGTGCAGCTGCTTCTTCTTTTCCACCACAAGAAACTAATACAGTAGCTAAAAGTAATAAGCTAAGAGTAATAGATAATGTCTTTTTCATAGATTATCTCCTTGTAGATTTGTTAAATATTCTCTATTCTTTTGAAATATTTTTGAGTATATTATATCATAATATATATAGAATAGTAAACGATGTATTATTGATTACGTCAAGTGGAAATATTAAAAAACAAGATTAAATGTTATTATTTTTACATATAGGTTATTATTTTAACACAAAAAAGGACTATTAAATGAAATATCATCTAAAAAATACTGATAAAAAATTAATATATAGAAATAGTAGGTTATCAAAAGCTATAAGTTTGATTTTTTTTCTATTTTTTTCTTGGGGTATGATAGATGCACTGTCAAGAGGTGATAGTTTTTCTTCTATACTAATTCCATTTATTTTGTGGATAATTGCCTTAATTGGTATATTATTTGTTGATAGATGGGTTGTTGAAAAAGTTGATAGATCAATAAGATATGAATTTGGAATTTTTCCTTTTGTATCTGTAAAAAAGTATGATATAAATTCTATTAAGAAAATTGCTTTAACTCATTTTGTAAAAGGTAGCTTTGATGAAAATGCTAATTACAAGAAAAAAGGTAGAGCTTATAGAGCACATGTTAGATTTTCATTAATTTTTACAAATGATGAAAAAGTTGATGTTGAGGTTATAGATGAGAAAAAAAGTGGTGGAACTTGTGAGAGAGCTGCGCTTCTTTTTAGTACTGTTTTAGGCTTGCCATTAACAAAAGACAGAGAGCGAGACATGGATTTGGATGTAGGACTTAGAGACATTAATAAGTTTAGAGGGTAGTTTTTTCTTGCTAAATTCTACTAAAATTTCAACTTTTTTTTGTATCCTATTTTTAGACAAAATATAAGTTGTTTGACGAAAATTAAATAATATTTCTTGTCCTCATTTGAAATTATTTTTCGGGGTATATTTTATTAAATGATATAATTTAATGAATAATTATTGAATAAAGTTGCAATTTCCTGTAAAGTTCTTTAGTCTGTCAAAGATGTAATAGTATCAATTTTCTTATTTTAATTGATATAATTTCACAATAGAGGAAGAATATGACAAAATATATTATTAAACGTTTATTAGGTATGATTCCTACTTTGCTTATCATTATTACTTTGAGTTTCTTTATTGTTAGAGTTGCTCCTGGTGGGCCTTTCGACGGTGAAAGGGCTTTGCCAGAAGAAGTTTTAGCTAATATTGAAGCGAAATATCATTTAGATGAACCTGTTTTAAAACAGTATGCAAGATATTTATTTGATGTTTGTCGTGGTGATTTAGGCCCTTCATACAAATACGTGGACAATGATGTTAATTTCTATATATTTACATCATTACCTAATTCAGCCGTTTTAGGCTCGATTGCTATTATGTTAGCACTTATATTTGGTATTTTATTCGGAATTCTAGCTGCTGTTTATCAGAACTCGTGGATCGATTATCTGACGATGGGGCTGGCGGTTCTGGGGATATCGATACCGTTATTCGTTATAGGGCCATTGCTCCAGTTAGTTTTTGCAATGAAACTCCATTGGTTCCCTATTTCAGGTTGGTATAGTACAGGTGAAGGTTATTCAACAATTGTACTTCCAGCTATTTCCTTATCATTTGCCTATTTTGCTACTATTGCTAGATTAACTCGTTCTTCAATGTTAGAAACTTTAAGAAGTGATTATATCAGAACAGCAAAAGCAAAGGGTATGAAAAATAGTACTATTATTTTTAAACATGCTATGAAAGGCGCTATGTTGCCTATTGTTAGTTATTTAGGTCCTGCATTTGCTGGGGTTATAACTGGATCAATCGTTATTGAACAGGTTTTCCGTGTTCCTGGTATTGGTAAGTTCTTCGTTCAAAGTTCATTTAACCGTGACTATACTTTGATTATTGGAGTAGTTATTGTTTTCTCAGTTATTCTTGTTGTCATGAACTTTATTGTTGATATTGTTTATGCATTATTAGATCCAAGAATCGCTTACTAATAAATAAGGAATTGATTAGAACATGAAAGAAAAAAATAAAAAAACAGAGAATGCAGCTACTAATGAATTTGACCAAGTTGTAGTTGGTAATAGTTTAACAAAAGATGCTTGGAAACGATTAAGAAAAAATAAAATGGCTCTTATTGGTATGGTAATTGTTATTATATATGCACTTTTATCTGCTTTCGCACCAATATTGCCTTTACATCCTTATGATGAAATTATTTTAGATCATCAAAATCTACAACCTTCCTTGAATAAAACAGCTGGAGAGTTGATGCTATTAAATAAGAAGAAAGACTTATATTTTAAAGCATGGAAAGATGGTTCATTAATTTTAACTGAAGATCAATCTAATACTATCAGAGAATGGATTGATGATAGTAAAACAAATAGTGTTTGGAATCTTTGTTATAGTGAAGGTGAAAAACAATTAGCAGCAGGTACTTTTACTTGGAGTGCTAATGATCAAAAAACTTTAGATAAATTACAAGATAAAATTGATAACCAATTATTTGTATCTATTGATAAAATTGAATTAAATGGTGAAGATTTATCAAAAGCTAACAGTACAAGTTTAGCTCAAGTTTATGCAGATATGCTAAATATTGATAATGTTCAGTTGATTTTAGATCAAGCTAATAGTGAAATGGAAGCTTATGTATTTAATACAATTGAAATGGATGCTGAAATGAAAAAAGCTTTATCTGATGATGAAAAATCTAGTTTAATACAGAAAGAAATTGAAAAACTAGGTCAGAAAGAATATGAATCTAAATTAGCAGATAACTTATATGGTAAAATTGATGCTCAACTTTTAAGAGAAATTACTAAAAGCCTAGAAAAAGAAAACGAAAATGGTGGTTTAGAATTCCCTTATAAAACTGAAATGACTGTTTCAGGATTAAATGTTTCAATTGAATCTTCTAAAGTTAATGAAAGACATTATTTATTAGGTACAGATTATAGTGGACGTGACTTATTAAGTAGAATTATTTATGGTGGTCAAATTTCTATTATGATTGGTATTGTTGGTACTTTATTCAGTGTATTCATTGGTATTGTATTAGGTGCTTTAGCTGGATATTTAGGTGGTAAAACAGACTATATTATTATGAGAATAGTTGATGTTATGTATGGGCTACCTTATATGTTAATTGTTATTATTTGTATGGCAATATTCGGACGATCAATCTTAAACTTATTTATAGCTCTCGGTATTGTATCTTGGCTAACTATTGCTCGTATGGTTAGAGGTCAAATAATGAGTCTTAAAAATAGTGAATATGTTGAAGCTGCTAGATCAATGGGAGCTAAAACTTGGAGAATTATATTTAAGCATATGATTCCAAATTCATTATCCATAATTATTGTTTATTCAACACTTAGAATTCCATCCTTTATTATGCAAGAATCTTTCTTATCCTTCTTAGGTCTTGGTGTTCAAGCTCCAATGGCTTCTTGGGGGTCTTTGATTAGTAATGGTGTTTCAAGTATGACAATTTATCCATGGAGACTTATTTTCCCATCAATTGCAATGACATTATTCTTATTTGCAATGAACTTCTTTGGTGATGGTCTTCGCGATGCGTTCGACCCACAAAGTAAGAACCAGCTTTAGGAGATTAATAGAATATGAAAGATAATAAACAACCAATTTTGGAAGTTAAAGGGTTAAAAACTCATTTTAAAACTGATGCTGGTATTGTTAAAGCCGTAAACGGAGTTTCTTTCTCTGTTGGTAAAGGTGAAACTGTTGGTATCGTAGGTGAATCTGGATGTGGTAAAAGTGTAACAAACTTATCAATTATGAGATTAATTCCTTCTCCTCCTGGAAAAATCGTAGGTGGTGAAGTTTTATTCGAAGGTCAAGATATTTTAGATTTACCTGAATCAGAATTAAGAAAAATTCGTGGTAACAAAATATCAATGATTTTCCAAGATCCAATGACTAGCTTAAATCCATTTTTAAGAATTTCAACTCAAATGATTGAAACTATACAATTACATGAGAAAAATGTTTCAAAAGATGAAGCAAGAGCAAGATCAATTGAAATGTTAAAAAAAGTTGGAATTCCTGCTGCTGAAAAGAGAATAGATTCTTATCCTCACCAATTTTCTGGTGGTATGAGACAAAGAGTTATGATTGCTATGGCATTATCTTGTAATGCTCAAGTATTAATTGCTGATGAACCTACAACTGCACTTGATGTTACAATTCAAGCTCAAATTCTTGAATTAATACAAGAGATTAGTAAAGATTTTGGTACTGCTGTAATTTTAATTACTCATGATTTAGGTGTTGTAGCTGGTATGTGTGATAAAGTTTGCGTTATGTATGCTGGTAAAGTTGTTGAAGAAGCATATACTGATGAATTATATAGTAATCCATCTCACCCATATACAAGTGGTTTAATTCAAAGTGTTCCAAGAATGGATACTAAGAATAAACAAAATAAACTTTTCTCAATTGAGGGACAACCACCTAACGTTATTGATTTGCCTCCTTGTTGTCCTTTCCATCCTCGTTGTCATAAAGCAATGGATGTATGTCGTTGTGCATTACCTCCAACTTATACAGTAGGTGAACACCATAATGTTAATTGTTGGTTATATGCAAGTGAAGAGGAAAAAGCAAAAGCACTAGCTGATGCAGCAAAGGAGAATGATGATAAATGAGCAAAGAAAATAAAGTCCTTTTAGAAGTAAAAAATCTTAAACAACATTTTCCTATTAAATCTGGCGGTTTATTAAATAAAACTGTTGGATCAATTAGGGCTGTTGACGGAATTTCTTTTGAAGTTAGAGAAGGTGAAACTTTAGGTATTGTAGGTGAATCTGGTTGTGGTAAATCTACAACAGTTAGATCTATCTCTCAATTATATAGACCAACTGCTGGTGAAGTATTATTTGATGGTGTTGACTTGTGTAAAGCCTCTGAAAGAGATTTGGCATTAGCAAGACGAAATATTCAAATGATTTTCCAAGATCCATATGCATCTTTAGATCCAAGAATGACAGTTAGATCTATTATTAGTGAACCATTAATTATATTTAATAAAAGAGGTTTGTTAGAAAAAAAATTGACTAATCTTGAAATTGAAGAAAGAGTTGAACAATTAATGGAAAGAGTAGGTTTAAATAAGGCTTTCAAAAATAGATATCCACATGAATTCTCAGGTGGACAAAGACAAAGAATTGGTATTGCAAGAGCTTTAGCTTTGAATCCAAGAATTATTTTGGCTGATGAACCAGTTTCTGCATTAGATGTATCAATTCAAGCTCAAATTTTGAACTTATTAAATGATTTACAAAAAGAATTAAATTTAACTTATATCTTTATTGCTCACGATTTGGCTGTAATTCAACATATTTCAACAAGAGTTGCTGTTATGTATTTAGGTAAACTTGTTGAAGTTGCTAACTCGGAAGATTTGTATGATAATCCTGCTCATCCTTATACTCAAGCTTTATTATCTGCAGCTCCAATTCCAGATCCTGAAATTGAAAGAAAGAGACAAAGAATTATTTTAACTGGAGATGTACCTTCTCCTGATAAACAACAAGAAGGTTGTTATTTCCAAGCTCGTTGTCCAAAAAGAATGCCTTGGTGTACTTGTCATATTCCACCAACATTTGATTTAGGAAATGAACATAAAGTAGCATGTTGGTTATATGATGATAAAGATTATTCAAAAATAACCGAGGAAGAAGCAAAAGCTGATGCTGCAAAAAATAAAGTAGAATAGAAAAAAAGTAATATACTACTTATTGACTAACATTGCCAATGACAACCTATAATAGGAGGAGCCATTGGCAATATTTTTAGGAAAATCATATGAGTAAAAAATTTTATATAGAAAGCTTAGGTTGCGCTAAAAACCAAGTAGATTCTGAAGTAATAATCAATATTTTAATTGAAAAAGGTTTTGAAAGGGAATTAGATCCAAGTAAATGTGATCTTGTTTTTATCAATACTTGTGGTTTTATTCAAAGTGCTAAAGAAGAAGCAATAGAGACTTTGTTTAATTTAAGAGAAGCTGCACCTAAGGCTAAGATTATCTTAGGTGGATGTTTGGCTCAACGATATAGTGATATTTTGGAATTACCTGAGGCAGATGGTATATTTGGTAATAGAGATCTTAAGCAAGTTGATGAATTTGTCGATGAATTATTAGAGGATGAAGAACAATTAATTTCTTCTCCAGAATATCCAAATGATCCTTCAGATGATTATTATTCTAGAAGCACCTTATTGAATTTTCCAGGTTCAGCATATTTAAAATTAAGTGAAGGCTGTAATCATCGATGTGCATTTTGTGCAATTCCTGTAATTCGAGGGCCATTGAGATCTAGAAATAAAGATCAAATATTAGCTGAAGCTAGAGAACTTATAAGTTCTGGAATTAAAGAAATAAATATAATAGCTCAAGATTTAGCAGCTTTTGGTACGGATATTACTAATAAATCTCAACTTTTACCTTTATTAGATGAAATTTGTCAAATTGAAGGTGATTATAAACTAAGATTATTATATATACATCCAGATGCTTTTCCTCTTGAACTATTAGATTTTATCAAAACACATGATAAAGTTCTTCCATATTTTGATATACCATTCCAACATGCAGCAACACATATTTTAAGAAAAATGGGCCGGGTTGGTACAAGCGAAAGTTATTATAATTTAGTTAAACAAATAAGAGAAGCTTTACCTAATGCCGTTATTAGAACAACTCTTATGCTGGGGTTCCCTGGTGAAACAGAGCAAGATGTTAAAGAACTTTTAGATTTTACTAAGAAATGTGAATTTGATTGGATGGGTTCTTTTATATATAGTAGAGAAGAAGATACTAGGGCTTTTGATATGGTTAGTGAAGAAGAACATGAAAAAGTCATAAAAAGAGCTAAAAAAGATCAAAAAAAATTAGAAGCAATTCAAGAAGAAATAACGGCAAAGAGATTAAATAGATTTGTTGATAATGTTTATGAAGCTTTAATTGAAGAAAAGATTGAAGGTGAAGATTTAGCAATTGGTAGAATCTATTCTCAAGCACCAGAAGTCGATGGTGCAACTGTAATTATGGCAAGAGATTTAGTTCCAGGTTCAGTTGTCAAAGTTGGGATAAGAAAAGTAAATGGTGTAGACTTAGATGCAATAATAGTAGGAGATATTGATGGATAATTTACAAGCATGGATAGAAAAACTAAATAAAGATCAACGAGATGCTGTATTAGAAAATTCTCATCCATTACTTGTATTAGCAGGAGCAGGCAGTGGTAAAACACGTGTTATTACTACAAAAATTGCTTATTGCATTCAAGAATTGAATATAAATCCATGGAATATTTTAGCAGTAACATTTACAAATAAAGCAGCAAAAGAAATGAAAGATAGGGTAATAGAAATGTTACCATTTTATAATCCGAATGATTTTAATATTCGTACCTTTCACTCTTTTGGTGTTTGGTTATTGCGTCGTTTTACATCTGAAGCTAATTTAGCTCCTTCCTTTACTATATATGATGATAACGATTCCCTATCATTATTAAAAAGCATTTTTCCAAATATGCAAAAAAATGAACTATCTGGAATTATGAAAAAAATTAGTAGAGCTAAGGATATGGGATTAACAGATCAAGATAATTTAGATTTAGTTTCTAGTGATCCCTTTTTTAAGAGAGCTTTCGTAGAATATGAAAAAGCACTAAGAAAAGTTGGAAATGTAGATTTTGCAGATTTAATTTCAATTCCAAATAGATTGCTTAATACTAATTCTGATGTACTAAACTTTGTTAGAAGAAGATTTAAAGTAATTTTAGTAGACGAATATCAAGACTCAAATATTGCACAATTTAATTTATTAAATTCTTTAGTTGGAGATGATACTTTTATCTGTGTTGTTGGTGATGATGACCAGAGTATTTATAGATTTAGAGGGGCTGAAGTTAAAAATATTTTATCTTTTCCTCAAATATTCCCAAATTCAAAAACTATAACCTTAAATGAAAATTATAGATCTACTGTTTCCATATTAGATGTTGCTTCTAGTGTTATAAAACATAATAAAGCAAGGCATAATAAAAAATTATTTACAAACAATTTTGTAGGAGAAAAACCTACGATTTATTATGTTAGTGATGAAAATGAAGAAGCTATTACGGTAATTAATTTAATAAAAAGAACTAAAAATTATAAAAATAGTGCAATATTATATAGGACAAATGCTCAATCCCAAACTTTTGAAACTTTATTAAATAGATATGCTATACCATATAAAATTATAGGTGCATTAAAATTCTATGATAGAGAAGAAGTCAAAGATGCTTTAGCTTTGATGCAACTGTTTTTAAATACAAAAGATATTGTTAACTTTAAAAGAATGATTAATAAGCCCTCTAGAGGTATTGGAAGAACTAGTGTAGAAAAAATTGAAACTTTATTAGGAGAAACTGATGGAGATGTTTTTGATGCAATCAATTTAGCTTGTTCTAAAAAGCTACTATCGGCTAAATGCTGTAATAGTGCTAAAGAATTTATTGATCATATGAAAACTGCATATACTATGATTGAAAATGGTGAGTTATCTTTAGGTGTTCAAAAGCTTTTAGCTAATGTCGGCTTAATTGATTATTATAAAAAGCAAGACATTTCAAATCATACATTTAAAGTTGATAACTTAGAAAGTTTAATAAATGCTTTGGAATCTTATAAACAAAATCTAGATGGATTAAAAGACTTTTTAGAAGAAGTTTGTCTTGATAGAACTAAATTAGGAAATAATCAAAATGAGGAAGAAGAACAAGGTGTTGTTCTAATTACTATGCATAATACTAAAGGACTTGAATTTGATGATGTATATGTTGTGGGTATGGAAGAAGGTCTTTTTCCAAGTAGTATGAGCATTGATGAAGATCCTAATGTAGAAGAAGAGAGAAGGCTTTTTTATGTTTCTTCAACTAGAGCAAAAAATAGATTAAGTTTTTTTAGTGCAAGTTCAAGAAGAATTTGGGGTCGAGTTGATTTTAATAGAACTCCTTCAAGATTTTTAGATGAAATTGATGAAAATCTTGTTAATGTTGTTGGTAAAAAACCATATAAATTTGATACAGAGTTAGATATTTTTGGTGATAGCGCACTTTCATATAAAAGAAAAATAAATAAGAGTAGATCAAGTAGCTGGGAATCCTCAACTCCTGATGTTTCAAATTTAATACATCAAGGATTTTCTTCTAGCCCAAAAAAATTCAAATTTGAAAAAGAGACTCAGCCTCAAGAGAGTGAAAAATCTTTATTTGAAGTGGGGGATAGAGTTTTTAATGAAGAAAAAGGAAAAGGCTGGGTTATTAGCTGTACAAATAAAAATAATAGAGAAATTATAAGCGTGAAATATGATAATGGGAAAGAAGCCAAATATATAAGTAAGTATGCAAAATTAGAAAAAATATTTGATGAATTATAATTTTTCCTTTATATAATGGTATTATTTAAATAAATGTATATATAAGAAATAAATAGCGCAAAAAAAGCGATTAAATACTAGACAAAAAGCCTTAGATTGTGCTAAATATTTAAAAGTTGCGTGTAGAAGTTTTCTATACGAGATGAATTGAAGTTTTTTGACATTGATATATCAAGCAGCAAGATAAATAGGGTGAATAATGTTTGTCTTGTTAAAAGATTTGTTATTAATGAATTGTTATATATTTTAGTTCTCAGCTAAAATAAACTAATAATTTATTGGATATCAAATTTTTAGATTGTGATTTAAGTATGAAAAAGTAGAATATTAAGTAGAAAGGTAGGACTTTCTAATCCCTTATACCCGACCTTTCCTTAGGGATTAAAGCTTAAAACATTTTATTTTTGTTCATTTAAATTTTTAAGGCTTGTGATATGTCATTTAATAAAATTGGTAGAATTACCAATAAATAAATAAAAAAGAGATATATTCTCTTGAATAATAGGGTATTAAAACATGAAAACTATTTTTGTAAAGCCACAAACAATGGAAAAAAAATGGTACGTAATTGATGCTGAAGGCAAAGATTTAGGTCGTGTAGCTGTTAAAGTTGCTCGTATTCTTCGTGGTAAGAATAAACCTGAATACGTACCTCACCAAGATATGGGTGATTATGTAATTGTTATTAACGCTGCTAAAGCAACAATGTCTGGAAAGAAATTTACTGATAAAATGTATTACAGACACTCTGACTTCCCAGGTGGATTTAGAGCAACAAGTTATGCAGATATGTTAAAGAGAAAACCTGAATTCCCAATGGAACACGCAGTTAAAGGTATGCTTCCAAAAGGACCTTTAGGACGCAGTCTTTTCAGAAACATGAAAGTCTATGCAGGTGCTGAACATCCTCATAAGGCTCAAAACCCAATTGCGGTTGAAGTATAAGGGAGTGTAAAATGGCTAAGAAAGATGCAAAAACAAATATAAACCTTGGTGCAGGTGTAGGTAGAAGAAAAACTTCTGTTGCACGTGTTTATCTAAGAGAAGGAAAAGGAGTAATTACTGTTAATGGTAAATCTGTAGATGAATATTTTGCAAATCCATTATTAGTTAATCTTCTAAAACAACCTTTAGAAGCAACTGAAACAGTTGATAAATTTGATATTTTAATTAACTGTAAAGGTGGTGGTATTTCAGGTCAAGCTGGTGCTTGTTTACATGGTATTGCTCGTGCACTATGTGACAACGATGAAGCTTACCGCACTGCATTACATGCTAAGGGTTATATGACTCGTGATGCACGTATGGTCGAAAGAAAGAAATTCGGTCAAAAAGGTGCACGTCGCAAATTCCAATTCAGCAAACGTTAATACATTTGTTTTATTTATATGTTTATTGCGACAATTAACAGGAGAGATTTTCCAGAAGGTATTAACGTACTTTCAAAAGGAAACTCTCCTTTTTTTATACCAAAATCCTTAATTCTTGAATTTGATTTGCCTTATTATGATGATGGGCAAGAGATTGGTGAGGATTTATATATTGAATTAAAAAAAATTAATGAAATTTTTCTTTGTAGGAAAAAAGCTTTAGATTTATTAGCTAGGCGTGAGCATACTAAAATGGAAATTAAAGCAAAACTAGTTCAAAGGAAATTTTCTTCGTTTGCAATTGAAAATACAATTTTATATGTAGTTAATAAAAATTATTTAAGTGAAGAGCGATTTTGTGAAACTTTCATTATAAATAGAAATCGTAAAGGAGAAGGGAAATTCTTGGTAGTTACTAGATTGCAAAACAAAGGAATTTCTTCAACTTTAGCAAATTCTATATATGATAAAATTGTTAATTGTGATATGGAATATGAAGCTTGTTTCAAAGCTTTTAACAATATAATTAGTAAAAATAATGAAAAAGAGGTTGTAAAATATAAGTTAATAAAAAAAGGATTTAATAATTCAATTATTAATAGTGTTTTTGAAGAAGAATATAAGCTATTAAAGAATAATTAATTAAAGTTAAAAAAATGTAGCCTTTTTTATATTAATAAATTACTATTTGGTTATTATGATTGATGAATTAATTTTAAGTGTAGTTAATATGGTTCCTAAAAGTCCTTTAGGAATGTTTATTTTATTTGCTATTATTGCTGTATCTTTAGCAGTTTTAGGAAAAGGTGCTGATTTATTAGTAGATGAAGCAGTCTCCTTATCTTATCGTTGGGGTGTTCCAAAAATGTTAATTGGTGCAACAATTGTAAGCTTAGGAACAACCCTTCCAGAAGTTACAGTTTCTGTTGTTTCTGCTTTGCAAGGATTCCCTGATTTAGCATTAGGAAATGCTGTCGGATCAATTATTTGTGATACTGGTTTAATTTTAGGGGTTGCAGCATTAATTAATCCTTTACCTTTTAAAAAAGAAGTAGTAAATAGACAAAGTTGGTTACAATTTTCAGCTGGGGCTTTATTAGTATTAGTAGCATTCGTTTTTGGGAATGGTTTTAACTCTTTTACAAAAGGTGGTCACATACCTCAATTTATAGGCTGGTTGTTTTTAGTTATTTTAGTAATATATATTTATAATACAATCAGACAAGCAAAAAGAGGAACTATTGATGAACATGAAGAGAATATTGAAGTTGATCAATCTTCTACAGTGATGATTTTTGTAAAATTATTTGTTGGTATTGCTTTGGTAGTATTAGCTTCTAAGGTTTTAATTCCAACTGTTCAAGAGACTGCTATAAGATTACATATTCCTGAAACAATTATTGCAGCAACTTTAGTTGCTTTTGGAACAAGTTTACCAGAATTGATTACTGCTGTAACAGCAACTAGAAAAGGTTATGGTGATTTAGCTATTGGTAATGTTTTAGGTGCTGATATTTTAAATGTATTATTTGTAGTAGGTGCAGCTGCTTCAGTAACTAAGGGTGGCTTAAATGTTGATGTAAACTTCTTCAAATTACTTTTCCCAACAATGCTTTTTGTATTGTTAGTATGTAAATTAGCGATTGCTTTTTCTAAAGAAAAACTAAATAGAGTAGTTGGTGTTGTATTATTATCAGCTTATTTATTAGTTACTATCTTGAGTTATACTTTGGCGATTTAATTAAAGTCAAAAACAATATATAAAAAATCCTCCATGATGAGAAAGCTCTCAAATGGAGGATTGTTTTTCTAAAATAATTAATTATAGAACGCGGAATGCTTTACGTCCAGCATATTTAGCTGTATCGCCCAAGTAGTCTTCAGTTCTCATTAATTGATTGTATTTAGCTAATCTGTCAGAACGGCTCATTGAACCAGTTTTGATCTGTCCAGTTTCTAAAGCTACTACTAAGTCAGCAATGAAGCTGTCTTCTGTTTCACCTGAACGGTGAGAAACAATAGCTGTGTAACCGTTACGTTTTGCTAAATCAATAGCTTCGAAAGTTTCTGTTAAAGTACCGATTTGGTTAACTTTGATAAGAATTGAGTTTGCAACACCTTTTTCTAGACCAGTTTGTAGTCTTTCAGTGTTAGTTACAAATAAGTCGTCACCAACTAATTGAACTCTATCACCAATTCTGTCTGTTAGCATTTTCCAGCCTTCCCAGTCATCTTCAGCCATACCATCTTCAATTGAAATAATAGGATAACGGTTTGCCCAGTCTTCCCACATATCAACCATTTGTTCACTTGTTAGTTTTTCGCCTGTTGACCATCTTAATTCATAAACTTTTTCTTCTGTGTTATATAATTCAGATGAAGCAGGGTCTAATGCAATCATGAAGTCTCCATCACGACCAGCTGTGTAACCAGCTTTCTTGATAGCTTCCATGATAACTTCTAAAGCTTCTTCGTTTGATTTTAAATCTGGTGCGAAACCACCTTCATCACCAACACTTGTGTTGTAACCACGACTCTTTAATACGTTCTTTAAGTTGTGGAATACTTCAGCTGTCATTCTTACAGCACTTCTGATTGAATCAGCACCAATTGGCATTACCATAAATTCTTGGAAGTCAACTTTGTTGTCACTATGAGCACCACCGTTTAAGATGTTTGCCATTGGAACAGGTAATGTACATGCATGATAAGCGCCTAAGTAAGCGAATAAAGGTCTGTCTAAGTAATCAGCTGCTGCACGAGCTACTGCCATTGAAACACCTAAGATTGCGTTAGCACCTAATTTACCTTTGTTTGGTGTACCATCAAGAGCAATCATAGCTTTGTCGATAGCAACTTGATTAAGAGCATCCATACCTTCGATTTCTGGAGCAATAATGTTGTTAACATTATCTACAGCTTTTAAAACACCTTTACCTAAGAAACGGCTTTTGTCGCCATCACGTAGTTCAACTGCTTCATGAACACCTGTAGAAGCACCGGAAGGTACTGCTGCACGACCCATGAAACCACTTTCTAAAATTACATCAACCTCTACTGTTGGGTTGCCGCGTGAATCAAGGATTTCCCTTGCTTCAATTGATTCAATAATACTCATGATTTTACTCCTGATATTTTTTTTATATCGTGTTTAAAATATCTTAATTTTTTAGCTTATTGTCAAGCTTTACTTATATTATCTACAAATATGAAAAAGAAAAAAAGACCCTTAGGATAAAAATTTATCTTTTTTTTAATATTATTAATTAATCTTCTCAAATTATTGTTTCTAAAGTATGATGTAACAAGGAGTAATAATCAATGGAAAAAAACAATTATAAGTTACCACCTTTAAATTCTTATTTATTAAAAAATATTATTTTCTCTATGGAAAATCAGGATACTATTGGATATTTGGATCTTGAAAACGCAGAAGTAGTAGAAATTTCAGATATAAAAGATCCAGTAGTCGTAAAAGAGTCAAAAAAATCAGATAAATTGGTTTCATTATCTATATTAAAGAATAAAGATAGGTTTTTAGCTTTGCCTCCTTGGGGATCAATTGAAGGTTTTAAAATAAGAGAACAATTTATAAAGGATGTAAAGAATCCTGTATATAAAAAGACTTTAAATCATGTCTTTCATAATGGAAGAGGAGTTTTTAGGAAATTTAAACAAATCTTAAAAGAAAACCCAATTATTGAAAGACAATGGTTAGAATTTAAATCTAATTATATGAAAGCTATAGTTACTAATTGGTATAAAGAATGTGAAGGATATGTAAATCTAATTAATTTAGAAGAAGAAATTGAAGAATTGCCAAATGATCTTTTGGTTAGTGATTTTAGATTTTCTACAGAATATTCATTAAATGATAAAAAACAAATTGATGAGTTAAAAACAAAAGTCTTATCTGAACTAAATAAATATGAAAGCTTAATTGTTCAAAGAAGACAAAAGCTTTTAATCTCTCCAAAATATATTGTTGCATATAATTTAGAAGAAGAGATTATAGGGTACATTGAGTGGGAAAAAATTGATAATGAATTAGTTGAAATAACCTCATATGGTGTTGATATAAATTATCGGGGATTAGGTGTTTTAGACTTCTTAATTGACAAATTTATAAGACAATCAGCGAGGGAAAAGTTTGAAAAAGTTCTACTTTATAAATCTGAAAAATTACAAGAATTTGACGAAATTAATCAAAATAATAAGTTTTTATGTAACTTTGGATATTCAATAATTGATATAGTTAATTGGAATCTCGATGAAGATTCTAGTGAATTAATGGATGTTTAGCCGTTATTTTGCGACTAAAATAGTATAGAAAGTATAAAAAAAGTATAAAAATACAAGAAAAGTAGTTGCTTTTTCTTGTATGTTTTATATTATATTACTAACTGGTATAAATATTCTGTCGGTATAAAAAAATGTACTAAAAGTGCATAAAAATGCTGAAAAATATTTATTTCGAACGTATGAAGATATATGTATTTGATTGTGCCTAGGGTGTTTTTTTTTCTTGACATATAGAAATAGCCTTGTTACAATCCAAAATATATATATGGAAATAAAGGGATTTCGTGCGTTTTTTTGACGTGCTCCCGAAACTATTTGGAGGAAGTATGAAGAAGGTTTCTACTTTATTATTAACAGGTCTTTTAGGAACAGGTATGGTTTTTGCTGGTTTTTCTGGAACTGCAACTTTAACAAATACCTTAATTAATTTTAATGACAACAATTCATTTGGATTTGCAAACAAAACTGAATTAGATGCAACAATTGACATTGCTGCTTCAACAGCAGAAATGGTTGGCGAAGGTGATATTTATGCTGAAATTAACGCATCTTTAAATATCCCTGTAACTATTGATGAAACTAATGATGGTGCTGATACTGATATTGTTGCTGATGATATCAATATTGCTTTTGATTCAGCTAATATCGTTGGTGATGGTTGGAAAGTAAGTATCTTAGGTCCTAATGGTCCTGTAGACTATGCTGCTGACACAATTGCTTTAGATGATGACGATGATGCTTATAACTATAGCGTTAATGGTGATACAGTAGCTGGTGTAGCTGTAACTTTAGATGATTTAGGTACCGTATCTGTTGGTTATACCGGTACTTTCGATGATTTATCTGCTACAAAAGCTTATGTCGCTTATGAAGCTCCTGAAATGGAAGTTGCTGAAGGTTTAACAGCTCAAGTTGCTATTTCTGGTTTATTAGACACAACTAAAGAAGCTGCTGCTTCAGCTAAAGTTGCTTATGCTTCAGACGATCTTTCAGCTAGTGTAGCTGTAGATGCAGGTAAAGATGCTTTAGGTTACAATGCTGATGTTGTTGCTAACGTTGCTGTTTCTTTGTTAACTGTTGATGCTTATTATGGTTCAACAAACACAAATGGTGATTTTGATGTTGATGAGACTTCTTTAGGTGCAACAGTAAATGATAATGGTACTCCAGCAGATGCAACTGATGATTTCAATGTTGTTAATGATAATATGCTTAACGTAAAAGCTGTTGCTGACTTAAATGATTTTGATGTTCCTGCATCATTAACATTAACAGGTTTAGACTTAATCAAAAAACAAGATTTAAGTGCACAAGTTGATGTTACATTAACTGAAGAATTAAGTGCTTATGTTAAGGGTGGTTATGTATTATCTTCAAGCGATTGGAGTGTAGGTGCTGGTGCAACTTATGCTGTTGATGCTTATACTTTAGCTGCTGATGTATCTTATAATGGTGATGTTGCAGCTAGTGCTTCTATTGAAAGCACAACTTTAGTAAATGGTGCAACTTTAACATTAGAATGGGCTGATGGTGATGACCTATTAGGCGGTACATATGGTGCTGTTACAGCTTCATGTACAATGGAATTCTAATATAAGTTAAACTAATATTAAAAATAAAAGGCTGTTCTTTTTGGACAGCCTTTATTATGTAAAAAAATAAGCTACTTTTTGTAGCTTATTTTAGTTTAAATATATTAATTATAATAAATCGATTTTGCTAAAGTCTATATTTCCACTTTCATTTAAATATTCTTCTTTAGCATGTACCTTTTCAACTTTAACAATAAACATTTCATGTGATCCTGTCATAATAGAATCTACAATTGTTCCTTCTACATTAACTGGGCAATCACTTAACATTGGACAGTCTATTAAATCAGCAGGTTCGGTATTAATATCTTTTAGTTTGTCTTCATCTCTACCACTTACAGTTCCTAAGTACTTATATTCATTTGCATAGCTTTTTGGAACAATATTAACAACCATAACACCACTTTCTTTAATTAAGTGATATGAAAATCTACTTGGAACAATTCCAACCATTAACATTGGTGGATCATAACTACAGTTTCCTGCATATGCAACTGCTAGAGCATTTTCTCTACCATCTTTTCCTTTGCAAGATACTAGAACGTTTGGTTTAGGAGCTAAACTATTTTTTTTTGCTGCTTCTTTTTTCATAATATATACCTCGATTAAATTTTTTTATTACTTACTATTATCCAGATTTTTCGACATAAGTCAAATATAGATGGGCTTTTATATATTTTTTTAGTTTAATTAAAGTTCAAAAGTAAAAAAAAATTGAATTTATGCTATAGTAATATTGCTAGAGATTACGCAAAACAGTAAATTAGTCACAAGGAGAAAAATAATGCGTATAACAATTAGTGAAGATAAAAAAGATTTGGGAGTTCAAGCAGCAAAGCTTGGTGCTTCAAAGATTATTGAAGCAATTGAAGAGAAAGGCTCAGCAACAATTGTTTTAGAATCTGGTGCAAGTCAAATTGAAACTTTGAAAAATTTAGCTAGTTATGATGAAATTCCTTGGAATAAAGTAAAGGTTTTACAATTTGATGAATTTATTGGGATTAAATCAAGCTCACCTAAAAGTAATACTTATTTCTTACAAACTTGCTTCTTAAATCTTCTTGGTGAAACTAAAGTTAAATGCTTTTATCCCCTTGGTACAACAGAGGAATCTGTAGAAGAAGCAAATAAAATTGCTCAAGATTTAGATATTGATGTTGCTTTTTCTTGTATCGGTGAAAATGGACACTTAGGATATAATGATCCTCCAGCTAATTTTGAAATTAAAGATGCCTATATTGCTGTTGATTTAGATTTAAGAAGTAGAAAGCAATTAGTAGGTGAAAAATGGTTCAATAAATTGGATGATGTGCCTACTCGTGCAATCACACTATCAATTAAAAAATTGTTAAGTGCAAAAACTATAATTGTATCTTGTCCTGATCAAAGAAAGGCTAGAGGTGTTGCAACTTGTTTATATGGTCAATTATCTCCTTTACAACCTTGTACTGTTTTAAGAAGAAAATTAAATTGTAATCTATTTTTAGATAAGCCATCATCTTTATTAATTCTAGGTGATAATAGGCCAAAATATCATTAAGAAAAAAAGTCATGCAAAATAAAGTTCGTAATTATATCCAAATTATTTTTGGAACAATGATTTCTGGGTTTGGAATTGCTTGTTTTATTACTCCTGCAAAAATTGCCCCAGGTGGTGTTAATGGTTTAGCAACTGTTATTTATTATCTTTGTGGTTTAGATACAGGTTTAACCATGTTAATAATTTCAATCCCATTATTCTTAATCGGAATGAAAATCTTTGGTGCAGGTTATGGATTAAAGAGTTTTATTGGCATGTCCTTATTATCTCTATTTGTTACCTTGTTTGGACAATTAACTAGTTACCAAGGATTTTTAGATTATAGTGATAAAATGGATATCCTACTTTCTGCTATATTTGGTGGAGTATTAATTGGTGGTGGTATTGGCTTAGTAATGAGAGCTGGATCAAACACTGGTGGTACTGATATTATTGGACAAATTTTAAATCTATTAACACCATTAAACTTAGGCACATGTATTTTTATTTGTGATGGAGTTATTGTATTAATTGGTGGCATAGCTTTTGGCTTAGAAAGAGCCTTATTTGCAATCTGTACATTATATATCTCTGGGCAAATGATTAACTATGTTGTAATGAGCATGGGAAATAAATATGCAAAAACGGCCTATATAGTTAGTGATAAGCATGAAACGATATCTCGTAGGATTATTGATGAACTAAAGCGTGGTGGCACGTTATTGGGCGGTACAGGTATATATACTAAACAAGATAGAACAATCTTAATGGCTGTAGTACCAAATCAATTAATAAATCAATTAACCCAGATAGTTCATGAGGAAGATGATAATGCTTTTATGTTTGTTCATGAAACTTATCAAGTATTAGGTTTTGGTTTTGTTCCTTTGGCAAAAGTCTTAGATTCGGATAGAAGTCGACCAAAACCTAAAACTGTAAAAAAATCCCTACGTTAATAAATTAACATAGGGATTAAATTCATAAGTATTATTTCTTATTTTGCCGATTTCTCATGTATAGCAGACATGAATTTTTCATAACCACTTTGTAAATCTTTACTAGGTTCATAATCTACAAGGGGATAATTTTCAATTACAAAATCAATATCTTTATCTCCACGACCAGAAAGATTTACTAATAAATTAACATCTTTATCCAATTCTTTTGCTCTTTTTATTGCATATGCTACTGCATGTGATGATTCTAGGGCTGGAATAATACCTTCCATTCTTGATAAGCCATAGAATGCTTCAACAGCTTCTCTATCATTAGCATAGTGATATTCAACTCTATTGATATCTTTTAAATAACAGTGTTGAGGACCAACACCTGGATAATCTAATCCACTAGCAATTGAATAAACAGGAAGAGGGGAACCTTGTTCATCTTGAAGAACATAACATTTAAATCCATGAATCATGCCCTTTGTTCCTTTAGTAATTGAAGCAGCATGATCAGGTGTATCAATACCTCTACCAGCAGGTTCAACTCCATGAATTTTAACCTCTTCATCTTTTAAGAACCCACTAAAAATACCAGCAGCATTAGATCCACCACCAACACATGCAATAACTTCATCAGGTAATTTACCAGTTAATTCAAGCATTTGAACTCTAGCTTCTCTTCCTACAACTGATTGGAAGTCTCTTACCATCATTGGGAAAGGATGAGGACCAACAACTGAACCAATACAATATAATTGATTAATTGGATCTTTTAGATATGCTTCAAAACATGCATCAACTGCATCTTTTAATGTTTTAGTACCTTGAGTAACAGAAACAACTTTTGCGCCTAGAATTTTCATTCTTGTAACATTTGGAGCTTCTTTTTTTACATCAATTTCACCCATATAAATATCACATTCAAGGCCTAATAAAGCGGCTGCAGTTGCTAAAGCAACTCCATGTTGTCCAGCGCCTGTTTCAGCAATAATTTTTTTATAACCCATTCTTTTAGCTAGTAAAGCCTCACCTACACAGTGATTAATTTTATGAGCACCAGTATGGTTTAAATCTTCTCTTTTTAAATAAATTTGAGCTCCACCAATTGCTTCACTTAATCTTTTTGCATGATAGATTGGAGATGGACGACCAACATAATGTTTTAAAAGATATTCATATTCTTCTAAAAAAGAAGGGTCTTCAATAGCTTTTTTATACTGTTGAGTAACATTATCCATTACTTTTTGTAAGTCTTCAGGGATAAAAGAACCACCATATTCACCAAAAAACCCATCATTGTTAGGTTGATTTTCTGTATTAATACCTTTAGTAATTAAATTAGTCATTATTATTGCTCCTATATGTTTCTGTTTGTAGAAACTTAATTGTTACACGAATGTTACTATAAACAGAAACAAGTTGTCAAGCTTTTTATGAAATTTTTTTTACTGCTCTACTTATTTGGTCTTCTAGTAGATCAATTAAAGGCATAGGAAGATTATTTACATCAAACCAAGCTGATTCTAAGACTTCTTCTTTAAATATATTGTTAATAGAATAAGGGACTTCACACATATAAGTATTCCAAATAAATTTATTATCTCGAATCTCATCTAAGATAATTAATTTTGAATTAACTTTTATTCCAGTTTCTTCTTCACATTCTCTGATTGCAGTTTTTTCAAAGTCATTATTATCTTTTTCTTCCATTTTTCCACCAGGGATTCCCCAATATCCTATATTTGGAAAGTATTTTCTTTTCCCTAATAGTACTTCAATTTTATTATTATTGATTCTATAAATTAAAATTGCTGCACCTTTACAGTTTTTCATATATCTTTTACCTCAAATTTATTAAAAAAATTATAATTCCCTTTCCTTTTTATTTAGTTCAAATTATTATAATAGTATGGAATCTAAATTATCGAAAATTTTACCTTTTTATAATAAATTAAGAACTAGTGATAAACTAGTCCTAGATAGAGTATCTTCAAAAACTTTTGAGAAAGGCACAATGTTACCTAGATGTTCTGGTATCTTATGTGTTCTTTCTGGAAGATTAAGAGTATATATAGTTAATGAAAGTGGAAAAGAAATCACCTTATATCGTTTGTTAGAAGGGGAAGTTTGTGTTTTATCTGGTAGTTGTGGAATTAGAAATATAAGTTTTGAAGTCCATGTTAAAGCTGAAGTTGAAACTACTTTAGTTACTATAAATAGTAGTATGTATCATAGTTTAGAAGATAAATACCCTGAAGTAACAACTTTTACAAATTCTGTTATGGCTGCAAGATTATCTGATGTTATGTGGACTTTAGAACAAGTCGCATTTAGCAGCATGGATAGAAGAGTAGCTTCATATCTAATTGAACAAAGAGCAATAACACAGTGTGATGATTTATCAATAACACACGATGAAATTGCCCGGGATTTGGGTACTGCTAGAGAAGTTATCTCTAGAATGTTAAAATATTTTCAAAATGAAGGTTGGATAATTCAAGGCAGAGGGAGGGTGTCCATAATTGATTACTCTGCCTTGTATGATTTATCAGCCTAGAGGCCTAACATCCTTCTTAATCCAGGTTCTTGGTTTACACCAGCAACTTGGCTTTTGATTTTACCGTTTTCAAATACAATTAGAGTAGGAATACTCATTACTCCAAATTGTTGTGCTAAAGCAGGATGTTCATCTACATTTACTTTGCAAATTCTAGCTTCTTTTTCGCTGATTTTGTTTTGGAAATCTTCTAAGATAGAACCTTGCATTCTACAAGGGCCACACCATGCTGCCCAAAAGTCTACTAATACAGGAACATCTGATTGTAATACATCTTTTTCGAAAGTTTCACTTGTAGTGTGTCTGATCATTTTTCTCTCCTACATATTTTATTGCAAATATTATTTTTATTATTTAATTTATTTTATACCCATAATATAGCAATATAATCTTTTTTTGTTTGTGATTAAGTCACCCAATAGTAAATTTGCTTAAATAAAAACCCGGGCTTTTACAAATCTACGTTTTTATTATACATTAAATTTATGAAATATAAACATTTATTATTTGATGCTGATAACACTTTATTTGATTTTACACAAGGTGAGTATGATACTTTTCATAAGTTAGGTGAAAAATATAATTTTGAAGTCTATCCTGATTTAATGAAAAATTATCATGAAATCAACAAAGCTTGTTGGAAAGCATATGAAGAGGGAACACTCTCTCAAGACAGACTTAGAATTTTAAGATTTGAGAACTTTATAAAGTATTATAATTTAAATATTGATCCTATAAATATGGAGAAAGATTTTACAGCTATATTATCCAGTCAAACACATTTGATTGAAGATACTCATTATGTTTTAGCCAAATTAAAAGAAAAAGGTTTTAAACTAGAAATGATTACAAATGGTTTGGTTGAAGCTCAGTACGGTAGATTAAGAGCTACAGATATTGAAAAATATTTTTCCAATGTTTTTGTTAGTGGAGAAATGGGTTGTCAAAAACCAGATATTGAATATTTTGATAAAGTATTATCCTCAATTAAAGCAAAAAAAGAGGAATGTTTGGTTATAGGAGATCGCTTAGAAAGTGATATTCTCGGAGCTATGAACTCAAATATTGATTCTGCTTGGTTAAATATAGATAATAGTGCTTTACCAAAGGAATATAAACCTACCTTTATACTTGAAAATCTTAAAGCTCTAATTACTTTATTAGATTAGAAGTTTTACTTCTTCTCTGAGTTGTTTTAGCTTGATTTTATCAGATTCAGAAATCCTTAGACTTTCTATGGATTTTTGAATTGCTTTTTTATTTACACGAGGATTTATCTTTTTCTCAAATAAATAAGGATATGTTTTATCTCTTTGTTTAGCTAAGGCTGTTGCAAAAGCCCAACCTAAAGCCATTTCAACATAATATTCTTGATTATTAACTTTACTTAATATCTCTAAGGTCTGATCTATGTAATTATCTTCTAGATAACTTTTCATTAAACTAACTGTGGCAAAACGAATATCCCAAGGATTAGAGGAAGTAATTTTTTCTTTCAAATAGTTAAAATATAAATCTATGATTTTTTTATTTGGCTTTATAGCTAAAGCTAAAGTATCATTTGTAGCCCAGCTATTATTATATTTTAATAAATCATTTAACATCTTTATAAAGGTATCAAAATCTAAATCTTTTGCTAAGAGAGAAAAATAGAAATAAGTTGTACTAACTTCCTCATAGAATAAAGGTTCTTTATAGGATAAAAAATCTTTAACATGGTTTTCTTTTTCATTAACATAAATATTTTTTGCAATGTTCTTTATGATTTGTGTTTTTAATCCTAATATTGCATATTCATCATTTATTTTTAGTTTATTTGCGAACTTAGAATTATTTTTATTTGAAAAGTTTAATAGTTCCTCTTTTAATAATTTTTGTTTCATATAATCCTCTTTTTTAAATTATTATAGCAAAGATATTTAGCTAAAATAAGGGGCATAAAGTTATAATATTTTGATTTTTTTTTAAATAATATAACAATTATAACAATTGAATAAAATGTTAGATATTAATTTGCATTCTTAAATATAAAAGGTTATACTATTTTCCATATAGGGAAAGACTTAGTTAGTATATTTGGGGAAAAAAATGCAAAAGGTTATAGGGGTTGAAGCTTTAAAATCAATATGCATTGAATTTATTAGTAATTGTTTTATTCTAAAAGATATTAGTAAAAATAATAAGTATCTATCAAAGGGGTGTTTATTATCTGATGAAGAAAGTGGAATGACAATTGAAAATTCAGATGTAATTTTAGAGTATTTGTTTAATGAGAAAAAATTTAATGGGTATCAAGTATTAAATGTCAAAGCTTTTAAAATTGATGAATATTGTGGAGTTGTTTCTATAGAATTATATTTGAGAAATCTTTATAAAATTCCAATAAATATTACTTGCAAAACAAAAAATAATAAAATAGAAATTGTTAAAATATATATTGAAAGGCTTCAAGAAATTTCTGCAGATAAACAAGTAGATACAATCAATAATGAATTATATGACATTTTTGAAATTAATGAAAAAGTAGATATAGAAAGAGAGAATTTAATTAATTCTATTGATGGGGGCTATTGCAGTTTTAAGATAGATGGCTCAAAAATTTATCCTTTATCTTTTTCATATAAATTACCAGCTTTTTTTGGTTATACTAATAATGAATTTTCCGAAATATTTTATTCGAGAATTCTAGACATATTTCCTAAAAATAAAAGAAAATATATTAATGAGGAAGTACATAAAGCTAGCTCATTAGATAGACCATATTCAACTACTTTAGAAATAATTAATAAAAAGGGTGATATTAATGCTATTTATTTAACCTTTAAGACAGTGAATGATTATAAAGGTAATAAAATTTTAAATGTCTTAATTTTAGGTAAAAATTATGAAGTAAAATTACATAAGGATGTATTGAATTATATGAGTCTTGGAATTGTTGTAATTCAAGATAAATCTAATGAGATAATATTTATTAATAATACTGCAAAGCATGTTCTAGATAAAAATCCTGATTTGAAATCATTCATTGTTAATAATGAAGAACTGATTGATAATTATAATTTTGATAATGAAATTAAAGAGATGGTTTTTGAAAAGAAAGTTGCCTCTGGCTTGTATTATGAAATTAAAGAAAAAATTGTAGAGTGGTTAGGCGGTTATGTAAGAATAAAAATTATAACTGATTTAACAGCAAATAGAAGAATCTTAAAATCAATGTCAGAAAATACAAAAAGATTAGATTTATCTATTAGAAGTTTGAATGCTATTTGTTGGACTTATATTGTTGAAAAAGATTCTCTCATTGTTGATAATCATTTTAAAAAAAGTTTTGAATTAAAATCAAACTTGATTGTCAATTTTGATTCAGTTATGAAAAAAACTTCTTTTATTCACCCTCAAGATAGAAATATCTTTTTTAATGAAATAAATAAAATAATTGTAGGCTCTCCAAATAGAATCTTTTGTGTACGAATGAGATTAAAAAAAGATGGTCCATATAAATGGTGTAAATTAATAAATAATTTAATAAATGAAAAAGATGAACCAATTAAAATTTTAATTACAATTCAAAATATATCTGAAGATATGGTTTCTATGAAGAAATTTATTAACTTATCAGAACAATTTGAATATGAAGCTTCGGTAAATCTTGTTTCCTTTATTATAAACTTAACTCATAATTCAATTGAAAAAATTATTTCTTCTAGAGGGGATATCAACTATAGTCAATTTAAAAATGCTGAACAATTATATAATTTTTCTAAAGAATGTAGAATTGGTAACTATAATAAGAAAAATGATGATACATATATGAATGTTGATTATCTTTTAAATTGCTATAGAGAAGGAAAAACTAGTTATAATTATTTAGTAAGTTATTTATTTAATGGTAAAAGACTTTGGGTAAAAAAATCTTTTTCTTTATTAAAAAATCCAATTAATAATGATATTTTAGCATTCCATAATATTAAAGATGCAACTGACGATATACATGTAAATCAAATTCTAGATTATGTTGTAAATAACCATTTTGATTTTATAGTTCGTATAAATTTGAATTCAAAACAATGTAATATGGTTGCAAATCCAAAATATGCACCTCAAAAAGGGAAAAATCGATATACTTATAATTTAAATGAGTTAATTTCCTTTATGTTTGATAGAGGTAATTTAAGAATTCCTTCTGAAGAAGAATATATAAATGCTTTAAGATCAAACTTAATAAATAGAAATTTATATGAAAATTATATTGAGTATGAAGAAAATGGTAAGAATGTTAGAAAGAAATATAATCTATATAAATTAGATGATATTGATGAATCCATTATTATAGCTTGTTCAGATATTACTGCATTAACTCATGCCGATAAAAAGAAAGCCGATGCATTAACTAATGCTCTTGATTTAGCAAATCAAGCAAATAAAGCTAAAAGTACTTTCTTATCAGCTATGAGTCATGATATTAGAACACCTATAAATGCAATAATAGGTATGACAAATATTGCACTATCAGATTTAAAAGATGAAAAGCAAATCGCACAAAGTTTTAGAGTTATAAAGGATTCTTCACTTCATTTATTATCATTAATTAATGAAATCTTAGAAATGAGTGCGATAGAAAGTGGCAAACATAAGATAAAAAATGAGCCTTTAAATTTTGATAATTTAATTATAAAACTTATGGAAAGAATTAAGCCAATTGCTGAAAAAAAAGATATTAATTTAGTTTTAAAGAATAGAGTTAATAATCCTTGTTTCTTAGGAGATGCCTTATCAATTAATAGGATTATAGAAAATATTGTAAATAATGCAATTAAATTTACTCCGAATAATGGATTTGTTTTTATTGATATTACTGATCATAAAATTGATGTTTTTGATAATAATGTTTTAACTATTTCTGTTAAAGATTCAGGACAAGGCATAGATGAAGAAAACCTTTCTAAAATATTTGAGTCTTTTTACAGAACAGGAAATGCTGCTAAAGGGGGAATAGAGGGAACAGGTTTAGGTTTATCAATTACTAAAGGTTTAGTTGATTCCATTGGTGGTAAAATTACTGTTGAGAGTAAATTAAAAGTTGGAACTACATTTAATGTTGAACTTCCAATTATTAGATTTGAAAAGAAAATTATAGAAAGCGAAAATTTACAACAACAAAAATATTCAAGTAATGTTTTAGAAAATTTAAAAGTTCTTTTAGTTGAAGATCATCCAATAAATGCATTAGTTGCAAAAAAAATGTTGGTTAATGTGGGTGCAAAAGTAATTAATGCAAAAGATGGTCAAGAAGGTATTGATTTGTTTAAAAGATCTTCTATTAATTATTACGATATAATCTTTATGGATATTCAAATGCCAAAAGTCGATGGTTATGAAGCTGTTAAAGTTATTAGAAATTTAGATCGATCTGATGCAAAATCTATTCCCATTATTGCGATGACTGCAAATGCTTTTGTAGAAGATGTTAGAAAATGCTTATCATGTGGCATGAATTCACATATAGCTAAACCAATAGAAATGAATAAATTAATTTCTGAAGTTAGAAAGTTTACAGTAAATAAAAATATTTCATGAAAATATAAGGGCTAAAATTTAGCCCTTAATTTTTTAGTTATTGAATAATTGTTTAGATGCATATTTTGGTGCGCTAGTAACATTTATTCCTAGCTTTCTTAATCCTGCTTCATCTCCATTTGTTGGGATGTGTGTTAGATGGGCATCAGTCCCTTTAAGATTTTTTAATTGATTCATTCCTGCCTCTGCAGCGGGGTTTGTTGCAGCAGATACGGCTAAAGCAATTAATACTTCATCAACATCTAAACTGATATTTTTATTTCCAAGTAATTCTTGTTTCATTTTAGTAATAGATGAGACAATTGATTTAGGAATTAAATCAATTTCATCAGGAATTTTTGCTAATGTTTTAATTGCATTTAAAATCAAAGCAGAAGAAGAGTGAAGTAAAGGAGAATTGAGTCCGTAAACGACTTCAGACGTAGGTAATTCTAGTGCAGAAGCAACAACTATACCATTATTTCCTTTCTTTTGCTCAATCCCTTTTTGTCTCATTTTTTCTGAAAAATTAACAACAATTCTATCTGTTGTTTTAATATTATAGTCTTCTAAAAGTAAAATAATTTTATCAACTGCTTCTTGAGTTCCAAAACCCATTGCATATTCACAAGAGGTCCTAAAATATCTTCTAATTATTTCTTGCTTTGAAGCTTCTTCACAGATTTGATTATCAACAATTCCTTGAGAGATTCTATTTACACCCATATCTGTTGGAGATTTATAAAAAGATTGAGCACCTATAATCTTTTCAACAATTCTCTTTAAGAGAGGGAAAGCATCTAAATCTCTATTATAGTTAATAGCTGTTTCTCCATAAGCCTCAAGGTGGAAATGATCAACCCTATTAATATCCCCTAAATCTGCAGTTGCCGCTTCATAAGCTACATTAGTCAAATGGTTTAGAGGCAAATCCCATACAGGGAAAGTTTCGAATTTTGCATATCCAGATTGAAGTCCTTTTTTATAATCATGATATAATTGAGAAAGACATGTTGCTAATTTTCCACTTCCAGGTCCAGGAGCTGTTACAATAACTATATCTCTATCTGTTTCTATGTAAGAGTTTGCACCATAACCTTCTTCACTTACAATTAAATCAGTTTGAGTAGGGTATCCTTTTGTCTTTTTATGAGTATAAACAGCAATTCCTCTTCTTTCTAACAACTGTTTAAATTGGGTAGCAGCTGGTTGTTCTTCATATCTAGTAATTACTACAGCTTTAACTCTTAATCCATATTCGCTGAAATCATCAATCATTTTTAAAGTATCAACATCATAAGTTATACCAAAATCGCCACGAATTTTTTTTCTTTCAATATCCCCAGCGTAAATACAGATAATAACATCAATCTTGTCTTTTAATTTTTTGAAGACTTCAATTTTTACATTCGGATTAAATCCAGGAAGAACTCTTGATGCATGATAGTCATACATGAGTTTTCCGCCACATTCTAAATAAAGCTTGCCATGAAACTTTTTCATTCTATCTAGAATAGCTTCTGTTTGCTTTTCTAAATATCTTTGATTATCAAAACCTTTTTTCATCATGGAATCTAATTGTAAAAAATATATTTTGAGTTGTAAATCTTTTATTTTGATTAAATTAATTTTTTTATAGAAAAATAATAAAGAAGAATAAAAAAAATGAAGGCAACCCACTTGCTACCCAGATGGTGCTAAACGAGTTGCCAAAACTTCGATGTATAGGAACTGCTGATCTAGTAGTTACCTTTGTATACTTACTAGTCCTATAATTCATCATTTTTATAGCGAGGGCAAGACTCGAACTTGCGACCTACGGGTTATGAGCCCGTCGAGATACCTGCTTCTCCACCTCGCGACGAATAACTATAGAGAAACTACAGTGTTTTATAATAAATGTCAAGGACTTTGTGAAAAATAATAAATTAAGATAAATAATACAGAAAAAAAATAAAAGAAAAATTTCAAAATCCTAAAAAAATACTGTTATAGTTTCGTTTTGCCATTATTTATTAAATTTTTATTCTGATTTGTGTCGAAATTACCTAAAAAAAGCGAGTATTTTTTAATCTGTGTCAAAATGATTCAATTTAAGAGTTTTTTAATACTAAAAATAATATAAATTAAGTAAGGAATATTTTCTATTTTTTAATTAATTAAAATAATTCTTTGTTTAATAAGTATTTAACTTATTTGATTTGAATTTTGGCACGGAAATTGCTTAGATATTAATGAACATAAATAAATAGAAAAGATAAAGATAGAATAATTATTGGAGGCGAAATAATGAGATTTTATTTAAATGATACAAACCCAATTTTAAATGGTGCATGGACTAACTGGTCAAATATGCAAAGTAAATATCCTCCTTTGGATATAATTGAAACAAAAGATAGTTATTTAGTTGAAGTTGAACTTCCTGGGTTCAAATTAGATGATATGGATATAAAACTAGAGAAACATGTTTTAAGAATTTCTAGTAAATATGAAAATTGCAATAGCGATAATAAGAGATATATTATTCGTGAAAGAGTATGCAAGGAATTTGAAAGAACGTTATCAATAGGTTCTGATATTGAAGAAGAAAAGATTGCAGCAACTTTTAAAGATGGTATTTTACATATCACTCTTCCTAAAAAAGAAGAAGTTGTACCAAAAAAGATTAATGTAGCTATTAACAGCTAATTAAAAATTATATATAACTCCCCCTAAGAGCTGGACTAGTATCCAGCTCTTTTTTTGTATTATAAATTTTTATTAAGTTTGAAAAGGATAAAATAATTTGTTTCTAAATCTAAATAGTCAATTTTTATGAAACCAAAATTTTCAAGATCTTTTATAAGATTATTTTCTGAAATTCTATTTTCTATTGGTGGTCCAAAATTTGTATTCTTTTTTTTGCATTCAATTATTGCTAGTCTACCGTTATTTTTCATTACTCTAACTATTTCTGAAAAAATTTTATTTTTGAACTTTTCATAATTGGTTGAGTGTAAAACCGTTGCAACTAAACAAATATCAATAGTATTATCAGCTAAATCAATTTTTTGCTTTATGTCGGAGTTAATAATTTCAATATTATTAATTTTCTGCTCTTTAATTCTATTTGAAAAATTATTTATAATTGATTGATTATTATCTATTGAATAAATTTTCCCTTTATCTTTTAATAAATTGCTAGCATATATTGAGTAATCACCAGCACCACAACCTAAATCTAAAAAAATTTCGTTTTCCTTTATATTTAATTTATTAAATATGTTTTTATAGTTATGCATTGCAAAACTACTTGGTCCATATTTCTTGTGATTTTTATGGCAATTGTGTTCGTTTTTACATAAAATTTCTTTATTCATCTGATTCTCCTTTATAAATAGTATATAAAAGCATCAACTTTCATTTGATCATTTTCATTTTTGTTGCCATCAAAAGTAAGATTTAGAATAGGTTTTGATGCTTTATCTTTGAAGCTTTTTTGAAGCATACTAAGTACAATTGCTGTGTTTTCATACATTGAGGTTGCTGTAATTATTCCATCAATTATTTTTGAATCAGTTAATTGTTTAGCTTGACGATATCTGCCATTTGATCCTGAAAAGTATCCGATTGTATTATCTGCTTTTTTTATTAAAGTCTTTATATTTTTTTCGAAAGGACTCCAAAGACTTAAACTAGAAGAAAGAATATTGATATATGATTCAAATTCTTTAAGACTGTGATTTAATTTTGAATTATTTTTATTTATGTTCTGATTTACATAATCTTTCCAAAACATTAATAATATTTCACTTAAAGGACTGTAAACTATTTTATAATTTTTTTCTTCTAGAATTTTAAAGGTATTATTATTTAATATATCATCAAATAAAATGGGGACTTCCCCAATAACTAAAATATTTTTCTTGTAAGTTTTTTGCTCTAATTCATTTTTTATTGATTCAGCTATTGTCTTTAAATGTTCAATACTTAATAAATTATTATTTAAGAATTCTAATATGATATTTAAGTATGAGTTTCTAGATTCTCTTGGAGCACATAAAATTAAGTCCCCAGCCAAAATGCATAAAGATAGTTTATTGAAAAAATGAGTATTAACAAATAAAATATCTTCTAAATACGGTGATATTATTTCTATGTTTTTAAATCCTTCTTCATCTAATTTTGTTCTTAATAATCTACTATATTGCCCATTAGTTTCAGCGCCTTCATTTTGTAAAACAAATAAGGAAGTGTTTTTATAATCTTTTTCTTTCAACTTATTAAAAGAATTAAAAACATTACCAAGTAGTGCTGTTAAAGAAAAATACTCTTCAGTCATTGTATATTTTCTACCAATTTCAATTGATTCAGTTGAAGTTGAATCTATAATTTTAATATCATATCCCTTGTTTGATAAGATAGGTTCAATTAATTTTGAGTATGGATATATATTAGGTATAAATATTTTTTTATTATTATCAATATCATCAATTTTGGTATTTATATAGGTAGCTTTATGTTCAATTTTTTTTAGATAATAATTTATATTTTCAGCATTTTCAATTTTTATATTTTTTATGCTATTTATAAAAGCTTCAACTCTAGTAATAATTCCTACATCAGATGAATGTTCATCAATTTCTATATGTAAATATGGTTTATTTTTCATACCTTCTTTAAAGAAATGTGATAATACAGAATCAGGACCACATCCATGATGTGTTAATAAAATAGGATAAAGATTAGGGTGTTTTTCAGCAAGTAATGATGGTTCAAGTATATGTTGTCCGAATGGCCAATACATGTTTGGATGTTCTTTTGATATATCTCCTTCTGGTAAATCATAGAAAGGAAAAACTTTGTACCCCATATTAATAAGTTTGTCAGGAATGTTCATGTTTAACATAGGATCTGCAACTCCATAAATCTTGGAAATAATTACAAAAGCCTTTTCATTTGGTTTTAAGCTCTTCATTAACTTTTTGCTATGATTTTCAATTATTTTTTCAAAATTTTCTGCAGCTTTCATTCCTTTTTGTAAAGCTTGATGGATTTCTATTTTGCTTTTGTTTATTTGTAATCCTATTTTAAAGAAACTTTCCATCATTTTGTTTGGGCCTAAATGAACTGCCATAGTTGGTGATAATAATTGAATTCCTTTTTTATCTAAATCCATAGCTCTGTTCATTACTTTAAAAGCTAATTTCATAAAAGCACATCCATAATTTTTTCTAGTTCCTGAACCAGGATGATCTATTGTAACTAAATCAGGGAAGAAAATATAATCTACTTTTTTTTGCATTAATTGAGCTACATGTCCTGTTATTAGTTTTATAGGATAACAAGTTTCTTCCATAGCATATTGTTGTCCTAATGCTATTGTTTTTTCATTTGTTGGATCAGATAGTATTACATTTAAGCCTAATTCTTGGAAAAAAGTATTAAACATTGAGAACATTCCATAAGTAAATAAAGCTCTTGGTATTCCGACAGTCTTTTTTTTAGGATCATTGTTATTAGGATTATAATCAGAAAAGATTAAAGTCTTAACATCTTGATCAAATTGGCTTTCATTTTGTCCTTTCTTATTTTTAATATAGTTAATTTCTATAAGTGTTTTATTAATTTCTAAACCTTTAAATTTAGATTTAGTCTTAATTTCCTCTTTTGCTAAAATAGCTACCCCATAGGCTCCTGTGACACTAAAAAATTTTGGAACAATAATTTCTTTTTTTGTAATTTCTCTAAAAGCATTTATAACTCCTTGATTATAGGCTACACCACCTTGGAAAAAAATTTTGTTACCAATTTTTTTTTGACCAACAACTCTATCTATATAATTTTTAACAATGGAGTAGCATAATCCTGATACAATATTATTTAATTGTGCGCCACTGGACAAACAAGCTGCAATAGAACTTTCAATAAATACGGTGCACCGTTCTCCTAGGTTAATTGGGTTTTTGCTATTAAGAGCAATTTCTCCAAAATTGTTAATTGGAATATTGAATTTCTTTGCTTGTTCTTCAATAAAAGACCCTGTTCCTGCTGCACAGATTTTATTCATTTGAAAATCAACAACTGAGCCATTTTGTATACTGATAAATTTTGAATCTTGGCCGCCAATTTCAAAAATTGTATCTACATTTTTATCTATTTTGACTGCAGCTCGAGCTTGAGAAGTAATCTCATCTTTTATAACATCAGCTCCGATTTCTTCTCCAATCATGTATCTTCCAGATCCGGTAGTTCCGACTCCAATTATATTTAGAGAGTTTTCATATTTATCTTTTATGTCATTTAACCCTTTAATTACCGCATTTAAGGGCTTTCCTAAAGTTCTTAAGTATTGATAATCAATAATTTCCTCATTTTTATTTATCAAGACTAGATTTGTACTTGTAGAACCTATATCAATACCAAGATAGCAATCTGTTATTTTTGTTTTATCAATTTTTTTGCAAATATGCTTGTTTAGACTATCGCCATTACCAAAAGGTTTTAACTGAGGAAGTGTCGATTCAAGAATAGGGGGTGTTGCTGTTTTTGTTATATTAATTATTTGAGTAATATCTATTGATAGTTTCTTTTTCTTTGCTATCAGTGCTGTGCCTAAGGCACCAGAACAACCTAGATTTGAAGGTAATATTAATTCTCCTTCTTTTAAGTTTAGAATATCCTTTATTGCATTTATTATTCCTTGGTTAAAAGCCACTCCTCCTGTGAATAGAATTGGTTTTGTTATTGGATTTTTTTTGATTACTGTTCCTTTAAAGTTTCTAATAAGAGAATATGCTAGACCGAGTAAAATATCTTCGACTGCAACACCTTCTTGTTGATGATGAGTAATATCAGTTTTTGCAAAAACACTACATCTTCCTGCAATTCTAGGTATAGTTTTTGCTTTTTTTATCAGTTGGGAATAATCAGATATATCTAGATTTAATCTAGACATTTGTTCTTCTAAAAAAGATCCAGTTCCAGAAGAACAGTTTGAATTCATTGATATTTCAATATTTGCTTTTCCTTTGAAATTTATACCTGAGATAAATTTTGCGCTTTCTCCACCTATATCAATAATGGATCCTATTTTTTGTTTTTGAAGGCTTGCCCCTTCAACTACGGCTGTTACATCATTTATATATTCTATAAAATTTTCTTTTTCTAAGTATCTGCTTCCACTTCCTGTGACAGCACCAAATTCTATATCTTTTGTATTATATAATGATGTGATTTCTTTGATGATATTTAGTAGAGTTTCTTTAATTTTGCCTTTGTGCATTTTATATTTACTAAATATAATAGAATTCTCTTCATTTATTAGTATTGTTTTTACTGCTGAATACCCGATATCTATGCCTATGCTATACATTTTTTCCTCCACAATTAATAAATAGATAATAATCAATTTACTAATTTGTAATATTTACATTTTGAATGCTTTATAGCACAATTATTTTATATAATTAGTATCTGTAGATACGTTTTCTTATTTTTTTATGGGAGTATGCCAAATTGAAAGAGTTAATAAATATATTAAAAAAGTGTAAAGTTTTTTCAGAAAAAGATGAAAAAGAGATAGAAAGTATACTTTTGAAAATTAATTATAAGATAAAAGACTATGAAGACAAGGATATAATATTATCTCCTACAAATAAGGCAGATACCTTAGGTATTATTTTATTAGGATCCGTAAATATAGAAAAAGTTTTTCCAACTGGAAAGATGATTATTATAGAAAGAAGACAGGTTGGTGATTTAATTGGAGCCAATTCAATTTTTTCAAAATATGAATATTCTACTAATATTGTAATTTCTTGCAAAGCTTCAAAGATTCTATATATACCTAAATTAGACTTGTTAAAGCTTTTTTTAATCGATCGTAAGCTTATGTATAATTTTATAGAAATATTAAGCAATTACTCATTAATGTTTGAATATAAGATAGGTCTTTTATCTTTAAATTCTATTAAAGAAAAAATAGCAGGATATTTAATACATGCTTTACAATTTGATGAGAAAATTAAAACTTCTTCAAATATAGTAGAATTACCTTTTTCAAAAAAAGATTGGGCTGAGTTTTTAAATGTTTCTAGAACTTCATTATCCAGAGAGTTAAAAAGTCTTGAAAGAGAAAGAATCTTAACTTTTGATAAGCGAAAAATAATAATTAATAATATGGAAAAACTAAATAGTATCATATCTTATTAGTGATTATATTTTTTAGTGTCTAAATTGCTCAAAAAAAATATGTCTAAAATTATTATTGTGTCATTTTGACACTGTTTTATTATGTGCTTTACCTTGATTATTCGATATGACCCATATTGTTTATATTCAAGTAATTCTAAATTGTTGCTTTTAAAGCGGTGTATTTATTTAATTCCTTTATGTGTAAGTAATTAAAATTATATATTTGTTTTTTATGATTTTTTGGCACGCTTGTTGCAATATTATTTGTATAAAAAATAAATGATAAATAATATATGTCAAGGAGGACAAATAATATGTATACAAACTTTAATTCACTATTTGATGATTTCTTTGATGCTTTTAATAATGCATCTCTAAGGGTTCCACCTGTAGATGTTTATGAGATGGAAGATGGCTACTACATTGATGTAGAATTGCCTGGTTACAAAAATGACGATGTAGATGTAAAGATCGATAATAATGCTTTAACATTATCTACAAGTGAAGAATATAATAAAGCCTTAGATAAAGAAGCTGAGAGTGTAAATTATTTGGTTAAAGAAACTAATGCTAAGAAGAAATTCAAAAGAACATTTTCTTTACCAAAGGATGTCGATGAACAAGCAATTAGTGCAACATTTAATAATGGTATTTTAAATATTAAATTACCAAAATCTAAAAAATTGGCTCCAAAAACAATTGAGATTTTAACCCAATAGTAAAAATAAATTGATGTGGTTTTGGCTGGCAGTGTAAATTGCCGGCCATTTTCTTTGTTAAAAAATATCTTATTTTTTTTAGTTTTGTTATAATGTTTTAAACTCTATTAATATGACTATATGGTATATTAATGTAGTAAAGTGGATTTTATTTGAAATTGTTGTTTTTTTAGAAGACTAAGCCGTGAGCGGATGGTTCCCAAAGGAACCTTCCAGCTCAAGTTTAATCATTTAATAAGATAAGAGCTATGAAAACTAAATCTTCATCGCCATTATTAATGATTGAATGGGATTGTTGATCTCCTGTAACTACTACATCACCAGGTTTTACAGTTGTTGTTACTGAATTTTCAGTTACAACGCCTTCTCCCTCTAAAATATAGTAGTATTCAGTTTCTTGAAGGTGTGTATGGGTCCCAATAGAACAACCTTTCTTTAAGGTTATTTTTGAAAAAAGGCGACTATGACTAAGTTCATTTCCTTCAATAATGTTTTTTAATACAACTTGACCGTCCCCTCCTCTCATTTTGACTTTTACATCGGTTTTTTGGTTTTCGTTTCTTATTACCATATTTTTCCTCCATATATAAATTATCATAAAAAGCATATAATATTCTAGAGTACATAAAAAAAGGGAAAAATCGATAATTAAGTATTTATTAAAATTTCTATTATGTGTATTATGTCTGCGAACAGGAGTTAAAAAAATGAATGAAATACTTTATAAGGAAAAATTATCTGCAGAAGTCTTTAAGATGATTGTTCACGCTCCCCGAATTGCTGAAGCTCGAAAACCAGGACAATTCATTATTCTACAGCTAGGTGGAGACTATAATGAAAGAATTCCTCTTACTATTGCAGATGCAGATGCGGAGAAAGGAACTATTACGTTAATTTTCCAAGCTGTTGGAGAATCTACTCACCATTTAGCTATGTTAAATGAAGGTGAGTATATTGAGAATTTACTAGGCCCATTGGGAACTCCAACAAAAATTGGTAAATATGGAAAAGTTGTTTGTGTTGGTGGTGGTATCGGTACTGCTCCATTACATCCAATTGCAAAAGCATTAAAAGAATTAGGTAATGAAGTTAAAATTATCATGGGTGCACGAACAAAAGATCTTTTTGTTATGAAAGAAGAAATGAGTGCAATTGCTGATGAATTAATTTTAACAACTGATGATGGTTCAGAAGGTAAAAAAGCTTTAGTAACAGAACCATTAAAAGAATTATGTGAAAACTGGAAACCTGATTTAGTTGTTGCAATCGGTCCTCCTATTATGATGAAATTCTGTGCTTTAACAACTAAACCATATAATGTTCATACTATTGTATCTTTAAATACTATTATGATTGATGGAACAGGTATGTGTGGCGGATGTAGAGTAAGTATCGGTGGTGAAACAAAATTTGTTTGTGTAGATGGTCCTGAATTTGATGGACATAAAGTTGATTGGGATAATATGTTGATGAGATTAGGTACTTACAAACCTCAAGAAAAAGAAAATCATCATAGATGCCATATTGGTTTAGATATTAAAGAAGGGGAAGCTTAAGAATGCATATTAGTAAAGAAGAATTAGATATGCAAGCAAAAGAAATTCTTGCTAAATTTAATGATAACGAAATAACTATTAAAGAAAGAGCGACTATCCCTCTACAAGAAATGCCAGCGCAAGATCCAGCTGTTAGAATTACTAACATGGAAGAAGTTGCTTTAGGATATACTGAAAATCAAGTAAAAGTTGAAGCAATGAGATGTTTACAGTGTAAAAACAAACCTTGTGTTCAAGGTTGTCCTGTAGGTATTGATATCCCTGCTTTTATTAAAAAAGCTGCTCAAGGTGATTTTGCTGGGGCTAATGCAAAAATTAAAGAAAGTTCATTGTTACCTTCAATTTGTGGTCGTGTTTGTCCTCAAGAAAATCAATGTCAAAAGTATTGTACTGTTGGTAAAATGAAGAAAAATATTGGTCAAAGTGTTGCAATTGGTAGAATTGAAAGATTTGTAGCTGATTACTCTAGAGAAAATAGCCAAGATATAGTTCCAGAAGTAAAAGCAACAACAAATAAAAGAGTAGCAATTGTTGGTACTGGTCCTGCTTCTGTTGCAGCTGCTGCAGATGTAAGAAAAGAAGGCCATGAAGTTGTTATGTATGAAGCATTACATAAAGCAGGTGGTGTATTAGTTTATGGTATTCCTGAATTCAGATTACCTAAAAAACTAGTTGAAAAAGAAATTAATAGCCTTGCTGACATGGGTATTGAAATTAATAAAAACTTCTTAGTTGGTAAAACTAGAACTTTAGATGATTTACTAGAAAAAGATAATTTTGATGCTGTATTTATTGGTGCTGGTGCTGGTCTTCCAAAATTCTTAAATATTCCTGGTGAAAACCTTATTGGTGTATTCAGTGCAAACGAATATCTTACTAGAAGTAACTTAATGAAAGCTTATGATCAAAAACATAGTTTAACTCCATTATTCCATAGTGAAAAAGTTGCTATTTTTGGTGGTGGTAACGTTGCTATGGATGCTGCAAGAACCGCAAAAAGATTAGGCGCAAAAGACGTTACAATTATTTATAGAAGAAGTGAAGATGAACTTCCTGCACGTAAGGAAGAAGTTGAACACGCTAAGGAAGAAGGTATTAACTTTATGCTACTTCACCAACCACATGAAATTGTTGGTAATGAAAAGGGTGAAGTAATTGGTGTAAAAGTTGTTACTTGTGAACTTGGTGAACCAGATGCTTCAGGAAGAAGACGTCCTGTAGAAATCGAAGGCTCTGAACAAATTGTTGATTTTGATACTGTTGTAGTTTCAATTGGTAATGCTTCAAACCCATTATTAAAACAAACTACTGAAGGTTTAGAAGTTAATAAGCGTGGTAATATCATTGTAAATGAAGAAACTTGTGAAACTTCCATTGAGGGTGTTTTTGCTGGTGGAGACATTGTTTTAGGCGCTGCTACTGTTATTCTAGCTATGGGACAAGGTAGAAAAGCTGCTAAAGCTATTAATGAATATTTAGCTAAATAATTTATAAATAACTGTTTATATAACCAATGGGGGGCTCTAAAAGTAGTCCCCCTTCATATTTTACTTGCATTATATTTGTAAGATGGATATAGTATAGGCTATGAATATGGATTCTTTATATGGTTATTCTGTATGCCCAGTTACTGAAACAGAAAAATTTGCTGCAATTGATGAGGTAATAGACAACTGTACTGTTTTTAATGGGCTTCATAATAATAAGGAACGCTTTAGACGAGCTGTACACAGAAGAGAAATAATTGAAACAACGGGGATCGGCCATGGTGTAGCCGTTGCTCATGGAAAATTGCCTTGTATTGACCATTTAAGAATTGGCTTAGGAATTAGTCAAAAGGGTATTGATTTTAAGGCAAAGGATGGGAAACCTGTCCATATTTTGTTTGTTATTGCTTCAACTCCTTTTCATCAAATTAATTATTTAAAGGCTTTAGCTGTAATTTTAAGAGGTGTTAGAAATTTGGAAATAAAAGATGAAGTTATGAAAATATTTGAACCAAATTTCAAGCCAGAATTAAGTATTGATTTTTTAACTGATTTAGTTAAACAAGATTTTAATTGTATAAATACATAACATTTGTCATATCTTACAATAAATTTAATGAATTTTATTATTATTTAGTTGCGCATCTTGCTTTTATCTGTGGTGTTTGTTATTATTTAACTAAACTAATGACATAAATTAATCCGGAGGTAGCTATGAAAAAGATATTATTATTAATTTCCATGTTTTTATTAACTTTTAATGGCATTTTTGCCTCAAATAATGCTAATGTTTTGATTAATGGGCATTTAGGTGAAGATCTTCCTCCAGCAATTGTGTTAGAAGTTAATTCAACTATAGTAGAAGAAAATGGTGGTGCTGTTGCAATAATGGATAATTATAACTTCACTACTAATCGGACTTCTCAGACAATGCCAGTTTATGTTTATATTGGTTATTCTTCATATATGAATAGTTCAAATATTTTATTTAATTTAACTGTTTCTACTGATGGTTTTAAATCAAAAGATACTTCAGGAGTATTAGTTGGTTCTCCATTAGATGTTGATATTCAATTACATACAGAAACTTTATATTCACCAACAAGTAAAATATTGGTTGGCTCTTCTGTTTTAGATTTTTATAATTCTAATATTTTCCAGGATTTGTCATCAACTCCTGCCAGTTATGTATATTCTGTTGAACCTGGAGCAAGTATTAATGATTCAAATTTCTTAATTTGGTTCCTTTGGTCTGAAAAAGAAAATGCTCCTGCTGGACAATATGGTGCTTTAATTAACTTTTCAATAACAGCTAGTTAGAAGTTATAATTGAGTCTAAGAAAATATCATTCTTATCAGTTGGAACACTTTCAAATAATAGATGTTTTCTACATATTCCTAATTTTTTTATGTTTTTGTATTTGCTAAAGAATTTATCATAATAACCTTTACCATGACCTAATCTTGAATAGTTTTTACCTAAGGCTAAGGAAGGAACTATTGCTAAAGTATTTTGTGGATAGTTTTTGATTAAATTATTATCTTTTGGTTCAATTGTATGATATAAGCCATTAATGAGATGTTCTTTCCAATTTTTATTTATATATACAAATTCAATAGTTTCATCAAAGGTTTTAGCAAGAGCTACAGCTTTATTATTTTCAAGACAATAATTTATTAGATTAATTGTATTAACTTCATTCTTTAAAGGGTAATAAAGCAGTATCGCTTGAGCTTCAATAAATAGCTTTGAAGATATTACTTTATCAATAATAATTTGATCTTCTTTTGAAAAATCAAAATCTTTATATTTTTTATTAATTTTATAAACTTTTTCTCTAAACTTTTTTTTATCCAACATAAAATGTAGCTCCAATTAATATTAATACTGAAAATAGAAAAACAAAATCAGAAAATTTATATTTTATTGAATCTCTTTCAATAGAATGATTATATCCTCTACTGTCTAAAGCATAAGCTATCTCATCAATTCTATATAGTAAATTATCTAATAAGGAAATACTATAATTTGCAATATATTTTAAAGGGTGCTTTTTAATGTTTTCTAATCTTGAACTTCTAGCATCACCAATTGATTGAGATACTTCAAAGATTAAAGGTAAGCACATAAGTGTTAATTCAATTTGGCTAGAAAATTTCCATCCATTTACAAAAGGTATATGATTTAATGTTTTTCCAAGAGCTCTAGCAATATCACTAGGATCACTTGAATCAGCTAATAAAAAGCTCATTAGAATTGCTGTGTCAAACTTTAAAACACTATTGATGGTCTCTATTATAGTTTTATCGCTAAAAATAGAGGTTATAGCTATAAATAAAGATATTATTATAAAGAAAGTTAATTCTTTACCATATTTAATAATTGGCAGTTTAGTTATTATCATTAATATAAATGTTGCAATTAAAATTATTAAAGTTCCATAAATATTTGCTTTCACTAAAGTTGTACAAAGCAATAACAATGAAAGTAATTTTATAAATGGATTAGTTTTGTTTAGAAAAGTGTTTGAATCTCTGTAATGGAAAATTAGTGCTTGAGCCATGATAACTCCTCTAGGGGAACTAATTCATTATCATTTTTAGAAGGTACATAAACACCATTATCTTTTAATAGAGGTAAAACATTCTCACTAGTATCATCCTTTACGACTTCGCCATTTCTTAAAAGAATTATTTTTTGAGAATGAGCTGCAATTTTATCAATTTCGTGACTTACAATTATTATAGAATGACCTTTTTCTTGTAAAGTTAATAGCGTCTTTAATACTTGAGTAACACCAGGATAATCCAAATTAGCAAAAGGCTCATCAAGGAATATAATATCTGGATCCATTGCTAGAATTCCTGCAATAGCTAATCTTCTTTTTTCTCCACCACTTAATTCTCTGGGTCTAGATTTTAGTTTATTTTCTAATGATAAAAGTTGAGTAACATTTTGTAATCTTTCTTTTTTTGTTTTTTCATCTAATTCAAGATTTTCCATTCCAAAAAGTATATCTTTTTCTACTGTTTGACCAACTATTTGACTATCTGCATCTTGGAATACTAATCCGATTTTCCTTCTTCTTTCAATTTTATTTTTAGCTACCTCTTCTCCTTTAATAATTATGGAGCCACTTTGAGGATTTAATAAGCCTTTTATACATTTTAATAGTACAGATTTACCTGAACCATTTTTTCCTGCAATAATACATAAAGAGCCTTTTTCAATTGAGAAGTTTATATTTTTTAATATTTGTTTTTCCTTAGAAAAAGAAAAGTTTAAATCTTTTATTTCTAGAATTGTCTGTTTCATGTTTTGATATTACAAGGTAAGAAAATTAATGTAAATATAAAGAGAATCGATTGTTAATTAAAATTTAAAAAATAAGTTAACAATAAGCACCCCTATTGGAGTGCTTAAGTGTTATATATTATTTATATTAAATTTATTCGTTATTTAAATATGGACCCATACCATTGAATATTACTTTTGCAACAAAGTTGCTGATTTGTACAATACTTAATTCGCTATCATTTCTAATCCAACTCATAAATACTCTATGCATTGAAGAAGATATGATTAAACATAAGTATTCAATTTGTTCAATTGGTAAATCACAGATAGGTTCAATTACATCATATAGTTTAGAGAATAAAGCATCTCCAATATGATCTGAGAATGTGTTTGCAAAACTAGATTGTGCTATTTTCTTATAATAGTCTAAATCATCGTTAAAATATTTGTCTAAATTATAAAAAATATCAAAGAAGAATTTTGAATTATTTGAATATTTCAAATCTTTAGTAGCAAGTTGGAAAGCATCAATCAATTCTTGCTCAAATTCATCTAAAACATCAACAATCTTTGTATAATGAATATAGAAGGTTTTTCTACTTATATTAGCTTGTTTTGTTAATTCAGTTATTGTGATCTTGCTTAATTGTTTTTTGTCTAGTAATTGAAAAAGTGCAAGTCTAATAGCTTTTTTAGTTTTAGCGGGACGCCTATCTTTGGCTCGTTTTTTTGTTTGTTCCATAAATTGTAACTCCTAAGTCGGGTGTTTATGTAATATCACTCATTACATAGGGTATATGGAAAAAAAAATCTGTCAATAGAAAAATGTTATAATATGGAAATATTTTGATAAAAATATCCAAAAATGTATAAAATGTAAATAAAAATACAAAAAAGGCACACTTTTTGTATATATTTCTATATTGAAATGTGAATAATTATATTTTTATTTATATAATGGGAAATAGTAAAATATAGGGGCTATATTGATAAAAAAATATCTATATATGTTAAAATAAATAGATTAATAATGCAAAAATTTTGATATACTTATTAGTATTTTCACTGTTTTCCATGAAATTTTATTATTTTTTTGTTTTAATATTCTGAATGTATACTAATTGTATATTTGTAGATTATTTTTTATTATTTTAATTAATAATTTAAAAAAGATTTTATATTAAATATTTTTATAGAGGGCTTTATGTTTAGTTTTAGAAATGATTATAGTGAATTGTGTCATGAAAATATATTAAAGAAATTAGCAGAAAACAATCATGCTCAATTTGATGGATATAGTGATGATGTAGCAAGTAAAAGAGTAATTTCTCAGTTAAAAACCATATTAGATAATCAAGATGTAGATATTCATTTTTTATCTGGAGGTACTCAAACTAATTTAGTAGCTATATCTACAATCTTAAAACCATATCAAGGTGTAATTGCTGCAGATACAGGTCATATTGCAACTCATGAAACTGGTGCAATTGAAGCAACTGGGCATAAGGTAATTACTGTAAAAGCTGAAAATGGAAAAATTAAACCTTACATGATAAAATCTGTAATTGATGAACATTATAGTGATGATTCAAGAGAGCATGCAACTCAACCAGCTATGGTTTATATTTCAAATCCAACTGAATTAGGTACTGTATATACTAGAGATGAATTAGCTGATTTGAAAACAATTTGTAAAGCTTATGATATTCCTTTATATATGGATGGTGCTAGATTGGCTCAAGTTCTAGCAAACAAAGATACAAATATATCTCTTAAAGATCTACCAAATTTATGTGACCTTTTCTACATAGGTGGTACTAAAAATGGTGCATTATTTGGTGAATGTTTAGTAATTTCTAATGAAAACTATAAAAAAGATTTTAGATATAATTTGAAACAAAGAGGGGCTTTATTAGCTAAAGGGTTCTCAATTTCTTTACAGTATGAAGCCTTATTTGAAGATGATTTATATATAAAACTAGGAGCAAAATCTAATAAAAATGCAAAATACATTGCAGATGAATTAAAAAAACTTAATATTAAATTTTTAGTTCCAGTAGAAAGTAATCAACTTTTTCCAATTTTAGATAATAAATTAATTGAAAAATTAAGAAAAGAATATTTATTTTATACTTGGCAAATTATTGATGAAAATAATTCTGCAGTTAGATTGTGTATTTCTTGGGACACCCCTAATGAAATAGTCAAAAAGTTCATTGAAGATGTTAAAAAGTACATTTAAATATTAATTAATTATTAATAAAACTATATAGGGATTAGAAATATACTTCTAATCCTTTTTTTTGTCTTTATAACTGATAATTCCTGGTATATTATTAATTAGTGATAATATCACTTTGTTCTTTTGTTTTTTGTTATATCTTTTATATATAAGAAGTAAAATTGGAGGCTTGTAAATGAAAGCAACAATTGGATTAATTGGTTTAGCAGTAATGGGTGAGAACCTTGTTTTAAATTTAGAAAGTAAAGGATACAGTGTTGCTGTATTTAATAGAACTACCCAAAAAGTTGATAAATTTATTACTACTAGAGCAAAAGGGAAAAATATTATCCCAACTTATTCGATAGAAGAATTAGTAAATAAAGTAGAACGACCTAGAAAAATAATGATGATGGTAAGAGCAGGTGAAGCTGTTGATAAAAATATTAATCTTTTATTAGATTATTTAGAGCCTGGAGATATTATCATTGATGGTGGGAATTCTAATTATAAAGATACAAATAGAAGAATTAAATATGTAAATTCTAAAGGAATTTTATACATCGGAGCTGGTGTTTCTGGTGGAGAAGAAGGAGCTTTAAATGGCCCTTCTATTATGCCGGGTGGAAATATCGATGCTTGGACTCATTTAAAACCTATTTTACAAGGTATTAGTGCAAAGGTTGAAAATGATGAACCTTGTTGTAATTGGGTTGGTCCTGATGGAGCTGGTCATTTTGTAAAAATGGTTCATAATGGCATTGAATATGGTGATATGCAATTAATTAGTGAAGTTTATGATGTTATGAGAAAGGTTTTGAAATTATCATATCCCAAAATGCATGATATATTTGAAGATTGGAATAAAAAGGAATTAAATTCCTATTTGATTGAAATCACAAGTAATATTTTAAAATATTATGATGAAGATAATACCCCTTTAGTTGAAAATATATTGGATGCTGCAGGTCAAAAAGGCACAGGAAAATGGACTGCTATTAATGCTTTAGATAATGGTGTTGACTTGTCTCTAATAACTGAAGCTGTTTATGCAAGAGTAATTAGTAGTGATGTTGATTCAAGATTAATAGCAAACAAAGAATATTCTTCAATAAAAGTTGAAAGTGATTTTAATCAAGAAAAAACAATTGAAGATTTGTATGCTGCTTTATTTGTAGCTAAGATAATTTCTTATGCACAGGGTTTTGATTTAATAAAAAAAGAATCGGATAACAATAACTGGAATTTAAATTTAAGTGATATTGCATTGATGTGGCGTGGTGGATGTATCATTCGATCTTCATTTTTAAATAATATCAGTAATGCTTATAAAAATAATTCTAGTCTAAATAATTTACTTTTAGATGATTATTTTAAAAATATTGTTTTAAAATTCCATAATGGTTTGAGAGCTATTGTAGCATTAGCTGCTTTAAATGGTGTAGCTACTCCTGCATTAAGTTCAGCTTTATCTTATTTTGATAGTTACAGAAGTAGTAATCTTCCAACTAATTTAATTCAAGCTCAAAGAGATTATTTTGGAGCTCATACTTATGAGAGAGTTGACCAACAAAGAGGTAAAACTTTCCATACAAATTGGACAGAAAAAGGTGGAGATACATCCTCAACAAATTATTCTGTTTAGGAGGAATTGTTAATGAAAGAACCATTTGTGTTTGTTATTTTTGGTGCTAGTGGTGATTTAGCACAAAGAAAATTGATTCCTGCATTATTTAAATTATATACAAAAAAAATGTTTTATACAAAATATAATATTTTAGCTGTTGGTAGAAGAGATATAAGTGATCAAGATTTTAGGAATCAAGTAGAAGAGTCATTATTAAATAGAGGCTTTATAAAAGATGAAGTGGAAAAATTTATTTTAAATGTTGATTATTTTAAAATAGATTTAGTCCATAATATAGATTATGCAGATTTAAAACAGTTTTTAAATGCAAAATATGAAAAACAAAATTTTGTTTATTATTTTGCCATAGCTCCTCATCTTTATTGTACTGTTGCATCAAAATTGCATTTAACAGGATTAACTAAAGAAGATGATGGCTTTAAGAGGGTTATAATAGAAAAACCTTTTGGCCATGATTTAAAGAGTGCAATAGATTTGAATAATGATTTACATGAATTTTTCAATGAAAGTCAAATTTTTAGAATTGATCATTACCTAGGAAAAGAAACGGTACAAAATATATTAGTAACTCGTTTTGCTAATAGTATTTTTGAACCTTTATGGAATAGAAATTATATTGATTTTGTAGAAATTACTTCAGCAGAGTCTTTATCTGTTGGAACTAGAGCTGGATATTATGAAAAAGCTGGAGCCTTAAGGGATATGGTTCAAAATCATCTTCTTCAGGTTTTAGCCCTAATTGCAATGGAACCACCAATTAATACTAGTTCGAAAGCTCTAAGAGATGAGATGGTTAAAGTTTTTCAATCCCTTAGACCTATTAGTAAAGAAGATGTTCCTAAATATGTAGTTAGAGGTCAATATGTCGATTCATTTTATAAAGGGGTTAAACAGTTAGCCTATAGGGATGAAAAAGGCGTTGATAAAGATTCTAAAACAGAAACTTATGTTGCTATGAAATGCTATATTGATAACTGGAGATGGAGTGAAATCCCATTTTATATTAAAACAGGAAAAGCTTTAGCAACAAATGTTACTGAAGTAGTAATTCATTATAAGTCTAATCCTCATAGTATTTTTAAGAATAATGATGAGATTGCTCAAGAGCATAATCAATTAGTAATTAGAATTCAGCCTGATGCAGGTTTTTTAGTCACTTTCCAAATGAAAGTTCCAGGGGCTGGATTTAAGGTTCAACCTGTAAAAATGGATTTCCATTATAAATCTTTACAGGAAACTGAAATCCCTGAAGCTTATGAAAGACTTTTATATGATTGTGTAATAAATGATCCGACATTGTATCAAAGAAATGATGCAATTGAATTAACTTGGAAGTTTGTTCAACCCATATTAGATGCATGGAATGATAATGAAGATATACCTCTTTATGGTTATCCTGCTAGAAGTTGGGGTCCTCAATATATTGAGAATAATCTTTCAGAGAAAAATCATCACTGGAGATTTCCATGTAAAGATTTAAGTGATGGTAAATATTGTGAGTTATAGAGTATGGAAAATATGAAAAATATAAAAATATTTGAAGATAAATATAATGCTTGTTTTGATATTGCTTTAATTTTAAAGAAATTAAATAAGGAAAAAGCTAACATTGCAATTTCTGGAGGATCTTCTCCAATTTTACTGTTTGAGATTATGAGAAATATTTTTCTTCCTTCTGATTTTATTAATTTAAAATTCTTTTGGGTTGATGAAAGATATGTAGATGTTGAAAGTGATCAAAGTAATTTTGGTAATTTTTCAAGAATTTTAATAGATAGTGGGATTATAAGAAAATCAAATGTTTTCCCAATGTTAAAACAGACAGATCAAAACAAAGTAATTTTGGATTCAATAAACAATATTAAAGAAAATGTTGATTTTAAAAATGGTTATCCAAGTTTTGATTTAGTTATTTTGGGTGTTGGTGAAGATGGCCATACTGCTTCATTATTCCCAAATGATTTAAGTAAATTAGATTCAAATGAAATAATAATAAAGACTAATCATCCAAAAACAAATCAAACTAGATTAACATTGACAAAAAATGTGATTAATAATTCAAAAAAAATTATCTTTTTAGCTTTAGGAGAGAGTAAAGCTAATATTATTAGTCAGATTCTTATAAATAAAAATGATGCTTTACCCGCTACAGCTATAAAAAAAGATGATGATAGTCTCTTGTGGTATTTAGATAAATATTCAGCCTCATATTTATAAAGGTTTAAGTATTTTGTTAAGAGATTGTTTAAATATTTAATATTTTTTTTCTAAAATAAGTCAAAAAAAAGCATATTTAACACTTTTCTAATAATTCATTATAATTTCATTAACAATTTTTCTTTATCTTCTAATTAAAAAATAGGAGATAAAAAATGAAAAAATTATTCTTAATTTTATTAGTAACAATGACAAGTTTCGCTTTATTTGCTCAAGGCCAAGGTGAAACAACAGAAAAACAAGTTAAAAATTACACTTTTGGAGGATCTTCTACAGTTGCTCCAATTGCAAAGTCTGCAATCCCTGAATTTGAGAAAGAAAATCCTTCAGTTAAATTAGGGTATGAAACATTAGGTTCTTCTACTGGTATCAAACAGTTAATTGCAGGAACTTTATCTTTAGCAGGTTCTTCTAGAGAATTAAAATCAAGCGAAGTAGATCAAAATTGTGTACCAACTACTATTGCTTTAGATGGTTTATCAGTGGGTGTTAACTCTTCAGTAAATGTAAGTAACTTATCAATTGCACAATTAGCAGCTATCTTTAGTGGTGAAATTACTAACTGGAGTGAAGTTGGTGGTAAGGATATGAAGATTGAATTAATTGAAAGAGATGAAACTTCAGGAACTTACGGATCATTTAATGAAATCGTTTTAGAGTCTCAAGGTAAAGAACCAACTAAGAATGCAATAATTGCTAAAGAAAATGGTGAAGTAGCAACAAAGATTGCTTCAACTCCTGGTTCAATTGGTTACATTGGAATGGCTTTCAATAGCATCATTACAAATGCTGGTGGTAAAATCTTAAGCATTGATGGTGTAGATCCAACTCCAGCTAATGTGCTTAATAAATCTTATCCAATTAGTAGAGCATTATATGTAGTAACTATTGGAGAACCAAAAGACGGAACAGTTGAAAAAGATTTTATTGACTTCCTTCTATCAAGAAAAGGTCAATCAATTGTTGAAGAATGTGAATTTATTCCACTTAGCTAGTTAAAGTATGGCAAGAGAAAATAATAACAATAAACGTAGAGTTATTGAACAAAGTAGTAAAATTATTTTACTACTTTGTGCTCTAGTTTCTATTATAGCTGTAATTGCAATTACTCTTTATATAATTAATCAAGGAATTCCATTTTTTGGAAAGGTTCCTTTGAAGGATTTCCTTTTTTCATTAAATTGGAGACCTTCTGCAGATATACCAAGTTATGGAATTGCAGCATTTATAATAGCAAGTTTTGAAGTAGTCTTAATATCAATTGTTTTAGCTTTACCAATTGGTCTTTCAACAGCGATATTCTTAAGTGAATTTGCAAAAGGTAAACTATCTAAAATTATTAGAAATACAATTGAGTTATTAGCAGGGATTCCCTCTATTATTTATGGTTTATTTGGGATTGCAATAGTAGTTCCAGCTGTAAGAAATATATTTGGGGGAAATGGTTATAGTTTGTTATCTGCTAGTATTATTTTAGCAATAATGATTTTACCTACTATTATTAATATTAGTGAAGTTTCAATAAGAAGTGTTCCAGATGCATTAAGAAATGCTTCAATAGCAATGGGAGCAACAAAATGGCAAACTATATATAAAGTTGTTGTTCCTTCAGCTGTAAATGGTATTGTTACTTCAATCATTTTGGCTCTAGGTAGAGCAATAGGAGAAACCACGGCTGTATTATTAGTTGGTGGTAATGCTGCAGTTTTTGCAAAATCTCCGACTGATATGGGTAGAACTCTTACAATGAATATTATTACTGATATGAGTTATGCTGAAGGTACTCATTTATCTGCATTGTTTGCAACAGCAATGTTATTATTCATTTTCATTTTATTATTAAATTTTGTAGTTGTGTTTATCTCAAACAAAAGTAAAGTTGGAGCAGGTGAATGAACAGAAAAAATACTAACAAAATTGCATTAATTCTTATTCAAGGATTTTCAATTTTAACAATTTTAATACTCGCTCTAATGCTTTCATATTTAATTTATAGAGGCTTGTATAGTAATAAATTAGTTGAAAGAGAAGTAACAGATCAAGTTAATACAGAATTACCTTTTGAGATATATTCAAATAAAAATTCTAACTTGGATGAACTTGATTATTTTACTTTGAAAAAAATAGTTGAAGGTAGAGTATATTCTTTAAGAAAAATAAGTAATTTAAATAGAGATATCAATTTATATATTGATTCTTCTTTATTCCCATATTTAGAAAAATATTTATTAGTAGACAGTAGTGATTTAGAAGAAGACTATATACATATAGTAGATAGTGCTTCTATAAAAGATCAAAAAGATTTAATTAAATCTTTGAAAGCAGATGAAGGCTCCTTATTAATTTTAAATAAAGGCTCAGATTTGAAAGGTTTTAATTCAGTTACAATCAGCGATATGGTTATAGCTGTAAATCCTGAAGTAATGAGTATTTATGAAAATAAAAAAATAGGGAATCTAAAAGAAGAAGAAGTTAATGCCTTACTAGAGGGTAATTATAAGAATTGGAGTGAACTGAATGGACCTCCAATTGATATCACTTTAGTAAATTCGATTAACCAGGTAGAGAATGTTAGCGGAGCTGTAAAGATAGTTAATGCAACATCCTACCAAGAGGCAATTGATTCAGGCTTAAATATAAGTAAATTAAAAGTATTCCATGAAGTATCTAAAAGAAATTTGAAACTTCATTATTTATTAAGTGAAAGTGAAGAAGAAGGAAAATATGGTGGTATATTAAGTATTATTTATAACACATTAGTTATGGTTTTACTTACAATATTAATTGCAACTCCTATCTCAGTAGCTGGGGCAATTTATTTAGTTCAATATGCAAAAAAAGGACGATTAACAACAATCATAAAAGCTGGTATTGATTTATTAGCTGCAGTTCCTTCAATTATCTTCGGTTTATTTGGGTTATTAGTTTTTGTACAATTATTAGGTTTTGGTTTTTCATTGATAAGTGGTGTATTAACTATTTCATTAATGATTTTGCCTACAATATTGAGAACTAGTGAAGAAGCTATTAGAAGTGTTAGCCCCTCTTTAATTGAAGCAAGTAGAGGTCTAGGTGCCACAAAAATAGAAACAATTTTTAAAATAATATTACCAAGTGCTTCAAAGGGCATTACAACAGGTATTGTTCTAGCAATTGGTAGAGCAATAGGTGAAACTGCTGCATTAATTTTTACAATTGGTTCTTCAACTTCTTTTGCAACAGGACTTAAGAGTTCTTCTAGAGTATTAGCACAACATATTTATTTAATAATTACCGAAGGTGGATCTATAGATGAAGCTTTTGCTTCGGCTCTAGTTTTAATAGTTTTAGTTTTAATTATAAACAGCATAACAAAGTTGATTATGAAAAAGGAAATAAAATAGATGAATGAACATTTATTTAAAGTTACTGATTTAGATTTATGGTATGGAGATCATCAAGCTTTGAAAAAGGTTAATATGGAAATTAAAAAGAATTCCATAACAGCTTTTATTGGGCCATCAGGTTGTGGTAAAAGTACTTTTTTAAGAGTTCTCGATAGAATGAATGATTTAATTGATGGTGTTTCAATAAAAGGTGAAGTTTTATTTGAAGGAAAAAATATTTATAGCGATATGGATATTTTGGAATTGAGAAGAAGAGTTGGTATGGTTTTCCAAAAACCAAATCCTTTTCCAATGACAATTTTTGATAATATAGCTTATGGCCCTAAATTATATAAGAAATATAAAAAAGGTGAGTTATATGAGATTGTTGAAAAATCATTAAAACAAGCTGCTTTATGGGATGAAGTAAAGGATAGATTACATTCAAGTGCTTTAGGTTTATCTGGAGGACAACAACAAAGACTTTGCTTAGCTAGAACATTAGCTGTTAATCCTGATGTTGTATTAATGGACGAACCAACAAGTGCCTTAGACCCTATATCCACTGCTAAAATTGAAGAATTAATGATTGAACTAAAAAAAGAATATACCATTATTGTTGTAACACATAACATGCAACAAGCTTCAAGAGTTTCTGATGTGACTTCTTTCTTTTTAATAGATGATAAAAGAAGAGGTTATTTAGTTGAAAGTGGTGAAACTAGTGAAGTCTTCTTAAATCCAAGAGATAAGAGAACAGAAGATTATATTTCAGGAAAATTTGGTTAGGCTGGAGGTTAAATATATGGATAAGAAACAAGTTTATCAAATAGATGAAAAAATTATGTTTTATAGAGAATTGCTTATGCAAATGGTAACAAGAGTTGAACAAGCAATTTTAAAAGCTACCATGGCTATGGAAAATAATGATGTAAAATTAGCTAATGCTGTAATCAAAGAAGATTTCTTTATTAATCAATTAAGAGATATGATTGAAAGTGATGCAGTTAGATTATTAATTAGTGAAGCTCCATATGGGCATTACATGAGACAAGTTATTGCAGGTTTAAAAATAGTTACTAGTTTAGAAAGAATGGGCGACCATGCTACTCATTTAGCTAAAATGGTAGGAAAAGATACTTCATTCAATGATGAAAGGGCAGTATCAATAGTTAAGGGTATTATTGAGATGTCAAATATTGTTGCTGATATGTTTAGAGGAGCAGTTGATGCTTTAATAAAAATTGATTCTAAACAAGCAAAAGAAGTTGCAAAAATGGATGATGAAGTTGATAAGAGACGTGAATTATTAAAGTCTCAAATTTTAGAATGTGGTCCATTTGAAGATATAAATTTGAGACAGAATATGTATAGCTATTATTATTTAGTCATTGAATTAGAAAGAGTTGGAGATCATATAACTAATATTTGTTCTTGGGTAGTCTATATGGATGAAGGTGTTAAACCTCACTTAAATTAAGATTAGTTAGTTTGATTTTTTTGCTGCTATTGGTTATATAGCAGCATTTTTATTGCTTTTTAAAGTATTAATAAATTTTGATATTACTCTTTTTGAATTATAAATATATTAGTTAATGGATTAATTAATATAGAGAGTCTATGACTATATATAAAAAGTTCATTTGATGAACTGATAAAAAAAACTAAAGGCAAAAGCCCTTAGTTTGTAAATATATATAAATCTCTTTATTTAAGTTTAAGCTTTATACATAAGATCGCTTTTTTTAAATAAAGATGTTAGCACGTTATTTGTTTTAGAGATGGTGAAAATGAATGTAGAACCTTTGTTTTCTTCGCTTTCAACTTTTATATCTCCAGAATGTAACAATGCTATATGCTTAACAATAGAGAGACCTAAACCAGTACCTCCACTATCTCTAGATCTATTTTTATCAACTCTATAAAATCTTTCAAAGATTCTATTGATATCAGCTTTAGGAATTCCAATTCCATTATCAATTACTTTAAAGATAATTTCATATTTCTTTTTACTAACACTTATAGTTACTTTACTATTTTCAGGGCTGTAATTAATCGCATTCACTACTAAATTGATCAAAGCTTGACGAATTAAGCCTTCATTACAATAAATCTCTAAATTCTTTAGATAGTCTTTTTTGATAGAAATATTCTTCTTGTTTGCTAAAGGTGTAGCTGTTTTTATAACACTTTCAATTATTGATTCAACAGGTATTTCATCCATAGCTGGTTTTGCTTTATCTTTCTCTAATGAAGATAATAATAATAAATCTTCAATGATAGCTTTCATATTTTTATAATTGATAAATAGATCTTGGTAGAAATCTAGTCTTTGTTCATCGCTTAATTGGCTATTAATTAAAATTTCTGTAAACCCACCAATTGCTGTTAATGGTGTTTTTAACTCATGAGAAACATTGCTAACAAAGTCTTTTCTAATCCGTTCTAATCTGTTTATTTCTGTTGTATCAACTATAGTTAATAGAACTCCTTCGCAGATATCGTTTCTTTCCATACAATTGATGTTTATATGTAAATTTTTCTCTTTTCCTTTTCCATATAACTGGGCCATATCGCCAGTATAATTTTTATAGAAGCATAATTCTAATTCACTTTTTTCAAAATTATTTAGTGCATTGTTTATTTTTGTGTTTAAATCAATATCACTAATAATATCTCTTATAAACATATTTTTGGAAATAACCTTTCCTAAAATTTTAACAGCAGCTTTATTACATAATACGATTTCTTTATTTAAATTTAAGAAAATAACACCTTCTTGCATGGATTCAAGAACAAGAGCATATTCATTTTTTTCTCTTTCTAGATTAGAAATAATTGTTTGTAATTCTTCTGCCATGTAATTTAGTGTTTGAGAGAGTTCTTTTATTTCTAGAGGAGATGTTATATGTGTTTTTGAACTTAAATCTCCTTTTGCATAATCTTTACTAACTTCAACTAAAGATTCAATTGGGATAAACAAATACCTTAATATTAGATAAAGAGCTATACTAACAATAATTATAATAATTGCTAATATGGGCAATATTGAATATAAGAATTGAGAATTTAAAAATGAAAATTTTGATAGAGGGGCAGCAACTCTTATATAAATATTTTTTGTTGCTGAATAAATTGCACAATACAAAGTATCATCTTCTGTAGTTTTGCTTGTTCTTTTACTATATCCAACATCATTGACTCTAGCTTGTTTTATTTCTTCTCTATAAAAATGATTATCCATTAGACTAGGATCTTTTTCACTATCAAAGATTACTACACCATCTGCATTAATAAGGGTTACTCTAAGATTATTTGCTAATGAAAAATTCTTTAAAGTATTATTATCTATTGTTTCAAAAGAATCTAAAAATAAGGCTTGTTGTTTTAATGTTTCTTTTTCTTCAGATGTAATTATGTTTGTAAATACTTTTCTAGAAGAAAAGAAAGAAGAACCTAAAACCAATATAATAGTACAAAACAATAAAAGGGAAATTTGCTTTTTAAATTTCACTAACTAATCTCCTATATATTTATAACCAACACCCCAGACAGTTTTTATTCTACTTCCATAATGTTTTAATTTTTTTCTAAGTGCAACAATTTGAACATCAATTGCTCTTTCTGTGACAGGATAATCAGAGCCTTTAATTTTAGTAATTAATTTTTCCCTAGAATAAACTTTTTCAGGATTTTGAATCAACAAAGCTATTAAATTGAATTCTGTAGCAGTTAAGATTATTGGATCATTATCAATCAAACAGATTCTTTTTGATGTATCAATATTAATACCATTATCACTTATAGCAGTATTAGCTTCTTCTTCGTTTGTTCTTTTTAATAATCTTAAAGCAGCTTTTACTTTAGCAGATAATATTTTAGGGCTAAATGGTTTTGTTAGATAATCGTCAGCTCCTAGTTCAATTGCAGAAATAATATCACTATCATCACTTTTTGCTGAAGAAATTATAATTGGAGTTTTTATATCTAATTTATATCTAGCAATTTTTAGAATCTCAAATCCATTTATATATGGAAGCATTAAATCTAAGATAATGCATTCATAACTGTTTTTTGTTAGTGCATCAATCGCAGCTTGACCATCATAGACGTTTTCTGTACTAAAGCCTTCGGATTGTAAATGAAAGCTTAATAATTTAGAAATACTTTTGTCATCTTCAATTATTAATATTTTGTTATTCATGTGATAATTTTAGGCTTTAGTTTAATAATTTTGCAATAGTTTGCCCCCTATTTAACACAAAATTAACAATTACTAAATATTTTTAAAAAATAGAATTTATTGGTAATATTTGTGTTTAAAATATAGAAAATCTTTGTTAAGAAAACTTTATGAAACTATAAGAATTTAGTTATTTGTGATAAATATTTGTTATTTTTTTATTTAATGTTCAAAAAAGATTTTAAATAATTTATAGTACTAGATAATAGTTTTTGCAACAAAAGTGTTGCTAAATCGTTAAATATTTATTTATTTATTACATTTTTAATAAAATTGTAATATTTGTGTTGTAAAAGTGTTGCATTTATTTTTTCTTTTATATAATGTACAGCTATGACGAGGTATTTACAATTATGATAAATAAAGTTGCAATACTGATGGGGAGTCTTAGTGACTTCGACAAAGTTAAGGGTGCTTTAATTATTCTAAAGGAATTAGAAATTCCTTATGAAGTTAAAGTTTTAAGTGCACATAGAACTACCATGGAAACTTTAGAATTTGCACAGAGTGCGGATAAGGAGTATAGCGTGGTAATCTGCGCAGCAGGTATGGCTGCACACTTAGCAGGTATTGTTGCGTCTAACACCTTGATACCAGTCATAGCAATCCCGATATCATCTTCTTTAAACGGTATGGATGCGCTTCTTTCAAGTGTACAGATGCCAAGCGGGATTCCTGTAGCTACTGTAGCAATAGACGGGAGTAAGAATGCTGCCCTTTTGAGTGCTCAGATTATAGCATTGGAAAATAAAGAAGTATTGTCACGCTTAATCAATTTTAGAAAACAAAATAAAAAATCTTCATTAGAAGCTAATGAGAAACTAAAGCAAATCCTGTAAATTTTTACGGGATTTTTTTATTGGAGTGGTAAAAATGAAAAAATTGGATTTACTTTATCAAGGTAAGGCAAAAAAGGTTTATCAAACAGATGATGAAAATTTATGTATTGTTGATTACAGCGATTCAGCAACAGCTTTCAATGGTGTAAAAAAAGGTACAATTGAAAACAAAGGTATTATCAACAATCAATTAAGCAATTATTTTATGAAAATAATTGAAGCAAAGGGTATTCCTACTCATTTAGTTGAAGAGATTAGCCCAAGAGAAACTTTAGTAAAAAAATTAAAGATTATTCCTCTTGAAGTTATTGTAAGGAATATTGTTGCTGGTTCTCTATCAAAAAGAATTGGTATTGAAGAAGGTTTTGAATTAAAAACTCCTGTAGTAGAATTTTGCTATAAAGAAGATAGTTTAAATGATCCAATGTTAAATATTTCACATATTACTTCTTTAGAAATTGCAACAAAGGATGAAATTGATTTAGTTACTGAATATAGTTTAAGAATTAATGAAATCTTGAAAGAAGAATTAATTGAGAAGGGTATTATCCTTGTTGATTTTAAACTTGAATTTGGTAAAGACAAAGAAGGTAAAATTTACTTAGCTGATGAAATTTCTCCTGATACTTGTAGATTCTGGGATTCTCAAACACGTAAAAAATTAGACAAAGATAGATTCAGAAGAGACTTAGGTCAAGTTGAAGATGCTTATATTGAAGTACAATCTAGGATAATGAAATAAAAATGTTCGATAAACTTAGAGAAGAATGTGGTGTTTTTGCAATAAGTGAAGCTGACGATAATTTAGACATTGTAAATACTAGTTACTTAGCTCTTTATGCTTTACAGCATAGAGGGCAAGAAGGCTGTGGTATTTGTACCAATAATAAAGATTCTTTATCAATTTACAAAGATGTTGGACTAGTAAGTGAAGTTTTTACAAAAAGAAATTTAGAAAAACTTCCAAAGAGTTCAATTGCTATTGCTCATGTTAGATATGGCACTACAGGAAATAATAATAGGCAAAATGTACAACCTCTTTTAGTTAATCATAAAGAAGGTAAAATGGCATTGGCTCATAATGGTAACTTAGTTAATGATCATATATTAAGAGATAAACTAGAATCTAAAGGGCTAATATTTCAAACTACTAGTGATACAGAAGTAATTGCCTATTTAATAACAAAAAATCGTTTAAAAAGTGATTCAATTGAAGAAGCCATTGAAAAAACAATGTATGAAATAAAAGGTGCTTATTCATTAGTAATCATGACCCCATATAAATTAATAGTTGCTAGAGATCCTAGAGGGTTTAGGCCCCTTGTTATGGGAAAATTGAATGATCGATATGTATTTGCTAGTGAAACCTGTGCTTTTGATGCGATAAATGCGAAATATATTAGAAGTGTCGAACCTGGTGAAATTATTAGTATTAATAAAGGCCAAGTAAAATCTATTAAAACTCATTGTAATAAATATAAGAGAAGCTTATGTGTTTTTGAACTCTTATATTTTAGTAGACCTGATAGTAAAATAGATGATATTGATGTATTAGATGCTCGTTTAAAAGCTGGGGAATATTTATTTAAAGAAAATCCTATTGATGCAGATGTTGTAATTGGTGTTCCTGATTCAGGAATATTAGCCGCCATTGGTTATTCTAGAGCAAGTGGAATTAATTATGGTGTTGGATTAATAAAAAATAAATATATTGGAAGAACCTTTATTCAACCTAAACAGACACAAAGAAATTCTTCCGTTCAAATTAAGTTAAATGTAGTTGAATCTGTTATCAAAGGCAAAAGAGTTGTTTTAATAGATGATTCTATTGTTCGTGGCACTACAAGTGTAAGAATTGTTAAACTCCTAAGAGATGCCGGAGCAAAAGAAGTTCATTTTAGATCTTCAGCCCCTATGTTCTTAAATCCTTGCTACTTTGGAACTGATATAGATAGCAAAGATAATTTATTTGCTTGTAAATATACCAAAGAAGAAATGAGGGATATCTTAAATGCTGATTCACTTGAATTCTTAAGTGTAAAAAATGTAGTTAATTTAGCAAAAGAAAATATTGGATTTTGTACAGCCTGCTTTAGCGGTAAATATCCTATTAAGCCTAATGGCGAAAAACTAAAATCTCATTTAGAAGATTAAGGAAGTTTTATGAAAACTAATGAAATGTATAAAGAAGCTGGTGTCGATTTAGAAGCCGGATATGAAAGTGTTCGTTTAATTAAAGAAAAAGTTAAGCAAACTTATAACTCTAATGTTTTAAGTTCCTTAGGTGGCTTTGCTTCTTTATTTAATCTAGATTTAAGTGGTATAAACAATCCTGTTCTTGTTAGTGGAACTGATGGTGTAGGTACAAAATTAAAGTTAGCCTTTTTAGCTCAGAAATTTGATACTATTGGAATTGACTGTGTAGCAATGTGTGTTAATGATATTATTTGTACTGGTGCAAAACCTTTATTTTTTTTAGATTATATCGCTGTCGGTAAAAATAATCCTAAACAAATTGAAGAAATTGTAAAAGGTATGTGTGATGGTTGTATTGATTCCCAATGTAGTTTAGTTGGTGGAGAAACAGCTGAGATGCCAGGTTTTTACAAGATTGGTGAATTTGATGTGGCTGGGTTTGCAACAGGTGTTGTTGATAAAGATAAGATGATTAATGGTGAAAATGTTAAAGAAGGGGATTTAATTTTTGCTATTCCATCCTCTGGAGTTCACTCAAATGGATTTTCACTTGTTAGAAAAATTTTCCATACCAAAGAATCTTTATATAAAGTTTATGATGATATTGATAAGCCATTAATTGATTATTTATTAGAACCAACCAGAATTTATGTTAAAGATATTTTAAAGTTACAAGAAAATGTTGAACTAAAGGGTGTCTCTCATATTACTGGAGGTGGGTTCTTTGAAAATATTCCAAGAACCATTAAAGATGGTTTATGTGCAAAGATTTATAAGAACAATATTAATGTATTAGATGTTTTTAAGGTAATTCAAAAAGAAGGAAATCTTGATGAAAACACAATGTTTAATACTTTCAATCAAGGTGTTGGTTTGATTTTTATTGTTGATAAAAATGATAGTGAAAAAGTTAAATCCTTAGTTGATGACTGTTATTTAATTGGTCAGATTGTAAAGGGTGAGGAAAAAATAGTTTTATGTTAAATGTTGCTGTTTTAGTTTCTGGGAGAGGAACAAATTTAGAAGCAATTTTGAAGGCAAAATTAAAAGGAAATTTACAAAAAGCTAATATATCTTGTGTAATTAGCAATAAAAGTGATGCATATGCATTACAAGTGGCAAAACAATATGGTGTTGAAGGTTTTATTATTGATGCAAAAAAGCAAGTTGAATTTGAGAAAGAATTATTAAATCTTTTAATTAGTCGAAAAATTGACTTAGTAGTTTTAGCTGGGTTTATGAAAATTCTTTCCTCTTCATTCATTATTTCATATAATAAACCAATAATTAATGTGCATCCTTCTTTAATTCCAAGTTTCTGTGGTAAAGGGTTTTATGGCTTGAAGGTTCATGAGGCAGCTCTAGAAAAAGGGGTTAAAGTTAGTGGTGCAACAGTTCATTTTGTAAATGAAATTCCAGATGGTGGAAAAATAATTTTACAAAAAGCTGTTGAAGTAAAAGATGGGGATGATGCACCAACTCTTCAAAAAAGAATTATGGAAGAGGCCGAATGGATTATTTTGCCAAAAGCAATTGATATGTTATCAAAGGAAGGTTTATGATTGATATTTTTGATTTTTATTCATCTTTAGAATATCCAGGAAGAAATATTACTATTGGAAGATTAGATGATGATTCGATTTTTTTCTGTTATGGAATTATGGGACGTAGTATACATTCTAAAAATAGAATTTTTGTAAAAGAAGATGGCGTTGTTAAAACTAAAGCTTTTGATGAAAGCCTTTTAAAAGATCCTAGTTTAATAATTTATAATGCTATTATTCCTTTAAAAAATGGATTTATTGTAACTAATGGTGATCAAAGTGATACAATCCATAATTATTTGAAAAATAATCAAACCTTTGAAGAAGCTCTAGATACAAGAGAATATGAAGATGATGCTCCAAATTATACTCCTAGAATTAGCTCTTTAATTACTTTTAAGGATAATGATTTAGAAAAACTTAAAATAGCAATTCTAAAAAGAGGTATGGAAGGAGTTAGACGGTATTACTTCAATTACGAAAAAATTGAAAAAAATACAGCTTTAATTATTACCACTTATAGTGAAAATACTAACCCATTAAAATCATTTGTAGGGGAACCTATTGAAGTAAGTTTACCAAAAACAAGCGATATTAAAGAATTAACAGAAAAAGTTTTTGCATCTCAAAATGAAGCAAATAAGATTTCTTTATATGGTTTGAAATATAAAGATGGTAATAGTGAAGATATAATAATAAATACAAATGGGGATAAATAATAATGGACACAATTAATTTAAAATATGGATGTAATCCACATCAAAAGAATGCAAAGATTTATGCAGAAAGTTTACCAATTAAAGTTTTAAACGGTAATCCTGGATATATTAATTTAATGGATGCATTAAACTCTTATCAATTAGTTAGAGAATTAGATTTGGCTTTAAATTTACCAGCAGCTGCATCGTTTAAACATGTTAGTCCTGCAGGGGCAAGTGTCTATTATCCACTAAATGATGCTGAGAAAAAAATGTATTTTGTTAAAGAAGAATTAAGTGATTTAGCTGTTGCATATACTAGAAGCAGAGGTGCAGATAGACTTTCTTCTTTTGGAGACTTTGTAGCATTATCAAGAGAATGTGATGAAAGTACTGCAAAATGTATTAGAAGAGAAGTTTCCGATGGTGTTATCGCTCCAAGCTATAGTGAAAAAGCATTAGAAATTTTACAAAAGAAAAGAAATGGTTCTTATACAGTAATTCAAATAGATAAAAATTATTTACCACCTAAAAGTGAAAAAAGAGAAATCTTTGGAATTACATTTGAAATGGATCGAAATGATGTAATTTTTGATAAATCATACTTAAAAGAAATTGTAACAAAAAATACTAATTTAGATGAAAGTGCAATTATTGATCTAATTGTTGCATCGATTTCAGTTAAATATACTCAATCTAATTCAGTTTGTTATGCTTATAGAGGACAGACAATTGGTGTTGGTGCTGGTGGACAAAGTAGGATCCATTGTACTCGATTAGCTGGTGATAAAGCTGATAGATGGTTATTAAGAACTCATCCAAAAGTATTAAATCTACCTTTTAAAGAAAAACTATCTAGAAATACAAAAGATAATGTTATCGAACAATATTTAAATGAAAAGAGAGAGATTGATTTATTTAATGAAGAAACTCTTGCCCAATATTTTACTTCTCCAGTTGAAGAGTTAACTGAGGCAGAGAAAGCTGAATATTTGAAAAATATTAGAGGTGTTAGTTTATCCTCCGATGCTTTCTTCCCATTTGAAGATAATATTTTCAGAGCTTATAGAAGCGGGGTTGATTATATTGTTCAACCTGGTGGTTCTATTCGTGATGAACAGGTTATTAAAACTTGTGATGATTTAAATATGGTTATGGCATTTAGTCATTTAAGATTATTCCATCATTAGGAGATTTAAGGGTGAATATTTTAATTGTTGGTGGCGGTGGTAGAGAGGATGCAATAATTTGTAAATTGCTTGAAAATGAATCTATTGAGAAAATATTTGCCCTCCCTGGTTCAGGAATCAAAAGAGAAAAAGTTGAATCTTTTGATATCAAAACTACTGATTTTGATAAAATAATTAAATTTTGTAAAACTCATATAGTTGATTTTGCAATTGTATCTCCAGATGATCCATTAGTTTTAGGTTTAGTTGATGAATTAGAAAAACTAAATATATTAACTTTTGGACCAAATAAGAGAGCGGCAATAATTGAAGGAAGTAAAAGTTTTGCTAAAGAGTTAATGGTAAAATATAATATTCCTACAGCAGAATATGCTTCATTTGTTGATAGCGATAGTGCAATTAAATATCTTGAAAATTGTAGCTTTCCCGTTGTAATAAAAGCTGATGGCTTAGCCTTAGGCAAGGGTGTAGTTATTTGTGAAACAAAGTTAAATGCAATTGATACTATTATAGATTTTATTGATAACAAAAAGTTTAATCAAAGTAGCAGTAAAATTATTATTGAAGAGTATCTTGATGGATATGAAGTTTCAATTTTAGCTTTTTGTGATGGTAAAAATATCAAGCTTTTAGCTTCTTCAATGGACCATAAAAGAATATTTGATGGTGATGAAGGATTGAATACCGGAGGTATGGGAGTTGTTGCTCCTAATCCTTATTTTACAGATGAAATAAAACAATATTGTGAAGATCATATTTTTTATAAAACTGTTGATGCAATGAATCAAGAGAATCGAACTTTTAAAGGTTGTTTATATTTTGGACTAATGATTTTAAAAGATAAAGCAAAAGTAATTGAATATAATTGTCGATTTGGAGATCCAGAAACTCAAGCTGTTTTACCGTTATTAAAAAGTGATCTATTAACGATAATGATGGCCTGTGCGAAAGGTAATCTTAATGATATTGATGTAGAAGTAAGTGATATGACATCATGTAACTTAGTTGTAGCTAGTGGTGGTTACCCAGAAAGTTATGAAAAAAATAAAGAAATAAAGATTTCAAAACTTGAGAATTCTTTTGTTTATTATTCTGCAATAAAAAGTGAAAATGAAAAAATTTATACAAATGGTGGTAGAGTATTAAGCCTAACAGCAATCTCTCCTAAATTAGAAACCTCAATTAATATGGTATATGAAGATGTAAAAAATATTCATTTTGATAACATGTACTATAGAAAAGATATTGGACAAAAAGCCTTAAGAAAATAAAGTGAGAAGTTATGGTTAAAACTGTTTATGTAAAGAAAAAAAATAATTTTAAAGATAAAATTTTAAGAGATGAATTAAATCAATTATTAAATCTAAAGATAGAAAATTTGGTTACATATAATAGATATGAAGTTGAAGGATTAACTGAAGAATTATTTGATAAAAGTGTTAAATATGTTTTTAGTGAAGTAAATTTAGATGAAGTTTTTTATAAATTACCAAAATATCCTTTAATGTTTGCAATAGAATTACTAGATGGTCAATTTGATCAAAGAGCAGACTCTGCCGCAAAATGTATTAATTTATTGTCTGAAGGTAAATCTATTAAATTGAAAAGTGCAACAGTATATGCTTTGGAAGGTTCTTTAAAAGAAAATGAATTAGAGAAAATAAAAAAGTATTTAATAAACCCTGTTGAATCTCATGAAGCTAGTTTAATAGAAAGAGAACACATTGAGACAGTTGAAAAAAAGATTTCTGAAATCGAAATTATCAATGATTTTATAAGCTTTGATTTAGATAAACTAATAGCTTTAAGAGAAAGTTATGGATTAGCTATGGATATTGATGATTTAAAACTATTTCAAAGTTATTTCATTAAAGAAAATAGAGATCCAAGTGTTGTTGAGTTAAAAGTTGTTGATACTTATTGGAGTGATCACTGTAGACATACAACCTTTAATACAATTTTTAATGAAGTCTTAATTGAAGATGAACAAATTAGAAAAACATATGAAGATTATTTAACCACAAAGCAAAAATTAAATTCTAAGAAACCTAATTGTTTGATGGATGTTGCAACTATTGCTTCAAAAGCTTTAGTCAAAGAAGGTTATAATAAAGCAGTTGAAGTAAGCGAAGAGATTAATGCTTGTTCTATAAATATAAAAGTTGATGAAAATAACAAAGATGAAGATTATTTGTTATTATTTAAAAATGAAACACATAATCATCCAACAGAAATTGAACCTTTTGGTGGAGCGGCTACTTGTATTGGTGGCGCTATAAGAGATCCATTATCTTCAAGAGCTTATGTCTATCAAGCTATGAGAATTAGTGGTTGTTCAGATCCTAGAGAGTCTTTTAATCAAACAATGAAAAATAAATTACCACAAAGAACAATTGCTAAAGTTGCAGCAAAAGGAAATAGCAGTTATGGTAATCAAATTGGTTTAGCAACCTCTTTAGTAAAAGAATTTTATCATAGTGGTTATAAAGCAAAACATTTAGAGTTAGGAGCTGTAATTGCAGCGGCAAAGAGAGAAGATGTAGTTCGTGAGACACCTCTTTTAGGAGATGTAGTTATTCTATTAGGTGGCAGAACCGGTAGAGATGGAATCGGTGGAGCTACAGGCTCTTCTAAAGCCCATGATAAAAAATCTTTACAATCATGTGGAGCCGAAGTTCAAAAGGGAAATGCTATTGAAGAGAGGAAATTACAACGATTCTTTAAAAATGGTGAAATAACAAAACTTATTAAACGTTGTAATGATTTTGGTGCTGGTGGAGTTTGTGTTGCAATTGGAGAGTTAGCACCTGCTTTAAATATTAATTTAGATAAAGTCCCTTTGAAGTATGAAAATTTAAGTGTTGATGAAATTGCTATAAGTGAATCTCAAGAAAGAATGGCTATTGTTGTTAGGGAAAAAGATTGTGAGTTCATAATTAATGAAGCCAATAAAGAAAATATTGAAGCAACAGTAGTCGCAAATATTACTGATAATGGTAAATTGACAATGACTTATAATGATGAGATTGCTGTTTCAATTGATAGATCTTTCTTAGATACAAATGGTAGTGAAAAATATACTGATGTTTTAATTAAGAAAAATGATGATTTTGATACATGTTCTATACCAGATAATATTGAAGCTTATTTAAATGATATGTATCAAAAATTAGATTATTGTTCTCAAAAAGGTTTAAGTAATATTTTTGATTCGACTATTGGTGCAGCTAGTGTGTTAATGCCTTATGGTGGAAAATATCAAAATAGTAAAGAACAAATCATGTGTGCAAAAATTCCTGTTTCCACTAACACTAGTACAGTTTCTCTTATGAGTTATGGTTTTGATCCAAATTTAGTTGATTCAAATCCATATAAAGGTAGTTATTTATCAATATTGAGTTCTGTATCAAAATTGGTTGCTAGTGGAGCTCCTTTAAATAGTATTTATTTATCATTGCAAGAATATTTTCCTTCAGTGAAAAATGATAGTGAAAGATGGGGAAATGTATTAAGCGCATTACTTGGAGCTTATAAAGCTCAAATGGATTTGAAACTAGGTGCTATAGGCGGTAAAGATTCAATGAGTGGAACATATGAAGATTTAGATGTTCCAAAAACTTTAGTATCTTTTGCTGTAGGTACCACAAAAGTTGAACATGTTAAACCCTCTCTATTTATGAAAAATAATTCAACTATTATAGCTTTACCAATTATTGATGATGTAAAATTATATTTTGAACAAATTGGAAAATTAGTTGATAATGATTTAGTAATATCCTCATATTCTATTGAAAGAGGTGGAATTTTAGAAGCACTAACTCAAATGAGTTTTGGTAATAGAATAGGAATAGATATTTTAAATGATGTTGATTTATTCAAATATAAAATTGGTTCTATTGTATTAGAAGTTAGTGATATTAATAAATTTAATAGCACATTAGATAATACTTCTATTAATTTTGATATAATTGGTAATACAATATGCGATTATTATTTGAATTATAAAGATGAAAAAATTGATTTATTAACTCTTCAAAATGTTTCAGAAAATGTTTTAGAGAAGGTTTATCCAACAAAAGTAGAAGAGAGTGATATTGAAATTTCTAATGTTGATTATGAATGTAAAAATGTATTATATGCTAAAAATAAAATTGCTAAACCAAAAGTAATTATTCCTGTATTTGTTGGAACTAACTGTGAATATGATAGTGCTAAAGCTTTTAGAGATGTTGGTGCTGAAGTTGAAGAGGTAATTATTAATACCTTTAATAAGTATACTCTTGATGAAAGTATAAAAGATTTTTCCAAGAAATTAGCTAATAGTCAAATATTATATTTCCCTGGTGGATTTAGTTCTGCAGATGAACCTGAGGGTAGTGCAAAATTTATTTCAAGTTTTATTCAGGCTCCAAGAGTTACTGCAGCAATAAATGATTTATATAAAGAAAGGGAAGGCTTAATTTTAGGAATATGTAATGGATTCCAAGCTTTAATTAAATCTGGTTTATTACCATATTCTGAGATTTCAAAAATAGATTCAACTAGTCCTACTCTTACATATAATACAATTAACCAACACCAATCATCTTTGATAAATGTCAGAATTTCTTCAAATAAAAGTCCATGGTTAATGCATTATAATGTAGGGGATAATTTATTGATTCCAATCAGTCATGGAGAAGGTCGTTTTACTTGTAATAAAGAACATCTTGATAGACTTATACAAAATGGTCAAATTGCTGCTCAATATTGTGATTTTGATAATAAGCCTTCTATGGATACTTTCTATAATCCTAATGGTAGTGTTTTTGCTATAGAAGCAATTACAAATGAAGATGGAAGAATATTAGGAAGAATGGGACATCTTGAGAGATGTAGAGAAGATTTATATAAGAATATTAAAGAATATAAAGCTAATAATTTGATGTTTAAAGGGGCAATAACATATTTTAAATAATTTTACTTGTATTTATTAGTAATATACTTTAATAATAAAATTGTTATATTCGATTATTAGTATGTAACTAAATATAGTTGTTATGTGTTAATGATGGTGTAGACATTTTTTATGGGAGTTTATATATGAAAAAGAAATTTTTAACTGTTACCTTTTTAGTTTTGCTAATTAATATGAGTTTGTTTGCTAGAACAACTATAGTTCACTCATCTTATTATGATGATGGTCCAAACCCTTTGTTTAATGATATTTATTCATCTTTATTATTCAATACAACTGCTACTCAAGATTATAATGATGCAAATGATGATTTTTTATTATTATATGGAGCTAATTTTAGTGGTTCAGTATATTTTATGGATGTACCAGTTGGTGTAAATTATAGTTTAGATTTACTTCCTATTGAGGATACTACTTTCATGATGGAAGGTATGGTAGGTCTATCTATTAGATCAAATACAGAAACAACTCAAGAGAGCTTCTTTAATTTAGGCCCTGCTTTCTCTATTGTTGATAATAGTGAAGCTACTCTTGATCCATATACTTTAGTTTATTGGGGTGTTGGTCTTAATACAGGAGTTAGAGTATCTGCTGCAAATATGAAATACTTTACAATGGATTTAGGCCTATCTGGAAAAGCTTTATGGTATGATTCATATAATAGTGAAACACCTATTACAATGTCTTTTACCCCAAAAGACTTTAGATATTCGTTCAGTGGATATATTGGTTTTACATATAGATGGTTTGCTCCAGATTGGAGTGATAAAGACTTAAACGTAATAGTTGCACTATAGATTTATAGATTTATTTTAAATTAATCGCTCTTTGTAAGACTTAAAATCTTACAAAGAGTTTTTTGTTTTTAGTTAATAAACTTTTTGATAGCCATAACATTAAATTCGTTCTTTTTAAGATACTTTATTGCATCGAGAGCTGCTTTTGCAGCACTAGTTGTAGTTGTATAAGGAATTTTTTGTTTTAAGGCTTCACTTCTTAAATCATCATTACTCATTATTGAATGAAATCCCATTGGAGTATTAATAATTAAATCAATTTTTTTAGCTCTAATATAATCAACAATATTAGGATTCCCATCTTTAGTTTTCAGCATTACTTCACATAATATTTTATTTTCATAAAGATATCTTGCGGTTCCTCTAGTTGCAGCAATGGTAAATCCAAGATCAATTAATTCTTTTACAATTGGTAAAATTGTCTCTCTGTCTTTTTTATTCACACTGATTAATACTTTACCTTTTGTTGGGAGCTTGTTTCCTGAACTAATTTGACACTTTGCAAAAGCTTCACCAAAAGTTGTACCACTTCCTGTTGTTTCTCCTGTACTTCTCATTTCAGGTCCTAGTACAGGGTCAATGTTTACAAATCTGTCAAAGGAGAATACGGCTTCTTTAATTGCCCAACCAATTGTACAAGAACCTGATTCATATTTTTGATCTGCTTTTACTAAATTCTGTTCTACGAGGTTGATATTTGAGAAAACTTTTGTAGCAACTTCAATTAAATTTATTTGTGAGTATTTGGAAATGAACGGAACAGTTCTACTTGCTCTAGGATTTAATTCAATAATGTAGAGAGTGTCATCTTTAATTGCAAATTGCATATTAACAAGACCTACAATATTAAACTTTTTACATAATTTATAAGTAGCTTCTTTCATCTCAGTTAGATGTTTTTCTTTTATTTTATAAGGAGGGAATACTGCGGCACTATCTCCACTATGGATTCCTGCAGCTTCAATATGTTGTAAAATACCCCCTACAAATAATCTTTCTCCATCAAATACTCCATCTAAATCATATTCAAAGGCATCTTCTAAGAATTCATCAATTATTAAAGGTTTTTCTTGAGTAATTATCACATTCTGTGTTTCTAAGAATTCTTTTAATGAGGTAGCATTATAAGCAATAAACATGCTTTTACCACCTAATACAAAAGAAGGTCTAACTAGAACAGGGTATCCAAATTTTTCAGAAATATTGAATACTTCTTCTTTGCTATAGGCAATACTGTTTTTAGCTTGGTTTAAATTTAAATCAATAATTGCTTCTTTAAAAATTGCTCTATCTTCGCTAGCATTAATTCCTTCTACACTTGTTCCAATAATATTAAAACCAGCATTTCTTAAATCTTCTGCAATATTTAAAGGAGTTTGACCACCAAGTTGTATTATTACATCTTTAATTTGTTCTCTTTTTAATATTTCAATAACACTTTCACTGTTTAATGCTTCAATATATAGTCTATCACTAGTATTGTAGTCTGTACTTACAGTTTCTGGGTTTGAGTTAATTATTAAAGTCTTTCTATTTAATTTTTTATAAGTTAAAGAGCAGAGAGAACAGCAAGTATCAAATTCAAGACCTTGTCCTATTCTATTTGGGCCACTAGCTAAAATTGCTATACCTTCATCTTTAAGAATTTCTCCTTCAGCTTCTTCCCCATAAGTATTATATAAATAAGGAGTTAAAGCTTTAAACTCACCAGCACAAGTATCAACAAAGTGAGGAGTGATGTGAATATTAAATTCATCTCTAAGCATAGAAATGTCTGCTTCTTCTCTATTTGTTAGAGTTGCAATCCTTTTATCGCTCATTCCAAATTGTTTAGCCTTTAAAAGTAATTCTTTGGTTAATTGAGAATCTTTAATTTCCTTATCTAGTTTTGTTTGTTCAAGTAGTTGATATAAGAAGAATTTATCAAAGCCAGTAATATTTTCTATTTCATCAATTATACCCTCTCCAAATTCAGCAATTTTTGTATAAGCAGAGAAAATTCTAAGTGGGTGAGCATTGTTTAAATATAAATCAACATTATCTTTTAGTTCTTCAAGACCTTCAAATCCAAATTCAATTGATCTAATTGCTTTATTTAATGCTTCTAAAATAGTTCTTCCAATTGCAAGAGATTCTCCAACACTTCTCATTTGAGAACCAATAGCAGAAGGTGGAAGAGGGAATTTTTCTAATTCAAATCTTGGTACTTTAACAGCACAATAATCTAGTGCTGGTTCAAAACAGGATACGCTTTTACCAGTAATCTCATTTACAACTTCATCTAGACTATATCCTATTGCTAATTTTGTTGAACAATGAGCAATAGGGAAACCTGTAGCTTTTGAAGCAAGTGCTGAAGATCTTGAAACCCTTGGGTTCATTTCAATGACTACCATCTCTCCAGTATTTTTATTCATAGCAAATTGTACATTAGATCCACCACAGTCAATTCCGACTTCTCTAAGGATTGCAATTGATGCATCTCTCATTGCTTGATATTCTTCATCACTTAAAGTTTGAATTGGAGCTATAGTAATTGAGTCCCCAGTATGAACTCCCATTGGGTCAATGTTTTCAATAGAACAAACTACAATAGCATTATCATTTTTATCTCTCATAACTTCCATTTCAAATTCTTCCCAACCTATTAAAGATTGTTCTATTAAAACTTGAGATGTTGGACTTTCTAACAAAGCATTTTTAATTAAATCAATGTACTCTTTTTCGTTATCAGCAATAGCACCACCTCTACCACCTAATGTAAAACTTGGTCTAATAATTAAAGGAAATCCAATAGTTTTAGATAAAGCTATAGCTTCATCTAGATTATTTGCTATACCACTTTGAGGAGAATTTAGATTAAGTTTTGAAACTAATTCTTTGAATTTACCTCTATCTTCAGCTTTTTCAATTGATTCTACACTAGCACCAATTATTTCAACATTATATTTATCTAAATATCCCTTATTTTTTAAATCTAAAGTTAGATTTAATGCTGATTGTCCACCAACAGTTGAGAGGATTGCATCTATTTTTTCTTTCTTAAAAATAGCTTCTACATATTTACAAGTTAGAGGTTCCATATATACTTTATCGGCAAGGGATGGGGTGCTCATCATAGTTGCAGGGTTTGGGTTGATTAAAATAACTTTATACCCTTCTTCTTTTAAAGCTTTAATTGCTTGAGTTCCACTATAATCAAATTCACAAGCTTGACCGATAATAATTGGGCCACTACCTATAACTAATATAGTTTTTATATCTAATCTTTTTCCCATTATTTAACCTCACTTAAAAATTCATCAAATATCCATAGGCTATCTTTAGGACCAGGACTTGCTTCAGGATGGAATTGAACACATTTTATATTTTCTTTAGGGAATTTCATTCCTTCTACTGAATTATCATTAGAGTTTATAAACCAAAGCTCTGCACCTTTAGGTAGTTCAGAACAAACAAAACTGTGGTTTTGGCTTGTTACAAAAGTTTTTTTAGTGAAAATATCTGTAACAGGTTGGTTGGCTCCATGATGTCCAAATTTCATTTTTTCTGTTTTTCCACCTAAAGCAATTGTTATAATTTGATGACCTAAACAGATTCCAGCAATAGGAATTTGAGATTTACAATCTTTTACTAATTTTATAGCAGCAGTTTGTGTTTCTGGATCTCCAGGGCCATTGCTTAAAAATAATAAATTAAAACCTTTATTTAAAATTTCTTCTTTTGTTGTATCTGAATTAAATAAAGTAACATCAACATTTCTTTTATATAATTCTTTAACAATTGATTTTTTTATACCAAAGTCAATTAATGCACATTTAATCTTATTATCCTTATTTATTGGTGTGCCAATTATTTCTGGATTTAGAGTTGTTTTTTTTGTAGAAACATTTTTGCATTGGTTAGTTTGTGAAATAAAAGGAAAGGATAATAAATATTTTTGAACAAATTCTTTATCTTCCTTTCCTAAATTATCTTCTTTAATAATAATAGCTCTTTTAAAACCGGTGTCTCTAAGATGTAATGTTAAGGCTCTAGTATCAATACCGGATATTCCAATAATATCATTATCAATGAGATAATCTTTTATTTTTTCCCGGTTGTTAAAAACTGCTCCATTATAATAGTCTTTTACGACAATAGCACTGACATGAACCTTTTTCTCTAGTATGGTTTCTTCCTCATTTTTTAATATCCCATAATTACCAATTTGAGGATATGTAAAACAAACCATTTGTCCAGTATAAGAAGGATCACTGAGTATCTGTTGATAACCGCACATACTTGTATTAAATACAATTTCACTAGTACTAGTATTTAAATTAATATCTTTTAAATTAGGGATTTCTGCCCCAAAAGATATTCCTTTAAAAGTTGTACCATCTTCTAAAAATAATGTTGCCAAAATGTTGTCCTTTTTATGTTTAATTTGATTTAAAAAACTTAAAAACTTAAATTGTTGACATCATAGATTATAATTGTTGCAAAATCAAGTATTTCAGCAACAATTTACGAATATTTTTTGAATATTTATTTAATAATTGTTGCAAAGTTGTTGTATTTAGATAAAAATTTACATAATTGTTGCATTTTTATTTAGAAAAAGCATAAAAAAAACGGAAGTAAAATACTTCCGTTACTATTAAGATGCCGCCTCCAGGAATTGAACCAGGGACACAAGGATTTTCAGTCCTTTGCTCTACCAACTGAGCTAAAGCGGCGTCAACGATGTTGTTTATACACTGTAGAAAATTTATTGTCAACACCTTTTACCAAAAAAATTGTTTTTTTGAAGTATTTGCTTGTTTTTTTTGCATTAACTAAAGTTGAACTAAAAATATTATTGAATAATTATTATTGCTCATGATATTCTAATATTCATGGAAAAAGAAAAATTAGCTCAAGCTATAAACTGGGAAACAATATTAAAATTATATAATGATGATTATGAAAAAGCCTGTAAAGTATGGGATTTATATAAGCATATGTTTTTATTTCCAATTAGTAGTGATTTTTCTTTATGGTCTGTAAAGTTGGATGTTTCAATAAATAAATTATTTGAGACCTATTCTATTATAAAAGACAATTTTAAAGATTTATTAAGTGAAACAAAAATATTAGTTTATGGAGATACATATTGGCCAAATCAAATAAATGATTTTCCTTATCCTACGAGAGTTTTATATTGCTTAGGAAAAGTAGAACTTTTAAGTAAGACAAATGTTTCAATTATCGGAACGAAATCTCCAGCGGCAAAATCAGTTGATAAAATAGATAAAGTTGTTGATAATTTGATTAAAAATGAAATTTTAGTAAATAGTAGTTTATCTTTTGGTATTGCTGGTCATGCAGCAGTAAAAAGTCTTTCTAGTTTTGCACCAGTTATTGCAGTAATTCCTACCTCTTTAGATAAGTACTATCCAAAAGAACATAAAGATATACAATCTTATATAGCAAAAGAAGGTGGAGTAGTAGTTACTAGGGTTGCTCCAAGAGATAAAAACATTAAATGGAATATTTTATTAAGAAATAGACTTATGAGTGCTCTCTCTTCTTCTCTGTTAATATTAGAAGAAGTGGATGGTGGTGGTGCCATTCAAATTGCTGATTTTGCACTAAGGAATAATAGAGATGTTTATTTTTTTAGTTCCCTAAAATCTGATTCTTCAATTTCATGGCCACAGAAGTTAATTAATAAAGGTGCTAAAACATTAAGATTCCCTAGTGATCTTCCTAAAGCTATAAATGGTATTGCCCCTGTAAAATTGAATAAAAAAAGAGAATCTGAAGAAATTGTTCAAATGAGGTTATTTTAATTTTAAATATTAGGCTAATTTTTTGAAATAATTACTATAAATCTTGACTAAAAAGAAGACAAAAATTACTATCGTTGATATGGATAAACAACTAACCGCAAACGCATTAAGAAAAAAATTTATAGATTTTTTTGTATCAAAAGACCACAAACAAATTAGTGGTGCTTCATTGATTCCTGAAAATGATCCAACAGTATTATTTACAACTGCTGGAATGCATCCCTTAGTACCTTACATTTTAGGTGCTGAACATCCTTCTGGAAATAGACTTTGTGATTATCAGAAATGTATAAGAACTGGTGATATTGATTCAGTTGGGGATCCTCATCATCTAACTTTTTTTGAGATGTTGGGAAACTGGTCATTAGGGAGTTATTTCAAGAAAGAAGCAATAGCTTTTAGTTATGAATTTCTAACAAAAGAATTAGGTATTGATCCAGAAAAATTATCAGTAACTGTTTTTGCAGGAGATGATCTTGTTGCAAGAGATGAAGAATCTGCAGCTGAATGGAAAAAACATGGTATTCCTGAAGAAAGAATTTATTTCCTACCAAAGAAAGATAACTGGTGGGGTCCTGCAGGTGAAACTGGCCCTTGTGGACCTGATAGTGAAATGTTCATTGATACTGGTCGTGAAAAATGTAGTGAGGATTGTAAGCCTGGTTGTTCTTGTGGAAAATATTTTGAAATTTGGAATGACGTATTTATGGGATACAAAAAACTAGAAGATGGCTCCTATATTGAAATGGATAGAAAATGTGTTGATACTGGTATGGGTATCGAAAGAACAATTGCTATTCTTCAAGGCAAGAAAAATGTTTATGAAACTGAAGTTTTTACTCCAATTATCTCTGGTATCGAAGAATTATCAAATGTAAAGTATGGTGATTCTGATGAAACTGATATGTCAATTCGTATTATTGCAGACCATATTAGAACAAGTTGTTTTATCTTAGGCGATCAAAGAGGCCTAGCTCCATCTAATGTAGGTCAAGGTTATATTTTAAGAAGATTAATCAGACGTGCTATTAGACATGGAAGAAAAATTGGTATTGAAGGTTCTTTCTTAAGTGAATTAGCAAAGATTGTTATTGATCTTTATAAAGAAGCCTATCCTGAATTATTGGAAAATGTTGAATTTATTCATAAAGAACTTGAATTAGAAGAAGATAAATTCAGTAAGACTTTACAAAAAGGTGAAAAGGAATTTATGAAAATGATTCCTAATATCTTAAAAGGTAAAGCAAAAATGATTCCTGGTAGAATGGCTTTTAAATTATATGATACTTATGGTTTCCCAATTGAATTAACTAAAGAGTTGGCTCAAGAAAATGGATTAAGTGTTGATGAAGAAGGTTTCTCAGTAGCTTTTGAAAAACACCAAAGCCAAAGTAGAAGTGGTTCAGAGCAAAAATTTAAAGGTGGTTTAGCTGATCATAGTGAAAAGACAACAGCTTTACATACTGCTACTCATATGCTTCACCAAGCTTTAAGAACTATCTTAGGTGATCATGTTGGTCAAAAAGGTTCAAATATTACTGTTGATAGATTACGTTTTGACTTTACACACCCTGAAAAAATAAGCAAAGAAGACTTACAAAAAGTTGAAGATATGGTTAATGCTGAAATTCAAAAGAATCAAGATGTTATTTGTGAAACTATGACTTTAGAAGAAGCTAAAAAGCAAGGTGCTATAGCATTCTTTGATAGTAAATATGGTGAACAAGTAAAAGTATATTCTATTGGAAATTTCTCAAAAGAAGTTTGTGGTGGTCCTCATGTTTCTAATACTAGGGAAATGGGTCATTTCAAGATTTTGAAAGAACAATCTTCTTCTGCAGGAGTTAGAAGAATTAAAGCTAACTTAATTAAAGAAGATAAATAGTTTAATTAATAATTTGTTTATTATTTATAGCCTCTAAATTAATATTATAATTTCATTTGAAGTTGTAAATATTGTTTAGAGGTTTGTTTTTTTAGTAACATTCGTATTTTTTTTGGGTACTCTTTTTTACTTTTTATAATATATATTTTACAAAAAGGATTTTAATAATTAGAATAAATACATACTATGAAACTAATAATAATTATTTAGTTTTTTAGTTGGAGGTTTTATGCCTAAAATAAAAAAAATTGTTTTATTTTTTTTAATTATTATTACCTTTTGTTTTATAAGTTGTGATTCGAAAGATCCAATAATAACAATTGTAAATAAAAACTTCACTGAGCAGAGAATTATTGCAGAAGTTTTAAAACAATATTTAGAAGCTAGAGGCTTTAATGTTAAAGTGGAAGAGTTAGGTGGAACTTTACAATGTTTTAATGCAATAAAAAGTGGTGATGCAGATTTATATTGTGAATATACTGGCACAACCTATAGAGCAATTTTTGGTCAAACTGACAATCTTAGTATAGAAGATACATATAATTATGTAAAAGATAGATGTGAAGAAGAATTTGGTATCACCTGGTTAAAACCTTTAGGATTTAACAATACTTATGTAATAACAACAACTCAAGATTTAGTTAATAAGTATGATCTTAAAACTATTTCTGATTTAAAACCAATTGCAAATAATTTGGTATTAGGTGGACCATTTGAATTTGCGGTGAGAGAATATGATGGGTATCCTGCTTTAAAAAGAGAGTATTGCTTTGAGTTTAAAGAATATAAAGCAATGGATCCTGCATTGACAACTAAGGCTTTATTAAATGGGTTGATAGATTTAAACACTTATTTTTCTACAGATGGGAGAATTGCTAAAAATAATTTAATAAATTTAGAAGATGATAAGAATGTCTTTCCACCATATTATTGTACTCCAATCATGAATATAAATTTTGCAAAAGCAAATTCTGAAGTAGTAAATGCTTTGAATGAATTAGAAAATGTTATATCTGATAAAGATATGCAATATTATAATTTGATTGCTGATGAAGGTTTAAGTATTGAAGAAACAGCAAAGAAATTATTAGAAGATAAAGATTTGATTTAATTTTAAATCTTTTATAATGATTAAAGTTAAAAGAGAGAGTGAGAATGAGAAAAAGAAATAAGATAATATTAATTTTTTTGATAGTATTAATTATCTCATTCTTTTTTATAAATTGTAATTCTCAACAAAAAGATACAATAATAGTTGCACATAAAAACTATACAGAACAAAGAATTATTGGTGAAGCTGTTGGTCAATATTTAACTAATAAAGGTTTTGATGTTGAAGTAAAAGAATTAGGTGGTACCTTACAATGCTTTAACGCTCTTCAAAAAGATGGGGCTGATATTTATTGTGAATATACAGGGACAACTTACAGTTCAATATTTAATCAAACAAAACTATTAGGTAAAGATGCAACTTATGATTATGTTAAAAAACGATGTGAAGAAGAGTACGGAATTACTTGGCTTAAACCCTTAGGTTTTAATAATACATATGAATTGGTTGTTAATAAAGATTTTGCTAATAAATATAATCTAAAAAACATATCAGATTTAAAGCCAATTGCAAACCAATTAATTTTAGGTGGAGATCAAGAATTCCCTATTAGAGAAGGTGATGGATATTCTGCATTTATTGAAACATATGGTTTTGGATTTAAAGAATATAAGGGAATGCGTTATAGTAAAACAGCTCAAACCTTAGTAAATAAAGAGGTTGATATATTAGCATATTATTCAACAGATGGTAGAATTTCAAAATATAATTTTGTAAGTCTAATAGATGATAAAGGTGTTTTCCCGCCTTATTATTGTACACCAATTATGAAAGAAGATTTTGCAAAACAGAATCCAGAAGTAGTTGATGCACTTAATCTTTTAGGAAATAAATTTACAGATGCAGATATGCAAAAATATAATTTAATGGTTGATGAAGGCTCTAGCATTAAAGAAACTGCAGCAAAAATGTTACATGATAAGGGATTAATAAAATAAAAATATAAAAGAGGCTGTTTTAGGATTAAACAGCCTCAGTTTAGATAAAAAACTTTATTTTACAGAAGTTAAATAGAATTAAAATAAAATATTATCCTTTAACACTTCCTAAAGTGACACCTTGAATAATAAATCTAGATAAGAATAAATAGATTATAATAAGAGGTAAAATAGCAACACAAATCAGCATATATACTTTTCCATAATCGAATTTCATATAATCTGCACCTCTTAATTGTGCAATTAATATTGGAATTGTTTTTTTATTTTTTGAATTAATAATTAATGCAGGCATGAAATAATTATTCCAACTACTTACGAAACTAAAAATCATTTGCAGGGCAAAAGCAGGTTTTAAAATTGGAATAACAATTCTATTAAATGTATAAAATTCATTTGACCCATCAACTCTAGCAGCTTCAACAATTTCAAAAGGAAGAACACTTTGCATATATTGAATCATAAAAAATACTACTACTGGGGCAGCAGCTCCAGGTAATATTAAAGGATAGAATGTATCCATTAGTCCAAACTTAATCATGAGTTTTATAAAACCTAAAGCAGAAACTTGAATAGGAACCATCATTACTAACATAATAAAACTAAATGCAAATCTTCTGAGCTTAAAATTGTACATATAAATACCGAAAGCGGTCATAGAAGAAATATAGACAGTTAATATTGCAGTACAAGTAGAAATATATACACTGTTTAATAAACCTCTTAGAATCGGAATATTTGCATCAGTAAATAAATTTCTTGCATTTCTAAAGAAATATTGGCTAGGGATTAAAGTAAACCCTTTTTGAATTTCTGAATTTAATCTAGTCGAATTTATTAATAGAATAAAAAAAGGAAATAGACAAATTAAGCATAAAAGGATAAGAAAAAGGTAAGAAAAAAATCTTGAAATCTTAAGGCCTTTTTTATAGTTATAACTAAAGGGTTTTATTTTTTTAGTATTATTCATTATTTGTTTTTCCCTCCCATTATAGAGTTTTCTCTCATTAGACTTTTATAAACAAAGATTCCAAGGAAAGCTGTAACAATAAAAATAAGTACTGATAAAGCACCAGCCATACCATAGTTTTTACTTCTTAGATGATTGTTTAAATACATAATCAATGTTTCACTTGTCCTATTTGGAGTTCCTGCTCCATCTGTTAAGATTTGTGGAACATCAAACATTTGAATACCACCGATTATTGAAGTCATTAAGGTATAAACAAAAATAGGCTTTAAAAGGGGCAAGGTAACTTTGAAGAAAGTTTTTGAAGAGGAAGCTCCATCAATGAAAGCAGCATCAAATAAACTTTGATCAATTCCCATAATACCGGCCATTAGTAAAAGAGTAGTATTACCAAACCACATTAAGAAGTTCATAGTTGCAATTAATCCTCTAGTAGTTGCTGTCTGGGTTAAGAATCTAACTGGTTTTTCAGCTAAATTTAACGACATTAGTATTTGGTTTACAGGTCCTACATCAGAAAATAAAGTGAAAAACAACATTGCGAATGCACTTGCCATTATAAGGTTAGGCATATAAATGACAGTTTTAAATACCTGTTTACCCTTTAGATTTAATCGATTACTGGTAAACCATACTGCTAAAAGTAATGCAACTAAAATTTGAGGAATAAAACCAATAATCCAAATTATAAAAGTGTTGATTGCAAATTTTGGGACTTCGGTTTCAAAAAGTACTTGGTGATAATTTTTCCATCCAATAAAATTAGGGCCTACTTCAGTTAATCCAATTCTATAGTTTTCAAAAAAACTATAATAAAAGGTCGAAAGTAATGGCACTAAAGAAAATATTATGTAAATGATAAAAAAAGGTAAAATAAAAAAATATCCCCAACGAGAATAACTAATTGATTTAGTTTTTAATTTCCCTTTTTTTAATAATGGTTTTTCTTTCATCTGTTTCTCCTTATTAATTTTTGGAGCAAGACTTTTTTGCCTTGCTCCAAAATTAAACAACTAGTAAGATAAATTTTATCTGGATAGGTTAGGATATTTTTCTATTACTGAAGTATAGAAGTTATCGTAAGCTTGTTGTTTTGTTACTGTTCCATTGAAATAGTCAGCAAAAGCATCTTGAATAGATTCTGTCATGCCTTGATCGTAAGGACCCATAGTGCTTCTATCAATAGAAGTTGCTGAATCTAAGAACATTGAAATATGGTTTTGTCCGCCTAAGAAGTCGTTCTTATAATCACTATTAGCTAATTCTTCCATTGCTGCAACGTTATTTGTGAAATCACCCATATCTTTAGCAATTGCTACTAATGTGTCTTTATCACAAGTCATTGTGTACAATAAGTCTTTAGCTAACTCAATATTATCTGATCCAGCTGCAACACAAATCCAAGTTCCACCCCAACTGAATCCTTGAGGTCCAGTACAAAGTCCCCAGTCACCATAGCTACCATTTCCAACAGTTTTTGGTCCTTCTGGATCTTCTAATACAGCAGGAGCTAAACTAAAGTCTACGAACCAACCTGGACCAAAGTAACCAAATACTTTACCATCTTTTGCAGCACCAGCCCAAGATTCAGCTGACCATAGGTTTGCTTTATTATTATATCCCATGTCTGTATAAGTCTTAGTTTGTGTTATCCAGTTTTCAATTGAATCAGAGATAGTAATTTTTCCATTAGCATCAACCCAAGGTTTTTCTGTGTTATCACTAAAGATTCTAAATGCATCATCATAACCACTTAGCATGAAATAACCTTTTGCTTTAGCTTCTTTTGCAACTGCATCAAATTTTGTCCAATCGCTTAATCTTTTTTGTACTTCTTGAGGGTCATCGGTACCTAAAACATCTTTAGCAATTGATCTACGATAAATGAAACCACCTGGGCATGATTGCCATGAAAGACCTTTAAGATTTCCATTAGAATCAGTCATAATGTCTTTAGTGTATTTGTACATACCTGATACATCAGCTTGAGTTAGTCCAACATCATTTATTACATCTAGACAATAAGGAGTGTCTACATATTTAAGTGCATAGTCAGCTTCTACTAAGAATATATCAATCTTATCATCATCATTTGCATTGTCTTGTGCTAATAAAGCTTCATCTAATTTGTTTTGATATGCGTTATCAGCATTAGGAGTAATAATCCAGTTTACTGTAACTCCATCAGGAACTAATCCTTTTGCTTCAAAATAGTCATTAAAACGAGTTTGGAATTCTGTATTCCAACAATAAATGTTAAAAACTTTGCCTTCTGGTTTTTCAACAGATTCTTGTGTTCCATTTGCAAATAGCATGCTAGAACATAAAATAACGGACAAAATAATTAAACTAATCCTTTTCATTTTTTCCTCCAATTTATATACGTGCTTTTTAAGCATTATATTTTTTCTACAGTCCCGCCTCTAAGTAGTTTTCCTGTGACAGTAATAATTTCAGGAATATATAGAGTTGGCTCTTCAATTTGTTCTATTAATTTTTGAGCTGCAATTTTTCCAATTTCTTCAGAATCCTGTTTGTAAGTTGTCAATTGTGGCCTAAGAATTTGGCTTAATAAAACTCCGTCATAGCCAACTACACTTATATCGTCAGGGATTTTTAAACCTCTTTCTTCAATTACATTCTTTCCACCAATGAATGAGAAATCATCAGGATAAAGAATACAAGTAGGTTTTTTATCTAAATCTAGTAATTCTTTAGTAGCTAGTGCACTTAGTTTAGGATCGTGATAACGAGCTTCTTTAAATAAGGCCTCATCAAGTTCTAAACCAATCTTTTTGCAAGTGTTTCTAAAGCTAGCTAATCTTTTTTGTGTAACAGAAGTATTTTCACCATGAATTATTGCAATACGTCTATGGCCTTGTGAATAAACATATTCAGCGATTTGTTTCATACCATCTAGGTTGTCAGATAAAACAGAAGTACATTTATTGTATACATAATCAATTGTAATAGTTGGAATTTCACTATTTACTAGTTCAATTACATCTGGATTAGTGAAATCAACACTAGCAATTACAACACCATCACAACCTCTGTATTTTGCATGTTCATAAAAGCTCATTTTTCTCTCTCCAAGATTTCTGCTTATAAAAGTAATGTCGTAACCTTTAGCTTCTGCAGTAGATTTTATACTTTCTAACATTCCTGAAAAATATTCGTGTCTAAGGCCACTAGATGTTTTATCTACAAATAAAACTCCAAGGTTTAATGTTTTATTAGTCTTAAGAGATCTTGCTGCTGAATTTGGTAAATATCCTAATTTGCGAGCAGCTTCTCTAACTTTTTGAGCTGTTTCTTTGCTTATATCTTTTTGTCCATTAAGTGCTTTTGAAACTGTAGAATTTGAAACTCCACAATATTCTGAAATATCTTTTAATGTAATCAATTTTAATTCCTTAAACTTACTAAATCGTTTTCGTTCTTTTATAAAATTAGTATTAATCGCATTTATTAATCTGTCAAGGAATATTTAACATTTTTATTCATTTAATTATTAATACTCATTTTATAGGATATTTGTATAAATTATAAGTATTTTTTTACCTAGTGAGAAAATTTATATAAAAAAATCTTTACAAATAAAATATTCATGATATAAATTATATTTATGTTCGAAAACGATTTCGGAAGTTTAAATATATCATTTTGGAGAGATATGCAATGAAATTTGGAGAATTTGACGATAAAAACATGGAATATGTTATAAAAACACCACAAACACCACAACCATGGATAAATTATTTGGGTAACGATGGTTTTTTTTCATTGATATCTAATACTTTAGGAGGATATGCTTTTTATAAAGATGCAAAACTTAGGAGATTAACTCGCTATAGATATAATAATGTTCCTTTTGATTTTGGAGGAAGATATTATTATATAAAAGAAAATTCAAATATTTGGAATCCTGGATGGCAACCTGTTAAAACTGATTTAGATCATTATGAATGTAGGCATGGTTTAGGATATTCAAAATTTAATTCAAAAAAAGATAATTTAAAAGTTGAATTAACTGCTTTTGTACCATTAAGAGAAAATTGTGAAGTACATAAATTAACTTTTAAGAATTTATCTAAAGAAAAAAAATCTTTTCAAGTATTTAGTCTTTTAGAATGGTGTTTATATAATGCTGTAGATGATGCAAATAACTTTCAAAGAAATCTAAATATTGCAGAAGTTGAAGTAGAAAACTCAGTTATATATCATAAATCAGAATATAGAGAGAGAAGGAACCACTATGCATTTTTTTCTGTAAATGAAGAAATTAATGGTTTTGATACTGATAGAGCAACTTTTTTAGGTCCTTATAATGGTTGGGATAAACCCTTATCTGTTACTAGTGGTAAAAGTTTTAATAGCATGGCTAGTGGAAACTCTCCAATAGCTAGTCACCAAATTGATATTGAATTAAATAGTAATGAAGAAAAAACTTTAATTTTTATTTTAGGGTATGTAGAAGTTGATAAAGATAAAAAATTTATTGAAAAAAACGTAATTAATAAAGATAAAGCTTATAACTTAATAGATAAATTTAATTCTGTAGATAAGGTAGATCAAGCAATTGATGATATTAATAACTATTGGAGAGATTTACTTTCTAATTTTATTATTGATAGTAAAGATGAAAAATTAAATAGAATGGCCAACATCTGGAACCAATATCAATGTATGGTAACTTTTAACTTAAGCAGAAGTGCCAGTTATTTTGAATCTGGAACAGGAAGGGGAATGGGTTTCAGAGATAGCTGTCAAGATTTATTAGGTTTTGTACATTTAATTGGAGATCGTGCAAGAGAAAGAATAATTGATATTGCTAGTATCCAATTTGAAGATGGCAGTTGTTATCATCAGTATCAACCATTAACAAAACGTGGTAATGCAGATGTTGGTTCCGGTTTTAATGATGATCCTCTTTGGTTAGTAGCTTGTGTATCTAGCTATATAAAAGAAACTGGAGATATAGATATTTTATCAACTATGGTTCCTTTCAATAATGAAAAAGGGTCAGAAAAACCTCTTTTTGAACATCTGAAGAGAAGTATTCATTTTACTATGAATAATCTTGGTCCTCATAATCTTCCATTAATTGGAAGAGCGGATTGGAATGACTGTTTGAATTTAAATTGTTTTTCAGAAGATCCAAGTGATAGCTTTCAGACTTGTAGTAATTTTGATTCAAAAAAAGCAGAAAGTGTTTTTATTGCTGCAATGTTTGTCCTATATGGTAAAGAATATATAAAATTATGTGAAAAATTAAATTATTTTGATGAAGTAGAAGAAGTTACTAAAGCTATCGAAGTAATTAATGATGCAGTTTTGGAATTTGGCTGGGATGGCAAATGGTTTAAGAGAGCTTATGATGCTTTTGGAGAACCAATTGGATCTGATACTTGTGAAGAAGGTAAAATCTTTGTTGAACCTCAAGGTCTTTGTACTATTGCTGGAATTGGTAAGGATAAAAATTTTGGTAAAACAGCTCTTAATTCAGTAAGAGAATATTTAGTTAATGATTATGGGGTTGAATTATTACACCCTTGCTATACTTCATATAAACTAAATCTAGGTGAAATTTCTAGTTATCCTCCAGGATACAAAGAAAATGGTTCAGTATTTTGCCACAATAATACTTGGATTGTTTTAGCTTATGCTTCATTAAAAGATAGTGATAATGCTTTTGATATTTATAAAAGAACTTCTCCTGCATATCTCGAAGATGTTAGTGAAATTCATGAAACTGAACCTTATGTATATAGTCAAACTATAGCAGGAAGAGATGCTCAATATTATGGAAAAGCAAAAAATAGTTGGTTGACTGGAACTGCTGCTTGGAGTTTTGTTGCATTAAGTCAGGGGCTTTTTGGAATTATTCCTGAATATGAAGGATTAAAAATAGATCCATGTCTTCCACAAGATTTAAAAGAATTTAAAGCAATTCGTCATTTTAGAAATGTTACATATAATATAGAAGCTAAAAATTCTTTAGATGGTAAAAAAGGTTTATTTGTTGATGGTGTTTTAATTGAAGGTAATACTATTTTTTACAACGCTGATAAAGAAAACGTTAATGTAGAATTGTACTATTAAAAATAATTTTATTAGGATTTTAAATTGATATCTTAATCAATTTTATAAATAAAGATTAAAAACAAACTAAAAAGCTTAGCTAAAAAAAATAGCTAAGCTTCTTTTAATGTTAAGTAAATATTTTTTATGATATTGCTTTAGGTTCTTCTTTTGATAAGATTTCCATAAATTCTTCACCGTTTATGGTTTCTTTCTTGTATAAGAATTCAGCAATTTCATGGAGTTTCTTAATGTTTTCTTGTAATAATTTCTTAGCTTTTTGATATTGTTCATTTACAAGTTTTGTAACCATGTCATCTATTTTTGAACTTGTTTGTTCTGAACAAATTAAAGCAGAATCACCACCTAAATATTGGCTACCTTGATTTTCAAAAGCAACCATTCCAAATTCTTCGCTCATACCAAATCTAGTAATCATTGCTCTAGCTAGTTTTGTAGCTTGTTCAATATCGTTGCTTGCCCCAGTTGTAACTGAATCAAAAATTAAATCTTCAGCAACTCTACCTGCTGTAAAGATTGCTATCTTATTTTCTAATTCTTGTTTGCTTAGTAAATTCTTTTCTTCTTCATCTACCTGCATTGTAAAGCCTAAGGCACCTGAGGTTCTTGGTATAATAGTAATTTTAGAAACTGGAGCTGTATTGGTTTGTAATGCTGCAACTAAAGCATGGCCTACTTCGTGGTAAGATACAATAAGTTTCTCTTTATTGCTTAATACTTTGTTTTTCTTTTGATATCCTGCAGCTACTACTTCAATGCTGTCTTGTAAATCCTTTTGAATTACTTTGGTTCGCTTGTTTCTAACAGCAATTAATGCAGCTTCATTTACAATATTTGCTAAATCAGCGCCGCTCATACCTGATGCAGCTCTTGCAATTTCGTTGAAGTTTATATTGCTTGCGATTTTAATATTTTTTGCATGAACTTTTAAAATTGCTTCTCTTCCTATTAAATCAGGTAATTCTACAGGGATTCTTCTATCAAATCTTCCGGGTCTCAGAAGGGCTGGATCTAAAGTTTCTGGTCTATTTGTAGCAGCAAGTAAGACAACCCCTTTTGAACTATCAAAGCCATCCATTTCAGTTAAAAGTTGGTTTAATGTTTGTTCTCTTTCATCATTTCCACCTTGTGGTGAGGTTGTTCTTTTTTTACCAATAGCATCAATTTCATCAATAAATACTATACAAGGCGCTTTTTTATTTGCTTCTTTGAATAAATCTCTTACTTTTGCTGCCCCCATACCTACAAACATCTCAACAAATTCTGAACCAGAAATTGAGAAGAAAGGAACATTTGCTTCGCCTGCTACTGCTTTTGCTAATAAAGTTTTACCAGTTCCTGGAGGGCCTACTAATAATGCTCCTTTAGGAATTTTTGCTCCAATTTGAGTATATTTTTCTGGTTTATGAAGGAAATCGACAATTTCAGTTAATAAATCCTTTGCTTCATCTTCCCCTGCAACATCATTGAATTTTATTCCAGTTTCACTTGGAACATATACTTTTGCATTGCTTTTTCCAAATTGCATTGAAGAAGAGAAGAGATTACCACCACCACCAGCGGAGTCTGTCATTTTCTTTTGTAGATATCTTCCTAAAAGGAAAATTAGTAAGAAAGGTAATAGCCAAGATATAAGCATAGTAATTAGCGGGGAAGTTTCTTTTGGTGCTACTCGTCCAAAAGAACAACCAGATGCGTAAAGTCTATTTACTAAATCAGGGTCTTGGAAAGTTGTTGTTCTATATAATTGATCATATCCATTATTTGTTGTGAAAATAATATCATTGCCATCTATTTCAACTTTTTCAATAGATTTATTATCAAGCATTGTTAAAAAGGTACCATAATCTACTTTTTGATATTGTGCTTGGTTATAATAAGGTACGATAAACATATTAATAAGAATAATAGCAACTAGAGTAATTAAATAAAATTTAATTAATGAGTTGTTATTATTTTTTTTATTATTAACGTTGTCAGCCATTTGTCCTCCAAAGTGTTATAAACAATAACATTCAGAAAATAGTAATAAATTTTGGCAAAGGCTATTATAATTTATGGAGTTTTTGTGTAGAAATGCATACTTTCTCCTTCATCTAAGATAAAGGTATCCTTAGGTTTTAGTAAGGTTATTAAAGAAATATATAAGTCTCCAATAGCTCCGCTAAAGTTTAGAGCAAAAAGTAAAAGCATCGCATTATAGTATTCTACACTAACATTATTTAGTATTAAAAGTAAAATAATAGATAGGATTATCACAGGAGCTAAAGCAATAATAATATAGGAAGATTTATCAAAATATCTATCTTTTGCTCCTGCACTAGCATAGAAAAAAGTAAAATTATAAATAGCTTTCTTTTTTGAGAAAACTTTTATAAAAAACCCGTGAATTAATTCGTGTAAGAGCATAAATACATAAAGCAATATTACTAAAACAATTATGCTTTTTATTGAAAATAATGGGCACATACTAATTCGTAATGTATAAAAAAATAAGAAAGTAAATATAATTATCAATATATTAAAGCTTATCAAGTATTTCTTTTTATTAAAATCAATGTATTGTATTTCTTTGTAGTTATCATTTAGTTCAAATATTGCTTTCATTTCTCTTCTTTGTTGTTTTTGTAGCTAATTGTCCACAAGCACCATTTACTTCTCTACCTCTAGTAAATCTTCTTGCATATTTGATATTAAATTCATCTAAATATTTGGTGAATTGATTTATTTCTTCAGTCGTTGGTGTTTTATATGGTAATTCAGCTGCAGGGTTCCATGGAATTAAATTTATTACTGCATCAAGGTTATTTGCAAAACTAGCCAATTTTTTTGCAGCATTTAAATCACAATTTAATCCACTTAACATACAATATTCTAATGTGAAACGAGATCCACATTTATGTTGGTAGTGTAATAGACTTTGTTTTAGTTTTTGTAAATTAAAGGTTTTGTTAACAGGCATTATTTGATCTCTTAAAGAATTTTCTGCACTAACAAGAGATACTGCTAATTTCACTTTTAAATTTTGTTCTGTTAATTTTGTAATTCCATTAACTAAACCACATGTACTTATTGTAATTCTTCTTAAACTAATATTGAAAGAATCTTCTCTGTGAAAGAAATTAATAGATTTATTTACTTCTGCAAAATTTGCTAAAGGTTCTCCCATACCCATATATACAATATGTGTGATATTTCCTAGACTTCTTAAATGAATAAATTGCTCAATAATTTCTGCAGCACTTAAGTTCCTAATTAAGCCCATAGTTCCTGTCCTACAAAACTTACAGCCCATGGCACATCCAACTTGAGAAGATAAGCAAGCTGTTTTTCTATCATTTTTATCAACTAGCATTACACTTTCAATTATTGAACCATCTTTTAATTCAATCGCTAATTTTGTTGCACCACTTTCATCTACTTGAGTATCTATAATTTTTGAAGAAATTGCTGAACCATATTTTGCTTTTAATTCTTCTCTTAAAGCTTTTGATAGGTTACTCATTAGATCAAAGTCATAAATTCCTTTAATTAACCATTGATTAATTTGTTTTGCTTGGAATTTTTTGTCTAAATTTAAAGTGTTATATATTTCATCTATCTCTAATCCATAAAGGGATATATTATTCATTTTCTATTGCTCCTATAAGGTTAATATATATGTAATTTTATAAATATAAAAGACTAGCAGATTTATATTTATTTTAGTTACTTATGTCAAGAATGTATTAATTTATTTTGCTAGTTTTAATAAAATATAATTTCTATTAGTTTAGAAATTCTATGTTAAATTTGTGTTAACATAGAAAATATTTTATATAATGTAAATATTTTACTGTTCAAGTATACTTAAGTTTGATATACTGTGTAAAAGATATATTTTAGAATAAGGAGTTTACAATGAAGAAAAAAATTTTATTACTCGTAGCCCTAATGGGTTTAGTTCTTGTTCCAACTTTTGCAAAAAGTTCAGACATGAGTGCTGGTCTTGCTTTAGGTACAATCAATGGTGTCGGATTTAAATATAATTTAGACAAAGATCTTACTTTAGGTGGAACAGTAGGTTTTGATTTAATTAATTCTGGAACACTTTGTGTAGAAGCTTTTGGTTTAAAGAATGTAAGTGACTTTAAAATTGAAAAAGAAACTTTTGATGTTAATGCTGGATTAGGTGGTGCTACAAACATTCCATTGAGTGGTGGTTCTTTTAGCTTATCAGTTTTACCAATGGGTGAAGTATCTTATAGCTTCAAAGGCGATTATCCTATTGATGTTTTATTAAGACTAGAACCAGGAATTAAATTAACATTTGCTAGTGGAGTAGCAGCAAGTTTTGATATGCATGCTTCTTTACAAGGTTTATGGAGATTCTAATTTAATACCTCACATTACTAATGTAACACAACTCTCAGCTAGCTAGTGAGAGTTGTTTTTATATTTGCTCAATTCGCCTAAAAATCTTTCTCTGATTTTTGCTTTAATTAAAATATATTCTTTTTCATATTTTACATCTAAAACTAATGCATTTCTTTTTGCATAATAAACTAAATCATGTCTGTTATTAGGAAGTTGGAAATATGATATTTCTTCGTCTTCTTCATATATTTCATCAATTTTTTTTAGTACTTCTAAAATATTTTTATCATCTTTAATGCTAGTTTCAATTAAATCTGGTTCTAGGGCTTTTAATCTTGATTTATCAAATTCATTTTGTTCTAAGTCACATTTATTTAGCATAACGAGAGTTGGTTTGTTTTCACAGTTTAATTGTTTTAAAGTGTCTTTTGTTGTTTTATAACAGCCTAGTAAATTAGGATGAGATACATCTAATACAATCAAAATTATATCTGCATAAGTAGCTTCTTCAAGAGTTGAATTGAAGGCCTCAATTAAGTCATGTGGTAAGTCACTTACAAAGCCAACTGTATCTGAGAATATCATTTCTCTATGACTTGGCATTTTTATTTTTTTACTGGTTGTATCTAATGTAGCAAATAATTTATTTTCTACAAGAATATCACTATTTGAGAGTAGTCTTAATAAAGAGCTTTTTCCACTATTTGTATAGCCTACAATTGCTACTGTTGGAATATTTGAATTTAATCTAGTTTTTCTTTGAGTATCTCTAATTTTTTTTACTTTTTCTAATTCTTTCTTTGTTTTAGCAATTCTATCAAGGACTAAACGTCGATCTATTTCAAGTTGAGTTTCACCAGCGCCTTTATTAGATTTTGTACCACCTCTTTGTCTAGATAAATTAGTCCAAGCTCTAGTTAATCTAGGTAGGGAATATTCTAATCTAGCAAGTTCAACCTGTAATGTAGCTTCTTTAGTAGAGGCTCTATCACTAAATATTTGTAATATTACTTCTCGTCTATCTATTACACAGACATTTAATTCTTTTTCTAAGTTTCTTTGTATATTCGGTGATAAATCATTTTCAAAAATAAATAAATCTATTTCATTATATTCAGCAATTTCTTTTAACTCTTCAACTTTTCCTTTTCCTATATATGTATGACTATTTTCTTTTCTTAAATATATGATGATGGAATCAATAACATTTACATTCATAGTAGTAGCTAAAGAAATTAATTCATTTTTTCTAATTACTGGGGATATCGGATTTAAATTTTCTTCTACAATAATAATTATAGCTTTTTGTAAATTATTGTTTTTTTCTAAATCAATTGGTTTATTTTTTGGCAAATTTTTCTTTTAACCTCATTTTTTTTTATATTAAATAGATTAACTATGGTTTAATAAGTTGTCAATCTGTGATATATTCAAGCGACAGAACTTATCCTAGTGAGGTAATTATTATGAGTTTAAATTGTGGTATTGTAGGGCTTCCAAATGTTGGAAAGTCAACTATATTTTCAGCACTAACTAGTGCCCCAGCGGAATCAGCTAACTATCCTTTTTGTACAATAGATCCAAATGTTGGTATTGTTAACGTTCCTGATCCACGTTTAGATAAAATAGTAGAGTTAATTCCTCCAGCAAAAATAATTCCAGCAACTTTTGAATTTGTAGATATTGCAGGTTTAGTTGAAGGAGCTTCTAAGGGTGAAGGTCTTGGTAATAGATTTTTAGCATCTATTAGAGAAGTAGGTGTTCTCGCTCATGTAGTTAGATGTTTTGATGATGAAGATATTATTCATGTTAATAATAAAATTGATCCTATTGGTGATATTTCCACAATTAATATTGAGCTTGCTTTCTCTGATTTAGATACAGTAGAGAAACGTTATGATAAGATGTCTAAAATGGGTAGAATTAATAAAGAGCAACAAAAAATAAACCAAAAACTTTTACCAATATTAGAAAAATTAAAAGATTGTTTAAGTGAAGGGCAATTAGCTAGAACTTTAAATTTAGAAGAAGAAGAATTAGAAGAAATTAAAGATTTACATCTAATTACTCTTAAACCAGTTATTTATGTTTGTAATGTTGATGAAGATAGTCTTGAAGAAGATAATGAATATGTAAAGATTGTTAGAGAAATTGCTGAAAAAGAAAACTCTGAAGTTATAACTATTTGTGGAAAGATTGAAGCTGAAATAGCAGAAATGGAAGAAGAAGCTGATAAGTTAGAATTTTTAGAAGCTTTAGGTTTAAAAGAATCAGGATTGAATCAATTAATAAGAAGTGCATATCATACTTTAGGAATGAGAACGTTCTTTACTGCTGGTAGCGATGAAGATAGAGCTTGGACTTTTAAAGCAGGTTATAAAGCTCCTCAAGCTGCAGGTGTTATTCATACTGACTTTGAGAAAGGCTTTATTAAGGCTGAAGTTTATAACTGTGAAGATTTATTTGAATTTGGTAGTGAACAAAAAGTTAAAGAAAAAGGTAAACTAAGAATGGAAGGAAAAGAATATATTGTCCAAGATGGTGATATAATGCATTTCAGATTTAATGTTTAATTTTTAATTATTTATATAAAAAAGAGGACTATGCAATTTGCATAGTCCATTTTTATGAATGAAATAAATAGCAGCAAAAAATAATTGCTGTAATCTATTTATTACCAAGTTAATTCAAATTGTAGTGGTTTTGCAAGTAATAAGAAATCAATTAATGGGAAACTATAAGTAAATTGGTTATCTGAAACCTTTATTCCCCCAGAGAAAGTTTTAATTGGGGCAGGTGTTTCAAAATTTAAAGTTATAGTAGAATTTCTAATAGCATCAGGACCTTCTTCACCTAACATAAAACTAATCATTTCTAAATAATCATCTTCACTTAAGCCTTCATTATATTCAGGACCAAATGGTTCAAAGTTTGGATCTGCTAAGAAAGGAATAGCTTTTGTTAATTGACTGTAATTATTTAAATCTAAATAAAAATTTAATTTGTTATTATTTAAGGTTAGTATGGTCTGATTTTCTGTTTCACCTAAATCAGAGATTAAAGTTGAAAGGGAAGTAAAATCAAAAGAGCCAACATAGCTATTTTTACCTACCTTAGTAAATAATACATTTGTAGTAGTTTCATTTTTAATTAATTTATTAGATGTATCTTCAATAGCTAAATCCATAATAGGTTTATCATTTTCATCTGTAGAAAATTCAGAAAAGTCATTTAATACATCAATAAAGAAATCTTCAACACTTATTGCAATATTTGAGTTACCACTTTCGTCATTATTTATTGATAAGTCTTCTGTAACAACACAACTCATTAAAAAAGGAATTGTAATTGCTAGCAAAATTATATATTTTTTTAGTTTCACTAAAATCTCCTAAACACAATTTTTAATAATAAAACAATATTATAAATGAAATAAGGGTGCAAGACCTAATGATAAGTCTACATAAATAAAACATTTAAAGTAAGACCTGAATACAAAAAAATAAATAGTAATTTGATTATTTTCGTAATTCGTGTAATATTAGTAGAAAAGAAAAGGTGATAAGTGTTAATTATTTAGCAATAGAAATAGCTATTTATCACTATTTCTTAATTTTTTGTGTACGAGAAATTGGTGCAAGCGTTGACAAAAATAGAATCCCTTTTTATATATTGTATAACAAAGGTGATAAATTTTGTCACTATTGGAGGAATTGATGCAAGATTTGGATGGCCAAAAAACGTTAATAATCGTTGAGTCTCCTACAAAAGCAAAGACAATAAAAAAGTTTTTACCCTCAAATTGTACAGTTGTTGCAAGTAATGGGCATATTAGAGATTTAGATGAAGATAAAAATGCTGTTGATATAGAAAATGGGTTTAAACCTCATTATATTATTCCAAGTGAGAAAAAAGCTTTAGTTAAAACTTTAAAAGATGAAATAAAGAAAACAGATTTCTTATTATTAGCAACTGATGAAGATAGAGAAGGGGAAAGTATTTCTTGGCACTTATTGCAAGTGTTAAAACCAAAAGTAGATTATAAGAGAATGGTTTTCCATGAAATAACTAAAAAAGCTATTTTAGGTGCATTATCCTCAGGTCGTGATTTAGATATGGATATGGTACATGCTCAGGAAGCTAGAAGAATTATTGATAGACTTTTTGGTTATGATGTATCAGCTTTAGTTGGACAAAAGTTATCTTCAAGAAAATTGAGTGCAGGAAGAGTTCAATCTCCTGGCTTAATGTTAACGGTAGAAAGAGAAAAGCAAAGAATATTATTTAAAAAAAGTTTTTACTTTGATGCCAAGGCAACTTTAGATACAGGTAAAGGTGTTTTTGATGCTAAATTAGTAGAGTATAATTCACAATCTTTAGCTTCTAGTAAAAGTTTTGATTCTATCACTGGTGAATATAAAAATGATAATTCCTTATTATTAGATGAAAAAGCTATAGATAAAATTATTAATCAAGTTGAGGGTGGTCCTTTTATTGTTGATGAAATAATTAGTAGACCTACTACTTCAAAGCCTAATGCACCTTTTATTACAAGTACGTTACAACAGGAAGCAATAAAAAAATTACATTTTAGTTCAAAACAAACTATGAGAGTTGCTCAAAAACTATATGAAAATGGATTAATTACCTATATGAGAACTGATAGTCCTTTCTTAAGTGAAGAAGGAATTAATGGGGCTAGAAATAGTGTTTTGAAATTATATGGTAAGGAATATTTATCCAAAACAGTAAGACAATTTAAAGCTAAAAATGCTGAAGCTCAAGAAGCTCATGAAGCAATTCGTCCTGCAGGTGATACTTTTGTATCTCCAAAAGAAGCGGGGTTAAGTGGGAATGAATTCTCCTTATATTCTTTAATTTGGGCAAGAACTTTAGCAAGCCAAATGGCAGAGGCTAAGAAACAAACTACAACAGTAAAAATTAGTTCTAATGGTGCAATTTTTAGTGCTAGTGGTACACAAATAGTTTTCCCTGGTTTCTTAAGAGCTTATGTTGAATCAAAAGATGATCCTGAAGCAGCTTTAGATGATAAAGAAACTTTCTTACCACCTTTAGAAGAGAATCAAAAACTAAAATTAGAAAATTTAGAAAGCCAAAAACATGAAACTAAAGCACCTCCTCGTTATACAGAAGCTAGTTTAGTTCATGAACTAGAACAAAGAGGTATTGGTAGACCTTCAACTTATGCTTCTATTATTGATACTTTGTTAAATCGTCAATATTTAATAAAAGAAGGTAGTGCTTTAGTTCCTACTTTTATAGGTTTTGCTGTTTGTCAATATTTAATAAATTCATTCCCAAAATATGTTGATTATGATTTTACTAGATTACTTGAAGCTGATTTAGATGAAATTGCTAATCATAAAATTGATAAAATTAATTTATTAGAATCTTTTTATCTAGGTGATAACGGATTACAGACTAGAGTTAAAGAACAAAAAAGTATAAATGATAAAGTAGAAGCTAAAACTATAAAATTACCTCAAATAAGTGATGACAATCCAATTATGATAGGACCTTATGGACCTTATGTTTTAGGTAATGTTGTTGATGGTAAACCAGAATATATTAATTTACCTAAAGAAATGGTTCCTGGAACAGTAACAGATGAAGAAATTAAGGAATTAATTAAAAAGGGTAAAGTAAAAAATGAGCCTAAGTTATTAGGAACTGATGATGAAGGTAATGAAATATATTTATGCTCTGGTAGATTTGGACCTTATTGGCAAATTGGGAAAGAAGCAAAAGGAAAACCTAAAAGAGCCAGTATTCCTTCTTGGTATCAAAAAGAGGATGAGGCTCAAAATAATATTGAATTTGCAAAAAAATATCTTTCTTTGCCTAGAGAATTAGGTGAGAATGATAAAGGTGAAAAAGTTATTGCTACAAAAGGTAAGTATGGTCCATATATTAATTGTGGTGATTTAAATGTTAATTTAAATAAACGCGATCATGATGAGCAACTATTTAGTGTTAGTTTAGAAGAAGCACTTAACCTGATAGAAAATAATGCAAAATCAGCAAAAGATAAAGGTAAAGCTAAGACCAAAGCAGAATTGAAAGATTTTGGTGAATTTGCTGGAGGCAGTGTTAAATTGTACTTGGGTAGATATGGTTATTATTTAAAACAAGGCAAAACAAATATTCCTATTGATGATGAGCAAGCTAGAAATGATGAAAGCTTAGCAATGAATTTATCAAAAGAAGTTATTCAAAGATCAATAGATAAAAAGAAAAATAAGAAAAAATAATAATTTTATATATTTAAGATCCCTTCAAGTTTTGTAAAAAAGTTACTTGGAGGGCTTTTTTTTATTATAAGTTGCAATTTTAATATTTATTAGTGTATTGTTTATATAGAAGGTAATCATATGCAAGAAAAAAATAGTTCTTATACAAAAACAGATAAAGATAAAAAAGATGATAAATTTATTGTTGAGTTATCTAAAGAATTGAATCTTGCAAAATTCAAAATAATAGCATGCTTCGATAAACTCTCAATAGATTATAATGATAGTTATTTTAGAAATCGATATTCCTTGTTAAAAGATATCGTTTGTTCCTATTATGGTTTATTAAATTCTTATATTAGAAATGATGAAGCTAGAAAAGAATTAGATAATGAAATAAAAAGATTTGATGAAATATATATTGATACAGCTCCAATAATTCATGAAGATTGGTTTTTATATTTTATTGCCAATGTAATTCCATATTTGAGAAAAAGAAGAAAAAAACTTGTAGTTTTGGAAAAAACTATGGAAGAGTTATATGGTATTTCTCGTAATGAAGAAAAAGACTTAGAAGTAAGATTAAGAGCAAACGTTAGACCATATTTTTTAAGATATTTAGCAAGAAAAGGGTTATTAAAAAAAGTAGATACTGGAAGCAAAGGAATTGCAGATGATCATCTAATTAGACTTTTTAGGCGAAGAGGTAAAAATAAGAAAATTCTCTTAATAACTCAAGATAGATATTTAAGTGAAAGAGTTGTTCAATTAGGTGAAAATTTAAATAGAAATATTGAAATTCCACATCATTCTCTTTTTGATAGATTTATTAGTTGGAAATTTGTAGATGACGATATTGTAAAAAAAGTTGTAGCCTGTGAATTATTAAGTAATGGGGACTTATTAAGATTATATATTTGTCAACATTGTGGAGATAGCTACTATGATAAACTTTTTGATTGTGGTGGCTATGTGCTTTGTTCTAGTTGTTATTATGATATTGAAAGGCAAAAACATAAGAATCAATTAAATAAAGAAAGAGAAGAGCAAAAAAGATTAAAAGAAATAAAAGAAATTGAAGAAAAACGAGATATAAATGAGAAAATTCTTACAGTAGGAAAGGTTATAAAAAAGAAGCAACGAAATTCACTTCTAATAGTTATATTAATTTTAATTGTTTTAGTTTTTTCACTATATTTGTTTATTTAAAAGGCTGCTTCTAAAAGAAACAGCCCTTATTAAAATTAGAAAGTAAATTGTCCATTTTTGTAAATTTGAATTTCTTTACCATCAAAAGTTGTAGCATAAATGTTTAAATCAGAAGAACCAATCATAAAGTCTGTGTGAACTCTTGAAACATTACAACCATATTTTTCAAGTACTTCATTAGAATCTAATTTTTCTTCTGTATTTAAGCATGATGGATATCCAGCTCCTATTGCTATATGGCAAGAAGCATTTTCATCAAAAAGAATTTCATTAAATACTTTTCCACTTTGAGCAATTGGAGTCCTTTCATCTACAAGTGCGACTTCTCCTAAATATGATGAATTCTCATCTGTTTTTAAATAGTGATCTAGAACTTCTTGTCCTTGTTTAGCTTCACATTTAACAACTTTACCATCTTTAAATTCAAATCTAATATCATTACATAGAGTTTGAAGTACTGTAACTGGTTTTGTAGTTGTTACATAACCATTTGCGCTGTATTTATCTGGAATGCTAAAATGTTCAAAAGTAGGAAGGTTTACAAAGATATTTTTTCCATTACATTCATCGCTACCTCCTAACCAAACAGCTTCTTTTCTTAAAGAAATAGTTAAGTCAGTTCTGGGACTTACATAATGAAGAGTTTTAATATTTAAATTATTAAGATATTCATTACCACTTTCAAATTCTTTATCAAAATCTTTCCAAGCTTGTATTGGGTCATCTCTGTCAAGCATCAAGATCTTTGCTAATAAATCTCTCATATCTTCAGTAGTTGAATTTAAAACTTGTTTTGCCCATTTTTTCATTGGGTAACAAACAATACACCAAGGTACTTCAAAATTTTGTCTTGCAACACGGCCATATTGTACTAATTCACTTTTTGACTGAATATGTGAAGCTAATTTATTTTTATCTACATCGTTTAAAACCATGTTATTTTCTGCATCAGGAATATAAAGCATTGCCCATTTTTCATCAGTTCTTTCTTTATCAATAGCAGTTAGATATTTTGGGAAAATTGATACTTGATCAATGTCTTGTGAATCACATCTTGCTTTTATAAGAGCTGAGTCTAAAATATCAATATCTACATTAATTGCACCCATTTTATATGCATCTTTAGCAACTTTTGCAGCAAATTCATAATAATCAGGTGCACATCTGATTACAAGATTCATGCCTTTTTCAAAACCCAATCCTAAATCTAAAATTAATTGAGAGTATAATTTATCAAAGCGATTTTTTGTCATTCTAATCCTCCTAAAACCACATAATACCTTTAGATGATATTACTTTTATAGTATTAATTCAATTCTTAGTTAAATTATTAAAATCTAAAAATTTTTAAGTAATTTATAAAAATTTTCTATTTCTGGATTCAAAAAACAATGTGAGAATAAACAAGCAATAAAGTTCTAAGGAGGAAAAAATGAAAAAATTAACAATAGGATTATTGCTCTCTCTCGTTTTAATTAGCCCTGTTTTTGCTAATGGTCAAGCTGAAAGTGGAAGTGACGAAATAGAAATTGGATGTGCAATTTACAAATTCGATGATACTTTCATGACTAATACTCGTAATGCATTTGCTGATGCAGCACAAGGTAAAGCAAAGGTTAACATTGTTGATTCAATGAACGTTCAAGCAACTCAAAATGAAAAGGTTGATTTATTTATTACACAAGGTGTTGATGCATTAGCTCTTAACCCTGTAGACCGTGCAGCAGCTGGTGTTGAAATTGAAAAAGCAAAAGCAGCAAATATTCCTGTAGTATTTTTCAATAGACAACCATTTGATGAAGATATGGCTAAATGGGACAAGGTTTATTATGTAGGTGCTAAAGCTGAAGAATCTGGAACAATGAGTGGACAAATTGTAGCTGATTATTGGAAAGCTCATCCAGAAGCAGATAAAAATGGCGATGGTGTTTTACAATATGTAATGATTAAAGGTGAACCTGGTCACCAAGATGCTGAATTAAGAACTGAATATTCAATTAAATGTTTAAATGACAACGGAATTAAAGTTGAAAAATTAGCTGAAGATACTGGTATGTGGGACCGTGTTAAAGGTCAAGAAAAAATGGCTGCATTCCTAACATCAAAAGGCGATTCAATTGAAGCAGTATTTGCAAATAATGACGATATGGCACTTGGTGCAATTGAAGCATTAAAAGCAGCTGGTTATTTCTCAGGCGACAAATATATGCCAGTAGTTGGTGTTGATGCAACAGCTCCAGCACTACAAGCATTAAAAGAAGGTACTTTATTAGGTACAGTATTAAATGATGCTGTTAACCAAGGTGCTGCAACATTCAATATTGCTTATGAATTAGCAAAAGGTAATGTACCAACAGCTGCATCAATCGGTTATGAAATTACTGATGGTAGATATGTTTGGGTTCCTTATCAAATGGTAACACAAGACAATTACGAAGATTTTATGTAGACTAAAAAATTTAGTTTGATGCTCTAGGATGATATGTAATTGTCCTAGAGCTAATTCTTAAAAAAGGATCTAAGATGGAATATATTTTAGAAATGCGTAATGTAACAAAAACATTCCCAGGTGTAAAAGCTTTGGATGATGTTACTTTACAAGTTAGACCAGGTACAGTTCATGCTCTAATGGGAGAAAACGGAGCTGGAAAATCGACATTGATGAAATGTTTATTTGGTCTCTATAAAATGGACTCTGGAAATATTTTATACAACGGCGAAGAAGTACAAATTAATGATGCTAAAGAGGCTTTGCATCTTGGTATATCTATGATTCACCAAGAACTTCATACAAACCCTCATAGAAGTGTTATGGAAAATGTTTGGCTTGGAAGATTCCCAAAAGTAGGTGGTCCAAAATCTCCTTTTGTTGATCACAAAAAAATGTACAAAGATACTCAGGAATTATTGGATAGTTTAAACTTAACAATGAAGCCAACAGAGCTATTGAGAAATTTATCTGTTTCTCATGCTCAAAGTGTTGAAATAGCAAAAGCTGTTTCATATGATTCGAAAATTATTATTATGGATGAACCTAGCTCTTCATTAACAGAAAGTGAAGTAGCGCATCTATTTGGAATTATAAATGGATTAAGAGACAGGGGTGTTTCAATAATTTATATCTCTCATAAAATGGAAGAAATTTTACAGATTTCTGATGATGTTACAATTATGAGAGATGGTCAAAATGTTGGGACATGGAAAGCTTCTGAGTTAACTACTGATTTAATTATTAAGAGAATGGTTGGTAGAGATTTAACTCATAGATTCCCTGATAGATCTCCAAAAATTGGTGATGAATTATTAAGAGTTGAAGATTATACTTCTCCTAATCCTCTTTCATTTAAAAATGTTTCTTTAACTTTAAGAAAAGGTGAAATTTTAGGTATTGGTGGTCTAGTTGGAGCACAAAGAACAGAAGTTATGGAGTCTATATATGGATTAAGAATTCATACTACTGGAAAACTTTTCTTAAGAGGCAAAGAAATTGAAGTCAAACGTCCAATTGATGCTATGAATAAAGGTATGGCTTTATTAACAGAAGAAAGAAGAAGAACAGGTATTTTCCCACTATTATCAGTTAAAGAAAATTTATTAATTGCTCATTTAAAGGATTACGCTAAACATGGACTTTTGAAAAATGATGGTATGGAAAAAGATAGTATTGAACAAATAAAAACATTAAGGATAAAAACACCAAGTACTAAAACTTTGATTAGATCTCTTTCTGGTGGTAACCAACAGAAAGTACTATTTGCTAGATGGCTTTTAACTCAACCAGATATTTTAATTTTAGATGAACCAACTCGTGGTATTGATGTTGGTGCTAAATATGAAATTTATGTATTGATGAAAGAAATAGCAGAACAAGGTAAGGGTGTTATTATGATTAGTTCAGAAATGCCAGAATTACTGGGAATGACAGATAGAATTGTAGTAATGAGTGAAGGTCGCGTTGCTGGAATTGTAAATAGTAAAGAAACTAGTCAAGAAGAAATAATGACACTTGCAACAAAATATGTTGGTTAGGGAGAAATATGATGGAAAAATTAGCTAGAAAAAATAACCTTTCAAAAGATAATTTAAAAGTGATATTAATGGATAAAGCAATATTAATTGTTTTGTTTGTTTTAATTGTAATAATTGCAATTATTAATCCAAGAATTCTTAGTTTAAGAGTTTTAAGAGATGTTTTAATGCAAAGTTCCACAAAGATTATTATAGCGCTTGGTATGATGCTAGTAATCTTAATTGGTGGTGTTGATCTTGGTGCTTCAAGACTTGTTGGTATGGCTGCTGTTGTATCTGCTTCATTGTTGCAAACACAAGATTATGTTAGAAGATTCTACCCAGAAATGGGCAATTTACCAATTATTGTACCTATTCTCATTGCTGTAGTTTTAGGTGCTGTTTGGGGTGTTTTAAATGGTGTTGTTGTTGCAAAGTTCCAAGTTCCTGCATTTATTGCAACCTTAGGATCTATGTTAATAATATATGGTGTAAACTCAATTTATTTTAATTTACCTCCAAATAATTCACAACCAATTGGTGGTTTAAGAAGTGATTTTACATTCCTTGGTTCAGGTTCTATAGGACCGATTCCTGTCATTGTAATATTTGCTTTAATTGCAATAGTCTTTATGTGGGTTTTATTAAATAAAACTGTATTTGGTAAAAACATATATGCTGTTGGTGGAAATAAAGAAGCTGCAGTTGTTTCTGGTATTAATATTACCTCAATTATCATTGGCTTATTCATCGTTTGTGATTCATTAATTGCATTTGGTGGTGTTTTAGAAGCTGCTAGAACTGGTGGTGCAACAAATAACTATGGTGTCGGATATGAATTAGATGCTATCGCATCCTGTGTTGTTGGTGGTGTTTCTGTTACAGGTGGTGTTGGTAAAGTAAGTGGAGTAATCACTGGTGTATTAATCTTTACATTTATTAACTATGGTTTAACTTTTATTGGCGTTAACCCTTATTGGCAAAATATTATTAAAGGTATGATTATTGTTTCTGCAGTTGCCTTTGATATACAAAAATATGTACAAAAAAAGTAGTCTTTATATTAACTCCTTTATTATTATTATTAATTATTAGAGCTCTTCGGAGCTCTTCTTTATTAATACAAAATAAATAGTTTTCTTTGGACATCTTCATCAAACATAGTTTCTTTAGTTACAAAAATATAATCAATATCTTGTTTAATTATATCATTGCCGTTAAGAATTTCACTTGCTGCATAGACTCCTTGATAGCCCATAGCAAAACTGTTTAAAATTAAAAGTTCATCTATTATACCAGTTTCTAAATTTTGAATATTAGATAAAGAATGGCTTGTTGCCATATAATAAATATTATCTTTATGGTTATGTGAGATAAAATATTTAGAAACACCTTCAGATGAATCATCATCAAGGGCAATAATATAATTAATTGTTTGATAGTTATTTAAATAATTATCAAGAATCTCTTCTATTCTATTAATATTGCTTCCTGCATATAAGGAATTGCATTTTATATTATCTTGGGATTTGAGCACATCCATAATACCTTTTTCTATATACCTACTAGATGAAACATTTTTACTTCTACTTACTAATAGAACGTTGGTTTTTTCACCATTTATTTTATTAATAATTTTTTTTGCAACATTAGTTCCAATCTGGTATGTATTTGTCATTACTGAAGCTGTAATTATATCTTCGTCGTCATCGATTTCATTATAAAGTTGAACAATTTTAATTCCTTTATCTTTTGCTTCTCTTAGTGGTTCAATTAATGCTTTATTATCACTAGGTGTTATTACAATAGCATCAACATTTCTTTCAATAGCGTCTTGAACAAATTCAGTTTGAACTTTTATATCAGATGCACTGATTGTTGAAAAAAATTCTACTGAGGTTTGTGTATCTGTTCTAGCTTCTCTTGCTCCATTTCTCATCGCACTCCAGAATTGGCCACCTTCTTTCATTCTGATAAAAGCAATTTTATAAGGATGTGTTTCATTAGTTTGTCTTTGATTAATGTATATGAAAACAGAAATAGACATTGCAATTATAATTAAAATTATTGGTATTATTATATTTCTCTTTTTCATTTTATAATCCTTTTGACTTTGTGATTTGTTTGATTTGTTCTAGATGTGGAATTGTAATTGTAACTTTTGTACCTTCATCAATCTCAGATTCAATATTCAAGCCATATTCATCGCCATACGCAAGTTTTAATCTCATATTAACATTATATACTCCAATACCATTTCCATCTTTTAAGTGTTGTTTTTTATCAGTAGTTAATAAAGATTTTCTCACTTCTTCACTCATTCCTGTTCCATTATCTTCAATAATAATTTGAATTTTATCAGCACCCATTTTTTGTGCTCTGATTTTAATTATTCCTGGATCCATTAAATATTTTATCCCATGATAAATACTGTTTTCAACAATCGGTTGAGTAATTAATTTAATGGTTTTGCATAATTTAATATCTTCTTCAATAGAGATTTCAAAATTAAACTTATCAACATAACGCATCTTTTGAATGACTAGGTAATTTTTACAATGCTCTAATTCCTCTTCAAGTGTAATAACTTCATGACCTTTGGAAATTGATATTCTAAAAAGCTTTGCAAGTGCAGAAATAAGAGTGATAACTCCTTCATCATCCCCTTGTTCTGCCATCCAAATAACTGAGTCTAAAGTATTATATAGAAAGTGAGGATTAATTTTTGCTTGTAATGCTTCAAGTTCACTCTTTCTTTTTAACTCTTGTTCTTCAATTATTTTTTCCATAAGAGTTTTCATTCTTTTTGACATTTCGACAAAAGAATTTGAAAGAGATTTTACTTCTAATGAAGCTCTATCAATTATCTCTGGGGAAAAAGCTTCTTTATGTATATTTTCCATTTGTTTTTCTAAAATTCTAATTGGACTTGTGATATAGTTGGATACAATTTTTGCAATTAAAATTGTTATAAAAATACTAGCTGCTAAAATTATAATGATTGCTATAGTAAATGAGTTGAAACTTTCTAGTAGCATTTCATTTGGAAAAGCAACACCAACAATTCTCCATCTTGTGTAGTCAATTGTTTGGATAACTTTTAATTTATTTTCGCCTGAATCATTAGAATAATATTTTCCATAAATCTTTTCTTTAATATCATCAATATTTTCAAAGAATTGGTCATAGTTAATTAAAGTTTGTTTTGGGTGAAATACTATATTATTATCTTGATCAATTATAAAAGCATAACCCGTTTTACCAATGGTCGCATAACTCATTATTTCTTTTAATTTAGTATAACTAAAGTCAATTAGCATTATTCCAAGTTGTTCAACACCGTTTTCATCTATATAGTTAAAACTTTTACTATAGCTAATTACCCAAGGATATCTTAGTGGAATAAGACGTTGAACATGAGCTCTTGAGAAATAATAATCTCCATTTCCTTTTAGTGCATTTTGAAACCAGCTTTGTTGCGATATCTCATTTTTATCTCTTAAATTATTAGCTGTTGTACCACCTATTATTGTTCCATCACTGTTGAAAAAGTTAATAGTAATAATATCGTTTCTAGAATCTAGAATAGTGTTTAATCTAAGATCAATACTTTCTTTATCAATTAGGTTAATGTTTGTGCAGTAGTCTAAAGTAGTATCACCAATTTGCATAACATCCGTTATAAAAGATGTTATGCTTCTGTTTGCTTGAGTTACAGTTTGTGTTGTACTAATTTCTATATTACTTTTAGTTGATCTATAAAATTGAACAGTTATAGTAATCGTAACAACTGAAACAACAATAATAGTGAATAAAATTAAAATTCTGGCGAAAATATTATTAATTGAGGATTCACTTGTCTTCATTTTATTCTTTTATCTTTTGTTTATAAGTTGAAGGTGAATCACCTGTAATTTTTTTAAAACAGAAAGAAAAGTAGTTAGAATCAGAAAATCCGACTCTCTCGGCGATTTGATAAGTTTTTAAGGCTTCTTTTTTTATTAAGTTTTTGGCATGTTCAATTCTAGTTTGGGTAAGGGCTTTGGTAAATGGAGTTTTGGTTTCTTTTTTGAAAGTGCTACTAAAATAAGCATTGCTTACACCTAATGTGTCGCAAATTACATCTTGATTAAAATTTTTATCTTGGTAATTTTGTTCAATTAATTTCTTAGCTTCTTCAACAAATTTTATATTGCTTGATTCTCTTTTTTCTTGAATTTTTTGATTAATTTTTATAGATATTTCTTTGATTTGTGGAATAACAGTATTAATTGTATTAACAGAAGAAATTTTATTTATTAATCCTAAATATTTACTAAGATTTATATTATAGCTTAGTGCTAAATTGGTTAATAAAGACAATATTTTCATTACATATGATTCAACTTCCAAAGGATTATAATTTGAATCTTTACTGAATAATAAATCAACAGCTTGATCTATATCTTCTTTACTTCCTAGTTTTATAGAAGAAATTAAGTTTTCAATATAATCATCTTGTAGATTTTCTGTAGCTTCAATTAAGCTAATAGGTTCTAAGTCTTCTATAAAGAAAATATTTTGATCTTTGTAATAAGCTTTGTAGTTGATTGCTTGTATGCATTCTTTATAAGCAATATTGAGATCTTTAATATCATTTATAATTTTACTTATTCCTATATTGCATTTAGATTTTGTGTAAAAATGAATAAATTGACTAATTTCTTGAATTTGTTTTAGAGTTCTTTTTTTAAATAATGGTTTTTCAATTGATTCTTGGCCTTTCAATGAATAGTAAAAAGTAAGAATCATTTTGTTATTAATAATTGACTGAATAATATTATTTTTTGAATCGAAATGATTTTTTAAAATATCTTTTATAGTTAATAAATTTAATTCTATATCATCATTAATTTCAGGCTCAATTAAACATGTCATGTAATAGCTATAGTTAACAGGTAATCCATATTCTTCAGCTTGTTTAATCATGCCGTGATAGTTTCCTAAATAAATTTCGTTAATTGTTTTTTCTTTTATTGCAGGAATTAAATTATTATATATTTTATTTAATCTTTCTTTGTCCGTTCTAAGAGCAATTTCATTATCTAATTTAACTTTTATATTTTTTAATAGTTCAATAATGTCATTTTTTGAAACAGGTTTTAATACATATTCAGTTACATTATATTTTATTGCTGTTTGGGCATAAGAAAATTCATCATGTCCAGATAGAATTACGATTGAAGTAGTAGGTGAAGTTTTTCTTAGTTCTTTTATTAATTCTATACCATCCATGTATGGCATTCTAATATCAGTAATTATTACATCTGGAGCTTTTTCTTCGATTAAATCTAAAGCTTCTAAGCCATTTTCAGCAAAGCCTATAATATCAAATCCATATTCATTCCAAGGGATTAATCCTTTAATTGAATCTCTAATTCTAGACTCATCGTCAACTATTATTATTGAATACATGTTTATATTTTAAAATATGTATTCCTATATGGCAACTAATTTATTTTCTAGAATTATTTTGATTTTTATTTATTAAATAGATATTATTTGTATAATAGAGTGTAAATTGAATAGTTAGGAATTTGTATGAAAAAAATAGAAGTAGTTGCAGCAATCATTATAAAAGATAATAAAATATATTGTGCTAAAAGACCTGATAAGGGAGAAGTTGGTTTAAAATGGGAATTCCCAGGTGGAAAAATTGAAAAAAATGAATCAGCTGAAAATGCACTTATCAGAGAAATTAAAGAAGAATTAAATGCAACTATTGAAGTAGATAAATACTTTATGACAGTTGAACATCAATATACTTCATTTTTTATAACTATGCATAGTTATCTATGCTCAATAAAAACAGGAGACTTAAAAAGAAATGAACATGTTGCTGATACTTGGTTAGAAGTTGGTAACTTAGATTCTTTAGATTGGGCCCCTGCAGATCAACCTATTGTGGATAAACTAATTAATACTATTCTGCAGTAGTAAAATATTCATAGATATCATCTCGTACAGGAGTTTCAAGAGTATAGTTTATTTTAAAAGCCGAGGTGTTATCAATTTTTATTGGTATTGCATCACCTTGTGGATATATCTCTCCTAGAAAGTAAAAATCTTTAGAATTATTAGTAGCTTTATTTTTTCTTACAAATAAATAAATTTTAGTATTATTTTCTTTAGCTCTATATATTTTTTGCCAGTCTATACTCTTTATAGTTCTATTCTTTTTTGAGATTGCAATTATAGAGGTGGGAGAGGTGAAATGATCTTGATAGTTTATTGCATCCTCTTCTTTTTCATAATTTATGAATACAGGTAAGGTATTAGTATTTTTATCATACATATATCCATTCATAACAGCAGAGCAATCTTTTTCCCAATTTAAAGCCTTACAGACTTCTTCATAAGAATATTGTTTAAATAAAGTTAATTGAGTGTTCTTATAATTGTTTTTGTAATTTTCATTATATTGAGAAATAGAATAGTTAATTATTTCTTTGATACAGTTGATGAAAGTTAAATTTTTTAGATATTTTTTTAATTGACATGTTGGTTTTATATAATTATCAAACTTTTCAACTAAAATACAAGCTTTATGTTTTTCTATACTTTTTTGAGTTTTCGGAATTATATTATATTGATGAGATAATATTTTATAAGCAACTTTTTGTTGTTTTGTTATATAAGGAATTTGTATTTCAGCAACTTTTTCTTTCGAATCAATTAACTGATTTAAAAGATTAATCGATTCATAATGTTTACCTTTTGCAATCTTAGTTGATAAATAATTAAGAGCAAAAAGTTCTTCATTATTAAGTGTATAAGGAGAATTTTCTTTTTCACATTCTTTTATAAGTTGATAATAGGAGCCATAGTTTTCAATTACTAAGTTAAAGTCAATTTCTGCGTACTTATTAAATTCTTCAAAGGATGGGATATGTGATAATTCACTTTTCAAATATTTATAAGCTTCTTTAATATTCTTTTTTGTACTTAATTTGCTATTATCTATTGCACTGTAAATTTGATGTCTTGAAATTTGATCAAACTCAATAGTTGAGCAACCAGATAAGAATGCTGAGCCATCACTTACTGTTTTTCTAATTGTTTCTCTATTAAAAGATTTATCTGAGGATAGAGCCATAGGTATACAATAATTGTTTTCATAATTTCCAATAAAATCTAGAACTACTACAAATTCTTTATCAGGATATTTTCTTAACCCTCTGCCTAATTGTTGAGTAAAAATTACAGCAGATTTTGTTGGACGAAGTAAAATAATTTGATTTACTGATGGAATATCAACACCTTCATTAAAGATATCAACACTAAAGATATAGTCTAAATTTGAATTATCAATATCATCACTTTCTAATCTTTCAATTGCTTTTGTTCTCTCTTCAATACTATTACTAGCTGATAGCGCAATTGTTTTATAGCCATTTTTGTTAAATTTATCTGATAGAAGCTCTGCTTCTTTTACATTTCTTGTAAAAATTAAGCCTTTAACTCTATCTCCAGAATGTCCATAGAATTTTATTTTTTCAATTATATTTTTTACTCTATCATCACTACCTAAGTCATTAATATTTGTATTGTCATTTACTATTTTTCCATCAATATAAATCTCTGATATTCCAAAGTAATGAAAAGGACAAAGCAAGTTGTATTCCATTGCTTGTTTTAGATCAATTTTTAAGGCAATGTTTTTATCAAAGTTTTCTAGAACATCTTTAGCATCCGTTCTACTAGGTGTTGCAGTCATTCCAAATAAGAACTTTGGTTTAAAATAATTTATAATTTTTTGGTAACTATATGAAGGAGATCTATGAGCTTCATCTATTATGATATAATCAAATTCATCTTTTTTAAATTTAGTATAAATCTCTTCTTTTGCCATCATGTTCATGGTTGAAAAAAGATAGTCACAATTATAATCTTTATACTTGCCAGAAAGAAATCCAGTGTTAATTTCCGGCCCTAAAACTGTCTTATAGCTTTCTTCAGCTTGTAATAAAAGTTGTTCTCTATGGGCTAAAAAAAGGAATTTTTTTGGCTTATAATTTTTAACATCAAAGGCTGATAAATAAGTTTTACCAGTACCCGTTGCAGAAATTAATATTGCTCGTGTTTCTCCTGAATTACGTATCTTTTTTAAAGCTTCTACTGCTTTTACTTGCATCATATTAGGTTCTAAGGACATCGTTTTAATATTTATTTGTGAAACTTTATCTCTTAGTTTTTTTATTTCTAAATACTTTTTCTTATATTGTTCTAACCAGTTGGGAGTTAAGTTTATAGAATCTTTCCAAAGCGTTATAAACTCTGAATTAATATTATTTATTAAATTACCATTTTCTTTACTAGTTACTTTTAAATTCCATTCTTTGTTGGATAGAAGCGCCGCTTGAGTAAGGTTTGAGCTACCTACAAAAAGAGAGAAATAATCTTCTTGTTCAAAGAGATATCCCTTTATATGAAAAGCTTCTTTTTCATATATTTTTATTGTTAGATTTTTAAATTCATTTAATCTTTCTATTGCTTTTGGTTCAGAGAAGTTTAAATAGTTAGAAGTGATTATTCTTCCCTTAATATCTTTTTTTTCTAATTCTTTTAGAATTTCTAATAAGATATTTACTCCACTGTGGGTAATAAAAGCAACTGAAAAGCAAAAGCTTTTACAGGTTTTTAATTCTTTTTTTATTTGTTCAAAGACTTTTAACCCTTGTTTACTATCATTTATAATTAGTTTTGGAGCAAAACTTAAATTTGCCTCAGTGTTTTTGTCAATTAAGCCAAATTCAGTAGCTTTTAATAATACAGAAGAATCACATTGCATATATAGCAGCTTATCATTCAAAATTTAGTGAGTAAAGATCTTTCTTGATAGTTATCTATTTAAAATCTATTAACTTTTCTTTTTCTTGCTTACTTCAATACACTAGGGTATTATAACATTTATGAAAGTTTTAGTTATGGATGATGAAGAAAAAGTTTGTTCTTTAGTTTGTGCATTAATATTATGGGATGAGTTAGGCCTAGAATTAGTAGGTACTGCTGGTGATGGATTAGAAGGTTTAAATTTAATTCAAAAAACAAATCCTGATATTTTAATTACAGATATAAGAATGCCTTCTTTAGATGGGTTAGAATTAATTGAAAGAGCAAAAAAAATAAATCCAAATTTACAAGTTATAATTATAAGCGGATATAGACAATTTGATTATGCAAAGAAAGCTATAAAATTTGGTGTTTCAGATTATTTATTAAAACCTATAAAACAAAATGAATTATTAACTGCCTTAGAGAAAATGATTGCAAATTATAATGAGAAAAAAGATTATAAAAATTATTTATCAAATAAGGATGATTTAAGATCTTATTATTTATTAAACTATTTTGAAAATAAAGCTGATAAAGAAAAAGTTAGTGAGTTATTTAATTTTAGTAATTTTATTAACTTATCTTTAATCTCTGTAGATGGAGAGTTTTACCAATATGACTTGAAAGCTAAAGAGGCTATAAAAACTAAGTTAAAAACTTTCTTCTTTACTTATTTGAATGATGTATCTGATTGGGAGTTAGTTTTTTCTGATAAATATCATGGATATATTCTTTTTATTACATTTGATGAAAATCAATATGATATTATTATAAAAAATATCAAGAAAGCTTTTAAGGAAGCTGTTATAAATTTTTCTTCTCTATTTTCAAATATTGAATTAACTCTTTCTCAAGGGAGCCATATATCAGATTTTGATAAAGTCTTTAAAGAACTTGAGAGAATAATTAATTTAAGTTACACCAGAATTAATAATAATTGTGATAACTATATTGATGAATTTCAAATTCCTCTTACTTTTGATAGTGATGAAATTGATTCTTTCATTTTGAAAATAAACTCATTATATGCTAATGAAAAGTTAAATATGGATGATTTTAATTTATTAATTAATAATTTATATATGCTTGATGAAAACATGTTCTTCTTAACTATTGAAGCAATCGTAAAACGACTATTTATTATTTTTAAGAATCAAGTTAATAAAGAAGATGTTGAAAAATTGTCATTTGATAGAATCTATTATTTAAATTCTAAAAATAAAATAATTTCTTTCTTTAAAGAAAAGTTATTATTAATTTATAATTTATTATTAGAAAAAAGAAATAATGATAGCGCAAAACCTATTAAAGATGCACAAAATTATATTGAAAAACACTATTGGGACAATCAATTATCTTTAGATACTCTTTCTGAGTTAGTTCATTTATCTCCAACATATTTTAGTTCCTTATTTAAAAAAGAGACAAATAAAGGTTTTGCAGAATATCTGAGGGAAGTAAGAATTAATAAAGCAACACAAATTTTAATTAATACATCTTTGCCTATTAAAGAAGTTTCAAAGCAAGTTGGTTATCAAGATTCAAGACATTTTACGAAATGTTTTAAGAATCAACTAGGTATAAAACCACAGGATTATAGGAAACTTTATGGCTAAAATTAAATGGCTTAGAGAACCTAAATATATTGAGACTAGAGTTATTGTTTTATTCTTTTCTAGTTTGACCTTAATTTTATTAACTTTTTTTATTGTATTTTTATCTCACTTTGGAAGGATAAAAAGTCCATACTGGTTTTTTTTACCTTTAACATTATTAGTGATTTTTTATATTTATGGTTATTCAAAAATTTATAAACCATATAGGAAATTCATACACTTAATGCAACTATTTAATTCGGGACAAACTTATTCTCATTTTAGTGATTTGAAAAATCCATTAAGTAAAGAATTTGAGGATATGGATAAGAGATTAGCTCAAATATTAGATAGTGATATATTAATGAGTGTTAGTAAAAGACAAGCTCAATATTTAGCTCTACAAAATCAAATTAATCCTCATTTTTTATATAATACTTTAGAAGGAATTAGATCTGAGGCTTTAATTGAAGGTAATAAATCAATTAGTTCAATGTGTGAAGCACTAGCTACATTTTTTAGATATACCATTAGTCATGTTCAAAATTTAGTACCTTTATCACAAGAGTTGGAAAATACCAAAAATTATTTTTATATTCAACAATATAGATTTGGTGAAAGACTTACTATGAATATTAATTTTAGTGATAATTGTGAAGAAGAAGCATTAAGAATTAGAATTCCTAAATTAACTTTACAGCCTATTGTTGAAAATGCGATTGTTCATGGACTAGAGTGTAAGAATGAAAAAGGTATTTTAAATATTAATATTGATTTATTTAATTCAAGGCTATTAATTAATGTTAAAGACAATGGTGTTGGAATGCCAGAAGAACAATTAAAGAAACTTCAGGATGCTCTTTTAAAAGAGAGCTCTGATCAGTTACATAGTAATTCTTATCAAGGTGGTATTGCTCTTATAAATGTAAATAACAGAATAAAACTATTGTTTGGTGAAAGATATGGTCTTGAAGTTACTAGTTGTTTAAATTTAGGTACGGATGTAACAATCAGTCTTCCAATTGAATATAAAGCTGATTAGGAGGGGAGTAAATGAAAACAGAAATTCTATGTTTAGAAAAAGTTTCATATCCTCCTTTTTTAGATGATATCAATTTATATATTTCTAAAGGTGAAATTATTGGTTTAATTCCTATAAACATTTTAGGCGTCGATGAACTTGTTGAATTAATAAGTAATGGTCTTTCTTTGCATTATGGGTATGTTTCTTATAATGGAAAGATTGTAAATGATTATTTAGATCCAAACCCAGGTAAAAATAATGTTGTAATAATAGATAAAGATACTACATTAATAGATTCCTTAACTGTTTATGAAAATTTATTTGTACTGAGAAAAAGATTTTCACAGCATATAATAAATAAAAAAATGCTATTTGAACAAACTCAAAGATTATTGAACAAAGTTAGTGCAAAATTTAATCCTGATGATTTTGTAAGTGATTTAGATATATATGATAAAGTTGTTATTGAATTAATCAAGGCTCAAATTAATGGCTCAAGTTTAGTGATATTAAAAGATATCTCAAGTTTTATACACGAAAGAGATATAGTCCAATTACATAGTTTAATAAAAGAATTGAGTGAAATGGGGATGTCTTTTTTATATATTTGTAATCATCATCAAGAGGCTTTTCTTATTAGTGATAGGTGTTATCTAATGAAAGAAGGTCATATGGTGAAAAATTTATTACCTTATGAGATGAGTGATGAGGTAATGGAACATTACAGTTATGTTTTTAAAAAAAGTTTATCTAAAGAAGAGAGAAAAGAATTATATGAAAATGAGAATACTGATGATAGTAATATTATTTTTTCTGTTAAAGATTTAAATTTTGAAAATCTCACTAATATTAATTTCGATTTACATAAAGGAGAAACAATAGTATTACTCGATAGTGATAATTCTGTTATTGATAGTTTTTCTAAGCTGCTTAAAGGAGAGGAAAATCCACAAAGTGGTAAATTATTATTAAATGGCTCAAAGATAAAAAATGGAGATAGAAGATTATCTTTTGTAGATAAGAAACCTTTAAAATCAAATCTATTTTATTCTTTATCAGTAATGGATAATATTCTTTTTTGCGCTGATCATAAATTAAAGAACTTGTGGCTTAAACATAATATTGAAAAATCTTTAGCTAAGTCTTTAGAAAAAGATATTGGTTCAATTGTATATGAGAAGGATTTGTTATCACTTAATGAAACCGAATTATTTAAAGTTTTACATCAAAAAATATTATTTCAAAATCCTGATTTATTAGTATTAGTTCAACCATTTTCTTTCTTAGATTTATATCAGAGAATTAGAAATATTGAATATTTTGATAAGCTCAAAAAGAGAGGTGTTTCTATCCTAATTTTGGCTTTATCTCTTTCAGATACACTTCAAGTTGCAGACAAATTATTCTTAGCTGCAGAAGGTAAAATTATTAACTCATATTCTCGTAAAGATTTCGATTCTTTATCATTTTTACATGGATCAATGTTGATAAAATAATGTAAATCATAAAAATACCCCACCTTTTCACAAATTTACAACTCTTTTCAACTCATAATTCTCATGAGAGGATTAGATTGTCAAAAGGAGTTAATAACCTATGAGTAATGAATATATTGTAGAAATGAAGCATATTTCTAAATCTTTTCCAGGTGTAAAAGCTTTAGATGATGTTTCTTTTCATCTAAAAAGTGGGCAAGTAATGGCTCTCTTAGGTGAAAATGGTGCTGGAAAATCTACTTTAATGAAAATTTTATCTGGAGTATATACAAGAGATGAAGGTGAATTAACTATTTTTGGTGAAACTATTGAGGGGCATTTAACTCCAAAAAGCGCACAAGAAAAAGGTGTTGCTATTATTCACCAAGAATTGAATATGTGTTCACATTTAACTGTTGCAGAGAATATTTTTTTAGGAAAAGAACTCCATAGTAAAGGTTTATTAAAAGACAAAGAAATGATTAGTCGCTCTAGAGAAGTTTTAGAGAGATTACAAATTGATATTTCTCCAACCTCAGTTGTTGGTTCTTTAGGTGTTGGTCAACAACAAATGGTTGAAATTGCAAAAGCTTTAGAGTCTAATGCAAAAGTTCTAATTATGGATGAACCAACAAGTGCTTTAACTACAAAAGAAATAGAAGACTTATTTAGAATAATAAAAGAAGTAAAAGCTAATGGATGTGGAGTTGTTTATATCTCTCATAGATTAGAAGAATTACAACACATCGTAGATACAGTTACTATCATGCGTGATGGTAAATATATTACTGAAGGTGCTTTTAAAGACTTTACAATGAAGCAAATTATTGCAAATATGGTAGGTCGTGAAATTAAGGAACAATTCCCTAGAGTTGAAAGCCATAAAGGAAAAGAAATCTTTAGTGTAAAAAATCTTAATGCTGGTAAAATGGTTCGTAATGTGAGCTTTGAAGCTTATGAAGGAGAAATCCTTGGAATTGCAGGCTTAATGGGTGCTGGTAGAACAGAAACTACTCGTGCAATTTTTGGTGTAGATCCAAAAGAAAGTGGTGAAGTTTTTGTTCAAGGTGAAAAAGTAGATATTAAATGCCCAATGGATGCAATTAGATGTGGTATCGTATTGGCTCCTGAAGACAGAAAAAAAGATGGGCTTTGTACAAAATTATCTGTTAGAGAAAATATAGCTTTAGCTAATTTAGATGAATTATGTTCAAAGGCTGGCATTGTAAATCGTAAAAGAGAAAAAGTAATTGTTAAAAAAGCAATTAACGATTTAAAGATAAAATTGCCTAATGGGGAAGTAAATGCGGCTAGCCTTTCAGGTGGTAACCAACAAAAAGTTGTTGTAGCAAAATGGCTTGCTAGAAATAGTAAAGTTGTTATTTTTGATGAACCAACTAGGGGAATTGATGTTGCAGCCAAAGTAGAAATTTATAATATTATGAACACTTTAAAAAATAGTGGTATAGCTGTTATTTTTGTTTCAAGTGAAATGCCAGAAGTATTAGGTATTTCAGATAGAATTGTAGTTATGTGTGATGGAAGGGTTACAGGCTCCTTGATTACGCAAGATACAAACCAAGAAGAAATATTATCATACGCAACAAAATTTGAGAAAAAGATTGACTAAGAGGTAAAAAATAATGAATCAAAAGATAGAAAGTCCTTATAAAAGATTATTAGCTATAAGGGGAATGGGGCAAGTATTAACAGTAACTATAGGTTTAATAATTCTTTGTATTGTATTTGGATTAATGAATCCTATGTTCTTTTCATCAAGAAACGTATCTAACTTGCTTAGACAAATTGCACCAATTTTGTTAATTGGTATTGGTCAATCTTATGTTTTGTTAATAGGACAAATTGACTTAAGTATTGGTTCTGTTGTTGGTATGAGTTGTATGATCAGTGCAACACTGATGACTAGAGGAGTAAATCCTTTACTTGCTGTAATCATCACTATTATTTGTGCATTAATGGTAGGTTTTGTTAATGGATTTTTAGTAGCATGGTGTAAACTTCCTTCCTTTATTGGAACTCTTGGAACAATGACAATTGCAAGAGGTATTGCACAAATTGCAAACCACAACTACAACACAGATTCAATTGGAGAAGCAGCAGAGACCTTTAGAAACTTTTTCTATTATGGTAAAAGCTTAGGTTTATATAATACGATTTGGATTGCTCTAGTATTATGGCTAATTTTTAACTTTGTATTAACTAGAACTCGTACAGGTCGTCATATCTATGCAGTTGGATCAAATGTTGAAGCTGCAAGATTATCTGGTGTTTCTGTTTTAAGTACAACAATAAAAGCATATTTAGTTTCTTCATTTGTTTGTTGTGTAGTTGGTTTAATTACAACAGCAACTAGTGGTATGGGAACAATGGATGCTGGTATGTCTTATGAATTATATGCTGTTGCAGCATCAGTTATTGGTGGTGTTTCTACTTTAGGTGGACAAGGACTTCTCTTTGGAACAGTTATTGGTGCTTCAATTTGGGGCGTTTTACAAAACGGTCTTCAATTTGCAGGTGCTCCAATCGCAATTAGAAATATTGTTATTGGTATTATCGTAGTGGTTTCAGTACTACTTGACGTTATTGTTAGAAGCAATAAGGGCAAGAGTTGGAAAATATTAAAAAAATAAAAGCGTTAAGCTTATAATAAAAGGAGAATAGTATGAAAAAAGCGTTATTAATCGTTACTCTTTCAATTTTCGCTGTAGTTGGTTTATTTGCACAAGGTCAAAATGAATCATCAAATAAAAAGGTTTATTTAATTACAATGGACCAGATGGATCAACATTGGCAAAATGTTAATGCAGGTTGTGAAAAAGCTGTAGCAGAATTTGGTGGAATTGATTATAAATGGTTAGCTCCAGATATCAAAGACGATAACAAACAAATCGAATCAATTAACAATGCTGTAGCAGGTGGCGCAGATGTTATTTTATTAGCAGCTAATGGTCCTGATGCTGTAACTTCAGCATTAAAAGAAGCTACTTCAGCTGGTGTAAAAATCATTTATGTTGATAGTGCTGCTGATTATCCTGGTGAACAAACTTTAGCAACAGATAATAAAGCTGCTGGTACAACTGCTGGTGAACAAATGCTTGATGCTTTAAAAGCTAATGGTGTAACTTCAGGTCCAATTGGTATTATTAATGTTAATGCTGCAACAGCATCTACAGTTGATAGAGAAGCTGGTTTCAGAGCTGCTTTTGCTGGCTCTAACTATACAATCTTAGAAACACAATATTGTAATGGTGATGCAGCTGTAGCAAAAGATATGAGCGCAAACTTTATTACACAAGGTGTTGTAGGTTTATTCGGAGCAAACGAAGGTTCAACAGTTGGTGTTGGTAATGCAATTCAAGAAGCTGGTAATGCAGTAGTTGGTGTTGGATTTGATAAATCTGATATGATTCTATCATTAATTGATAAAGGATATATCCTTTGTACAATGGCTCAAAATCCTGACGTAATGGGTTACGAAGGAATTAAGACAGCTATTAAAGTACTTAATGGTGAAACAATTGCTAATAAATATGTTGATACAGGTGTATCAGTAATTAAGAAATAATTCTAATAGAGGCACCTAGAAAAAAGGTGCCTCATTTTTTCAATTATATTAATTATTTTAAGAAAAATAAAATCGACATTTTGAGGAAAGTATGAACTATTATATTGGAGTAGATGTTGGTGGAACTAAAATAGCGATAGTTTTATCAAATGATGATTGTGAAATAATATATAAAGAAAAGTTTTTTACAAAAGAAATTTTTGAAGATAATTTTAAAATAATTGCAGATATAATCGAAAAAATACAAAAAGAATTTAAAGTCAGTATTTCATCAATTGGAATTAGTGCCGGTGGTCCTTTGGATAGTGAGAAAGGAATTTTTATATCACCAACTCATCTTCCTTCTTGGCATGGAGTAAATATAAAAAAACTTTTTGAATCTAAATTCCATATTCCAACCTTTTTAGAAAATGATGCAAATGCTTGTGCTTTAGCTGAGTATTATCATGGTAACGGTAGAGGAAGTAAAAATTTCGCATTTTTAACTTTTGGTACTGGTTTAGGTGCGGGGTTAATTTTTGATGGCAAGTTGTATAAAGGATCCAATGATCAAGCCGGAGAAATAGGGCATGTAAGAATTGCTGACGATGGACCATTTTGTTATGGAAAATTTGGATCTGTTGAAAGTTATTGCTGTGGTGCTGGAATTTCTATGCTTCATAAAAAATTATTTAATGAAGATTTAAGTGCAAAAGAAATTTTTGATAAAGCAGAGAAAGAATCAGATATTAAAGCTATAAAAACTGTAAAGATTAGTTCTCAGAAATTAGGTTTAACTCTTTCAATTTTAATAGATTTATTAGCCTTAGATTGTATTGTAATTGGCAGTATTTATTCTAGAAGTAAAGAGATTATTGATAAGTACATGATGAATGTAATTGAAGAAGAAATCCTTCCTATTAATAGAGATTTATGCAAAATAAAAACAGCATTCTTACAAGAAAATTTAGGCGATTATGCCGCTATTACAGTAGCACAAAGAGGTTTAAAAAAAAGTGAATAAACATATTGAAACTTTAATAGAACGATATCCTAGTTTAGAAAATTCTAAAGCAGCTATTTTAGAAAGTTTTGAGATAATTAATAATGCTGCAATGAATCATAATAAGATTTTAGTTTGTGGTAATGGTGGTAGTAGTGCAGATAGTGATCATATAGTTGGGGAATTAATGAAGTCTTTTGTTAAGAAGAGACCTATATCTAATTCTATTAAAGAAAAAATAGATTTGATAGCTCCAAATGATTCTGATATGATTAATAATAGTCTTGAAGATGCAATCCCTGCTATTAATTTGTCACAACATAGTGCATTAAATACAGCTTTTTCAAATGATGTAAATCCTAATTTAATATTTGCACAACAAATTATTGGTTATGGAAACAAAGATGATATTTTAATTTGTATTTCTTCTTCTGGCTCTTCAAAGAATGTGGTTTTTGCAAGTATTGTTGCAAAAGCTAAGAATATGAAAGTTATTGGTTTAACTGGAGAAAGAGAAGGTAAAGTTGATAAATATTGTGATGTTGTAATTAAAGTTCCTGAAGTTGAAACCTATAAGGTTCAGGAATTGCATTTACCCATTTATCATACTCTATGTTTGATGATTGAAGATTCAATTTGGCCTTAAAAGCTATTTATTAATTAAACAGCTTTTAAGACATAGAATTAAATAAAGGAAATACCATTTTTCATAGAGCTTATATTAAAATATTTACAAATACTTTGACTCATATCAGAAAAACTATTTCTTATTCCAAGGTTATTAGTTGTTTTTCCTTTTTCATACCATAGTATAGGAACATATTCTCTTGTGTGATCGCTTCCTTTGAATGTTGGATCACATCCGTGATCTCCTACTATAATTAATAAATCATTTTCTTTAATATTGTTTATGATTTGTCCAATTGCAATATCAATATTATTTACTTCTTTACCATACCCTAAAACATCTCTTCTATGACCAAAAATCATATCAGTATCTACTAAATTAACAAAAATTAATTCAGGAGTTTCATTAATTTCTTTTGATAACTCTATCATTCTTTTTATGCAATCTTTATTTCCTGAATCATGATAGGATTGATTTATTCCTGATTCATTAAATATTGGTCCAATTTTACCAACCGCAACAGTATTAATTTTTTTTTCTTGAAGATGATCTAATAAACTTTTTTCAGGTAGAGCAATACTAAAATCATGTCTATCTTTTGTTCTTATATAGGTATTTCCTTCTTTAATAAAAGGTCTTGCAATAACTCTTCCTATATTGTATTTATCACAAAGCTCTCTAGCAACTTCGCAAATATCATATAATTTTTTTAAAGGAATAATTGCGGTATTTGCTGCTATTTGAAAAACAGAATCAGCAGAGGTATAACATATTGGAAATCCTGTCTTATCATGTTCTGCTCCTAATTCTTGAATTATTTTTGTCCCGGATGCAGCTTTGTTTCCTAAAATCCCTTTTATTTGGGTTCTTTTACAGAGTTCATTAATTAACTCTTTGGGAAAAGATGGGTAGGTCTGTGGAAAAACTGTAAAGGGTTTTTCTAATATGATTCCTGCCATTTCCCAATGTCCTGTTGTAGTATCTTTGCCTGGTGACTTTTCAGCCATTATTCCATAACTTGCAATAGGCTTATCTACTTTTTCACATCCTTTAAGTTCTTCATTAATTAAAAGGGAGGCATTTCCTAATCCTAATTTTTTTAAGTTAATCCAATTAACTTTTGTGTTTTCGCAGATATGTTTTATGGTATTTGCTCCAGAATCATTATAAGTTTTTGCATCAGGAAGAGCCCCAATCCCAAAACTATCAATTACAACTATTATTGCTTTTTTCATTTATTTCTCCAATATTTATGTAGTGTGTCTCAATTAATTAAAACAACTGCAAATAAAATTGCAGTTGATTATTGTTAATAAAATTTTTATTTCACGCTTCCCATTGTTAAGCCTCTTACAAGATGCTTTTGAGAAAGTAAACCAAATACTATTAATGGTAAAACCGTGATTATTCCAGCAGCACTCATAGTGCCCCAATCAATTGATTTTTCACTTACAAATGAATTAACTAAAACCGGTAATGTTTGAGTATTTTTTCCACTTAATATTAGGGCAAAAAAGAATTCATTCCAAACTAATAAGGAAGAAAGTACTGCGGTTGCGGCAAGTCCTGGTGCAGCAAGAGGTAATACAATTTTTCTTAATGCATAAGATCTATTACAACCATCAATCATTGCTGATTCTTCAAGTGATGATGGAATATCTAAAAAGAAACCTCTCATCATCCATATTACAAATGGTAATGATAAAAATATTCCCATAATAACTAATGCAATATATGTGTCAGAAATATTTAATTTTACTGCAATCAAAAAGAATGGTACGACTAATACTACTGGTGGAGTCATTCTAGCTAATAAAATAAATAACAAAATTTTAGGGCTATTTTTTATTTTGAATCTTGCTAAAGCATAAGCTGTAGGGGTCCCAATAATTAAGCCAGCAATTACTGAAAGTACAGTAACAATACAACTATTAAAAAAACTTTTTAGCAAAACTTTGTTAGAAAAGAAAGTAGCATAATTATCTAAAGTTGGTATAAATCCAAACCAATTAGGTGAAAATTGTGCACTTTTTGGTTTAAATGAAACTAAACCAATCCATGAAATAGGATATAGTGTCCATATTAGTAAGAGTATTACTACTATGAAATAAATAATTTTTTGTTTTGTATTATTTTTTTTATTTATCATAAATCTACTCCTACTTTATTTAAATAAGTAATAGTTAATCCTAATGCTAATAGCATCGTTATTATTCCCACAGTCCCAGCTAATCCCATTGAGTAAGATTGAAAAGCTAATCTATAACCATAGTATGATATTATTTCAGAAGAGGATCCTGGACCCCCACCAGTCATTATACTAATTGTGTCAAAAACTCTTAGTGCTGTTAGTGTTCGCATAACTAGTGCTACCAATATTGATGATTTTAATAAAGGTAAGGTAATATGTCTAAATTTTTGCCATGCTGTTGCACCATCAACTTCAGCGGCTTCAAAAGGAGAAGTTGGCAATGATTTCATCCCTGCTAGTAATACTAAAACTACAAATGGTGTAAATTGCCAAACATCAACAATAATTAACATCAGCATTACTGTTTTTGAATTTGCCAGTAGTGGGGTTTCAACAAGTGAACCTAGACCAATATTTGTAAGTAGTTTTGGAATAGGACCAAAAGTATTATTTAAAAGAAATTTCCAAGTAAAGCCAACAACAATTGGAGCCATCATAAAAGGAATTAAACAAATTGATTGTATTAATGAGTGTCCAAAATAACCCCAATTTAATACTGTTGAAATAAGGAGCCCTAATATCATTTCAATAATTACTGCAAAAACTAAAAATAATAGAGTTCTAGCCAAAACCTCATAGGTGAATGGATCTGTTAATACTGTAATATAGTTTTTTAATCCAACAAATTTTATTCCTAATTCAGGTCTAATTAAAGTCCATTTCACAAAAGTTATGCCTATTGCATAACATAAAGGAATGACGAAAATTATTCCAAGAACAATAAGTCCAGGTGATAGATATAAAAGATCTTCTCTTTTATTTTGTAATCTATTTTTTTTCATATAATCTCCATAACCTAGAGAAGCCTTACATATTATATATAGAGGGCTTCTCTAGTATTCCTTTCTTAGTAGTATCCGTTCTCTTGTAATAAATCTTTAGTTGATTTTGCTGCTTCAGATAATAATTCTTGAGCTGATCCATTACCTGAAATATATTCAGATACCATTGGAGCTATGAATCCATTAACAATAGACATTCCTTCTGGAATTAGAGGTACCATTGGGGTTGGGATACAAGTATCTAAAGCTTCTTGAAATTGAGGTATCCAAGGTAATTCTTCAATTAATTGAGTATTATTCATAGCACTTAATCTTGTTGGGATAGTTCCAAGATGAGCGGTTTGTGCTAAAGCATCAGTAGATGTTGCATATTTTATCCATTCGAGTGCTTTATCTTTTTGTTTACAAGTATCGGAAACTGCAAAACCCCAAGAGATAAATAATCTAGGTCTTTTCTCATTAATAGCATTTTCAGGTTTTGGGAAGCCCACAAATGATGCTTTGCCTACAACTTTTGAGCTTTCAGGATCATCAACATGGAACATCGCTGTAGTCCATAATTCTGCCATTGCACTTTTACCCATTTTGAATTCAGTCAAAGCTTCTTGGAAATCATATGAGTAAGAAGAAGGACTTGAGTAATTAAAGAAATCTTTTACTTGTTCTAAACTTTCTACACCAATTTCATTGTCAAAAATTGGTTCATAATTTTCATCAAGAAGATTTCCACCATTGGCCCATAATCTATTCATAAAATGTGTTGCTAAAAAGATACTTCTTTTTCCCATTAAGGTAACTCCATATAATTCTGGAGGTCTAGTAAAGAATTCTGCAATATCTTTATATTGTTCTAATGTTTTTGGAGGTGTTAATTCGTAGCCATATTTTTCTTTGAAGTTTTTCTTTTCTGTTTCATCTTCAAATAAATCTTTTCTATAAACTATTCCTCCGACTTCATTCATATAAGGTATAAAATAATAATTCCCATTTATCTTAGCACTTTGTAAACCTGGCATATCTTCAGGTAAAGTAGGATCATTTTCTATAAATTCATTTAGAGGTTGAATATATCCAGCGTTTGCTAAAGTTGGGTACCAAAGTAGAGAAATATAAGGAACATCATATTCTCCTTGATTTCCTGTATAACTAAGCATTAGTTGATCAAAATAGTTTGCATATGGATGTTGAGTTATTTCTAAATCGATTCCTGTTTCAGCTTTAAATGGAGCCATTTCTGTTTTCCAAGCTTCTGTGTGAGTTCCTCTTTCACTAACTAATTGTAATGGTTCAATTTCTTTATTTTCATTAGTACCATTAGCAATAAGTGATAAGATAGGAATTGTTGATAAAATTAAAATTGAAAATATATTTTTTGTTATTTGTTTATAATTCATATTAGTTTCTCCATTTTTGTTTATATGTGGATATTGCAGCTTTTAATGCAATCTCTATTGATGCATTAACTCCTTTTTCAATAAGCTGGTCATTAATATTCTTTACTGATAAATCCATGTCATTTTTTTCAGTTTGATTAAATCTATTTTCATAAATAGTTCCAATCATTGCTGTTGAGACTCCTCTCAGCATTCCAATAACAAATAAAGCTGAAGCTTCCATTTCGAGTGTTTTTACGCCTTTTTTTGTCCATTGTAAAAAGTAGTCTTTTGAACGAGAATAAAATGCAGAATGTGTCCAGTTAATACCTGTATGAATTTGGATATTACTTTTTTCACCTTCTTTTATTAAATTATTGTATAGAATTGGGTCTGCAATTGCAGGGTAATTTTGAGGTACATAATATTGAGTTAACCCATCATCTCTAACGCAAGCCATTGGTATTGAAATATCTCCACGATTTATTTCTGGTTGTATTGCAGCCATACTACCAATTCTTATCAAAATTTTTGCACCTAGATTAATAAGTTCTTCATATACTATTCCTGCGGCCGGTCCTCCCATTCCTGTAGAAGTAACAGAGACAGGAATTCCTTCATAGGTTCCCTTATAAGTTATTAAGCCTCTATTTTCTGCAATTTTTGTAGGATTTTCTAAAAATTTAATAATTCTTTTTACTCTTCCTTGATCTCCTGGTACAATAGCTATAGGAGCTATGTCTCCTTTTTTACATTGAATATGGTATTGGGACTTGTTTTCGACGCCGGTTCCTTTACCATAATCAATCTTTTCCATCCAATTTTCCATTAAATCCTCCTTGAATTTTTTTTATAACGATCGTTTTCTTACTACTAGTAATTCAAAATTTTCACTATCAATTAAATCAATTGAATGCATTAAAATAGTGCCATTTGCATCAAAATATGTTTCATTTAATTGAACAATTGGTTTTCCAATTTTTATTGATAGAGATTCTGCTGTTTCTTCATCTGCAGCAACAGCAGATATTTTTGTTATTGCATGATCAACTGTATATTCAGTAAAATTTTCAATTAAATTAAAAATATTAGTTTTTGTATCATTGCTACCTTCAATTTTAGAAAGGAAAGCTGTTGCATCATTATTGTAAATTTTAGGATTTATATAACAAATCCCTTTTATTATTTCTGATTTATCTGCTAAATAGGTTTGTACGATTTTAATTATTTTTTGATTGTTCTTTATCTTTAGATATGAAGCAATTTCTGAGTCAGTTAAAACAATATCAATTTGATTTTGTTTAAATTCTAGAGTTTTTCCCTCAGATGCAACAATTTTTTGAATTCCGTGTAGATTATTCAATGCTGTAACAACATTTACACTTTGTTTATTAATGAATGTTCCAACTCCATGTTTTTTTATTAAGACATCAGCTTTTTCAAGATTTTGTATAGCTTCTCTTACCGTATTTCTACTTACACCCATGTCTTTTGATAGTTTTGCTTCACTCGGTATTGGGCGTGAATTATCCCATTCTTTTATTAAATTTAGAATTTCTTCTTGTACGTATTCATATAAAGGTTTTTTTTGGCCAACTTTTTTCATTTAATATCTCCTATATATCACCAGTGTTTAGACGTCCAACGTCTAACATCAATTGAAGATTACCTTATGATTATTAGTCTGTCAAGTTTTAATTTTTGAAAAAAGTTAAGTAGTTATGTATAAAAAAATAATTATATATTTAATTAATTAATAAAATTAATAATTTGTTTTATTGCAAATTCTTGTTGCTCATCTCTAGTTATGGTTGGCGGCCCATCTCCTTTTTGGTTGCCATAGTTACCAAAGAAGGCATGGTTTCCTCCTTTGATTTCAATTTTATTTTGGACTGTATCTAATTTAGTTTTATCTAAAACCATATCATTTGATCCATATAAGCAAAGAACATTATTTATCGCATTATTTATTGGATAAGCAGCGAGTAAAATTAAACCAGAGATTTTATTATAATTTTTTTCTACATAGCTGCTTGCCATAGCACCACCTAGTGAATGTCCTCCAATGTACCATTTATTGATCTCATTATATTTTTCAATTATTTTATCAGCAGCATTTATATTAAATACAGCTAAGTTAAAAGGCATTTTTACAAGATAACAAGTAATCCCTTTATTTGATAATTCTTTTAATAATGGAAGGTAGGCAATGTCTTCTACTTTTCCTCCTGGGTAAAAAATTAATCCAATTTTTTTATCCATATCTTTATTTGGTAAAAGAATTGTTAAATTATTTTCTTGAATTATATTTTCAGATTCTAATATTGAATTGGCTTTATTATCAGCTTTGTAGTAATTGCTAGCATAAATTATAAAAGCTAAAAAGATAATTATAATAAAAGCTAAAATAGAGAGTAAGATTTTTTTTAAAGTATTTTTTTTCATAAGCATTATTTTTAATTAAATATAAAAATATAAAGAATCTAAAAGATATTCAACTGAATATTTATATGAAAGTTTATATAAGTAATTTTTTAAAGAATTAATTGTTTTTTTATCATTCTTAAAAGATTCTAATAATGATAAGAATTTAGTTTTTTCTTCTTCTGTTGCATCCTTTTTAAAATAACCCCATATATGTTGAAGAGAGTTAATTTGATTCTTTTTAGACATTTCAATTTCTAAAGCTTCTTCAATAAGAGTATAAAAATCTAAAGCATTATATTTTGATTTTTCTTTTAATAATTCTCTAATTTGGTTATAGATTTGAGGTGAAGCACTTAGAGTAAAATATTTGTATCTAGTCCATTCCTTTTCTAAGTTTTTAATTTTTTTATCACTTGTTGTTAATAAATTACATTTGATTGCAGAAAGATTTTTATCTTTTACTTCAAGCATTATATCAATATCTTTGTTCAGTAAATTTTTATAAAAAGATAAGAATTCATTAGCATTTATAGTTTTTGAATGAGCTCCATTTTTATAATTATTAGCACTTTGAGAATAATGAATTTTTTGTTTACCATCGTATAGATTCCAGGTTTTATTACACTTTTCAATAAGTTGATATTCATTTAGGCTATTGTTTTTGGGAGGATTAAGTTTATGGTGCAAATTATCAAAAACAACAGGAATATTTGTTTTTGATGAAATATAAAGAACTTCTTCAATATTATATGACTTATCATCATTTTCTATTATAAGTCTATCTTTAATTGATTTATCTAAATTTTTATAGTTACTAATGAATCTTTCAATTGCTTTCTCTTTGTTTGAATAAACCCCGCCAATATGGAGAACTATTTTGCTTGAGTTATCACAATTTAGTGAATTGAGGAATTTTGTATGATATCTTAATTCTTCAATTGAATTTTTTACAACTTCATCTTTTGGAGAATTAATAACAGTATATTGACCTGGATGCATTGTGACTCTTATGTTATTAGCTTTTATAAGATCCCCAATATCTTTTAATTTAGACTCAAAAATTTCCCACCAAGGAATTTTATTTATTGGATGAGATGCAAGTGGAATAATATCGGAGCTTATACGAAATAATTTTATATTGTTTTCAATGTTATAGTGGATTATTTCATCTAAAGCATTTAGATTATTTTCAATAACTTGGAAGATTTTATCTTCATCATAATTTTTAATATATAAAGTTGATAATTTAGTATTTGCACTGCCTAGATGTATACATGCATATCCAATTGCCATTTTCTCTCCTAATATTAATTATTATTTTCTTTTATTAATTGATCTCTTTTCTTTCTAAATTCTGCTATTGGTCTATCCCCAGCAATTAATTTTTCATCCATTTTTAATTCTGAGTGTTTTGGAAGTTGAGTAATAACAACTCTTTTATCTTGTCTAAGAATTACTTTGCTATAAATCTTACCAACAAAACCAATGAAGTGCTTAATTCCCCAAGCAGGCATAAATGCTTGATAGAATCGAAGATAAATCATTGTGTTTTCATTATCTATTGGAGCAAAAGCTGCAAAAACCCTAACTTTTTCTGCTATTATGTTATGCCAAATATTAGGCATTATAAGTTGAAGTGAAAATAAAGATTTTTCATCTCCCATTTCAGATGCACTTTTTGCTTCTGTTTTCCCATCATCAACTATATTTTTTACATACCAAGTTAATTTATTCCCTTCCCACTTAACTTTAGGTCCATAAACAATAGTTTTGTTTCCTTTGCCAATAGTGTTGTGATGAACAAAGGGGACATGAACCACATCCATTTGGTTTTCAATACATCTTGTATAATGCATTGGCCAAAGATCTTTTATTTGAGAATAATTAAAGCCATGTTTTAAATCTTCAAAGAAAGGAATTGGTGGAAGATCTTTTGTAGCTTCACCCCAATATAACCATATAAAACCATATTTTTCTTTTGCAACATAAGCGTTTACTTTGTATCGAGGTGGAACACTTTTTATTCTACCATTAGCTGGAATTATTTGAACTTTACCATTTTTATCATATTCAAATCCATGAAATGGACATTGAGCATGATCATCAACAATTTTACCTTTACTAATTGAAGCTCCTCTATGGCAACATTGATCAAAGATACAAGCGATTTCATTATCTTTGGTTCTCCATAGTGCTAACTTTTCACCTAGTCTAGTAACACCTATAATACCTTTTTTAGGGACTTCTTTTGAATCTAAAATAGCGTACCATTGGTTTCTTATCATTTAGAACTCCTATTAAAATTGTCTATAATAAAATATGTTATCATTAATATTCTTTTTTTGTTATTGCATAGATATCAGCTAAGATAAAGCAGATAATACAGATTGTAGCTGTTACAATAACTGAAGTATACATACTATTGAAAACTGTTATATGTTTGATAATTATGCCAATATATGCCCAGATAAATACTAATCCATAGAAATAATCTCTGTTATATAAAAGAGTAATTATTCCAATAATTGCACCAATAATAATAACTACTACTGTCCAAATATATTCAGGTATTCCAAAGCCTTTAAAATTTAAACTTACTAATAGTGTTGTGGTATTTGCGATAGTAGCTACACTGATCCAACCAAAGTAAATACTGAAAGGAACTTTTACAAAAAATTTCTCTTTTGCACTTAGTCTTTCTTCTTTACACGCCATAACTATATTAATAAGAGAAATTAATATAATTATCATAAATATCATGGATAACCAGATTATTTGATAATGCCAAGTAAAAATCCAAACTGAATTAGCAACAGAAGAAATTATAAAAAAAGTGCCAATTTTATTTAATAATTCGTTACTAATCTCATCATTTTTATTTATTATCCCTAGCTGGTAAATAGTAAATAGTAGTAATAGAAAATATATTACTCCCCAAATTGCAAAAGTAATTCCAGCAGGTGCAAAGAGGTTAGGATAAGCATCTGAAATCATACCTGTATCAACACCATTAATTGGAAGAGTGTTTGCTAGAACATTTATTACAATCATTGCAACAAATGTTAATACTACAAATATTTTGTTTATAGTTCTCATAATCTTGCCTCCATATAGTTCGATTATAGCACATAATGTATTTTTTTGTAGTTAAATTATTTTGCAATGGACATAAGTTGTTGTTTAGAAATAATTTATTAGAATAATAATAAGGAAACTATATTTAATAGATTTTATAGAAAAAAGAAAAATGCCCCGTAGACGATTCGAACGTCCGACCCCTTCCTTAGGAGGGAAGTGCTCTATCCAGCTGAGCTAACGAAGCAAAATTTTAATAGTTAAAATATAAATATTATTCAAAAATTTATATTACACGTCAAAATACCACATCAATTAGTTAGTGTCAATTAAGTTAAAATCTTATAGATTTATTCAATATATTTAGTTTTTTTATTAATTATATTTTTGCTTATAAGATTAATTTGGAAAAATAGTTTATAACTTATTTTTTTATAAAGTGATTTTTTTCCGAAAATTTTAATATTTTTTATTATTGACACTTTCCAAAAAAATGTAAAAATAGTATTATATATTATAAATACACATAAATTTAAAAAACAGTGTAATAATGGAGAATTAAATGAAGTCATTATCATTAGATTGTTTAAAAACTAATTTAAAACAATTGACTCAAAAAGTTGAAAGTAACATTTCAATTAAAAAAATTATAAATCAAATTGAAATCCCCAATTCAAAAAAATATGATTTTAATGAATTAAAAATCGGAAATCATGTTGCAAAAGTTCCAATTGTTCAAGGAGGAATGGGAGTAGGTATCTCTCTTTCATCTTTAGCTAGTGCTGTTGCCAACGAAGGTGGTGTTGGCGTTATAGCTGCTAATGGAATTGGTCTTTTGGATAAAGATTATTTTAAAGACGGAGCTGGTGCAAGTGAAAGAGCATTTAGAGAAGAGATTAGAATTGCTAGAAAAAAGACTGATGGTGTTATTGGTGTTAATATCATGGTTGCAATTAATAATTTTAAAGAAATGCTTAATGTTGCAATAGAAGAAGCTGTTGATGTTATTTTTATGGGTGCGGGATTGCCTATTAAGAACATTCCAGTAAAGAGACTAAGAGAAAAAAATATTTGTCTTGTTCCAATTGTAAGTTCTGCAAGAGCTTGTGATTTAATTTACAAAATGTGGTCAAAAATCTACAAAGATGTTCCTGATGGAGTAGTTGTTGAAGGACCTTTAGCAGGTGGACATTTAGGTTTTGAAAAAGAACAAGTTAGTCAAAAAGAATATCAATTACCTCATTTAGTTAAAGATATTAAAAAAACTTTAAAGAAATATGAAGTTGAGTTTAATAAGCATTTACCTTTAATTGCAGGTGGTGGTGTTTACACAGGTAAAGATATTCATGAAATTATCAAAGCTGGTGCAGATGGTGTTCAAATGGCAACTCGTTTTGTTGCTACAAATGAATGTGATGCTGATGAGAAATTTAAATTAGCTTATGTTAATTGTAAAAAAGAAGATATTGGTTTTATTAAAAGCCCAGTAGGTATGGTTGGTAGAGCTATAAGAAATAGCTTTATTAAAAATAGTGAAGAAGGGAAAAAGCTTAATTTCTCTTGTAACTGGAGATGTTTAGGATCTTGTAAAGCAAATGATGCAAACTATTGTATTTCTATAGCTTTAAATAATGCTAGACTTGGTAAAATTGATAAAGGTTTCGTTTTTGCTGGAGCTAATGCTTATAGAATTAAATCAATTGTTTCGGTTAAAGAATTAGTAAGTGAATTAAAATCTGATTATATTAAAGTTTTAAAAGCTGAAAGTGTAAATAATTTTAAAGCTATTTTAGATAAATTAAATAAACTCTATCAGAATTATCAAGATAAATTACAAATTGAATTAGCTTATAAAAAGGCTTATGAAAAAGCTTTAGCGGGATTTAATGATGCAATTATTCCTGAATTAAGAAAGCAATATAAAAAAGCAAAAGCTAGTACAATGAATGTCCAATTAATGTTGGAAGAAAAATTATTAGTTGCCTGGAAAATTATTCTTTAAGTATTTTCTTAAGGATTAAAAAAGAGTATGAAATTTTTACTTCATACTCTTTTTTTATATTAATTGTTTTTATATTTCGTATTTATCTTCAAAAATGAATTTATTTATAGCTTTAGCTATTCCATTATTATCATTAGTATCAGTTGTATATTTTGCTACTTCTTTTACTTCTTTTTTTGCATTACCCATTGCTATAGAAACTCCTGCTTCATTTAGCATTTCTATATCATTATAGTAGTCTCCAAAAGCCATAATTTCATTTTTGCTAATATTAAAATAATTAGCTAATAATTCAATAGTTCTGCCTTTATGAGAAGAGGATGGAAATATTTCTATAATAAAAGAGGAAGATTGAACTATTGATAGGGATTTAAGATTTAAATCTAAAAGAGCTTTTCTAGTATTTTCTAATTCTTCTGGATTATCGTTTTTTGCAAGCATTTTATATGGAGCATAATTTTCTTTTTCCCATATTTTTATTTGTTTAAATAAATCTCCAATTTTTCCTTCATATCCACACATATTAATTTGATGAGATACCCATTGATTATCGTCATTAAAATAATAATCAAATAAATCAAAGATTTGAGGGGTTGAGTTCGTTTTTTGAATTACAGGAATTACCTTTTTTAAATCCTCAAGATCAATTCTAGTATCTTGGATTATATTTCCTTGCCATTCAACATATGAGCCATTAAAACAAGAATATATACAAGGAATTTCTAACTCTTCTTCAATAAAAGTTAATCCACCTTTAAATCTACCTGAGACTAGGGCTATTGGAATCTTTTTCTCATTCCAAACTTTCTGTAACATCTCTTTATCTTTTTTATTGATTTGACTCTTTGAGTTAAATAGTGTTCCATCGATATCTGTACAAATTAATTTAATATTATTCATTTAATAAATCCTTTAGTGTTTTTTTATCATTAAATTAATTAAATATCTAGGGTTAATAAAAATTATATATAGTGCTAATATTTGTTAATTCAAAGTTATATAATATTTATTATCTTGAATTGGATTTTTTATGGTGGTATTCTTTTCATAATATCAAATTTATTAAGGATTAAATTTTAAGTTATATCCTATATATTTAAAAATTAGATATTAGGGAAAAATGTTAGAAATAAAGTTAAATAATATATCTTTGGAATATAAAGATAAGAAAATTTTAGATAAATTTTCATTGCAATTTAATGATAAAGCAAAAATTTTGCTAGTAGGTAAATCTGGGATAGGTAAATCTACTATTTTTAGAATTCTTTTAGGGTTTCAAAAATTCGATAGTGGTCAATATTTAATTAATGATAAAGATTATTCTAATTGCGATATAGCAGAGATTAGAAAAAACTTTGCATATGTTGATCAAGAGAATTCTTTGAGAAAACTTTCTGTTAAAAAATACTTAGAAGAAATTTCAAAGTTTAATAATAATACTTTTAATTCAGTTATAGATGAAAAACTCTGTGATTATTTTGAGTTTGAAAAGTCTTTATTTGAGAAAGATATTTGGCAATTATCTGGTGGTGAAAAACAGCGTTTAGCAATTATGATATCTATAATGTTAGATAGGCCAATTTTCTTATTAGATGAGTGTACCTCTTCTTTAGATAAAACTTTAAAAAAGAAAGTTGTTAATTATTTCAATGATTGCGAAAAGGGTGTTATTGCTATAAGTCATGATAGTATTTGGGATGATGCTGATAAATTTAATAGGGTAGAATTATGAATACAATAAGTTATTGGGGAATTTTCTATTTAGCATTATTGATAGTACCAACTTTATATATTAACTATCTTTTAGATATTCAAATGAATAAAAGGATTGTCATTTCTGTTGTTAGAATGATAGTTCAATTAAGTTTAGTTGGTTTTTATCTACAGTATATTTTTAAAATAAATAATAAGTTTTTAAATGTTTTATATATTTTAATTATGATGTTTGTTGCATCAATCTCAATATCAAATTCTACTAAACTTAAACAAAAAAAATTATACTTTCCTATTTATATGTCTATGATTATACCAAATTTATTTATGGTTTTTTTCTTTAATTTTGTAGTAATACGATTAAATAATATTTTTGATGCAAGATATATAATAACTATTGGGGGCATGCTTTTAGGGAATGTTTTAAGTGGAGATATTGTTGGTGTAAATTCTTTCTTTAAAGATATAGAAGAAAATAAAAATGTAATAAATTACGATCTATCTTTAGGTGCTACTTTATTACAAGCTATAAAACCATATATTAAAAATGCACTAACCGCTTCAATTCGACCAACTGTATCTTCAATGGCAACTATTGGATTAGTTTCTTTACCTGGTATGATGACAGGACAAATTTTAGGAGGGAGTGTTCCTTTTGAAGCAATTATGTATCAAATAGCTATAATGATTGCAATTTATGTTACTAGGTATATAAATATTTTAATGTCTATAATTGTCTTAAATAAGTATATTTTCGATAAAAATAATCAGATTAATTGTTAATTATTTTAGATTAAGCTTAATTTAATATACATTTTTTATTGAAATTGATGAGTTTCCTTAAAAAACCTTATATGTAATTTAGTAGTATTGCTTTTCTACAAAAAAAACAATATTGAGTAATAACATGCACGAAAATAGTTAAAAAATAGTTAAAAACAATTAATTTCACTATTTATTTGAAAATAAGTTGAATGTTTATGCAGTTTATTGTATATATTATTCAATAATATTTTAAAAAATATTGTTACAAATCACTTAGTTAGGAGGAAAACTAAGATTTATCTTAGTATGAGAGAACTATGAAAAAGAAATTAATTATGTTTGTAGCATTATGTACTTTAGCAACTGCACTTTTTGCAAATGGTAGTTCTGAAGAACAAACCTACAATATTGGTTTTATTGGCCCAATGACAGGGGACTATGCAAACTATGGTATTCTTTGTAACAACAGTGCTAAACTTGCTGTTGATAACTTTAATAAAGCTGGTGGAATTAATGGTGTAGATGTAAATCTAATTACAGAAGATTCTGAAGGTACAATTGAAAAAGGTAACTCTGCAATTGAAAAATTATCAAGTTCAGATAAAATTTTAGCTTTAGTTGGTCCTGTATTTACTGGAACTACTTTTGCTGTTGCTGAAAGATGTCAAAATGAAGGAATCCCTCTAATTACTCCATCTGCAACACATGCTGATATTACTGCTACTGGAGATATGATTTTCAGAACAGTTGTATCTGATGGTTTACAAGGTGAAGTAGCTGGTCATTATTTCTATGAAGTATTAGGTTATAAAAAATTAGCTGTATTATATGCTAAGAACGACTATTCACAAGGTTTATATGAAAGCATGAGTGCAACATTTGAATCCCTTGGTGGTGAAATCGTTTCTGCTGAAACTTGTATGGTTGGAGACAAAGACTTTAAGACTCAATTAACAAAGATTAAAGCTGTAGGTCCAGATGCAATTTATATTCCAAACTATACTGCTGAAATGGCACAAATTCTTGAACAAGCTAGTCAATTAGGAATTAAAGCTCCATTCGTATCTTGTGATGGATTCTCAAACCCTGAAATTTATAACTTAGCTGGCGATTATACAGACGGTGTTGTTTATGTAGGTCCTGCAAAAGTTAAAGAAAGCGATGCATTCAGTAAATTCGTAAGTGAATATCATAGTGTATATGGTGTTGATCCTGATTCATTTGCAATCAATGCTTATGATGGTGCAAACATTATCTTAAATGCTATTAAAGCAGCTGCTGCTGATGGAAAAGTTACAAGACAAGAAGTTAGAGATAATATTGCTGCAACAAAGAATTATGAAGGCGTTGGTGGATTAATTAACTTTGCTGCTAATGGTGACTTAGTTGCTTACCAAGGTGTATACAAAGTAAATGGAACAACTCCAGAATATATTGGTGCATTCAAAGTAGTTAATGGTAAACTTGAAAAAGTCGAATAAATTAAAAATTAAATAACTTATTAGCCGGCTTTTTATTAGGGCCGGCTTTGAGTTTGAAATACAAAGAAAAATAATAAATATAAATAATAATTAAGGAGACCCAGCGTGGGATCACTTTCAGAATTTTTCCAACATTTTGTAAACGGTTTAACACTTGGAGGCGTTTATGCATTAATCGCTTTAGGTTATACAATGGTTTACGGAATTTTAAAATTTATTAATTTCGCTCATGGCGATGTTTTAATGGTTGGTGCATATATAGGTTTATTTGTGTTTGATGCTTTAAGAGGTAGTGCTCCATTAGGAACCTGGACTTTTATCGCCTTCTTTATCGCAATGATTGTTTCAATGATTTTGACTGCTGCTTTAGGTATGGTTATTGAAAGGGTTGCTTATAAACCTTTAAGAAAAGCATCAAGATTAGCTCCACTTCTATCAGCAATTGGTGTTTCATTTATTCTATCAAATGCTGCTGCGTGGGCATGGGGTACACAAAGTAGAAAATTAAATTATCCTTTCGATAATACTCCATATGAATTTGGTGGTGTAGTTATTACTCCTCACCAAATTTTAGTTTTAGTTGTTTCACTTCTTATGATGATTGCTCTTAAAATATTCGTAGATAAATCTAGAATGGGTAAAGCTATGAGAGCAACAAGTTTGGATCAGGATACAGCAAAATTAATGGGAATAAATGTTAATGTAGTAATTAGTATTACATTTGCTATCGGTTCTGCTCTTGCTGCTGCTGGTGGTATGTTAATTGCTTTAGACTTTAAATGTTATCCTTCAATGGGTATGATGCTTGGCTTAAAAGCATTCGTAGCTGCTGTTGTTGGAGGCATAGGAAATATAGGCGGTGCTATGTTAGGTGGTATCACTCTTGGTTTATTAGAAACTTTTGGTGTTGCTGTCTTTGGTATCCCACAGGCTATGAAAGATACAATTTCTTTCGCAGTATTGATTATTGTATTACTTGTTAGACCACAAGGACTACTTGGAAAAGTAGTAAGGGAGAAAGTATAATGTTAAATTTTTTCTTACTTATTTTAATTTATAGTGGTATTTATGCTTTAATGGCAATCGGTCAGAATTTGATTACAGGTTATACAGGTTTATTAAGTCTCTGTCATGCAGGATTCTTTGCAATTGGGGCTTATGTAACTGCAATTTTAACAACTGCTTATGGTTGGCCTTTCTGGTTAACTCTTCCTTTCTCAATGTTATTAGCAGCATTGTTTGGGGTTTTAATTGGTCTTCCAACTTTAAGATTGAATGGTGACTATTTAGCAATCGCAACTTTAGGTTTTGGTGAGATTGTAAGAAATATTTTAAATAACTGGGACAGCTTAACAGGTGGACCAATGGGTATTCAAAGAATTCCTATGATTAAAGTTTTTTCTTATACAATCAGTCCTTATAAAAAAGTCGGTTTCTTAGTAATAGTAATAATTTTAGTACTTATTGCTTACTATCTTTTCGAACGTTTAGGTAGAAGTAGAATGGGAAGAGCTTTGCAAGCTATTAGAGATGATGAAATTGCAGCTGCTTCTATGGGTATTAATGTTACAAAATATAAAGTATGGGCTTTCGCAATTGGTGCTTCTGTTGCTGGTGTTGCAGGATCCTTACAAGCTGTATTTGCCCTTTCTGTTACTCCAAACTCATATACATTCATGGTTTCAATTATGGTTCTATGTATGGTTGTTCTAGGTGGAATGGGAAATTACAAAGCAGTTATTTTGGGTGCTTTTATTATTCAATTAATTAGTTATTTCCCTCAATTAACTGGTCTTTCAAGTGTAATTCCACCTCAATTTAAACAAATTTTATTTGGTTTAATTTTAGTAGTAATGATGATTTGGAGACCTCAGGGTATAATTGGGGCTAGAAGTTATCGAGTTGGACAAAAAAAGAAATCAAAGGTTAAGGAGGCAAAATAATGAAGTTATTGCAAACTGAAAAATTGACTCGTGCCTTTGGTGGAGTTATGGCTGTTAATGAAGTAGATTTTTCTGCTCAAGAAGGTTTAATCACTGGATTAATTGGTCCTAATGGTGCAGGTAAAACCACTTTATTTAATAATATGACTGGTCTTGATACTCCTACTGCTGGTAAAGTATTTTTTGAAGAAAATGATATTACAGGTTTACCTAGTCATAAAATTGCTAGATTAGGGATTGCTAGAACTTTCCAAAATATTAGACTTTTTAAAGAAATGTCTGTAATTGAAAACATTATGATTGGTCGTCATTTTATGACAGGCAAAAATCCTACTAAAGGTAGATTTGTTAATGCTATTAAATCTTATGTTTTTATGGAAAATGAAGAAGAAATTATGCTTGAAAATGCTCATAAATGGTTAAAATTCTTTGATATGGGTTCATTAGCAGATGAAGATGCAAAAAACTTACCATATGGTAGACAAAGAGAATTAGAAATTGCTAGAGCATTAGCTTCAAATCCTAAGATATTATTTTTGGATGAACCTGCTGCAGGTATGAATCCTCAAGAAACTGAACATTTAATGGATACCATTAGAAAAATTCGTGATACAGGTGTTACTGTTGTTTTAATTGAACATGATATGAAATTAGTTATGAGTATTTGTGATAACATTACCGTTTTAAACTATGGTCAAAAAATTGCTCAAGGCACACCTAAAGAAATTAAGAATAATCCATTAGTTATTGAAGCTTATTTAGGTAAGGAGGAATAAAGTGGCATTATTAAATTTAGATAATATTAGTGTTTCCTACGGTGCAATCAATGCTCTTAAAGAAGTTTCAATGCATGTTAATGAAGGTGATATTGTAAGTCTTATTGGAGCAAATGGTGCTGGAAAAAGTACCTTATTAAAAGCAATTGTTGGACTTGAACCTTTAGTAAATGGTTCAATAACTTTTGAAGATAATATTATTTGTGATTCAAAAGGAAAAAGTTTAGCTACTGAAAAAATTGCAATGAAAGGTATTGCTTTAGTTCCAGAGGGAAGACGTGTTTTTGCAGATATGAGTGTAGAAGAGAATCTAGATATGGGTGCTTTTATGGTTAGAGATGATGCTTTAATCAAAAGAAAGAAAGAAGAAATGTATGAATTCTTCCCAATTTTAGGTGCACGTAGAAAGCAAAAAACAAGATCTTTATCTGGTGGTGAACAACAAATGATGGCAATCGCTAGAGCTTTAATGAGTTCTCCAAGATTGATTTTATTAGATGAGCCTGGACTTGGTTTAGCTCCATTAATCATTCAAGATATTTTCGATAAAATTGAATATATTAATAAGAATGAAAAAGTAACTGTATTCTTAGTTGAACAAAATGCAAAAATGGCATTAAAGGCATCTACAGAAGGTTATGTAATGGAAAATGGTAGAATAGTTTTATCTGGTTCTTCTAAAGATTTATTAAATAACGATAGTATTCAAAAAGCATATTTAGGTGCTTAAATATTATTAAGAAATAATTAGCTTGCTCTTAATTGAGCAAGTTTTTTTTGAGAAAATTTGTAAAGTAAACTTTACATTTTTTATTAACTCTGCTATTTTATAAATGTAAAGCAAGCTTTACAATTTAAATTAGGAAAAGATAGTGAAAAATAGATTGGAAGAATTTCGTAAGTTAAAAAAAATAAATCAAGAAGATTTGGCAATTGATTTAAATGTATCAAGACAAACCATTTGTTCTTTAGAAAATGGAAGATATAATCCATCAATAATTTTAGCCTTTAAAATAGCAAAGTATTTTTCTACAACTATTGAAGAAATTTTTATCTATGAGGAGAAAAAAGAAAATGAGTAGAGTTAATATAAAAAGATTGAAGAATGCATTGTTATTAACAAAGGATGAAAGAGGCTTAAAAATACAGCAAAAAATTAATTCTAAAGCTTCAAAAATTGAAGATATTCTTTTATTGATTTTTCTTTTTGGATTAGCTTTTTTAAAATCAGAAGAAGTTCATGTAATAATTTTTATAGCTTTTTTAGTCATAATTAAAACAATGTTAAAAGTTTATTTCTTAATTACCAGCGATAAAGTAGAGATAGAGGTATAAAAAAGAACTAAACCATAATAATTATGATTTAGTTCTAAATACCAATTAAAAAATTACGCTATGTTATTAATAATTTTTTAGAGTATATATTATTTCCTTACTAAATGAAGAGCAAAACCAGAAACCTCTTCATTGAAATAACATACTTTTAATTGATTATTGTCGTTGTATTTGAAAGAGCTTTCTTTAGGAGTAAAACCTTTATCCTTTAAGTATTCAATTGCTCTTTCAATATCATTGCACTTAAAGCCAATGTGTCCTTTCTTTGCACTAATCAAAGAAGGAACAACTTCTATATAATTTGAAACGAAGGAACTGGAGGATCCTCTTTTCAAATCTAAACCAAATAATTGTAAAGCTGAAATTGTTTTTTCAGAATCTTTATCATCTTCAATTCCAATATGAGCAAATTCAAAACCTTGTAATTCAAGCATTGCTGCTTTACACATATCAGTAATTGTATCCCATTTTTCATTTTCGATTAAATCAGCTTTAACCATCCAAGATCCACCTGTTGCTAAAACATTTTTAGTTTTTGCATAATCTTGTAAGTTAGTAAGGTTAATACCACCTGTAGGCATGAACATAAGATTAGGGAAAGGACCTGCGAAGTTCTTTAGCATGTTAATTCCACCGGATGCTTCAGCTGGGAAGAATTTTAATACATCAAAGCCTCTTGCTAGACCTTTTTCAATATCACTTGGAGTACAAACACCAGGAATAATTGGAATATCATTAGCAACACACCAACCAACAGTGTCTTCATTGAATCCAGGAGAAACAATGAATTTAGCACCTGCATTTACAGCCTTTTTAGCTAATTCAACGTTTGTTACAGTTCCTGCACCTACAAACATTTCTGGATATACTTTAACTATATTTTTAATGCTTTCTTCTGCTGCTGCAGTTCTAAAAGTAACCTCTGCACAATTAATTCCACCATCTAGTAAAGCTTTTGCTAAACCAACTGCTTTATTGGCATCATCTAATTTTACAACAGGAACAATACCGATGTTATGAAGTTTTTTCTTTAATTCTTCAGTCATTGTTTTTCTCCTTATTTTCAAAAATGGAACAATGTTCCAAAAATCTTGACAATTAAGATAATAACCTTTAATATGAAGTTTATCAAGAGAAAGTTTAATAAAAATTGAACATTTTGGAGGAAATTATGGGCAAAAAGTTTGTTAGCTTCGGTGAAATAATGCTTAGATTAAGAAGTGAAGAGCACGAAAGACTCTTTCAAACAAAAAAGTTAGAATCAACTTTTGGTGGTGGAGAAGCTAATGTTGCTGTATCCTTATCAATTTTTGGCAAAGATGCAAAATTTGTTACAGCTTTACCAAACAATGCTGTAGGTGAAGCAGCTACTAGAGAATTAAACAAATATGGTGTTGATACATCTGATGTTGTTTTAACAGAAGGCGGAAGAGTTGGTATTTATTTCTTAGAAACAGGTGCAAACCAAAGACCATCCTCTGTTGTTTATGATAGAGCAAATAGTTCAATTGCTTTAGCAAGTCCTAGTGATTTTGACTTTGATGCAATATTCGAAGATGCTGCTTGGTTCCATATCACAGGTATTACTCCAGCATTAAGCCAAAATGCTGCTGATTGCGCAATTGAAGCAATGAAGAGTGCAAAAGCAAAAGGTTTAACAGTTTCTATAGATTTAAACTACAGAAAAAAATTATGGAAATATGGAAAAACTGCACCAGAGGTTATGAGATCTTTAGTTCCTTATGCTGATGTTGTTATTGCAAATGAAGAAGATGTTCAAAAATGTTTAGGCATTGAGGCAGATAGTGATGTTACTTCAGGCGAATTAGATACAAGTGTTTATCAAGATTTAGCTAAGAAAGTAAAAGCACAATTCCCTAATGTAAAACAAGTTGCAATTACTTTAAGAGAAAGTAAGAGTGCTGATAGAAATGGTTGGTCAGCAGCTTTATTAGGAACTACAGGTTTCTATTTATCTAGACATTATGAAATTACAGATATTATTGATAGAGTTGGTGGTGGGGATTCATTCTCTGCTGGTCTTATTTTTGGTTTAAGTGAATATAGTGATGATGAAGAATATGCATTAAATTATGCAGTTGCTGCATCTTGCTTAAAACATTCAATCAATGGAGACTTTAACTTATCAAGAAAGAGTGAAGTTGAAGCTTTGTGTAAAGGTGATGGATCTGGAAGGGTTCAACGCTAAGTCATTTTTGTTTTTGTTACTCCATATTATTTACATTTGTAGATGGTGTGGAGTTTTTTTTAACCTGAAATTATAACCTATAAATTATGCTAAAAATCTTATATAATTAAATAATCTAGCAAGAATAGGAGAAATGAATGTCAACAGTAACCAAAAAAGCCCTTGCATATAGTCTTAAAAAATTATTAGAAACAAAGACTTTAGATAAGATTACTATAAGTGAAATAGTAGATGATTGTGATTTAAACAGACAGTCTTTTTATTATCATTTTTCAAATATTTATGAGCTAGTACAATGGACCTTTTCAAAAGCTGTTGAGAAACAAATGCAAAATAAAGTTAATTATAAAAATTGGCAAGAAGGCTTTTTAGTTATTTTATCTTATTGTAAAGAAAATAATCTAATAATATATAATCTTTACCATAGTCAAGGTAGATCTATAATTGAAGATGGTTTAAAAGAGTATGTTAATAATTTGCTTTTAAAAGTTATTGAAGATGAAATTAAAAAGTTAAATGTTAAGGTATCAGAAAAAGATAAACTTTTTATTGCGAATTATAATATGTTTGCCTTTGTAGGTATTGTTATGCTTTGGATTGATTCTAATATGATTGAAGAGCCAAATTTAATAATCGAAAGAATTAATATATTAATAAAAGGTGATTTCGAAAAAGCTTTATTAGCATATTCAAAAATTTAATTATACATTTTACTCTCTTTGTCAAAAATTCATACAATCCTTTATTTATGTAAATTTCTTTAGATAATTTTATTGAATATATTTTAATCAGATTAATCATAGGAGTATTAAAATGTATTACAGTAAAGGAAATTTTGAAGCTTTTTCTACACCAGAAAAACCAAAAGATGTAGAAAGTAAATCAGCATATATTGTAGGTGCTGGCTTAGCCTCACTTTCAGCAGCATGCTTTTTAGTTCGTGATGGACAAATGACTGGTAAAAATATTCATATATTTGAAGAGTTAGATATTGCAGGTGGAGCTTGTGATGGTATCCATAATTCTGAAAAAGGCTTTGTAATTAGAGGCGGAAGAGAAATGGAAGAACATTTTGAATGTTTGTGGGATCTCTTTAGATCAATTCCATCTCTTGAAGATGAAAATGTTTCCGTTTTAGATGAATTTAATAGATTAAATAAAAAAGATCCAAATTATTCTTTAATGAGAGTTACTCAAAATAGAGGTGAAGATGCTCATACAGATAAGAAATTCGGTTTAAGTGATAAAGGTGCAAAAGAATTATTAAATTTATTTTTTACCCCAGAAGAAGAATTAGCTGATAAAAACATTGAAGATTATTTATCAAAAGATTTCTTTGATTCAAACTTCTGGTTATATTGGAGAACAATGTTTGCTTTTGAACAATGGCATTCTGCTATTGAAATGAAGAGATATATTCAAAGATTCATACATCACATTGGTGGTTTACCAGATTTTACTGCATTAAAATTTACCAAATATAATCAATATGAATCTCTTATTTTACCAATGATAAAATATTTAGAAAAACATGATGTAGATTTTCAATATAATGCTACAGTTACAAATGTAGTTTTAGATAAAGAAAAACATTATGCAAAAAGTTTTGAATATATTCAAAATGGAAATGCAAAAGAAATTGAATTAAGCAAAAATGATTTAGTATTTATTACCAATGGTAGCTGTACTGAAAATTCAAATTTAGGAGATCAAAATACTCCTGCAAAATTAGATAGTTCAATTAGAGGCTGTTGGAGTTTATGGAAAAACTTATCCAATCAAGATAGTACTTTAGGAAATCCAGAAGTTTTCTGTAGTGATACAGAAAAATCAAACTGGGAATCTTGTACTGTTACTACTTTAGACAATAAAATTCCTCCTTATATTGAAAAAGTTTGTAAAAGGGATCCTTTCTCAGGAAAAGTTGTAACAGGTGGTATAATTTCTTGTAAAGATTCTTCTTGGTTATTAAGTTATACTCTAAATAGACAACCTCATTTTTCTAAACAACCAAAAGATCAATTAGTTGTTTGGGTATATGGACTCTTTACCGATGTTGATGGTGATTATGTTAAAAAACCAATGAGAGATTGTACAGGTGAAGAAATTACAAAAGAATGGTTATATCACTTAGGTGTTCCTCTAGATCAAATAGATGATTTGGCTAAAAATAGTGCTAATGCAGTTCCTTGTATGATGCCATATATTACTGCTTTCTTTATGCCTAGAAAATATGGGGACAGACCTTTAGTTGTTCCAAATAATTATGAAAATTTAGCTTTCATCGGTCAATTTGCAGAAACTCCAAGAGACACAGTATTTACAACTGAATATTCTGTTAGAACAGCTATGGAAGCAGTTTATACTTTATTAGATGTTGATAGAGGCGTTCCTGAAGTATTTTCTTCCTTATATGATATAAGAGTATTATTAGATTCCTCAATAAAAATGTTAGATGGAGCATCTCCTTTACAAACATTAGATTTGAGCCTAAAAGAAAAAATGGCTTTGAAGAAAGTTTTAGGAAAAATCAAGAATACTGATATAGAGAAATTATTAAAAGAATATAAGATAATATAATTGTTAGGGGCTTTATAGCCCCTTATTTTTCATAACCAAGCATTGCAGATATTTTATCACAAGTATCAACAATTTTATTAATAACTTCGTCTTTGTTTTTGTCTTTAAATCTAAAGATAGGCCAAGATACACTAAGTGATGCTACTACTTTTCCACTAAAATCTCTTATGCTTCCCCCAATACAAGTTATTCCTTCTTCATGTTCTTGATCATCTTGAGCCCAGCCTTGTTGTTTTACAATATCGAGTTGTTTCTCAAGATTTTGTTTATTAAGAGTATATTTAGTAAAAGGAATAAATTCGGTAGCCTCAATATAATTGTTAACATCTTCTTTATTCATATCGCTAAGTAAATTCTTACCAATAGCCGTACAATATAATGGGATTCTTTTTCCAACTCTCGAATACATTCTTATAGTATATGAGGATTCTCTTTTTAATACATATACAGCATGATCTTCATCTAGGATTCCCATATGAACAGTTTCTTTAAAATAATTACAAAGTTCATCAGCAAAAGGAGCTGCAATATCAATTAAATTTATATGAGAAAGACTATTAGAGCCAATACTAAACATTTTTAGTGTAAGACTATATAAATCATTTTCGTCTTTGTAGATATATCCCAGATTAATTAAGGAGCCTAAAAATCTTAATAAAGTTGGTTTTGGTAACTCAGTTATTTTTGCCAATTGTTCAAGATTGATTTTTTTTATTTTTGATAGGGTTTCTAGAATTAGTATTGTTCTAGAGACTGCTGATAATTGATTTTTATTTTCCATTAATTATTCTCTCGGTATTTTTTGTTTATTATATAATATTTTTAATTTCCATCAAAGTGATTTGAAGGATAAACTTTTTTATAAAAAAATAAATTAGATTTCTTTATTGACTTTAAAATAGTTTATTACTATATTGTTTTATAGTAAACAGTTTAGTATTAAACTATTATTCTGATCAATAGTATTTAATACCATTAATAATTAATTAACCTTATTATTGAAGTTTAATAATATCAAAAGTTTTCTTCAATAATTTATTTATGGAGAAATATGTAAATGGAACAAGATTTAAATTGTGAACTTATACAGTCAATTTTCCAGTTAAAAAAAATGATGCACAAAGGTTTTGGTTTTGATCCTGCTCATAAAAAAATTTCAGCTACTGAACTTATTATTATGAATGAGATTATTCATAATACAAAAGATCCTGAAGGTAATGTTAAAATTTCCGATATTAAGGGTTTCTTATCTTTTTCAAAAGGTGCTGTGTCTCAAAAATTAGCTTCATTAGAGAAAAAAGGATATATTCAAAGAACTATTAATAAAAATAATCGAAGAAATATTATAGTTACTTTAACTCCTGAAGGTCATAATTTAATGAAACAGCATTATGCCGGATTCACAAATAAATTAAGTCAAATTATAAGCCGTCTTGGTGAAGATAATGTAAAACAAATGATTTTACTTATAAATAAAATGATTGAAATCACTGAAGATATTAATAATGAAGCAACTCAAGATAAATAGAAGTTGTACTAATTTTAAATTTTAAAAAAATAAATTGGAAAAAATATAAATAATTATAAATACTCCTATCTCTATTTATTTCTTATTATTGAATTATAAATATTATTTATTTTGGTTTTATTAATTGAAAAAAAGTAGATGGGTTATTATTTAAGGAGACAAATTTAAATGATAAAGATATTCAAGTATTTAAAGCCAAAAGAATGGTTTATGGCTGCTATAAGCTTGATTTTTATAGTTTTACAGGTATGGTTATCCCTAAAATTACCTGACTATATGTCTGAAGTAACGCGCTTAACTCAAACAGCTGGAAGTGAGATGAAAGATATTTGGCTTAATGGTGGCTATATGCTTTTATGTGCTTTAGGTACTGTTTTTACTGCAGTGGCAGTAGGTTATTTTGCAGCAAAAATTAGTGCATCTTTTTCGCAAAGATTACGTAGCTTATTATTTAATAAGGTAGAATCTTTCTCTATGGAAGAGATAAATAGATTTTCAACTTCAAGCTTAATTACTCGTTCAACAAATGATATTACTCAAATTCAAATGTTTATCGTTATGGCTTTACAATTAGCAATTAGAGCACCGATTATGGCTGTATGGGCAATTACAAAGATTGTTGGTAAAGGGACTGATTTTGTTTTAATTGTTGCAATTGCGGTTTTCATTGTTTTATCTATGGTATCAATCTTGATGGTTAGAGTAATTCCTAAATTCAAGAAAATGCAGATTTTAACTGATAATATAACAAGAGTTACAAGAGAAAACCTTTCTGGTTTAAGAGTTGTAAGAGCATATAACGCTGAAGATTATCAAGAAGAAAAGTTTGAACAAGCAAATGAAGATTTAACAAGTACTCAGATGTTTACAAACAGAGCAATGGCAATCATGATGCCTGTTATGACTATCATAATGAACGGTCTTTCCCTTGCAATATATTGGGTTGGAGCATATTTAATTAATGCCGCTTCTATGATGGATAAATTAACTATTTTCTCAAATATGGTTGTTTTCTCTAGTTATGCAATGCAAGTAATTATGTCTTTTATGATGTTAGTAATGATTTTTATTATGTTACCTAGAGCTGAAGTAGCAGCAAAACGTATTAATGAAGTTTTAGATACTGAACCAAAAATTAAAGACGGTAAAAAGACAGCAAAAGATACAGATATAAAAGGCGAAATTGAGTTTAAAAATGTTAGCTTTGCTTATCCAGATGCCGCAGCACCAGTACTTCAAAATATTAATTTTAAAGCAAAGAAAGGTGAAACTGTAGCATTTATAGGTTCCACTGGTAGTGGAAAAAGTACCTTAATTAATTTAATACCTAGATTCTTTGATGCAACAGATGGAGAGGTATTAGTTGATGGGGTTAATGTTAAAGATTATCAATTAAAAGAACTTTTAAATAAGATAGGATATGTTTCTCAAAAATCAGTTTTGTTTAAAGGTACAGTTGAATCAAATGTAGCCTATGGTGATAACGGAGTTAATGATTATAGTCAAGAAGCTGTAAAGAAGGCTATTGAAATTGCCCAAGCCTCTGAATTTGTTGGTAACATGGATGGTGGTGAAAAAGCTCCCATCTCACAAGGTGGAACAAATGTTTCTGGTGGTCAAAAGCAAAGAATTTCTATAGCAAGAGCTGTTTGCCGTAATCCAGAAATCTATATATTTGATGATTCTTTTTCTGCTTTAGATTATAAGACAGATAGAGTTTTACGAAGTGTTCTTAAAAAAGAAACTTCTAATGTAACTAGCATTATAGTTGCTCAAAGAATTGGAACTATAATTGATGCTGATCAAATCATTGTACTTGATGAAGGTAAGATTGTAGGAACTGGAACACATAAAGAATTATTGAAAAATTGTGATGTTTATAAAGATATTGCAATGTCTCAATTAAGTGAGGAAGAGTTAGTATCATGAGTGAAGATAAAGTAAAAACATCCAGCCCTTCTCGAGGAGGAGCTATGCGTGGCCCAGGTGGTGGTCATGGTGGTATGATGGCAAGTGGAGAAAAGGCAAAAGATTTTAAAGGCTCTTGGAGTAAATTAATTAGTTTTAGTCATAAATATTTACCAATAATTATAACAGCACTAGTTTTAGCTGCTATTAGTACAGTATTACAAATTGTTGGCCCTAATAAATTAAAAGATATGACTAATGAAATAGTTAAGGGCTTACCTGCCTTAGTTAATGGAGCTCCAATAGTTGGTTCTATAGATTTTACTGCAGTATTTAATATAGGAATTATTCTTGCAATATTTTATGCAACATCAGGGATTTTAGCTTTTTCTGAAAACTATATTATGGCAACAATTACTGCAAAAATAGCAAAAGAATTAAGAACTGGAATTTCAACAAAAATTAATAAATTACCTTTTAAATATTTTGATAAAGTTAGTTATGGGGACGTTATAAGTAGAGCTACAAACGATGTAGATGCTATTGGGCAAACTCTTTATAGAAGTTTAGATAGCTTAGTTAGAGCCATTACAATGTTTGTTGGTGCTTTGATAATGATGTTCTATAATAGCTGGATCCTAGCTTTAGTAGCAGTAGGTTCTATATTATTAGGCTTTGTTTTAATGGCATTAATTATGTCTAAGTCTCAAAAATATTTTAATGTTCAACAAAAAGGTCTTGGTGATATGAATGGTCATATCGAAGAAATTTATACAGGCCATAATGTAGTTAAAGCATATAATGGTGGAGAAAAAGCAAAAGCTGAATTTGAAAGAATTAATACTTCTTTATATGAAAGTGGTTGGAAATCCCAATTCTTATCAGGCCTTATGATGCCAATTATGAACTTCATTGGAAACTTTGGTTATGTTGCTGTATGTATCGTTGGTGCAGTATTAGCTATGAATAATACAATTTCATTTGGTGTTATTGTTGCTTTTATGTTATATATTAGACAATTTACACAACCTTTATCTCAAGTAGCACAAGCTATGCAACAATTACAAAGAACTGCAGCAGCAAGTGAAAGAGTTTTCGAATTCTTTGATGAAGAAGAATTAAGTGATGAAAGTCAAAAACTAGTTAGATATGAAAATATCAAAGGTGATGTTGAATTTAAAAATGTACATTTTGGATATGAAAAAGATAAACCAATTATTAAAGATTTCTCAGCAAAGATAAATGCAGGACAAAAGATAGCAATCGTTGGTCCAACTGGTGCCGGTAAAACTACAATGGTAAATCTTCTTATGAGATTCTATGAAGTAGATAGTGGTGAAATTTTAATTGATAATGTACCAATAAGCCATGTTCCAAGAGAAAGTGTTCATGAACAATTCTGTATGGTATTACAAGATACCTGGTTAATTGAAGGGTCTATTAAAGAAAACATTGTTTATAGCAAAAAAGGGGTAAGGGATGAAGAAGTTGTTGAAGCTTGTAAATTAGTAGGCTTGGATCACTTTATAAATACTTTGCCAAATGGCTATGATACAATTTTAAATGATAAAGCAAATTTATCAGCAGGACAAAAACAATTAATCACAATAGCTAGAGCTATGATTCAAAATGCTCCATTACTAATTTTAGATGAAGCAACTAGTTCAGTTGATACTCGTACAGAAAAACATGTACAAGAAGCTATGGATAAATTAACAGTTGGTAGAACTTCATTTGTAATTGCACACCGCCTATCAACAATTAAAAATGCTGATTTGATTTTAGTTATGAAAGATGGTGATATTATTGAAAGTGGAACTCATACTCAATTATTAGAAAAAGATGGTTTCTATGCCGATCTATATAATAGTCAATTTGAGTTAGCTAGTTAATAAAATTATTATACTTTTTTAGATATAATATGCTTTGCTTTTGCAGAGCATATTTTTTGCCGATTACAAATATTAATTTTTCCTTGACAGTTAAGATATATAGAGTAGAATATAAATATATACACACGTATGTATATTTTTTTAACAATTATATACACACGTATGTACAAAACAAAAAGGAGTCGATAAATGAAAAAGGTATTAAGTATTTTTTTAGTAACTTTAGTTTGTATGGCAACCATATTTGCTTCAGGAGAAAAGGAAGGTACTGTTGAGGGAAAAACAGTAATCAAAGTAGCAAATTATGCCTTACTTGAAAGTGGTTATGAACAATTTTGGAAAGATGTAGAAACTAATTTTGAAAAAGCAAATCCTAATATTGATATTCAATGGGTTAGTGCACCATATGGTGAAATTATGAATCAAGTTATAAATATGGCAGGTGGCGGTGATAAAGTTGATGCAATATTTAGTGAAATAGATTGGATTCCTGGTTTTGAAGATGCAGGATTAGCAGCTCCAATTAGTGATATTTTACCAAAAGAATTTTTAGATCAATTATATCCTGATGTAATGAAAGCTTTTGAAATAGATTCAGTTGCTTATGGTGTTCCATTATATATATCCCCATATGTATTATATTATAATAAAGCTTTATTTGAAGCTGCTGGATTAGATCCAAATAAGCCACCAAAAACTTATGATGAAATGCTAATGATGGCTAAAGAATTATCAAAATTAAAAGATTCAAATGGAAATAAAGTATATGCTTTTGGTCAAACTACAGCTTCTGTTCCTGTATCAGGAAGTAGTATTAATGCTATGATTTTCAATTTTGGTGGAAGTGTTTTAGATGATAATGGTAATCTTTCTGTAGATAATAAAGGTTTTAAAGATGCTATTACAATGCTAAAAACATTAGATGATTATTCTTATAATCCTCAAAATGCTAAGTTAAAAGACTTAAGAAATTTATTTGCTTTAGGCCAATTAGCTATGTATTATGATCAAAGTTGGGGATTTAATGGAGTTAGAACAATTAACCCTGATGCAGAAAATTTCTGTGCAAGTGCAGCACCTCTATCAGGTGGAAATGGTTTAGGACAATCCCTATTACAATCCCATTGTTTTATTTTGGTTGATAATGGTGATCAAAGAAAAGCTGCTTTAAGTAAATTTGTTCAATATGTTATTTCTGCTGATGTATTAGGCGATTATTTATCTAATTTAACTCCTGCATATCCTGCTATAAAGAGCATGGAAAACATGGATAGTATTATAAATAATCCAGTATTAAAAGGTGCAGCAGAATCTGCAAGTAATGTAAAAGCACAACCTTTTATTCCTCAATTGAAAGATGTTAATTTAGAATTATGTACTTTAGCTCAAGCTGTAACAGTTGGTGATGAAGATGTACAAACTGCTATTGATGAATTCAAGAATAGAACTCAAGTTAAATTAAGTGAATAGATTATATAAAGGGTTCTTTGGTTTTCTTAGAACCCTTTTTTGGAGTTATAATGAGAAAAAGTAATCAGAAATTATCAAATAATAGTTATTCATTTGTACTGACAATACCAGCAACACTTTTAACTTTTATTTTTATAATTATTCCCATAATTCAATCATTGATAATGAGTTTTCAAAAGTATGGGGTAAAAAATATAATTAGTGGCAAGCCAGGAGTTTGGAATAATTTTAGAAATTATACAAAGTTGTTTGAATCTCATCAAATTCCTGAAGCAGCTTATCATACTTTATGGTTTGTGTTATTTGTTATAATTTTTCAATTTATTATTGGAATGGCATTAGCTTTAGTTTTAAATAAAAATTTTAGAGGTTCAAGATTTTTCAGATCAGTTATGATGACACCTTGGGTTGTTCCAACAGTTATCTCTGGACTTATTTGGATGTGGTTATTTCAACCTCAATATGGATTTATTAAATATTTTGTTTCAATAATTAGTGGTGGAACTATAACTGACCTAGCAGTATTGAATAACCCTAAAACAGCTTTAGGTGGTATTGCAATAGCGGCTTTATGGAAACAAATTCCTTTAACAACTTTATTATTGTTAGCGGGGTTACAAAACGTTCCTAATAGTACTATTGAAGCGGCAACTATAGATGGAGCTGGAGCAATAAGACGTTTCATATCAATCGTATTACCTTATCTTGCTCCAGTAATTAAAATCGCAATGTCTATGGCCATTATAGAAAATTTCAAACAATTCCCATTGTTTTGGACTATGACAGGTGGAGGCCCAAATGGATCCACTACAAACTTTGCAATTTTAAGTTATAGGGAAGCATTTGTTTCAATGGATTTAGGTTCAGGTGCTGCAGTAACAACAATTTGGATGTTAATGATGATTCTAATTGTTGGAATTTATCAAAAGAGCTTTAAAGTTCAGGATATGAGTTAGGAAATTAAATTATGAAAATGAATAAATTATCAAAGGCTATAAGAGCAATTGTTTTATTAATAATTATGCTTTTTTTATTATTTCCTATTTATTGGATGCTTGTAACATCATTCAAAACTAATATGGAAGCTTATTTATATCCACCTTCTTTTTTTCCAAAGAATTTTGTGCTAGATGGATTTAGAAATTTATTTACAGAAAACAATGAATTTTTTGTATATTATTTTAACAATTTTTTAGTTTCTTTTATTAGTGCTATTATAACTTGTTTCGTTGCAATTTTTGCTGGTTATTCTATTGCAAGATTTAATACAAAATGGTCAAAAGTTTTTGTAGCAATTTTATTATCATCACAAATGTTTCCTATTATTTCTAGAATGATTTCTCTTTATTCCATGATGTCAAAAATGGGAATTATAAATACCAGAACAGGACTTATATTAGCAATTGTTGCGGCTCAAGTACCTTTTTGTTGTTTGTTGTTATCAAGCTTTTTTATTAACATTCCAAAGGAAATTGAAGAAGCAGCAGAAATTGATGGAGCTTCTCGTAATACAATTTTATTTAAATTATTAACTCCTTTAGTAACCCCAGGTATTTTAGCTGTTGGAATATATGCTTTTTTGATGACTTGGGATGATTATCTACATGCAGCTACATTAATCCAGAGTGACAATTTAAGAACTTTGTCTGTTGGAATAAGTTTAAGATATTTAGGTGAATTATCATATGATTGGTCTTTGATTAATAGTATTTCTGTAATTGGAACTTTACCAATGGTTCTAGTATTTTTCTTTTTCCAAAAGTATATGGTTAAGGGTTTAGTTGCAGGTGCCGTTAAAGGTTAATTTTTAATTTGGAGAATATGATGAAAGAGAAAAGACAAATAGTATTTGTAATGACTGATACAACTAGATGGGATATGCTTGGATGCTATGGAAATAAAAATATAAAAACTCCGAATCTAGATAATTTGGCAAAAGAAGGAGTTAAGTATAATAAAACTTATACTACTCAACCTGTTTGTGGTCCTGCAAGAAGTGCAATATTTACTGGTTTATATCCACACTCAAATGGAGGAATTACTAATACCGTTGAATTAAGGGCTGGAGTAAAAACAATAGGAGAATATTTAAAACCAAAAGATATTTGTAGTGCTTTTATTGGTAAATGGCATTTAGATGGTGGAGATTATTTTGGAAATGGTATCTGCCCAGAAGGATATGATGAAGATTATTGGTATGATATGCGATGTTATATTAATGAACTAAATGACGAAGAAAAGCTTAAAAGTAGAGACGAGGGGACATCATTAAAGGATGGGGGAATTAGTGAAGACTTTACATTTGCTCATAGAGTAAGCAATCGAGCTTTAGATTATATTGATAAACATTGTGATGATGATATGTTTTTATGTGTAAGCTACGATGAACCTCACCAACCATATTTATGTCCAGAACCTTATGCTTCTATGTATGAAAATTATGATTTCCCTAAAACTCCAAATTATTATGATAATTTAGAAAATAAACCCATGTATCAAAAATTATGGGCTGGACAAACTCTATATGAAGATAAAGATGACTTAGTATTACGCCCTCAATTATTCTTAGGCTGTAATAGTTTTGCAGATTATGAAATTGGTAGAGTTTTAGATAAAGTTAAAGATAAAATGCCTGATGCGATGGTGATTTTTACAAGTGATCATGGAGAAGCTTTAGGTTCTCATTCCTTAAACTTAAAAGGAGCTGCAGTATATGAAGAGATATCCCATATTCCATTAATAATAAAGGGTGGAAAATATATGAAATCTCCTACTAATTTTGAATATAATCATGTTACCTCTCATATAGATTTAGTTCCAACTATTCTTGATTATTTTGATATTTCTCTTCCTCCTATTTTAGAAGGATTAAGTATGAGAAGTATTATTGAAAATCCTAATGAAAACATACTTAGGGATACTGTTTTTTGTGAATTCCATAGATATGAAATTGACCATGATGGGTTTGGTGGAATACAATTTATGAGAAGTGCTATAAGTGATGATAGAAAATTAGCAATACATTTATTGGACAATATTGATGAATTGTATGATACTAGTAAAGATAAATATGAATTAAATAATTTAATTGATGATGAGAATTATTTTGAAGATAGAAATAAATTACATAAAAAAATCTTAGATTGGATGAATGATACTCGTGACCCATATAGAGGCTATCAATGGAAATGCCGTTATTGGAATGATGAAAAACCAAATTGGGATTGTGATGGGTATACTAGACAAAAGCCAACAGCAAAAGATGAAATTAAACAATTAGATTATGATACAGCTCTTGAGATTAAAGAGAATGTTAGATATAAGATAAAAAAACAACTGGTTTAGAGGCGTTATGAATAAAACTATAAAAAGAGTTACTAGAAAAGATGTTGCAGAAAGAGCAAATGTATCTCCAACAATAGTTTCATATGTAATTAATAATAATAGATATGTCGATGCTGAAAAGAAAAAAAGAGTCCAACAAGCATTAATTGACTTAGGCTATAAACCTAATGCTATGGCGAGAGCTTTGAAGGGCAAACAAAGTAATCATATTTTATTTATTGTTGATGATTTACAAAGCGAACACTTTAGTAAAATTATGAAGCAAATGGATAATTGGGCTTTTGAAAATAACTATTTTATTTCTCTTTGTGAGAGTAGAAACAGTGATAGTTTTGTAAACCAGGTTTATCAAAGATATTTTGATGCAGTACTAATTGCTTCAGGTACTTTTAAACAAAAATATATTCAAGAGTTAATTGATACAAAAATTCCAGTTGTTATATTAGAGATGAGAAAATATGATAAATTAAAAGGTGATTTTGGTCTAATTAACACCGGTTTATATGAGGGATCTCGTTTATGTTGTAAGACACTAATTGAAAAATCTCGCAAGAAAATTGTTTTTGTTGATAGTTTTAAAACACTTTCTTTTGCTAAAAGTTCTAAAGATGATTTTAGATATAAAGGGTTTATTGATGAGTTAAGTGCAAATAATTATGTTGAAAACATAAACTATAAAATAATAAATAACTGCAAATCTGAAAAAGAATTATCATTAGAATTAGATAAAATAATAGAATCAGGTTTTGAAATTGATGGGGTATTTGGAAGAACAGATTCTGTGGCAATTCAAGCTATGTATAAGTTAATAGAAAAAGGATATAAAGTTCCAAAAGATTGCTCAATAATTGGTGTAAATAATGCAAGAATATCAAGATATACAACACCTCAATTATCCACTTTAGATATTGATAGAGAAGCAATTGGTAAAGCTACAATAAGTATTTTAGAAAAATTATTTAATAATGAGAATGATATTGAATATAATATTTCATTAAAAACTAACTTAATTTACCGTGGAAGTCTATAAGACTTGTTTTTAATTTTATTTGTAGCTAGTATACTTCAAATATGGCTCAATTAGATAAAAATAGTTTACGATTCTCAAATAAATATTTATTTGTCTTAATTTTACCTTTGCTAGGAGAACAGTTTTTTTCCATTTTAGTTGGTATTATTGATTCAATAATGGTTGCCTCCTGTGGTGAAGCAGCTATTAGTGGGGTATCATTAATTGATACAATTTATTTCTTATTTTTTTATTTAATATCAGCTTTTGCAACTGGAGGAGCTGTTGTTACAAGTCAATATTTAGGAAGAAGAGATTATGAATGTGCAAAAGGGGCAGCTAAGCAATTAATATATATTACTTTGCTTTTTGGTCTTTTAATTGCATTAATATTTATTCCTATTCAATCACAAGTAATTTCTACAATATTTGGAGATTTAGATAAATCCGTATTTGATCAAAGTCTCATTTATTATGATTATGTATTTTTATCTATCCCTTTCTTGTGTTTATTTTCCTCTGGTTCAGCACTTTTTAGATCAGTGGGAAACAGTAAAATTTCTTTGCAAGTTTCAATATTGATGAATGTTTTAAATGTGATTTTAAATGCTATTTTTATTTATGGTTTAGGCTTTGGAGTTCGAGGTGCTGGTATTGCAACTTTAGTTTCAAGAATGGTTTCAGGCCTTTTAATGATAGTCTTTATTACAAAAATGGATACTGAGTTAAAATTAGAAAAATTATATAAAGTTAAATTTAATTGGGAATGCTTAAAGAAAATTTTTGCTATAAGTTTACCAAATGCTATTGAAAATAGTGTTTTCCAATTTGGTAAAATTGCGGTGCAAAGTTTAGTTGCTAGTTTAGGTGTAGCATCAATTGCTGCAAATGTTGTTGTTGGTAATTTGTGCACTTTTGCTAATTTGCCTGGAGTTGCAATATCTTTAGCTTCCACTACAATAATTGGTCAATGTTTAGGGGCTGGAGAAAAACAACAAGCAAAACATTACACAAAGATATTATTAACAATATCCATTATTTCAATATCTTGCTTCTCTTTTATTTTAATATTAATTAGAAACCCTGTAATTAAATTATATAATTTATCATCGAATGCTGCTTCTTTATCAAGTAATGTAAGTTTTGTTGTATTAATAATGACTGCAATTTTATGGAGTTTTGCTTTTGCTACTCCAAATATTTTAAGATCAGCAGGGGATGTAAAATATACTCTATTGTGGTCTTTAGTTAGCCTATTTGTTTTTAGAATTTCGGGAGCATATATTTTTACTCAAGTTTTAAATTATGGTTTAATGGGTATTTGGCTTGCAATGATTATTGATTGGATATGTAGATCAACTTGTTATCTAACCAGACTAAAAGGTAATACTTGGCTGAGTAAACAAGTTATTTAATTTCATATAATTAGCAATTTAATATTGCTAATTTTTTTTGCTCTTTTCTTTAAGAAAAAAATAATGTTGACAAATTCAAAATTGTCTATTAGTATTCAAATACAAAGTTTGTATACAAATTTTTATTTTGTATACAAATATTAAAGGAATAATATGAGTGAGTTTGTAGATAGTGCCACATTAATTTTTGAAACACTAAAAAAAGAAATATTAAGTTTAGAAATAAAACCAGGAGAACCAGTAATAGAAGCTGATATATGTAAACGTTTTTCTGCGTCCAGAACTCCTGTTCGAACAGCATTTCATAGATTATCTGATGCTGGTTTATTAGAAACTGTTAGATATAAAGGCTCTAGGGCTCCTTTGATAAATCAAGAAATCGTAAGACAATTAATCTTTATGCGTATTGCAATTGAAGAAAAAGTTTTACTCGAATATATAGACCTTTTTGATCAATATTCAATCGCTGATGCATATAACGCATTAAAGAAACAGGAATTAAGTTTAGAAATTGGTGATTTTTCAATACAACAATTTTATAAAGAAGATGCAGATTTTCATAAAATTTGGTTTCAAAGATGTGACAAGTATTATTTATGGACATTATTACAAGATTTAAGCATTGATTATACTCGATTTAAAACTTTAGATATTGTTACTAAAGAGCCTTGCGCTGAAATTTTAAAAGAACATAGAAATATGTTAGAAGCTATAGAAGCAAAAAATAAAGACGAAATAAAAAAATTAATTAAAAAACACTTAGAGGGTGGAATAAGAAGACTCGCATTAATGATGGAAACTGAATATGCATCTTATTTTATTCGTTAAGTAAAAAATTTGGAGGATACAATGGATATTCGCTATTCAACTGGAAAAGAACCTTTTAAAACAATGACAACTGAACAACTAAGAGAAGAGTTCTTAATTCAAAACATTTTTATTGAAAATGACGTAACTGCAACATATTCTCATGTTGATAGAATAGTTACTATGGGTGCTATGCCTACAGACAAAGAAGTAGCAATTGATAAAAACATCGATGCAATGAGCGATTTTGGTGTTAATTTCTTTTTAGAAAGAAGAGAATTAGGAATTATCAATATTGGTGAAAAGGGTGCTGTTAAAGCAGATGGTAAAGAATATGTTTTAAATCATTTTGATGCTTTATATTTACCAAAAGGAACAAAAGAAATTTTATTCTCTAGTGCTGATAGCAAAGCTCCTGCAAAATTCTATATGAATGCAGCTCCAGCTCATACTGCTTTCCCAGCAAAATTAATTACATTAGATGATGCTAAACATTTACATTTCGGTTCAGCTGCAGAATGTAATGAAAGAACAATTAATCAATATATCCATCCAGATGTATTAGATACTTGCCAACTTTCAATGGGTTTAACTCATTTAGTTGAAGGTTCTGTTTGGAATACAATGCCAGCTCATACTCATGAAAGAAGAATGGAAGTTTATTTCTATTTTGATGTTCCAGAAGATCAAGCTGTGTTCCATTTAATGGGTGAACCATCACAAACAAGACATATTGTAGTTCATAACGACGAAGCTGTAATTAACCCAAGTTGGTCAATTCACTCTGGTTGTGGAACTAAAAACTATACTTTCATTTGGTCTATGGTAGGTGAAAATAGAACTTATACTGACCAAGACTGGATTAAAACAGAAGACTTAAGATAGGAGAATTATTATGAGCGTTAACTTTTCTTTAGAGAACAAGGTAGCCTGGGTAACAGGAGCATCCTATGGTATTGGATTTGCAATAGCATCAGCATATGCAAAACAAGGAGCAAAGATAGCTTTTAATGATATTAATCAAGCATTAGTAGAAAAAGGTATTAAAGCATACAAAGAAATAGGAATAGAAGCAAAAGGTTACGTATGTGATGTAACAAAAGAAGCTGAAGTACAAGAATGTGTAAAAGCAATAACCAAGGATCTAGGAAGCATAGATATATTGGTTAACAATGCAGGTATTATAAAAAGAGAAAGCATGTTAGATATGAAAGTTGAAGACTTTAGAAAAGTAATAGACGTAGATTTAAATGCACCATTTATAGTATCAAAAGCAGTATTACCACAAATGATAGAAAATGGACATGGAAAGATAATAAACATCTGTTCAATGATGAGTGAGTTAGGCAGAGAAACAGTATCAGCATATGCAGCAGCAAAAGGCGGCTTAAAGATGCTAACAAGAAATATCTGTAGTGAATTTGGTGAATATAATATACAATGTAATGGTATAGGACCTGGGTATATAGCAACACCACAAACAGCTCCATTGAGAGAAAAGCAAGCTGATGGCTCAAGGCATCCATTTGATTCCTTTATAATAGCAAAAACACCAGCAGCAAGATGGGGAACACCAGAAGATTTGATGGGTCCAGCAATATTTTTAGCTAGTGATGCATCAGATTTTGTAAATGGTCATGTCTTGTATGTTGATGGTGGTATTTTAGCTTATATCGGCAAACAACCTCAATAAAATCTGATTTTACTCAACATATGATTTTAACTAGCTAATGAAGGATGATATTCATTAGCTAGTTTTTGTCTAAGGAGGTATGTGTGAGAAAACTCTTTATTGTTTGCATCTTTGTAGTTTTTCTGTTTAATGGTTGTAAGGAAAACTATGAAAATGAACTCTTAAGCGACGATACTGTTGTCTTAAGATATGCAGAAACAGAAAAAAAAGGGACATATTTATCTAATATAAGTGATTATTTTGCTCAATTAGTTCAACAAGAAAGTGATGGTAAAATAATTATAAAAGTATATTATGAAGGCGAATTAGGCTCAGAAGAAGAAGTTTTAACTCAATTGCAATTTGGTGGAATTGCTTTAGGCAGAGTTAATGTTTTAGCTGTATCAGAGCAAGTACCTTCTTTTATTACTAGTTTTTCTAAATTAATTGGTAACTCTTTTGATAGTTTTTTAGATTATATTGAAAATAATGATAATTATAATTTTGCTTTTCAAAATGAAAAGTTGTGTCCTTTAACAATTTTACCTCCAAGCAAAAGATGTATTTATAGTGATGAAAATATTGATTTTAATAATTATAGTCAAATAAGAGTTGGAATTGATAATTCTCAAATGTACCAGAATTTCTTACAAAGGTGGGATATTAATCCTATTTTTATAGGTAATATTGCAACATTCCCTTCTTTAAGAAATGGATTTATTGATGCAAAAGAATCTACTTTATCTTCTTTTGTTAATTGTGATGAATATCCATATATACAAGAAGTTGCGATTCTAGATCATGTTACTCTTCCTTCCATTATATTATTTAGTAATGAAGTCTTAAATCAGTTGTCTCGTGACGAAGTTAAAATATTAGAAGAGTGTGCTATTAAAACTTTAGAATATTCTAAAAATTATATTGCGCGAGAAGAATACTTAGCTATAGAGCAAGTAGCTAGAGATAAAAACATGAGGAGGTTTTAATGAAACGTACTCATGATTCAATATTTTTCTCCGTTGGTAACCAAATTAATTCTTTTTTAATATTAATATTTATTTTAGTAGTAGCTTTCTCTCTTTTTGTTAGAACTACTATGTTTGATTATATTAAAAAAAGTTCTAGTAATAATAATATTTCATATGAAATCATATCTCTTAAATCAAATATTTCAGCTTGCAATGAAAGTCTAAATATGTACCTTAGGACAGGAAATAGACAAAAATTAAATGAATTTAATATTGCAAGTGATAAATCAAAAGAAATAATTGGTGAATTAATTCAGTCTATTAATGATAGTGAGAATTTATATTTATTAAAATCAATTGAAACTTCTTTTAATAACTATTTTCTTGAAGGCTGTGCTGCCTCTTTTAACTATAATACTAATAACTATGAGTATTATAGTAAAATGTACTTAGCTGAAATTATTCATGATTATTTACAAAAATATTGCGATGAATTATTAAATAATTTGATATATAGCGAAAGACAAACAAACCAATATTTAGATAATAGTTTTCATCGTTATTCAACTTTTCTGATTTCTTTTTTAATAGCTTTTTTCATTTTCTTAATAGCCGTGTTTGTGCATATATATTCTAATATTACTCATCCTCTTATGTTATTGGTACAACAAGCGAAGAAAGTATCAAAGGGTGAATTACAAGCAAGAGTTAAAGAATTAAAACGTGATAATTCTATGGGTCTTCTAATTCATACTTTTAACAAAATGGTTGAAGATATTAAGAATATGATGCATGAGGTAGAAAAGAAGGTTACTCTTGAAAAGGAACTAGTTGAACAACAAAAAAAGAATGAAGAAAATTTAAAATTATTAAACCAAGCGCAGTTTTTAGCATTGCAATCACAAACAAATCCCCATTTCTTATTTAATACTTTAAATTCAATTTCAAGGATGATTACACTTGAAAGAAATGATGATTCATTAGTTATGATTGATTCTTTATCTAAATTATTAAGATACAATTTATCAGATGCTTCAGAACCTGTTTTATTAAAAGAAGAGTTAGATATTACAAGTGAATATATTAAAATACAACAAAAGAGATTTAATGAAAGATTAAAATATTTTATTTGTGTCCCTCAAGAATTACAAGATGAAGTCTTTTTACCTAAATTTACTCTCCAACCGTTAGTTGAAAATGCGATAGTACATGGTTTGGAGCCTAAAAAGGAAGGTGGAATAATTAGGATAAATGCTAGAGTAAAAGAAGATTTTGTAATTTTAGAAGTTGTAGATAATGGAATTGGCATAGAAGATAAAATAATCAAAGCTTTTGAGAATAGGGAAGAAATTTTTTGTAAAAATAGGAAGCATTTAGGCTTATCAAATACTCGAGATAGAATTGAAATTTTTTCTGAGACTAACGATTCTTTTAAGATTGAGAGAACAGTTTTTGGTGGAACAAAAATTATTATTAAATTAAAAACAGATAGGGAGATTACAAAATATGTATAAAATATTAATTGCTGATGATGAAGCTTTAGAAAGAAAAGTTCTAACTTTGTTTTTAGAAAGATCTAATTTACCTATAGATACTATTTTAGTTGCAGAAGATGGTAATGATGCTTTTGTAAAGGTTGTTTGTGATAAACCGGAAATAATTGTTTTAGATATTAATATGCCAGAGATGTCAGGTATAGAAGTCTTAGAGAAAATTAGAAATGAAAATATAGAGGCTAAGGTAATTATATCAACGGCTTTTGATGAATTTGATTATGCTGTTAAAGCTTTAAAACTTGGAGCTATAGATTTTCTAGTTAAACCTGTTCAAAGAAAGACTTTTTTAAATGCAATTGAAAAGACAATAGAGAGACTAAGAATTGAAGAAAAAAATAAGAGTAAGATGCAACAATTAGATAATGTAATTGAGTATTTTAAACAAAACCCTGTCGAAAAAAATATTAAAAATGATGAGGCTATTCCATTAGCAGTATTATCTATAAAAGAATATATTGAAAAACATTATACTGATTATATAAGTTTGGATGAAATAATTAGTGATTGTGGGTATTCAAAATATCATATTTCACGTTTATTTAAGAATTATATGAATTGTACAATTATGGAATATTTATTAGAACATAGGATTAATATGGCTAAGAAATTATTAAAAGATACTTCTAAATCTATTAAAGAAATAGCTGGTGGAATTGGATATAGTGATCCTAATTATTTTAGTCTGATTTTTAAAAGAGAAGAAGGTGTTAGTCCTATTCAATATAGGGCAGCACAAAGATAATTTATCTATAAAATATTGCTGATTTAGCAATATCTTATAGATTTAAAGCAATATGCTCTAGTGTGCGATTTGAAAACCCATTTTAACCTATAGCTACTTTTAGGAGGATCTTATGTTTAAGAAATTATTATTGATCTCAATGGCATTGTTAGTAAGTACATCAATGCTTTTCGCTCAAGGTGGCAGTGAACAAGCAAGTTCAAATGGGGGACCTGATAAGGTTTATACAATGCAAATCGCTCATGCTCAACCTACTACTAATCCACGTCATATTTCTCTAGAACACTTCAAAGAAATTGTTGAAGAAAGAACTAATGGTGGAATCAAAGTTGAGTTATATCCAGCTGGTCAATTAGGTACAGAAAAAGAAATGTTAGAACAAGTTTGTTCTGGTGTTATTCAAGGTATGAGAGGTGGACAAATGGACTTTGTTCCAAAACTTTTAGTATTTACTCTACCTTTCTTATGTGAAAATAGTGAACAAGTTACTCGCTTAATGAATAGTGATTTAGCAAAAGATATCTGTTCTTCAAGTAAAGAAGACGGTGCTTTGATTTTAGGTCTTGGTGATGCTGGTGGATTTAGACAATATTCAAATAATGTTAGACCAATTCATACTCCTGCTGATTTAAAAGGTTTAAAAATGAGATCAAACGGTATGGATACTATTGATAGAACATTTAAAGCATTAGGTGCTTCTGTTGTATCAGTTCCTTATTCTGATTTATATATGGCATTAAAAACTGGTGTAGCTGATGGTCAAGAAAATCCATGGGTTAATGTTGAAGGTATGAAATTCTATGAAGTACAAAAATATTTTACAGAATTAAATTATCAATTCCATCCAGATCCATTCTATGTAAATCTTGATTGGTATAATTCTCTTCCAGCTGAATATCAAGAAGTATTAGAACAAGCAACTAAAGAAATGATGGAAGTTAATAACCAAGCAATTGCAGATAACCAAGCTAAGGCAAGAAGTGTTGTAGATGCTAATTGTGAAATTTATACTCCTACAAAATCTGAATTACAAGCATTTAAAGATGCAACAGAAGTAGTATATCAACAATATATTGATGAAGGTTTATTAACACAAAGTGAACTAGATCAAATGAGAGCTATTGTTAAAGGTAATTAATAATCAAAGCTGAACAATTGTTTTAACCGGCCCTATATGGGTCGGTGTTATTAAGATATTGGAGGTGTATTATTAATAGTCTAAAAAATATCTCAAAGAAAATATATAAAATATATTTTGGTATAGGTGTCTTTGCTGTAGCTTTAATTGCTTTTTGTGTGATTTTTTCAGTTATTGCTAGATACTTTTTTGGCATTTCATTTTTATTTCTAGAAGAATTTATTACAACAGTTTTTGCATTCACAACCTTTTGGGGAATGGGAATTTGTGTGATGGAAGATGAACATGTTGCAATTTTATCTATTTATGAAAGATTTAGTCCAAAATTTAAAGTCTTTGCAACAATTTTTAATTATATAGTTATGATAACCGTAGACATGGCAATGATTATATATGGTTTTAAATATACTGCTAAATTTGGACATCAAATTTCAATGGGTATGGAAATACCAATGAAATATATGTATGGAATTATTCCAATTGGTTGTTCAATAGCCTTAATAACAATGTTGGTTAAGTTTGTTGAATATTTACTTAGTATAAAACAAAGGAGTAAATAATATGGCAGTAATATTTTTGCTATTATTTTTAATAATTTTTGCTTTAATGGGTACTCCTTTAGCTTTTGCTATTGGCGCTTCATGTATGAGCTTTATTCAGTCATTTAATCCAAATTTCATGCAAATGTTACCACAAAGAGTTTGGGGTGGTGTTTTTTCATTTGTTATGGTTGCTATGCCATTGTTTATGTTAGCTGGGGAATTGATGAATACTGGTGGTATAACAAAAAGAATTGTTGATTTTTCAATGTATTTAGTTCGTCCTTTCCATGGTGGATTAGGGGAAGTAAATATTATAGCATCAATGATTTTTGGAGGAATTTCAGGATCTTCTGTAGCAGATACTTCTGCTTTAGGATCAATATTAATTCCTTCAATGGAAAAAGAGGGTTATCCATGTAAATTTGCATCCGGTGTTACTGTTGCTTCTTCCACAATGGGTATGATAATTCCTCCTTCTGTTCCAATGATTGTTTATGCTATGGCATCAGGAGCCTCAATTGGTAAATTATTTGTTGCTGGATTAATCCCAGGAGTTTTAATTGGGCTTTCCCAATTGATAGCAGTAAATGCAATTTCAATTGAAAAAGGTTATCATCCAGAAAAGACACCTTTTGTTAAGAAAGAATTTTTACATACAATGTTATATGGCATTCCAGCTATATTAATGCCAGTAGTAATTGTTGTATTTGTATCTTTTGGTATTTGTACAGCTAGTGAATCTGCAGGGATTGCTGTGTTATATTCATTATTGATTGGGTTTTTCTTTTATAAAGAATTAACAGTCAAAGATGTAATTAATGCTTTAAAAAAGACTTTAGTATCATCTGCAGCAATTATGATTATCATTGGTTTTACAACTATATTTACTTGGTTGTTGACTATTGCTAATATTCCAAGTCAAATTGCAGCTTTCTTTTTGGCTTTAGAATTACCAGTATGGGGTTATGCATTAATATTTGATTTGGTAATTTTAATTATTGGTACATTCATTGATGTAACACCAGCAATCTTATTATTAACTCCAATTTTACTTCCAGTTATGGAATCTGTTGGTATTTCAGCATTACAATTTGGGGCTATGTTAATTACAGGTTTAGCGATTGGATTGGTAACACCTCCTGTTGGAATGTGTTTAAATGCCTGCACAAAAATAACTAAAATGCAAATTGTAGAAATATTTAAAGGGGCTCTTCCTTTTATAATCTGTAATGTAGTTGTACTAATTTTAATTAGTTTATTCCCAGTATTTACAACTTTCTTACCATCATTGATGCATTAATTATTAAAGCATATGAGATATTTTATTTCTCATATGCTTGTTTGAATTGTGATGGATTAATATTAAATCTCTGGCTAAAAACTTTGGAAAAATAAGCTGAATCCATATATCCAACGGCTTTAGCACTATCTTTAACACTAATACCTTCTTTTAATAATTCTTTTGCCTTATCAAGTCTTATATTTGTTAAATAATCTATGAAGCTAATATTGTTATAAGTTTTAAATAATTTTGAAAAATATTTTGTATTCATGTTTAACAAGGAAGAATAATATTCCATTGTTAATTGTTTATTGTAATGTATTTCAATCTCTTTTTTTATAGCTAAAAATATTCTTTGATACCTATCACGTCTGTCTTCTATTAAAGCTTTTACAGCATTATCAATCATATTAAAGAAAGTAATTTCAATTTCTACTACTGATTTATGAGGCTTAGAGATAGTGAAAAAAGGTATTTTTTTAGTTAAAACATGATGTAATATTAATACGTTTTGATAATAAGTTTCTAAAAGGGCATTCTTTTCAAGATGGGAGATAGAATCATAAAATTTATGAGCTATTTCTCTTGCCTTTTTTTCATTTAAATCAAATATTGCAGTTTCTATTTCATCTATATAATTAATTGAGGAATTGTATAGTATGTTTTCATCAATATTGTTAAATTCATGTATTGTTTCATTATTTGTTCTAGCAATATTGTAAGCTATTGAGGCTTCCCTAATAGATCTAGGTAGTTCTTCAATTGATGTAAATACACTACCAATAGCAATTGTAATTTTGTTAAATTTGGAACTCATTATAGCGTTAGTATTGTAATTTAATTGTTTAAAAAATTTGCTTTTGTTTTTTGGGAAAACAATTATGGTAGTTCTATCGGTAGTTGGAAAATAATAAAATCTACTGTTAATAAATTCCTTTTGGGTAAAAAAATGTTTTAACCTGTCTATATTAACTTCACTAACGATTAGGCTAACTCCTTCAAAAAAAGTATCAACTTTCAAATTGAAATATTTTTTTAATACTTTTGAATCTATTAAGCCATGTTTCATTGAAGCAAAAAATGAACGGGAGAATTGATTTATTACAGTTTTAAATTCTTCATTTTTTGTTGAGGTTTCGATTTCTTTTTTTTCGATAAAATCTTCTAAAACTTTATATAATTCTTTTTTATTAATTGGTTTTACTAGATATTCTAGAACACCAATAGATATTGCTGATTTAGCATAATCAAAATTGCTCCATGCAGTTAAATAAACAATAGGGGTAACTCTATCATTTTCTCTAATAATATTTCCAACTTCAATACCATTAATTAATGGCATTTTTATATCTAGAATTATAAAATCAACAGATTCTTGATTATATATCTGAAGAGCTTCTTTCCCGTTTTTTGCTTTTAATACATTGAAAGGAAGTTCTTTTTTATTAATTAAAAATTCAATTGCATCACGCTCTAATTGTTCGTCATCTGCTATTAATAAGTTATACATTATTTTCCTCAAAAGGTATTTGAATTTCGACTTTACAGCCTCCAAATTCATTTAATGGTTTAAAATTGATAGTTGCTTCATTTTTAAAATATATATTTAATCTTTCGATAATATTAGAAATTCCTATATTATGGCCTTTATTATTTGTTTCGATATTATTGATTGTATTGGTAGGATTTTTGAAACCAATACCTGTATCACAAATATTAATAATTACTTGGTTTTTATTTTTGTAAGCTTCAATATCTACACGGCCACCTTCTTCTTTAGGCTCTATTCCATGGTTAATAGCATTTTCAACTAAAGGTTGTAAAATTAGTGGTGGAATTAATACTGTTTTACATAATTCCCCACATTTAATTGTGTATTCTAATCTTTCTTTAAATCTAGCTTTTTGTATTTTTAAGTATTGTTTTATAAAAAATAATTCATTTTCTATAGTTATTTCATCTTGATGTTCTAAAGAATATCTAAATATAACACTTAAGCTTTCTATTAATTTACCTGTTTGTTCTGCGTTTTCAAATAGAGCCGTTAATTGGATAGTATTTAAGGTGTTAAATAGAAAATGTGGATTTATTTGAGCTTGAAGAGATCTAAATTTTGCTCTCTCAAGTTCTTTTTGTAGTTTTAATTGATCTATTTCTTTTGTGTGGATTTCTTTTTCAAGAATACTGTTTTCATTTATTAAATCTAATCTGTCTTTTAAAGAAGTTGTCATATTTTTAAGTGATTCTTCTAAAAAGACTAATTCTTGAGGGCCTTCTATTATTTTATGTTCATTATCAAAATTACCTTCAGATATATCTTTTGCTGTTTTTACCATTTCATCTATAGGGTCCAACATTCTTCTTGTAGTTCTGGAGGTTGAAATAATATAACCAAGTAATAAAATACCAAATAAAATTATTGAAAATAATCTTAAACTTTTTAGTTGTTGAGCTCTAGCTTCCATAATCTCAACATTTTCTTTTACCATAGCTAATAAATATTGGTTTGTTAAATATTTATATATATAGTCATAGGTATTACTAATTCTATAATAAATCTTATAAAATTCAGCATCATTATTTAATGAGTCAGAATTTAATTGGTTCAATAATTCATTTATAGTATTTTTACCATTAATTATACCACTATTTAAGAAATATCTTGTAGGAGAATCTTCATATTCAATTTGTAATTTTTCAATTTCATTATCTATATTTAATAAGATAGTTTTTTGTTTAAGTAATAATTCTTTTTGCCTTTGAGGAACTTTAGATGTTCTATATTCTTCAAGTAAAATTCTACTTTGCTCTATTTCTGTGATTATATTATGTACTAATAAATTTTCGCTTGAGTTCTTTTGTTCTTCATTGAAAATTGTATATATGTAGTTAAAAAGAAATAATGATATGACAAAGAAAATTACTACGGTAAAAAAGTTGTGCTTAAATAGTAATTGGTGTATGTTCTGTCTTTTATTAATTTTTCTTTTAATAGTTAAATTCTTAAAGATTTTTTTAGCCATAATTCATTATATCACGGAAAATTATTATTAAAAATTCAATAAACTTGTAAAAAAGGAAAAATAAAGGTGAAAAAAGGAATTTTTTCTCACTATGCAATTAACAGTTTATAAACAAATAATAATGTATAAATTGATAAAAAAATTATGGAGGACATAAGTTTTATGAAAAAATTGTTAACTCTAGCAGTTTTAGCTCTTGTAGCTATTACTCCTATGTTTGCTCAAGGTAGCGATGAGGCACAAAAAAGTGATAGCCCTATTGTATTAAGATTAGCAGATAACCAACCTATTGGATATCCTACAGTTGTTGGTGATGAAAAGTTTGCTGAATTAGTTGAGGAATATTCTAATGGTAGAATTAAAGTTGAAGTATATCCTCAAGCAACATTAGGCGATGAAAAGTCTTGTATTGAACAAGTTCAATTTGGTGGGATTGACTTTACTCGTGTTTCAATTAGCCCTTTAGCTTCTTTTAACCCTTTATTAAATGCTTTACAAATGCCTTACTTATATAGAAATGCTGATCATATGTGGAACGTTTTAAATGGTGAAATTGGAGACTATTTCTTACAATCAATGGAAGACAGTGGATTCGTTGGTTTAACATATTTCGATTCTGGTGCAAGAAGTTTCTATAATACAATTAAACCTGTTTATACTGTTTCTGATTTATCAGGTATGAAGATTCGTGTTCAAGAATCAGATTTAATGATGGGTCTTGTTGAAGCATTAGGTGCAACTCCTACTCCAATGAGTTATGGTGATGTTTACTCAGCTTTACAAACAGGCGTTATTGATGGTGCAGAAAATAACTGGCCTTCATATGATTCTTCAAACCATTATGAAGTAGCTAAATTCTATTCAATTGACCAACATACTCGTGTTCCTGAAATGCTATTAGCTTCAAAGACAACTATGGATAAATTAAGTCAAGAAGATCAAGAAATCATTAAGAGAGCAGCTAGAGATTGTCAAGCAACTCAAATTGCAGCTTGGGCAGAATATGCACAAAAATCACAAGAAAAAGTTAAAGCTGCTGGTTGTCAAATTAATGAAATTACAGATCAAGCTGAATTCGCAAATGCAATGCAACCTCTATACGACAAGATGTTAGATGCTGATGGAAAAGCTTGGGTAGCAAAGATTAGAGCAGTTAAATAATAATTAATTAGCTTTTTAATTGAAGGGGTTCTTATGGAACCCCTATTTTAAGTTAGGTAGGAGCTCAAATGAGACAATTTAAAAAATACTTAGATAAGGTTTTCAATATAGTCTTATTTATAGGTATGTTCTTAATTATAGCAATGGTTTTAATTGTTTTTGCTAATGTTGTATTAAGATACGGATTCCAAAGTGGAATTAAATGGGGCGAAGAAATTCCATTGGTAATAGTAATTTGGTTTACTTTTATTGCAATGGCTTTAGGGGTAAAAGAAAATTTACATATTAGTATTACTTTATTGCCAAAACATCTTCCACCTCATATCGAAAGATTTTTAAGAATATTTAAGTATGTTTGTGAAATAATTTTAGGTGTTATATTATTTTATTATGGTTTAGGATTAGCAAAAAATGGTTTAAGAAGTTTCTTACCTGCAACTCATATCACAAATGCTATTAATTACATAGTTTTACCTATTAATGCTGTTTTCATAATATTATATGCAGTCATTTATTTATATGGCGCAATAACAACTAAAGATTTAGACAAAAGTGAGGTACTTCTAGATGATTAATTTAAGTTTAGCTTCAACAATATTAATTGGATCCTTTATTTTATTATTAATTTTAAGAATGCCAATTACTTTTTCTTTATTTCTTTCTTCAGTAATAACAGCTTTATATTTACATATTCCGCTATTAACTATTGTTCAAAGATTAGTAAGCGGGGTTAATTCTTTCTCTTTATTAGCTATTCCATTCTTTATTTTAGCAGGGGAAATGATGAGCCGTGGTGGTATTTCAAGAAGATTGATTGATTTCTCAAATGCAATTATTGGTAGATACAGAGGTGGTTTAGCTCAAGTAAATATTTTAGCTAGTATGTTCTTTGGTGGTATCTCAGGTAGTGCTGTAGCAGATGTTTCTTCTATTGGAACAATGATGATTCCAATGATGAATGCTAAAGGTTATGATGAAGACTTCTCTGTAGCAGTAACTGTAACAAGTGCTTGCCAAGGTGTTATTATTCCTCCAAGCCATAATATGATTATTTTCGCTTTAGCTGCTGGTGGTGGTGTAAGTGTAGGAAAATTATTCTTAGGTGGTTTAGTTCCTGGTGTTATTCTAGGTGTTGGATTAATGATAGTAACATATATTATTGCAAGAAAAAGGAATTATCCTAAAGAAAGAAAATATACATTAAAAGAAACTTTAAAAGTTAGTGCAGATGCAATTCTAGGTATGCTTACAATGATTATTATCATTGGTGGTGTAGTTACTGGTATATTTACAGCAACAGAAAGTGCTGCAGTAGCAGTTGTATATTCCTTTATTATTACTTTCTTTGTTTATAAAGAAATTAAATTAACTGAATTAAAAGAGATCTTATTAGCTTCATTAAAAACCTTAGCAATGGTTATGAGTTTAATAGCTGCTGCATCTTCTTTTGGTTATTTATTAGCTTTTTTAAGAATCCCACAGGCAATAACAAATGCATTAATTGGAATTAGTAGCAATAAGATTGTTCTTCTATTATTAATTAACATAATGTTATTATTATTAGGAACAATCATGGATATGGCTCCATTAATTATTATTTGTACACCTATTTTATATCCAGTTGTTGTTGGTGCTTTAGGTATGGATCCTGTTCAATTTGGTGTTGTAATGATCTTAAACTTAGCTATTGGCTTATGTACACCACCTGTAGGATCAGCTTTATTCGTTGGTTGTGCGATTGGAAAAATAAGTATAGAAAAAGCAACAAAGAGTATGCTTCCATTCTATTCTATTATGATTGTTGTACTTCTTTGTATTACTTTTATTCCACAATTAACATTATTGATTCCATCATTGATGGCATAAAAAAATAAGTTATATTTATTAAATAGATAGGATTGCAAAATTAATGCAATCCTATTTTTTTTTATAGTTATTATTATATTATTAGTGATTTTTCTAGTTTTCTGTTTCTTTTGTTACTTCCATGTTTTTAGGAAGAGTTAAATCTAAAATTAGAGAAATAATAAATACTATTGCAACACAGTTGTTAGATAATTCTTCTGCAACTAAAGTTGGGAAGATATTAAATAAAGCAGCTTCTGAAGGGAATCCTAAACCAATTGCTAATGAGAAAGCAGCGATTAAAGTATTTCTTTGAGAGAAACCTGATTTAGCTAACATTCTTATACCAGAGATTACAATTTGTCCAAACATAAGAATTGTACAACCACCTAATACTGCTTCTGGTAAAGTATTAAAAAATGCACCAATTGGTGGGAATAAACCAGCTAAAATTAATGCAATACCACCTGTTGCGATTGTGTATCTATTTACAACTTTAGTCATTGCTATTAAACCAACATTCTGTGAGAAAGATGTAACAGGCAAACAGCTGAACAAACCAGAAATTGATGAACTATAACCATCACAAGCTAAAGATCCAGAAATTTCTTTTTCGCTTGGTTCTCTACCAATACCCATAACAGCACAAGCAGTTGTATCCCCAATGGTTTCAGTAGCTGAAACTAAGAATACTAAAGTTACAGATATGATAGCACTGATATTAAATTCAGGTTTTACAGGTAAGAATTTAGGTAAATCAAATAAAGCAATATTATGGAAAGCTGAGAAATCTACTTTACCCATAAATAAAGCAACAATATAACCAACGATTAAACCAAATAAAATAGCTAATTGTTTTAAATATCCTTTTGCAAAGATTGTAAATAATAACAATGATAATAGAGTAATTCCACCTAATAGCATGTTTTGTGCTGATCCGAAATCTGCTACATAACCACCACCAAAGCTTCTAGCTCCTACAGGTAATAGTGAAAAACCAATTGATAATACTACACAAGCTGATACAACAGGAGAGATAAATCTTTTCCAATATTTAGCTAATAGACCTAATGTTCCTTCAATTAAACCACCTATTATAATTGCTCCAACAACAACTGGATATCCAAAATTTGCTGCAACATAACTTAGAATAGCTACGAAAGTAAAACTAACACCCATTACAACAGGAAGTCCTGAACCGATTCTCCAAATAGGGAATAGTTGTATTAAAGTTCCTATCCCAGCGATGAACATACAGTTTTGTAATAAAGCTGTTGTAAGATCTTGGCTAAGATTTCCGGCTCCAGCAACAATAACAATTGGTACGATATTAGCAACGAACATAGCTAGAACATGTTGTAGTCCGAAAGGTATTGCTTTTCCTAGAGGGACTTTCCCATCTAATTGATAGATATTATCAATTGATGAGGTAGAATTTGAGTTTTTCATATAAAAATTCTCCTAGATTAATATATATATAAATTTTTTTTGAAACAACGAATTGCAACAAAATATCCAAGAAGTTATGATATTGCAACTAATTGCAACACACAAGGATTTTTAAAAATTTTTTATCTAATTGGTAATAATTTATCGATTTTATCAAATATGTTATATCGATAGTTTATTTATGTTAAGTAAAAATAATCACTAGATGTATCTCTAGTGATTAAAATTTGATAATTAAAAAAAATATTTTAATTAAGATTATATTTATTATAAAAGTCATGAAATTTATAAAAATGATATAATCTCTTAATTTTATTAAAACGTTGTATAAAGAAAAGAACTGCTACAGAAACTATTATATTTTTGTAGCAGTTCAAGACATAATCTAAGAGGAGTTTATTTAAAGTTTGAATTTTAATGAATTTTCTATATCATTGATCATTCTAAAATAAGTTCCTTTTTTGCTAATTAAATTTTTATGATTACCCATTTCTTCAATTACTCCATTATTTAGAACTAATATGTTGTCGGCATTTTTAATTGTATTTAATCTATGGGCAATAATAATTACAGTTTTGTTTTTGGTTATTATATCTAAAGCTTTTCTAATTTGAATTTCATTATCCATATCTATTGAAGCTGTAGCTTCATCTAATAGGATAATTGGGGCATCTTTAATTAAAGCTCTTGCTAGACTGATTCTTTGTCTTTCCCCACCACTTAATTTTGTACCACCTTCACCTACAAAGGTATCATAACCATTTTCAAGATTTAAAATATCTTCATGTACTGAAGCTAATTTTGCAGCATGAATAACTTGTTCTTTAGTAGCTTTGGGATTTCCCATTAAGATATTATTATATACAGTGTCACAAAGCAGATAAACTTCTTGAAATACCATACTTAATTTTGATAAAAGTAATTCTGGTTCAATTTCTCTTATTTCTGTATCTCCTAATAATATTTGGCCATTATTTATATCATAAAAACGAGCTATAAGATTCATAATAGTCGTTTTTCCACAACCTGAAGGGCCAATTAAAGCTGTAGTCGTGCCTTCTTTAGCTACAAAACTTAAGTTTTTGATAACAGGAGTTTTTTCTTCATATTCAAAGCTTACATTTTTAAATTCAATGGTGTTATTTTTGTTTTCTTTATCTTTTACAAAGGGTTGTGCTTTTTCATTTTCAATACTTAGTAATTTCTTTTGAGCAATTTTTAGATATTGAGTTTCAGGATATATTACAGCAAATTGTCTAAGAGTATTAACTAAAGCTAAAAGCATAAGAGTAAAACTAAAAAAAGTTATTTTTGTTATTTCATTTGCAATTAAAGCTTTTGTTGCAAATAAAAGTACGATAGGATAACTAATATCAATTAAGAAGTTGAAAGTCATAACAAAAGGCGCAACGCAAAGTTCAAGTTGAATACTTCTTTTATATAAATGTTTAAAGGATTCTTCTAATCTCTTAAAGTTTTTCCCTACCATTGAATACGCTTTAAATACTTCAATTCCATTAAAAAATTCCAACATTCCACTTACAACAGTGTTTAGTATCTTCTTTTGTTTATATCCTGTTTTTTCAACAATAACTCCTGAAAAATATACTAATGGAAGTCCTATTATAACAAAAGCTAATTCTATTAATGCTAGTTTTAGATTGACGGTGAATAAAAGAACTATTATATAAATAATAATTACAACAAGTTTGATTAAATCTGAAACTCTGTGGGTAATAATTTTTTCTAATGAAGCCATATCATTGGTCATAATACTGCTTAAATAACCGATGTTCTTTTTGTTAAAATATCCTAAATGAAGTTGTCTAAGATGTTCTGCTAAAGAAATTCTAAGATGCTCAACAGCTCTGGCACCTCTGATTTGGATTTGTGAATATCCTTTGCCTCCAATAATTATTCTCAATATAGTAGCAAAGAGAATAATTAATGTATAATTTATTAATTTAGATTTTGTAATTGATGAATTAAATAAATCTATTATAGTAAAGTACATTATCATGTATGGTATCATCTGAAATAAAGCATCAATAACTAGTAGAATAGTTGGAGTTTTTAATGTGTTATAGTCTGCTTTTAATATTGATTTTAATTGTTTACGCATTGTTCTCTCCTTTATATATATTCCAAAGTTTTGCATATAGGTTATTGTTTTCTAAAAGTTTATTATGAGTTCCACTTTCAACAATTTCTCCTTTATCAATAACGATTATGTTGTTGGCTTCGCTAATGGTATATAATTTATGAGCAATAATTATTGCAGTTTTATCTTTTAATAATATCTTTAAAGCTTTTTGAATTTCTAATTCATTATCAATGTCACTGTATGCAGTAATTTCATCTAAAACGACAATTTTAGTGTTTTTTAGAAAAGCTCTAGCAATAGCAATTCTTTGTTTTTCACCACCACTTAGTTTGACTCCATTTGGACCAAGCATAGTATCATATTTATTTTCTAGAGAATCAATAAATGTGTGAATTTGTGCCTTTTTTGCTGCTTCAATAACTTCTTCTTTTGAGAAATCTCTTCCCATTTTTATGTTTTCAAATATAGTATCATTTAACATAAACACATCTTGAAAAACAAAAGCTGTTTGTTTCATTAAAGATTCATAACCATAAGCTTTAATATCAATACCATCTATTGTAATAGATCCTTTTTCAATATCATAAAATCTACCTACTAATTGACCTATTGTAGTTTTCCCTCCACCACTAGGACCAACTAAGGCTGTTATTGTGTTAGCTTTTGCACAAAAACTAATATCTTTTAGAACTTCTTTATCTTCATATTTGAAACTAACATTATTAAACTTTATTTCACCTTTTTTAATTGGGATATCCATTTTGCTATCATATTGTGGGGCTTGTTTCAGAATAGAGTTAATTTTGTTTGCTCCTTGAAGTAGCATTTGAAAACTAGATCCAAATTCTAATAAATTTTTAAAACTTGAAAAGAAAGTCATAGATAAAACAATAAATAAAGCAAAAGCTGCAATTGTAATTTTATTAGTGAGTAATAGGGCACCACCTACAGGAATAATAAAAATTAGTGAGGAGTCAATAACAGCTAAAAAATATACCCACCATTTAGCTCCCATGATTGTCATATCTTCCCAAAGATCTGCATATTCTTTTGTTACTTCTTTGTACCTTCTGAATTTTCTTGCACTCATATTAAAAGCTTTGAAAACAATCATTCCGTTAATATATTCCATTAATGCACTATTAAGCCTTAATACTACATCATTGTATTTCCCCATTCGAGTTTCATATCCTTTCATCATCATATATTGGAAGAAAAGTGAAAGAAGTAAAGGAATAAATAAAAATATTCCTAACTGCCAATTTATGACTATTAAAAAAATAATTATTGCTAGAGGAGTTACAATTGCAGCTACTAAATCCGGTATTTGATGGGCTATAAATAATTCAAGTTTTTCAACATCTTCATCGATTATTCTCTTTATGTTTCCACTCGTGTGGTTCTTTATAAATCCCATTGGTAAAAACCCCAATTTTTCAACAACTTTCATCCTTATTTGATATAAAATTGTAAAAGCTGCGACATGTGATAACATACCACTTAAAAATTGAAAAACTATCCTAAGTAAAGATAATATAATTGTTGCTATAACTAGGGAGTAGATATATGAATAATTAACATTATCCCTTAATAAAGCCTCAATTATAAAATAAAATAAAACAAATGGTGTAAAACTTAATAAAGTTGAAACAACAGAAAAAAAGCCACTAAAAATTAATTTTATTTTATGGCGTCCAGAATTTTCTAATAGAAATTTTAATCCTGAATTTGTCTGAGTAGACATACTAAAAACTCTCCTTTATTAGCGAAAGCTAACAAATTAGAGATTAGCATATAAATTTTGCTATTACAATAGTAATTTTTGTTAATTATTACACAAATTTAATTTTTTTATTTTAAAAATAATTAGCAGTGAATAACAATATTAAATTTTATTTTGTTGATATTTAATATTCTTAGTAGTATATTTTTTAAAATATTTTAAATTATATTATGTTTTGACTTTACAACTAATATATTAGAATGTTAGAATATTTGTAATGATGTAATGGAGGAAATATGAAACTAAATTTAACTGAATTACAAAATAAAAAACAATGGACTGAAAAAGGGTATTCACTATCAAGTTATGATAGGGAAAAAATGGTAAAAAATACTTTAGAAAATCCTAAATGGGTCCATTTTGGTGCTGGGAATATTTTTAGAGGATTCCCTGCTGCATTAATGCAAAATTTATTAGAAAAAAATATTGAAGATACAGGAATTATTGTAGGTGAAGGTTTTGATTTTGATATTATTGAAAAAATTTACCAACCACATGATAATTTAAATCTATTAGTTACTTTGAATGCTGATGGATCAATTGATAAGAAAGTAATTGATAGTTTAGCAGCTTCTTACAAATGTGATTATAAATTTAGTTCTGATTGGGAAAACCTATTAAAGGTTTTTGCAAATAAATCATTACAAATGGTATCATTTACAATTACAGAAAAAGGTTATTCTTTAGTTGATGGTAAAAATAATTATTATCAAGTTGCTTTAGAAGATTTTAAAAATGGTCCTAATGCTTCAAAATTATTTTTATCAAAATTAACTGCTTTAGTTTATAACAGATATAAAGAAATTGATTGGCCTTTAGCATTAGTTAGTATGGATAACTGTTCACACAATGGTGAAAAACTTGAAAATGCTGTTAAGACAATTGCAAAAGAATGGGCTAATAATGATTTGATTGATAAGAATTTCTTAACCTATTTAGATGAAAAAGTTTCATTCCCTTGGTCAATGATTGATAAAATTACACCTAGACCTGATGCTTCTGTTGTTGAAATGTTAAAGAAAGATGGATTTGAAGATACTGAAATAATTGTTACAGATAAAAACACTTGGATTGCTCCTTTCGTTAATGCTGAAAAACCTCAATATTTAGTAATTGAAGATGACTTTCCAAATGGAAGAGTAGCCCTAGAAAATAGTGGAGTATTTTTTACAACACGAGAAACAGTAAATAAAGTTGAAAAAATGAAAGTTTGTACTTGTTTAAATCCATTACATACTACTCTTGCTATTTTTGGCTGTTTATTATCATACAATTTAATTTCAAAAGAAATGGTAGATCCACAACTTAAAAAATTAGTTGAAATTATTGGATATGAAGAAGGGATGAAAGTTGTAGTAGATCCAAAAATCATTAATCCAAAAGATTTTATAGAAGAAGTTTTAAATGTTAGATTCCCTAATCCATTTATGCCTGATACCCCTCAAAGAATTGCTTGTGATACTTCTCAAAAATTATCAATTAGATTTGGTGAAACTATAAAAGCATATATAGAAAATCCTGGGCTTGATGTTAATTCTTTAAAATTTATTCCATTAGTTTATGCTGGTTGGTTAAGATATCTTATGGCTATTGATGATAATGGAGATAAATTTGATTTGTCCCCAGATCCATTACTAGAGTCAGTTACTCCTTTTGTAAAAGATATAAAATTAGGAGATAAAGGACCTTTTGATGTTCAATTAAAAGAATTATTAAGTAATGAAAAAATATTTGGTGTTGATTTATATGAAGTTGGATTAGCTTCTTTAGTTTTATCCTATTTTGAAGAATTAATTGCCGCTAAAGGTGCTGTAAGAGCTACTTTAGTAAAATATTTAAAATAATAAAGTAATAAGAGATAAGAGATAAAAATAGCTGTTGTTTAATTACAACAGCTGTTTTTGTTTTCATTTTAATTAAATTATAAGGATAATTTTTTTCTTTTAATTTCTGTTTTAAAATATGTAGGATATTGCTCAACTAATTTAGGAATTTCACTATCAATTTTATTAATATGTTTTTTTATTATGTTTTCTACAAGTAATTGATTATTGCTACTTATTGCATCAATAATTTCATTATGATGTCTTAAAATAGTGTCTTTGTCTAAATTGTTTCTAAATGATAAAAATCTTAATCTATCATAGTTAACACATCTTTTATTAATAATTTTCCAACATTCTTTTTTATTTATTAAATCAAAAGTAATTTTATGAAAAGAAATATCAGAGCTAAAGAAATTATATAAATCACTATCTTCTTTTAATATTTCTTGATCTAAGATAGCTTTTTTATATTTTTTGATTTCAGTTTCATTTATTAAAGGCATAACTTGTAAGAGAGCCTTTTCTTCAAGGCTACTTCTTAAGAATTTTTCTTCATCAACTAATTGCAAATCAATTAGTGAAACCCTAGTACCGCGTTGTGGGAAAATATCGACTAGTCCATCAGCAGATAATTTCATAAGTGCATCTCTAACAGGAGATCTGCTAACTTGGAGCTGGTCACATAATGTATTAATTTTTAATTCTTTTCCTGGTAAAAAGGATAAAGATAATATTTCTTTTCTCAATATGTTAAATATTTCATCACTTGCAGTACTTCGTAGGGTTCTAGGCATATATAGTTCCTTTATTTGTTACTTTTTTCTATAGCCTCGATTAATCCGTTTATATATGTTGCACCTAAAGCTCTATCATATAAACCATAACCTGGCATAGCTTTCTCATCCCAAATCATTCTACCATGGTCTGGTCTAATTGGGCCTTTGAAGTTTATATCATACAATGCTTTTACAATTTCATAAAGGTCAAATGAACCATCTCTAGATAAATGTGCAGCTTCTTCAAATACTCCAGGTTTATAGTGATGAAGATTTCTTACGTGAGCAAAATGTATTCTACCAGGAAGAGATCTTATGATATCTGGTAAATCATTGTTTGGATTTGTTCCAAAAGAACCTGCACAGAAAGTTAATCCATTAAATGGAGCATCAACAGCTTTCATTACTTTTAAGATCTTTTCTTTTGATGTGATGATTCTAGGTAAATTAAATACAGGCCAAGCTGGGTCATCTGGATGAATTGCCATATTGATACCATATTTTTCACAAGTAGGTTGGATTGCTTTTAAGAAGTATACTAAATTGTTAAATAATTTTTCTTCATCAACATCTTTATAAGCTTCAAATAATTCTTGAACATGAGCTAATCTCTCTGGTTCCCAACCAGGCATAGCAAAACCTTGTGAAGATTCATTTGTATTGTCAAAGAAAGCTTTAGGATCAATATTATCAATTACACTTTGATTGTAAGCTAATACTGTTGAACCATCTTCTCTTTCTTTTGCAAGATCTGTTCTAGTCCAGTCAAAAACAGGCATAAAATTATAACAAACCATATTGATGTTTAACTTTCCAAGATTTTCTAAAGTTTCAATATAGTTTTTAATGTATTTATCTCTATCAGCATTACCGATTTTTATTGAGTCATGAATGTTTACAGATTCAATACCTGATAAATTTAAGCCTGCAGCTTCAATTTCATCCTTTAAGGCTTTAATTGCTTCTAAACTCCAAACTTCACCAGCTGGAACATCATATAATGTAGAAATAACACCTGTTACACCAGGGATTTGTTTAATTTGTTTTAATGTTACTGTATCAAATTTTGAACCGTACCATCTTAAAGTCATTTCCATGATTTTCTCCTAAATAACTTGATGTTGTTATTCTAACATACTAATATATTAGTTGTAAAGGTTTGTTTATACTATTTTTAGTTGTTTTGAGTATAATAGAGAAATAAAAATATTTATTTTTTGTAGAAAAATTTTTAACAATGAGTTAAAATATAGATAGAGCAAGGAGAAACCTAATGATTATTGAACGTAGAATGACTAGACACCCAATAACATGTAATCCAGAGATGTCTTTAGCAGATGCTTCAGCATTGATGAAACAGGAAAAAGTTCATCGTTTACCTGTATTAAATAAAGAAAAAAAATTAGTTGGGTTAATTACTGAAAAAGATATTTTATATGCCTCTCCATCTCCAGCGAGTTCACTTTCAATACATGAAATGGCCTATTTGTTAAGTCGTTTAACAGTTGGCAAAATAATGAATAAAAATGTTGTAACAATAGAAAAAAACACTACAGTTGAAGAAGCAGCAAGATTAATGGTAGACCAAGATTTATCATGTCTTCCTGTTTTAGAAAACGGTAGATTGATAGGCATTATTACAAAATCTGATATGTTTAAGATTTTATTAGAGTTATTTGGAGCTAGACATTTTGGGGTTAGAGTTTCTTACCTTGTAGAAGATCAACCAGGTACTATTGCACATATTACTACTGCATTAGAGAAAAATGGTGTTGATATTATTACATTTGGGACATTTATGGGAACTGATCCGACAAATGCAATTTGTACTATGAAAGTACAGGGAGCTTCAATGACTAAAGTCATCGAGATTATAAAACCGTTTGTTTCCCAGATCCTTGATATACAGGAGGTCTGATGGCTAGAAAACGAAAAAAAAGTCCTCAGAATCGACAAAATGCGGCTGGAAACAGTCGCATTTCTGTCATGAGTGAAGAAGACGATACTTATAATCCGTTTAAGGATATTAAGAAAATAGACGTTGTTACAAAAATAAATACATCAAAAAAAAGCAATACTGTAAAAAATAAATCTAAAAACAATGATTTAGTTGTTGAAGATTTAGGAGATGTTTCTTTTGCTCAGGTTTTTGAGCAATGGGAAAATGGTGGTGTTGTAAATAAAAAATCAATAGATAAGAAAGATGAAAAAAGTGAAGATTTTTCTTCTATTTTTGAACAATGGGAAATTAGCCAAGGTTTAAAACCAAAATATGGTAAGAAAGTAAAGGATAATCCAAATAGGAAATCTAGTAATTATTCACCAACAAAAGATTTTGGTCAAATATTGAATGAGTTTGAAAAGGGTCCTACAAAGTCTCCTTCTAAAAAGCAGAAATCAAAAAATAAAGAAAAGTTTGATGCTAAGAAGGATACAAAAAAAGTCGTGAATACTACTTTAGAGACCAAAGAAAAACCTTCTAAAGAAAAAAAAATAATAAAAGATAGTAGAGTTGATATTGCTTGGCCAATGGAGAACTCTAAGGATGTTTTTGTGTCTGAAAATAAAGAAATATTGGTAGAAGTAGAAAATAAAGAGGAATTAGCGAAGAATACTTCCCAAAAATATTATAAAAAGAATAAATGGAAAGATCAGAAAGATGATAATTCTAACAAAGTTAAATGGGACTTTAGTGATATTTATAATTCTTGGGAAGCTAAGCATGATGACTCTAAATCAATAGAAGAAAAGAAAAATAGGGAAAAGAAAGAATCTAAAGGTATTTCAATTTCTTATTTAAGAAGTATGTCTCCTGAAGCTGAATTAGATTTGCATGGAGAAACTAGTGATATTGCAGCTTTAAAAGTTAGTGAATTTTTAAATAATTCTAGAAATCGAGGATTAAAAAAAGTTAGTATTATTACTGGAAAAGGTTTGCATAGTGAAAATGGTAAATCAGTTTTAAAAGATATCGTGCTTGAAGAAATAAGATGCTCAAATATAGTTAGAGAAGCTTACCATCCAAAGGCTATTAGTGGTGGTTCCGGTGTTATTTGGGTTATTTTTAAGTCAATAAGTGAGAAAAAGATTTATTATTAAAAAATATTAAAAGCAAGAAAGGAAACATCCTTCTTGCTTTTACTTATTAGCATTATATAGAATATAAACTAGTTTTTATCTTTCTCTGTAGATGATTCGACCTTTTGTTAGGTCATAAGGAGAAAGAGCTACTCTAACAGTATCTCCTGGAACGATTCTAATGTAATGTTTACGCATCTTACCTGATAAGTGTGCTAAGATAACATGTTTGTTTTGTAATTCTACGCGGAACATAGTATTTGGTAATGCTTCTTTTACTAGTCCTTCTACTTCAATTGCTTCTTCTTTGGCCACATAGCCCTCCATTTTTTATATTTTTAAAGAAACTTTTCAGTACATATTAACTGAAATTCTAATTTTAATTTATTAATTTAAACAAGTTTTTTTTTAACTCACAAAAAGAAATATACTTCTTTTTTAGAATAATATCAATATTAGTGGATGGCATAAGTATTTATTATAAAAATTGGAAACTAGAATTTTTTATAAAATTTAGTTATATTACATTTATAAGAGAATATTGTTAGTAAAAATATTTGAATAATGAAATGGACCTTTAGAAAAAAAACTAAAGGAGTAATAATTTATAATGGAGAAAATTTATGATTATATCTACAAAAGGTAGATACGCTTTAAGAGTAATGCTTGATTTAGCACAAAATGCTAAAGAAAATTACATTTCTTTAAAGGCTATATCAGAGAGACAAGAAATCTCACTTAAATACTTAGAATCAATTATAGGAGCTCTAAATAAAGCGGGGTTTGTAAAAAGTTTGCGCGGTGCAAATGGTGGTTATAAATTATCAAGAATTCCAAAAGAATATAATGTTGGTGAAATATTGAGAGTTACAGAAAATAATGGTATGGAATTAGTTAAATGTACTGGATGTAAATCTGATACTTTATGTTCTCGTGCTGATAATTGCTTAACACTACCAGTTTGGATTAATTTAAATAATATTGTTAATTCTTATTTAGATAATTTATCTTTATTAGATATATTGAATCAAGATTATAAAGTTTAAGTTTATTTTTTTTAATTCTATATCCTATTGACTTAATAGGATATATTTGTTATCTTTAATTCATATAAAAGTAATAGGAATTAAAATAATCAAGAATAATGAGGAGTGATTATGAAAGTATATAAGAGGATAGATGAATTAATTGGAAATACCCCATTATTAGAATTATCTAGAATTAAGAAAGAATATAATTTAGCTGGAAATATTATTGCAAAATTAGAATATTTTAATCCATCAAGTTCTGTTAAAGACAGAGCTGCTAGAGAAATGATAGAAGACGCTCAAAAAAGAGGATTATTGAATAAGGATTCAGTAATCATCGAACCTACAAGTGGTAATATTGGTATTAGTTTATCAATGATGGCTGCAATTAATGGCTATAGAGCAATTATGGTTATGCCATCCACAATGAGTGGTGAACGCCAAAAACTTATGAAAGCATATGGTGCTGAAATAGTTTTAACTGATGGTGCATTAGGAATGAAAGGTGCTATTGATAAAGCAAATGAATTAGCAAAAGATATTGAGAATAGTTTTATTCCAAGTCAATTTGATAATCCAAACAATCCATTAGCACATTATAAATATACAGCCAGAGAGATTTGGGCTGATACAGTATCCGATATAGATATATTTGTAGCTGGAGTGGGTACTGGTGGTACTTTAAGTGGTACAGCGAAGTTCCTTAAGGAACAAAATAGTGACATACGAGTTGTTGCAGTGGAGCCTAGTGGTTCACCTGTAATAAGTAAGGGAGAAAAAGGTCCTCATAAGATACAAGGTATAGGCGCTGGCTTTATACCAGGTAACTTAGACGTCACAGCTATTGATGAAGTAATAGTTGTAGATGACGCTGATGCTTTTGCTTCTTCTGCTGCGCTAGCTAAAACCGAAGGCGTTTTAGTAGGTATTTCTTCTGGAGCTGCACTTAAGGCGGCCATAACAGTGGCTTCTCGATCAGAGAATAAAGATAAAAATATCGTGGTATTATTACCAGATACAGGCGAAAGATATCTTTCAACAGCTTTATTTGAATAAATATGATTTATGCTGATAACGCGGCTACAACAAAAATGAGCAATGAGGCTCTAAACGTTTTAAACGATTATCTAATGGATAATTATGGCAATCCCTCTAGTTCTCATTTATTAGGAAGAAGAGCTAAGGATGCTTTAGTAAAAGCTAGAGAAATAGTTGCAAAAGAAATTAATTGTTTTCCGAGTGAAATTCTTTTTACTTCAGGAGGCAGTGAAAGTATTACACAAGCAATACTTTCTGCTGCTGCTTGGGGAAAGCAAAATGACAAGATGCACATTATTTCAAGCAAAATAGAACATAAAGCAGCTTTAAATGTCTTAAGAAGTTTAGAAAACGAAGGCTTTAAAGTTGATTACATATTACCTGATAACAAAGGTGTTATTAGAGTTGAGGATATAAAAGAGAGCATTAATGACAAGACAGCTCTTGTCAATATAATGTATGTTAATAATGAAATAGGATCTATACAGCCAATTGATGAAATTGGCTGTATTTGTTGTGAATATGGAGCCCTTTTTCATAGTGATTGTGTTCAAGCTATAACTCATTTAGATCTAGATGTTAAAAGAAGTAAATTATCCTTTGCTTCTTTTTCTGCTCATAAATTTCATGGCCCAAAAGGTGTTGGTTTTTTATATTATAATAAAGGATTAACACTAAAAAACATTGTTTATGGCGGTAGCCAAGAAAGAGGTTATAGAGGTGGAACAGAAAATGTCGCTAGCATTTTATCTATGGCTGAAGCCTTGAGATTTGAAAATTCAAATAGAAATAATAATTTAGAATATATTAAAACTTTAAAGCAAAATTTAGAAAAAAAATTATTAACTATAGAAGGTGCTTTTTTAAATGGTGGAAAAAATAGCAGAATTCCTACAATAATTAATATTGGTTTTAAAGGTGTTTTAGCTGAAGATTTATTACTAATTTTGGATAAGAAAAAGATTTTTATTTCAGCTGGTTCAGCTTGTACTTCAGGTTCTATTGAACCTAGTCATGTCTTATTGGCTTTAGGCTTGAATAAAGCAGAAGCTAATAATTCTATTAGAATTTCCCTAAGTCGCTTTAATGAAGAAAAAGAAATTGTTGAAATTTATAATTCTATAGTTGAAGCTGTAAATTTATTAAGAAGTTATAATTAAATTTGGAGTGTGAATGGAAAATTTACTTATCGCAATGAGTGGCGGTGTAGACAGTAGTGTTGCAGCATATTTAGTAAAATCAAAGGGATATGATTGTAGTGGTGCTACTATGAAATTATATGAAGATTCTTCAAGTGGCTGTAATATAAATACTAAAAGTTGTTGTGCTTTATCTGATATTGAAGATGCAAGAAGTGTCTGTTCTAGATTGAATATTGATTATCATGTATTTAATTTTAAAGATTTATTTAAAGAAAAAGTTATAGATAAATTTGTTGATTATTATGAAAATGGTTTAACTCCAAATCCTTGCATTGATTGTAATAGATATTTAAAATTTGAATTTTTATATAAAAAGGGTAAACTTTTAGGTTTTGATAAAATAGTAACAGGGCATTATGCAATTATAGAGGAAATAGATGGTATTTTCTATTTGAAAAAAGCTGTAGATAATACTAAGGATCAAAGTTACTTCTTATATGATTTAAATCAAGAACAATTATCAAATATTCTTTTTCCTTTAGGTTCTTTATTAAAAAGTGAAGTTAGAGAAATTGCTTTAGAAAATAATTTTATTAATGCAAAAAAAAGTGAAAGCCAAGATATATGTTTTGTACCTAATGGGAAGTATTCATCATTTATAAAAAATTATACACAAAAAGAATATGAAAAAGGTGATTTTGTTGATACCTCTGGTAAGAAAATTGGCACTCATTCTGGGATTATTAATTATACTATTGGACAAAGACGTGGGTTAGGAGTTAGTTATATTGAACCTTTATATGTTTCAAAAATTAATAAATTTACTAATACTATAACGCTTTGTACAAAACAAGAATTATTTAAAAGAGAATTTGATGTGAAAAATATAACTTATATTTTTTATAAAGAATTAACAAACCCAATTAGGATTCAAGTTAAAACAAGATATAGACAAGTTGAAAAACCAGCTACTTTAATCCCTACTTCATCTAATACAGCTCATATTATTTTAGATGAAAGCCATGATGCAATAACACCAGGCCAAGCTGCAGTATTTTATGATGGAGATATTGTTGTGGGTGGAGGTCAAATAGTATAAAAAAATAGCTACAAATTTGTAGCTATAATTTTTTACTATGTATATTACTTACTAAAAGTTGTTATATAACCTTGAATAAAGATAATTAATACAATAATTGGTAGTATATATTTTACATATAATCTAGACCATTTAGGGAATTTAATTCCTTTACCTGTGTCAGCTTCTTTAATAAAATTATTAAAACCCCAACCATATCTTTTATTACAACAGAATATTAAGAAGATCATTGAGCCTAAAGGTAATAAAGTAGTGCTTACAAAGAAATCTTCTATATCTAGAATATTTAAACCATGACCAAGTGGGTGAAAATCTGCTAGTACATTGAAGCCCAGGATACAAGGCATGGATAGAATTATTACAATAAATATATTAATTATGGCAGCTTTTTTTCTTTCAACTTTCCAAACATCAATCCAATAAGAAATGATATTTTCAAATACAGCAATAAGTGTTGATAAAGCTGCAAAACTCATAAAAATAAAGAATAATGTTCCCCAGAATCTACCACCTACCATTTTATTAAAAATATTAGGTAAAGTTACAAATAAAAGGCCTGGACCAGCGCCTGGATCAATATCAAAAGCAAAACAAGCTGGGAAAATAATTAATCCGCTTACTATTGCAACAAAAGTATCTAAGCCAATTATTCTTAAACTCTCTCCTGTTAGTGAATGCTTTTTATCAATGTATGAACCAAAAACTGCCATAGAACCAATACCAATACTTAGTGTAAAGAAAGCTTGTCCCATTGCTGCAAAAATAGTTTCAGAAATACCATTTTTTACCATATTGGAAAAATTAGGTGCTAGATAAAATTTTAAACCTGTTGAGCCACCTTCTAATAATAAGGAATTAATAGCTAAAATTACCATTAGTCCTATTAAGGCACTCATCATAATTTTTGTAATCTTTTCTACACTGTTTTCTAATCCCCCTGCAACTATTACTAAGGATAAAATAACTGCTATAATCATCCAAAAAGTTTGAGAAAGCGGATTCGCTAACATATTATTAAAATATTGACCAATTTGATCAGTATTTAAGGAAGAAAAACTGCCCTTTGCTGTATGGAACATATATGAAAATAACCAACCTGAAACTGTGGTATAGAACATCATAAGAAAATAGTTACCTAAAATAGCTATATGTCCATAGTAGTGCCATTTTGTACCTTTAGGTTCAAGAGTTTTTAGAGCACCTGCAATATTTTGTTTGCTAGCTCGACCAATGGAAAATTCCATAACCATAATAGGTGTTCCTAATATTATTAGAAATAGTAAATAGATTAAAACAAAAGCTCCTCCGCCATATTTTCCTGTTATTGCAGGGAATCTCCAAACATTCCCAAGTCCGATAGCGCAGCCAGCCGAGAGTAGAATGAAACCTAGTCTACTCCCAAGAGATTCTCTCTCTTTTTCCATGATTAAAGCTCCTCAATTTTTTTTAGTTTTTTAGTCATTGATAATTAAAATTAAATTTAAGCAATGTATTAAGTTATAGAATGCAAAAAATGCTAAAAGCAAAAACATTCTAGTTATAGTAATACGCATATGTAAAGAAATCAATAAATTATTTAGAAAAAAAATCGGGTTTTTCATACATAATTTTATTTTATTTATTTTAAGATGTTGACACTTTTTTATATAGAAAAGAAAATAGGAATATAAATTTAGTAGGGGGGGCAAAATGGCCAAAATACTAGATGCATATCTCAAAGAGAATATGGATAAGGGATTAGATTCAAAGATGGTTGCATATGTAGCATCTCTAGAAACTGTAAACGAAGTTTCACCATCTGTAGCAGCTTATATTGTTAATGAATTAGCTGATCAAAGATCTAATTTAAAACTGATTGCTAGTGAAAATTTTTCAAGTGAAGCAGTTCAGTTGGCTATGGGGAATTTATTAACTGATAAATACAGTGAAGGATTTCCTTATCACCGGTTCTATGCTGGTTGTGATAACGTTGATGCAATTGAGGCTGAAGCAGTAGAAAAAGCTTGTAAGTTATTTAATTGTGATCATGCATATGTACAACCTCATAGTGGAGCAGATGCTAATTTATGCGCTTATTGGGCAATCTTAAACCATAAAGTTCAAGTTCCTAAATTAGAAGAAATTGGGATTACTAATCCTTCTGAATTAAGCAGAGAAGATTGGGATAAGGTTAGAAAAGCTGTCGGTAATCAACGTTTATTAGGTATGGATTATTATAGTGGTGGTCATTTAACTCACGGCTATAGACAAAATGTTTCTGCTCAAATGTTTGATGCATATAGTTATACAGTTAATAAAGAAACTGGTTTATTAGATTATGATGAATTAGAAAAAATGGTAAAAGAAATTAAACCATTAATTTTCTTAGCCGGTTATAGCGCTTACCCTAGAAAGATTAATTTTAAGAGATTAAGTGAAATTGCTCACGATAATGGTGCAGTATTTATGGTAGATATGGCTCACTTTGCAGGTTTAGTTGCAGGAAAAGTATTTACTGGTGAATATAGTCCATTCCCTTGGGCTGATGTTGTTACTACTACTACTCATAAGACTTTAAGAGGTCCTAGAGGGGGTATGGTTTTATGTAAAGAAGAATTTAAAGAGGCTGTTGATAAAGGTTGTCCTTTAGTTATTGGTGGACCATTACCTCATGTTATGGCTGCAAAAGCTATTGCATTTACAGAAGCTTTGGATGATTCTTATGCACAATATGCACAAAAAATAGTTGAAAATTCTAATGAAATGGCTAATGCATTTATTGAAAGAGGTGTTAAGGTCGCAACAGGTGGTACAGATAACCATTTGATGTTATTAGATGTAACTAATTTTGATTTAAATGGTAAACAAGCAGAATATGTTTTAAGAACTGCTGGTATTACTTTAAATAGAAATGCTTTACCTTTTGACCCTAATGGCCCTTGGTATACAAGTGGTTTAAGAATTGGTACCCCTGCTGTAACTACTTTAAATATGGGCAAAAAAGAAATGGTTGAAATAGCAGATATTATTACTACTGTTTTGAAAAATTCTACTCCTACTATTATCCAAAAAGGTAAAAATGCTGGTAAACCTTCAAAAGCAAAAGCCGTTTGTAAAGAAGAGGTAAGAATCGAAATGAAAGCTAGAGTTAAGAGTTTATTAGATGAATTCTTATTATATCCAACTCTAGATTTGGATTTCTTACAAAAGAATTTTCCACTTAACTAGTTAAGTAAAATTGTTATATTAAAGAGGTTGTTGTTGTGGCAATAACCTCTTTTTCGTTTAATAACAAGAGTGAAAATTATTTCTCAAAAATAGTGATTTTTGCTTTTAAAACATAAAGAACAGTAGTATTATATTGGCATGAGTACATTATTAATACAAGGTGGTCTATTGGTTGATACTGAATGGACTAGACATGCAGATATTTTAGTAGATGGACCTAAGATTGTTAAAATTGCAAACAAGATTAGTGAAGAAAGCCTTCCTGATGGAACAGAAATTGTTCAAGCTGATGGATTATGTGTGCTTCCTGGACTTATAGATGCGCATACACATTATCATTTGATTAGCAGAGGAACAGTTACTGCAGATTCTTTTGAAGAAGGAAGTAAATTAGCAGCTTTTGGTGGTGTCACTACCGTAGTAGATTTTGCTGACGATGACAAAAAAGGTGATTTAAAAGCTTGTGCAAGAGCTAGAGTCAATGCTATGAAAAAATCTATGGCTATTGATTTCTCTCTACATCAAGGAGTATATGCTTATAGACCTGGAGTTGAAAAAGAACTTGAGGAACTAAAAAAAGCAGGAATTCGTACAATAAAAATATTTACAACATATAAAAATGTTGGCTACTTAATTGATAACCCAGATGAGTTAAAAGAATTATTCCAAAAATGTAAAGATTTGGATATGCTAGTTTGTGTTCACTGTGAAGATGATGCTTTAGTTACAAAAATTAGTGATGAATGGAAAGGTACTTATTTACCTAAGGATCATGCTGATTTGAGACCAAGCGAAGTTGAAGCTCGTGGAATAGAAACTGTAGCAAAGATTGCTCTAGAGTTAGATATGAGTCTTTATATTGTTCATTTATCTTCTAAAAAAGGATTAGAAGTAATAAGAAAATATAGAGATGAAGGATTAGATATTCTTGTTGAAACTACTCCTCACTATTTATTTTTAGATAGAAGTAAATTAGAAGGAGATAAAGGTCCTTTATATGTTATGACTCCTCCTTTAAGAGATAAGGAAGATAATTTAGCTTTACAAGAAGCTTTAATGCATGGTGAAATTCAAGTTGTAGCAACTGATCATTGTACTTTTACTTATGATCAAAAACTAGAACAAACAGATTGTAGATACACTTATCCTGGTATTCCAGGCACTGAAGAACTATTAGTTTTATTAAATACATTTGCATTTAATCATGGTGCTTTTGGTTTATCACAAGTTGTAAATCTATTATCAACAGGACCAGCAAAAGCTTTTGGACTTTATCCTCAAAAAGGTAATTTAAGAGCAGGTGCTGATGCAGATATAGTTCTATTTAATCCTGATGAAACTTGGACTATAACAAATGATAATATTCATTCTGCTTCAAATTATTCAGTTTATGATGGATTTAAAGTTACCGGTAAGGTAAAGGCTACTTATTTAAGAGGCCGCTTGATTATGAGCGACGATGTTTATTTAGGAATTCCTGGTGATGGATTGTTTGTAAAACAACAAGAAGTTCATCAAGAAAAAAATTTTTGGAAATAATAGAAATTATTAATAAAATTAGCCAAGGTTAATTAACCTTGGCTTATGTTATCTAAAGAGGTAAAAATGGATATTAAAGCAATTTTGTTTGATTTAGATGGGGTGTTAGTTGATTCAGAAAAAGTAATTGGAAATATAGCAATTCAAGTATTTAACGAATTAGGTGTTCCCGCTAAAGAGAAAGATATACTCCTTTTTATGGGAGGAGGAGACCGTTATTTTGTTGATAATATTGCAAACCTATATAATAAAAAAGTAGATTTCCAAACAACATATAATAAAATATATGATAGATATTATGAAAGCGAAATTCCATTAGTTAATGGAGCTCTTAAATTCATAAAACAAGCAAAAGCTGCTGGTTTTAAAATTGCAATTGTATCTAGTGCAAAGAAGAAAAAAATCTTAAAGAATTTAAGTGCATTAAATCTCGCTGAAGAGTATTTTGATTTAGTTGTTTCAGGAGAAAATATTGTAAGAAATAAACCTAATCCTGATATTTATCAATATGCTGCTTTGCAATTAAAAGTTCCTTATGAAAACTGTTTAGTTTTTGAAGATAGTCTTTTAGGAGTTAGAGCAGGAACTGCAGCAAAATGTAATGTAATTGCTTTATCTACTAACGTAGAAGCTAAGAGATTAGAAGATCTTGGAGCTTTATTTGTTTATGATGATTTTGATTCAATAGATGATTTTGAAACTAAACAACAGTTGATAGATTTTATTGAAGAATGTACAAAAGACGAAAGAAAAAAATTTGGTGCAGTTAAATGTTTTGAAAGAGAATATCCTTTGCCAAAAGAAGCATTAGTTGATAGTGCTATTAAAATGGCTTACAAAGCGCAATCAAATGCATATACTCCTTATTCAAAATATAATGTAGGGGCAGCAGTAGTCAGTGCTTCAACTAATAATATTTATTCAGGTTGTAATGTTGAAAATGCTAGTTTTGGAGCTACTATTTGTGCAGAAAGAAGTGCGGTTATGAATTTAATATCAACAGAAGGGCCAACAGGAATTAAAATTGTTGTAGTTATTACTAACGATGATCCACCTTCTCCTCCTTGTGCTGTATGCTTACAAGTACTGAGTGAATTTTGTAATGAAGATACCGAAATACATATGCTAAATAGAGAATATGCAAAAGATAAAACAAAAGGATCCCATGAAGTGTATAAGTTTAAAGACTTATTACCTAAACCTTTTGTATTAGAATAAAGAGTAAAAATAGTGCTAAATTTAGCACTATTTTTTTTAATCTAACATCCCAAAAAACACAACAAATGTATAAAAATTGAAATAGTTCTTTTCCTTATAAAAACAAATGTAATAATAAATATTAATCTATATAATTATTTGTATAATAATAAATTATGTACAAAAATGTGATTATTATTAAATAATGTTTTATGTAAGCTGATAATGGATAATAATTTATTAGTTGCCTATTCAACATTTGTGTACTAAACTAATAATCTACTTGAAATTTTTTGGGGGCGGAAAATTAATAAGCAAACAACAAAAAAGCAAATTGCTATTACTTTGATAATTTTTTTGACTATTTTCTTAATAGCTCAAATTGCACCGATATTTACACAAAAATATAAGAAAAGTGCTATTTTTACTCAAGAATTTGTATTAGGAACTGTTACAGAAGTCTTAGAAGATAATACTGAGGCTGATCCATTTGTAGAAAACAGATATAGAGGATATCAAAAGTTTGTTGTTAAAATCGAAGAAGGAAGTCAAAAAGGGCAATCATTTACAATCAATCATACTTTAAGTTCTGTAAGAAGCGCATATGCATATAAAGGATTAAAAGCTATCTTTACAGTTAGAACAGATTTAAATGGGAAAATTGTTGTCTGGTTATATAATTATAGAAGAGAGTATGGAGTTTATTTCTTAGCATTATTATTAATTGTTTTAGTATTGCTTATTGGAAAGAAAGAAGGACTAAATAGTTTATTAGCTTTAGCTTTTACAGCAACTATTTTAATTTATATAATTGTTCCTGGTATGTGGATGCCTCATCCTATTTTGATAGCAATAATCAGTTCAATTGTTATTTGTTTAGTTAGTTATTTATTAATTGCTGGTTTTAGTAAAAAAGCATTGATTGCTTCAATTGGAACTTTATTTGGAATTTCTTTAGCAGGTTTTCTAAGTTATTTTATGGGTCGTATTCTTAATTTGACTGGTGTCGATATGGAAAAGGGCGAAGCTCTATTATATTTAGCTCAAGATCGCAGTTTTAAAATAAAAAATCTATTATTTGTTTCAATTTTATTTTCTTCTTTAGGTGCAACTATGGATATTGCAATTTCAATTGCAAGTAGTAGTGAGCAGTTAATTTTGGCAAATCCTAATATAGTCAAAAATGATTTATTCAAGTCTTTAATGGCTGTTGGAAAAGATATTATTGGAACAATGACCAATACTCTTGTTTTAGCATTTTGTGGGGCTTCATTACCACTTGCTATGATGATTTGGGGTTATGATATGTCTTATAGGCAATTCATAAACATTCCTATTATCGTAATAAATATTTTACAAGCTTTTTGTGGTTCGATTGGAATGGTATCAAGTGTTTTATTTACAGCAATATGTGCCGTATTGCTTAATTATAGGAGGAGAAAATGAAAAAATCAAAGTTTAGATTCGCTCTATTGTTACTTCTTTCGCTGTCGCTTTTATTCAGTTGTACAACAAAAGAACCTGTTGAAGTTCAAAATGTTGCTACAGTTCAAGAATTTGATTATGTAAGAAGTGGAGAGGTTGTAAAAGGGGAACCTACTCAAGCTGATGAACTAACAATTGCTGTTGCTGCTACTGCTGATGTTCATGGTAGAATTTATCCTTATGAATATGCTATTGATTCTGTAGATGATGATGCAGGATATTCAATGACATATCCAATTGTAAGTGCTTTAAGAGATAAATATCCAAATGCTTTAGTAATTGATGTTGGAGATACTGTCCAAGATAATAGTGCAGAGTTGTTTAACGATATGGATATTCATCCAATGGTAGAATGTATGAATTATATGGACTATGATGTTTGGGTCCCTGGTAATCATGAATTTAATTTTGGATTACCATTTTTAGAAAGAAATTTTGAAGCATTTAATGGAAGAGTTGTTTGTGCAAATATTAAATATGCAAGCGATCATAGTGACTATTTACTTCCTTATCAAATTTTTGATATTGAAGGGGTTAAAGTTGCTGTTATTGGTGGTGTTGCACCTCATGTTCCACAATGGGAAGCTTCCGCTCCAGAACATTTCCAAGGCCTTGAATTTATTTCTCCATTGCAAGCAACAAAGGATACAGTTGCCCAATTAAAAGATAAAGCAGATGTTATTATTGCAGCAATGCATATGTCAAGAAATGGTCAATATGAAGAAGAAAATATTAGTGGTGTATTCCAATTAGCACAAGAGATTCCTGAGTTAGATTTAATTATTGCTGGTCATGAACATGCAACTTATTGTGAAAAAATAAATGATACATTTGTTATGGAACCAGGTTGTTATGGTAATAAAGTTTCTATGAGTACAATTAATTTAAAGAAAGAAAATGGAAAGTGGAAAATTTCAAACATTGCAGCTGAAAATGTTGTAACTAAAGGTGGAGATCCTTCTAATGAAATTCTTGATGAGTTTGATTGGGTTCATAAAACTAGTATTGATGATGCAAATACAGTAATTGGTGAAATTGATAGTGATTTCTTAGCTGATGGAGTAGACTATATTACTGGTGAATCAAAAGTTACTACTATGCCTAGAACACAAATTGAAGATACTCCTGTTATTGATTTAATTAATACAGTCCAAATGAAATATGCCAAAGCTCAAATTTCTTCTGCAGCATTATTTAATTTTGGATCTACCTTAAATAAAGGCGATTTCAAGAAGAAAGATGTTGCTTTTATTTATAAATATAATAACACTTTAATGGGTGTAAATATTACTGGTAAGAATTTATTAGACTATATGGAATGGAGTGTAAGTTATTATAATACTTTTAAAGATGGAGATGTAACAGTATCATTCAATCCAAAAGTAAGAGGTTATAATTATGATATGTTTGCGGGAATTGATTACAAAGTAGACATTAGTAAAGAAGCCGGACATAGAATTGTTAATCCTACAATAAATGGAGCACCAATTGATCCAAATGCAGTTTATAAACTAGCTTTGAACAATTATAGATTTGGTACTTTAAAATCTAATGGTTGGATTAATGATGAAGATGTTTATTATGATAGCTATAACGAAGATCAATTAAATGCTGAAGTTAGAGCTTTGATTGCTAAATATGTTCAAGAAGAATTAATGGGCGTATTGAAACCAGAATGCGATCATAACTGGGAATTAATTGGTATGGGTGATACCTTTAATAGAGCAGATGTGATTGAAAAAATTAGAAATGGTGAGATTTCAATACCTACTTCTGAAGATGGTAGAACATTAAATGTTGAAGCTGTTAATATTTATAATCTATAAATTTTAACTAATAAAAAAAGGGGTATTCAATATTGAATATCCCTTTTTCATATATATCTTTTATTATTATTTTTCCAAATTCATCATTTTATCTATACGTCTTTGATGTCTGTCTCCAGCGAATTTCTCATCTATAAAAGCATCAAGCATATCTAAAGGATTTTCAGGATAATCAATTCTACCACCAAATGCTATAAAGTTAACATTGTTGTGTTGTTTTGCCATTTGTGCTGCAAAAATATTTTGAGGAAGAGCACATCTAATGCCATCAATTTTATTCGCGCTAATTGAAATACCAATTCCAGTTCCGCAACATACAATACCAAATTCATAACCACCTTTGAGATATTCCTCACAAGCTAATTTTGCCATATCAGGATAATCTACAGATTTTTCTTCTGTTACTCCTAAGTGATTTACTTCATAACCTTTTGTTTCAAGATGTTCTTTAATCTTTTTAGATAACTCTACTGCACCATGATCATTTGCTAATACAATTTTCATTTACTTTCTCCTAGAAACAATATAACAAAAGATAAAATCTTTGTTAATAATTCTTTTTAATAATTAGATAAAATATTAAAAAACTTTATCTTCAGTTGGAATTGAGGTTAAGGCTCCATTTTTACTTACGGTTATAGCTGCTGCTTTTGTAGCAAAAAATAATGCTTCTTTATGGTTGTAGCCTTTTATTAAAGAGGCGATGTAATATCCCATAAAAGTATCTCCTGCAGCTGTAGTATCAATTACAGGGGCTTCAATTATTTCTTGGAATATCTCATTCTCTTTATAACAATAATATGCACCATCTTTTCCAATAGTCATGATTATATGTGAGGTAGGGAATTTTTTATTAATTTTCTTTAAAATTTGTATAAAATCTTTGGTGTCTTCAGTTTCAGAAATTTGAGCTGCTTCGACTTCATTCACAAAAAAGTATGAAATTTTTTCTAAAGGTAACTTAAGAATATCTTTTGTAAAAGGAGAGGGGTTAAAGCAGATTTTTAAGCCTTTCTCATATCCTTTGTTAATTAGATATTCAATGTTGTTAATTTCATTTTGTAATATTAAGTAATCGCCTTTTGAGAAATTTTCTAAAGTTTTGTCTATTTCTTTAGTGGTATTTTCATAATTAGCTCCAGCACTGAGTATAATAGAATTTTGCCCTGAGGTCGAAACTTGTATTATTGCTTGTCCAGTTACTTCAGAATTGGTATTAATAAATTCGGTATTTACCTTAAAACTATTCAATAAATCTAAAAGGAAGAGGCCATCTTTTCCAATCTTTCCAGCCATATATACGTTACAACCAGCTTTAGCTAAGGCTCCGGCTTGATTACAACCTTTTCCTCCAGCATTTATTTTAAAGCTATGAGATGAAATGGTTTCTCCTGGCATTACAATATGATCAAGTAAAAAAGTTTTATCTATGTTTAAAGAGCCATAATCTAAAATTTTATTCATTTAATTTACCTTATAATAATATAGCACGGAGAAAATTCTCCGTGCAAAGTATATACAAACTGAAAGAATTAACTTTCGAGTTTTAATTTAATGATAGGGAAAAAGCTTTAATAATTAATGCTGCAACTAAAGCTCCTGGATCCAAAAGTTTCCTTGAAGCTTCTCCTCTTGTTGCGGCTCTTCCATGTACAGCTATCATTCCATTAGTATTTTGATATCCTTGATAAGCTGCTTCTGCAGCTTCATTTGCACTATCTTTTAATGATTTATCAATAGTATTTTTTAAAGTTTCTACAGCAGGATATAAACCATCAACAAAAGTTTTTTCACCAATTTTTGCTTTTCCACGATTTATAACACCGTTTAGATATTCTTCAAAAATAGCTACAACATCTTCTCTAGATAATTCAGTTTTGCCTTTAAGAACTTTTCCTGCTTGCATTAATCCGCTAGCCATAAGAGTTCCCATTGTTGATGGTACTTTGATACTCATTGCTTTGCCTGCAAAATATAAAGCTTTACCACAATCTGTTTGAGGATTATCTAATAAACTTTGATAAGCAGCTTCAAAACCATCACTCATGGTTAAGCCTAAATCTCCATCACCAACAATACTATCTTCTTCAATTAAGTGAACTTTTTCTTCACTCATTATCTTAGCAGTTTCTTTTAGAAAATTTACAATAATTTCTACGTCCATATTTAATTCCTATAATTGTACAAAGAAAGGTGTTTGAGCTGGAGCATCAAGATATTTCTTAAGTTCATCATCTAATTTCATCATAGAAATTGAAACGCCAGCCATTTCAATAGCAGTTGCAAATTCGCCTACATAGTATCTATGTACTTTGATTTGTTCTCTTTTTAGAATTTCATCGATTTTTCTTACAATAATATATTGTTCATCTAATGGTGTAGCACCTAAGCCGTTTACCATTACTGCAACTTCATCATTAGCTTCAAATGGAATATCTCCAATAATTTTTGCAACCATTTCTTCAGCTACTTGATCAGCAGGTTCTAATTTACCTCTTCTAATACCAGTTTCTCCATGGATACCCATTCCGATTTCCATCTCATCTTCACCGATACTAAATCCTGGTTTTCCTACTCTAGGAACAATACAAGGTGTAAGAGCTACACCCATTGTTCTAACATTGGCACATGCTTTTTCTGCAACTCTTTTTACTTCGTCTAAACTAAGCATTGCATCAGCTGCTGCACCAGCACATTTATATACAAATATTATACCAGCAACTCCACGTCTTGTATTTTTTTCACCAGGAGCTGAAGGTCCAGCAGAAGCTACATCATCACCAGCAACTACTGATTCTACTCTAATATCTTCTTCAAAATCTGCTTGTTCTGCAGCCATATCGAAATTGAAAATATCACCATTATAGTTACCGTAAATGTAAAGAACACCAGCACCACTGTCTATATATTTTGTACAAGCTAGCATTTGATCTGGACTTGGGCTTTGGAATACATCACCAACTGAACAAGCATCAAGCATACCTTTACCAACATATCCTAAGAATAATGGTAAGTGACCTGAACCACCACCTGTTGCAATTCCAACTTTTCCTTCTTTTTTATTCGCTGTTACTAAACAGTGTACGTCATCGTTGGTATAAGTTATCAAATCAGGATGAGCAATATATAACCCCTCAAGCATTTCTTTTACATAATTTTCTGGTTTGTTAATTAATTTTTTCATATTTATTCCTTATCTATAATACTATTTCGAATTTTTCATCTTCATCTAAAGTGACCATTACACAATCATTTTTATATGTTCTTTGTGGAAGAGCTACCATAACATGACCTTCTGCTTTTTCAATTGAGAAAGGACATAAATGAGTTACTCCAATGTTTAATTTTACAATTGTTCCTTTTGGAACTATAAAAGCTTGTACTTCTTCAATATTCATGGTGTTGCTTGGTGGAGCTACATGAATTACTACATCTGTATCAAGTGGTAATAAGACTTCTGAACAATGATTATGATATTCAACTTCATCAACAATCATATTTTCTTTTTTATATACGATTAGTGATGAGAACCCATAAGACATGTTTGTTGTATTAGCAACATCTAAATGATCTGGGAAAAAATCTCCGAGATTATAACCTTGTGGATTGTTTAAATTATAAAATGCTCCAAATTCTTTAAAGTCATCATTTGATAATTTTTTTACCCTAATTTTTTTCATATCTCCTCCAATTAATCATTTTTTTTATTTTTTTGATCTATATAAATACTGGAAAGCATTGTTATTACTAAAATTAATCCGAAAACAAATGTTTTCATAAAGGAACTAATTCTCATTATGTTGAATGCACTAGAAACAAGTTGAAGTAAAATAACAGCAAGTGCTACACCAATAACATTAGATTTACCTCCATCAGGATCAGTTCCACCTAATACAACGATTAAAAGAGTAAGTAATGTATATGATTTACCATAATCACTTTTTGCAGAATTGTAGTGGCTGGATATTAAAATACCCCCAATAGCTCCTAAAATACCGCTTGTCATATAAGTTAATAAGGTAACTTTTAAGTTATTTATACCAGCATATTTTGATGCAATTTCATTTGTTCCCATGAATTCTAACTGATGTCCATAAACAGTTGAGCGAAGTAAAAATGCTATTACTATCGTAACAACTAAGAACACATAGAAAGGAATTGGAATACCAAATAAAACTCCATTTGCAATCTCTCCATAAGCTTCAGGTAATCCAGTAATTGCAGGACCTTTGGTAATTGCTAAACCTAAACCTTGATATAATTGTAAACCACATAAAGTAACAAGCATTGCAGGTATTTTTAAATATCCAATTAAAAATCCATTGAAAAGCCCGCATAATGCACCAACAAAAAGTGCAATTAAAATTGCAAAGAAAATTGAACCTGTGGTTCCACCTCTTTGAATCATATAAGTAGCTCCAACAATGCTAGCTAAGTTTGCAATACCAACAAGAGATAAATCAATTCCTCCTGAAATCATAGCAATCATCATACCAAAACATAGAATTCCGTATTCTGGTAATTGAACAAACATTCCTCTAATATTAGCGATTCTTAAAAAAGCTCTAGGTTCTAAAATGCTCATTATTACAAATATTGCTATACCGATTATTATAATCATTAAATTGTTTTTATTTATTTTTTCAAAACTAGTTTTTGTCATATTTAACCTCGTTATACTTTTGCACTATTTGCAATACGTTTTGCTTTGATAGATGTAATTCCTGTACCTAATACAATAATTAATCCAACTACAAAAGTTTGTAAGTGAGTAGGAATCCCAACAAGAACTAAGTTGTTTTGAACAATCGCAATTAAGAGAACCCCTAATATTGTTCCAAGTACTGTTCCATGTCCACCTGTTATTCTAGTACCACCAACTACTACAGCTGCTATTACCATCATCTCTGATCCCATTAAGTTTTGAGGACTTGATTGACGCATTAAAATTGTATAAGTTACACCACCAATTGCAGCTAATACTCCACCAATCATATAAAGGCTTGATTGAATTTTCACAACATTGTATCCAGCAATTCTAGCAGCATTTTTATCTCCACCAATTGCATAAATGCCTCTACCATAAATGGTAAATTTTAATACAACATATAATACAATTAAGAAAATAACTGGAATAAGTATCAGACTAGTCATTTGATATGTTATTCCTGCGCTATTTGTGTATGAGAATAAGAAACTTTTTGAAAGACTATCTATATGCTCTGGGATATTTGAAAATTCCTTTGTTCCTAAGAATGCTAAAGTTGCACCATTGGCAATACTGCTAACAGCTAAAGTAGCAATTAGAGGAGGTAATTTTTTCTTGGCAATTAAAAAAGCATTTAATGCACCAAAAGCTAATCCCATCAAACTAGCTACGATATAGAAAAATGCAATACTATCTATATTGTATTTTAAAATTAATTTAATAGTTGCATATGCGGAGAAACAAGCAATAGCAGGGAAAGAGACATCAATTCCACCCCCAATTATTATCATCATTTCTAAGCCCGCAAATATTAATGTAATTAACATTGCTCTTAATAGAGTAATAACTGTACTAAAGGATAGGAATGCAGGATTTGCTATTCCAATAATTGTACATAGAATAATAACTGTATAAGCTACAATAGCTTCATTTGTAGAAAATATTTGTTTTGTTTTAGTTGTCATTATTTTCCTCCGCTGTAGCTTCTTTGATTTTTCTTGCAATTTGATCTTCGCTATAGTCTGCAGTAGTAAGAGTGCCAGAACTAATTCCATTACTCATAATTATTAATTTATTACAGTTGTAATATAATTCATTTAAATCATCGCTTATGATAATAATTCCCATACCTTCTTTAGCTAGATCATGAAGTATTTTATGAATATCAAATTTAGATCCAATATCAACACCTACAGTTGGACCATTTAATATTAGTAATTGTGGATGTGTATTTAACCATTTAGCAATTACCATTTTTTGAGCATTTCCACCTGATAATGTTCTTATTGTTGCTTTTGGAGAAGATGCGACACAACCAATTTTTTGAATCCAATATTTGGTAATTTCTTCAATTTCTTGAAGATCTAATTTGCATTTCTTCATATAAGTTTTTAATGAAGCTGCAACAGTATTATCACTAATAGATCTTGATAAGAATAAACCTTGTGTAAGTCTATCTTCTGGGACATAACCAATGCCTTTGTTTACAGCATCAAAAATTGAAGTAATTTTTACTTGTTCGTTGTTTATTGTAATTTTTCCGGAAGTTGCCGGTGTTATTCCAAATAATGTATCTCCAATTTCAGAACGCCAGATCCTAATAGTCCAGTTATTCCTAAAACATCACCTCTATTTAATGAAAAATCAACATCTTTGAAATATCCATCTAAAGTTAAACCTTCAACTTTACATACTTCATCGCAACAAATTTCAGGGGTATAAATTGTATCAACAATGTCTCTACCTGTCATATATTTAATAAAAGATTTCCTATTAAAATCTTCAATTAATCCTGTTGCAACATTTTCACCATTTCTAAGTATTGTTAATCTATCTGCAATTTCAAATATCTCATCAATTTTATGGTTTACGATTACAATTGCCATACCTTTAGCTTTTAAATTAAGTAATGTTTGATTTAATAATTCAACTTCTCGTGCGGTAAGAGCCGTGGTAGGTTCGTCTAGAATTAATAGCTTTGCATCATTAATAATCGCTCTCGAAATTGCTACCATTTGTTTATTTGAAATTGATAATCTTTCAACTAAAATATCTGGGTCAATATCGGCACCAACTAAAGCCATAGCCTTTTGTGCTAAAGCTCTAGCTTCTTTCCAATTCATTTTTTTCTTTTCATTTAACAAGTTGTTATTCATTGCAATGTTTTCTGCAACAGAAAGATTAGGAAATACTGCAAAATCTTGATAAATAACCTGAATACCTTTATGTATTGATGTTATAGGGGTTAAATGTGATACCTCTTCCCCATTAATATAAATACTTCCAGAAGTTGGTTCATGCGCACCTGAAATTACTTTTATTAATGTTGATTTACCACAGCCATTTTCACCGGCAAGACAGTGAATCTCTCCAGTATTAATTGTTAAATCAACACCTTTAAGAGCCTTTACGCCTGTAAAATATTTTTTTATTTTCTCAAGACGGATAAATTCTTCAGTCATTGTATATACTCCATTAACTCAAATAAGGGGATTTGGAAAAATCCTTATCCCCTTAATATTTGCTTTGATTTATTTAGAAATCAATTGCTGGATCATTAACATTTTCTTTTGTGATGTCAATCCAAGCTTGTCCAGATAATACTTTGCCATTTAATTGTAGGTCTGTATAACCAGGAACGTTTAGATCACAACCACTTGCGATGTCTTCTCCGTCTAATACTTTAAGAGCTAATTCAATCATTGCTTTACCTGCTAATGCTGGATCCCAGAATGAAGCCATTTGAATTGTACCATCTTCAATGTATTTACCTGCAACAGAAACTAATGATGTACCTACAATAGCAATTTTACCTTGTAAGCCTAATTCTTGTACTGCTAAAGCTGCACCAGCTACATCAGGCATTGCTGAACCTTGGATAGCTTTAATGTTAGGATTAGCTGTTAGAACTTCTTTAATTTTGTTGTAACATTGACTTTGGTTGTCAGCTGTTTCAATTTTGTCACCATATTGACTCATGTTAGGGAATTTTTCTTCTTGTAATGCTTTAGCTGCATCAACCCATTGGTTATGTGATTCTGAAGTTAAAGAACCAACTGTTAATACATATTCGCCTTCACCATTAACTAATTCACCAATTTTTTCCATGAAGTGTCTACCATAATCAGCATTGTTAAATGCTTCAATATCATAATCGATATTGCTCATTCCTGATGCTTCATGTGTGATAACAACGATACCAGCTTCACGAGCTTTCTTTAATACTGGTTCTAGAGCTTCAGTTGAGAAAGGAACTACACAGATTGCATCAACACCTTGAGAAATTAAATCTTCAATAGCTTGAGCTTGTAGAGCACCATCACCTTCTGATGGACCTGTATAGAATGCATCAACATTATGTTCATCAGCATATTCATTTACACCAACTTCCATTCTTTGGAACCAAGAAATACTTGTTAATTTAGGAACTACTGCGATTCTGTAATCTTTTGCTCCTGATCCTTTTTCACTTTCACCATTTGCAAATGCAACAGTAGAAACCATTAATAACATAGCTAAAGATAAAGCTAGAAATTTTTTCATATTATCCTCCTTAAAGATATACTAAACAAAACTGGTTTTGTGTTTAGTAAATTGAACATCCTAATTATAGGTATCTATAGAGAAATTTGTCAAATTTAAATCAATAAAAAAATATTTCTGCACTAATTTTTTTTATAATTATATATTGTATAAAGAATTAAATAAAATTTTTTTTGTTTAGCTTTTGTTTAGTATTTACTAAATGTTAAGTAATATATTTTCTTGACAACTAAATAAAATTATGCTTAACTTGAACTTGAAGGATTAAATTATGACCGTAAGAGAAATAGCTAAAATCGCAGGGGTATCTCCTGCTACAGTATCTTTAGTAATTAATAATAAAACAGGAGTAAGTGAAAAAAAAAGAGCTGAAATTATTAAATTACTTAAAAAATTGAATTACCCAATTAATTATACTGTTACAGATAATAATATAGTTAATGAAAATAAAAACTTACTTTTTATTAAAATTATAAAAGATGGTGTTTTAGTAGAACAAAATGCGGGGTTTATTTCTAAAATAGTAGATAGCATACAAAATGATTGTGCTAGATTTAATTATAATTTACAAATGGTCACCTTCGATAAAGATTATTCAAAAAACATTAAAAATTTAAATTTTTCAAATGTTGATGGAGCTTTTGTTCTTGGAACAGAATTATTAGATATAGATTATAAAGCTCTTGATTCTATTTCAATCCCATATTTAGTTATAGATAATGCAATGCCAAATTATCCTTGTAATTCAATTACAATGGCTAATGAAGAAATGGTCGATTTAGCTATTAGGCATTTAGGTGCAAATGGGGAAAAAGATTTTGGGTATTTTAGATCTTCTTTTGATTCACAGAATTTTTTAGATAGACATGAAGGTGTTATAAAGGCCATAAATAAATATGGTTTATATTATTCTAAAGATAGAGAGTTTAGATTAGAAGCTACATTAAAAGGTAGTTATAATGGGATGCTAAATTACTTGAAAGAAGAAAGACGTATTCCTAAGGTTGTTTTTGCAGATAATGATATTATTGCTTTAGGAGCAATCCAAGCGTTAACTGCTTCTGGTTATAAAATTCCTGAAGATGTCTCCATTATAGGTTTTGATGATATTTTTTTAGCTGAAACTTCTATGCCACCATTAACAACTATGCATGTACAAAGATCTATGATTGGTCAAATGGCAGCAATAACACTTGTCAATGAAATAAGAAGAAAGCATCCTTCCTATTATAAACTTACTGTTGGTGGAAAATTAATTATTAGAAATAGTACTAATTAATCCAAAAATTATAGCTTTATTTTGGTGCTCTTAATTTACTATCTTTCTTGTTTTTTGTTGATTAGTGGAGTATCATTTAGAAAAGGAGTTTTCATGGATAGAGTACTAGTTTGTGGGCATAAAAATCCAGATATGGATAGTGTTTGTAGTGCCTGGGCATATGCTAAATTAGAAAATTTAATTAATAAAAATAATGATGATATAGAATATATAGCTGCACGTTGTGGTAACTTAAATGAGAGCACAAAACAGGTTTTTAGGAAGTTGGATATTGAGCCTCCTAAATTTGTTAAAGATGTTAGGACTAGAGTTTCTTCAGTTTATGTTAAACCAAATATATCAGTAGATTGTGAAGAACCTATACATGTATTGATGGATATATTTACTCAAAATGAAGTATCTGTTGTTACAATAACCAAAAATGGGAAGTATCATGGTTTGTTAAGTATTGATGATGTAAACAGATATTTTTTAAGAGACGCAAGTTCTCAAAAACCTTATTATGATATTAATATTGATAAAATTACTAAAGTTTTAAAGGGTAGATTTTTAACTAAAGGTAAAAAAGTAAAACATAGATTGCAAATAATGGTTGCTGCTATGAGCTTTACAAAATTCAAACAAGTGTTTGATGAAATTGATGATGATAATTTACCTTTATTGGTAGTAGGGGACAGATTAGAACCCATATTAGAAGCTATCTATCGTCAAGCTCCCTTAATTATCTTGACTAAAATGAGTGATAAAATAAAAAGACTTGTAAATTTTGATAATTATGAAGGCACTGTTTTTTTAAGCGAGTGTCATACAAATGAAACTTTAAGACTTTTAAGATTATGTACTCCTATTGAAGATTTATTGGAGAAAAAGCTACCAAGTCTATTTTTGCACACGTTATTTGTTGAAGGGAAAAATACTTTAATAAATAGTCATTTTAGAGGTCTTCCTGTTTTTGAAGAGAATGAATTTAAAGGGTTTGTTACAAGACGTTGTTTTATTGAAAAACCTAAAACAAAAATTGTAATGGTTGACCATAATGAAAGTGAACAGGGTATGCCAGGGATTGAAGAGGCTGATATTGTTGGAATTATTGACCATCATAGGTTTAATGCTTCCAAAACTAGTAATCCAATTTTTATTTATAGTGCTCCATTAGGTTCAACCTGTACTTTAGTCGCTCAATTGTATGAAAGATACAATATTGGAATTTCAAAAGAGATAGCATCAATTTTACTATCAGGGCTTATTAGCGATACTGTTATTTTGAAAAGTCCAACAACAACTCAAGAAGATATAAGAATTGCTAAGATATTATGTGAAGCTGCAGAAATTTCAGATATTAAAGCTTATGGAGAGGAAATGTTTGCTAGTGGCATTTCAATAGCTAAACAAGATCCAAGAACTGCAATTGAAGGGGACTTTAAAATTTATAAAGAACATGGTTTAAAAGTTGGTATTGGTCAATGTGAAGTTACTACTTTAAAAGATATTGATGACTATAGAGAAAAATATTTAAAAACTCTTGAAGAAGTTAAAAGAAGTAATGGTTTGGATTGGGCTTTATTCTTGATAACTAATGTTGTAAAAGAAAATAGCATTTTATTAACTACAGGTCTTGATACTGTTGAGTATAAATTTATTTATGAAAAACAAGCTGAAAAAACCTTTATGTTACCTGGGGTTTTATCTAGAAAGAAACAATTACTACCTGAGGTTATTAGAGTTTTAGATGAATAATTAATTTGATTGGAGTTGACTAATTTTAACAATATCACCAATTTTTAAAGTTCCAATTTTAGCTAAATTTTCTGCCTTTATCCCTACTGTAATAGGATTGTCTTCACTGACAGTCCTAATATAGCATTGGCCTTCATTTATATTATTGTTACTTAGGGTTAAACTGCTTTCAATTAAGTAGCCATTAGAAAATTGAAGAATCAAATTATTACTATAATTAAAATCAGCCATCAATAAATCTTTTGTCAAAATATTTAAAGTTATATTCCCATAAGCATCTATTGATGCAATTTTCGCATCAATAGTAATATTTTTATTAATAGTTTTAGTTTCTAATTCAGTTGTACTTCTGCAGCCTATTAAAGATAAAGCTATTATACTTAAAAAAAGGCAAATCAATAAGTTATTTTTTCTAATCATTCTTCATAATACTATAGCAGAATTATAATAAAAAGTTTATACAATTTTTATAAAAAACAAAAAAATGTTATTTGATTTTTATTTTCTATGTAATTTTATATTCTATTATGACATTACTTTCATATTCACCAGAAGGTAAATTTGAATCACCTGACCAATATAAGAAAAATCTAGTAACAACTGTATTTGTATTTAATCCAGCATATAATATTCCATTATTGATTTTATAGGATACATCAGGACGAATTTGAGTGTTATTTACACCTTTTGAGTTTTTAATTTTTTTGAATTTTTGAGGGTTTATAACAATTTTAACTGATTTGTTTTTATTTAAATTACTATTTACTTTAATTGTAAAATCACCTGTCTTACCATTTTCAGTTAATGGTGCAACTAAAATTTCATAGTCTTTTGTTTTGTCCGCAATTAAATCATCTTCATAAAATAAATTATATGAAACTTCAGTCTCAGGTATTGTAGCAACAAGTGATACATCTGAAGCTTTAGAATATATTGATGAAATTGTTAAAGTGAAAACAATGAGTAATATTAAAATTTTCTTCATTTTTCCCCTACCTTCTTACGTCTTAGTATAAGATACTATTTAACTTTTGACAATAGTTGAATTATATAAATCTATAATACTGAACTAACGGTATTGATTGATGGTAATAGTTTTAAAGCCTTAACAACCTTTTTAAAATCATCTTCATTGTCAATCTCTACTGTAAAAGTACCAATAAGCCTTGAATTATCCATATCGTCATCATAGAGCCTTCCACCAATTAAGTGTCCATGATATTTTCTTATTGCTCCCTCAATTTCGCTAAATAAGTCATAAGTTCTTTTGCTAGTTACTCTAAATTTTCTAGTTGGTTTTGGAGAATTTGTTTCCCAAGCTACTTCAACACTTCTTTCCTCAATTTCTTTCATGTTTTTTAAGTTAGGACAGTTTTTCTTATGTACGATTATTCCTCTTCCTCGACTTATGTAGCCTACAATATCATCGCCTCTTTGTGGGTTACAGCATTTTGCTAGAGAAATCATTAGGTTGGTTTCATCTCCAACTCTAAAGGTTAATCTACTTTCATCTGTAACATTTCTAATTATTTCACCTTTTTCATCAACTTTTTCTCTTTGAGGTGCAGTAATTCCTGAATCGGTGATAACACTTTTTGGTGTAGCAATGATATTTTTATCTATTATTATATTGTCATTTTTATTTAACCAAGTTCTTATTTTTTTTCTTGCACTTTGAGTCTGAGCAAGTCTTAACCAAGATAGGTGAGGATGTGCATTTGGATTAGTCAAAATTTCAATTACTTGAGTATGTTTTAATCTTTGATCTAATGCAATTATTGAACCATCAGCTTTTGCTCCGGCAGTGTGATTACCAACTTCAGTATGAATCCTATATGCAAAATCAAGAGCTGTAGAATTCTTTGGTAATTCTACAATATGTCCTTGAGGGGTAAATACACAAATTGTATTTTTTAATAACTCATCTTTAATGTCATCCATAAAAGATTCATTATGTTGAATTTCATTAGACCATTGTTCAAGAGTATTTAAAATTTTATTAAATTGAGCATCATCCATGCTTATATTATCTTGAGAGCCACTGTTTACTTTATATTTCCAGTGTGCGGCGATACCATATTCAGCGGTTTGATGCATGGCTTTAGTTCTTATTTGTATTTCAAGTAATTTACCATCAAGGGCCATAACTGTTGTATGAAGGCTTTGGTAGTTATTAGCTTTTGGCATTGCAATGTAATCTTTAAAACGGCCTTCAATTGGGGGCCAGAGTCTATGTACAATACCTAACAAAGTATAACACTCAGCTATAGAATCACAGAGTATTCTTACTCCTAAAAGATCAAAGATTTCTTCGATATCTTTTTTCCTTTTTTTCATTTTTAAATATACAGAGTAAGCATGTTTTGCACGGCTTGTGACTATTACATTACCAAGATTATCTTCAGCACAAGCTTGATAAATTGTTTTTTCAATACGTTTTAAATAAGCTGCTTGTTCACCTTTTTTGCTTAATAAATAACCTTGTACATAATCATAGGTTTCTTTATTAATTGTTTTTAGTGATAAGTCTTCTAATTCATCTTTAACCCAGGATATACCTAATCTATCAGCTAAAGGGGCATATATATCTAGTGTTTCTGTAGCAAATTCTTTGGCTCTTTCAGGGGTTAAGAAATGGACTGTTCTCATATTATGTAATTTATCTGCAAGTTTTATGATAATTACACGAGCATCTTTACTCATAGCAAAGAACATTTTTCTTATAGTTTCAGCTTCTTGTACTGATTTATTGTCTGTTTTTAATATTTCTATCTTTGTAACACCATCAACAAGATCAGCTACTGGTTTTCCAAATTTTTCTTTTAATTCATCATATTCAGCAGTGGTGTCTTCTAAAGTATCATGTAATAGGCCTGCACAAATTGTATCTCCATCCATATTTAACTGGATAAGAATTTCTGCTACGGCTAGTGGATGTATTATATAAGGTTCCCCGCTTTTCCTTTTTTGTCCTTCATGTTTAGTGTTGGAAAAATCAACAGCTTCTTGTATTTTAATTTGTTGATTTTCTGGGTACTTCTTAGTTTTCATTAAGAATCTTTCAATTAATCTATCGCTCATATATCCCCTTAACAACTCTATCCCTATTAGCTAAATCTTTAAAGATTTCTATTTCTTTAAAACTATTTGCTTCTAAAATATATTTTACAGTATTACACTGTCTACTATCACATTCAAGAAAAATTGCATTTTTATTTGAATTGAAGTGATTTTTTGCACTAGTAATAATTTTTCTTATAATATCTAAACCATCTTGGCCAAAGCCTTCTAAAGCCAATATAGGTTCTTTTTTTACATCCTCATCTAATTCTTCACACCATTGGTTAGTTAAATAGGGAGGATTACTTACAATTATATCATAAGTTTTACAGTTTTCTAATAAATCGCTTTTAATGAAATTTATTTCTTTTGAATATAATGCTTTTGCGTTTTTTTGAGCAATTTTAAGGGCCTCATCACTTATATCACACAAGCTGATATTTGATAAATCTGTTTCAAGTGCAATTGATAGACCAACACAACCAGTACCTGTGCATAAATCTAATACATCTGGTTTGTAATCTAAGGTATTAATGTAATTTATAGTAGCTTCAACTAATGTTTCAGTGTCCGCTCTAGGAATTAATGTATCAGAAGATACTATGAAGTCTCTTCCATAAAATTCTTTTTTCCCAATTATATATGCTATTGGTTCATGGTTAAGTCGTCTTTTTATAAGTTGAAAGAATTCTTTTTGTTCTGCTTCATTGATTAATTTATCTGAAAAAGTTATTTGTTTTACTTTGTTTAAGCCACAAGCCTTTTCGAAAAGAATTGACGCATCTAAAGAAGGAGTATCAGTGATACTCCTTAATTCGTTTTTAGCTTCAAATAGTAATTCTTTAACAGTTCTATCCATAAATTTTATGCTTCTTCCATTGCTTGTTCGCCGGCTGCAATTTTTAGAGCTTCAATTACTTCATCTAATTCACCACTTAAAATTATTTCTAATTTATATAGAGTAAGATTTAAACGGTGATCAGTTAATCTGTTTTGTGGGAAGTTATATGTTCTAATTCTTTCTGATCTATCACCACTTCCAACTTGATTCTTTCTAGCTTCTGATCTTTCTTTTCTCTTTTTATCTTCTTCTAAATCATAAAGTCTTGAACGTAAAACTCTTAAAGCTTTATTTTTATTTTTTAATTGAGATTTTTCATCTTGGCAGATTACAACAAGTCCTGAAGGAATGTGTGTAAGTCTAACAGCACTGTCTGTTGTATTAACACATTGACCACCTGGACCACCAGCTCTCATAACGTCAATTTTTAAATCTTCTTGTTTTATTTCAATATCTGTAGCTTCAGCTTCTGGTAATACTGCAACAGTAACTGCAGAAGTATGTACACGTCCACCACTTTCAGTTGCAGGAACTCTTTGAACGCGATGAACTCCACTTTCCCATCTTAATGAACCATAAACATCTTTACCGCTGATTGAGAATACAATTTCTTTATAGCCTCCTAATCCAGTTTCATTTGTGCTCATGATATCTATTTTCCAACCCATTTTTTCAGCATAATGGGAATACATTTTAAATAAATCAGCACAGAAAAGAGCAGCTTCATCACCGCCAGTTCCAGCTCTGATTTCCATAATAATATTTTTACCTTCTAATGGATCTGGTGGAATAAGAAGCATTTTACATTTTTTCATAGATTTTTCAGAAGCTATTTTAAGTTCAGAAATTTCTTCTTTAGCCATAGCTATCATTTCTGCATCATCTTCAGCTTCTAATAATTCTTCAGCATCTTGAATTTCTTGATTTAATTCTTGTAATTTTGTCATTTCTTCAACAATTGGTGCTATATGAGCTCTATCTACCATAAGCTTCTTATATAGATTCATATCACTCATTGTTTGTGGATCGCCTAATTTACTATCAATCTCTTTTAATTGACTTTCATATGTAGGTAGTTTTTCTAACATTTATATATTATCTCCGTTGGATTTGTACTTCAAATATAATTGATTTTGTATATTTTGAATAGACTTATTTGCATGATGAAATATCATACAATTTTGTATGAATTTATAATGTTAATTTAAGTCGCTATCTGTGTTTATCAGGGGTGTATCTGACTACTAAATGAACTGTAGCAGGCGCGTTTGTATTACAGCTGATGGTATGCTCAATATCACAGTGATACATTAAAAAATCACCTTTTTTCATTGTGCATTCATTTTCACCTGCTTTAACTTTAACTGAGCCTTTAATTACAGTTAAGAATTCTTGTGTGCCAGCAAAATGTGGTTCACTAGGAAGTTTTGTATGAGGTTCAAAATTAATTAAGTACATTTCTAAATCTTCAACCATTGTAAGTGGTGATAAAATTCTTATAGTAACACCATTTTCTGTGGTTTCGATAACGTGTCCTGATCCAGAAGTTGGGTTTTTTATAAAATCTCTTTTTGGTTGAGGGTTAATATCTAATATATCTTGAATATCAATGTTCAAGCCTCTAGCGATTTTCCATACAGTAGCAATAGTAGGATTTACTTTATCACTTTCAATTTGACTGAGCATAGCTTTTGAAACACCACTTCTTTCACTTAGTATATTAAGTGTTAGGTGTTTTGATTGTCTAAATTTTTGTATGTTCTTTCCAATTGGTGGAGGTGTTTCCATATTAATTCCTCTTTGTACTACTAATTAAATAATATATTAATTAATTCTTGTCCATAGTCTTGCAATTCAATAAGTATTGATTTTTCTTTTTCACTTGTAGTATCAGACTCTAATTTTTCTTTTATTTTTCTATTATAGAAGTCTAAATTAATCATTACATTTCCAGGAGGGCTTACAATTCTATGGGAACAGAAAGATTTCCATTTTTCTTTTTCTTCTTCAGTTTGATATTCTAAATAGTTTCTTAAAATATGTCTATAAACTAATTCTTTTGCTCTTTTGTCATCAAAATCTATAGCTTTTGCAAGTTTTAGTTTTTCTTTTTCCCCTGCATCATGTATAAGTTGGAATCTTTTACTATCTTCATCTTTAAAGAATCCTTCATAAAGTTGGAAATCAGAATCATCAATACTTTTTATATCTGAATTAAGTAAAGCTTTTCTAATTTTTAATATTATTTCAGGATGTTCTTTTAATGTGTTAGCTCTTGAAAGCGTTTCTTGTCTATCAATATCTAATTTTTTCTCTAGTTGCTTATTTAGTATAACAAGAGGACTTACAAAAGGACATTTATTATAAGCTATGTTCACAATACCATGAGTAAATAGAATGTTTTCTTCATCAGCTTCAATTAATGGAGTTATATCTTCTTTTAAATTAAAACATATTACATTATTAGGATTATTAACATCATAAGTTATTGGCATAACAATTGATGTACAGCCGTTTTTTGAAGTATATGAAGGATGAGTATGTAATATTGGTTCTCCAAATGGTGCTTTAACTACATTTTTAACTAATTGTTTTTTTCTATGTTTAAAACTCCAATCATATAATTTGGGTTGATGAGTTTTAATAAGTCTTGCAACTTCAATTGTTGCTCTAACATCAACTAAAGCATCATGTGCTCCAGTTTGTTCAATATTATTAGCTTCAGTAATATCTGTTAATTTAAAAGTTGGGTTCCCATTTTCTTTTCTAGCTGGCCAATTCATATTATCTGGTCTTAAATCATAAGCAGCTCTCACTAAATTTATTATATCCCATCTTGAGCATCCATTTTTATATTCTCTTTCATATGGATCATATAAATTTCTATATAAAGCATTTCTAATGAATTCATCATCAAAATTAATTGAGTTATATCCTGTAACAACTGTATTAGGTGTTAAAAATTCTTTTCTTATTTGTTTTATAAATTCAACTTCATTTAATCCTTTTTTATTTACTTCTTGAGGTGTAATTGATGTTACTAAACAAGATAAAGGATCTGGTAGGTAATCTTGTGTTAATTTACAATATAATATTATTTCTTTTCCTATCTGATTTAACTCTAAATCAGTTCTTATTGCTGCAAATTGAGCTATTCTATCATAATGAGAGTTTAAACCAAATGTTTCTAAATCATACCAAAGTATTGATGGTTTTTCTTTTTTTATATTCATGATATAATATTACCATATTTTCAATTTGTGAAAAAGCTTATTTGTGAATGGAGAGGTATAAATGAAAAGGATTTTATTAATCTTGCTGATTAGTTTGTTGTGCAGTTCTTTGTTTGCCTCTAGTGTTAGTGATAAGGAAGTATCAAATGCTTTTGTTGCTATAACTGATTTAGGTTATATTGCAGCATCTAATTTTATTTCTTTAAAAAGGGTAGATTTTGATTCGATTGCAATTAAAATATCTTCAAAAAATTCTTTACCTGAAGCTATTTTATTAAGTAATGCGGATTTATCGACTTATATGCCATATTTTTTGAATGAAGATTCTTCTGATGGGTATTTTGCATCTCTTATTCCTTCTATCAATCCAATAGTCAAAGATAGACTATTGATTAATGATTGGAAAGAAGGAGAAGCTGTTGTGACTGGAGCCGCTGTTGTTGTTTTTCCAGATGGTATGACTTTTCAAAGTCTTATAACTAATGCAACTTCAGGACAATTCCCAAATGTTGGAATAAGTTTTAGCTTTAATGTTTCAGGGAGCCTTTTTAGTGAAAGTCTCTTAATTAAAGGTGTTATTATTGTATCTTCTGATGAGTATGGTGTCCCAATTATTAATCCGATTAGACTCAGTATTAATAATAAGGATTATGATTTATCTTTTTTTGAGAAAGCTCCTTTACTGTTAACAATGAAAAATGATGTTTAGAGGATTACACTATGAAGCGCTTAGTGCACTTAATTTTGCTACTTATATTTATTAATTCATTGTTTGCAACTTCTTTAAGTGAACAAGAAATTAATTATGCTTTAACATGTGTAAAAGATGTGGTTTTTGTCTCTTGTGATTACTTTATTTCTGAAAGTCAGCCACAAATTCCAAATTTGAAAGTAAGAATACCTAAAAATAGTGGAATATCAGATGCTATTGTTTTTGAAAATTGTGACATGGCAACCTTACTGCAATACTTCCCCCAAAAAAATATAAATTCAAATAATATAATTGATTCATTAAAAGAACCTTTAGCAATATATGTTAGAGATTCTTTAATCAATAATGATTGGAAAGCTTCTGATGCTGTTGTTTTAGGTGCTGTTGCTTTAGCTTATAAAGATTATGAATCAATAAATCAAGTAGTTTCTAATTTAGTAGATGGAATTTATCCAAGAGTCGGGGTTGTTACTGACCTTACTATTTCTGGAAGTTTATTTTCTTCTCCTTTGAATGTTAAGGGTGTATTTGTTTTAGAAGAAATGGATGGTACTTTAGCAGTTAATCCCATGCAAATGAGTATTAATGGTGAAGAAATAGATGTCTTTCAATATTGATAAATTGCTTTTATATTAAATTTTGTAGGTATTTAATTTATATATATAAAAATAGTAGAAAAAAAAATAATTATAATTTATGATTGAATAATATATATAGTAAATCCCTTGGAGGCGTTTAATTGAATACAGAAGTAAAAGATTTTTTAATTAAATGGGGACTTGATGCAGAGTCTATTTCAATAGATAACATGGTAGATAGTTTCCTAAGTGAAATGAATAAAGGTTTAGAAAAAGCTCAATCGAGTTCTTTGCCAATGATTCCAACCTATATTGGAGAAGGTTCTCCAATTGTTCCAGGTCAAACTGTTATAGTAATTGATGCTGGTGGAACTAATTTAAGAACTTGTTTAGTTACTTTTGATGATGATTTAAAACCTGTAATTTCAGATTTCAAAAAAGTTTCAATGCCTGGTATAGATAAAGAGGTTAGTGCAAAAGAATTTTTTACTGTTTTTGCGAATCAAGTTGAACATATAATTGATAAAAGTGACAGAATTGGTTTCTGTTTTAGTTATGCAGCTCAAATCACAGAAGATAATGATGGAATTCCTTTAGTATTTTCTAAAGAGATTAAAGCTCCTGAAGTTATTGGTAAGAAAGTTGGTGTTTCCTTATTAGCAGAATTAAAATCTAGAGGTTATTTTGTTGATAATAAAAAAATTGCAGTTGTTAATGATACTGTAACAACTCTTTTAGCTGGTAGAGCTCAAGGTAATACAAATTATGATGGTTATGTTGGTTTTATTTTAGGTACTGGTACTAATACTGCTTATTTGGAAGATACATCAAATATTAAGACTTTGAGTCAAACAAATTTAGATCATATGGTAATAAATGTTGAATCTGGAAGTTATGGTTATTCAAATGCTAAAATTGATGAATTATTCTTATCTACAACAAAAGATCCAAGTACTTATCATTTTGAGAAGAAAATAAGTGGAGCTTATTTAGGACCAATGAGTTCTTTAGTTTTGCATAAAGCAATTGAAGAAAATGTACTATCTCAAGATTTTAAAAAGAAATTTGAAGAAGTTGGAGATGTTAATACCACAGAAATGAGCCATTATTTGGAAATGCCATTTAACACTGATTATAAACTAGTTCAATGTGTTGCAAATAATGAAAGAGATGCTGAAAACTTATGGTATCTTCTTGAAGCTATAATTAAGAGAGCAAGTAAAATGACGGCTGCAAATCTTGCTTCAGCTGTATTAAAAACAGAATATGGTAAAAATCCACTACATCCTGTATGTATTAATGCTGATGGTACTACTTTCTATAAAACAGAATATCTAGAACAATATACAAAATATTATTTACAGCAGTTCCTACAAGAAAAACATAATCGCTATGTGAATTTTGTTAGGATAGACAATTCTCCAGTTATTGGAGCTGCAATTGCTGCTTTAGGATTAAATTAGTAATTATTATTTAAGAAAATATAGTTAATACTTGGTACAAATATGTATCAAGTATTTTTTTTCATGCATTGTTACTACTAATTAATACAGATTATTTTAGTTAAAATGATGGAATTCGTCATTTGAAGCCATATTTTGATAGAATTTAGCCTTATTGGCTTTAAACGGATTTAAACTGAGTAAAACCCCTAAAAATCCTATTTTTTGCATTTAGAACTACTATACATAAATATACTATAAATATATTAAGCTAAAATTAAGATTACAAAATTATATACCGAGTTAGGAATAATTAATTAATTTTTATAAAACAAGGGATAAAAAAATTCCTATCAATATTTCTATTAATAGGAATTATCTAAGTTATTTATCTGCTTTTTTTAGCAGTTGAGTTTGTAAATTTAATAGATATTTAAATAATTCTGGGTTATCACCTTTTACATCAACTAATATTCTAAATACAGCTTCAGTTCCTGAGCCTCTCATCCAAATAAAAGCAAGATTCTCATTATTTTTATCTTTAAATATGATTTTGTATCCACCTTTATAAGGAGGCGTTCTAAACTCATTTCCTAGGCCTTTTATACAATTAGCTCCTTCCATTTGGTACACATCATAACTTTCTATATGAAATTTATTTTTTAAGAAATCTTTATTTTCATTATAGTAATTTAAAAATTCACTTTCATAATTGTCTTTTAATATTCCATGATCGTTATTAATTTGCAATTTTGCATTTGTAGAAAAAGCATCAAGAGTTGTGTATTTTGGTAGACTATTGATAAAGTTTTCAATTGAAAGTGTATCATTTTTGTAATTGATTTTATTTCTATAGTAATCAAATATTTCTTTATTAGATAATAAGTTAATTAAACTTAATAAAGTGTTTAATGGATCTCTTACTTTAGCAGGGTGGGTAATGTTTCCTCCATTAGACCCTTCTCCAAATATTCTAACAATATAGCCTTCATCACGAAGCATTTGAGCTTTTTGAACTACATTTGCTTCACCAACTTCAGCTCTAAAAACTTCAACATTTAAGGCTTTAGCTATATCATCAATTCGCATTGAGGTTGGACCATTAACACTAATTGCCATTTTTTCAGTTGGATATGAAACTCTCATTGCACTTAATTCTGCCATAACTACGAGAGCAAAAACTTCTTGTGCTTGTAAGATTTCAGCTTTATTAGTGCTATCTTTAATATAAACTAAGTTTCCTCTGTCCCCATCATTATCAGGAACATATCCTACTACAAAAGCACTATCTTCTTTATGTTTTTCTTCTAAAATAGATCTGCACATTTCAAGATTTTCACCCTCTGGAACAATTGGATGAACAACTTCTCTAGGTTTATCATTTACTGCGTGTACTTTTATATTTAGTTCTTTAAAGAATTCTTTATCTATACTTAGAGTTCTAGCACTACCATTTAATTCTGCAACAATACCAATTTTATTATCAGTTTTCTGTTTTAGAGAATTTAAATAGAGTTCAATATTTTCATTTTTGCTAGCAGTAATTAGAGCAAATTCTCTATAATTGTCTAAACTCTTTGTTTTGTTTTGTGAAATTTGTTTTAAATTAGCTTCTAATTTTTCTTTTTCTAAATTACTTACTAAGCTTTTAACAAAGATTGAAGCTTTTTGGTTTTCTACAAGAGATGTGAAAATTTGGGTTAGTTCTTGAGATTGACTTTTATTAAAAACACCCCCATTTGTTCCAAATTTTATTCCATTATGTCCAATTGGATTATGAGAAGCTGAAACATATAAAAACGCATCAATTGACTTATCTTGTGAGGATAATGCCATAATCTCTGGAGCTGCAGCAATAAAAAGATTAACAACTTCTATATCTAGAGCTAAAAAAACTCTACTTATAACATCAAGAATTTGTACTCCAGTAGGTCTTGCATCCATTGCTACTACTATTTTTTTTGTGCTAGTTTTTTTGTTTCGTTTATTTGCGTTAATTTCTGCATCACTTACACAATTTAAGTATTTTGCTAAAGAAAGTGCTATTAATGCACAAAAGTATTTATCTGCAACACTTATTTCTTCAGTGTTATCTTCTTCATCATTGCTAATTGCAAAAACTTTTCTCCAGCCAGAGGCAGAAAGGATAAATTTTGATAATTTTTCTTTTAATTCTTTTGAATCTAAAACTGGATAACTTAAAGGATTAATAGAAGAATCAGCAATAAATAAATTACTTTTTTTGTCTTTAAATATCATAAAAACTCCTAATATAGATTATAAAAATTGTTTAATTAATCTATTTGAAAAATATATCAAAAATACAAGGGACACAATAGTATATAGTAAATATGAAAAGAATATTGCTTTTTTGTATAAATTTTACATATTTTACTTGTCGCTAAAACGAGTCTTTGATAATCTTTTTGTATGATTAAAAACTGTATTGCAATTCATGATTTATGTTGTTACGCAAAGAGTTCTTTAAGTGTTGTTATTCCAGCTTTAGAGAGCTTAATGGTAGAAGTTTTACCTTTACCAACTGCTTTGTTATCTTCTCAATCAGATGGATTTAATGATTATTATATAAAAGATTTAACCTATGAAATAAAAAAAGTTTTAGATGTTTGGGATAGAGAAAATATTAAATGTGATTGTATATATAGTGGCTTTCTAGCTAATGCAGAACAAGTTAATATTGTAGAAAGGGTAATTAATTCTCAAAAAGAAAGTAAACCTTTAATAATAATTGATCCAGTTTTAGGTGATAATTTAGAAACTTATTCTCCAATTACTAAAGAATTGATTGAAAGAATGAAATATTTAATATCTTTAGCTGATGTTATTTGTCCTAATGCTACTGAAGCTGCTTTATTATTGGGTGAAAGCCCTAAAGAAAACTATAGTGATCAAGAAATTGAAGATTTTTTACATAGGTTAGTCTCTATGGGACCAAATAAAGTAGTTATTACTAGTGTATTACAAGAGAATTCAGATACAGTGGCAACTGTTTCTATTAATAATGGAAATATTTATTATCATTATAATAAAAAGATTGATATTTCTTATCCGGGAACAGGTGATTTATTCGCGAGTGTTTTAACTGGTTTATTATTGAAAGGTTATGAATTTGAGAAAATTTGTGATATTTGTTCTACTATTTGCTCCAAAGCTTTAGTTAATACAAAGAATTTTGGTTATAAAAAAAGGCATGGAATTTCAGTTGCTTCAATAATCCCTTATTTAGAAACTTTTAATTAATTTCACTGATACCTAAAGAAAAATCTCCAACAATTTTTATTACATTTTGATCTCTTTTGATTTCTAATTTTCTTTCAGGCATATGAATCTCTAGAAGAGTTTTTAATTTTTGGATAGCTGCCTCTTCAATTTTTGTTTTATCGGCTTTTGTAACCCAGCTTAATGTTCTAATATCTATATCTAATAAATATCCTCTACCAAATTGACTTCCATAACCAGTTGTAAATTGGACTCCTGTTGAAAAAAGACCATCATAATTTGCGCTAGAAGTCTTTCCTCTCTTTTCTCTTTTCGGATGGAGAGGAAACATGGTGCCAAATTCATCTTCTAAATAATTGTCTAGTTCCATACAAATTTTATGCAATCTAGATTCTAATTCAATTTGTTTGGGATGCATCTATTCTAAATCCTTTTCGCTGAATCCATATTTGTCTAATATTTCTTGGTATTTTTCATTGTTAGAACTTTTTTGTCTTTGAAGTTCTTCATTATCACCTTCAAATACTTTTTCTAATTCTTTTGTATCAATACTTTCTTGAGGTAGTTCTGTTTTTTTCTTTTTGCTAAAGAAATGTGATTTCGCATTGGTATTTTCAATTAATGTAGTTTCATTTGGGTTTTTATCAATTTGATCAATGGAAGTAATATTTTGATCTAATTGATTTTCTAATTGCAAAACTTCCGTTTCACTTTGAGGTTCTGTTTTTAGTTTATCGATATCTAAAATATGAGAGAAATCTTCTCTTTTAATCATATTTTTAATAAATTCAGTTAATTTTTTCTCTTCTTTTCTATATAACTGTTCAGCGCTATCTATTAATGTATTGATTGCATAAGTAGAAGTATCATCTAATTTAAAAGAATCTCCTTTTAAATTGTAATGAATTCTAGTAAATTCAACGTCTTTTATATTTTGTGCAACTAAAGCTGCTAATTGCATTTGGCTTGTGGAAGCAATTTTTTGTATAGGGGCACCTTTTGATGGATCTATCCAGCCCATTAATCCTCCACTAATATCAATATCTTGCATTGAATAATCATTGCTTGCGGTTGAAAGGGAAAGTATGTGGAATTTTTTACAATTTGGATAAAGCTTTCTAGCTGCGCTATAAGCTAAAAGAACAGGATTATTAGCGATAATTCCACCATCAATTAAATATCTTTTCTTTTTTGCCTCTTTATCATAAAGAATAGAAGGGGGAAAATATGTAGGAGCTGCACTAGTTGCTCTAGCAGCTTCTCTAACATAAAAGTCAGAATTTTCCCAGCTTTTAAAGTTAAAAGGAATTCCTTCTGCAGCATCATAGGAGACAACCATTGTTGGAACAAGACATTGCTTCATTTTTGCATTTTGAAATGTTTTATATAAAAAGTTTTCTATATGCTTTGCATCATATTTATCTTTTAGTAAAGTTCCAAAAATTCTAGATTCTGAATGAAATATAGATTTACCATCATTTACATAAAAATCTTTTAAAGAGGAACAATCTGTTCCTTTAGTAATTAATTTTGGAGATTTTGGGTTTTGAGGTTTTATACCTTTTAATTTTTCAAGAAAAGATAAAGTTGGGGTTTCATAGGTTTGTAAAAAATCTTCCCCTTCTTCTTTCTTTAAGTTTGAAATTAATGGAGAGGTGGATAATCCTAAAGCAATTAAGCCTCCAGTTGAAGTACCTGTTATTAAATCAAAAAAAGAGTAAAAAGGTTTTTCTGTTTCAAACTCTTTTAATTTCTCATTTAATTTCGATATTACAACAGCTGGAACAATCCCTCTCATTCCTCCACCATCAATGCTTAATATATATCTTTCTTCAATTGGTTCTGTTTTTTTCTTTTTGCTAGGTATTAGCATCTTATCTCCTGTTTTGTGTATATTATATATAAAACAAATAAATAAATAAATCCGTTACTAATATACAAAATTTATTAAAATATGTTTTATAATAGGATTACACCTTTTAAAATATAATATAAATAACTATTTTAAGATTATAAAAAAGGAAATAAAATTGAATTTATTAGATGAATATAAAAATTGTAATTTATGCCCAAATCATTGTGGAGTTGATAGAACTAGTAATGAATTAGGTATTTGTAATGAAAGTGATGTTGTAAGAGTTGCTTTTAGTGGGTTACATAGAGGAGAAGAACCTCCTGTTACAGGAGAGAAAGGTTCTGGTATGATTTTCTTCTCAGGTTGTCCTTTGCATTGCAAATATTGTCAAAATTATCAAATCAGTGGTGGGAAAAAAACTAGAGATGGTAATGTAGGTATAAGTATCTCAATTGATGAATTATCAACTCTTATGTTGGAATTAGAGAAAAATGGAGCGAATAATATCAATTTAGTAACTCCAACTCATTATATTCCTTCCATAGTTATTGCAATACAAAAGGCTAGATTAAAAGGAATGAAATTACCTATTGTTTATAATACAAGTGGATATGAAGATGTTGAAGCTTTAAAATTAATTGATGATTATATTGATTTATATTTAATAGATTTAAAAACATTAGATAAAGAAGTTGCAAAGAAATTTTGTGGTAGAGAAAAGTATGTTGATGTTATAACTAAGGTTTTTGATTTCTTAGTTGAAAAGCATCCTAAATTTGAATTTATAGATGATTTAACAACCCCAAAAGGTTTATTAGTTAGACATTTAGTTTTTCCTGATTCAATAAAAGCTAGTTTAGAAGTTTTAGATTATTTTGCAAAATATTTAAAGGATAAATGCTTTTTATCTTTAATGGTTCAGTTTATTGACCCAAAAAATGTTAAAACTTTTGAAAAAATCAGCAGCGGCGATTATGATTTATTATTAGATTATTTAGATATAAAAGATATAGAAAATGGATTCGTTCAAGAGTTAGGTGATAATATAGATTGGATTCCTAATTTTAAATTAGATAAACCATTCCCTGATGAATTTTGCGATACTTTAGATTATTATTTAGATTTAAAGAGAAAGAGAGAAAATTATGGATTATGAGATTAGAGAAGCAAGTTTTGATGATATTGATAAATGTATGGAATTAGCTAGTTTTGCTTGTAAATTGATGGTTTCAAGAAATAACCCACAATGGTTAAATGGTTATCCTACAGTAGAAATTTTAGAAGATGATGTTTTAAATCATCAATTGTATGTTGCTTTTGATAAAGATGAATTAGTAGCAATGGCTGCTATTCAAGAAAAAAAAGATGAGATTTATGAAGAATATGATTTTTGGACAAAAGGCCCATATATTTCTGTACATAGAGTCGCATCAAGAAGATCTGGATTAGGTAGATATTTTTTAAATATGGCTATAGATAAAGCTAAAAAAATAGGTGCCAATGTTAGAATTGACACCCATATAAAAAATCTTCATATGCAAGCTCTTATAGAGAGCTTAGGTTTTGTTGCAGTCGGTGAGACAGATTATGGTTATATTGATAATACTTTAGCAAAAACTTATGAGCTTGTATTAATTAACCAATAGTAGTTCCATAGAATTCAGTTCCTCTTAAAATATTAAGGGTGTTTTCTATGTTTCTTCCATCTGCACAGATAACTTTCATACTATCTTCTTGTGCGCCTTTACTAGCAATTGGGTCGAAAGGACAGTTTTTACCGGGAACCCATTCATTTCCTACCATTTTTCTAAAGTCTTCCCAATTAATAGAATCAATTGGTTTTGCATTTTTATCTAATTTTGGGTCTGCTGTATAAACTTTTGCAATATTAGAAAGATTAACTATTAATTTTCCACCAAATCTTTTTGATAAAAATACTGCATCAGTATCTGTAGAGAAGCCTGGTTTCCAGCCTGCTGCTACAAGTACTTGATTAGTGAATTTAATATCAGCATTTGGGTTTGTAATAACTTCGTCTGAACATAAATCGCTGAAAATTGAATATACTAATTGAGCATTTAAATGAGTTGCTTTTATTCCAATCCAATCCTGAATATCATTGTTTGTATCATTTACAATTTCTCTATATGCATTTTGATATACTCTAGCTGGGGCTCCACCACCACAAACTAAAATCAATTTATTCTCTTTATTTTCTTTTAAATATTCACGAATTGCTTTGTTGAATTTGCTTAAAAAATCAATATCTACTTTATCTGGTGCAATAATTGATCCACCTAAAGATAATACAGCTAAATTACTCATTAAATATCTCCTTATTATTATTTAATCATCCTTTAATTTTATAAACAACAATCATAAAAAATTAAAGGGCAAAATGATAAAAAACTTGATAGAAATAATAAAATGTGACAATAAAAAAAGTTTTTTTACTAAATGGAGGTTTTTATGAGTATGTTTGATGATCTAAATACTATAATTATTGAAGGTCGATTAACGAAAGATCCAAATGTTAGAGATCTAAAAAATAATAGTTGTGTTAGTACGTTATCTATAGCTGTTAATTCATCATACAAAGCAAAAGATGAATCTTATGTAAAAGAAGTAGGCTTCTTTGATGTTGAGGTTTGGAATAATGCAGCTAGAGCTTGCAATCAATATTTAAAAAAAGGATGCAAAATTAGGGTAAGAGGACAATTGAGACAAAATAGGTGGGAAAACAAGGACGGTAGCAAAAAGTCAAAAGTAATTATTAAGGCCGAGTCTGTAGAATTTAATAGTAAAGAATTTCAAACAGATGGAGAAACTTCAAAAGATAAAAAAGGAGAAATAGAAACATCTCTTGGAATTAACATTGTTCCTGCTTTTTAATCTAGATTTTATGCATCAATTAATATTGGTGCATTATTATTGACAATTTTAATTAAATTGATGAACATATTTTTATGTTTAAAAAATTTAATATAATTGTTTTCTTAGTAGTTTTGATTCTTTTTGTATCTTGTAAACAAGAAGAAAAATTTCAAACCCAGACTCAAATAGCTTTAGGTACTGTATGTTCTATTAAATTAGAAGAAAGTGTTGATGATTCAGTATTTTCCAATTGTTTTTCTATATTACAAAATGTTGAAAAAGAAATAAGTCGTACAAATGAAGAAAGTTATATTAGTATTTTAAATAGAGATAAAACTGTTCAAGTTAATCAAGAAGTATTTGATTTATTTAAGTTAGCAATTTCTTTAGCTCAATTAAGTGATGGTAAATTTGATGTTGCAATGGGTTCTGTTGTAAGTTTATGGGATATTGGGGGAGATAATCCAAGAATTCCATCAAAGGCAGAATTAGATAGTGTAAATGTTGATTATACTCAAATTAAATTAGATGAAGATACTTTAACAGTAGAAATACCACAAAATATGCAAATAGATTTTGGAGCATTAGGTAAAGGTTATGCTGCTGATAAACTTGTTGAATATTTAAAAAGTGAAAATATTAATAAAGGTATTATTAATCTAGGCGGAAATGTGGATGTCATTGGCCAAAAATCTGATGATAGTCTTTGGACTATTGGTCTTCAAGATCCTAATAATAAAGAAGAAATATTTGCAGCATTAGATGTAGATGATGTATCTATAGTTACCTCTGGTACTTATGAAAGATATTTTTATCAAGATGGCGTAAAATATCATCATATTTTAGATCCTGATACTCTTTATCCAAGTGATAGTGATATAATAAGTTCAACAATAATAGGCAAACAATCTTTAATTTGTGATTGTTTATCTACAACTTGTTTTTTATTGGGGAGTGATAGAGCCTTAGAATTATTAAAACATTTTGATGGATATAGTGGGTTTTTCTTATTAAAAGATAATTCATTGATTCATTCTGATAATTTTGATTACAAATATCAAAGAATAACTAATTAATATATTCTTCTTTATTGTTTTCATATCCAAAAGTATCTCCTCGAGTTACTGTTGTATAAAAATCTTCACAGCTATCAGTATCTATAAAATAAAAATTTTTGAACTTTCTATTAATAGTTCTTGTTGAGGTTTCAAAAGTAGTATCAACAGCAGCTTGGGATAAAGGAAATATATTTTCCCAAAGTCCTATACTCGCTAGAGTTTTTGCAGTATTTAAAACATCTTCACTAGCAAAACCTTCACAATTTGGACTAATTTTATTTGAATATATTAAGCAATCAATTACTGGTGAATTAAAAGAAGGATCTTCTAATATTAAAATACATCCATTATTAGAACTTAACCCGTTTTTATTTTCACTTATAAAAACATCAGATTCTTGAGTCTCTTTAAAGGCTATTACAATGAATTCTCCTTCATTAACATATATATCAGGGAATATATATCTATCGTTATAATTATCATTAAATCCATCAGATACAACAATGCCAGCTAAAGAACCACTCTTTGTTACAACCAATTCTACTTTATCGCAATTAGCAGAAGTTCCTTTTGTTGATACTTCGCTTATTAATAAATTTGCTCTGTTGTTATTTTTTGTATAAACATAGGAGTTGATAAATGTCGAATTTCCATTTAAATCTTCAGCTTTTATTTTTATTAAGTACTTTTCACCAGGAATTAATTTATCTTTTCTATAATAAGTTATTTTATTGTTTTTGATTATAAAATTATCTACATCAGTATTATTGAAAGATATTTTTATGTTTTCCTTTGAAGATAAAACTTCATCAAAAACAATTTCAACTGAATATGGACTATTACTTTCTATATATTTTAGTTTAGGTGGTGTAGAATCAATAGATGTTAAAAGATTATATGATTTTATTATTTTTGTATCACAAGCAGTGAAAAAAAATAGTAATAAATAAAAAATTGTAAAGAAATAAAACATTTTTTTCATATATTATAGTATTAAGATTTTTTTTATATTGCTTGAAAAAAGAAAAATCTTTAAAATCAAAGAAAAAAAATGAAGGACTTATTATGGCAAAGTTGTGGCAAAAAGAATATTCTTTAGATTCTTTAATGGAAGATTTTACTGTTTCAAATGATTATATCTTGGATCAAGATTTAGTAATTAGTGATGCATTAGCATCAATAGCTCATGCAAGAGGCTTAAATAAAATAAATATTTTAAGTGATGAGGAACTAAAAAAAGCAGAAAAAGGATTGAAAGAAATTATTGATTTAAAAAATCAAAATAATTTTCAAATTACTAAAGAAAATGAAGATTGTCATACTGCAATAGAGTCTTATATTACCACTCAATATGGGGATGTAGGTAAGAAAATACATACAGGTAGAAGTAGAAATGACCAAGTTCAAACAGCTTTGAGACTTTGGATGAGAGAGTTTGCTACTAAATTATCAATTGAAACAGCTGAATTAGCTCAAGCTTTATTAGAATTTAGCGACAAATATAAAGATATCCCAATGCCAGGAAGAACACATATGCAAATAGCAATGCCATCTTCTGTTGGACTTTGGGCAGCCTCTTTTGCTGAAGAATATTTAGATGAAGCAAAGAGAATAAATTCATTTATTTCTATTTTGGACCAATCTCCTTTAGGTTCAGCAGCTTCTTATGGTGTTCCTTTAGATTTAGATAGAGCTTTTACTGCAAATCAAATGGGATTTGAAAAAGTTCAAAAAAATGTTCTTTATGCAAATAATTCTAGAGGTAAGTTTGAAGCAATGTTATTAGATTTATGCGATTATGTAGCACTTACTTGTAGTAAATTAGCTCAAGATTTAATATTATTTACTCTTCCTGAATTTGGATATTTTTCTTTACCAAAAGAATTGTGTACAGGAAGTTCAATTATGCCACAAAAGAAAAATCCTGATGGACTTGAATTGGCTAGAAGTAGATCTGCTGTTGTAAGTAGTACTGCATTTAGAGTTAAATCTATAATAAGATCATTGCCTTCAGGTTATAATAGAGACTTTCAAGATACAAAAGAACCATTATTAGTTGGTGCAAAAGCTACTTGGTCCTTAGTTGCAATTATGTCTAGAATGATAGATAAGGTTGCAGTAAATAAAGATAATTTAGCAAATGCTTGTGTTAGTGAGCTATATGCTACAGATGAAGTTTTAGAAAGAGTTAAAAAAGGTGAAAACTTTAGAGATACTTATAAAACAGTCGGAATGAATTTAAATACAGTTAAAAAGTACGATCCATATGAAACTATAAAAAATAGAACAAGTATTGGAACTACAAATAATTTATGTTTGGAGGAAGATTTTACTGAATTAAAGCTTTTATTTGCAGATAATAGCGATAAATTAGCAAAATTTAAAGCTGCATATAAACAACTTTGTGATAAAAACATTGAAGTTGTGAATATCTAAGTATAAATATTATTAATTTATTATTATTTGTAATTGAAAAATTATAATTAATTATAGTATTCTAAAGTTATGAGCATCATTAAACCCCACAAACTCGGTGTTATTGCTGGCCCGGGTAGTGAATATTTTACAAGCAAAGTCGTTAAACATTTGCGCCGATTATATAAGGAAAGATATAATAAATTATCTGGTGCACTTGCAAAACGACATGATATGAGTGAGGAACAAATCTTACAGATGGTCACCTTGATTGATGATATGAATAGTAAGAAGATTCCTAGAAGGAAGTGTCCAACACAATTTCAGTGTCCGGATTTCACTATTAGAGCTAAATATACTAGATTTGCAAATGGCGAAGAGAAGGCTGAAATTCTCGATCCTGTTAGAGGCTTAAGAATCTTCTTTATTTATGATTTATCTAATATGGAATTGATTAAAGTTAATGGAGCTAATGAACCTGTAAGACTAAGTGTTAATGACCATTTAATGTTCTTGTTGACAACAACACATGCACTTAAATTAGCTGGAGCTTCATCTATTACTTTAGTATTACCTACTTTCCCATATTCTAGACAACATAAAAAGAATAGTAGGGAAGCTTTAACTGCAAGTCTTTTCTCTCATATTTGTGATATGTTAGATGTTGAAAGAATCATTACTTTAGACATTCACTCAAGAGAAATTGAAAATAGTTTCATGAAAACTCATTTAGAGAACCTACATGGTTCCTATCAAACCTTAATAGCTTTAAGTAGATTAGTTGATCTAAATGATCCTGATATTGTTGTAGTATCTCCTGATACTGGAGCTATTTCTAGAAATAAATTCTATGCACAATCTCTACATAGACCTTTAGCTGTTTTATATAAAGAAAGAGATTACTCAATAGTTAGTACAGATGCAAATCATACAAATATCAAAAATATCAACTTATTAGGTGATGTTGAAGGCAAAACTGTGTTGATGGCTGATGATATGATTGCTACCGGTGGTACTATGATTACCGCTATGAGAGAACTAATGAGACGTGGTGCAAAAAAAATTATTTGTATGATTTCATTACCTTTCTTTAATGGTGGTGGTATAGAAAACTTTGATAAAGCATATAAAGAAGGTGTTTTCTACAGAATTATTGGTACAAATTCTGTTACACATGGTCATGATTTATTAGATAAACCTTGGTTTGTCCAAGCTGATATTTCAGAATTATTTGCAAGAACAATTAGTAGATTACATCATGGTAGATCTATCAGTCCTTTATTGGATAATAGAAGATTCATTCAAAAACTTATTGATTCTCAACAAGCCGCGGGGGCTAATGAGAAGAGTATTAAGAGTGAAAAAATTAAAGATTAAATTTTATAAATAAATAATAATCCACTCTTTTGGCGTTTTGTTGAAAGAGTGTTTTTTTGTTTATAAAAATAGATAAAAAATAGTAAGAAGTAAATAAAAAAAAGGTTGTAATAAAACGAATTAAGAGAAAAAAGAAAGAAAATTTATGCTAAATTAAAATTATTTTTATAAAAAATTAGGATTACCTAAATGTGAAGATTTTTTTTAATTGAGGATTTGTTTTTTTGTTGAGTTTTATAACAATATATTATATATTTCTTAAATCAAAACTATATAATTAAATAATAATTAAATTAAGGAGCCCGTTATGCAAATGTCCCGCAGAATTTCTGGATTTCAATGTTCGCCAATTAGAAGATTATCTCAGTATGCTGTCGCGGCCGCCCAAAAAGGAGTAAAAGTTCATCATTTAAATATAGGTCAACCTGATATTAATTCACCAAAAGAAGCTTTAGATGCTGTAAGAAATTATTCAAAACCTTATATTCCTTATGGTCCTAGTGAAGGATTATATGAATTAAGAGAAGGAGTAGTTAATTACTATAAAACTATTGATGTTGATATTGATGTTGATGATGTTTTGATCACTACTGGAGGTTCAGAAGCTTTACAATTTGCTTTTATGACTTTATGTGATCCTTATGATGAAATAATTATTCCCGAACCTTATTATACTAATGTTACAAGTTTTGCAAGAACAGCTATGGTTGATTTAGTTCCAATTACTAGTAGAATTGAAGATGGTTTTTCATTGCCTCCAATCGAAGAATTTGAAAGAAGAATTACTAGAAAAACTGGTGCAATTTTATTATGTTCTCCTAATAATCCTACTGGTCATATTTATTCAAAAGAAGAAATGTTAACTATTTTAGACTTGTGTAAAAGAGCAGACATTTTTTTGATTGTAGATGAAGTATACAGAGAGTTCTGTTATGAAGATCAATTCTATAGCGTTTTAAATTATAAAGACTATGAAGATAGAATTGTTTGTATTGATTCTTTTTCTAAAAGATATAGTATGTGTGGATCAAGAATTGGTGCTGTGGTAACTAAAAATGAAGAATTTAAAGCAAATATATTGAAATTATCACAAGCTAGATTATGTCCTCCTGATATTGAACAAGTTGCAGCACTAGCTGCTCTCAGTACAGATTCTTCTTATCTAGATAATGTTAAGAATGAGTATAAAAAAAGAAGAGACTTTTTAAGTGCTGGTTTACAAAAAATAGATGGTGTTATTTCAACAACTCCAAAAGGTGCTTTCTATATGGTTGCAGAGCTTCCTGTAGATGATGCAGAAAAGTTTGCAATTTTCATGCTAAGTGAATTTAGTTATGAAAATGAAACTGTAATGATAGCTCCTGCTGAAGATTTTTATGTAACTCCAAAAATTGGTAAAAAACAAGCAAGATTAGCATATGTATTAAATACAGATGATTTAGCTAGAGCTTTAATTTGTCTAGAAGAAGGCTTAATAGCCTACAAAGAAAAATATTTATCTTAAATTAAATTTTAAAATTTATATATTAAAATAAATCCAAAGTTTAAAAACTTTGGATTTTGTTTTTTATTCACTAGTCAATGAATGAATAAAAGGTATTAGTACTGATAAGGCAATTTCATTGTGACCACCTTCAGGTATAATTAAGTCAGCATATTGCATGGTTGGGAAAATAAAGTTATAAAAACCTGGTCTTACAACTTCAAGATATTGATTTATTACACTATCAACAGTTCTACCTCTTTCAGCAATGTCTCTTTTTAATCTTCTAATAAATCTAATATCATCTGGAGTATCAACATATAATTTTAAATCTAATATATCTCTTATAGCTTTATCATAAAGAACCATTAGCCCTTCAATTATTACAAGTTTTTTTGGTTCTACACGTAAGGTTTCATCATTCCTTCTATGGTGAACAAAGTCATATTCTGGCATATCAATTGCTTCACCACGTTTTAGAGCTTGTAAATGTTCATATAATAATTCCATGTCAAAAGCATCAGGATGGTCGAAGTTAAAAGCAGTAATATTTTCATTATTAATAAAGGTAGCACTTTTATAATAATTATCTTGAGGAATAAAGACGAAATCAGAACAAACTTCGCTTATTTTTCTTACAATAGTGGACTTGCCAGAACCAGAGCCACCAGTTATACCAATAATTTTAACTTCCATTAATTAATCCTTATTCGGAAATAGTTTTATAAATAATACTATTTTAGAATTTAAAAGTAAATAAATTACTTAATTTGTTGAAAAAATTTACTATAAATAATTCAAATTTTAATGATTGATTGTTGTTTAAGTTTTAAGTTATGCATACAATGCATTTATGATTTACTATCTTGCGTATTTTTTTGTTAATGCAACTTTTGTAATTGTTAATCCTTACCTGCAAGTTATGTTAGATAATTTAGGTTTTGGATTTAAGGCGGTTGGAGTCTTCATCGCTTGTTTTGAAGGCTTTGGAATCTTAGGGCCTTTATTAGTAGGATATTTGGCTAATAAAAAGAATTTATATAAAGAAATGGTAATATTATCGTTAATTATCGGTAGTATTACTTTTTATTTGCTCGCGTTCGCTCATAGCTATCTCTCTGTTATATTGTTAATTACCGTTACCGGATTTTTCTTTAGAGCTGTTGCTCCAGGTTTAGATTCTATTGGTAATTTAGCAGTAAAAGGTGATAGCTCAAAATATACAAAGATTAGAGCTGCAGGTACAATGGGATATGCTGTAGTGTCTGCAATATTGTCTTTTATAAAAAAGCCAAATATTGATTCAAATACAAGTATTGGATTTTGGTTTATAGTCATTTGTTTGCTTTCTGTATTTACTATGATCTTTGTTCCAAAACAAGAGCCAATAGTGATTAACTATAAAAAACCTATAAAAGATGATGGTAGTGAAGATGTAGAAGATAAATGGTATAACAAAGGACTAATTATTGGATTAATTGTTATTGGGTTAAGTAGATTTTCTTTATCCGGAACATATTCCTTTTTATCTTTATATTCAATTAAAGAAGTTGGTTATACAGATTTAACTACTTTAAACCTAATTGCAACCTTAGCTGAATTTTTTGTAATGCTATATAGTGGCTATTTATTGCAAGTAAAAAAAGTTAAACCTTTGTATCTATTAATGTTAGGTAGTTTAGCAATCTCTTTACGTGTTTTAATTTATGCTTTTTTACCTAGTGTTAAATTTTTATTACTAGCACAAACTTTACATGGACTTTGTTTTGGCGCTTTCCATCCTGCTGCTATTGTATTTATCAATCAACATGTTAGAAATGATAAAGTAGGGGTAGGAATTAGTTTATATTATGCCTTATCAACAGGATTGCCAGCAGTTTTAGGTTCTACAATTGGTGGAGTTTTGGTTTCTAATTATGGTTTTAAGACTTTATTTATCTTCTATTGTATAATAGGTTTAGTAGCAGTATTTACAGGAATTATTTTCCATAAACCTTTGAATGAAAAAATAGAACATTAGATCTAAATTATATATAAAATTTGGGTTGTTTTGAATTTAAAAAATGTTATAATTTGGGGAGTTTAGGAGTTGGGTTATATGAATTATGATAATTGGGATTTAGAAAAAGCTAATATTTCAAAAGAAAAGATAGAAAAGAATTTAAAAGAAGCTTCAAGATTAATAGAAGCTGATATATATTCTATATTAAATATTATTGAGAAATATGACCCTTTAGTAGTCTTAAAATCTATAGCAATTTATGTTGATGAAATAGTAAGTAAAAATCAAGAAAGAAAAGATGTTCAAGCTAATATTTATGGTTTGATGAGATTTTTAATTAAATGGATTGCAACAAATCCTAATAAATTTTCAGAGAATCAAGATGTATCAAATTTTGATAAAAACAAATTGAAAAAAATATATAGTCAACTAGAATCTCATACAATAAAATATTTAGATAATTATATTTTACATGAAATAGAAAAACCTAAAGATAGAGCAGAAATTCAATCAATTTATCATAAATATATAAAACCTTTACCTATCGAATATGAAAAATTAAATGATAAAATTTTAGAGTTAAAATGTTTATTACTTCCTTTTGTTGATGAAATATCAAAGACGTTTGATTCTGATTTAGAAGGAATTTTAGAAGCTATTAAAATTGTTACTTATAATGGATTTAAAGCAATGGAGTTATTAGATCAAGAAGTAACTATTTTTTCAGATAAAACTCAAGAAAAAATTCAAAAACATAGAGATGCCGGGAATACTGAAAGTGATAAGGATTTATTAAAAAGAATTATCAGTGAAGAAAATTGGCAAAGTTGGTTTGATGATATTAGATATAAAAGTGAAGGATATGACTTATTTTTTGCTAACAAATTAACTAATTTATCTCAACATGATATTGATTTATTATCTGTAACTGCAGGCACTGTAAATTCAGAGAATTATTGCTGGTTAAGTGAAAGTGCAGGATTGGATGATTCAATTTTTATTAAAATTAGAAATAGAGCTTTTATATTTGATGGAATGTTTGCAATTGATAGAACTTATGCAGCGATAAAAAAAGCAGTATTAAATAATAATCCTTCATATAGAGAGTTTTGGGAATCTAATGAAAAAAGAAAAACTGCAATGTTGCCTTTTTCTATTTTTGCAGGAGTTTTTAGTAAACTTGGTTATACTTTGAATTATAAATTTGAGAATACAGTTTTTACCACCTTTTTTGAAAATGATAAAAATAAAGTCTATTTACAAGTACCTAAGGCTCATGGATATATAATTCCATTGAACCCAATTAAAGAAATTGAGTTAACAGAAAATGCTATTCATTGTTTTAATTCTAGTGTTTTAGATTTTGATAAAATTTCTGATCCAATTATTTTAGTTATGGATGATGATGAATTAGAAGATGATATTCTTGTAGAAGATAATTTATATAAAGTTCGACTTTCTTATGTAGTAACTTTGATGGATGATTTTTCAAAAATTGTTGATTTCAAAAAACTTATATTTAATCTTTCTGAAATAGAAGCAAATGAAGACTCTCATGACCATCATCATGAAAAATTAACTGAGAAAGAAGAAGCTAATATGGATAAAAGTGAAGCTGCTTTAGCTATTGAGGCAGAAAATAATGTTTTAGATGAAGTGGATTTTGATGAAGCTGATTTAATGGATGAAATTGCTGATGAAGATCAGGAACTAGAGAATGAAGAATCTCTAGATGATTATGTTGAATTAAAAGAATCCTTAGAAGAGCAATTTTCTGATAAAAAATATGAAAGTGATGAAGAAGAAATTTTAAATGTTGGTTATGAGCAATTAAGTAAATATGAAGAAATAAATACTTTAAATGATTTAGAGCTACAAGATCACTTAGAAGAACAAGAAGAACAACAAGAAGATCAACAAGAAGACCAAGAAGACCAAGAGGACCAAGAGGACTTGGATGAATCCTTTGAGATAGATGATTTAATGGATGAAATAGCAGAGGAAGAATTAGCAGCAGAAGAAGAATCCAAGAAAAAGAAAGATGCCCAAAGTGGATTTTCATTTTTTGATCTATTAAACAATGTAGCACAAGGAAAGGATCCTTTAGGACGTCAAGAATCTCAAGAAGAACAACATGAAAAACAAGAAACTAAAGAAGATTCTTTAACAATTGAAAATGACAATCGTTCTGAAGAGAAAAAGTTTGGTGATAATGTTGAAAAAGGTATTCCAAGAAATAAATCTAGTTTTTCATTCTTTGATGTGTTAAATAATGTTGCTCAAGGAAAAGATCCTTTATCTCAAGAGGATGATGATCTTATAGAAGATGATGAAAATGCTGAAAAAAATATTGTAGATAATAATTTTGTTGATTCTATAACTCAAGAATTAGATAAAATAGATCAAGATGAAAATGATTTAGAAAATTATGGTTTATCAACTGATGAAGAAGAGAATTTTGAAGAATTAGAAGATTTTGATGAACAAGAAGATTTTGATAAAATAGAAGACTTTGAAGAAATAGAAGACTTTGATGAAACAGAAGACTTTGATGAACCAGAAGACTTTGAAGAACCAGAAGACTTTGATGAACCAGATGATTTTGAAGAATCAGAAGATTTTGAAGAACCAGAAAACTTTGAAGAACCAGAAAACTTTGAAGAACCAGAAGACTTTGAAGAACCAGAAAACTTTGAAAAACCAGAAGACTTTGAAGAACCAGAAGACTTTGATGAACCTGATGAAATAGAAGAACCTGATGAAATAGAAGAACCTGATGAAATAGAAGAACCTGATGAATTAGAAGAACCTGATGAATTAGAAGAACCAGATGAATTAGAAGAACCAGATAAAGTTGATGAACTAAAAAAAGAATGTATCAATGTCGATTTGAATGATTATAAGTCTATTGATGAAAAGAGGATTTATGAAACTAAATTTAGTACTCTGGATGAACTTTTTCCAAAAAGAGTATATGAAATTATTTCTTTAGTTCATGAAGAAACCAGCTCTTTCTTTGATATTTGTAAGGAAAGTGATTTAGATTTATTACAGAGTATTGATTATTTAATTAATCAAACTTTAGAACAACAACAAATTGATAAGCGTGAAAAAATGTTTACTATTCCAGGGTATGATTTAACTCTAGTTTTAGCTTTGGACAATAAAGATAAATTAAAGTTGTGGGAAAGAAGAACTAATTTAGGGGCTGTTATGTATTCTCAAGAAAAGGATCATTGGAATGCTCTAATTTTAAAATATGATAATAATAAAATATTAAATGATGTTGAACAAATTGTAATTACAAAAGACAGTTTTGCACCTGCAGATTGGAAATTTGTTGTTTCAACAGGCAATAGAATTATAAGGAATAAAAAATAAAATGCTAGAAGATAGTTTGTCACAAAGATTAGAATTTGCCAAAGAGCTTGCTTTAAAAGCAGGCCAATTTGCTTTAAATAAAAGACAAAATCAAGATTTTCATATATCTCAAAAAGGCTTGAATGATTTTGTAACTACAGCAGATAAAGAAACAGAACAATTGATATTTGATTCGATAAAAGCTAAATATCCAAAAGATGGCTTTTTTGGTGAAGAAAGTGATTCCGTAGATGGTGAAGGTAGGTGGGTTGTTGACCCTATTGATGGGACAACAAATTATTTTAGAAACCTATCTAACTGGGCAGTTAGTATCGCTTATGAAAAAGAAGAAGGAAAGCCTTTAGTTGGAGTTATTTATGCTCCAAGTTTAGAGGCTCTTTTTTATGCTAGTAAAGATGGTGGAGCTTTTAAAAACGGTAAAGAAATAAAAGTATCTAATATAGATGATTTTAAATATTCAATAAACGTATGTGTTCCTCCTCATAGATATAAAGATTTATATTCTGATTATATGGAGAAATTCATTTTAATTGGAAATAGTTCAAGTGATTTAAGATCTTATGGATCTTGTGCATTAGAATTATCTTATATAGCTAGTGGGTCTATTGATAGTTATTACGAACTATGTTTAGGTTATTATGATTTTGCTGCAGGAAAAATAATTTTAGAAGAAGCTGGTGGCTCTCTAATTTATAAGACAAATGAAGCAACCGGAAGATTAGATTTGTTAGCAACGAATTCTAAGTTAAATGATTGGTATAAGAAAAATAAAATTTTTTAATAATAAAAAGAGGTAAAATGAGTAATTACAAACTAATAATTTTTGATTTTGACGGCACTTTAGTGGATTCTTCATCTGGAATCTATAATACTGCAAACTGGTCAGTAAAACAAATGGGTTTGAAAGAGGAAACTGATTTAGAACAATTAAATAAGTTTATTGGACCTCCCCTAAAAGACTGTTTTAAATTAACCTTTAATCTCCCTGATGAATTAATGGAAAAAGCTTGCGATATATATCGTCAAAGATATATTGAAAAAGGACAATACGAAGTTGAAGTTTTTGAGGGTGTAGAAGAGGTTTTAAAAGAGTTAAAAGCTAAAGGATATATTTTAGCTGTAGCTACTATGAAATATCGTGAAGTTGTTTTCACTATGTTAAAATATTTAAAGCTTGATGGCTATTTTGAATATATAGATGGAACAAATATTGAAGGTACAAAATATAAAGCAGAAATTTTAAATGAAATAGTTGAACATTTTAATGTTGATAAAAAGGATGCTGTTTTAATTGGTGATACATATCATGATGAAACTGCAGCTGTAGAAGCTGATGTGGATTTTTTAGCGGTTAGTTATGGTTTTGGATTTAATGAAGAAACAAAAATTGAATCTTCTATGATAGGACTTGCTACAACACCTAAAGATATATTATCATACATCGTATAATGAAAATAATATTTGAATATTTTTATAAATAAATCAATAATATAGGAGATTATTATGGATAACCTAAAAAAAGTTGAAATATCTACAAGTGATGCACCTTCAGCTATTGGCCCATATAGCCAAGGTATTACTGTTGGTCCTTTTGTTTATTCTTCAGGTCAAATTCCAGCAGATCCAAAAACTGGTGAAATAGTTGGTGGAATAAAAGAACAAGCAACGCAATCTTTAAAAAACCTAAAAGCTGTAATTGAAGCTGGTGGTAGTGATATGGAACATGTAGTAAAAACTACAGTATTTTTAAAGAATATGGATGATTTTGCAGCAATGAATGAAGTTTATGCTCAGTTCTTTGATAAAGGAATCAAACCTGCTCGTTCAGCTGTTCAAGTTGCTAAATTACCAAAAGATGTTTTGGTTGAAATCGAAGCTATTGCTTTAGTAAAATAGATTTTAGTAATATCAATTATAAACAAGCCTCTTAAATTATATTTAGGAGGTTTTATTGTATAAAATTTTCGAAAGTAGCATTTACACATTTAGCTAGATCTTGAGGATTGATAATTATTTGCAATCCTCTTATTCCCGCACTTATGTAAATTTTTTCTTCCATTTCTGCAAATTCGGAGATGAATGTTGGATATTTTTTTATCATTCCAATAGGGGAACAGCCCCCTCTAATGTATCCAGTTGTTTTCTTTAAATCAGATAGTTTAACTAAATCTAGTTTGTTAGATTTTGTAATTGCTTTTGCTTTTTTTAAACTAATATCAAATTCTGCGGGTAAACAAAAAACAAATATTTCTTTGTTGTCATTTATCATGACAATTGTTTTATAAACTAAATCTAAGTCTATATTAGCATTTCTAGCAACATGAATAGCATCTAAATTATTTTCATCAACTTCATATTCTTTTAAATCATAATTTATATTTTCTTTTTCAAGAATTCTCATTGCATTTGTTTTTTTTATTGAGGACATATAAATAAAATAATGATTGATGAAATTTTAGTAAATAGATAATAAAAAATCTCCTCAAATTTGAGGAGATTATTGCTAAAAAATACTACTGCTATTTTTCATCGATAGCAAATGGCGTACCTAAAGCAGAAGGGGAAGCAAAACTTCCTTTTGATTTTATGCTATTTATTGTCATAATAATTAATGTCACAATAGTGATAAAATATGGTGCAATAGCTAAGAATTGAGCAGGAATTATCATCTTGAACCCTGCAGCTTGTAAAAAGAATTGCAAACTTGTAATTCCACCAAAAACTAAAGTACCAATAGCTACTCTTGCAGGATTCCAAGCTGAGAAAATTACTAAAGCAATTGCAATCCAACCAATACCACCAGTCATGCTATCATTCCAAGATGGAGTAAAGCTTAATGATAAAGCAGCTCCACCAATACCAGCAAAAGTACCACCAAAAACAGTATAAATATAGCGGGTCTTATTTACATTAATACCCATTGCTGCAGCAGTTCTCGGAGCTTCTCCAACACTTCTTAAAGATAACCCATATTTTGTTTTGTACATAAAATACCAGGCTAATGGTAGTAAAATATATAAACAGTAAGTTAAAATTGAAACATTAAAAAATGCGCCAATAATTGGTATCTTATTTAGTACAGGAATTTGTATATTATTAAATGTTTTTGGGAGGTTTAATCCAACTAAGTTTAGGCTGTTTTCTACTGGGCCTAATCTTTTTCCTAAGAAGTTAGCTAATCCTGTTCCAAACATGGTAATGGATAATCCCGTTACAACTTGATTTGATCTAAGAGAAATAGTTAAGAAGGCATGCATTAAGCTAAATACTGCACCAGCAATCATTGCAAATAGAATACCTAAGAACAAACTTCCTGTGTGGTATGTCATTGCAAAACCTGAAAGAGCACCCATTAACATAGTTCCTTCTAGTCCTAAGTTTAGAACACCAGATTTTTCAGTAAATACTTCGCCTAAAGTCGCATAAGTTAAACTAGTTCCCATTGCTAAAGTTGCAGCTAATAATTTTGTTATTAAATCAATTGTATTCATTATTTATCCTCCTTAACTTTAGCAGCAGGTTTAATTCTATGGTCAATAAAAATACTACCAGCTAATAAAGGAATTAAAATTAATCCTTGTAATACTTCACCCATAGCTGATGGTAATTTCATTGTGATTTGTAAAGCATCTGATCCGGTTTGCAGTGCGGCTAAGAAAAGAGCAACCACAACTGAAACAAATGGATTTAATCCACTCATCCATGCAACTATAATTCCAGTAAAACCGTATCCACTATTTACACCTTTTGTTAAACAGTGAGTTACAGCAGCAGAATCAATTCCACCAGCTAAACCAGCAATTGCACCTGAGAAAATCATTGCTATAATAATATTCTTTTTAATTGAAACCCCTTGGCATCTAGCAGCTTCGCTATTTTTACCAATCATGTTCAATTCAAAACCCCAACGAGTTTTGTAAAGAATGAAATATAAAATTACTACTAAAATTAGTGCAATAAAAATACCATAGTGTACTTTTCCCCAACATCTTTGAATCCAAGCAACTTCAGGATATTTTACTGTACCCATATTACTTTTTGGAGCTTTCCAAGCTGAAATATAAAGATATTCAGCAATACCAATAGCAATATAGTTCATCATCAATGTAGTTAAGGTTTCATCAACTTTCCATTGAGCTTTTAGAGCTCCTGGAATACCTCCCCATAAACCACCAAAGATAATTGCCATTAATAATCCAATAGGTAATAATAAAGCACCAGGTAACCAAGTCCAAAACTGCATTACCCAAGTAATACCAATTACACCCATAACATATTGGCCTTCAGCACCAATATTCCAGAATCTTAATCTAAAAGCTATACCTACTGCTAAACCACACATTAATAAAGGAACCATTTTTACTAAGGTATATTGAATTTTTGTATTAGATCCAAAAGCCCCTTTAAAAATAGCTCTATATGTTGCAAGTGGATTTGCATTAGATAATAATAAAACAATTGCCCCTAAAACTGCTGATATTAATAAAGAATAAAGCGGAATTAGGATTTGCATTTTTTTTGATTTTTCATTTCTTTTTTCAATTACGAATCGCATCTCTTAACTCCTTTTTACCCCAGCCATTAGAAGACCAATTTCTTCAGTAGCAGCATTTTGAGCATCCATTATATCCATAATTTTACCTTCAAACATAACTGCAATTCTATCACAGACTGTTTTTAGTTCATCAAGTTCTTCACTTACTAATAAGATTGCAGAACCTTTATCTCTTTGAGCTATAATATTCTGTCTAACTGATTCAATTGCACCAACATCAAGGCCTCTTGAAGGGTAAACAGCAATTAAAATACCTCTACAAGAGTTAATTTCTCTTGCTAAAATAGTTTTTTGAATGTTTCCACCTGATAAGAATTTTGCACTAGTGTATTGATTTGGAGTTTTAATAACAAATTTTTGAATTAATCTAGAAGCAAATTGACGAACTTTTGACTTATTAATCATATGATGATGAGATAATTCTTCAGTACGATATTTTTTCATACTTAAGTTCTCTCCAACACTCATATCACCAACAATACCCATTCTTCCTCTATCAGCAGGAATATGACTTACTCCAGATTTAATAATTTGTAATGGTGTCTTATTGGTATAGTCTTTTCCATCAATTGTAATTGTTCCAGAATCAATTTTTAATAAACCAGTAATTACTTCACTTAATGGTTGTTGTCCATTACCAGCAACACCAGCTACACCTAAAATCTCACCTTCACGAATTGAGAAAGAAATATCATCTAGAGTTTTTCTTGCATGAGTTTTAGAGTTTACACTTACATTTTTAAGTTCAATTCTAACTTTTCCTGGTTTGAAAGGTGATTTATTTAATTCAAATAAAACAGGTCTTCCAACCATTAAATTAGCAATTTCAGAAAGTTCTTTAATTGAAGAAGTTGGTTTTACTCCAACACATTTTCCTTTTCTTAAAACCATTAATGTTTCAGAGAATTCTAATACTTCAATCATTTTGTGAGTGATAAAGATAGCACTCTTTCCTTCACTTAACATTTTTTTAAGAATTTTATTTAATTCTTTTGATTCTTTTGGAGTTAAAACAGCTGTTGGTTCATCTAGAATTAAAATATCAGCACCGCGATATAATAATTTTAAAATTTCAACTCTTTGTTGTTCTCCAACTGTAAGTGTTTCGATTAATTTAGTTGGGTCAACTTTTAAATCATATTTTTTACTTAATTCAATAATTTTTTCATTTATTTCAGAAATTGGAGGTACCGTTGGTAAGTCTTTTAAACCAAGGATAATGTTTTCTGCAACAGTTAAATTACCTACTAACATGAATTCTTGGTGTATCATACCAATTCCTAGGGCCATAGAATCTTGAGGTGAATTGATTACTACATGCTTGCCATTTACATAGATCTCTCCCTCATCTGGTCTATATAATCCAACTAGCATATTCATCAATGTGCTTTTCCCAGCCCCATTTTCGCCAAGTAGTGCTAATACTTCTCCTTTGTGAAGTTGTAAGTTAACATCTTCATTTGCGATTACTCCAGGGAAACGCTTAGTAATATTTTTCATCTCAACTACGAGAGGTCTTTCCATTTTGATAATCCCTATACAATTTTTAATAAATCTTTTTAAAAATAGGGGTAGAAGATAATCCTACCCCCATTAACCAAATACTTATGGTTGTTCAGTATTATTTAGCTGAACCGATAACTCCGTCAACGAACCAATCCATTGTTAACATATCGCCATCGCTCATTTTTTCTCCAGCGTTTTGTCTTACTGTACCATCGTTGTCAGTTAATTTACCCCAGAATACATCAAAAGTTCCGTCTCTCATTTGATCTTCAATAGCTTCAACGTTAGCAACTGTATCAGCAGGAACTAAGTCAGAAATTGGAGATAGGTGAATCATTTCATCTTCTAAACCACCCCAATATGATTGAGATTTCCATGTTCCGTCTAATACTTTTTGAATTTCAGGAATCATGTAATTTCCCCAGTTCCACATTGGTGATACTAGAACATGGTCGCTACCTGTTAATGACATAAAGTCAGCATTGTAACCAATTGCATATTTACCTCTAGCAACAGCAGCTTTTGCTGGTTCTGTTGTATCTTGGTGTTGAGCAATAACATCACAACCACCATCTAACAATGATTCAGCAGCTTGTCTTTCTTTAGAAGGGTCAAACCATGTATTTGTCCAAACAACAGTAACTGTAGCATCAGGATTAATACTCTTTACACCAAGTGTGAAAGCGTTAATACCACGAACTACTTCAGGAGTGTTATATGCGCCAACAAAACCAATATGGCCTGATTCACTCATTGTACCAGCGATGATACCTGAAAGGTAACGCATTTGATACATACGACCAAAATAGTTTGACATGTTTTCGTTATCTAAATAACCAGAACAATGTTCAAAATAAACATCTAAATGTTCTTTAGCAACATTTTGCATATATTGTTGGTAGTTATATGAGTTAGCAAAGATGATTTTACAACCTTCGTCAATTAAGGATTCCATTGCTCTTTCGCTTTCTTCGTTTTCAGCAATGTTTTCCATTCTAATCACTTCAATTTTATCACCGAAATGTTCTTCTGCAGCAATTGTTCCTTGGTCATGCATGTAAGAATAACCAAAGTCGCCAGGTGCTGAAACGTAAATAACACCAACTTTTAATGGAGCATCACTGCTAGTTTCAGTTGTTTCGGCTTCCCCTCCAGCAAAAATAGGAGCGAGTGTAAACAGAGCACAAGTCAACAAAATAGTTAATTTTTTCATTATTTTTCTCCTTCTCTAATGAAATAATTGTGATATAAATATCACATTTAAGTATAGGGTACTACTTTATTGTTGTCAAAAAAACTTTTATTAATATAGTTTTTTTTGAAGTAGTATTATTTCTCATTGTTGTTTATTTTTTATAAAAAGGCAACATTAAATAAAAAAATATATATTAATTTTTGCCTGATGCAACAGATTTGTTGTTTTTGAAAAGTAAAATGGGAGATATGTTTTTGTTTTTGTAGTTTTTGAGTCCATTTTACTAAAAGAGAATAATGGAAAAGTAAAATGTATTTGTATTATTTTTGCTTATTTTATGTATAGCAAATATTAATTTTTGATACAATTTTTTTACTGTTGATTACTAGAATGTAATAAAGAAGTTGTATGATGTAAAAAATGTTTAATAATTTTATTGCAAAAATTATATTTTGAAATTTATAATAAATCTAAAATCCAAAATATTGTTATATATAAAAAAAATCAAATATTTTTAATTTTTTTTACCATTTTTTAGCAACTTTTTTGATTTTTTTTTGTTAGAGTTTTTGTATCTTATTTTTTTGAAATTTTTTATGAAGTAATTGTTATAGGGATTGTTGATTAATATATTTAAGGTAGAAAACAAATTATATAATAAATTAAGGTACTAGACTTTTAGCAATTTATAAGTCAATATAATATCATAGCAAAAAAGGAGTCAATTGTGCGCCTTAACCACAAGAAAATTATAATTTTATCTTTAATATTAAGTTTATTTTTTAATGCAAATATATATTCAGTAGCTGATTTACAAGATGTTTCTGGATTTGTTATTAATTCTCCTCTATATAGTAATATAGATATAGAAGATGATTTTGATTTAAGCCTACAATCTTTTTCAGAGCAATTAGGTTTAGTAGATACAAATGAGATAGAATATGATTCTAATCTTTTTTTATTGAGGGCAATTAGTGACTCAAATTATCCTATAACTCCAGGTGATACTTTTAGAATTGAATATTTAGATGGGGATTCAACTGAACAAAGAATTTTGCAAGTTGATAGTAATTATGAATTAACTATTCCTTTAGTCGGTTCTATAGATGCAACTGGTATGACTTTATCTCAATTAGTCTCAAAAATAAAAGATGATATTTCTACTTATTATGCATTCTCTTCTCCTCAAGCGGCTTTAGTATCTTTAGGAATTTTTTCTGTTGATGTAATTGGAGATGTAATTTCTTCAACAACTTTTGCTGTTAATGGATTAACTCGTTTAAGTGATGTGGTTAAAATAGCTGCATTTAATGCTAATACTAGAGATATTGAAATAAGGAATAAAGCAGGTGAAACATTTCATTATGATTTATATTTAGCTCTTAAAAAAGGTGCTGTAGATCAAAATCCTTTGTTAAAAGTCGGAGATACCGTAATTCTAAAAGAGGCTGATAAAACAATAAATATAGTTGGCAATGTTTATAAACCTGGAACTTATCAAATAAAAGATAATGAAACATTAAATAATATAATTAATTATTATTGTGGTGGTTTATTAACTAAAGCAGATAAAAATAATATTTATTTAAGCAGATTTGATGAAGTTTCTAATAATTATTTAGAAGATAATATTAAATTAAATAGTACACAAAAAATTAAAAATTTAGATACAATTATTATTCCTAGTATAAAAATTGAGAAAAGTAGTGTAAGTGTTGAAGGTGCAATTAAAGATACAAATATTAATAATGCTACTACTACTTCTCTTTTAACTATGCCTCAAGGAAAAATAATTTATAATTTTTATCCAGGTGAAACACTTGAGCAAATGTTAGAAACAATTTCATCAAGATTTATGGTAAATAGTGATTTAACCCATGCTTATTTAATTAGGAATGATGAGAAAATAAATATTGATATTTTGTCATATTTAACTAAGAATATAAATGATAATGTTAAGCTAATGGCTGGTGATAGAATAATAATTCCAATTGATAACAAGTTTGTAAATGTACAAGGAGCTGTTGAAAGAGCAGGCGCTTTTGCATATGAACCAAATAAAAAATTAGAATATTATATTTCATTAGCAGGTGGTTATAGTCAAGATGCAACACAAACAATTAGTATTACAGATTCTCAAGGTAATAAAATAGCAACTGATGCTGTTATTCCTTCAGATGCAACAATCAATGTTAAGAAAGATACTTATAGAACTGATGTTGCAACAGTTGCTTCAATTATTGCGATTGTAGCCTCAGTTGTATCAATAATTGATACTTCTGTTGGAATCTTTAGCGGGAATTAATTTAGGAGTTTATTTTGGAATTTAACGAAAATAATGATATAAATGAAGAAGGAATTAGTATTTCAGAGTTATGGGAGATATTTAAAGCTAGATTCTCTTGGTTTATAGCCACATTGATTATAGTTGTAGTTGCAGCTGTAATTTATCTTCAATATGTTATCCCACAGTACTCTTCTAAAGTTACTGTATTAGTAGAACCAATAACTACTTCATCATCCTTAGATGATTTGATGATTTCTAATTTGAGTGCTAGTTCCTCAAAAATATCTACTGAAGTTGAGTTAATAAAAAGTAGAGCAAATATCGATGCTGCATTAAATTTACTTGATTTATCTCAATATAAAGATTCTGTTGGAGTTCCTTATAGTGAATTTTATAAAGTAGGTCCCAATAGTGATAAAATTTCTGTATCTTCAGTAAAAGATACAAAACTTGTTTCAATCACTGTTACTGATGAAAACCCACAGTTTGCAGCAGATTTTGCTAATGCTTTATCAGTAAGTTATGATAATTTATTAACTAGTATTGCTAGAAACTCAAAAACTACTCAGAGAGAATTTTTAGAGAAACAGATTCCAATTAATGAAAAAGAATTAAAAGAGGCTTCAGACAAGTTAAGTGATTATAAAGAAGAATCAGGAGTTTTACAGTTAACTGAAAAATCTTCTCTTTTAGTAAATCAGATATCATATTATGAATTAAGAAAAGAACCATTAAAATTACAAAAGATTGAAGCTGGAAGTAAAATTGATTCAGTTTATTCTGCTTTCCTTGATAAAAACATTGTATTACCTACAGTAAAAGGGTTAACTGAGAGTAGTGATTTCCAAAAATTAAGACAAGAATATGAAGCAAGTGAATCTGAGTTAATAATGTATGATGCAGTAAATAATTCTACAGTTTCACAAAATACAAACAAGGGTATTGATTCTAGAACTAGTGAATTAAGTAGTACTCTTTCATCAATTTCTAAGAGAATGCTTGATAATATAAATAAGCAATTGAATTCATATAAATCAGGTGATGTTTATGATTCTGCATTGTTAAATGAATATGCAAAAGCTGTTTTAACTAGTGAAATGTGTGATGTAGGTTTGTCTGTTTTAGATCAAAGAGCAAATCAATTTAATAGTGAATTAGATCAATTACCTATAATTGAAAGAAAAGTTTCAGAGTTACAAAGAGACGTAACAGTACTACAACAAATCGGTGTTCAATTGAGAACAATGCTTGAAGAAGTAAAACTTGTTGAAGCTGCAGTAAGTGGAAATGTTACATTAGTTGATAAAGCTATAGTATCAGAGAGACCTGTTAGTCCAAATACTTTGTTAATTTTAGCTGTTGCAATATTGTTAGGAGCTGCTTTAGGTTTCTTATTAGCTTTAGTAGTTGATATGGCTGATAATACAATTAAAACCACTGAACAAGTAAGAAAAATATTAAAAAATTCAATGATTCCTTTATTAGGTTGGATTCCTCTTGTTAAAGATAAAACTGTTAATCCCTCAAAAGAAAAACAGACTGGATATCAAACTCTTTCTGTTTATGAAGATCCAATTGCTTTTGAAAGTGAAAAATATATGGCAATTGTTTCAAACATTATTTATTCAGGTGAAGTTGGAAAAAATAGAAGTATCACAGTTACTTCTTGTGATGTAAGTGAAGGTAAGAGTTCTTTAGTAGCTAATATGGCGTTATGTCTTGCTAATATGGGAAGCAGAGTTTTATTAGTTGATGGAGACTTTAGAATGCCTTCAATTGAAGCTAAGTTTGGTTATTCAAGAGCAAAGAAGGGACTTGTTAATTTAATTCAAGAACCAGATATTAAATTTGAAGATATCATATTACAACCTATTGAAGATATGCCTCTTCTTCAAATCTTACCTCCTGGTAGATTACCTTTAGTTCCAATTGCAATATTAACAAATCCTAAAATGGATTATTTAAATTCATTAATTGGCCCTTATTATGATTATATATTAATTGATGCTCCACCATTAGAATATGCTTCAGAAGTAATGACTTTTGGTGAAAGATTTGATTCCTTAGTAATTAATGTTAGAGCAAATATTACAACTAAACCTGCATTAAGAACTTTATTACAATCTTTAAATAGAGTTGAAAACAAAATATCAGGTATTGTATTAAATGGTTGTTTACCTAAAGATGCTGAAACTACAGCAAACGTAAGTTCTAAATATGGTTATGGCTATGGTAGTAAATATGGAAGTAAATATTTCTATGGTTCTGATAAAACAAAGAATAATAGAGCTATAACTTCAAGACATAAAGCAATTAGAATATATAAGCAAAGCTTGAGATATAGAAGAATTAGAGATACTGACTGGCAGAGAAAGAGACCTGTTGCTCCTTTAGCTAATTTAAAGGCTAACTGGAAAAAACCTGAGGATTTCTCATCTACTGTATTAAAAACTTCTTATAGAACAAATGATGAAGTAAATTATGATTCAATTTTTGATTTCTTAGAAAATGACCCATTGGCAAGTGGAAAAGCTAATAATAAAACTAATAATAAGGAACCAGAAAAGAACAAAGATAAAAAATAATTAGAAAAAATTAAAGAATTTGATATTCTTTACTTGATTTTGAATTAATTATTTTATAGTATGAAAAAAATTTGGATTAAAATTAAGTATGGGAGTAGTTATGAAGTTAAAAAAGCGTTTACACAGCAGAAAACATAAAAATTTAGCTACTTCTATTTCTATTTATTTATTATTAAAAAATCAGTCTTTTATAGGCTGATTTTTTTTTGTAAGGAGAGCATATGGATAATTATTTCGTAGGAAGATCTTTGTGTGTTATTGATGATTTCAATATTGAAGAAAGAGCTTATTTGTTTGATAAAGTAAAAACTTTAAAAAAAGCTATGGCAAATGATGATAAGAAAGTATTAGATTCCTTTAGAATAAACAATCCGGACTTTGGTATGTATGAAGTCTTTTTAGAAGATTCTACAAGAACAAAAGAATCCTTTAAAAATGCTGCAAAATTTCATTTAACAAAAGTAAGTGAATTATCTGTTACAACATCTTCATTCAATAAAGGGGAAAGTTATAGCGATACCTTTAATACATTAGCAGGTTATTCTAATTCAATCTTTATTATCAGAAGTAAAGTTGAAGGCGTTTGTGCTCACCTAGAAAATCAATGTGCTCAATTCGCAAAGAGAAATAATCTAGTTAGAAAACCTTCTTTTATTAATGCTGGGGATGGAAAACATGAACATCCAACTCAAGAATTATTAGATGAGTATACTTTCTTAGAAGATAATGATTTTAACTATGATAGTTTGCATATAGCTTTAGTTGGAGATTTGTTCCATGGTAGAACTGTTCACTCAAAAGCTAATGGTTTAAAGCTTTTTAAAAAAGTGAAAATTGATTTAGTAGCTCCTAATGAATTAGCAATGCCAGAAACTTATATTTCAATAATGAAAGAAAATGGTTTTGAAGTTAATACTTTTAGTTCTATTGAAGAATATTTAGAAAGTTCAGAAGTTGCAAATAAATGGTATTTTACTAGACCTCAATTAGAGAGAATGGGTGAACAAATTCTAAAAAGACAAGCTCAACTAAGAGCTTCAATAACTTTTAGAAAAGAATTTTTAGATAAGTTACCAGCAAATACAAAATTCTATCATCCTTTACCAAGACATAAATTAACTCCTACAATACCTACATTCTTAGATAAAACAGAATTAAATGGTTGGGAAAAACAATCTATTAATGGTATGTTTGTAAGAATTGTTTTATTAGGTATGTTAGGTGGATCTTTAGGTAATGATTTTAATCCTAATTTAGTAAAAAAACCTAACTATACAGATGAAGAATATATTATAAAAGTTGAAACAGACAAAAATAAAACTAAGAAAAAAGATTATAGTGAAGGTGTAAATCCAATCGATACAGGTATAGTAATTGATCATATCTGTAAAGGTGATACTCCAAAAGAAATCAGAGAACATATGGCTTTAATTAGTAAAATCATGGAAATCGAAGATGGTAAAGGTGGAGAATGGGTAAGCTTAAGTTCAGATGGACAGTATAAAGGAATATTATTTAGACCAGGTAATAAAATATTTTCTAGAAAAGAATTAAAACGATTAGCTGCAATAGCTCCAGGCTGTACATTGAATATTATTAAGAATCATGTTGTAGTAGAGAAGTATAGAACTACAATGCCACCAAGAATTTATAACTTTGATGATTTATGTTGTAAAAATGAAGCTTGTATTTCAAATCCTGCACAAGGTGAGAATGTTGAAGCTATGTTTTTTAGAACTAAAGATCATAAATTTATATGTAGTTATTGTGGTAAAGCTCATAGCTTTAAAGAAATATTTAAATAAGATAGGGAGATGTTATGAACTCAGTAGACAAAGTTAAAGAAAATTTTGCAAATCAATTAGCTGATATTGCTTTAGAATTAGGTGCTATAAAATTACAAGTAAAAGAACCTTTTACTTGGGCAAGTGGATATAGAATGCCAATTTATAATGATAACAGAAGATTATTAGCAAGTCCAAAAGCAAGAAAATTAATAGCAGATGCTTTTGAAAAAATTTGTGAAGCTTTAGCCTTTGACCCAGAAAACATAGCCGGAACTGCAACTGCAGGAATACCTCATGCTACAACTTTAGCAGATAGATTAAATAAGAGTTTATCATATGTAAGATCCTCTTCAAAAGATCATGGAATGAATCAAAAGATTGAAGGTTTAGGAAATTCTCACTCCTATGAAAATCAAAAAGTTTTATTGATTGAAGATTTGATTTCAACAGGAGGCTCTTCTATTAAAGCTGTAAAAGCAATAGTTGAAAGTGATGGTATTTGTCCTTATACTTTGGCAATTTTTACTTATGGTTTAGATGCTTCAAAAGAAGCTTTTGAGTCATTAGATCCAAAATGTGAAGCTATTACAATACTTGATTATGATACAATGATAAAAAGAGCTTTAGAGATTAAATATATTAATGAAGAAGAAGCTAATGAACTAAGAGAATGGAGAAAAGATCCTTTTGCTTGGGGAATTAATCGTGGATTTGAAAAGGTTGAGAGATAGGAGAGGATATGAATTATATTCAAAAACTTGAAGCAAGTGCTGATGAAGTAAAAAATATTGCTTGTATGGGATTAGATCCTAAATTAGAAGTATTACCTGAATCTGATGCTAATATAAGAGAAAGATTAAATGAATACTTTTATACTTTATTTAGAAGAATGAATTTATCAGGCTTAATTCCTTCAGCATTTAAACCAAATATTGGTTATTACCAAGCCTTAGATAAACCAAGAGATGAAAATTTTGATGGTTCCTTAGCTCTTAATGATATTTTAGATTTATTAGACAATTTTTTCCCTACAATTCCTGTAATATTAGATTCAAAAAGAGGGGATATTGCTAGAAGTAGTTTAAATTATGCAATTGAAGCTTTTGATTGTTGGAATTGTGATGCAACAACAGTTTCTCCTTATATGGGAACAGATTCAGTTTCTCCTTTCCAAGTTCAAGATAAAGGCCTATATGTATTAAATAGAACTAGTAATCCTGGTGGAAAAGATTTGCAGAATTTAATTTGTGATAATGAGACTTCTCTTTATTTAAAGGTCAGTGAAAAGATTGTTGAATGGAGTAAAAAAGAAATTGGAATTGGTGCTGTAGTTGGAGCAACTTCTATGAAAGAGTTATCAGATATTGCAAAGTATTATAGTGATAAACAAATTCCAATGTTAATTCCAGGTGTTGGCTCTCAAGGTGGAAGTGCAACAGAAGTAATTAATAGTTTAAAAGAGGCTAATTATCCTCTATATCTTGCTAGAATAAACAGCTCAAGTGGATTAACTCATCCTTGGAAAAAAGGTGTAGCTCCTGAGGACTGGTTAGAATTATGCATGAAACAAATTAAAGATTTATTAGAAGAGACAACAATTTAAAGATTATGAAAAAAACATTATTTGAAACCCTATATAGAAATCATTGTAAAGAAGATATTCCTTTGTATTTATCTACAGTAAGTGGAGTAATTACAACAAATAAGAATATTATTAATTATGTTGATAAAAATGTTAAAGCAATAGATATAATTACTACAAAAAGTTATCAAGTAACACCTAATTTAGGTAATAGAGAACCAATTTTATGTGAAACAGAGACAGGTAATTTTGGGAATTCAGTAGGTCTTAGAAATCCTGGATTGGATATTGCAATTGAAGATGTTAAGGCTTTAAGAGCTTCAAATATAAGTGCATTTTTAAATGTTAGTGTATCAGCAAATACAATTGAAGATTTTATTACATTATGTAAAGCTTTCAACGGAATTGCTGATTCAATTGAATTAAACTTCTCTTGTCCACATGCTTCAAAAGGTTTTGGAGCATCAATTGGTTGTGATATTAATATAGCAAGTACCTATGTTAAAGAAATCAAAGCAGGAGTAGATGATTTTAAAAGTCTACTATTTATCAAATTAACCCCTAATGTAGATAACATTGGTGATATTGCTTTAGAATGTGTTAAAAATGGGGCTGATGGAATTGTAGCAATTAACACTGTTGGTCCAATTGTACATATTGATCCTGTAGCTAAAACACCTATCCTACAAAACAAGCTTGGTGGAAAGGGCGGTAAAAGTGGTAATTGGGTATATGATAGAGCCTTAGAATGTATTAAAGAAATTAGAGCTAGTATTGGTGATGATGTAATTTTATTAGGCATGGGTGGTGTAGATAATGGGCTTAAAGCTCGTGAAATGGTAAATGCTGGTTGTGATGCAATTGGTATTGGTTCTGCCTTCGGTAGAGTAAAACAACCATTTTGGAACGACTATCTAAATGCAGTAAAAAATGAATATATCACTAATGAATTAAAATCTGATGTATATTTAGCTAAAAATAGACAAATGGAATATAAACAAATGAAAATCAATAAAATTGATTTTTATGGTAAAGATACTATTATTCTAGAATTAGATAAAAATTTAAGCTGTAAAGCTGGAGAATTTGCATTTTTATGGTTACCTACAATAGGCGAAAAACCTTTCACTTTGGCTAACGATGAACCAGTTACTTTTGTAATAAAAAGAAGAGGTGAATTTACAAAAGCCTTATGGGATTTAAATATTGGAGATAGTGTCTATGTTAGAGGCATATATGGTAAAGAATTAGAAAATCGAAAAAGTGAAAATGCTTTATTAATCGCTGGAGGTACTGGAGTTGCAGTATTACCTGCTTTATGCAGAAAATTAAAAGAAGAAAAAACAAATATAAATATTTTAATTGGAACTACTGAAGAAAGCAGTAAAGATGCTCTTTTAGAATATGCTCTAACTCCTTATGGTAATTTCAAATGTGTTAGTGATAATGGTGTAGTTGCAAGAGTTCTAAATGAATTAGATGATATTGATATCCCAGTTGATACAAATGCTTATTTAGTTGGTCCAGAAATATTTATGGCTACTGCAGCAAAAAAATTACTTAGTCGAGGCTTTGATAAAGATAATTTATATTTATCAATGGAAAAAAGTACTAGATGTGGTGTTGGTATGTGTGGGGAATGTGTTTGTGGAGAAGTATTAACTTGTCAAAATGGAACATTCCTAAAATATGAATATTTAGAAGAATACGCACCAGAAATAATTAAGAGGTAGTTATGGTAGATCCTCATGTCCATCTAAGAGATTGGAATGATTCAAAAAAAGAAACAATTTATCACGGATTAAAAGTTGCATATGAGTGTGGAATAAATGAAGTATTTGATATGCCAAATACTAATCCGCCTTTAGTTGATAGAGAAACAATATTAGATAGAATTGCTGATGCAAATCAAGCAATAATGCAATTAAAAAAGAAAGATCTATTTTATCATGTTTATGCTGGTTTAACAAAAGATGAAAAACAAATAAAAGAAGTTGTTAGAACTTATAATGAATTATTTCCTTTAGTCATTGGCTTAAAGCTTTTTGCTGGTCATTCTACAGGTGGTATGGGGATTATTAAAGAAGAGAATCAAAAAAAAGTTTTTAAAATCCTAAAAAAAGAAAACTATAAAGGGGTAATAGCAATTCATTGTGAGAAAGAAAGCTTATTAGATAACTCAAAATTTGATAAAAAAGATTTTTCAACACAAAGTATTGCTAGACCAGAGATTGCTGAAATTGAAAGTATAAATGATATGATTAATTTTGCTAATGAAGCAGGTTTCGAAGGAACAATCCATATTGCCCATTTAAGTACTCAAAAAGGTTTAGAAATAGTTAAAGACGCTAAAACAAAAGACTATCCTTTTAAAATTTGTTGCGGGGTTACTCCTCACCATGTTTTATTGGATAAATCTTGTGCAAATGATCAATCTTTAGCAAAAATGAATCCTCCATTAAGAGAAAAAACAGATACTTTAGCATTATTAGAAGGACTTCTTGATGGTAGTATTGATTTTATAGAAAGTGATCATGCTCCACACACCATTGAAGATAAAAAAAATGGTGCTAGTGGTATTCCAGGATTTTCCTCAACATTATTATTAATTGAAAAACTAATTGAAAATAAAATATCTAGAGAAAGATTAAAAGATTTAATGGGTAAAAATGTTTATAGAATTTTTAATTTAGATATGGAAGGAATTAATTTTAATATAAAAAATGTTCCAAAGCTTAAAGAAATTTCTGATAGTGTTGCAAAAGAGTATCCCTATGATGCTTTTATCTCTTTAAGAAAGTAGGAAATAAAATTTCACTAAATAAAATAATTTGGGTATTATTGTTAGTAATATTTTTTTCAAATTTATTTTATTTCGTTGGGACTCCTTTTTTTAATTATTTTTAGCTTTTTTAAGCTAAAAAAATAAAGAAGTTTTAAAAAATTTTAAATCCTTAAGATAAAAAAGAAGATATTGATGAAAAGTAATAATTTCTTAATTTATTTGAGGTTGAAAGAATATAATCTTTATAATATATTGTCTTTATTAGATGATATATTTTTTATTATCGTATCTTATTTTTTCGAGGAGGAATTAAATGTCAGACGATAGTGGCAGTCCTTTGCCTAGGCCTTTTAAAAAATTAATCATAGTTTCCTCCTATATGCATAACTAATTATTCATCATGTGCTCTAAGAGGAAACTTCTTGGAGGATAATTAAAATGATTACAATTAGAAATAATGTAGTATCACGTATTCCAGGTGATACTCCACATAACACAGATTATGTTTGGGTTGATGCAAGAGACATCAACAGAGATGATATTGCTGTTCTAGAAGAAGAATACTCAATTGATAGTGAATTACTAGCCGATATTATGGACCCTGATGAACAAGCTCGTATTGAAAAAGAAGATGATTATACAGCTTTGATTGTTAGACTTCCTGCAAAAGACGATGATTGTGAAGGTGTTAATCAATATGCAATCCCTTTAGGTATCGTTTTATATAAAAATATGGTAATAACAATCTGTCAAAGTGATTCAGTAGTATTAGAAGATTTTGCTAGAAAACGTTTTAGACAATACCCTGTTGAAACTAAAGAAGGTTTTGTAATTTCAATTATGGAGAGAGCTGCTTTAGTTTATATCAGGTTGCTAAAATATATAAATAGACAAAAGAATCAAGTTGAAGAAAAGCTAAGTGGCGTAGTAATGAATAGAGAATTACTTCAACTTATGCAAATTCAAAAAAGTTTAGTTTTCTTTAAAACTAGTTTAACCACTAATGAATTGCTTTTAGAAAAACTTCAAAAATCTCCTTATTTTCAATTAAAAGGAGAAGAAGAAATAGATTTTCTAGAAGATACAATTACTGATAATAAACAGGCTATTTCTATGGCTAATATTTATTCAGATTTGTTAGCTGGTACTATGAATGTTTTTGGTTCTGTTATTAGTAATAATATGAACATAATAATGAAAAGATTAACTATTTTATCAATTGCATTAATGTTCCCTACTTTTATAGTAAGTTTCTATGGAATGAACGTTAAGTTGCCATTTTCTAATATTCCATTTATTTGGACTTGGTTGTTACTTTTATGTGTAATCTCAGCATTAGTTGGTGCTTGGTTTATTTCAGATAAGAGAAATAATAATGTAATTAAGAAAGCTAATGCTTTTGAAGAGAAACAAAAAGAAAGAAAAAATAGAATAAAAAAGAGAAAATTTTTAACTTAATATAACCAATAGCAATTCAATGAATTGCTATTTTTTTTATTTATTATTTTTTTCTCCAATTATTTGGTAGTGTGTTTTTCTATAGATTGAAGGTGAAAATCCAGTATTATCTTTAAAGCATTTTGAGAAATGAAACTGGCTATTATAATTCAATTTAGCAGCAATTTCTTTTATACTTAAGCTAGTTGTTGCAAGCAAAGATCTGGCAGCTTCAAGTTTTAAGAGCGAAAAATATTTTATAGGTGGAAAATTCATTTTTTTGCAAAATAATCTATTAAAATATATTGGATTTAGTGATACATAATTTGCTAATTCTTCTAGACTAATCGTATCAAATAAATGCATTCTCATATATTTTAAAGCATTTTCAACTGCAACATTTATACTTTCTTCTTCTTCATAATTTTGATCAATGCTATATAAAAAACCTAAAAGCTTATGGCAGCTTGATAGTCTTAAATTAGTGTTTTTGCTAAGTCCATTATCTTTAATCCATTCAAAGAAAAATCTTTTATTTTCGTTTAGGGTAATTGGTCCTTTTTGATTTAGGTAGTCAATTAATTTTCTATCTGCATCATCAAATTCCATTAGTACGGCATAATATGAAATAAAAGAATCTTTATCAGCAGTAATTTTATGCTGAGTAAGTTCTGAAGTAACATAAACTTGGTTTTCTCTAATACTGTATTTTTTTTTGTTCGTAAAGAAAGAACCTTCTCCTTCTAAGAAGTAATGTACCTCAAATTGATTTTTTTTATGTTCATGCAATCTTTGGTGCCAAGCTAAATCTTCTTCCTCATGAAGTTGTAAAACAAATACACAATCTAAAATATCCATAAGTTAATATTATATATGTAATATAAATTTTGTCCATGTTTTTATTAAGATTTCCATGATTATATAATCGTATAGATATATCTAAGGAGTTTTACATGGCAATTACAGTTGGGATTGATTGCGGGACTCAAAGCACAAAAGTATTGTGTTATGATTCTGAAACAAAAGAAGTGTTAAAGGTAGCTAGTTCTTCTCATCAATTGATATCTAAAGATGATGGAACAAGAGAACAAAAAGCTTTTTGGTTTATTGATGCTTTAAAAGATTGTTTTAACCAAATTCCATTGGAAATTAAACAAAAAATTGAAGCAATTGGGGTTTCTGGACAACAACATGGATTCGTTCCATTAGATAAAAATGGGGAACCTTTATATAATGTTAAGCTTTGGTGTGATACTTCTACAGCAATGTATTGTGACATATTAACAGAAAAACTTGGTGGTGAAGATAAAGTTTTTTCTTTGATAGGTAATCAAATATTAGCTGGATATACAGCTAGTAAGGTATTATCTTTGAAAGAAAATCATCCATCCCTATATGAGAATTTAGCTCATATTTTATTACCTCATGACTATATAAATTATTATTTAACAAATGAATATGTCATGGAAGAAGGGGATGCTAGTGGTACTGCTTTTTTTGATGTTAAAAATAGATGTTGGTCAGACGAAGTTCTAAAGGCTATTGATGATGAACGTAATCTAAAAGCTATGTTGCCAAAACTTTTGAAACCTTCAGAAGTTGTTGGTCTTGTTACTAAAGAGGTTGCACAAGAGTTGCAAATTAATGATAAGGCTATCGTTTCTGTAGGTGGTGGAGATAATATGATGGGCGCTATAGGTGCTGGTTGTACTTCAGATGGAGACTTGGTTATGAGTCTTGGAACTAGTGGAACTTTATTTGGATACAGTGAGAAATTAATTGCTGATAATAAAAATCGTTTAGCAGCATTTATTTCAAGTAGCGGTGGCTATTTGCCATTACTATGTACAATGAATTGTACTGTAGCAACTGAACAAATAAGAGAGCTTCTAGAACTTGGAGTTAAAGAACTAGATGAAATTGCAAGTACAAGTAACCCTGGGGCAAATGGGATTATTTTCTTACCATATTTTAATGGGGAGAGAACTCCAAACTATCCTAAAGCAGAAGCTGTTATCGCCGGAATGAACATGACAAATACAAATAGGGCTAATATTGCTAGAGCTTCATTAGAAAGTGCTATTTATTCTATGAAAGTAGGACTTGAAGCTTTTAAAGAGCAAGGTTTTGAACCAAGTAAAATTATTTTAATTGGTGGAGGAGCTAAGTCAAAAATATGGGCACAAATTGTATCTGATATGTTTAATTTAAAGGTTATGACTCCAAAAATAAGTGAAACTGCTGCATTTGGTGGGGCATTACAAAGTTTAGCAACTCTAATGAAAAAGAGTGTTAAAGAAATTACAGATGAACATTCTCAATTTAATGAAGAAAGAATATTTACACCTAATTTAGATAACTATGATTTATATGAAAAAGGTTATGAAAAATATTTAAAATATGATTCTTCATTAAGTAAATTATTTAGATAGGAGATAAAAATGGACTATTTTGTCGGGAATAAAGAGTATTTTAAGAACATTGGTAAAATTAAATTTGAAGGTAAAAACAGTGATAATCCTTTAGCATTTAAATTTTATGATCCAGAAAAGAAAATCAATGGAAAAACAATGAAGGACCATCTAAGATTTGCAACAGCTTATTGGCATAGTTTTTGTGCTGATGGTTCAGATCCATTTGGTAAAGCTACAATTGATTTTCCTTTTACAGATAATGATGAAATGCAAAATGCAAAAAATAAAGCTGATGCTGCTTTTGAATTTTTTACAAAATTAGGTACTCCTTATTATTGTTTCCATGATGCGGATATAGCACCAGAGGGAAATAATGCAAGTGAATATGTTAAAAATTACAATGAAATTGCTGATTTATTATTAGAAAGACAAAAAGCAACAGGAATAAAATTATTGTGGAATACTGCTAATGTATTTTCTAATCCTCGTTATATGAATGGTGCAATTACTAATCCAGATTTTGATATATTAACTAGAGCTGCATTACAAATTAAGACTTGTGTTGATGTTAATGTAAAACTTGGTGGTGAAAACTATGTATTCTGGGGCGGTAGAGAAGGCTATATGTATCTCTTAAATACTGATATGAAGAGAGAAAGAGAACATCTAGGTAAATTCTATAATATTGTTAGAGATTATGCTAGAAAAGCAGGCTTTAATGGTACTTTCTTAATTGAACCAAAACCAATGGAACCTACAAAACATCAATATGATTATGATGCACAATCTGCAATTGCTTTTATAAATGAATTTGGTTTACAAGATGATTTTAAATGTAATATTGAAGCAAACCATGCAACCTTAGCAGGACATACTTTTGCTCATGATTTACAAGTATGCGTTGATAATAATATGCTAGGAAGTGTTGATGCTAACCAAGGTGATTATCAAAATGGATGGGATACTGATGAATTCCCAACTGATGTATATGAAACAACAAAAGCAATGATGGTTATTCTTAAAAATGGTGGACTTCATTCTGGTGGATTAAACTTTGATGCTAAAAGAAGACGTAATAGTACTGATTTAGAAGACTTATTTATTGCACATATTGGTGGAATGGATAGTTTTGCTTTAGGTCTAGAATTAGCAGATAAAATTATCAAAGATGGTAAAATTGATGAATTTGTAAAACAAAGATATTCATCATTTGATTTAGGTAAAGGCCAAGATTTCGAAAAAGGATTATTGGATCTTAATCAACTTGCAAAACTAGGAGAAACTGCAGTATGTAAGAAAACTTCAGGTAAGCAAGAATACTTAAAGAATTTGTTTAATTCATATTTGTTCTAAAATAAATTAATACATTATATTTTAAAAGAATTGTTATAAATTATAGCAATTCTTTTTTTTATGTTTGATTAATGGTGTATAATATGTGAAAGGAGTTTTTTTATGAATAATGAATTAAAATATGTTGGAAATCTTAAACAACTCTTTAATGTAAGAGAAGTTGAATTAAAAGAAGGAAAGGCTAACAATGTTAGAATTTTAGAAGTTAACAATGGATCTGGTTTATATTTTGAAATTAATGTTGATAGAGGATTTGATATTCCAATTTTAAGATATAATGGAATTAATTTTGGCTACATGGCTCCTTGTGGTAATTCTTCACCTCAATATTTTGATGATAAAGGATTAGGTTTTCTAAAAAATTTCAATGTTGGATTTTTAACTACTTGTGGATTAAAATCTGTAGGAACTCCTAGTACTTTTGAAGGTAAAGAATATGGTCTCCATGGTAATTATTCAAATACTCCAGCAGATCATTATTATTATAAATTTGATAAAGATGAGAATGGAGCATTTGTTGAGTTAAATGCCACAGTTTATGATGCAGTAATTTTTGAAGATAAATTAAAATTAGATAGAAAAATAAAATGCTATTACAAATCTAATAAATTGGTTATAGATGATGTGGTAACTAATGAAAGTTTTAATAAAGCAATTCATAATATTTTGTATCATATGAATTTAGGTTATCCACTATTATCAGCTGATAGTAAAATGTATTTAAATTCTGAAGAGGTTATACCTAGAACAAAAAGAGCAAAAGATATTATAGATTCATATAATATTATTGAAGAACCTCAAGAGGAATATGAAGAAGCTTGCTATTATCATAAATTAAAAAGAAATAGCAACGGTGAAGCAGTTTTTGGAGTATTTAATCCAAAATTAAATACAGGAGTTGCAATAACTATTAATTGTGAAACCTTAAATAATTTAGTTGAATGGAAATTAATGAAAACTAGAGATTATGTTTTAGGTTTAGAACCAACTAATAATTTGATTGATGGGTTAGAGGATTTAGCTTCTAAGAATTTATTAAAATATTTAGAACCTAATGAGAAAATTAAATATCATATTGAAGTACAAGCAATAAGTGAGTATGCACAGTATGATGAAATCTTTAATAAATAAAATTTATATTAACCATCCAAATTGGATGGTTAAATTTTAATATCTAACAAGGTATATTATGATATAGAGGACCTCTACCATGTCCAATGTTTAAATTATATTCTATTGCTTTTGTTAAATATTCTTTTGATTTTTTAACCGCTTCATTGATTGTTAATCCCTTTGCTAAGTTAGAAGCGATAGAGGATGATAAAGTACACCCTGTCCCGTGGGTATTTAAATTATCTATTAATGGGGCTTCAAACCATCCTTGATAATTTTCACAAATTAGAAAATCTGAGGCCATAGTATCTAAATGCCCACCTTTAATTAGAAAAGGTACTTTATATTTTTCAAATAAAATAATACCTGCCTTTTCCATATCTTCTTTTGAATTTATTGTTAATCCAGATAGAATTTTTGTCTCAAACAAATTTGGAGTTATTAGCGTTGCAATTGGAAAAAGATATTCACTCAATGTCTCAATAGCAGATTCATCAATTAGTTTTCCATTGCTAGTTGCAATCATAACTGGATCTAATACAATATTTTTTGCTTTATAGAAATCTAATTTTTCTCTAATAATTTTTATAATTTCACTATTTGATACCATTCCAATCTTTATTGCATCAGGAAATATATCTGTAAAAATAGCATCTAATTGGGCTGCTACTATATTTTTCTCTATTGATTGAATTGCATTAACCCCTAACGTATTTTGTGCTGTAATTGCAGTTATAACACTCATAGCATAAACTCCATGAGCAAACATAGTTTTAATATCTGCTTGTATACCAGCGCCTCCACTAGAATCACTTCCAGCAATTGTTAATACTTTCTTCATTTAACTCTCCAATTGAATTAATACAAAGATCACAAATTTTCTCATAATCTTTTGATTCGTTATTATTTAAAATTCCAATAGTTTTTAAATTTAATTTTTTAGCACTTTTTAAAGAATGAATTGCATCATCAATTACTAAAGTATTTATGTATTCTAGATTAAAGTTTTTTATAATTTTTTCAAAAAATAGAGTGTTTGCTTTTGAAGTATTATATTCACTTTCAGTGATTATAGAATCAAAATATGAATCTATATCATTTTTTATAAAACATTCTTTTAGTAATTCTTTTCTACTTGCACTTGCAACTAAAAGTGAATAGTTTTTTTCTTTTAACTCTTTTAATAATTCTTTTGTTCCATTAAATAATTCAACTTCGTTAATATAGTTGTATTTTAATTTATCTTGCAAAATTGAATTAATTTCATCAAAAGATTCTTTAAGTTTATATTTCTCTTTTATGTAGTAAATTCCTTCATCAAAACTCATAGCCCAAAGCATATCATGTAGATTTTTTTCTACGTTTATTTTTTTATTTAATAAGAAATTTAATACTAAATTATCCCAAACCCATAAAGAGTTAAGAATAGTTCCATCTGCATCAAAAATTATGGTTTTCTTCATAAAAGCTGGTTCTCCTTATTATTTTTTTCAAATTTTCCGCTGCTGTTTTTACGTCATCTTTAGCAAAAATAGCACTTATAATAGATACTCCATTGATGTTTGTATTAGATAGGAGAGGAATATTATCTTCATTTATTCCTCCTATAGCTACAACAGGAATATCAACATTTTTTGTTATTTCTTTAAGGATTGAAATATTTAAATTTTGTGCATCATCTTTTGAAGAAGTTGGAAAAATTGCCCCAACACCTAAATAATGAGCTCCTATGTTTTTTGCTTCAATAGCTTGTTCAAGGTTTTGTGCTGATATCCCTAAAATCATTGATTTTGGTATGCTTGATTCAATTAAATATTTTTTAAGATCTAGCTGTCCTAAATGAATCCCATCTGCATTACTTTCTATAGCTATTGATAAATCATCATTTACTATTAGAGGGATATTATTTCTATAGCACAGAGGTTTAATGTTACAGACTTCTTTTATGAAATCTCTTTTTGATAAATTCTTTTCTCTAACTTGGATCATAGTTGCTCCACCAGCTATAGCTTGTTCTACTATATCATAAATACTTTGGTCTTTTTTTAACCAGCTTCTATCTGTAATTGCATATAGTTCTAATTGGTTTTTATCGAATTTCATATTTTATATTCTCTTTTATTTTTTGTGTATCTATTTTATTGATGGAATCTATCAATAAAGTTCTATATGATGCATTTCCTTGATATGGTTGCATTAATTTATATGCAATCTCTCCTGCAATATTCATTTGAGATATAGCACTAAGGGTTGCACTAAAATAATTTGTATTTGATGCAACATGAGCTGCTATTAAACTAGTTAGCATGCACCCAGCTCCAGTTATATTTGCCATCATTTGATTGCCATTATATAAAAGAGCACATTTTTCACTATCACAAATAACATCTATTTTACCGCTTATAGCAATTATTGCTTTAGTTTCTTTACTTAGTTTTTTTGCCATATCTATAATTGCTTCTTGGTTTTCTAATGAAATACTATCTGTTTCTTGGGCATCAACACCTCTAGTTGAGTTTTGATTTAGAGCTATGCTTTTTATTTCACTAATATTTCCCCTGATAACAGCAATTTGAGCTATTTTAAGGAGTTTATCGATGCATTCATTTCTAAAAGTTGAGGCACCAACACCTACTGGATCTAATATAATAGGAATATTATTTTTATTTGCAGTTTTTGCTGATATAAGCATGCTTTCAAAAGTTCTTTCGTTTGCTGTCCCAATGTTTAAATAAAGAGCGTTAGAAATTTTAGTTATTTGTTTTGCTTCTTTAATGCTATCTGCCATGATAGGGGATGCATTAGCAGCTAATAAGATATTTGCAACATCATTTACTGTTACATAATTAGTTATACAATGTACTAGGGGTTTTACTTTATCTATATTATTAATTATCATTTTTTAATCCTTTTTTAAGTAGAGTGTTATAAATAATCACTAATAACGAAGTAATTATTATTGTTGGTATTGAAATTCCTAAGAAGAAATCAGAAGTGAGAAATAATCTATATAATATAAAGCCAATTATAAAAATTATTATATTGGAGTAGTTGATTTGTTCTTTTTGCACATCTTTTTTGAATAAGAAGTAATCAGTAATTTGTATTGCTGCCATTGGTACAAATACAGAACTGATAAGATACAAGAAAGATTCTAAAGAATTCTGATTCCAAAATAATGAAATAATTAGTCCAATCAAAACACAAATTATAGAAACTTTTCTCTCATTAAGATTAAATACTGAAAAACTAACACCGCATGAAAAGGCATCTAAGAATGTAGTTGTTATTGTAGATAAAACAATTATTAATATTCCAATTATTCCCATATTAGAATTAAGCAGAATTAGTGCAAAATTACTTTCTTTGGCAAAAATAGCACAGCCTAAACCTATTATATACATCCAAGAACTTGCAAAAAAATAAGTTACTGAGCTTAAAAGAGGAATCTTTTTATTACTAGTTTTACTATTAGTATAATCCCCAATTAAAGGTAGCCAAGAAAGAGGCATAGCTATAGCTAATTCTAAAGCACTAAAAAAGCTTAAGGTTGAATCATTAGTATATGAGCTTTGTCCTTTAAAAATGGTTTTACTTATTATTATAGATAATATAAATAATAAAGAGATAATTATAATTGGAAAAATTTTTAATTCTTTGAATTTTACTATCAACCAAAGAATGATTAATAGTGCAATAACAATAGACCAAATTCTTATTGAAATATTTGGTAGTAAGATATTTGCGGCTTGAGAGCCAGAGAATATCATAACGGCAGTCCATCCAATTAATTGGATTCCATTAAGTGAGGCAAAAAAGGCTCCTCCTGCTTTGCCAAAAGATCTAGCTGTGCTTTTCATAGTAGAAAGTTTAGTATTTGTACTTATAATTCCAACTAGATACATAAGAAGGCATCCAATAATATGCCCTAAGATAATTACAATTATTCCTGTCTTTAATCCTAAAGGAGCGAATAATGTACCTGTGAGAATTTCAGCAATTGAAATTGCTGCTCCAAACCAAATTAAAATTGCGTTTAGATAATTCATAAAGAAAACATCCTTCGAACCAATATCCTGATATTTTAGAAAGATGTCATATATGAAACTCCCTCCGCTGGTATTATCCAGATCAGGTTAAGGGTCGAAGTTGATTACTTCCTCTCAGCTTGCTTACAAGCTCCCCTGGTTCTAATTAATTTTATAAAATACTAGCATTAATTTTAAATGCTGTAAATTGCTATAGAGCTATTAAATATTATTTAATAACTCTAAAAATAAATCCACAAAGGTAATTACTTTCTGGGAAAGAAATTCTAACTGGATGATCACTTGCTGCACTAAGTGTCTCTAGGATTTGAATTTCATAATTATTATCAATAGCAGCCCAAGATAGAATAGTTCTAAAGGTTTCTAAATCAATTGCACTTGAACAAGAAAAAGAAGCAATAATACCATTGTTCTTAATTTTTTTCATTGCCATTCTATTTAAATCTTTATAAGCTCTTGAAGCATTATCTACTTGGCTTCTTTTCTTTGCAAGTTTTGGAGGATCTAGAACCATTAAATCATAATAGTCTTCTTTAATTTCTCTCATTTCTTCAAAAATATTACAGACTTTAGTTTCTACTTTTTCTCTTGTGCCTTCTGCAAATTTATTATTGTTAATATTTATATGTATATTTTTTAACAAAGATTTTAGTGCAAAATTAGAAGAATCTAATGCATCAACATGTTTAGCGCCAGCTTTTAGAGCATGTAAGGTAAATCCACCAGTATAAGAGCAACCATCTAAAATAATTTTATTATCACAATACTTTTCGATTTTTACCCTGTTATCTCTTTGGTCACAAAAGAATCCACTTTTCTGACCTGTTCCAGGAATAATTTCATAATCAATGCCTTCTTCAGTAAATTGGATTGGTTCAAATTTTGTTTTAGGAGTAAAATATCCAGATTCATTATAGAAAAAAGTTTCTTCTTTGAGTTTCTCAAGACCACAGAAATTTTTATCAGTATTTAAAATGATAAGACTAGGTTTCAACTGTTCAAAAAGTGTTTTTGCAACAATATCTTTTATGGCATAAGCAGATCTAGAGCTAATAATTACTCTGATAAATCCATTATAATAGTCTGCAACAATTCCTGGGATAAAATCGGCTTCAGAAAAGATAAGTCTATAAGCATTTGTATCTGCTTTTTTAATTAAATCTGCTCTTCTATTGATTGCTTCGATTATTTTATTTTCCCACCAAATATCATCTATTATTTCATCGATTTTCCAACTTAAAAGATGAATTGGAGTATTAGATAATTTATCATAATATCCATAACCGATAAAGCTGTTATTATAATCTACAACTTTACAAATACAAGGAGATGTTGCATCTGCTTTATTAATTGCACCTGAAAAAACCCAAGGGTGATGGTTTTTAATTTGTTTTTCTTTACCCTTTTTTATACTGATCGTATTCATGTTTCAAAGAATAGACTTTTTTTATATAATTGTCAAAACAATAGTTGATTAAATAAATGTAGTTGTTAATAATTACAATATGAAAAAACAACCAATAAGAGCAGTATTATTTGATTTGGATGGAACTTTATTATATACACTTGGCGATATTAAAGCTTCTGTGAATGTTCCATTAGTTAATAGAGGTTTAGAACCAATAACTATTGAAGAATGTAGAGAAATAGTTGGACACGGTTTAAGAAATGCAATTGAAACTAGTTTTATAAGACGAGGCTATGAAGCTGATGAAAAAGAACTTGATCAAGCCTTAATAGAATTACAAACATATTATAAGGCAAATCCTACAAAATATTGTAAACCTTATGATAAAATTAACGATACTTTAAAGAAAATTAATATTCCTTTTGGGATTTTCTCAAATAAAGATGATAAAATAGTAAAACAAATAGTCCCTGTTGTTTTTCCAGGAATAAAATTTGATTTTGTTTGTGGTGCAAAAGACGGCATTTTAAAACCTAATGGTTCTAGAGTTATTGAATTTAGTAACCAAGTTGGTATTGATGTAAGTCAAATGTTATATGTTGGGGACAGTGAAGTTGATTATAAGACAGCTGTAGATGCAAAATCTCAAGTTCTATTAGTAACTTGGGGTTATCGAGATAAAGAAGAATTAGTTAAATTTGAAGTTCCAACAGTAGATAGTGTTGAAGATTTATGGAGGTTTATCAATGCAAATTAATAAAGAAGAAATAATCAAAAAAGCTAAAGATTATATTAGTGCTGAGAGAAATGATGTTTTTAGAAAAGAAGTTGAAATAGCTTTAGAAAATGAAAATTTTGATGATTTGTATGACAGATTTTATACCACTTTAGCCTTTGGTACTGCTGGTATGAGAGGTGTTATCGGTGGTGGAACAAATAGAATTAATACCTTTATGGTAAAAAAAGTTTCACAAGGCCTAGCTTCTTATTTGGTCTCAGAAATAAATAAACCTTCAATAGTAATAGCTTTTGATTCAAGAAATTATAGTAGTGAATTTGCTAAAGCAGCAGCATTAGTTTTAGCAGCTAATAAAGTAAAAGTATTTCTTTATGATAGTTTAAGACCTGTTCCAATGTTATCTTTTGCTCTTAGACAGTTAAAAGCAAGTGCAGGTATTGTAATTACTGCTTCTCATAATCCAAGTAAATATAATGGTTATAAAGTATATTGGTCTGATGGAGGACAAGTTACACCTCCACATGATATTAAAATAGCTGAATTAGCTAATAGTGTATTACCAAATAATATTAAAGAAACTTCTGAAAAAGAAGCTAGAGACAATTCTTATTTAGTAAGTGTCGAAAAAAGTGTTGATGAAGCTTACTATGATATGGTTATCTCATCTATTAGAAGAAAAGAATTATTTAAAGAAACAAATATAACAGTAGCATATACTCCTTTACATGGTTCAGGAAATATTCCAGTAAGACATATGCTAAGTAAATTAGGTATTAATACTGTTGTTGTAAAAGAACAAGAAGAACCTGATGGAAATTTCCCAACAGTTAAACTTCCTAATCCTGAAAGTGCTCAAGCTATGGAAAAAGTAATTGAATTAGCTAAAAAAGAAAAAGCAGATATAGTTTTAGGTACTGATCCTGATGCAGATAGATTAGGTATTGCTATCCCTAAAAATAAAGAAAAGGATGAATATCAATTATTAAGTGGAAATCAAATTGCTACATTATTATGTGATTATTTATTAGAAACTAGTAAAGAACAAAATAGAAGTGGAATTCCTTTTGTTGCAAAGAGTCTAGTAACAACTGATTTAGTTAAAAAGATTACAGAAGCTAATGGTGGTATTTCAAAAGATGTATTAACTGGATTTAAATATATTGCAGAACAAATCAAAAACTTAGAAGAAGATAAAGAAAAATATTTCTTATTTGGTTGTGAAGAAAGTTATGGCTATTTAAGTGTTCCTCAAGTTAGAGATAAAGATGCAGTATCAACTAGTGTTTTAGCTGTTGAGATGATGTGCTATTTAGCAAGTAAGAATATTACTTTACAAGAAAGACTTGATTCTATATATGAAAAATATGGTTATAGTACTGAAGTTGTTTTCTCAAGAGACTATGAGGGTGCAAGTGGAAAAATTGAAATGGATAATATCATGAAATCTTTCCATCACTTAGAAGTCGGAGATATTTTAGTTGATAGAAAAATTTCTGAAATTCAAGACTTAATGAAAGACGGTAATGATTTTCCTAAATCAAATGTAGTAATTATAAAGTTTGAGTCTGGAGAGAAATTAGTTGTAAGACCTAGTGGTACAGAGCCAAAAATTAAGTATTATGTATTCTTAACTGGAGAAAGAAAAAGTTTAACTGAAAAACTTCCAAAAATCATTGAAGAGTTTAAAGCGTTTTAAATATGTAGATTTTAGGATTTAACTTTAATTATTGTATCTATTACGTTATTATATAGTTGTTGGAGGTACACTGTGGTTTACTTATATTATATAAAAAGTTTGAAATCTATCCTTTTGAATCCTTTTTACAAGAATAAAAATATTGGGGATTTAAATAGTGAAGAACCTATAACAATCTTAAGTGCCAATACAATCACAAAAGATGATAACGAATATATTACTCAAGTTTGCTTTGAAGAAATAGATCAAAGTGTTAATTTATGGATTCAAGAAAAGAGATATTATTTAAGATTATTAGCTTCAACCTTTGCTTTTTTTATAATGTATTTTTTCTTATCTTTAGTTATTAGAGATCCTATTCCATTATTAGATGAATTTGTAGGTAGTGGAGCTTTTGCTATTTTTGCTTGGAATTTCTTTTCCAAAAGAGATAAAAAAAGTGCAATAGCTAGAAAAAAGAAGTTAGAGATTAAAAGACAAGTTAATAGTGCTAATAATAAAGAATTAGAAGTGCTTAGAAAAATTGAAGATTATATTTTTAATTTAAGTTCAAGAGATAATCTAGATATAGCAGATGCAATAACTTTAGTTGAAGGTGAAATAGTAAGTTTTCAAGTTGAAGAAGATGAAAAACAATACTTAGATGATATTTTAAGACTTTTAAAACTTAAACTTTTTGAAAACAATAAAATAGAAACTTATTATAAGAAATTACTTAAAGTTAATGAAACGAATATTAAAGATGAAGCTTTAAGTTCTAGGTTGATTGAATTTGGAAAAACCAATAAATTTGATTTGTTGCTATTATATTTAATAATAGCGATAGAAAAAGATAGGGCAAAATAAAAGATAATGTAATTAGTTTTATTTATGGATATAGATAGATCTAATTACATTTTTTTTGCTCAAGAGGTTTGTAGATATTATATTTTAGTTTCAATAATTATTTTATTTTATCTCAGTTATAATAATAAAGCGCTTTTATATAAACCAATATTTTTTTTATTTATTCCATTTTTATTACTATCTATATTTAACGTTTTAGATATCTCATTTAATTATAAAATAATTATAATTTTAGTTTTTATGTTTTATTTACTAGTTGTATGTGTTAATTCAAACCATATCTTTAAAGCATCTTATGATATGAATTGTATTAATAGAATTGAAGGGTATGTAATAAAAGATCAAAGTAAAACTAAAAAAGATTTTTATTATTTTAAGATAAGGACTGATAAAGCTTATTTAAAAGATAATAGCTGTATTAGTGTAAAAGGGGATATCCCAATATTATTTAATAAAGACTACTCTTTGTTATTTCTAACTCCCGTTATTATAGATGTTGAATATTGCAAAGATATTGACCTCTTTAAAGCAAAACAAGTTCAAGTATTAGAAAAAAACAATAACTTATTATATTTAGCTGATAAAATTATTTTTAGTATTAGAGATAATAGAGTTTATATATTAAAGAAAATTAAATCATATATTCATTGTCCTTTAGCTAGAATGTTATTACTTGGGCGTTGTGATCAACAAGGGTTCATTTATAAAGATTATGCATTAAAATTAGGCTGTGCTCATTTATTAGCACTATCAGGAATGCATTTATCCATAATAATATTATTTTTTTCTAAAATACTTACAAAATTTTTCCCAAAGAAAGTAGCAAAATATGTTTCAATAATTTTTGTTGTTTATTTTATATATATTACAGGGCCAATTCCTAGTTTAATTAGAAGTTTTATAATGTTTATGCTTGGCTTTTTCACAATAAAAGGAAATCTAAGAAGTGAATTAGTTTTATTGTTTTCCGCCATAGTTCAAGTAATATTTTTCCCTTGTACTTTTATTAGTGCGGGCTCTTTATTTAGCTATGGGGCATTGAGTGCAATTTTTATTTATTCATCAATTTATAAAGTGAAAAACAAAATAATCTCAGCTATGATGACTACAGTTTTTGCGATTTTAGTTACATATCCACTATCAATTTCTTTAGGTGGTTCGTGGTGTATTCTATCAATTATTTTAGCTCCATTATTAACAATTTTTATAACCTTTGAGATGTTTTTAGCTATTGTTATTTTGATAAATTCTGTAATAGTTGATTTCTTTTATTATTATATTTTTAGAAATACCCCTTCAATTTTTAGAGCAATTTTAGAATTGGGTGAGAATTTAATTAAAGAGATTAATTATTATTTGCATGTAATATTAAACTACAATGAAAGAATTATAAGAGAAGCTTTTGTTATAGGAGAAAAAGTAGCTTTAAAACTACCGAGTTTTTTAATTAATGAAAAAGGTTATATTTTCTTTGTTGTGATAGTATTGACCACTACAGGAGTGTATTTGTATTCTAGAGTCAGTTTTAAATTTAGGAGCAAACAAAAACATGAGTTGGGATTTCCAATACGAAAGTAAAAGCGCAATAGTAGAACTGTTAGAAAGAAATGAATTAGCAATGAGTAAAAAATTTGGTCAGAATTTTTTATTATCAAAAGATGTTAGAGAAAGAATTGTTGGTTATATGAATCTATCAAAAGATATGAAAGTATGGGAAGTTGGACCAGGTATTGGGGCTATTACATCTTTAATATTAAAAAAAGATGTAGATTTAACAGCATTCGAAATAGATCATGGTTTTTGTAGATTATTGGTAAATGAAGCTTTTCAAGATGAGGGTAGATTCACACTTGTTGAAGGCGATGCTCTAAAAACTACTATAAAAAAATTTAAAGAAGATAAATCTACTCCTGATGTTGTATGTGGGAATTTACCATACAATGTAGGTAGTGTTTGTATTGCAAAATTACTTGAGAATAAATGTCATCCTAAAAAAATGGTTTATACTTTGCAAAAAGAAGTTGCTCAAAGGCTTTGTGCAGAAAGTGGCACTAAGTTATATTCTTCATTTTCTGTTTTAGCTCAAATTGATTATAATGTTAATATTGTTATGGATATAAATAGTCAAGCTTTTTATCCCGTTCCAAATGTAGTGAGCAGTGTTATTGTAATGGATAAAAGAAAAACTTCTTTAGTTTCTGATGATTTAAGAGATATTTTTATTATGGTTGTAAGAGATCTTTTCTCAAAGAGAAGAAAAACTATTAAAAATAATATTGTTAGTGGACAATGTGGAAAATTGTTTGAAAAAACACAATTAATAACTGCATTAGAGGATTCTGGTATATCTCTACAGAGTAGAGCCGAAAAATTAAATATTAAGGATTTTATTAAAATTTCTGAAGAAATAAAAAAAATAAAAGAATAAAATATTAGCTTATGTCAAAAGCTTGCTATGAATAAAATGAACTTAATTACTTGTAGATAAAAGAAATAGCTTTGATTTAGTTTTTAAAAATATAATGAATAAAAAAATGTTATAAAACTATTGTCAGAATTTGTTTTATTTACTATACTATATATGCTTATTTGTTAAAGATAAAAGTAATTAGGAGAGTTAATATGCTTAAAGTTATGACTTTATTAGCATCTTTATTAATTGTAACTCCAGCCTTGCTTTTAGCAGCAGTATAATTTTTACTATAGGTATGGACTAATTAATAAAGGTAAAGGTTATGAATGCATTTCATAACGAACTTACTTAATTAAAAGGGAAAATTAATTAAAAATATTATTGGGGACGAAAACGTCCCCAATTTTTTATATCATTTTGTAAGTGATTTTTTTAGTTTAAAGTAGCAGCTTGAGCTAAAGTAATAGCACTAGTTACAACAATATCTTCAACACTACATCCTCTAGATAAGTCAGATACAGGTCTAGCAAAACCTTGTAGGATTGGACCATAAGCTTCAGCACCAGCTAAACGTTGTACAAGTTTGTAGCCAATATTACCAGCTTGTAAGTCAGGGAAAATTAATGTATTAGCATGTCCTGCAACATTTGAACCTTTAGCTTTAAATTCACCAACTTCTTTGATTATTGCAGCATCTAATTGTAATTCACCATCAACAGCTAATTCTGGACATTTTTCTTTAACCATTTGTGTAGCTTGTTGTACTTTTTCAACTAATTCGCCTTTTGCAGAACCTTTAGTAGAATATGATAATAGAGCAACTTTTGGTTCAGCTTCTAAGAAAATTTTACATGATTCAGCAGAAGCTTCAGCAATTGATGCTAATTGTTCAGCTGTTGGATTAGGAATAGTTGCACAATCTCCAAAAATAAAAGATCCATTTGCACCTAAGTCAGTTTTATCAGTAGCCATTACAAAACAACTAGAAGCACTCTTAATACCAGGTTTACATTTAATAATTGTAAAACAAGCTTTTAATACATTACCTGTAGTATTTAATGCACCTGCTACCATAGCATCAGCATCTTTTAATCTTGTCATCATTGCACCCCATTTTAGTGGGTCAATTATTTGTTCAAAAGCTTCTTCTTTAGTCATGCCTTTATGTTTTCTAAGTTCATAATATTCATTAGCATAAGCATCTCTTTTATCTGAAGCTTCAGGATCTAATAAAATTAAAGAAGAAAGGTCTACACCTAATTCTTTTGCTTTTGCTTCGATTTCTTCAACTTTACCTAATAGAGTAACAGAATTAGCTAATTTTTCTTCCATTACTTTTTGAGCAGCTTTTAGAGTTCTTTCTTCACATCCTTCTGGAAGTACCAAATTCTTTTGAGCATCTTTTGCTTGTGTTTTCATTTTTTGTGCAAATGTCATTATATATCTCCTAAGATTTAACAATTCATTATTTTCATACTATCATAATGAAAATTATTGATAAATTACTTTGATAAACCTTTATTGGATATTTTTCTAAAAAGTTTAACAAATTGAAAAGTAATAGGATAAATATAAAAAATAATAATACAATTTTATTATAAGTTTTGTTTATTGTGTAATAAATTTCCAAGCTGGAATAATATCAATTGTTATATTATTAATATTAAGAGTTTTTTCTTCATCATAAGTTATTATATTTAATTTATTACATTTTTTGAATTTATTAAATTTTAGTAAAGCGTTAACTTCTCTTTCTAAAGTTTCTTGTGCACTTATAGAATAAGCAACTTGAATTGCTTGTTTTGTTTCAGGAATATAAAAATCTATTTCAATGTTATCTTTGTAAAAAAATACGGAATTTTTATTTTTTGCGTTATTTATTAGATAAATAGCTATCAAATTTTCTAATATAGCTGGATTTTGATTTATTAAAAAAAGATTTAAAATTCCAGTGTCATAAAAATAATATTTTGGATTGGTTATTTTACTTTCAAATGAAGAATTTATATTTTTAATATCAAAAATAAGATAAGATTGTTTCATATATTCTAGATATTGAAGTATGGTTTGTTTACCTACTTTTAATCCAATACTTTTAATTAAATTTGTTAATCTTGTAATTGAAATAGGTTGTCTAACGGATTCAGCCAGCTTTTTTGTTAAAAATAATAAAGCTTCACTGTTTTTTATATTATTTCTTAAAGCAATGTCTCCTAAATAAATAGTTTGAAAGATGCTATTTAAATATTCTCTTTTTAGAGTCAGGTTGCATATTTCAGGTAATCCACCATAATAAAAATAATCATTATATAATGATAAAAATGTGCTTTTCCCATTAGTAGAATATAATTTTTCATTAGTAAATGAAAAATTGTTAGCTTTTAAATATTCTTTTAATGAATAAGGAAATATTTCTTTTATAAAAAATCTTCCTCCAAGGATTGAAGCAATTTCTTTACTAAATATTTTAGCATTTGATCCTGTAATATATATTAAATGTTTAGAATCAGCCATTCTTCTTGCAAATTTTTCCCAGCCATTAATATTTTGTATTTCGTCAAGAAATAAAATTGGTTCTATATTATTATTAAGTTCATAATGGGCTTCAAGTAATAGGTTAAAATCTGAGGAATCAAAACCAATTAATCGTTCATCTTCAAAATTAATAAAAAGTATTGATTCCCAAGAAATACCTTGATCAATTAGTTCATATATACGTTGATATAGTAAATATGATTTACCAACTCTTCTTAAACCAACTAGTACATAAGGCATACTATTCTCAAAAAATATATTTCTTTTATTGAGTTTAACTTTTTTTATTTGTGTTTTTGTGTCGATTATTATATTTTTTAATAATTCTTTATTAATCATAATCCATATCTCCTGATTTCTTTTTTGTTAAGACAAAGAATTGTAGAATATTGAATTTAATAAAATATGTCTTATCCATAAGACAATAATAGCATAATATTGTCTTATAAACAAGCCAATATTTAAGTATAGATGTTCTGTTAATAAGACAATGTTTAGGTATAATGATTTTAAAGACATAAGTAATATTATTTTATATATAAGAAGAAACTTAAATATTATGAGTTTTTATAATTATTAACTATAAATTTAGATAATAAAAAAATATAATTGTTATTTCTTTTTTGAATTTGGCTTGAATGAAATGTTTGCCTTGATGTATCTTTGCTTTATATAAGGATGAAATTAAATTATGAAGATTGGTGTATATGGTTTAGGCCGCTTTGGTAAGTTTTGGGCTCAAGAATTTGCAAGACATAATAATGAAGTTTTAGGCTATAGTAGAAATATAAAAGAAGATATTGAAGGTGTAAAACAGGTAGATGAAGATACCTTTTTAGCTTCCTGTGATGTTATTTATTTCTGCGTTGCAATCAGTGCCTTTGAGAAGGTTATCAAAAATGTAAAAGATAGATTGAAACCTGGAACTATAGTTGTAGATACTTGTTCTGTAAAAGTTTATCCATCAAAAATTATGAGAGAAAACTTGCCAAAAGATGTTTATTCAATAGCATCTCACCCAATGTTTGGCCCAGATTCAGGAAAAAACGGGGTAAAGGGTTTACCTCTTGTCATTTTTCCTATATCTTGCCCTAAAGATGTTTATAATGAAATCTTAAGTGGTTTCAAATCTTGGCAGCTTGAAGTACTAGAGATGTCTCCCGATTCACATGATAGAGAAGCTGCTTGGTCGCAAGGTATTACACACTTCGTAGGAAGAGTGCTAGATGAACTTGCTCTTCAACCAACTGAACTTGCTACAACAGGGTATAGGAGGTTGATGTCTATTGTTGAACAAACCTGTAATGACCCTATTCAATTATTCCATGATTTACAGAAATATAATCCTTATGCGAAACAAATGAGAATGGGACTAAAGGGCGCTTTAGATTATGTTATGCAGGACTTAGTATCCCAGGAGGACTAGGTGAATGTTTGTGTTTACACATTGGGCTGTAGACTTAACCAATGTGAGAGTGAAGGAATAGCAGATGCTTTTGCAAAAGAAGGTTTTTCTATTGTAAAAGATAAAGACGTAGCTGAAATATATATAGTAAATACTTGTACAGTAACAAGTAAAGCTGAGCAAAAAGCCAGAAGAATGATACGTAAATTTGCTAATATAGGTATTTGTGTAGTAACAGGATGTTATGCACAATTAAATGCTAAGGAAATAAGAGAATTAGCAGAAAATATAATTGTAGTTCCATTATCAAAAAAAGCTCAATTATTAAAACTGCCTACACATATTAATGCAGCATTACAAAGTGGTATGAACTTAGAGAGTGCAATTACTACCTTTGTTGATGAAGATGCTAGTGTATTTGATTATGCAGCTGCATCATTTTCTTATCACAATAGAGCTTATTTAAAAGTTCAAGATGGTTGTGATAATAATTGTTATTTCTGTAGAGTTCATATTGCTAGAGGAAAAGCTGTTAGTCTTGATAGCGATATAGTAGTTGAAAGAGCTCTAGATTTAGAAAAACAAGGTTATAGTGAGATTATGCTTACTGGCGTTAATCTAACTATGTATGACCATAAAAATGATGGTTTAGGTGGATTATTAGAAAAACTCCTTAAAGCTTTAGGTCCAAATATTAGATTAAGATTATCTTCTTTAGAAGCTGATCATATTGATGAGAGACTTTTAGAGACTTTAAAAGATCCTAGATTACAACCTCATTTCCATATTCCTGTACAAAGTGCTAGTGATGTTGTTTTGAAAAGAGTAAATAGGAAATATGATAAAGCTCATTTAACTTATGTGGTTAATAGATTAAAAGAAATCAAAGATGATCCATTTATTGCAGCAGATATTATTTCTGGACTTCCAGGAGAAGGGGATGAAGAATTTAAGGAAACCTATGAATTCTTAAAAGAATATGGTTTTACTCAATTGCATGTTTTCCCATTCTCACCAAGACCAAATACTGCTCTTTATAAATCTAAAGATAAAGTTCCTGAATATGTTAGAGATGAAAGAGCTAAAGAACTTAGAGATTTATCTAATGAATTATATAATAATTACTTAGAAAGACAATTGAATAAAGAGTGTGAAGTAGTTCTTCAAAAAAGAAAGAATGGAAAGTTCACTGGAGTTACTGGAAATTATATCGATGTAACTGTTGATGAAGCTCCAGCTTTTGCAGCTCCAGGAATGCTATTTAAAGCAAAGTTTGTTGATATTTCTAAGAAAAAACCTATAGTAAATATTATAATTTAAAAATTTATATTTAAAGATGAATTTTAATAAAGATAAGGATATTTGATTTTATATTAAATATCCTTATTTATTAAAAAAACTTGATTTCATCTTCAATTATAAAAGGTTTTATATTGTAGAATTTTATTCTATAAATTTTATTCACTTGATTTCAATGTTGAGCCTTTTGATTTCTGTATTTTCTTGGACTCATTTTACAGTATTTATTAAATGCTGCTGAAAAGGTAGCCGGATTATCATAACCGACAGCAATTGCTATTTCAGAAATAGTAGTAAAGGTGTTTCGAAGTAGAAACTTAGCTCTGTCCATTTTTAATTCTCTTACCTTTTCTCCAGGAGCACAATTAAATACAGTTTTACAAATACGATGTAAATGAGCTTTAGAAGTATTGCTTTCACTACATAAGTCTTCAATCGACCAAGGCTCATCAATTCTAGTTGTAACAGTTTCCCATAATTTAGCTAATTTTATTCTTTTCCATTTATTGTCGATATCTTCAATCCAGTTTAAAGATCTCTCTAGTGTAATTAAAAATAATTGTTCATATAACCCAATTGCTTCAAAACTTTTTGCATCTTGATAGGCGTCTTCTTTAAAAAGTTCTAAAATGTATTGTTTTAATAAATCACCTTTTTCAAATGTTGAAATACTATAATCTGAAAAGGATAGCTGTATTCTTGTGCTAGTTTCAAGTACTGTAAACCAAATCATTTCCAAAGGTGTATCGCCATAGGCTTCTTCTTTATGACCTTGTCCTGTTGCAGTCGAAATAAATACTTCATTTTGATTTAAGAAGAATTCACTACCATCTTCCATTGTTAATTTTGCTTTGCCGGATAAGCAAAAAACAAATACATGATAACCTCTATTTGCAATCCTTTTCACATAGAAATCATTGTCTAATATACCATATCCACCTTGTGTTATTTCACAGGTTTTAAAGGGCTCTTTTTCAAGCATTAGAGTAGAAAAGTGTCTTTTATCAAATAGTTTTGGTTCATGAACAAACTCTCTTAATATTTTCATATATAGAGAATAACATGGAATTTTATATTAATAAAGGATGAGATAAATTCAAAAGTTTTTGAGCATATTTAGTATTTTATTTTTTATAAACTCTTGTATACTGCTTGCATTAATAAAATACTATGGAGTAAGAAAATGGAAGTTTATAATTACGATCATTGGCAAAAATATAAGACAATTTCTGGCATAGATGCAGATTTAGTAATATCAGCAATTCAGAAAGAAATTAGAAGAAATCACGTAGAAAATGCAACAACTTTAGCATATGAAATGTTGAAAACAAGTCGTGAATTAGAAGAATATCTATGGCAACGTTTAAGAGTTATCAGTGTAGAAGATGTTGGTTTAGCAAATCCAACAGCAGCTATGATGATTCATAGTTTAGATGCAATGAGAAACACAATTCCACAAGATGGAGATAGAGGTTTATTTGCAATTCATGCAGTTAGATATTTATGTGAATCAATGAAAGATAGAAGTAGTGATGAGCTTTATAACTGGGTTATGAAATGCTATGCAAATGGTACTATCAAACCAGAAATTCCTGAGTATGCAATTGATAAACATACAAGATTAGGTCAAGAAAGAAAAATGACTGAAAAGGAATTTTATCTAGAAGGTTCTAAAGTTAGTCCAGAATGGAAAGAAAGAAATACAACTTATAGAGAACGTATTTTAGAAATTATTGGAGAGCAAGAATAAAAACTTAGTTTTAAGTTATTGTTAATATAAAAACGTATTAATGATTTTTATTGTTAATATTTTCAGGAGAGAGAAAATGAAGAAGAAGTTATTTATTTTAAGTTTAGTTTTACTAATTAGTTTACCTTTATTTGCTAATGGTAAAGCTGAAAGCAAAGATGAGGAAAATGTTGTTACTACAGTTTGTAGAGCTTCATATGCAACAGCTGATTGGTATAATCAAATGAACCTTGATTTTGAAAAAGAAACAGGAATTCATGTTGATGTATCTCCAACACCTGGTAATGATGATGACCATGTAATGAAAGTTAATTTAGATTTATTAGCTGGTGGCGATATTGATGTTATTCAATCATTAGGTCCTAAAACTTATCAAAACAGAGTTAGAGCTGGCTATTTTGTTCCTTTAAATGAATTAGTTAAAGATGCTGGAGTAGATGCAGAACAAATTTGGGGTACAAATATTCCTTATGAAACTGATGGTAATTATTATTCAGTACCATTAAAGAAAGAAGTATTCTGTGTATTATATAACAAAGATTTATTTGATGGCGCTAATGTACCTTATCCAAGTGGATCTTGGACTTGGGATGATTATCTAGCAATTGCACAAAAGATTACAGATACAGATAAGGGTATTTATGGTTCCTTTATTTTAGCAGATAATCCTTTCCAATTTATTCAAGCAAAACAACAAGGTGCTGCTTTATATACTGAAGATGGTATGTGTAACTTCAATAACCCACAAGTAAAAGAAGCTGTACAATTCTATTATGATTTAGGAAATAAATATAAAGTTCAACCAAGCGTATCAGAAATGCAAGCAGAAAATGTTTCTTGGAACTATTACGCTATGGAAGGTGATCATCTTGCAATGTTCCCACAAGGAAACTGGTTCACTCGTTTATTAAACAGTCAATCTGACTATCCAAGAGATTGGAAATATGGTGTTGCTCCATTACCAAGTGCTGGTGAAAATGGAAACAACAACTTAATTTCTATGGCTTATTCTAGTATTAATAAAAATGCAAAACATAAAGATGCTGCTTTAAAATATGTATTATGGGTTGGTCAAAATCAATGGAAATATGAAGGTGGTATTCCAGCTTTAGCTAGTTTAAGTGAAGAAGATAAAGCTGAGGTATTTGGTCCAGTTGCTGAAGCTTCAAATGGTCAAGTAACAATTGATGATTTATATAATAGCTTTATTGCTAATGGTATGGGAAATCAAAACTCAGATATCTTAGGTGATGTATCTAGCGAATATAATGCAATTGTAAATGAAGAATTACACAAATACTTTATGGATTTAGAAACTTTAGATAATACTTTAGAAAATATTGAAACAAGAGTTAATGAAGTAATAGAAAATGTTAAATAATTAAATTAATATAACTGTCCAAGATAATTGGGCAGTTATCTTTAATTAAGTTTTGGAGACTTTATGAGGAATAAAAAAAATAATATTCGATATAAAGATAATAAAATTGCATATATGTTTATTGCTCCATTTATTATTATGTTTGTATTTTTTAAATTTTATCCGATGATATATGGATTTCTAGTTAGTTTTTTAAATAGAAATTCTGTTCAACGATTAAATGATACAACTTTTGTAGGTTTATCTAATTATATAAAAATTTTATCTAGTAAAACTTTTTGGATTTCATTTGCTAATACTATGATTTTCTCTTTAGTATATACAGCGGCTTTAATGATATTCTCAATGTTTTTAGCAATTTTGTTTAATAAAGAATTTAAAGGCAGAGTTATTGTAAGAACGTTTTTTTACATGCCTTATGTAACAAATATAATTGCTGTAGGTATTGTTTGGAAATATTTACTAAATCCTACTAAAGGTCCTGTTAATGCCATTTTTAGGCTTTTAAATATGCCTGTAGTGCCTCAATGGTTAAACAGTCCAAATTTAGCATTGGTTGTTACTGCTCTAATCGGTGTCTGGGTTGCTCTTGCTTTTAATATAATTACTTTTTTAGCTGCGTTGCAAGAAATTCCACCATACCATATTGAAGTTGCTGATTTAGAGGGAGCTACTTTTTTTCAAAAAGTAAAAGAAATAATTATTCCTCATTTAATGCCAACTTTCTTTTTATTATTGGTAATTACAATAATCAATTCATTTAGAAACTATTCAATTATTATCAGTTTAACTAATGGTGGACCTGGAGTAGCAACAAAAGTGCTTGCTTTACAGATTTATGATGATGCATTTACTTATATGAAATTTTCTCTTGCTGCTGCAGAAGGGGTAATTTTCACTGCATTTATTATTTTTATAAATGGCGTTGTTCAAAGGATAAGAAATAGATGGATAAACCAATAAAAAAAAGTGATCTAGTATTTACAGTAATTATGTGGGTTTTAGGTATATTAATGTTATATCCATTTATAATGATGATTGCCATTTCTTTTAGACCTGCGGGGTTAGCTTATAAGCCTTTGTTTTATAGCTTTACTCCAATATTAGATAATTATAAGACAGTATTTTTTCATAAGAATTTCTTTGATTGGTATGGTAATACAATTCAAACTGTTTTAATAACTATTGTTTTGAGACTAATTGTTACATTACCTGCTGCATATGCATTTAGCAGATTGAAATTTAGATTTAGTGGCTTAATAATGGCTGTTTTATTAGCAACCTTAATGATTCCTGGGGAAACAACAATGGTCCCTAGATATTTGTTCTTTAAAAATTTACATTTATTAAATTCATTATGGGTTATAATTTTACCAGAGGTTAGTGAAGTTTTCTATCTCTTATTGTTAACAGAGTTTTTCCAGTCTGTACCAAATGATTTCTGCGAAGCTGCATATATAGATGGAGCCACTCATAAAACAATATTATTAAAATTATTTGTTCCTCTATCTGGTCCTGCTATAGCTACTACAATATTATTTAGTTTTATTAATATTTGGAACAATTTCTTAGATCCTTATTTGTTTATTAATTCAATAGATACTCAATTAATAACACCTGCTTTAAAGTTATTCCAAGAACGTGGTGGTGCAGATATTCCAGTGCAATTAGCTGGAGCTTCTTTGGCAGTTATACCAATAATAATTTTATTCATTATAACGCAAAAGTATTTTGTTGAAGGAGTTTCTTCTTCAGGAATTAAAGGATAAAAAAAATAAAATTTTTATGGAGGTGTTATGAGCGATTTTATGTCGTATGACCCATGGGCACAAATTAAAACAAGAAATGGTCTCTCTGGAGATGAAGTAATTTCATTGCTACAAAAATCTATAAGAAGAGGCTTAGAATTTAATGCTTTATGTGCTGCATATGAGATGTATATTACTTCTCCCCAATTTGAAGATAAAATGTGGAGACGTTTACTAAGTATTAGTGTTGAAGATATTGGCTTTGGTGATGTACATGCTCCAGAATTGATTTATACATTAAACAATATTAGAAAAGAGTTTTTGTATAATGATGGAGATAGACCAATGTTTTTTGTTCATGCAATAAGATATTTATGTAGACAAAAAAAAGAAAGATCTAGTGATAATGTAAAGAATACAATTATAAAAGAATTTGCTCATGGAAGAGGGGTTCAAATGCAAGATTATGCTTATGATGTTCATACCCAAAAAGGTAGAGACTTAGGTAGAGATGAATTACATTTCTTAACAGAAGCAAGTGTTGTAATACCTCAACTTGAAGGTGCAGATATTAAAAAGATATATAATGATTATATTGAGTATTGTAAGAAAGAAAAGGATGATAAAACAGAGAGTGATGTTCAACCTTTTGAATATAATTCTTGGCAATATTAGATATTATAAATTTAGTGATTATGCTGGTATTTAATTGAATTAAATACCAGTAGTTATAATTATGTAGTCCATTCTCTATTTTGTAATACTATTCTATACCCATCAATATCTTCAAAGGTTTTTCCAACAACATCCCAATAAACATTATAGGATTTTACTTCTTTAAAGCCAGCTTCTATCATTTGTTTGCATGTATCTTCCCAAATACTTGTATCTGAGAAATAAAAAACCAATAAATTTTCTTTTGTAGGGGCTTTCCCAACAATATCTCCATCTTTATGAGTAAATTCTAAATGATAATTATGTTTTTTGTGGCCTATAATAGAGCCATTAAAGCCTTTATGTCCTTCAAAATGGCCCAATAATTCAAAACCTAATCCACTTATGTACATTTTAGTTATTTCATCAAGATTGTCTGTTGCTCTTGCAACTCTAAGTTTTGTTTCTTTAGGAATCATTATATCTCCTTAATTATTTTATACCAAAGTGTAATACATCTTTTTTACATGCATCGATGCATTCTCCACATAATATACAATCAGATGTATTAATTGAATTATTTTTTACTTCTTTTGTAACATCAATACTCATGGGACATTTTTTATTGCAAAGACCACATTGAATGCAATTATCAGCATTTGCTTTAATTCTTAGTTGTGGAATTCTTAAGAATTTGCCTACATGAAAACCTGCAACTAAAAATGGAGACATCCAACAAATAGTATGGCAAGCACCTCTTTTTCCAATGATTATTGTTAAGAAAAAGAAGGTAAACAAAACAAAATAGTAAATTATATATTTTGCTGGAGCATCTACTGAAATAATATTTTCAGTCATATATAAAGGTTTTACTGCTTTTATTCCACCTGAAAGAATAAACATAATAATGATTATACTTAGCCAAATGAAGAAAATAGAATAACGAATTATTTTTAATTTTTTTGCATTTACATTTTTATTGTTTATTTTTAATGAAACATCACTTAATGCAGCCATAGGGCAAATCCAACCACACCAAGCTCTACCAAAGAATATAGAAAAAATAAACATAAACATAAAGAGTAGAATGCTTCCAGAAATAATTCCATTCATAGCTCCATTAATAGAAATATATGGAGAGAAGAAATTTAATGTTATTGGAAATAGTAAAAAAAATATAAAGGTTATAGTTGTTCTGATTTTTTGTGTTTTACTCATTTTTTTTAATCCTTTTTTGTTTTGTTAATATAAAGCTTATAATATTTATTGATTTAGAAAAAGTTATTTTTTGATTAAATATTTAATAATAATTATTTAATTAGATTACTTAGGAATTGATTTTTTTATATGAATAGCTTTCAATATATAATTTTAATTATAATAATTTTATGATATTATCTAAGTAAACTAGTATTTTTTATATTAAAAGTACTATAGGAGTAATAATAGATGTCTTTAAATCAAATTTTTGAAAGTATGAATCGTGTGATACCTAATAACCATATTGTATTGTTATATGAGGAATCAGATAATGATTTGAATACAGATGTTATTGTTGCATATATCGTATCAAGAATCCAAAAAAATGAAAAATGTATTTATATTAATGGCGATTTGGATACAGACTTAATAAAAAAGAAAATATCAAAATTCATTGATCTAAATCAGGTTATAGAAAGTAATCAGTTAAGTTTTTTAGAAAAAGAAGAAGCTTATTCCAAAGATGGAGAGTTTGAACCAAGGAAAATGCTAAATTTATTAAAAGAATTAGCAAATTCTGCTTTATCTCAAGGGTATACTGCTTTGGCGGTTACTGGAGAGTTAAGTTGGGTTTTAAATTATGATGATGGGTTCAAAAGAATAATGGATTATGAGTATTTATTGAATGAAGAATTATTTAACTCTTATCCAGTCTCTGCAATATGTAGATATAATATAAACAAGTTTTCAAATAAATTCATAAAAACAATAATAGAATTACATCCTTTAATAATTTGGAAAGGTCAATTATATGAAAATCCTTTTTATTTTAATTTAACAAATTTAAAAGATGATGATGTTGATGACTTTATTGTTAATGAGATGATAAGAAATCTCATTCGATTATCTAAGAAAAAGAATCGCTGTAGAGATGAGATAAGAATTAATGAAAAGAAATATAAAGAACTTCAGTTAAGTGTTTTAGAAAATATGGTTATAACTTTAACAAGTTTTTTAGAAATCCATGACCAATATACAAAAGATCATAGTCAAAATGTAGCTAATTATTCTAAACAAATAGCTTATCATTTAGGACTTGAAGATAGCAAAATATCCGAAATTTATTATGCGGGGTTAATTCACGATATTGGAAAAACAATAATTCCAAAAGAAGTGTTAAATAAAAATGATAAGCTAACTGAGGATGAATATGATATTGTTAAAAAGCATCCTAATTATGCATATCAAATATTAGTTAAAAATAAAGATTTGAATCATATTGCAAATATAGTTTTAGAACATCATGAAAGATGGGATGGAAATGGATATCCAAATGGGAAAAAAGGAGAAGACATTTCTTTGGAAGCTAGAATTATTTCTATAGCTGATGCTTATGATGCTATGGTTTCTGACAGACCATATAGAAAAGCTTTTACAAAAGAAATTGCAATAAAAGAGATATTAGATAAAGCAGGCAAGCAATTTGATCCAAAAGTTGCAGTTCTTGCTGTTGAGAAGGTGTTTAGTCGTATGTAGTGTTTATTTATGGAGTAATATATGAGAAAAACCACAGAAGTATTTTTAAGGGCAAAAAGAGAAAGAAGAGAAGTTGCTATTACTGATTCAAGTATGCCTCTTATTAGCAAAGAATTGATTGATAAATGGCAGAGAATTATTAATATAATGGCAAAAATTATTAATGTTCCAGCTGGATTAATTATGCAAATTACTGAAAAAGAAATGGTGGTTTTTTTAAAAAGCCAAAATGCTGATAATCCATATGAAGAAGGTGATAAAGGGCTTCTAGGTTCTGGGTTATATTGTGAAACAGTAATTGGTGAAGATAATGAGCTCTTAATAGATAATGCATTAGATTCAGAAATTTGGAAGGACAATTCAGATGTTAAACTAAATATGGTTTCATATTATGGGGTTCCTATTCATTGGCCTAATCAAGAATTTTTTGGAACTATATGCGTATTAGATAATAAAAAAAATACTTTTACCTTAGAATATAAGACTTTATTAAAAGAATTTAGATCAGCAATTGAAGTTGACTTAAAGAATTTAGTTAATGAAAGAAAACTTAGATATTTAGCTGAAATGGATGTTTTAACTTCTTCTTACAATAGAAACAAAACACAAGAATTTTTAATCAACAACTTTAATAGTGCAAAAGCAACTGGCACTAAGTTTTCTATTGCTATAATGGACATCAATAGATTAAAAGAAATTAATGATAATTATGGTCATGTTTTTGGTGATAAAATAATTAAAACTTTTGCACAAGGGTTTAATTTGCATAAAAGAGAAGAAGATATTTTTGGTAGATGGGGTGGTGATGAATTTGTGCTTATTTGCCCCAATTATGATTTAAAAGAAATAAATTTAATGATTGAAAATCTATATAATAAAATAACAGGAAAGATGGAATCCATAGTTCCTAATTCAAGTTTTTGTTATGGGTGCGCAGAATTTTCAGCAACAGAAAATAATTATCAGAAATTATTAACTAGAGCTGATGATAATCTATATAATTGTAAAGAAAAAAATAAAATTTATAGATTCCCTAGAAATTAATGGTTTCAATCCAATTTATTAATTTCTCTTTTTCTTCTTTAAATTTTGCATCAAGGCTTATGCACTGGCAAGAAGATAGAATTTTATTATCCTTTTCTATTAAAGTTTTTATCTTATCTAAAGGTGTGTTATCACTTCCTTTGCATGTATAGAAAATATAGATGTTTTTATTTTTTATAATATTTTCTAAAAAAAGAGAATAAATTTCAGGGGTAAGCTCTCCAGCCCAAATAGGAGATCCAATAATAATTGTATCGTAATCATCTAAATCAGATTTCAATGGTTTTAATTTTGGGTATCTCTTAAATATAACTTGAAATCCTCCAAAAACATATTTTAAAAAGCCTTTATATTTTATTTCTTTATAAGGTTGAATTTTTTCAAAATCTAATTGATATTGTTCTGCAATATTTTTTGCTAATCCTTCAGTTGTGCCTTCAAGTGAATAATATAAAACTAAAGTCTTTGGCATATATGACTCCTTTTTAAAGTAGCTTTAATTCAAGTATATGGGTTTATTCATAATAAGTAAAACAGATTTAAAAAAAACTAGCCTAATTAGTTTTAATCAGACTAGTTTTAATGTGTAAACATTGAGTATTTATTTAATCAGATTAGGTAAAGCTAGACTGATTTGAGGGACATAAGTTACCAAAAGTAATGTAAAAATATTTGCTAATACAAATGGAGTAGCGGCTTTAAAAATTTTTATAATACTTAAATTAGTAATAGAGGAAGCTACATTTAAACACATTCCAACAGGAGGTGTTACTAATCCTATTGCTAATCCAGTAATTAAGATAGCTCCAAATTGAATTGGATCAACACCAATGCTTGTCATAGCAGGTAAGAATACTGGAGTTATTAGCATAAGTGCTGGACTTACATCTAAGAACATACCAATAAACAAAATAATTAAATCAACAAATAATAAAATTACCCATTTTGAAAAGTGTAAACTTTCAATAAATAGAAGCATATTTTCTGGAACATGTTCTACGGCAAGAATCCAAATAAACATTTTTGAAAATGCTATTACAATCATACAACTAGCACTCATTTTTATTGTTTGTTTCAAAATAGGTATAAAAGATTCTTTCTTTAGTGTTTTTGTAACAAAAAATCCTATTATAAATGCATATAAAGCACCTAATGCTGCAGCTTCAGTTGTAGTTGTAATACCAAATACAATTGCCCCAATAATTAGTAAAGGCATTAAAAGTGCTAGAATACCTTCTTCAAAAAGTTTTCTGGTTTCCTTTGAATTTATTTTTATGTTTGTTTTTGGTACATTTCTTTTTTTTGCTAAAATAATTGTAATTACAATCATAAATAATCCAATTAAAATTCCTGGAATCATTGTTCCAACAAATAATTTACCAACCGATTCCATCGAAATTGATGCATAAATGAGCATTGGTATACTCGGCGGGATTATCATTCCCATAGTTGAAGATGCAACTGTAACTCCTGATGCAAACTCTTTGCTATACCCATTTTTTTCCATTTCAGGAATAAGAATTGCTCCAACAGATGCTGTATCTGATACAGAAGATCCAGAAATTCCGCCAAAAACCATACTTACCATAACATTTACAACAGCAAGGCCACCTCTAATTCTACCAACCAAAACCATCATTAAATTTACCATTCTAGCAGTTAGATTACCTTCATTCATTATTAATCCCATTAAAATAAATAAGGGTAGAGATAGTAAAAGAAATGAGTCCATTCCGGAAAAAACTCTTTCTGGTAGTAGGCTGATTAGACTTGGATTACAAAACATAAAATAGCAAGTTCCTGATAATCCTAATGCATATCCTATTGGCATTCCTAATATTATAAAACAAATTAATGTTATTACTAAAAGTGTCATAATTATTTATCTCCCTTAATTAATTTAATGAAATCACAAATAATCTTAGAAATTAAAAATATAATTGAAAGAATAAATCCTATAGGAATTGAAATTTGTGCCCACATTTGTTTGATATGTAATACAGGAGTTGGGAATTGTCCTACATTACCAATCCATTCAAAGGAAAGCTTTAAAATAATTGAACATAAAAATAACATTAAAAAATTTATAATTATATTTTGAATAGTTTTCAAAGTCTTATTTTTAAATGAAAAAAAATCAACTTTGATATGTTCATCATAAAATATTAAGGCTGCTGCCCCTAAAGAAGTAATGTAAATAAATAGATATTCAAGAATTTCGTTTCCACCGTAAATGCTTGAATTAAAAAAGTATCTTAATATTACAAGAATACACATAAAAATAAAAATGAATGCTAGTAAAAAGCTTAAGATAAGTTCAATGATATTTGCTAATTTTTTAAAAAATATATTTAATTTTTGCAAGATATACCTCCTAGTAGATAAATAACCTATAGAGTTTATCTATAGGCTATTTATTATTTCTTAATGATTAGCTCTATATTCTTCTAAGCGTGAATTCAAATCATCTAAGTCAGCTTGAGTGAAATCACCTTTGTTAATAAAGTAATCATAAACAGGACCCATTTTGTCTCTGAATAATTGAAGGTTTTCATCAGAAATTACATTTGTAATTAAGTTTTGTTCTAATTCTTTTGCAATTGGTTCTTCGGATGCTAACCAGTTTTCAGTGCTCCAATCCATTGCCTCTTTAGATACTTCATTAAAGATAGTTTTTAGATCATCAGGAAGTGCTTGATACCAGGTATTACTTACAAATAGACAGTCTGGACAAATGATATAGTTACCTATTGATAGGTATTTTTGTACTTCATCAAAGTTCATATCATAAGTATTTGAGAATGGATTTTCTTGACCATCAACAACACCAGTTTTTAAAGCCATATATGTTTCTTTATATGGAACTTGTTGTGGGTTTGCAGAAAGAGCATCCATAGCTTTTAGTACAGGTTCTAGAGGTGGAACTCTCATTTTTAAACCTTTAATATCATCAGGGGTATTAATTGGACGTACATTATTAGTGAATTGTCTAAAACCACCAGCAATACCAGTTGCAGGAATATAATAACCATTCTTTTGAGCATCTTTAGCTATAGCTTCTTCAAAATCTGAGTGAAGAATATATTTAAATTCATCGGCTGAGTTAAATACAAATGGTATATTATAAATCATATATTTAGGATTAGCTTTCTCAAATTGAGATCCTCTTGCTCCTTGAACATTGTTTGTTTTTACCATATCGATTACTTCAGATTCTGAACCTAGAACACCATTAGCATAAATTTCTACTTTAATTCTTCCATTGGTTTTTTCTTCAAGTTCTTTTTTGAAAAGTTCCATAGACTGATGTCTAACACTTTGTTCTGACATTGAATGTGCAAATTTAAAAACATAGGTTTTCTCTTCAGCTGCACCTTCTTCTTGACCTTGTGCAAAGCCAAATGCACAAATTGTTGTAAATAATAACAACATAATAATACTTTTTTTCATTTGTTACTCCTTTTGTATATAATTATTTATATTAGTTAAATGAAAATACTATTTTTATACCTTGTTTAGCTTCAAGTTTTTTAAAGCTTTCTTCCCATTTTGAAAGTGGTACAACATCACTAATCAACGGTTTTAAATCAAGCTTTTTACTTGCTACTAAATTAATTGATCTATCCCAGGATGTATAAGCTGTTGACATATTGAAGACAAGGGTTAGAACTTTTTTCATAGCTGGTAGGTAAGGAAAATTAATTGTATCTCTAACTGGAAGTCCAATTCCAACAACTGTTGCATATTTTCTTGCTACCTCTATTGCAGATGCGATTCCTCCTTGAGAGCCACTAGCTTCTATTACAAAATCTGCACCTAAATCATTAGTATGTTTTTTGATTATTTCTTGAGCATCTTCTTTCATAGAGTTGATAAATAAGTCTATATAACCAGCTTTTTTAGCAAGTGGAGCTCTAATTGCTTCATCTTCATCTGTTCCTAAAAGAAATACTTTTCCAGCTCCAACGGCTTTTGCAACCATACATGCCATAAGACCAATTGGCCCAGGTCCAATTACTACAACATTATCTCCAGCGTGAATATTTCCTCTTTCTATTACATCAGTAACAACATTGGCCAAAGGTTCAATTAAAGATCCTTCTTCGAATGAAACTGAATCAGGTAATTTATGTAATAGTTTAGGTTCAGGATATCTCATATATTTTGCAAAACATCCATCTATTCCCCAACCAGGAGATCTCTTAGAATTACAATTTTGTATATTACCTGTTCTACAGTAATAACAGTTTCCACAAGCTAAGGTATGAGGTTCTCCAACAACTCTATCTCCAATTTCCCAATTTGAGACATTTTTACCTTTTTCAACTATAATTCCTGAAAATTCGTGTCCAAGAGTTACAGGAGGCCAATATGGGAACTGATCATGATAAATATGTAGATCAGTTCCGCATATTGCTGCAGCTTTTATTTCTATCAATACTTCATTGTCGCCGATTTGAGGTTTTTCAACATCTTGTAGTTCTAAAAAACCATCACCTTTTTTGTATTTAACTAAAGCTTCCATTTTTTATTCCTATATTAATATTTATAGATATGCACTATCGTTATTTGCTAAATCGTAGCGTCTACTAGTATGTGAATGAGCTGCTAAAATCCAGAAATAAGCATTTTTGTTACTTGGTGCAGCAACTGTTGGATGATAACCATATGGTGCTAAAATCATATCACCATCTCTTACAATATGAGCATTAGTTACTTCTCCAGATTTTTCATAGCTTAGATGAATTCCAAATTTTGGAGCTGGCATATCAAAATACCAATAACCTTCTTCTAGATCTTTTTCATGTTCATGTGGTGGCCAGCTTGACCATTTACCTTCTTCACTCCAGGTTAAACCTGTTATTAATCTTGAAGCTTCTACTTTAGGACCTAAAGTCATATAAACATCTCTTTGATAAGGTTCTTGTCCATGAACTTGTTTTGTATCTCCAATAGGTTGATTATTATCAAATTTATGGAAGAAGAATTTTCCAAATCCATCATCAATAGCACCACCAATGTAGAAAGTACATTCACTATCAGTGCTAATTACTACTGAAGTTTTAGATGGGATATAAAATGAATCAAATTTATTCATTGAATATTCTTTATCATCAATTTTTAATTTTGCTTCACCTTCTACTAGTACAAAAGATAATTCTAGTTTGTCGTTTACTATATTCTGAGACATAGATTTCTTTAAATCTAATCTATAAGCATATAAAGCTTTTGTGAGTGTAGACTTTTCAGGACTAATTATTTCTTGTAAGCCATACATTTTCTTTGTTGAGATTTTCCAATCGCTAATTGAATTTGTCATAATTTTTACTCCTTTCTTAGCTCGATAGTGAAATATTAGCACTCAAATTTCCATATGTAAAGATATTTTTAAATAAATTTGTAAATACATTTTAACATAATTATGTAAATTGTTATTGACAAATATAAATTAATGCCAAATAATTGAGCTTGTTAATCGAAAAAAAATTATGAAAAGGAGAATAAAAGATGGCAAAATTTAAAGTAATTGTAACAGATGATCGTTTTTCATCTTATGCCCCAGAAAGAGAAGCATTAGCAAAAGTTGATGCTGAATTAGTAGTTTGTGATGCTCAATCACAAGAAGAAGTACAACAAATTGTTGAAGATGCAGATGGTGTATTATTAAATTTACATCAATTAGGTGCACCAGAAATTGCAAAAATGAAAAAATGTAAAGTTATTTCTAGATATGGTGTTGGTTATAACAATGTTGATGTTGATGCAGCAACACAAAAGGGTATCTGGGTTTCAAGAGTTCCTGATTATGGTGCAGATGAAGCTGTTTCTGACCAAGCAATGGCTTTGACTTTAGATTGTATCAGAAGAACAACATTCAAATATAATAGAATTCTTAATGGTGAATGGAACTTGATGTCTGCTTATAAAATCCATCAAGTAAAAGATTCAGTTGTTGGTATTATTGGTTTTGGTCATATTGGATCAAAATATGCAAAAAAAATTAGTGGTTTTTCTCCAAAAGAAATTTTAATTTATGATCCATATAAAGATGAAGAAGAAATTAAAGCTGCTGGTTATAAAAAAGTTTCTTTAGACTATTTAGCTGAAAATTCAGATATTATTTCTATTCATTGTCCTGAAAAAGCTGAAACAGCAAATATGATTGATAAACATTTCTTGTCTTTAGTTAAAGAAAATTTAATTCTAGTTAATACAGCTAGAGGTGGAATGGTTGACGATGATGCATTAATTGAAGCTTTAAAAGCTAAGAAATTATCTGGTGCTGGTTTAGATGTATTTAAGATGGATCCAGTTCCAAAAGATCATCCATATAGACATTTAGATAACGTTGTAATTTCAGATCATACAGGTTTTTACACTGAAGAAAGTTTAAATACTTTGAAATATAAAGCTGCAGAAAATATTGCTCAAGTATTATTAGGTAATAAACCTGTTTATCCATTAAATGATATTAAATAAGGAGATTTTGACATGACTGTTGAACAATTAAATAAAATTGGTGTTGAATTTGAACAAATTCTTAAATTAAAGAATAAGCCTGTAGGTATTACTTTATATGAAAACGTTGAAGATGTTCCTAAAGAATATCAATGGATTGAAAGGAAAAAAGTAATTTGTAATGTTATTGGTTTTTCAAGATATTATGAAATCCCTGTAGCAATTACTAAAGAAAATACTAATAAATTATGTCCAGTAGCTGATTTAGCTATGGGTATTGGTGAAGTTCCTGAAGGTTTTGCTAAAAATGTAGTAGGCGCTTTTGCTAAAGATTTAGAACAAACTTCAGTAGTATTTAATGGTATGAAGTGTTTTGAAAAAGGCAAATATAAAGCTGTTAGTGTATGTCCTTTAGATATTATTCCTAATATCCCAACTGTTATTCAAATTTGGGGTAATCCAACACAAATGTTAGAACTAGAATACGCTAATACTTGGAATCATGGTGATGGAAAAGTTGAATTAAAGACAAATGGTCATGGTGCTAGTTGTTATGAGACTTTATCAATGCCTATCGTAGAAAATAAACTTTGTTTTGCAATTGCAGATTTAGGTGATAAAAGACATGGATATGCTTCTGATTCAGATATGATCATGGGAGTCCCTCCAAAAATGATTGAAGAATTATTAGAAGGCTTAAAAGCAACTATGCATACTTTAAATCGCTTACCTGTTTTATATAATTTTGATGACATTGATTTCCCAGTTCCTGCATATTCAATTGCACACTCTCCATATGTAAAGAAAAAATAAGGACAATAACATGGAAATAAAAGATTTACTAGAAAGAGTAGGTGTTGTTCCTGTAGTAAAAGCATACTCAGTAGATAAAGCTTTAGAGTTAGCTAAACTATTACTCAAGAAGAATATTAATGTAATAGAAGTCACTTATAGAACTGATTCTGCTGGTCAAATTATTAAGGAAATTTCAGAAAAATATCCTAATATGAATATTGGTGCTGGTACAGTATTAACTTTAGATTCAGCTAAATCTGCAATTGATAATGGTGCAACATTTATTGTTGCACCAGGATTTAACCCAGAAATTGTAAAGTATTGTTTAAAAAATAATATTTTATGTATACCTGGAGTTAGTAATCCATCTCAAATAGAACAAGCTGTTTCTCTAGGGCTATCAATTCTTAAGTTTTTCCCAGCAGAATTATCTGGTGGAGTTAATATGTTAAAAGCTTTTTCTTCCGTCTATCCAGATGTTAGTTTTATGCCTACAGGCGGGATAAAAGAAAATAATGTTAATGATTATTTAGCTCTTAATAATGTAGTAGCTTGTGGAGGAACTTGGATTGTTCCAACAAACAGTATTGAAAGTGGAGATTTTGATAAAATTGAAGAATTGCTTGATGCTTGTATAAAAAGAGTGATGGATTTATCAATTGCACATAGTGGATTATACATCGGCAATAAAGAAGTAACTGATGCATTTGGAAGAGAGTTTTCAAATATTTTTCAAATAGAAAGCAAACCAGGTAATTCTTCAATGTTTATTGCTAGTGATTTAGAATTTGTTTATGAACCAATGAAAGATCAAAGCTTTCATATAGGCCTTCATACAGCATCAATTTCTAGAGCATTAAATTATTTAGAGTCTTATGGAGTAAAAGCTCTTGAGGATACTAAAAAATATGCTAATGGAAAATTGAAAGCAGTATATTTAGAAATTCCAAATCTTAATTATTTGATTCATTTGGTTGAATAGGAGAATTTATGAAAATTGTAACTTTTGGTGAAATAATGTTGAGATTAAAATCAATCCAAAATGAAAGATTATTTCAATCTCCATTATTAGAAGCAACCTTTGGTGGTGGAGAAGCTAATGTAGCTGTAGCTTTATCTCATTTAGGTCTTGATACAGAATTTGTCACATTATTGCCTAAAAATACTATAGGTGATTGTTGTAAAAATACATTACGATATCATAATGTTGGCACTAACTTTATTAAACAAACCTCTGATAGATTAGGCATCTATTTTATCGAAGCAGGAGCTAATCAACGCCCTTCTAAGGTAGTTTATGATAGAGCTGATTCAGCAATTAGCAAAATTGATGATGATCAATTAGATTGGGATAATATATTTAGTGATGCTGCTTGGTTTCATGTTTCAGGAATAACTCCGGCTATCTCTGAAGGCGCTGCTTTACAAGCAATTTTAGCAATGAAAAAAGCTAAAAAAAATAATGTAACCATTTCTTGTGATTTAAATTTTAGAAAAAAATTATGGAAATATGGTAAAAGTGCTCAAGATATTATGCCAATATTAGCTAGATATGCTGATGTATTAATTGGCAATGAGGAAGATTTTCAAAAATCATTAGGTTATGAAAATGATTCAAACGTTGAAGGCGGAGAATTAGATAAATCATCATATTTAAAAATGTGTGAAAAAATCTTTAATGATTATCCTAATGTTAAGAAAATAGGTATTACACTCAGAGAAAGTTTTTCTGCTAATCATAACGATTGGAGTGCATTATTAGCTACAAGAGATTCAGCATATTTTTCAAAAAAATATAGCATTAAAGACATTGTAGATAGAGTAGGTGCAGGAGATAGTTTTTCAGCAGGTTTAATATTTGGTCTTTCTCAAAATTATTCGGTTCAGGAATCTTTGGATTATGCAGTAGCTCTTTCTTGTTTAAAGCATTCGATTGTAGGCGATTTTTCATTGACAACAAAAGACGAGTTAATACAACTAGTAAACGGAAATGGTACTGGTAGAGTACAAAGGTAACTTTTGGTATTTCTGTTGCTAAATATTTTTAGTTTTTCATATTGTACTCTTAGATATTTAGCAACAGTTTTCTTTAAATTATACAATTTTGTTATTTTTATAATGTTAAATAAATTAGTTGAATTAAAAAAAATAATATGTTATTTTGTTATTACAAATTAACAAAATATTATTCATGAGGTTAATAAGTGATAGATAACTTTTTTTTAAAACACAGCTTAAAAAAGAAAGTTCCAGTACCTCTCTATTATCAATTAGAAGAGATTCTCTTGGAATTTTGTAAAAAAGCTGAACCTGGAACTTTTCTTCCAACTGAAGATGAGTTAAGTAAAATTTATTCAATTAGTAGACCAACTGTTAGACAAGCATTAAAAGAATTAGAAAATAATGGAATTGTTTTAAGAGAAAAAGGTAAAGGTACTTTTGTAAAAGAGAAAAAGATTGAACAGGATATTGTCGCATCTTTCGAAGATTTTGAAGAAAAAATGGAAAGATTAAAATTCTCAGTAAAAAGAAAAGTTTTAGAATTTACTAAAGTTATTGCTGATGAGAGTTTAGTTGCAATATTTAAATGTGCAGATAATCAAGAATTCTATAAATTTAGAACATTGAGATATGTTGATGATGAACCAATAGTAATTTCTTTAATATATATTCCCGTAAGATTTTTACCAGAGTTAGATGAAACAACTCTAGCAGAAAAATCTATTAGAGATTTATTAATTAGAGATTATGAATATGAAGTAACAAAATATGAAAAAGTTTTTGAAGTAAAAAAGATCAGTTCTTTCGAGGCTCCATTGTTAAATGTTCCTGAGAAATCCCCTGTTCAATATGTTCAAACAGTTAGTTATATTCATGATTCAATACCAATTGCTTTATCAATGGAAAGATACAGAAGTGATAAATGTTCATTCTCCTTTTCAATTGAAGCGCATAAATAATTAATAAATTTAAAATCTCAAAGCTAACTATTTTGGCTTTGAGATTTTTTTATCTTTTAGTTTAAGTTATAAAAATTATTTATAATTTCTACCATTTCTTCAGGTGAGTTTTTGCATTCATTTTCTAGCCATTTCACAAGTAAATTAAAGAATCCTCCAGCATTAAAATATGCGATATATTCAATTTCTGTTTTATCTTTAGTATCTAATAGAAAAGCTTTATATCTAAGATAAATTTGAGGTAGTAATTTGTTAAATTGAATAAGCAGTATATATAATAAATCTTGTTTATATAATAGATATAAGAAATCTTTATGTTCACCCCAGAAACTAAAGAAAATTTTTGAAACCCGATTAAGATAAACATCATCTCTATGTTTAAACTGATGAAAATATTCAATACATAAATCTTTAATATATTCATTTAGTAATTCATCTTTAGTTTTAAAATTTCGATAAAATGTTTTTCTAGATAAACCAGCTTTTTCACAAATCTTTGTTATCGAAATTTCTTTATATGGCTTTTCTTCCATTAAGATTAAAAAAGCTTGAGTTAACCAATTTCTAGATTGTTGTTTTTGTTTATTCATATATTAACCTGTCTCATTTTGTTTTGTTTTGTGACACTTTTTTATAGCTTCATTGATTCTAATAATTTGTTTAAGCATACTTCTAAATAATAAATAACACAAATTGATTTTTATTAATGGAGATTTATATGAATAAGAATACATTTTTTGAAATTATTGGTAAATATAATTCAAATACTCTCGTTTTTCAGTTGATATTAATTGTTTTAATTTTAATGAGTTTAATCTTTGCTTATAGATATAAAAAGTATTTTTTACCAAAAGTATTTTTAGGTATTAGTAATATTTTTGTTTCAATAGTATTTTTTATGTATTATGGGAAATATCCAATTCAATATTATTTTGCTGCTCCACTTTTTTTAATTAGTGGAAGTCTTTTTATTTATGAAGCAGTTAAAAATAAAAAAGATATATTAAATAAACCTAATTCTTTTAATGTAATCTTATTTATTATAGTTTTACTATATCCATTAATTAGTTATCTTTTAGGGCATGAATATCCTCTAACAGCTTTATTTTTAATGCCTTGTCCTTTAATTAGTTTAAGTATTGTAATTTATTCTAATTATGATAAAAAAAATAAATTATTGATGATTTTACTTATTCTTTGGGGAATGACAGGGGTAAAATCAATTATTTTTGAAGCTTATGAAGATATAATATTATGGGTTTGTGGATTCTATGGTATTTATATATTAATAAAAGATCATAATAATAAAAGAGCCCTTTTAGTTGAATAAGAATCAACTAAAAGGCTTATTTTATATAACCATATATTTTAAACTGCTAATGGTTTGATTTATATTAATAGCTGAATCGTACAATTCTAATACTCTGTTACAAAAACTTGAAGAAGAGAATTTAACTTTTGCAAGGTTTTGAGCATTTATACTCATTTTTTTCCTATTCTCTTCATCTTCAAAATATTTACTAAATAAAGCATTCGCTTGAGCTTGGTCTTCAAAATCCCAACCATTTACAGAATTAATTAAAACATCATCTAAGCAAGAATCTTTTTTACAAAGGATTGGAACCCCGCTAGCTAAAGCTTCAATATATGTTAAACCTTGAGTTTCACTAGAAGAACAGCTCATGAATAAATCAAAGCATTTATAGTAATGATGAATTAAGGAAGGATTAATCATAGATGTAAAAATAATTTGTTTATCAATTGATTTACTTTTTTCCATTAATTCTTCTTTATATGGGCCATTACCTACAATCATTAAAGTAATATTTTCTTCAGGAATATTTTTGAAAATTTCTAATAATTCATCTAAATTCTTTTCTTTAGCTATTCTTCCTACAAAACCAATAATAAAATTACCTTCTTTTATTTTTAGAGAATTTTTTATTTGATTTATTGTATTTTCATCTTTAGGTTCAAGAAAAGCTGATAAATTTATTCCACTAGGTATAACCGATATTTCTGGAAGAACATCATAACTTTTTAATAAATTTTCAACTTTAGTTGTTGGTGCAATTACCTCATCACATTGATTTAATATATGAGCTGAAAATTTGGAGGCCATATAGTGCCCAATTTTTGCATTCGGTGAAAAGTAGTGGGTATAATCTTCATATATTGTATGATATGTATGAATTAATGGTATATTTAATTTTTTTGCAATTTTCTTTGCAATATGGAATGTTGAAAACTCACATTGAGAGTGAACTATATCAGGTTCCCAATCATATACGGCTTTAAGTTCTTTACTCATAAAAGATATATTAAGTTTAGCTCCTGGATAGATTTTGTTAAAATCTATGGATCCTAGGTATATGATATTGTCAATTGTATATGAGTGATGAGAATTAGCTAAGGTTATAATTTTAACACTATGTCCTTTTTTCGTTAATTGAGAGACAAGTGAATCAACGGAGGTTACAACTCCGTTTATAAAAGGTTTATATAGATCAGTAGTAATTAATATTTTCATATTTTTGCTCCTTGTAATTTAAACAATTATTAATATAAATCAACTAGTTAAAGTGAAATTAAACAAATAAAATAAATTGTTTAAATATAAGAATGCATAAATCATACCAACTAAGAATTAGTAGGTTATTATTATTATATTAGGAATTAAAAACATCATTTTGGTGATTTTTGCCATTAAGTTATGAAAAAATCCCAATTTTATATTATAAATCCAATAAAGATTCAATTTGCACTTCCTTAAAATTTTTTATATGAAAGGCAGTTTGCTTAAGATTATTAATTGTTTCTGTATCAGCCCCTAAACTGTTTACAGCAACTATTTTATTCACATTTGCTCTAGATGCGCTAATTATACCACTTTTTGTATCTTCAAAAACTATACAATTAGAGGCATCAATATTTAATTTTTCAATTGCTTTTAAATAAATAGCAGGATTTGGTTTACTAGGGAGAGATCCGTCACTAGATACAATTAATTCTTTTTTAAAGAAACGAGATAGAGAGAAGAATTTTTCATATTCTTCCATTAACTCTGGTGGGGCACTAGTAGCAATAGCAATTTTTATATCTTTTTCAATTAATTTTACAAGTAACTCTTCAAGACCTGGAGCAAGAGATAGAGAATCTTTTTCTTCTTCCATTATTTTTAAATATTCAATATCTTTTTCTTTTGATAATTTATCTATGGTTTCTTGATTTAACTTTTTATCAAAAACTTTTTCTAAAGTTTCATCGGTGGTTCTACCATTTAAACTAAAGTATTGTTCTCTAGTATATTCTTTGTTTAACCATCTCTTGATACAGTTTGACCAGGATTCATAGTTTATCTCAGTATCCCAAAATAAAGTGCCATTAAAATCAAAAATTACTGCTTTGTTGCACATCGTGATGTCCTTGTAAAAAATTTTCTTAATAATATATGATAATTTAAAATAAATCTATTTTAAAAAACATATTGTTTATATTAATGTTTTTTATTTCTAAATTCTTTTAAAGAAATATTATATTTTTCAAAAGATTTTCTAAAGTAGAAATCAAGATTAACATCACCAATGATTATTATAGGGAAAAGGAAAACAATAAATAAATCAAAGTTTAATAGTTTATATAATTCAAATGGTGAAACAAGAAAACGTCCAATTACCAATAATGATAATCCAATAAATATATTTATTAAAATTTTAATAAAAGAGGGTATATTTGTTCTTAAATAAAACCATCTAATTATAAAATCATTTAAAAATATAATTATTGAATAATAAATAATGCCTTCTATAATCAATTTAGAATAAGAAAGGCTATTATAGGCATAATAAACAGTAATCAATGAAAGTAAAAAACTTAGAGTTAAATAAATAATAAATCTTTTATTACAGTTTTTCATTAATAAATCTCCTCTCTAAAGCCCAATTCTTTTTTTGAAGTTTTCATAATAAGTTCTTGTTACAGATAATTTATCACCGTTATCCATTTCAAGAACTAATTTTGATCCAATCCAAGGAATAATTTTATTTATTTTTAATATATTTATAATATGAGATTTATTAATTCTAAAAAAGTTCTTTAATAATAATTGCTTTTCTAACTCATATAATTTTTCTTTTACTTCTAGTTTTTTTTCTTCAGTGACGACAAAAGTTCTTTTATCGTCACTTTCAAAATATATTATATTTTCAAATTTTAGCATAGAAATATTATATTCATTATCTTTAGCAAAGATATATTTTTTTTCTGCATAGTTTTTTTCATAAAAAACGAATGCAGCTTTATCATTAATAGTAAATCCTTTTTTAGTTAATTTTTTTTCTAAGCTTTCACGGATTGATTCATTGCAAATAAGTTGAATATCCATTAACTCTCCTAATTAATAAAAACAATATCTTAATAGCTTTATTCACTGAGGAATAGTGCTGCTTTATTATCAAAAATTAAGGAGACTTCATCACCTTCATGATAAATTTTACTATTAATTTTAAAATCAATAGAAGCTTGAATTATTTGTCCTGGTTCTAACTGCAATTCATATTCTGTATGACTTCCAACAAAAATTGAAGTTATAACGGTCGCTTGAACTAATCCTTCTGTTTTATCTTTAATCACTATATTCTCTGGTCTAACAACTAGTGAAGCTGTAGAACCATTGGTGAATATCTTATCAGTAATTTCAACTTTAGGCGATTCAATTTTGACATTACCAGGCAAAATTGCTTCAATTGTTTTTCCATTATCTTTTTCAACAATAGTTTTAATTATATTTGCTTGCCCGATAAAATCAGCAACAAAAGCCGTTTTAGGTCTACTATAGATTTCTAGAGGAGTTCCAATTTGTTCAATTTTACCTCTACTCATTACAACTATTCTATCTGCTACAGTTAGGGCTTCAGCTTGGTCGTGAGTTACATAAAGACAAGTAATTCCTAATTTCTTTTGAAGTTTTCTTATTTCTGTTCGCATATGAATTCTTAATTTAACATCTAAATTTGATAAAGGTTCATCCATCAATAATAGGTGAGGTTCCATTACAATAACTCTAGCTAAAGCAACTCTTTGTTGTTCGCCTCCTGATAGTTCGTTAGGATATCTTCTTTCTGCATTTTTTAGTCCAACTAAATCTAGAGCATCTAGAACTTTTTTGTTAATAAGTTTTTCATCCATTTTTGTAGTTCTAAGACCATAAGCTATGTTGTTGTAAATTGTCATATGAGGGAAAAGCGCATAGTTTTGGAATACAAAGCCAATTCCTCTTTTGTTAACTGGAGTATTGGTCATATCTTGACCTTGAATTGTAATGGTCCCTTCTGTAGGTAATTCAAATCCTGCAACCATTCTTAAGGTTGTGGTTTTTCCACATCCTGATGGACCTAAGAAAGTTACCATTTCTCCTTGATTAACTATTATATTTGCATTATCAACTGCACGTACTGTTTCTGTGCCTTTACTAAAGACCTTAGATACATTTTCTATTTTTAAAGCAATATCGTTCATACTACTGGTTCTCCTTTGAGTTTTTCTTAAAGTGATTAGAATAAGTTTTTAACATAAAGTTCATTAGAGCATCTGCAAGAAATACAATTACAATTAATACAACTGAGAATGCACAAGCTTGTGAAAATTGTAATTCTGTCATGCTTTCTAAGATTCTAGTTGTTAATAATGTCCATCTAACAGAAACTAAAAATATTGTTGCACTAATAGCTGTCATACAGTGGATAAAGAGGTATCTCATTCCAGTTAATACAGCGGGTATAATTAATGGAACAGTAATATGTGTAAAAGTCCTAGCAGAGGAAGCCCCTAAACTCATAGATGCTTCTTCTAAAGCGGGGTCAATTTGTTGTAGAGACGTCATTACTGATCTTATTCCAGTTGCATAGTATCTAAAAATATATGCTGCTACTAATATGGTCATAGTACCTGTTAAAACTATTGGTTTACTATTAAACGCAACTATGTAGGCAATACCAACAACAGTACCAGGAAGAGCGTAGTTTAACATACTTGCTAAATCTAAGGCTCTTTTTGAAACGAAATTCTTTCTCTCAACTATATATCCAATAATTACTCCTAAAAGAGTACCTAAGATTGTGGATGTTATACCAATTTTTAAAGTATCAAAAATAGCTTTTTTACCAAAAGTGAAAACATATTTATAATTTTTCAATGTAATAGAATTATCAATACCCCAAGTTTTAATTAAAGATCCCCAAAGAATAATAAAGTAAAGATATAAGATGAAGGCAATTACTATAGAGCAAATTGTCCACATAACAACACTTACACTTTTAGGTAGTTTTACGAAATTAGATTGAGCTCCATTTTTTCCTGTTACTGTAACAAAGCTTTTATTTCCAACTACCATTCTTTGAAGCCAGAAAACGATAAGCGCTGGAACTAGTAATAAAAATGAAATTGAAGCTCCACCGTGTATATCGAACAACCCAGTTATTTGTAAATAAGCTTGAGTTGGAAGAACAGGGAAGGATTGTCCCCCTAGTATTAATGGTGTTGCAAAGTCTGCTAAGGAAGAACTAAATAGCAATAAAATTGAGTTTCCTATAGCTGGAATTGATAAAGGTATAGTAACGGTTTTTAATACTCTAGCTTTTGAAGCACCAAGAGACATCGCGGCATCATCTAATGATGCATTCATTGTATTTAAAACAGCAGAAATTACCATAAATGCAACAGGGAAATATGTAAGCGACTCACTTAACCAAGTTCCTAAAAAGCCATATATATTTAAATTTTCAATTCCAAAGAATCTTAATAGCATTCCATTAGGTCCTAAAGCAAGAGTTAAGGAAATACTACTTGTAAATGGAGGAGAAATTAATGGCAATAAGGTAATTGCACTAATTAAAATTTTTAATACTTTTGGCACTGATGTTCTAGTGACAATTAATGCAAAAAGATATCCTAAGAAAGTTCCTGTAACACTTACTGATATAGCAAGAATTAAGGAATTGAATAAAGCTTTTATAGTATATTTATCACCAATATTTTCTTTTATTCCTGAAAAGGATAATTGACCATCAACTATAAAAGCTGATGCAAATAATTTAATAAAAGGGAATAGAATAAATATAGCTATGAATCCCCAAATTGCGACAAGGAAAAAGAATAAATAGGGATCTTTTTTAAGCATTGATGCTTTGGTTTTCTTTTCCAATATATGTTGATTTCCCAAGAAAATGCCTCCAAATAGTTTTTAAAGCCCATAGTTACCCATGGGCTTTTAAGGTAGTTTAAAAATTATTGTTGAATAACTTCGTCAACAAATCTGTTAACAAAATTTTCTCTGTTTTGACCTTTCCAAGAACTATCTGCTTGTAATAAATTTACTTTAGACATATCTAATGCAGGATCATCAACTTGTACATCTGGTCTAGTTGGGATATATGAAATTGAATTTGCAACCATGATTTCACCTAATTTCTTGGTAGATGCCCAATCAAGAAGTTTTTTTGCAGCTTCTGGGTGTTTACAATTTGCTAACATACCTGAAGCTTCAACACCATATGTAACACCTTCAACAGGATAAGAAATTTCTAAAGGATATCCTTGATGTAAAATATCTAATGCATCAACAATATAGAAGATACCAGCAGCAGCTTGTCCGTTAGCTACAGGAAGTGCTCCACCAGCACCGCTTTTTGTATATAATTGAATATTAGCATTTAATTTCTTTTGATATTCAAATGCTGCATCTTCACCAAATGCTTGAACTAGAGAATAAATTCTTTCTGTTGCTGTACCAGATGTTCTAGCATCTGCCATTTGAAGACCATTTTTATAGACTGGATTTAATAAATCATTCCAACTTGTTGGAGCTTTTAGATTGTTTTTTGCTAAGAAATCAGTATTTGATAAGAAGCATAAAGGAATAATTCCAATTCCTGTCCAATATCCATCTTGTGATTTAAAGTTTTCAGGAATTTTTGCAGCTTCTGATGGTACATATTTTGCAAATACGCCTTCTCTTACTCCAGCATCATATGTATCAGATGGACCACCCCATACACAGTCAACTTGTGGGTTGTCTTTTTCAGCTATTACTCTAGAAAGAGCTTCACCTGAAGATAAACGTACAAAGTTTACTTTAATTCCTGTATCAGCTGTGAACTGTTCAAATATAATTGAAGCATATTTTTCAGGCATAATTGAGTATACATATACCTCATCATTTTCTTCATTAGCTCCTTGTGCAAAAACAGGAAGAGCTACAAACATACATGCAATAAGCATTGCGATTGTAATAATTTTTTTCATTAACATTTACTCCTTTTGTATATTGTTAAACTAAGGAAAATATATCAGATATAAATTTGTAATATTTTATAAAAAGAGTAAGATGCATAAAAAAGATAGTAAGTTACTTTTGAAAAATATTTTGCTAAATTATTTTCAAATATAACTTAATTTTTGTTAAGTATTTATTAAATGTTTAAATGATTGTTTCACTAACTATTGTAATTACTCTATGAAACGTTTCATAAAATTATTATTTATACATTCAGAATGCTACTGTGTAAAAGATACTTTAATTTTTGTCAAAACCTTCAATATTTTTGATAAGTATATATAAAAAATATAGGGATTATTTATATTATTCATATTATAAGTTGCATTTGTTAAATATTAATCATTAAAAATTAATAAATTATCAGTTTTGAGTTATTAGTTGTATCAAAATTATAGCATTTTATAGACAAAATTATATGAAAAGCAATATTAATTTACAAATGTGAATAAACATGGTACTTTTCTTATTGGGGAAGACAAAAATTTTTGTTAAATGATTATAAAATGAACTTGCATAATTCTATTTATCATTCATTTAATAAATAGGTATAATTTTAATTCAGTTAACAAATAATTTACTTCCTAATTTATAATTTTGATTAGGAGAACAATATGAATTTGAAATTTATTAGGGGAAATATAATTTCAAAATCAGCATTCAAAATTTTACTGTTAATGCTTACTTGTTTTATTATTAATTATATAGTTTTTGCAGTAAATGATGAATTCGGTTCGTTACAATTATTAAGTCTAATACCAATGTTAATAGGGGCTTTCTTTCTTAACATTTTCGGTAGTGTCCTTATAGCAATTATTTTAAGTATACTTTATAGTCCTTTTCTATATTTTTCTAATCTTTATACAACAAATTTTGAAATCGTTGGATGGGTAATAAGAGTTATAGGTTATTTAGTTATTGGGTTTCTTTTAGGTCTAAGTTTAAAAGAATTAAAGAAATATTATAAAAAATTATTAGATGATAAATTAAGATCTCAATTTTCAAATTTCTATAATTTATTAAAATTAATACCAGATTTAGATGCCCTAAATGAAAAAAAAGAAAAATATATTTTAGTCTTTTTTAATTTAGTAAATAATGATGAATTGAGAAAATATATTGAATTTGATAATTTAAGGAATTTTATTATAGATGAATTTACAAAAATTCAAAATATTTTTAATGATGCTCAAGTTTACTCTTATTCCTTTAATCAATATGTTTTTTTAATAAAAGATAAAGGTATGGATGAAAAAAAATGCTACAATTTATTATTACCTATAATTAAGTCATCCTCTAAATCTTGTATAGTTGGAAATTATTCAATTAATTTTTTATTAAAGGCAGGAATAGTTTCAAGTTCCATTAATTTTACTACATCTAAAGACTTAATTCAAAAAGCAAGGATTATATCTGAACAAGGAAATCCTCAAGAAGTTGGAATTTATTTATATAAACAAGATTATATTGAAGAGAGAAAATTATATTATGAGATTGCAACTTCTTTAATTGATGCTTTAATTAATAATGATTTATATATTATGTATCAACCAATTGTTGATTTAAAAAGTAGAAAAATAGACAGCGCTGAGGCCTTGTTAAGATGGGATAGAAAGGACAAATCTCCAATTGCTCCAGGATTATTTATTACTGTTGCTGAAGAAACAGGATTTATAGTTGAAATTACAAAGTGGTTAATCACAAATGTTATTGATAATTATTTTAATTTCAAAGAGCAGTCAATTGAGATAGTTCAAACTATTAATATCTCGGCTGCAGAGTTAATTGATTTTAAATTTAGCAAATGGGTTAAAAATATAATTGAAGAAAAACAGGTAAGTCCTAGTAATTTTAATATTGAAATAACAGAGAGAGTAATTTCTTCTAATAGTGCTGTCTTAAAACATACTTTAGATTTACTTAAGAAAACAGGTTGTAAAATAGAGATAGACGATTTTGGTACTGGCTATAATTCTTTTAAAACTCTAGGTGAGCTTCCTACTGATATTATTAAACTTGATAAGTATTTTATTCATAGAATAAATGAGAAACAAATTCATACAATGATAAAATGTTTGATAGATTTGATTCATAAAATAGGAGGGGTTGTAATAGCAGAAGGAGTAGAAACTAAGGAACAATTTAAAATCTTAGAAAATATGGGTTGTGATAAAATCCAAGGATTTTATTTTAGCAAACCTCTAGAGATTAAAGATTTTTATTCATATTATAATAATTTTGATTTTTCTAAATATGAATAAAGGCTTTTTAAATACTTGTTATAACTTTTAACAGTAAAAGAAATTAATTAAAAAACTTTACAGCCTATATAATCATTGCTATAGTAAACTATTGTTAGGAGGCCTTACATGAAAAAACGCTCTTCACTTAAATATATTCGTATGGCAGTTCAAATAGTCTTCTTTTTGCTCGTTCTACTAATTGTAGTTGCTCATTCTTTTGAAGAAGCAGGGATTACAGTTCCTTTAGTAAATGGAGCATCATTACATTCCGTTTGTCCTTTTGGTGGAGTAGTTACTATTTATCAATATGTAACTAGTGGTACATTTGTTCAAAAAATCCATGAAGCTTCATTTTATTTAATGATTATTGTATTTGCTACTGCTATAATTGCAGGTCCTGTTTTTTGTGGCTGGGTTTGTCCTTTTGGTACTTTCCAAGAATGGATAGGTAAATTAGGTAAAAAGATATTTCATAAAAAATTTAATCATATAATACCTAAAAAAATTGATTCTGTATTACGTTATTTACGTTATTTAGTATTGATTTGGGTAGTTGTAATGACTGCTGTATCTGCAACTTTAGTATTTGCAGCATATGATCCTTATTATGCCTTATTTAATTTTTGGACAGGAGAGGTGGCAATTACAGGTTTTATTACCTTAGGAGTCATAATTGTTCTCTCCTTGTTTATTGAAAGACCATTTTGTAAATATGCTTGCCCTTATGGTGCTTTGTTAGGATTAACCAATTTTTTCAGAATTTTTGGTATTAGAAGAAATGAGAAAACCTGTATATCTTGTAGTGCTTGTGACAAAGTTTGTCCGATGAATATTAAGATTTCAGATAAATCAAAAGTCAAAAATCATCAATGTATTTCTTGTTTAGCTTGTACTTCAGAAGTTGCTTGTCCTGTTGAAAAAACATTAGAGATGAGTACTACAAAGTTAGAAAAAAACAAGGGTTTTACTCTTAATTATAAAAAGACATCCTTATTTGTTTTGATTGTAATTTTAGGTAGCATAATTGTTTTAACCAGTTTAGGTCTTTGGAAAACTGAAAGTTCAAAAGTTCCAATTAAGATAGAAACTGGAGAATTTGCGGGAATGGCTGATCCTTCAGATATTAGAGGTTCATATACTTTTGGGGATATTGAAAATAGTTTTGATGTACCTGCAGAAATTCTTGCACAAGCATTTGCATTAGATACAAGTGAAAAAGCAGCAGGAGAATATAAAGCTAAGGATTTAGAAACTGTATATGAAGGTTTATCTGTTGATGGAGAGGTCGGCACCGATAGTGTTCGTTTATTTGTTTCATTATATTTAGGTATGCCTTATGAAACGGAAGAAACCACTTTATTGCCAAATCCTGCTTTAAGTATTCTTAGAGATAAAGGTGTATTAAGTGATGAAGAATTCCAAGTTCTTAAAGAGAGAAGTATTTCTCCAACAACTTTAGAATTAAGTGCACCAGTTGTTGATACAACAAGTTCTTCAGATAATGTTGATATGGCTATCAAAGGAAGTACAACTTTTAAAAATCTTCTAGACTGGGGAATGAGTAAAACTCAAATTGAAGAAATCTTAGGAAAATCATTTAGTAATGACAATCAAAGTGTACGAGATTTTGCAATAGAAAATGGATTAGAATTCTCTGAATATAAAACAGCAATCCAAAATGTTTTAGATACATTATAGTAATAATATTATTATCAAACTTTAGCTCTATAAAAATTTTTATAGAGCTATATTTTTTATATAGTGTTATAATTGTTATAATATATATTTAGGAGATGCATATGGCTTTTGATTATAAAAAAGAATTCAAAGAATTTTATTTACCTAAAAATAAACCTCAAATAGTAACAATTCCAAAAATGAATTATATTGCTGTTAGAGGGAAGGGTAATCCTAATGATGAAGATGGAGAATATAAAAAGGCCTTAAATGTATTATATTCTTTGGCTTACACTTTAAAGATGAGTTACAAAACTGATTATAAAATTGATGGTTTTTTTCAATATGTAGTTCCTCCTTTAGAAGGTTTTTGGTGGCAAGAAGGTATTAAAGGTGTTGATTTAAGTAATAAGGCAACTTTTAATTGGATCTCAGTAATTAGATTACCAGATTTTATTACAAAGAAAGATTTTGATTGGGCTATTGATCTTGCAACTAAAAAGAAGAAAATTGATTTTTCCAAAGCTGAGTTTTTAACTCTTGATGAAGGCTTATGTGTTCAAATTATGCATATTGGACCTTATGATATGGAACCAGAAACCATAAAAATTATGAATGATTTCATAGAAGAAAAAGGTTATCAAACAGATATAAACGATGAAAGACTTCATCATGAAATATATCTTTCTGATGTAAGAAAAGTAGATCCTTCAAAATGGAAAACAGTAATTAGACATCCAATTAAAAAATAAAATTTAATTTTTTATTTTTGTAGTGCATCATAAAGTTGTAAAGCTATAGCTTTAGCCATTAGTGGGGGGACAGCCTCGCCAACTTGTTGGAACTGGGAATCTTTATTTCCATAAAAGCGATAACTATCTGGAAAGGTCTGTAGCCTTGCTGCTTCTCTGACACTAATTCCTCTATCTAAGGTTGGATGAATCCACATTGATTTTCTAACATTTACAACTGTAGTTGATGGTTCATTATATTTTAGTCTTTGATAGCTTGTATTTTGAGTTTTTGAATAATCTATATAAGTATTATTTTTGTACTCTTCGGAAAGAGAATGAAAGTTTTTGCCTGGTTTAATTTGTTTAAATCTTTCTAAAGCGATATCACTAGTTTTTGCAATAATATGATTATAGATTTTATTATTATCATGTAATTGGTTAAATAGTTTTTTACTTCTTGGTTTGTAATTACTATTGTCTACTTCTATTCCAACATCTTTTTTAAAATTGTAGATTGGAGTAATTTTTTCTAAATCAATTATTGCATCTTTAACTGTAGTTTTTTTAGTTTCATTTTTAGGGAGTGATATTTTTTTATTAATTTCTTTTTTTATGCCCATCATAATAAATCTTAATCTTTTTTGAGGAACACCAAAATCTAGGGCTGATAGAATTCCATCATCAATTGCATATGTATCTGCAATATTGTAGTTAATATAATCAATTATTGAAAAGGCTTTTAATTTTGCACAAATATTTCCTGAATTTAAATAAAATTCATCTATACATAGTTGGTGCTTATGTAAATCTTTTGCAATATGAAGCATTTGTTGAGTCGAGATTGCAGAGATTAATGTTTCTATAAAACAATCAGAAATCTCTTCGCCATTAATTAAATTATCTAAATGTTTAATAATTTCATTTGTTTGCTTGTAAATATGAGAATCTGTACAACTAAATAGATTTAAGCTACTAATTAAATCAATAATTTTATCAGTGTTATTTTTGATAAAAGCCTCTAATTTATTTTTATCATTTCTAAGTCTAAATAAAGCAAGAAGAGAATTATAATCTTTGATTTCCCAAGAGTTGTAACTAATGTTATTTATATTATTAATAATTGAAAAAGCAGTATAAAAAAAATATTTTTTATCTAAAAGTAATATTGAATCTTCCGATAAAGGAATATTATTAATTTTTTTATTCTTTAAATCATGTTTGTCTAAGTAAAATTTATGAACATCTGATTTTAGCATAGTGACATTTTCCATAACAAAAGCTTCTGGTTTTACTTCACTAATTGCTCTTATATATTCAATAATTAATTTTTTATTTCTATTAATAAATCTATCATTTTGAAAATTTTCATTAAAAAATCCTTGATAAGGCGGATCCCCAATTATTACATCAATTGGGCCATATTTTTTAATTATTTTATTATAATTAGCATTATTTACATTGCTATATACAATTGTGTCTTTGTGATTTTTCTTATATGTTGTTTTGGCTGAAATATTTTTTTCAAATGCAACTTTGATTTCAAATTTGTTTGTTTGTTCAAATCCTAAACTAAGTCCACCAGCTCCACAAAATAAATCCATTACAGAATATTTCATTTTCCCTCTTTAGTTTTAAAGCTATATAATTAAAAATATTGATATATTTTTTATTAGATAAAATTGTTTCCCTCAAATTTATCTAAAATCATTAAGCTTAATATCCCTGTGCTTATAGTCTTTGTGTAGAAAAAATGGTCAATATTAATTAAGTGAAATTCATAAAAACAATAATTTTAATAATTTATACTAAATCTTTTTTTGATCCTTTTTGCCTCTTTTTTTGCAATATTATTATTTTTCAATGATATTAGTAAACCCTTTTTTTATTTTAAAAAATAATAACAGGTGATTTATTTTATTATTTATTTTTACAGATTTAATCTTATGAGTATAAAAATAATTAAATTTTTCTATTTTGGATTATAAAAATAAATATTAAAATATATTTTAATATTTAAAATTTTTTCTTAGTTAATATTCTTTTTATTTAATAATTGCTTTGAATTTTTTAGTTGACGGGGTGGAAAAACCATGTTATAAAAAATTGTCAGACAATCTGACAATAGTTAAAACAAAAAGTTAAAAGGAGAAGAAGATGAAAAAAACAAGATTATTAATTGCATTAATTATTTTTTCAGTTGTAACACCTTTATTCGCACAAGGAAGTTCTGAAAAATCTGGTGGAATTGAATTTAAGGTAGTAGGGAATAACTCTTCAGCATTAGCAACAGAAGCTGTAAAAAAAATGGCTGCTGAAATAGAAGAGAAATCTAATGGAGAATTAAAACCTGTCCTCTATTTGGAAGGCCAATTGGGTGATAATGATGAAGATCTTTGTACAGGATTATCAGAAGGCAACTATGAAATGCTTTTAAATGCTGAAATGCTATTTAACTGGGCAGTTCCAGAATGGATGGAATTGTTTAATATGGCATTTATTTTTGATAGCCAACAACATTTACAAAACTTCTGGAATAGTGATGTTGGTGCAGATTTAGCTCAACAATTAGCAGATAAGTATAATGTTAAAGCTTATTTAAATACTATTGCATTACGTGGTCCACGTTACTTAACTGCAAATGTTCCTGTATATAGTGTTAGTGATATGGAAGGAATAAAATTAAGAACTCCAAATAATGCAGGTGTTATTGCTTCTTGGAGAGCAACAGGTGCTAATGTTACTCCAGTTGCTTGGGGTGAATTATATGGTGCTTTACAAAATGGTATCGTTAATGCTCAAGAAAACCCATTAGCAAACATTGACCAAGCTGGTATGTATCAAGTTCAAAAATATTTAATGCAAACTGAACATCAATATACAAACTATTTTATTTATATGGCTAATGATTGGTGGAATACTTTAAGTGATGATAATAAACAAATTATTTCTACAGCTATTGATAATGCATTCAAATGGCACAATGAACAAGTAAATGCTGAAGATGAAGAATTCTTAAAGAAATTTGATGAAAAGGGAATGATTTTAGTTCCTAAATCAGAAATTGATATTGATTCATTCAAAAATACTATTACTCCAGTATTATTAGAAAATAATAAGGATAAATATCCTGCTGGAGCTTATGATTTAATTCAGAGTTTAAAATAATTTATTAAAGGAGATTGGGAGTTATGTTTGACAAAATTGCATTAAAATTTGCAAAAGTATCTGACTTTTTTGAAAAGATAGTAAAAAATGTATCAATAGTTGTATTGGTGGTATTAATTTGTACTGTTTTCTTTCAAGTCTCAAGTCGAATACTTACTGGAAAATCCTTTCCAGAAATTGAAGAGTTTTCAATTATTATGGCTGCTTGGCTAGGTTTCTTTACTCTTTCCTATGCAGCAAAAAAGAAAGTTCATGTTCGAATTGATGTTTTTGTTGGCAAACTTCCATCTTCAGTACAGCATGTAATTAGTATCATTATTTCATTTGTTACATTATATGCTTCAATCTATCTTGTTTGGTATGGCTGGTTATTAGCTGAGAAAAAGATACAAGTACCACTTGCTATATTACCAACTAATGCAGGTTGGTGGTATATAGCATTTCCTATTGGTTTTTTCTTCACTAGTTATTTTTTACTAGACCATATCATTCAAGAGATAAAAGAAATGAGAGACGAAAATAAAAAAAGTAAAGGAGAGGTTGTATAATGTGGGTTATAATAGGCTTTTTAGTAATGATAACCATTGGTGTACCTGTAGGGTATTCAATGATTCTAGCAGCTTTCTTTTTTGTAAAATTTACCGGTGTTGTTAATTTTACTTTAATCCCATCAGCAATGGTTAGTGGTGTATCCTCATATACAATGCTTGCTGTTCCATTTTTTATGGTTGTTGGTGAATTGATGAATAGCAGTGGAATAACAAAGAGAATTTTCACTTTTGCAGATAGTTGTGTTGGTCATATTACTGGTGGATTAGGTCATGTTAATATTTTATCAAGTATGATTTTCTCAGGTATGAGTGGAGCCGCAGTAGCAGATGTTGCAGGTCTTGGAGCAATAGAAATTAAGGCTATGAAAGATCAGGGCTTTGATGCAGATTTTGCAGTTGGGGTTACATCTGCTTCGGCAATCATTGGACCTATTATCCCCCCAAGCAGTCCTATGGTTTTATTTGGTATTGCGGCAGGTGTATCAATTGGTGGTCTATTTATGGGTGGTATCACAGTTGGTATTATCATGGGATTAGCTATGATGTGTACAGTTTATGTAATAGCTAAAAAACGTAAATACCCAAAACATGATAAATATCCTTTTTCTGTAAAAATGAAAGCTTTTGGTTCTGCACTGCCAGCATTATTAGCTCCCGTAATTTTAATTGGTGGAATTTTTTCTGGATTTTTTACTCCTACAGAAGCTGCAGCTGTTGCTGTATTTTATTCCTTAGTAGTTGGTCTTTTTGTTTATAAAGATTTTAAAATTCGAAATTTAAGAAAAGTTTTGATTACTTGTGTTGAGAATTTAGGTATGGTTATGCTTTTAATGGCCTCTGGAAAATTGTTTGCATGGGTTCTAGGAATGGAAAAAATTGCAGAAACATTCTCTTATTTAATTTTTAATTTAACAAATAACAAATTTTTTGTTATTTTATTAATGAATATAATTTTACTTTTTATGGGAACCTTTATGGAAACGAATGCTAGTATTTTTATACTAACTCCGATTTTATTGCCTATAGCTAATACAATTGGTATGCATCCTATTCAATTTGGAGTAATATTCATTTTTGCTTTGATGATTGGGTTATTAACCCCGCCTATGGCAATATGTTTATTTTTAACTTCAAAGATTGGTGGTGTAACTTTTAAACAAGCATTTCATGCTGTTAAACCGTATTATATTGGGTTGTTGGTTGTTTTGTTTTTGATAAATATGTTCCCACAAATAACTTTGTTTGTGCCTAAATTATTATTAGGGCAAGCATTTTAGTTGAGGGGTAGTAGATGAAAGTAATAAAAAAACAATCAATTGTAGATATGGCAGCAGAACAAATAAAAGAATATTTGGCAAGTGATGAGATTCAAATTGGTGATAAACTCCCAACTGAATATGAGATGTGTAATTCTTTAAACGTAAGTAGAGCTACTTTAAGAGAAGTATATAGAAAATTACAGTCTCAAGGATATTTGGATTTAAAACCAGGAAGAGGGGCTTTTGTTAAAAATAAAGAAGCCGATCTTGTACAACAAGCAGTTAATTGGTTTAGAGATCATGATGCTCAAATGCAAAGCTATCTTGAAGTAAGATTATATTTAGACCCTTTAGCTTCAAAGCTTGCAGCAAAACATAGAACTGAAAAAGATATTCTAATATTAAAACAAATTCAAGTTGAATTTGAAAAGAGTTATTTTGATAAAGACAATAAGAGAATGGCACAATTAGATGCAGATTTTCATAAAGCTATTGTTGATATTTCAAATAATGAATTGTTAATGGCCTTAATCAATATTGTTAACTATTACTTTGAACAATTAAGAATGACAAGTTTTAAACTTCAAGAACATGCATCTCATGCTTTAGATCCTCATAGAAAAATAATTGAAGCAATTGAAGCTGGTGATGTTAAAAAAGCAGAAGAAGAGAGTGTAGAGCATATGAAGATAGCTTTACGTGACTTATGTGGAGAAAATAATACTGCTTTATTATAAGGAATAAATAAATGGAATATCTTAAACAAAAGTGTAAGGCACTGAGAATCGATGTGCTTAGGATGCTTAATGCTTCAGAAAGTGGTCATACTGGTGGATCCCTTTCTGCAATTGAAATAATGGCTGGTTTGTATTATGCAAAAATGAATATAAGTGCTGAAAATTTTAAAGATCCATTAAGAGATAGATTTGTATTAAGCAAAGGGCATGCTGCCCCAGTTTTATATGCAATTTTAGCAGATAAAGGGTTCTTTCCAAAAGAAGAATTATTAACTTTAAGAAAACTTCATAGCAGATTACAAGGACATCCAGATTCAAAGAAATTACCAGGTATTGAAGCTGCAACAGGGTCCTTAGGGCAAGGTTGTTCTATTGCTGTTGGTATGGCTATAGCTGCTAAAGCTCAAAAAAAAGATCTAAATGTTTATACCTTATTAGGTGATGGAGAAATCCAAGAAGGTATAGTCTGGGAAGCTTGTATGGCAGCATCCTCTTACAAATTAGATAATTTTACATTAATTGTTGATAATAATGGACTTCAACTTGATGGTCCTTGTGAGAAAATTTTAGACATGGGAAATCTATGTGATAAATTTGAAGCCTTTGGATTTGAAGTTATCGAACTTGAAGACGGAAACGATATTGAAGTTGTAGTTAATGCCCTAAACACTAAACCCAAAAAAGATAAGCCAACATGTATTATTGCACATACAATAAAAGGAAAGGGTGTATCTTTTGCTGAGAATCAAGTTGGTTGGCATGGAAAAGCTCCTAATGATGAGGAGTTAGAAATTGCATTGAAAGAATTGCAGGGAGATGAAGATAATGACTAAAAAAATGATTCGTACTGGTTATGGTGAGGCCCTAGTAGAATTAGGGGCGAAAAATGATAAAGTTGTTGTTCTTGATGCTGATTTATCTCATGCAACAATGACTCATATGTTTGCAAGTAAATATCCAGAAAGATTTTTTAATATGGGTATTGCTGAAGCAAATATGGTAGATGTTTCTGCTGGAATGTCTACTATGGGCGTTATTCCTTTTTGCAGTACTTTTGCTTTATTTGCAACAGGTCGTGCTTATGAACAAATAAGAAATAGTATTGCTTATCCAAAGTTTAATGTAAAAATATGTTGTACTCATTCAGGTATAACAGTAGGTGAGGATGGCGGAAGTCATCAAGCTATAGAAGATATTGCTCTTATGAGAGTTATTCCAAATATGAATGTTGTTGTACCTTGTGATGCTAATGAAGCAAAAAGAGCAGTAATGGCAATTTCAGAAATTGATGGGCCTGTATATCTAAGATTAGCTCGTTCTCCAAGTGAAGTATTTGATTTTGATATGCCTTTTATCTTTGGTAAAGCTAATGTTTTAAAAGAAGGAAAAGATTTAGTAATTTTTGCTTGCGGTATTATGGTTAGTACTGCTTTAGAGTGTGCTAAAAAAATGGCTGATGAAGAAAATGTTTCAATTGCTGTTGTTAATATTCACACTATAAAACCTATTGATGAGGAATGTATTTTAAAATATGCAAAAAAATGCCACCGTGTAGTTACTTTAGAAGAACATAGTGTTATTGGAGGATTAGGGGATGCTGTTGCATCAACTTTAATTGGTAATGGTGATTTTGTATTTGAGAAAATAGGAGTACAAGATCAATTTGGTCAATCTGGTAGCCCTGATGAATTATTAGAAGAATATGGATTAAGTCTTTCAAGAGTGATGGAAAAGGTTAAACATATTATTAATAAATAATAAGAAGTATTTATTAAGATATAGACAAGTTATTGCATTAAAGTTTGTAATAGCTTGTTTTTTAATCTAAATAAATTATGCAATTTCTTCCTGAATCTTTGGCTTTATATAATCTTTTGTCTGATAGGTTTATTATATTTTCAATAGTAATATCATTTTTATTGAAGAATAGTACATCTGAAATCCCTGAACTGAATGTAAATTTTATTTCTTGATTTTCATAAACAAAAGTTTTTTCTCTTATAATGTTTAAAAGTTTTGTAATTAAATGAACTGTATCATTTCTAGTTTTATCATAAGAAAGAATAATAAATTCTTCTCCTCCATATCTTCCTAATAAATCATTACTACTTATATTTTCTGAAAGAGTTTTAGTAAATTCTCTTAAAATAAAATCTCCAGCTACATGTCCATAATTATCATTTATGGATTTGAAAAAATCTATATCTAATATTGAAATTGAAAAAATTGAATTACTTGTTTTATATTCTTTTATAGCATCATCGATTTTTTCAAAAACATATCTTCTATTATATGTATTTGTTAATGCATCTCTAATTGATAATTCTTTAATTTGTTTTTCAATATTTCTTTTTTCAGTGACATCAATCATTACTGTTAATAGATATTGTTTATTTTGATTTGTAATATTTACACTAGAAAAAAGACCATAAAGAATATTTCCATTTTTGCACTTTACTTGTAATTCAAAATTAGTTATTTCACCAGTTTCTAATAATTGGGTCAAAGCTTGTTTGTATTTTTCTCTTTCTGGGAAAATCCCTAATTCATCTGTTGTTTTGCCAATAACTTCATCATATTCAAAGCCTAATTTAGTTATGAAAGCTTTATTAACATTGGTTAAGATTTTATCTGGTAATCTTGTTAAAGCCATAAGGGATGGATTATGGTTAAAAATACTTGTGAATTTTTGAAGTGCTTCTTGTTCTGCTGAGATATCTTTTGATATTTTAAAGATACAATCTTGGTTGTTCCATTTTCCAAATAATAAGTGAGTTTCTACTGGAATAATTTGTCCTGTTTTACTACACAATTCAAAGGGACAGGAATTTTTATTACCATCAAACATTTGTTGTAGTAAATGTTTAGCTGCTTCTTGTTTATCTTTTGGATGAAGACTTATGATATTTAAAGTTTTTAGTTCGTTTAATGAATATTCAAGTTTTTTTATTGCTGCATTATTAGCATGTAAAATATTACCTTTTTTATCTGCAATAAATACATAATCAGTAATGGTGTTGAAAAAGTTCTCAAAAGAAGTTTTATCTTCTTTTATTTTTATTAAGTAATAATGGTTGCTATATAAGTTTGAAATTATACCAGATATGGTTGCTAAAAGATTTAAATCTTCTTCTTCCCATTCTCTTTGTACCTTGCATTCATCAAACCCAATAAAGCCTTTAATCTTATTATCAATTATTATAGGGTAAACAATTAAAGATAAAATGCCTTGAGGCTCAAGTATATCAATTAAATCTTTTGGTAGTGTTTTTATATTTTGGGAGAAAATTTTTCCATCACTTATTAATAATTTTTTCCAAGAAGGAATCATTGAATAGGGAATGTTTTGTAAATCATCTTTTTGAGGAATAATGTCAGTATTACACCATTCATATTCATTACTAGTTTCACTATTATCAGCATTATCGATAAATATATATGTTCTTGAAACTTGGGTATACTCACCAATAATCTTTAGTATATTATTCATTTGTTGCTCAAAATTACTTGTTTTTACTTCTATTAATGCAATTTTTGATAGTAATTCTAAGTTTTTCATATAATATCCTTATTTCTTCTCTAGAAATGTTTTTACAAAACAAAATTCTTTTACTATTAAGTATTTTACTATGCAATTGCTTATCCCTCAAGGATATTAGAATATAAGATTTTTGATTTTATTAATGAATAGATATAAAAAAACATAACAAGATAATCACTTGTTATGTTTTGGTTTAATTATATTTTAGAATTTTAGTTTGTCATTTTTTTTATTTCTCTATGGTTTGTTTTAGGTTCTTGAAGTAATACCATAGTAGATTCAGGAACATCTTCTTTTATCCAAACGGAAGATCCAATAATACAATCTTTTCCAATTGTTACATCTCCAAGAATTGTAGCATTAGAATAAATTGTAACATTATCTTCTAAGGTTGGGTGACGTTTTGCTCCTTTAATAATATTACCAGATGAATCTTTTGGGAAACTTAAAGCTCCTAAAGTAACACCTTGATAAATCTTTGCATTATTCCCTATAACAGTTGTTTCTCCAATTACAACACCAGTACCGTGGTCAATAAAGAAATAGTCACCAATCTCTGCACCAGGGTGAATATCAATTCCTGTTTCTTTATGAGCCCATTCAGTTAACATTCTTGGAAGAATTGGAACTCCTGTTTTATGTAGATTATGAGCAACTCTATAAACAGTTAAAGCCTTTATATAAGGATAAGATAGAATAACCTCATGCAAATTAGTTGCTGCGGGGTCATTTTCTAATCCAGCTTCAGCATCTTGTTTTATTTTCTTTCTAATTGAAGGTAATTCTTCAAATAAATCTTTTAAAGCTGCATCTGTTTTAATCCTACTAGTTTTAGCATTTTCACATAAATCATCGCATTCATGATTATAAGATAAATATATTAAGTTAGACAAAGTCCATTTTACTGTATCAAGTTGATGAATAATTATATCTTGAAAGGATTGACCTGCTGCTCCTTCACATCTGCCAGGAAACATCAATTCTAGTAGATCATTTGCGCATTGTTCAACACAAACACTACTTGGGAGAGGTTTTAAGCCAATGAAGTTAGCACTTTGATTGGTTATACGATCAAAACTTTCTAAATAATTTTTGTAATTTGTATTCATTTATTATCTCCTAGTGCAAATATACAAAAAAAAATCTAAATAAACAATAAAACCGATGCATTGCATCGGTTAATAGTTAAATAATATTTTTAAATCTTATTCGGTTTCTTCTTCTTTGTTTATAAGTTGATGAATTCTGTCATAGAATTTTGTTGCTAAGAAAATAGAAACTAATAATTTTATTACATCACCAACAATAAATGGAGTTAATCCTAGTGCAAATGCTTTTGACCAGTTAATACTAGTTGCGTATTTTAACCAAGGAATACCAACTAAATAAATTACGACTGTGGCTAATAATGCTGCAATAATGAAATAGGGAAGTTTTTTTTCTTTGTTTTTTCCTAAATCAGAAATAAAACCTGCAACTATTGTGGCTAGTAACATTCCAAAAATATAACCACCTGTAGGTCCAATTAGTGCTCCAATTCCACCACCACTTGTAAAAATAGGTAATCCAATAGTTCCTAATACTAAATAAATAATAAAGGAATAAAATCCAATGCTAAGACCACCGAGTAAAGCCGCTAAAATTACAAACATTGTTTGTAATGTAATTGGTACTGGGGGTAATGGAATTCTTATAAAAGTTCCAACAATTATTAGCCCTGTAAATAAGGCTGTTATTAATGTTTTTCGAGTGTTCATGGTTTGAATATATCAAATAAAAATTCGATTGTAAACATATTTTTTAAAAAATAGTTAACAATTTTATTTAGAGTATAAATTGTTGATAAAATACAAAAATAAATATATTCTAAAAACAATTATGAGTTTAAAAAGTAAAGTATTAAATTATTTAGATATGAGTGATGATGAATTTGTTTCTGGACAACAATTAGCAGACGAATTCAATGTTAGTAGAACTGCAATTTGGAAAGCTATTTCAGAATTGAGAAAAGAAGGAGCCTTAATTGAGGCTGTAACTAACAAAGGTTATTCACTGTTAAGAGAATCAACAAAATTATCTCTTGAGAGTTTAAAAAAAGAACTCCCAAATTATGATATTCATTATCTAGAAGAAGTAGATTCAACTAATACCTATTTGAAAAGTATTGCTAAAGAAGATAGTGATAAAAAAACAGTTATTGTTGCTTCAAAGCAATTAAAAGGAAGAGGTAGAAGAGGTAGAGAATTTGTATCTCCAGATGGAGGTATTTATCTTAGTCTCTTAATAAATTCAAAAGATAATAATGATAATAATTTACTAATCACTAGTATTGCTTCAGTTGCAATTTCTAGAGCCATTAAAAAAGTATGTAATGTTGATTCTCAAATAAAGTGGGTAAATGATATATATATTGAGGATAGAAAAGTTTGTGGAATTTTAACTGAAGGTATTATTGATATGGAAGCTGGTAGGATTAGATCCATGGTTGTTGGAATTGGTATAAATTTTTCAACACCAATGGAACAATTCCCATCAGAAATAAGAGATATCGTAACCAGTATTTATAAAGATGAAGCCGCTATACCTAAAAAAGTTAATAGAAATATTTTAGTTAAAGAAGTAGTAAATGAAATATATAAAATTTGGGAGGCTTTACCAAATAAAGACTTCTTAGATGAATATAGAGAAAAATCTAATGTTTTAGGGCATAAAGTTTCACTCTATAATAAAAATAATTCTGTACAAACAGCCTATGCAAAAGCCATAAATGATAAAGCTCATTTGATTGTTGAATTAGAAAATGGGGATGAATTAGAATTAGGTACTGGAGAAGTTACATTAAGAGTAACAAAATAGATATTTTAATCTTGAATAGATATTATGATATTTGTATCATAAAGCGATTGAAAATTTTACAATAAGGAAAAATAGAATGTTACAAGAGATAAAAGAACAGTGGAAATCACTAATTGAAGAACAATTGGTAGCTTATTATAAAGAAATAAATAATGAAGAAATTACTTTAGCTCCATTAGCTATACAAGTTCCACCAAAACCAGAATTGGGAGATGTAGCTTTTCCTTTATTTGCATATGCAAAACAATTTAAAATGGCGCCTGCAAAAATAGCTCAAACAATAAAAGAAAGAATTGAAAATTTATCTGATAGACCTTCTGGTGAAATGCTTTTAGCTGGTCCATATTTGAATGTAAGATTAGATTTTTCTGCAATTATAAAGGGTTTAAAAGACAAAGTTGATTCAGAGAAAGAAAACTATGGTAATAGTAATCTCTTTAATAATAAAAAGGTTATGATTGAATTTAGTTGTCCAAATACTAATAAGCCACTTCATTTAGGTCATATGAGAAATGATAGTTTAGGTGAAAGTGTTTCAGCTATTTTAAAAGCAAATGGTGCTGATGTAAAAAAAGTAAACTTAATTAATAACCGTGGTGTTCATATTTGTAAAAGTATGCTTGCTTATAAAAAGTTTGGTAATGGTGAAACTCCAGAAAGTTCAAATATAAAAGGGGATCATTTAGTTGGTAAATATTATGTAAGATTTGCTCAATGGGAAAAAGAAGATCCAACTGCCGTTGATCAAGCAAAAGAAATGCTTGTTAAATGGGAAGAAGGGGATGCAGAAACTATTGCTCTTTGGGAAAAAATGAATGGTTGGACTCTTGATGGACTAGCTGAATCTTATGAAAAAACAGGTGTTAGCTTTGATAAATACTATTATGAAAGTAATACTTATAAACTTGGTAAAGATAAAGTCTTAAAAGGTCTTGAAGATGGTGTTTTCTACAAAGCAGAAGATGGTTCAGTTTGGATAGACTTAGATGATATTAAACTTGATAAAAAAGTACTATTGAGAAAAGATGGAACTTCTCTTTACATGACTCAAGATATTGGTACTGCTATTGCAAGACATGAAGATTGGCCATTTGATTCTTTAATTTATGTTGTAGCAAGTGAGCAACAATATCACTTTAAAGTATTATTCCATATTTTAGATAAATTAGGTTATAGCTGGGCTAAAGATTTACATCACTTATCTTATGGTATGGTTAATCTGCCAAACGGTAAAATGAAAAGTAGAGAAGGAACAGTTGTTGATGCTGATGATTTATTTGATAACCTAGCTGAATTAGCTAAGAAAGAAATTCAAGAAAAAGAAAGAGAAAATCTTGTAGATGGTCTTGATAAAACAGCTAACGCAATTGCTTTAGGTGCATTAAATTATTATTTATTACAAGTTGATCCAACAAAAGATATGACTTTTGATCCAGAAAAGAGTATTTCATTTAATGGTAATACTGGACCTTATTTACAATATATGGGAGCTAGAATTTCTTCTATGCTAAGAAAGTTTGATGAAGTAAAAGATAATTATAAAGATATTGAATTTGATGCATCATTATTAAATTTAGAAGAAGAGAGAGAACTTGTTAAATTGATTGCTAACTTCCCAGAAGTTGTAAAAAAAGCGGGTGAAAACTTTAATCCTTCATTAATTTGTTCTCATTTATATGATATTTCTAAGATGTTTAGTAAATGGTATCATGATAATAAGATATTAATGGCTGATGATAAGAGCATTGTTGTTGCTAGAATTACTCTTTCAGAGATGGTATTACAAGTTATAAAGAATTCCTTTAATCTTGTTGGTATCAGTTATTTAGAATCTATGTAGTTTTTAAAATATATTATTTAAACATTAAGGAAATGACTTTTAATTATTTAAGAGTCATTTCTTAGTTATAAGGGAAAAATATGAAAGTTGTTGTAAAAAGTGAAGATGTTAAACTAGATGATTTAGGCAAAGGTGTTAGCAGAAAAGTTCTCTCCCATAATTCTAATTTAATGATGGTTGAAGTTCATTTTGAAGAAGGGGCAGTTGGAGAATTACATTCTCATTATCACGAGCAATGTACTTATGTTGCTGAAGGTGAGTTTGAATTTACTATTGGAGATAAAAAACAAATAGTAAAAAAAGGAGATTCAATTTATTTTGAATCTAATATCAAACATGGAAACATTTGCTTAAAAAAAGGTTATTTGGTTGATGTATTTACACCAATGCGTGAAGATTTTTTAAAGAAATAGAATTAGGTTTCTTTTTTATATTCTTTAACAAATCTAGTTATAAATCTTTCCTCTTCCCAAATTAATTCACCATTATCTAAAAAAAGTTCATTTTTTAAATATTTTATAAAGGTAGAGGAAAAGCTTTCAATTGCTAAATCTAATTCATCTATATATAATTTATTAGTTTCATTTAATACTTCTAGTACAATCTGTGTTTGAGAGATTATCATTGCATCAATAGATAAAGATATAGCTCTTGCTCTATTGTCAATAAACTTTTGCATCTCTACAATTCTATAAAAATTGAATAAAGTTCTGTTTGAGTAAATGCTATGCCAATGATCAACAACATTAAGAAGAACATCTTCGGCTTCTCCTTCTAAAGAAAAATTAACTTTATTTTTTGCAGAAAGTTTTTTCCCATACAAATACATTTCATTAATTAATTCATCTTTATTTTTAAAATGAGAAAATATAGTACTTTTGGTAATATTAATTTTCTTTGCTAAAAGGGATAAAGAGACATTATCTAATCCAATTTTAGAACCTTCATTAATAAAAGTTTTAATTAAATTTAAAGCTGTAGTATTTGTTTTCATAATTATATATTACCGACCAATCGGTAGTTAATCAACATGTAAATTCTTAATTATTAATATTTTATTTTAAAAAATACCTTGTTTTGATTTTTAATAATTGTTATAAACTAGATAGAAATTATAAAAAACAAGGATGTAGAAACATGTACGCACTCGTTGAAATTCTCGGAAAGCAGTACAAAGTTGTAGAAGGTGATACAGTTCAAGTTGATTTAGTTAACCAAGAAGCTGGATCTAAGCTAGAATACAACTCCGTTTTAGCCCTAGTTGGTGAAGACGGTGCTAAGTTTGGTACTCCTTATGTTGATGGTGCAAAAGTTGTTGCAACAGTTGTAGAAGACATTAAGGGTGATAAGATTAAAGTTTATAAGTTCCATCGTAGAAAAGGGTATCGCAGGACTCAAGGTCATCGTGAAAAATACTCATTGATTAAGATTGAACAAATCGCAAAATAAGGAGAAGAGAAATGGCACATAAGAAAGGTGGCGGCTCCTCTAAGAATGGTCGCGATTCTAATGCACAACGTTTAGGTGTTAAACGTTTTGGTGGTCAGCTTGTAACAGCTGGTGAAGTTTTAGTTCGTCAACATGGAACTAAGTTCCACCCTGGTGAAAACGTAGGTTGTGGTTCTGATTATACTCTATTTGCAAAAATTGATGGAAGAGTTAAATTTACTGAAAGAAAAAACAGAAAGTATATTACTATTGAAGCTGTAGATGGCGAAGTAGTTGTTAACGATTTCACAAACCGCAAATGTATTGCTAAGTAAATAAGAGTACAAAAACGGTAAAGGGTTTTTATGTTTGGATTTTCCGATGAAACCTATTTAGACGTTGCCTCTGGAAACGGGGGCAGCGGCTGTGTGTCTTTTAGACGTGAAAAATATGTTCAAAAAGGCGGTCCTGATGGCGGCGATGGCGGCCGTGGGGGCGATGTAGTATTTGTAGTAAAAAATAATATTAGAACATTAGCTCATTTAAAATTAAAAAGAGTTTATAAAGCTGAAAACGGAAGAAATGGTTCTTCTCAAAGATGTTTTGGTGCTGATGGTAAGGATGTTGAAATTCCTGTACCTCCTGGAACTGTAGTTAAAGATGCTCAAACTGGTGAAATTATTAAAGATTTAACTGGTGTAGATAGATGGGTATATTTAAAAGGTGGAAAGGGTGGTTTAGGTAACTGGCATTTTAGAACAGCTACAAGACAAGCTCCAAAATTTGCTCAACCAGGGGAGCCTGGCGAATCACAAAGAATCGGTATTGAATTATTAGTTATTGCTGATATTGGATTTGTAGGTTATCCAAATGCTGGTAAATCATCACTATTAAATGCACTTACTAATGCTAGAAGTAAAGTTGCTGGTTATCCATTTACAACCAAAATACCACAACTAGGTATGATGCGTTATGGTGATAATGATTTAGTTCTTGCAGATATTCCAGGTATTATTGAAGGGGCCAGTGAAGGTCTTGGTATGGGATATAAGTTCTTAAGGCATATTAGTAGGACTACTGGTTTAGCTTATTTAATTGATTTATCTGATGATAGATATTTAACTGCATATGAAACTTTATACGATGAATTGAAATCTTATAGCGAAGAGTTAGTTGAAAAACCTAGTGTAATTATTGCAACTCATGTTGATGAAGCTGACGATTTAAGATTAAAAGAATTGAAAGAAAAATATAGCAATAAACAGGTAATTGGTTTATGCGTTTATTATGATATTGGTGTAGAAGAAGTAAAACAAGCTTTTATTAAAATGGTTAATGATAGCGAAAATGGTACAATCGAAGAAAGAAGTGAAGGCTCCAATGGAGGTTTTTCTACAACAGTCGATACTGAAGCTTATTATCCAGACTCTCTTGATGAGGAAGTCTAATGAAATATTACGCTATGTTTGGAGGCAGCTTTGATCCTATTCATTTAGGACATTTGCACTTAATTCATAATGTATATCAAAAAACAAGGTACAAGAAATTAATTCTTGTGCCTTTATTTGCTAATAAATTTAAAGAAGGTTATAACACTATTGATTCTCTCGATAGAATTAATATGATAAATTTAGCTTTAGAAGATTATAAAAAAATATATCCTGAGGATAAAGATATTGAGATTATTTTAGATACCTGTGAAATTGATAGAGGTGGATATTCTTATACTTATGATACTGTAAGATATATATATGAAAATTATAATCTAACAAATAAATTAGGATTGTTAATGGGAGATGATTTAGTTCCTACATTAACAAAATGGTATAATTTTGATAAACTAAAAGAACTAGTGAAATTTATTATTTGTAATAGGAATAATGAAGAGCTAGAAATTGATAATTTAGATTATGAAATAGTGAATAATGTGATTTTTGAAGATGCCTCTTCAACAATTAGAGCTTTTGTTAAAGAAAATAAAGATATTTCATCTTTAGTTTCTCCAGGAGTATATAAATATGTCAAATCTCATGAGCTGTACAGACGTTGATAAATATGTAAAAAGTAAAGTTAAACCAAAAAGATATTTGCATTGTGTTTCAGTTGCAGAAACTGCAATATATTTAAATTCAAGGTTTAATTGTGAATTAGATAATGATGATTGTTATAAATGTGGATTACTTCATGATGTAGCAAGAAACTGGGAAGCTGGAGATCTTTTGCTATATACAAAAGAACATTCAATCGCTCTTGAGAAAGAAGAAGTCCATCATCCTGTTTTATTACATGCTCCAGTTGGAGCCTCTATCGTAGAAACTTTAGGTTTTGATGATTATGTAAAAGCAATAAGATGGCATACATTAGGTAGTAAAGATATGGGTCGTCTTGGTTTAATATTGTATTTAGCTGATTATCTAGAACCCAGAAGATCTTTTTTAACTGATGCTCAAAGAGTTGCATATAATAAAATGGAATCTTTAGAGATTATTTGTTTAAATGTTTTAAAACAAATGAAGCATCACTTTAAAGATAATGCATTATCATTTGCAACATCTACTAAAGGGCTTTATGATTACTTAAAGGAAGGTGGAACTTTTTGAAAAAATATCTAATTCTTTTAGTATTAATATTTGCTTTTATCTCATGTAGAGAAAATGACAATACTGATTATGTTTTATTAGCAGATGGATATATAGAGAATTATTTAATTGTATTGAATAATGATTCTTTGATATGTATTAAATACGACAATAGAGAAATAGATAGGCAAAAATTATCACAAATTTTAAATATAACTGCAAATATTGAATTTGAACTAGATGATAGTGTTAAAGAGCAGTTAATTGAAGATATAAAAAAATATGAAGAGGATGAGGCCTCATTAATTGAGGTTTTTGTTAATAATAAGAATCAAATAATAAATGATGTACAAAGTTTGTTAAATAATAATATAGATGCTGATTTATCAACTTTTTTTGATAAAATAGACAAACAAAATGTATATTATTTTGATGATATAGATACTATAAAAGATAGTGCAAGCTATTTAGCGATTTGGCTAGAACAGGTAAAAGATTTAGCCACAAGGAAGGATTTATGAAAGCTGAATTAAAAGATAAAACTGATGAAATTGTAAAATATTTAGATGATCAAAAATGTAGAGATATTAATATTATTGATGTTGAGGGCAGATGTTCTTGGGCAGATGTATTTGTAATTGCTACTGTTACTAGTGTTGGACATTTAAGAGGTGTCGCACATAATCTATGGAGTGTATTAAATGATTTAGGTCTTGAAGTAAATGATAGACATAAAACTCCAGCAGGAGATGGATGGGAACTTATTGATTGTAATTCCGTAGTTATCCATTTGATGAGCGAAGAGTTAAGAGATTTCTATTCTTTAGAAAAGCTTTGGAAAGAATCAGAAAAATAATATTACAGCCTTTAGATCTTAGTCTAAAGGTTTATTATGTCTAAATAAATATTAATAAAAAAGGTGACTACCTAAAAAGATAGTCACCAAAAATAATATAATGATATATATTATTAAACGTTCAATAATTCTTCGTCTGCACTAAATTCTTTGTTTTTGATGTTTCTAAAGATTTCAACAAGTTTATCTACGGTGAGTTTTTTCTTTTCATCGCCTTTTACATCGAGAATGATTTCACCTTCGTCCATCATAATTAATCTAGTACCAAATTCAATTGCAAATTTCATATTGTGAGTAATCATCATTGCAGTTAAATTCTTTTCTACAATATATCTTTGAGTTAAATCCATTACGATATCAGCATTTCTTGGATCAAGAGCAGCTGTATGTTCGTCTAATAAAATTAGTTTTGGATTACTCATAACAGTCATTAGTAAAGTTAGAGCTTGTCTTTGTCCGCCAGATAATAAGCCAACATTATCTTTAAGTCTATTTTCTAACCCAATTGGTTCTAATAATTTACTGAATACTTTGCGTTTTTCATTATTTAAGCTTATTTTCAATCCTTTCATACCTTTTGTGGATGCTGTAATCATATTGTCTTCAATACTCATATTTGCAGCTGTTCCCATGGTTGGATCTTGGAAAATTCTTCCTATATATTTTGCTCTTTTGTATTCTGGGGTTTTTGTAATATTTTTTTCGTTAAATCTAATCTCACCATTAGTTAATGGATAAGTACCACTAATTAAATTGAAAAGAGTAGATTTACCTGAACCATTAGATCCAATAATACAAACTATTTCGCCTTCTTCTATATTTAAATCAACGCCATTAATTGCAACTTTTTCATTTACAGTTCCTGGGTAAAAAACTTTTGTTAAATTTTCTAGCTTAATCATTAGTCTTTTCTCCTTTTTTTGCAGTGCGTTGAATAGCACTCTTTTTTGCGGCTCTATTGCTAGCATTAGTTCTGCTCTTGGCAACCCATAGAGAAACAATTACTAATACACCAGTTAAGAGTTTAAAATCGTTTGGAGTAATATGAATTAAATAACCATATTTTCTTCCGAAGAACATTAGTGTTTTATAAATAATAGCACCTAAAACTGCTCTTAAAGTTATTAAAGAAATTCTATTACTGCTGAATAAGAATTCACCAATCATAATAGCTGCAAGGCCTTGAACAACCATACCTTGTCCTAAGTTTGCATCTGCGAATCCTTGGTATTGAGCTAAAAGCCCACCTGATAATGCGATTAAACCATTTGATACGCCAATACCTAATAGTTTTAAATAATCTGGATTCATTCCTTGAGAAATGACCATTTGTTCATTTCCACCTAAAGCACCAACTGCTAATCCTAAATCTGTTCTAAAAAATACATCAACTAATACTTTTACAATTAATACAACAAACAACGTGCCAATTAATACAGCAATTGATGGGTTAATAGAACCAAATCTCTCTGGGAGTAAAGTGTAGAAAGTATCAATTCTCAATAATGGTACATTAGCTTTATTTCCTAAAATTCTTAAGTTTATAGAATATAGCATGGTCATAGTTAAAATACCTGCTAATAATCCTGGAATTTTAAATTTATTATGAATTGTAGCTGTAACCATCCCTGCAAGGGTACCAGCGAGGAAGGCTAGAATTAATGCAAAAAAAATGCTACCACCATTAATGATATGCATAGTTGCAACTGCAGCCCCTGTAGCAACAGAACCATCACAAGTTAAATCTGCAAAATCTAAAACTCTAAAGGAAATAAGAATCCCAATAACCATAATGGAAAATATCAATCCATCGACAAAAATCCCTTCTATCATAAAACACCTCTATCTAAGAACAATGACAGGATGCCACACCATGGCGGGCATCCTAAGAAAAATAATAAAAGATAAATAAAAAATATTTATTCTTTGCTAGTTTTAACACCATCTTGGATGATAACTGCAGCAGAATCTAATAAATCGTCACTGATTGTAACGCCTAGTTTCTTAGCAACATCAAGATTGAACCAAAGTTCAAAATCAGATGGATTTGTGAGGTATACTGAACCAATTTCAGATGGAGCAGTTCCATTTAAACAAGATTCAATTACCTTACCAGTTTGTATTCCTAGATTATAATAGTTAAATCCCCAAGAAACAAGACAATTTAATTCTCCTGTACTTGTTGGGTCAGCACTTAAATAAGGTTTATTTGCTTTTGTACAAACATCATCAATACTTGCAACAGCAGAAATAACAGTGTTATCAGTTGCTACATAGATAGCATCAACTCTATCAATGATTGATTGAGCAGCCATTTTAACTTCACTTGTATTTGATACAGCAGCACTAACAAATTCAATACCTAAATCTTCACATGCTTCTTTAGCCATTTCCATAAGTACAACGCCGTTTGCTTCACCACTTGCATAAACATTACCAATTGTTTTTGCACCAGTTAAATCAACTAATAATTTAATCTGAGCTGAAACAGGGTTTAAGTCAGAAACACCACAAATGTTTCCACCTTCTAATGAAGCGCTTACTGGGTCAGTTACTGCAGCGAATACAACAGGAATATCTGTAAATACGTTTGCAAGAGATTGAGCAGAAGGAGTAGCAATACCTAATACTACATCACAATTTTCACTTTTTAATTGCTGTGCTATTGAAGCAGCAGTAGAGATATCTCCGTTCGCATTTTGGAAATTATATTCAACTTCTAAGTCAGTTGTTGCTAGATAGTCTTGAACACCTTGTTCAACAGCATCTAATGCTGGGTGTGGTAATAATTTAGAAACGCCAATTTTCTTAACATTTGAATTAGTTACCTGTTCTTGACTTCCTTGAGCAAAAATACTCGAAGAAACTAAGCCTAAAATTAATAATAATGATATTATTTTGCGATTTTTCATACCTTTCTCTCCTACGATTATGAGTGCTAATATACAACATTAATCGTACTTTGTAAATTGAAATATGCAAAAAATGTAAAAATATTCAAACAATATGCAATATAACTTGAATTGCTTTTATGTAAGAGTGTTAATGAATTGTGAAGGGGAAAATAAAAAAGGCCCTAAGGCCTTTTTTTGTTTACAATTCCCAATCTTCATCTTTAGAAAAGAAATCGTCTTCGAAGTTATTGCTATCAAAATCGTCGTCGTCAACATCAACTTCTATTTCGTCTAACTCATCTTCGTAATTCTCATCATCGCCGAATAAGAAATTATCATTGATTAAGTCATCATCGTCAGTTATATCATCTAATAATTCATCATCATCAAAGTCCCCAACTGGCGGAGCGTCTAAATCTTCGATGAATTCTTCATCATCAAAATCTAAATCATTGAAGTATCTATCCTCTTCAAGATCTAATTCATCATCGAATTCGTCGCGTTCCATACTTTTATCTCCATTATTTTATTAGTCTCTAAAATTATGATAAATTAGTAGTATAAACTCGTCAATAAATAAATGATAAATTTATTGAATGATTTTGTTGTTTTATGCATGAAATGATTGAATTTTAAAAATATTACATAAAAGTGAAAAAAAAGTTTTTTTTGTAATCTTTTTAGTATAGAATTGTATTATAAATATAGTATGTTTTTTATATAGGAGAATTTATGAAAAATTTAAAGAAAATTACTGTTACACTATTTGTTTTAATCTCTACCTTAATTATGTTTAGTGCCTGTTCTACTACAGTTACTGTATCATATTTAAAACCAGCAAAATATGATTTGACTCAATATAAAAATCTAGCAATTGCATCAATGGGTGTTGAAACAGTTCCTCCTTTTTCAGGTAAAATGGTAACAGTTCGTTATGATGATTTTGAAGATGTTTTATTCTCTGGATATAGTAGAAGAATTGCAAGTAATGTTGCTGAAGATTTTACAGATAATCTTTATATTGATTTATATAAAACATCCTATTTTAATATAATTAAACCTGCTATTACTGATGTATATATTGATAGTTTAAAATTTGGAGTTAATTCTTTAGATAAACTTAGAAATTTAGGCATTCAAGCTTTATTAGTAAGTCAAATAGATGCTTTTAATTATCAAGAATATCCTATAGTTGGTGATTATAAATTAATAGTTAACCCAGCATATGCAACAGATCCAACTCAACCACAATATATAGAATCTACTGAAAGAGAAGTTACAATTATGCAACAAGCTATTGTAAGTTATAGTTATAGAGTAGTTGATATAAATACTGGTGAAATCTTAGCATCAAATTCATTTAGCCAAACAATAGATAATGAAGTAGATTATAAAGATAATTTAGTAAATCTTCCTTCAATGGAAAACTTATATAAGAGAGCTTTATTAATTGGTGAAAAACAAATCGTAAAAGATTTGTCCCCTCAATTTATTTCAACTCATATTACTTTAAAGAAAAATAAGAGTGGTAACCCATATTTTGATGCTGGTATGAATGCTGTTAATCAAGGTGCATTAAAAGTTGCTTATGATAACTTTAATAAGGCTTGGAACTCTGCAGATATGTTTGAAGCGGGTTATAACTCAGCTTTATTACTCGAAGCTTTAGGAAATAGAGATGCAGCTATTGCAAGAATGAAAGAAGTATATAATTATTATAGCAATGTTGATGCCTACAACCAAATCACTAGAATGGAAAAATATAGATATAGTGATGATGTAGCTCAAAATCAAATTAATAATTAGGAATATTATGCAGAAGAATGAAATTTATGTTATAGAAAATGCTGATGCAAAAAGTGTTTTTGAAAATTTTAAAGGAGATGGAAAAATAGGAATTATTGATTTTTCAAATTCTTTAGTTGTTTTTCCAACTCCTACAATTGTTATTAAGAAATATAAATCAACAAAAGTTGATAATGCATTTTCTCAGATAAAAAGATGGGTCAGTAGTGAAGCTTTTGATCAAGTTTTTGTCATTGATGGATTGAACTACTTAGAAAAGGATTTAGTTTTTAATTGGCTTTTTGATCATAAAAGTGTTAAAGGCTTTCCCTCTTTAATAGTATCTGGAAGTGAAATAAAGCCCTTTTGGAACGAAATTGGGGCACAATTTCTTAGTTAGATAATCTTTGTTTAGTTTTCTTATTAAAAACACAATTTTAGGGCTATTAATTTTATTAATAGCCTATTTTTATACTTCTTTACTTTTATTCTTCACTTTATTGACAAATTAGGATATACTTTGTTTATGGGTTTTATAGATTTTCATACACATATACTCCCTAATATTGATGATGGAGTTTTAGATTTTGAACAAGTTGAAAAGATGCTTGAAGTTTATTCTCAAGCAGGCTTCTCAAAAATTGTGTGTACTCCTCATATCTATAATCCTTATGTAAGAACTAATATTGCTGATATTAAAGATACCTTTAATAAGGTCAATGATATAGCTTCTAACTTTAATATAGAATGCATTATTGGTTCTGAGTATTACTATTTTAATCAATCCAGAATTGTTGGAATTCCAATTGCTTCAAAATATCAATTGGTAGAATTACCAACAACTTTACCACCTAATGGTTATATTGATAAATTTAATGCTTTAATTAAAACTGGGCTTAGAATAATATTGGCCCATGTTGAAAGATATCCATATTTAAAAGCAGGTTCTCCTGATTTGAATAAACTTAGAGATATGGGTGTATATATTCAAGTTAATGCTTCTTCTTTAGCTAACAATAAAGCTATTGAATATGTTGAAGGAGAAATAGCAGATATTATTGCTACAGATAATCATGGTAATTTTAAATTGCCATTAATTTATTTAGAGCAAATTGGAAGATATCCATATCTTGTAAAGAGAATGGAAAAAATAATAATTTAATAGTTTGAGCCGAAGGGGGATTTAACATGTTATTAAACATGTCCATTGCAAATTTTAAATCTGTAAAAGATACCCAGACGATTTCGTTTGAAGCCTTAAGAGACAAAAGATTTTCTGATTCGAAAATCTTTCAAGTTAATGATACGCTTAGTTTAATAAAAAGTGCTGCTATAATTGGACCTAATGGAGCAGGGAAAAGTTCATTTGTACGTGCTTTAGAATCGTTAAAGAGTATTATTTGTGCCAGTGATGAAGTGGAGAATCCATTACAAGTACTCTCCGGTACTAGTTTTGCTTATACAAGAGAGAAGAATACCCCTTGTACAATTACCATTAGGTTTTTATTGGAAAAAGGGAATTTAGATAATATTGAAGAAGAACCTTCTATTATTGGTATTTATTCTTTTTCTGCTAATAATAAAAAGATTACTCATGAATCATTGTATTTTGTTTTCAACAGAAGTAAAAAATTAATGTTTGAAAGAAGTGAAGTTATTGATCCTTTAGCTGATGAAGACTCTCCAATTTCTTATAAATATCGCTTCGGTAAAATGTATCGAGGGGAGAAAAAGAGATTAATTAAAAAGATTGATGAGAAACATTCTTTTTTAAGTTCTGCAGCAATCAAAGGTAGTGAAACTACAACACCAGTAAAAGAATGGTTTGAAAATAATTTAAATATTTTACCTATGGGTGTTTCAGCTATTAGTGAAAAATATATTATGGATCAAATTACTGCTCATCCAGATTGGGTTCAACAATTAATAAATTTCTTATGGGCTTTAGATATTACTGATATTAAAAATATTCAAATAATGAATAATAGATTGGTTTTCTCCCATACTAATGTAATGCAGTCTTATGCTACATATTATTCTTTAGAGAGCTTATCACTAAGAAGACTTTGTTTAATTGGTATTGCTTTCTTTGAAAGCTTTATTCAACCAAAGACTATTATTATTGATGACTTTGGTATGTTATTACACCCATATGTTTTAAAACATATAATAGAAATTTTTGAAGATTGTAATAAAACAACATATTCACAATTATTAGCTGTTGATTGTAATCCAGCATTATTAATTCCAGGCTTATTAAGAAGAGACGGTGTTTATTTTGCACAAAAGAATGAAAAAAGTGAAACAGTATATTATTCCTTAGCAGATTTCAGATTCTCAAGAAGTAGAGACTTAACAAGTGAACAATATATGCATGGAGCTTTTGGTGCTCTTCCTTTATTAAGTGATTTCTATTTTATAAATAAAGAAGAAGAGGAGGAAAAATAAGCTATGAATAAGAGAAAAAGAAAAAACAATTCACCAAGAAAAACTATGTTGATAGTATGTGCAAGCGAAAAAGAAGCTTTATTTTTCTCCCAAGTAAGAAAAGATGCTAGATATTCAAATCTTAGTGTTGAATGGGCAAAAGAAGTAACTGATTTAGAAAAGTTAATTTCATATACATCTAGAAGAAAAATGCACGGTAAATTTAGTGAAGTGTGGTTAGTATTCTCATTTGAAGACTTAGATATTGATGTTAAGAGGGTAAAAGAATTTATTCCAATTGCAAAGAAAAAGAAAGTAAATCTTTGTTGGAGTAATCCTGGAATTAGTCTTTGGTATTTATTCCATTTCAGATCAGCTAATGGTTTAATTAATGATAGTTCAAGTATTGTTAATGCAATTAAAAAAGAAATCCCTGAATTTGAAGATACAGCAAAATATCTTAGAACTACTGGTTTAGACTTTTATAAAAAGATTTGTGTAAAAGATAATGATGCAAATAGAAATGCTAGATCTTACAATGAAGCGGTTGAATCTGTTTTAGGATTACCGGCTATAAATTATATTAATTTACATTTAGCTATAATTGAGAATTGTGGTAAAGCTAACTTTACGCAGAACCAAAGAACTATTGGAATGTAATTTAATTGTTAACTTATAAAACTATTTTAGAAAAACTAAGATAGTTTTATTTTTTAAGGAACATATATGAATGAAATCTTAAAACAATGTGATGGATATAAGAGATTAAAAAGCTCAGAACCTTTATATGATTTATTAGAACCTTATTATCATATGGAGAAAAGCATGCCTGTATTGTGTGCAACACCTTGGAAAATGGTACATGAAGTTAAAAATGATGTTGCTGTTTTGCTTTTACATGGATATACAGGATATCCTGGGGAGATGATATTTCCTGGTCAAAAATTATATGAAGCAGGTTTTGATGTTTATTGTCCAAGATATCCTGGTCATGGTGTTGGAAAAAAAGATTTTTTAAATACTAATGGTGAAGATTGGTTAGCTACAGCAAGATCGTCAATTGGATATTTAAAGAAAGAATATTCTGATGTTTATGTTGTTGGACACTCAATGGGTGGTTTAATAGCAACAATAGTAGCTAAAGAATTTGATGTTACAAAATTAGCTTTAATTGCTCCTGCTTTTGCATTAAAAGGCTTTAATAAAACAAAAGTATCACTTTTAAGATTATTTAAAGATGAAGTAGTACAACCTTGGAAAATGGATAAAGATTTTTGGGGAATTTGTGAAAGAGATGAAAAGGATGATGCATTTTTAGGAGAAAATTATTGGTCATATATAAATTTGAATATGATTTTGGAGTTAAATAAGTTAAGAGAGACTGCTCTAAATAGTTTAAATAAGATTAACTCAAAAACTATTTGTATTTTAGGTGAGTATGATTCTTCAGTAGATAATAAAAAAATTAATAAATTTTTGAAATCTAAGGTTAAAAGTCCTTTAGAAATCTTAGAGATTGAAGGGGTAACTCACCTTTGCCAATATTACAAAGTTAAAGAAAAAAGAGATTTATGTAACGATACTATTGTTAAATATTTTCTTGATTAAGTAATACAAATGGAGTATTAGTAAGTGGATTATTTATAAATTGACTATTAAGGTTAAAATATTTTTTAATATTCTCTTTATTTATTACTTCATTTGTAAAACCTTGAGTAATTATATTATTTTTTATTAATACGATTTCATCACAATATTGCAGAGATAAATTTATATCATGCAAGGTTGTGATAATTGTTAAATCTTTAGTATTTACTAAATCTTTTAATAAATTCATAATCTCAATTTGATGCAAAGGATCTAAATTAGCTGTAGGCTCATCTAATAGTATTATTTTAGTCTCTTGAGCTAGAGCTCTAGCTATTACAACTTTTTGTAATTCTCCACCACTTAATTGAGTTAAATTCTTGTTTTTTAAATTACTAATTTTTAATAATTCAATTACATTATTTATAATTGGATTATTTTGTTTATTAAAATCAGAATATAAATATCTAGCTAAATTAATATATTCAATTACACTAATGTTTGGAATTTGTTTTGAACTTTGTTCTACATATGCAATTTCTTTTGCTAAATTATCTCTACTAAGGGTGTTTATATCTTCATTATTTATATATATAGAATCATTTTTTACTTTAAGAAGTTTTAAAATTGTTTTTAACAAAGTTGTTTTTCCACATCCATTTGGGCCTAAAATTCCATGAAGTTTTTTTTCATTAAAACTTAGGCTAATATTTGAAAAAATTTGATTGTTTGGATATTTAAAATCTAATTTATTAATATCTATACTCATAGTGTATTTGCCTTTGTTTTTCTTAATATATATAAGAAGAATGGAGCTCCAAATAGAGAGGTAATAATCCCTATAGGAATTTCAGTATTAGCGATTGCAGTTCTCGCAATTACATCACATAAAAGGGTAAAAATTGCTCCTAGATAAAGAGATAAGGGAAGGACTGTTTTGTGTTTTATTGAAAACACTAGTTTTACTATATGTGGAATTACAAGTCCTATAAAACCAATAACACCAGCAATCCCTACACAAATGCTTGTTAATATTGTTGTTAATAATAGTATTATTACTCTTTGTTTTTTTACATCTAAGCCTATAGATAAGGCTGTATCATCACTAAGTAGTAAAACATCTAGTTCTTTAGTTTTTGATAAAAGTATTACTATCAAAAGAAGCATTATTGGTAATGTATAAAGAATCTTTTCATAAGAGCTTAAGCTAAAACTTCCCATTTGCCAAAAGATAATATTTTGTAATTTATCTCTATTGAAATAAAGAAGTAATGAGTTTAAGGCAGAGAAAAAGAAATTGATTGCTAACCCAGATAAAAGAAGTATTAAAAGGGAAGATCTATTTTTCCCTGCAAGAGTAAAAATTATAAAAGCACTTAGTAGAGCAAAAATTGAAGCAAAGAAGAAAGTGCCCCAAATCCCATTAAAATATTTTAACAAATTAAAAACACTAGCAATTGTTACACCTAATGCAGCTCCTGAGGAAATTCCTAATAGATATGGTTCTGTAAGAGGGTTTTTAAATAGTGTTTGAAATATTGCCCCAGAAATTGCTAAACTCATGCCTACAATTAAAGCACTTATTGTTCTAGGTATTCTTAAATTTAATACAATAAATTTATGTGTATCTGAAACCTTATCACTTTTTGTGAGGATGGATATAATTTCATTTAATGGAATTTTTACACTACCTTTAGAAATTGATAAAAAGATTATTATAATTCCTAATACAATTAATAAAGATAGTATTATTATATTTTTATTCTTCTTTAAATTCATTTGGATATATTATTTTTGCAAGTTCTAATAAACCTTGAGCATTTCTAACGCCTTGTCGATCTAGAAGATTGTTATCTATTTCGTAAACATTATTTTCTTTAACTGCGGTTAGAGAAGAATAAGGTTTAGTGTTTATAAATTGATTTTTAGAATCATAATATTTTGAAACTATTACAATGTCAGGGTCAGCATCAATTAATTGTTCTAAACTATAATTCCAACCTTTAACATCGTTAGCAATATTATTAGCTCCAATTAAATTAAACATTTCTCCAATAAAAGTATCTCCTCCGGCAGTAAAATCACCCCATTCTCCAAATCCTAAAGCATAATATACACTTTTGGGTTCTAAGTTTTCAGTTCTTTTAATAATTGAGTCGATAAGAGTTCTGTTTTCATTTATAATCTGTTGAGCTTGATCTTCTTTGTTAATTAATTCACCAATTGTTCTTATTATATTAAATGAACCTTCAAAAGAGTTATCATTATAAATTGCAATTGATGGAATTCCTAAATTAGTTAGAGTTTCTAATAATTCATTAGGGCAATGGGCTGAGCCTATTACTAAATCAGGTTTTAATTCTATAATTTTTTCAATATTGGGATTTGTTATGTTTCCCACACTATCAATAGTAGAAACTTTTTCAGGATAATCACAATAATCAGTTCTACCAACTAATTTATCAAGATCTAATGCGCTAATTATTTCAGTAATATTTGGGCCTAAGGAAATAATTCTAGATGGATTGTTTGGGATTTCAACATGTCTATTGTATGAATCAATAAATTCTATACTTGTTGAAGGATTAAAATCTTCTTTAGTGCCTGCACTAAAAACAGAAGAAATTGATAGCAAAATAATTAAAAAGAGTAAAATTCTTTTTTTCATAAAAATATCTCCTCATAGGAGACTTTGGCCATAGCCTAAAGTCCAGTAGGTTATGCAAAAAATAATGGTCTGACTTTAACAGTAGCTGGTCTGTAAGGATTTTCACCTATTTCATATTTGCGTTTTTATTATAGATTAATAATCATAAGTTAATAAAGTGATAAGAGAATAATATTTATTAAATTCATCTTAAAATAAAAGATATGGGATTCTATTAATAATTTATATTAACCTTTATCGATAATGTTGTTTCGATTGTTGCCATTATTATTAAATTCTAGTAATCTTACGTTAAACGTTTTTGATTAAAGGAGCTCTTAATTATATGAGTGTTAGAGTACGTTATGCACCATCTCCAACTGGTTTACAGCACATAGGTGGAGTTAGAACTGCATTATTTAATTATTTTTTTGCTAAAGCTCAAGGTGGAAAATTTCTACTTAGAGTTGAGGATACTGATAGAGAAAGATATAGTGATGAATCTTTAGATGATTTATATCAAACTTTGAAATGGTTAAACATTGAATGGGATGAAGGTCCTGTTGTTGGTGGAGAATATGGGCCATATATTCAAAGTGAACGTTTTGATCTTTATCAAAAGTATGCCAAGATGTTAGTAGAAAAAGATATGGCATATTATTGCTATTGTACTCCAGAAAGATTAGAAAAAGTTAGAGAAGAACAAAAAGCTAAAAAGAGTTCTACCCAAGGTTATGATCGTCATTGTAGTCATTTAACTAAAGAAGAAATTGCTGAATACGAAAAACAAGGAATTAAACCTGTTATTAGATTGAGAGTTCCAACTGAAGGAAAGACTACTTTTCATGATGTATTAATGGGTGATATTACTAGGAAAAATAAAGATATTTCTCCTGATCCAATTTTATTAAAGAGTGATGGTTTTCCAACATATCATTTAGCTAATGTAGTAGATGATCATTTAATGGGAATTACTCATATCATGAGAGCACAAGAATGGATTCCATCAGGACCATTGCATGTTATTTTATATAAAGCTTTTGGTTGGGAACCTCCAATTTATTGTCATTTACCAATGGTAATGGGTAAAGATGGTCAAAAACTTTCAAAAAGACATGGATCAACAAGTGTAAGGGATTTTAGAGAAAAAGGTTATTTACCTGAAGCTTTAATGAACTATGTAACTTTAGTTGGTTGGTCTTATGATGATAAGAGTGAATTCTTTACAAAGGAAGAATTAGAAAAAGTATTTGATATTAATAAAATTCATAAAGCTCCTGGTGTATTTGATTATAAAAAACTAGATTGGTTTAATGGCCAATATATTAGAAAATTAAGTGACCAAGAACTTAAAGAAAAAGTATTACCTTATTTAGTTAAAGAAGGTTTTGTTGATAAAGAAATTACTAAAGAACAAGATAAAATTCTTAATGATTTAATACCTTGTGTTAAACCTAGATTAAAAGTTTTATCAGATATTGTTGATTTATCACGCTTTTTATTTGTTGAACCTGAAATTGCTCCAAAAGAAATGTTTGTAGCAAAGAAAATGGATTTAGAATCTTCTACTGAAGCTTTAATTAAAGCATATGCAGTTTTGAAAGAAGGTTTAGATAATAATATAGATTTTGAGGAAATTGAAAATAGCATTAGTGATATAGCAAATGCAATGGAAGTTAAAGTTAATGGTGTATTTACTCCATTAAGAGTAGCATTAACCTCAAGTACTGTAAGTTTACCTATGCAAGATACTGTGAACTTATTAGGAAAAGAAGAATGTTATAAGAGAATTGAAAGAGCTATAGAAATGCTAAAGGGAGAGTTATAAGATGGCAGCAGTAACAATGGATAAAATCGTATCATTATGTAAGAGACGTGGTTTTATTTTCCAATCAAGTGAAATATATGGTGGATTAAATGGAGCTTATGATTACGGTCCATTAGGTGTTGAATTAAAAAATAACATCAGAGATTTCTGGTGGAAAGAAATGACTCAAATGCATGATAATATCGTTGGTATTGATGCTTCTATCCTTATGGCTTCAAAAGTTTGGGAAGCTAGTGGTCACGTATCAAACTTTAGTGATCCTATGGTTGACTGTAAACAATGTAAGAGTCGTTTTAGAGCTGACCAAATAGATTTAAATGCTCCTTGTCCAGTTTGTGGAAATAAAGATAGTTTTACAGAACCAAGAAATTTCAACTTAATGTTTGAAACTCATATTGGTGCAAATAGAGATGCTTCTTCAGTAGTATATTTAAGACCAGAAACAGCTCAAGGTATTTACGTAAACTTTAAAAATGTTGTTGCATCTTCTAGAGTTAAAGTTCCTTTTGGTATTGCTCAAATTGGTAAATCTTTTAGAAATGAAATTACTACTAAAAACTTTATTTTCCGTTCATGTGAATTTGAACAAATGGAAATGCAATTCTTTGTAAAACCAGGTGAAGATGAAAAATGGTTCCCTTATTGGAGAGAACAAAGAATGGCTTTCTACGATAAAATGGGTATTAAAAAAGATCATTTAAAATGGCATCAACATGGTAGTGATGAATTAGCTTTCTATGCTAAAGATGCATATGATATTCAATTCTTATTCCCAATGGGATGGCAAGAATTAGAAGGTGTACATAGTAGAACTGATTATGACTTAACTCAACACACAAAATTCTGTGGGAAGAAGCAAGATTATTTGGATCCAGTAACTAATGAAAGATATATTCCTTATGTAGTAGAAACTAGTGCAGGTTTAACACGTAACGTATTAATGGCATTATGTGATGCTTATGAAGAAGAAGAAATTGATGGAGATACAAGAACAGTATTACATTTCCATCCTGCAATTGCTCCTGTAGAAGTTGCTATATTACCTTTAGTTAAAAAAGATGGTATTGCAGAGATGGCTCAAGATCTTGAAAAAGAATTAAGAGCTGATTTTAAAACTTTCTATGATCAAAGTGGTGCTATTGGTAGAAGATACAGAAGAATGGATGAAATTGGAACTCCATATTGTATTACTTTAGATTATGACACTAAAGAGAATGATACAGTTACTTTAAGATTTAGAGACTCAATGGAACAAGTAAGAGTTGCAAAAAAAGATTTAGTAAAAACTATTAAAGAAGCAACAAAGAATTATAAGAGGAAATAAGATGAATAGTGCTTTACAAACATTACAAGATAGAGGGTTTATTAAAGCATGTACAGATATAGATGCTTTAAGTGATTTGATGGACAAAGAAAAGGTTAAGTTCTATGTAGGTGTAGACCCAACAGGTAAAAGTGTTCATGTTGGACATATGGTACCTTTCTTTGCTATGCATCATTTACAAAATGCTGGACACCTACCAATTGCTTTAGTTGGTGGGGGTACAGGAATGATTGGAGACCCTTCTGGAAAAACTGAAATGAGAAAGATGTTAACTCCTGAACAAATCCAATCAAACTGTGAAAGCATAAAAAAACAATTAGGCACTGTTGTTGACTTTGGTGATCAAAGTAATAGTGATAAAGGCCAAGCTGTAATGCTAAATAATGCTGATTGGTTAACTAATTTGAATTATATTGATTTCTTAAGAGAAATTGGTAGACATTTTTCAGTTAATAGAATGTTAACTTTTGAATCATATAAACAAAGATTAGAAAGAGGTTTATCTTTTATTGAGTTTAACTACCAATTATTACAATCTTATGACTTTTTAACCTTATATCAAAAAGAAGGTTGTCGTCTTCAAATTGGTGGAGATGATCAATGGGGTAATATTGTAAGTGGTATTGATTTAATTAGAAAAATAGAAGGTGCAGAATGCTATGGCTTAACTTTTAACCTAATTACTAGAGCAGATGGTAAGAAAATGGGAAAAAGTGAAAAGGGTGCGGTATTCTTGGATCCTGAGCTATATTCTCCTTATGATTTCTATCAATATTGGAGAAATGTAAATGATGATGATGTAATCAAATTTATGAAATTATTTACTTTCTTAAGTCTTGATGAAATTGCAGAATATGAAAAACCTAATGTTAATATTAATGAAGCAAAAGCTAAACTTGCATATGAACAAACAAAGATTGTTCATGGACAAGAAGAGGCCGAAAAAGCAAAAACTGCTGCAAAAGCTATGTTCAGTTCAAATGCTCCAGCTTCATTATCTCAAAGAGAAGGTATGCCTAGCTTAGAAATTGAAATGGATAAATTAAAGGAAGGTATTCCTGTATTAACTCTTTTCTCATCAACATCTTTAGCTTCTTCAAATAGTGAAGCAAGACGTTTAGTAACTGGTGGTGGGGCTGTGATTAATAATGAAAAAATTACTGATCTAAAGTTCATTGTAACTGATAAGTTATTAGATGATGAAGGAGAATTAATTTTAAAAGCAGGTAAAAAACGTTTCTTTAGAATTATTGTAAAGTAAATTAAAATTAAGATTTTAATCTTAATTAGATAAAGGAAGGTAAAAATGGCAAAAAGACTTTTTACATTTTGTTTAGTTTTAGTTTTAGTTAGCTCAACAATTTTTGCTCAAGCAGAATTTGAAAAAGCTGACCAGGCAAATAAATTAAATGTTGAACTTGCTGTAATGGCAGGTCCAACTGGATTCTCTAGTGCTAAGATCACAAAAGATAACGGTAAAATTAATTCTGATGTAATAGTTAATACTAGCGTATATGCATCTCCAAATGAAGTTGTTGCAAAATTGACTAATGGAGATGTTGATGTGGCAGCATTACCTACAACATTAGCTGTAGTTTTATATAATAAAGGTGTAGATATCAAACTAGCTGCAGTAATAGGAGAGGGCATGTTAAGTGTTGTATCTTCTTCTTCAAATTGGAGCAATACAAAGATTCAAATACCTGGAGGTCCAGCATCTTCACCAAATCAAATTGCAAGTATGTTGATTAGTGAAAATGGACTAAAAACAGAAGATTTTGATATCGATTATAGTATTACATCTTCTGCACAATTAGCTCAATTATTAATTGCAAATAAAGCTGAGACTGCATTATTACCTGAACCCTTTACAACAATGGTTTTATCAAAAAATCCTAACTTAAAAGTTGTTCTAGATGTACAAGATGTTTATAAGGCTACAACAGGTGTTGATAATTATCCAATGACAGTTTTAGTTGTACAAAATAAATTTGCACAAGAACATCCTCAAGCATTAAAAGCAATTTTAAGAGCTTATAAAGATAGTGTTGCTTATGTTTTAGCAAATCCAAGTGAAGCTGCTAAGACTATTGAAGCTACAAATATTATGCCATCTGCAATGGCTGAACCAGCAATTCCAAATTGTAATTTGGTTTACAGCGATATGGAGAAGGCAAAAGAACAAGTATCTTCATATTTTGACTTATTATATAACTTTAATCCTAGTTCAGTAGGTGGACAAATACCTGATGAAGGATTCTATTTATAGAAAATGAATAAAAGTAAAAAAGCCTTAATTAAAACATTTGTGATAATATTTGCTATTTTATTATTTTTTGTAATTTGGCAAATAGCATCAATGGCATTAAATTCTCAAATATTATTGCCATCAGTTCACGCTGTTTTATTGAGGCTTTTTACATTGTTTGGAGAAAAGAATTTCTTATATGATGTTTTGGCTACAGTTTATAGAGCTTGGTTAAGTTTCTTTATAATTGTGTTCTTTGCAACAATTTTTGGAACTTTGGCAGGGCGATATAAAGCTTTAGGATGGTTCTTAACTCCTGTATTAACTGTTTTAAAAACGACTCCAGTAATGAGTGTTATCTTATTAGCTTTTATTTGGTTTAAAACTGGTACTGTTCCTGTTTTTTCATCTTTTCTAATGGGTTTTCCTGTGATGTTTATGGTAATGGAAGGTGCTGTAGAACATTTAGAAAAAGAAATGGATCAAATGTGTTACCTCTATGGTTTTACTAAAGCTCAAAAATTAAGATATTACATAATTCCAACTTTATCTAAATCTTTTTCATTAGGCGCAAAACAAACTCTATCAATGGTTTGGAAAGTTACAGTTGCAGCCGAAGTATTAACAATTCCAAAATTTGGTGTTGGTGCTAAAATGCAATTTGCTCAAATCCAATTAGAGACAGCTGATGTTCTAGCTTGGACATTAATAGCTATTCTTTTATCTGCCATTGGAGATTTTATTTTTCATCTAGTTGAAGATATAATTGTGTTAACTTCTAGAAGAATAAAGGAGAAAAAAGCAAAATGAAAATTGTTGATTTATCCTTTTCCTATTCTTCTTCATTAATATTTGATTATTTCAATTTAAATGTTGAAAGTAAGTCTATTTGTTCCATTGTTGGCTCTTCAGGATGTGGAAAAACTACTTTATTAAAGTTAGTATCAGGACTAGAAACTCCTTTAAATGGTGAAATAATAAAAAGTGAAAATGAAATTGGCTCTGTAAGTTATTTATTTCAAGAGCCAAGATTATTAAAAAGCCAAACAGCTTTTAGTAATATTGATATTATTTTAAAAAATTCAATTCCTAACACTGCTGAAAGAAAGGATAGGGTATTATATTATCTTGAGAGAGTGGGGTTAATCGACGATAGAGCAAAATATCCGCATCAATTATCAGGAGGGATGAAACAGAGAGTTGCAATTGCTAGAGCCTTTGCTTATCCTTCTCATTTAATACTTATGGATGAACCAATGCAAGGTTTAGATATTAGCTCAAAATATGATGTTTTAAATTTATTTAAAGAATTATGGGATAGTGATCCAAGAACTACCTTATTTGTTACTCATGATTTAAGAGATGCTTTGATAATGGGAGATAGAGTTGTTTGTTTAGGAGATCCCAAAAGGCCTAAATTATCAATTGATGTTAAAGATAAAAAGTTATTAACAGATGAAAAGATTGGTTATTATGAAAATCAAATTCTTAAAGCAATATTAGAATAAAAAAGCTCGGTTATGAAATAATCAAAACCAAGCTTTTTTTACTTTAAATTTATTCTCTTGTTATTAACGAGGGGATTTAAAATTTAATTATTATACTCTTGTTTCCCATAAACCATGTAAGTTACAGTAAGCAAAAGCAGCTACTAATTTATCTCCATCAGCTAATGCAAATGTTGCCTTAGGTGCATCAGAAGGAGTTAAATTTTTTCTTTGTCCGCCATGTTCAGTTTGGATATAAATCCAAGTGATATAATGCTCTTCTGTCATTGGATGAGCTACAGAACCAACTTCAATAGTAACATTGTTTCCATCTACTTTTACTACAGGAACGTGTTTTTCGTTAGCTGCATCAACAGTATTAGGTTCAAGCTTTGTCATTTTTTCTCCACAGCATACTACTGGGACACCTGAGTCATGTACTTTAGCAATAATGTTGCCACAATGTTTACAAATGTAAAATTCTTGTTCTTTCATTTTTTTTCTCCTTGTTTATTAATAATAACATAAATTCTAACAAAATCAATATCTATTCACTAATGATATTAATTATTAATTAACACTAAATACTAATTAAATCAAGTAGTTTTTTAAAAAAATTTTACTTTTGTGTAAAAAAAGTATAAATTTCATAATTTAAAGATAAAAAAACCTTACTAGATTATATTTTAGTAAGGTTAAAAAAGATTATTAATTTTTTATACGTATCCTTGAGCAATCATAGCATCTGCTACTTTTAAGAACCCCGCAATATTTGCTCCATCTTTAAAATTATTGTGTGTGCTATATTTGTCAGCAGCTTCACTAATTTGTTTATAGATATTTTTCATTATACTTTCTAATTTATTATCAACTTCTTCTTTTGTCCAAGATATTCGGCCACTGTTTTGACTCATTTCAAGACCTGATACAGCAACACCACCTGCATTTGCAGCTTTTCCAGGTAAGAATAAAATTCCATTTTTTTCAAATTTTTTATATGCTTCAATACATGTTGGCATATTTGCGCCTTCTCCAACTAATTTTATTCCATTATCTACTAGGTGCTGAGCATCGAGTAAATTTATTTCATTTTGAACAGCACAAGGGAAAGCTAAATCGGCTTTAACATTCCATAATTCATTGTATTTTTCTTTTCCAGAATTTGGAATATATTTAGCGCTTGAATATTTTTTAACATATTCGCTTATTCTTCCTCTTCTAACATTTTTAAGAATTTTTATCCATTCCAATTTTTCTTGATTAATTCCTTCTTTATCAATTATTACGCCATTTGAATCACTTATGGTAACTACTTTTCCCCCAAGTTGATTAATTTTTTCAATCGTATATTGAGCAACATTCCCAGAGCCTGAAACTAAACATATTTTATTTGCAATTGAATCGTTTTCAGCTTCTAATACTGCTTGAGCCAAATAAATTAATCCATAACCTGTAGCTTCTGGTCTGATTAATGAACCACCAAAAGATAATCCTTTTCCTGTTAAAACCCCTGTTACTTCATTTTGCATTCTTTTATATTGTCCAAACATATATCCGATTTCTCTTGCGCCAACTCCCATATCTCCTGCTGGAACGTCTGTGTTAGCTCCAATGTGTTTGGCTAATTCAGTCATGAAACTTTGACAAAATCTCATAACTTCATTATCACTTTTTCCTTTAGGATTAAAATCAGCTCCACCTTTTCCTCCTCCCATAGGAAGGCCTGTTAATGAATTCTTAAAAACTTGTTCAAAAGCTAAAAATTTTAATATTGATAAATTAACAGAAGGATGGAATCTCAGGCCACCTTTATATGGACCTAGAGCACTATTCTGTTGAACTCTATAACCCCTATTAATTTGAAGTTTCCCATTATCATCAATCCAAGGAACTCTGAAAATTATAATTCTTTCGGGTTCAACAAGTCTATCTAAAACTTTGTGATATACGATTTGTGGTTCATCAGCTATAACAGTATCAATAGATTCTAAAAATGTAGTTACTGCTTGATGAAATTCTTTTTGATTAGGATCTTTTTTGATTACCTCATCTAAAATTTTTTGAGTTTCAATGTGCATAAAAAACTCTCCTTGCATTATTAGTGAATAAATATTCAATTTTTTGTATATTATAAACTTGATATAATATAGGGTAAAGTAAAATTTTTGATTAAATAATGATGTATATATAAAAATGCTATGATAATAAATTTGTATAAAACTCAATAAAATGAATAATTTTTACATAAATATAAATTAATTATAATTCAAATTAGATAAGTGTAATAACATAAATTTTGTTATATTATTTTGTGTAACTATAATAATTTTGATAAAAATTAAACTCTCTTGCAAAAAAGCAAAAGAGTTTAATAGATTAATGACATTTTAAGTAAGAGTTAATTTTTTAATTTTAATATGTTCTCTTTAAATGGAGGATAAATTACACCTTTTTCGGTAATAATTGCTGTAACATTTTGGTGAGGGGTAACATCAAATGCTGGATTATATACATCCATTTCTAATGGTGCAATTTGAGTATCTCCTACAAAAATTATTTCTTTTTTATCTCTTTCTTCGATTGGAATTTCTGCACCAGTTTCAATTGTAAAATCAATTGTTGATAAGGGAGCAGCACTATAGAACGGAACTCCATAAGCTTTACAAATAACTGATAAGCCAAAACTACCTATTTTATTACAAACATCACCATTTGTTGCAATTCTATCAGCTCCAAGGACAACTAAATCAATTTTACCATCTCTTATTAGTGTTGCAGCAGTACTGTCTGTAATAAGTTTGCTTGGGATTTTTGCTTGAGTTAATTCCCAAGCTGTTAATCTTGCTCCTTGAAGGCGAGGGCGTGTTTCATCTGCATATACAAAAATATTTTTATTAGCATAGAATGCTGATTTTATTACACCTACTGCAGTACCCCATCCAGCAGTTGCTAAAGCTCCTGCATTGCAATGAGTTAAAATATTTGCATTTTGAGGTATTACACTTAAACCGTTTTCTCCAATTGCTTTATTGGTGGTTATATCTTCTTCTTGAATTAGTATAGCTTCATCTTTAATAATATTTAGTAAGTTTTTAGTTTCTTTATTGTCTTGATAAACTTTGAGCATTCTATCAATTGCCCATTTTAAATTAATTGCAGTAGGTCTTGCGTTTTCAATGAATTTACAAGCGGTAAGAAATTTTTCTTCATCAGAAATAAATTCTTTTAAAGCAAAATATACTCCATATGCTGCACTAGCACCAATTGCAGGAGCTCCTCTAACAACCATATCTCTAATTGCAAATTCAATATCTTTATAATCTTTTGCAACAAAGATTTCAAACTTTACTGGTAGTAATCTTTGATCTATTAATAAGAGTTCATCATTTTTAAATTCTAAAGTATTAAAAGCTTCTTGCATTATTTGTCCTCTTTGTTTTTAGATAATAATCTATTCCATCTAAGTTTTGTTTTTTCCATTGCTAAATCTATGTCTAATGTTAATAGTTTTCTATTTTGCATTAGCATTTCACCTTTACAGAAAACTGTATCTACATCGCTTCCTTGAGCACTATATACAACAGCAGAGAATGGATCATTAATTGGAGTTAAATGAGGCTTATTTGTATCAATTAAAATAATATCAGCATCTTTACCAACTTCTATTGTTCCCACTTTATCATCGATTGATAAAGCTTTTGCTCCACCTAGTGTTGCCATTTTAATAATATCATAAGGAGTTGTTGCAATAGGGTTTAAAGTGCTTACACAGCTAATCATTGCGGCTAAGTGCATTTCTTCCATCATGTTAAGATTGTTGTTTGAAGAAGCACCATCAGTTCCTATAGCTACATTAACATTAGCATTTTTGAATTTAGCAATTGGAGCTATACCACTAGCTAATTTACAGTTGCTACTTGGGTTGTGAACAATGCTAATACCTTTATCGCTACATAGTTTTATTTCATCATCACTTAGATAAACTCCATGAGCTAGTACAGATTTTATTCCTTTTAATGCATTGTTTTTCTCTAAATACATTAATGGGGTCTCCCCAAATTCTTTTAAGCAGTTGTCTACTTCAGTTTTGGTTTCGCTCATATGAGTATGTAAATCTCCACCTCTTTCAAGAATCCAGTCTCTTGCAAATAGATAAGTTTCTAAAGGGGTAGTGTATATAGCATGAGGGGCTACGTTGAATTTTATTAATCCGTTTGCTTTACTTAAATATTTATCAGCTATTTTATTGCTTGGATTAAATCTTTCTTTGTTATCTTTTAAAGAACCAAAGAGAGTCATTCCAATATTTGCTCTCATTTTTGCTTGATAAGTTGCTTCGCAAGTTTGTTCCATCATGAAATACATATCATTAAATGCTGTACAACCTGTGCTAATCATTTCTGCTAGAGCAATTTGAGAAGCCCAATAAATATCTTCTTCTTCTAATTGTGCTTCAATTGGGAAAATTTCATTAAGCCAAGACATTAAATCAGGAGCGGTATCCTTATAGTTTCTCATGAGCCCCATAGAAGTGTGGGTATGAGCATTAATTAGAGAAGGCATACAAATCATATTTGTAGCATCAATTTCTCTATCAGCATGGAACAAAGGATTGTCGCTGATTTTTCCGTTTTCAATTTTTATATCTCCTCGATATGACTTATTTCTTTCTGTCATATCGAGAATTAATGCATTTTTAATTAATGTGTTCATAACATTAAGAATAACCGTTTAATGTTATAAAGTCGATGATTTTATTAAGTTATTAACAAAAATATTATTTTTTAATCAAATTTCTTTTAATTTTTTTAGTACTAGTCATTACCATTGGTTTATCAAGAATTGTAACTTTTCCAATTTTTTTATAGCCACTTAATTCTTTATTAACTGTTTTAATAACCTCATCTATTTCAACATCAATTTTTTCAACTTTGTTTTTGAAATATTCTTCACTAGGATAAATAACAGCTTCAATACATTCAGCAGGTACGTTTTTCTTTTCTTGATAACCTCTAACTAATATTTGATCAATTTGTGGATGAAGTTGGAATAAATCTTCAATTTCTTCAGGATAAACATTTTTTCCACCTTCAGTTACGATAATATTTTTAGCTCTACCTTTAAGATATAAGTAATTATCTTTATCTAGATAACCTAAGTCTCCAGTTTTTAAATAACCATCTTCAGTAAATAGTTTTTTTGTGTTTTCTTCATCTTTATAATAGCCTTGGCAGATATTTGGTCCTTTTACTACAATTTCACCAACACCTGTTGCATCAGCGTCAATTATTTTGGCATCAACTAATCTAAAGATTTTTCCAACTGATTCAATTTTGAATTTAGAAATTGGATTTAAAGCTAAAATAGGGCTTGTTTCTGTTAAACCATAACCTTGAATAAAATCTAAACCAAGTTGTTGATATTGTTTAAATACTTTAGGAGAAAGAGGACCTGCACCACAAATCAAAATCCTATTATGAGCAAAACCAACTTTCGATAAAAGTTTTTTGTTAAAGAATCCTCTAAGAGGATTTGCTTTAAAGTACTTTTTAAAGAACCCATTTATAAACATTAAGGTATGAACAAGAGCATTAGTGAAGAAACCTTTTTTCTTAACTTCTTTCATCATACCTGCTAATATCTTATTATATAAAAGAGGAATTCCCATAAAGACTGTAACTTTACCTCTAGTTAGGTCATTTATCATTCTTGAAACAATAATGCCATGACCAAATACACATTCACATCCAAAAGTAATTGAAACTAAAAGAACAGCAGTACAGCAGTAGCTATGATGTAAAGGTAGTAATGCATATAAAATATCAGTTTCATCTAGTTGTAAGAATTGTTCATCTTTTGCTTGGAAAACATCACTTACAATATTTTTTTGTGAGAGAACAGCACCTTTTTCATTTCCTGTTGTTCCGCTTGTAAATAATATAGCAGCAATATCATCTTCATTGCCATTTTCTGCTGGTAATATTTTTTTAGCTTTACAATTCATCATAGCTTCATAATTTTCACTTTTTCCTGTGAGAGTCATACAAAGTGCAAATGATTTTAGATATGTTTCATCATACTTATCTAAAGATTCTAAAACGTTTTTATCAGCTAAAAAGAATTTACAATCACTATAAGAAGATAATTGTTGAACTTTTTTTGTAGTGAGTTGGTTATCTAAAGGAACAACAACCCCACCTGCAAAATTGATACTTAAATAAGCAATTGCCCATTCGATACTATTTTTACCGTTTATAGCAACTTTATCACCTTTTTTAAGCCCTTTTTCTCTTAGATAAGAGCTAATGTTTAATAGATATTCATTAACTTCTTTATAAGTTAGTGAGAAACGGTTAGGTGTAAATTTTGTAAAACAAATTCTGTCTGGGAATTTATCTAATGTGATATTGAAGATTTGTGCTAAAGTTGGCCAATCTCCATTAAAAGTTTTTCCTCTATAAGGATCTAAATACTTGTCCCATGAATATTTCATATTTTTCCCTCAGTTTTAAATACTAATAATATATTGACAATTAATGTTTGTTTTGTCAATAAAAAAACTACATCTAATTGTTTGTCTACAAACAAATAATTAGATAAAATTTTATTTTTTATTTATTATAGGATCTTCTAATAAATAGAATATATCAGGGTAAATAACATCAGCATATTTTTCTAATCCCGCTAAATCATTAGCGCCCCATAACACTCCCACTTTATAACCTGCATTACTATTTCTAGCATATTTCATGTCAGTTATTGTGTCTCCAACCATAGCAACTTGAGAAGGATCTAAATCAAACATATTGCAGAAATGTATAAAAGAGTCTGGTTTAGGTTTTTGTGCTATATCATCATCTTTTGTTACTGTATAATCAACGAATTCTTGTATTCCCATATATTTAAGAAAAATATCTGCAGATATTCTATTATCAACTGTTACAACAGCAATTTTATAACCTAAGTCTTTTAATTTTTGAAAAAGAGCTCTCTGTTTTGAAAAGTCCATTGATTTAATTTTTTCTTCAATAAAAATATTATTATATTTCATTATTTCTTTTGTATATTTTACTAATGTAGAAGGAAACATTAGGTTTGTTATGCAATATCTGATGCCTTTTTTGGTAATATTATATTTATTATGTGAAAAAATAACACCTGATGCTATTGTGTTTCCATCAGCATCAATGCCTAATAATTTAACTAGATTACGTTTTCTTTTTTCACGTCTTTTTTCATTTGTGTTTTTAAAAGCTTCATCAATTGAATCTTCAATAACTTGATGCCAAACAGAGGCATAATTAAAGAGAGTGCCATCTTTGTCAAAGATGATAGCTTTTAAATCAATATTATTATCCATACCCCCCATAATATAGTATGGTAGCAAAATAAGCTAGTATATATTAAAAATATGTAATTAGTCTTTTGTTATGTCTAAATATAGAATATATTTGATTATATGAAAAATGTATCAAATCAATTAATAAAGCTAACAGATGAATTTACAAAACAAATTGAAAAAGTAAAAGAGAATATTAATGAGGATATTTATATATATAATCCTTTAGTTTATGCCAAAGAAATGATGAATGAATATATAAGAGAATATGCTGTATCTCCTGTAGAAAATCTTTTTTTGGGTATGAATCCAGGACCTTTTGGAATGGCTCAAACAGGAATCCCTTTTGGGGAGGTTAATATAGTAAAAGATTATTTAAAAATTAATAAACCTATATATTCTCCTAAAAGAGAGCATCCTAATAGAAAAGTTGAAGGCTTAGAAATTAAGAGAAGTGAAATAAGTGGACTAAGACTTTGGGATTTAATAAAATCTCATTATAGTGAAGCTAAAGATATGAAGGGACACCTTTATATAGCTAATTATTGCCCTCTATTATTTTTATCGCCTATTAAGACAGCAAGAAATATTACTCCTGATAAATTACCAAAAGAAATAAGAGTCAGGATAGATAGTGTTTGTGATAAATATCTTTTCGATACTATTGATCTCTTACAATGTAAACGCCTTATTGGAATAGGAAAATATGCCGAAAAAAAATTAAAAAATGATAAAATACCTTATTACTCAATTTTACATCCATCTCCAGCTTCTCCTTTAGCTAATAAAGGTTGGAAAGAGAAAGCAGAACAACAATTGATAGAAATAGGAGCATTTAATGAAACTAAGTGAAAAATCATATGCCAAGATTAATCTACACCTAGCTATTGGTCCAAAAAGGAAAGATAATTTTCATGATATTCAATCAATTTTTGCAAAAATTGATTTATATGATATTATAGAGATAGAAGTTTTTGAAAGCGATTTGTTAGATATTGAGATTAAAGGATTAGAAGCTTGTGAAATAAAAGGGGAGGATTCTATTTCTAAAGCTATTAGACTTTGGTGTGAAAAAACTAAAATTAATTTAAAAATTAAAGTCTTTATTGATAAACAAATTCCAATACAAGCTGGTCTTGGTGGTGGGTCCAGTAACGCAGCTACAGTTCTAAAAATGCTTAATGATTGTTTTAAAGATAGAGCTTTAAAAGATAATGAATTGTTAGAAATTTCTTTAAAAGTCGGTTCTGATGTACCATTTTTCCTTTATAATACTACTTTTGCTTATGTTGAAGGACAAGGAGAGATAATTACTCCCCTTGATGCAGATTTTGATTATGGAATTTATTTGGTAAAACCAAGTTTTGGTGTTAGTACAAAAGGCGCCTTTGATAAATTAGATTCAATTGATAGAAAAAAGTTAACTACAAAAGATGAAATAATTAGGATTTTTAATGAAGGTCTTAGCTCTTGGAAAGAAAATTTTTATAATGATTTTGAATTAGTTGTTAATAGTGAAATTTTATCAGCCATGAAAAGTGAAGAGTCTTGTTTTTCACTTTTAAGTGGTTCAGGTTCGACTTGCTTTTGTGTATATAACAAATTGGATAACTGTTATCAAAAGTTTACTTTTTATAGGAAATTTAAGCATAAAAACTATACTAAGAGTTGTTTTTTCTCAAATATCTAATATAATATTGTTAATACGAAACAAAAAAAGGAGATTGATATGGAAATAACGGAGGTTAGAATTCGTACTGTTAATGGTGATAGTAAGTTAAAAGCTTACGCTACTGTAACCTTTGATAATGAGTTTGTTGTTCATAATATTAAGGTTATCGAAAGTAAGAATGGACTATTTATTGCAATGCCAGCTCGATTAACTGCAAACAATGAATACAAAGATATTGTTCATCCAATCAATAGTAAATTTAGAAATAAATTACAAGATGAAATTTTAGAAGCCTATGAAAAAGAGGCTGAAGAGGAAAAATAAAATAAAAAAATATATTTTTTTTAAAAAAGTGCTAGACAAATTCTTAAAAATGATGTAGCTTTCCTCGTGTTGTTGGGAAGTCGCCAAGTGGTTAAGGCTCTGGTTTTTGGTGCCGGCACCGGGGGTTCGAGTCCCTCCTTCCCAGCCTAATGCCTGCTATAGTTAGCAGGTTTTTTTTATTTTTAAAGGTTCTTTACTTGACCTATAACTGCTATACATATAGTATAGCGACTGACACTACATGTGTTTATCCCATGGTAATTGGATTAAGTCCAATGAGAGTATTAGGAGAAAAAAATGTCAAAACATGTTTTTGAAGCAACTCTTCGTACTTCCGATTTTGGAAGTGCCGGTTCTAGACGTTTATTACGCGCTGGAAAAATCCCTGCTGTTGTTTACGGAAGTAAAACAAAACCAATGCACATCGTAATTGATGCACATAAATTTACTTTAGCTTTAAACTCAATTTCAGAATCAACTCTTATCACATTAAAAGTTGATGGAAATGAACATGAAGTTCTAGTTAAATCTTTCCAAGAAAATATCATGACAGATACTGTACATCATGTAGACTTCTATGAAGTAGTTCGTGGTGAAAAGTTACGTGCATTTGTACCTCTAACAATCGAAGGTAATCCTATTGGTTGTAGAAAGAGTGGTATTTTGGATGTTGTTTTACATGAAGTTGAAGTTGAATGTCTTCCAAAAGACTTACCTTCAGATATCAAAGTTGATGTTTCATCAATTGATTTAAATGGACACTTATCAGTAAAAGACATTGTTGTTTCTGATAAAATTGAAATTTTGACTGATGGAAATGATACTGTTGCTACAGTTAAAGCTCTTAAGAGTGAAAAAGCTGATGACGCAGAAGAATCTGAAGAAGTAGTAGCTGAAACTACAGAGGAATAATTCTATGAAATTAGTACTTGGCCTAGGTAATCTTGGTGCTGAGTATAAAGAAACTAGACATAATTGTGGATTCAAAGTTGTAGAATTATGTGCAGCGTTTTTTCATTTAAAGATGAAAAAGCGCTGTTTTCGTTTATATGAAAGTGCTAAGTTAACTACCTTAAATGATACCTATTTATTTATCAAACCTTTAACTTATATGAACAATAGTGGAGAAATTTTACGTTATTTTAAAAAGGTAAAATCTTCTGATATTCTTGTAATCTGTGATCAAATGGATTTGCCTTTATCTTTTATTAGAATTAAAAAAGGTGGAGGGGATGCTGGTCATAATGGATTAAAAAGTATAATTAGAAACTTAAAAGGCGAAAAAGACTTTACTAGAATCTATGTTGGAATTGGTAGACCAGAAAAAGGTCAAAGTGTAGTTGAGCATGTATTAGGGGTTGAAGAAAACAAAGATCAATTTTATCAAGGCATAGAAAAAGCAAATGAAGCATTGAAAGCTTTGATAAATGGAGAGTCTATTGATAAGCTAATGCAGCAATATAATGTGAAGATTAAGTAGAGAGTTATGTAATAAAGTTACATTTGTTAATATTTGTGATTGACGAATGAGGTTTTTCTAGTCATATTTTTATTATTAGTATAATTTTTAGGTGGCTATATGGATCAATTCAATGAATATTTTATCAAATATCCTAATTTAATTAATAAAAAAATTGCTGTTGCATTTTCAGGTGGAAGCGATTCGTTAGCTCTATTATATCTGTTATCACAAAAAATTGATAAGAAAAATTTAATTGCCTTATATGTTAATCATGGATTAAGAGGTAGTGAAGAATTATCAATTGAAAGTGAAACTAATAAAAATAATTGTGCTTCTTTAGGTGTTAATTATAAAGAGATAATACTTGAAGAAGGTGTTATTGAAGCTGAAGAGGAAATAAGAAATAACGGTATTGAAGATGCAGCAAGGTATTTAAGATATCAAAAATTAATTGATTATTGCAAAGAAAATGGTTTTGAAGCTTTAGCTACTGCACATACTATTGATGACCAACTTGAAACAATGATTATGAGATCTTTTAATGGAGCCTCTTTATTATCTTTATCATGTATTAGAGAAATTAGAGAACAAGATTCAATTATGATAATTAGGCCTTTATTAGCCTATACAAAAGATAATTTAAGATTATTATTGAAAGTTGCAGGTTTAACTTGGAGTGAAGACTCAACTAATGCTAAAACTGATTATTTAAGGAATAGGATTAGAAAGGAGATTTCTCCTAAAATTGAATCAATATTTCCTGATGCAAAAAAAATTGTTTATAGAAATGCATTAATGTTTTCAGGTCTAGTATCTTTAGCTCAAGAGCAAATTAGTTCATTAATTGAAGATAATAAAGTTAATAGAAAAGAATATTTGCTTCAAAAAGAAATTATAAGGTATAATGTACTATCTACAATTATTAAAAAATACGAGATTCCCTCCTTTAAAAAAGTTGTTCATATTGATAATGTAATAAGGAACAAAAAAGAAGGTAGTGAAATATTTGGTAATGTTGAATTATTGATAAAAGATAATTCTTTTGTTATTAATGAGTTTGTGCAATTGCCTAAATTTAGTTATATTATTGATACCGCACAGGATCAAGAAATAAAAGTTTTTGATAAAAAGCTAATGATTTCTTCCCAAAAAAATGATAATACTAAATTATTAAGAATTGCTGATGAAGATATAAGTTACCCTTTAATTTTAAGAAACATTAGAAGTGATGATTCTTTAGTAACTGAAAGTGGGACTGTAGAAATATCAAAATTTTTATCTGGTTGGAAAATAAAAGAATCAGATAGAGATAAGGTATTAGTTTTAGAAGATAGAAATGGTATTGTTGCCCTCTTTGCAAAACATATTGATGGAAGAGATAGATTGGCAAAGAGAGTGAAAACTCCCCTTGAGGGAAAAACCGTTAGAATATATAGTATTGGTTAAAAGGATTATGTAGTGAATACAATTAATAAAATGGAACGAGCAAAAGTTGGAATTTATTTTGAAGATAATAATAACAATAATAAAGATAATAAGCCAAAAAACAGTAATGATTTTTGGAATGGTTTAAAGGGCGGAGGCTCTCCGAATAATAATGATGGCAAAGGCCCATTTAAAACACCTAAGAATAAAATATCCTTTGGTATTTTTATTTTTGTATTATTAACTTTTGGGATTTTAATGTTTGATAGTATGGCAAATGCTGGTGTACAAACAGTTCCTTATACTACTTTCAAACAATATGTTGCTTCAGGACAAGTCACTACTGTTGATATTGAAGCAAATCAAAAAATAACATTTGTAACTCAATCCAATGTTAGAATGAAAACTTTGATTCCTTATGCAGATCAAAATTTGTTAGATGAGTTAGAAGGAAGTGGAATTATTGTTTCAGGTTCTGAACAACAAGTTTCATATCTTTCCTTGTTCTTAAGTCTTATTCCTTGGGTAATATTTGTTGGCTTTATGGTTATTTTATATCGTCAAGCTAATGGAATGAATTCAAAAATGATGGGTGGCTTAGGTAAAAATCTAGCAAAAGAATATAAACCAGATGAAAATAAAACAACATTTAAAGATGTTGCTGGACAATTAGAAGCTAAAAATGAATTGCTAGAAGTTGTTGATTTCTTAAAGAATCCTTCTAGATTCCATAAAATTGGTGCAAAGATTCCAAAAGGGGCTTTATTGGTTGGTCCTCCAGGAACAGGTAAAACTTTATTAGCTAAAGCAGTTGCAGGTGAAGCTGGAGTATCTTTCTTACATACTAGTGGTTCAGACTTTGTTGAAATGTTTGTTGGTATGGGTGCTTCCCGTGTTCGTGATTTATTTGAACAAGCAAGAAAAGCTGCACCATGTATTATTTTCATTGATGAATTAGATGCTGTTGGTAGAGCTCGTGGAGCTGGTCTTGGCGGTGGTCATGATGAAAGAGAACAAACTTTGAACCAAATTCTTGTTGAAATGGATGGTTTTGATTCTGTTTCCAATGTTATTGTAATGGCTGCTACAAACCGTCCTGATGTTTTAGACCAAGCATTACTAAGACCAGGTAGATTTGATAGACAAGTTGTTGTTGATTTACCAGATATTAAAGAAAGAGAAGCTATATTAGAAATACATTGTAAGAAAGTTAGACTAGAAAGTGATGTTGATTTAAATAGAATTGCTAGAGCAACTCCTGGAAGCAGTGGTGCAGATTTAGCTAATATGATAAATGAAGCTGCTTTATTTGCTGCAAGAGAAAATAAAGAAACTGTATCAATGAACAACATTGAAGAAGCTAGAGATAAAGTTTTATTAGGTGTTGCAAAGAAGAGTAAAGTAATGAGTGCAGATGATAAGAGAGCTACTGCATATCATGAAGCAGGACATACTTTATTACACTATTATTTAAACAATGTTGATCCATTACATAAAGTAACAATTATTCCTCATGGTAGAGCTTTAGGTTTAACAATTAGTTTACCACTAAAAGATGCATATACTTTAACAAAGAGTAAATTATTAGATAGAATTAAAATTACTATGGGTGGTTATGTAGCTGAAGAAATTGTTTATGGAGAAACCACAACTGGTACTTCAAATGATATACAACAAGCTACAAATATTGCTAAGAGAATGGTTACTGAGTTTGGTATGAGTAGTATTGGATTTATTAATCTAGGTGATGAAGATGAACCTTTATTCTTAGGTCGTGAAATTGCTCAGCACAAAAACTACAGTGAAGCAACTGCAAAAATCATTGATAGTGAAATGCTTAAAATATTGGATGATTGTTTAGATGAAACTCGTGATATCTTAACAACTCATAGAGATCAATTAGATTTATTAACTGATCGATTAGTTGAAAAAGAAACTCTAGATGATGCAGAAATAAGAGAACTTTTAGGTTTTGATCCAATAGAAAATAATTTAAGTTTAAAATAAAAAAGGATAAATATGGGACATGATTATTCTTTGACCAGAAACTTTTGTATAATTGCGCATATCGACCATGGTAAATCTACCTTGGCCGATCGCTTTATTGAGAAAGCTCAATTAAATAAATCAAGAGGACCTGCTCAAGATCAAGTTTTAGATAATATGGATATCGAAAGAGAAAGAGGCATTACTATAAAAAGCCAAGCTGTTACGATTCCTTATAAAGCAAAAAATGGTAAAACTTATAAATTAAATTTAGTTGATACCCCCGGTCACGTTGACTTTAGTTACGAAGTCTCAAGAGCTATTAGTTCTTGTGAAGGTGCTTTATTACTAGTTGATGCCTCTCAAGGTGTAGAAGCTCAGACTTTAGCTAATTTATATTTAGCTATGGAACATAATTTGGAAGTAATTCCAGTAATTAACAAAGTTGATTTACCATCTGCAGATATTCCAATGTGTCTTGAAATGATTGATAACGATTTAGGCTTAGACCCTGATTTAACAGTTCAAGTAAGCGCAAAAACTGGTTTTGGAGTAGATGAATTATTTGAAAAAATAGTTGAAATTATTCCACCACCACAAGGTGATGATGATGATCCTTTAAAAGCTGTAATTTTTGACTCTCATTATGATCCTTATAGAGGTATTATAGTTCACTGTAGAGTTTTTGATGGTTGTTTGAAAAAAGGCGATCATATTAAATTTATGCACGGCGGGGTTGATTATGATGTTGAAGAAGTTGGAGTTTTCCAATTAAACTTTATCAAAACTGGTATTTTGCATGCCGGTGATGTTGGTTATTTCATTGCTGGTGTTAAAAAGATTGGTGATATAAGAGTTGGGGACACTGTAACAAAATTTGATAATATGGCAGATGAGCCTCTAGAAGGATTTAGAGAAGTTCAACCTGTTGTATTCTCTTCAATTTATCCTGTTGATTCAAATGACTATGAAGAATTAAATGATGCAATTGAAAAACTAAAACTTAATGATGCTTCTTTAGTTTATGAAAAAGACTCTTCAGCTGCTTTGGGCTTTGGTTTTAGATGTGGATTCTTAGGTCTCTTACATTTAGAAGTAATTCAAGAGAGAATAGAAAGAGAATTTGATTTATCAATAGTTTTTACATCTCCTTCTGTAGAATATAAAGTACATTTGAAAAAAGAAGATGAAGTTATAGAAATTGATAATCCATTAGAATATCCTGATCAGGTATTAGTTGAATATAGTGAAGAGCCATACATTAGAGCTAATGTTATAACTCCTGCTGAATATATTGGACCTATTATGAATTTAGCTATTGAGAAACGTGGAGTTCAAACTAATATGAATTATCTCGATTCAAAAAGAGTTGAATTGCAATATGAAATGCCTTTAGCTGAAGTTTTATTTGAATTCTATGATAGATTAAAATCTATTTCTCGTGGTTATGCATCTTTTGATTATGAAGTAATTGGTTATAAAAGAACTGACTTGGTTAGATTAGATATATTAGTTAATGGAGAACAAGTTGATGCTTTATCTCAATTAGTATTTAGAGGAAATGCTCAACAAAGAGGTAAGATAGTTTGCCAAAGATTAAAAGGTGAAATTCATAGACAACAATATAAAATAGCTATTCAAGCTGCTATTGGTGGACAAATTGTATCAAGAGAAACAATTTCTGCTTATAGAAAGGATGTTACTGCTAAATGTTATGGTGGAGATATTTCTAGAAAGAGAAAATTGCTTGAAAAACAAAAAGAAGGTAAAAAACGAATGAAGATGGTTGGAAGTGTTGAAATTCCACAACAAGCATTTTTGGCAGTTTTAAAAAGTGACGATACTAGTAATTAATAAAATTTTTAAAGAGTTTGTGTGTTTACATGAGCTCTTTTTTTGAGGTAAAAATGAAAGAGTTATTTGGAAAAACAAAAGGTGGAGAAGAAGTATTTAAATATACTATTGAAAATGGTAAGTATTCTTTAGAGGTATTAACCTTTGGGGCTTTAATTTATTCTTTAAAAGTTCCTTCTAAGGATAAGAAAATAGTTGATGTTGTATTAGGTTATAATAAGTTTGAAAATTATCTAGATACCAATACTTTTTATGGAATGAGTGTTGGTAGAGTTGCAAACCGTATAAAAGATGCAAAATTTACTTTAAATGGTATTGAATATAACATAGAAAAAAATGAAGGTGAAAATTCACTTCATAGTGGACCTTCTTCCTTAGCTTTTAAGAACTGGTCTTGTGAAGAAACTGTAATAAATAATAATCCTGCTTTAATTTTAAGTGTTACATCTTTTGATGGAGAGGGTGGTTTTCCTGCTAATGTAACAGTTAAGTGTTTTTATATCTTAACTAGTGATGGACAATTGATTGTTAGATATGAAGGCTTTAGTGATAAGGATACTCTTTTAAATATGACTAATCATAGTTATTTTAATTTAAGTGGAGATCCTAAAACTACAATTTTAGATCATCAATTATTATTAAATTGTGATAAATATGTTGATATAGATGATAAATTAATACCAACGGGTGAATTACTATCTGTTGAAAACACTCCTTTTGATTTTAGATTGCCTCATACAATCGGAGAAAGAATAGAAAAAACTGGAAATGGCTATGATCATGCTTTATGTTTTGCAGATTATACCGGCCAACTAACTTTAGTTGGAACATTTAAATGTGATAGAACAAATATAATGATGGATATCTTTACTACCTTGCCATCACTTCAACTATACAGTGGTAATTTTATAGGTGAAAATGAGATTAATAAAGATGGATCGAAGGGATTGAAAAATAGTGGAATTTGTTTTGAAACTCAATTTTATCCAGATTCTCCTAATAATGAGAATTTTCCATCAATTGTGTTAAGAAAATGTGAAAAATATGATCATACGACAATTTATCAATTTGGGACCTATTAATAAATAAAAAAGAAATGTGTGAGAATTTAGTTAATTTTCACACATTTTTTATAGTTTTATATCTATTTATTTCTTCTTCGTCTTTTAAAGATTGTATTGTTCTTTTTAATTACTTCTAATGAAAATTCTTCAGGGACAGGATCAATACCACCAATATAAAATCTGCTACAGCGTAATATTCTTACAACTCCCAAAATAGTGCCTTTTATAATCCCATGCTTTGATACAGCCTGTAAAAAATAGGTTGAACAAGTAGGAGAATATATACAGGAGCCACCTATATAAGGTGAAAGAATGCCTTTGTATAGATAAACTGGTATTAAATATATCTGCCTTAGAAGCTTTTTTATTTTTTTCATATCATCAATATAGACAATGAATTATTAAAAAACAAGTTACTTTGTCACATAACGGGTGAAAAAAAATATTGATAAACAAAAAGTTTTTATATAATATGGTTTAAGTATTTGACTTTTATATAAGTTAATGCTAAGTTAACAACATATTTTAGAATTCTAATGGAGGAATAATCATATGGCAGGTAATGTATCAAAGAACGCACGTCGTGCAGGTGCACAAGTTCTAACAAGTCGTTGGGGTGGCGCTATCAAAATGAAGAGTGTTTTTGAAAATGGTAGACTACGTCACGTTGCTTATTGTGAAAAAACTGGTAACACAGCTAGAAAAGCAAAAGACTTAATGTAAATAAAATATTAAATTTTAGTTAAACCGAAGTTAAAACTTCGGTTTATTTTTTTATTGAATAATTTGTGTAAAAATAAATATTGATATAAAACATAAAGAAAGGTATAGTGTATATTAAGTGGTAATGTAAATTATCAAATTTTGAGGGCAATGGAGAATTTGAGGTCTAAATTGGCAAGTTTGAATTGTTTAAGTAATAAATAATCAAATTATTTCATTTTTTTTGTACCTAAAATTGAACTCATATGATATACTTCTATAGAAGAAGTATTTATTATACAAAAACCATTGAGATTTATATTAGGAGGAAAACCGTGAAACGTTTTTCAAGTAAATTAATGTCAGCATTGTTAGTAACATTGCTCATCGTTTCCGTAATAGGATGTAAGTCAGCACCAGAGCCTGTTGAACAAGTTCCAGCTGCAGCAGTTGTAAAACCTGTCGCTCCAGCTAAAGAAGAAGCTCCTGTTGTTGAAAAGGCTGAAGCTCCTGCTGAAGTTGCTGAAGTTGTTGAAGCTCCTGTAAAAGAAGAAGCTCCTAAAGCGGAAGTTAAAGAAGAACCTAAAGAAGTTACAGTTGTTGAAGAACCAAAAATGCCTGAAGTTGTTTATCCTTACGGTGTAAAGGAAATTGTAAAAGCTACAGGTCATGATGTATTCGACTTATTTATTGTACATACAAACGATGTACATGGTAGATTAGAAGCAACAGATAGCAATATCGGTTATTCAAGATTAGCTACTATGATGCAAGTTGCAAGAAGTATTACTGATAATATCTTGTTATTAGATGCTGGTGATGCAATCTCAGGTAGTAATCTTGTTAATTTATATAAAGGTGAAACTGCTGCTGTATTACTTGACATGTTAGGATATGATGCAATTGCTTTAGGTAACCATGAATTTGATTATGGTTTGGACAGAATTCTAGAAGCTTCTAAGATTGCTAAAGAATATTCAAATGTAAAAGTATTATCAGCTAACACATTAGATAAGAACGGTTATTTATTATTCCAACCTTATCAAGTATATAACTTTAATGGATTTAAAGTTGGTGTAGTTGGTTTAACAACTCCTGATACTGCAGTTACTACTAATCCAAAAAATATTCAAGGTGTAACATTTGATGATCCAATGATCATTAAAAACGCTCAAGCTGCTATCGACTTAGCTCATCAATATGTTGACTATGTAATAGTACTAGGTCACTTCGGACTTGATGAAAACGGTCCAAGTGGATATACATCAAAATTAGTTCTTGAAAATCTTGACGGAATTGATTTATGGATAGATGGTCATAGCCATGACTTACTTCCTAATGGTGAATATGTAAACGGTGCTTTATTAGTTCAAGCTGGTGAATACATGGAAAATGTTGGTGTAGTTGATGTTCTAGTTAAGAATAAGAAAGTTGTTTCTCAAAGTGCATTTGTAATTAAAGCATCTGACGTTGTAGATCCAGCTAACAGCCCATTAGCAAGTGCTTATGGAATTACTTCAGTTCCTGAAGATCCACAAGTAAAAGCATATATTGATGCTAAGAAAGCTGAATTAGATGCAATTTATAGCAACGTTGTAGCAAGTGTTCCTTCAGTATTACAAGGCGAAAGAGCTGACGTAAGAACAAGAAAGACAAACTTATCACAAATGATTTGTACAGCAATGACTGAATCATCTGACGCTGATTTCACAATCACAAACGGTGGTGGAATTAGAGCAAGTATTGATGCTGGTGATGTAACAATGGGTGAAGTAATCACAGTATTACCATTCAATAATGTTGTAACAGTATGTGAATTAACTGGTGCTCAAGTTTATGAAGCTCTAGAACACGGATATAGTGCATTACCTAATGCTGCTGGTTCTTATGCTCAAACTGACTTAAAGGTTATTTACAACAAGTATGCAGAACCTGGCAAACGTATTATCAGAGTTTATGCTAATGGCCAAGCTATTAAGAAAGACTCAACAGTTTATCATGTAGCAACTAATGATTTCATGGCTGCTGGTGGTGACGGATATACAATGTTTGACAAAGTTATATCTATGAGAGATCTTATGAGTGATGTATTAGCTAATTACTTAGCTGAAAATTACCCAGCAAAATAATTACTAATTACTTAGTAAATAATTGGCCCACTTAATGTGGGCCTTTTTATTTGTAAAAATAGTTAAATTTAATGAAATTAATTATGTGCTAAATAAAAATAATACTGGAATTTTTCTTATTTATCTCTTATAGTAATATTAATCGAATTTATTTTTTTTAAAAATTTTTTTTGATTAACAAATTATAAGTATCGTAGAATCGTTACTTACAAAAATAGTTATTAGAAACTTTGAAAAAAAGATTTTTTTTTATTTAAATTGTATTGACAGAAATGGCTCAATAAGGTAATGTACCAATCGTTCGATGAACTTAAGCGCCTGTAGCTCAGTCGGTAGAGCAGGTGGCTGTTAACCACCCTGTCGGGGGTTCAAATCCCTCCGGGCGCGCTTAATTTTGCTCCCAATTATTAGGGAGCTTTTTATTTGCTCTAGGTATGAGAGCTGAATCATACCCTAATAAAACTTATTAGAAATGCTGTTCTGAAAAATAGTTTTGTTAGAAGAAAATACTTTCTTAAAGGAATTGACTATGGCAACAAGAAGAGGCCCACGTTTTAAAGAATGTCGTAGATTAGGTGTGAATGCTTGTGGTCACCCTAAGGCTATGGATCGTGCTAACGCTCCTGCTTTTCGAAAGAAACACAAAGTATCTGATTATGGTATGCAATTAGCTGAAAAACAAAAAGTTAAAGCATATTACGGTATCTTTGAAAAGCAATTACGTAATTACTATGCAGATGCAAGTAAATCTGAACAAAGAACTGGTGACGCTTTAATTACAACACTAGAATGTCGTTTAGATAACCTTGTATATCGTATCGGATTTGGAAACTCAATCAGACTATCACGTCAATTAGTTTCTCATGGTCACATTTTAGTTAACAACAAGAAGGTTGATATTCCTTCTTACCAATGTAAAGTTGGCGATGTGATTTCATTAAAAGAAAAATCTCGTAAGAACGAACTTTTCAAGAAGAACTTCTTAGGTGCAGTAAAATTCAAATTAGCTTATTTAGATAAGAATGAAGAAGGATTTGCTGGTACATTATTAAGAGTTCCAGAAAGAGCAGAAGTTCCAGTTGAAATCAATGACCAATTGGTTGTTGAGTTCTACTCAAAATAGACTTAATTATAAAGTCACAAAAAAAACTACTAGTCAGCATACTAGTAGTTTTTTTATTTATATAAACTTTTAAATATTCTTTTTAAAATCTTCTAAGTTTAAGAATTCAAAGAAATGGCATTTTCCACTTTTTAATAAAACAGCTGTTACACTTTTTTTAAATATCTTATCGAATAAGTTAAGTTCGGGGAGATCTTTAGGGTCTTTAGTTTTATTAATTACTTCTAAAGCGTGGGATTGAGATACCTTAAATACTTTTTCTACTTCACTTGCTGCAAAGTCTCTTTGTAATTTAACATATTTTTCTTTTTGCTTTTTTTTGGTTTTTAATTCCATTCCGAATATTGCATATTTTTTTTCAAAATCTTCAAAATAGAAGGTGTCATTAATTTTGAAAATAAAAACGCCATATTCTCTAAGTGTAGAATCAGAACAGCCATACCAAGTTGCAAATGTTTTCCAAGTAATTTCTCCACCGTATTGATTTTCTAAATTATCTAGAAATTCTTTTGTTTCTTCATCCATATTAGTGCTTAGCTTATTTCGCTATCCTCCAAATTTATTTTATAATTAATAAAACGATATGTTAATCCTTGAATAATTATGTTGATTATTGTAGCATGCAACACAGATTATTGAAAGTGAATAGTATTGAGATAAGTGTAAAAGATAGGGTAGTTGGCGATGGATTATTTGATAAAAGATTTTGGTAAGATTCTGAAAAAGAATGCTTTAATGATGAGAAGGTTATTATTACAAGAAGATACTGATTGTATGAGAGTATATGACAGGAATCTTGAGGAACTACCTTTAAGCGTTGATTTGTATGGTAAATATGCTAGAATAACAGATTATAGTGAAGATGGACTTACTTCTGAGCTAGAAGAAACTGTAATTGATACAGTTAGAAGAATGTGTTATATCCAACAGGAGTATGTTTGTTTCCATAGACGCGAAAAAAGACACAATAAAGAGCAACATGAGCTACAAAGCAGTAATAGTTTAGTAATCGAGGTAAAAGAGTTCTCACATCGATTTAAAGTCGATTTAATCAAAAGAATTGATACCGGTTTATTCTTGGACCATTATAAAACAAGGAAATTCGTAGAAAGTATTAGTAAAAATTTGAGTGTTTTAAATTTGTTTGCTTACACAGGTTCTTTTAGTGTATATGCAGCAAGTGGTGGGGCTACGTTAGTTGAATCTATAGATTTAAGTAAAACTTATACAGATTGGGCTCAATACAATTTAAGTATTAATGGATTTGAAGGAGATAAATATCCTTGTATTAATACAGATGCATTAGAGTATATTATCGAAGCAGTAAGAAATAAAAAACAATATGATTTAATAATATTAGATCCTCCTAGTTTTTCAAATAGCAGAAAAATGAATCAGGATTTTGATATACAAAGAGATTATGTTCGATATTTAAGATTGATTAATAATTTATTAAGTAAAGATGGAAAGGTTATTTTTTCAACAAATTTAAGTTCTTTCCATATGGATCCAGGTCGTCTAAAAGGCTATAAAGTAGAAAATATTACAAAAGATATATTAGCAGATGGTTTTTCAAAGAAAAAAGGAACTTCTAGGACTTGGTTATTAGCGAAAGAGAGCAAAGTAAAATTAACTAAAGAAGATTATGAAGGAAAAAAATACTTTGCTAAATCTAAGTCTTCAGAACAGAAGAAAAGGATAAATAAAATGGATAAAGATCCACAAAATGATTTAGAGCAAATTATTTCAAATTTAGAAAATGAATTTGATGGCAACAATGACAATGTAAATGATGATTTAACTTTACGTTGGGATGCAACCTATGAAAATAATGCTAAAAAAAGTAATTATGATAGGAAATTTAAAGAAAAGCGCAGTTATTCTAGAAATGATGGGGACAGAAGATACTCTAGAGACGATAGAGATAGAAGATCCTCAAGAGATGATAGAGATAGAAGATATTCTAGAGAAGATACAGAGAGAAAATTCAATAGAGATGATGGAGATAGAAAATACTCCAGAGATAATAGAGAAAGAAGATATTCCAGAGATGATGGAGACAGAAAGTACTCTAGAGATGGTGGAGAAAGAAGATATTCCAGAGACGATAGAGACAGAAAGTACTCTAGAGATGGTGGAGAAAGAAGATATTCCAGAGACGATAGAGACAGAAAGTACTCTAGAGATGGTGGAGAAAGAAGATATTCCAGAGACGATAGAGACAAAAAGTATTCTAGAGATGGTGGAGAAAGAAGATATTCTAGAGAAGATGGAGATAGAAGATTCTCCAGAGATGATAGAGATAGAAAGTATTCTAGAGAAGGTGGAGATAGAAGATTCTCCAGAGACGATAGAGACAAAAAATATTCTAGAGATGGTGGAGAAAGAAGATATTCCAGAGAAGGTGGAGATAGAAAATTCTCCAGAGACGATAGAGATAGAAAGTATTCTAGAGAAGATGGAGATAGAAAATACTCCAGAGATAATAGAGAGAGAAGTTATTCTAGAGATAATAGGGATTCAAATTCTGATGCAGGTTTTACTCGTGAAAAACGCGTTAAAAGAAGTAAACCAGTTCCTTATGGCTTCGAAAAAAATAATAAAAATGAGTAAAATAAGTATATATTATTTGTAATATTATATAACTAATTGAAATTCATAAAAAATACATAATTGAACTAATACCCTTAGAAAACTAGTATAGGGGTATTTTTTTAATATGTATATAAAGTTTTTGACCCAAGAGTCAAATATATTATAATCTTATATCTAGCAATCAACTTAATATTATACTAATATTGATATAACACTTGATGATAATAGAGTGTATAAGGAGTTAATATTATGGATAAGAGTGCATCGTGCGAATTGCGACGATTGACAAATCATGTCAGAAGAAAGTTGATGACTTTCAAGGGTGATAAGAATAATAAGAGACAGACATCCTCTCATTATTACATTATTAATTACATTGCTTCAAAAGGTAATGAAGACGTTTTTCAACGTGACATTGATCAAAGATTTTCTTTAAGACGTCCTACTACTACAGAGATTTTAAAATTGATGGAACGTAATGGCTTAGTAACAAAGAAATCAGTAGAAAATGATTTAAGATTAAAGAAAGTTGTTCTAACAAAGAAAGCAAAGAATATTGGTCAGGAATTTGAAGTTTTTCTAGAGGATATGGAAGACCAAATGACAAAAGGTATTACTGATGAACAAATGGATGTTTTCTTTGAAGTCGTTGAAAAAATGAGATTAAATTTAGAAAACGAGGATTAATGAAAATTAAACCAATTATAAGGAGCTTAAAAGGGTATTATAAAGAAACTTTTTTAGCTCCTTTATTAGTTATTGCAGAAACATTGCTATTTTCTCAAATTCCTTTCACGATTGCAAAATTAATCGATGAAGGTATTAATTCAGCTAATCAACAGAATATAGTTGATTATGGCTTTAAGTTACTAATCATTACATTAATAATGGCAATATTTGGTGTTGCTGCAGGACTTTTTGCTGCTAGAGGAGCAGCAGGTTTTAGTAAAAATTTAAGACGAAATTTATTCTTTTCAGTTCAGAAATATTCTTTTTCAAATTTAGATAAATTTTCTTCAAGTTCTTTAATAGTACGCTTAACAACTGATGTTCAAAGGTTGCAAGGTGTATATCAAATGACAGTTCGAGGTTCTTTTAGAGCCCTAAGTAGTATTATTTTTTCAATTTACATGTCGTATCTGATAAGTCCAAGATTATCAGTAACTTTTTTGTTTGCTGTCCCTGTTTTGGTGATTTTGCTAATTGTAATTATTAAATTAGCTTTCCCAAGATTTGATAAAGTTTTTAAAGAGATAGATGTGTTAAATAGGGTTGTAAAAGAAAATTTAGATGGTATTCGAGTTGTTAAATCTTATGTTAAGAGTGATTATGAAGTAGAAAAATTTAAAACTGAGAGTTCTAAATTAGAAAAACTATATGTAAATGCTTATAAACTTATGGTCTCTGTAATGCCTATAATGCTTTTATGTGTATTTGCAATTACTGTTGTAATTGTAGCTTTAGGTTCAGAGATGGTTATCACTTCACAATTAACAACAGGAGAACTAGTTAGTTTGGTTAGCTATGTTAGTATGTCCTTGTTTGGTCTTATCATGTTATCAGCCGCTTTTATAATGGCTATTGTTTCGGCTCCAAGTGTTAATAGAATTGTTGAAGTTTTAGAAGAAGATGTTGATATAAAAGATAAAGCTGGTAGCATTACAATTTTAGATAATGCAGATATTGAATTCAAAAATGTAAATTTTAGTTATTTAAAAAGAGATGATAAGCTTTGTTTAAAAGATGTTAATTTAAAAATTAAACAAGGGGAGAGAATTGGAATAATAGGCTCCACTGGATCTTCAAAAACTTCATTAGTAAATTTACTTCCAAGATTATATGATGTTCAATCTGGTCAAATTTTAATTGGTAATATTGATGTAAGAGATTATTCAATTGAAACATTGAGAAATGTAATTTCTTATGCATTGCAAAAATCTGTTTTATTTTCAGGAACTATAAGAGAGAATATTTTGTGGGGAAAAGATGATGCAAGTGATGATGATATCATAAGAGCTTGTAAAATCGCTCAAATTCACGATTTTGTTATGAGTTTAGATAATACTTATGATTATAAGATTGAAAGAGGTGGTGTAAACGTATCTGGCGGTCAAAGACAGCGTTTAGCAATTGCTAGAGCATTGATTAAATCTCCAAAAATTTTAATTTTAGATGATTCCACTAGTGCTGTTGATATGGCAACTGAAGCAAAAATTAATAAAGGGCTAGCAGATCATTTACCAAATACTACAAAAATTATTATTGCTCAAAGAATTACTAGTGTTGAAGGCTGTGACAAAATAATTGTTATGGATGAAGGTAATATTGTTGGAATTGGTAAGCATGATGATTTATTAAAGAGTAATAATATCTATCAAGAAGTATATTATTCACAAAAGAAGGAGGTAGAAGATGCCTCCATTTAAGGGTTCTAATAATTCTCGTGGGAAAGTTGAAAAACCGAAATATTTAAAGAAAACTATCTTTAGATTATTAAGTTATTTAAGTCCATATAAAATAAAATTAATATTTGTATTTCTATGTATAATATTAGCTTCAACTACAACTATTGCTTCTTCCATTTTTTTACGTTTTATAATTGACTATGGTATTACCCCATTAATTGGTGTAAAAAACCCTGATTATTCATATTTTTATAAGACAATTCCAATTTTCTCTGTTGTTTTACTATTAGGTGTTTTTGCAATGTATTATTACACTAGAGCTATGGTTAAACTTTCACAAAAGATTTTAAAAACTTTGAGGGATGAGATGTTTGTTCACATGCAGAGCTTACCTTTAACCTTTTTTGATACGAATGGTCATGGAAATATTATGAGCCGTTATACTAATGATATTGATGCTATGGTTAATTTATTATCTCAAAGTTTACCTCAATTGCTTCTTGGTCTTTTACAATTTTTAGGAATTGTTTTAGCAATGCTTTTTACAAGCTGGAGACTATCTATTATTGCATTTGCTTTATTAATAGGAATGTTATTTGTTGTAAAAGTTGTTGGAAAAGCTTCTGGTAAGTTTTTTTCTAAGCAACAAGCTTCTTTAGGTGAAGAAAATGCATTTATTGAAGAAATGATTGCCGGACAAAAAGAGATTAAAGTTTATAATCATCAAGAAAGTGTTAATAAGAGATTTGAAGAATATAATAATGAATTATTTGAAAATACGGCAAAAGCTAATGGCCTTGCTAATATATTTATGCCATTGATGACTGGTATTAGTTATATTCAATATGTAGTTTTGGCTATTGTTGGAGGAGTCTTAGCCATCAGTGGGAACTATTCTATTACTTTAGGGGTTATAGTAAGTTTTTTACAACTTTCTAGAAGTTTATCTCATCCTGTTTCTTCACTAGGACAACAAATCAATTCCTTAATGTTAGCATTAGCTGGTGCGGAAAGAATATTTAATTTAATAGATGAGAAGAGTGAAAAAGATGATGGATATATTGAATTATTAAATGTAAAAAAAGATGAAAATGATAATTTGGTTGAATGTAAGGAAAATACTTGCCATTGGGCTTTTAAAGATGGTGATAACTTAACTTTATTAAAAGGAAAAGTAGAGTTAAAAAATGTTAATTTCTCTTATGTTCCAGAAAAACAAATCTTAAAGAATATAAATGTTGTTGCTCAAGCTGGTGAGAATATTGCCTTTGTTGGATCAACCGGTGCTGGAAAGACAACAATTACAAATTTAATAAATAGATTTTATGATATTGATAATGGGGAAATCTATTATGATGGTATTAATATAAAAAATATTAAGAAAACAGATCTCCGTAGGGCCTTAGGCTTTGTTTTACAAGATACCAATTTATTTAGTGGTACAATAAAAGAAAATATCCGATACGGGAAACTTGATGCTAGTGATGAAGAAATAGTAGCTGCTGCAAAATTAGCAAATGCTGATCACTTTATTTCTTTGCTCGAAGATGGTTATGATACTTATTTAGATGGTGAGGATAATTTGCTTTCAATTGGACAAAGACAGTTGTTGGCAATAGCAAGATGTGCAATAGCAAATCCTCCAGTTATGATTTTAGATGAAGCTACTAGTAGTATCGATACTAGAACTGAGCAAATAGTTCAGGAAGGTATGAACAAATTAATGGCTAATAGAACTGTTTTTGTAATTGCTCATAGACTCTCTACTATTAGAAATAGTGATGTAATCGTTGTTTTAGAGGGTGGTGAAATAATAGAAATGGGGAATCATAAACAGCTTATGAGTCAAAAGGGTGCCTACTATAATCTTTATACAGGTATAACAAAATTAGATTCTTAAATTAAAGAATAAATTTAATGTAAAAAAAATTATGTTGTTCCTAATTAAATAGTTTACAAAACAATAATTGTTTTATTGATACTTATGATACTTGTTTTTAGCATTTTTAGTCATTAAAATAGAGCTTTAGCCTATAATTTTCATCGTTTATTAAGTTTTTTATAAAAAAAATATTTTTTTTCAAAAGTTTTTTATGTTTGCAATTTACTTCTCTTGACATAAGTTTAATGGCGCATTAGTCTTATATATTGAAAAAAGTAAACAAAAGGACGTTAAAAAAATGAATAAAAAACTTTTATCGACATTATTTGTGTTGTCGTTTGTTGTAATGAGCTTATTTGCATATTCTGCCCCAAATGTAATTCTTAAATCGACTTTAGAGGAAACTGATTATAGCTTTAAATTGCAAAAACTTAATTCATCAATGACTGGATTTGAAGATTTCGATGATAATTATACTGAAAATATTGTTCTTAATTCTGAAGTGGGTGTAACTAATGCCTTTACAGTATCAACAGTAGCAAATGGTAATATGAAAAATGATATTACTTTTATAGCTAGTGTAACAACAGGTGAATTTAAAGATTTAACAGATTCAAGATTTGATACAGGTGTTTATCCAAGAATTGTTGAATTATCTGAATCTGCAACAACTGAAAATTTTAAACGTGGTGATGAGGAAGTTACTTATGAGCTTAAAACTGCTGGGGATTTTACAGCTTCTTCTAGTGGTATATTTACAACAACTTTTTCAAGAGGAATTCATTTATATGGAACTGAAATTGCTCGTTTTAAATTAGAATATAAGGATGTTAATAATAATATCGCTGCTGGAACATATACTAGTGTAACTAAAATTGATATTAGTACCAATTAAATTTAATTGATTTTTAATATTTATATTAAGTAAAAAGGCTATTACAAATTTTTGTAATAGTTTTTTTATTTCTTTAATATTTAATATAAGATATTTAATTTTTAAATGGAGATGAAAAATTTATTAAAATCAATTTAAAATGTTGCGAACTTCTAATAAGAAAGTTAGAATAATTACAGTTGTGTTTGATTTTTTTCTATTTAATAATATTAAAAAATTATATTGACATTTTTTATCTAATGAAGCATAATCCTTATAGATAATCAATTTCAATAAGGAATTAATATGGTAGAAAGAAGGCAAACAATACAAAGAGGACTCGTTCTAGATGCTGTGGTGCAATTATTTAATCATCCAACTGCTCAAGAAGTATATGAATTTATACACAAGAGTCATCCTAGTGTAGGTAAAGCGACTGTTTATCGTAATTTGAATTTACTTGTTGATGAAGGCAAATTAAGAAGAATTTTTGCCATAGATGGGCCCGATCATTATGATTCTACAACTGAAGAACATCAACATATTGAATGTCGAATTTGCAAAAAAGTAGTTGATGTGGTTTTACCGCTAGATAGTAATAGTATTATTAATGTTGAGAAAGAAACAGGGTTCTCAGATATTGATAAGAGTATAATCATTACAGGCATTTGTCCTGAATGTTTAAAAAAAACTAATCATTAATTAGTGAAGGAGTGAAATTAATGGAATTTAAAGGTTCAAAAACTGAAAAAAATTTAATGGATGCATTTGCAGGTGAATCACAAGCACGCAATAAGTATACTTATTTTGCATCAAAGGCAAAAAAAGATGGTTATGTACAAATAGCTAATATCTTTGAAGAAACTGCAAATAACGAAAAAGAACATGCAAAAATTTGGTTTAAATTACTCCAAGAAAACGGAGAAATCCAAGATACAATGTCTAACTTAAAAGCTGCTGCAAGTGGTGAAAATTATGAATGGACAGATATGTATGTAAGAATGGCTGAAGAAGCTAAAGAAGAAGGTTTTGCAAAAATTTCAAAACTATTTAGCATGGTTGCAGCAATCGAAAAACATCATGAAGAAAGATATTTAAATCTTTTAAAGAATATTGAAGATGGAATTGTATTCTCACGTGAAGGAGATATGATTTGGAAGTGTTCAAACTGTGGACATATTCATATTGGACCAAAGGCTCCTGGCATTTGTCCTGTATGTGCTCATCCTCAAGCATATTTCGAATTGGTAAGCAAAAATTATTAGTATTTAAATTTACTATAAAAGAAGATCTCAGTCACAAAAACTGAGATCTTTTTATTTACTAACACAATAAGCACAATTGTATATTAGTTTATTGAGAATGTTACTTGAATATTGCTGATATAATTACCAGGTTGAGTTATATCTCTTCCAGTCCAAGTTAATTTAAAATCTGCTACTATATCACTTGAATAGTAAATGTTATTGCTCAATGGGATTGAGTAATAATATGAATTGGAACCTAAGGGGTTGTTATTAAATATAGTCCCAGGGATATCACTTAAATTTTCTATTCTCATTGCTTGAGAATCAATAATATAGCTATCAGCTCCTTGGGCTATGTTTCCATTTGTATCTAACAATTGAAAGAGACCTACTTCAAGGTTTATGTTTAATCCATAGTTTTGTAATTGAGAACCTGTAATTCTTATAGAAAAAGGAGTAAGTTCCCAACTCTCGCTTAATAATAAGTTATTATTGTTATTATCTTGTGAAATAACAGCTTCAGCTGCTAATGGGCTATTATTATAAAAAATTTGAGCTGTTAAATCTTCTTCTGGAGCATCAGCAACAACAGTTGTATTTTGTTCATCTGAAAGAGTAAATGGTTCATTATTTTTAGGTGCCTCTGATACAACTACTTGTGCAGCAAACAGGCTAAGATTTATAAATAATAAAAAAAATAATAAATATGTTTTTCTGCTCAATTTATATTCCTCATTTAGTTTTCAACTATACTTATAGTAATATCTGCATAATATCTACCAGCTCCAATTGTACTATATTCAGGGCTTTGTATCTGAAATGTAAATGTTGGTAGATTAAGATTTGTACTATCATAATATTCCCCAGTTAAAAAAGTTAGAATACCATTTGAAGGTGTTTTGTTTATAATAGTGGGGGATTGGGTTACAAATACTTTTTCTGTATCGTTTAATAGATAATAGTTGGTAATGGTTGCATCAATTTGATGAGAAAGTGATGTTAGAGTTGATCCAAAAAATGTTACAATAAAGTTTTGAGTAGTGAATCCTGCATTTATATTAAAAGGATTAGTAACTTCACTCACAGAAGAATGTACGCCATCTGCATCAATAAAAAACTCACCAGTTGAAATGTCTGTAGCCTCTGATATTTCTTGATAATATCTTTTAAGTGTTAATACTCCATCTACATTGGTGTTTATCATTACTTGTGGACTAGCATATAGAGGTAGGCAAAGAATTAAGCTTGCAATTATAAGTAAAAGTTTTCTAATCATGCTTCCTCCAAAAAAGATATATTCCTAATATTACTATGTGCTCACACTATATTATAGCTTACTTCTTATGTCAATAGTTGTAACTTACGAGCAAAGTACTTAAATTTTAAAAAATGTTAATAAAACTAAATAGGTAACAAAAATAAAGTGTTTGAGTTAAAATAGCAATATAAACGCATGAATTAAAGAAAAATTAAGTAACATTCATCTAAATATAAAAGATGAATGTTGTGACAAATATGATATCTTTTTATAAATTATAATTCTATATCAAGGAAAGTTTTTGGATTTTCTGAAACGAATAAATCAATTTCTTCATCAGAGAAAGGACTTTTCTCAAATATTGAATAATATTCAGAATATGATTTAACCTTGAATAAATTAACAGAAAAATCTGTTCCAAAAAGAGACCTTTTAAGAATATGATCTTTAATTTCTTTATTTTCTTCTAAGTTCATGAAATTTATTAATTCTACATAGAATTGTGGGTTACAACCACTGAAAGAAAAATCTAAATATACATTCTCATATTTTTTCATCAAATCTATGATGTTGTAGAACCAAGGACTTGTAGGAATTCTCTCTGATTTAGGTTTGATCAAATTTTGAGCAAGGATAGATGCTGGAGGTAAGTTTTTGATTGAACTATATTGCTTTCCACTATGTGCAAAATCAATTTTTAATGTTGGGTATTCTTTTAAAACTGGATCCCAAGATTGAGGATTTGTATATTGCCAAGCTTCTTTTGATGGAATAGTTCTAAAACCTTGGTCATCACAGTGTGTAATAATTGGTAAATTATTTTCCGCACAAAATTCATAAATATATAATAGCTTTTTTAATTCTTTCTTATCTTTTGGCCAAGGATTTAGTCCTAAAGGTGGATAGAATTTAATTCCATAAAATTTTTTCTTTGAATATTTGCTGTTGTTTATTTTATGCGTTTTATTTATATATGTTTGAATTAAATCTTTTATAAATTCTAAAGAATGGGCAGGTGTATTAATACCTAATAAAGGGAAAAATTCTAATATTCCGTTTGGATTGTCTAGACTATAATTTTTAAAAGAATCTAAACTATCTTCTACATATTTTAATATTTTTACTTCTTTGCTTAGTGGGTAATAAATATTATCAAGAGTTTTATGATTATTAGAAAAGTCCATTAGTAAAGGAACTAAAGCCAATTTGTCATATTCAATACCTCGAAATACTAATTTATTATTAACTATATAAGGTTTAAAGTTTTTCTTATCTTCTTCTGAAAGTTTATCTTTATAATCCCCTCTAAGATCATTCTCCATCATAGAGAAAGTTTCGTTTATTGGTTTATCAAAAGCTAATAATAAATTAATCAGTTTATTATTTAATACTGAATAATGTACGCCACTTCCTTCTAAAATATATGAAGTAGAGAAGAATCCACTAGTTAATAAATCAGTGATACCTGAATTTAATGAGTAAATTGCGCTAACTAAGTCGGGATGATTTAAATTCATCGCATGCATGTGATCGTCAAAAAAATATTTCATATTGTGAGTATATATTAAAAAAATATAAATAAGCAAATGAAAAAATTTAAACTTAATTATTTTAAAATGTAAATGTCATAAGTATGTAATAAGTTAATATATTTGTTAGGGTTGTGAGAAAAACTAAAATAATTCTTTATACTATATGAATTTAATAATGTTATAACTAGTGAATAAGTATTACTAAAAGGTAACTCAGTTGTGTTAAAGATAAAATAATTATTATTAAAAACAAAAAGTATTGACATAAGATGTAATGTAATGTATATTTTAACTGTAATTAGTAATAGGAAAAATTAGACTGATTATTTAGGAGAAACAAACATATGAAGAAAAGATTAATATTAATAACTACTATTTTAGCTATTGTTTCAGGGGCTTTATTTGCAGCACAACAAGTCGGCGCTGAGGATTCTTTTGATTACTCAGAATCAATGAATGCTAGTGGTGATACAACGACAACAGTTGTAGCGAATGCATTAAGCCAAGCTATTGTTTTTGATTTGGAAGCTCAAACTGGTTCAACTTGGACTAATGCACAAGATTTAGAAGTATTTGATTCTGACTGGGATGTTAGAGCTACTACAGGGTTTAATGCAAATTTCAGACTTCGTGCAACCGCTGGTAGTTATGATGATGACCTTCAATTAACAGTTAATGTTTCAGCAACTAATTTATACCGTAATGGTCAAACTACTAGTACAGCGGCAGACTATTATAAAGCTGGTGCAGGATCAGTTTCTGCAGCTTCTGCAGGTGCTAATTTTACTGAAGGTGAATTTGTTTTAAGTGCTGGTACTTTACCAATATTAGTATCCCCAAACCATGTTTATGGTTTAGATCCTGATAATAACGCAGCAGGCGATTCTTTAGAGTTCACTTTGCATTATGAAGGTGACCAAATTGCACCAGCAGGACAATATAAAAGTGTTGTAACAGTATCTTATACTAATTCATAAAGTGAAATAGTTAAGATCTCAATAATTTGATTATAATTGATAGTTTATACGGATTGTTTTCTCTAATTTATAGGATTCAATCCGTTGTATTTTTTTGATAATAATATTGTTGGTACTTCAAACTTTGATTGTTACGCAAAACTAATTTATTTCAATATCTTTTATTTTCAAAAACAAGTTTAAACATTTGTTTTTTTTATTTATTTACATATTTTTTTCTTTGAAAGCCTATTATAGCGTTATAAGATTTTAATGTTATTTGATTATATTCTCTTATTGTTTGAATAATACAGAAAATTTTTTTTTTTGAAATAAAGTTTTAAAATTTTTAATAACAAAGTCCTGGTTATAATTGTTTTTTTTAAAAAAAATAATTTTGTATTTAGATATTTTGTTAATAGTTGATTTTCAAAAAAATGCACTCTTTCTTTGATTATCAAAGTTTAGAGTGCATATCATTTTTTATTAAATAATTTATTTGATTATTTTTCTATACCCATTTTCTTTTTCATTTTAGCCCATGAGTCTTTTAGAGTTACAGTTCTATTAAATACCATATGTTCTTCTGTGCTATTTTTGTTATCAACACAGAAATAACCATTTCTAATAAATTGCAAATAATCTCCAACTTTAGCTTCTTTAGCATAAGGCTCAATTTTTGCATTTTCAATTATTACTAATGATTCAGGGTTTAAATCATCTAAATAGTTTCCTGTATCTTTTCCAGGATATTCTGTTGCAAATAATTTATCATATAATCTAACTTCAGCATTTATTGCTTGATTTACTGAAACCCAATGGCTAGTACCTCTAACTTTTCTCTTGTCTGGAGTAGTTCCACCACGGCTTTCAGGATCATATGTACAATGAACTGTAGTAATTTTTCCATTTTCATCTTTTTCAAAACTTGTTGCAGTTACATAGTAAGTATACTTTAATCTAATTTCATTGCCAGGGTAGAGTCTATGGTATTTTCTTGGAGGAACTTCCATAAAGTCTTCTCTTTCAATATATACTTCTCTGCTGAAAGGAATCATATGAGTTTTTGAATTAGGATCTTCTGGATTATCAATTGCTTCAAAATATTCAACTTTATCTTCTGGATAATTATCAATTACTAATTTAATTGGATCTAAAATAGCCATAAGACGAGTTGCTCTTTTATTTAAATCTTCTCTAACACAGAATTCCATTAATGAATAGTCAACTACACCTTCGGTTTTTGCAACACCAACTCTATCGATGAAATCTCTCATAGATTCAGGAGAATAACCACGGCGTCTTACACCGCTAATAGTTGGCATTCTTGGATCATCCCAACCTTCAACAATTTTTAGATTAACAAGATTTAATAGTCTTCTTTTACTCATAAGCATATAGTTGATATTTAATCTTGCAAACTCATATTGATGAGGTGTGTGTTCAATACCATCAATTTCTGTTGCCCAATCATAAGCTGGACGGTGGTCTTCAAATTCTAAAGTACAAATTGAGTGAGTAATGTTTTCAATTGCATCACTAATTGGATGAGTAAAATCATACATTGGATAAATGCACCATTTATCACCAGTTCTAGGGTGAGTTGCAAATTTAATTCTATATAAGGCAGGGTCTCTTAAGTTAATATTAGGAGATGCCATATCAATTTTTGCTCTTAGAGTATACTTTCCTTCTGGATGTTTTCCATCTCTCATTTCAAGAAATAGTTTTAAGTTTTCTTCAATACTTCTATCTCTATCAGGTGAATTTTTACCAGGTTCTGTTAAAGTACCTCTATATTCTCTCATTTCTTCTGGTGTTAAAGAATCAACATATGCTTTGCCATCTTTAATTAATTGAACTGCTATTTCAAATAACTGACCATAATAATCAGATGCATAGTATTCATACTGTCCCCAATCAAAACCTAACCATTTGATATCTTCTTTAATTGAATCAATGTATTCGATATCTTCTTTAGCAGGGTTTGTGTCATCTAATCTTAAATGACATCTTCCACCATATTTCTGAGCTAAACCAAAATTGAGACAAATTGATTTGATATGGCCAATATGTAAATAACCATTTGGCTCCGGTGGGAAACGTGTAACTATTTCATTGTTTGGTACACGATTGTTTTCTAAATCATCTTCAATGATTTTTTCTAAAAAATTTAGGGGTTTTTCTTTCTTTTCTTCCAACTCCATTTTTTTCCGTCCTTTGCCCTTTCAAAGGGGCCTTTAACTTAAGGCAATAATAGCATGATGAGGTATTTAAAGAAAAGTATCTTATAAGAAATCGTACTAAATATATTATTTTTTTATATATAGAAAGTCATTTATTTCTATAAATTCTTTATTATTGAATAAATAACCGAAAGAAATTGCATCCATAGCTGCAGGTAATGTTGCTGATGATAAAAATTTTTCATCTATGAATAAATTAAAGCAATTAGAATTTCTTTCAATTTTTACATTAATTTTATCAGGTGTTTTAATAAAATCTTTATCTATAAAAGTTTCAGTTTTATAACCATTAATAGAAGTAACAATGGAAATATTTTCATTAAAGTTTAGGCTATAAAATGTTTTATCACTTATAGAAATTATAAAAGAATAATTTTTAGCTTTTGGATTACTTGAAAATGATAGAGTAAAATTTTCATCACTAATGCAATAGAAAAAACTATTTTTTCCTTTTGCTTCAAATTTATTATAGGATAATTTTTTTATATATCCTTTATTAATCCATTTTAATTCACGTGTTGTAACTTTTTTCATACGATTTTGATTATAAGAAACAATAAATAATAGTGCAATAATAAATGCATTGTAATATAATTATATTTAATCTAAAATTAGATTAAAATTTTTTTGAGGTAATATATGGTAATAGTTATTGGTGAATATGTTATAGATTTAGTTGATAATAATGAAGGTAAATATGATATTCATATTGGAGGTTGTGGCTTAAATAGTGCTGTAGCCTGTGCTAATCAAGGTGTTTCTACAATGTTTTTATCACCTATTTCTCAAGATGCTAATGGACATAAAGTAATAGACTTCTTAATTGATAAAGAGATTTTCTTTGATCCAGATTTTTGTAACTCAAGGGCTCCTTCAACTTTAGCCTTAGCTACTATAAGCGAAGATTCTAGTGCAAAGTATGATTTTTATTTAAAAAATACAGCATCAATGGTTTTATCTAGTGAACAATTATTAAATTCAATATCAAATCATTCAGATGTAAAAGCTATTCATGTGGGTTCTCTTTCAATGTTAATTAATCCAACAAGTTCTGCAATTTTTGATGTTTTATCTTTTCTTGCCCCAAAACCTGTAATTTTTGTTGATCCAAATATTAGAGCACAAGAAGTTGAAAAAATACCAAATTGGCAAAAGAAACTTTTTGATTTCTTTACATTAGCTACAATCATTAAATTAAGTGATGAAGATTTGGCTTTTATTTTTCCAAATAATGATGAGAAAGCTGCAATTTTAGAAATAAAGAAAATTAATCCAGAGGCACATATACTTTTAACAAGAGGTAAACTTGGTGCTATTTGGTATACTCCAGATAATAAAGAATTCACCCAAGACAATTATGAAGTAAAAGTTGTTGATACTATTGGATCTGGGGACACTTTCTCAGGTAGTATATTAGCTTATTTATCTATGAAGGGTGTTTTTGGTGATGATGTTGATAGCCCAAAATTTAGAATAAATGATAATGTTATAAAAGAAGCTTTAAAGTTTGCTTGTTATAGTGCTTCCTTAAATTGTGCTAAAGCGGGGTGTAATCCTCCAACCTTAGAAGAAGTAAATAGTATTTTATAATATATAGTGAGCAAAGCTAATAAACTCTATTAGATTTGCTTGCTTAATGTAATCCATTTATATAGAATTATTGACATGAAAAGCACGTCAAAGAAAAAGATTTTAAGATTTATTGTTTTTGTATTAATTTTAATTTTTATAATAGTTTTTACTGTTTTTTTATATTCCTGGTCTAAGAAATTAACTCAAGATTATAAGAGAAACGAATTAAAGAAAAATGTACAAGAAATATTAAAAGTTGAAGGCGAAAAAGGTCTATTATCTTTAGCTGATGTTAATGTAGATGAAATCTTTTATTCTGAAGATAGTGTTTCTTTAGTTTTAGATGATACTTCAAGCTGGTTATATACTAGTGAAGAAATGCAGAACATTAAAGTTTATGAGAGATGTAAAGATAGTGTTGTTCATATCTCAGGTAGTCTAAAAACAAATGATATAATTACTTATGAAAAAGCCAATAAAACAGGTAGTGGTGTTATTCTTTCTTCAAAAGGTGATATCTTAACGAACTATCATGTTATTGAAGACTTAAATAATATTGTAGTTACTTTAGCAGATGGCTCTTATTATACTGCTAGCATAATTGGTAGTGATGAAGTAGATGATATTGCTTTAATTAGAATAAATGTCGATAAGAAAAAATTAGTTCCTGTTGAACTTGGAAATAGTTTTAATTTAAAAGTTGGTCAAAAAGCCTATGCTATTGGTAATCCTTTTGGTTATGATAGAACATTAACTACAGGTATTATTAGTGGATTAGATAGAGCAGTTGAAACAAGTGCTGGCTCAGTTATCATGGGTATGATACAAACTGATGCTAGTATTAACCCAGGAAACAGTGGTGGTCCATTATTAAATTCTCATTTTCAAATGATTGGTATGAATACATCAGTTTATACAAACAATGGTAGTTCTGGAATGAATTTTGCAATTCCAATTGATACTATTTTATCAATCATTCCTGATTTAATTAATTATGGTAGAGTAATGAGAGGCTGGATTGATATAGTGCCTGTTCAATTAACAAAACAATTAGCTGATTATGCAAAACTAAACATCTCTGAAGGTGTATTAGTAAGCCAAGTTGTTCCTAATGGAAAAGCCGCTGAGGCGGGTCTTCAAGGTGGAAATGTTAAGATTTCATATGGTGCTTCTACTCTTTATCTAGGTGGAGATGTTATTACAAAAATTGAAGATCAACCAGTAGCCACTTATAATGATTTTTATAATGCTTTATTAAGAACAAGAATGGGCGATAAGGTAAAAATTACAATTATAAGAGATGGTAAAGAATTAGTTAAAACAGTTGAATTAGTGAATAGAAGTGAGAATATAGATAAGGTTATTTAATAATGAGTGAAGAAATAAAAGTAGATTTAAAATGGGGTGGGGAACTTGTAGAAAATTATCATGAACAAGCTAAAGGTGGAAAAACACTAGCTTTACATGTAATTGCTCCTTATGAGCCTTCTGGAGATCAAGCTCAAGCTATAGACAATTTAAGTGAAGGTCTAAAAAAGGGAGAAAGAACTCAAGTATTAAAAGGTGTTACAGGTAGTGGTAAAACCTACACAATGGCAAAAATAATTGAAAAAATAAATAAACCTACTTTAGTTTTATCTCATAACAAAACTTTAGCTGCTCAATTATATAGAGAGTTTAAAACTTTCTTTCCAAATAATGCTGTTGAATACTTTGTTTCCACATATGATTATTATCAACCAGAAGCATATGTTCCAGGTAAAGATTTATATATTGAAAAAACTGCAGATATTAATGATGAAATTGATAGATTAAGATTATCTGCATCTTTTTCATTAATGGAAAGAAGAGATGTTATTGTTGTCTCTACAGTTTCTTGTATTTATGGTTTAGGTAGTCCTGTTAGTTTAAGAGATATGGTTCATAACTTTAAAGTTGGGACAATTTTTGATCATAGAAGTGAATTAGAACAATTAGTAAGAATGCAATATGAAAGAAATGATAGTGTTTTACAACGTGGTACCTTTAGAGTTAGAGGCGATGTAATTGAAATATATCCTTCATATTTAGAGAATGCTGTTCGAATCACTTTAGATTGGGATGTAATTGAAGAGATTGCATGGTTTGATCCAATCAATAATAAAAAACAAGAGAAAGTAGATGGATTTTCTCTTTATCCTGCAAAACAGTTTGTAATGCCTCATGAAGCAGTTTTAGATGGAATTACTAGAATTGAAAATGAACTTAAAGATAGAGTTGAATATTTTAACTCTCAAGGGAAAGTAGTTGAAGCTGAGAGAATAAAGAGTCGTGTTGAATATGATATTGAGATGTTAAAAGAAATTGGTTATTGTTCTGGAATTGAAAACTATTCTAGACAATTAACTGGAAGAAAAGAAGGCGAGAGGCCGGCAGTTCTTTTAGATTATTTCCCATCTGATTTTGTTACATTTATTGATGAATCACACGTTACCTTGCCTCAAGTTGGAGCTATGTATGAAGGTGATAGATCTAGAAAATTAAATTTAGTTAATTTTGGATTCAGATTACCTTCAGCTTTAGATAATAGACCTTTAAAATATGATGAATTTGATAAAATTGTTACTCAGAGAGTCTATGTATCAGCAACTCCTGGAAAACGTGAGTTAGAAGAAAATACAAATATTGTTGAACAAATAATTAGACCTACAGGTTTATTAGATCCTGAGATTTCAGTTAGAAAAACTGAAGGTCAAATGGAAGATCTCTATAAAGAAATCAATTTAACTATTAAAAATAATAGAAGAGTTTTAGTAACAACTTTAACAAAAAGAATGTCTGAAGATTTAACTGATTATTTAAGTTCTTTAGATTTGAAAGTTAGATATTTGCATAGTGATATTGGAACTATAGAAAGAGTAGAAATTTTAAGAGACTTAAGAAAAGGTGTATTTGATGTTTTAATTGGTATTAACTTACTAAGAGAAGGCTTAGATTTACCTGAAGTATCTTTAGTCGCAATATTAGATGCAGATAAAATTGGATTTTTACGTTCTGCAACTTCTTTAATACAAACTATCGGTAGAGCTGCAAGAAATGCTGATGGTAGAGTTATTATGTATGCTGATAAAGAAAGTGATGCTATGAAAGAAGCTATATCTGAAACTAATAGAAGACGTAGTATCCAAATGGAATATAATAAAGAACATAATATTACTCCAAAAACAATTGAAAAAGCTATTGAAGATATCATTGAAAGAGAAGAAGAAGATAAGAAAAATGATATCAACGGTGAATTAAATATAAGAAGAGCTGCTCATAATTTATTGGATAATAAAGATAGGAAGAAATATATTAAAGAACTAGAAAAAGAAATGTTTAAATATGCTAGAGATTTAGAATTTGAAAAAGCAGCTTTATTAAGAGATGAAATAGAAAAAATTAAAAATAATAATTTAACTGTTTAATACTTAAAAAGTACTAAATCAAATCTTTTTCCAGTAATTTGGGGATATTGATGTTCAATCAATATATCCTCAGATTTTAATAATATATCTTGGTTTTGCTTAATATATTGATCAAGAGAATCTATACTAAGACAATGTTTTTTAGCTGCAGGAGGAAGTCCTGTTGCTAAGGTTCCTTGAATTCCCTTGTTATCTGTAAGAGAGTTTATACAATTATAAGTTAAAACGCCTTTTTCTCCATCGCACCAGCCCATTCCTTCAAGTAGCGCTTTGGTAAAATATCCGTGAAGTCTTTGTCCTAAGCAATAAGTTGGTTCATGAGCATAATTATTTTTTTCGGTTGCACAAAGAATAAAAATATTATCTTCTATTGTACTTTCATTACTTAATAGTTTTTTATAGGCTGAATCAAAAGTAAAATTATTTTCATCAAGGGAATAGGGTGAATCTTGTTTGAAATTACCAGAATAACAAGAATCAACTATTATTAATTTTTTCCCTTTTACTAATTTTAATTTTTTATAGATTTCATTAACACTTAATATTTGATCATATTTGATTATATCAAAGCGATCAAATGAATCCCCGTTTTCAGAGTCTGTAGTTCCTAATAACCAACTACCAGTAGAATCTGAATGACCTGAATAATATATTATATTTATTGAACTATCACTTGAAGAGTTTATTAATTTATCTAAGGCTTTTAATATATTAGCTTTTTTAGGATATTGATTATTATTAATTGTTTGAAAATCATAAGAAGTCCCAATTTGATAAAAATTGTTACTAGTATAATTTATTTGATTTCTTTTACAAGATTCTCGAAAAGCTTTCTCAATCTCTCTAGCATCATTAATAGTTCCATTTAAACTATTAACATCAGTATTACTATAATCTAAAGCAATTGTTATTAAATTTATATCATATGGTGTTTGTTCATAAGCTAATTCACAACTTGAAAATAATAAAAGTACAATAAATATTAATGATAAAGTTTTTTTCATATCTTATTCCTTAATATTTATTATTTGTTAATTTATAAATTTGCTTTTAATAAAATTATTTTTTATTTAATATTTGAATAATACTAAATCAAATCTTCCACCAGATATTTGAGGGTATTGATAAGATAGCGGGATACCTTGATTGTATTTAATATATTTTATTAATGAATCAACACTTAAAATATTATTTAATGCAGCAGGAGGTAGCCCTTTAGCTAATTCACCTTGAATTCCATCTTCTTTAATCATTTCAGGTATTACATCATAAGTTAAAACACCTTTTTCTCCATCACACCAACCAATTCCTTCTAGTAGTGCTTTTGTCAAAAAACCATGATTTCTAAATACTAATGTATCAAATTTTCGTTCCCAAGATTTATTATAACTATCAGTAGCACTTAAAATATATATATCTTCAGTGTCATATTTGCTATCTGTGCTAATAAATTTTTCATAAGCTTCAGCAAAAGAATAGTTCTTATCTAAAATAGAATAAGCACTATCTTGATATAAATTACCAGAATAACAAGAGTCACTAATTATTAAAGTTTTTCCATTAATATCCTTAATAGCATTATATATTTCTTCCACAGAAAGAGCTATACTTGCAATATTATTGGTTTTCCCAAGTACCCAGCTTCCATTGCTTTCTATACCATGTCCAGAATAGAAAATTATTGTTATTGTATTATCATTAGAAAGTAATACAAGATTGTCTAAAGCTGTTAGGATATTTGATTTACTTGGGTAGAGAGGATTATTAATAGTAGCTGTATCTGCAGAAAGGCCTATTTGATAATAATTGTAGCTATTAAAATCAACTTGTTGTCTTTCACTAATTTCTCTAAATGCTTTTTCAATTTCTTTTGCATCATTTATAGTTCCCGTTAAATCATCCTCTGCATCATTATTGTTTTCATAATCTAAGGCTATTGTCATTAAATTGATTGTATAAGGTTTTTGAGAATAAAAAAGTTCACAGCTAGTTAAAGTTGTTAAGAAAATAGTTAATATTAATAATAAATATTTCTTCATATTCTCATTTCCTTATTTTCAATCATAAAAGTGATTGCTTGGTTTTTTATTAATATAATAAGAAATCCAATCAAAACTTGTACTAAATCCTATACCTACAGATGGAGAAAGTAAGTATTTTCTATAAACTAAATTAAATATAAAGTCTAAACTATAATTATATGTATCAGTATTCTTTAAAATATAAGATGGAATAAGAGCTACATTTGCATACATTTCTTTATTTAAACTTTCACCTAAAGCACCAACTCCAAGAGAGCTTTTTAACTTAAATTTAAATGAATCAGAAAAGTAATAGCCAAAATCTAATCCAAAAGCTACTGCTTTGAAATCTCTAAGATATTCATTATTAAATACTATTGATTGAGATACATGATAAACAGATACATAAGGCCCAAATTGTAAATTACCAAATTTTAAAAAGATTGGTTCAAAGTCATATGTTGAAGATAGTGATGAATAAACGGGTAAATCTGTTGAATCATCTAGTGTAATTGAGGGATGATAATAAAGGCCAAAATCAAATTTAGCCCCAGCATCAAGTGCGAAAAGACTTGTTGTAGAAAAAAGTAAAATAAATATTATAAAAGTTTTTTTTATCAATTTAATGCTCCTATTATAATATTAAATACAACAATCAATAAAACTGCTTTAATTAATTAGTATATCATCCTTAAATCTCTTTAAATCCTTTAATTTTATACAAATATCAACAATCTCACTTTGAGGTTTTTCTCTTGTAAGTATTGAAAGGGTAATGTCATTATATAACAAATTTGTCTTATAAAAAATACCTCTAAACTCAAAAGACAAAATTTTTGCATTTTTCAAAATAACATGGGGTAATAATTCTGTGATGTTGAATTTATCTTTTTCAATTAAATAAGCATTTTCATATCTAAAGAAATAATAGCTGTTTTCACTAGTTTTATTATCCAATTCATTATTAATTAATGCTGCTGGAATAAAATTTCCTTCGCCAATAAATGTTGAAGCAAATTTTGTAGTAGGATTGTTATATAACTCTTCTGCACTAGCACACATCTCTACTTTTCCATCATTCATTAATACAATAGTATCTGAAATAGATAACGCTTCACTCTGATCATGCGTTACATAAATCATAGTAATTTTTAATTTTTTTTGAATACGGCGAATTTCATCTCTAAGATGATTTCTCATTTTTGCATCCAAAGCGGAGAGTGGTTCATCTAACAATAACAGTTTAGGTTCAACGGCTAATGCTCTAGCTAAGGCTATTCTTTGTCTTTCTCCACCAGATAAACTTTCGATTTTTCTATTTTCAAAACCTTCTAAATCAACTAGTTTTAAAAGTTCTTTTACTTTCTTTTTTCTAATATCTTTCTTTATTTTTTTAATCTTTAGTGGATAAGCTATATTTTTTTCAACATTTAAATGTGGATATAATGCATAATCTTGAAAGACCATAGCGATTTGTCTCTCATTTACTTTTAATTTTGAGATATCTTGATTATCGATTATTATATGACCTTCATCATTATCTAAAAGTCCAGTAATTAACTGTAAAGTAGTGCTTTTCCCACAGCCACTTGGTCCAAGTAGGGAAATTAATTGGCCTTTTTCAAGATTTAAATCTATATCTAAAAGAAACTGTTCAAATTGTTTTTTTAATTTTAATTTTATTATATTATTTTCCATATTTAACTCTAATTTTAAATATATACCTTATTATCATTTTTCATATATTCACTTGAAATAAATACTATAGCACAAACAATTATTAATATAGTACCTAATGCACAAGCCCCTCCAAAATTATAAGAACCAATTAATCTATACATTGTTACAGGAATTGTAACTATTGAAGAGGAAGATAGAATTAAGGTAGCATTTACTTCTCCCATGCTAATAGCAAAGGCAAAAATTGCTCCACTAATTAAAGAACTTTTTAATAGTGGGACTTCAATATCAATAAAAGCTCTAAATTCACTTGCCCCCAAAGTCATTGCACTATTTTTTAATGATGGTGGAAGTTTTCTAATTTCTGGTGTAATAGCTCTAATATTAAATGGTAATACTATAACTAAATGCGCTAAAATAACTAATAAAAGCCCACCAGAGCTTTTTAATCTAGCAGATATTAAATAATAGCCCAATCCAATTATTACCGACGATACGGCTAAGGGTAGCATCGCTAATAATTCTACTAAAATAGAAGATTTAAAATGATCTCTTTTACTAGCTATTGCTAAAGATAGAGCCATAGGAGTTGATAAAATTGCAACTGTTAAAGCAATTTTTAATGAATTAATTATTGAAATAAAACTTGATTTCATAATACCTGTGGTACTACTTAGTCCAAATAATTGTTTATACCATTTTAAGGTTAAAATGCTTTGGTCACTTCTAGTATTAGATGCAAGAAAAGATTTTATTATAATTGAAATAATTGGGGACAATACAAATAGAATTACAAAGATTGAATAAAGAATACTAAGAATAAGTCCTATTTTAGTAACAGGTTTCTTTTCTTTTTTATATAAGCTTTTATAAATATTTTCTTGTGTTGTTGTTTTTCTTTGGAAGATATTATAGATAATTAAAATAATTAAACAAAAGATAATTGAAATTAAAGCATAGGAAGCTGCGCTATTTAAATCCATAGAGATTCTAGCTCTTCTATATATTTCAACTTCCATTGTTGTATATTTAGGACCTCCTCCCAATACTAGAATTATTGAGAAACTAGTAAAACAGAATAGAAATACTAATAGGGAAGAAGATATTATTGATAGAATTAATCTTGGAAGAGTGATTGATATAAAAGTTTGTAACTTACTTGCTCCAAAAACATAAGAAGATAGTTCAAGTTTATAATCTAGATTTTCCCAATAAGTGGTTACTAGAACTAAAATAATTGGAAAATTGTAAAAAGCATGAGCTATAATTATTGCTTTATATGAATATAGAATCTTAAGTGGTGGATTATCTAAATTAAATATTTTCATCAATAAAACATTTAAAAATCCATTGTTACCATAAAAAGTTACAAAGCCTAAAATTACTAGAATTGCAGGAAGAACAAAAGGAATTGTGCATATTGCTAATATTAATTTTCTTCCTTTGACTTGATAATTTACTAATAGATATGCTCCTGGTAGAGCAATAATAAGTGAAAGTAAAGTAGAGAAAAAAGCTTGATTAATTGTAAATAAAAGAATCCTTAAAGTATAAGGCGTTTTAATTAAATCTAAAAATGGTGAAAAAGTAATTTTTCCATCATAGATAAATGCTTTAGATAAAGTGCTAATTAGAGGAAGTAAGAAAATCAAAAATAATAAAATAAGAGAAGGTAATGGAATGATCTTTTCATAAAGATCTCTATTATCTATGTATTTCTTTTTCATACTTTCCTCTAATATCTATATTACATTAATTATATAATAAGTAAATTAATATAAAATTTATTTGCTCATTACCTCTGTCCATTCATTTAACCAAGTATCTAGATTATCTTCAATATCATTGGCATCAAGACTTAAAGTAATTTGAGGTTTTGGAGCCCAATCAAATGCTTTTGGTAATTCAGTTGCTAAATTTGTAGGGTACATAGAGTTTGCACTAGCAATATCAAGTTGAGCATCAGTTAATAAGAAATCAACAAATTGTTTTGCTAAATCTTTTTTGTTACTGCTTTTTAAAATTCCAACTCCTTCAATAGTTGCACTATGCCCTTCATCAAAAATAAGAGCTTGGTATCTTGTGGTATCTTCAAACATAACATGATAAACAGGGGAAGTAGTGTAAGAAAGTGTAATAGGAGCTTCACCTGCTGTGAACATTCCATAAGCACTAGACCAACCTTCTGTAATTGTTAATGCGTTGTCTTTCATGTTTTCCCACCAATTAAGATAATCATCACCAAAAAGTTCTCTTGTCCAAATTAAAAGACCAAGACCAACTGATGAAGTTCTAGGATCAATTAATAATACCTTATCTTTATATTTTGGATCAGTTAAATCTTCTAAAGATTTAGGTAAATCAGCTTGAGAAATCTTTTCACTATCATAAACAAAAGCAAAGTTACCATAATCAAAAGGTAATAATCTATTTTGTTTATCGAATTGTAAGAATTCAGGGATATCATTTAAAACTGGTGAATCATAAGAATCAAATAAGTCACTATTATAAGCTTTTACTGCCATGTCATCAGAAATTCCAATAATTACATCAGCTTTAGGATTATCTTTTTCTAATTCAGCCTTTGTTAACATTTCAATAGCATCCCCAGCTGAAACTAAATTTACATCAATACCTGTTTTTTCTTTAAAAGCTTCAACAACTTTTTGACCAGGTCCCCAATCTCCACAAAATGCATCATATGCATAAACTGTGATTTCATTTGATACTGTAGTATCAGAAGTTTCTTTTGCCCCAGCGGCAAAGAGAGTAGATGTTGTAGCAATTAAGGCCACAACAATTGTAAAAAACTTTTTCATATAAAAAGCCTCCAAATTGAATTTGGCCTAAGGGTATTTAATAAAAATTTATTAAGATAAATAAAGAGGTCTCCCTACGCTGGTATTATCCAGATCAGGTAAACGGGTTTTATCTCAGGCATATAGCCACCCCAGGACATTTCTTAGAGTAATAATGAGAAATATTCTTGTCAAGTATTTATCATTAGAGTAACATTAAAGAATGAAAAACTTATATTATAGTCAAGATATTGCTAAAATTGATGCTATGGCCCAAAAAGATTATAATCAACCTGGGTTAATTTTGATGGAACAAGCTGGAGTAAAAGCTTGGGAATATATGAAACATCATATTTTAAAAGATCAATCATTAGTTTTTGTATGTGGTGGTGGAAATAATGGTGGTGATGCATTAGTTATTGCTCGTTGTGCATTAAATGCTGGCTATGAAAAAGTAAAAATAATTTATTGTTCTAATAAATTTAGTGAAAGTACAACTGTCCAAAAAAAGATTATAGATTCATATAATATTTTTTCTTTAAATATTAGTGATGATTCAGATTTAATAAAAAGTACTATCCTAAATTCAGATAATATTATAGATGGTATTACAGGTATTGGGTTAAAAAGCCAATTAAGAGATAATTTAATCAATATAGTAGATTTAATTAACCTTTCAAAGGCTAAAGTTTTTAGTGTTGATGTACCTAGTGGAATGAGTGATTTAGTTTGTGCTCCTTGTGTTAAGGCTGATTATACTTTTTCGATGGGCCCATTAAAAGCTTTATATTTCTTTCCAAAGAATGTTATTAATTGTGGTAAAATTATTGAGATAAATCCAAGCTTTCCTTTGCAAGTAATTGATTTAATAGATCCTGTTGCTACTCTAAATAGTAATTTACATATTAATGTTCCAAAGTTAGATAAAACTGCCTATAAAAAAACTAGAGGGCATTTAGCTATCTTTGGTGGAAGTAAAAAATATTCAGGAGCCTTAAGACTTGCAAGTAAAAGTGCTTTTAGTAGTCGATGTGGTTTAATAACAGCTTTTTGTGATAAAAAAATTTATGAAATTGTTGCAGTAGAAAGTCCATCTATTATTGTAAATAAAATAGATGATAATATGAATTTATCATCTTATGATGCAATTTTAGCAGGACCTGGTTGGGATAAAGATAGAGAAGATTTGTTAAAAGAAATTTTAAAATATAATAAACCAACTGTTATTGATGCTGATGGGATAAGAGCTTACGCTAATTTATATAAAATGGGTAAAATTAATGTAAAAAATAATGATAAATTAATTTTTACACCACATTTAGGAGAATTAAAAGCTTTAGCAGATTCTGTTTTAGTTGATTATTCAATTAATAATACTATTGATTTTATAAATACCTTAAATTTATTATCTAAAAAATTAAATGCTATAATAGTTTGCAAAGCTAGCATTACTTATATAGTTCATCCAAATAAAATTCCTCTAATAGTCTATAAATTTAATCCAAGTATAGCTGTTGCAGGAAGTGGAGATGTATTAGCGGGGTCTGTAGCTGCTTTAGTTGCTTCAAAATTAAATTGTTATGATAGTGCAATAGAAGCTGTTAAAATTCATATTAATGCTGGGATAAAAGCAAGAAAAAAAGAGGGATTTTATTCTAGTGAAGAATTGATAAAATATATAGGGAAACAATTATCATGATGCAAGTTTGGTTTTTAACTATAATCTATTTAAGTTATACAGGACTTCTTTTAATTACAGGTGAATATGGGGTTAAGTTACCTATCTTGTTGAACATGAGAGAATATTTATTAAGTAAGAGATATTTATTTATTATAATAATGTTTGTAGGGTATATCTTAACTATATTTAATTGTTTTATACCAAATATCCCAGGTCCAATATTTTTGGGAGATTTATTTCCAACAATTGCATTGTTTGTATCTTCTTTGTGGTATAATATTATATTATTCAAAAGTAAAAAAACATTAAACATAAACCAAGAGAAAAGAAAATTATATAAAAAAATGGCGATTTTTATTTTTTTAGTTGCCATTTTGCATCTATTTTTTCCAACTTGGGTTTTATTGTGAGGAATAGATGGAAGAGAGAATTACAACAGCAGGTATCTGCTTTAAAGAGGATAAAGTTCTTATAGGAAAGAGAATTGATAAAGGCTCCATTGCCAATAAATGGGAATTCCCTGGTGGTAAAAACAGATGGGGAGAAAGTGTTGAAGACACTTTAAAAAGAGAATTTAAAGAAGAATTAAATGTAGATATTGAAGTAGGAGAAGAATTAGCTTCTTGTGACTTTGTAAACAAAGATACCCATTATTTTCTTAAAGCTCATCAAGTATTTTTAAAAAAAGATTTAGATGATAATGATTTAAGTGTTCATACAGAATTAAAATGGGAAACTTTAAATAATTTAGATAATTATAAATTTGCAGATAGTGATAAAAAAATTATTGAACAATTAAAAACTAAACTTAAGGAAAACTAGAATGCAACTTTGTGAAAAAATTGATGAAATAATTAAACCAGATTCTAATAAAACTATAATTGGAATTACTGGAGGTGGTGGAAAAACATCAACTTTAATTGCCTTAGGTAAATACTATCGTTCAAAAGGTAAAAAAGTATTATTAAGTACTACTACTAAAATTCAAACTCCTAGATTATTCAATTTTGAAGTAGATCATGTATTTCTAAATGAAGGTGAGTTCTTTAATCATGAACCAAATTCTGGAGAATCTGTATTATTTGTTGAAAAACATATTATGAATACTAAAAAAGCAATATCTCCAAGAAGTGAAATCTTATCAATAATAACAAAGAAATATGATGTAGTTATTTTTGAGGCAGATGGAGCTAGATGTTTGCCTTGTAAAATTCATAGTGATAGAGATCCTGTTATTACAGAAGATATGACTTCTATTATTGCTATAGTTGGGCTTTCAAGCTATGGCGATATGGCAGCAAATGTTTGTATGGGTGAAACTTCGACTGAGATAGTTGATTGTAATTATTATCAAAAGTTAATTGATAATGAAGAAGGCTTATTAAAAGGAATAGAGAAAAAACATAAGGCTGTTTTATTATTTAACCAATGTGATTTAGTAGATATTAAAGTTGTTAAATCTCTAAAGCAATTAAAATCGCCCTATCCAATATTAGTAGGCTCAGTTAAAGATAATATTTTCATTTAGTATTATAAAACTTGTTATTACATAAAAGTTGCTTTAAAATATTACTTATAAGAGGTATTTATAAATATATGGTAGAAAATGAAAATAGACTAATTAAAGATATCTTTAACTTAAAAAGTTTATATATTTTCTTAATTTTTATTGAAATTGTTAATTTCAGTTATTCTTACATTGTTGATACAATTTTTTCAAGCAAAATAGTTATGGCTACATGCTTGTTAATTCTCTATATAGTTTATTGTTTAATTTCAAGAAAGAAACAAATAAATAAAAATACCTTTATAAGTATTACTCTTGTTATATATTTTATTTATTTACTGATTTTTGTGCCTATTCATCTCTCAGTATTATCAATTGGTTTTTATATAATCGAAATTGCATTGCTTTTAATCTTTTCGAATTTTATGCTGATTAATAAAGTTTTCTTAAATTATTTATTTGTAATTCTAATTATGGTTATTGAATTAATTGATAAACAATATGTGTATGGAAGTTATGGTGATTTCCTATTTTTAATTGCTTTTTCACTTTTTTCATTATTAGGAATATTAATTAGTGATAGTATTATTTCAAAATTTACAGAGTTATTTAACCAAAAAGAAAAAAAATCAAGAGAGATTATAGCTGTTAATACCTTTTATAAAAATATCTTAGATAGTGAAGGGATTAAATTATTTTATTTCTTTCCTGATCAAGATAAAGCAATATTAATTAATAATAATTTTTCAGAAGGTACTAATAGAGAAATAGAACACTTTTTTGCATTTGTTAGAACAAAAAAGATAGTTTCAATTGATTATTTTGGAATAATACAAAATGCAATAAAGATTGTAAGAGATAGTGGATCTTGTTCAATAATTTTACCTATTGCATATAATCGTACTACTCCTGTTTGGATGAAGTTAGTTTGTACAAAAATTTATGATGAATCTATAAATCAAGATAAAATTCTAGTTAGTGTTACAGATATTAATGAGTTAAAAACTGTAGAATTAAAGTTTAAAAATGCTTTAAAACAATGTGCTATTTCAGTTTGGGATTATGATATTGAAAATGATAGAGTTACTAGTTATACAGATTTAGTTTTAGATTATTATTTTTATGGTAAACCAATTGAAAATGCTTCTGAAATTTTTATATCTAGGAATATGATTTATTACGATGATATAAAAACTTTTTCTCAAGCTATAGAAAAAGTTAGAGCTGGAGATAATGAAGTAATATGTGAAATAAGAGTCTTTCCTACAAGAGAGAGTGCTTATACCTGGATTAAAATCAATTTTACTTGTTTTAAAAATACTTTTGGTATTCCTACAAATGCTTGGGTGTCAGTTGAAAATATAGATGATGCTAAGGCTTCAGAAAAATGGTTTGAAATAGAAAGAAAGAAAACCTTAGATAATAGAACTGGTCTGATGGCTATGGCTGAGATGAATGTTTCTAGAAATATTGTTATAAATTGTAATGTTGCTGAAGAATATAAAGAATTAAATAACAGAAAAGGCCCTTCAATAAAAGATATGGTTGATTCTTTCTTGAAAGTTGGAGTTATTGTTGAAGGGAAACAATTAATATATGAGAGATTTTCTCCTGAATATTTGTTAGAAAATTATGAAATGGGTAGGAGAGTTTTAGAATTTGAATATGAAATTATTACAAATGATAATACTGTTTTATATATTTCCAACATTTTAAAACTTTTCTTGGATTTAAAAACTAAAGAAATTATTGCATTCTCATTTATATATAATATTACACAGAGAAAAATATTAAATTTATCTATAGAAGCAATATATAATACAAAATTTGTTTATTTAGCTTATGTAAATGTATTAAATTCTCAGATGTCCATTCTCCAAACTCAACTTATTGATGTTACTAATAAGGCAAATCCTAATCGAATCTATAAATTAGAATGGGAAGCTTTTGCTGATAAATATGTTCATCCTGAAGATCGAGAATATTTATTAAGTCAAGTTGCTATTGAAAATGTTAGAAAAGAAATTAAGTATAAAAATACTTTTAGCTTTACTTATAGGATTTCTGATCATGGTAATATGGTTACATATAGAAGATGTCATTTTGTTAAAACAGAAAAAGAGAGTCCATTTATTTTAATTATGGAAGAAAATGTTACACATGAGATTTTGGCTACTATAAAAGATGAATTAGTATTAAAGGAAGCTTTAGTTCAAGCAAAACAAGCAGCTACTGCAAAAGATTATTTCTTATCTAGGATGAGCCATGAAATTAGAACTCCATTAAGTGCAATTTTAGGATTATCTGAAATCGGAATAAATAATGATAAAATTGATAATAATGATTATTTTAATAAAATTAATGAAGCTGGAACTTATTTATTAGGTCTTATGAATGATATTTTGGATATGAACAAAATTGAAATGGGGCAAGTAGAGATTAATCCAGAACCAATCGATACTGAAAAATTTTATAAAATGATTATTACTATTATAAAAACTCAAGCTTCAAATAAGAATATTAATTTTGTATTTAATCAAAAAGGTAAATATTATCGTTATCAAGTTTTAGAAAAATTAAGATTGCACCAAATTCTTTTAAATGTTTTAAATAACGCTATTAAGTATACTCCTATTAATGGAGAAGTAATTTATACAGTTGAGAACATTGAAGAGGATGGTAATTTATTTAGTGTTCATACAATAGAAGATAATGGAGTAGGTATAAGTAAAGATTTTGTTGAAAAAGTATTTCAGCCTTTTACTAGGGAGAAAAATTCATTAAGTGATACTGAAGGTGGTACAGGCCTAGGTTTAGCTATATGTGCAAATTTAGTAAAACAACTAGATGGTAAAATTTCTTTAGAGAGTGAATTAGGGAAAGGCACAAAAGTAACAATAAAATTACCTTTAACAGTTATTTCAGAGGAACAGTATTTAGAGCAAAATAAAAATAAAAAAACTGTTCCAAAGAAAAAAATATTCGTAAATAAAAAAATATTAATTGCTGAAGATCATAAAGTTAATGCTATGATAATTCAAACTATTTTAAATAATTTAGGTATAGAAACTGTTCTTGCTGAGAATGGAAAACAAGCTGTAGAAATCTTTTCTAATTCAGTTGAAAAAGAATTTGATATGATATTGATGGATATTATGATGCCTGAATTAAATGGATTAGAAGCAACTAAACAGATTAGAAATTTGGATAGAAAAGACTCAAAATCAATAGTGATAATTGCATTAAGTGCTAATGTCTTTGAAAAAGATAAACAAAAGAGTATTGAAAAAGGTTTTAATTCTCATTTGAAAAAACCGATTGAAACAGATGTTTTATTAGAAACTTTAAATAAATATTTATAAAAAAAAGAGGTTGCAAATTGCAACCTCACAGAATGTATAATATTTAAATGACTGTATTATCGGGAATAATGGCATTTTTTCTAATAACGATAATACCGTCCCTAATAGAATACATTTCTTTGTCTACATCTTCTCTTGGTAGATCATCAACACCAATTCTACAACCATTACCAATTCTAGCATTTTGGTCAATAATAGCTCTTTTAATAATTGTGCCTCTACCTATTCCAATATTTGGAATACCTTTTTTATTGTTTTCTTTTCTATCATCTGGAGTTTCGTAAGCCACAGCACCCATACAATAAACACTATCAAGGGAAGCGCCACTTTCTATAATTGTTCTAACACAAATAATAGAATTAACAATATATGCATTTGTAATAATTGATCCTTCACTTGTAAGTGAATTACTTATATTACAGAAATTAACTTTTGTTGCTGGTAAATGTCTTCTATGAGTATATATTGGCATATCTTCATCATAGAAATTAAATTCTGGAGTCATAGAAGCTAAGTTTAAGTTTGTATCAAAGAAAGCTTTTATTGTTCCAATATCTTCCCAGAATCCATCAAATAGATAAGCATTAACTTTTCTAGTTTTTATTACATCTGGAATAATTTCTTTACCAAAGTCAGTTAAATCATTATCAAGCACTTCAGTCATTGTTTTAGCGTTGAAAATGTAGATACCCATGCTTGCTAAATATTCATTAGTAGAATTTACATCTTTACCTAGTTCATTTTGCATTAAAGCATTAGGTGTTTTATATTCAGATATGTCTAAATCATCAGCAGGTTTTTCTAAAAATTTAGTAATTTGACCATTTTCATCTGTTCCAATAATTCCAAGGCCAGTAGCTTGAGCTCTGGAAATAGGTTTTGCTGCAATAGTTAATTCAGCACCAGAAGCTTTATGCTTTTCAATCATACTATGGAAATCCATGCTATATAATTGGTCGCCAGAAAGGATTAGATAGTATTCAGCATTTGTATCTTTGAAATGGATTAAATTTTTTCTTACTGCATCTGCTGTTCCTTGATACCAAGTTTCACTATGATAGGTTTGTTCTGCTGCTAAGATTTCAACAAATCCTTGAGTGAAAGTATCAAATTTATAAGTATTGTTAATATGATTATGAAGCGAAGCAGAATTGAATTGTGTAAGTAAATATATTTGCATAATATCACTGTTGATACAATTTGAAATTGGAATATCAACAAGTCTATATTTACCTGCAAAAGGTACTGCTGGCTTAGCTCTATCTTTTGTTAGAGGATAAAGTCTTGTGCCTTTACCTCCACCTAGAATGATAGCTAGTGCTTCCTGTTTTTTCATGATAACCCCTTTGAATAGATTTTAAGATAAGACAAAGCAGATTTGTTCCAAGTAAAGTCAGAGTTCATACTTTGTTTTATCATGTCGTTTAATGTCTTTTTATCATTATAATAAATGTTTAAAGCTCTTCTTATTGTTTCTATTATATCATGGCTTTTTAGCTGAGAAAATAAAAATCCAGTACCTTCATTGGGATATTCGCCAATATCAAATATAGAATCAGCTAATCCACCGGTCTTTCTTGCTATTGGTAAGGTACCATATCGTAGAGAATATAATTGATTTAACCCACATGGTTCATACCTGCTTGGCATTAAAAAGAAGTCACTTGCTCCTTCAACCATGTGTGCATATTTGTTACTAAACATAATATTAACTGACAAGTTATCATATTTTTCACTTAATTCAGTTAATCTGTTTTGTATATTCTCATCTCCAGTTCCAATTATAAGTACTTGAACATCTTCGTTCTTTACAATTGTTTCTAAAGCATTTTCGCCATCTAATAGTTCATAGAAACCTTTTTGTTCTGCAAATCTAGAAATCATACTGATTAAAGGAATATTCTCATTAACTTCAAGGTTAAATAATTTTTGAACTTCTTTTTTTAATTCTTTTTTTCCACTAAGATCTTGATCAGTATAATGGGTAGTAAAGAATTCATCAGTTTTTGGATTCCATTCGTCATAATCTATTCCATTGATTATACCAAATAAATCACTTTGACGTTCTTTAAGTATATGATCTAAATTACAACCAAATTCTTTAGTTTGGATTTCTTTTGCATAAGTTGGACTTACTGTAGTGATATAATCACTATATATTAATCCAGCTCTTAGCATATTAATTTTTTTATCAACAGAATTGCCTTCAAAAATCTCTTCATCAAGTTTAATTGAAGCTTTTAATGCTTCAAGTCTTGAAAAAACTCCTTGATAAGCAAGATTATGAATTGTAAATACAGATTTGCATTTACTAAAATATTTATCTTTTGATTGCTTCAAAAGATATGGTACAAGACCTGCTGTCCAATCGTGAGCATGTAAAATATCAATTTTCAAATCAAGCTCTTTACAGAGTGGAAAAACTGATTTTGATAATAACATGTATCTTTCAAAATTATCAGCATATGGAGTGAATGAAGTATCTCCATAAATACCTTTTCGTTGGGAAAAGTATGGATGGATTAATGCATAATAGTCGACATTTTTTAAAGTTTTTTTAACTATTGAAATCTTTTCTTTCTTTGAATTTAATTCAACTTCAAATTCAGTAATTGGTTTTGAAAACTCTTTTAAATCGATAAAGCCATAAGCTGGCATTAGAATTGAAACCCTATTATCTAAGTTAGCTAGGGCAATTGATAAGGCACTTGCAACATCTGCAAGCCCTCCAGATTTTGAAAAAGGTACAGCTTCGCTTGTAATCATTAAAATATTCATATTTTATATTATACTTGCATTAATATTAAAATCAAGAAATAAAATTAAATCTAAAAGAAAAAAATATTAGTAATCTGTAAGAAATTGTTACTTGAATAACAAAAATCCTCTCTGCAAACATTTATGCAAAGAGGAGCTTTATATTTGTTATAATTTTAGTATTTATTGTGATTTAATTCATCAATATATTCTGAAGCTTGGTGTGCAGCAATTGCTCCATCACTTGCAGCAGTGATTACTTGTCTAAATGGAGTATCTCTTACATCCCCAATAGCATAGAAGCCTTTTAGAGAAGTTTCCATTGAACCATTAGTTTTAACATATCCCCAATCATCAAGTAGAGATTTGTCTAATAAATCTGTTTGAGGAAGCATGCCAGCAAAAATAAATACTGCATCAGTTTCTAAAGTTTTTGTACTGCCATCTTTTGTGCTTTCTAATTTTATTGCTTCTACTTTTTCACTTCCGATTATTTCAATAGGTTTATATTCTAGTTCTAATTTTATTTTGCTCTCTTCAACTTGTTCTACTAGATTTGCTTGAGCTCTAAATCTGTTTCTTCTATGAACAATTGTAACATCATCAGAAAGTTTACTTAAATAAATAGCATCTGTTAGTGCTGTATCACCACCACCAATTACAACTATTTTTTTGCCTCTAAAGAAAGGACCATCACAGGTTCCACAATAAGATACTCCTTTTCCAGAAAATTCTTCTTCACCAGGAATATCAAGATGTCTGTGCTCAGCTCCTGTAGCCCAGATTAAAGCTTGAGCTTCTGCTGTATCATTTTTTAATTTAACATAGAATTTATTATCTTTTTTTTCAAAAGAAACAAATTCATCGTAAATAAAGTTTGCGCCAAAGTTTTCAGCTTGTTTTTGCATTCTAGCAGCAACTTCAAAACCTGAAATAGGTTCAAGGCCAGGGTAGTTTTCAATCATATCTATATACATGAATTGACCACCTGTTGCTAATTTTTCTACAACATGTACTGTTCTTCCAGCTCTAGCGCCATATTGGGCAGCAGCAAGACCTGCGGCTCCGCCACCAATTATTAAAATATCTGTCTTTATCATTATTTTAAACCTCGTGAATATTTTATAGTTATATAATAACTAAAGCAAGGTTAAAAAGAAAGTTACAAAGTCACAGAACTATAAATGATATGAGTTTCTATTTAAAGAATATTAATTTGCTTCAGCTATTTTCTTATCAAGAGCAATTTCAGCATCACTTTTTCTTATATAGCTTGGTCCAAAACCAAAAGGAGCAGCTCCATTTTTTTCAAATTCTTCTTTTCCTAATACAGCTAGATGGTAGCCTAAATCATATTTTGAATTATCTACAGAAACTTCAAGATTTGGAAGTTTTTCTATAAGTCCAGCCTTAATTAGTTTATCATAGAATTTTTGTGAATCAGGACCTGTAATTAAGATATTCTTTTCATCTTTTATTAGTTCAATTGTTTCATTTTCGTCTATATCTAAATCTTTAGTTAATCTTTCAGTGTTTTTAAATAGAGAGATATAGAATCTTTTTTTTCTAGCATCAATAGCACTCATTATAGTTCCATTAAAATATGAAACTGTACTAGCTAATAATTTGTTGGTTTCAATTGCTACTAATGGAATATTACTAGCAAGACTAATTCCTTTTAATGCACTCATTGCAATTCTTAAACCAGTAAAAGAACCTGGGCCTTTAGTACAAACTAATAAATCTAAATCAGTAAGTTTTAAATTTTGATTTTTTGTTAATTCAATTATTTTTGGGACTAAATTTTCACTATGTTGTAGTCCTCCAGATAGAGCTAAAGAGGTTTTAGTAGTATCTGTTAATAAACATAAATATAAAGTTGTTGTACTTGTATCTGCAGCCAAAATGTTCATTTTTTATTCCTCGTTTATATTTGTAATGGTGATTATTCTATCTAAGTTTTCTTGGATATCTATATCAATGAAAATTGTTTCATCTGGTAGCATTTCTTCAATTTTTTCTGACCACTCAATTAAAGTAATACCATTTCCATAGAGCATTTCTTCACCACCAAGCATCTCAAATTCATCACAACCTGATATGCGATATAAATCCATATGATATAAGGGTAATGTACCATTATATTCTTGAATTATTGTAAAAGTAGGGGAGACAATTGCCTCATCAATTTTTAAGTATTTAGCAATTCCTTTTGCTATAACTGTTTTACCAGCACCTAAGCTTCCTCTAAGAGAAATTACAGTGCCAGCTTTACACATTTCACCAATTTTTTTACCAATCTCAATTGTTTCTTCAGTACTATGGCTAATATATTGCATAAGATTACCTTTTTAATTATTAATTTTCAAAAGTTTCATGGTCATGTTCATGGTCATGATCGTGTTCATGTTCTTCTAGTTTTAAATCTTCTACTACTTCTTCATTGATAGGCTGTTCTGAAATTTTCTCTCCAGTTGCTTCTGTATATTTTTCAATTAAATGAATAACTAAAGGATCTTTTTCATCTACAACTCTAGCTTTTTCTAGTAAGTATCTAGCTTTATCATAATTTTCATCTTCAAGATTTAATAGAGCATAGTTTGTTAATAATGTAATGCTCTCTGGCTCTAGATCTATTGCAGTATCTAAGTAGAATAAAGCTAATTCTCTTTGACCTTCTTCTAGTGCACATATTGCTAGTTCATTATAAATTTCACTATTGCATTCACCAAGTTTTAGAGCTTCTAAGAAATTAGGTTTTGCTTCTGTAAATTTACCTTGTCTTCTTAATGCCCAACCTTTGAAGAAATGTGCATTCCAAACATCAGGATTTTTCTTTATGAAATCATCAAGTAATTCAATTGCTTTATCTTCATTAGAAAGGTTTATTTGATCATAAGCCTCTAGTAATTTAGAATCATCGCTGATTTTTTCATTAATATCGCTTAAGATCTTTTTTACTTGATCAATTCTTTTATCATCTTTCTCTGCTTCTTTAAGATATTTTTCTAAATATTCTCTTGCAGATTCAATATTGTTTTGGAATACATGGAAATATCCAATTTCACAAAGTAAATCAGGATTGTCTTTGAATTTTTCTAAACCTTCATTTAAAGTATCAAAAGCTTTTTGTTGGAAATAGTCATACTCAGTAGAAGAAGAATCTTTTAATTTGCTGGCTTGAGTTGAATAATGGGTTGCAAGATTAATGAAAGTAGCAGGTTGAGGAGCAAGATTGTTAACAGCAATAAATAATTCTTCACTAAAAGCGTAGTCTTGAGCTTTTTCTTTTGCGATTGCAGCTACGTTTAATTGATTTACTGCATCACTTTGTGCAGCTTGAATGAATTCTCTATAATAATCAAAGTGACTATTTTTAGTATCCCAAGCTACAATTTTTATCATTCCTGCAACTATTCTTTCTATTGTAATATCTTCAATATCTACAGAAGTTTTTCCCTCTTCAAGTTGTACTGGAATTGGGATTGCTGGGTCTAATTTAAAACCGTCAATTTGTTTTTTAAAACTTTCAGGTAAAGTAATATATACTATACCATTTAATCTTTCATTTTTATCCATTATTATTCCTCGGAAATATAAGAATGTGATGCGGATAGAGCTCGCTCTTGAACCTGAAAAGTTCAAGGGGGAAACTAGTTGAGCTATAAATTCTGTTCCCAACAAAGGAGGGAGCAATGCAAAATAGCTATTCCGCTTCCCAATGATTTAAGTTGAGCCAAGAGACTTGCGCTCTCATCCACATCACTAATTAATCAAAACTAATGCATACAAATTGTACACTATGATTGTAAAAGTTTAAAGGCTTTAATACGCTTTTACAAAAGGGAGAATAAACAAAAGTTCAATATGTTTCAAGGGGGGTAGAGCAAATAATATTTAACTCTTTTTCTAATCAAGAATTGAAAAAAAAGACGAACTAAAAGTCCGTCTTATATTTTCCTTAAAGGATTAATTTTTGTAAATCAAAAGATTGGGGAATTTGAATTAATTATTGTCCAAATCTTCTAAATCAAGAAGTTCGCTTTCTAAGGCACTACCAGTGGTATAGTCTTCAGCTGCACTTAATTCTTCATTAAGATTGTCCATTAATTCTATTTCTTCAAGTCCCTCAATATCTTCAAGGGTATCGAGAGATCTAGCAATACTTTGAGCCAATTGTTCAGAATTATCTTTATATTCATCAACATATTGTTCTAATTCTTCAACTCTACTATTAGCGAATGTATAATCCATCTTAAGCTTATTATGTTCTTCAACTAATTGCTCATGAATTTCTTTAAGATTATTAAATTCTTCTTGAACTTTTTCAATATCCAAAGTTAATTCAGAATTTTTTTCTTGAAGAGCTAATTTATCTTTATTTAGTACATCGATAAAAGCTTTAGTTTTTAAAACTTTTTCTTCGAGTTTTGACATATTGGATTTGAGTAATTTTGCGTCCATCGATACCTCCATCGATTAATTTGCTAAAACACCCTTAACTGTATCTACAAGGCTCTTGAAAGATGCTTTGTCTTCGATAGCCATGTTTGATAAAGCTTTACGATTGATAGCAATACCAGCCTTATTTAAGCCATGAATAAATTGAGAATAAGAAATTCCTTCAGCACGAACTGCAGCATTAATTCTAGCAATCCATAATTTTCTGAAATCTCTTTTCTTTTCTTTACGACCGCGGTATGCATATTGACCAGCTTTTGCAACTGCATCTTTTGCAACACGATTGTTTGTGCTTCTACGACCGTAATATCCTTTAGCTTGTTTTAGGATCTTTTTTCTTCTGTCTTTACGTTTTGTTCCATCTACTGCTCTTGGCATTTTTTCCCACCTCTCTCTTAGTTATATGGAAGCAAAACTTTTACTTTCTTTGCTTCTGATTCGCTTAGAATACCACTATGGCGTAAACTTCTTTTACGTTTTGTGGTCTTTTTAGTGAGAATATGGCGAAGTCCTTGCTTTTTATAGCGAACTTTACCACTACCTGTAACTTTGTACCGTTTAGCAGCGGATTTTCTTGTTTTCATTTTTGGCATTTTGTACCTCTTTTGCGCCTACAGGGAACAAGATCCCCCTGAAGCTGCATTTTATTTTTACGTTCAACGAACGCTTATTTCTTTTTTGGTCTTTGAGGGCTAATGATCATACTCATCATTTTGCCTTCCATCATCGGACGTCGGTCCATGTTATAATTAATTTCCATTTCTGTCAATTCGTTAAGAATCTTGTCTAAAACAACTTTTCCTAATTCTGTATGAGCTAGTTCTCTTCCTCTAAAACGAATAGAAACTTTAACTTTGTTACCATCATTTAAGAAATCAGCAATAAATTTACTTTTAGTTACCAAATCATGACGTTCAATCTTTGGTTGCATTCTAATTTCTTTCATTTTAATGATAGTTTGATTTTTCTTTGCTTCGCGTAAACGTTTCTCTTGTTCGTAGCGATATTTTCCAAAATCTAGTATTTTACATACAGGCGGCCTTGCGTTTGGGGAAACTTCTACTAAATCTAAACCAATTTCTTCAGCAAGATTTATTGCATCATATGTTTTCATTACACCCTTTTGTGTACCTTCTGCGTCAATTACAAAAACTTCCTTCGCACGGATTTGTTTATTAATCCGTAAATCCTTTATAGCCATCTAACTCCTTGTGTATTATTTTATAAAACACTTTTTTAATTTTGAAGAATTTACCAATATAAAGTTGGTATCTTTTGCTATACTAACATAGCAATTTAATTGAGTCAAAGCCATGTAAGTAGTTTTGTTATGAAAAATATTAAAAAAACCACTCCTTTTTGCATTGGAGTGGCTTAAATGTAAGTTTTTTGAACTATGCTTGGTTAGCACTACCAAGAACATTTTTGTTCTTATTCATGTACATTTCTTTTAAAGCAGCACGAGCTGGACCAAGATATTTTCTTGGGTCAAATTCGCCAGGTTTTTCATTCATAACTTTACGAATTGTTCCAGTCATTGCAAGTCTACCATCACTGTCGATGTTGATCTTACATACAGCACTCTTTGCAGCTTTTCTTAGTTGTTCTTCAGGAATACCAACGCTGTCTTTTAATGCACCACCATTTTCGTTAATCATCTTAACAAATTCTTGAGGAACAGAAGAAGAACCGTGAAGTACAATTGGGAAACCAGGAAGTTGTTTTTCGATTTCAGCTAAGATATCGAAACGTAGTGGAGGTGGAATTAAGATACCTTCTTCATTACGAGTACATTGTTCAGGTTTAAATTTGTTAGCACCGTGGCTTGTACCAATTGAAATTGCTAAAGAATCAACACCTGTTTTGCTTACGAAGTCAATTACTTCTTCAGGTTGTGTATATGTTGAATGTTCTGCAACAACATCATCTTCAATACCAGCTAGAACGCCTAATTCACCTTCAACTGTTACATCAAATTTATGTGCATATTCAACAACTTTCTTAGTTAATGCAATGTTTTCTTCATATGGAAAATGAGAACCATCAATCATTACTGATGAGAATCCATTATCAATACATTCTTTACATGTTTCAAAACTATCACCATGGTCTAAGTGTAGAACAACTGGAATATCATAGCCAAGTTCATTAGCATATTCTGTTGCACCACGTGCCATGTTTCTTAGTAGATTGATGTTAGCATAATCTCTAGCACCCTTTGATACTTGTAAGATAACAGGTGATTTTGTTTCTACACAAGCTTGAATAATTGCTTGTAACTGTTCCATGTTATTGAAGTTGTAAGCTGGAATAGCGTAGCCACCCTTTACAGCTTTCTTAAACATTTCTTTTGTGTTTACTAGACCTAGGTCCTTGTAAGAAGTCATATTGTTTGCTCCTTGTTTATTTGGTTTTGTTTTCAGTACAATGTTATATTTTTGTTGCGTTTCGGTCAACAACATTGACTAACTATTGACCAATGAATTTACTCTTGATACTGTTTTTTTATGAAATTAAGAAAAAAAAAGTTGTTTATTGTTCCTCTTGTCATAATAACTTTATTATATTTGATGCTTGAGTTGTTTTATATTACTAGGTCCCCTATATATTTTGTAAGTGATTCAATTTATTATCAAACAACAATTAGGTATCAAAAAAGTAAATTAAAATATAATGCCTTATTAAATAATAGACGAGTAAAATATGTAGTTGATGAATTTAATAATGGAGAGTGGGTTGATTATGATTATAAAGAAAATGCAACAATAATTTTATCTCCTTATATTTCAATGTTAATGAGTTTTGATGACAATATTAAATTTGAAAATAATACATTAATCAAAATCGATGATTCTGTAAAAATAGATTATTTAAGTGGTTATGAAAAATTAGCTAAAGCATTAGAAAAAGAGAATAAAACTGTTTTTTTAATTTATAGTTTAAATTGGCCATCTAGTTCTACTAAAGCAAATGTTTTTGAAAAGGCTTTTAATAATGATAATTTAAATATTATTGAATTAAAAGGAAATGAATTAGAACAAAGAGCTTTTGATATTGTAGATAAACTTAACAAAATGGAAAATGTTGAAGTAGTTTCAACAGGTAGTTCTTTAATTTCATATTTTAATAAAGTCGATAATAATATTATTTATAATTTTGAAGCTTATCAGGCCTTAAGTGTACCATTAAATTCTGTACATTATATTATTTATGAAGATTTAACCCCACTAGTTAAATCTGATATAAAACCAGATTTAGTATTGGAAACTAAATTACAGGACAATCAAGTAGGGTTAGTAAATTTCTTCTTACATTTGTACAGATCTCTTCTACCGAAGTTTTTCTAATTTCAGCAGCTTTTTTATATGCTAAAGGTATTAATAGAGGGGTATTTGTTTTTCCTCTAAAAGGTTCTGGGCTTAAATAGGGGGCATCTGTTTCTAACAATAATTTATCATTAGGAATATATTTTAGAATTTCTCTTAATTCATCATTTTTTTTATAGGTAATAGTTGAAGCAAAAGAAATATAAAATCCTTTATCTAAAGCAATTTTTGCAAATTCTTTGGTTGCAGAAAAGCAATGAATAATTCCATTTTTATTAAAATTATAATTTTTTATAATATTTTGTGTTTGTTCATCAGCTTCTCTATTATGTATAAGAGTTGGTAAATTATATTCATTAGCTAATTCAATTTGCTTTATAAATAAATCTTCTTGTAATTCTGGGCTTCCATAATTCCAATAGTTATCTAAGCCAATTTCACCAATGGCTTTAATAGGATAATTATTAATATTTTCTTTTAATATATTTATTAAACTGGAATTATCTTCTTTTCTTGTTTTTACACCCCAAGGCCCAACTCCAGTACTAAAATATATGTTTTTATAATCTTTTAATAAATCATATCTATTTTTTATATCATCAGCTTCAATTGCTATATCTAGAATTAAGTAATTTTGCTCTTTAAGTTTTTCTAATAAGGGCTTGAAATCAACTTCTTTTTTCATAATTTCACTAAGATGTGCATGTGAATCTACATATCCTAGATTATCAATTGTTGCTTCTTTTAATATTTGATTTCTTTTTTCTTTATTTATTTTTGCCATAATTTTACTCTTAAAAAGAGTATAGTAATTATTTGATAAATATAGAAGATGTAAAAATAATCCCTATTAATTATATAGGAATTATTGACTTTATTTTTTTGAGGTAGTATCTTTTATAGGAAAAGTTAGGCATGCCTAATTGGTAGGAGATCTTATGTTAAATCTTAAAAATATAAATTATGAAATTGATGGGAAATCAATTATAAAGGATGTTAATTATTCTTTTGAAAAAGGGAATATTTATTTATTAACTGGTCCGAACGGTGGTGGGAAAACTTCTTTAGGAAAGATAATTACAGGCTTATATCCAACTGATACTGGTAAAATTACCTTTAGAGGAAAAGATATAACTAATTTATCTATAAGTGAAAGAGCCCAAAGAGGAATTTCTTATGGTTTTCAAAGTCCAATATATTTTAAAGGTTTAACTGTTCGAGATATCTTAACTCTATCAAGTGGAAATTCTGATTATAAGAGTTTAAGTAGTTTATTAGCACAAGTTGGTTTGTGTGCTTTAGATTATTTAGATAGAGATTTAGATGATAGATTATCAGGTGGAGAAATAAAAAGAATTGAGATTGCTAGTGTTTTAGCTAAAAAAGATACTCAGTTATTTATTTTTGATGAACCTGAGGCTGGTATTGATTTATGGAGTTTTAAAGAATTGTTAGCGATTTTTGAGAAACTTAAGAGTCAAAAGAAAACAATAATTATTGTTTCTCACCAAGAAAAGATTTTAGAATTATCAGATTATATTTTAGTAATTAATAAAGGCCAAATCCAAAGAACAGGTAGAACAGAAGATATTTTACCTACATTAATTGCTAAGGATAAAGATTATAATTGTGACGGCTGTGTTAAGAAGGAAGTAATATAATGTTAGAAAAAACAATGAGTTTATTAAGAAAATTATATGGTGATATAGATTTTACAAATGCTGCAGTTAATGTAAGAGAGAACTGTTCTTCTTGCCAAAGACAAAATATTAAGAATGTTACCATTGAAGATATGGAAGATAAAAGTGGTATTAATATATATGTAAAAGCTGGGGCAAAAGGGGAGAAAGTTTATATCCCTGCTGTTATCAGTAAAAGTAATATTACAGATATAGTAAAAAATGATTTCTATATTGAAGCTGGTGCTGATGTAGTAATTCAAGCTGGGTGTGCCCTTCACACCGATGGTAAAGAAAAATCAATTCATAATGGTATTCATAGATTTTTTATTGGCGAAAATGCAAAAGTTAAATACTATGAAAAACATTTAGGTGAGGGTAGCTCTGCCCAAAAAGATATTTCCCCTGTTACAGAAATATTTTTAGATAAAGATGCTTCTTTCTATATGGATTCTATCCAATTAGATGGAGTTAATTATACTAAGAGAGAAACAAAAGCAATCGTAAAAGAGAATGCTAAATTAGATGTTAATGAGAGAATTTTAACAAAAGATAATCAAGAAGCTATAAGTTTGTTTGATGTTGAAGCTGTTGGTGATAATTCTAGTGTTAATATTGTTTCTAGATCTGTTGCAAAAGGTAATTCAAAACAAACTCTAAGAAGTAATATTACAGGAAACAGCAAATGTACTGGTCATAGTGAGTGTGATGCAATATTAGAAGATAAAGGTGTTGCAATAGCAATCCCTGCTTTAATTGCAAATCATCCTGATGCAACACTTGTTCATGAAGCTGCAATTGGTAGAATTTCGAAACAACAAATAGAAAAACTGCAAACTCTTGGCTTAAATGAAGAAGATGCTGAGAAATATATTGTGAAAGGATTCCTTAAATAAATAACAAATTTATTATAAAATGTAAATTTTTGTTGCAAACAGTTTTTATTTGGCAACTTTTTGTTGCAATTTTCCTTTTTTTGCTTGTTTTGTAACAAAAAATAAATAATAATGTCTTTATCAAATTTATATGGGAGAAATATATGAAAAAAAATTTGGTAATGAAGATTATTATTGGGTTTATAGCTGGTTTGATCGTGGGGGTCATTCTATGGTTATCTAACATGAATGTAAATGGATATGTTAAAGTCGTTTCCCCTTTTGGTAACGTTTTAGTATCCATGTTAAAAATGGTTGTAGTTCCAGTAATTTTCTTATCACTTGTTTCTGGGGCAGCTTCCCTTCCTACAGGTAAGTTTGGAAAAATTGGACTAAAAGTAATTATTTGGTATTTTGCAACTTCATTGGTTGCAGCTGTTGTTGGTTCTTTATTAGCTACAATATTTAATCCAGGTAGCTCAAATATTGATGTATGGAATAGTTTAATTACTACAGGTACAGCAGTAGAAGAGGTTAGTGTTTCAACAACAGGAGCTTTAACAGAAGTATTTTTAAATATGTTTAAGAATCCTTTTGAATCTTTAGCTAATGGAAACTTTTTGGCAATTATTGTATTTGCGATTGCATTTGGTTTAGCTCTTAAGTTGAATATGGATAATCCAAAAACTTCTGAGAAATCAAAAAAGCATATTACTTTATTCTTAGATTTAACACAAACCGCTCAAGAAGGTGTTTTCACAATTGTTGACTGGGTATTAGCTTATTCACCTTTCGGTGTATTTGCATTAACATCTTGTAACTTTGCAAACTATGGCTCAGCATTATTTGGACCTTATGTATCCTTAACTGTTGGTGTTATTGTTGGAATTCTATTTATGATTTTTGTTGTTTATCCTGCAATGATTTTTATATTTGTAAGAAAGAATCCTTATAAATTATTATTTAAGATTAAAGAAGCTCCTTTAACCGCTTTTGTAACAAGAAGCTCTGCAGCAACTTTACCTGTATCAATTAAAGTAGCTGAAGAAGAAATAAATGTTGATTCTAGCTTATCTTCCTTTGCTCTTCCTTTAGGTGCAACTATTAACATGGATGGTGTATGTGTTCACTTACCATTCTTTGCTGTATTAGCTGCTAACATGTTTGGGGTAAATTTAGGTTTTGTTGGTTTAACTGTTTTAGTTATTACTACAGTATTAGCATCAATAGGTGCTGGTGGTGTTCCTGGTGGATCTTTAATGTTATTATTTATCATTTTACAAAACATGGGATTACAACCAGGTCAAATTGCAATTATCGTTGGTCTTGCTTTAGGTATTAATCCAATATTGGATATGTTTGAAACAATGAATAATGTAACAGGTGATATAGTTTGTACTTATGCTGTTGCAGAAAATTCAGATATGATTGTAAAAAATGACTAAAAATATTTTATAACTTAAAAGTTAATATTCATCATATAGATTAAATTTTATATGGTGAATTTTTTTTACCAAAAAGCTTGTAATATCTAAGTTTTTAATGAAATTTTACAAAATTTTTAAATTTTATATATTATTTTTTATGGATAATTAATTTTAAAATATTTTTTCTATATTGTTTTTTGTTGTAATTATTGGTCAGAAAACGATTTAATATATATAGCTAAAAAATACTGTTTTTTTTTATAAAACTAGTTGACGCAAAAACCGTTTTTTGATAGTTTAAATACATCGCCGAAGTGGTGGAATTGGTAGACACAAGGGACTTAAAATCCCTTGTCCTTTTGGACGTACGAGTTCAAGTCTCGTCTTCGGCACTAACAAATCTCAATTATGAGGTTTGTTTTTTTTATTTAAATGAATTGTTAAATTGTTCATAGGAAAAATAATATGAAGATTAGCAAACTATAATAAAATCTTATTTATAATAATTAAAAATAAAACTTATTTGTTTGAGAAATTAAATATTTTATTTCGAACGAGTTAATAACAGAGTTTTTTCCTAAGTTGTTCATATCTATTGTTGATTTGTTGATAAAGAAGAAAAATAACATAAAGAATTCACCTTGGTAATTGAAACCATTATTATTGAGAATATTCAATTTTCAAAAGAATAAAAAAATCATTAATAACCATAAGATATTTCTTCAAAATATTTTGACTCTTTACAACTATATACAAGCTGCAATAGAAAACATTTGGAAGTATTTTCTATTGTAGCTTGTTTCAGTTATTAAATTTTCAATATGTTATAATCAAAGTATAATTTATTGATGTTATGTTGGTTTTTCTCTTTTCCTAAATTTAATAGATACTGTTCTGTTGTGTGAACAATTTGATTCCCACGAAATACTACATCACTGATATTTGAAGGAATATTTACATTAATATCTCTATATCTGTTGACATTTATTTTCTTATTAAGAATATTATTATATATTTTTTCTACTAGTGATGTTGTAATTTTTTTACGATTATTAATTTCTAAAATTTTACTCCTAATATCAACTTTTCCCTTACCATACCCACCAATTTTTTTATAACTCATCCAAACTACAGAATCATAGTTTCGAGCTATTGCTCCATTATTTGGATGATTATCATAATATGATAGATAATTATTTTCAAATTTTAGATCTGTTATCTGCACTATGAATTCAGTTTCTTCTGAATTCATTATAATATTTTTTTGTTTAATATTAGTAGCAATTAATCCCTTTTCCCCTTCATATGGATCAAATTCCAATAAATATATTGGAATATTTTCTTCTAATTTGTAATCACATAAATAGTAATTAAATAAAAGAGGAACTCCTTCAGTATTTTTGCTAAAAAATTTTTGATCAATTCTATTTTTATGAAAAAAATATTGATTGGAATCTTCACCTTCAATAAATCCAAAACCGTGTTCTTCTTTGAATTTTACTATTACACCTTCCATATTGAATCTCCTTATAATAAAAAAAATTATTAACTTGACGTTTGGTGCTTTATTTTTCTAGTTTAATTAGTAATTTGAATATTAGAACAAAAAAAATAATATCATGTAATACCAAATTATTTTTTTTAAAATTTATTTTTTTATTAAAGTAAGCGAATAAGTGGGAAATGAGTCACTATTGGATATGGTAATACCTCCTAAAAATTCATAATCATTTCTTTGTGCTATGAATTCACTCAAAAGTAATATTTGCTTTTCTTCTAGAGAGCTTAAAAATACAATTTTTCTGAATTCCCAATTCTCATCATAACCATTTGCATAAAAAAATGAATCTATATTATTTAATATTTGGGTTATTATTTTTTCAATTTTAATCTTTTTCTTTTCATAAAATTTTGTGCCATTTTTTCTAATATATGTTTCTAAATCATATTTAAATTGTAATTTATTATTCATAAATATATATGCTCCTTTAGTTTAAAAATATAAATAGGAAATAGCTTTTCTTATTTATTATTAGTAATAATAGTTTTTTTAGGGGAAATTTTTTCTTAGTTTGTAAAATTTTCCATTAAATATTTGTCAATCATTTTTTTAAAAGATTGTTCTTTTATTGATTTTAGAATTTTAGTATGTGGGATATTATTATTTTTTATAGTGTTTTTAATGTCTTTTATTGCATCGTCAACATTATTTTCATTTATTACTTTATAATTAATAGATTCAATATCTTGTGGTGTATAATCAATATTATTGAAATATCTACATAGAACAATATAAACTATATGATGAATGAAATTTGCTTTATCAAATTCATCTTCTCCAAAAAGAATCTTGCCTTTATTGTATTGAGTTATTATTTCATAAATTTTATAAGCATTATAATATCTAGAATAATTTTGAGCTATATTTGAAGTTTGAAATATTAAATCATATTTAGGATTACATAATAATTTACCAGGGTTATTTCTAGTATTTGAAGGAGCTTTTAAATAGATAGTATTTATATACTTTGCCATATCAGGTAACTTGATGATATCCTTTCTTGGAAATTTTCTATTTGTATAATATTTATCTTTTCTTTGATAGTATTTCTTTTTGCTTTGCAAAAAAAGTTCAATCTTTTTTTGAACGTCATCATTTGCATGTATATCTTTATCTCTAATTTCATTTTGACTATTTGTTGCAACTATTATTTCTAATTCTTTTTCTTCCTCTGTTGGATCAACTTTTAAGATTTTAACAAATACAGAACGTGTTTCATTATTAAGTTGAGGTTTATTATTAGAGAAATATTGAAAAATTGAATAAGATGTTTGCAATCCATTAACAATTTGAGGATTAGTTAATTCTATTCTTTTTGCGTGTTTTGAAGCATCTACATTTTCAGCAGTAATTGTTATTCCATTATTTAACCACCAAAAATTAATATTTTTTTTATTTTCTAATGATTCTGTGATATTTTTGTTCACTTTACTTCTGCCTTTAAAATCTCTTATATTTGAATCAAACAACTTGTCATTTATTTGCTCTGTTTTTTTATTCAAAATAAAATCATAAAAAGATTTTATAGGTATAAGTGAAATTAAAGCAGTTGTATTACCATTTTCATCTACTTCTGCTTCACTTTTCTCAATTTGACTAAAAGTATATTTAAATGTTTTATCTTTTTTTATAGTATTTATTATATCGTGGATTGATTCTATATTAATTGTTGTTTTCTCAATAAAATCAATTAATTCATTATTTTTCTTTAATGTTTCAAATCTTCCATTTAAATCTTTTGCGCCTTCAAGTTTAGATTTTCCAGCACGAGAAAAATAATAGTAATGTAAATAAAATTTTGCCTCAAATAAATAGTTTTCAACTAATTTGTTAAAAAAAATTATTTTAGAATTCACCTCTTCATTATAATGTAGAGGTGTTTGCTTATTTATCAAGTTTGATGTAAATTCTATAAACTTATTTGGAATTAATGAATCTAGCTTATTTGTGTTTTTTACTTGGATCATATACATTTCTATATTATCATTTTTATTTTGAGACTTTGTAATAGACTCTACATCGTCAATATCAAAAATTATTCTATTATTATATGTAAAAAAAATATAATCATTCCCAGCATCAAAAAAATTATCGGTTTTTATTAATGTAAGTTCGTTAGAATCTATTATATCCCCAAAGTAATTTTCCATAACCAATTGGTCAAAGTCTTCATAATCCTCTTTTATCAATCGATTTATTGTTTCATTATATATTTTAGATTCATCATATAACATATTTGCCTCTTGTTATTTAAATTATATTTTACTAATATATATTATATACTTAATTAAATATTTGTCATTATCTTTTTTCTGTAAATAATTAGTATTCGAAATAAGATATGTTTTTAAATTTTGTTAAATAAGATTTTTCCCTATTAATTGAAAAAGACTAAATTTTAAATAAAAAGAAGAATTATTTTTCTAAACAAACTATGGTATGACGTAAAAAAATAATACACTATTTAGGAGATTCAGAAATGAGATTAAAATATTTATTTGAAAATGATAAAATGAATAATAAGGAATTTAATTTTTTGGAAATGCATGATTTTAAATTTCATATTGATGAATTGAAAGGGTGTAATTATTCAATTGTTGAGTATAAAATAGAAGGCTTTAATGATAAGGTTGCTCAGAAAACATCAAGAATTAATTTGATTGTTGTTAATGAATTAAAACCTATTTCAGTACTTATTAATGATAGTTCTGAATATTTTAATAAAAGATTATATCCTTTAGTAAATGATTTTGAAAGAAAACTTAGGGAGCTGTTATATTTAATTAAAGCTATCAATAATTTAGAGTCTGCTGAGTCCAAAATATATAATTTAGAAAATATTGAATTCGGAAAATTATTTGATATTTTGTTTTCTGATAAAGATTTTATTAAAGCTTGTAAAACTACCATTAATGATAAAACTTGGGAATTTACAAAGAAGGAAATATTAGAGAGTGTTAGTAAATTAAAAGAAAATACGCTTTTTGATAAATTATTTAATGAAGAAAATATTCCAGATTTTAAGAATAATTTTGTGGCTGTTAGAAATTATAGAAATGATGTTATGCATGCACATAATATAAATTTTGAGGATTATATTAAAGCAAAAAAGCTATTTGAGAAAATTAATGACCAGATTAATAATGAAATTAATAGCCTAACTAATTCAAAGATAGAAAAAACTGTTATAAAATATGAAGATTTTGATAATTCTTTTGAAAAAGTTTTAGAGGAAGAAAATAATATGAATATTTATTCGGTTTCAGTAAATCCAGCTATAGTTTCAAAATTAGTTTCAGAAGAATCAATGAGTCCTATAATAAAAGCACAAATGGAATTAGCAGAATCAATGAGTCCTATAATAAAGGCAAAAATGGAATTAGCAGAATCAATGAGACCTATAATAAAAGCACAAATGGAATTGGCAGAATTAAAGAGTCCTAAAATAAAAGCCCATATGGAATTAGAAGAAATTATGAAACCCCAGAGGGAGGCTCAAAAGAAGTTGGAAGAGATTATGAAACCTCTGAGAGAGACTCAAAAAAAGTTAGAAGAGATTATGAAACCTCAGAGGGAAGCTCAAAAAAAATTAGAAGAAATTATGAAACCTTCATTGGATATATAAATATATTAAAGAATCTACATAAATTGAAAAGATTGTTAATCCTTTATAAATCATTAAATTTATCTATCATATAGAATATTTAATTGAAAATAGTAAATCAAAGAAAATATAATTTATACACCATAGAGCCTATGACTATTGAACGTGTAATTGTATTAGCTTTGTTGTCTCAATGCATCTATTATTTAGAGAACTAAGGATAGATAATCTAATGGTTATTTAACTAATAATATTTTGACCTTTTAATTGTATTAGTTTACACGTACCAAACTTTCTAAGCAAAATCAAAAGTAATAAATCTTACTTTTTTGTAAGATGATAATTTAATTTTATTAAATTAGGTCAGATTAATACTTCCATTAAGAAATATTTTTACACACTTAAAAAATAAAATTTAATCACTTCTTCTATAATCGTATGTAGTATTGAAGTATAAATATATAGTCAACAACAAAGCTTAATTATGAGGTTTGTTTTTTTATTTATCCTAATCTTTTATCTACTGTTAATGGATTAACCTTTTTCTTATATAGTAGGGTTTGTAAGATTAATTGTTTCTGTTAAAGAATAAATACCTGTATCAAGATCCATTCTATATGTTTTCAAAATAAGTTCATTGTTAGTGTTAATGTCAAATTTTAAAAAAGTACTTTTAGCTCCAGGATCCTGAGTTCCTCTAGAATGTCCTGAATCAATCTGCCAAGTTGTATCTCCTGGGCGTAAATTACTGCTATAATTATGAGTATGTCCGCAAATATAAGCTGTAGCATCATATTGATTCAATAAACTCCAAAATGCATCTCTATTATCTTCATGAGTATTAAGACTATCATCTTCATGTCTAAGTCTTCCTGACTCTTCATCAGGTAATGGGAATGCTGGTTCGTGTCCAAAGACTACAATAATATCTTTTTCTGTATTATTTAAATCTGTTTCTAGCCAATTATAAGTAGCCGGTACTATATCCCCATTTGAACCAATATTAGAAGTACCATCAAAATATTCATTTAATATAACAAAATGTACTGGCCCTTTGTCAAAAGAATACATAGTTTCTTTAGTTCCTGTCGGGCCTTCGCTAATGATACTTACTCTTGATTCTATAACTTGGTAATAATTTCTTATCCACTCCATGTCAGAAGGAGTCTCTGACTCATGATTACCGACGATAGGGAACCATCTATAATCAGCACTGATATATTTCTTTATAGTAGCTAGCACTTGCCCTGGTGGATCAATATCACCAGCTGAAAACATATAAATCCCATCATCTACTGAAGCTATAGCTTCACATGCTCCACGAAACCAATCTAGATTATTTCCTGTATATTCTCTCATATCTGATGCTACAATAAAAGAAGTGAAATTTTCATCAGTATCATCAGATACCACAGAATCATTGATTATACCTTCTTCGCTTATAGGAGAATGTCCAAAGTTACATGAAACAAATAAAAATAAGAATAAAAAGGAAATACATATAAATCTATATCTTTTAGTTTTCATAAGTGTCTTTACCTCTATCTTGTTATCTAAATTTAATATTACCATATTGTTATATAAAAAACAAAGTTATATAGGCTATTTCTGTATTATGTAATAAGAATTAACTATTAAATATTGATTATTTGATAAATATAATGTGTAGAGGTAAAGAATATTAATCTGTTTGAATTGAAGAGATCTGAATATAAAGTAAATTATGTTCATGAAATTATTCATGTTCTTAATATTTATTCTATAGCAGAATTAAATCCTTTGAGAAATATAATATTCTATTTGCTCTCAATATAGTTGAGTATTTTCATTTTTATTATGTAAAACGGCTTACTGATTTTTTATTTTATTATTTTATTATTTTATTATTTACCAGTTTTAAAACTCCTCTTAAATGCGTTCAATACAGTATTTTTCTCAATAAAAAGTTTATATATAATCTATATTTTAATTTTAAATTTTATGAAATAACAATATCTAAATACGCTATATCCAGTAGTAAATACAATTGTTGTTTCTACTATTATTGTGTTAACTTTTTCTCAGTTTTTTAACTACATATTTTGCATTTTATTCAGTTAATTAGTCTCATTTTTTGTCTTTATCTTGGGTTTTTATTTGTCTCCCTATGTTTAATTTATTATTAAATATCTTATGGAATGAAATTTATCTATTAAATTTTGATTGAGTGTTCAATATTTATTGCATAAAATACTTCCATATTTTTTCCAATAAGAAATATAATTATATATTGAAAAATTGTGGAGACCGTTTATCTATAATATTAGAACCCATTTTCAGCAAGCTCTCTTTCTTTTTTTGCGTTTAATTTATATTCATAGCTTAATTGATCAAAAATTTCGGCTGTAAAGGGATATTGTTTTCTGAAATTATTTGCAATTTTTTGATAATTTTGAGCCATTTCATATTCACTCTTTCCTGCATCAGGAGTATAAACTCCTCTTTTGTTTTTTTCTGTAATAATATAAGAAGACAATAATTCCTTATCATGATATTGTTCAATAATTAGTCGTATAGCTTCACAAGGTATTAAACCATCCTCTCCTGGAGGCGAAAAAGGAAATAGTTTACCTAAGAAATGTGTAAACAAACTTTTTTGATTATTTTTGGTCAATAATTGTTTAAATTTCTCTATCCAACTATTGAGTATTTTTTCATCAATTTTATTATTAAACGAGCCTGGGCAAAACTTTAATTTATAAAATAAATTATTCAGAATATTTATTTCTTTTTGCTCTTCTTCAGAATATTTTATTTCTTCATTATTATCATTTTTGTATAACTTAGAAATTAATTTAACATATAAATCTGGAACTTCTTTAATCGTTTTTTCTAGACATTTCATTTGATTCCATTCTAAAAACCCCATAAAGTAGTACTCTAATTCAGCAATTTTTGTACATTTGTCAGTATCTCTAATAAATGTAATTTGGAGTTTTTCTAATATTTCTGTTAAATAATATGATTCAAAATTTTCAATTTCAAAATTATCTATATTTTTCAATTTTAAAGAATACTTATATAATTTTTCTAAATCAAATATATCCTTAGCATAATATAACAACCCAAGATAAGTATTTAGATTTCCATTATATTTTAAACATTCATTTAAAGCCCAAATATAAATAGATTCTGTGGATCCGTGAAAATTACAATTAAATTTGTTCCAGTACAATTCTTTTATATTATCATTTTCTTTGTTTATTAATGCTATTTCATAATCTTCAATTTTTTCGATTAATAATATATCGACTAAATTTTGAGTAGTTATAGAATTTCTTATACAATTAATTATTTCTATTAATAATTCTCTATCACAATTATTTGATTGGTATATTTCTCTAATATACCAATATAAAATTGTACTATCTTTATCATTCTTGCATATTATATTCAATGTGTTTTTATTATATTTATTATTATCAAAGTATTTTGCAATATTTAAACCTAATGTCCTTAACTCTGAATATTGATTTTTTTGAGCTAGTATAATCAATTTTTCTAGTGATAAATCTTTTTTTTTATATTGCTTGAATTTATCAATAAGCAATTCAGTAATTAATTTTTCATTTCCATTTTTATAATCGCCTAGTTTTTTTTCTTCTCTATATGGAATTGGGTGAAGTATATTCATTCTATATTTTGAGGTAAAGAAATATAAATAATTATAAATTTTATCATTGAATTGGATATTATTTAAAACTTCCTCAAATAACATTACTTTATTTTCATCCATAGCCCAATTGGAATATTTAAAGTATCTATGTTTGTAAATTATTTCCCTAAGAGTATTAGATATTAAAAATTTTTCAGAATCTGAGTATACATTAATATCTTTATTCAATTTGTTTAAGGTTTTTTTTATAGTTTCTTGTGAGAATTTATTAAGTTGATTAATGATTTTAATCCATTTATTAATTTCTCCATTAATATTATCAACACATAATTTTAAATATTCAATAAATGTTTTTGAAACTTCAAGTTGATTAAGTGTTGGTATTTCATCAATCGGTCTATATTTTGGAGAACTGTAAGAACCAGATATTGATAATTTCTTATCTGGTAATAGAGAATATACTATATCCCAAGAATTATCATATTTCTTTAACGCATTAGTTAGTAGAGTAATTTTATCAGCTACAGAAATAACGCTTGTGTTAATCCAAGCACAAAAAACTTTTTCTAAAGTGCTTTTAGGGCTATTGCTAATTTTGTATTTTACTACTTCTTCATTGAGTTTCCAAAATAAATTTATTGCTCTATAAACATATTGTTTTTGCAATAGTAATTGTTCTAGTGCCCATAATATATTTATATAATAATTACTACTTGATAACATTCCATTAAAATTGTTTTTAAATAATTCTATCATTCCTGTTGGATTATCTATTTCATTTTCTAATCGAGTTAAAAAAATCTCAGGAGCGGCTTCACAGATTTCTTTAAGGTATTGAGATATATATGCCCATTTTTCTTTTGTATTAATTGATTTTAATATTTCATTTATAGTCGAATTAATTGAATATTGGTATTCTTCATGATTTCTATAAATAGCTCTCATTATTAAACTTTGTAGCATTCCAACCTTGAGGGAACGAGACCATTCTGATTGGTATTCTTTAAACGATGATAAATACCAATGTTTTTCAAATTCAATATCAAATAATGGTTCTTTATCACTTAAAATAACATACAAGTTATCTAAAAACTTTGTCCAAATTGGTTTGTCAATGTATTTATCAAATAATTCCCAAGTATATTCGATATCTGCAATTTTATAAGCATTATTGATTTTAATAATTAAAGGATTTTCACCGAACATATATGGTTTAAGCTCATTAATAAAATCTTTGTATTCTAATTCTGATAAATCTTCTAAGATATATTTATCACCAGATGTATCATTCCATTGCCCACACAATAATATAGTTACTGCAATTTTAGGGTTTATATTACACCAAACTGGGATTTGATTATTTTGTCCAATGAATAATTTGTTTTTCATTGGAGTATATAATCCATTAGTCTTTTCAAATAATTCATTTGAAACTTCATGATTTCTACCAGTTTTAACAAGTGCATAAATTATATTATTTTTTGTTCTTCTTCTTAAAGTGAGTTTGTCTAATCTATTACAAGCATCATTTTCATTATAAATAAATATATTAATATTATTTTCTTTTGGTATAATTTGATCTGAATAAAAAAAAGGAATTAATATATATTTTTTTGTATCATCTAAAGATTTAAAATTGTCCCAATCTTTTTTAGTTTTAAATATAAAAGTATTATCAATATCTATAGAATTTTCTTTTATTATATTATTAATTTCATTCAATACTCTAAACAAGGTTTCTTCTCTTGAATTTCCGACTAAATATAAAATATTCTTAGTTCTTAAATTTTGGGAAAAATCTTGTTTAAATTTATCATCATCTAATTCGAAGAAATCAAGAGAAATCGGAGGAGATTGAGTTGATTTTCGAAGCATATAATCAATTTCATTTAATGTAAAAAATTTATTTCTATCTAAGTTTTTCATTAGTGTTTTAATTTCTTCTAATTCCTTTTTAATAAAAATAATAGAGCTTTGTAATTCGTCTTTCCATGAAGCAATATATAAAATTAAGTCTTTTTCAGGATTTTCTTGTTCTAGTTTATCTAAAAAAATATTAAGGAAATTATTTGTATAAATAATGGCTTCTTCTAAATTATAATCATGAGAAATAAATATATTATAAACGGAATTATAAACCTCTTTTTTTAAATCACAAGTTTTTGTATTTTTTAAATTTGTTGCTAATTCCTTCATATTTTGTTTTGAAAAAATTTCTATAAGTTGAGTTTTTATTGTTTCATCAAAATCTCTGGTATTTTGCAATGTAATACCAGATTCAATAAATAGATTATTCCAAGAATTAGAATCTCTAAATTTTCTAAAAATTGATTCACTCTTGGAAATAATTAGATCTATAAATTTGCTCAATAAAATATCTTTCATTTGATTACTAATCTCCTATTGTTTCTTTATATATTCCTATTTATTTTATATCTTAATAAAATATTTTCCATCCTTTTTTTATATTTATAAATAATCTTTAGGTTAAAATTTTATTTGTTTATTTTTTTATGGTAAAATTATTCTTGCTATAATATTTATAATTGATTTTGTCTCAATAGTTATTAATAAAGTATATTGATTATTTTTATCATTATTTAATTTCTTAAAATATATAATATGAATTGAATCAAAAGATTAATTATACCCTGTAATAATTTCATTGGGATAAATTTATAACTAGTAAATTTGATTGGAATTTAGTAAATATTTATTTTAATGCAGTAATACTTAGAACTATCACAAAATATGTGAAGTTTTTTAGTCAATCATTAATAATCCTTTTGATTAGAATATTGATTAATTATTTAATAAAAGTAGAGAGTCTTTAATAACAGAGTTGTCCCTTAAACTATTTATTTTAATTGTTTATATAGCTGAAGTTTTTTCTATCAAGTAGTTTAAGTCCGTTATAAGAATATAAAATTAGAGTTCTTTATTTGTTAAAGATAGAAAAATAATAAATATGTTATAGTGTTTTTTATGTTTTCCCATAATAAATATAGTTCGAAATTCCCACGAAAAAATAATGTTAGTTTCTTTATTTTTATAGTTTTTATTTTGAAACTATGTTAATATCAACATGTTGTTCAAAATAAATAACATTGTTTTTAAAGAATTTACTTGATATATATTATTTAGTCTAAGAGGAGTTGTTAAATGAGAGTAAAAAAATCTGTAATATTATTATTTTTGATTTCAGTTATACTTTTTCCTGTTTATTCGAATTGGGAAATAGGTGAAATCGTTGATGATTTTGGAGATCCTACTGGCGATAATTTTGTTTACTGTTTAGTTGATAATGGGAAAATGTCAAATTCTGCCACAATTAATGAAACCTGTAAAGTTAGGATAATGGCTACACTGAGTTCAAGTGTATTCCCTCAAATAAAGTTTGAATTTCAAATTCATGACTATAATTGGAACAATCCAGTTAATGAATTTTATACAGATTCAAATTCTTTCTTACAATTTAAAGATGATAAAGGGAAGGTAATTAAGTTCAATTGTGAAAATTCAAAATATAGTACTTCATGGAATAAGTTATATGACGAAAATGCTTTTAAGTTTTATGAAATGTTAGTAAATTCTGATAAAATTAAAGCAGCAATATCTTGTGAGAATGTAAAGTATAATTTTATATTTGATACTGAAGATTTTCTTAAAAAAATTGAAGAAATAATTGATAAAAAAGAAAAAGTGGATAAAGAATCTTCTTGGAATATTAGTATTTCAGATAGTGCTTATAGTGATTATCAATTTGCTTCTGTAAGTAAATATTTTAAATTAACTAGTAATAATAAGGAATATGCATTAAGTTTTTCTATTAATGGATATCCTGATGATTTAGAAGATACGCCTTCAATAAGTTTATATTTATATAATTACTGTTATAATAATTTGTATTTACGAGATAAAAGTGAGATAAAAGGATTAAAATTATTTTGTGGTAGTTCTAGTCTTAATATAGAAGATTACCCAACTCCTTATCCTTATTTTACAATTGGTCGAGATGTGAAAAAAACGCAATTGAATAATTTGTTAGCAAAGGGTAGTAATGTTAGATTTGAAGTTGAATTTAAAAATAATCACAATTCTATAACATTTAATATAAAATCATCAGAATTGAAGAAATATGTAAATTATCCATATCCAAAAGATATTATCAATAATTTAAATTAATATTTAGTTATAAGTAAATTATATGAAGTTAGCCGATATTTTAGTTTTTTAGTTAACTTCTTTTTTGTGATTTGTTTAATTAATTTAAATATTCTATATAAAAGTTTTAAGATTTATTTATGTAAAAGTCAACGAGAAAATTGTTTGTGATAATTATAAATTTTTTTTATTTAATGAAAAAATAGCAACTTAAAAAAGTATATTGATATTTATCTTATTTATGCTTAAATTAATCCAACTATAAAAACAATATTTAATAGAGTTTCAGTTGTGAAAACTGATGCATCCTGGGGGAATTAGGATTTCTATTATTAGTAATAAAATATTTTTACAACTTTAGATATTGATTAAGAAGAAAGGGGAAAATACAATAAAGATTATACCCTATTTTTAGATATATTAATTGGAGTAAAAACTTAGGGAGTTTTTTACTAAACGATGAATAATTCTACAAAGTCTTAAGATAAAATAGTAGTTATCATAATTTTTTGATATATTAAATTTGATAATAACTGTTTATTATTGAAAGATAATTTTATTTATAAATTAATAATTTTTATAATTGAACTTCTATTGATTTAAGATTAGAAGCTGTTCCTCCAACTTGTACTTCAGCTATTTGATTATTTGATAAATAAAGATTTACTGTGATTAAAGAAGGTTTGTTCATAGCTTCTCCTTGTTCAAATATCATGTTATTAGAGTTCTTAATAATTTTGTATTTCCATAAATAACAGGCTAAAGCTCCATTGGAAGTTCCAGTAGCAGATTCTTCATCTATTTCATATAAAGGTGCAAAATTCCTACAATGAGCAGTAATTGTTCCATTATTATCATTTAAAGCAAATAGATGAAAGCCAACAACGTTATGATTTTTGCTTATTTCTTTTATTTTTTCAAAATCTGGTTTTATTGAGTTTAGGATTTCTTTATTTTTTATTGGAATAAGAATATCTTTAAGCCCAGTTGAAACAATTTGGCAGGGGAAATCTGTATTTAAATCTTTGAGTTCAATACCAAGAGATTCAATAATTTCTTTAGGGTCAATAACTTCATAAAAAGTTGGTTTTTGTTGATCCATCATTACACAACCATTTTCTTCAATCTTTATTTTAAGTATTCCAGCTTTAGTTTTAAGAGTATAATTTCCTGGTTTTATTTTTTTTAAAAGAAAAAGTGCATTAAATAAACCAATGGTTGCATGTCCACATAAGTCTACTTCAGCATTAGGTGTAAAAAAGGATACTTCAAAATCAGCTTCTTCTGAATTTGAAACAAAAGCTGTTTCACTAAATCCAATATATTTAGCAATGTTTTGCATTTCTTGGTTTGAGAGATTTTCTGCATCAAATACAATCCCAGCAGGATTGCCACCCATTTCATTTTTTGCAAAAGCGTTTATTGTATAATAATTTAATTTCATAATATTCCTTTTTTTATATATTATTTAAAGATATATATTTTAAGGCAATAAATCAAATTTGTATGGATTTTTAATTATATATTATGATTTTGAAATTCTTTTGGACTCATTCCTACTTCTTTTTTGAAAATTCTTGAAAAATGGGAAAGACTTTTAAAGCCCACCATTTCAACTATTTCACTTACGTTAAAAGAACCCTTGCTTAACAATTTTTTAGCTAAGTTTATTCTTGTTTCAGTTATAGTGGAAGATAGGTTTTTCCCAGTTATATTTTTATATAATCTTGATAAATAAACTGGATTTAAGCCTATATAGTCAGAAATTATATTAAGGGATAATTCTTTATTAATATTTTGTTTTATATATTTATCAACTTTTATTATGACTTTATGCTGCATAGCATAATTATTCTCATCATGTGATTTGTTATAAAGCCATTGTCCAATTTCTATTAGCTTTTCAAAAGTACTTATATTCCATGAAGAGAATGCTGTAGAAAAGATGTTAAAATTAAAGTTTTTTTTAAATTCATCTAATAAATTAGTCTCAATTAAGTTATTTAATATTAAAGCGCAATAGCTATTATAAATATATAATTGAATTTCAGGTATATTTATAATTCTCATAGAATGAATTAAGTCTTTTAATAGCTCAAAAAAATGATCTTTATTTTGTTGTTTCAATTGAGTGTTTAAATTTTCTAGTTTATTTTTTATGTTATCAAAGTCATTAATATTTTCATTATATATTGATGAGTTATAAAGGGGTGAATCTGATATAACTTTTTTATTCAAAAAATTATCTTTATAAGTTAATTCATTTATTAGGTTATTGGTTTCTTTATTTAACTCTTCTATATCAAGTAGTTTTGATTTGATAATAAAAGATGAAATAATTTTGTAGTATGAAAAGGCATAATTTTGTAAATATTCAACATAGTCGGTTATAATATCCTTAATATTACAATCTTCTATTTCATTATTCTTTTTTTGAATTAGCCAAATTCCTAATTTAGGATTTGATAGATATATTAAATGAACACTAAAGTCATCTTTTATTAATGATTCAAAGAAATTTGTAATCATTGTTAATAAAACTTTATATGATTCAACTCCAGAGATTGATTTTTCCTCATCAATTCTTAATCCTACAATTTGAAATGGTATATTTATATTTATTTCAATTTTTAAATCTTTGATTTTTTCTTCAACAGTTTCTTTATTAAAATTCTTATTAAATAAAATATCTATAAGGATTTTATTTCTTAAAGAGGGTAGTGCTTCATTGAAATTGTGTTGCATTAATTTGTAGTCAGAATCTTTCTTTTTATTTTCTTCAACTTTCTTGATACAACTATCAACTGCATTTAATAATAAGCTGTTTTCTTCCCCTTTTAATAGATAATAAGAAGCTCCTAGTTTTATTGCTTCTTGCGCGTAACAAAAATTATCATAACCAGAGATAACAATAATTTGGTGATTTTGCCATTTTTCTTTAATTTTTTTTATTAGTTCTAAACCAGATATTTGAGGCATATTTATATCAGTTATAATGATATCTATGCTTATTTTTTGTAATAGATCTAAAGCTTCATTCGAACTATAGCAGGTATAAATATCTAGATTTGTTTTATTTCGTTTTTTTAAAAAGGCTGCTAGACCATCAGCAATAAAAGCTTCATCATCTATGATTAGAATTTTATACATTATTTTTACCTTCTTTTGGAATTTTTATTTCTACACAAAGTCCACCATATTCACTTTTGTAAAAGGATAATCCGTAATTTGGTCCAAAGAATAGCTTTAATCTTTTATTAATATTTATTAGTGCTGTGTTCTCAATGTTTAATTCTTTATTATTAACTTTTTCATTTAATTCTAAAAATAGTTTTTCATTTATATCTGAGCCATTATCTGAAACTGATATATAAATAATATTATCTATAACCTTTATTCCAATATGTAATTTTTGAGTGATTTCATTTTTTAACCCATAATTAAAAGCGTTTTCAACAATTGGCTGTATTATTAATTTGGGAACAATAACATTATTTATACTTTCTGGTAATTGGTCCATTATTAAAGTTAAATGTTTTGCGAATCGTATTTTCTGTATTTCACAATAATTTCGTGTATGTTGATATTCTTCATACAGTGATGTTTCTTCATTTTTATTTCTTGTAATATAACGATAATATTTGCCAAGATATTCAGTAATAGAAACAATACTTTGATAATCTCCATATTCTGCCATTAAGTTAATATTGAAGAAACTGTTATATAGAAAATGAGGATTGATTTGAGATTGTAGTTGTTTTAAATTAGCCTTTTCTGTAAGCAATTGCTGTTCATATACTTCATTGATTAGTTTTTCGATATTAACGCACATTTTGTTGAAAGTGCTGTATAGATATTTAAATTCATCATTTTTATTAGTGGTTATTGGCTTTATATTTTTAAAATTTTGTTTTTCAACTTTTAAAATATATTTTATTAAATTTTGTATTGGTTTATTAATCATACGATTAAAAAACCAAGTAAAAAGAAGTACAACACTAATACCAAATACTATATAAAGAATAAAATATAGTTTATAAGGATTTTGTTTTTCTTCTACATAGCTATAAGGGACCAATAAACTCAAACCAAAATTTGATACTCCTAGATTTTTATAGAAACTTAGAAATTTCTTATTTTGTGAATAAAATTCGGAATTATTCTCTAATTTAATTAAATCATCTTTAGATAAATCAAATAAATCTTTTTTATTATTAGTTAAATAAAAATTTTCATCTGAGTTCAATAGAATTAGAAAAAAGCTTTCATTATTTTGATATTTTTTTAAATTCTTTATTATTTCTGAATTGGAAAATACAAAAGTGACATAGAAATTATTTTTTTCATCATCACTGTTTAATCCATGCCTCGAGTATAATGTTTTATAAATTAATTTGTCATTTTTTATAGATATTTCATTTTCCCCAGTAGCGTAGTCACTTTTTAAATCCTGAGCACCATATATTGATGAGAATGAAATATTAATTTGAGGGATACTGACAATTATTTCTTCTACTAAAGGACTTATTTCTTTCATTGATTTTATAAAATATGAAATATTTATTTTTTTTTCATATATATCAAAACTATCCATTATTGGATGAGAATCAACAAGATAGTTCAGTTCATCATTTAATAACAATTGATATTTAATAGATTGTATTTTATAAGTTTCGGATTCCAACATATTGTAAAATGATAAAACTGAAGTATTAAAAGTGTTATTAATTTCTTGATTAATTATATCGAATCCTTTTTTGTACGTCATAATTCCTAGCATAAACAAAGGAATGAAAAGACATAAAAAAGCTAGAAAAAATTTCACTTTTATACTGTAAAATATAGAGGGTAGTCTTTTCATAAATATCTCCAATTCTGATGTATGGAATTTAGAATTTAATATAATTAATATTATCCTAAATTAAATTTTAAATAATAGTTTTTACTTTTTCCAAATTAGATTAGATTGCTAAATGAAACTAATTAATAAAAAAAAATAAAAATATATAAAATCTGTTAATTTTCAGATTTTATTGTTAATAACTATAATAATGAAAGGATAATGCTAATAGATTAAACTCATAATAACATAACTTTTTAATGTTGGAAAAATAATTTTTAAGTTTTGTGTTTTATATTAAAGAAATATGTAACATATAAAAATAATTAGTAATTAAAAATAAAATTATGGAGCACTATCCATTGGTGCTTTTTTTTAATCTATACAGGCAAAGCATAAATATAAGTTATGCAATTTATTTTTAAATTGATAATAACTTTTGCTAATTATTTTTGTCAAATAAAACTTATTATAGTAGATATTAATCAAAAAAAGTAGATAAAAATCATGTTCAAATGATATATACAAATTAAAATTATATTTGAAAGAGGTTGTTAATGGATAAATTAATTATGCAATTTTTAGGTACAGGAGCTGCTGAAGGTATTCCTAGTCCTTTTTGCAGATGTAGAGTTTGTGAAAATGCAAGAAAAGTAAAAGGAAAAGAAATACGACATAGATCTTGCTTTAGGTTATCTAATGAAGTCTTGATAGATTTTGGTCCAGATGTATTTTCACAACTTGTGAAATACAATCAAGATTTATATGATTTAAAACATCTTTTGATTACACATTTTCATGCAGACCATTTGGATGTAGGTAATTTATTTTTGAAACCAATGGTCTCTAGAAAAAATGGTGAAAAACTTAATGTATACTTAACAGAAAAACTATATGATATGTTGGATCGTGGTGATAAATTAGGATTATATAATCAAGAACATTTTATAACTGAAAAGTTTAAAGATGATTATATTTTCCATAAGGTTGATTTTTTTAAGCCATTTAAAGTAGGACAATATTTAGTAACTGCTATAAAAGGAGAACATTACGATATTACTCCACAGAATTCTTCAAATCTTTTAATAGAACTACCTAATAATAAAAAGATATTGTATGCACTTGATACTGGATATTATTCTAATGAATCTTTTGCATATTTAAAAAATTATAAATTAGATATTTTAATAATAGAATCTACTTTTGGATCTTTAGATCGAGGACCAACACCTTTTTCTCATTTGGATATTAGGGGAAGCTTTAATGTATGTGATTCTCTTTTTGAGAATGGAACTATAACAAAAGATACAAAAGTTTATTTTTCTCACATCAATCAAGAACAAGAATATACACACCAAGAATTTGTAGATAAATGTAATTCAATAAAAAGAGATTATAGCGTTACCGTCGCCTATGATGGTTTAACAATATATAAATAAAAGGAGATAAAAATGAAGAAAATAATTACAATTTTGATGTTAGTAATTATGTGTTTTGGTTTTGTTTTTGCACAAGGCCAAGAAGAAAAAGTTGCAGTTGAGAAAAATCTTGATCCTGCTAGTACAGATCCATTTTTAGGATATGAGAATCCTGTAGAGATTTCATTTGCTAAAATGTTACGTCCTAATGCCCATTTTCCAAAAGGACAATCTGTAGAAGATAACACATTAATACGAATGTTAAACGAGAAACTTAATGTTGATATAAAAATAGACTGGCAAACAGTAAGAGAAGACTATAACAACAAATTATCCCTAAATATTGCATCGGGAGATTTAGCAGATGCATTTATGATTACTGATTATCTTACATTTAGAGAATTAGTGGATAATGATATGTTAGCTGACTTATCCGAGGCTTTTGACAATTGTGCTAGTGATTATTTTAGAGAAACTCTTGCAACTTATAATGGCAAAAGTTTGGATACTTTAACAGTAGATGGAAAGCTTTATGCTCTTCCTTCAGCAAATATTGGATATGAACATAATATATTATTTTTGAGAAAAGATTGGCTTGATAAACTTGGACTTGAAGTTCCTAAAACTCTCGATGAGTTGAAATTTGTTTTAAAAGAATTTGTAGAAAAAGACCCTGGTAATAATGGTGAAGGAAACACTATTGGTCTTGCAATTCATGCTACTGATCCTCTAATGGGATATAAAAACAAATATGGAGTGGAACCAATTCTTCATAGTGTTGGAGCTTATCCAAGACAATGGATGTTAGATGATAATGGAAAAGTATATTATGGTTCAACTACTCCAGAAATGAAAGAAGGGCTAGAAATTCTTCATGAAATGTATGAAGAAGGACTAATTGATAAACAATTTATTACTAGAATCGGAACAGGAGAAACAGATGCTATAGTAAATTCAGGATTAGCTGGTGCTTTCTATGCTCCTTGGTGGGGTTTTAATAATGAACTTTATAGACTTAATAATGACGCAGAATTAATTGCAGTTAATGCCCCTCTTGATGAAAATGGTAAATATAATCATTTAGTAGCAGCTCCTGTTGGGGATATGTTTGCTGTTTCAAAAGATTTTGAAAATCCTGAAGCACTTGTGAAAATCATTAGCCAAGAATATGAATGGTATAGAGGGTTCGACCAAGAGGGATATCAAAAGCTTTATGATGATTTATTATCAACTGGATCTGATAGAGAAGCAATTTTCCCTACAAGTAGTTTTAACCTAGAATATAATGATGTTGTTCCAAAACTTGGAAAACTTGTCAAAGAATATGTTGATACTGGTGTATTAAATAAATTACCAACAACAACTTCTTATGATATAGCCCAAGCAGAAAGTGCAAAGCGTTTTGCCGAAGGAAAAAGTGAACCAGGAACAACTGCAGAAAGTGATTTTAAAGCCTATTATAGAAGATATATAGCATCTAACATATTAGATGCTCCTGAGAATAATCCTGTTTCTTCTGCTTATTATTATACAACTGATTCCTCACCTTTATTAAAGCCAACTTTAGATAAACTTGAGCAACAAATGGTTCTAAAAATTATCACAGGCGAAGAGCCTATCGAATATTTTGATGAATTTGTTGAACAATGGAAAAAACTTGGAGGAGATACTCTTATTTCTGAAGTACAAGCTTTGATGTAAAAAATGTTCCAGATGGCTTATGCCATCTGGAATAAATAAGGTAAATAAATAAGAGAGAGACAAATGAAAAATAAAGTACATGATAGATATTATCATTTGATGTTACTACCAGGAATGATCTTATTAATTATTTTCCATATTATACCTATGGGTGGATTAATAATGGCATTCCAAAACTTTAAGCCAATTAAAGGTATTTTTGGTTCTGAGTTTATTGGATTAAAAATGTTTAAGCATTTTTTAGCACTTCCAGATTTTAAGCAGATTTTATTTAATACATTATTTATTGCAGTGGGAAAGATACTCATAGGCATGATAATTGCGATACTATTTGCGCTATTATTAAATGAATGTAAAAATGTAAAATATAAAAGATTTATTCAAACTTCTGTATATTTACCTCACTTTTTATCTTGGGTAATTTTAGCTGTTATCTTCAGCAATTTTTTATCTTACGGAGGTAATCTAAATAGATTATTATCTCTTTTCGGAGTTGAATCTAAGATGTTTTTAGTTGATAATGATTACTTTAGAACCATAGTAATTCTTACCGATGTTTGGAAAGAATTTGGCTATAATGCTATTGTATACGTAGCTGCAATGACTGCAATTAATCCAAGTTTATATGAAGCAGCTAGAATTGATGGCGCCAATAAATTTCAAGAAATTTTAAATATAACTCTTCCAGGTATTTTAGTAACTATAGTCTTAATGTTAACACTTAATATTGGACATATTTTTGATGCTGGATTTGATCAAATCTTTAACTTATATAGTCCATTAGTATATGAAACTGGTGATATTATTGATACTTATGTATATAGAGTAGGTTTAACAAGTAGACAATATAGCTTAGGTACTGCTGTTGGTTTATTTAAATCAGTAATAAGTTTTATTTTATTAACAACTTCATATAAATTAGCCGATAAATATGCTGGCTATAAACTATTCTAGGAAAAAATTATGAAGAAAAAAAAATCTGTCTTTAGCATTATTATTAATATAGTTTTATTGGTTTTTGGATTAGCTTGTTTATATCCAATTTTAAATACTCTTGCTATTTCTTTGAGTGATAGAACAAGTGCTGCATTGGGTCAAATTACAATTTTCCCAAAAAATTTTAATACGGCCGCTTATAAAACACTTTTGGAAGAAAAGCAATTCATGGTTTCGTTTTTTGTTTCGGTAAAAAGAGTACTTTTAGGAACTACTATTAATATGGTAATAACTATTTTAATGGCTTATCCTCTTTCTAAGAGTGAATCAACTTTTAAAGCAAGAAAGTATTATATTTGGATTGTTGTTTTTACAATGATGTTTAATGGTGGTTTAGTTCCAACCTTTATTCTTATAAAAAATTTAAATTTAATTGATACTATATGGGCATTAGTACTTCCTTGTGCAGTTCCTGTATTTAATGTAATTTTATTAATGAATTTTTTTAGATCTGTTCCTACTTCTTTAGAAGAAGCTGCTTTAATAGACGGGGCATCTGTAAATAAAGTTTTATGGCAAATATATGTTCCTCTTTCAAAAGCCGCACTTGCTACAATATTATTATTTAGTATAGTTAAGCATTGGAACTCTTTTTTCGATGGAAAAATCTACATAAATTCCTTGTCAAAAATGCCTTTGCAAACATATATTCAATCTCTGATTGTTGAAATTAGCCCAGAACAAATGATGAATATGGCGCAAGAAGAAATAGATAAATATTTGGATGTTTCTAATTTAACTTTCAACTCAGCAAAAGTAATTGTATCAATAATCCCTGTATTAGTAATATATCCATTTATTCAAAGATATTTTGTTACTGGTATTGTTTTAGGCTCGGTAAAAGAATAATTAAAAAGTGTAAATGAAAAAACAGTGTTTTTATATTGATGAAGCATTTGTTTATGGCACGAAATTGTATAAAAAATTGAGAGTGTGACAAAAAGTCTGTATCTAGGCAAGTAGCCTTCTAAATGATAATTCATAGATTTTTATTGATTCTAATTAAATGAATCAATAACCTACACTCACTATATTATGAGCAAAATGACATGTCAAGATTATCCTTATTTATAGGATTTTGGATTAAAGATATGCCATTTTGCTTTTTTATTATTTTTAAATAATTATTTATAAGACTTCTCTATATCTATATTGTAAATATTTGCTCAACATTAAGCCCTTTTAAAAAGTCACACGCTTTATAATAATCAGCTTCTCTGTTCATCGCTTCATAGCTATGAACATCAAGTCCAATTATAACCTTGGCTTTATAAGATGAAGCTATTTCCCAAAAGAAATTGTTTGGATATCCTATATATTTGTTAAAGTCTGAATTATAGAATCCATTTATATTGTATTCGAGAGGTATATTATTCTTTACACAAGCATCAATCAATCCTTCTGCAATTTTTATTGCTACTTTGTCTATTTTAGGATATCGGAGGAAACAAAAATCTGGATGAGCAAATATATCGTATATTCCTGAATCAATTGCCTTTAAAGTACTATCTAAATACAAAGACAAATCTTTCTCAGTTTGGCAATTGCCAAATTTTTTGCCGGTTTGTTCATTTAAATAAAAATGATTCCCAAAAAGAAAATAATCAAAAGAATATTTTTCTTTAATTTCTTTCATGTAATTTAATTGATTTGGGACATACTCATACTCAAGACCTTTTTTAATAATAATTTTATCTTTGTAAAATTGTTGTGATTTTTCCAATTCATTTACATAAGAGGGCAGTTCATTTTTTGACATTCTTATCACAGATTTTTCTATGTCATCATATAAAGGGCCATGATCAGAAAACCCTAAAATATTATATTGATTTTTAATTGCTATATTAATTGTTTCTTCTATAGAATTGGTTGCATGTTTACAAAATGGAGTATGCGTATGATAGTTTGTTTTCATGGTTATATTGTATACTTTTCTTTTTTGTTTATCAATTTAGATGTATTTGTTATTTAAAAAAGTTTCACTCATATATTAGAAAAATTTAATGCAATATTATATAGTTTTTTTGATTTAATAATCTGATATGAATATATAGAATAAATCAAATTGAATTGATTTATAGGATAAATAATAATAGTATGAATTATATTGATATTGGAGTTATTTATGATGAATAGATATAAAAGAGGATTTTTATCTGGCTTAGTATTTACTTCTATGTTTTTTATACTTAATTTTTTCTTTACAGAATTAAATTCATGGTATTTTTATGTAATTCTTTTCTTAATATGGTTTGGAATTGCTAGTTCTAAATGGTGGGAAGATTCTTTAATAGAATATTCTAAAAGAAAAAAGAAAGATAAAGACAAGGAATAGATTATTTATGAATAAAATAAAAGCATTAGTATTAATTACTTTAAATGATGATGAGAAGAAGATATTTACTCAATTTGAAGATTCAATAGATTTTACATTTAAAGATTCTGAAAAAGAGAGAATTGAAAAAGAAGATGTATTTCCTGCAGAAATTATTATTGGGCATCCTCCAAAACATTGTTTAAAAGAAGCTTCTAATCTTAAATGGATTCAAACAATTTCTTCTGGTGTTGATTTTTATCTGCAAGGTGAAATATTGCCTAAAAAAGCTATTATTTGTAATGCTAAAGGTTCTTATGGGCAAGCTCAATCAGAGTTTATGTTTGCTATGCTTTTATCATTAATGAAGAAACTACATATTTATAGAGATAATCAAAACAAAGCTTTATGGAGAGATGAAGGCTCTGTGATGGTTCTTAGAGATTCTACTGCTTTAGTTATTGGCTTAGGTGATATTGGTAGTGAATTTGCTAAAATTTTAAAAGCTTTTGGGGTTTATGTTATAGGGGTCAGGCGTGATGCTTCAAAAGAATGTCCTTTTGCTGATGAAATTCATTCTTTTAAAGATTTAGATTCTGTAATTCCAAGAGTTGATATTATTGCTATGGTTGTTCCGTCTACTCCAGAAAGTAAAAACCTTATGAGCAAAGAAAGAATAGCTTTAATGAAAGAAAATGCTGTACTTGTTAATACAGGTAGAGGTGTTACTGTTGATAATGAAGCTCTTTGTGATGCTATAGAAAATAAAAAAATAGCAGGAGCTGCTATTGATGTATTTGATCCAGAGCCTATTGATAAAAATCATAGAGCTTGGAATATAGAGAATTTAATTATTACACCACATGCAGCAGGGCAAAACTATATGGAACATAACTGGAAGAATACTTTAAAACTAATAGAAGCTAATCTTAAGTTATATATAGAAGGAAAAGAATTAATAAATATAGTAGATAGAGATATATACGAATTTTAAATTTATAAAACATAAGCTAGTGGTAGCCAATGTATAAACTTTAAAAAAATCTACTTATTTGATAATTCTTTAGCTTTAAGTATTTTTTTATGTTTATACATTTCTGTATCAACTTGTTTATAGAATTCTGTAAAATTTTCATTGCCATTATAAATTTTTGTTCCTAGAGCAAGTACAATGTTATATGGCTTGTCGATTGATTTTTTTTCAAGTTTTTTGTTTATAATTTCTTTATCGTCTTCAAATAATTTATTATCAGTATCATAAATAATACATGCAAATTCATCACCACTAATTCTATAACTTTTCCCTGTATCATTAATAGTTTCTTTTATTGCATTATATGATTCTACTATTGCATAATCACCTTCAATATGGCCATAGGTATCATTTATTTTCTTTAAATGGTTTAAATCGAGTAAAGCTAATCTAAAAACTTTTCTTTGATCAATTAATTTTTTAACGTCTCTTTCAAAAGCTGTTCTATTCCAACCTTTGGTTAGATAATCTTCATATGCAAGTTGTTTATAAATCAATGATTTATTTCTAGCTTCCATTAAATCATGAAGAGATTTAATAGCATCAATCATAATAAGTAAGAAGAAGCCAAAAACACCAAAAGCAAGATATTTACCTAAATTTTGATAAACGCCTAACAAGAATAATCCCATTATGACTGCAGCAGAAATAAATAATGCTATGAAAATAAGTAGGTATTGTCTAGCTTTACTATTATCTTTTTTATAGCCTTCATTTATTAAAGTATATAAGATTATGAAAGCTGCAATAGTAATTATTATTATTGAAAAAATTGTAGTTGCAAGTAATGAAAGAATTCCTGTAACTTGAAGAATCATTTCACAAATTAATAAAACTATTATTGAAGTTGCGAGATATGTAGTTAATTTTTTAAAACCTTTTAATACTATATCTCTGAAAAATAATACTATTATTAGAGGTAATACTAAGTTTAGAATATAGCTGGTGCTAGATATTAAAAATCTATTAGGAATTAATATTTGTAGTAGGGTAGATTCTGAAATTATCCATAACCCAGCAGAAATACCAAAAGCAGAAAGATATATAATGTGCTTTTTAATTCCTAGTTTTTTTGTCCAAAACATAGTGATTATTGCAAAAATACTAAAAAGGATTATGAAAAGAGAAATAATAAGATTAATAAAATTTTCTTGTATAAGATTTAATATTATTGCTTCACCTTCTCCTATCATTACTGTATTTAATAATCCAGAAAATTGGGTAGTAGGAGTAGAAAAAGTAATTTTTAAAGTTTTTCCTATTGAATCAGCTATAGGAATATTAAGTAACTGCCAGGATGAAGGATAGAATCCATTTAATTTATTAATGTTTTTTGTCATATCAAATGAATATATCTGTTGATCATCAATATATGCATTAACATCCATCATCGAAGATCTTATTCTAAGAATAGGATAAATAAAATCTTCTCTATTTATTGTCCTTTCAATAGAATAAACTGTTCCTGGTTTTAAATGGTAATTTTGAGGTAATTTAGTTGTAGTTTCTACTATATCATTGTAAGAAATAGTCCAGCCTTCATTAAATGAAGCTATTTTCTCTCTATTAACTCCCATCCCTGTTGAATCATCAGTAAAGGTAAAGAATAAGATAGAAAAAATATATAAAACTAATAAAGATATATTAATTACAGAAAACATATTAGTTTTTTTTGTATGCATATTCTCTCCTTAATTTATGATTATAAACAAAAATTTGAAATAAAAAAAGTTTTTAATATTTTACTACTTCTAAAATTTTTAAATTCTAGAGCACATTACCATTTATTAATTATTCTTTTGTTTTTTATTTTCTATATAGTAGAAAACGATTTAATAATATCTTATTGAATAATACCTATTCAATATAAAAAAGAAATATATTGCCACAATAATAAGATATTTAATATTTATAGGTATAATTTCTTTAATATTAGCATTAGAAAAATTAATTGTGTTGTAATAGATTTCTTTTTATTCTATTTTCCTTAATATATGAATAGCCTTTTATTATTTATTTATATTTGTAATAATAGAATTAATTAACCAAAATTTTTATAAAAATTATATTATACATGTTATAATTTTCTTAATAAGAAAAAGCTTTATTTGTTAAGATGTTATGGAGGATTATAGTGAAATTAAAGTTTGAAGAGACCCGTATGGATTTATTTACGCGTAAATATTCTGTTAAAGAGAGAATTTTTCTCTATTATATGGGTTTTTTTGCTGTTTTTTCATTTTTAACTATTATAACAAATATAATTTATGGTTTAAGCTTTTCCTTTAATTATAAATGGATGTTTATATGTGTGTTTTGTTCTTTTATGGGAATTTTAGCAATTAAAAAAACAAAAACATATTTAATTCATAGAATAGGAATATATGTAATAACGCTTATAATTTTGCCAATAGCTTGGTTATCTAGTTCAGGGTTAATATCCCCTTCGATAATATATTCAATTGTTGTAATGTTACTTATTAACTTTATTTTAGTCGGTAAAGAGCGAATAATTTTAAATTCAATTTTAACATTAGTTAATTTAGGCTTGATTGCACTTTTCTATAATTATCCTCAAGTTTTTAAACAGATGAATGCTCAAGAGCAATTTATTGATTGGATGGTTAATATTCCTGTAGTTTTTGCTTTCATTGCTATTTTATTAATTGTTTTTGAAAGAGCTTATGAGAGAGAAAGATTTGTTAGTTTTAAAAAGACAAAAGAATTAGAAATCCTCTCAACAACTGATGCTCTTACAGGTTTAAAAAATAGAGTTAATTTAAATCATGATATTAATCTTTTAATAAATCGTTATAAAGAAGTGGGAACTATTTTTTCTGTTATAATTCTTGATATAGATCATTTTAAAACCTTTAATGATACCTATGGTCACCTTAAAGGGGATGAATGTTTAAAAACTATTAGTGGAATATTAAAAGATGCTACAAAACAGAAAATGTATAAAGCCTATCGTTTTGGTGGAGAAGAGTTTTTAATACTTTTATCTGATACTGATCAAGATGAAGCACTAAAGTTTTCACAAGAATTGAAAGAAACAATTGATAGTTATGCAATACCTAATATCAACTCAGATGTTAAATCTATTATTACTGTTAGTATGGGTATTTCTACAACCTCAGAAAATTATAATGCAGATATTGATACTTTATTAAAATATGCAGATAAAGCTCTTTACAAAGCTAAGACTTCTGGTCGTGATAAGATTGTATGTTTTGATAAGTAATAATGATTTAATAAAGTAGCTATTATTTTTATAAAATTATTGAAACATTTTAATAGTAATTATTTTTGATTTAAACATTTTTTTTATTAAGAATATTCCTATTAGAATAAATAAAAGTTGTAATAGTAAAGTTGAAATAATCATTCCAAATGATGCAGAAAAATATGCAAGAGTTAAGGAAAATATCATTGGCATATACATAGATAAAAAAATTGATTTTTTATTGAAGAAATATGTGGCTATAAGATATGTATATAAAATTGCATTTATTGCATAAGTTATAAGAATAGACATTGATAAAATAGAGATTTTAAATTTTAAAAATAAACTAAAAACCATTAGCAAAAGAAAAAAGGGTATACAAATTATAATTTTTGCAGCAAATAAATAGAATCTTGGAATATTTAAGTTTGAAAAAAATATATTAATATTATTATTAATATCGTTATAAGTTGAATCTAAAAAGAATTGACCATAGCATGCTGCAATACTAAAGAGCATTAATAAATTTACTATGAGTTCCCATTCTACATCTGGTGAAGCATAACCTGGAATATAAATCATTAAAGGAAGTGTTACACTCATTGTAGTTAAGAATAATGATTTTTTAGCACTAAGGAGCCATTTTAATTCTGTTTTTATAGCTAATTTTAAATAGTTAATATTCATCAATAATTAGAAAATCTGATATAGAATTTTCATTAACCTCTCTTTTTATTTTTATTGTTTTATTTAAATTAGTAATATAACAATATATTTAAAAATTATTAAGATTAATAGTGAAAGTCAAATTTAAAATTAGAAAACTTTTATTTTATAAATATATAAAACAAAGGGGTCTTTATTGCATGTTAGACCTCTTTGTTTTTTAGAAATAATTTATTGGATTATTGAAACTTAAAAAAATAGATATTAAGTAAGATCTTCGGTAACAAAAACTTCAAAATGTGGATCATCTCCAGACCAAGCTATAACATAAATATCAATTGTGATATTTCCTTTTGTATAAGTGTTATTGTCTCCACCTTGAACATATCCATTTGCTAGAGCTGCATCTCTAAAAGGTTGTATGTCTGTACTTTCAATTAAAGCACCACCATTTTTTGTAGTAAAAGTAGACATGAATGTTTTAGCAGAGCTATCTTCTGAGTAATAGAAAGTATCATCTGGATAATTAGTAAGATTACTACCAATAGTATCTCCAAAACAATTAAAAGCATCTTGTGCAGATTTTAAATTTGCTAATGCTTCACCAGAGTAATTATTGAACCAACTAGGATATGTAATTGATGGGGATAATTCACAACTAGTAAAGATAAAAAAGATAGAAAAAATAATGACAACTAAAGAATAAGAATAAATTTTTTTCATAGTAATACCTCCATGATAAAATTTAAAAACATAAAATAATAACAATAAGCCAACTAAGTAATTCTAACATTGAATTAGAAAAATATAAAGAATTTGTTATATAATTAATTTATACACACTTGTATATAATTATATATATGATAAGTAATTAAATAAAATTCTCTTATAATTTGATTAAATCTATGATATTATTATTTATACAAATATTAAAATATAGTAAAAAATAATTATAAAAATTTTGATTTGTTATTTTGGGCATTTTTTGTAAAAAATGTGTTGATTTTTTTTAATCAAGAAATAGATTTTTTTATACTTTTTTAATTTGACAAATTGATTTTTTTTGTAACAATAAAGTGTTTTATATGTTGTTTATTATGTGATTATATAAAATAAAAACTCTATATAATCTCAAATTTTTACTCTATTAATTTAGAGTATGATTAATTTATTTTTTGGAGGATTATATGAAAAGAATATTAAAACTAGTATCTAGTTTTATCTGCATGGGAATAAGCATTTCTTTTCTCTTAAGCTGTTCTCTTTTTCCAGAGAAAGGAACAGTTTCGTTATCATTGACTGATGCACCAATCGCTGATAGCGCTGCCGTTGAAGGTGTCTATGTTACTATTACAGGCATTGCCTATAATTTAAATGATGAATGGATTGTTGATGAGAATTTTGGGGAACCTAAAAAATTTAATTTGTTAGAATTAACAAATGGTGAAGTTGCTCCATTATCTACAATATCAATTGACTCAGGTCATGTTTCTCAAATTCGCTTTTTATTAGATGCAGAATTAGATGGAGCAGAAGTTCCTAAATCAAGTGGAGGAACATCAGGTTGTTATATAGTTATTGATTCTGATGGTATTGCTGATGGAATTGAGGATGAAACAGATACTTCTTATTCATTAAAAGTTCCAAGCAAAGAGCAAAAATTTACTGGAGCTTTCGATATTCCTCAAAATGGAACAGTAGAAATAACTGCTGACTTTGATGTTCGTAAATCTGTAACAAAAAGGGGAAGCAAGGATGAATATATATTAAAACCTACTATTAGATTAATTGTTAATAATCAATCAGGAACTATTTCAGGTAATTTTGAAGATTCGTCTGATAGTTTTGATTCTTATTCTATTTTTGCTTATGCGAATGGAGATTATAATATAGCAACTGAATATGATGATGTTAAAGCAGCACTTGAAGCAAATCCTGATTCAACTGATGAAATATTCTTCGCTAATGCAATTAGTAGCGCTCAGGTTAAAGATGATGGTGATGGTTCATTTAGTTATGTTTTACCTTTCTTGGCAAGTGGTACGTATGATTTAGTTGTTGTTGGAATTGATACTGATGGTACTTATACTATAGTAGATGATGATTCTTATGTAGATCTTTCAGTTTTATCTGAAGAAACAACTACAGAAAATATTTATTTAGGATCAGATTAAAATCAAAAGCTATTTTAATAGTAATATAACAAAAACTGGGAAGTTAATTGCTTCCCAGTTTTTTATAATTATTTAATTTATTAAAATGTAAACTTTGACCCAACACAGGATAAATTACAATTACCTTTGAATTCTTGTATGATTCTTGATATTGCATAAATACCAGTACAATGCATTGGTACAATTATTTCTGGATCCATTTCTTTTAGTGCAGTTATAGTTTTTTCTGTAATATTAGATTCAATTTTTGGTGGCAAATGAAATCCACCAATTACTCCATATAATTTTTCAATTCCAGTTATTTTCTTTGTATAATTTATTGTATTAATTATTCCAGCGTGAGCGCAGCCAGATATTATGAGTAGTCCTTTATTTTTTATATTTATTGCGATAGCTTGGTCATCTAAAATATTATCAAATTCTTTAATACCGTCTCTCATTACATAGGATTCATAATTTAGTATTTCAAAATCATTAGTTCTTGGAATTTGCCCTGTGACTAAAAATAATTCATCGTTAGAAATATATGGATTAAGAGATTCAATAATAGGATTACCATGTTCAAGAATATCATTTTTATTAGGACAATCATTTATTATAGTTTTACCATTATCTATAAAACTTCTTCCACTTAGAAATACATCCGGATGTGCTATAACATTTGCATTGTTATTTAGTTGAGAGATAACCCAAGAAAGTCCATGAGTATGATCGCTATGGGCATGACTAATCACTAAATCTTCAATTGTTTTTAAATCTAATTCTAATATATCAATATTATTTTTTAGTGATACTCCATTTTCAGCAGTATCGAGAAGAATGTTATGTTTTTTATTTCCATCATATATGCTTATAAAAAGGCATAAACTATGTTCTGCCATTAGGGGCACTTTTAATTCTTTTCCATTTTTAGAATCCATAGCTCTATTAACATATTTAGTATTTTCTAAAATCCAATCAGCATAATTATCCATTATTACTGTTATTTCAACTTTATCAACAGCCTTTAAACTTTTCATATTTTCCTCTTTCTTTTTATTAATGCATAATATTTAATTTTTATCGAGTATATATACTTTTGGTTTAGAAATAATTGTTAAATTAAGTCTTTTAAATGTGTTTTATCAAAAATGTTTTAGAAATGTTGTTATAACAAATTTTTTACATATGTGTAAAATAGTATTTCATTTGGTACCCATTAATATAATGATGTGATAAAGTTGTAATGTTTGTGCTTATTGAGGGGGTACTTTTATGAAAAAAATAATAAAAAAATTATTTATATTTTTATTATTCAGTTCAGTTTTGATAAGTTGTTCAGTTGATCCTGAAGTTTATCAAATATCTTATGAGTTAGACGGTGGTACTAATAAAGCTTCAAATCCTAGTACCTATATTAATGAGAATTTACCAATTATTCTTGAAGAACCTACTAAGGAAGCTTATAAATTTGATGGATGGTATACAGATAGTCATTTTGTAAACGCAATAACTCAAATATCTAATGAAAATATTGGAAATAAAACTCTTTATGCAAAGTGGACTATTAATGAAAATTCATATGAACTTTCAAAAAAGAGTGAGAATCTTATTACTAATACAGATAAATTTAGTTTATATGATTCGTCTGATAGTAAAATAGCTGATGCAAAAATTAATTCAAAAACTGGGATTTTAACTTTAACTCCAGTTGTAGCAGATAACCCAATTGCAGATGACTATTATTTTGCAAAAGAAGATTCAAATGTAGAAGCTAAGATTATCTTAAGAAGTGATAGAGCAAAAATAGTTGATAAAGATGCTGCAACTCCGATGTCTAAATCTGAGTTATTAACATTAATGGATAAAAGTAGTGATGCAGAAATAAATAATATTGAAGTTTTTGGTGTAACCTCTATGTTTGATTTATTTAAAAATATAAATGGATTTAATGCTGATATTTCAAATTGGGATGTAAGTAATGTTACAGATATGTATGGTTTATTTAGAGATCAATCGGAATTTAATGCTGATATTTCTTCTTGGGATGTAAGTAGTGTTAAAGATATGAGAGTTATGTTTTCTGGGGCTACATCATTTAATCAAGATATTTCTTCTTGGGATGTAAGCAGTGTTACAAATATGGGTTCTATGTTTGCGAGTTGTAACAATTTTAATGGAGATCTATCAAAATGGGATGTAAGTAGTGTAACTAATATGAATTCTATGTTCGCGTATAATAACAAGTTTAATGGCGATTTATCAAAATGGGATGTAAGCAATGTTACAACTATGAATAGAATGTTCTCTGATAACAAAGCATTTAATTGTGATTTATCATCTTGGGATGTTGGTAACGTAACTGATATGTATCGGATGTTTTATAGAGCTGAAATATTTAATTCAGATCTATCAAGTTGGGACGTAAGTAAAGTAATCAATATGAGTGATATGTTCTATTATAATAAAGTATTTAGTTCTGATTTATCAAAATGGGATGTAAGTAGTGTAACCGATATGAGTTCTATGTTTTATTCTTGTAAAAATTTTGATTGTGATTTATCAAGTTGGAATGTAAGTAGTGTAACTGATATGAGTGACATGTTCTCTAATGATGATAAGTTTAATTCAGATCTATCAAGTTGGGATGTAAGTAGTGTAACTGATATTAGTTCTATGTTCTCTTATGCTCCTGAGTTTAATTCAGATCTATCAAGTTGGGATGTAAGTAGTGTAACCAATATGAGTTATATGTTTTCTCATGCTACTAAGTTTAATTCAGATTTATCAAGTTGGGACGTAAGTAGTGTAACTGATATGAGTGGTATGTTTAATACTTCTAATAGTTTTAATCAAGATTTACCTGCTTGGAATGTAAGTCATGTAATTAATATGAGTTATATGTTCTATGGCAATGATGCTTTTAATGCAGATATATCTTCTTGGGATGTAAGCCATGTAACCGATATGAGTTTTATGTTTAGCAATTCCTCTATCTTTAATACAGATATATCATCTTGGGATGTAAGTAGTGCAACTAATATGAGTTATATGTTTTATATGGCTTCTGAATTTAATCAAGATCTTTCAAAATGGAATGTTGAAAAAGTAACCAATATGGATCTTATGTTCTATTATGCTGCTAAGTTTAAGGCTGATTTATCAAGCTGGAATGTTGATAAAGTAACAACTTGGACGAGCATTTTTGAAAGTACATCAATGACAAATGAGTTAATGCCTGAAAAGTTTAGAAATAATTAAATTATAAATATATAAAAAAACTAAGAGAGTATTCATTATTATATAAGAAGCTCTCTTAGTTTTTATTTTATTAGATATATTTTAGAAACATGATATTTCATAATAGTAAGAAAAACATCCTATTTTATTTTTAAGAAATGTTGTTGCTATAGGTCTCTGATAGCATGGGCATATATAAACCAGTTTGATATTTTTGTAAGAAAATTAAAAATTTATTAAAGCTCATAGGTTGTACAAAGTAATTTCCTTGTACATTTTGTATTTTAAGATTTTTTGCATATACTAGTTGGTGTTTATTTTGAATATTTTTTGCTAGTAATTTAATCTTTAAATATTCAGTTAAATTAACAAGTAAATCATATAAATGTAATTTATTTTTTGTACTATCACTTTCTTCATCTAATAAAGAAAAATCTATTTTAATTGTATTATAATGCTGTAATAATAGTGCATGCATATCAAAATTTTCTTCATCAAAAACATCTAATGCAATTCTAAATCCAGCGGCTCTAAATTCATTGAGTTTCTCTTTATAAATATTATTGCTTAAGTTTTTATCTTTAATATCAAATTCTATTTGTTCTGGTTTTATATTTGATTCTTCTGCTAATTTTAATATATCAGGAAGGGATGTTGATATAATTGTCATAGCACTTACATTAATAACAATAAAAAAATAATCAGGAATAACTTGTTGTTGTTTTAGATTAGAAACTGATTTAAAAGTTTGTTTGATAATTGTTTTATCAATTTTTTCCATAAGATTCATTTCATAAGCAATGTCTTTAAATCTTGAGGCTTCAATAACTCTATAAGAATCTTTGTGCCATCTTGCAAAAACTTCACAACCAATAACTTTTTTCAAGTCTAAATCAATAATAGGTTGGAAATATGGGGTGAATTCAGATAAAGTTTCTTTGCTTTCAAAGGCTTGTTTGAATTCAAAGAAATCTTGCATATTATATCTAATAATACTATCGGCAATAAGGTAGGGGAGATTGCGTTGTTTTGCAATTACTAATGTGAAATGAGCAAGTTCTATCAATTCTTCAATTGTTTTTGTTTGATAATGATATCCTGAAGTTGCAGTTCCAATAGTAGATTTTGTTAGTAATATATTTGTTGAATTATATTCAGTAATAATTTTTGATATGAAATCAGAAATTTCTTTAGTTCTATTTTCTTGATGTGCTGTTTGTTTAGGTATTTCTTGATTTTTAGAATCCGGAAATTTTTCTATAATTATAAATCTATTAGATGAAATTTTTATAACAGGGGTATTACCCATTAATGATTTTAACTTTTTCTCTAAAATTTTTGAAAATTTCTCATAATCATTTGATTGAATTAGTGGCCTATAATCACCCTTCTGAGAAATTTCAATACTAATACAAAAGTAATCAGATATTTTATTTGAAAGATTAGGGGTAATTTGCTGTAACTGCTCTTTTAAGTCCATACTCTTTTTATTTTCTTTAGCAATGTGTTTGCTAATGAAAGAAAGAGTTAATAGAAAGCATCCAATAACAGAGAAGGAAGGGGACGCCGATATGATACCAAAAATAATTAAAGATAAGTCAATTATTATTTCAATATAATAAGTCATATAATGCATTCCCCTCCCAATTGTATCAGAGTCTTTTGATACAACTCTATTCCGTTGGTTTAACGAAATAACTACCTCTGTTCTTTAATAGGAGCTTTGTACCCTCTACTATTGCTGTTAATGGATTTTTAGAAATATAAAAATCAAGACCAATTCTATTGTTTAAGAATTTATCAATTCCTGTAATAAGTGCTCCACCACCATTTATTACAATACCATTTTTAATTATGTCTGCTGAAAGTTCAGCTGGTGTGTTTTGTAAAACTTTTAAAATTGTATTTGAGATAGTTTCAAAAGGAGGGATTAGTACATCCCTTATTTCTGTTTCTGTGACAACAATTTTTTTAGGAAGTCCTGTAACCACATCTCTTCCACTTGCAGTGGTAGTTCTTTCTTCAGTAATTTCTTCATTGAGGGACCCTATTTCTACTTTAATTCTTTCAGCAGTTGTTTTACCTATTAATAAACCATGTTCATATTGCATATAATTCATGATTGCATTATCGAAATAATTTCCTGCTGTTCTAATTGATTCTGATACAACAATATCACCAAGAGAGAGAACTCCAATGTCTGTTGAACCACCACCAATATCAAGTACCATTGATCCATTACTACTGTAAACATCTAATCCTGCACCAATACCACCAGCTTTAACTTCTTCTTCAATAAAGATATCTCTAACGCCTAGTTTTTGAGCAAGACCAATTAAAGAATCTCTTTCTAATTGAGTTACTTCCGAAGGACAGCAGATAAGAACTGTTGAAGATTCAACATTTATGTTTTCAACTTTTTTAAGGGCGTGTTCAATCATTTTTTTTGCAGAATCCATATCTGAAATAACGCCTTGAGTTAAAGGACTTACAATTTTAATTCCTTGATGTCCTCTACCTATCATATTTGCAGCTTGATGACCAATTGCAATTACTTCGTGAGTATAATAATCAAATGCAATTACTGATGGTTCGTTGAAAATGATTCCATCACCTTCTAGGTATACCAGCATGTTTGCTGTTCCTAAATCTATTCCAATATTTTTAGCTTGTGGTTTTTCTTTGCCAATTTTTAACATATTCATCTGTAAACCTCCTACAACTGAAGTGGATTGATAAGATAGTCCCCTCTATTTTTTAAGAGGTACTTTGAGCCTTCTGCAACGCAGGTTAGAGGATTGGATACTACTCTAACTGGGACTTTAATTCTTTCTTTTATGAAATCTTCAACACCATAAACAAGAGCTCCACCACCAGTGATTAGAATTCCATTTTGGTAAATATCAGCTGAAAGTTCAGGAGATGTATCTTTAAGAATAGCTGTGATTAGTTTTACTATTTCGTTAAAAATTGGTTCAAGAACTAAACGGATTTCTTCATTATTTAATTCTACCCATTTAGGAACACCTCTAACCATATCACGACCAGCATATTTTGCTACTGTTTTTTTGGCTTTTGGATTTAAATCAGCTAATTCCATTTTACATCTTTCAGCTGTTAACTCACCAATTTCTACACTTCTAGTTTTTTTGATGTATTTGGTTATTTCTTCATCCATATGGTTTCCTGCCATACGAATAGATCTTGATAGAACAATATCACCAAAGGATATTACTCCCACATCAGTTGTTCCACCACCAATGTCTACTACTAAAACACCTTTAGATTTGAAAATATCTACTCCAGCGCCAAGAGCTCCTGATTTGATTTCTTCTTCAATAAATACATCAGGAATATTTAACTTTTTAGCTAAATCAATCATTACATCTCTTTCGATTTTTGTTACTTCTGAAGGACAGCAAATAACACTTGTTGATTGACTTAAGTCTTTTTCGGTTAGATTTTCAACTTTTTTTAGAACGTAGGAAAGGAGTTCTTTAGCTGCTCTCATATCAGAAATTACACCATTTTTAAGTGGTTTTACCACAGAAATTTTGTTGTGTACTTTTCCGAGCATTTTATGTGCATCTTGACCAGCTGCAACAATTTTGCCAGATTCCTTATCAAACGCTATAACAGAAGGTTCATTAAAAATGATTCCTTTTTTTTCTAAAAAAACCAATAAATTAGCTGTCCCAAGATCAATTCCTAGACCCAATTTTTCATTTTCTTTTTCTGTAGCCATATTTGACACTCCTTTTCTACATCTCGCCAAAGCTAAGTGTTGAATTCTTTTTTAGTAATTTCTTACATCCGTCTACTACTGCAGTCATTGGAACCTCAGATAGAGTTACTGGTACTTGAGAAATTTCATGGATGTATTCACAAATCCCACTGATTTGAGAACCACCACCAGTAATAAGAATTCCACTATCAACTAAGTCTCCTGCTAATTCAGGAGGAGTTTCTTCTAAAGTAGAAAGAAGTACTGATTTTATTGCTTCAAAGCAAGATAGTAAAACATTACGTATTTCTGCTGCTTCAATTACGGTGTGACGAGGAAGCCCTGATACGAAATCTCTACCCATAGCTTCATAGGTTAAAGGATTATTATCTTCATCTGTTGGGAGAGGACCTGTTAATGAAGCAAGTTTTATTTTTATGCTTTCTGCAGTTTGACTTCCAATTTCCAATTTATGAACAGCTTTTACATGATCTATAATTTGACGATCAATATAATCTCCAGCAACTTTAATTGATTTTGATAGTACGACATCACCAAGGGAGAGAATACCAAAATCAGTAGTTCCGCCTCCGATATCGATTACCATGTGACCTAATGGAGCAAAAATATCAATTCCAGAACCAATAGTAGCAGCTTTAATCTCTTCATCAATAAGAGTGTTTTTAATGCCTAAACTATATCCTAGCTCAAGGATTGCACTTTTCTCTGTTTCTGTGATTTCTGAAGGGATACAGATAATCATTTTGTTGATAGCTCCAACATTTGAAAGGAATATCTTATCTAGAGTAAAGAGCAAAATTTGTTTCACCATCTCAATATCTGAGATAACTCCACCTTGAAGTGGCCGAACGACCTCAACTTTATCATGAGTTTTACCCACAAGTTTTGCAGCTTCAAATCCTACAGAAACGACTTTTTGTGATGCTTTGTCTATGGCGATGATTGAGGGTTCATTAAAAAGAGTTCCCTGGCCTTCAACATAGATAAGTAGGTTGGATGTTCCGAGATCGACACCCACAGACAAGTTTTTTTCTTGATTCATACGTAGCTCCTTTTTGATACGGAAGATCACTTTGGAATTTATCAAAAGGGACAACGCACAGTAATGCCGTTAGATAAAATTATCTAAAGAGTTTATGCACATGGGTATAATAATCCCGTTAAAACAATTGCTAAACAACAGGCAAAAGTATAACTTTAGCCATCTGAATTTGCTTATACAAATCCTACCCATGTGTTAATACAAAAGATAACTTCACGGGTTTGCTGTTAGACAATTATTTCTAACAAGTTTTAAAATATACATGTAATAATCTCAATGGTACTATTGCGGACCAGCCAGCATGAAAGATCTCTCTTTTTTAGCTCTGTGACTTTGCGTATACAGATTTCCCTGTACTTGCCCTTTGAATAATACAATTATCAAAATCCTTTTTAGCATAATGTTTTTTAGCTGTCAAGATATTTTTTTATCTAGAAATTAACCCAAAATCAAGTAAAAATGTTTCTAAAAAAAATTATTTTAGAATATTATTCTACTAGCAAAAAAGTATGTTTTTTTAATATTTTTCGTAAAAAGTCTTGGTGTTTAATTGCTTTTTTTTGGCTTTAAATTTTGTTATGTTTTGTTTAATTTTGTCTTGAATAAACCATTTATTAAAAAAATAATTAATGAAGATAAAATATTTATGACTTTAAGTAATTTTTTGTTAAAAATATAACTTTCTTAATTGGTGTCAGATATATTCTAAAAAAAATACCTTTAGATAAGTTAAAAATGTTTTACAGTAATATACGTAATAACTTTTATCATAATTAATTTGCTGCTTTGACCTATGGAATAGGCAAGAAAAAGTAATGTAATAAGTAGAACCAAAATAGATGCAAAAATATTTATACAATAAAGCTGATATTTTGTTTGTTTTTTTATATTTTAGTTATAATACTAATTAATTTAAAATTTGCTGATATTATAGATTCTTTTTTATATCAAAAAAAAGTTTAATATTTTACTAGAAATTTATAATAGTGAAAGAAATAAGAGTTTAAAAAGTTAGTTAAAATCTAATTAGAAGTTAAGGATGATTGTGTATTAATTTTCATTAGAGAAGTTATATTTAAAATGAATTATTATTCATATTTAGATTCTTTGTAGATGAAAAAAATGGAAAGCTATCCTTTGCTAAAAATATATGAATAGATTATCATAAGTTTGGTAAAAATTAAGAAATATTTCTTAAATAAAATAATTAAAAAGGGTAATGATATTTTTTTTTGACATTTACTATGTCATATGTATAAATGTTATAACTTATTATTAAAAAATTTAATAATCTGATCAGAAACTTAAGTTATTAAATAAGAATAAGCAATAAACTTTTGCCAAATTCTCTTATAATAAATTGCTTAAAATGAACATTATTTCATATGAAATTATTATCATATTAAAGCTGATAAAGAATATTTAATAAGCTAACTAATAATGTTAAAATTTATCTGATTTTAACATTATATTTTGATATATTATTTTACTTACAAAATATATTAAAAAAAATGGATTTTTTACAAAAAATCATATTTTTTTCTTGATTATTTTATCTAAAAAAAGATGTTTTTAAGCAAAAAAAAATTTAAAATTTAATTATTTTTATTAATTTTATATATAATTTTAATAAAAAAATTTAAATTACCATAATTTAATTTTTTCAAGTTTTGGGACAAATTTTGTAAAAAATGTCTAAAAAAATGTAAAAAGGGGAATTTAGAGTAAAACTACTCATTAATAAATAATAAGTAGTTTTATTAAAAAATAGAAAATTGTTATAAGTATTTTTAATTAAAATAATAGAAATTAATCATCTTCATATAATTCATTAACTGTATCCCAAGCTTCAGCCTTTCCTTCTCGAAGTTCACAAAGTAAATTATATTGATTTAGAAGGGTTCTTAAATGTTTATCTTTGATTTGAATTGAATCATCAATGCCAATTACAGCTTTTAATTCTTCACTTTCTTCTGGTAGGTTAATGACTCTATTATATTCATTTAACATCTTTTCTTTCGTCATGTGAAAGAAATCTTTTACCTCAAGAAGAAAGGGTGGCATATATTGGCGTCTTTCTAAATCTTGAGCAGTTTTTTCTATTTTAGCTTTACTTGAATCTGATGCTAAATTATCATATTTTTCTTTTAAATCATTCATATTATAAATCCTCCTAAGTTAAGGATACTTAAGAGGATACTAAAAAGCAAGGAAAATGCTTTACTGATTTATATTGATTTATAAAATATTTAATTTATTTTTTTAAAGTATTTTCAATCATCTTATTTAATACATTATTAAAGGTTTGTAGATCTTCTTCGCTGATGCCTGATATAGTATGGTTTTTGAAATTCTCAACAATGGGTAAAAGTTTTAAAAACTCTTTGGTTCCTTTATCAGTTAATTTAAGGCATTTGATACGTTTATCATTATCATTACCACTTCTATATAGTAATCCATCAAATTCCATTTTTTGGAGCATTCTTGCTACAGTTGGTTCTCTAATAGCCATTTTATCAGCAAGTCCTTTTTGAGTAATATCGTCACTGATGTGTATATAGTACATAGCAATCCATTGTGCTCTTGGGATACCATGAGAAGAGAGTTGTTCATCTAATGTTTTTGCAAAAACTTTTCCACTTCGACTTGTAATTAAAGCAAAACAATCATCAAGATTAAACATAATTTTACCAACCTATTTTAATATTAAACAAATTATATAATATTTATATCTTTTTTTCTATGCTTTATTTTATATAGCTATTCTTTGAAAAATTATCAATATAATTAAATATTTTGTTCTCTTCAAATACTGAATCAATTAACTGTTTTTCACATTGAGAGAAATCAAATATGGTAAGGCTATCTGTTTGAATTTTTATTTCTTTGATTTTTCCATCAATAACATTTGCTGAGACTGAAACGTTGCCAAAAGATAGTTTTTTTTCCACAGTTATACTAAATTCTGGAGCTTCACCATATATCCAATTGTTTTTATTTATTTTATCGAAAAGTGGAGCGGTAAAATTATGTCTATCAATATTAATTATAGGTTCAAAATCCCCAAATTCAGATTGGAAAGCTTTGATTGTTGCTTCAATAATACTATTTGTATTTATAGAGCTATTAACTTGTGATAAGTTAATAACTCTACTTCTTACAGAATCAATTCCTTTAGAATTTAGCTTTAGAAAAGAAGGTTTTAATACTTTTGATAACATATCTAAATTTACATTTACCATGATAGTTCCATGGTAGAGATAATTGTCATCATTTGTATAATAGGCATGTCCAGAGAATTTTTTTCCCTCAATAAGTAAATCATTTCTTCCACTAAATTCGCAATTTATATCAAAAGAGGCTACAGCATTTTTTATTACTGATAAATATTTTTGAGTGTCTGCATTTTTTTCTTTTGTTATAAAAGTGAAATTTACATTTCCTAAATCTTGAAAAACAGCTCCGCCACCGGAAAATCTTCTAACTGGGGAGATTTTATTTTCTTTTAAATATTTAGTATCAGTTTCAGCAAAAATGTTTTGATTTCTCCCAAAAATTACAGCTGCTTTATTTTGCCATAAGAACAGACTAGTATTTTCATCTGCTTCTAGTAATAGTTGATGTTCAGCTGCAACATTATAATATGGATCATTTTCTTTTGATAAATAAATTCTATTCATTATTCGTGTAAGGTTCCTATTCCTAATCCAAATGCTGCTTCATGAATTACTTCTGAAGTAGTTGGATGGGCAAATATTGTTTCTCTAATTTCTTCATCAGTTAGTCCATTATTAATAGCTAGTGTAATAGTACTAATAAGCGATGAAGCTTCAACTCCGATAATAGAGCCACCTAAAATCTTATTTGTTTTATTATCTTTAATTAGTTTAATAAAGCCTTTGGTTTCGTTCATGGTAATTGCTTTACCATTGCTCATAAAGTTGAACTTTCCAATTTTATAATCAATATTTTTAGCTTTGCAATCATCTTCACTTAATCCAACACTTGCGATTTCAGGGTTTGTAAAAATTACATTTGGAACAGCTGTATAATCCATTTCTTTAGGTTCCTTAATTATTGAAGAAACGGCTGTTATACCTTGATGAGATGCTACATGAGCTAGTTGTATAATATTGGTTACATCTCCGATTGCATAAATGTGATCAATGTTTGTTTTCATGTAACTATCAACAGCTATACTTTTCTTTTTTTCATTTAGTTTAATGCCGGCATTTTCTATTTGTAATCCATCTAAATTAGGTTCTCTACCAATAGCACATAGAACTTTTTCACTAATAACTAGTTGCTCTCCATTTTCTCCATCAAAAGTTATAATAGCTTGATTATCTGTTGAACTTTGTATTTTTTTAACTTTAGAACTTGTAAAAATATTTATTCCTCTATCTTTTGCAATAGCTTTTATTTCTTGAGAGACTTCTTTATCAATCATAGTAAGAAGTCTATCCATAAATTCTACAACATTAACTTCAACTCCTAAATTTCGATAAATAAATGCAAATTCCATTCCAATAACACCACCACCAATAATAGTTATTGATTTAGGTAATTTAGTAGAGGATAGGGCAGAAGTGCTGTTCATACAGAAAGGGAGATCCATTCCAGGAATATTAATTTTAGATATTTTTGATCCAGTTGCAATTATAATATCTTTAGCTGTTATTTCATAATTTGTTGCACCTTTGAGTGATACTTTGTTTGCTGAAATAAAACTAGCTGAACCTTTAATTACTGAGATTTTATTTTTTTGCATTAAGAAATCAATTCCTGAAACAAGCTTATCAACAACTTGTTTCTTTTGTTCAATAATTTTTGGCATATCAATGTTTATTTGATTGTTTGTATTGATTCCGAAAATAGCAGAATTTTTAACACAATGGCAAACTTCAGAAGATTTTACGAGAGCTTTTGTTGGTATGCAACCAACATTTAAACAGGTCCCTCCCATATATTCTTTTTCAACTATTGTTACTTTTAAGCCTTTTTTTGCAGCATAAATTGCAGCAACGTATCCACCAGGACCTGCTCCAATTATAAGTAATTCAGTTTCTAAAAGTTTAACCTCATTATCAAATTCTTCTTTATTAGTTTTAACTTCTAAATCAGATTGATTTTCAATAGGAGTAAATTCAAACATTGGTTGTTTTGATTTAACTTCTTGACCTTCTTCACATAATATTTTAGTAATGATTCCGCATTCTAAAGCTTTAACAGGTTTATTTCCTTTTCCTGTTTCTACTTGTGCAAGTATATCTCCCACTTTAACTTGATCGTTAAGTTTTATACTGATTTTACCAACTTTTCCAGGTTTGCCACCAGGGATTATTGTCATATTTATAGTCATATCTTTTCTCCAAATATGTAATGGGATTGCAATTAAAGCAATCCCATTATCTTAAGTATTGATTAGTCTTTTATAACACCTGATGAAACGAGTTTAACCCCGTTCATTAAACAATCTCCTACTGGACATCTAGATTCAATGAATTTTGCAAAAGCTTCTGATTTTTCTTGGCTTTCACTAGTTTTAAAATGCATTTGGTAACGAATTTCTTGGAACCCATTTCTTACATCTGAAAGTCCCATAAAACCATCTGGATCTAAGTCTCCTTCAAGCTCAACATGGAAATCTTCAAAAGTAAAATCTTGAGATTCTGCAAATGCTGCAGCAACAATTGTTTGACATGCGCCTAAAGCACAAAGTAAAGCTTCTACTGGATTCATTCCAGCATTTGTTCCACCTAGTTCTTCTGGTTCATCTAGTAAAATTTTGAAACCTCTTGTGCTTGTTTCAACCTGTAAGCCATCTGCTAATTTTTTTGCTGTAGCTTTAAAAGTAGTTAACATAAAATATATACTCCTATTTTGATTTTTCTTAAAATTACCACACGCCTTAGAACAAGTCAATACTTAGCTAAGTAAGTATATAGTTAATGTTATAGAAATTATTTATTATATGCGTTTTTGAATATTATTAGTATTAATTATAGAGAAGAGGTAATATAAAGTTATAAAAAATAAAAAAAAGATAATTTTTATATAAATTGTTATTTAAATAATGAGTAATTTCTACAGTAAGAAATTTAGTAAGTTTTTAATAAAAAGATGATAATGTTTGTGGTTTAAATTTTTGATAATTTATCCTATTATTTTATAAATTAGATTTAATAATAAAAGGGCTAATATGAAAAAATCACTTTCTAGAGATCAGCAAATAATAAAAACAAGTTTAGTTGGTATTATTACAAATATATTTCTTTCAGCATTTAAATTGGTAATAGGGTTATTATCTTCTTCAATTGCAATAATGATGGATGCAATAAACAATTTAAGTGATGCTTTATCATCAGTTATTACCATAATTGGAATGAATTTAGCATTGAAACCTGCAGATAATAAACATCCTTTAGGCCATGGTAGAATTGAATATCTAAGTGCTTTAATTGTTTCTTCCATAGTATTTTTTGCAGGTGCTACATCACTAGTAGAATCAATTAAGAAAATTATTAATCCTGTAACAACAAAATACACAACAATAATGTTGATTTTTATTTTTGTGGCTATAATTACTAAATTAGTTTTAGGTAGATATACAAAAAATGTTGGTAAAAAAGTTAATTCAACAGCGCTTGTAGCTTCTGGCTCCGATGCTTCTTTTGATGCAATAGTCTCAGCTTCAACAATAGTTTCTGCGTTAATTACTATTATCTGGCACATTAATATTGATGGGTATATAGGAGCTGCAATCTCATTAGTTATTATAAAAGCTGGTTGGGATATGCTAAGTGAAACATTAGATAGAATTTTAGGTTCTAGAATTGATAGCAAACTTTCCAAAGAGATTAAAGCAAAAATTAAAGAAGAAGATATAATTATAGGAGTATATGATTTAATTCTTCATAATTATGGACCTGAGACGATGATTGGTTCTGTTCATATTGAATTAGAAGAAAATGTAACAACTAAACAAATATATGAACTTACTAGAAAATTAAGAATGAAAATGTATGAAGAATATGGAATTCTTTTAACATTTGGAGTTTATGCTACTAATAAAAATGATCCTAGAGTTATTGAAATTATGGAAGCTATTAATAAATATATTTTAAATATTAATGGGATAATTCAAATGCATGCTTTCTATATTAATTTTGAAGAAAAACAGCTTTCATTTGATATTGTAGTAGATTTTAATGTAGATGATAAATTTGCTCTTAGAGATTCAATAGCAAAACATTTAAAAGAAAAATATCCAGATTATTCAATTTTTATTGCTATTGATACCTTTATAACTGATTAAAATAATAATTAATAGTCTTTAATAACTATTCCTATAGCAGTAGCTAAAGCTGCTGCTTGATAGGTATCAACAATTATACCTTTTAATTCAATCATGTTTTTCGAGAATTTAATATTATCAATTGTAGATGTAGTAAAATCTATATCTTTAAGTAATGTATTAAAGAATTCTGTTTTAGAAAAATTAACTTCTTTGATATTAAAGTTTTTTAATTTGCATGCATCAAAAAAGGACTCAAGATATGTTGTATTTTCTATCTTTAAATCATTTATATTACATTCAAAATGAGATGCTAAATTAAAGTTTGATTCATTTATTTTCATATTGGATAGTTTAGCAGATGTAAATGCACAGCCGCTAAATTTGCACATGTTTATATCTATTTTATCAAAATAAGCTTTATTAAAGGTGCTTCCTGAAAAATCACAACCAATAAATTTACAATTTATGAATGTAGAATTTTCAAAGTCACAAGAATTAAAAATACAATTTTCAAATATACATAATTCAAAGTTCTTATATGAAAAAAAATCATTAAAATTTTTGCATTCAATTATGTTCAATAATTCAAGATAGTTTTCTTCGTTTTCCTCTATATAGAGTTTTAAATCATCTGTTTTTGTTAATGAATTTGTATCAATATCAATTGAACCTGTTATATCTTTAATAGTTTTTTGTTTCTTTCTTTTGTTTTGCATATTAATTAATCCTTATATTCATTTTACATAATTGTTTAAATTTTGAATATGAAAGAGATAAAATTTAAGGAAAAATTTTTTTTAACAAAAAAATGCCGTACTATTTTTGTACGACATTTAATATTTTTATTATATTTAATTTCTTAAAACAGGATTAAGCTGTTTCTTTTTTTGTAAAGAATAAAGTTTTAATTGAGTTATATGAAATCAATAAACCAGTAATAAAGATAAAGATACCGAAGATTAATTGTAAACCTTGTTTTGCAAATACAAAACTATCTGTACCAATTGCTCTAATATTGCTGATATTAAGCATTGTTAATGCAGTAAATGTTACAGCCATCATGATTAACATTGGAATCCAAACATTTTTACTTGTTTTACCAGATTTCTTTAAGTAAACAGCTACTGCACTTAAAGCTAATGCTGATAACATTTGGTTAGAGCTACCGAATAATGCCCAAATATTTAAGTATCCACCCTTAGATAATGCATAACCTAGAACTAATGTTATTAGAGTTGCAAAAATTGAGTTTTGGAATAATTTTTGAACTGGGCTAATAGTTGCAGGATCTTGATCTTCATTTGTAAATAATTCTTGGAAAGAAAGTCTTGCAATACGAGCAACAGAGTCAAGAGAAGTTAGAGCAAAAGCACTAATTGCTAAGTTGATTAATGTTAAACTTAAATTGTGATCCATATGAATTATGTCTAAGAAGTTTGCAATAGCCATAGCAAAAGTTTGTTGTGCTGAAGCACCTTTTGGCATTCCACCTAAAGATCCTACACATACTAATGCAATAACAGCTAATAAAGATTCAACTAACATTGCACCATAACTAACTTTAAGCATATCTTTTTCATTTTTGATTTGTTTACTTGAAGTATTAGAACTTACTAAAGCATGGAAACCAGAAACAGCCCCACAAGCAATTGTAACAAATAAATAAGGGAACATTGTTTGTCCATTAATTGAGAAAGAAGTAACTGCTGGTAATGAGATTGTAGGTCTAGCGATTATGATACCAAAAACAGCAGCAGCAATCATGAAGATAAGTAAGAAACTATTTAAATAGTCACGAGGTTGTAATAAAGACCAAACAGGAACAACTGAAGCGACAAATATATAGATAAATACAATGTATGACCAACCATGAACATCTAAAGATGTGATAGGAGCTTTTAAACCAATAAACATAGCAATAACTAATAATGCAATTGCAATTACAGTTTGTAATACTTTATTAGGACGTACTTTGCGGCAGAAGAAACCAAAACCAACAGCAAAGAATATAAATAAACTTGATGTTGTAGCTGTGCTACCATTACTTAATGTAAGAGCTGGATTATCAGCAACTGCACCAAATGAAACAGCTACAATGTTTGCAAATGCAGCAATAACAACAATACAGAATAACCAACAGAAAAGTAAGAATAAAGCTTTACCAGTAGAACCAAGATACTTTTTAATAATATAACCTAAAGAGTGACCTTCATTTTTTACAGAGGCAACCATAGAACCAAAGTCTTGAACACCACCGAAGAAAATACCACCCATAAGGCACCATAAAAGTACAGGAACCCAGCCGTAACTAGAAGCTACAATTGGTCCGATGATTGGAGCAGCACCTGCAATAGAGGCAAATTGATGTCCAAATAATACGTTTGAATCAGTTGGAACATAGTCAACTCCGTCTTCATATTCATATGCGGGTGTTTTTTTTGATTCGTCAACACCCCATTTTTTAGCTAGTCGCTTACCGTAAAAAACATAACCGGCAATTAAAGCAACTATGCCTATTAATAAAATTATTACACCATTCATTTTATTATCTCCTTGATATGATAATCGAACAATATAATAGTGTAATTTAATATGCATTACTAGTATATATATACAAATTTTATGCAAAAAATATTCATTTTATATAGATAATTTATTATTGTATAGAGAAATAAAGATATAAAAAAAATAAAAAAAATTTTTAAAATAATTTAATTTTTTTTTACTTTATTAAAAAAGATTGGATAATATAATAAACTTGGCATTAAAACCATCATAAAATAAAGATTTTTAATAAAGAAATAAAGGTTTTTATTTTTAATTGTATATTCTTACATAATTAAAGATGACTTAATATAGGACTTATTAATAATAAGTTCAATAGCAAAAATTAAGTTTTGATTTTTTAAAAATTTTGATTTAAATTATTTTTTTTTATGTTTTATTAAACTTGGTTAATTAGATTTTAAAATATTAAAATATATTTCTATAAGAAAAGAGAAAAATGAGATAATATTAATAATAAAAGTATAATATTTTGAATTATTCATTAATGAAAAAATTGGTTAAATAAGGGTATAAAAAGTCGCTATATTACAAATATTATCATTATTATCCATTTATTTCACTAATTGCCTAATTTATAATACTACCGTTAAATGAAGTGAATTTCACTTTAAAAGGAGGAAATTATGAAAAAGGTTATATTATTGTTATTATCTTCAATAATTGTTGTTTCATCTATTTTTGCATCTGGGGCTCCAGAAGAAAAAAGTGGTGATGTTACTTTAAAATTTTGGTACACCTATGGAGAAGGTGAAGAAGAAATTTTACTTAATGAAGTAATTCCAATGTGGGAAGCAGAGAATCCTAATATTAAAATTGATTGTATCAGACAAGATGGTAGTCAATATCATCAAATGATTGTTACTTCTTTTGGTACTGGTAATGGACCTGATGTTGCTCGTATAGAAATTACTAAAACTGCAGCTTATGCAAATCAAGGTGGTTTAACAGCTGTAAGTGATTATCCTGAATTTGCATCTTTAAAGGATAATTTTTTAGAAGGTCCTTTATCAACAAATCTATTCAAAGGTTCATACTATGGATTACCTTTAGATACAAACTGTAAGGCTGCTGTAGTAAATACTAATATATTAAAAAATGAATTAAATTTAGACAAAGTTCCAACAACTATGGAAGAATTTTTAGATAAGGCTAAAAACAGAGACACATATTCTTTAAATGTTTCGGGCTTTGGTGATTGGGATTTATATACATATTTCTGGTTATTTGGCGGAGTTTTAACAGATGATGGCTTTACAAAGGCTAGTGGCTATATCAATAGTGCTGCAAGTGTTAATGCTATTAATACTATGATAAAACTTCATGATGAAGGTATTTTTACAATTAGAGATCTTGATGGTAGTGTTGATGCTTGGGATGGTATTGAAAGTGAATATGCTATGTTCTTTGAAGGTCCTTGGTATAACTTTAATGCAAAAGCTGATATTGGTATTGTTCCTTCCTTAATTCCAACATATGAAGGTAAAAGTGCTTCTATTGTTGGTGGTGAAAATATTGCTGTTTTCTCAACTTCAAAATATCAAGATGCTGCTTGGAAATTTGCACAATTTATGACTAGTGATAAAGTACAAAAGGCAATGTTAAAATCAGGACAACTCCCTGTTTTAAAAGATATGGTTGAATCCCCTGCAGTTTTGGAAAATCCTGTTTGGTCTGTATATATGGAACAACTTAAATCAGCAAAGGCTAGAATTCCATCTCCATATACAGGAGATATAGAAACTGCTTGGAAAAATGCTATGACTTCAATTTTTGTTGATGGAGAGGCAGTACAAGCTCAAATGGATAAATTAGCTTCAGAATTAGATACAATCCTATCTAAATAAATATATATAAGATGGTATATAGAATGAAAAACTATAGCAGAAGAGATTTAAATGGATGGAGATATGCTTATCCATTTGTATTACCAGGGTTAATACTGATAAGTGTTTTTGTTATTTTCCCTATGATATTTACACTTAGAATAGCTTTTTCAAATTATCAAATCGTACAAGGTAAAATTAGTTTTGTTGGACTTGAAAACTTTAAGACAATCTTTACTGAATCAAATAAAGAATTTTGGTATGCATATAGGAATAACTTTCTATATGCCATCGTAACAGTTCCTTTCATTGTTTTTGGAGGAATGATTTTTAGCTATCTTATAAATAATTTAAAGAAAGGTGGAAGTATATTTAAGGTGGGTTTCTATCTACCAGTTATAACTTCTTGGGTTATAGTTTCTTTAGTCTTTCAATATATGTTTAATAATTCTAGTAGAGGCCTAATCAATTATTTTTTAGTAGATGTAATGCATATATTAGATGATTATGTTCCTTGGTTACTTAGAGAATGGTCTGGTAATGCAGCTATTTGGATAATGGGTATTTGGAAAAATACAGGTTGGGCTATGTTAATTTATTTAGCTGCACTTCAATCAATTCCAAATATGCTTTATGAAGCTTCGGATTTAGATGGTGCAACTAGTTGGCAGAAATTTAGGTTCATTACTATGCCTAGTTTAAAACCCACTACATTTTTTGTACTAGTTAATATGATTATTGGTTCTTTTAATGTTTTCTTGCAAGTAATGTTATTAACCAGTGGTGGTCCTAATGGAAGAACAAGTGTTTTACAATACATGCTTTATGATAGAGCTTTTGGTAAATTCCAATTCGGACAAGCTTCTGCGGTTGGTCTTATAAGTTCTATTACTATTGTAATTTTAACGCTAGTTTTAAATAAAACTTTGAAATTAGATGAGGAGGAAAATTAATGAAAAAAGCTATTAATTGGATTATTTTAATTTTTTTCCTACTAATATTTTCAATTCCATTTTTATTCATGATTTCAAATTCATTTGAAACTTTTAGTTATGTTTTACCATATCCCCCTAGGATTTTCCCATCAAGTTTTAATTTGGATGGCTATAAACATGTACTATCAATGCCATTATTTACTACAGCACTTGTTAATAGCATTGTTAATACTTTCATTACTATGGTTATTGCAATATTTATTTCTACTTTATCAGCTTATGGTTTTGCAAGAATAAAATTTAAAGGTAGAGATTTAATATTTGCAGTTTATATTTTTACATTAATGCTTCCTGGCTTTTTAAATATAATACCTCAATTTATTATTTTAAAATGGCTTAGAATTCCTTTTACAGATATAAATCTTATAGGAAAAAGATCTGGATTAATTTTAATTTATGTCTCTACTTGTATATGTGGAAATACTTTTTTCTTAAGAAACTTTTTTAGAAGTATACCTAAAGATTTATCGGAATCTGTAATAATTGATGGTGGAGGGCATGGAACAATTTTCTTTAAAATTTTATTACCATTATCTACTCCTTCAATTGGAACTATGAGTGTTTTTGCATTTCAAGGATTTTGGGAAGAATATTTTAGTGCAAAAGTTTTAGTTGGAGCTAATGAAAAAATGATTACGCTTCCTTTGTTGCTACAAAGGTTGAATGGAGAACATTCAACTCGTTGGGAATGGGTTTTCTCAGCATCTATTTTAGCGTTAATTCCTGTTGTTGTTCTTTTCTTATTTGCTCAGAAAAAAATGGTTGTTGGTGGCCTATCTCAAGGCGCAGTTAAAGGTTAATTTATGAATACAAATTTAGTTTTTAGTAAGGCCAGATATTTATCTGGTGAGAAAGTTGTCGTTTCGATTGATAAAAATGTTCAAAAAGAGATAATTCTTCAAAGAGAAAATATTATCATAGAAGATTATATATATCTAGTTCAAAGGGTTAATAGTAAAAGTATTATCACTTTTTCTAATCTTGATGTTGGTAGTTATATTTTAACAATTGAAGATTATCAGGGCTCCTTTGTAATAGAAGAAAATGTTAATGATTCAGTTCTATATGGGTTCTTATCAGATTTTGAAAATTTATCTGATGGTAAGGAGATAGAGAGTTTATCAAGGCTACACATAAATACAGTTCAATTTTATGATTGGATGTATCGCCATGATGATTTAATCTCTAAAGATGAAGAATATTTTGATCCTTTAAATAGAAAGATAAATTTAAGCGTTATTAAAGATAAAGTCTCTAGATGTAAAGCCTCTGGTATGAGAGCTTTTGCATATGGTGCTATATATGCTGCAACTGATAAAATTTATAAAGCACATCCATCTTGGTGTTTATATACAATAGATAAGAAACCCCTAAAGTTTGCTAATTGGCTTTATTATATGAATATTTCACAATCTAATGGTTGGAGTGATTATATAACAAATGAATTTTTAAAGGCTGTAAAGGAAATTGGTTTTGAAGGGATTCATATGGATACTTATGGATTTCCAAAAACTGGTTGTGATTATAATGGAAATATTGTTTTTCTAGATGATGAAATACCACATCTTATGGATAAGGTTGAATCATCCCTTAAAAAAGAAAGTCTAGATACTGGTATTATATTTAATGCTGTTAATGATTGGCCTACAGAAACTGTTTCAAGATGTAGTGATGCTGCATATATAGAAGTTTGGCCACCACATGATTCATATTATGATTTATATTTACTTATTAAAAAAGCAAAACTTTTAGGTCATGAAAATGTAGTTTTAGCTTGCTATGATGAGCCATTTAAGGACTCAGATCAAGAAGCAGCTGAAAATGCTTGGCGACTTACTTTTGCAACGATAAACTCTTCTGGTGGAACCCAACTTATTATGGGTGAAAATAAAGCAGTACTTTCTAATAGTTATTATGCAAAATATTCTACTCTTAGAGATAGTTTTGTTCCAATAACAATTAGGTATTTTGATTTTATAGTAGCTTATAAAAATATGCTTTATAAGAATAAGGGAATGGATGTTTCATCACTGCATTCTGGTGGTATAAATGAAGATATTATTTTTAAATCAAAGGGTGTTAATTTTTCTCCTATTGGATTAGAGAATTGTGTTTGGACAATTATAAAGGAAACAAAAAATATAATTTCTTGCCAATTTATTAATTTATTAAATAATAATAGTCTTTGGAATAAAGCAAAAAATACCCCGCCATTAGTTGAAGATGTTCTTATAAAAATGCGTCTAAATCGGATAGTAAAAAATGTTTGGTTAGCAAGTCCAGATTTAGATGATATTAGACCTTTTAAACTCGATTTCACCTATGATATAATAGACGAAGGACGATTATATTCAATTAAAATTCCTAAAATAGAATTTTGGACTATGGTAGTTGTTGAAATGGAGTAAAATATGGAAATGTATTCTTTGAATACTGAAATTTTACCTACAGTTCGTATGGCTGGGCGTATTAAATATCCTACACCGTGGAAACATTTTCAGCGTGAACTAAAAAAAGAATTTGTAGTTTATGTGATTATAAATGGTGAAATGTTTATCAGAGAAGGTAATATTAAATACCATTTAAGAGCTGGAGATTTTTTTGTATTAAAACCTGGGGTAAAGCATGTAGGGTATGCTTTAGCTACTTGTGACTATTTCTATTTTCATTTTTCTGATGAAGGGTTTTGTTTAACTGATTTAACAGAAAAAGAAATAATTCCAAAAATGTTAGAAAAGAGAAGATCGAGTAAACTTAGTTATTGTTTAGCTGAAACAACACCTACTGATGGTATTACATATTTGCCAAAAGTGTTTAGAATCTCTCACCTTGATTTTAAAGAGAAAATAAGAAAAATAGTAACAATTTACCAAGATAGAGATGAACTTTATAAACAAAGAGTATCAGTTGAATTTTTAAGTTTTCTCTCTCAAGTATCGCATGAATTTGTTTTAATAAAAGTTGATAGCGCAGAGAAAAAACATAAAGGTGAGATTTTAACTGAGCAATTACTAAATTATTTAAATGATAATTATACTAAAAAAATAAATAGTGAAGATATTGAAATTGAGATGGACTTGAATTTTGATTATTTAAATCGTGTCTTTTCTCAATTTACAGGAAATACTATTTTTAGATATCTAAACAGTTTAAGAATAAAAAATTCCAAAGAACTAATAGCGACTACAAACCTTAGTTTTGGTGAAGTTGGCGAAATGGTTGGAATTTCTGACAAATACTATTTTTCTAAATTATTTCATAAAGAAACTGGTATGACAGCGACTGAATATTATAAGAGAAAGAGGAGAAGTGAATGAAAAGAAATTGGTGGGAAGAAAGAGTTATATATCAAATATATCCAAGAAGCTTCTGTGATAGTAATAATGATGGCATTGGAGATTTAAGAGGTATAATAAACAAAATAGATTATCTATCTGATTTAGGAATAGGTGCTGTTTGGTTGAATCCAATATATGATTCTCCAAATGATGATATGGGTTATGATATAAGAAATTATGAAAAAATAATGAACGAGTTTGGTACTATGGAGGATTTTGATGAATTACTTAAAACCCTTCATGAGAAAGATATTAAACTTATCATGGATCTTGTAGTCAATCATACATCCGATGAACATAAATGGTTTAAAGAATCCTCTAAAGACAAGAATAATAAATATTCAAATTACTATATTTGGAGAGATAAACCAAACAATTGGGCTTCTTTTTTTGTTCCTTCAGCATGGAGCTATTGTGAAAGTAGAAAACAATGGTACCTTCATCTGTTTTCAAAAAAACAGCCTGATTTAAATTGGGAAAATGTTGAAGTGAGAAAAGATGTTTATTCAATGATAAATCGTTGGCTTGATAAAGGTGTTGATGGGTTTAGAATGGATGTTATTAATCTTATTGCTAAGGCAGAAGGTCTTCCTGAAGAAGAGGGGGAAGGTTATGTATTTTCTCCTCAATATTTTGCAATGCAACCAAAGTTACATGATTATTTAAGAGAAATGAGACAAACTTGTTTTGTAGGACGAGATTGCATGTGTGTAGGGGAAACTCCTTTTACTAATGTTGAAAATGCTCCATCTCTTGTAAATGATGGTAAAGAATTAGATATGATTTTCCAATTTGATTTAGTAGATATGGATGGTTATGAAGATAAATGGCATATTAAGCCTTTTAGTATCACCGAATTTAAATCAATTCTTACAAAATGGCAAAAAACTCTTAAATGGAATAGTTTATTCCTTTCAAATCATGATCAACCTAGAAGTGTATCCCGTTTTGGTAATACAAGCACAAGTGAATATCGAATAAGAAGCGCAAAAATGTTGGGTACAGCTGTTCATTTGCTCAAAGGTACTTCTTTTATCTATCAAGGGGAAGAACTTGCTATGGCAAATGTGCCTTTTAATGGAATTGAAGATTTAAGAGATATTGAGAGTATTAATTTTTATCAAAATGCCAAAGATAAAAAATGGGCTTTCGATAGTATATTAAAAAAAGGTCGTGATAATGCTAGAACTCCAATGCAATGGGATAATTCTAAATTCGCGGGGTTCTCTCAAAATGAACCTTGGATAGGCGTTAATCCTGATTATGTAGAATTTAATGCACAAAAAGAAAAGCAAGATGAAGCCTCGGTTTTTAATTATTATAAGAAATTAATTAAATTAAAATCTACTAATAAAATTATTATTGAAGGCGATTTTAATCCAATAATGGAAGAGAGTGAAAATGTTTTTGCTTATGAAAGAATTTTAGGAAATGAAAAAGTTAGAATCATCTGCAATATGAGTGATAAAAAAGTAAAAATTGACGAACAAGATTTGAAAAATATTCTTTTAGATAATGTTGATAATCCAGATTCACAATATTTATTACCATATGAAGCAAGAGTTTTAAATTAAGATTTTAAAAAAATATAAACATTTGACGAAATAAAAGATCCCTTCAGGGATCTTTTATTGTCATTAAATATTAATTAAATTATTATTAATTTAAGGAGCCTTTTATGGAAAAAAGAAATACAAATATTCCTGCATCATATTTAGTTTTAATAAGGAATAATAAAATATTATTACTTCGTAGATTTAATACAGGATTTGAAGATGGAAATTATTCAGTTATTGCAGGCCATGTTGAAAGAGGTGAAACATTTACTCAATGTATTATAAGAGAAGCTTATGAAGAAGCTGGAATTACTTTAAAAGAAGAAGATATTAAAGTGTCTCATGTTATGCATAGAGATTCTAAAACTCTTGAGAATAATGAAAGAGTAGATGTCTTTTTTACAGCTGATAATTGGCAAGGTGAGATTGTGAATAAAGAACCTAATAAATGTAGTGATCTTTCTTGGTTTGACCTTGATAATCTACCTAATAATACAATTTTCTATATCAAAAGTGCCATTACTGCTATTAAAAATGGTGATTTCTATAGTGAAAATGGCTGGGATAAATAATCTTTTTTAAAAATTAATAAATATTTTAAACAAATTATTTTAATAATTAAACATAATTTAATGTTTTTTTATTGACATAGGTGTCAAAATAAAATACCTTTTTTATTGACACTCATGTCGATAAAAGGAAAAACATATGCCTAAGATTGTTGATTTAGAAAAAACTAGAAAAAATATAATTTTAAATGCTTTTAAAGTTTTTATTGATAAAGGCTATTACAATACAAATATTGTTGATATTGCCAATGCTTGTGATATGAGTAGAACAACACTATATTATTATTTTAAATCTAAAGATGAGATATTTGAAAACACTATTTATTTCATAATTGAATCAATAGAAAAAGATGTTTTAAAAATAGCAAATATTGAAAATTTATCAATCCATGACAAAGTGAAAAAGCTTAATGAAAAATGGGATAAAGAATTTAATAATACAAATATTATTTTGATATTAATTGAAGCTTGGTTAGCTATTAGACGAGAAGATAATCAAATGTTTAAAAATATTAAATCTAGAATAAAAAAGATGAATAATCTAATTAATAAGTTAATTCTAGAAAAAGCAAAAGATCGAATTTTATATAAAAAAGAAAAAATATATATTTATAATTCTTATATTATATTGTCAATTTTACAACAAATCCCAACAAAAAATAGTGATATTAGAGATAATTTAATAGGTATTTTTGCTGAATTATAATTTTGATTGAATTTAATTATATCAGTTTATTTTATATATTTTTTTAATTTTATATTAAGGAGATATAGAAATGAAAAATAATAAAAGTTTATTAAGTAAAAAAATCTTACAGCAAGGATTTAATTATTTAGAAAAAGATCCAATAGATAATTTTCCAAAATTAATTAAATGGGCAGGTAAAATGCCAATGCAAGATATCACTAAAGCCCAATATAAAAAAATTGTTGATTATTGGAATGATGAAAGTAGTCCTTGGCATTCTTTTATAGAAAAAATTTTAACAGATTTAAATCCAAATATGAGAAAAAAATTGTTATTAAATTTAACAATTAATGCAGGAATTGAAGGCTTTAAAGTTTTAGATGAAAGTCGAAAAAAATACAATTGTAATATTCCTTGGGCAATATTAATGGATCCAACTTCAGCATGTAATCTAAAATGTATTGGTTGCTGGGCAGCTGAATATGAACAAAAAGATTCTATGGATTATTCTCTTTTAAGCAGTATTGTTGAACAAGGAAAAGCCTTAGGTACTTATGTCTATGTTTTATCTGGTGGTGAACCAATGGTAAGACGAGATGATATAATAAAATTGGCAAAAGAGCATAATGATTGTGTGTTTTTAGCTTTTACTAATGGAACTTTATTTGACGAAGATTATGCAAAAAAATTACAAGAAGTTGGTAATGTTACCTTTGCAATAAGTATTGAAGGTTTTGAAGAAGAAACCGATATGAGAAGAGGAAAGGGTACCTATAAAAAAGTAATTGAAGGAATGGATATCCTAAAAAAATATGGTATAGGTTTTGGTTTCTCTACTTGTTATCATAGAAAAAATGAAGCGGTTATTTCTTCTCAAGAGTATATCGATTTCATGATAGAAAAAGGTTGTTATTTTGGTTGGTTCTTTACATATATGCCTTTAGGAAAAGATGCAGTACCTGAATTGATTGCAACAGCTGAACAAAGAAAGCATATGTATGAGAAGTTAAGAGAATATAGAAAAACAAAACCTATTTTTACAATAGACTTTTGGAATGATGGATCTTACGTTAATGGTTGCATTGCAGGAGGAAGAAGGTATCTTCATATAAATGCAAACGGTGATGTTGAACCTTGTGCTTTCATTCACTATTCCTCAGCTAATATTAAAAAAGTAAGTTTATTAGAAGCTTTAAAACAACCTTTATTTGAAGAATATAAGAAATATCAACCATTTAATGAAAATATGTTAAGACCTTGTCCTTTGTTAGACAATCCAGAGATGTTAAGAAAAATGGTTTTAAATTCCAAGGCTACTTCTACTCAACCAAAAGATAGAGAAAATGTAGTGGAATTGACTAAAAAAACTGAAGATGTAGCTAAAAAATGGGCGATTGTTGCTGATCAATTATGGGAAAATGAAAAAAAAGCTTAATAAATTTTTAGTTTTCTATAAAATGATTTCTTAAACAAGAAGCTTGTCGATTTAAATTAATCTTTATACCTTTGTTAATATATTGTTATGTTACTAATGTTAATAAAACAAATAATATTAATAAAGGTGGTTTTTATGGATATTCCTGAAATTAATTTTTCATATAAGAGAAATAAATATATTTTTAAAAATTTAGAAATTAAATCATTTTATGATTATAATATCACCGCTTTTTGTGGTCATAATGGAGTAGGGAAAACCACACTTTTAAAAATTCTTGCAGGCATTTATCCATACGACAATAAGACAAAGAAAATCCACTATGATTCAAAATGGTTTATCGGATCAAACAGATCAGGTTTGATTAATAATTTATCATTAAATGATCATTTGAATTTGTTAGTTGATTTGATTAAGGCAGATAAATCTATAATTGATTTTTTAATAGATAAATTTGAATTAAGAGAATTTTTGGACAATGCAGTTTTTGAATTATCTGATGGTCAATTTATTAAAGGAGCACTATTATTGGCGATAATTTGTTCTCCTAAAAATTTATTTTTGGATGAAGTATTTAGTTCTTTAGATTATGTTTCTCAAACTGTAGTAATTGATGAATTAATTAAATTAAAAAATAATACAAATATAGTTTTTGTTTCACATAACTTGGATATAATTTCTCAAATAGCTAAAAGAATAATAATTTTAAAAAATGGTCAAATTGAATTTGATTCTATATTTGATGATGGATTTGAAGAAATTAGTGCAAATAAATTAAAAGAAATTTATTTAGAGAGAGCTTAAATTATGATCAATAACTTTAATATTAATTTTTTTTAACTAGTACTAAAGAATGAATGTAAATGGTTCTCTAAAGCAAGAATATCTTAATTTTTTACTTCAATTAAGTATTGTTTTAATAATGGTTTTTATTATAAAAAATTTATTTAAATCAAAAAAATTTACTTGTAAACTTCTATAGATTTTTTTTTTGAAGGTCATTATTCCTTGACAATATTGAAGTAAGTGGATATGTTTAAATTAAAATGAACACTGTTCATTTTGGAGTAATAAAAATGAATATTAAAAACATTTCAAAAGAAAAATTGCTTTTAACCTCTCAAGATATTTTATTAAAAGAGGGGGTAAAAGGCTTATCTATTAGAAATATAGCAAAAGAGGCTAATGTATCAGTTGGTTCGATTTATAAATATTTTTCAACTAAATTAGATATATTGATAGAATTAGAATCAAATTATTGGAATGCTATTATTTCTAAAGTTAATGATAATGAAGATCTCTCTTTTGAAGAAACTATAGAATTGGAATATAGGTTATTTTTAGAAGAAAAATCACCAATTTTTAATTTATTAAATCATGGAAAGCTATTTGAAAATGATGAATTGAAAGTTGCAATTGAGAAAATGGATTATTACAAAAATCAATTAAAAGAATTTATCTATAAAGCAATTTTAAACGATAAGAATTTAATTCATACTGATGATTTAGTAGCTGTAAAAGAAACTTCTGATTTGATTTTTAATACAATTATTTTAGATGCTACTAAAAATTCAAAAACATATAAAAGATTAATTTTATTAGTCAAAAATTATTTTAATTAGGGAGTTTTTTATGGGTGCAAAATTTGAAATTTTATTTGATGTCTTATATTTGATTAGTGTTGTTACAATTGGTATTTATATTTTTGTTAAATCAACAAAAAAAGAACATAGATTATTTGGAATTATGGCTATTATTTTAGGCCTTGGTGATTCCTTTCACTTGGTTCCTCGAATTTTAGCAATTTGGAATAATGATTTTTCCCAATTTACTTATTATTTAGGTTTTGGAGAAATGGTTACTTCAATTACAATGACAATTTTTTATATCATTTTGTATAATGTGTTTAAAATAAGATATAAAAAAGAAAATTATAAAAAGTTAGATTTAACTCTTTATTTATTAGCAGCAATTAGAATTGTTTTATCAATATTACCACAAAATAGATGGACTTATGCAACAAAACCTTATAGCTGGTCACTTTTTAGAAATATTCCTTTCTTAATTATGGGAATAATAATTATAGTTCTATTTATTAAAGAAACTAAAAATAATAAGAGTGATATTTATTCTAATATGCCACTTGCAATCAGTTTATCATTTTTATTTTATATAGCTGTTGTTTTGTTTGCTCCATTTTATCCAATTGTTGGTGCTCTAATGTTACCTAAAACTTTAGCTTATGTGTGGATAGTCTTATTAGGATTGAAAGATTGCAAAAAAACACTATAAAAAAAGGTATAACGTTTTTTTAAAATTAGATTTTCGTATTTTATTATTATAAATAATCTCAATAATCATAAATAAAAATATTTTATTTTTTTTGTGAATTATATATACTTGCCGTATGGAAAAATCAATTATAAGTGTTGTCGGTAAAGACAAAGTAGGAATTATTGCTAGTATTTGTACTTACTTAGCTGAAAATAATGTAAACATATTGGATATCTCACAAACTATTGTTGGTGGATTATTTCAGATGATGATGATTTGTGATACAGATAAGTGTACAAAAGAATTTCATAAAGTAGCTGAAGAATTACATAGTATTGGTGATGAACTGGGAGTTCAAATTAAGCTTCAAAAAGAAGAAATTTTTGAAAAGATGCAACGCATTTAGGAGAGATCAATGATAAGTCTAAACGAAGTAGTTGATACAAATAAAATGTTTGAAAAAGACAATCTTGATGTAAGAACTATTACTATGGGGATTAGTCTTTTGAGTTGCATTGATAGTGATCTAGAAGTATTAAAAAAGAATATTTATGAAAAGATTACAACTACAGCAAAAGATTTGGTAAAAGTCGGAAAAGAGATAGAGAGTGATTATGCAATCCCTATCGTCAATAAAAGAATTTCAATTACTCCAATGGGGTTTATTGGTGCTTCAGCTTGTAAAACAAAGGAAGATTATGTTGAACTCGCTATTGTGCTTGATAAAGCCGCTAAAGATGTTGGTGTAAATTTTATTGGTGGATTTTCTGCAATACCAGCAAAAGGCATGACTAAAAGTGAAGAATTATTAATTAGGGCAATACCTCAAGCTATGGCTAAAACAGATTGCTTATGTGCTTCTGTAAATATTGGTTCTACTAAAACAGGAATTAATATGGATGCTGTTAAACTAATGGGAGAGATAGTAAAAGAAACAGCAATTGCAACAAAAGATAATGATAGTATTGGTTGTTCAAAATTAGTAGTTTTATGTAATGCTCCTGATGATAATCCGTTTATGGCGGGTGCTTTTCATGGGGTCACTGAAACTGACAATGTTATTAACATTGGTGTTAGTGGTCCTGGTGTAATTAATGAAGCTATTCAGAGTGTAAAAGGAAAAGATTTTACTGCTTTATGTGAAACCATAAAGCAAACTGCGTTTAAGGTAACTAGACTTGGACAATTAGTTGCTCAAGAAGCAAGTAGAAGATTAAATATCCCATTTGGAATTTTAGATTTATCTTTAGCTCCAACTCCAGCTATTGGGGACTCTATTGCAGAAATATTAGAAAGTATGGGTCTTGAAGAAGTAGGATGTCCTGGAACTACTGCTGCTTTAGCCTTATTAAATGACCAAGTAAAAAAAGGTGGTATTATGGCCTCTTCTTCTGTTGGTGGTTTATCAGGCGCTTTTATTCCTGTAAGTGAAGATAGAAATATGATTAATGCTGCTGCAGGTGGCAATCTATGTATTGAAAAATTAGAAGCAATGACTTGTGTATGTTCAGTTGGTTTAGATATGATTGCTATTCCTGGTGATACTGAAGCAACTACAATATCTGGTATTATAGCTGATGAAGCTGCTATTGGTATGGTTAATGCTAAAACTACTGCAGTAAGGATTATTCCAGTTATTGGGAAAACTTTAGGTGATTCTGCTGAATTTGGTGGATTGCTTGGATTTGCTCCTATTATGAAAGTTAATACAAAATCTTGTGCTGATTTTATTAATAGAGGTGGTAGAATTCCTGCACCAATCCATAGTTTTAAAAACTAGTATATTATTTTATATATTTAGCACTATTTAGTTTTTACTAGATAGTGTTTTTTTTTATTTCGCTGGCGGCATACCAACCTGTTAATATTGCAGTTGGAATTCCAGATGGACTGTATACCCATTGTCCAGCTTGATAGATGTTTTCTATTGGTGTTTTTATTGATTTAGAAATTTTTAATAAATTATTAACTACTGGAGATTCTTTTTCATAAGTCCATCCAGTTATTGCGCCCTCTGATGTTTTCACAATTCTTTCTATACTTAAAGGGGTATAAGAAAATTGAAATAATAGATTATCTTTTAAAAAAGGATAAATCGAATTATTGAGTACTTCAATCATTTTATTTTCGACTTCGGTTTTAAAAGTTTCATACCAGCCTGCTTCATAAATTTTTTTTACTAAGTTATATTCAAAGAAAAAATTTATAATTAATCCAGTTTGATTTTTAGGTGCAAGATTTGTATCTCTTAAAACTGGTATAGATATTTCATAAGTGTTTAATTTTGTATATTGATCAATCCATTTAAAAATATCTTCTTTTGAATGCTTTTCAAAGTTTGTTATAAGATACTCTAATTGCGCATAATGAGTATTGTTTAAACCATTTTTAAGTGGGGTATAGAAAAAATGTTCATTTGATATTTTTGAAAAATATTTTGAATCTTTATTAATGCCTAAATAAAGTGTAAAAACAGAATCTCCACCTCTGCTAGAGAAAAGTTTTGCTTTCTCATTTTTGATTTCTCTTACTTCTGTTTTACTTAGATTGTCTTCTTTAATTATTGAATACAATTGTTTTAAATCTGCAGCCCAAATCAAATTATCATAATTATAGTTTATATTATTTGCAATTACTGATTGTGCTTTTGTATCAATTGAATTAATTAATGTGTTATTTAATATTTTTCCACCATTTTTTATTATTTCATCTTTTAATTTTTCACTTATTTTTCCTGTACCGCCTTTAGGATATAAATAATCTTGATAAACATAAAAGTATCCTAAAGCAAAAAATGTTGGAGTTTTTTTAAAAAAGTGTTGGCTAATCATATCTATTAATGATTGATTTGAAGTATATTTTTTTAAGAATTCATCAATAGGTTTATTCATTTTATTCATTTGAATTACTGAAAGCAGAAATTTAGGGAACCAAGGCAATAATTTATGTAATAAATATTCTTTGTCTTTGGTAAAATCTTTTGTAAATATAGGGTTATCAAACCCATACATCGTTTCCATACTTTTTGTTATTTTATAGATTACTTTAAATATTTTTTCGATGTCTTGAGTATTTTGAGGAAATTTCTTAATTAATAAGCTTTTGTATTTTGCAATACTATCTGTTTCTGTAAATGATAATATATCAGATTCAATGCCTATAGATACTTTGCTTCTTAATAATTCAATATCTATTTCTAAATCTTTTAATAATGGTTTTATAATTCCCGAGTTTTCAATTGATCTTGCACCAACATCAAAGGTAAAGCCTTCATGATTAAATGAAGAAAGTAAACCTCCACAGGTATTATTCTTTTCAATTAATAATACCTTGTATCCTTCTTTTGAAAGATATGCTGCACTAGTTAACCCCGCAAGGCCTGCTCCAACAATAATAATTTGTTTTTCACTCTTCATTATTTTAATCCACTAAGTATTAATGATTTCTCCCATAAAGCTAAAGCCATTTCTGTATCTAAAGCATGAGGGGCAGGTATTTCTTTTGTAGTTAAATTAAAGAAAAATCCATTATCATTTTCAACTTCTTTTGATACTCCCAAATAGTATAATGCTTCAGCCGATAGCTTTGGTGATCTAGAAGATGGATTAACCATATTATGTTTAAAAAATTTATATAGTTTTCCATTATTTTCACCCATATTTGTTTGCACATTACCTGGGTGCATAGCATTAATTGTTACATTTGTTCCTTCATAAAAGTTTGAGAAAGAAATCATAGATAATAATTGAGCAGTTTTTGCAGATCCATAACCTTTTAATCCAGAGTAGTGGTGTTTCTTCCAATCTAAATCATCAAGTCTAAGACCAGCAATTGCAAATCGATGACCTTCAGAATTAACAAAAAGTATTTTTGCTTTTTTTTGAGCTGAGAGTTTTTCTTTTAGCATATAATTTAGGATGAAAGAACTTAGATAATTTACTTGAAAGACGGTTTCAAGGTTATCTTTAGTAAAAGTTCTTTGTGTTAAATATACTCCAGCATTATGAATTAAAACATCAATGTCTTCACTAATATTATTTAGCTTTGTTGCTAATTGCTTAATTTGTTCTAGAGAAGTATAGTCTGCGATTAAATATTTACAAGATATATTATATTTTTTTATTAATTCATCACATAGCGTTTTAGTTTTTATTTCATTTCGATTAATTAGTAAAAGATTAGCCCCTTTTGAAGCATATTTATTTGCAGTATGATAACCAATTCCAGAAGTGGTTCCAGAGATTACAACAAGTTTCCCTTCAAAAGAATCATTGCAAATTGTAGGATCTCTTTTATCATTTTTCATCATTGCGCCAATATTTGACCATTTATATTCTTTTAAATATTTATTCATAATATTACCCAAATTTCTTTTTCATAAATCGTCTATACATCTTTGCGAATCTAGGGATGTTATCAAAAATATCGCCCCATAAATCGTAATAATCTCTTTGTTCAATAATCTTTCTTTCTTCATTGATTGTTAGTCTGCTTAGCCCATAAATAGATGAACTAGGATATTTTTTGAAACTTAAAATCATTTCCCATTCTAGTATTATTAAATTTCCTTCTTCAACTGCATTATGAATTTTCATTTGAAGCTCTTTTGATCTATCGGTTAGTCTTTTAGTCATTGCTTCAAATTCTTCTTTGCCATGAATTTCTTGAACTGTATCTTTGAAAAAAATGTTGTCATCATAAAAGGGCAGGATATGTGACCAATCCGGTTTTCCTTCAGTGTTATAAATTTCAGTCCATAAATGAATAAGTTGTTCTTTATCAATTATTTTGTAGTCGATAATATTTCTCCTGTATTAAGTAAAAACATCAAGTCCAATAATTTATAGTATACTTATTAATATTTTAGCACACGTTAATTGAGTGTCAATTAAAATCAAAAATGAAAAAAAATATTCTAGACTGATCTAGAATATTTAATTACTAAATTTATATGTTGTTTATTACTTCTTAAAAAATGCAGCAAATGGATTATATGTATCTCCATCATCATCATCTTGCTCAGCCATATATTCTTTTAAAGTTTCTTCTTCTTCATCTGATTTAGCAGGACTTAAAGCAATTTTATGTTCATCTTCATCAATTTGATCAATAGAGACAAACATAATTTCTCCAGTTTTATAAACTTTACTAAGATTTGTTGTATTGGTTGCATTAGGTAATTTTGAAATAAATACAAGGCCATCTAGTCCTTCTTCAAGAGTTACAAATAAACCATAACTTGCTATTTTAGAAATAGTTCCTTCTATTTTATCCCCAACTTTATATTTAGAAGAGACTGTATCCCAAGGATCTTTTGTTAAAACTTTAGTGCTTATAGACATTTTCTTATGGTCTAAATCTAGACTTAGAATTTGAGCCTCAATTTCTTGTCCTACTTTTAATTCTTTTTCTATGTCTTTTACTCTAGCTCTTCTGATTTCAGAAATAGGGAGTAGGGCTTGAATACCTTCAACATCTACAAAAGCTCCAAAAGATTGCAAAGAAAGAACTGTTCCTTTTACTATTAAACCAGGTTCTAATTCTTGTTTTAATTTTTCAATTTTCTTATTTTCTAAATCTTCTTGATAAGCTCTATTTGATACAATTATATTATGTTGTTCTCTATTAAATTCTTGGATTAGGAAAGTCATGTTTTTGCCAATAAAATAACTTGGTTCCTCTTTTTGTCTAAATCCCATTTGAGAAAATGGACAAAATGCTTGGCTATCTCCAATTTTTATTTGGAATCCACCTTTAATTTCAGCTTCAACACTACCTTCAATAGGAATTCCAGTTTTATAAGCTTGTTCTAAAACTGCGGTATTTGCTTTATCTCCTTTGAGTCTAGTAGTAAAATGCATTTCTCCATGATCATATGAGATAAAATAGGCACTAATGGTATCTCCTTCTTTTACACTAAGTTTACCATCTTCACCCATAAATTCTGAACTATCAATAATACCTTCACTTTTCATATTTAAATCGATAAAGATGTTATCTCCATAAATTGCAAGAATTTTTGTTTTAACTAGTTGTCCTTCTTCTAAGTTATTAATCAAAATATATACCCTCAAATTAAATTATAAATACATTGTTATGTTATTTAGTTCTTTATTTTTTTAATATCAAGTTGAAAAAAACTAAATGATTTATTTATAGGTTTACTTTATCATAGTGTTTAAAATAAGAAAACATCAAATATAATTTTGAGTTAAAGAATTAAAATATTGCTGATATTTTATATATTAAATATTGTAATATTCTCTTTGCGCTTTTTTGTTTATTAAATCTAAATAATCTCTTAATGGTTTATTATCAATATATTTCCAAAGAGTGATGTAAGTTGGATTTACTTCAATTATTACTTCATTTTTCATTTTTGAATAATTATCAAAAGACTGTGGATAATATCCTTTATAAAGTTTTTTAAACCAAGCATTTTTATTTTCTAAGGGGTGTCCAATAGGAGTTGCTATTCCTTCAATTTGTATATTATTTATACAAAGGGCTACTTTTGGATTACTAATTATTTGTTGATATTTAATAAAATTTTTATCTGTTTGAAAATAAATTTTTTTATCGTTTATTATGCAACTTAAACTTCTTGCTGTTACTCTATTATCCTTACTTGTTGCAACTACTAAAATGGCTTTATTTCCAAGATTTTCTAAGATTTCTTCTTCAAGTTGACTGTAATTAATATCCAAAATTATTCTCCTTTTTATACCTTAGTATTTTATATAACATTATAACGAATTATGAATTTTATAGCATTATAAATTTAAATAAATAATGGGATTTTCTTATATTTTCATCTAAATTCCAGTTAAAAAAAATATTTTTTTACTTTTTTTTTAAAAAGATTTTTTTTATAAATCAATTAAAGAAAAGGTTAAAATTTTTTTTAAATTAATAATTAAATAATTCGATAAATATTTATTATATGCCTTTTAAATAATGAATTAGTATTGTTTTTTTAAAAGATATTTTACAAATGTTAATATTTTTGTTAGTTTAATAATTGTATATAAATTATTATCATATTGATACCATAAAAGCATTTAATTTAATAAAAATATATTGACTAAAAGTATTTTTCTTTTATAGTCTTAGCTCAAATACAAGTACAAAGACGTATAATATTGAATTTCAATATTTGCGTCTTTTTTTTATTTAAAGGATGAGAAAAAAATGAAAAAGAAATTAACATTAACAGCATTATTATTATGCTTGGCTAGTGCATTTGTTTTTGCAAATGGAGCTCCTGAACAAAGTCCTGCTTCACAGTCAAAAGTTTATACTGTAGCTTGTGATGCTTCATATCCTCCATTTTCAATTCAATTAGAAGAAGGGGAGTCAGCACCAGGTGTTGTTGTATCAAGCGGTAATGGAATGGGAGATTATTACGGAATTGATGTAGAACTTTTAGACGCAATTGCACAATTAGAAGGTTTTGAATATGAATTAACTCCAATGGATTTTTCAGCAATTATTCCAGCACTTGTTTCAGGAACTATTGATGCTTCTATTGCAGGTATGAATATAACAGAAGAAAGAAAAAAGACTGTAGATTTTTCTGATGGTTATTATGAATCAGGATCAGCTTTAATTGTAAATGCTGAAGATGATAGTATCAGTGATTTTTCTGATTTACAAGGAAAAACAGCAGCTTGTAAAGAAGGTACAACAGGTATGTTATGGTCACAAGATCATGCTGATGAATGGAACTTAACAGTAAAAGTTTATCCAGATTCAGCAAGTATGATGATGGCTGTAGCAAATAAACAAGCTGATTTTTTAATTGAAGACTATCCTGTAATCAGTTATCAAATTGCAATTGGTGCTCAACAAAACTTAAAAGTAGCAATTGATGCTATTGAAGCTCCACCACAAAATGGTTTTGCAGTAGTTAAAGGTAAAAATCAAGATTTATTAGCTAAATTTAATGAAGGCTTAGCAACTATTAAAGCAAACGGAACATATGACAAAATTATTAATGAATATAAATAATTAAAAATATGTTAAATGCAGAGGGGGATGCTTTTTAAAGTTCCCCTCTATTTTAATTATAAAGGAGTTATTATGTTGGAATATTTTGAAATGTTCTGGAAATATATGCCAATGCTTTTAGCGGGACTAAGATTAACTTTAGTTATTGCCTTTTTTGGTATATTTATTGCTATTGTATTAGGTATTATTTTATGTATTTTCTCTATTAGTAATATAAAAATATTAGAAAAGATTGCAAATTTCTATGTTACGGTAGTTCGTGGAATTCCGTTAATGATTTTAGCATTATTCTTATATTTTGGTGTTATTAAAAATTCAATGGGAACAAATAGTGCTGCTGTTATTATTTTAGCAATTAATGCATCAGCTTATATGGCTGAAATATTTAGAGCAGGGGTTCAAGCTATTGATTATGGTCAAACTGAAGCGGCAAGAAGTTTAGGTCTAAGTTACTTCCAAACAATGAGAAAAATTATTCTTCCTCAAGCAATAAAAATTATGATTCCATCTCTTATGAACCAAGCAATATCAAGTCTTAAAGATACTGCTATTTTAAGTGCAATTACTGTTAATGAATTAACATTAACGGCAAAGGTTATTATTGCTAGGAATTATAAAGCATTTGAATTATATTCTTATGCTGCAATTATTTATTTGATTGTTATTGTATTCTTAACATATTTATCAAAAAGAGTTGAACACAAATTAAATTATACTCAACGCTAATAAGAGGAATTTATGGAAAAAATAATAGAATGTGAACATGTAAATAAAGTATTTGGAGATTTGGTTGTTTTAAAAGATATTTCTTTTAGTGTTGAAAAGGGTGAAACTGTTTGTTTAATTGGTCCTTCAGGGTCAGGAAAATCAACAATGCTTCGATGTTTAAATAAATTAGAAAATATTCAAAAAGGTGAAATTATAATTGATGGTGAAAATTCAAAGAATGTAAAAAATGTAAATGTTTTTCGTTCAAATATAGGAATGGTATTCCAACACTTTAATTTATTCCCTAATTATACAGTAATTGAAAATATGACACTTGCTCCTAGAACTTTAAAGAAACTTAATAAAAAAGAAGCTATCGAAAAAGCAGAAGAATTACTTAAAAGAGTAGGTTTATTTGATAAAAGGGATGTTTATCCTGCAACATTATCTGGGGGACAAAAGCAAAGAGTTGCTATCGCTAGAGCTTTAGAAATGAATCCTAAAATTTTACTTTTTGATGAACCTACTAGTGCTCTTGATCCAGAGATGGTTGGGGAAGTATTAGATGTAATGAAAAGCCTTGCAAAAGATGGGATGACAATGGTTGTCGTTACTCATGAAATGGGTTTTGCAAGAGATGTTGCAAACCGTATTTTATTTATGGATGATGGATTTATTGTTGAAGAATCCTCTCCTCTAGAAATGTTCCAAAACCCAAAAACCGAAAGATGTAAAAAATTCTTATCTAATTTTATTTAAGGAGTAAATTTATGAATTCTAATATTGTAATTACAATAGACCGTGATTTTGGTGCAGAAGGACATGAAATTGGTTTTCAATTGGCTACTCGCCTTGGAATAAAATTATATGATAAAGATATTTTAGGAAAGGCAGTTTTAAAAAAAGGTGAAGATGAAATATCTTTAATGAAAGCTGATGAGAGTGTTTCAAAGTCTAGCTATAATTCTTATTTCCCTAGTCTTGGGTTTTCTCGAAAGAGTGATCAACTTTTTGAATTAGAAAAAGGTGTTATTCGTGATGTTGCTGAATCTGAATCTTGTATTATAGTGGGACGTCTTTCAGATTATATTTTAAGAGATAAAGCAAATCTTCTTAGAGTATATATTTACGCACCTTTTGAATTTAGAGTTAAAAATATACAAAATAAATATAACTCTTCAGCAACTGACTCAAAAAAATTAGTTAGGCGTAAAGATATAGTTCGTCGTGATTATCGTAATTACTATTCTAATGGGAAATATAAATTATATTCAAATAAAGACGTTTTTTTAAATCGAGAAGTATTTGGAATTGAAGGTTGTGTGGATATCTTAGAAACAGCCGCAAAAGAAAGAATTAAAAAATTGGAAAAGGAACTTTAAATGTTGAACAAAGATGATGAATCTAGACTTATCAAATTATGTCAAGATTTGGTTAAAGAAAAAAGTTATTCAGGGGAAGAACAAAATGTAGCCCAAGTATTAAAAAAGTTTTTTGAAGAACAAAATTTTGATGAAATAACTGTTGATGCTTGTGGTAATGTAGTTGGAATAATGAATGGGAATAAAAAAGGCCCTTGTATTGTTTTTGATGGACACATTGATACTGTCCCTGTTATTGATATAAAAGATTGGAGTGTAGACCCTTTTGGTGCAAAGATAATAAATAATCGTATTTATGGTCGTGGAACATCAGATATGAAGGGCGGATTATCAGCTATGGCTTTAGCTGTATCCAATTATTCTAAAGCAACTAATAGAAACTTCCCAGGTAAAATTGTTGTTGCAGGTATTGTCCATGAGGAGCTATTTGAAGGGGTAGCTTCAAAATATATATGTGATGCTTACAATCCTGATTATGTAGTAATTGGTGAAGCTTCTGAGTTGAATTTAAAAATTGGACAGAGAGGTCGTGCTGAAATTGCAATTGAAACCTTTGGAATTCCATCCCATAGTGCACATCCTGAAAATGGTAATAATGCAGTTTATAGTATGTGCAAAATTATTGAGGCAATCAATAAATTGCCATTAGTTAGTCATCCTTTATTAAATCAAGGTATCATGGTTTTAACAGATATTAAATCTGATCCATATCCAGGAGCTAGTTGTGTACCTGCTTATTGTAAGGCAAGTTATGATAGGCGAACCATAGTTAATGAAACTAAAGAAAGTGTACTTAAACCAATTTTAGATTGTATTAGTAAGTTAGAAAAAGAGGATTCAAAAATTAAAGCAAAAGCATCTTATGTAGAAGATTATAATAAATGTTATACAAATAAAATGTTAGGTTCTCAAAAGTTTTTCCCAGCTTGGTTATATGATGAAAATGATGACTTTATTCAAGATTGTTTATCAGAACTAAAAAAAGATGGATTTAATCCGGATATAACTATTTATGATTTTTGTACAAATGGTAGTTATTATGCTGGTGAAAAAGGTGTTAAGACAATTGGACTTGGCCCTTCTAAAGAAAATTTAGCTCATACAATAGATGAATATATTGAAATAGATCAACTAGTTGGTGCAGCAAATTGTTATATGTCAATTTTAAAAGCTTTGATGAAATAATTATATAAAGAAAAATTATAAGGAATGAGATTATGAGTTATCCTATGTTGGATATAAATTTAGACATTATAAAAAAAAATGTTGAATGTGTTGATTTACTTTGTAAAAAACATGGCATTTATATAACTGGGATAACTAAAGTTTTTTCTGCAGCACCTCCTATTGTTCAGGCTTTCATTGATGGAGGGCTTAAAAGAATAGGGGATGCTCGAATAGAGAATTTAAAAATATTAAAAAACTTAATGGTTGAAAAATGGCTTATTCGTGTTCCTTCAATATCTCAAATAGAAGATGTTATTATTTATTCTGATGTGTCAATGAATTCAGAATTTTCAACAATATTGGCTTTGAATAAAGAAGCAAAAAAGCAAAATAAGACACATAAAGTAATACTAATGATTGACTTAGGTGATTTACGAGAAGGTTATATTAATAGTAAGCAATTATTAGATGTCGCAAATAAAGTTCAAAAACTATCAAATATAATATTATACGGAATTGGTACAAATTTAAGTTGTTTTTCTTTTATACAACCAACAAAAGAAAAAATGGATATATTAAAAAATATTGCTAGTGATTTACCAATTAAAGAGCCCGTTGTTAGTGGTGGAAATTCTGCTACAATTAGATTAATGATTGAAGGTGGAATCCCAAACGGTATTAATAACATGAGACTTGGGGAAAGTTTACTTTTTGGTAAAGAAAGAAGTACTTATACTTTTTTAGAAGGCACTAGAAGAGATGCTTTTATATTAAATGCAGAAATAGTTGAATTAAAAGAAAAACCTTCGATTCCATGGGGGAGAGTTGGTGCTGATAGTTATGGAAATATCCCAGATATGCCTGTTGATAATGGAATTATGCAACGTGCTATATTAGCTATTGGAAAACAAGATTGCGACATTGAAACTATGAGGGCAGTAGATCCAAATATAGAAATACTTGGTGCTAGCAGTGACTATTTGATTGTATATATAAAAAATAATAAAAATAATTATAAAATTGGAAGCATTATACAATTTGAGTTAGGCTATTTTTCTTTGATGCGAGCAATCACTAGTAAATATGTTACAAAAAATTATATTTCTTAAAGCAAAGTATAAAAAAATATTTTTTTGAAGGTAATAGTTTATTATTTGTTCAAAAATAAACTCAAAACATTTCTTATGCGTTACATAAAAACAGTATTTTTAAGGCTTTTTTATACGGTTGACAGCTTTCTTAATTTTTATCATGATTAGTATATTACAAAAAAATAATGATTATCTAAGATTTAGTAACGGTTTGCTCATTGATATTTGTATCTGAGCTTTTATTCCGATTCATTCTCCCGGAACATTCTATCTAGGGGTTCGTTTTGCTACGAAGGGAATCAATAAGATAATCTAGGAGTAAATATTATCAAAAAAAATATAGAAAAAACTCAGGATCAGAAGAAGCGATTCGATATTCATCCTGTCGTATTCTTCACATCGGCTGCTATAATAATTGGATTTGTAGTAATCTCAATTTTCTTTAATAAAATGATGGGCGGCCTATTTGACACTTTACTAAACAGTATATCTACAAATGCTGGTTGGTTTTTCACCCTTGCAATGACACTAATATTAGTGTTTGTTGTTTACATTATGTTTAGTCGCTATGGGGACATAAGATTAGGTGGCGATGATGCTGAACCTGATTTCAGTACTAAAAGTTGGTTTGCTATGCTTTTCTCAGCTGGTATGGGAATTGGATTACTTTTCTATGGTGTAGCTGAACCTATGTTCCATTTCATAAATCCACCTATGCCTGTAGAAAATCAAGTGGAAGCTGCTCATCAAGCTATGGCCTTTACTTTTATGCACTGGGGACTTCATTCTTGGGCAGTATATGCTTTAATAGGATTAGCATTAGCTTTCTTCAGTTTTAATAAAGGGCAACCTTTATCAATTCGTACAATATTCTATCCTTTATTAGGAGATAGAATTAATGGTGCATGGGGAAATTTAATTGATATTTTGGCCACTGTTGCTACTCTTTTTGGTGTTGCGACTTCATTAGGGTTTGGTGTACAACAAATAAATGCTGGATTAAGTCATTTATTTGGTATTAACCAAAGTGTTATTGTACAAATGATTCTAATTGTAATAATCACATCTATAGCTACTGTTTCAGTTGTGAGAGGACTAGATGCTGGGGTAAAAAAATTATCTGAAATAAATATTCGCCTAGCAATGTTGTTATTATTATTTGTGTTGATTTGTGGCCCAACAATGTTTATTTTAAACGGTTTTGCTGAAAATATTGGTTATTATATGCAAAAATTAATTGTAATTTCTACTTGGAATGAAACTTTTGAAAATACAAATTGGCAAAATAGTTGGACAGTATTCTATTGGGCTTGGTGGATAGCTTGGTCTCCTTTTGTTGGTATGTTTATTGCTAGAGTATCAAGAGGTAGAACAATTAGAGAATTTTTAATGGGAGTTCTTTGTGTACCTACTATTGTAACTTTCTTATGGATGACCGTATTTGGTAATACAGCCTTATACATTGAAATGTTTGGTGATGGTAGTTTTGCACAGGCTGTTACAGAGAATGTTCCACTTTCTCTTTTCCTATTGTTAGAAAAACTTCCTTTTAATGCTGTTACTTCAATTTTAGGAGTATTAGTAGTTGTAAGTTTCTTTGTTACTTCTTCAGACTCTGGTTCAATGGTTATTGATATAATAACAGCAGGTGGAAATCCAGACCCTCCAGTTCCACAAAGATTATTCTGGGCAATATTAGAAGGGGTAGTTGCTGCTGCTTTATTAGTAAGTGGAGGACTTTCTGCTTTGCAATCAGCTGTTATAGCGACAGGATTACCTTTCGGTATAGTATTGCTTGTCCTTTGTTTTAGTTTGAAAAAAGGTTTAAATGAATATACTGGGGTTCAAACATTCTCTTTAAAATCCAAAAAAGGAAAACCGAAGAATTTCCAAATAGAATCAGCTGATATTCCTCCGGTAATATTTAAGAAAAAGAGAAAAAAGAAGGAGGATCCAAATGTATAAGAAATCAGGACAAAAATTTCTAGGAGCATGTTTCTTGTTAGTTAGAAAACAAGAAAATAGTGTAGTATTTTTAGGAACGGCCTTTTTAGTACATGAAAAAGGATATTTATTAACTGCAGCACATTTGATTGCTGAAGGTTTTGAAGACTTAATGGTTGCAAAACCTTTAGATCCTGAAGATTTTTCTATTCTTAGCATGGATGAAGTAGGGGCAGTAGCAGTTAATGTAGTAAAAGTTGATGTTTATAATAATGTAGCTGTTTTGAAATTAGAAAAAGAATTTCTTATTGAAACTCCAGACCATTTAATAGGTCAAGTGGATAATCTACAATTAGGTACTGGCTTAGTAAATTTAGGATTTCCATATGGCCATCAGGATATGCATAATCTAGGTATTAGAAGTAGTATTTTGAGTTCAAAAGTAAAGCTTGAAACAGGTACAAAGCTTCTGCTATTTGATTCAATGGTAAATGATGGGATGGCCGGAGGCCCTTTAGTTAATATTGAAGATGAAAGAATTGTTGGTATTGTAATAGGCCGCTTTTCTCCACTTGATGATGGTGGTGATTTTAATAGAGGTGTTAATTATCCTGAATATGATACTTCAGTTAGTTATGCTGTTTCTATTGAATATGGTACTAAAATGCTAGAAGATTTAGGACTTGAGATTAACTAATTTAAGTAAAATTATTAAAATACCTCAAATTGTTATGGTTTGAGGTATTTGTTTTATATAAAGATGATTTAAAATAATTATTAGTTAAATATTAAAAATATTTTTAGTTTTAACAATTTGAACTGTAGCATCACTAATCCCTAAATATAATGTAGTCCCTCCATCTTCTTGTATTGCTCCACCAGGGAAAATTATATCTTCTAAATCAGCAGATTTTGAAGGGCTTTTTAATAATTGGTTTCTTTCTAATATTATTTTAGGTTCTTTGATAATTTCGGTAGTATCTGGATTTAATACAAATGAAATAGGATAATAGTGTTTTGCCTTATCTGTTGAATAGCAAGCAATGTGTCCTAATAATCCAATATTACCATCTGGTAATAATTGTGCATGATTTATTCCACCCCATTGATTTTCATCAAAAATATTTAGTAAAGGAGCTTTTTCTATTACTTCAGTAGATAAGTTTTCCCAAGAAGATAATATAGTAAATCCTATTTGTCCTAATTTTGATTCTTTTGTACCTTGAGGTCTTGTAAAAAGTGCAATTTTCCCATTTTTTAATTTGCAGAATCGTATATCTTTCATTTTATTAGGTCCTGTGAAGAAATGAGAAAAAGTATTATTTTTCATAAGTTTATAACATACTGTTTTCCAATTAATTACTGTATCATCAACTGCAAAATCAACTTGGACACCACCAATTAATAGAGTATCATTATCTTCTATCCAAAATGGATCTTGTAATTCTAGAGTTTTAAAGTTTTCATCTGGCTCCCAAGTTAATGCCTGATTTGTCTCCTTAAAAAAAATTACTTTTGAATGTTCACTATCTCTTTTTTCTACTCTAGCGGGAAGGATTAATTTATTATTAATTTTAATTGGATATGATGGATTATAAACATCGTTATTATTTACTTTATCAAATTTAATCATTTTATTTTCAAATATTGGAAAATTATTTGAATTTCGATACTCTTTTAATAATTTTTCAACAGTATATTTTTTATTCATTTCTTAATTCTCTTAATTTATTAATCTCTATATCAGCTCGACAAATACTATTATCTGCAGCTCCATAGTACATTATAATTTTATTCATAGTTGGAATAGTAGCACAGGGGAATATAGTTTCAGAGAAAAATCCCGATTTCTCATAATTCATGGTTGGTTCCATTATTGGATTCTTTGTCCTAAACAATATCTTACTAGGATTATTCTTATCAAGTAATAAATATCCCATACAATATCTTTCATTTTTATCTACACCATGATAAAAAACTAGCCAACCTTCATCTATTTTTATTGGAGTGCTTCCAGCTCCAATTTTTAAAGCTTCCCAAACATTTCCCTCTTTTGATCCGCATAAATGTTTATGATTCCCCCAATGAAGTAAATCATTTGATTCTGCAAGCCAAATATCAGAATTACCAAGATTGTCAAAAGGGCTAGGTCTATGAAGAAGGTAGAATTTATTATTAATCTTTTCTGGGAAAATGACTGTATCCTTATTTGTTGGAGGTAAAATCATTCCAAGTTTATTAAATTTCTTAAAGTCTTTAGTTGTTGCTAAAGATACACCAACTCCATTTTGACTTACTGAAGAATATGTAATGTAAAAAGTATTATCTATTTTCGCAATACGAGGATCTTCAATTCCCCAGTTTTCTGTTATTGGATCAATGCTAATACATGGTTTTTCATCGATTTGAAAATTATATCCATCATTTGATATTGCTAACCTTAAACTTGAGAATGAAGTTAGATTTAAAATTTTATTATTATCATCTCTTATAGATCTAGAATCTGAGAAATTTAAATTAATATCATTTTTATTATATGAAATTTCTGTTAAACCTTTATTTGTCATTATTGGTATTGAAATTATATCTTTGCTTTTAGGTTTTATTATTTCTGAAACTCTACATAATAAATATATTTTTCCTGAATATAATACCCCTCCACAGTTGAAAACCCCAACTACTTCCATATTATCTTTTGTAGGTTTTACATCTGAAATAGATATTATTGGATTTTTCGCATATCGTTGTATGTGATTATTTTGCATAAATACTCCTTAGGTTAGTTTTAATTTTTTATTATTTAAGTTGCATAGCAATGCCTTGCTTGAAATATTTCGAAAAGCATAAGAAAAGTATCATAACTGGGAAAGTCAGTATTACCGATGCTGCATATAATGGTCCAGGAAGATTTCCCATTGGTTTAAATTGAGTTGTTATTAAAACATTTAAAGTTTGCATTTGAAGTTTAGGAGCCATTAACATATCCCACATTAATTCTGACCAACGACCTAAAAAGATTGATAAGAATACTATTATAGAAATAGTTTTGCCTATTGGAAATGCAATTTGAAAAGCAGTGCGTAATTCACTTGCACCATCTATTCTTGCAGATTCAAATAGAGATTTTGGTAATGTTTTAAAATGATTATAATACATAAGTACAGCCCAAGCTGAAACAGTAAAAGGGATGATCATTCCTAAATAATTATTTACTAAAGGTCTAAGTAACATATATTGAGGAACTAATAATATAATTGCAGGGAAGAACATTTGAAATAGGATTAGATTATAAACTAACTTGCTAGCTTTAAAATGTAATTCTGTCATAGCATATGCAATCAAAAAGCCAGTAATAAGAGCAATTCCTGTTGAGACAATACTTACTACAATTGAGTTAATCATTGCACGTAGCCACATCATTTGATTACCTTCGCCTCCGTTGTTTAATAAGTATATATAACTTTCAAAAGAGAATTTATGAGGAATTATTGATGTATCAACATCAACCCATGGTGTGAATGATTGGAATAAAATATAATAGTAAGGAAACAAAAAGATAATCGTTAATAAAATTGCAATAAATAATGATTTCTTTTGACTTTTTTTTTGGCGTGTATTCATAGCTTTACCTCGTTTATTAGTTTGAGTTGTTCACGTAGTGATTTGAAATAGCAATCACAATTCTAAGAGTAATGAAAATACATATTCCTAATATGAGTGCAATCATTGCACCATAGCCTGATTTAAATTCAACAAATGATGTATTGTAAAGTAATAGTTGCCAAGACAAAGTTGATTTTGATGGTCCGCCACCAGTTAATAAATATGGTTCTGTGAAGATGCTATAAACTAATCCTGTTGACAAAATTATTACACTTTGCATTGATGAAGCTATTATTGGCATAACTATTTTCCAAAAGCATTTTTTAGAAGTTGCTCCATCTAATTCTGCAGCTTCAATTATTTCTGGAGAAATTGCTTCATATGAAGCAAAAAGGAATAGAGAATAGTATCCACAAACTTTCCAAATTATAACAAATACAATTACCCAAAATGCTACAGTAGGATTTGTAAACCATCCAACAGTTAGATTAAATGTTCCTCTTAGCCATACATTTAATGGAGAACTGTAATTGAAGAAATATCTAACAAAAACTGAAGTAGCTACTCCACTAGTTAAAAAAGGTACAAAAAAGATTACAGAGAAAATCCCTTTGAATTTTGATGGTAAGTTATGTAATACTGATGCAATACCTAAAGAAAATAAGCACACCAATGGGACAATAGTTATTAAATATTTTAACCCATTAAAAAATACTTTATGTATATTTTCATCTTTTAAAGCTTTAAGTAAATTACCAAAGCCGACCCAATTCCATTTTAGAGCCATTAAATTCCAATCTGTTAGTGATAGCCAAAAGGCCCATACTAAAGGGATAGAAAATAAGATAACCCAATATAATAGATATGGAGTAACAAAAACCCACCCTGTAGCATTTTCTTTTGAATGATAGTTCTTCTTTTTCATTAAGTCGACTTCCTTTTTAATTTTTAATTTAAATTACCAGCTTCTTTCATTCCTTCCATTGCATTTTTCACAGCTTTAGTTGCATCAATAGCATTAAAAGGATTTAATTTATTTGCAGCTAACATATAATCACACATTCCATCTTCACCAAGGGCTGTTAAAATTGCAGTCATGGAAGCATTAGCCATTGCTGGGATAGAGTAAGGAATCATATCCGCTTGAGCTTTTAAAATTGGTTTATCTGCTATATAAGATGATAAGATTTCATTTTTATTTGTGTCTCCTCTCATAGGTAACATTCCAGTAGTTTTTACCCAATCTAAATCTGTTTGGCTGTTTCTATCTTTTGAATATACCCAAGATATGAAAGCTATAGCACCTTGATGTAATTCTTCGGAGATGTTTCCTCCTTTATAAAATACTAATCCTTTAGCATCTGCAAATGTGTATGGAATATCTCCCTCTTCTTTTACGATAGGTGCACCATAAACATAGTCGCCATTTATACCATATTCTAATCCTGCAGCATCATATTTTGCAGCGTCCCAAGGGGCACTAATTTGGAATACGTATGGAGATTCTTGTTTGTCAAAAGCTCCTGTATCTTCGGCTAATTGAATAGTATTTCCAAAGTTAGCTAAAAATTCAAAAACTTGTTTTGAAATTTCTGGATCCATAACTAATTTATCACCTTCTACTAAACTTTTACCATTTGAAAAAGCGTCATATTGCATTTCAAAGTCATACCATCTATTCCACCATAACTCCGGTTTACCAAGTTCTGAACGTAAGAATAAGTGGGAAATTCCCATATCCTTCATTGTTGTATCTTTTAATTTTTCAAAATTTTGTATTAGTTTGTTTATATCAGCAACTGTTGTAGGAACCTTATCTGTAAAACCTAAAGCTCTCAAAGCTCTTGAATTCCAATGGTAACTCATAGCATTTGCATAAATAGGGATTACATATTGTTTTCCAGAAATTCCCCATCCATTCATTATTGTTTCCATATTTCTATTTGCAACTATATCTTTATAGAATTGTTCGTCCTGAATGTCATATACACGACCAGAATTTGCTAAGGTAGTAGCAAAACCTCTGTTAATGTTTGTAGAAATTGCTGGGGCTGTATTTGTAGCTAAAGCATTTTGTATTCCTGCCTCTGATGATGGTGTTTCAGGCATCATTTGAGCTTCAATTTTTACAGTTTTTCCATTAACTTGTATTCCTTCTGAATTAAATTCAGAAATAATTGAGTCCCAAAAATCGTATTGACCTTTATTTGGTGCTGTCCAAAAACTAACAGTCAAAGTGTTTTCTTTTGAATCTTTATTTTCACTAGTTCCATTTGCAAAGGCGAATGTTTCTAATGTAATAAGAGCCAATAATAAAACGAGAATTTTTTTTGTTTTCATATTTTCCTCCTAGTGTTTTAAATACTTAACAAATAGAGTATAAATTCAAAATGTAACGTTGTCAAATTATTTTTTTTAAATAAAATAACGTTACAAAAATGATTTATTATTTAATTAATTGCTTTTTTTTAATCATTTTCTTAGTTTTATTTATTTTTTGATTGGTTAAGTTAATTTAAATTATTTCTTTTAATTTGTTCATATTTATTTGAATTTTAAATAATAAAATGCTTTAAGACTTAAATACTTCAATTAATTTTTTTATATTTTAATTATAAAAAAAAGAATATTAGAGTTAATAATTAAAATTTTAAAAAAGTAACGTTACAAAACGATATTTTTATGCTATAGTGTATTAAATGAGAGGGAATTTTAGTGAAAAAAACAACAATTGAACAAATTGCAAAAAAAGTCGGCACTAGTAAAATAACAGTATCTAGAGCTTTAAAAGGCCAATCTGGAGTTGGTTCAGAGTTGCGAAAACAAATAATTCAAGTAGCTTCAGATCTTGGGTATGAAAAAAAAAGATTGAGAGTCTCGGGAGAGAAACAAATAGCTTTTATTGTACCAAAACGATTCTTTTTGTTAACTGACTCTTTTTATCATGTTATATATTATTATTTAAATACTTTATGCAATGAAAATGGTTCTAAGTTGAATTTATGTATTTTAGAAAAAGATAATGAGGAAAAGGGAATCCTACCAATGGAAGATAATTTTTATGATGGGATTATTGTTGGAGGAGAAGTTTCACCAAGAATTTTAGATACTATAAAACAAGTTTCAATTCCATATGTTATTATAGACAATGATTCCTTAGACAATGATTCAGATTGTATTTATATGGATAATTTTAGAATTGGTATTGAGTTAACTGATTACTTGGTTAAGAGAGGATATAAGAAGATTGGCTTTGTTGGGTCATATTCTCAAACTTCTAATATTACTGATAGGTTTCTTGGGTATAAAAAAATATTGTATTATTATAATTTACCTATGAATGATGATTGGGTAATAGACAATTACAATATAAAAACTGATAATTATGTTATGGATATATCATTACCTGAAGACCTTCCTGATGCTTTTGTATGTCAATGCGATAGAGCTGCATATTACTTTATGCAAAGTTTAAAAAGTAAAGGAATTGATATACCTAAGCAAATTGCATTAGTTAGTATAGATAATACTGATTTAGCTGAGGCAACAGAACCAAAATTAACTAGTGTAAATATTAATAAGAACATGTTTGCTACAGAAGCTTTACGCCTTTTAAATGAAAGAATGGAAGGGCGAGAAGAAGTTACAAGAATATGTCTTAAATCCGAATTAGTAGAGCGAGATTCTGCTCCAATCAAATAGTTATAAAAATAAATTTTTTATTATTTTATCATAAAGTGCAATTTGTATTTTTCAAATTAGCACTTATTTTTTTGTGGGCTTGAAATTAATTTCTAATGAAAAGTCCTTTTTTTTATTGCATTCCTATATATCTGTGATAGAGTTAAGGAAAACATGAAATTAATTATAGTATATGAAATTAATTTCAAGAGGTTGAGATGAAAAATTTAGAAAACGTAAAATATTTATTAGAAATTTGTGAAATGTTTTATATTCAAGGAAAAAGTCAAAAGGAGATTTCTGCAATTTTGAATATATCACGACCTCAGGTTTCTAGATTTATTGCAAAAGCTAAAGAAGAGAAGTTACTTTCTATTAAATTAAATTATCCAAATATTGAGGAGAATGAATATCAAAATTTGATAAGTGAGAAGTTCAATATTCCTGAAGTTTATATTTATGATATTGGACAAAATAATAGTAGTGAAGGGATGCATCAATTAGCTGAAGCTTCGAAAGATTTGTTTAATTTATTAGTAAAAAATAATCAAACAGTTGGAATAATGGCAGGTAGAACAGTAGAAATTTTAGGTGAGAAAATTGATAGTAGCAAAAATAGAGGATTAACTTTTATTCCTCTTTGTGGCGGTTTATCTATAAACGGTGGAACTTGGCAAGCTAATAATATTTGCCAACAATTTGCTCATAAAACTAATGGTAAATTTTACTTGTTAAATGCTCCCAATTATTTCACTCAAGCTGCAACTAAGACTGCTTTATTAAGTGAAGAATCAATAAATGAAGTTATGAATATGGGCAAAAGTTGTGATGTAGCATTATTAGGTATAGGTTCTGTTACTACAACATCTACAGGGATTTTAGCCAGTGGGCTATCAAAAGAAGAAATAGAAATATTAAAGAGTGAAGGTGCTATTGCTAATATTTGTTGTTCTTATATCAATAAAGATGGAAAAATCATTGATACAAGTATAGCTAATAATATATTAGGGCATTCGATTTCTGATTTGAAAAAATCAAAAAAAATTGCAATTGCTATGGGTGATGAAAAATTAGAGGCAATTAAATCTGTGTTAAAAGGTGAATATATAGATGTATTTATAACATCTTTAGATACAGCTAAAAAGATAATGAATTATGATTCAAAAGGAGAATAATTATGAAAAAAAGAAGTTTGTTATTAGTTATGATAGTAGCAATGGCATTACTCCCAACTACAATATTTGCAAGTGGTAGTAGTGAAAAAGCTGATGCAAAAAAGGAAATATCAATTTGTACACCTTATTTATCATCAGTAACAACAAAACAGATGATTGAAGATATGGAAGCTAAATTAGTTGAAAATGGTTTTTCTGTATTAGTAAATGATTCTGCAAATGACAATAGTAGATTAGTTTCTGATATCGAAACAAGTGTTGTTTCTGGAGCTAGTGCTATCATTATTGTTAGTGTTGATCCTAAAATTTGTGAATCTCAAATAATGGAAGCAGCTGATGCTGGAGTTCCTGTATTTGGTTGTGATGCTGGTTATATTGATGCTATGCAAATGAATGCTTCAAGTGATAACTATCAAATGGGTGAGATGATTTCAACATATTTATTTGATAAAATGGGTTCTAAAGGTAATATTGTACATTTAACTTATAGACCACATCCAGGTGTTGTTCAAAGAACTTATGCTATGGAAGATGTTTTAAAAACTTATCCTGATATTAACTTAATTAGTGAACACCATGTTGATGTACCAAACCAAATAAATAACTCAAAAGAAATCGTTGAAAACTTATTAACAGCTTATCCAGAAAAGGGCAGCATTAATGCAATCCTTTGTGCATGGGATGAACCTGCAATTGGTGCAACTCAAGCTTTACAAGAAGCTGGAAGAGATGAAGTATTAGTAGTTGGTGTTGATGGTAATGAACAAGCTGTTAAATTAATCAATGAAGGTACTAATTTTAAAGCAACTTTAGCCCAAAATTTCCAAGGAATGGCTGATTTAGTAGCTGATGAAGTTACAAAAGTATTAAGTGGTGAATCAGTTGAAAAGGGTGAAAAATATGTTCCTGCTTTATTAATAGAGAAGAAATAATAGAGCTTAAAAATAAATATCCAGCCCTTTAGGTTGGATATTTATTAATAGAAGGAGTATCTATGATAGTTGAAACTAAAAACCTATCGAAAGTTTTTGGTAGCATGTATGCGTTAAATGATATTAACTTTTCAATCAGAGAAGGTGAAATACATGGCTTAGTCGGAGAAAATGGAGCAGGTAAATCAACTTTAATAAAAATTCTTACAGGTGTATATTCCTTAACAGAGGGAGAAATATATGTGAGTGGTAAAAAAGTTGATATTAAAAATCCTGTTGAAAGTAGAGAACTTGGAATTAATGTTATTCACCAAGATAGACATTTAATCCCATCCTTTAATGGTATTGAAAATATTTTCTTAGGCTTACCTTATGAAAAGAAAGCAAATAAAGTTTCTGTAGATTTTTCTGCTATGGAGAAAAAAATAAAATCTGTTATGGAAAAATATGGGATTGAGGTTCCATTAAATAAAATGGCAAAAGAGTTATCTCCTCCGCAGCAAACTTTAATAGAAATAACTAGGGCTATGTTGACTGATTGTAAATTATTAATTCTTGATGAACCAACAGCAGCCTTAACAGATAAAGAAACGATTATCCTATTTGATATTATCAAAAAATTAAATGAGGCAGGGACTGCAATCCTTTATATAACACATAGAATGGATGAAATCTTTGCTTTGACACAACGAATTACAGTATTTAGAAATGGGCAAATGGTTGAAACCGTTAATACAAATGAAACCAATAAAGATCAATTAATAGCAGCAATGACTGATAATATGAGTGAAAATGATTCAACTTCAAAAGAAAATCATATTAATAAGAAATTTGGAGAAGAAATTTTTAGTGTAAAGAATATTGCAACAGCAGATAAAGTTGTTAAAGATGCTTCTTTTTCTGTTAGAAAGGGTGAAATCCTTGGTATTTTTGGTCTAGGTGGTAGCGGAAGAACCGAGTTACTTGAAGGCATTTATGGTTATAAGAGAATTGTAGGTGGAGAAGTAATATATAAAGGTAAAAAATTAACTAAATTATCACCAAGAAATTCTATTGAGAATGGTATTGGCTTAATTCATGAAGATAGAAGAGGTCATTCTTTAGTAATAAATAGAAGTATAAAGAATAATGTTGTTTTACCAATTATAGATTCTTATGTAAAAAAAGGTCTTTATGATAGTAAAAAAGAAGCTAGTGATGTAGATAAGAAAATGCACGAGCTAAATATTAAAGCTGTGGGCATTAATCAAAAGGTAGCTCAATTATCAGGTGGTAACCAACAAAAAGTTGTATTTGCAAAATCTTTAATTTTTAATCCTGAAGTATTTTTATGTGACGAACCAACTCAAGCTGTCGATATTATGACGAGAGGTGAAATCCATGAATTGCTTAGAAAAAAAGCTAGGGAAGGTAAGGCAGTTGTATATGTTACAAGTGACTTATTAGAAATGCTTGAAATTGCAGATAATATTTTAATTATGGCTAACGGAAGAACTCATGAGTTAATTGTTAATCATAATATTGATTCAAAAACAATCCTTCATTATTGCTATGAAGAAAGGTAAATAAAAAAATGGCAAATTTAAAAACTAACAGATTTAAAGAAGTAATGTACTCTTATGGGACAATTTTTGCTCTAGTTATAATAATTATATTATTTGGAATTTTAAATCCTAGAGCTTTTTTATCTTCAACCAACTTTTGGAATATAACACGTCAAATGGCAATTTTAGCTGTTATAGCTTTAGGTGCAACATTGATAATGTGTGTAGAGGAATTTGATTTAAGTATTGGTAATATAGCTTCATTTAGCGGGGTTTTATCAGCACTATTGGCAATTAACGGAGTTCCATTTTTTGTAACATTAATTGTTGCAACTTTAATTAGTGGAGTTTTGGGTTTAATAAACGGATATATTGTTACAAAATTTAAGGTAATGTCTTTTATCATTACACTTGCTATGGGTAGAATGATTTATGGTCTAACTTATTGGTTAAGTGGTGGTGCTATCATATTTAATGGTATCCCATCTTCCTTTAAATTTATTGGAACAGCAAAAATTGGAAAAATCCCTTATCTTACTATTTTGATGATAATTGTATCATTATTATTCTTCTATATAACAAAATATACTGCATTTGGTAGAAAATTATATGCAATCGGTGGTAATGAACAAGCAAGTAAAGTTGCTGGTGTTAAAGTTGAATTTAATAAGACTTTAGCTTTTGCGATATCTGGTTTAATGGCTGGTTTTGCAGGTGTTTTACTAGCTTCAAGAGTTGGATCTGCTTCTCCTACTGCAGGTGATGCATATAACTTAAATGCATATGCAACAATCTTTATTGGTATAACTTTATTTAAAGAAGGCGTTCCAAATATTTTAGGAACACTCGTTGGTGTTGCAATATTTACAGTTCTTGCAAATGGTTTAACAATCTTACAAGTCCCAACTTTTATACAGAACATCTTAACAGGATTAATTATTATAGTCGCTGTAGTAAGTCAAAAGGTAGGCAGTAAAGATAATGGTTAAGATTTACTCAAAAAATAATGCAACATTAGCTCTTAGACAAAAACCATTTTTAATTGGATATTTATTAGCTGGATATAAAAAAGCTGAGGAACTATTAGACTTATTACCTCTTATTCCAAGAGATACTATTGATGTTTTAGAATTAGGGTTTCCTTCAAAAAATCCTTATTCTGATGGAGAAGTTATAGCCAATGCTCATAAGAGTGTTAACTATGAAGTATCTTGTTCAATCGAATATTGGAAAAAAATAAGAGAAGTATATAAAAAACCTATTTGGGTTATGGCTTATAGAGAAGATTTTATAGCTAGTGGTATTTATAAAGATTTTGCTAAAAATTCAGTTGTCGATGCTATTGTTATTCCTGATACAACAAATGAAGAAAGAATCAAACTTCAGAGGGAATTAAAACCTTACAATATAGATGTTGTTGGGTTTGTAAATCCTTCTATGGATGAAGAACAGATGGATGAAGTATTAAGTGAATTTACTTTTATTTATGAACAATTATATGTTGGTCAAACAGGAAGTAGTCAAAGTGAGACAAATTATGATTATATGCTTAATTACACTTTGAATAAATATCCTTCTACAATTCCTTTTGCGGGGTTTGGGCTTAACAATAAGAAGAAACTTGATGTAGTATATTCAAAAGGATTTAAAGGTGCTGTAATCGGTACAGAGCTATTAAAGCGATATAATATATCAAAAGAAGAGTTAATTAATTTTTTAATTGATGTTTCTAGGAGTAAAGAATAATGAAAATAGCAACATTTGATTTTGGAACTACCGCAATTAAATTTGTAGTTTTAAATGAAAGGTGTGATATTCTATTTAGCAAAAAGATAGATATTGATACCTATATCAAAGATGAATTTATTGAGCAGTCTCCAGAACAATGGAAATCTGTTTTTATTCAATTAATTAAGTCTTATGAGGATAGAGATCAAATATCTTCTATTATTTGTTCTGGTCAAATGCAAGATTTGATTTTTGTAGATAATGATAAAAAAGCTCTCTGTAATGCAATTTTATATAATGATCAAAGAGGGGCTAATTATTTAGATAAAGTATCTGAGGAAATTGTTAAAAAAACTACTATTAATATGAATGGTTCAATTCCTTTATTAAAAATGTTTTGGATGAAGGATAATAAACCTGAAATATTAAACAGAACAAATAAAATATTATTCTCTCCAAAAGATTATATTACTTTATATTTATCTGATAAGGCTGTTGCAGATACTGTAACTTTATCAACCACAGGAATGATGGATATTATTAAAAAAGAATATATTTCATCTCTAGAGATTGATAGAGAAGTTTTACCAACTATTTTATCTTGTAAGGATATTGTAGGAACTATAAAAGGAGATGTAGCAAAAGATCTAGGATTAAATAAAGATTTAGTTATATTTGCCGGCTCCGGTGATGCTGGAGCAACCACATTAGCGAGTGGAATTGTTAAAGAGAATGAATTAAATATAAATCTTGGAACAAGTGGTTGGATTGCAAATATTTCTACAAAACCTAAAACTGGTGCTTTTAATTTATGTGCTATTAATGATGGTTATTATATTAATGTAATTCCAGTTTTAAATGCTTCATCTGTCCATAAGTGGATAACTAATATGATATTTAGTGATGATTCTTTTAAATATGATAAAATGGATGAGTTATTAGAGAAAAATATAAATTTTGAAACTGATTTAATTTGTTTACCTTATTTAGTTGGCGAAAGATATCCTGTTGCTGATTCAAAAATTAGAGGAAGTTTTTTTGGCTTGAATCCAAAAACAAGTCTTGTTGATATGGTTATTAGTGCCTTAGAAGGTGTTGCCTATTCATTAAAACAAGGTATTGAAGAATTAGGGGTTGAACCAAAAGTATTATCTTTAATTGGAGGTGGGGCTTTAACAAAGGTTTGGAATCAAATCTTTGCAAACATATTTGAAGTTCCAGTAACAGTTTATAGTGACAGTGAATATTTACCAAGTATTTCTTTGATAAGTTCTGTGTTGATTGAAAATAATATTACCTCATCTTATGAGTCTTTTATAAAAGAAATGTTGTCTAAAAAAGACAAACAAATATATAACCCTCAATTAGAAAGATCTAATAATTATAGAATCAAGTTTGATAAATTTAAGAAACTTTACCCTGCATTGAGCTCGATAAATACTTGATTTATACGATATCATAATTAGATTCACAAAGACATTTCAAACCCCATTTGGGGTTTGTTTTATTTTAGGGGTTTTAATTTATTTTTTTAATTCCTTGTTACTATTGACAGTAACATATGTTTCTGTTTATAGTAACAATATATTTCTATAAATAGAAACAAAAAAAGAGGGAATATGAATTACTATCCAGATTTAAAACAAGCTCTTGATTATAGCCAAGAGTATAATACAGTACCAATAACACTTAGTTTGCCTTTAGGTGAAAAAAGTCCTATGGAGATTTTAAATAGACTAGAAAAGATCAGCAAGCATTGTTTTCTATTGGAATCTTGTGAGGATAGTAAAATTTGGGGTCGTTATACTTATATAGGTTTCAACCCTAGTTTAGAAATCTCTCAGAAAGGTAATTCTTTATGCATAAAATCAGCTACTACAATAGAAATTGAAGCACAAAAGCCTCATCCATATATTAGAAGAATCCTTAAAGAAAATAAAAGTCCAAAGGTAGTTGGACTTCCTCCTTTTACAGGTGGTCTTGTTGGCTATTTTTCCTATGATTTTATTTCCTATAGTGAACCAACGTTAAAACTTGATGCAGTTGATGAGGAAGATTTTAATGATCTTGATTTAATGTTATTTGATAAATTAATTGCTATAGATAATTTAAAAAAAGTAATTTATTTAATAATCAATGTTAAAAGGGATAACCTTGATTTAAATTATAAAAAAGCAACTTTAGAATTAAATAGTTTAAAAAGTCTAATAGAAGAAAAAGATGAGGTAGAAAAGGTTGAAGTTAAAGGGCAATTGCTTTCTAGTTTAAAACCTCTTTTTTCTAAAGCAGAATTCTGTCAAATGGTTGAAAAAGCCAAAAATTATATTTATGAAGGTGATATCTTCCAGGTTGTTCTATCAAATAGATTGGTTGCTCCTTTTAAAGGTAGTTTAAAATCAGTTTATAGCTATTTAAGAAAAACTAATCCATCTCCTTATATGTTTTATTTTGTGAGCGAAAATATTGAATTAACAGGGGCTTCTCCTGAGACTTTAGTAAAACTTGAAGGTTCTAAATTAAGTACATTTCCTCTAGCAGGGACTAGAAAACGTGGATTAACTCAAGAAGAGGATTTGAAGTTAGAAAAAGAATTGTTAGAAGATCCAAAAGAGGTTTCAGAACATAATATGTTAGTAGACCTTAGTAGGAATGATATAGGGAAAATTAGTAAATTTGGTAGTGTTAAAGTTGAAGAGTATATGCAAATACAAAAGTTTTCACATGTTATGCATATTGGCTCCACAGTTACTGGGGAAATTAAAGATGATTTAGATAGTCTAGATGCGATAGATTCTATTTTACCAGCTGGAACACTTTCTGGTGCACCAAAGATTAGAGCCTGTGAAATTATTAATGAATTAGAAAATAATAAAAGAGGTGTTTATGGTGGTGCTATTGGGTATCTCTCCTTTAATGGTGGTTTAGATACTTGTATCGCAATTCGTCTTGCTTTTAAGAAAAATGGGAATGTATATGTAAGAAGTGGGGCAGGAATTGTTGCTGACTCTATTGCAGAAAATGAATACGTAGAATGCATTAATAAAGCAAAAGCTGTAATAAATGCTTTGGAGGATAATTAAATGATTTTATTAATAGATAATTACGATAGTTTTAGTTATAACCTTTATCAATTAATTGGACAAATAAATACAGATATTAAAACAGTTAGAAATGATCAAATAACTATTGAAGAAATTATTAAATTGAATCCAGAAGCAATAGTTTTATCTCCAGGTCCTGGAAGACCTGAAGATGCAGGAATTTGCGTTGATGTGGTAACTCAGTTAAAAGGAAAATTTCCAATTTTAGGAGTATGTTTAGGCCATCAAGCAATTTGTACTGCATATGGAGCAATAGTTGATCATGCTCCAACTTTAATGCATGGTAAAAGTTCTCAAGCACAGCTCTTAGGTTTAGCTACATTTAAAAACATTGAAAGTCCTATAAAAGTTGGAAGATATCATAGTTTAGCAGTAGTAAGGGAAACTCTTCCAAAAGAGTTAGTTGTTACAGCTAAGGTTTTAGATACAAATGAAGTTATGGCAGTTGAAGATATTGAAAATAGAGTAGTAGGACTTCAATTCCATCCTGAATCAATTTTAAGTGAACACGGAATAGATATTATTAAAAACTTTTTATTAGGAGAAAAAAATGATTAAAGAAGCTATTATAAAACTTTCACAGAAAGAAGACTTAGATATAGAAACAGCAGAAATTGTTATGGATGAAATAATGAGTGGTAAAGCTAGTAATCTCCAAATCGGTGCTTATTTAATTGCACTATCAATGAAAGGGGAAACTATAGAAGAAATAACAGCTTCAGCCAAAATAATGCGACAGCATGCTTTAAAACTTCTAAATGATTTAGATGTATTAGAGATTGTTGGGACAGGAGGAGATCATTCCAATTCTTTTAATATTTCAACAACTTCATCTATTGTTGTTTCAGCATGTGGTGTTCCAGTAGCAAAGCATGGAAATAGAGCAGCCAGTAGTAAATGTGGTGCAGCTGATGTATTAGAAGCTTTAGGTGTAAATATTTCAATAGATGTAGAAAAAGCAAAAAAAGTATTAGAAGAAATAGGAATATGTTTTCTTTTTGCTCAAAAGTATCATTCTGCAATGCGATTTGTTGCTCCTGTGAGAAAAGAATTATCAATTAGAACAATATTTAATATTCTTGGACCTCTTTCAAATCCTGCAGGTGCAGCATATCAACTTATGGGAGTATATGATGAAGCTCTTGTTGAGCCCTTAGCACAAGTCCTACTTAATTTAGGTGTAAAAAGAGGTCTTGTAGTTTATGGACTTGAAGGCCTTGATGAAATTTCACTTGTAGGAAAAACCAAGGTATGTGAAATTCGTGATGGCTGGGTTAAAAATTATGAAATTGATCCTAGAGATTACGGTTTTGAACTATGTAAAAAAGAAGATTTAGTTGGTGGGACACCAGATGAAAATGCTCAAATAATTAGAGATATTTTTGCAGGGGGAAAAGGCCCTAAGAGAGATACTGTTGTATTAAATAGCGCTGCGGCTTTATACATTGGAAAAGGCGATATAACACTTGAAAGAGCTATTGAAGAAGTAAAAGATGCAATTGATAGTGGTAAGGCTTTAGCAAAATTGAATCAGATGATTAAAGCTACTAATGAGGTATAATTTATGATATTGGATGAGATTGCAGCTAAAACAAAAACTAGATTAAGTATTATTAATAAAGCACAAAGAGAGGAGATGGAGAAAAAAGCTTATAAAGCTTCAATTTCTTTTGATTTCCCTTTTTATAAAGCTTTATCTAAAGCTGGTATTTCTTATATTGCAGAAGTTAAAAAAGCTTCTCCATCAAAAGGTTTAATTTGTGAAGATTTTAATCCAATAAAAATAGCTAAAGAATATGAAGAAATAGGTATTGATGCAATTTCTGTTTTAACTGAGAGAGATTATTTTTTAGGAGATCCTAGTTTTTTAAAAGCTATAAATAAAGAAGTAAATCTTCCTACTCTTAGAAAAGATTTCATTATTGATTCATACCAGATTCATGAAGCAAAAGCAGTTAATGCAAGTGCAATATTATTAATCTGTTCCCTTCTAGATGATAAGATGTTGAATGATTTTTATAAAGAAGCTACTAATTTAGGTCTTGATGTATTAGTTGAAGCTCATGATGAAATTGAAATAGAGAGAGCCTTAAAAATTGATGCAAAAATAATTGGAATAAATAATAGAGATTTGAAAACTTTTAATGTTGATTTAAATAATTCACAAAAGTTAAGAGCCTTTATTCCTAAAAACAAAATTATGGTTAGCGAAAGTGGATATTCAAAAAGAGAAGATATTTTAAGAGCAATTGATATCGGTGTTGATGCAGTATTAATAGGCGAGTCTTTTATGAGGTCTTCAAAAAAAGCTGAGCTTTTAAAAATTTTTAAAGGGTTAATTTAATGAAAACAAAATTAAAAATTTGTGGGCTTAAAAGAGAAGAAGATATTTTAATGGTAAATAAAATATTGCCTGAATATATTGGTTTCGTTTTTGCTAAAAGTAAAAGACAAATAGATTTAAAAACTGCATTAAATTTAAAATCTAACTTAGATAATAAAATAAAAAGTGTTGGTGTTTTTGTGAATGAACCAATATCTAATGTTATAAAAATTGTTGAATCGAAGGCTATTGATTTAGTTCAATTACATGGAGATGAAGATAATATATATATAGAAAAGCTAAAAAATAGTGTTCCTATCAAAATAATTAAAGCGATTAAGGTTGATAAGGACTTTGAAAAAATCATAGACTTCCCTAAAGCTGATTTTTTACTTGTAGATAGTGGTTCAGGAAGTGGAAAAACTTTTGATTGGAATATTGAAATTAAAGTGAATAAACCATTATTTATAGCAGGTGGAATTAATATAGATAATATTGAAGAAGCATATAATTGTTTTCATCCTTTTGCTTTTGATTTAAGTAGTAGTGTTGAAATTAATGGATATAAAGATTTTCAAAAAATGAGAGAAATTAGTTTAAAACTTAATGCTCTCAATGGAGGCTATAATGAGTAAAGGCTATTTTGGAACACATGGTGGACAATTTGTTCCTGAAACTCTAATGAATGCATTGCTAGAATTAGAAGAAGCTTATAATAAATATAAAGATGATGAAGAATTTAATAATGAATTAACATATCTTTTAAATGAATATGCAGGCCGTCCTTCACGACTTTATTATGCAGAGCATATGAGTGAAGACCTAGGTGGTGCAAAAATTTATTTAAAGAGGGAAGATTTAAATCACACTGGAGCCCATAAAATTAATAATGTAATAGGACAGTGTTTACTTGCAAAGAAAATGAACAAAACACGTGTCATTGCTGAAACAGGGGCAGGACAACATGGGGTTGCAACTGCTACAGTTGCTGCTTTAATGGGCTTAGAGTGTGAGATTTTTATGGGACAAGAAGATATTGTTAGACAAGCTCTTAATGTTTATAAAATGAGACTATTAGGTGCAAAAGTAAATAGTGTTACAACAGGTACTGCTACTTTAAAAGATGCTGTGTCTCAGACAATGAGAGAATGGACTAATCGAATCAGTGATACACATTATGTTTTAGGTAGTGTTATGGGTCCTCATCCTTTTCCTACAATTGTAAGAGATTTCCAAGCAGTAATTTCAAAAGAAATTAAACAACAGATTTTAGAAAAAGAAGGAAAATTACCTGATGCAGTTTTAGCTTGTGTAGGTGGTGGCTCAAATGCAATTGGTGCATTCTATGATTTTATTAAAGATAAAGATGTTCGATTAATTGGTTTAGAAGCAGCTGGATTAGGAGCTGATACTGATAAAACAGCAGCGACAATTACAGTTGGAAAGCTAGGGATTTTCCATGGAATGAAAAGTTATTTTTGCCAAGATGACTATGGACAAATAACGCCAGTATATTCAATTTCTGCTGGATTAGATTATCCTGGAATTGGTCCTGAACATGCGAATCTAAAAGATATTGGTAGAGCAGAATATTATCCTATAACTGATGAAATGGCTGTTAAAGCTTTTGAATATTTATCAAAAATTGAAGGAATTATACCTGCAATAGAAAGTTCTCATGCATTAGCATATGCAATGGAATTAGCTCCTACTATGAATAAAGATCAAATAATTGTTGTAAATCTATCTGGTAGAGGAGATAAAGATTGTGTTTCAATCGCTAAATATAGAGGAGTAGATATCAATGAATAAAATCGATAGAGTTTTTAAAAATGGGAAGGCTTTTATTCCTTTTATAACAGTTGGAGATCCAGATATTGAAACTTCAGAGAAAATTATTTATGCCCTTGATAAAGCTGGCTGTGATTTAATTGAATTAGGGATTCCTTTTTCTGATCCAACAGCTGAGGGTCCAGTAATTATGGGGGCTAGTGAAAGAGCTCTTAAAAATGGAATTTGTACTGATGATGTTTTTTCTCTTGTTGAAAGAGTTAGATGTAATACTCAAGTTCCTTTAGCTTTTATGACTTATGCGAATGTTATTTTTAGCTATGGAATTGAACGATTTGCAGAAAAAGCAGAATTAAATGGAATTGATGCAATTATTTTACCAGATATTCCTTTTGAAGAAAAAAACGAGTTTGATACAATCTTTTCAAAGCATAATATTCATTTGATTTCAATGGTTGCTCCCACTTCTGAGGGCAGAGTAAAGATGATTGCAAAAGAAGCTAAAGGTTTTATTTATTGTGTTTCATCATTAGGTGTTACAGGAGAGAGAAGTACCTTTAGTAATAATATAGGAGATTTAATTAAAACAATTAAATCAGTAAGAGCTGATATTCCTTGCGCAATAGGATTTGGTATTAGTAATGCAAAACAAGCACAAGAGATGGCAAAAATATCTGATGGGGCAATTGTTGGCTCAGCAATAGTTAGAATTATAGAAAAATATGGTAAAGATTGTGTACCAAAAGTCTATGAATTTGCATCAGAATTAAAAAATAGTGTTTTAAAAAGTAATTAATTATTTAGTTATTTTTTTATTTAAGTTAACAAGCATAGCTAAATTTTAGTTATGCTTGTTTTTATACCATAATATATTTTCTAATATTTCTATTACTTTTTCAAAATTTGTATCTGAAATTAGAGAGAAGTTTACTACAATTATATGCTCTTTTTTTTCAGAATTTTGACTATAATATTGAGATAAACAAGTTAATTTAACACCATGTTCAAATGCTTTTTCTAATATAGTTTTATCACTGATTTTTGTATCTAATTCTAAAAGAAAGTGAAGTCCTGAATCGCTATAAGTTAAAGAGCAAATATTATTAAGTTTGGATTCTTTAATTAATGAGAAGAATAAATCTTTTTTCTTTCTATAATAGTTTTTCATTTTATTTAGATGTCTTTCAAAATATCCTTCATCAATAAATTTGGCTAAAGTATATTGTTCAAAACTAGGAACAGTACAGGAAAAAAAGCCTAATTTTTCTTTATAAAGATCTATAAACTTTTTCGGAATAATCATATAAGAAATTCTTATAGAAGGTGCAATTGTTTTTGAGAACGTATTTAAATAAATTACATTTTCATTATCATCAATACTCATAATTGATGGGACACTTATTCCTTTAAATCTGAATTCACTATCATAATCATCTTCAATTATTATTCGGTTTTCTTTTTCATTAGCCCATTCTAATAATGCTAATTTTCTTTTAATAGGCATTACAATACCTGTTGGAAATTGGTGAGCTGGAGAGATATGAACAGCATTAACATTTTCAAGTTTTGTAACATCAATTCCATTAGAATCTAATTTAACATATTTTATTTTGACATTATTACTATTATAAACTTTTGATATTTTTTTATAACCAGGATCTTCAAGAGCAAAAACACTCTCATACCCTAATAATTTTATAATCATAGAATATAAATATTCTGATCCAGCTCCAATAATTATTTGCTCAGGAGTAATATTTAATCCTTGAAAGGAATATAAGTGTTTTGCAATTGCTAAACGTAACTCATATATGCCAAAACTATCAGTTTTAACAAGTAATTTCTTATTTTTTTCTGATATTATTTCTCTCATTAATTTTGACCAAATTGAGAAAGGGAATAAATTAGTATCAACTTCAAGAGATTGCAAATCATAGTAATTGGGTTCTATTTTTTCTTCACTTAATTCTTTCTTAGTAGTTTTCTTTTTTATTAAGTGGAAATTCTTTTCTACAAAGGAAGATACAAAATATCCTTTTTTTTCTATTGCATAAATATATCCTTCAGCAATTAATTGAGCATAAGCATTTTCAACAGTGATTAGAGCAATTCCTAAGTGATTTGCTAATTTTCTTTTTGAAGGCAATTTTTCATTAGGTAAAATCTCACTATTTAATATATCTGCTTTTATATTCTCATATAATTGTAGATATAAAGCTTGGTCTTTATTTTTTAAATTATAAGTTAACATAATTTTTCTCCTAATAATTATTCAATCTGGTCTTATTAAAAATAATTAAATTGAATATTTTAATAATGTCAATACCTGCATATAATCATTTTCAACGGAGGCCCAAAATGACCAATAATAGATATGAATTAAATAAACAATTAGCACAAATGTTAAAGGGTGGCGTAATTATGGACGTCACAAATCCAGAACAAGCAAAAATTGCTGAGAAAGCTGGTGCTTGTGCAGTAATGGCACTTGAGAGAATTCCTGCAGATATTAGAGCTGCTGGAGGTGTTTCTAGAATGAGTGATCCAAAAATGATAAAAGAGATTCAAAGTGCAGTTTCAATACCAGTTATGGCAAAATGTAGAATTGGACATTTTTTAGAAGCTAGAATACTTGAAGCAATTGAAATTGATTATATCGATGAATCTGAAGTTTTATCTCCAGCAGATAATATTTTTCATATAAATAAGAAGGATTTTAAAGTTCCTTTTGTATGTGGTGCTAAAAATCTTGGTGAAGCATTAAGAAGAATTAATGAAGGTGCTTCAATGATTAGAACAAAAGGGGAGCCTGGTACTGGAGATGTTATACAAGCTGTTTCTCATATGAGATCAATGAATAGTGAAATTGCAAGAATAAGTTCACTTAGAGAAGATGAATTATTTAATGCAGCCAAAGAATTAGAAGTCCCATATGATTTAATTGAATTTGTTTATAAAAATAAGAAACTTCCTGTTGTTAATTTTGCTGCCGGTGGGGTAGCAACACCAGCAGATGCTGCCTTGATGATGCAATTGGGTGCTGAAGGAGTTTTCGTTGGCTCTGGTATATTTAAATCAGGAAATCCTCAGAAAAGAGCCCAAGCTATAGTTCAAGCAGTAACTAATTTTAATGATTATTCTCTTATTGCAAAATTAAGTGAAGATTTAGGTGAAGCAATGGTTGGAATCAATGAGGAAGAAATAAAATTAATTATGTCAAACAGAGGTATTTAAATTGAATATTGGTGTTTTATCGCTTCAAGGAGCATTTATTGAACATAGAAAAATGCTTGAAGATTTAGGTGTTACAACTTTTGAAATTAGACAATTAAAAGATTTAAATCAAGAATTTGATGGATTAGTTTTGCCAGGTGGAGAATCAACAGTTCAAATTAATCTTTTAAAAAAACTTGGACTGTTGGAGCCTTTAAAAGATAAAATTAACAAAGGCATGCCTGTTTTAGCAACCTGTGCTGGATTAATTTTATTAGCACAAAATGTCCAACAGGGGTATGAAAAAGCATTTAATTCTTTGCCAGTAACTGTTAAAAGAAATGCTTATGGTAGACAACTTGGAAGTTTTGTTACAACTCACGATATTAAAGGTATTGGAAACTTTGAAATGATTTTTATAAGAGCTCCATATATCGAAAAAGTTGATGATGGTGTAGAAATTTTAGCACAAGTTGATAGTAAAATTGTTGGAGTAAGATATAAGAATCAATTAGCTTTAGCTTTTCATCCAGAATTATCAAATGATAACAGTATTCATAAATATTTTTTATCAATGATTAAATAAAACATAGAAAATATTTTAGGGTTTTCATAGACCAAGTGTTTTTTGAAAACCCTATATTTTTAAATTTTATTTATAGCCTTTTTCTTCCCAAATTTCTCTTAGCTTAAGAAGTTTTTGACCTGCAGAATGCAAGGTTTCTTCTTTTTTTGCATAGTGAAATCTTATTAAATTAGTAATATTTTCTTTAAAGAAACTAGAGCCAGGTACTGCTGCAACTTTTACTTCCTTTGCTAACCACATACAGAATTTAGTATCATCAGTACTATCGAATTCACTAATATCTACTAAAACAAAATAAGATCCTTGTGGAATTGTATATTTTAATTTTGCTTTATCTAAATAGGAGATAAAAATATCTCTTTTATTTAAATAAGAAGTTTGTAAATTTTGATAATATGAATCATCCATATTTAAACCGACAATTGCTGCTTCTTGTAATGGAGCTGCAGCACCAACTGTTAAAAAGTCATGTACCTTTTTTATTGCATTTATAGCAAATTCAGGTCCATAAATATAACCAAGTCTCCAACCAGTGATTGAATAAGTTTTTGAAAGTGAACTGCAAGTAATAGTTCTATCTTTCATGTTAGGTAAACTTGCAATTGCTATGTGTTTATATGGTGGATAAACTATGTGTTCATAAACTTCATCAGTGATAACCCAAGTATCATATTTTATTGCTAATTCTGATATATATTCTAATTCCTCATATGTAAATACTTTCCCAGTAGGGTTACTAGGATTACAGATTACTATTGCTTTTGGGTTTTGTTTAAAAGCTTGTTCTAATTCAATTTTATTAAATGAAAAATCAGGAGGATTTAGTGGAACATAAATTGGTTCTGCCCCACTTAAAATAGTATCTGCTGTATAGTTTTCATAGAATGGAGAAAAAATAATAACTTTGTCTCCTTGATTTATAACAGATAATAGAGATGCCATCATTGCTTCAGTAGAACCACAAGTTATTACAATATTTTTATTTGGTTCAAGATCTAATGGAGCAAAATGATTTAGTTTATTTGCTAATGCTTCTCTAAAATTTTGAGCTCCCCAAGTAACTGAATATTGATGAGGGCCTTCTTTAGCTATTTCAGATAGTTTGTCTGTTATTTCTTTTGGAGGATCAAAATCAGGAAAGCCTTGTGATAGATTTATACTTCCATATTTATTAGCAATTCTCGTCATACTTCTTATAACTGATTCACTAAAGGTTTCTGTTTTTTTACTTAATTGTGGCATTTTATATTTCCTTAAATATTATTATTAAATTTTTCTACTTTTGAAATAGCATTTTCAAGTATTACTTCATTTACTTCAAAGGGTAGTAAGTGAATTGATTCACTAGGTTTTAATGTTGAGGATATAATTGTAGATAATTCTTCTTTATTGGAATAATCTAAATCGATATCGCTTAGTTTAGTGGGTAATCCAAGTTTTTTAAACTGTGATATTTGACTTTCCAATAATTTATCATCATTTAATAGAGCACTTTGAACTAGAATTCCATAAGCAACCTTTGTGCCATGCAAAAACTTTTCTGTTCTTTTTATAGAAGAGAGTCCATTATGAATTGCATGAGCTGCAGCAATTCTAGTGAATTTTTCACCTAGTCCACCAATAAGACCTCCTCCTGCAATAACAGCATCTATAACATTAATTAAATCATGTTCATATGCTTTATCATTAATATTTTCTACAGCTTTTATGCCTTTCCCTAATAATGTTTTATTAATATCTTTTGCAATATTAATAGCTATATGTGCTGTGTAAGGAATATCTTTGAGTCCTTTTACTAATATCTCTGATTCATATTGCTTAGCTATTGTATCTGCGATTCCTGCTTCTAAATATTCAATTGGTGCTTTAATTATGATTCTAGGTTCAATAATTACTAAATAAGTTGAATTATTAAATATTTCATAGCCTAAAGCTTTTCCTTCTTTAGAATACCAAACCGATAAAGGAGTCCAAGCTGCACAAGTTGCTGCGATAGTTGGAATTGCAACAAAAGGCTTATTTAATTTTGCTGCAGTAGCTTTTGCTATATCTAATATAGTGCCACCTCCAATACCAATTATTGCTGGAGAAGTTTTAGCTTGAGTTATAAGATAATCGACACTTTCATGTGTACAGTGGCCTTTAATCGAGAAGCTATTAATATTCTCATCATATAAATCAATTGGTAAAAAGTCTTTTGCTGCTTTACCAGCTTTTTCTCCATATACCCAAAGACATTGTTCTAATTCTTGTTTTGTAAAAAATTTATTAATATTGTTTATAGCATCAATATGGTTATAATAATTATTTGGACCACATTGAACTCTAATTGCTAAGTTTTCCATATTCTTCTCCTATTGACGATCAATTTTTTTAGATAATTTGTCGCCTATAAACTGAATTAATTGCACTAGAATAACTAAAATTACTACAGTAATAATCATTACTCCTGTTTCATAGCGATAATAACCAAATTGAATAGCTAAATCTCCAATTCCACCGCCTCCAACAATACCTGCCATAGCTGAGTAGCCTATGAGACTAATAAAGGTAACAGTTATAGCTCTGATTATTGAAGGAAGAGCTTCAACAAATAAAACTTTTCTTATAATTAGGGATAGAGATGCACCTGTAGCAACAGAAGATTCAATTGTTTCTTTATTAATTTCGGCAAAAGAGCCTTCTATTAATCTAGCATTAAAAGCCGTTGCAGATAATGATAATGGAATGGTCGCTGCAATTGGACCAATTGTTGTACCAGCTATTAATTTTGTTAAAGGTATAACTACAACTAATAAAATTATAAAAGGGATAGATCTTAGTATATTTACAATAGTTGATGAAATGATGTTTATTGTTTTATTTTCAAGTAAAAGTGGGTTGCTAGTAATATATAATAATAACCCTATAAAAAGTCCTAAGATAGTTGCAACTAGTAAAGAAATACTAACCATTTCAAAGGTTTCATAAGTTGCTTTCCACAAATATTGTTGAATTATATTTATTGTTTCAGTCATTGTTCTTTCCTAATTTATTTTAATAAAATCTGAGGTGTTGTTTTTTAAGTATTCAATAGCAGCTTGAGTATTATTACCATCAATTGTGATAATTAGAATTCCAAATGGTTTATCACTTATATACTCAATTTTCCCGTGAATAATTGAAATATCGACATCAAATTTTTTAATTGTATTTGATATTATTGGCAAAAAAGCATTTTCTCCAAAATATGTTAATTTATAAAAAGGCCCTACATTGTTTTTTAAAACAGAATCTGGGATTTTAATTTCTGTTATTCTTTGAATTAACTTATTTGCTCTAGACTCTTTTTGATTTATAAAAATTGAGTATGAATCATCGACTTCAACTAATTTTCCATCTTCCATTATTACAATTCTATCAAATAAATCTTTTGCAACTTCCATTTGATGAGTTATAAATACTACTGTAATACCCATTTTTTTGTTTATAGTTTTAATGAGTTTCACAATATCTTGTGAAGTTTCTGGATCTAAGGCACTAGTAGCCTCATCACAAATTAAAACTTCAGGATTATTACTAAGAGCTCTTGCAATTGCTACTCTTTGTTTTTGTCCCCCAGAAAGTTGGGCTGGATAACTTTCTTTTTTATCACTTAGTCCAACTAATTTTAATAACTCATCTATTCTGGAATTTATTTTTGACTTATCATATTTCGCAGCTAATAAATTGAATGCAATATTATTTCTAACAGTAGATTGATTTATTAGATTAAAATGTTGATAAATCATTCCCATTTTTTCTCTAACAGATCTTAATTCTTTTCCCTTAAGATTGGTTATATTTTCTCCTTTAAAATATACCTCTCCTTCAGAAGGTTTCTGAAGAAGATTTATATTTCTTGCTATGGTGCTTTTTCCGGCACCACTGGATCCAATAATCCCTAAAATTTCTCCTTTTTTAATATTTAATGAGAAATTTGAAACAGCATTTAATTCTAAATTATCTTTATTTTTAAATTTAACACTGATATTTTTAAGTGAAATAAATGAATTATTATCATATGGGATTTTATTTGAGCTTTCCATTTTTAGTTGTCTCTCCCATATTTTTCAATCCACCATTGAGGCCTATCAAAAGAGTTGAAAATACTACCTGTTTTTGTAATTGCATTATAGAAATCTTCAGATTCAATGGCTTCTTTTAAATCTTGGCCAAGTTTTGAGTTGATATCTGAAGTTCTAACTGCCATAACATTTTTATAGCCTTCATCTAATCTCTCAATTGCTAATGCTTTTGTATAATCTAATTTTGCAGCTATTGCATAATTACCTGGAACAATCGCTATTGCTACACTATCTAGACTTCTAGAAATTTGAGCACCATCTAAAGTTACAAACTTAAGGTTTTTAGGATTATCTTTGATATCTAATAATGAAGCTTTTGTTGGGTCAATATTATCTTTTAGTGTTATTATGTTGTTTAAACTTAATAGTTTTAAACTTCTTGCAAGATTAGTAACATCACTAGCTATAGCTATTTGATCGCCTTCTTTAAGCTGTGAAAGGTTAGTATATTTATTACTAAAAACACCAGCACCAGCTGTTGGAATAGCAATTACTTTGCCTAAATCTAATTTATTAGCTTTAGAAAAAGCTTCTAAATAAATGGTATGTTGCATTAGATTTGCTTCAATTTCACCATTGTTTAGAGCCATATCTGGTTGTACCCAGTCAGAAAAACTAACAACAGTAACATCGTAACCTAGCTTTTCTAAATATGGTTTTATTGCTTGATTAACCATATCTCCATAAGGCCCTGGGCTAACTCCAATTCTTAATTGATTTGAATTATTATTTTGTGATTCTTTGTTACCACCTGCAAAAAGATTGGATGTGCTTAATAAAAATAGACATAAAATTAGTATTTGTTTAAAGAATTTTTTCTTCATGATTTTTTCCTTCGTAAAAAAATTTGTTGATTAAAATGACAAGAAATCTGTCAAAACTTAAATGCAAAAATATAGAAATGTGGTGAAAAATAAAAAAATATGTATGCGCTGACTAGCGCATCATCATCATGAAGAAGCACATAGAGAAAGAAAGAGTATTGTTAATTGTTAATGAAGTGTTTAAAGACTTATTCATAACGGCTCTTTCTCCTTGTGCGATATTTTTAATTGATACTGACTTAAAAAATTAATTATGTCAATAAAATAATAAAAAAAATTTTATTTCTTTTTATCATTAATACAAATTATGTGTAATTCTTTTTATAAAATTATAGGGTTTTAGGTGCCATAATTTAATGAAAATTGTTAAACTAAATTAAATATAATATTAATGGTAAATTGTTTTTGATTAATTGTATAAAGACATGAATTAAAAATTAATTTATAGTATTGTTATTGTTGTAAAATTTTAATTAGTAATTACTAATAAATATTATTTGTTAATATATATAATTCTATAAAGGGTTAAGAAATGATTGATATAGAAAAGGCTGAAAAAGCAGTTCATATGCTTTTGGAAGCTGTAGGTGAAGATCCAAATAGAGAAGGGCTTGTTGATACCCCTAAAAGAGTCGCTAAAATGTATGAAGAACTTTTAAAAGGGTATTCAAAAAGTGCTGATGAACCATTAAGTAAAGTATTTAATGTTGATAATAGTGAGTTAGTTTTAGTAAAAGATATTAATTTTTATTCTCTTTGTGAGCATCATTTATTACCTTTTATGGGAAATGTTCATATTGCTTATATTCCTGAAGAAAAAGTTGTAGGTCTTAGTAAATTAGCTAGAACTGTAGAAATCTTTGCAAGAAGATTACAATTACAAGAAAAATTAACTAACCAAATAGCTGAAAGTATTTATGAAAATTTAATGCCTAAAGGTGTTTTCGTTGTAATTGAAGCAGAACATACTTGTATGACTATGAGGGGAATCAAGAAAGTTGGTGCAAAAACAATTACTTATTCTTCGAAAGGTATTTTTAAAAATAATTATCAACTTCAAAAAAATATTTTGGATATGATTAAACATGAATAGATTTAATCAAATTTTGCATAATCAAACTTTCCTTGAAAATTATAATATTATAGAAAAATATGAATTAAATAGGGAATTTTGCAAGCATGATTTAACTCATCTTTTAGATGTGGCAAGAATTATGTATATTATTAGTCTTGAGCAAAATTTAAAAATCAATAAAGAAATAATATATTCAACAGCCTTGCTGCATGATATTGGGAGAGCTTTAGAATATACCAAAAATATAGACCATAATATTGGTGCAAAAGAAATTGCTTTAAATATTTTAGAAGATTGCAAGTTTGAACAAGCTGAAATAGATGAAATAATTTATGCTATAATATCTCATAATAGTGAAGATAATAATCAATTAAACCAATTATTGAGAGTAGCTGATAAGTTAAGTCGTAATTGCTTTACTTGTAAGAAATATGATGAATGTAAATGGGAAGAAAATAGAAAAAATAAAGGGGTTGAAGTTTGATAATAAAAGATAAAAATTTTGATTTTAAAAATAATGTCTATATTATGGGTATTTTGAATTATACTCCTGATTCATTTTCTGATGGTGGTAGATTTAATACAATTGATAAAGCTTTATTTCATACAGAAAAAATGATAGAAGCGGGGTTAGATATAATAGATGTTGGTGGAGAATCAACAAGACCTAATCATACAAAAATAAGTATTTCTGAGGAAATAGATAGAGTTTCTTCAATTATAGATAAAATTAAAACAAATTTTGATATTCCTATTTCTCTTGATAGTTATAAAAGTGAAGTTATCAAAGCAAATGTAAATAATATTGATATGATCAATGACATTTGGGGATTGAAATATGATGAAAATATGGCAAAAGTTGTAGCAGATTCTGCTTTGCCTTATTGTTTGATGCACAATAGAGCAAAAAATGATTATCAAATTTTCTTTGATGATTTTATAAATGATATAAAAGCTAGTTTGAAGATTGCTAAAGAAAATGGTATTTCAGATGATAAAATAATTCTTGATGGTGGAGTAGGTTTTCAAAAAAATTATAATCAAAATCTTCAAGTTATAAATAGAACTGATAAGTTAGTTGAATTAGGCTATCCTGTTATGATTGCAACTTCAAGAAAGTCTGTTATTGGGTATGTCTTAGATAAAGATAGAACTGATGATAGATTATATGGGACTTTAGCTACAACTGTTGTTGGAATACTTAAAGGTGCAAGTATGGTAAGAGTTCATGACATTAAAGAAAATTATGAAATTATTAAAATGACAAAATCAATTATAGAGGAATCTAAATGGACAAAATAAGTTTAAAAGGCTTAGATTTCTTTGCTTATCATGGAGTATATGATGAGGAAAAGATTAAAGGCCAAAATTTTAGTGTAGATTGTGATATATATTTAGATACTTCTTGTGCTAATAAAGATTTAAATAAAACTGTCCATTATGGGAATTTTGCCGTTGATTTAGTTAATTTTTGTAAAAATAATCAATTTGAATTATTAGAAACTTTAGCACAAAAGACCTGTGAATTTTTACTTTTAAAATATAGATTAATCAAAAAAATAAACTTTACAATTCATAAACCTGAGGCTCCAATTACTACTAAATTTAGTGATGTTTCTTTAACTATAGAAAGAAGCTGGAATACTTGTTATTTAGCTTTAGGATCTAATTTAGGAGATAGAAAAGGTTATTTAGATTTAGTAAGTACTGAAATATCAAAAAATGATTTTATTATTGAAGTTGCAAAATCTTCATATATAGAAACAGAGCCATATGGGGTTGAAGATCAACCAAAATTTTTGAATGCAGTAGTAAAAATAGATACTATTCTAACCCCTTATCAACTTCTAGAATTTTGTCAAATGTTAGAGAGAAAAGCTAGAAGAGAAAGAATTAGGCACTGGGGAGAAAGAACTTTAGATGTTGATATAATTTTTTATTCTGATTTGGTACTTTTTGATAAAAATTTAATTATTCCACATCCTGAAGTATGTTTAAGAGATTTTGTTTTAAAACCTATGTGTGAAATTGATCCTTATTTTATTCATCCAATTAAGAAAAAAAATATTAATGAGTTATTAGAAGAATTAAAAACTAGCAATTAACTTGTTTTTTTAATTAAGTTTTTTTAAATAAACTTTATAAAGTTTGTATATGTGAGATTATAGCAATATGAAAAGTATTAATATTTGATTGTCTAATTCCTTATTAACTATTGTTTTATTTTAGAAAGTGATAATTTTTTATACACAATAATAAAATATTCATCTATAATATCTTGCTTTCAATTTGTTCCATTATTATAATATCTTCTATGATTTCAAAAGATTTTCTAATTTCAATATGTCAGTTTTTAAGCGAAATATTAGGCCCAACATCTGAAGTTTTACTTCATAATGCAAAAAATGGGGCAGTAGAATGGATTAATGAAGAGTCTATTTCTCATCGTAAAATTGGTGATATAAATGCAACTTCAATTTTGCAGTTACTTAACTCAAAATGTGAAAATAATAATACAAATAGAATTGTTGGTGCTTTAAATACATCAGAATCAAATGTTTTAATCAGAACGAGCAATTTAATGATAAGAGATGATGAAGGCAAATTACGTTATGTAATTTGTGTTAATCAAGATATTACAGGTTTCGTGCAGATTCAACCATTTTTGAAACATATGTTTTTAGATACAGCAAGGAAAAATGTAGATTTCAATGATAATTCTAACAATGCAGATATTGAAGAAATTATGACAAATATTATATTGGAAGAAGTTAAACACGCTGATGTTTATAAAATTGAAACTAAAGCTGCTAAAATGGCAGTTTTGGTTAGATTGTATAATAGGGGCGTTTTTAAGGTAAAACAAGCTATACCAAAAGTATGTGAGGTTTTAAATATTGCTCAACCTACTCTTTATAAGTACCTTAAGCAAATTGAGGGCATGGATGAGGAAGAATAAATACTATTATTTATAGATTTTTTTAGTCATTAATTGTGAAAACAGTTAATGATTTTTTTTTATCCATTAATATAACAAAATGATATTTTTTTATACACTTTTTTATTTAAATATTATTAATTTTAAAAAAAATTCTTTTTAATTAATTTATTTTAAATTACATAAATCATAAAAATAACTAAATATATATGATTATTGTTATTTAATATGAAATATATACCAATAATATGAAATATAGAATAATAAAAGTTTATTTTTTTTAAAAAATAGAATTTTAATTTATAATATTTATTGACACATATAAGCGTATATATTATTATCCAGATAGATAAAAAATTATCAGTTAGGAGTTTTTATGAACGCTAAAGAATTTACAAATAAAGTTTTAACTGGAATGAGTATTGGTATTGTAGCCGCTCTTGTTCCAAGTGCTATCTTAGGAGAACTTAGTAAAGCACTAGGTCTTACTGCAGTAGTAACAGTTACAACAATGGCATCTAGACTTGCTGCTTTTGCAATGGGTCTTTGTATTGCTGGTCAATTTAAAATGAAACCAATCCATTCAGTTGCATTAGCAATTTCAACAATGATTGGTAGTGGTGCAATTAAATTAGTTGAAGGCTCAATGGTTTTAGCTGGTCTTGGTGATGTTATCAACGCAGGTATTACAGCAGCAATTGCAGCTTTAATTTTAATTTGGTTTGGTGATCGCTTTAAAAGTTATACAATGATTGTTGTACCAACTTTAGCAATTGCAATTAGTGGTCTTATTGGTATGTTTACCCTTCCTTATGTATCAATGATTACAGGAGCTGTTGGGCACTTTATTTCTTGGTGTACAACTTTACAACCAATTTTAATGGGACTATTAATTTCAGTTAGTTTCTCAATAATTATTATTTCTCCAATTTCTACAGTTGGTATTGCTTTAGCTATTTCATTATCAGGCGTTGGCTCTGGTGCTGCTAACTTAGGTATTTGTGCTGCAGGTTTTGGTTTAGCAATTTTAGGATTTGAGAAAAATGGTTGGGGTGCATCTTTAGCATCAGTATTTGGTTCTCCAAAATTATATATGGCTAATTTCCTAAAGAATCCAAAAATGGTTTTACCAATTGTTTGTAATGCTGCTATATTAGGTGTTTTTGCTGCAATTTTAGGTATTGTAGGAACTCCAATGAGTGCTGGTTTTGGTATTAGTGGTTTAGTAGGTCCTCTTAACCATTTAGGTATTGTAGGTTATTCTGCAAAGAACTGGTTGATTGCAATTTTAATATTTGCAGTTGCTCCAGTTGTATTAGGCTTTGTATTTAAGAATGTTTTCTTTAAAATATTTAAGATTTTAAGCCCTGAAGATTATTCATTAGATGTATAAGGAGAAATAAAAATAATGTCAGAAAAAATAAAAATTACAGCTTATGCAAGTCGTCCTGATGAAAAAGCAAGTTTTGATTTATATGAAGAAAAATTAAATTTAGATATTACATATGTAAATGCTTCTTTATCTCTTGATACAGTTAGTAAGGCTGCAGGTAGTATTGGTGTTACAGTTTTAGGAAATTGTGATTGTTCAAAACCAGTATTAGAAGAATTATCAAAACTAGGTGTTAAATATTTAGCTAGTAGAAGTGCTGGATATAATAACATTGATGTTGAAGCAGCAAAAAGCTTAAATATTAAAGTAAGTAATGCTCAATATTCACCAAATTGTGTTGCTGATTTTGCAATTATGCTTGCTTTAATGATAAATAGAAAAGTATTAATGTGTTTAAAAAGAAATGTAGCACATGATTTCTCATTACCAGGTTTACAAGGTCAAGAAATGAAAAATATGACTGTTGGTGTAATTGGTACAGGAAGAATTGGTAAAGCAGTAGTTAAAAACTATAGTGGCTTTGGTTGTAAAATCCTTGGCTATGATTTATATCAAGATGAAGAAATGAAAAAGTATTTAACTTATGTTGATTTAGATACCTTAATTAGTAATTCAGATATTATTACTCTTCATACACCTTTATTTGATAGTACTTATCATATGATTAATAAAGAAAGTATTGCTAAAATGAAAAAGGGTGTAAAAATTGTTAATGCAGCAAGAGGTGAATTAATAGATACTGATGCATTAATTGAAGGTCTAAGCTCAAAACATATTGCTGGAGCTGGTTTAGATGTTCTAGAAGGTGAGCTTGGTGTATTCCACTCAGATTGTAGAATGACTGGCATGTCAAATAAGAATATTGCTATTTTAAAATCCTTAGATAATGTTGTGCTTACTAACCATCTAGCTTTTTATACAGATCAAGCAGTAGAAGATATGGTTTATTGTGGATTAAACAGTCTAGCACAATTTGTGAATACAGGTAGTGCAGATTTTGAAATCAAATAAAGTTATTTCATTTTGTTGGATTGAGAAGTACTTGTACTTTTCAATTCAACTTTTATAAGTAAAAAAAGCCTTCAAAATTATTTTTGAAGGCTTAGCTATTAAAAATTATTGAGATAAAATCTCTATTATATTAATTATAAAATTATAATACGAGGGATGGAGCTGTGTAAACTCTAGATGCAAGTTCTTGATCCATCATATATAATCCTTTTCTATCTCCACCAATTAATTCTGCTTTTTTGATTAAATCAATAGCATTTGTCTCTTCTTCACCTTGTTCTTTAACAAACCAATCTAAAAATTGAGTTGTTCTGAAATCTTTAGTGTCTAAAGCAAGAGCATAAATATCATTAATTGAAGAAGTAATATATTGTTCATGTTCTAGTCCAGCTTTTAGGACTGCCAATTCATCTTTCCAAGTATTATCTGGTTTATCAATTGCTTCATAAACGATATCTTGATCATTATTTTGTAAATATTTTACAATTAGTAAAGCATGATCTCTTTCTTCTTGAGCTTGAACTTCATACCAGTGTGAAAAACCACTTAGGCCACGAGATTCACAATAATTTGCAAAGCTTAAATACAAATATGCAGAAAAGAATTCTTTATTTATTTGTTTGTTTAATAAACTAGCTACGTTTTTGTCCATTTTTGTCTTCTCCTTATTAATTTCTTTTTAACTAAGATTTTATCTATCATTAGTTATTATACACTAAGTTTAACACTAAGTCGAAAAAAAGAAAAGTTAATCTAGGCTAATAAATTGAAATTAAATTTTAATTAGTTATATTAAAAAAAACAAAGTAAAAAATATTATTTTACTTTGGACTATTATACTCAAATAAGAATTTTTTATCTTTTAGAAATTTTCTAAAAGATTATTTGCTTTTACTTTTGCATCATTAACTATTTTATCAATATCCGAACCAATTATATCAACACCATCAATTGAAACTGATTTAAAGTCATTGATTCCTAAGAAAGTCATGATGTCCTTCATATATTTTTCACAATTTTCAACTGGGCTATTTGCATATATGCCACCTCTACTATTAAAAAATATTGCTTTCTTATTTTCGAGTAGGCCAACTTGACCTTGTTCAGTATATTTGTAAGTAATACCACCAACACATATATTATCAATATATGCTTTCAAAATAGCTGGAATTCCTAAGTTCCACATAGGAGCAGCAATAATATATTTATCAGCTTCAGTGAATTGATAAGCATATTTTAACAAAGGATCCTTTTTACTATCTTCTGTTTTTCTGCTGCCAATAGAAATTAGACTATCCATTCTTAGAAAATCAACATTTTCTTTGTATAAGTCGAGTGTAATAATTTCATCTTTAGGATTTTTCTTTTTATATTCTTCTAAAAATGAATTAGCTACAATTAATGATCTTGAAGTATTATCATCCCTTAGATTAGCTTTGATGTATAAAATTTTACTCATATTTTTCCTCATGAAATTTAGATTTTAAATTTAAAATAAAATATTATCTAAATTTTATTTTTTAAATAACATATAAATAAAAATATATTTATTAAAGAATTAGTGAAGTGTTTTATCTAGAACTACACATAATCTCTACAAAGTTAGTAGGAATTAAAAAATTAAAGAAAAACGCAATCAGATGAATTTGTTATCTATAAATAAACTTTAAAGAATTATGTACATATGTGTAAATAATATTAACTATTTAAATATATATATGTAGATAATAATAGAAAAATGAAGAATGCAGAAAAAATATTGACCCCATGATATTAGCTTCCTATAGTGATTTTTGAATTATATTCTATGGAGGAATAAATCATGAAAAAAAGTAAGTTTATGGTATTATTACTGATTATTACATTGGTAATAAGTTCATCTATTTTTGCAACTTCTTATGAAGGACTTTCAGTTTCAACAGAATATCCTTCTTTAAATGTAGACGATACTTCAATGATTATATTTGATCTATCTGTAAAGAATTATCAGATAACACCTTCCAGGGTTGATTTATCAATAGTCGACTTACCAAGTGGTTGGGAATCCCAATTTGTTGGTGGTGGAGGAAAAATCAATGCTGTCTTTTCAGATCAGGATAAACCTGTCTCAGCGCAACTGTGGCTTATTCCTCCGAAGAATGTAAAAAGTGGAAAATATGATTTTTCAGTAAAAGCTTCAACTGCAGAAGGTTATTCTTATAGTCTTCCATTAACTGTTTATTTAGGTCAAAAAATCCCACAAAGACTTTCAATAAAAAGCGAATTAGATCAATTAGAAGGAAATCCAGGAACTGATTTTAGCTTTAATGTAACTATTAAAAATAATAGTGCAGCTTCAACTTTTATGGATTTAGTTTCTCAAGCCCCTGATGGATTTAAAACAACATTCAAAGAACAATATGGTACAAAAGAAATTAATACTATATCAATTGATGCTGGTAAATCATCTACAGTTAAAGTTACTGTAACTCCACCACAAGGAGTTGAAGAAGGTAATTATCCTATTTCTATTGTTGCAAAAGCTTCAACTACTAGTGCAAGTTCTGATGTAAATTTAAAAATTAAAGGACAAGATAATTTAAGCCTTTCTGGTCCAGATGGCTTATTAAGTTTCTCTGCAGTTGCCGGTAAAGAAAAAACCTTCACCCTAGAATTAAAGAATCAAGGAACAGCAGAATCTAAAGATATAAAATTAACATCATCAAGTCCATCAAATTGGAAAGTTTCATTTATACCAGAAAAAGTTGATAGTTTAGCAGCTGGTCAAACAACAGAAGTAAAAATGAATGTTACTCCTGCTTCAGAAGCTATTACTGGTGATTATCAAATGAGAGCTACTGCAACTTCTAGTACTTCTGCAAAGAGTACCCCTCAATTTAGAGTTACAGTAAAAACCGCATCAACATGGGGAATTATTTCTATAATTATTATTGCAGCAGCAGTTATAATATTACTTTTAGCAACAAAGAAATTTGGAAGAAGATAGGAGATTAAATAATGGAAACTGAAAAAGTTTTACAAATTAATAATCTCACAAAAAAATATTCCAATGAATTTACTGCCGTTGATAAATTGAATCTTAATTTGAATAAAGGTGAAATTTTTGGCTTATTAGGTCCAAATGGTAGTGGAAAAACAACAACTTTGTTAATGATTTTAGGATTGATTGAACCTACAGAAGGAGAGATAGAAGTTCTTGGATTAAATCCATTAACTGATCCTTTAAAAGTTAAAAGTAGAATTGGATACTTGCCTGATAGTGTAGGGTTTTATGAAGATTTAAATGCATATGAGAATATTGAATATACATCAAAATTATTAAGTATCCCAAAAGAGACTAGAGATAAAACTATTGTAGAAACTTTAGAAAAAATGGGATTAAAAGAAAGAATGTATGAGAAAGTATCCACATATTCTCATGGTATGAAACAACGTTTAGGCTTGTGTGAGATAATAATTAAGCATCCAGAGATTGCAATTTTGGACGAGCCAACACAAGGCTTAGATCCAAAGAGTATTAAGGATTTTTTAGATATTATTAAAAAATTAAATGAAGAAGAAAAAATGACTATTTTAATTTCTTCTCATCAATTAAATGAGGTTCAATATATTTGTGATAATGTTGGATTATTCTCTAAAGGAAAATTGCTTGCAAAGGGTAGTGTTAAAAATCTTTCAAAACAAATTTATGGAGAGGATTATTTGATTGAATTAGATATTAGTTCAAGAAAAAATATATCCAATTTGTTAAAGAAAAATGAAGATATAAAGAACTTTGTTGTCAAAGATGGTATTTGGCATCTTAGTTGTACCAAAGATATTAGAAGTGATTTGGTAAATTCTTTAGTAGAAAATAATATAAATATAAACAAAATCGCGACATATGAACATTCTTTAGATGAGGTTTATAACCAATATTATAAAGGAGGAGTAGATGAGTAAAAAAGAATCTTCCTTAACAGGTTTCTCGGTTGTATTTGAAAAAGAATTTTTTGATATTATGAAATCTGTAAGATTTATAGTAATGCTAATCCTCATTTTGGCAACTGCAGCAATTAGTTTATATATTTCTGCACAAACGATAAAGAATTATGTAAGTGAAGATAGTTTTTTGTTATTAACTTTTTTTACTACAAGTAAAGATAGTTTTCCTTCTTTCTTAAATTTAATGTCGTTTTTAATTCCTATTTTAGGAATTGCCTTAGGTTTTGATGCTGTGAATAAGGAGTTTTCTCAAAAAACTTTGGGAAGAATTTTATCTCAACCAATTTTTAGAGATGTACTTTTATTTGCAAAAGCATTAGGTGCTTTAGGAGCATTAGCAATAATGCTATTGAGCTTGTTTTTAATTGTTATTGGCTCAGGTATGTTAATTTTTGGCGTTCCACCAACAACAGAACAAATTGGAAGGGCATTAGTTTTTTATATTATAACACTTCTATATGCTGGTATTTGGTATATTATAGCAATGTTTTTCTCAATTACTTATAAACAAGGTTCAACTTCAGCATTTTTATCTATTGCTCTTTGGTTATTTTTGATGATTTTCTGGTCTCCAATATCAGAGTTGATTGCTTACAATGTGAGTGGAAATCAATTAACTGCATTAAATATTTATTCAATGTTGTCTAATATTTCCCCTTATATATTGTTTAATAAAGCTTCAATTGCGATTTTAAGGCCAACTACAAGATCCTTAGGTCCTGTTATGTTCTATCAAATGGAAGGAGCAATATCAGGTTCTCCATTGCCTCTTTCACAGAGTTTATTATTAATTTGGCCTCAGATAACAGAATTTATTGCTGTAATAATCCTAATTTTTACTCTTGGATATATAAAATTCCAAAGAAAAGAAATTAGAATGTAGATAGAGTTAGTATTCTCGGTACTATTTCGAGAGTAGTCATTTTTTGAAATATTTTGTTTTTTGCGGAGATAAATACGTATTATCTCCGCAAATATTTTAATATTTTAAGGATATAAAATTTAATTTAATTTAATCATTTTATGTTATCATAGGGTGAAAAATATAAAATATTATTTATAATTCAGATAAGTAATAATTGTTTTTTGTTTATTTTTCAGTAGTTATATTATTTTTTAAAAAATGATTTTCACATAAGTCATCATTAATTTTTAATACAATACATATCATTAAATATAATAGTATCATATAATTGTATTTATGAGATTCTTCATTTAAATTGTTGGGAGAGCTATGTAGATATTTATTTCTTATAGATAATGAATTTAAAAATTTCTTATTATTTAATATATAATCAATTAAATCCTGCTCATTTTTTGAAAAAAGACATCCTGATTCATCAAATTTTATAAATCCGTTATTTTCTAAATAATTTATTGCTGCAATGTAAGATAAAGAACTTTTTTTAATTTTGTATTTCTTTTCATTTTCATTGAAATAGTAGTCAATACAATTGTATTGATTTATGCAATCATATTCATATATAAGTTTTAATGAGTTAGTTATATATGATATTTTAAGAAAACCTTTATACTCTGTGATGATTTTTTTTTCTAATAAAAAATCTATTATGTTTATATAATGTTCTGGATAATCTTTTTTTGTAATATTATATTTTATAATTAAATCATAAAAACATTCACAGTCAGGACCGCCTTCATAATTTATATTATATGACAAAGGAGATTGATTTGAAAAAAGATGATATAGTATTTTGTTTGTTTCTTTTTCTACTGGATAAATATATTTTTTAGATACTAAAGATTTGATTGAAGAAATTCTAAAATGACCTAATGTGTTTTGTATTAAATTATGGTCTATAAATCCTTCATTGCAAAAGCTATTATATTGATTTAATACAGATTCTATTTCTGGAGCATAAAGTCTTATTTTTTCTAAATATGTTGTATTTTTACTTGGAATATTATGGATAAAATTTATTAAATTAAATTCTGTTTTTAAATATTCATTGAAGAAATAATTAATTACTTCTTCTAAATAAATATTCTTTTCTTTTAAAAAATCATAATACATATAAAATAATGAGATTTGAAGTTGAAATTTTGATTCAAAAAAATAATCTGTTTTGTAAAAATCTTTTTTTTCTGTGTAGATACAATCAATTATTCCCATTCGTTTGTTTTTAAAAGATAAGGTCATTAGGCCTTGTCTTTCATCTATTACTTCAAACATGTAAATAAAATTATTTAATATTGTTGGGTAATCTAAGTTTCTATTAAGCCAATTTAAATTGAAATAATAAGTAAATTCATAATTATCTTTTTTGAATTCTTTTAGTGATTTTAAATCATTTTTATATATTATGTTTGTAGTTATTGTAAAGTTGTTATTATATTCAAAGAACTCTGAGTTGATTTGCTCTATTTTTTTTTGAGCCTTAATTTTTATTTTTTCTGGTATAAAAAAATCTTTTGCATTATTAAACGCAGAGATTATTTCCAAAATATTTGTGTCGTTATCGTTTGACTCTAAATATTTAGAAAATATTGTTATCCAAATTTTATCATTGTTTTTTATTGGCAAGTAATATTCAATTTTCTGATTATAGTTAGATTGTTTATAAAAATACTTTTCAACAAACAAATTTGATGCAGAAATTGGATTGTTTATTAGCCATTGTTTAGTTATTTTTGGAAATCTTTTAACTATTTTTTCAAATTCAAAAACTAAATCACCTGTTTCTTTTAAGATCATTTCTAATTCTTGTTCAGAGATTTTTTTTACTAGTTTATAATTGTTTATTATTTTTAAATATGATTTTTTATAATCGTATGATAATTCAACAAAGTCTTTTTCATTGTAAGAATTTGTATTATTTAAAAAAAACAGTATATCTTTTTTTATTTTGGTATGAGATTTTTCATATTAGAAATTTCACTGTCAGTCCATTTTATATAAAAAATATCATTTTCAATAAATAGTATACAATTGTAATATTCTATAGCTTCGTGAAGGGAAGAAATTTTTGTATAGTTTTTTGATAGTTGAGATACTTTTTTAATATATGAAGGTAAAGATAAATCATATTTACTAAAAAAGATAACTTCATCTCTATTTTTGTGTTCCATTTTGTTTTTAAATTTTTCCTGTTTTTTATTATTGCTTTATTGATTTTCCCATAAATAATCTATAATCAGAATTCAAAAAATCATTGACTTCTTTACCTTGAAGTTTTTGAATTAAGATTTCACAAGCTATTCCACCCAGTTTTTTCTCATCAAATTCTAATCCAGTAATTGGTGGATTAAAACTTTCAAGCATTACACTTCGATAGAATGTTGCAACTGATATATCTTTTGGGATTGATATTCCTTTTTCATTTAATCTAGTCATAACTATTGAACAAATAAAATCGTCCATACAAATTATACAATCTGGATTAGTTTCTAAAGCTTCATCAGTCGCTTTTATTATTTGAGCTTGGTTTACAGCTTCTAAAATAATTTTACTACTTATTCTAGAGTCTTTGCCTTCTATGGCTAGTTTGTATCCTTTTAATCTATTATTTGTAACACAAAGTTGAGTATCCCCGCCAATTAACACAAAACTTTTTAAACCTCTGCTTAAAAGAAGTTCCATTAGAGTTTTACATGCACTTACATGGTCATTATCGACGTGAGTAACTTCTTTATCAGTGGAAGATCCAACTACAACAAAAGGAGTATTTGATTCTTTTAAAAATTTTACAGGATCATCCTCTATCATTGTTCTTGTTAATATTAATCCATCAGCTTTGTGATTATCAACAATTCTTTTTAGCTGAGAAATGTTATTATTACTAATCCATAAGAGTATTAAATCATAATCGTTTTCTGAAGCAATTTCACATATTCCATTTATACTCTTATGACAAAAAGGGGAGTCCCAGGCTTTTAGTTCTTCTGGTAAAGCAAGACCTATATTATAGGTTTTCTTTTCAGCAAGCCCTCTAGCAATTACATTAGGTTTGTAATTATTTTCTTTAATAAATTTTAGTATTTTATCTCTAGTTTTATACCCAATCCTTCCTTTACCTGATATTGCTCTAGATACAGTTGTTTTGCTAACACCTAATTCATTAGCAATAGCTTCAAGGGTATAAGGTTTGTCATTTTTATTATCCATATTCTTTTTGTATCATATCTTTGTTATATAGCGCAACAAAATTATTAAAGATTTTGTAAAAATGGTAGAAAATGCGCAAAAATGCGCAACAAATTGAATATATTTTGAGTTTACTAATTAGGAATTTATTATACTTTTTTAGAGTATTGATTTGCTCTATTTTTTAAGATTCATTTGAGTTTATCTAGTAAGATAATAAATAAATGCAGTTAATATTGTTTAATAATTCTTTTGTAAATAATAAATTAGCTAAAATATATTTGATGCATGTTTATTCTTTTTTTTGTTGTATTATTTTATAAAACTTTAATTTATTTAGAGACCTAATAAAAAAAACTAAATTTTGTTTGACAGGTATAATTCTTGATGCTACCATTTAATTGAATAACCGGTTGTTCAAGCCGATTGATTGTTAAAAAGGAGAATTACATGAAAAAATTTATTTTAACTTTAGCATGCATTACTTTTGCTGCTTCAAGTTTATTAATGGCTTCTGGTCAACAGGAAGCGAAAGCTGATGCCTCAGATAGTAATGAACTAGTTGTTTGGTTATGGGATATGGGATTTAATGGAGCTACAATGCAAAAAGCAGCTGAATTATATCAAAAGGATCACCCTGAGTTTAAATTAGATATTCAAGATCAAGGCGATTGGAATACTTTACAAACAAAATTAACAACAATTGCTTCTTCTGGAAATTTAAAAGGATTGCCAGATATATTCTTGATTCAAGATAATGCATTTCAAAAGAATTATATGAGTTTTCCAAATGTTTTTACTGATTTAAGTAATACAAATATAGATTATAGTCAATTTGCTGCAGGAAAAGCAGGTTATTCTATTGTTGATGGTAAGAATTTTGGAGTACCTTTTGATAATGGTGCTGTAATTTTTGGTTATAGAATTGACGTATTAGCAAAAGCTGGTTATACAATTGAAGATTTTACAGATATTACTTGGTCAAAATGGTTAGAACAAGCTAAAGTTGTTTTAGAGAAAACAGGAAAACCTTTACTTTCAGCTCAAGCTGGATCATCTGATATCATTAACATGATGCTTCAATCAGCTGGTGTATCCTTATTTAATGCTGATGGAACTCCTAACATAGTAAATAACGATGTTTTATATAAAGTTGCTGATACATATATGAAAATGTTAGATGATGGAACTTGTGTTGAAGCAACAGATTGGTCTGGTTATACAAATTCATTCACTAGTGGTGCAGTTGCAGGAACAATGACTGGTTGTTGGATTGCTGCTACAATTCAAGGTGCAACTGATCAAGCAGGAAAATGGGAAATTACAAATATGCCTTCATTGGATGGAGTTGCTTCAGCCACAAATTATTCAAATAATGGTGGATCATCTTGGGCTGTTTCCTCAGCTTGTAAGAATGTAGATTTAGCAGCTGATTTCTTTGCTAAAACATTTGGTGGTTCAACACAATTATATGATGCTGTTGCTCAAAATGGTGTATTAGGTACTTATCTTCCTGCTGCTAGTTCTCAAGTATATAGCCAACCAAATGCATTCTTTAATAATCAACCAATCATGTCAATTATTACAGAATTTGCAGGAAAAGTTCCTGCGATTACTGGTGGTGCTTATTACTATGATGCAAGAGATGCTGTTTGTACTGCAATTACACAAATTCAAACTGGAACTTCCCCTAAGCAAGCTTTCCAGGATGCACAAGATACTGTTAATTTCATGATGGGTAATTAATTAATATAGTATAATTTATAACATTACATAGTGGAAAGTTTTAGAGCTTTTCGCTATGTGTGTTAATTTGAATCTTGGAGGGGTATTTTATTTTGAAGATTGAACAGCAGAAAACACGGCAAATTAATAATAGATTAACTATAGAAAAGAAATTATCAATTACAGGTTGGTTTTTTATACTTCCTGCAGCATTGCTGATTTTTGCAATGAGTTTCTTTCCTATGTTTAAAGCTTTGTACATGTCTTTTAGGACAGGTATTGGCGCAAATATGGAATGGGCAGGTTTTTATAATTTTATAAGAATGACAAAAGATAAAATCTTTATTCAATCTTTAAAGAACAATTTCTTTTATTTAATTATTCAAGTTCCTGTTATGTTGGTATTAGCTATTATTTTAGCTTCAATATTAAATAATCCAAATTTAAAATACAAAGGACTATTTAGAATTTTACTTTTTTTGCCTTGTGCAACACCTTTAGTTGCTTATTCAGTAATTTTTAGAAGTTTGTTTGCTATTGATGGATATTTTAATACCATTTTATTAAATTTAGGAATTTTATCTAAAGCTTATAATTTTTTAGGACATCCCACTAGTGCAAGAATTGTAATAATCGTAGCTTTGATTTGGAGATGGACAGGTTATAACGTTGTTTTTTATTTAGCTGGACTGCAGAATATTGATCCATCAATTTATGAAGCTGTAAAATTAGAGGGTGCTTCAAAGATACAAACTTTTTTTAGTATTACAGCTCCTTTATTAAAACCTATGATTTTATTAACAAGCATTATGTCAATTAATGGAACTCTACAATTGTTTGATGAGTCAGTAAACTTAACTTCAGGAGGACCTGCTAATGCTTCAATAACTATGTCGCATTATATTTATAATTTATCCTTTAAATATGTACCAAATTTTGGCTATGCTGCTGCTCTTTCCTATATTATTTTAGTTTTGGTTGCTTTTTTAGCTTTTATCCAAATGAAGGTGGTGGATGTCCGTGATTAGTAAAAATAAAAAAACAAAAAATGCTCAAGCCTTAGGCGCTGGAACTTATACTTTTTTAATTATATCAGTAATACTGTCAGTTTTCCCATTATTTTGGATGCTGATAGCTGCAACAAATAAAAGTGTAGATGTAATCTCTGGGACTCTTATTCCTGGAAGTAATTTAGTAGCAAATTATCATAAATTAGTAGAAACAACAAATTTATGGCAAGCTATGTGGAATTCTTTTAAATATGCTGGAATGATGACAATCATTAGTTTAATTGTGTGTTCAATTGCAGGTTATGGATTTGAAATTTATCATGATAAACATAAGGATAGATTATTTTCTATTTTGCTTTTAGCTATGATGATTCCTTTTGCTGCGTTGATGATTCCATTATATCAAATGGTTGCTAAATTTGGATTATTAAATTCAACTGCTGGCTTTATATTGCCAACAATTTCAACTCCGTTTTTGATAATGCTATTTAGACAAAATTCAAGATCCTTTCCACATGAGATTATTGATGCTGCTAGAATTGATGGGTTAGGAGAATTTAGAATTTTTACACACATATATATTCCTACACAGAAAGCAGTATTTGCAGCAGCTGTAACTGTTGTTTTTATGAATGGTTGGAATAATTTTTTATGGCCAAAAATAATAATGCAAAGTAACGATAGTATTTCAATGCCAATGTTAATTGCTAGTTTGCAATCTGGTTATGTTACTGATTATGGCGTGCTTATGCTTTCTGTTCTATTTTGTATTTTACCAATGTTAGTCATCTTCTTTGCAATGCAAAGATATTTCACTCAAGGTATTACAGGATCAATTAAATAAGGAGATTTAATTATGACAAATAATATTAAGCCTATTAGGCTTAAATCATCTATGCTACTTCATGGTGCTGATTATAATTATGAACAATGGCTAGATTATCCAGATATTCTTGATATTGATTTTGAGTATATGAAAAAAGCTAAATGCAATGTTATGAGTATTGGAATTTTTTCTTGGTCTGTTTTAGAAATTGAGGAAGGTATTTTTGATTTTGATTGGTTAGATACTCTTTTTGATAGACTTGAAGAAAATAATATATATGCAATATTAGGGACTCCAAGTGGCGCAAAACCAGCTTGGTTAAGCTATAAGTATCCTGAAGTTTGTAGAGTTGATATTAATGGAAATAGAGAGCCTCATGGAGAGCGACATAACCATTGCAGAACCTCTCCTATATATAGAGAAAAAGTTGCAATTATTGATAAGAAATTAGCTAAGCGATACGGAAATAGAAAAAATTTACTTTTGTGGCATGTTTCGAATGAATATAATGCTGGTGAATGTTATTGTGATCATTGTATAAATGCTTTTAGAGATTGGTTAAAGAAAAAATATGTTACTTTAGATAATTTAAATAAAGCTTGGTGGACAACTTTTTGGAGCCATAAATATACTGATTGGCAACAAATATTCCCATCAGATACCTCAATTAATGGATTATTATTAGATTGGAAAAGATTTATAAGTGATCAAACTTTAGATTTTTTTAAATCAGAAATAGAAGTGCTGAGAAATGAAACTCCTAATGTCCCTATAACAACAAATTTTATGTTACCTAATGTTGATTTGAATTATTGGGATTTTGCGAAATATGTGGATATTGTTTCTTGGGATAGTTATCCTAGATGGCATTTAGGAGATAAAGAATGGATGGAAGGGGTCAAAACATCTTTCTTTCATGATATGCACAGATCCTATAAAAATGCTCCATTCATGTTAATGGAATCAACTCCAAGTGCTACAAATTGGCAAGGAATTAGTATTCCCAAAAAACCTAATATGCATTTATTATCTTCTTTGCAGGCAATAGCGCATGGATCAAATTCAGTACAATATTTTCAATGGCGCCAAAGCCGTGGAGGAGAAGAAAAATTTCATGGAGCTGTTGTAAATCATTTAGGTGATGATCAAACACAAGTTTTTAAAGATGTAGTTGAGGTAGGAGATAAGTTAAGTAATCTTTCCTCAATTGTTTCAACTAAAACAAATTCTGAAGTTGCTATAATATATGATTTAGAAAATGAGTGGGCACTATCCTTAGCTCAATTACCAAGAAGTCAAAATAAATGTTATCAAGATAGATGTATAGCAAATTATAGAGCTTTTTGGAATCTAGGAATCTCTTGTGATATTATAGACAGTAAGGCTTTAGATTTTGATAATTATAAATTACTAGTAGCTCCAATGTTATATATGTTAAAAGAGGGTGTTTCAGAAAAGTTCCATAAATTTGTTGAAAATGGAGGAACTTTGATTCTTACATATTTAACTGGGTTAGTGAATTCAAGTGATTTATGTTTTATGGGAGGCTTCCCTGGTCAATTAAAAGATTTAGCTGGAGTAGTAGTTGAAGATACTGATGTAATAAGTTCTCCATTACAACAGAAAATTAAACTTAAATTTGATGATTTACAAGAAAAAGAATATGAAGTATTTCATTATGCTGATAGGTTAAGAATAGAAACAGCTGAAGTGGTTGCAAAATATTCTTTAAATCATATGGCTAATACACCAGCTATTACTAGAAATAAATATAAAAAAGGAACAGTTTGGTATTTTGCAGCTCGGGCTGAAGATTCTTTTTATGATGATTTTTATAGTAATCTTTGTGATAAATTAGATATAGAAAGAAATTTAAAAGCAACACTTCCACAAGGGGTAACCTGTCAAAAAAGGAGCAACAATAAGGAAGATTACATTTTTATAATGAATTTCAACAATAATTCAATATTATTACCTATTTGTGAAAATATATATATTGATTTAGAAAGCAAAAAAAAGGTAATAAATGAAATAACACTTCCTTCCTATGGAATAAAAATTTTAAAGAGAATAAAAGATTTGTAAGTTCAAATTTTTTAAATAACTATTAGCCTAGAGTTCTTAAAAAAGTAAGAATTCTAGGCTTTTTTTGTTTTTATTAAACATATTAAATTAAAATTATATTTATGTGTATAATTTTTTTTATTATAGTTGTTTTATAAATGCTTTTTTAGGAGGAATAATTTGAATTTTTTAGAAATGAATATTGATGATTATGATGAAATGTATAAGTTATGGTCAAATACTGAAGGTATGGGATTGAGATCTCTTGATGATTCAAAAGAAGGTATTTCTAAATTCTTAAATAGAAATCCTAATACAAATTTTATTTGCAGAATTAATAACAAACTAGTTGGTGCTATTTTGTGCGGTAATGATGGAAGAAGAGGTTATATTTATCATGCTGTTGTCCACAAAGATTTCCAAAGGAAAAATATTGGAACCCTTCTTGTCGAAAAAGTAATTGAAGCTCTAGATAGAGAAGGTATAAAAAAAGTTGCTTTAGTTGTTTATTCAAATAATTTAAATGGCAATCAATTTTGGGAATCGTTGGGTTTTATTGATAGACCAGATTTAGTTTATAGAAATCTTTCTATTGATAAAAATAACATTTAATTTTTTACTATTATTCTTACTTTAAAAATCACAAATCTCTAAATAGCGGGGTTTGTTTTTTTATTTCTTAATTTTAAAAAAATAAAGCTAACCTAAGAGAAAATACGTCAGTTTCAACTTACTTCTACAAACTTATTACATTGTTGTTTATTATACATTATATTTAATTATTGTATAATAATTGCATATTTTAGGGGGTATATTAATATTTTTTATACTTTTTTATTATTTTTATGTTGACTTATACAAACTTCTAACATATATTATGGATGTAAGGAGCAAAAGACAATGAAGAAGAAAGTTTTATTATTAGCTTTAATTTTATTAACTACAGTTTTTTCATTAACTGCTAAGTCTGTAACAATCAGAATCGCAGCTTATGTTCCTGAGAAAATTACTTTTGAACAAACTGATAATTCTTTTGAAGTTAAAACTAATATGGATAATGTTAGATTTGATTTCTTTGATAGTGAAGGTGATGTAACAGATGCTTATGATGCCGATGTTTTATCAATAAGTGCTCTTTAGTAATTAAAATACTTTATTTGAAATTTTATCGAAGACAGACGATATATAAAAACTTGCGAACCCAATTCTGGAAGGGAAAATCAGAATTGGGTTTCTTATTTTTTATTAATTTGTTTAGACATAATAAAGGGCAGCTATTAAAGCTGCCACTCTCTTAATGATTTCCTATTTTTTTATATATATGTTCTAGTTAATGGAGTACATAATCTTTACGTTACTTACATAATCACCAGCAGGAAGATCTTCATCGCCACTCCAGCTTAAGTTAAATTTATTTACTAATAAGTCAACGTGTTTACCAGCAGTTAGAGTTGCTACTTCTTTAGATGTATTAACACTTGGTTTAATACCTGAATCATAATTATCATCACCATTATTTAAAGTTGTTTGGAATGTAGAAGGAACTACATCAACAAATACGCTTAAGTCGTTGTTTAGGTTACTTGTAGCAATAACAGTAAAGTCTTTAGTAGAACCGTCTTTAGTTAAAGTTAAAACACCAATTTCATAATTAGTAGTTTGATCTTCAATAACATCACCGTTATAAGCTAATTCATAAGAAACAGGAGTTTCTTCAATATTTGTTTTTAATTGAACGTCTGCTGTTTTACCTGAGAAAGATACAGTTGCGAATACTGGAGCTGATACGATTAAAGCTGCTGCTAAGATAGTTAATAATTTTTTCATAATTTTGTTTTCCTTTTAATTATTTTTGTTATTTAGTTTCTTTATGGTTTTACTATATAATATCTTGTAACTTATGTCAACAATTATTATAAAAAATATTATAGAAAAATACAAAAAATATATAAATGCTTATAATACAACGAATTAAATAGTAATAAAACATGTAGCAAGTACCCAACATATGCAATAAGTTTGATTTTATATAAAAAAAATAATAAAATCGTTCCATTTTTTTATTTTTAGTGATGAACTATATTTTAAAAATTTTATTTTTTTAATGATTGTCTAATTCTGTTTTAATGATTTTCTATAAATGAGGTTAAATATTTATAAATTTTTAATTAAGTAATTTTTTATTTTAAAAAAAATGATTATTTATAATTTATTTTGCAATTTTTAATGAAAAGTTTAATATTTTGAATTTTTGATATAATTAATATGTGATTAAGTTACATATATATTGGTTGTTAATGTTAACTAAATTGGCTCTTTTTGCTTATAGGGTATAAAAATGCAGGTCTTAAAGTTAAATCAATAAAAAAATATAGTTTTTAGTAGCAACTACTTGATTTTTTTTTTAGTATTGTTAATATATAAATAGATTTTTCATAAAAAAGCACATTTCTTTACTATTTTTTTTACAAATGTTCTTGAAAATGTTTTTTATTTGAAGTTTTATGTATTTTGTTATGTATTAGTTGACAATTAGAAAATATTTTATGAAACTTACTGTAGGAAGTTATTTTTTAATAGAAAAATTTTAATGTAGAAATATTTGCAATAAGCAAATTTTATCAAGTGAGGAAAAAAATGATAAACTTATGTGCTTTAAGACAATTGATAATGGATCTTCATCAAGTAGAAGATCATTTGAAAGTAGATGTAGGCGTTACTTTTAATGAAGCAGCAATTTTATGTGCTATAGATACAGGATATACTGAACCAGCTGCTATTGCAAAACAAATGAATCTTTCGCCTTCTCGAACTAGTAGACTGCTTACTTCAGTAGAAGCAAAAAAATTAATTAATAGAAGAAATTCAAGAAGTGACAAACGTGTAGTTCATATTTCTCTTTCTCAAAGAGGTCAAAAAGTGTTAGAACAATTACACGCATGTGATGCTGAATTCCCTCCTTATATTGAAGAAGCAATATTAAAAGGAACAGAAAACATTAATGAGCAATAAAACTTATGTAGTTGTTGGTGGTGTTGCCGGAGGTGCTGGTGTTGCTGCGAGATTAAGGAGACTTGATGAAACAGCAACAATTATCATGTATGAAAAAGGACCATATGTTAGTTTTGCTAACTGTGGATTACCTTATTATGCCGGTGGCACAATAAAAGAAAGAGATAATCTTTTTGTTACACCAGTTTCTACTTTTACTAATGCATTTAATATTGATGTACGCATAGAGACCGAAGTTGTTTCTATCGATAGAGAGAAAAAAACTGTTAAAGCTGTAAATGTTCAAACAAGAAAAGAACACGAACAAGCTTATGACCATTTGATTTTAAGTCCAGGATGTGAACCTTTTGTTCCACCAATTAATGGTATGGACGATGACGCTGTTTTAAAAGTAAGAAATGTTCCTGATATCGACAAAGTTGTTGAAAAGTTACAAGGTGCAAAAAAAGCAGTAGTTGTTGGTGGTGGTTTCATTGGTATTGAAATGGCAGAAAACTTAATTGAAAGAGGTATTGATGTATCTCTTGTTGAAGCCGCTGAGCAAGTTATGTTAACCATGGATATGGATATGGTTGCTCCAGTACACGAAACATTACGTCAAAATGGTGTAAAATTATATTTATCACAAGCTCTTCAATCTGTTGATAGAGTAGGCGATAAAGTTAATGTAGTTTTACCTAATTCTACTATCGAAGATGTTGATTTTGTTATTTTATCAATTGGTGTAAGACCTTCCTCTCAATTAGCAAAAGCTGCTAATTTAGAATTAGGACCTAGAGGTCATATTATTGTTGATAAATTATGTTTTACTAGCGATAAAAATATTAGTGCTATTGGTGATGTTATTGAATATCCTTCTCCACAATTAGAAGGCAATAACGCAATTGCTCTTGCTGGTCCTGCTAATAAAATGGCAAGACTTTGTGCTGATGCTATCGTAACTGGAACTTGTAGAGAATATGTTGGTACTTATGGAAATAGTATTGCTAAAGTATTTGATTTAAGTTGTGGTAGCGTTGGACTAAATGAAAAAATGTTAGAAAGAGCTGGCATTGATTATAAAGTTGCTGTTACACATGCATCTCATCATGCTGGCTATTATCCAGGGGCATTATCATTAAGTGCAAAAATTCTTTATGATGGCAAAACTGGAAAATTATATGGTGGACAAGCTGTTGGTTATGCTTCAATTGATAAAAAGTTAGATGTTTTATCTGCTTACATTTCTAAAGGTGGAACAATTGAAGACTTAACGAATTTTGAACAAGCTTACGCTCCTCCATTTAATGGAGCAAAAGATATTTTAAATATGTTAGGCTTCATTGCTATAAATGCATATGATGGACTTGATAAAGTAATTGATTATAAAGAAGCTGAAAAGAAACTTAAAGAAGGCGCTTTATTAGTTGATGTAAGAACATTAGATGAATTTAAATTAGGTTCAATTGAAGGTTCTGTTCTAATTCCTCATACAGAAATTAGAACAAGAATGAATGAAATTCCTAAAGATAGAGAAGTAATTGTAATGTGTGGTATTGGTTTAAGAGCTCATATTGCTTATAGAATCTTAGCACAAAACGGTTACACAAAAATTTATAACCTAACAGGTGGTTATAAAACTCTTAAAGCTATTATGGATGATAGAGAAGCTAGACATAATATTCCATTAGAAAATGTATTAAATAAAACAGTATGTAATGATGTTGATATTGATTTAACTGATGACGATATTGTTGAAATTGATGCATGTGGATTGCAATGTCCAGGTCCTATTCTACAATTAAAGAAGAGAGTAGATGATCTTGAAGTTGGTCAAGTATTAAAGATTCGTGCAACTGATCCAGGTTTCCATAAGGATGTTAATTCTTGGTGTAAGATGACAAATAATACTCTTTTAGACTTAAGTAAGAATGAAGGTGTTATTGAAGCAATTATTAAAAAAGGTGCTGCTCTTGAAAAACAAGTAGCTATGACTAAAAATGGTGCATCCTTAATTGTCTTCTCTAATGATTTTGATAAAGCTCTTGCTTCTTTTGTTCTAGCTAATGGTGCTGCAGCTTCAGGTAAAGATGTTACTATGTTCTTCACTTTCTGGGGATTATCAGTATTGAAAAAGAAACCAAATAAGAAAGTTAAAAAAGACTTTATGGGTAAAATGTTTACTGCTATGCTCCCAAGTGATATGGATCATTTAAAACTTTCTAGCATGAATTTTGCTGGAATGGGTCCAAAAATGATGAAGAGCAGAATGAAAAAGAAAAAAGTAGATCAATTAAGAAGTATGTTCAATCAAGCTAAGGCTAGTGGTGTAAGAATGGTTGCATGTCAAATGTCAATGGATATCATGGGTGTTCATGAAAGTGAACTTCTTGATGGAGTTGAAGTTGGTGGTGTAGCAACTTATATGCAAGCTGCAAGTGAATGTGACGTAAATCTATTTGTATAATTTTGTTTAACATATAACAGTCAGAAATTAGACTATCTTAATTTACTAGAAATGAATTAAGATAGTCATTTTTTATATTAATTTTAAAATTTAATTAAAATTATTGATTGGTATATTCTATATATTTTAATAAATTCTAATTATTATATTTTATGTTTTAATTATCTAAAAACTAGTAAATAAAAATTTTGAGTGGAATTTTATCATAAATAATGATATATTGATTTGTATTAAAAATTAAAAAAAGAAGGTTTATTGTGACACTAAAAGAATTATCTGAAAAAATTGATATTTCACCATCAACAATTTCTAGGGTGCTTAATGATAAACCAGGAATAAGTAAAAAAACTAGAGACAAAGTGTTAGAGGCTGTAAAAAGAGAAGGTTTTTCTCCTAATTATTTAGCTAAAAACTTAGCTTTTTCAAAGGCAAAATTTATTGGAATTGTTGCAAGAAAAAGATTTCAAGAACAAGATTCTTTTTTCTTTAGCCATACATTATCTCAATTTCAAGATATCTTTGTATCAAATGGTTTTATAGTTATTCCATTATATTATAATGAAGATGAAATCGATTTTACTAATACCCCTCTTTCCCCTCAAGACTTTGCTGGTTTTATTGTTAGAGGCCAATCTATTCCTTCAAAAACTATCTTTTCAATCAAAAAATATAATATTCCATTTGTCCTTTTAGAAAATAATTTAAGACAGACTCAAGTTGATAGTGTAATTTGTAATGATGAAGAATTAGAATATAAATTAACAAATTTAGTTATAGAGAAAGGGATAAAAAGAGTTTTACATATAACAGGTCCTGCTTCTTGGTATAATAATTTTGAACGTGTAAAAGGGTATGAAAAAGCAATTAAAGAACATTCTTTAAATAGTGAAATATATCATCTTGACGATACAACTTTGGAAGAGGGTAAGAATGCAATTTCTTTATTTAAACTTTCCAAAAAAGAAAGAATTGGAATTACCTTTGCAAACGATGTTATGGCAATAGGCTTTATTCATGCTTTGCGTGCTACAGAATATTCTGTACCTGATGATATTTGTATTGTTGGTTTTGATGATATACCTTGGGCTCATTTATCAAATCCTCCTTTGACTACTGCAAAATTAGCAGTTGCTCAAATGGGTCGTCTAGCAGCAAATAGATTAATTGAGCTAATCAATAATAAAGAGTTATATAATAATCCAGTTACGATTATTGTTTCTGGAGACATTATAAAACGAGAATCATGCTAAAATTTTTAGAATTATTCTTTTGATTTTTTTTGAAATTGAAAGAATTTTTTTTTGTAAAATATTTTGCAAAATTTATGCAACCGATTATAAAATCTAATAAATAAATTATTATTTATTTAATTTTTTTATATATATATTATTTAATTTATTTTATATAATTCTTTTTTGTATATATATTTATTAAAAATATATAACAAAATTTAATTTGCGAAAAATAATGCAAAAAAATTTTCATTGATTTCCTTGACAATTATAAAAATCGTTTTATCCTAGTAAAAGAGGTAAAAATTTTTATACCAAATTTATTCTTAAATTTGGTTAAACAAAAAACATATTTCGAAAATCATATTTTCGAGATAAGGAGGATAATATGAAAAGGATTATTGCAGTATTGTGTGTTACTATGTTAGTAATTTCTTCTGTAATGGCAAACGGTACCAATGAGGAAACCTCTGCGGTTAAAGAATACAAAACTTTAAATATGTATACAGCTCTTGATACTGAAGAGGCTAAGTATTATATAGAAGCATTTGAAAAAGAAACTGGTATTAAAGTTAATTTTGTTAGAATGAGTGCTGGTGAAGTAGCAATTAGAGTTGAAGCAGAAAAGAATAACCCACAAGCTTCTGTTTGGTATGGTGGATCAAGTACTGACCATATCAGTGCTGCATCAAAAGGTCTTTTAGAACCTTATCAACCAAATATTGATTTTACATTAGCTGATAATCTTCATGCCAGTGATAATGCTTGGAATGGTTTTTACACTGGTGCAATAGCATTTGTTTCAAATACAAATTTTCTTAAAGAACATAATATTCAAGCTCCAACTTCTTGGCAAGATTTATTAGATCCTGTTTTTAAGGGACAAATTGAAATGGCTTATCCTTATACTTCTGGTACAGCATATACTACTTTTGGAACTATTATTGAATTAAAAGGTTTAGATGGCGCTTTAGAATATTGGAAAGAATTAGATAAAAATATCCATCAATATACTAAATCAGGTAGTGCTTGTATAGCTCGTGCTGGATTAGGTGAATGTGCAGTAGGTATTGGGTTTTCACATGATATTTTATCTAAAGGTATAAAACAAGGATATCCTTTAGTAATGTCATTCCCAGAAGAAGGTACTGGTTATGAAGTAGGTGGTGTCTCTTTAATTAAGGGCGGAAAAGAAATGGAAGAAGCTAAAATCTTTGTAGATTGGTGTTTTAGTGTTTCTGCTCAAAATTTATTTAAAAATTACAACAGATTACCTGTAAATCCTAAAGCAGATGTAGTTGAAGGTTCTGTCAAATTAACAGATATAAATCTAGTTGATTATGATGCTGTAAAACTAGGCTTAGACAAAAATGATAATGTTAAGGCTTGGAGAGATACAATCGGTAAATAGTATTTCTTATAATTAATTTGCTATGCAATTCTATTATATTTTAATTTATTAAGTTTATAGGATTGCATTTTTTCTAAACAAAAAGGATTTAAATTAAGATGAACAATAAACGTTCACAAACAATAGATGATATAAAGAAAATAGCAAGAGAACCTCTTTTGTTGATTTCTATTTTAGTTATTTTTTATCTTCTAATAGTGTTTGTAATCTTCCCAATTTTTCAAGTTTTTAAAACTAGTTTTACATATGAAGGTAAATTTAGTTTTGAAAATATTAAAGAGGTTATTTTTCAACCTTACTATATAAAACCACTAATTCATAGTTTAATACTTGGTGTTTTAGTTGCAACTATTGGTACATTTTTCGGATTTGTTTTTGCTTATGCGATAACAAGAACCCCTATGAAAGGTAAAAGTGTATTTAGACTAATAGCTACATTTCCAATGGTCTCACCACCTTTTGTTGTAGCGTTAGCATGTATTTTACTTTTTGGCCGTTCTGGGATTTTAAGTAATTGGCTTGGAAATATTTATGGCTTAACAGGATTAACTATTGTTGAAGTAATAGCATACACTCCTACTGCTTTTTTGGCTTTAGTTGGAATATTAAAATCAATTGATCCTGCATTAGAAGAAGCAGCAGCTGATTGTGGGGCTTCAAGAATTAGAGTTTTTTCTACAATTATTTTTCCACTTTCAACTCCTGGTTTAGTTAGTGCTTGGTTATTAGTTTTTATTCAATCATTAGCTGATTTTGGTAACCCAATGATAATTTCTGGAGATTTCTCAGTCTTATCAGTTCAAGCATATTTGCAAATAACTGGAATGTATGATTTAGCACGAGGTGCAACTTTAGCAATTATGTTATTAATTCCTACCGTATTAGCTTTCTATATTCAAAGATATTTACTTGCTAAAAAATCTTTTGTGACTGTCACAGGAAAACCTACTGCATCCACAATAAAGAATTTGGAATGGTATGTAAAACTTCCAATTTATTTTTTCTGTATTTTCTTTGCTTTTGTAGTTGTACTGTTTTATGGAATGGTTATTTGGGGATCTTTCCAAAAATTATGGGGTGTAGATTCTTCATTTACATTAAATAACTACATTCAAATGTGGGATTCAGGAAAAAGCTATATACAAGATTCCTTTGTAATAGCACTCATTGTTACACCAATTACAGGACTTTTAAGCATGTTTATAGCATATTTAGTTACTCGTAAACAGTTTATTGGTAGAAACTTAATGGAGTTGTCTGCCATGCTTACTTTTGCAGTACCTGGAACTGTTGTTGGTATTGGTTATATTCTAGCTTTTAATAATCCTAGTTCATTATTACCTGTTTCCTTAACAGGTTCAGCTACAATAATAATTGCTTTATTAATTTTTAGAAATTTGCCTGTTGGTATTAGAAATGGAGTTGCAGCATTAAATCAAATTGATCCATCAATTGAAGAGGCGTCAATAGATTGTGGTGCCGATAGTGGTACAACATTTAGAAAAATCACACTACCAATGATTACTCCTGCATTATTTTCTAGTTTGGCTAATAGTTTTGTTAGATCAATGACGGCAATTAGTGCAATCATATTTGTAGTTTCTGGCAAGTGGAATTTAATTACTGTAGCAATTTTAGGCTTTGTTGATAATAGCCAATATGCTCAAGCTGCAGCGATGAGTTTATTACTAGTAGCAATTGTTTTAATTGCTTTAGGCGCAATTCAGCTAGTAACTAATAAAATAGGAAAGGGAATGAACTTTTCTAATCTTGAATAATAAGGAAAAATAATGAACGAACAATATTTAAAATTATCAAATTTAACAAAAGTATTTGGTAAAACACCTAATAAATTTACTGCTGTTGATCATATAAATCTTAATGTAAAAGAAGGGGAATTAGTTACATTGTTAGGCCCATCTGGTTGTGGGAAAACCACAACATTAAGAATGATAGCAGGATTTCATACACCAACAAGTGGCCATGTATATATTGATGAAGTAGAAATGGAAACAATCCCACCCAATAAAAGACCAACTTCAATGGTTTTTCAAAATTATGCACTATTTCCTCATATGAGTGTAAAACAAAATATTTCTTATGGATTAGAGTTGAGAAAATTATCTAAAAAAGAAATAGATGAAAAAGTAAAATCAATGATGGATACAATTGGATTAAGTGGTTTAGAAAATCGTCAACCACGAGAACTCTCTGGAGGACAACAACAAAGAGTTAGTCTTGCTAGAGCAATGATTCTTGAACCAAAAGTATTGTTGTTTGACGAACCTTTATCAAATTTAGATGCTAAATTAAGAGTTTCAACTAGATTAGAGATAAGACGAATCCAACAAAAAGTTGGAATCACTTCAGTATATGTAACGCATGATCAAGAAGAAGCAATGACTATTTCTGATAGAATTGTAATTATGAATAATGGACTAATTCAACAAGTTGATAGTCCAAGTGAAATTTATAGTCATCCAAAAAATAGATTTGTTGCCGGCTTTATTGGTAAAGTTAATTTCTTAGAAGGTATTGTAGAAAATATTGAAAATGATCAATTTATAATTAAAACTCATGGAAGAATTATTAAAGCACCTTATTGGAATAAAAACATTAAAAAAGGTGAAAAAGTATTATTTGTAATTAGACCAGAATCAATAATGGTTAAAGATGTTGAAAAAGACAATAATAATATGCTTGAAGCAACTGTAATTAATGCAGTTTATTTTGGAGCACAAATTGTATATGAAATTAAATTAGATGATGGTCAAATTTTAAATGTTGAAATTGCTGATCCACAAGATAAAGTCAGATATGTAAATGGCAGTAGAGTTTCTGTAGCTTTTAAACAAAAAAGTCTTCATGTTTTACCTTTTGAAGAGAGGGTAGAAAATGAATAGTGATTTATTGCTAATAGGTCATATTTCAAGGGATATAATGATTGATTATCTAGGAAATGAGACTAGGATTTTAGGTGGGGCAGTTATTTATGCTTCTGCAGTATATTCAGCTCTTAATTTAAATGTGAAAATTATCTCTAAACTTCCTAGAAGTGAAGAAGTTCTAAAAAAAGAGTTGGAAAATAGTAAAATCAACTGGATAATTAAAGAATCTAAAGAGATGACTTCTATAAGAAATCATTATTTTACAGAGGATAAAGAAAGAAGAGAAGCTGTATTATTATCTAAAGCTGATAGATTTAATTTATATGAAATAATTGAAGAAAATTCAGAAATTTATTGTTTAGCAGGGCTTTTTGTTGGTGAAATTCCTGATTCTTTTATTGTTCCATTATCGAAGAAAGGTAAGGTTGCTTTAGATGCTCAATGTATTTTGAGAAAAAGTGATGAGAATGGGAATATGTTATACACTGATTGGGAAAATAAGAAAATACTAATACCATATTTAACCTATTTGAAAGTGGATGCTGCTGAAGCTGAAATTTTAACAGGGTATTCTGATACTTTAAAAGCAATTAAACAGTTAGGAGATTGGGGAGTAAAGGAAGTAATGTTAACTCATAACACAAAGGTTATGATTTTAGCTGATGGTGAGTTATATTCTGCTCCTTATACAAACTTGAATAATAGTGGAAGAACAGGAAGAGGAGATACAACTTTTGCTGCTTATTTAGCTTGGAGAAAAAATCATAGTGCAAAAGAATCTGTAGAATTTGCAGCAGCCTTGTGTAGTATAAAAATGGAAAAACTAGGAGTATTTTCTTCAAGTGTAGAAGCTGTTTTAAAAAGGATGAGGGAAAAATAAACTTATGATTAATAAAGCTCAAATTGGTATAAAGCTCTCAGATTGTAAAACTATTGAGAGTCTTAGAAATACTTTAAATAGAATAGAAAAAGCTGGATTTGATTTCACTGAATTTCATGTAGATCTGTTTCCCTCAATTATCGGGGGAAATGTATGTTATCAATGGGTTGAGTTAGTAAAAGCTGAATTGTTATTACATAAATTAAAGTATTCTGCTCATATTGGACGGGCATTAGATTTGAGAGCCGATGATATTGATTTACATTATTCATTATTTAAAGCATCAATTGATGTCGCTTCAATGTTAGGCGCAAATCCTTTAGTTGTTCATTTTGATAGTAAAAGTAATATGGTAGATAAAGAACTGCAATTTAAAAAATATTTAGAAAAAGGTGTTTTATATGCTGAGAAAAAAAATGTTTTGATTTGCTTAGAGAATATAGAAATTGAAAGAGTGAGGCCAGTATTAGATGTAGTTAAAGAGTTAAATTTAGAAAACTTAAAAATGACATTTGATACAGGTCATGCTTATTTGGCTTCAAAATATTATAATTTTAATTATCTAGAAGCTCTTGAAGCTTGTCTACCATATATTGGGCATGTTCATCTAAATGATAATCTAGGGATTTTTGAAAATAGTAGAATTACTAATAGACTTTATTATGATTCACTTGAAGAGGGGATGAGGCGAGAACTTGCTATGGGAGATATTCATTTACCACCTTTTTTTGGACAAGTTCCTTTTGATGATATATTTAGATTATTAAAGAATTATAGGGGAAAATATTTATGTGAATATTATACCAATTCGTACATACCTTTTGAAAATCAAATTTATAATAGAGTAAAAAAAGCTATTGAATCCAATTGGTGAAAACAAAAATAATTTAGATGTGAAATACCTAGTAATTTATTCTAGGTATTTTTTTATTAATAAAGCTTTAAAAAGGATTATTTAAAAAAAAGAGAAAAAAATTTTAAAAAATATAAAAAAGTGTGGTATATATAATACAAAATAAAAGTTTAGGAGAAAAAATTGGAAATTCAATCAATAAAATTAGTTCAAAAGGTTGGGCCTCAAAAAATTGCAATGTATCCTTCAGTAATTTATGATGGTAAAAATTTAATACTTTGTGATTCAGGTTCCCCAGATCAAATAATACAAATAGAGCAGGAATTGAATAAAATTGGGTTTTCAATTGAAGATCTTACTCATGTTGTAATTACACATCAAGATCATGATCACATAGGTTCTTTAAAACAATTAAAATTAATTAATGAAAATATAATAGTTATTGCAAGTGCTGTTGAAGCTCCATATATTGATGGAACAAAAGAGTCTTTAAGATTAATACAAGCAAGAGAATATAATAAAAATTTGACAGGCGAAGCTTTAGCTTTTGGAATTCGGTTTGAAAAATATTTAGAAACTATTGAAACTTGTTCTGTAGATCAAGTAGTTAATGACAATGATTATATTATCCCAAAACTAAAAGTAATTAGTACAAAAGGTCATACTCCAGGACATATTTCATTGTTTTGTGAAGAAGCTGATACTTTAATTAGTGGAGATGCAATTGCCTTTGAAAATGATAAGTTTGTTATTGCAAATCCGCAGTTTACTTTTGATTTAGAGGGATGCAAAAAAAGTATAAAAAAATTAATTGATTTAAATCCGAAAAGGGTTATTTGTTATCATGGTGGTGAATGTAATAATAATATTGTGCCATTACTTAAAAAGCTTGTTTAGAATAAAAAAGAGAGCCATAAAATGCTCTCTTTAATAATATTATTTATCTTCTATTTGATTAACAACCTGTGCATCTGTTTTTAGTGGAATAACTTTTCTTATAAAAGGATGAATACCTTTGTAAGTTTTTTGGAATTCATCTTCACTTTCTTTTAAAGCAGCTTGCCAAGCAGCACCAAAGCCAGGGGAATTTAGAGTTAATCTATCAACTGCAAGTTGATAAACATGGAATCTTGCCATTTCTTTTCTTCCTGGTTTTTGTGAATATGTTGAAACAGTAATCCGTAGATTTTCATTTTCACTTTTTAAAATTTCTAATTCAGCTTTTAGTTTTTGTAAACCTTCACTTTCAATATCCATTCTATCTGTTAACATATTTTTTAATTTATTTATTTCTTTTTTATGTTCTAGTTCTTTTTTATGAGCACGTGCACTCATCGAAATTAGAACTACGATTGCAATTGCTACGCCTATACCAAGACCAATTAATAATTGTTGCATATGTCCTCCAAGTACTATAAAAGAATACTCTAATGACGTTATTTTGTCAAAAGATTAAATATAAAGTCCTCAATGTGATATTTATCATACCACTTTTTGAGGACTTTGAAATTACATATATAGATATATATTTAAATATTATTTGCTAAATCTTTTAATTACAGCTTCTTTACTGTTTTCAATTGCTTGAGGGATAGAAACTCTATTTTCAAATACAGCCATATCTTTAAAGCCTGTGCCAGTAAGAAGAACACAAACATCTACATCTTCACCAAATTCTTTCTTTAGGTGATCAGCATCTTGTTTTAGAGCTGCCCAAGCACAAGCTGCTGCAGGTTCAACAAAAATTCCAGCCTTTGATGTTAATTCTAATTGTGCATTAATAATATCTTCATCATCTACTTCTACACACCAACCTTTACTATCTCTTATATAGTTTACAGCCATTCTACCATTAGCTGGGCAAGAAACAGAGATTGAATCAGCTCTTGTTGAAGCATTTTGAATTGCATTGTAATTATTATTTTTGAAAGCTTGAGAAATTGCATTACTCTTTGTACTTTGTGAGCAAACTAGATGTGGAATTTTATCAATTAAGCCTGCTTCATATAAATCATAGAAACCTTTATAAACACCACCGATGATACAACCATCTCCAACAGGAACATAAACAACTTCAGGAACTTTTCTTCCCATTTGTTCAAATAGTTCAATTGAAACACTTTTTTTACCTTCAATAGTCATAGGGTTGTAAGCAGTATTTCTGTTGATTCCACCAAATTCATTAGTGTATGCAATACTAAGAGCAAATGCATCATCATATGTACCTTTTACAGGAACAACAGTTGCTCCATATAATACTGATTGCATTAATTTGTTGATAGGTGCAGTTTCAGGAACAAATAAAACGATTTCTAATCCGTATGCAGCTCCAGCACAACTCATAGCAGCTCCAGCATTACCTGTGGATGCTAAAGCAATTTTGTCCATATTATAATGTAGTGCTTGTGCAGCAATTAATTGAGAAGCTCTATCTTTAAAAGAACCAGATGGAAGAGCGCTGTCTAATTTACATCTTAGATTTTTTAAACCAAGTTCTTTAGCTAATCTGATAGGATTTGCAAGTGGAGTTCCACCTACTGGATAAGAATCTTTGTTTGGAACTTCAAAAGGGAAAAAGTCATACATATTAACATGTTCTTTTTCTTTTAGTTTTGCTAAATCATCTTTATTTAATTTTACAATTAAATTTCCTTTTGGGAATGTGTTTTCTTCTTGTTCTTTGGAACAATGAGGGCATTGATAAATAACTTCATCAGTTTCAAAAACTTTTTTACAATCATTACATTCGTAAGTAAATCGCATTTTATTAATCCTTTAAAATGAGGACATGCCTTATAAAGCATGCCCTCCTTATTTGTATAATTATTTCCTTTTATAGGAAGTTATGCCAATACTTCAGCATTGAATTCTTCAATTAACTCGTCAATCTTTGCTGTTAATTTAGGAATGTCAGTCCAATAGTCTTTGTCGTACCATTGACGGTTGATTTCTTCATAAGTCTTACCTTGTTGTTCAACCCATGTGTAGTATTTTAGGTTATGAATAGCTAGTCTATCGTAGTAGCCTAATTCTTTCATGTTTGCAATGTTTTGACCCATTAATGCTTTGTAGTAAATTCTTACGCTATCATCATGGTCACAAACACCTAGTTGTTCTTCTAATTCTTTAATACGAGAAGTATACATTTCACTTGAGTCTGTTAATACTGTGAATACTACATCATCTTCAGTTAATTCAAAGAATTTAGCAACTTTCATTGCACCTAATACGTTACCAACACCACTGATACCATATAAAGGTAATTTATCTATGTCTTCTTGTTTTACACCTTTAGAAGCTAAATATTTGATACCTTCTGGTTCGTTGAATAAACGATAAACGTCCATACAATCATTGTCATCAATATCAACAACAACATCAGTGTTTTTAACATTGTGAATCCAAGGAACGTGTTTATCACCAATACCTTCAATTCTGTGTCCACCGAAACCGTTTCTTAATAGAGTAGGACATTGTAGAGCTTCTGCTGCACAAACTTTAATTAGAGGGTATTTTGATTTTAAATAGTCACCAGCTGCTAAAGTACCACCTGAACCAGTTGCACTTACATAAGCTTTAACATTTTCATCTTTTACGCCTAATTGCTTTAATACTTCTTCCATTGCTCTACCAGTTACTTCATAGTGCCATAGGTAGTTTTCGAATTGGTCGAATTGGTTGAAGATAACAATATGTGAGCCTCTTTCAGCATCTAATTCGTGACATTTGTCGAAGATTTCTTTAACGTTTGATTCACAACCTGGAGTAGCAATAACTTCACCAGCTACAGTTTGTAACCAATTAAATCTTTCTTGGCTCATTTCTTCAGGAAGAATAGCAATTGATTGACAACCTAATAGAGCTGAGTTATAAGCACCACCACGACAGTAGTTACCAGTTGATGGCCATACAGCTTGTTGGTCAATTGAATCGAAGTTACCTGAAACAAGAGCAGGAGCTAAACAAGAATATGTTGCACCAACTTTGTGAACGCCACAAGGGAACCATTTACCACAAAGAGCAATAATTCTAGCTTTAACACCAGAAATTTCATGAGGAACTTCTAAGAAGTTAACACCACCGAATTCGCCGCCTTTTGCAACTGGTTGGTTGTGCCAAGTAATTCTATAAAGGTTAACAGGATCAACATCCCATAGACCTGTGTTATCTAGTTTTTTCTTAATATCGTCTGAAACTAGAGAAGGGTTAATCATTTCTTTAAATGTTGGTAGTAGGATACCTTTTTCTTTACAGCGCTTTACGTTTTTTGCCCTAATTTCAGGGTTAACGTTTAAATTAATCAACATAAATTTATTTCCTCCAAGAAATATTGTAAATTTTACTAGACATAGTATTGTAATAAATTTAAAATTTGTAAAGTAAAAAATTCAAATATTTATTTTTTTTATTACTTTTTTTCGCTTTCCCTTAAAATTTTTCAATTTATTGATGTTTTCGAAAGAATTTGTTAAAACTCGTACTAAACAATATTTACTAAACGAATATTAAGTAAAATTATATTTATATAAGAAAAAGGGGCTTTTACTGAGCATATACTATAAAATAAATCAAATTCTTGTGTTTTTCACGTTTTGAGATAGAAACTAGTAGAATAACGAATTAAAATATATTAGAATTCAATTTATAATATAAATTGAGAGAAAAAATGACTTTATTGCTAGTAATAATTTATGTAACTTTTATTTCACTCGGATTACCTGATAGTTTATTAGGTTCTTCATGGCCGATTTTACACACAATTTTAAATGTCCCAACAGAATATGCTGGAATATTATCTTTTATAACTTGTATTTGTACGGTTATATCTTCTTTGTTAGCTATGTGGTTAAACAAAACTTTAGGAACAGGGAAAACTATTGCAATATCAACCTTAATGACATCTTTTGCTCTTTTTGGTTATTCAATTGCCCCAGTTTTTTGGTTATTAATTCCTTTTTCAATTGTTTTAGGTTTAGGGGCAGGAGCTATTGATTCAGCATTAAACAATTATGTTGCTTTAAAGTATAAATCTAGTCATATGGCATTTTTACATGCCTTTTGGGGCCTTGGTGCAACATTAGGGCCTTTAATTCTAAGTATAGGATTATCAGAGAATAATTATAAATTTGGTTATAGAACTATAGCGATAATTCAATTCTCATTAAGTATTTTGCAGTTTATTTTTATCAAAAAGTTTGATAAAGAAGAAAAAAAGAAAACAGTTACTATAGATGGAAAAGAAGTAACAAACATATTTGAAGGTACATCTAGAGAGTGGACAAAATATTTAGCAATGCTTGCATTCTTTTGTTATTGTTCAATTGAAACCTCTATGTTAATTTGGATTCCAACATATGGGGTTAACTTTTTAAAAGTAAGCACAGCGGATGGTGCTAGAATTTCTTCTCTTTTCTTTATAGGTATTACTGGCGGTAGATTAATTTCTGGTTTTATTTCTAATAAAATTAAAAGTGTTCCTTTAATTTATATTAGTGCTATTATTTCAACTCTTTCTGCATTAATATTATTGCTTAATTTAAATAATACTTTATCAATAATTTCTGTATTATTTATTGGTCTTGGTTTTGCCCCTCTTTATCCTTCTATGATTCATAGAACACCAAGGAGATTTGGATCAGTTTTAAGCCCTAAAATTATTGGACTTCAAATGGCTAGTGCCTATTTAGGTTCCGCATTTATGCCTCCTTTTATTGGTGTTATAATGCTAAACTTAGGTTATTTATTTTTACCTGCTTTAGTATTAATATTCTCAATATTTATTATTGTACTAACAAAAATTACAGAATCTCCAAAAGTAAAGGAAATTTAAATTTAGATATTGAATTTTGATGTATATGTAATTTTCTAATTACAAAATAATTTGTTTTTAATTTTATTAATGTGAAAGCTTTGTTATAATTCAATATATAATTAAGGTTAATTTGAAAATTAGAATTTAATAAAAAAATTGCTAAAAAATTTAGTTATTTTAAAGAAAAACACTTTAATTATGCTTGTATACAAATGTTAATTCCCCTATAGTAAAACACCATAAAGAACTATGTTGCAATTTGTTGCAAAAAAATGTTGACAACATAGAATTTCTTATTACAATAGATATGAGTTAGGGTAAAAATTCTAGCTTAACAAGGAAATATCAAGGAGTAACATATGGGAGACATTATGCGTCCGGTTCCTTTTGGGGAATTAATCAACAGAGTAATTGGTGAATATAAAAATCATGATTCAATTTTCTCACTATCTAAAGATCAATTTTTTGCAGATAAGAGAGAAAAAAAGGGTAAGGTTTTTAACCAAAGTTGTACAACTTACGTTGGTCCAGCTGCTGGTCCACATACTCAGTTAGCTCAAAACATAATAACAAGTTACCTAGCAGGTTCTCGCTTTATTGAATTAAAGACTGTTCAAATTATGGATAGATTAGAAATTGCTAAACCTTGTATCGATGCAAGAGATGAAGGCTACAATGTTGAGTGGTCTACAGAATATACTTTAGAAAAAGCTTGGGATGAATATGCTAAAGCTTGGATTGTTTGTCATTTATTAGAAGCATTATTAAATGATGGAAAAGTAACTGATCCTACTTTTATTTTTAATATGAGTGTTGGTTACAATCTTGAAGGTATTAAAACTGACAGAATGCAACAATTTATAAATTCAATGATGGATGCTCAAAAAGATGCACGTTTCAAAGAATATCTAGAAGAATTAAATGCATTATTAAAAGATGGCGATTTATTAGCAGGTACATCATTTGCTGGTTTAGAAGATAAACTTGCAGATAATCTAGTAAATCATATTTCAAATAAAATTTGTGAATCAGTAACAATTAGTACAATGCATGGATGTCCTCCAAAAGAAATTGAAGCAATTTGTACTTATATGTTAACTGAAAAGAAAATTGATACTTTTGTAAAGTTAAATCCAACATTATTAGGTTATGATGGTGTTAGAAATATCTTAGATAAATTAGGTTATGATTATTTACATTTATCAAGAGATTCTTTTGATCATGACTTACAATATAATGATGCAGTTAGCATGTTACATAGATTAGTTGACTTAGCTAAGAAAGAAGGTAGAGGTTTTGGTGTTAAATTAACAAATACTTTAGGTTCAGTTAATGACCAAGAACAACTTCCTGGTGATGAAATGTATATGAGTGGTAGAGCTCTTATGCCAATTTCTGTAAATGTTGCAGCAAAATTATCAACTGAATTTAATGGTGAATTACCAGTTTCATATTCAGGTGGTGCAAATGCATTAACAATTACTGACATTTTCGAAACAGGGATAAGACCAATTACTGTAGCAACAGACATGTTACATCCTGGTGGATATGCTAGAATGACTCAAATGGCAAATATTCTAGATAGAAGTTCTGCTTGGGATATGAAGAAAATTGATGTTGATAAATTAAATGATTTAGCTAAAAAATGTTTAGAAAGTAAATATTTAGATAAAGCTTTCAGAGGTACCGATAGAGCTAATGTAAATAAAGATTTACCATTAACAGATTGTTATGTTGCTCCATGTATTGAAGCTTGTCCTATCCATCAAGACATTCCTGATTATGTAGCATTAATGGGTGAAGGTAGATATGAAGATGCACTTGCAGTAATTTATTTAAAGAATCCTCTTCCTTATATCACCGGAACTATTTGTGATCACCAATGCCAAGCTCATTGTACTAGAATGGATTATGAAGGTGCAGTTCAAATTAGAGAAGTTAAAAAACAAGCTGTTGAAAATGGATTTAAAGGCTTTAAAGAAATGTGGGCAGCTCCAAGTGAAAGATCTGATTTAAAAACTGCTATTATTGGTGCAGGTCCTGCAGGTTTATCTGCAGCTATGTTCTTAGCTCGTTCAGGTTTCCAAGTAACAGTATTTGAAAAAGAACAAACAGCTGGTGGTGTTGTAATGAATGTAATACCAAGTTTCAGAATTCCTGAAGAAGCTATTAATAGTGATGTTGAATTTATTAAAGCTCATGGTGTTGAATTCAAATTTGGTGTATCAAAAGAAGAAACAAAAATTGATGCTTTAAAGAAAGCTGGTTTTGATTATATTTTCTTTGCTATTGGTACAGAAAAAGATAATCCTTATTCACTTGAAGGTGGAGATGATATTTTAATTGAAGCTCTTCCATTCTTACGTTCTTATAGATTAGGTAGTGATGGTGTAAAACTTGGAAAACATGTTGTTGTATTAGGTGCTGGTAGTGTTGCTATGGATGCTGCAAGAGCTGCAAAACGTGTTGAAGGTGTTGAAGATGTTACTATCGTATACAGAAGAAGTTTCAAAGAAATGCCTGCTGAAATTGAGGAATATGAACTAGCAATTGAAGACGGTGTAAAAATTAGCTTCTTAACAAACCCAAGTGGATATAAAGATGGTAAATTAACATTAGTTAAGATGGAATTAGGTGAAAAAGATGCATCCGGTCGTCGTCGCCCAGTACCTACAAATGAAACTTATGAAATTGATTGTGATAATATTATTACAGCAATTGCTTCTCACTTAGATGAAGATGATGTTAACTACTATGGTCTACCAGTAAATGAAAGAGGAAAAGTATTATACAATAAAGAAACTCTTGAATCAGAAATTGAAGATGTTTACATGATTGGTGATATGGCTAGTGGACCATCAACAATAGTTAAATGTATTGCTTCAGCTAGAACTGCTGTAGATGCTTGTATTGATAAGGTTTTGGATTCATTAGAAGAAGATGATGATTGCGATTGCCACGATGATGATAATTGTGAATGTAGTTGTCACGACGATCATGATCATGATGATGATTGTGAATGTGGTTGCCATGATGAAGATGAAGATGTAGATATCGAAGAATTAACAGCTCAAGAAGACAAATATTTTGAAGAATTGAGAGTTAAAAAGAGCAATGTAACATTATCAATTGATAAGGATACTAAAAAATTCTTAGAAAACGAAGCAATGAGATGTAATGAATGTTCATATCTCTGTAACAAATGTGTTGAAGTTTGTCCAAACAGAGCTAATGTTGCAATTGATGTTAGAAACACTGGTGTATTTGAAGATCCTTTCCAAATTGTTCACATCGATGCATATTGTAATGAATGTGGTAACTGTGGAACCTTCTGTCCATATAACCAAGCTCCATATAAAGCTAAATTAACTTTATTCTCAAGAAGAGATGATTTTGATAATTCAACTAATCCTGGGTTCTTAGTAAATGGTGCTGAAGTATTAGTTAGACTAGATGATAAATTGTATAACTGTGAGATTAATGGAGAAGGTATGTTAGAAGGCGATGAAGGTGTAAGTGATGAAGTTGCAGCTATCATTGAAGAAATCTTCTTATCATACAGCTATTTATTAGGCGAAGTTGACGAGTAGGAATATTTTATGGATACACTATTTAAAAATGTAAGAATTATGCAAACAAAAGCTCCTTTTGAAGTTTTAGAAGGAATGGATGTTTTAGTAAAGGGCGATACTATCGCCCGCATAGGTAAAGACTTAGTAAGTGAAGGTGCAAGCATTATAAATGCAAAAGGTAAAACTTTAATGCCAGGTAATGTTTGTTCTCACCATCACTATTACAGTGGTTTATCAAGAGGAATGTTGGTTAATGCAGGTCCACAAACTGACTTAATACAAATATTAAGAGAATGGTGGTGGAGATTAGATAGAGCATTAGATGAAGAAGCTTGTTATTATTCTTCTTTAATTTGTTCTTTAGATGCTATTGCAGCTGGTACAACTAGTGTAGTTGACCACCATGCAAGTCCATCATATATCAAGGGATCTTTATCTACTATTAAAAAGGGTATGGAAGAAGTTGGCCTTAGAGGTATGACTTGTTATGAAGTAACCGATAGAAATGGTGGAATGAAAGAAGTTGAAGCTGGTGTACAAGAAAATGTAGATTTTGCAACTAGTGGTACTTCAGATATGGTTAAAGCCATGATTGGTGGACACGCTCCTTTTACAATTCCTGATGAAGGTTTGAAATTGATGAGTGAAGCTTGTAAAACAACTGGCTGTGGAATTCACTTACATGTTGCTGAAGGCGATTATGATCAAATTCATTCTCATCACAAGTATGGTAAAGATATTGTAAAAAGATTAGAAGACTTTGATTTATTAAATGATAATAGTTTATTAGTTCATGGTATTTTCTTAAATGAAAATGAAATTGAAATATTAAATAACCATAAATGTTTCTTAGCACACAATCCAAGAAGTAATATGAATAACCAAATTGGTTACAATAATAAATTACCAATGATTGATAAATTGATAATTGGTACTGATGGTTGTGGTGGAAATATGTTTGAAGAATTAAAGATTGGATTCTTCCAACATAGAGATGAAAAAGGACCATGGTGGCCAAATAGCTTTGTTAATGCACTTAACAGAGGGAATCAATTAATTGAAACTTACTTTGATGGTAAATATGGTGAAGTTAAAGAAGGTTATAAAGCTGATTTAACACTCTTAGATTATAAGAGTCCTACTCCTCTAGTAAGTGATAATGCTGCAGGCCATTTTGTTTGGGGAATGAGTTCAAACAGTGTCCATTCAGTAATGGTTAATGGTAATTTAGTATATGATAACCATGAGTTTGTTGGAATTGATGTAGATAGCATTTATAAAAAAGCTAGTGAAGTTGCAAAAAGGGTGTGGGAAAAAGTTGACACTTTAGCACCTTAATGAATATAAATTTGAATTATAAATTAGGCATATAGCCAAGGAGAAACACAAATGACAATTAATGAACAGATTTTAGCAAAAGCTGCTGAGTACTCAGATTACACAGCGAAAAACCTTTCTAAAATGATTCAAGCAAAAAGTTACAGTAGCCAAGAAGAAGACGTATGTCGTCTAATCGTAGAATTATGTAAAGAAGCAAATTTTGACGATGTAAGAATTGATGGTCTAGGCTCTGTTATTGGTAGAGTAGGTAATGGCCCTAAGAAAATTGCTTTTGATGCTCATATAGATACTGTTGAAGTTGGTAATATGAATAACTGGGATTTTGATCCATTCTCAGGTGAAATCAAAGATGGTTTAGTATTAGGTCGTGGTACTTCTGACCAAAAAGGTGGCGCTGCATCAATGATTACTGCTGGTCGTATCTTAAAAGAATTAGGATATGCTGGTGAATACACTGTTTATTTCACATTTACAGTTATGGAAGAAGACTGTGATGGTATGTGTTGGAAATACTTAATTGAAGAAGAAAACTTCAAACCTGATTTTGTTGTTTCTACAGAACCTACTTCATGTAGATTATATCGTGGTCACCGTGGTCGTATGGAAATCAGAATTATTCTAAGAGGTATCTCTTGTCATGGTAGTGCTCCAGAAAGAGGAGTTAGCGCTTCTTATAAAGCTTCACGTGCTGCATTAGCAATTGAACAATTAAATGAAGACTTACAACCAGATGATGATAATTTCTTAGGTAAAGGAACTATTACAGTTAGCCAAATGGATGTAAAAGGACCTTCACAATGTGCTGTTTCTGACTATGCTATGTTATATTGTGATAGACGTTTAACTTGGGGTGAAGATGCTGACTTAGCTATTTCACAAGTTAAAGAATATGTTTCAAAAGCTACTGGCGATAAGAAAGAAGATATCGTTGTTGAAATGCCTAATTATGAAAAAGTTGGTTGGACTAAGAAAGAATATTCACAAGAATTATATTTCCCAACCTGGAAAATTCCAGAAGATCACAAATTGGTACAATCTGGTGTTGCTGCTCATAAAGCATTATTCAATGATGCACCAGTTGTTGACAAATGGACATTCTCAACAAACTGTGTAGCTACTACAGGTCGTCATAAGATTCCTGCAATTGGTTTTGGTCCTGGTGATGAAGAACAAGCTCATGCACCTAACGAAATCACTCGTGTAAAAGACTTAGAAATTTGTTCTGCATTCTATGCAATGCTACCTTATAGTTTAGAAAATTAGTTCTACCAATGAGGATATTAACAGCCGTAGCAATAAAAGCTACGGCTGTATTTGGCTTAGGATATCATTTGTTTTTTTAAAAGATAATGATATAATTTATTTACAAGAATAGATAACAACAGACTTTATTACAAAGATTTATTGTTAGAGAGCTAGGAGTACAAAATGTCAAAAAAAATATTGTTAAAAGATATTCATTGCCTTCAAACAAGCTTTGATAAGCCTTCTCTTTCAGGAGCTGATTTATTAATTGAAGCTGGTAAAGTAAAGAAGATTTACAAAGAGGGGAATGCAAAGGTTGATTCAAATACAAGAGTTATTGATTGCTCAAATCATGTAGTAATTCCAGGTTTAATAAATACACACCATCATTTTTATCAAACTTTAACTCGAAATTTACCGGCTGTACAAAATGCAGAGTTATTTGATTGGTTAGTTTATCTTTATGATATTTGGAAACATATTGATGAAGAAGCTGTATATACTAGCAGTTGTTTAGCAATTGGTGAATTACTAAAAACTGGTTGTACAACTTCAACAGATCACCATTATTTGTATCCTAGATCATTTAAAGGCGATTTAATGGGCCTTCAATTTGAAGCAGCAGATCGTCTTGGAATGAGATTTTCTCCAACAAGAGGTTCTATGAGTCTTTCTAAAAAAGATGGTGGTTTACCACCAGATTCTGTTGTACAAACTACTGATGAAATACTTGAAGATAGTGAAAGATGTATTAAGCAATATCATCAAGAAGGTGGAGATGCAATGCATAAAATTGTTTTAGCTCCATGTTCTCCATTCTCAGTAACAAAAGATTTAATGAAAGAATCTTGTGCTTTAGCTAGAAAATATGGTGCTAGAATACATACTCATTTATGTGAAACCTTTGATGAAGCTGATTTCTGTAATGAAATGTATGGCTGTAGACCTGTTGAACTAATGAAAGAATGCGATATGGTAGGTGAAGATGTTTTCTTCGCTCATGGTATACATTTTAACGATGAAGAGTTAAAATATCTACGTGATACTGGTTGTCATATTGCTCATTGTCCTTCAAGTAACATGAGACTTGGTAGTGGGATTTGTAGAGTAAAAGATATGAAGGAACTAGGTATCAATGTAGGTATTGCAGTAGATGGATCTGCTAGTAATGATAGTAGTGATATGCTTGGTGAATTAAGAAATGCACTATTACTTCAAAGAGTTAAATATGGTGCAGCTGCAGTTACAGCTTCTGATATATTCAAAATGGGTACCTTAGGTGGTGCAAAAATGCTAGGTTTTGATCAAGTTGGAATATTAGAAGAAGGCTGGCAAGCAGATATAGCTGTTTTTGATGTTTCTACTTTACCTTATTCTGGCTCTCATAGTGATAGCACTGCATCACTATTATTCTGTGGAACAAATCATAATACTGCTTATACAATAGTAAATGGTAAAGTTGTAGTTGATGATGGACAATTAGTAGGCTATAACGAAGAAGAACTTGCAAAAAAAGGTCGAGATGTAAGCGAGAATTTGCTCAAAAGAGCGGGAGTAATTAAATAATGATTAAATATTTATTAAAAGTTAAAGATGTAAAAGAAGCTTTAATCAAGAAAAAAGAAAATCCTGATTATGCTTTTTATGCAGGCGGCACTGAGATCAATCGTTTAAATTCTACTTTAAATTATGAAGGTGCAATTAGTTTAGAAGGCTTAGGATTAAATAAAATCGAAGTTACAAAAGATGGTGTAAAAATTGGTGCTTGCGTAACTTTACAAGATTTAATTGATTCTGTAGATATTCCTGATTATTTAAAAGAGGCTGCTAAATTCTGTGCTTCAAGAACTCTAAGATGTAGTGCTACAATTGGTGGTAATTTGGCTTTTGGAAGTGATGATTCATACTTAATGCCTACTTTATTAGCTGCAAAAGCAAGATTAATTACTTCAGGAATTACTTCATCTGGTAAATTCTCTGAAGATAATTTACCAATCAGAGAATATCATTCAAATCATGAATCTTTCTCAAATACTTTATTAGTTGCAGTAATTTTACCAAAAGAAGATAGAATTATTTTATCAAAAAGATTCGCTAAAACTTCTCATGCTCATTCAGCTGTTTGTGTAGCTTTTGGAGCAAAAAAAACTAATAACAAATTAGATGAAGTTAGAATTTTTGCAGCTATAAAAGGTACTGGTGTTCAAAGATTTAGTGACGTGGAAAATGCTATCGAAAATGAAGCATTTAGTTCAAGTGCAGATGTTGAATTCGCTATTGCTAATGATATAAAAGCGATTGATGATTTAACAGGCTCAGCTTCATATAAACGTTATATTACTTCTGTAGCAGTTGCACAAATGTATGATATAGCCAAAGGGGTTAAATAATAATGAAATTTGTAAAATGTAATATTAATGGTAAAAATGTTGATTTAAAATATACAGAAGGCATGAGCCTCAGAAAAGCTTTATTTGATGCTGGATATAATTCAGTTAGAGATAGTGATAATGGTGAAGGTTTTGCCGGTTCTGATACAGTAATAATCAATGATATTCCTGCTTTTTCTAATTTAATGTCTCCATTACAAGTTGAAGGAAAATTTATTAGAACAGCTGAAAGTGTTGGTACTATTAGAAATATAAACTATGTTCAAAGAGCTATGATTGATGCAGGTATTGTACAATCAGCTTACAATGCACCAACAGCAGCTTTATTATTAACTTGGTTGTTAGAACATGTTGATAATCCAACAAAAGAAGAAATAAAAGATGTATTGTCTTCAATCTTTATCCGTGATGCTGGTTATGAGAACTATTATTTAGCCGTAAAACTAGCTACAGAATTAAGAGACTTTGGAGAATATAAGACAAAGATTGCTAAAGAATATAGAGAACAATTAAAATATGTAGGTAAAAACCTAGGTAAAATTGATGGTGCTGCATTAGTTACAGGTGCTAAATGTTTTACTGAAGATAAAGTAACTCCTAATGCATATGCTCTATCAGTTTTAAGATCTCCTTATGCTCATGCATATATTACAAGCATTGATACAACAAAAGCTGAAGCTTTAGAAGGTGTTGTAAAGATATATACACACCTTAATACTCCAAAAACTCACTATACTCATGCTGGACAAGGTGCTCCAGAACCTTCTCCACATGATAAGAGATTGTTTAATGAAAAAGTTAGAATGGTTGGAGATAGAGTAGCTGCAATTGTAGCTGTTGATAAAGAAACAGCTGATAAAGCTAAAGATTTAATTAAGGTAAAATATGAAGTATTAAAACCTGTTTTATCTGTTGAAGATGCTCAAGCTGAAGGTGCTCCATTAGTTCATAATAGTAAAATCTCTTTTGGTGTTGGTGCTCCAGATAATCTAGATGAATTAAATAAAGATTGTGATCCAAGAGATGGTATTGTTCATTATCCTTTCCCAATACATGGAAATATTAAGAAAAATATTGCCTCTGAAGCAAAAGGGTCAATTGGTGATGTTGATAAAGCTTTTGAAAATTCTGACTGTGTAATAGAAAGAACTTATAGAACAAACCAAATTCAATGTACTCCTTTAGAAAATTCTGTTTGTTTTGCAAGAAATGATTTAGGAAGATTAGTAATTCATGCTTCAACTCAAGTTCCATATCATGTAAGACGTGTTGTAGCTCGTCTTTGTGATATCCCTCACTCAAAAGTAAGAGTAATTAAAGAGAGAGTTGGTGGTGGTTATGGTTCAAAACAAGATGTTACAGTTGAAGATTTAGTTGGATATGCAGCTTGGGATACAGGTTTAGATATTTTCTATCAAAATACTAGAGAAGAACAATTCTTAACAACTGCTACAAGACACCCAATGAAAATTAAAGTAAAGATGGGTGCTAATAAAGATGGACAAATTACTGCAATTGATATGCTAGTTGAAGCAAATACAGGTTGTTATGGACAACACTGTTTAACAGTTCCAATGAATGCATGTTCAAAAGTATTGCCTTTATTCAAAGTAGATAACATGAGATTTGATGTTGTTACATATTATACTAATATTGCAATGGTCGGTGCATACCAAGGTTACGGTGCTCCAAAAGGAAACTATGCTGTAATGTGTACTATTGCTGAATTAGCAGATAAATTAAATCTAGATTATCTTGATGTTATTAAAAAGAATCATGTAGAAGAAGGTTACATGCTAGAAATTCTTCGCGGTTTAGGTGAAGGAAGAGAAGGTAATGTTGTTCCTGTAGGTTCTTGTGGATTATCTCAAGCAATTGATGAAGGTGCTAAGATGATCGATTGGGGTAAGAAAGAAACATGTGAAGATGAAGAATGGAAAGTTGGTAAAGGCTTTGCTATGATTCAACAAGGTTCTGGGTTACCTGGTTTAGACCATTCTAATGCTTGGGCAAAATTGACAACTGATGGTTCAGTAGAGTTATTTAGTGGTGGAGCTGACTTAGGTACAGGTTTAGATACTGTAAGTGCAAAAGTTGCTTGTGAAAATTTAAAAGTACCGCTAGATAAAATATCTATTACAAGTGGAGATACTGATTCTACGACTTTTGATACAGGTGCTTATGCATCTAGTGGAACTTATTTCTCAGGAAATGCTTCTCGTTTAGCTGCAGAAGATCTAGTAAGAGCAATTATTAAAGAAGCTGCATTCCAAATGGAAGAAGAAGAAAAAGATCTTTATCTTGATTATCCTGGAAAAATTGTAAGTAAGAAAACTGGCAATGAATTAGATTATGGAACTTTATGTCATACAGCTTTATCTGGAACTGGTAATGGTCAAATAATGGGAAAAGGTTCATTTACTACAATGGTTAACTCAATTCCTTATGGTGCTCATTTTGCTCAAGTTGCAGTTAATACTAAAACAGGGGATGTAAAGGTTCAAAAATTCTATGCATTACAAGATGCTGGAACTCCAATTAATCCTGAATTAGCTGAATGTCAAATTTATGGTGCAGCTTTAAAATCTATTGGACACTCTTTATATGAAGGCATTGAATATGATAGTGATGGTAACCCACTTAATCCAAATCTTACTGATTATTGTCCACCAATGATTAATGAAATGCCTGAAGATTTTAAAGTTAAATTAATTGATATTGATGATATAGAAGGTCCTTATGGTGCAAAATCAATTTCTGAAATTGCAACTAATGGAGCAGCTCCAGCAATAGCAATTGCAATTCATAATGCTGTTGGTGTATGGTGTAGAAGTTGGCCATTTACCCCAGAAAAGATTTTAAGAGAATTAGGTAAAATTAAATAAAAATATTGCAACAAAGTGCAACAAAAAACTTTACAAGGGTGAGTGTACGTGATATAGTACACTCATTCAGACAACTATAATCTAAGGAGAGTCTCTAATATGAAGAAGGATAAGGCTTTAATTAAGCAAATGATTAAGGAGCTTGGTGCTCTTGATACAAAGAACATGTACCTCAATGATTTTTTCCATACTTGGAAAGAAAGTGATGATGAAATCGAGGCAGTATTTAAGGTAGCGGAAATTCTCCGTGGCTTAAGAGAAAATAATATTTCATCAAAAGTTTTTGATAGCGGTTTAGCTATTTCTGTATTCCGTGATAATTCAACTAGAACACGTTTCTCATTTTCAAGTGCATGTAACTTGTTAGGTTTAGAAGTTCAAGATTTAGATGAAAAGAAAAGTCAAATTGCTCACGGTGAAACAGTTCGTGAAACAGCAAACATGATTAGCTTTATGGCTGATGTTATTGGTATTAGAGATGACATGTACATTGGTAAAGGTCATACATATCAAAAGAATGTTGCAGCAGCAGTACAAGAAGGTTTTGAAGATGGCGTTTTAGAACAAAGACCTACTCTTGTTAACTTACAATGTGACATTGACCACCCAACACAATCAATGGCAGATATGCTACACGTAATCAATGAATTTGGTGGTGTTGAAAACTTAAAAGGCAAAAAAGTTGCTATGACTTGGGCATATAGTCCTTCTTATGGTAAACCTTTATCAGTACCTCAAGGTATCATTGGTCTATTTACAAGATTTGGTATGGATGTTGTATTAGCTCATCCAGAAGGTTATGATGTAATGCCTGAAGTAGAAGAAGTAGCTAAAGCAAATGCAGAAAAGAGTGGCGGTTCTTATAAGAAAGTTAATTCAATGGAAGAAGCTTTCAAAGATGCTGACATTGTATATCCAAAAAGCTGGGCTCCATTCCATATCATGGAAGAAAGAACTAAACTTGTTGAAGATAAGAAGTTTGATGAATTAGATGCTCTAGAACAAAAATGTCTAGAAAATAATGCTAATTTTAAAGATTGGGCTTGTACAGAAGATATGATGAAATTAACAAAAGATGGTAAAGCATTATACATGCACTGTTTACCAGCTGATATCACTGGTGTTTCTTGTGAACAAGGTGAAGTTGATGCATCAGTATTTGATAAATACATTGTTCCTCTTTATAAAGAAGCAAGTTTCAAACCATACATCATTGCAGCAATGATTTTCTTAGCAAAATTCGAAAATCCAAGTGCAAAACTAGAAGAATTATTAGATTCAGCTAAAAAAAGAATTAAGTAGTTTTTTGTAATTTATACATCGGCCAGAATATTATTTTGGCCGGTTTTTTTTTGTTAAAATATTTTCATAAATAACTTGTTTTTTAGAATACAAATAAATAGAATAGAGTAATATAATATGTTTTATGATGTATTTGTAATACAAGAATTTAATATTTTTTAATTAGTATAAGAAATTTGCTAAACGTTTAAATTTTGTTTACAAATGCTATTAAACACTATAAAGTAGTAAATAAGGGTGATTGTGTTTTATTTAAAAATTTCTAATAATCGTAAATAAGGGGTTATTTTTGAACAAACGTTTAATACTAGTTGTTGATGATAGCAATATAAATAGGACTTTATTAACTAGAATTTTATCCGATGAGTATAGAGTCCAAGGTGTTGAGAATGGTAAAAAGGCTTTGCAATTTTTGGAAGAGTATTCAGGAGAAGTCTCAGCTATTTTACTTGATTTAAACATGCCTGTATTAAATGGTTATAAATTCCTTGAATTAAGACAGGAAAAGAAAGAATTAGCTAATATCCCAATTATAGTACAAACAACTCATAGTGGTGTAGATGCCGAAATAGCATGCTTAGAAATGGGTGCTACAGATTTTTTAACAAAACCTTATAGTCCAAAAGTTATTTTACGAAGATTAAAAAACATTATTACTTTACGAGAAAACGAAAGCTTTATTACAACTATGCAGCATGATTCTTTAACTAATTTATATAATAAAGAAGGATTTTATATAAAAGCAGTTGAGGCTTTGAATAATAATACTAATATTAATTATTTAATTTTATGTATTGATATTGTGCAATTCAAAGTAATTAATCAATTTTCTGGTTATCATAATGGTGATAAGATTTTAATTTTTGTAGCAGATATTTTAAAAAAGATATTTGATGAAAAATCTATTGTTGCTCGTTTTTCAGGAGATAGGTTTCAAGCCTTAGTTCCTAGCCCTATTAGTGAAGAAGAAATTGAAAATAAAATAACAATTTTAAAAAAAGATTCTCCACAAAATATTCCATTAAGTATTCAATTTGGTATATATGAAGTAGCAGATAAATCTATTCCAATTGCTACCATGTGTGACTGGTCAAAAATGGCACTAAGTTTAATTAAAGGACAATATAAAAAGTATTTCTCTAAATTTAGCCAAGATATGTATAATAATTTAAAAAAAGAGCAATTAATTGTTTCTGAAATGGATGAAGCTATTAGTGATAGACAATTTATAATATATTACCAACCTAAATGGGATATGGAAACAAATTCGATAATAGGGTTTGAAGCTTTAGTAAGGTGGATCCATCCAAAATATGGTTTTATGAGTCCTGCTGATTTTATTCCTATTTTTGAAAAAAATGGTTTTATAACAAAACTTGATATGTATGTTTGGGATTCAGTTTGTAATCAAATGAGAGTTTGGCTTGATAAAGGTTACAAAGTCTATCCTGTCTCTGTTAATGTCTCTAGAAATGATTTATATAGTGAAGATTTAGTAAATAAAGTTAATGATTTACTTATTAAATATAATCTTCCAACGACTCTATTACATTTAGAAATTACTGAAACAGTATATGCTCAATCTCAATTACAATTACGACAAGTTGTTGATTCTTTATCAAAGAGTGGTTTTGTAATTGAAATGGATGATTTTGGCTCTGGTTATTCTTCTTTGAATATGCTTAATACTTTATCAGTGGATATAATTAAATTAGACTTATTATTTTTAAATAAAAAGAATTCAGATTTAAAAAATAATAAGAGTATTTTAAAACTTATAGTTAATATTGCTAAAGAAATGAATTTAGATTTGATAGCTGAAGGTGTTGAAACTCAAGAAGATGTTAAAAAGCTTTTAGAAATTGGATGTAAAAAAGCTCAAGGATATTATTATGCAAAACCTATGCCAGCTGAAGAAATAGAGAAATTATATTATTAAGACTCTTCTTTTTCTAATAATTCCATCCATCTTTCTTCTTTAATTTCAAGTTCATCTTTTTTATCTTGATATAGTTTAGTTCTTTCTTCTAAAGTCCCTAACTCAGTTTTTTCTATAGTATTGAAACTTTCTTCTAATTCACTAATCAATGATTCAAGTTTTTCAATTTCTGAGGGAATAGCCTCTAATTCTATTTTTTCTTTATATATTAATCCTGATTTTTTCTTTGATTTTACAGGTTGAACAATTTCTTTTTCTTTTTTTTCAGTTTTTTGATTATTTAAATAAGTTGAATAATTTGTATAATTCCCAGCAAATTGTGTAATGTTATGGTCTTTAATTATAAATAAATAATCACAAGTACGATCTAAAAAAGCTCTATCATGGGATACAACTATTGATGTTCCAACAAAATCTTCTATATATGATTCTAAGTTTTCAATGGTTTCGATATCTAAATCATTTGTTGGCTCGTCCAAAATTAAAAAATTAGGATTTTTTAATAGTTGAGATAACAAGTATAATCTACGCTTTTGTCCTCCAGATAAAGTAGAGATGGGCAGTCTATGTAATTTGGTTGGAAAGTTAAATAGTTCTAAAAATCTAGCAGCAGAAACTTCATTTTTTTGTGAAAGGCGAATTCTATCTGAAATGTCTTCAACGTATTCTAATACAGTTTTATTGCTTACTAAATTTCTTCCATTTTGATCATAATATCCAAAAACTGTATTAACCCCAATATCTATTTTACCTGTATCTGAGTTTAAATGATTTGTTATTACATCAAGTAAAGTTGATTTTCCTGTACCATTATCACCAATAATTCCAATTCTCATATCTTTAGTGAAAGAGAAAGTAAAATTTTCAAATATTAAATTTTCACCAAAAGCTTTAGATATATTTTCTACTTCAAGAATTTTTTTACCAATATATCGATCAGAAGAATTAAATTGATTTTGTTTCTTGTCTCCAATGCTTTTTTGTTCACTTTGCATTTCGTAAATTCTATCAATTCTATTTCCATCTTTTGATGTTCTAGCTTTTGGACCACGTTGTAGCCATTCTAATTCTTTTCTAAGTACAGTAGTTAATCTATCTTGATATTTTTGTTCATCCATGAGGCGTTTAGCTTTTCTTTCAATATAAGAATTATAATTACCTGGATGAACATATATATTTGAATTATATAATTCAATTATTTTTGTACAAACTGAATTTAAGAAATATCTATCATGTGTAACGACAATAATAGTCATCTTGCTTGATGCAAGATATTTTTGTAGCCATTCAATTGTTTTAATATCTAAATGGTTTGTAGGTTCATCTAGAAATAGTATTTGAGGTCTATTAGCCAATACTCTTGCTATAGCAACTTTCTTTTTTTGTCCACCAGATAGCTTGTCCATTTTTTTATTATTTACATCATATAAATCAAGTTCACCAAGGATAGATAGAAAATCATTTTCAATATTCCAAATATTTTCTTTTTCCATTATTGGTGTTAATTTAATAATTTGCTTTTCATTAGCAATAGGATCTTCTAATAATTTATTATATTCTTTTAATATTTGAAATTTATGTCCTGGGCTTTTAAAAAGGTAATCATGAACAGTATCATTAATATCATAATCAATATTTTGTTCTAAAAATCCTATTTCTGCATCGTTGTTTTTTGTAACTTGGCCTTCGTCTACAGAAATTCTTTTGGCAAGAGCTTTTAATAAGGTACTTTTACCTTGTCCATTATTCCCTATTAACCCAACATGTTCATTGGCTTCTAATCCAAAACTAATTTTTTCAAATAGTGGGGTATCATTTAGTGTTAGTGATAGATTCTCAACTGATAGAATATTCATAAAATAAAGAGTATATTATAGTCAAAACCTTTTCAACTAGTATAAATAAATCATTTATAAATAAAATAGATTCAAAAGATTTCAGTAGGGGAAAATTGCGTTATGATTTATGGTTTTGAGCCAATAATTTCAAAGAGGCCCAATATTATGATACTTGGATCAGCTCCAAGTGTAATTTCATTAAAAGAAAGTGAATATTATGGTAATAAAAATAATAGTTTTTGGAAGATCTTAGCTAAAATTTATAATACAAAAGAATTAGAAAATTATGAAAAAAAGAAAGCTTTTATAATAAAAAACAACATTTTTCTATGGGATGTTGTTAGAAATTGTAATAGAAAAGGTTCTTTAGATAGTGAAATTAAAGATGTTGAGCCAAATGAGATAAAAGTTATTTTAGATACAAATCCTACGATTAAAGCTGTTATGTTTAATGGTAAAAAAGCAATGCAATTATATAAAAAGCATATTAATTATTATCCTAAAACGATTGATTTCATTTCTTTACCGTCTTCTAGTCCTGCATATACATTAAGTTTTGAAAATAAATTAGATATTTGGGAAAAAGCTTTTATCAAATATATATAAAAAAATCCCAAGCATATTATACACTTGGGATTATTTTATACAAAATCTATTTAAATTTATATATTAGGCCTAAATAAGCAGCTTCGCTGTATGCAAGACTATTTCTATAGTTTAAATCACCTTCAATTGCTAATCTAACCATCCAATTAGGATGAATGTTAAAATTAATACCTAAGGCTAAACCTAGTCTAAAGAACGGTGTTTCTGAAACAGTTCCTACTTTTTCATCAAGTGGAATTAAAGAGCCAAGTTTGAATTGATAGAAATATGAAGTATTAGAATTTTTAGGTGTAAATTCTTGAGCGAATGTAGCTGTTGGAATCAATTCTTTATAGAATCCTGGTGAAGTATAATCATCTCCTAATCCAGTAGAAAAATGATCTGCTCCTAACCCAAGTTGAATTCCTATAGTTGTATTTGCTACAACTTCATTTTCGATAACTAAATCAGCTCTTAATCCATAATCTGACATATATGAATCTCTTTGAAAGAATGTAAGATTAGCAATAAGTCCAATTCTATATGGTATTAACTCAGGTTCTTCTTCATCCCAAGATCCTATAATATCTTGAGTAATTGGTTCTTCTAAACCTAAATCTGCAATAGGTGTTTCTTCAATAGTTTCTTCAGGTGCAGTAGTTTCTTCTGTGATATCTGTTTCATTATTTGTATCATCAATTACAGGTTCCGGTGTTTTTGCTAAAGGTTCTACTAAATTAATTTGTTCAATAATTTTACCTTCAGAATCTATTTTTAAGCTTTCTTCAGTTGTTTCAAAAGAAATGGAACCAGTATTTTTATCATATTCAATACCTTTTAAATCACCCTTAAGGATTGTTTCTTTTCCATCTTGCTTAATCTTAGTAGTAGTCCCATCTGATTCAATTTCAGTACCGGAGTTGAAGATAAAGGTAGTACTTCCGCCAACAATATGAGTTAATTTATTACCATCTTCATAATCAATTTTTATGATATTTGATAAAGCATCAGTGCTTTGTATATTACTTGTACTTATAACAAAGTTTTTAAATACAGTTTCACAGCTATCAGCTTTTTGAGTTATCTCTAGATTATTAGTATTAAAAATCAGAGTGTCATTATTAAACTTTAAGCTTGTGTTTTCACCATAATCTATTGTATACCAATTATCTTCAGTCTTGAAATCAAATATAGTTGCATGAGTTAGTGGTTTATTTCTGTATAAAGTTTCAAAGGTTGTGAAATCTTTATCAACTAATAGAGTAATATGTATTGGGAAGTTTACAACAATGTCCCCATTAGATTTAATAATTAATGCAGCTCCATCATAGAAATGATAGGTTGTTCTGTCTTTTTCTTTTGTAGTTTCAGAAATTTTTCCAGCAGGAAGAGCTTTTTCATTTAAATAAAGCTGATCATCTTTAACTTCATAACCTAGGGTTGTATCATCAAAGACTTCTGGTTCAATTTCTTTTTGTGTATTTGTATCTTGAATTGTTTCTGCAGGCTCAGCTACAGGAGTTTCTTCAATTGCTGGAGTTTGTTGTTCTACTGTATCGGTTGGAGCTTGTTCAGCTCGTTCTTTTTGATTACAAGAAATTAAAGTTGTAATTAATAATGTACATAATAATAATTGAATTAATTTGATTTTATGTTTTTTATAATTCATATAATACCTCATTGAATAATTTAATAAGCACAGTTTTTCTAGTAATATTGTACCTTATTGTTTTTGAGTTTGCTAGTAAGTAATAAATAAAATAAAATTATATTTTTTCTTGCTTCAAAAATCTATTTCCTGCATATGAAATTAAAAAAGAGCCAAGAGGTGCTGTAATAATAATACCAAGAACTGCAAAAGTTAATACTATATTTCCACAAGCAAGTCCTAAGGCTAAAGGAACTCCACCCATAGCAGCTTGAACTGTAGCTTTTGGTAATTCACTAAATAAACAGAATACTTGTTCTTTTAGTGTTAAGCCAGTTTTAGATGTAGCAATGAATGTTCCTATAGTTCTAAATATTAATCCTATGAAAATCATAATTATCATTGAGAAGCCACCATGTGTTGCATATTCTACATTTACTAAGGCTCCAACTAAAACAAATAATAGAATCTCAGCACCAACCCATAATTTAGAGAATCTTGGGGCTAGTCTATTTGATAGAATAGGGTAGTGAGCTTTAATTATTAATCCAAGACTTATTATTGCTAATAATCCTGATAAAGAAAGAGTCCCTTTTAAGGTCTTTTCTAATGTGATAAATAAGAAGCTTATAGATAATAAGATTAATACCTTTACAGTATCTCTCATATGATATTTTTTAAAGAACCTGACTAGAATTTCACCACTAACTCCACCTAGAATAATACCACTAATCATTGAAATTGGAACATTAAGTAAAGCTGAAGCATGAACTTCTCCACCTTGTGCTAAAGCTACAAGAGCTGTAAATATTACAATACAGTAAACATCATCAGCAGAAGAACCAGCAAGCATCATTTGAGGGATTGCTTTGTCTGTTCCTCTTTTCTCATCAATAAATTTAGTCATTGCAGGAACTACAACAGCAGGTGATACCGCAGCCATTACAGATCCAATAATCCCAGCTTCTAATAAAGGAATGTTCATAAGTTTTGGTGCAATTAAAAGATATCCAATAATTTCAAAACTTGCAGGCATGAAACAAAGTAAAATTGCAGGTCTTCCGACTTTTTTTAAATCGTTAATATCTAAACTTAAACCCGCTTTCATTAAAATAATAATTAGAGCAATTTCTCTTAAATCTCCAGAAATTAAGTTTATATTTGGATCTAAAATATTAAATGCATATGGTCCTAATAAAATTCCAATAAAAAGCATTCCAATGATGTAAGGTAATTTAATTTTTGAGAAAATTACTTTTGATAAAAGTCCTAAAATAATAATTAATGCGATACTAAAAAGCATAAAATACCCCTTAGGGGCAAATGATAATGATACCCCTGTTGTAAAGTTTAACAGAAGTCATCAGCAACAAGCGGTTCGGATAATATCCAGGGAGACATTCATTCCCTAATCAAATGTCATGATAGAAAATATTTATGAAAAAAACAAGACATTAATTAAAAGGATTTTATTCGAGGGCTTTTAAAGCTTTATCAATTATTTTCATCAATGGATGATTTTCTTTTAGTTTTGAAGTCATAGCTTTTTTACATTTATTTAATAAATCAAGTGCGAATTCTTTTTCATGGTTAATGCTTGCAAGATTAGCCAAACGTAGCAAGAAAGAAAATCTTTCTTCTTCATTTAATGATAGAGCAATTTCACTAGCCTTATTAAAAATTTCTAAATAAGCCATATAAGCTTTATGATAAATTTCATTTCTTTCATAATATTGAGCTATTGCAAGTAAAATATTAGCACTTACACTTTTTTCATCATTATTTTCAATTGAATATCTATAAGCCTTTTGTAAAAAATCAATTTCTTCTTCTTTGTTTTTATATGTTTGAGCTAAACTAGCTTTAAATAAACAATATTGAGGATATTTTGGATTTTTATCATCAAAAGAGTAGGTGTTAGCAATATTTTTTGCACTAGTAATATTTCCATTTTTTAAATAGGCCATTCCAAGATTAACGATTGCTTCACTTTTTAGTTTTACATCAGGATTAGTTTGAACAATATCAAAAACTTCTTTTGCAATATCTAGAGCTTCTTCATAATCCTCTTCTTCAAAATATAAGTCATATAACTTATTTGAAGTTCTAATATAATGACAACTAGTTGGACCTGAAATGTTAAACGCATCAGATTTTGCATCTTCTAATTGAAAAATAGTTTCTTGTCTTTTTGCAAATTCTTTTAAATCAGAATTATCTTTCGCTAATATTAAATATTTCTTAAAATTTTCCACTATTATTCACCTATCCTTGTATTTAAGATAATAATTGGTGAACAATTTTTCAACAAAAAACTTTAAAAACTATAAATTAATTAATATTTAATAATTTTTTAAGATAGTTTTCATTTAACAAATGTACACTAACAAACTCTCCATTTAGAAAAACTGAGTAGTTATTAAAAACGGAGGGAACATTTTTTGCTTCTTTTAAAGTAGTAATTTTAATTAAATTTAATTTAATATTATTATTCTTACAGAAGGCTTCTACTTCTTTTATACAATTAATGATATATGGACATTGAGGAGAATAATATATTCTTAATCCTTTTTCGTTTATAATGTTATTATTCTTTGCTGAGTAAGAAAATTGTGGAATATTGTTATTAGTAATTTTATAAGCTAATAATAAATAATCATCTATTTGATCAACAATTTCAAAATTATATTTCTTTAAAAATTTGTAATCAGATAAAAAAGGTTTTTTCTTTAATGATGAGATTATACAAATTCCATCTTTATTTTGATTTTTTGCATGTTCAATTGTTTTTTCAATTAAAGCTTTACCATAACCCTTCTTTTTATAACTTCCAGAGACCCAAAGACAATGAATATAAAAATAGTTTTTTCCAATAACTGATGCCCAAGCCTTTTCAATATTAGTATATTCAATAAAAACTTTTCCATTCACATTTAATTTTGTAAATGTATGTCCATTTGGTAATTCATTTTTAATCCATTGCTTTTTTTCTATTACACCCTGTTGATGCTTTTTATCAGAAATTGCACAACAGATATGTTCTTTATTAATATTGCCATTGTTTAATGTTATATATTGATCCATATATTCTCCTTTAGACTAATAATAAAGCATCAAAGGTGACAACAATCTGTCATCTTTAAATATTTTTTATAGTTTTTTCTAGAAAATCTTTTAATTCAATTTTTAGATATTAAGGTTTGATAATTTTAACTTGTCCTAGGAGGCTTGCTAAAAAACTATATATCCATTTGTCATAGATAATTTTAGTCTTAACTGAAACTGTTTTGTCAGCATTTATTGTTATATCTTTTGTATTGAATTCATCAAAAGCTCTATAAGCACTATTTTGATTAAATAATAGTTCTATTTCAATTTGGTTATTATAAATATAGTCATTATCCAAATTCAATTTTTTATCATATACTTGGTTGTTTATTGTATTAGTAGATTTAATACTAGTTATTCTATTTAATTTGAATAATCTATAATCTTTTTTTAAATTACAAAAACTATAAATATACCAACAATTTTGACGAAAGTAGAGGCATAGGGGTATTATATCTCTTTGTGTTATTTCACTATTTGCCCCATAATAAGAAATATTTAAGATTTCATTATTGAAAATAGATTTTTTTATAATTTCAAATTTTAAATCCTTATTTGAATCAGCCCATTTATTTAGATTGATGTCTATCCATTGTTGAGTTTTTTCGTTAAATATTGCTTTTACTTTATTTATTAAAAATTCATCATTTATATTAAAATTTTCTAATGAATATATTATCTGTTTTTTTTCATCATTAGAGAAAAGGGCACTATTAATCTTATAATTTTTCATTAGTGAAATGCCACCATTTTTTCCATTTGTTGTGATTATTGGAAATTCAGCAAGACTTAAGGTTTCAATATCTCTATAAATTGTTCTTTTTGATACTTCAAATTTTTTAGCTAGTTCATTTGCACTAATTTTATCTTTATTTAGTAAGATAAAAACTATTTGGATTAATCTATCTATTTTCATATAACTTCCTATTATTAATAGTTAATTATAACATATTAATTTTTATTATTTTTTAATTATATGATAGAGAGTTTCTGACATTTGTTTTTTATTGAAGAGTAAAAAATATTATGGTAAACTGCTTCTATGATAAATTTCGATGATAGACTTATAGAAATATTTGCTACAAAAGCAAAAGATAATTATGTTGATACCATAAATATTGGATTAGGTTATACTGCAGTTGTATTAAAAAATGGTGCTTGTGGAGTTAGTTGTACTCTTCTTGATACTAAAAAGAGTTGCACAGTATATAATGTAAGAGAAGACTTTGAAAATAAAAGTTGCTATGATTTATTATGTTCACTTGAAAAATATAAAGATCCTGTTAGTCGAACTGTAGTTATTGCTATGATAAATGCTTTAACTCAAAGTGATGTTCTAGAAAATGATCCAGGTTCATTATTTGAAGATTTACAATTAAATAAAGGTGACTCTTTAGCTATGATAGGATATTTTAAGCCAATTGTTGAACAACTAAAGATGAAAGAAGTTTCAATAAAAGCATATGATATTGGTAAAGAAATTGGGGATGAAGATAGTTTCTATGAATTTGTTAACACTGAATCTTCAGCTTTGATTATTACTGCTACAAGTTTAATTAATAATACTTTTGCACAAATAATTCAAAAAATAGAGACCTATAGAAAGCCAGTTGCAGTTTTAGGTCCTTCTACAATAATGAATAAAAGTTTATATAAAGGGACTCCTGTAAAGATTTTAGGTGGTACTTCTGTTTCAAATGTTAATGGTGTTTTAAAAGCTATTAGAACAGGTAAGGGGACTCCAATGATTCATAAATTTTCAAGTAAAGTTTATAAAATAATTTAGATTTTATAATATATTGATATTTTATCAAAATATTATATTTTTAATTTAAAAAATTTATTCCTTTTTTTTAATTCAATTGGTAAAATTATACTAATTTATTATTTAAGGGTTGTTGTTAATATATGATTAGTAAGATATTTATTTTTCTAGGAGCTCTTGTTTTACTTGTTTGTGTTTATTTATTTTGTCGCTTTAGAAGAAATGAGAGATTAGAGTTCGGTATTGTTTCCAAAAAAATAAGTTTAATTAATAATATTTTCCATTTATTAATTGTTTTTTTCTTTGTCGGATACACAATAGTTTTGTTATCAGTTGATAAATATGGAGCAAGTGCTTCTTTTGTTGCGATTTTGTCTCAGATTTTATTTTGGGGAGCAATATTTGTTGCAGTAACAATAATGATGCTCAGGATTATGCTTGAATACATTGTTAAGGCAAAATTGAACCAAATAGACCATTTGACTTCATTAAATACAAAAATTGCTGGTAATTGTAAAATTGATGATTTCTTAGCAAATTCAAAGCATGCTATTTATTTAGCAATTTTAGATTTAGATAATTTTAAGAAATTAAATGATATTTATGGCCATTTAATTGGTGATGAAGTTTTAGTTAATGTCGCAAAAGTTATTAAAGAAAATATTAGAACTGATGAAATTGCTTGTCGTTTCGGTGGTGATGAATTTGTTATTGGAATGTTCAATAGAAGCGAAGAAGATGTTATTGCTAGTCTTGAAAAAATGAAAAAAGGCGTTTTAGCTTTAGCAACTCAATATGATCAAGCAAATATGAGTGTAAGTATTGGTTTAAGCTATGGTGTTGGTAAAGGTGCTGGTGGTAGCAATACTTATAAAGAAATGATGCAAAATGCAGATAAAGCTTTGTATCATGTAAAGAAAAATGGTAAAAATGCAGTCCATGTTTATTCTGAAAATGGAATGCTATAATAGTTAAAAATAATTACATCAATTATATTTTTATAAAAATTTATTGTTTTTATTGGTCTCTTTAGGACTTATAAAGATGATAAATTTTTTTTATTTTAATTATAAATTCAAAAAAAATGTCTCATAAAAAATAAATAAAAAAAACTTGACAGCTCAAAAAAGCTGTTTTATTGTTTATCTAACTGGTCATGACGACATGATGGCATGACGACATAATGGCACAAATAGTAAGGAGTTTGATATGGATTATTTTTCTGGAGCTAAGTATTCACAAGTTGGCAATTCAATTATTCAAAAAATAGAAGATGGAATTTACAAAACAGGGGAGGCAATACCTAGTGAAAGAGAATTAATAGAACAATTTCAAGTAAGTAGAATTACAATAAGAAAAGCTATTGATGAATTAGTAGCTAAAGGCTTTTTAACAAAAGTCCAAGGTAAAGGTACTTATGTAAAAAGTGGAATTCATAGACAGAATTTATTTTCACTAACTAGTTGTAAACATGATATAGAAAAACAAGGAATGATTCCTTCAACAAAGATTATTGATTCAAGAGTTGATGAAGCTGATGAAGAGATGGCAAGGGCCTTACAATTAGAAAAAGGTGATTCTGTTTTCGTTTTAGAAAGAGTTTACTATGCTGATGGAATTCCTGTTAACTATACTGTTACTCATTTACCACTAAAACTATTCCCAGAGATAGACAAGATAGATTTTAATAATAAATCTTTGTATGAAACTCTTGAAGCTCAATATGGAGTTAAATTATTAGAAGCAACAAGATCTGTTGAAGCTTCTCTTCCTACTGCCCAGATAGCATCAATGTTAGATTTAGAACCTCATATGCCAGTTTTATTATTCAAAGCTACAACAATGGCTGAATTAAATGGGGTTGTTTGTCCTATAGAGAATTTTACTTGTAATTATCGAACAGATAGATTCAAGTTTTATATAAACCAAGTTAAATAATCCAGAAATGGAAAAAGGAGAAGTGTGAGTATGAAAAAAAACATAATGGTTTTCTTAATAATTATGTTAGCTTTTACACCATTATTTGCTAATGGTTCAAAAGAAGAGAATGGAGGTAGTAGTGATTTAAAAATTGCTATTGTCTGTTCAAGCGCAGGACAAAATGATAATGGATATAATCAATCTGCAGTTGAAGGTTTAGAAAAATTTGCAGCACAAAATAATGTAGAATATAAGGTTGTTGAACCAACTAATGGTGTACCAGCAGCTTTAGAAGCTTTAGCTGATGATGGCTATTCTTTAATTTTTAGCTTAGAGTATGATTTTGAAGCTTTAATTAAAGGTGTTGGTGGATCAAAAGCTATTGCAGATATGTATCCTGATACAACTTTTGTAATATTTAATGATAATCCTAATGTTGATGGTTCAGGTAATGTATTACACAAAAATGTAATTTCAGTATTATTCGATGTTCATGAAGGTTCTTTCTTAGCTGGTGTATTATCAGTTGAAGTAATTGAACACCAAAATGATTTATTTGGATCTGATTATAATTTTACCGCTGCTGATAATGGTGGTCGCGCTGTTGGTTTTATAGGTGGAACAAACAGTAATGGTATCACTGTATTCTCAAATGGTTATATAGCTGGTGTAAATTATCAAGCACAAAAATATAATCAAGTATATGATTATTATTCAAAATATGATGCTGGATTTGGGGATCCTGCTACAGGTTCAACAGTTGCTGGAACTTTCTATAGTAAAGGTGCAAATATTGTTTATGGTTGTGCTGGTGTAGTTGGTGATGGTATTGATGCAAAGGCTAAAGAAGTTAAAAAACTTGCAATTGAAGTTGATGCTAATAAAGATAATAAACAACCAGGTTATATCTTAACAAGTGTATTAAAGAATACTGATGTTCCTGTAACAACAATCGCAACAGCTGCTTTAAATGGTACAGTTTCTTCAATGGAAAACCTACAAAGTTATAGTTTAGCTAGTGGTGCAGCTGGTATTACTGACTTAGCAGTAATTGCTTCTAAAGTTCAAAATCAAGATGTTTGGAAGAGTGTTTTAACTGCTGTAGATAGCGCAAAAGCTAAAATTTCTTCAGGAGAAATAAAAGTTACTAATGCTCAAGGTGGAGATGTTTTGGTAGCTTCTGATTATCCAAATGTAAATATTAAATAATATAAACAAAATCGTTCTACCCAAGAAATTGGGTAGAACAATAAATAATGGAATTCTTATGGATATAATAAAAACTGAAAATCTTACTAAAAAATTTGGAACTTTTACTGCAAATGATAATATTAATTTGTATGTAAAAGAGAAAGAAATAAAATGTATTGTTGGGGAAAATGGTGCAGGTAAGTCAACATTAATGAATATGTTATATGGTGTCTTAAAACCTACCTCAGGTAAAATTTTCATTAGAAATGAACAAGTGAATTTTTCTAGTCCTTCAGATGCAATGGAGCATGGGATTGGAATGGTTCATCAACATTTTAAATTAGTGCCTTCTTTAACAGTTTTTGAAAATATTGTTTTGGGTACTGAGATAAATAAAAAGACAAAAAAAGGTATTAAATTACCATTAATAGATACTAGAAAAGAATTAGAAGTTGTAAAAAAATTAATTGAAGAACAAAATTTTGAGCTAGATCCATTAGCTAAAATTGAAGACTTATCTGTTGGAGCACGTCAACGAGTAGAAATCTTAAAAATGTTATATCGAAAAGTTGATATATTAATCTTAGATGAACCTACTGCTGTTTTAATTCCACAGGAAGTTGATCAATTAATTTTGACTTTAAAGAAACTCCGTGATTTAGGTAAAACAATAATTGTTATTACACATAAATTAAGAGAAGTTTTAGCTCTCAGTGATAGTGTTACAGTAATCAAGCAAGGAAAAGTAACTGGTTGTGTTAATACTAAAGATACAAATGAGAGAGAATTAGCTCAAATGATGGTTGGTCGTGATGTTGTTCTATCAATTGAAAATAATCATGAATGCGACGCTGATGCTAAAACTTTATATGAAGCAAATAATATTACCACATTAAATTGTTATGGCAAAAAATGTGTTGATAATATTAGTTTTCAATTACATGAAAATGAAATATTAGGGATTGCAGGTGTTGAAGGTAATGGTCAAAGTGAATTAGTAAAAATTCTAACAGGATTAATGGAATCGTGTGAAGGTCAAATAAAATTAGATGATCAAGATGTTACTAATAAATGGCCTGATGAGTTAAGAACTTATGGTCTTGGAATAATACCTGAAGATAGATATAAAGAAGGACTTTGTAAAACCATGAGCATTGCAGAAAACTGCATTGCTGGATATCACAAGCAAAATGATGTTTGTAAAAATGGAATATTAAAAGTTTCAAGTATTAAAGATAGAAGGGATCAACTAATCAAGTCTTTTGATATTAGAGTTGGTGATATTGATGGGGAAGTTGGACAACTCTCTGGTGGTAATGCTCAAAAAATTATTTTAGCTAGAGAATTAAATCAAAACCCTAAAGTCTTATTAGCTTGTCAACCAACTCGTGGAGTTGATATTGGTTCAATAGAATTTATTCATAAGCAATTATTAAAATATAGAGATGAAGGACATGGGGTTTTATTAATTTCTAGTGAGCTTTCTGAAATTATGTCTTTATCGGACAGAATAATGGTTATGTATAAAGGAAAAATTATAGGTGAAGTTTGTGCAAAAAATGCCACAAGTGAACAATTAGGATTATTAATGGCTGGAATAGTAGAGGATGAGAGTGATGAAAAATAGGAAAGTTTATTATGATATAATGAATTCAATAATTCCAGTTTTATTAGCTTTTATTATTGGTGGGTTTATTATTGTTGCTTTAGGTGAAAATCCTTTTACAACATATTGGATTTTAATAAAGAAATCTTTATTAACTGCAAAAGGTTTTGCAAATACCTTACATTACGCAGCTCCAATGATTTTAACAGGATTAGCCATAGCTATAACTTTTAAAGCTAATATATTTAATATGGGTGTTGAAGGTTCTTTTGTTCTAGGTGGCTTTTGCGCAGGCGTATTTGCATCTTCATTTACTAATTTTGATCCTATAACTGCAAAAATTGTTTGTTTAACAATAGGGGTAGTTTTTGGAATGCTTTTTTCATTAATTCCTGCTTTATTAAAAGCTTATTTTAAAGTTGATGAAATGGTAGTAACTCTGATGTTAAACTATGCTTTAGTAAAAATCTTAGAGTTCTTAGCAACAGGTCCTTTTAGAGATTTAAGTTCAGGTTATGTTTGTACTCCAACTGTATCTCAATCTTCTATGTTTTTAAGATTTTCAAATACTAGATTAACCATGTTTTTCTTCTTAACATTAATTGCTTTTGCAATCATATATATTGTAATGAAAAAATCAAGATTAGGTTATGAAATTACTGCTATTGGTTCTAATTGTTCATTCTCTGAAGCTTGTGGTATGAGAGTTAAAAGAAAAATAATTGTTTTGATGTTAATTTCTGGAGCTTTAGCTGGTTTCGGTGGAGCAGGATATATGCTATCAGATCAATTTAAATATACATTAAGTTTTTCTGGAACTCCTGGTATGGGTTGGGATGGTATGCTTATTTCTTTATTAGGAGGACATTCTCCATTAGGTGTTTTAGTTGCTGCAATATTTTATAGCGTTTTAAAAACAGGTAGTGACAATATTAATCTTTATACATCAGTTCCAAAAGAAATAGTTGCAGTAATTCAAAGTTTAATTATTTTATTGTTAGCAATAAAATTCATTAATGATAGAACTTCTCTTTTTCCCAAAAAAAGTAGAGAAAAAAAACTAAAAGGAGCTAATTAATGGATATCCTTTCTTTAATAACATACGATACAGTTTTTCACAGTATTCCAATTATTCTTTGTGTTATTGGTGGAGCTTTTGCTTATAAAGCAAATGTTTTAAATATAGCCTTAGAAGGATTTATGTTAAATGGTGCTTTTGTTTTCACATTTTTTGTATATAAAACAAACAACATTTTCTTAGCAACTCTTTTAGCAATAATTTCTTGTTTGTTATTAGGATTAATTTTTTCCTATATGGGTGTTACCAAAAAGGGAAATGTTATTGTAATTGGTTTAGCAATTAATATGTTTGTATCTGCATTTTCTGGATTTGTTTTAAAAATTATGGGAACTAGTAATATTGTTTTAAATAATTACTCTGTTTCAGATATGAAAATAAACATTCCAATAATTGAGAAAATCCCTATAGTTGGAGATTTATTATCAGGCCATCCTTTTATTACTTACTTAACAATACTTTTAGTCGCTTTAATGTGGGTAATTATGTACAAAACAAAGTTTGGTATATATGTAAGAGTTGTAGGGGAGAATGAAGATGCAGCAAAAAGCTTAGGTATAAAAACTGATTTATATAAATATATTGCAATTTTAATTGGTTCATTAACTTGTGTTTTAGCTGGTATTAATCTTTCTTTTGAAAGTATGGCTTTATATACGAATAATATGACGGCCGGTAGAGGTTTTATTGCAATTGCTGCAATTTATTGTGGGCAAGGCAATCCTTTAAGTTCTGCATTATATGCAATCATATTTGGCTTAGCTAGAGCGTTATCTGTTAATTTAAGTATATATGCTGGCCCTGCAGCAGGATTATTTGATGTTATTCCATATTTAATGATGGTTGTAGTATTAAGTGTTGTATCAGTCTTGAAACAAAAAAATAATAAATTAAGGGGATTTTAAATGAGTAAAAGTGCTTTATTAATAGTAGATATGGTAAAAGATTTTACTGATGAAAATGGATTAGTTTTTTATCCTGAAAATAGAGTTATTTTACCTAAAATCAAAGAGTTATTAGATGTAGCAAGAGAGCAAGATTTATTAATTATTTTCTTCCAACATTGTTATAGAAAAGATAAATTTGATAAGAATTTAATTTCTATGCGCCCTAATTGTATTGAAGGTAGTGGTGGAGAAGAAATTGATGAAATGTTAGATGTAGATTTCAAAAAAGATTATGTAATTAAAAAAAGACGATACAGTGGATTTTTTGGAACTGATTTGGATTTAGTTTTAAGAGAAAATAAAATTGAGAATACTATCATTGTTGGAACTAAAACTAATTGCTGTATAAGAGCAACTGCCGTTGATGCATATTATAGAGATTACAATGTTTTTGTAGTTGAGGATTGTGTTGCTACCAATGATGAAATTGTTAACAAAGTACATCTTCAAGATATAGATAAATATATAGGAAATGTAGTGAATTTAACAGATTGTAAAAAGATGATAAAAGAGGGGTCTCTATAATGAATGATAAAAAATATTCTGTTTTAGTAACAGGATATCCTAGTATGGATCATATTATAAAAATTGATACTCCAGCAAAGGTTGGGTTTACTTCTCTGGTAAATAATAAAGATAACACTGAAATTTATTATGGTGGTTGTTCAATAAATATTGCTTATGCTCTTTGTAAATTAGGTCTTAGTGCATTACCAACAATTAGAGTTGGAAATGATTTTGAAAAAATAGGGTTTAAGAAGTTCTTAGAGGATAATAACGTCCCATTAGCAGGTGTTAAAGAAATTGCTGAAGATATAACATCAACTACTTATTTATTAGAAGATAATAATGGAGATCATATTACTATTTTCTATCCTGGTGCCATGGATGAAAAATACTTTAGTGAAGTTGATGATAAATTATTTGATGAATCAGAATTAGGGGTTATAACTGTTGGTCCATCAAAAGATAATTTTGATTTTGCTACAAAATGTTTAGATCATAATTTACCAATAGTTTTTGGTATGAAAGGTGATGTAGTTTCTTTTACAAAACCTTTTTTATTACAAGTTTTAAATAATAGTAAAATAATTTTTACAAATGAAAGTGAAAAAGAAACACTAGAAGAAATGTTTAATTTAAATTCTATAACAGATTTTTTTGAAACAGGTATTTGTGAAGTTATTGTAACAACTAAAGGTAAAAGTGGTAGTTCGTATTTTGTATATGAAAATGGTGAAATTAAATCAGGGAGCGTAAAAGCTTATGATTTATTTGAAAAGAAAGATACTACCGGTTGTGGGGATGGCTATATTTCTGGATTTTTATATGGCTATTTAAATAATCAAGCTATAGCTGATTGTTGTTTATATGGTTCTTTAGTTTCTTCATTTGTATTAAGTGAGGAAGGCTGTTGTAGTGCTTTACCTACAAAAGCACAATTGGAAGAGGAATTTAATAAAAAAAAGGGTGAATTATAATGAGTACTTTATATATGAATGCAAATGAAAAGGATATTGCTGAGATGGTAATCTTCTCAGGTGATCCTTGGAGAGTGAATGTACTAAAAAATTATTTAGATGATGTAAAACATATCGATTTTAAAAGAGAATTTAATACTTATACAGGTACTTATAAAGGCCTTCCTATAACAGTAACATCTACTGGAATTGGTGCACCTTCTGCTGCAATTGCTGTAGAAGAAATGTATGAATGTGGAATGAAAGTTGCTGTAAGAATGGGAACTATAATGTCATTAATTGATGATACCTTAGGAGATTTTATGATTCCTGTAGGTGCTATAAGAAGAGAAAACACAAGTGATACTTATGTTGATAAAAGTTTTCCTGCAGTTGCAGATTTTGATTTAGTTAATGCTATGAATGAAAGTGTTAAGCAAGCTGGAAAACAATATCACAATGGAATTAGTGCCACATTAGATGGATTCTATTCTCAGATGCACGATTCTAAATTTTCATTAGAAAAAAATAAAGATATGTCAAAAATTTATGAAGAAATGAAAAGCTATGGTGTATGTGGCTTAGATATGGAAAGTTCATTGATTTTGACATTAGGTCGATTAATGAATGTTAAAACAGCAATTGTCACTGTAGTAACAGTATTGGAAAATTTAAAAGATACTCTAAAAGGTCAATCTCGTACAGATGCTGAAGATTTGCTTTGTAAAGTTGTATTAGAAGGGTTATTAAATTATTCAAAGAAAAGAGGATAAATTTTATGGATATTAAAAATATAATTAAAAAGAGAAATAATTTCGTTATAGGTATGGTTCATTGTTTACCATTACCAGGTACTTGGCATTTTGAAGATAATTGTGATTATGTAGTAGAAAGAGCAATTGAAGATGCTATTATTCTAGAAAAAGCTGGATGTGATGCAATTATGGTAGAAAATATGTGTGATGATCCACTTTCAGTTAAATTAGATACAGCACAAGCTGTAGCTTTATCTGCAATAGTAGCTAGAATTAGAGAGAAAGTAGCTCTTCCTATTGGAATTGATGCTGCATTTTGTGATTATGAAGTAGCATTAAGCATTGCAAAATTTAATAATTGTCAATTTGTAAGAATTCCTGTTTTTGTTGATAGAGTTCAATTCTTTGGTGGAGTTATTGATCCTTGTGCTAGAGAATGTGTTTTGTACAGAAAAAATTTAAATGCAGAAGATATTATGATTTTAGCAGATATTCAGGTAAAGCATACAAATTTAATTACTCCAACGCCAATAGAAGCATCTGCTAAAAACGCAGTAGCTTGTGGTGCTGATGCAGTAATTGTAACTGGTAGTACTACTGGTGAATCGACTCCATTAGAAATGATAGAAAAAGTAAATAAAGTAGTTAATGTACCTGTAATTGTAGGCAGTGGTGCAAATAAAGATAATATTAAATCTCAATTTGCAATTGCAGATGGTGCAATAATTGGTAGTTCCTTAAAAGAAAAAGGTATTTTAACTAACCCAATTATATTTGAAAAAGTTGATGAGTTGATAAAAGCAATTAAGTAAATAGTATAGGAGAAAATAGATATGATGAGACCTATGAAATTGGCTGGTAGTCAATTGATGTTTGGTGAAGGTTGTTTAGAATTTTTGGCACAATTAAACGCTAAGAGAGTTAGTTTAGTTATTGGTGGCCATAGTATGGAAAGAAGTGGAATCCTTGATAAAGTAGTAGGCATTTTAGAAAACTGCGGGGTTGAAGTTTCAATTATTAGAGATGTTGAACCAGATCCTAGTTTTGCAACAGTTATTAGAGGTGCTAAGGAGATGATTGAGTTTGCTCCAGATACTATTATTGCATTAGGTGGTGGTTCTGTAATGGATGCAGCAAAAACAATGTGGGTTTATTATGAGCATCCAGAATTAAAGAAATTAGAAGATATTTTACCTCCTAATCAATTTCCAAAATTAAGAGAGAAAGCAAAATTTGTTTGTATCCCTTCTACTTCTGGCACAGCAAGTGAAGTTTCCCGCTCTGTAGTTATATCTGATGAAAACGGTATGAAACATGGAATTGGTAATATGGAAATGATGCCTGATGTTGCAATCTGTGATCCTATTGTAACTTTAAGTATGCCGTTATCTACAACAGCAGATACTGGTTTAGATGCATTAACTCATGCTTTAGAAGCTTTAGCATCTAATAGAGCTAATTATGTTTCAGATATTTTAGCAACTAAATCAGCTACTGATATCATTAATACTTTGCCAAAAGTATATAAAGAAAGTGATAATCTTAAGTATAGAGAAACAATGTTAAATGCGTCTATGGTTGCTGGTTTAGCATTTACTAATGTATCTTTGGGAATAGTACATTCAATGGCTCATACTTTGGGTTCATACTTTCATATCCCTCATGGATTAGCTAATGCAATTATACTTCCTTATATTATTGAATTTAATAGTGAAAATGGTGATGCAAAAAATAAATACGATGATTTTGTAAAACAATTAGGTAGAAATAATTCTTTAGAAGCTATTGTTAAAGATTTAAATGCCAAGGTAAATATTCCTTTAGATTTTTCAAGTGTTATAAAAGATAGAGTTTCTTATGTGGAAAAACTAGATGAAATGGCTATGTGTGCTAAAAGTGATGGATGTACTAAAACAAATCCAATCATACCTACAATCGAACAATTTAAAGAATTATTTCTTTTAATGTATCCAGCGAAATAGGAGATAAAAGTGGATTTAATTTGTTACTTATCAAATGGTTATCCTTCCATTGAATCAAGTGTTGATGTTGCTAAAACATATGTTGAAGCTGGTTGTGATATTATTGAAATTGATTTTCCATCAAGAGATCCGTTTCTAGAAGGCGAATTTATTGCTAATAGAATGAAAAAAGCTTTAGAAGCTTGTGATGACTATGAAAAATACATGAAAGGTATGATTAAGATTAAAAACTTATTACCTCAAACATCATTTATTTTATTAGTATATGAAAATACAATTAATGAAATTGGAGTAAAAAAGTTTATAGACTTTTGTTTAGATAATGATTTTAAAGATATTATTTTATGTGGTTTAAGCGATGATAAAATAAAAAATGAAATTATTGCTAATGGCTTGAGAGTTAGTTGTTATGTTCAAAGAATTTTAGATCATCAAGAAATTGAGTATGCAAAAGAATCTAATGGTTTTGTTTATTTACAAGCTAAGACTCGAGATGAAAGTGAAATTAATAAAAAATATCCAACTTTAGAATCTTGTATTAATTTTTTAAGAGAAGAAGGTATTGATAGACCTATCTATTGTGGAGTTGGAATTCATACTCCAGAAGATGCTTTATATGCAAAAAAATCAAATGCTGATGCAATTTTTGTAGGTTCTGCAATTTTAAAAGTTCAAGAAGATAAAGAAAAATTAGTTTCAGTAATTAAAAGCTTTAAAACAAATTGTTAATTATTAATTGATAAATTAAATGTTCACTGTTGTTATATATGTTATTATATGTATAACAACAGTTTTTTTGTTGTTAATAATTATTAGGAAGAATTTTATGGCTGTTTGGAATCCTTGGAAAGGTTGCCACAAATATAGTGAAGGATGTATGTTTTGTTATATTCATAAGGGTGATTATAAAAGAGGCATAGATACCAATATTATAAACAAAAGTGATAAATTTGATGCCCCCATATTAAAAAATAAAGATGGGTCCTATAAATTAAAACCTAATAAATTAGTATATCTTTGTTTTTCTTCTGATTTTTTAATCCCTGAAGGAGATAAATGGAGAGATGAATGTTGGCAAATGATAAAAGAAAGAAGTGATTTAACTTTTGTTTTTTTATCTAAAAGAATTGATAGATTTTTAGAATGTATCCCTAAAGATTGGGGTGATGGTTATGATAATGTTGTTGTAGGCTGTACTATTGAAAATCAAAAGAATGCTGATTATAGACTTTCAATATTTGATAATTTACCAATAAAACATAAAAATATTATTTGCCAGCCTTTAATTGGTCCAATTGATTTGAAAGGACATTTAAATAATATTGAATTAGTAGTAGTAGGTGGTGAATCAGATTATAGAGCTAGAGTTTTAGATTATAATTGGGTTTTAGAGATAAGAGAACAATGTATTGATGCTAATATAGCTTTTTCGTTTAGGCAATGTGGAACAAATTTTTTAAAAGATAATAAACTTTATAAATTAAATACTCGTCTCTTAATGAGTCAGGCAAGAAAAGCTAATATTGATTATACACCGATATAAGAAATGCTCTCAAAATGAGAGCATTTATAGTTATATTTTTTATTATTAAAATTTTATTTTAGCCAAGGGCTACATCTAGAACCATCATAAGTACAAACCCTATAGCAACTGATATTGTTGCAAAGTCTGTATGATCCCCATTTTGTGATTCAGGAACTAATTCTTCAACAACTACATAAATCATAGCTCCAGCAGCAAATGATAAGAAATATGGTAATAAACCGGAAATAAGTTGAGTCAATAGAATTGTTATTGCCCCAGCAATAGGTTCTACAATACCTGATAGAGTTCCATAAACAAATGATTTAGCTTTTGATCCTCCATTTGCTTTTAATGGCATAGAAATAATAGCACCTTCAGGGAAGTTTTGTATTGCAATACCAATTGATAATACAAAAGCACCAGATGCGGTTATTAGTGTATTATTATTTAATAATCCTGCAAAAACAACACCTACAGCCATTCCTTCTGGAATATTGTGGAGTGTAACTGCAAGTACAAGCATAGTATTTTTTCTTAGGTGAGAATGAAGTCCTTCAGGTTTATTACTAAATGCATGAAGGTGAGGTATTAATTTATCTAATAATAGTAAAAAGAATACACCCATTAAAAAGCCAACTGCAGGTGGATACCATTCAACTTTGCCTTGAGCAGCTGCCATATCTAAGGCTGGTAAGAGTAGTGACCAAATAGAAGCTGCAATCATAACTCCTGATGCAAAACCTAATAAAACTTTTTCAAGTTTTAAGCTCATTTTATTTTTCATAAGAAAAACCATAGCTGCACCTAAAGTTGTGCCTACAAAAGGAATTAATAATCCAATTATTATAGTATTCATTTATTTCTCCTATATATTATAAAATACCACATTTTTTAAAATATTTGTAATTAATATGATAATAAAATTAATTTAAAAAATTAGCAATAACTAACAAATAAATAAATTGCATATTTTACTGTTTTTTGTATATTAAAGCGATATGTCACTATTATATATATCTTTTTAGCGTTTTATTATAAGGTAAGATAAATATATTAAAAGAATAAAAGTTATATAAAGCTAACTTTATTGTGTGAAAAATAATTTCAACGAAGTTTTTTATTTCTTATACTTGATAATATTTATATCTAGTAAGATAATAGTAACCTATCATTTAAGAGGAAAAAAAGGTATGAAAAAAATTTCAAGATCGATTTTATTGCTTTTGTTAACAATCGCAATAGTGTTATCTAGTTGCTCTACTTTTGATTCATCAAATCAAAGTGTAGTTGAAAAGCAAGTCGTAAGTTATCAAGTATTAGATTCATCAATTGTCGCTGCAGATAAATATGGTAACTTGGAAACAGATTTAAGTGCTACAAGTTTAATGAATGCTGGATATGAATATGGCGATATCGTTGAGATAAAAGTAGGGGGGACTTCTTATCTAGCACCAATTGTTTCTACATATAGTGATGTAGATGTAGGAAATTTCTTAATTAGAATTAAAGAAGATAAAGTTTATTTTGCAATAAACTATGGTAACTGTTTGAAAAAAACTGGTGCAAGTGAAGGCACAATGATATCTATTAGTATGTCTGATAAAGGTGCTTATTTATTAGAATATGAAACAAGACATTTAACAAAATCTGAAAATAGAGAAGATTATGCCTCCGATGAAATTTTTGCAAACTTTAGAACTATTAAAGCTGGAGATATAAAGAGTGGAATTGTTTATAGATCCTGTAATCCTGCATTAGGAGATGCAAGAGCTCCTTATGCTGAAACTTTAGCTCAAAAGTATGGAATAAAAACTATAATTAATTTAGCTGATAGTGAAGAAAGTTTAAATGAAAATATGGGTACCATAGTTTGGTATAAACAAATGTTTAATCAAGGTCATGTAATATTATTGGATATGGATGTTGATTATACTTCTGAAGAATTTGGAGCTAAATTAGCAAAAGGTTTAATTTTCTTAGCAGAAAATGATGGTCCTTATCTTATTCATTGTAATGAAGGAAAAGATAGAGCTGGTTTTGCAGCTGTATTATTAGAATCATTGATGAATGCTTCTTTGGATGAAATTCAAAAGGATTATATGTTAAGCTATCTAAATTACTATGGTGTAAAAGAGGGTAGTGCTCAATATAATTACATAGCTGATACTCCATACAATATGTTAAAGAGTATTTCACAAGGGATTGAAGTTAATGATAGTAATTTATCAATAATTGCAGAAAATTATTTAATGAAGATTGGCTTAACAAAGTCTCAAATTATTATGCTTAAAGACAAATTAAATTAATTTGTTTTATTGTTATATGAAAAGATAATAGGTGTTACAATTTTGTAGCACCTATTATTTTTGCTTTAATTTTGTTAAGTTATAATAGTTTTTTATTAAATAATTTTTAATTTTAGGTTTTTATTAATTGTCATATTTATATATGGAATATAAAATTAATATTAAGGATAAAAAATGGAAAAGAAATATAAGATACTAAAAATTATTATAATTGTATTTAAAATAGTTGCTTTATTAATGGCTTTTCTTTTTATTGTATTTTTTATAGGTGAATTTAATGTTGAAGAATTTAGGAATTTATCTTATTCAACTTGGGTTTTATTTTTATTTGTACCTATATTATATATTTTTAGTGCAATAATAACTATTTTTAAAGAAAAATTAGGTAGTATTTTAATGATTATTTCAGTACTGGGGTTTAATATTATTTCTTTTTTTGCAGAGAAAAGTATAACAGATTTTGATTTTTTTATTTTTATAATTCCTGCAATAATAATTTTAATAGTAAAGAGTTATATAAAGAAGACTATGAAAAATTAGTTTTTATATTTATATTGATATATATCAAATGAAATAAAGGTAAAAACACAGTCCGGTTGGTAGTCCGGGCGCAGTATTTTATTGTCAGTAACCCTCCTCCTGGTTGTCCGTCCTTTATTGTTTTTTTAGGAGGACTTTATGGTTGTTGAAGCAGATTTTACTGTTTTTTTTGAGGACCCGTTTTGGGTTGGTATTATTGAAAGAAAGTTTGATAATAAATTAGAAGTTTGTAGGATTGTTTTTTATAAAGAACCTACTGAGAAAGAGTTGCAGAATTTTATTTTACATAATTATGTTAATTTAAAATTTTCACCTTCAATTAGTATTGATTCAAAGAAAAAACAATTAAACCCTAAAAGAAAAATTAGGGATGCAAGAAAGCAAATGGATAAAGTTAAAATTGGAACTAAATCTCAAGAAGCTATTAAGAAACAATTTGAACAAAGTAAAATTGAGAAAAAAAATAAACATAAGATGTTTAGAGATTTAAAAAAAGAAAAACAGTATGAAATGATTAAGATTAAACGTAAAGAAAAACATAGAGGGCATTAATGCTCTCTATGTTTTATTTATATAAGTTAAAAATATATTAAATTGTAATTAATTCATAATCACTTGTACCTAAACCAATCTTTACAGCATGTTCAATGCAAGATTTCCATTCAGTATCTGGATGTGTATTTTTAAAATGATCATCACTTATTTTTTCTTGATGATTATGTTTACAATTATCATCTAAAATACTTCCAGGAACTATTGGCATTTGATTACTTAAATCAGCACAAGCCATATCAAGAGCAACTGGATCAAATGAAGCTAGCATTCCAACGTCTGGAATGATAGGAATATCATTTTCACTATGACAGTCACAATTAGGCGATACATCACAAATTAATGAGATATGGAAACAAGGTCTACCTTTGCATACAGCTAAGCTATATTCAGCAATTTTCCTATTTAAATCAATTGTTGTTGATTCAAAATCTGTTTCAATTGCATTTTTAGGACAGTTGCTTAAACATCTTCCACAGCCTACACATTTATCATGATCGATAAATGCTTTTCCATTTGTAATGATTGGAGCATCATGAGCACAAATTTTTTGACAAGCTTTACAACCAATACAATTGTCTTGATTAACAAAAGGTTTTCCAGCACTGTGTTGTTCTCTTTTTCCAGCTCTAGAGCCAGAACCCATTCCTATATTTTTTAAAGCGCCACCAAAACCAGCAACTTCATGACCTTTAAAATGGGTTAATGAAATTAAAATATCAGCATCCATAATTGCATGACCAATTTTTGCTTCTTTAACATATTCCCCATTAATTGGAACAATTGCTTCGTCGGTTCCTTTTAGACCATCAGCAATAATTACATGACATCCAGTTTGTAAAGGTGAGAATCCATTTAGATATGCAGTATCTAAATGATCTAAAGCATTCTTTCTACTACCTACGTAAAGAGTGTTACAGTCTGTTAAAAAAGCTTTTCCTCCAAGCTCTTTAACATAATCGGCAACTACTTTTGCATAATTTGGTCTTAAAAATGCTAAATTACCTAATTCACCAAAGTGAATTTTAATTGCAGCATACTTATCTGTAAAATCAATTCCTTCAAATCCTGTTTGTTTCATCAAACGGTGTAATTTTTGTAATAGATTTTCAGATGTAGTTGTTTTAAATGTTGTGTAATAAACTTTTGATTTTTCCATTTTTTCCCTCATATTTAATAGTTTAATATTTATTTTATAAAATTAATAGCTCTAAATTTAAATGTAGATTTTATTCTTTTTGATAAATTTTAATAAATCAATTATATTATATGAAAAATTAATAAATTTAATTAATATAATTAATAAAATTAATTTATTTAAGAAAAAATATTAAAAAAATTAATTTTACTATTGATTTTGTTTAATTATTTTGATATTTTGTTGGTGTGAGGTAAGAGATATGCACAGCTGGAAAAAATTATTTGAATTATGTAGAGGTAAAAGTTTTATAATTAAGAAAGTATATGTCCCTGAAGATAATATTTCTATTGAAGGAGATTTTCAACTTTCAAATTTTGCAACATTAAATGAACAAGATCAAAAATTTATTGCTGCCTTTATAAAGACACATGGCTCTATAAAACAAATGGAACAAATCTTTAATATTAGTTATCCCACAGTAAAAAATAAATTAAATGAATTATCAAAGAAATTAGATAATTATGAATATGATTTTAATATTGAGGAAAATGTAGATATCGATTCTGTTTCAAATGTTTTAGATAAAATTGCAGCTGGGGAAATTGATGTTAAACAAGCCTTAAAGGAGCTTAAATCATGATTGCAATGATAATTTGGGGGCATTTTAGTAATAAAAGTGGACATGTTTATAAATTTGCATTTCCATTATTAATATTATATATATTACTTTTACCTTTTTATTGTTTAGCGTTTATTGTGTACATATTTTTCTTTCTATTCGCAGAAAAATCAAATCAAGTTTTGAGTTATTTAAAAATGTTCTTGAATCTACCAACTATCTTTTATTCTTTAAAGGGTTTAAGTGTAGATGTAAAAAATCAAGATCAAGATATGAAAATCTATATAAGATGAGGTACTAATTATGAGTGAAGAAAGAGTAAAAATTTTAGAAATGCTTTCTCAAGGAAAATTAAGTGTTGAAGAGGCTGAACAATTATTGGAAGCCGCGCAATCAAAAAAAAGTGAATTAATTCAACAAAAACAATTAAATGAAGGAAAATTCTTATATGTTAATGTTGAACCTAAAGAAACTGAAGCTGGTAAAAAAACTGGGAAAGTTTTTGTAAAAGTCCCTTTTGCATTAATTAAAGCTGGCTTTAATATTGCAGGACTAATTCCAAAGGAAGCACAAGAACAAATCAATAATGGTTTAAAAGACCAGGGTATGAATTTTGATTTTTCAGATTTAAGTCCTGAAAATCTTAAAGATATAATGACTGCTTTAGAACAATTAACTGTTGAAGTAGATAATGCAGATTCATTTATAAAAGTTTATTGTAAATAAATATAAAATGTTAATAAGAGAGATTTGGAAATTAGGGCCCAAATCTCTTTTTTTATATTTTATAAGTTAGCATAAGTATCGCATTTTTATTTGACCCAAGATAATCAAAAACAAAGTAATTATTTATTTCTGGATTATCACTATCTATGAAATATTTCATAAAGTCTAAAGATATATTATATTCAAAATCTATATATAATTTATTCGTAAGTTTTGTTTTTATTCCATTATTTACACCAATTCCTGCTTTATATGATAAAGTGTCAAAAAAATCTGAAGCTAAAAAATTAAAATGTAATCCGCATCCAAAATATAAATCTAAATTATCTGATACTGTATTCTTGTAATTAATTCCAGTTAAGGAATCCATATTGATAGAAAAGTTTTGATAAATACCAGAGTAATAATTTTTTATATATTCTAATGGAATAGAAAAAATATTAGTAGAAAATAGAGATACGTTTGGATTATTAAAAAACACATCTTCTCCTTTAAATGCTAGGCTAGGGCCATGAGATGTGGGGTTATTAGTATCATCGGTTATATAATAATTATATCCAAAACCTAGTCCAATATAATGGTTATCATTGTTTGAAGAAAATATAGGTAAGTATGTGATATTTATTAATATGATTAATAATAAGATTTTTTTCATTTGTGTTTTCCTTATATTTTTGTATCTAGGTTAAATAATATAATATTTGAGTTAATAAATCAAAAATTAATTTATATATAAATAATTCAGGCTCCATAAATTAATAGGAGCCTGAATAATGAATTAATTAATAATTAAAATTTATTTAGTTAATAAAGCGTCAATTATAACTTTACTTACTTCAAATCCATTTGTCATTCCAATTGAGAATGCGCCTGAGCTTGCATTTAAGCTTTCAACAACAGTTTGTCCTTGATGAGGTCTATCAAAGTTAACAGCATCACGAACTACAATTAAATTATCGCCTAAGCCAAAGTTTTTAGCTACAACACCGAAAGCATTATCTTCCATTTGTGTTACTGTATATGCACCTTCTGCATCATAAGCTTTACAAACTTCTTGAGCATGTTTAGCTGAAGCTTCACCATGCCAATAATTATCACCTGTTACAGAAATTCCAGAATGAATTGAAGGTTTAACTGTTTCATCTTGGTTGTATAGAGCTCTGTAGCTAATAGCTCCGTCACTATCACTTAGTTTTACATCTTTTGTAATATCGATTGCCCAATTTACTAAATCAGGATTACATACAAAATAGCCACTATTATCATAACTATTAGATCTAATAAATCTTGAATTACCTGCATCAGCTGGGTTATCACTTTCAGCCCAAGAATTACCTAGTTCGTAATCAACTAAACTAGTAGCGATAATAACATCACCTAGAGTACCTTCATTTGGATCAATACCTGAACAACCTGAAATTACAATATATGTATTTGAAAAATCAAATTGAGGGTTACTTAAAATTGCAGTTAAAGTAGATGCTGCTTGTGCTTTTCCCATTCCAGCAACAGTACCTGCAACACCATCACTATTTAGATATAGAGGTTCACTTAAACCATCAATATCATATGCAGTTGCATCAGTGAAATAGTTTTCATAGAAATGTTGAAATTCTCCAGCAAAATCACCTTCATTTTCTCCCACTTCAAACATTCCAAAAACTAAAACTTTTACATTCTGTTTTTCTACATAGCCTTCTGCAAATAGGGAAGCAGAAGAAATTGTTGCAATAATAGCTATAAAAAGCAACGATTTGAGTATTTTTTTCATATTATCTCTCCTTGTGCAACATATTATAGACGAGTAATTAATTAGTCAATGTAGATTTGTTGTTTTTTTTGACAACTTAATTATCTTTGTTATTTAAAATATTATTTCCAAGTGTTAATATTTATTAAATAATAGTTATTTTATAAAAAATCTTCATAATTCCTTGACCTAGAGTATACTCTAGCTGTTATCCTTGATTTATATAGCTTTGTAAGATGAATTAATTATCTATCGAAGTGAATTATAAACTTCTTAAATAGTGAGGTTAATAATGTCTAGAAAAAGAATTTATATGATTAGTATTTTATTTAGTATTATTTCTTTGATATCTGTAAGTTGTAAGGCTAGTGGTGTAAGTGAAGAAAATATTTCAATAAATACTGATGTTACAAATGAAAAAGTTGAACAAAATGATAATAAGGAAGATACAATGAGTAAAAATAATTCAATCATAAAGTTAAAAATAGGGGATGATGTTTTAACAGCAACATTGGTAGACAATTCATCTACTGCTGCACTTAAAGATATGTTAGCTGAAGGTCCTTTAACAATTAGCATGAGAGATTATGCAAATATGGAAAAAGTTGGTAGCTTTGGAAAAACATTACCAACAAATAATCAACAAATTACAACAGATCCTGGTGATTTGATTTTATACCAAGGTAGTGCTTTTGTAATTTATTATGCTCCTAACTCTTGGAATTTTACTAGACTTGGTAAAATTAATGATGTCACTCAGCAAGAGTTGAAGCAAATTTTAGGTAGTGGTAGTGTTGATGTAACATTATCATTAGAGTAATTTTTATTGCTTTATAAAATACTACCCAAATTGATATGCACCCCTAAACTTGGACACCCAAGAAGGAGTGCATTTTTTTTAATTAAATAAAATTGGAACTCCTAAATCTATTATCGTGCCATCGATTAAATCTCTTCCTAAAGGTGTTATCTTAAAATTAATTATTTTATTCTCTTTATTTAAAGATAGGAATTTTGAATAAGTTTTAATTAAATATTTTTTATCAACTAAATAAGCTAATTCCTTTTCAATTTCACTATTTTCCCATTCATCTTTAAACTCGTAAATAATAATGTTTTTTGATAATTTACTTGGATAGTTGTAGTCTATTAAATAAATTAGATAGGCTCTTAATTCTTTTCTTTTAATTGCATTTTTCATTCTTTTCTCCTTTTTATTAATTGTAGCAAAAAGGTAATGCATGAATTCTTAACGTTTTAAATTTAAAATTTTTGATTAATAGTTTATTATTATATTAAAGTAAGGAGCAAATATGAAAAAAGTAAATGAAATAATTTTAGATATACAAAAAAATGGAATGCCACAATATGTTAAACAATCTATAGAAATATCCATTGATGGACATGTTAATCATTGTTTATATCCTATGGTTTATTTAGGTGAAATGAAAAAATATGAATTTGAGATAAGTACAGAAGCGATTGAAGAATTTTTTAATCAATTTGATTTTTCTGCCTGGACAGAAATAGATAAACATACTTCAGATAGTGCTTCATATATTTTAAAAGTTTTTTATGACGATCAAAGTGTTGTAGTAAAAAAGGGGTATATTAATTCTCAAATGCCAAAAGAATATGTCCAATTTGATGAAAAGCTTTTGGATTTAATTTATTTTATTGAAAAACCTTGGCTTTTCTCTTTATAGAGATTTATTCAATGTTTTAATTTTATTTAAGGATTATTTATGACCTCTTTAGAAGAAGCTATTTTATTAAGAAAAAAGGGTAAATTTGTAGAATCAAATAAAATGATTTTAGAATTACTAAAGCAAAATCCAGATGATGCTCAATTAAATTATCAATGTGCTTGGAGTTTTGATATTATGGAAGAAGAAACTAAAGCCGTTTCTTATTATGAAAAAGCTATAGAATTAGGTCTTCCAAACCAAGATAAAAAGGAAGCTTATCTTGGACTTGGTAGTACTTATCGTTGTATAGGTGAGTATGATAAAGCAATAGAATTATTTGAAAAAGCTGTTTTAGAATTTAATGATAATTCCTTAAAAGTTTTTTATGCAATGGCACTTTATAATAAACAGGAATATGAGAAATCAATGGAAATTTTATTAAAGATTATTGCAGGGACATCAAAAGATGCTTCAATTGAGACTTATAAAAAAGCAATTGAATTTTATAGTGATAAATTAGATAAAAAGTTTAATTAAATTTGATTTTTTTATATCTTGAAATTGTAAATTAATATTGATATTATCTATTTATCATTTATGCGTATAAGAAATCAGCATGAGACAGTATTTGTCTTGTGCTTTTTTTTATGCAAAAAATTAGGAGAAGTTTATGGAATTCTATTTAAAATTACCAAGAAATAAAAATGAGTTTGCTCTCTTTCTTATGATAATTTCTATCATCTCAGTTAATATTATTGCACCTTTAATTACTTGCTTTGAACTTGAATTTAGTAAAGAAATATGGGCATCAACTTATACTGTTATACCTTTTATTTGGTTTAGTGTTATTGGAGTTGTATTGTTAACTTATAAACCAGCTGAATATTTGACAAAAAAAATTGTTGATGAAAAAGATAGTTTTAATTCGTTTGTAGTAGTTAATATATTATGTTCAGTGTTTTTAATTTCGATATTTTTAACAATTGTAGGATCTTGGATTGGACAAAGACAAATTTCAAAGGAACCTTTGATTCACTTTTTTTATAAATGGCCTAGAAATTTTGCAATATCTTTTGCCGTAGAGGCTCTATTAGCACAACCTATTGCTAGATTTGTTATGAAAAAAATGCATGAAAATAAGGATAAACTTAAATAAAGTATTTCAAAAAAAAGCCTCCTGTTTAAAGTAAATTAAATAGGGGGATATAAATGTTAAGTTAAACCTTTTGTTTAGGTATTTATTATTTTATAATTTACAGATATGAAGAAAATAAGTGAGATTATGCCTAGAGTAAAACAAACATTAATTTTAATATCATTTATTTTTATTTGTTTACTTAGGCAATGTTCTTCTTTATCATTAAATTCAGTTTTTTCATTTTCTACACCATTTAATCTAATACAATCTAGTGTATTTAGTCTAAATTCAAGTAATTTTGTACTTAGTTGGAGTCCATGGAAACATAATATTAGTGTAAAAATAAGAAAAACAGCCGATAAAAGTAATGAAATAGGAAATGTTGAATTTACAATATCTATTATTGATAGAATTTGTGGAAATGCAATTGCTAAAACACCAGCGCTTAACCATATTAGATATTGGTCATGTAATCTCGTCTGATTTGCACTAATTTCTCTATATTTTAAATAATCTTCATGTGCAATTTTTTTATAATATTCAATATTTTTTTTATATTCTTTCTCTTCTTGAGAGTCTTGATTTGAGTCATTATCCATTTTATTTCTCTTTTCCCTTTTGTGGTTTTGAAGGCGTTGGAAGTTTTTCTCTTGGGTCAGGATTAACTACTTCATTTAAAGGCTTTTTGTTTCTATCTTTATTGTTGTTTGGCATATTTTATACCTTTATTGTTTCTAAAATATTAATTATTTATTACTTTTTTTTGGAGGTGCTGGAATTGTAGGCTTAACTCTTGGGCCAGGATTAATCCCAATATCTTTATTTGGGCCTTTAGGTGCTTGTTTTACAGGTGTTGGATTCATATTTTCTCCTTTTTGTTATTTTAAAGCAACTTATTATCGATTGCAACTTTTTTTATACTTTCTTTCCATTGAATTTTTGGATTGTTTTTATATTTGAGATATAAATCAATAATGTTTTTATCACTTTGCCAAGTTGTTAATTCGTCTATTTTTTCTATTGGAAATGTAGAATTTGTATTTATTTTTACTCTTCGTGAAGCCATATTCATTTTACCAATCCAAATTGAATCAGTTACATATGGTTCAACAATTTTGTATAAAATATCAAACTTATTATCTAATAAAGGTTCACATGAAATACTTGTTGAAAAGCCTTTATTGTATGCTAATTTTAAAGAACTAAATCTATCAGTAAAATTTGGTGCATTAGGTTCCCAAAGTTGTAAAACGGTATTTTGAGAAGAGCCTATAGTAAATCTAAAGAAAATATTATTTTTTTTATCTTCGAATTTATTAATTATAGATTTTATACATTGGAAATTAGGTTTAGTAACAATTAATAATGTATTATTTGATTCAAGTAGTTTTTCTATTATAGTTAGAGTTAATTCAATATTACCTGGTGTAATATCATGAGAAGATGGAAACATAATATTTCCCTCTTTTTTGTTAAAAGATTTACCTTTTAGAGAAACAGTTTCTTCTTCTTTCCAATTTTCGAAGGTTTTTCTTTTAAACCTTATAGCCATTTCTTTTGCATAACAGTATACACAATCATTTGAACAGCCATTCATAAAATTAAAATTGTGAGGAGCCCATTCTTTTGTCCCAAATTTTAAATCTTTTTTATCCAATTTATTTACCTCATTTTTTTAGTTCTACCCATGTTCTTTTATTTTTGCACTTGTCTTCATAGATGAAGGTTCTTTCTTTACCTTTTGTTGTAAGTGCAGGTTCTCTTCTTATAATAATAGAATTATTTTTTTCCAATTCTCTTATAATTTTGTTGAAATCACAATTTGGTATTCCATAAATATTATAATACATCGCAATAAGTTTTGTAACGTTTATAGATTGATTATCTCGAACTATTTCTTTAATTCTTTCTTTAGCTATTGAGCTTTCTTGTTCTTTATCTAATTCGGCAAAAAGATCTCCTTGACCACAAGATATTTTATAAGCCATATATTGTTCTTGTCTTTTCATTGTGCTTCCCATAATGAATGCCCCATCTTCATGATTGGTAGCAAAAATCATATGATATTTACATGGTCCTTTTTCTTTAAATTTTATTGGAATATTAATTACATATTGTAAATTTAGTTTATTTGATATTTGAGTTTTATATAAATCTACAATTTTATCTCTTGCTTTATAGCCATCAATTATTCCATTTTTATAGTCATCAATAATTGGAATCCAATCTTGACAACCCATTATTGAATTTAATAGTGGTATGCCTTTTTTTTGATTTAAATTATAAATATCGAGTGGGTCTTCTTCAATTAAATCTTCTTCATTTATTAAATCTTCTTCATTTATTTTAATTTTATAAATTGCACAGGCCGCTCTAAAAAAGCCATGTGAATTAAAATTAATTAAAAATTCTAAGGAAAAAGAATTTTGCTTTGCAAGAGTTTCTAATAATGACATATGTAAATCTTTAATCCCAAAAGGATCTATATAACAAAATGTACATACTTTTGAAGCATCTACTCTATAATAAAAGTATTTTATTGCACTAGATATCGCTTGCTTATAATCATCATGATCCACTAGAAATTTAATTTTGTTATATTCATCAAGTTTGTTGATAAAATCGTTTATGTTTTTTTCTAGTGATATGTAATGTATCTTTTCAAAAAAACTAAACCAACAATCTACTTCTTTTTTTTTGGATTTACAAACTTCATTATATCTTTTTATTGCAATTAGTGGAGAACCAAAATATTCTGGAACAATATTTGACTGAATGTCTAGTATTTCATTTCTATTATTATTGAATAAGCCTTTCCCAGCAAAACAATCAAAATACATTAATTTTTTATTTGTAGAACCTAATTTCATAAAATATGGTTTTAAATAATTTGATAAAATATTGTCTTTAACAATTGACCATTCTTTTTTATCCTCAAAAAAATCACTGTTATCTTTACCCATTTTGTACTCCTTATTTTTGAATAATATATTAATTTTTAATATGGTTGATGATGTAACCAACCAACAATTTTTCCAAATATTTGAGTTTTTCCAGTATCAACAACTTTAACTTCATATCTAGGGTTTTCACTTTTTATAATCAACTTTTTATCAAAGTGATCAAACTCAAGTCTTTTGACTAATAATTCACCATCAACAGAAATTACATAGATTCCATCACCTTCAATTAGGTTTGATACAAATACAACTAAGTCTCCATTAAATAATTGGACACCTGTTATTGAATCATCTCTAACTTCATCAGCAAATAATTGTTCTTCAGGGAACCTTCTTACAAGCCTTTTTAATATAGGGACTAAGAGATTATCATTATTAACGCTTCTTGTAGCTATTTCTTTTTGTTTAAGTTGATAATATGAATTTTGATAAAGGCCTAAGAAAGTTGGGAGCTGAGTTTGTAATTCATTTATAGTTAAGTCTATTTGAGCTTGTTTTGTGTTCATTTTTATTATGTGTAAATTATAATAATAATGAATAATATATTCCAATAATAAATGGTTAAAATAGCGAAATAGTTATTAATTTTAATTTTTTATAATAATAAATTTTATTTTTAAAAATTTGTTTATAAAAGTTTATAAACAGTAAACAAAGTTTTAAACGGTTATAATTTAGTTTTTTTTAATTTATCAAATCATAATAAAAGTTGGCTATAAAAAATTTCGCGAAAAAATAAGATGTTAATTGCGAAAGGTAAATATAATTATTTAAATATTCTTATTCTCAAATATTTTAAAGTTGTGGGTAACTTGATAAATAAAGTGTATTTTACATTTATAAAAAAATCAAAGCCTCATGTTATAACTAAAATGTAAACTATAATTTTTATTTACTATAATTCATTTCTATATTTTTTTACTTGAGAAATAATTTTTAAAGCGTCTTTTTCTGAAATAGGAATTATTTTCTCACCTTTTTGTCTATTCCCTTTCACATCATGGTTTGAAAAAACAGTCAAAGAACCACCTTCTCCAGCAAGAAAATAATGTCCACTTCTAACAGTTTTATAAATAGTTGCAGAAATAAAAGAAAAATCATCACTTAATCCATTGTCAAATTTACAAATAGATTTTGCTTTATCTGTATCATATCTAAATCCTTGAATTGTTCTTTTCATTTTTACTCTTTAACTATTTTATATTTTGCGGTATAAGGGATGAAAAAACTAATTCCAAATTCATCAGACATAGCTATTGCTGAAAAGCCTTGATTAATTGCAATCTGACCTCTTATATTTTGGAACTTCCAAGATAAATCACTTAATATATCTCCATCAATATTGTATAAAGCTTCTTCTCTATCCTCATATTGTTTTTTATACTTTATAGGTAAAAATGGAATGTTTGTACAATCATCTTCAATAAAATCTCTAATATCTTCATCCTCAGCAACTAAATTATATAAGATTTCTAATTCATTATTATTTAAATTAGGATATTCCTTTTTTAGAAATTTAATAGTTTCATCATAATTTAAATCGGCATCCCCTGGACCAGCTATAAGATCATCATCAATTTCAAAATGTGTATCAAAATTTGCATTTGTTGTGTAATCAGAAGTCCACCCCTCTGATGCAAAAATGCCATCAAACAAAAATATAGAATCATCATTTCTACTTTTTATTTTATTAATTTTTCCTTCTGGTGAGGTATGTGTTAAAATCATGTTTTTCTCTCCTTAACTATATACAATTATACACCTAATAGGTGTATAAAGTCAAGCTAAAAAAGTTCTTTCATGTATAATTAATCCTTAACGCATCAACTAAAAATTAGCCATAAAGGATTTGTTTTATTTCATGTATTCTTAATCGAGCAGATTTCCTTTTTTCATATTCAACAGGATATTCATCTTTAACTTTTAATTCTAAATCATAACATTTAGAGGGAATCCAATCAGTAGAAGCCATATAAGCTTGCAAAGAATTTAATTCATTTTTTAATTTATCTTCTTTTGTAACAATTCTTTCTGATAAGATTATCTGCCCATTTTTCACTAAAATTTCTTTGTTTTCATTATTACTTTTATTAACTAAATTATGATAATCTTCATCTTTTAAAGAAACAAAATATTTTTTTTGTTCATCAGGCAATTTATCATATATTTCTTTAGGAAATCTTAAACCATCATTATTTATATAAAACATATTATCTCCTTAATACCCTATAGCTATCATATAAAAATATATATCTCCATTTGTATCATTAACCCTGTCAAAGTTAAATGTAGATTGGGTACAATTAGTTTCTGTTGCATTACCAACCCAGTTTCCTGAAGTAGTCCAAGATAAACAAGCATTTGGAAAGCTAATAGGAAAATTAAAAAATTGATTATTATCACTATTACTTATATACTTACCAAATTGAAAAATCATACCATTAGGTAATGTAAAATATCCTCCATTACTATAACTAGGATGTGTATTCAATGTAGTTGGTAATGGTAAATATAAATTATTTGAGTGTAATTCATTTGCTGATATATTTCCTGATGCTGTTATATTCCCTGCAGCTGTTATATTCCCTGTAGCAGCTATATTTGCAATATCAAGTAAAGAGGCAAAAATTGTTGCAAATCTATTATTGATTGCACCTATATCTTTTCCATTTGCTACAGGAAGAATATTATCCGTTAATAAACCTCTAGGCTCACCTGCAATATGTATTGTTCCTGAAATATTAAACCAACCAATATTAGATGGTTCATTTGCATTTGATGGAGCTGGAAAAGTAAATACATTTCCTGTAGTTGTAGTAATTTGTAATTGGCCTGATGTTCTAGAAATATATTTAGCTATATAAGATTCACCATTTATTGTAATTGCGCTATTTGACGAACAAGGTAATGTTTCACCATTATTTAATCCATTATACCATTCGTCAATACTTGATAAAGTTATACAACTATTTGAATCAAATCCTGAATCTAATGTTAGTCTATTTGAATAAGCTTTATTATCATTAAATATAGCTACAAAATCAGTTATGACAGTAATAGAGTCACCATATAAAATAAGTTCATCATTGTGTAAACAAAGTGCATCATCTATAAAATACAGGAAAATACCATAATACGGTAGGTCATAACTAGAATAATATATATCTACTATATCACCTACATTTAATTCATGTATTTCATCATAAGTAATTGTTTTATATTTTAGAGATGATGTTTCAGAGGTAGCTATAAGATTCCCATTAATTTTGATTACATAATCAGAATTATCATCATAAGCTGAATGTTCTCCATTAGCTATAATTCTGTATTTCCCTTTTTGTTTAATAGTATATGGATAATGATTATAACCATTAGCTATATAAAGAAGTTTGAGACATTTTCTAATATCTGATATATCATTTTTAATATATTTAGAAAAAGTTTCAATTCCATTATTGTAAGAAGCAATTCCACTGATGCCTTTTGAAACAACATTATAAGCATCTGCCGCTTTCCAACGAGTTTTAGCAGGAGCAGTCATAAAGTCTGTACCTGTAGTTCCAAATTGAGTTTTAAAAATCGATGCTGTGCCATCTGCAAGATTTATTGTAGTGTTTCCTGTAATGGTTGCATCAGTAATTCTAGCTGATTTTAATATTGCTAAAACAGCTTTTATAATACCATTTTGACTTTCTAAGTTATATCCTTTATTTGGTATTCCATCTATTTCTTGATAATTTGAAGATTTTAAAATACCACTTTCTGACATAGTGATTTCATTAGCAAATACTTTATTAAAAAAAGCTTCTAAAATAGCTATTTTCTCAACTACTGTATTTATTCCATTAGCATTTGCCCAAGTATTAACATCTTCTAATTCACCTTTGGCTAAAATATCCATAAAGTAATTTATTTGATAATTTTGTTTACTAATAGGGCTTATAACTTGAATATTACTTATTATTAATCCTTCTTTATTAAAAGTACCAATTACCCAAAATGTTCCTGAAATTACTGTAGTTGTCGAATTGTATTCAACCCAATTTGAGGATGTTGAATTTGCTATTAATTTAACAAATTTAACATTAGTTCCATCAAATATAACATATCCTCTTCCGTTATTAGTTAGAGTTTGAGAATAAGCATTAACAATATATCTTGTATTACCTATATATAAATATCCAACACTAGATGTTAGATTTCCTACTGAATCAAATCCTTTTAAATATAGAGTAGCTGCATTTGAATACATACCAATATAACCAGGGGTTCCTGGTGGGCCTTGTGGTCCAACTTCACCTTGATCTCCTTTGTCTCCCTTATTTCCTTGTGGTCCAGTTGGACCTTGTGGACCTTGTTCTCCAGTATCTCCTTTGTTTCCTTGTGGACCTGTTGGGCCTTGAGGACCTGTCTCTCCAGTTTCCCCCTTAGTACCTGGTTCTCCTTTAACTTTAACCCATTTGTATTTTGTTGGGTCGGTACTGTCTAAAGATATAAAATCAGAGTACGTTCCTATATATAATTTATCGATACTTATTGTTGTTGAAAAACCACTTGTTCCAGTTGAGTTATTAGCCCATGCTGTATGGAAATAAGAAGTTTGACCATTGTTGCCAGTTGGTCCTGGAATACCTTGGTCTCCCTTAGAGCCTTTAATTAATGACCACTTATAATTTGAAGGGTTTTGGCTATCAGTTTCTATATGATCATAATAAAATCCAATATAAGCTTTATCCGTCGGATTTTGAGAAAAGCCATTACCTGCTTCATCGTCAGCATAGGCAATATGACTATAAGAATTTAATCCATCATTTCCTTTTGGACCTTGTATTCCTTGGTCTCCTTTTTCACCTTGTAAACCTTGAAGTCCTCTTGGGCCAATATCTCCAGTTTCACCTTTTGGACCTTGTGGTCCTTGTTCTCCTATATCGCCTTTGTTTCCTTGTGGACCTTGTTCTCCTGTATCACCTTTATCTCCTTGAGGGCCAATTGGACCTTGTTCTCCAGGAACACCAGGAATTGATTTATTATCATTAAAGATATTTGAATTTTTATCTAAAATAGAGCTTTCAGGATATTTTGAAATACCTGGATTAAATTCAGGGATTTCTCCTTCTTCATATATTTCAGGAATAAAATCAACAGCTGTTATTTCACAGTTTTCATTTTCACTTCTTTTTATATCTGTAACTAAAGCATTGATTGTTTCTTTATTTATGATTCCAATTGCAACTAAATCATTTTCAAGTATGTTTATATTTTGAGCTGTTACAAAAGTTAAAATAGATGTTTCTTCTTCTCTATTTATTATCGGGATAGATTGATAAATACCTGAAGAAGATCTAATTGTGATTCCATAATTTTGATTTGTAACCATATTTATTTTTGAATCAATTTCTATTTCATAGATACCAGATGTATTTTCTTTTATATCAATTATTCTTCCTTCTCCAAGTCCAAATAAAAAAGAATCATGTTCTATTAATACTAAATCACCTTTAGCACAAAGAAGGCCTTCAATATCACAAGAAAGAGAGTAGGTCCTTAGTCTTTTAGTAATTTCTAATAATCTTACTCTAGCTATTTTTGCAATTTGTACATCGTTTGTTATTCCAAAGAAAGTAATAGTTGTTGTTTCATCATTTTCTGTTGGCTCTACATCAAAAACAATATTTCCTTCTTCATCTAATGAGATATATCTTTCAACTTCAGCATATTCTAATTTTTCATCATTATATTTGCATTTAAGAAAAGTGGTTGGAATATCAATTGTTTTATTCATTGAGAAATTCCAAGCGTTTCTTGGTGTAAACATTTGAGTTGGGAAGCGTTGACCTTTATCAATATTAATTCCAATCTTTCCGCCTGCAATTCTTAGCTGTGCTAAATTTGATAAGGCAATAAAATCACAAATTTCTTTAATAGTGTAATCACTAGTTATCCAGGAGTTGCAATAAAAATTGTTCTCTTCACAAAAGTTGTAAAACTCTTCAAATTCATTAAAGACAATTTCATTATCATCAATTGCTCTAGGATTTATATTCTTGTTTGTTAATAAATATAATAGGATAGCTGCGGGGTTATTTGTTTCATTCTCAACCCAATAAGCAGCTCCTGTTCCATTGTTTGTATAAGCTCTACAGCTTAAACTTGCTTTAGCATTGATTGCATCAACAATTGAACTTAGTTGATCTGTAGCTTTAATTTCTATTTCTAATAAAGCATATTTATCACTGTTTAAAACTGTTTCGCTAGAATTAGTATTGCTGTTAAAAGTATAACTTTGAAGAATATCAAAATAAATTGAATCTACATATTTTGTTTCATCAGAGAGTTCATTAAGTCTTGTTACTCTTACTTCATATATTCCTGTTTCTGAACCTGAAGGAATGAAAGTGTGCATTTCTCTATAACAATCTTTTAATACTGATCTATTTACTTCTTTAACAAAAGTCCATGCTTCTTCATTTTGTGCTCTATATTCAATTTTGTAATTTAAAGTAATTGATTCTTTAGTATCTTGATTTTTATATTTAAAAAGTCCAGAGGGAGCAATGATTCCAACACTTATTTTATTTGTGTTTGAAGCTGTTGCTCTAATTATTGGAGTATTTTCTTTTAATTCTAAATTTATTTGAGATTCAATTATTCTATCTGTAAAATAATTTGATAAACCCTTATATACAGTAATTCCTTCATATTTATCAATTGGAGTATTACCAATTTTAATTGAAGATAAATCAATATTTGTATTTGAATAACCAAAACAAAATAATTGTCTAAAGTATTGTTTATCATTTTTATAGACAGAATAGGGAAGAGCTGCTAAATCAGGATATACTCTATAATTCCCTAAAAGCACTGGAATATTACTATTTTGTCTAAAGTTATTATTTGAACCTCTTAAACTAGGGGATGTTTGAATTTTTTTAGTATTTGGTAAAGCTTTTAATGCTGCATGTAAAGCAATACCTCCTGCAACAATTGAAACAACTGATACAATTAAAGAAATAGTTGCAATTGTACCTGCAGTAAGGCCTTTAGGAATATTTCTAAAAACAATAAAATCATCTTCTTTAAGTTTTTTATTTAAATTAAAGCATGGTTTATTATTTACAAATATTTGATAATTTTTGCAGGAGTATTTTTTTATTAATTGCTTAATGGTATATGGCTTTGATTCATTGTAAGTATTGTATGAACCATTAAATATATTATATATAATTCTAACTTTCATAATTATATTAATAGCATATTTATGGAGTATGAAATCTTATTGGTATATTGAGTAAAACCCCGTTATTAAGTGTTGTATTCTATTTATTTTTGTAATTGTAACACCATTTTTAGTCATATGAATTATTGAATTATCGAGATAAACTCCAATATGAGTAATATTATTATCTAATCCTTTTAATACAACTAAATCATATAGTTTTGGATTTTCTACTTTAGTGAATTTTTTAATTGCAACATCTAGTGTTTCTAAATCATCTACATTTGAAAAAAGAGGAAGAGAAATATTTAATTCTTGTTTTATAAAGATTCTTACAAATCCCCAACAATCAAGACCATCTTTTTCTCTTCCATTTTCTTTATATTGTAGTGAAAAATAGGGAGTTAAATTTATCATCCAAAAAGTCCAGGGAAGTTAATATTATTGTAACTTGAATTTCCTATCTTATAAGAAAGTCTATTGTTTGATATTAATTCAAGAGTAATCAATGAATTTGATGGGATTTTAATATTACTTACTTTGTGATTATAAGGACCATCAATATAAACAAAAGGATTAGATCTATCAATTAATCCAATTTGAACATTTATAGGCTTTGTAGTCTTTTGTAAATAATAAGTTAAGGATTTTTCAATATCATCTATTTCTATTTGAGCATTTGAATCAATTGCTTCAGGCTCCGATGGTATATATTTAAAATTACTTGGAATATAGGTTTTATTATTTAGTGTTAATTCAAGATTATCATTTATAAAATAAAATGAAAAATCTTCCCCAACTATTTCAAGTAATTGTGTAAATAAACTAGAAGAATGTTCTTTGTAAAATTCTTGTATAATTGAAACTTCCATTATCTATTTTCTACCTCTAGTGATAAATTAACATTGAAAGAATTAACACCATTTCTTTTTGCTGTCCAATCTTTAAATCTAGCAATTTGTACTTTATTACTTATAAAATCATTTATAAGAAAAGAAGAAGCTCCATCATTTGTATTTTTATAAAACTCTTGAAATTGAATAAATTGTTGGGATGAATATTCAATTTGACCAGATATAATATTTATTGATACTGTTGATTTTTTTCTTGATTTTATAGGTCCTCTTTCGCTTTTATTTGTTATTAAATTATCCTTAGCTTTTAAGGACCAATCAATTTCAAATATAGGTAAATTACTAGGCCAATTAAGCATTATATCCATCCCTCCTTATTCCATATCTTGAAGATAGAGCACTATCGAATCTTCCTTCATTTATTTGAGTATTAACAACTTTACCAATCATTATTTTATATTCTTTTATATTCCCATTTTCTGATTGGGAAGTTTCAACTTGTGCTCCTGTATTATTAATAATTGTTATTGCTACATGATTAGAGTTTTCATTCTTACCAAGATAAGCTTCTCCTTTACGAATTGAATCACTCATAGAAGGAGGTACAATAATTTCACCTTGGTGTATGTTTGCAATATGATCTTCGGTAATGTTAAAAGCTCCAACATCATAGGAGGGGAGAGGGGTAGCTTCTATTGCTGCAATTTGTGCAGCTCCTGTAACAGTTGCTAGTGTCGATAAAGCCAATCCTTGCCATCCTCCTGGATCTGCTAAGAATCCAATTACAGCTTGAAGGGTAGAAATGGAAGCTTCATATTTTTTAATTTCTTTATTTCTCTTAGCTTGTTCAATTTCAATCTTCTTTTTCTTCTCATCGAATTCTTCTTCAACTTTAATCTTTTCTAGAGCTCTTTGTTTTTCATTTGCAAGTTTTAAATCACCATTTTTTATTGCTTCATTATATTCTCTTTGAAGTGTTTCTTTTTGAGTCTCTTCAGCTAATCCTAAATCTTCAAGTTTCTGATTCTTTTGCTTTTCTAAATCGTCTAATTGTTTTTCACTTAATGAATCTAAATAGGAAGAAATTTCACTAGCCATAGATTTAAATTGATTCATAAAAGAATTTAAAGATTTAATATTATCAGCTAAAGCTTTTTCCTTTTTCTTATTTATTTCGTCTTGAGTTTTGTCTTCATTTTCTTTTAGTTTCTCATTTTTTTCATAATATAAATCAACTTGTTTTTGAGTATAGTATTTATCAAGATTTATTAAATCTTCATTGGTAGCTTCTCCATCTTCAACTTTTTTATTTAGTATTTCTTTTTCTTTATCATATTCATCAGAAATTAATCGTTTTCTAATATCATAAGCTTTTTCGATATAGCCTAAACTTTCTAATTCAGTAGCTGATTTATTCTTAATTTCAGTTGATTGTTTTTCAATTAAATCTAAGTATTTTTTGCTAGTTTCTTTTCTCTCTTTCTCTAGCTTTTCATTTTTTTCTTTATTATATTTTTCTTCAGCTTTATTAGAGGTATCAAGTAAAACACTTTTTTCATTTTCATAGTATTTATCTAAATCAAGTAAAGCTTGATTGGTTGCTGTTCCGTCTTCTATCTTTTTATTTAAAATCTCTTTTTCTTTAGTGTATTCATCTTCTAGTAATTGCTTTCTAATATTATAAGCTTCTTGAAATTTACCAACACTTTCTAATTCAGCAGCTTTATTTTCATTTATAGCTACATTCTGATCAGATAATTGATCAGAATATTTTTTATTATTATCTTCAATAGTTTTAGCAATTTCTTTTTTCTTATCTTCTTTTTCTTTTATAGCTGCAAGTTCTTTATCATTAGCTTCTTTATCAAGTTTTTCTTTTTCCTGATTATAATAAATATTGAGTTCATTTAGTTCTTGAGTAGCTGCTTTATTAGCTGAAATTCTCTCTTTTAATTGAGCAATTGAAAGGTTATTAATATCTTCATCTTTCCCTAATAATTCATAATCTTGAGCTAATTTTCTAATTGCATCTTTTTTTTCATTTTCTAGAATGACTTTCTTTAAGGCTGCAGCGTTTTTAAAGTTCTCTTTTTCTTCTTGTTTTGCTGCTATATTTTCAAATATTTTATTCTTATATTCAGTTGATAAGTTAATAGCTTCTTTTGTTGAAGTATTAGCTGCATCTTGGTTATTCTTTTCTTTTTGTAATGAAGTTACAACCTCCATTATTGCATCATAAAGGCCTTTATTTGTAGTTTCATATTTTGATATATCTATAATTCCATTTGATACAGAAAGAGCTATTTCATTAATTGAAGATTTAAGAGGATTTTCCATCTTTGCAAGTTCATCCATTTTCTCTTCATACTTATCTGCAACATCAGCATAGAATTTATCAAAGGTTGTATCATTAATTTTATATAGATTCATTGATACATCACTAGCAATAGATTGAAGCGCATTAAGCATTGCTCTCTCTTTAGACTCTAATTCATCAACTAATAATAAAGAGTTAAATTTTTCTTTTACAGCATCAATTCCTTCTTCTCTTGCTAGTTTAAAGGCTTCATATTCTCCTTCAACAGCTCTAAGTTTATTTGTATATGAATCAATTTTGTCTTCTTGTTTTTCATAAGCGTTTGAAAGTTCTGCTAAAGAGCCTTCAATTTGAGCTTTTGCAAGATCTCTTCTAACTTCTAATAAGGCTTTTTCTTCTTTAGTTAAATCTTGAGTATTTCCTGTTAACTTTTTAGTTAAAGTTGAATAGAGACTACTTTGTTCACTTAAAGTAGTTGTTGCTTCAGTCAATTTTTCATTGCTTGTTTTTATATTTGATAATAGAACAGTTAAAGCTCCAATAGCTCCAATAGCTATTCCAATAGGACCAGTACTTAATGTTTTAAGAGCAATACCAAATACTCCAACAGCTGTGGTTGCTAATTGAAGGCCATTGGGTAAAGCATTAAATCCTCTTGAAATATTTAATACTGTTGAACTTAATAAAGATGCTATTGGAATTAAGTTGTTTCCAATTTCTGCTTTTGTGTCTTCAAGGGATTGAAGCATACCTTGGGATGAGTTTGCAAAGCTATCAGAGGTTAGAGCTGCATCACCTAATTTATAATTATAATCGGTCCATAATTGTATATTTTGATGAAGTGCATTTTTACTTTGAGAAACAACTCCTGATAAAACAGCTTCCTGTTTTTCAAGATTAGTCATTTCTAACCAGGATTTATTAATACTTTTTGCGTAATCTCCTTGTTCAATAGTAGCAACTGATAAACTAACTCCCAATCTTCTTAAAGCTTCAAATTGATAAGAAAGTCCTGATTGCATAGCAGCCATTGCTTCTTTAATTGGAACATTTGAAAATGATGCTAAATCGTTTGTGATTCCTACAACAGCCTGTGAATATTTTGCAGCAGCTTCAATATTATCTCCGTATCCTGTTCTTAAATCTTGTTGAGTTGCTAAGAATTCTTTTGTATCAATAACCCCTCTAGATGTGGCTTTAGAATATTCATCAACAAATTCTTTTGTTTGAATTTCCATACCCTTAAAAACAGTATTAAATTTATTATCTAATTCTTGTAATCTTGATGAAGCTTGAATTAATGATTTTACAAGAACTCCTGAAATAATAGTTGTAGAAACTGTTTTTATTTTATTACCCATTTTAACAAATGAATCACCAGTTTGAACAACTTGTTTTTTTGAGTTTGCTAAATTGGTTTCTAAAGCACTTGTATCTCCAGTAATTTTATATATAAGTGTTCCTATAATATTCGTCATTCTTATTTCCTTTTAATAACTCCATCTTTAATTGCTTGTTCAAGATTGTTTGATTTTTTTAGAGGTGTAAAACATTTTGCATATTGTTTTGGATCTATAAATGGAACTAATTTGTTAATATCTGATATATCCATTTCTTCAAAAAAATAGGAGGGAGTAATATAATTCCATTCCCGTCCTAAAGCATTGCATAATTTTTCATAGTCTACTTTAGGACTTTTTTTTTACTTCTTGTATTTGTATCTTTATTCAAACATTCTTCAATAAAATTTCTTATATCTAGTTCATCAGCGTTTTCATTCCACCAAGTTTTATTGAATTTATATCCATTCTTTTCTAATAATAATTTCAAGATTTTATCGTATACTTCTTCTTTTTCTTTATTGAATTCGTCAATAGAAATGTTAATTTCATTTAAAGCTTTTTGATCATCTTCTTTAATCTCTCCAACTTTTTTAAAGAGGGTCCCCATCTTTATTAAATGATTGGAATATAGTACTCTAATAGCGATTACAACTCTTTTGATTTGGAATGTTGTATCACTCAATTTTATAGTGGCCGTGATTTGTTTTTCACGGCCATTTAAATCAATGTATTTTTCCATTATTAATTAACTCCAATTTCATCAATAATATCTAATAATTGAGAACCTTCAGCTCTATTTGAATCCAAATCACCTTCAATAGAAATTGGAAGGGTAGCAGGCTTGTCATTATCAACACCAGGGAAAGATAATTTAATTCCACCTTCCATAAGAGCAGCAAATAATGTTACTTGGAATTTCTTACCTTCTTGCATTAATAAAAATCTTACTACCTTTGGAGAAATGCTTACATTTGCACTACCCATTGAAGCTTTAATAGCTGTTGCAGGGGTGTAACTATAAGTAATATTCAAATTAGCAGTGCTAAGAGCTGTAGATGCTGCTAAAACTACAATTCCCCATCTTCCTGAAGCATCTTTACTTTGAATATAATCAGTACCTTCAGCTAGAGTTTTAGAACCTGCAATAATTGAAGTGATAGCTTGTTTATTACCATTTGAATTTTGACCTGGTAAAATATAGAGCTGTCCTTTATCCCAACCAGGTTTTACTGTGAAATTTTCATCATTAATAATAGAGCCTGAAATTGGATTTAAATTCATAACTCCACCAGTTAATTTATTAATGATATCAAGTCTGATTTGATAAATTTCAGTTGCAGCTTTTGCTTTCATGTTTTTTACATAGCTAGAAATTAATTCTCTTTTTGAGCCTTGAATTTTAACTTTGTCATAGGTAATTTCAATATTGGTATCAGTCTCAATTGGGATAACACCAATATCAACCAAAGAAGCTTCATCATCACCAACAAAAACTGTACATCCACCAGGAATATGAACTCCTGCATAATACGATGTGTTACTCATAAAATAATCCTCCATTTTTGAGTTTAAAATTAATTGCCTTTACAATTAAAAGTTGTATCTACTGGGATTTTCCATAAATCTTTTTCTAGCCTTAAAGGCTGTCTTTTTTCTAATAAGAACTTAGATAAATGAGTATTCCCATAGATTCCATTTATATTTTTAAGTATATCAATTACAGCTTCAGCGATTTCTGAAGCTTTAAATTTATCACTATGGTAAATATCTAATTGAAATAATGGTTTAAAGAAATTAACTTCTCTAGTTGAACCTAATAATATTGGTTGAACTACCAAATAGGGAGAATCAGATTCTTTATCAGCTTCTAAGTAATAAATTTTATCTGAGAAGATATTTTTTAAATCAGGATTATTAAATAGCATTTCAAAAACATCTTTTTCTATTAACATAATTAATCCTCCTTATTTTCAATTTTTAAATTTGTAAGATTTTTAGCTAAAATACTTTGAATACCTGCTTTAGAATCATCCATTCCACCTCTCATAAAAGGTTGAGCTCTTTGAATAACTGTTCCATATTCAACGTGTGGAGCATATTCAAGATTTGTTCCAACAAAAGCTTCACCAGAGAAGGCAACTCCTTTTATGAAATCTCCTGCAGCTAAATCTTTTGTTTTTTCATCAATAGATTCTTTAATTGTTTCTCTTGTGGATTGAGCTATTCTTGTTATATAAGAAATAGAACCTCTTAAGTGCCCTGTATCTTTTGGAGCTTGAGTTACACAATTCCCTTCTGCATGAATAGCAGCTTCAGTTAATCCTTTATCTAACACTTTCCCTAATTCTGTTTTAAATGTTTGACTGTTATCTTTAAATTTAATCATTCAATAACCTTTAAATCTAATTGGATAAATTGATTTTCAACTTTATTAATATCTGAGATTATTTTAAATTCTTTATCCTGATATCTAATTTTGTCTTTACTAGTAATATTTGTATTAATAGGTAAGTAAATTCTATGAGTTGCAATTATTACATCTTTAGCAGCAAAGAAAGCATTTCTTGAAGAAAGGCTTCTTATTTTGCATCTAGTAGGGATAAATTGCTCTTCTTTTGTTGGATTCCATCCACCAGTACTATTTGATATATTTTTTATAATTTGAGCTTGTTTATTAAACATTGATTCTACACTCATAAAACTTTCCCATATCTTTTTATTCTGCTAGTAATAGATTTAGGATAGCCCATAAATAGATTACCTGAATAAGAAACAGAATAGTCTCCAAAGTGTTCACTTGATAAACCAATAGCACCTTTAAGCGTGTTGATTTTATAAGAGATCATTTCAGCTGCAATCATCTTTATATTATAAGGATGTATAGGGTTATAGTTACTATCTAAATCCCAAGGTTTATTTCTGATTGCTAAAATATCTTCTTCAATAATTGAGATTAATTCAGTTATCTGAATATCATAATCAGATACTTTTAAATTAACCATTTTCTTATATTCTTCTAATGTAATTATACTCATATAAAAAGAGTACTATATTTGGATTGTGTGATTTCTAAGGAGTTTTATTTAAAGATTTGTTTAATAGAAAATATTTTATTACTTTTTAAATATATAATGGTAAAATTTTAAGGATAAAGAAATGGATTATGAAATAATAGAAAAAATTTTAACAGAGTCCAATAAATATGATTGGTTAAATTTGTTTAATAATGGTAAAGCTGAATTTGTCTATAAAGAAGATTTTAATTTAGTAATAAGAAAAGATATTGAAGCAGAAGAAGAACCAGTAGATTATTATAATAATATATTTAAAGATGATATTGAGCAATATCCCTGTTGGTATAATGTTTATTATGATGATGTTCTTGAAAAAAGAGTAAAAATGCTTGAAGTTGATAATAGATCTATTATTATACCTTATTTAATGGACAATCATAATAAAGTAAGGGAAATTGATACAAATATTGCTCGCATTATTAATCAAAATGATGAAACTGATAAAAGTATAAAAGCAGCGGGATTATGGATTGTAGACCCAAATGGAGAAATTTTAAACTTTATAAAAAGAAGGAAGTAGAGATTTCTCTCTACTTCCAAAATTAAGGAGTTTATATATATTGAAAAAGCCTATCTAGGAAGTCTTCTTGGGTAAATATCGACTTTACCAGTAATAGCAGCATCATCACTAACAATTTTTACTTTTGTAAGTTCTTGAACTTGTGGAGGTAATACAAACTCAAATAGTACTGTATTCTTTTTAGCTCCAGTAGTAAGTTCTTTAGTAAATAGCGTTGATTCGTGAGTTCCATCTGAGTCAATAACACTAAATGTAACTTTTTTAGTATCTGCAAGTGTAATTGCAGTATTTGCAATAGCCTTAATTGAGATACTTCCATTTGCTCCACCTTCACCTGTTGAAATAAATTCACTAGTAACATCTGCATTTTTAGGAAGAGCTGCAGCATTAAAGTATTGTTCACCATATACTCTTAAATCATCACCAATTTGCACGTCATAACCGCCTGTAACATCTACTTTTTCTTCTAAGCCATTCTTGAAGTTGTAAGAACCAATTAAAGGAATACCATCCCAAGATGAAAGAGATCTTGAATAGTTTTTATCACCAGGACCCATTTTTAATTTTGCTTCTTTCAAAGTCTTTAATAAGTTTAGTGCATGAGGATGTCCAAAGATAAATGTTTTACCAACATCTCCTGCCTTAACGTTTTCAAGCATTGTATCAACCATTAGAGCAGTAGGGATATGAGTATCATCAATATTTGCAATAACACTTACATTATCTTTTGTAGCTAATAAAAAACCTAAATAAGATTTAAAATCAGCACCATAAACAGTAATTCCATTCTTATTTTTATATGGAGCTCCATTTGATAAAGGGATAGTTTCAAAAAGTGTACCTTTACCAAAACCATTAGGATCATATAATCCACCAAATTCATCTTCAACCCAACGAACAGCCATTACTGAATAGCAGTTTGAAGTAGCTCCTGCAGTTTGTACTTTCTTGTTTTTTAGAGCAAAAGGAAGTAAAAGATTATAGATTAAAGCAGCTTCTGTTGCCATTGATGTTTTAGTCATAATCTTAGGAGATTTATTTGCTAGATATTTAGCAAAGCCATTTTTACCATAAAGTTGAGTTACTTTATCAACACCTGCTTCTAAATTAAAACCTAAGATTCCTAGATCTTGGAATTTTAAAGTAGCCATTGCATCAGCTGATGGAAGAGGGGCATCCATTTGGACAAATTGTCCACCTGTTACTTTTGTTAATTCTTCATAGGCATGTTGAAGTCCGTGGTTTGTTGGACCAAATTCTATTGTTTCTAAAATTGGACAGTTACAAAGAACTGAATCAATTTGATGTGGTTGTCTTTTTGCTCTTTCAACAGCAATTTCTCTTAATGTAGGCATTAAATCTTACCTCCTAAAACATCTGTAAAATAATCTACTGAATCCATTTCACCGTCGTTATCACTATCACCTGCACCTCCTGGGGTAATGGTTTTAGAAACATTTTTTTTGACTTCTGATTCAGTATCAACTTTTGTAGTGCTAATTACTTTAGATAAAGCTTCAGCTTTTTGTTTAATTTCATTAGGAGTGCTTCCATGAATTAAACTTCTATAAGATTCATCTAAACCTAATCTTTCAAGTTGAAGATCTTCATGACCTTTTAGTAATTGATTTTTACTCTCTTCATCTTGAACTTTTTTCTTTTCATCATCGCTTAAATTTTCAAGTTCTTTTTCTTTAAGCTTTTTTTCAGCAGCTTCTCTAGCTTTCTTTTCAGCAGCAATTTGAAGTTTTAATTTTTCTTCTTCTGTTTGTTCTTTTTTCTCATCATCTTTTTTTTGAGATTCTTTTTTATCTTCAGGTTCTTTTTTTTCTGGAGCTTTAGGGGTGTTATTCTCTTCACTTCCAGAATTATCAGTTGGAGCTTCAAATAATTGCTTCAATTTTAATTTCATTACATCCTCCTTGGATTTATTTGATTTTAGTTTATCAAAAGTGATATAGGTTAAATCTTAGGGGTATTTAATGGTGTTACAGCCGATTGAAGCATAAAGCCTAAATAAGGCCAAATTTTTTCTTTAATTCTTTTTAAACAGATATCCCTTCCCATAGCTTCACTATAGTTTTCAGGGCTTACACAGGTTGAACTTTCTACAATTGTAAATCCATTAGCTAGAGTTGCTATTACAATAGTAGTTTTATTTTGAAGGGTAGAGGTATCAACTTTTACTATAAAGTTATCAACCATTTCTTGAGAAATAGAAGGTTTGTCAGTTTTTAATTCAGGATTAGTTATTAACTCTAAATAGGTTTCCTCAAAAATTGACTTTGGACTCCATGATACATAACCATTAAATCCTTTAACGTTTGGTGTTTGATTTTGGTATTCCACTAGATAACCTTCATCTGATGGGTTTTCATCACTTGGAACAGTCCATCCTCTTAAAGCATTGTAATCTTTTCTATTCATTGGTTTTGCTTTGATTAGTTTTGTACCAATAAAACTTTTCATTTCCTTTTCCATAGGGGACTCCTTTCTTAAAATTAGATATAGAAAGGCTATCATAAAGAAAAAAGCTAGATTCTTAATGATTTTTAGAATTAGTTTTGTCTCTTGATTTGAAAAGTTGACAGAGAGGTGTTTATAAACGTTTATAAACGGGTAGTCCTAAGTAAATTGATAAATTAGTTATGAATCATAAATTTAGACGTTTATGGATATTTATTTTAATTTGAATTTTTTATACGGGTTAGAGATTCTTTTAAAGTTTGTATATCTTCAAATTCATTTGCTGTTTCATTATTTCTATTTGATTTTTTATTTTTGATTGATTGAATTATTAGAACTAAAATAGTTCCCATGATAAGTGATATAGTCATAAAATTCTCAGGAGAATTTAACCCCTCAATTATTAATTGTCCCATTATTATTTTCCTTTATATTGTTTGTTTTCCTAAATATATTTTAGCATTGTTGTTTTTAAAGTTCAATAAAAAAAGGTTCTTTAATAATTGATTAATGAGATATGGAATATTTGCAGATTAATTATTTTTTATTTATGTCTTTTGCTTTGACCATTTTTATAACACATTTATAAGTATTCTTTTTATAATTTTCAATGTCAAATTTTGTTTTAGTTTTTAGACATTTATCAATTTCTTTTATTAATTTAGTAGTTTCTTTTACTCTTATAACATGTTTAGGGAAAAACTCACCAAAAGTTTCATAATATAATTCTAATTTTTTACCAAGTAATTGAGGATAATTATAATCATAAGTTATATTTTGAAGGCTTTTTATATTTTCATTTATTTCTTCTAATTTTTTTAGTTTATTTTGTTCTAAAATTATTGTCTCATCTTTATTGAATATGGAGTGTCCTAAGGCATTCAAATCAATATTAAAATTCTCAGAATTTAAAATCTTTGTTTTCTTGTTATTATAGTAATTAATCTTGATATTTAATGGGAATTGTTTGATTTCTGAATATATATTATTTTCTAAAATACATAAATCATAGTATATATCATTATTTTCCTTAATAAGTATATTTTTGTCTTTTTTTAGATTTGAATAATTTTCTTCAAATCCATATATATAATTATCCATTTTTTTAATCCATTCATCATTAATAATAATTTGCATATTAGATATAGGTACTTTTGATATATTACTAAATTTTAAGTATAACCATTCTTTTTGTGCATCAAATTTATATAGGCGGGTTTCAATACTGGGAACAGCTCTAGGTGTATTTTGTGTTTTATAATTTGCAAAAAAAATTTTAAACTGTTTAATTGAATATATTACTAGGATAATTGTTGCAAGTGATCCAAGTCCTGTTAAAATAACTGCTAAATCTTTTAAATGTTCAATACTGAATAGATTCGAAAGAAAATTGAATTTTTGATAATTTGCATATAATAAATAATTAAGCATGATAGTATCCTTATGTTACTTATGTATAGATTATCATAGGACCTCTCATATCACAATATTGTTAACTCAAAAATAAAACGTCCATTCCTGGACGTTAATAATTTTTTTATATTAATTCTAAATCTTCAATTGGTATATAAGGTTGTCCAAAAGTCATTTGAGACTTTGAATCATTTATATCTATTTCAACCATGCAGTCTTTAGTTTTTTCAATTTCAATTACTGTTCCAATGGAACCTTTTTTAAAAGTATATTCGCCTTCTGAATCTTGATAAAAAACATCTTTTTTTAATTTTACATCATCATATAATTTTATTTTTTCTTTTTGTTTATCTTTAAATTTTACGTGTTCGTTTTTCATATGTCAGTTATATATAGATTACCATAAGATTTGCTAGGGAACAATATAAGCTACTCAATAAAAATAAAACGCCCATTAATGGACGTTTGTTTAATATTTTTAATATGTATTTTAATCTTATTAATAATAACAACCTTCTTCTATTTCAGGTTCATAAGGTTTTCCAGTTTCAAGACTTTTATTAATAATTTTAATAATTTCATTTTTTGACATGCCTCTGACTAAAAAATAGGGGAAGTTTGAATCAAATTTTTCAATATATTTATCTAAATATATTTCGATGTTATCATTTTCCATTTTATAAAACCTCCTCAATCATTTTCTTAAATAGTTTATAAGATTCAGGGAAATATTTAAGAATTGAATCTAAATTTTTTTCATTTGATATTGTAGCATCAATCATTTCTGCAAAAGCTTCTGCTGCTAATCCATTATTAGTATCGTTTATTTTAAACTTTTTCCAATAACTTGCACCATGTCCAACACCCGCTTTTATTTTTGCATACGTTGCTCCTTCCATTATATCACTTAAATTTCCTCTACAGTCAAGAGGAATATTAGTAATTTCTTTCTGTAGCTTTCTATAAGCATATTTTTCAGAATACCTAAGATTTTTCTTTAATTGTCCTGTAATTTTCCAATTATCATAATCATGTTTTCTTAACATTCCATTCTTATATAACCATTCATAATCATTTTTGTGAGCTTTGAATAAAGTTTTTAAATTATTATTAATCATTTCAATTCTATCATTAACTTCTTTTTCAATAGTATTAGGGAATAATCCATTTTTATAAGTTAATGAATAGTTCATTCTATTTAATCCTTTTGCTCTATTTATTGCTCTATCAATAGCATGTCCTGATTCATGAAACAGTGTTTGATATTTAGCTTCATAGTCTGAACCTTTTGCTGTATTTAATAAATTAAAATTAATTTTATTGGAATAAGGTGCATAATGAGCTTTATTTGGAGCAATATTAGTACTTCCTACATAAACTTTGTCTTCATATTTTTCCCAAAGTTTTATTACTTTTTTATCTTTGCAATTATCAAGTATATTATGAATTTTGTTATAATGTTCAGTGCCTATTTTTTGAGATAAATCTGAATTATAATTTCTCTTAGTTTTTACAGCTTTTTTATATTTTTTTATAGGAACATTTGAAATTTGTTCAGCTTTCCATTCTTTATATGTTTTATATTCTCCAAGAACTGTATTATCATTTTCATCCCTATAAGTTCTTTTAGTAGGAGGGTAGCCTTTAACTTGTCCTCTAACTCTACATCTACAATTAATATCAAAAGAAGCGACCCCTGATTGAAGAGGGCCTGTTACTATTCCAATTTTTGGGACAAGCCATCCTCCTTTTTCTGTATCTTTTGCTTGTCCGTCAAGTTCTCCATGTTCAGGCCTTGTTTTACCATCTAGGGTTGCATCCCATATTTCTTCAATTTCACATCCTATATCTTCAGCTCTTTGATATGATGCTAATTGTCCTTCAACTAGGGCTCTTTGTCCTTCTGTTCTTGCAATCCTTAAAGCTCTTGCAGCTATACCAACACCTTTATAAATAGCATCTTTACCACCAACAACAGAAACTCCAAGTATTTGTTCTATTCTTTGTGATAGCTTTGTATAGCTATCTCCTCTAATAGTAGATAAACTTATTTCATTTCTTATTTGATTTAGAAATTCAGGTCTTGCTTCTTCTAGTAAATCACTAGCTGATATTTTGCTTAACTTATTATTAACAGCACTTTTAATTGCATCTTCATTAAATTGACCCCAATTTAAACCAATAGTTCCTCCTTGATCCATTGCATAACCATGTCTATAAAAACTTTCTTCTCTTTGTAAAGAAGTAAGTTTATCTATCATTGGGCCAATACCTGAAGTTTCTTTATTTAGTATTTCTTCTATTTGATTTTGTATACCTGTTAATCTATTGTATTTTGATAGTTCAGCATTAGATAGCTTCCCATTTCTACTATATTTACCATAAAGAGTTTTTAATTCTTTTCTTGTTTTATAGATTGCTATTCCATAGGCTTTAATAATTTCTCTTTCTTCATTTTCTAGAATACTAGCTAAAGCAATTTGAGCTTCTTTATATAAAGAATCATATAGTTTAAGCATAAGCGTTTTCTGTTAATTTAATAGATGTTAAATCTTTTGAATTATCCTTTTTTTCTGCTTTAACTCTTTTTTCTTCTTCATCAACATCTTTAATTAAATTAGCTTTTTGTAATTGTTCAAATAGAGATTTATTACTAATAATTCCTGATAGTTTAACAGCATTATCAACAATGATTGTTGTTTCATTAGGTAGATTTCTCTTCCAGTTGATATTTATATCATCAATTTTAACTTTACTTTTACCAAGCCAGGTTAAATAATTATTAATAAGTCTTAATCTTCTCATTAATCCATCAGAAAAGCCTGATTGCTTATCACCTGCAATCATTACTTCAAAGGTTGCATATAAGTATTTTAAAGCTTCACCTGATTGTTGAGACATTGCATCTTTATCTTCTAGATTAGGAATACCACTCATGGAATAGATTAATTTTTCAATTACAGCTCTTAAAACTTCTCTTCCTTCATAAGCACTTTCTTTAGTAAGATAATTTGCTTCTCCATCCCCATCAATATCAAGAATTCTCCAATTTTGTATTTTGTTTAGAGTCTCTTCATCTACTCCAATATTTTTAAGAATTAATAAAGCATCTGCATATTTACCATCTTCTCTAAGGCCATTGGATAAGATTTCATCATGAGCATCTATTAATTTAATTATAGATTCAATGTCTCCCATTCCTTCTTCATTGTTTCTGTATTCAATTATTGGAACTTCTCCAAATTGATGAGGGATAGTTTCTATTAAATCCCAACTTCTTCCTGAAGAAATATAAACTTCAATAAAATTAGGATAATAGACTTCCATTTTTTGCTGCTTTTTAGAAATGTTGTAAACATTAATTCCTGCAGCTAATTTAGGTTTTACTCCCATACTATAAACAGGGATTATTTGAGAAGCTGGAACCCTATAAAATTCAGGAATTCCTTCATTATTGCTTATATATAGAATTTCATAACCGCTTCCAAATCTTGATTGATCTCTTGCTATTCTTATGTTTTCAGTCTCTTCATCATTCTTTGAGAAGATATCAGTTATCATTTCTTTAAATTCATTTAAATCATCGGGATATGAATAAGTAATAGATCCTTCCTTAAACATAAAGCCTAATACACTTTTAACAAGCTTTCTTCCATAAGGTACAGGGACTTTTTTCTCAACATCACTATTTAAAATAGTTTCATTTTCTCCTAAAAAATAGTTATTTAAAGTTCTTATTGTTATATTTTGATAGTTTTTCCATTGAATAGCTTCATTTAATTGATTAAGAGTTAATCTATTATCAAATTTGATTTTATATAGTGGAATCATATATTTAAGCTCCTTCTAATATTGTTTTTCTTGTTATTTACTTTTGTAAAAATTTTTAAATCAGATAGTTTTTTACCGTTGTTTTCTTGAATAGCTTTTATCATGTAATAAAAAGCATCACATAAATCATCAAATCCTGCTAAAGGAAAGCCTATAAGTTGATCTATTAATTCTTCATTACCAGGAGCAAAAACAATTAATCCATTTTCAACTAATGGTGAAATAGACATCATTCTCATAGATTTGCTTGCTTTACCTGGATGAACCCCTTTTATTGGTATTGCAATACCTTCTTTTAGAGCTTCTCTAGTTATTTCTTTTTTATAAACAGTTTGAAATTGGACATCTTCCATATATGCTTTTCTGTATCTAAATAGCTTATATCTTTGTATTAATCTTCTTTTAAAGGTATCTGTACTTTCTTTTTGGCCATGAGAAGATATTACATAAATTATTCCTGAAGATTTATCATAACCCCCATCAACTACAGCACTCATATCATTTGCTCCTGTTGCGGGGTCTATTCCTTCAGTTCTGAATAAATAGGTTGGTATTTCACTATGTTGACATCTAGTAATCCAAGAAGCTTTAAAGATTCTATCTTCATCGCTTAAAGGCCTTGATAAATACTCTTGAGCATATGCAATTGAACCTAAATCATTTTGTAATGTTTTTAATTCATCCCAAGTATATCTTTCGGCCCATAATGGTTGACCTTCTTTAATTTCAGCTGAAAACCTTAATCCCACCCAATTTTTCTTTCTATTTTCTTTGATATCTTTTAATAATCTAGAAGGGAGATCATCTTCATTTGTAATAGTATTAACAATAACAATTAAAGCTTCAGTTCCTAATGGTTGAATTGTTTTATTAAACCACTTATGAACTTTATCTCTAATCATAGAAGAATCAGCTTCATTATCTTTAAAAGTATCATCAACAATAATTAAATCAGGTCTAAATTGTCTTTTCCTTAAACCTCTTAAAGAACCACCTTTACCTCTTGCAACAATAGCAGTTCCATTATTTAAACTTAAAAATTGTTTATTCCAGGTACTTCCCTGTAATAGTCCAAAATCATCAATAATTTTATCGTTTTCTTCTAATGCAAATCTTGTATTTTCTAGTTGTAATTCTGCATCATCTTTTGAAGCTCCAATAATTATTATGAAATTTGATTTTTTAAATAGTAGTTGCCAAAGAGGGAAGGCAAAAGTCATTCTTGTTGATTTACCATGTCCTCTAGGCTCTACATCAATAATTCCTCTAAGATTCTTTCTAGCTTTAAAAGTAGATTGAAATTCTGCAGGAACTAATTTTTTTAATTTATTAGCATTTTCTTCAGTTAATTCTCTATTTTGAATTACTTCATATAATATCTTTTGATATTCAGCAGGTTTACAAAAGAAATAATCAGATAGGTAATATTCACAGAAATAAGTAAAGTCATTCTCTGCTCTTCTAAGTCTTGCTTCTTTTGCTTCTCTAGCAAATTTATCAAGTGCAGCAGTTTCTAATCCTTTATTTCTTTTTGCTAATTCTGCTAATGCTCCATTCATTTATTCTACAACCTCGATGTTAATAATTATTTCTTTTAATTTTTCTAAAAGTTCAGGATATTCTTTTTCTAATTGTTTAGCTAAAGCATCGTAAACAGCGTTTTTTGCTTTCTCTACACCTTTTTGAAAGGTAAATCTAAAGCTTGCAAGTTTAACTTGTGAATTAACTATTTGATTCATAGCCTTAGCCATTGCTGCATCATCTTTAAAATCAATAGAATCTATAGATAAGATTTTTTCATACATCATATTGATAAGGATTGAATTAGCAGCTTCAACTAAATCTGTATTTGTTCCATCTTTAACTGAATCAAGAATCATCTTTGAAGATTCTGCAGCTATTACATATTTTTCAGCTTTTAGTTTTGAAGAGTTATAAGCTCTTCTTGATGCTTCTCTTGAGATATCTAAACCTTTGTCTTCTTGAATTTTCTTAGAAATTTCTTCATGTGATAGTTTTTCTTTATCGTGGAGTTCAACAATCTCTCCACCTAAATTATAAATATCAGCTTTAGATCTTCTGCCCATGTTTATCTCCTTATTTGAATTCCAAAGTCCTCAATTGTTCCATCAATGAAGTCTTTACCATGAGCAGTTAATCTATAATTATTAATTTTATCGAATGATCTACCAAAAGGAGAAGGTAATACTTTTTCAGTTATGTATTCCTTATCAACTAAATAGGCCAATTCTTTGTCTATATCTTTTGTTGGCCAATATTCATAAAAAGTTTCATAGATTGATTCTTTTGGAATTGGGTTAGGGTAGATGTCATTTAAAAAATTTATTAATAAACCTCTTAATTCTTTTCTTTTTTCTTTTGTAAGTACCATTATTTGTTATTCTCCGTTGATATTAATTCTGTTAGATGTAAAATGTTTTGATTTACAGCTGTAAGTTCAGCTCTCCAACCTCCGACTTGTTGGAACATTTCTTCTTTTGTTACATAGTGCTGTGAAAGAAAGTTGATTTTGTCTTCTTGTTCTTTATCGATTTCTTTTTGTTCATCGATATGTTTTTCTAAATTTTGTGCATTTTTTTCAGATATTTCTTTATATTTTTGTAAAAGCATAATAACTATGATTAAAAGCAATATAATCACAGTTATAGGGCCTAAACTATTTGCAATTGATAAAAAATCCATTAAATTTGTCTCCTTTTTCATATAGTATCAAAAAGGGTAGAGGTAAAATAAAAACCCCGCTTAATGCGAGGTTAGAAGGTTAAAAATACATATTACTGATAATATTGTTATGCCTACAGTTAAGGCTTTATTTTGGTTCTCCAGACTCTTAATCGTCTTGTCCGTTTCTTTTTTGTAATTCTTGAATAATGTCGAGGTTTTCTCTGTTGAGGTCTCCAATGTTTTCTGAATCGCCTGAACTTCCTCTAACTTCTGTTTCAATATTGGAAAGTCCAGTTTCAATTGATTCAACTCTGGTTTTATCTTCTCCAAGTTTGTTATTGATAGAGTCAATTTTTTTATCTGATTCTCTTGCAGACTCTCTATTTCTGTCGAGTTTGTCTTCAATTTCAATAGCAGCTCTTGAGTTGTCATTTCCTGAAGACTTTTTCCTGGTAAAGAATTTAGTGAGAAAAACAGTAGAAATAATAGAGATAAGCCAAGGTATAAAGGTTTTAATCTTTTTCCACACATTTTTACCTCTTTAATCTAACAGTATCGTATATGCCCATAGATATAAAAGAAACAATAGAACCTTGAATTATTCCATACATTATAATTGCATCAAATATTAATTTTGGTCCTGTATTAGTGCTATAGAAGAAACCTATAAGGGTTGAAAAGACAATAGCCATAAACCATATATAAAATGGAATATGTGCTGTTGATTTGATAAATGATTTATTCTTATCTTTAGCAGCCTTTTTTAGAATGATTCCAAAGCCATTTAAGAATGGAATAAGAATAAGTAAAATTGGATTAATATATTTTTCCATAAAAAAATCCTCCTATTTGAAGTGTATCAAAATGGGAGGATGTGAAATAAGAAATAGAAATCTTAAACTTTAAAAAATTTAACTTCAGTAGATAATTTTAATATTATTTCTTCATCTTTTATGTCAAATCTATCTATGCGATCACTTAAAATTGGAAGAATATATTGGCCTTCAAAATTTCTTGATTCAGCAATAATCCCTTCTAATTCTTCTAATGGAATATTTTCCATTTTATCATGAATGAGAAAATGTGGCATATGATATTTTTTTTCAATAATTAAATTAACATGAGCAAAATCAAAACATGTAATCATAGCTTTTTTTATGCCAGTTCCTAACTTTCCTTCTGCCCCAATAATTTCAATAGGGAATTCATCTTCTTTAATATCTCGTTTTATTACAATCGCATAAGGTTTTCTGAGAATATTCTCTGTAAGTTTTCTGAAATATTTATTTAAAGTATCAGTTATATCTTTTAAATTATCTTCATCAGAATCTTGTAAAGTTTTATTTGATAAATTAAAAGCTATTTCTTTTTGCTTTTTTATAATATACTCATAATCTTGTTTAGAGTTTTCTAAATTCATTTTATTTTTTGTATATTCTGAATATTTTTCTTCGAATTTTTCTTTTAGTTCGACATTAAAATTAACATAATTTGATTCGTATTTTTCATGTATTTGTTCTAACTCAGATGTAAGCGTTTTAATTGTTGACAGTAAATTAGAATAAACAGCATCAAGCATTTCTATTCTTTTTTTTACCATTCCATTATGAAAATTAGTAAATTCTTCAAAATCCTTTATTGGTGAATCAATTATTAAATTTGTTTCATCATATAATTTTTTTAATAAATTGATATCAACAGAAAAAATTTTTTCTTTTTCTTTTTTTATTTTTTCAACCATTAAATCTTTTTGTAAATTTAAATTAGACAAATTGTTTTCAAGTTGATGCATTTGTGAATCTATAGATTTTATTTCTTCATATTTTTTATTATAATCATCAATTACAGATACTTCAGAATATTCTTGTTTAAATTTTTTTACTTCACTTTCTTCTAATTCAATTTTAGTAGAGAATTCTTCTAATGAAGAAATACTATTCTTTCTAAAAATTGCTTCGATATCTTTTTCAATTATTTCATTTTGTTCTAATATAGTTATATTTTTAGATTTAGATGTTCCAATTCCAAATAAAAAATCATAAATTGCTTGATATTTATAATTTTTTTGAAAATTTCCTAAAAATTTTAATAAAGCATCTTCATTAGAAAAATCTAATCTGATGAATTTCTTCATTAATTCTCTTATTGTTGGTACATCGCTTGAATTATCAAAGCATAATTTATTTAAAGATGATTTGTACTCTGGCATTGTTTTTTTTACATCATCAATATAGTTTTTTCCATTTGGGTAGAGCGCCCTTATGAAAATATGTTCTTCTTCATTAATTAGGCAAATTAGTTTAGCAACCACTTTATTTTCTTTTAGAAAAGTTTTTATAATAGGATCTTCACCTGTATCTTTATCTTTATATATACTTGATACAGAGTTAGCACCTAGACATAGGTCAATAATTTTAACTGCTGTCGTCTTACCGATATTACTCCTACTTCCTTTTGTTTTTGCTTCGTCGACAATTAATGATAATCCTTTTTCATTAAAGGTAATATCTCTAATTACTTCATCATTTGTAGTTTTATATACTTTTAAGCTAACTAATCGCATAAAATGACCTCATTGAATTCATTAAGTTGTTTTATTATATTAACTAAATATAACCAATCTATAGTTAATATAAATATTGAATATTCCATTTTTTTAGATTTACAAAAAGAAAATAAATTTTCATAATCACTTTTATTATTATTTTTTTTTAGGTAAGAAATAACAATACTTGAAGAATATAAAATAGAATTTTTTGGGGCACTTTCATAATTTACTAACATGTTTATAATTCCTCTTCTTTAATTGGTATTAAAAATTTACATTCATAAAAAACATAAGCTGTAATTGAATTTAAATAAGTTTTTCTCTTATCAATTTCAATAGATGAAGATTTATTTTCAAAAATATCTTTTTCTATTGAATCTATTAATTCTAGGTATATTATATCAGAATTTATTTTTATAGTACTTTCATCATTTATGTCAATTTCTTTATTTATTAAAATATATATATATTTATCAAAATAATAATCAAATAACTCAGTTTTTATTGCTGCCTCAAATTCTTCAATATTTGTTATTACCTCATCAATTAAGCTGTAGTCCTGTATATGATGCTTTTTTATACCAACGCCTAAAGTTGATGATATTTGATTTAAGGATAATTTATCTTCAATTGTATAAACTTTTCTTCTTTTTTTTATTTCTCTATTTATTTCATTTTTTATTTTTATCATTTCTTTGATGATCTTTGAAATATTAGATAATTCTTCTTTATATAAATTTAGATTTATTGTTTTACTATTATCGAAAAGGCCAATATCTCCAGTTTTTATAGATTCATTCATATTGTATTACCTTTTAATTGTATGTCTTTCTATTGTCAAAAATTCCAACATCCCCAGAAGTAATGTTTTCATTAGTAATATTCTCTTTCGTTAAAATATTAAAATTTTCTATTTTAGTATTTATTTCATTTTTTATTTCTATACATTTATCTCTTTGATGTTTTGCACAAAAAAACATAATTACACTGCCAATTCCACATATTATAGATATAATTGTATTAATATTTTCTAAAATTTTCATACTTTAATACTCCTTTTCAAAGTTTTTGTTATTTTAATATTATTGTTTTGATAATTCTTTTGATTTATTTACAACTGTTGTTTCTAAAGCTAGTAATGCATCTTCTGATTCTTTTTTTTCATGAGGAACAATATAGAAATAGTTAATTAAATATTCGATATTCTTTATTATTAAATATGCATCCTCATGAGAAATTTCAATATCTTCATCACTAGAGAATATATGAATTGTCTTATTTCCAATTCTACGTAGTGCAGTCAATATGGAGGCATCAAGAGAAGTGTTTTTATTTTGATTAAAAAGCTCTATTTTTTTATCAAGGGTTTTATCCTTTAAATCTTTTTTTTCAATATCTGAACTTTCTATTATTATGAATTTTTCAACCCATTTTCTAGCCCATATTGCAGTTGCATTAGTATTTACTGGATATAAGTCGCACATTTCTTCATAAAAAGTAATTAATTGTTTTGGCACATAATCAGGAAATGTTTTAGCAATTGTTTTTTCTCTAGGGTAAATTTGTTTAATTTCTTCAATTTCTGTAATTTTTAGATATTGAACATTTCCTTCAAATCCTTGTTCAATTATTTCACCAGTGTACCATATATAATATAATGAATATTTATTACAGTTAGGACATTTAACTTTTATTGTACATCCACAGTGGATTTTATCTATTTCAAAAGAGTCAAATGTATATTGATAACTATATAAATTGCAAAATGTTTTACAGTGAGGACATGTAAATGAATGGATATTAATATTCTTGTTTAAATAATCAAGTAATTCAATATTATTAAATGTCATTAGGGGTTCCTTATATATTTTTATTTTTTAATATGGATGATGGTGCAACCAACCAACAACTTTTCCTAAGATTTGAGCCCTTTCGGGGTCAACTACTTTAACCTCATATCTAGGGTTCTCACTTTTTATAATTAACTTTTTATCAAAGTGATCAAATTCAAGTCTTTTAACTAATAATTCACCATCTACAGATATTACATATATTCCATCCCCTTCAATTAGGTTTGATACAAATACAACTAAGTCGCCATCAAATAATTGGACACCTGTCATTGAATCACCTCTAACTTCAGCAGCAAATAATTGTTCTTTAGGGAACCTTCTTACAAACCTTTTTAATATAGGGAGTTTTTCTTCAGTAAAATCTTCTAAATCCCATTCTTCTCCAGGGCCTGCAGAAACTTTATTTTTCAATATGGGGACTAAAAGATTATCATTATTAACGCTTATTGTAGATGTTTGGCCTTTTGTATTAGTCCAAGAATCATTTTTAACCTCTATTAGAGTAGGATTTGTTTGAGGTGTATTTAAAACCATATTCCCCTCACCAGTAACAAGCCAATGTATATTGATTCCTAATTTGCTTAATTTTATCTTTATTGCATCAGGGAGGGCTCTTTTTCCTGTTTCATAAGGAGCATAAGTAGTTTGAGGGATTCCTAAGAAAGTAGCAAATTGAGTTTGAGATTCGCCTCTTTCTAACCTTATTTGTTTTAAACGTGTGTTAATTTCCATGTTTTAACCTTATTTAGATTGACTTTTAATCTTATTTGAGTTAATATCTAATTAAGCTAAAATTTTAGCTTATAAAACTATTATTACACTAATTTATGCTTAACGCAATAAGGAATTAAAAAATGGATAAAGAATTGCAAAAGATTAATTCAAATTGGAATTATGACGAATCAGTTAAAACAACTAAGTTTTTGGTTACTCAATTTAAGAACTGTTCTCTTGACATTGTAAGAGAATTATATTGGGCTAGAGAATCCTTAAATAGTCAAGGTGTTAGAACTACTTCACATAATGTAGGGACTTCTTCCCATTTGGGAATAAGTGAAGGAAAAACTTGGTTAACATATTTGGATGAAATCGGTCTTTCAAAATCTACAGCTTATCGTTGGTTATCACTTTATTCTCCTTCAGAAGATAAACTCTATTCGGTAGAAGAAATGAAATTAAAAATTTCTGATTTATTTGAAGAAGTCTATAGTTTAAGAAAAAGCAATCCTAAATATACACCTGCGGGGTGGGATAATAAGCAAGAAATGGCTTATCAAAAATGGGAAGAAAGAACTCATCCTACTTTTTTAACTGAAGAGTTAGTTCAAAAAGAATCGATTGAATTTGATAGAGAATATTTAAATATCTTATCTAAAACAATGGATAATCCAACTCCTGATGACATTATGCGACAAATGGAACTTTGTCAAAAGTACAAAGAAGTAGCAACAAAAGAAGCTCCAGTTCAGGATCAAATGCACATCGTTAGATATATAGAAAAAGCTTTAGAAATGTTCGATGAAGATAAAAGGGATGATATTGCTTTATCAATTGCAAAAGTCCTTCAATTGGAAGTTATAAGCAAAGAAGGTGAATAATGGGAAATTCAAATTTACATACTTACTGTGTTATGAAAATAAGTCAAATGAAATTAAGTCAAACCGCTTTAGCCGCTCTATGTGGCTGCAGCGTTCCAGTAATTAATCAAATCATCACAGGAAGAAGAACTTCTGAAAGAATTCAGGGAAAAATAGCTAAACATTTAAATCATTCTTCTTGGGATGAATTAGTTCAGACTTCTGAATTATTTGGAAGCTTTATTTTAAAAGCGGACTTAAAGGTTAAAGAGATAAATTCAGATATTGAAAATATTGGTAATCAAAGGAGAATTTCTTAAAATGTGGATTGATGTTAAGACTTTATCTAAAATTGTTGGAGTAACTCCAAGAAGTATTCAATTAAGAATTAAAAAAGATTCTTCAATTGTTACTAGATTAAAAGATAAAAAATCTTATGAAATTTTAATTACTTCATTACCTTCAGAATGGCAAACTCTTGTAATAAAAAATACTGAAATAGCAGATGTTCAAATAAACGCTTTATCAAAGCCTGCTCAATTAGTAGCTGTAGAAAAGAAAGCTTTAATTGGTATGGGTACAAAATTAGATGATAGACAAAGAAAAAAAATGCTTATTGCCCAAAAAATAGGCAATAAGCCTTCTAATATTTCGAAAAGTGAATGGATAAAACAAGTTGCCTTTTACTTTTCAGTGTCTCCTTCAACTGTACAACGAATCATAAAAGAAAATAAGGAATTCGGTATTGTCGGAAGACCTAAGAATAATAACAAAAATCAAAAGTGGAGTAAAGAAGCAATTAATTATTTACAAGGATATTATCTTGCAGCTTTAAAGCAGCATGGTGCTTGTAATAAGAAAACAGCAGTAAATGCTGTTATGAAAATGGCTAAAGAAAAAGATTGGGATATTGGTTGTTCTTCAAGTGCATATGCTCTTTTAAGTGATATTAACCCTTTATTAATTTCTTTTGCTGTTGGTGGAAATAGAGCTTTAGACAATTATTTTTGGATTGCTCGTGATGCTGATGCTTTAAATCCTTTCCAAATAGTAATTGGAGATCAACATATCTTTGACTATTGGATTGCTGATTATGATACAGGATTAATAAGAAGACCTGAATGTTATCTATGGTTAGATATGTGTACAAAGCTTATTTATGGAATAGCTTTTGATAAACATTATTCATCAGATACAGTTCGTGAAAGCCTTAGATTAGGACTTCATAGGTTTGGTGCTTTTGATTGTACATATAACGATAATGGTACTTCAGAATGTTCTAAAGCAATAAATATGATTGTAGATGATCTAATTAAATTAGGTATGAGAACAGCAGATATTTCAGAACTTTATAAGACCAATAATAACACTTATGTAATTGAAGATGAAAAGGGTGAAATTGTTGATGTAGCTACAAATGAAGTTGAATGGAAAAGAAAGCATCGAAGAATATTTGCAGGTGTAAAAAATGCAAAGGCTAAAGATATTGAAAGATTCTTTAGAACTTTTGAGAAAATGCTTGATGAAAAAATGATACCTGGTAGATGTGCAACTCCTGGTGCTAATGCTGCAGTCGATGAAGTAGAAAGAGCTAGATTAGAAAAGCAAAAAGAAAAACATGAATTATTAACTGAACAAGAATTTATTGAAGTCTGTATTCAAGTATTAAGTGAATATGAACAAACAAAACATGCAACCTTAAAAATGAGTCCTTGGCAAAAGCTTTTAGAAAAACAACAAAAAGGTTGGGTTGCTAAATTCTATGATAAGTTTGACATTGATTTTGCTTTAGCTGAAAGAAAGCAATGTGCTGTTACAAGAGGAAGAATCGTTATCGATAATATTTGGTATATCGGGGAAGATTTAAAGCTTGAAGATGGTTCTATTGATGATTCAGGAATCTATAAATTTGATAATCAAAAGTTAGAAGTTAGATACAACAGACATCAAAGAGAACTAGCTTTTGCAGTTACTCCTGATGGTGTAATTAAACCTTTAGTTCAAGTTAATTCTAAAGCTGTAACAATGCTTGATGATAGAGCAATGATTAATGCTATATCAGAAAAGAGACAACAAATTAAAAGCGTTAAAGAAGCCTTTAACAATCTTGTTAAACCAATTGGAAAGATCACTTATGAAAAGCCAATTACTCCTGAAATTAAACAAGCAGAAAATAGTTCAGAAACTAAAGAAACACCTAAGAAGTTAAAAGGTCCTGAAGAAGTAATTAAAACAGTTATTAGACCATTTAAACCATTATTACCTACTAAAAGAGAAAGATATCAATGGTGTTTAGAAATGTTAATACAAGGTGCTCCTCTACCAAAAGAAGATGAGCAATTCATGAAAGAATACAAACAAACAGAAGAATATGAAGAATATGAAATGTTCTTTAATTCATTAGAAGCAAAAATTGGAGGTTAACAATGAGTTACATAGTTAGTTTTGAGTATAAGGAAACAAAAGCAAATGTTTATTTGAAAATAAAAGATAGTCAAATTTCCTTTGTTAAAACAAAAATGGCTGCTACAAGATTTCCAAAAAAGGCAGCTTTAAATTTTAAAGAGAAATTTGAAGATCCAAAACTTACTGTATCAATAATTAAAATAAATGATGGATATGAAAAAGAAGATCAAATTATAGATAGATGTCCTTATTGCAATAGTAAGAAAGGTTATAAAGCAATCTATAAAATAACCAGGGAAGCAAAAAGTAAATGGGATGAGGTATATGAACTTAGATTCAATCCACTACAAAAAAGGCCTGATGTAGTTGTTAATGAAGAATTTGCAAAATATTGTATCTGTCTCAATTGTGGGAAGAAAATACCCATTTCAAGATTAGCAGTTTTTAATAAATAGGAGGAATATATGATTAGTATTAAAAAAGCTTTAGAAATTACAGGATTATCAACAAGTCAAATGGGAGAAATAGTTGGAGTTTCAAAATCAATGATTTCTCTATTAGCAAATAAGAAATATGGTTCAGACAACACTAAAGATAAAGAGATTTTAGAAAAATTAGTTGCTTTGGGATATTTAAAAAAAGAAGATGTGGAATTAAATAAAAACCTTAATGCAAATGGTCCTTTTAAAGTTAAATCAAATGGTTTTATTGTTACTGAAAATACAATGAATCTTGATGAATTGGCTAGAGATTTATTATCCCCTCAAACAACATTAAATAGTTCAATAGGTGTTATTTATGGTCATGCAGGATATGGGAAGACAACAGCAATTCAACACTTTTGTGCTTTAAATTCTAGAGCTGTCTATTCCTTATATATGGAAGGGTATTCTTTAACAATGATGGTTAAAGATATTGTAAATCAATTACAAGGGACTCCTGCTCGTGGACTTGATAATAACATCCAATTGATAAAAGAAGCTTGTTATGTTTATAGAAAGTTATTGGTTGTTGATGAAGCCGATAGACTTCCAATTAAGAATATAGAAATGCTTAGAAACATTAATGAAAAATGTAAATTACCAATTCTATTAGTTGGAGAGCATAGTTTAAGCAGTAAAATGACAAGTTTACCCCGCTTAGAATCAAGGATTAGATCTAAACCTTTAGTATTTCAACCTTTATCACTTCAAGATATATCAAACTTTTATCTCCAATCTTGTGCAATAGATATTTCAAATGACAGAAAAGTGTTAAAGAGAATTCTTCAATTGTGTCATGGAGATTTTAGAATAATGGTAAATGATGCTCATCAAATTTTATCAGTATTGAATTCTAATGGTTTGGACAAAATAACAATGGAGGTAATACATGCCATTGACCGCTAAGGAAAGAATAGAGCTTTTTGGAACAAGAGTTTTTTCGCAACAACTTCTTAAATACTTAGAAACAAAACAAGAAGTAGGGATGGATTCGATAGTAAGTACGTTTCCTGATGTAAAGAGAAAAACTATTAAAAATGCTTTAGATAGATTAATTGCAAAAAATACAATTGAAAAAAATAAGGGTGTCTATGTTTTAATCTCAAAGGTTGATTATACGCTTTCAAAAATTGATGCAGTTTGGAGAGCTATTCAAATTCTAAAAACGTTTAAAGCTGAAGATATTCAAAGAGTAACAGGCTTTGATTTAGTAAGCATAAATAAGGACCTTAATGCCTGGTTAAAGAATGGAGATATTATCCGTATTGGAAAAGATGGACAAAAACCAATCTATAAGCTTAGAACAATCTCTAGTGCTAAACCAATAGGAATATATGGTAGGAGAAAGAAATGAAAAGAGAAAAGTTAATCCAGTTGATACACGTTGCAAGTAAAAATGCAAAAAAATGCGCCAAATGCAAAAGGCTTTTTTATGAAGGGAGTTGTCCAAGTTGTGATTCAATGATTTATACACAATTTTCTAAAGAAGAATATACAAATCTATTGCAGACCATAACAGGAAAAAAGAGTTGTAAAGATCTTCAAGATTTTGAATTAGAAAAAGTGTATGAAGTCTTTAGAAAAGCAGGATTTGTTCCAGTTTCAAATAAGCCTGAAATTATAAAAGAAATAGATAAAGGCAATAGGGGAACAATCCATATGATTTTTGAAAGAGGTAAAGAAGTTCTTGGCCCTGCCTACAAAAAGAGGATATATGGATTTGTTAGAATTAAATATAAAGGAAAACCATTAAATAACCTTTCAAAAAATGAATTAAGAGCTGTTATTGGTTGGATAAATAGAATGTCAAAATCAAACAATATAGGAGAATAAAAAATGGCTATAAAAGAAATAAATGGTGTTAAATATTGGGAAAATGCTTTAGGAAATTTAGTTCCTGAAGAAATGGTAAAACCATATGAACAATTAAAGAATGAAGTAGTTGAATCAGTTAGTAATAAAGTTGTTCAAATGAGAAAGAATATGGAAGATTTGAAAAAAGATGCTATGGAAGAAATTGATTCTTTCATGGAATTAGCAGCTCAAGAATACAATGTTAATTTAGGTGGAAAGAAAGGCAATGTAACATTAACTTCCTTTGATGGCCAAATAAAAATTGTAATAGCTAATTCAACCAATCAAGAATTCAATGAAAAAATTAATTTAGCTAAATCTCTTATTGATGAATATCTAACAGAATTAACAAAAGACTCAGCAGTTGAATTAAAAACAATTATTTCTTCAGCTTTCAAAATCAGACAAGGAAAACTTGATGTAAGAAGGATTCTAGAGCTTAGAAGTTATGATATTAAGAATGACAAATGGAAAAAGGCTATGGAATTGATTAATGAAAGTTTAGAAATCACATCTTCAAATCGTTGCTTTAGATTGTATATAAGAGATTCAAAAGGAATAGGGTACGATAGATTAAATATGGATTTTGCGACTGTAGGCTAATATATAAGGAGGAATAGATTGCAGCTATTATTATTTGATGATCATGTAAATTTTGAAACAGCTAATAAAAGGCTGCAACTCTATGTTGATAATGGCCTTAAATTTTTAACAATACCTGAGGTTTCTTCAATTATTGGTTTAACTTCTAGTCAGGTTAGAAATGCAATATATCTTTGTAGATTAGATGCTATATTAATAGGTGGTGTTTATAGAATTCCTTGGTTCTCTGTTATCGAATATATAAGACAAAAATATGAAATATCAAAACAGTTTTTTGCTTATAAAAGATATATAGAAGAACATGAAATAAAGGGGGTTGTTAAATACCACCTTTTACTTAGTAAAGGGATTAGTAAGAAAAAAGCTAAAGAAATGTTAAAAGCTAAAAATAGATATATCTCTGATGAAGTAATCCAGGATATAGATAATTTTAAGTTCGAAGAATTAAAAGAAGATCTTAAAGAAGAAGATATGATTGATTGGTATGATTTAAATAGGTTGAATTTACCTTATAGAATATCAACAACATATTTAGCTAATCTATTAAGAATTCCTTTAAAGTTTCTTATCGCAGATTCTGATATAGATATTAATTATTTCATATTAGAATGGCCTGAAGTATATGATCTATTAATATCAAAAGAAATTGTTAATCTACCTGCAGACTATAGAGAGAATATTAAAAACTTATATGAAGAAACAGAAGAAGATGATTATAAGCAATTAGAATTGTTTTAAGGATAGATAAATGAATAAAGGAAAAACAATCTTTGTTATTAGCCATAATACAGAAGATATAGAAAAATATAGAAAGATACTCAAAGAATTGGGCCTAGAAGTGATTACTTCACTAGATATAGAATCAAGTACATTTAATGAATATGATGGCCAAGAAATAGAATATAGAGCTGCATTAAATGGAATATCAAAATGTGATGGAGTAACTTCATTAGAGAATACAGTATTAACAAGTAAGATAATAAAAGTCTGTAGTATGTTTAATATAACGTATCTATCGCCTGATAACTGGATAGCATACTTGAATTAGAAAAAGAGAATCACTTGGAAACAAGTGATTTTTTAGTGTTTAAAAATCGTTTAAAAACCGTTTATAAGGTGTTTACAAAACACGAAAAAACCAAGAATAACACGAAAAAGCACGGAAAAAAATGTCATTTTTGCCTAGAAAAGTATGTCAAAAAGCTGGAATTTTAAGTCAAAAATTTTAGAATGTACATTATGTGGCCTTAATTCTTTGGTGTAAAATTAGATATATACATAACTATTATTACACTAATTGTTATGTAGTGCAACAATAAAGTAACATATGTTACAAAAATGGAACTTTTTTAGACAAAAAGAGAAAAGAAAAACATAGAGATTAGGGCTCTATGTTTTTTTATAAGATAAAGTAAAATGAGTTTTTCTTTTTTAAAATGTATTATTATTTTATGCGGCCAACTGGACTTGAACCAGCACAGGCTTTCGCCCACAAGCACCTCAAGCTTGCGTGTCTACCAAATTCCACCATAGCCGCAGAAAAACATATTCATGGACTGAAAGATACACCAAGATATAATTCTCGTCAAGTAGTGAAAATTATAGATTAAGCTATATTGTAGTTATATTTAGCAATAAAAATATCTATTTTTTTATTACTTTTTTTGTTTTATAAATCATTAAAATAAAAATTGAAATATTTGTTATTATCCAAAAGATAAAGTTAAGTATCATAGGGTCTATTTCAAAGATTATTATTACTACAAATTGTGAAATTAAGTTAAAAATTAGTGATAAAACAGCTGATAACAGAAAATATTTTTTAGTAAGAACTTTTAAAAAATATTCCCATTGTGCATCAGTAAATTTTAAAAATGTTAAGTTTACTCCATTTTGACTAATGTATTTCGGTTTATATTTATAAACCTTTGGATCATAATCTTTTATTATATATCCGCTCATGATAGTCATTAATGGTAAAAAAAATATATTAAATAACAACATTAGTTTGCCTCTCTAAATTCTTTTATTATTATAGATTCGTGTAGTTTTTATTACAATATTTATTATTCCTATTTAGCAAATATTTGTTTACTTATTAATAATTAGTTTTGATTTTGAGTTTTTATCCTTGTTTTTTATTATATCTGGGTATAGCATTAAATGTTAATTTGATAAGGACGGTGTATTATGAGTTTTTATATGGATATAGATATAAATCTTAGTAGCTCAACAGCTAAAGCAAAATTATCAAGCAAAGATAATCGTTTATTAACCATCGTATTTGGTGGCTTTGGTTATAATTTAGATATGCCAATTTTTTACTATACTTTAAAATTTTTAGATACACAGAAAACCGACGTACTACAAATAAATTTAGGTTATGATCAAGATAAAAAATTCTTAAGATTAAGCGAAGATGAACAAGATGAGATTTTTATTAAGGATTTAGAGCATGTTGATAAATTTCTTGAATCCTTAGACTATGACAATTTTTTGTTTATAGGAAAATCTTTAGGCACAACTTCTTGTTATACTTTATTAAAAGATAAGACATTATATGATAAAGCTCTTGGTTGTGTTTGGATTACACCTGGTACTTATGCTTCAGATATTAATAATTTTATTTTAGAGTCAGATATTAAAAGTTTAATTATTTATGGTACTAATGATGAATATTCTAAAATGCTTGATTTAGAAAAATTAAATAAAGAAGAACGTATTAAATTGTTTGAAGTAAGTAATGCTAATCATAGTCTTGAATGTGATAATTTAGCTGATTCAATTATAAATTTAGAAAAGATTATTAAAGAAATTTCAACTTTCATTTCATCTATAATTTAATTAGATAATAGAATTTTATATATTTTTTTAGTTTTTTTAGCTCGGTTGCATAGTCTCTCAATGCAGAGTAAGATAAGTGTATATGAAATCTTATCAAAAAATAAATGCTGAAGCATGGGATAATGAGGTCGAGAATAATAATTTTTGGACAATTCCTCTCGGTAAAGAGAAAATTAAAAAAGCGAAAGCTGGGGATTTTGAGATTTATTTAACTCCAATGAAATTCGTCAAAAAAGAGTGGGTTAGTGACTTAAAAAATAAGAAAATCCTTGCATTAGCATGTGCCGGAGGGCAACAGGCTATAGCTTTTGCAGCTGCAAATAATGATGTTACTGTATTCGATATTAGTGAAGAACAATTAAATCAAGATAGAGAAACTGCAGAAAAATTCAATTTAGAAATCAAAACTATTAAAGGTGATATGCAAGATTTATCGGTTTTTGAAGATAATAGTTTTGATTATATTTTTAATCCAACATCATCTTGTTTTGTGAAAAATGTCAAACAAGTATATAAAGAATGTTTTAGAGTTCTAAAAAAGGGTGGAATATTTTTAACAAGTGTAACAAATCCAGCTCTATATTTATTCAAAGAAAAAGATGTTTTAAAAAACAAATTAAAAATTACTTATACTATTCCTTATTCTGATATTAAAAGTTTATCTGAAAAGCAATTAAAAAAAATGATAGAAAAAAAAGATACTATAGAATTTAGCCATACCTTAGAAGATTTAGTTGGAGGTTTAACTCAAGAAGGGTTTTCAATTACTGGTTTTTATACTGATTATAGTGGCAATGAATTGTTAGATAGTTTTATTCATGATTGTTATTTTGGCATTAGATGTAAAAAAATTGTTTAATTATTTGCATTTTTAGAATAAAATATAGTTAAGCAATAAAAAATAAAGGAGAAATTATGAAAATTGGTATTCTAACTAGTGGTGGCGACTGTCCAGGTCTAAATGCTGTAATTAGAGGTTTTAGTAAATACGTTATTAATCAAATGAAAAATGTTACTCTTTACGGTTTTACAGATGGCTATTATGGTTTGATTCATAATGAACAAAGGATATTAAAAAAAGAAGATTTCTCTGGAATTTTAAATCTTGGTGGAACTATTTTAGGTACTAGTAGACAGCCATATAAATTGATGACTGTTGAAGATCGAAATGGTGATTCAAAGATTGATAAAATGAAAAAAACTTATAAAAAATTGGATTTAGATTTATTAGTAACTTTAGGCGGAGCAGGCACTCATAAGACAGCTGCTTTATTATCTCAAGAAGGATTAAATGTAATTGGACTTCCCAAAACTATTGATAATGATATTTGGGGAACTGATGTAACTTTTGGCTTCCATAGTGCAGTTGATATTGCAACTGAATGTATTGATAGAATTCATACTACTGCTGCTAGTCATGGTCGAACAATGTTTATCGAATTGATGGGAAATAAAGTTGGTTGGTTAACCTTATATGCTGGTATTGCAGGTGGTGCTGATGCTATTTTATTACCTGAATTCCCTTATGATCCAGAAGAAGTTGCGGCTTTGATTGAACAAAGAAATAAAGATGGGCATGCCTTTTCTATTATAGCAATTGCTGAAGGTGCTATGACAAAAACTGAAAGTAAACTAAAGAAAGATGAAAGATTTGCTTATAGAGGTAATGAAGCAACTTCAACTAAAGCTATTGCTGCTTATATTGAGAAAAAATGTAATGTTGAAACTCGTATTGTAGTTCCAGGTCATTTACAGAGAGGTGGTAATCCTAGTGCTTATGATAGATTATTATCTTCAGAAATGGGCAGTTTTGCAGGTCGTCTTGCTTTGGAAGGAAAATATGGAACTACGGTTGCAGTACGAGATAATAAAATTACTTATAATAAATTATCAGATATTGCTGGTAAGACAAAATTTATTTCAAACAATCATCAAATGGTAAATATTGCTAGAGCAATGGGTATTAGTTTAGGAGATGGTCAAAAATATAAACTTGAAGAAATTTAAGATATATTTATTTATTATTTGAAAAATAAAGAGGGTATGCTAAAAAGCATACCCTTTAATGATTAGTTTTGATTTAACCTTTAACAGCTCCAGCTGTAACCCCTTCAATAAATTGTCGAGACATTGATAAATATAACAATAATACAGGTATTGCTGATAGAGTTAACACTGCAAGAACTTTTGACCAATCAGTTTGATATTGTCCAAATAGTCTAGTTACCCCTAATAATAAAGTTTTACTTTTTTCATCATTGATAAATATAAGAGGGAACCAAAGGTCATTCCAAAATGGTACTAGATTATAAATTGCTACTGTAGATAAAGCTGGTTTTATTAATGGGACAATAATTAATCTAAATATTTTAAATCTAGATGCTCCATCTATTATCGCAGCTTGAGTTAATTCTAATGGAATTTCTCTTATAAATTCAGTTAATACAAAGATTCCAATTGGAATTCCCATTGCTACATATATTGGAATCAAAGACCAAATAGTATTTAATAAATTTAAGAATTTCATTATTTCTAGAATTCTGATTGATGCAATTTTTATTGGAAGCATCATTCCAGCAATCATAAAGAAAAATAATACTCTAGCTTTTTTCTTTTTCCAAAATGCAAAAGCATAAGCAGCTATTGAAGAAAATGTTGTCATTAATAATAAGGATAAGATAACAACAACAAAGCTATTTTTAAAATATATTAAAAAATCGCTGTCTTGGAAGATTGAAGTATAGTTCTTAAAATTAAATTTGCTTGGTAGTCCAAATGGATTTATATAAATAGTTAATCTAGTTTTGAAACTATTAATTACTAAAACATAAAGAGGAAATAATACAATAAAGCACCAAATAATCATAATTACATGATAGAGGACATGTCTGTTTTGTTTTTTTAAGCTTTTAGATTTTGCCATTTTAGTCCTCCCTGCTTGTATATTTTAGGGTAGGAATTACACCAATTAACAAAACAATAAAGGTTATTGTTGCAACGGCTGCACCAAGACCAGGATCAGCAATTGCTATTGGATGTTCTCCTGCAATACCTATTCTATAGAAGAAGGTTCCAAGTAAGTCAGTGGCATAATTAGGTGCTCCATTAACTGTTTCTGTCGCAAAAATAATATCAAATGCATTGAAGTTATTAACGAAAGTTAAAATTGTTATCATACCAATAACTGGTTTTATTAATGGTACTTTAATTTTTATAAAAGTTTGCCAAGCGCTAGCGCCTTCAATAGCTGCAACTTCTAAACAATCCTGTGGAATATTTTTTAGGGCAGCTACAAACATCATGGTAGGAATTCCCATCCATTGCCAACAGGAGATAAGAGAAACAGTTACTAAGGCTGTACTTCTAGAGCCTAACCAAGGCTGAGCTAAAAAGCCTAATCCAATTTTTAAAAGAGCATCCCCTGACCAAACTGGATTTAATAATAATTTCCATAGATATCCAGTGACTAAAACAGCAAAAGTTGTTGGAACAAATACAATTGTTTGATAGAAATTTCTTAATTTCATTGTTCTTGTTGTTATAATTACTGCAAACAAGATTCCTAGTCCATTTTGGAAAATCATGTTTATAAAGAAGAATATAAAGGTATGAATAAAAGCATTTTTATATCTAATAGAAATAATATCATCAGTAAATAATTTTTTAAAATTTGCAAAACCAACAAATTCTCTAGTAGTTGATGTACTACCTGTATATAAACTTACTCTTAAGGAATCCATTAGTGGGTAAGCCATAAAGATTACATAAATAATTAATGCGGGTAAAATATATAAAATCCAATACCAGCCACTTGGTTCTATTGAAAGATGTTTATTATTTTTTATTTTCATAAGTTAGACCTATAATAGCTGCTAAGAAGTTCCTAGCAGCTATGATTCTTAATAATTAGAAATTATAAATTTAGATTTTCATAATCTTTTTGGATTTCGTTTGCTGCTTGAGTTGGAGTAATTTCTTTTTTCATTACTTTAATTACAGCTTGATCCATTGGAGTATATAATTCTAATAATACAGGCCATACGAAACGAGCATCTGTTTGTTTTCCTTCATTTAAAGCTAAGAATTCATTTGCTTGTTTTAATTCAATTTCTATAGGTGCATTAATCATTGGGAAGAATCCTGCTGGTAAATATTTAGAAGCAGTTGTAGCTCCTTCAACAGTACATAACCAACTTAAGAAAGCTTTTGCTTCTTTAGGGTATTTTGTAGCAGTATTCATTGTAATTGCCATATCAGGATGGAAACAAATTGCAGTTGCATTTCCTTTTGGTGCAGGAATTGCAAAAATTCCCCAATCAAATCCTACATCACCGTAAACGCCAACAGACCAAGATCCATCAATGAACATTGCAGCTTTTGATGTAGCAAATAATGCTTGTGAATCGTTATAAGTAACTGATTCAAATCCCTTAGGACAATATTGAGCAACATCTCTCATAGCGCTAAAGGCTTTAATAAATTTATCATTGTTTAATTTTAATTCACCTTGTTCATATTTTACTCTTTCTGTGGCTCCACCAATATAGTTTGGAAGTGCGCCTAAGAAGAAGGTTTCGAAAATATCCCATTCGTCAGCTAAACCATTTGCTAATGGAGTAATTCCATTATCTTGTAGTTTTTTACAAGCTGTTAAGAATTCTTCCCAAGTAGTTGGAACTTGAACATTTGCTTTTTTGAATAAATCTTTATTGTAATATACTCCATGTGATACAGCAGCAAAAGGAACAGCAAACATCTTGCCATCAGGAGCTCTCCAAGGAGCCTTATTTGAATCTGTAAAATTGGAAAGACCTTCAATATCCGAGCAATCTTCAAAGAATCCTGCTTGATATAATTCAATTCCAGGTGCATAAGATCTAGCATACATCAAATCAGGACCAGTTCCTGAATCTAATTGAAGTCTTAATGTAGCATTGTAATCAGCTGGATTTGTTGGTTTAAAATCAATTTCTACATTTGGTGCAACTTTCTTATAAGCATCAAGTAAATTATTCATTGCTTCAACATCATCAGCTCTCCATGACCCCATAGTTAAAACAACAGTATCTTGTTGTGCTTCATTACTTCCTGCTGCGAAAATATTATTAGTAAAAACTAGAAGTAAGCATAATAATAGTAAAAAAATATTTTTTTTCATTTTATTAAACACTCCTTTTGTTATAAAACTTATTGATAGTATGGTAGCTAATTATTTATTCTGTCAATGAAAAAAATAAGTTTGTAGGTTTATCCAAAGTTGCAGATTTGTTAGTTATATTAATAATTCTAATTTATTTTTATATATTATAAAGAATTAAATAAAAATTTATATAGTATTTTATGATTTTTATATATACATAAAATACTATTATTTTGTTTAGAAATATGAAATTCTGCTGTTTTTTATTTTTTCATTGACAGAATAATTTAATAGTTTGATAATTAATTTTATATTATATTGAGGACAATTATGGCAAATAGTCAGTATCAAAAACTAATCAACTCAACTCAGATTCTACGAGAATTGAAGACTGGACCAAAATCAAGAAACTATTTAGTTAAGGCATTGAAGGTGCAACCTTCAACAGTTACTTATACTTTAAATAGATTGAAGGATTTAAATTTAGTTGTTGATACAAAAATTGTAAGCAGTGATAATCATACTAAAGGAAGAAAGAGTACTCAAATTGTATTAAATAAGGCTGCAGGTGTTGTTTTTGGCGTTGATTTATTAGTTGATGAATTTAATGTAATTATTACCTATATTGATGGATCTTTATTCACTTCAATTAGGGAAGTTTTTGATGATGTAATAATTACTGCTCCTAAAGGAACAGAAGAAAGGTTTATACAGTGCCTTAATTATATTCTTTCAATTATTGAAGCTAAATGCATTAATACTACTATTTTAGGTGGCTGTATATCAGTTGCTGCTATTATAGATTTTACTGGTCTTAGGATAATTAAAAGTTTAACTCATGATATTATTGATGTAAGTATAAAAGATTGTATAAAGAATAAAAACTATCCAATCTATTTAGAAAATGATGCAAATTGTGCTGCAATAAAATATATAAACAATGATCAAGATAGTTTTCTCTATTCTTTAGTTAGAACCTACTATAATCATATATTACCTGATGGTGTTCCCGTTTTAGGTGTTGGTATGGGAATTATTATAAAAGGTGAATTATTTAGAGGTTGGGAATCAAAAGCAGGGGAGTTTGTCAATTTCGTTTACCAAGAGGGGAAACAAAACCAGCAACTTGATATAGATAACCAAGAGCTAATGCAACTAAATGATAACAAAGCTAGTTTGAAATTGTTTATTGATAACTATGTTGATAAATTATTGTTTACTAATGCTTTAATTAATCCAAGAACTATTTATTTAGGTGGTGATTCTGAAATTTGGAATGATAATATTTTAAGGAGTATTAGTGAAAGATTTCCAGAAAAAGGAATTGATGAAATAAAAAAAAACTTCTGTTTTACTTTTCTAGAACAAACAGAAGATGATATAGTATATGGAGCAAGCAAACTAATGTTAGATTTTTTATTCCATATGCCATATTTAAATACAAATAAAGAAATATGGGAACAAAATAAGTCCCCACTCTTAAATAAACTTTAAATTAAGCTTTCAAATTCTTTTAGTAATTCTTTGAAATGATTTACAGCAGCTATTATTGGCTCTTTTTTAGACATATCTACACCTGCAAGTTTTAGTGTATCAATAGGGAATAAGGAGCCACCGCTTTTTAAGAAGCTCATATATTGATCTAGATCATTTTGATTACCATTTAATACTTTTTTGCTTAATGCAATTGCTGCAGAAATACCTGTTGCATATTTATATACATAATAAGAGGTATAGAAATGAGGGATTCTAAGTCCTTCCATATCGCTTACTTCAAGTAGTTCAACATTATCACCAAAGTATAATTCTAATAGTTTTCTATATTCACCTCTCATAACATCAACTGTTATTGGTTGGCCTTCTTCAGCTAGTTTATGCATGATATGTTCATATTCTGCAAACATAGTTTGTCTAAATAGAGTTGCAATAATATCCTCAATTTGTTTGCCAATGATATATGCTTTTTCATTATCATCTTTTGCATTATCAAATAAGTATTTTGCTACTAATTGTTCATTGAAAGTTGATGCAACTTCAGCTTCGAAGATTGTATAATCATGGTTGAAGTAATTATTATTTTTTGCACTGTAATAGGAGTGCATGGAATGCCCACCTTCATGAGCCATAGTAAATATGTCTCTTAAATCATCTTCTTTATAATTTAATAAAATGTATGGAAAACTAGTGAAAGTACCACTTGAGAAGGCACCACTTCTTTTTCCTTCATTTTCATATTTATCAACCCATCTTTCACTTGTTAGTCCAGCTTTTAATTTATCTGTATATTCTTTTCCTAAAGGTTGTAAAGCCTTGATTACTAAATCTACAGCTTGATTGTAAGTATGATGAGCTTCAAAACCTTTAACTAAAGATGTATAAACATCGTAATGTTTAATTTTATCTTTGTTCATTAATTTCGCTCTAAGTCCATAATATTTATGAAGAGTATCTAATCCGTTATGAACTTGTTCAATTAAATTATCATAAACTTTTTCATCAACATTATCGCCAAATAATCTTTTATTTCTTGTAGATGTGTAACCTCTTACTTGGGAAGAAAAAATATCTTGTTTTATTGATGTTTCATAAACATTTGCTAAAGTATATTGATGATCTTTATAAACATTATATAGTTGTAAATAAGCTTGTTTTCTAATTTCTTCATCTTCACTTTTTAAGAAAATAGTGAAGGTTGATTGAGTTAAAGGTTTTCCATTAATATCCCCAAATTTAAAATCAACATTTGTTAAATCGCTAAAAATCTTACTTGGTTTGCTACCAACTTCCATCTGAGCAGCTAAAATCTTTTCAGATTTTTCATCTAAGATATGTTCTTTTTGTCTTTTTAGTCTAAAAAGAGTAACATGCAAATCTTTAAAATCATCGTCTGCTAAATATTTATTAAAAGTATCATCATCTAAACTTAATATTTCACTATCCCAGAACGCTAGAGCTGAAACATATTTTGTATATACTGTTGAAACAGCACTCATCATTTTTAGATTATTTACATCACTAGAATCTGAGGAAGCTTTCAATTGTGCATATTGGAATAGATTTTCTAAAGTAATATCACTTTGTTCAAGCCAAGCAAAAGCCTTTAATAAGCTTTCTTTACTTAGTATTAATTTACCTTTTAATGCTTCAGCTTCTGAGATTTTTGTGTTCTCAAATTCTTTTAAGGCTTTATAAAAACTATCATCGTCTTTAAATAAAGGGGTTAAATCCCAAGTATCATTTTTGTTTATTTCATTTCGTTTCATATTTTATCCTTATTCTATGTTTTCGAGTAATTTGTTCATAGCTTTAGCAGCTCTACCTCTATGGCTATAAAGGCCTTTAACAGATTTATCAATTTCAGCCATAGTCTTTTTTAGTTCAGGTAAGTAAAAAACAGGATCGTAACCAAAGCCATTAATTCCATGTTGTTCATAAGTGATTATACCTTGAACTTCTTCAGTTACAGTATAAATTCTATTAGGAGAAATATAAGCAACTAAAGTGCAAACAAAGCTAGCTTTTCTGTTTTCTTTATCTTTTAAATTACTTAATAGATATTCATTTCTTTCCCCACTTTCTAAAATTCTATTAAATACATCGCTACCATATCTTGCAGTTTTTACACCAGGTTTATTATCTAGTGCTTCTACACATAAACCAGAGTCATCAGCTATAATAGGTGTTTTTAATACTTGATATAATGCTTCAGCTTTGATTAAAGCATTACCTAGAAATGTAGGTGCATTTTCATCTACATCAATCATATTTTCAGCTTTAGTTAAATTAATATTTGGCATTAAAGCTTTTAATTCTTCATATTTATGATTATTTGTTGTTGCTAAAATAAAGTTCATAAAACAAAGATACAATTAGATTAAAATCAAGACAAGTAATAATCAAATAATTTGAATTATTTTCTTGCAAAACTCAATATTCAATGTTTTACTATTTAGTGTAAGAGTTTGATAAATTGAACAAAAAGGTAAATATATTAAAAATATATTTACTATAAAATATAATTAATTTTATTTGTTTACTAAAATATATATGTAGTTAACAACATAATAAAGGAAAAAAGATGAGAGAGAAAACCCCTTTATATGATGAGCATGTTGCACTTAATGGTAAAATTGTTGAATTTGCAGATTATTTATTGCCAGTTCAATATTCTTCTATTGTTGAAGAGCATATGGCAGTAAGAGAAAATGTTGGTATTTTTGATGTTTCCCATATGGGAGAAATAATGATTGAAGGAAATAAAGCAATTGAATTTATGAATTATTTAATTTGTAATGATATTTCCAAAATTAAAAGTTCAAGAATAAAATATTCTCTATTAATCAATGAAAATGGAAATATAATTGATGATTTATTAATATATTGTATTAATGAGACAAAACTTTTATTAGTTGTTAATGCATCAAATAAAGACAAAGATTACAAATGGTTAGTTGACCATAAAATTGAAGGCGTAAAAATTACTAATTTAAGTGATTATTACGCTCAAATAGCAATTCAAGGTCCTAAATCTAAAGAAATCCTATTAAATATCATTAATGAGAGTGATTTACCAATAAAATACTATTCTTTTATTGAAAAAGCTAAAGTATTAAATCATGAAGTGCTTATTTCAAGAACAGGTTATACAGGCGAAGATGGCTATGAAATATATGCTGATGGTACATCTATAAAAGAAATCTTTAAAAAACTTATTGAATTAGGAGTAACTCCTTGCGGTCTAGGTGCTCGTGATACTCTAAGATTAGAAGCATCAATGCCTTTATACGGTCATGAAATGAGTGAAGAAATTTCCCCATTAGATACAGCTCTAGACTCTTTTTGTAAGTTAGATAAACAAGACTTTATTGGAAAAAATAATATAGTTGATAAAGGCTTAACTAGAGTAGGTATAGAAAATCTAGATAAGGGTATTATCAGAGAAAATATGGAAATTTATGTCGATGGTGATTTGATAGGGAAGACTACAAGTGGTACATTACTTCCTTATCTAAAGAAATCTTGTGCAATGGCAATTATTAATAAAAAATATTCGAGTGACAATACTGTTATTGATGTTAAAATTAGAAATAGATTTGTTAAAGCAAAAATAGTTTCATTACCTTTTTATAAAAGAGCCAAATAGGAGGATTATATGGCAAAGGATATATTATTTTGTGAATCACATGAATGGGTAAAGTTTTTAAATGATTCAGAAGCCGTAGTAGGAATAAGTGAATATGCCGCTAAGGAACTTGGTGATATAGTATATTTAGATATTTATACAACTGAAGCTAAAATTAATGAAACTTTAGGGGATATTGAAAGCGTAAAAGCTGTATCAGAATTTTATTCTCCTTTTAGTGGTGATGTTGTTGAGATTAATCAAGAAGTAATTGATAATCCACAAATAATTAATGAAGCACCAGAAGAAAATTGGATTTGTAGAATATTAAATATTAATGAAAAAGTTAAATTAATGGATAAAGAAGAATATTTAGCAACAATTGGGGAATAATTATGAGTTATGTAGTTACTAGCAATCAAGAAAAACAAGAGATGCTAAAGGCTATTGGTGTTTCATCAATTAAAGAATTATTTAAAGATGTTGATGAAAAGGTTTATCTTAATGAACCCCTTAATTTGGATTCTGCACTAAGTGAATTTGAAGTTTTAGAGGATTTTGAAGATAAAGCAAATAGAAATAAAGTCTATAAAACAAGTTTTCGAGGAGCTGGTAGCTATAAACATTTAATACCAGAGGTTGTAAAACATTTAAGTAGTTTAAATGGTTTTGTTACTTCCTACACCCCTTATCAAGCTGAGATATCTCAAGGGAATTTACAATCTATATTTGAATATCAAACAGAGATTTGTGATTTATGTGATATGGATGTAACTAATGCTTCAATTTATGATGGTGCTAGTGCAACTTGTGAAGCTATTGTTATGAGTTTAATCCGTAATAAGAATGTAGTATTAGTATCTAAAGGTGTTCATCCTAGCTATAGAGAAGCAATTAAAGCTTATGCTTTTGCAAGAGATATCAAAATTATTGAAATTGATTTAAAAGAGGGACTAACGTCTAAAGAAGAAATTTTAAAACAAAATTTCCAAGAGGTTAGTTCTTTTGTTATACAGAGTCCAAATTTTTATGGACTAATAGAAGATGTTCAATCAATTAATGAAATAGTTAAAAATAATAAATCTCAATGTATTGAAGTTGTAAATCCTATATCCTTAGGCCTTTTAAAAACTCCTAGAGAAATGGGTGTTGAAATTACATGTGGTGAAGCTCAACCTTTAGGCTTAGATCAAGCTTTTGGTGGTCCTTATTTAGGATTCATTGCAACGTCTACTAAATATTTAAGAAAAATGCCAGGCAGAATTGTTGGACAGACAACAGATCTTAATGATAAAACTTCTTATGTTTTAACTCTTCAAGCAAGGGAACAACATATAAGACGTGAAAAGGCTTCTTCTAGTATTTGTTCAAATCAAGCCTTAAGTGCTTTAAGATGTTCAATCTATCTAGCTGCTATGGGTAAATCAGGAATTAAAGAAATAGCTAAAAGATGTTTTAATAATGCTCATTATGCACAAGAACAAATTATAAAACTTGATGGATTTGAAAGCAAATATAAAAGTGAATTTTTCCATGAATTTGTAATAAAGAGTGATGTAAAAATTGATATTATTAATCAGAAATTAAAAGAAAATGGTATTCAAGGGCCTTTCAAACTAAGTGAAAATGAAATGCTCGTTTGTGTTACCGAAGCTATTAAGAAAAAAGATATTGATAAATTTGTAAAAATTTTAGCGGAGGTAAAAAGAGTATGTTAATTTTTGAAAAATCTATTAAAGATCATAGATGTACAATTTTACCTAATCAAGAAATAAGAGATTACAAGCTTGATTCTAAGTTTGAAAGAGATAGTGAACTTAAATTACCTGAAATTGCTGAAATTGATTTAGTAAGACATTATACAAATCTTTCAAAGAAAACCTTTGGAGTAGATAATGGTTTTTATCCTTTAGGTTCATGTACTATGAAATATAATCCTAAAGTTAATGAGACCACTGCTGCATTAAAAGGTTTTACAGAAATTTCTCCTAATAGTGATATTGAAGATATTCAAGGTGCTTTAGAAGTAATATATGAAAGTGATAAGGCTTTTTGTGAAATAACAGGTATGAGTCAAATGGTGTTCCAACCTGGAGCTGGAGCTCATGGAGAATTTACAGGTTTGATGATGATAAAAAAGTATCATCATAGTAAAGGCGATATCAAAAGAACTAAAGTTATAGTTCCAGATAGTGCTCATGGAACAAATCCTGCAAGTGCTGCCATGAATGGTTTTGAGGTTATATCTATTGAAAGTAAAGATGGCTTAGTAGATTTAGAACAATTAGATAAAGTACTTGATGATAGTGTTGCTGCTTTAGTTTTAACAAATCCAAATACACTTGGACTATATGATTCAGGGATTTTAGAAATAACAAAAAAAGTGCATGATTGTGGGGCTTTATGTTATTATGATGGTGCTAATTTAAATGCCATAATGGGGATTTGTAAACCTGGTGATATGGGTTTTGATTGTATCCATTTAAATTTACATAAGACTTTTTCTACTCCACATGGTGGAGGCGGCCCCGGTGTTGGAGCTTTTGGTTGTAAAGCTTTCTTAGCTGAATTTCTCCCTAATCCTGTAGTAATTAAAGAAAACAATATTTATAAATTTAAAAAACCTGAAAATAGTTTAGGAAAAGTTACAGCATTTTATGGTAATTTCTTAGTTTTAGTTCGAGCTTTAACTTATGTAAAACATTTAGGTTATCAAGGTATAAAAGAAGCAAGTGAAAATGCAGTATTAAATGCAAACTATATGAGATGTAAATTAGAGGAATATTATAATGTTGCATTTGATAAAATTTGTATGCATGAATTTGTACTTGATTTGTCCAACTATAAAGAAAAATATGGCATTAAAGCTATAGATGTTTGTAAGAGACTTATTGATTTTGGTATTCATCCTCCAACAATGTATTTCCCTTTAATTGTACATGAAGCTTTGATGATAGAACCCACAGAGACAGAGAGTTTACAAACTTTAGATGCTGCAATAAATGCGTTAATTGAAATATCAAATGAAATAAAAGATAACACTCTAGACTTAACTAATGCTCCTTTCTCAACAGAGTATAGAAGATTAGATGAAGTAAAAGCTGCGAGAAATCCTATAGTAAAATATGAACATTAAGAAAATAAGATACTATGAAAGTTTAAATTATAATCCTTATATAAACTTATCTTTAGAAGAAAAGTTAATGTCATTAGTTGATAATGATGAATTAATTTTTTATCTATGGCAAAACAAAGATACTGTTGTTATTGGTAAAAATCAGTGTGCCCAAGATCAGTGTAATTTAGAATTAATGAAAAAAAATAATATTACATTAGCTAGAAGATCTTCTGGTGGGGGCGCTGTTTATCATGATTTAGGTAATTTAAATTTTACATTTATAGCAAAAAAAAATAATTTTGATATTAATAAAAATCTTGAAGTTATAAAAAAAGCTTTAGAAGTTTTTAATATTAAAGCTTATTTTAGTGGTCGAAATGATTTATTAGTTGATGGATTTAAGATTAGTGGACAAGCTTATTTAAATAAAAAAGACGTTTCGTTGCACCATGGTACTTTGTTGGTAAATGTTGATTTAATGCACTTAGGAAAATATTTAAAAAAAGATGATTCCAAGTTAAAAATTCATGGAGTAAAAAGTTTTCATCAAAGAGTTAATAATTTAAGTGCTTTTTCTTCAGATATTGATATAGAAAAAATTAAAGGAAGCCTAAAAGACAGCGTTGTTAAAGTATTTAATGCTGAATTAACTTATCAAGAAATTTATGACAATGAATTAATTGAAAAATATAGTAGTGATTCTTGGTTATATAAATTTACATTTGATGGTGTTCATATTAAAAAAAGATTTAACTATGGGCTTTTAGATTTGAACTTAAAAATTGTAGATAATACTATTATTAAGGTCTTAATTAATAGTGATATTATGGATTTAGATATAATTGATGAAATTGAAAAAATATTAATTAATCAAGAATTTTCTAATTCTTTATTGGATAAGATTAAATTAAGTAATAGTACTATAGAGAATGATTTGAAAGAAATGTTAGAGGAAAAATTATGTACGATTTAATAATTGTTGGAGCAGGCCCTGCAGGTTATGAAGCTGCTTTATATGCAAGTAAATTTGGGAAACAAGTTTTAGTAATTGAAAAAAATAAAATTGGAGGAACTTGTTTAAACTATGGATGTATTCCAACAAAATCTTTACTCTTTCAAACAAATAAAATTAAAGAAATAAATAATTCTAAAGCTTATGGTATTTCTGTTGATAATTATACCTACAATTATGAAACAATTTTACAAAATAAAGATAAAACTGTTAATAGATTGGTTAAAGGTATAGAATTCTTATTTAAAAAAAATAATGTAAATATTGTGTTTGGAGTTGCCTCCTTAGTTAATCAAAATCAAATTAAAGTAAATGATGAGATATTTGAAAGTAAAAATATTTTAATTTGTGTTGGTTCTACCGTTACAAAATTAAATATACCTGGTTTTGAAAATAGTATTTCTAGTAAAGAATTTTTAGATTTGGATTTAAGTAAATTCAAGAATGTTGTAATAGTTGGTGGCGGGGTAATCGGCGTTGAAATTGCAACAATTTTGAATAACCTTGGAATTAAAGTTGTAATTTTAGAAGCAAAAGATCAATTAATTCCTACTTTTGAAAATGAAGTTGCTACTCGATTAAAAAAACAATTGAATAGATTAGGAATTAAAGTCTATTTGAATTCATTTGTAAATAAAATTGAAAAGAATTGTGTATACACATCAGATGATAGTTATCCATGTGATTTTGTTTTGACTAGTGTTGGTCGCAGTCCTAATACTAATGGTTTGGATCCTCAAAACTTACTTATTAAAGATAGAGGCTTTATTGAAATAAATGAAAAGTTTCAAACTAATTTAGAAAATATTTATGCGGTAGGGGACTGTGTTAAAGGTATTCAATTAGCTCATTATGCTAGTGCTTGTGCAATTAATGTAGTAAAATATTTATTTGAAAATGATAAAAGATTTAACATAAATAATGTTCCTAAATGTATATATACTGAGGAAGAAATTTCTGTGGTAGGAAAAGAGCAAAGTGAAGGTGATATTGTTTTAAAAACAGATTTAATTGCGAATCCTAAAGCAGTAGTCGAGGATCATAATAAAGGTTTTATTAAATTAATCTTCACTAAAGAAGGTTTATTTAAAGGGGCAGTTCTCATGTGTAAAAAATCTAGTGATATGATAAATATTTTTGTTAATGCTTTAAATAGAGGTGCTACAATAGACGATTTCAAACACGACATTTACCCTCATCCTTCTTATAGTGAAAGTATTTTAGCTTTATTTGATTAATAAATTACTTAGGAGGCGCAGTTTGCCTTTTGTAATAACTTTTTAGCTGCACTAATGGATGAGGCAACTGTGCCTTTATTTATATCTAATTCTTTTGCTAAAGTTCTTTGAGAAACATGTATATTAAGTGTTTTTCTAATTTTTTGCGCATTATTAATCATTGCTTTTTTATTCCAATTTAATGAGGTTTCAACTTGCGAATCATCAAATATTTTTGATGATAGTTTATAATTGCTAATAATATAATTTTTGTAATGTTTATTATTGAGCTGAGTATATTTATTATATCTTTTATATTTTGATTGTAATAATTCGCTACAAGAGGAAAATAAGGATATAATGGTTTCAGTTTTTACTGAAAATAAATATGAAACTTCTTCAACATAATTTTCTAAAATTGCATCAGGCATAGTGAGTAAGAAAAGTAAAATGTTTTTCCTTGTTGATTTTTTATTCATTTTTTCTTTGTATTTTTCTATGTGCAAAAATTTTATATCTTTATCTTGTGATGCTATATTATTTATTACATTATTAAATAATTCTTTTAATGATTTTGAATCATCAAATTTATAATGAGATAAATATTCATAATATTCACTATTTTCTTCGCTTACAACTTTATATTTGAATTTAGCAATTGTAATTGGATTTGTTTGTTCATCATCATATATCGTTTCTTTTTCAAAAGTATCACTATGGTTTACGATAGTCTCTAAAATTAGATTATTAAATATAAAATCATGATTTGTTTTTAATTTGTAATATTTAACAATGATTTTTATATAATTTAGATAATAAATTTTAAAACATAGATTCTTACAATTATAATTATAAATAGCATTTCTTACACTAGTTTGTGCTGAAATATAGAAATCAGAAATTTCCTCTTCTGTTAATAAATTAATATTTACAGGATACCAATATAATAATAATTTGCATTGATTAATAAGTTTTCTTGTATTAATCCCTATGAAATTTTCAGCTTCAGACTTTTTGTATAAAGCATTAAGAATGTTTGTTTTTAATAATTTTTCTATTTCTTTAATCATATATTTTAATGAATATAAATATTCATCCTCCTAATGTTTTTTATAAAGCAAATATCATGCCAAATAATAAAAAGAGATGAGGTGATTTTGTTTTGAAGGGGGAGTAAATCTTAAAAACTGTAAATTAAGAGTTATTTAGGGTAAAAAAAATGCATTACTTTATAATATCAAGTAATGCAAAATCTGAATATTTTAATTAGATCTTAATTTATAAAAAATTAAATCCTATTTTTAGCAATCAAAAACTTCTTCCATTTTTTGAATAACTTTTTTACTGACTTCTTCAATAGTGCCTTCAATTGTAGCTCCAGAAGCTTTTACATGACCACCGCCACCAAAGATTTGAGCAAATTTGCTCATATCAAAACTACAATTATAATTAACCCTTAAGCCTAATTCTACTTTATTATTTTCAACTTCTTTAAAAAGAATAATTGCTTTTGTGTTTTCAACACTTAAAAGTTGTCCATAGTAGGTATCGCTTGGGCACTCACTTTCATCTTTTAAGTAGTAATAGGAAATAGCAACTTGGTTGTCACAAATAAAAGATGTTCTTTCAACTAATTTAGCTAAATTTTTTACATAATCAATTGAACGTCCACCACTCATTTGTGCAAAAGTTAATCTAGGATCAGCACCTTTATTAATTAATTCACCAGCCATTTCAACTGCAGTTCCATTATACTGAGAAATAAACTTAAAGAATCCACTATCAGTTGCAAAACCAAAAAATAACATTTGGGCAATTTCATGAGTTATTTCAACATTTAATTCTTCAAATAGTTTTTGAATAAGTAAAGTACTAGAGATTGAGTCTGTAAAGATATAACTATATTTCCATCCAATATCTAAGGAAGATTGATGATGGTCAATGACTATAGTTGTTCTATCTTTTATTTTATCTGCTAGAGAACCAATTCTGGATAATTCTCCACAATCTACTAAAAAGATTAATGGATTATTAATTAACATCTCATCTGTAATTTCTCTAGCAAACAAAGGTTCAACAGATTTAGATTCCGCTCTTTCAAAAGGACCATCGTTGGCAATGATAACTGATTCATAGCCAATTTGCTCTAAAAGATATTTTAAAGTGATTTGGCTTGTGAAACAATCTCCATCTGGTTTTTTGTGACCAATTACAATGGCGTTTTTATTGGTTTTTATTAAATCAATAACTTCTGTTGGGTAGGGCGGAAATTTAAATCTATCCATTATGCAGTGATCTCCTTGGTTTCGGTTTCATCAAAATTGATTAATTCCCCAGTTTCTGAATAAACTTTTGGCATTACTCCATCAGTAACACATTCTTTTGTTAAAACAACCTTCTTGGCATTTTTATATGTTGGTATGTCAAACATAATAGAAATCATTATGTTTTCAACAATACTTCTTAAACCTCTAGCTCCTGTTTTTTGATCAACAGCTTTTTGAGCTATGGCTGTTACTGCATCATCATCAAATTCTAATTCAACTTCTTCTAATTTAAAAGAAGTAATATATTGTCTAATTATAGAATTTTTTGGTTCTGAAACTATTCTAACTAAATCTTCTTGAGATAGATTATTCAAAGAAACATGTATTGGTAAACGACCAATAAATTCAGGGATTAAACCGAATTTTACTAAGTCATCTGGAAGTAGTTGTTTATATAGTTTTGTCAAATCTTTTTCATCTTGAGAAAGAATTGTTGCTCCAAATCCCATTGGGTGTGAAGTAACTCTCTTTTCAATTACTTTATCCAAACCTACAAAAGCTCCACCACAAATGAATAAGATATTGCTTGTATCAATTCTAAGCATTTCTTGATTTGGGTGTTTTCTTCCACCTTGTGGTGGTACTGAAGCTACTGTGCCTTCAATAATTTTCAATAAAGCTTGTTGAACACCTTCACCACTAACATCTCTAGTGATTGAAACATTTTCGCCTTTTTTAGCAATTTTATCAATTTCATCAATAAAAATGATACCATGTTCAGCTGCAGAAATGTTATTGTTTGCATTTTGAATAAGTTTTAATAGAATATTCTCAACATCTTCACCAACATAACCCGCCTCAGTTAGAGTAGTTGCATCTGCAATTGCAAAAGGAACTTCTAATTTTTTTGCTAAAGTTCTTGCTAGAAGAGTTTTACCTGTTCCAGTAGGTCCAATCATCAAGATATTGGATTTATCTAATTCAACACCTTCTTTTTTAATTTTCCCTTGGAATTTTACTCTTTTATAGTGGTTATAAACAGCAACAGATAATACACGTTTTGCATCATCTTGGCCGATAACATATTCATCTAAATATTCTTTAAGTTCTTTAGGAGTTGGGATGGTTTCTGGAAGACCATGAGTAGTTTCTTCACTAACTGGTTCTTCTTTTAGAATGGCATTACAAGTAGCAATACATTCATCACAGATTGATACGCCAGGTCCATTAATTAATTTTTTACATTCAGAAGCTTTCTTGCCACAAAAAGAACAAGATTTACTACCTCTTGCCATATTATCTCCTCATTATCTTATCAATAAGTCCATAAGCTAATGCTTCGTTTGCATCTAAGAAGAAATCTCTTTCAACATCAGAAGCAATAGTTTCTCTATCTTTATTTGTACATTCAACTAAAATATCAATTGAAAGTTTTTTTATTCTTAACAATTCTTTTGTATGAATTGCAATATCTGTAGCTTGGCCTTCAACACCACCCCAAGGTTGGTGAATCATAACTCTTGCAGAAGGAAGAATAAATCTTTTACCTTTTTCTCCTGCAGCTAATAGTAGTGCAGCCATGCTTGCAGCTTGACCCATACAAATGGTTTGTACATCTGGTTTAATATATTGTATTGTATCATAGATTGCTAAACCAGCGGTAACACTGCCACCTGGGCTATTTATATATATACTAATATCTTTATTAGGGTTTTCGCTTTCTAAAAATATTAATTGTGCGACAACTAAATCAGCTGTAGCATCGTTAATTTCTCCGTCTAAGAAAATAATTCTATCTTTGAGTAATCTGCTGAAGATGTCGTAAGAACGTTCACCAACACCGGATTGTTCGACAACCATTGGAATCATGGTTTGCATTTTGCTTTTGTCCATAAATTACTCCTATAAAGTGTTAAAAAGGCGGAACTGTACATAGTCCCGCCTTGATATTAAAGCAAATTTTGAATTATTCAGCAACAGGGCCATTCATTAATTCATCGTAGCTTAATTCTTTACCTTTTGTGAAAGTGTTGTTTTCAATTAAGAAATCATTAACTTTTTGAAGTTTTAATTCATCAGTAATCATTTCTTTTAGGTAATCAAGTTGTTCGGGTTTGTAAGAAGAAGTATCGCCTAAAGCTTCTTTTACTTCATCTTCACTGATTTCGAAAGTTTCAAGATCTTTAATCTTTTCTTTAATTAAGCCAACATTAATATCTTTAATAATGGAAGGTGTCCATGTTTCTTTTAGTTGGTCTAATGTTTGACCTTGCATTTCAAAAATCTTAGCGAATGTTTCCATATCCATATTATTTGATCTTGCAATATTGTTGATTTGTTGATCAGCTTGTGCATCAATCATTGATTTAGGTGGAACAATTGGGCATTTTTCAATTAAAGCATCTACAACTGCTTGATACTTTAAGTCTTTAAGTTTTTGTTCAGCTCTTTCTTGTAATTTAGCTTTTGTAGCTTTCTTTAAGTCAGCAACTGTCTTGTATTCTTCATTTACATCTTGTGCAAATTCATCATCAAGTTCTGGAACATCATTAAATTTAACTTCTTTCATATCAATTTTGATAGAAATAGTTTTGCCTGCATATTCTTCACTAGCAAAATCTTTTGCAAATTCTTTTTCAATAGTTTTGCTTTCACCAGCTTTCATGCCAATGAAGTCCTTGTCTAATTCAAAGAAGTTGTGAGTTTTACCAATTGTGATAACTGCGTCTTTCTTATTGAAAGCACCAGTTTCATTTCCATCTTCATCTAATTGAGCAAAATCTACAGTAACGATGTCACCTTCAGCAGCAGCATCTTCTTTACTTACAACAAATGCGTTTTGTTGTCTTAATGTTTCAATTTCAGCATTAACATCTTTAGCAACAACCTTTACACTAGGAACTTCTAGTTCAAGTCCTTTGTATTCAGGAACTTCAAATTGAGGCATTACATCATAACTAACAGTATAAGTTAAATCTGTATTAGGTTTGAATGGTGTTAAGCTTTCTTCGTTTAATAAAGTTGGAGTGCTAAATGCAAGTGGTTTATATTTGTCTTCAACTTCGTCTAAAGCAACTTTTAAATTTTCTTCTAATTCATTGAATGTAGATTCTTCACGAATCATTTCACCATATTTTCTTTCAATCAAACTAAAAGGAGCTTTACCTTTTCTAAAACCTTTCATTGTGATGTCTTTAGCATACTTTTTTAATAAAGCAGTATAAGCATCTTCAATAGATTGTGCTGTCAATGTGATGGACAACTCGACTGAGGAATTTTCTGTTTCCTTGATTTGTTTATCAGCGATCATGCTATCTTCTTCCTTTTTGGTCGCATTGACCTAAATAAAATATCAGATACAAGTCAAAGGACTTGTTAATTACTTATTATATTATAACCTATGAGATTATACACAAACAAAACTGTTTGAACTACCCCTAAAGTTAATAAAAAATAAAACAAAAGCAAGAAATAAACAACAAAAAATACTAATTTTAATAAAAATTAGCATTTTTTTTGGTATAATCTCATACTTAGTGCGTGCCTAAATATAACAAATAGTTATAATTTTGCCAACACTTCTACAACTTATATTTTAAAATTTAATACTCTATTATATTGTTTTCTATAAAAAATATTTTTTATGTAATTTTATATGAGTATTAAGTTATATTTTACAAAGCTAAAGAGCCCATTGGATCCCAAGGTTTTAATATAATTGGTTCTTTTTCTAATAGTTCTAGTTGAGCTTTTGATAGGTGTTTTTTGTTGATCACAATTTGATATGTAAATTCATTAAACCATTTATCACTCATAACATAATAACCATTATTACCTGGAGCATCACCCCAACTGTTTTCAACTCTCCACTTATTTGATTTACCATTTTCATCAAGATTTACTCCTGTTAAAACCATAGCGTGAGTCATTAAACTTTCACCATATTCAAGTCTTTGCCCTTTAGTTAAGTTAAATTCTGTATTGAATAAATTATTTAAATCATAGATCTCTAAATCCATAATTCCAGTCTCTCTATCACTAGATTGTCCAACATCAGAGCCAAACCATACAGCTTCATTATTTTGTAATTGTTTTATAGCTAAAGCTTTTAATTCTTCAACTGGAAGATTTAGGTATTTAACAGGTCTACCACCTTGTACATTTCCTAAAAATTTAACACTAAAAGTGTTGTTAAAAGGTTTATCATCTGTAGGTGCATTTATAATACTAATATAATCATCCATGTTCATATTTATATATTTATCATAGAATTCTTTAGGACTTATATTAGTTTCTCTTATGAATTTGTTATCTTTATTTTTAACTTCAAAGGTAAAAGTTTTTGGTGGCTCCCCAAGACTGATGCTAAGCATTCTATATATAGTATTTAACATTTCTTCTTTTTGATTTCTTAAATCTTCAATAGTAGTATTTTTCTTAGCTGCTTTTCTAATTTGATATGCAAATTCTCTTAATTTAGTAGTTAATAATTTGTCCATAACTTTTGATTGAGAAGAGCTAAAACTTTCAGGCATGACTGTTTTTGGAACAACCCCATATTTATCAATTAAGGATGCAAACATGTCCCATTGTCCGCCATCGCCTAAAGGGTCTTTTAATAAAAAGGCTACTTCTCTTGAATCAACATCTTCATCTCTGGTTTCAATTATATTTTCTAAAAAGTGATTAGTTTTTTCTAATTTATCAAAGAAGAAAGGGTAGGCTTGTGATAGTTCAAAAGTCTCAAGATTAAGGGTTTTCATAATTTCCAATCTCATAACATTTAGTGCTGCAAACATCCAGCATCTACCTGATTGTTTTTGGTTTGTTATTTTACCAGTTTTTACTTCAATTGAAAATTCATGAGTGTTTTCTATTATACTATTTATAGATTTAGCACTTTGCATTATTCCATTATTTATAACTGCATTTTTAGATACTAAATTAGTCCTATCTGCATTAAAGTTATTATTGAATTTTTCGATTAAATTTTTATCTATTGTATTTGTCATAAAATTACCTCTCAAACATAATATCATATTAAAATTTTTTATTAAAGCTAGTTTATATTTTTTAGTTAGATAAGACTAAAATATTATTCTGTAGAAAATAGTAAAATTAGCTATATTTTACATTAAAGTTATTTTTTTAAATATTTTATTGACTTTTATTATAATTAAATTCATACTGTCTGAACTTTATGTTAATCTATGCTAACATAGATAAGGAGTTTTTAGATGAAAAAAAACTTAGTTTTTTTAATTATTTTGTTTTTTAGTTTGGTTTCTATATTTTCTAATGGTAATAGTGAAATATCAGAAAACATGAATAATAATCAGAGTGAGAAAGTTTTACATTTAGCTGGAGGTAATGTAGGGACATTAAATCCTTTTCAACATATGAGAAGAGGCCCTGGTATTTTTAGAACTTTTTTAATTTATGATACATTATTAGAGCGTGATGAGGATGGATTAATTCCCTGGCTTGCTTCTGCTTGGGATATATCTGAAGATGGTCAAACATATACTTTTTATTTGCAGCAAGAGGCAAAATGGCATGATGGAATTGATTTAACTGCAAATGATGTCCAATTTAGTATTGAATATTATAAAAAACATCCACCAGTTTATGATACATTAATAGTAAATGGTAAGTTCATTATTGATGATGTAAAAGTTATAAATGAAAAAACTGTTCAAATTCATACTATTTCTGCTAGTGTTTCATATTTAGAACATTTGGGATATTTAAAGATTATACCTAAACATATTTGGGAAAATGTTGATAACCCTAAAAACTATCAAGGATTTGATAATTGTGTTGGAAGTGGTCCTTTCATTGTAGAGTCTTATGATAGTGCATTAGGAACTTATAGACTTGTTGCCAATAAAGATTATTGGGGATTAAAACAAGCTGTTGACGTAATAGAATGGATTCCAGTAAGTGATAATATTTTAGCTTTTGAAAATGGAGAAATTGATTTAACAACTATTTCCCCTGATCTTATTAATCGATATGACGATAATAAGGAATACACTTTATCTCAAGTTGCAGCTTTACATAGTTATAGGTTAATGATGAATATGGAAAAAAGAGTTGAATTGCAAGATAAAAATTTAAGAAAAGCAATCGCTTATGCTATTGATGTCCAAGAATTGATTGATAAGATTGATAGAGGTGTTGCCTTTAAATCAAGTGCTGGATATATACCTAATTTTAGTTCTTATTATAATGAGGATGTTGTCAAATATGATTATAACAAACAAAAAGCTTTAGAGTTGTTAGATGGAAAGGAATATTCTTTCACACTATTAACGGATAACTCTTCAGAAAGTATGAAAATGTGTGAATTGATTAAACTAAAACTAGAAGATGTAAATATTCATGTAACTATTAAAGCAATAGACTCAGTTTCAAGAGATGATGCTATTGTTAAAGGCGATTATGAATTAGTATTAGTTTTTTATGGAAATATGGGTGGGGATCCTGACTATTTAAGAGATATATATACAAAGAAAAGTAATTATTTAAAAGGTTGGTCTAACAATGAGTTAGAAGGTATTTTAGAACAACAATCTGTAGAATTTGATTTAGAAAAAAGAACTGCTTTATTAGATAGAGCACAGTATATAATTTCTGATGAAGTTCCAATGTATTTAATGCAAGGTGCTTTATGGACTTTTGTTTATAGACCTGAAGTATATGATAATTGGATGTGTAGATACGATCATAATTATTATGAACATAATAAACTATCATATTTAATTAGATAATAGATATTTGGAAAAATTGTGAAAAGATTAATTATTGTTTTAATTTCTATTCTAACGATTAATTTCTTTTTACCTAGAATGATGCCTGGAGACCCATTTTTAGATTTATCAGCTGAAGATGGGTACTCTAATATTCAATATTCTAGTGAAGAAATTAATGAATTAAAAGCATATTATGGGTTAGATGAACCTTTAATTGATCAATTTATCTCTTATTATAAAAATATTTTAAAAGGAGATTTTGGTTATAGTATATATTATAAAGCTGATGTAATAAATGTGATTTTGGATAGATTGCCTTGGACCTTATTTATTGTCATTTCTTCCTTGTTTTTAGGTGCTGTAATAGGAATTGGTTTTGCTATTATAAGTGTAATAAATAGAAATAGGAAATTTGATAAATTTATTTATGGACTTATGATTGTAATAACTGAAATCCCAGCGTTTTTGATTGGAGTTGTATTTTTATTTATTTTTGCAGCAAAATTAAATTGGTTCCCTTTATCTGGAGGAATAAGTCCTTTTTTAAAACCTTCATTTTCATTTTTTTATATATTCGACTTAATTCAGCATGCTTTTTTACCAATGTTAACTATGAGTATTCCCTCTATTGGACAATTTTATATTTTATCAAGAAGTAGCATGATTACAGTTATTTCTAAAGATTATATTAGAACAGGTTATGCAAAAAGTTTATCAAAAAAAAGAATAAATTATCATTATATTTTAAAAAATTCTATTGCGCCTATTATTGCTAGAGTCTTTTTAACTATTGGAAAATTATTTGGAGCAACTATATTAGTTGAAAATGTATTTGCATATCCAGGGATTGGTTCGTTAATGAAAGAATCAGTTTTAAAAAGAGATTACCCTATGATTCAATCAATTTTTCTTATTATCGCTTTATTAGTGTTAGTTATGAATTATTTAGCTGAATTTATAAATAATAAAATAGACCCAAGGATTAAAGAAAATGAGAAAATTTAGTAAAAGCGGTAAATTTGGGATTTTTATTTTATTAATTAATATTATTTTTGCCATGTTTTCGATATTTTTAGATCCGAAATTATATAAAGTCCCTTGCTGTGAGCCTTTATTAGCGCCTAGTTTATTGCATTTGTTGGGTAGTGATGATTTGGGAATGGATATATTTTTCCAAATAATCCATGGATCTCTAATAAGCTTAACTATAGGTTTCTTTAGTGCTTTTTTATCTGGAATTGGAGGTAGCATTCTTGGAGTTCTAGCAGGGTATAAAGGAAGAACTTATGATAAAATAATAGGTGCACTTTGTGATATTATAACAACATTACCTCAATTGCCTTTAATAATTGTTTTAAGTGTTTTTTTAGGACCCAGCACTAAAACTATTATATTAGTTGTAAGTTTATTATCTTGGGTAGGGCCTGCAAAAATGATTAGGGCTAAAGTTAAAATGTTGAAAAATGAAAGTTATATTGTTGCAGCTGAAAGCTATGGAGCAAATTTTTTCTATTTGGTTTTTAATCATTTTATATTTCAAATACTACCAATGGTTTTGGTATCAACATTTAGAATTGCTAGTCATGCAATTATTTCAGAAGCAAGTTTATCTTTCTTAGGTTTAGGGGACCCAACTTCTAAAAGCTGGGGAATTATTTTAAATCATGCAATGAGTTTTCAAGGAATTTATTTTACTGAGTATTGGAAATGGTGGATTTCAAGTCCATTGGTGATGTTGATTTTGTTAATTTTAGCACTTTCATTTATTTAACGTGATATTGAAAAAATAATGAATAAAAAATTATAGGGATAATATGAAGAAGATTTTAGAAGTAAAAAACTTAAATGTACAATATAAAGGGTATGAGAAATATTATGCTTTGCAAAATATTAACTTCACTTTGCATCAAAGTGAAGTATTAGGAATAATCGGGGAATCTGGGAGTGGTAAGTCCACTTTAGCACTTACTATAATGGGATTATTAGAAGAAAAGATTAATGGGAAGATTTTTTATGAGGATATAGAATTATTAACAGCCAAAAAACAAGTTCTGAAAAAACTTAGATGGGATACGATTTCTATTGTTTTTCAAAATAGTTTAGATGTTTTAAATCCATTATTAAGTGTTGGAGAACAAATTAGTGAAACAATATTAGAACATAAAAGAATTTCAAAATATGCTTCGCAACAACAGGTTTTTCAATTATTTGATTTGGTTAAATTAGACAGGAAATGGTACAATGCTTACCCTCATCAATTATCAGGTGGAATGAGACAGAAAGTATTAATAGCAATGGCTATATCATTAGAACCCAAGTTATTGATAGTTGATGAACCAACTATGGCTCTTGATGCAGTTTCAAAGAAAGAAATTACTGAACTATTAATGCATCTGCACAAAAAAATAAATTTTTCTATGATAATTATTTCGCACGAATTAAATATTATTAAAGAAATTGCATCTTCTCTTATTGTGCTATATGGTGGAATTATTGTTGAAAAAGGTGAAACAGATGAAATTATCAAGGCCCCAGAACATCCTTATTCAAGAGGTCTTTTAGAAGCTTCACCAGCTATTAACCCATATAAAGATATGTGGGGAATCCCGGGAAATTCAAATATGAATTGTGGAACTATGTGCCCTTTTTATGATAGATGCACTCAGGCTATTGATATTTGTAAAAATAAAGTCCCAAATTTAGAAAAGACAGGTACTAATAGAATGGTTGCTTGTCATAGAGGTGGTATTGTAACTTTGTTAGATGCCTTTAATATATCTAAGTCTTATAAAGGTGTTAATGCTTGTATATCTTGTAATTTGAAAATTAGAAGTGGTGAAGTTGTCTCTTTAATAGGTCAAACGGGAAGTGGAAAATCAACGTTAGCAAAAATAATTGTTGGTATTGAAATCCCAGATGAGGGAGATGTTATATTTGAGGGGAGAAAAGTTGTTAAAAATAGTGAAACCTCTAAAAGGCATTCTTTACAAATGGTATTTCAAGACCCAATATCTGCAATTAATGAACATAAAAGTATTTTAAAAATTATTAGAGAACCTTTAGATATTATAAAATGGGAAACTGTAGAGAAAAGAAATGATAAGGTTAAAGAAATGTTAAAGAATGTGCAACTTCCATTTAGTGATGAGTTTTTATTAAAAAAAGGATTTATGCTAAGTGGAGGGCAAAAACAAAGAATAAGTATTGCAAGAGCTTTGATTATGGATCCAAAATTACTTATTGCAGATGAAATTTCTGCCATGCTTGATTCTTCGACAGGTGCAAATATATTAAGATTAATTAAAGGATTACAAAATAAATTTGGTTTTTCAATGCTTTTTATTACTCATGATTTATCATTAGCACAAAAAATTTCAGACAAAATATATGTAATGAAAAAAGGTAAAATAATAGAAAGTGGGGCAACTCTTGAAGTTTTTGTAAATCCTAAACATTCTTATACAAAGATGTTACTTGATTATGCAAATATAAAAAATTAAAATTATTTTATTTTTTAAAAATAATAGTATTTTTAAGATAATTTTCTATTATAGTATTTAAAAGCTTTTTCAACATCATTAGAAATTCCTGTATGTGAAGTAATTATATATTCACATTTATTTTTAATTGCAAAGTCTTTAAGATTTAGTAAGGATTCACTATTTTGTTTATTATTAAATCCTAGTAAATCAAAGAATCTGTATCCCAAACCATTATTTAAAATTAAGCTATCTCCAATAAATAGATATTTATCATCAATAAAATAACAAGTGTGACCTAAAGTGTGCCCTGCAGTTAAGATAGGTTTGATTTTAATATCGCCAACGTAAATTGGTGAATTGTCTTTAAAATATTTTATTTTATTTACTGCTTCCTGTTTATGACTTATTTTTATGAATCCTAATTTTACTCTTTCTGATTTTTTAAGAAGATGAGCTTTTTCATTTTCATGTAAATAAATTTCTATATCATTGAATGCTGGATTCTCTTCATAAAGGCACCCCGCATGATCACTATCTATATGTGTTAAAAAAATTGAATTGATATCTTCTAGTTGTATTCCAATTTTTTTTAATTCATCATCTCTTGTTGTACTATTTTTATAGCCACTATCTATTGCTATTATTTTATTACCTTTTTTATATATAAAATAATTTGAATCACCATCTTTTATACAATATAAATTGTTAAATAGCTTTTTTGTTTCCATAGGATTAATTATGGAAAAAGTATTTTTTTTAAATTTTTTTATGATTGATATTATATCGACCATTAATCATCCTTATATTACAAATTTGTTATTTCTGTTTTATTCTGACATAATTAGTAAAAAGTGTCAAATTAAAAACACATATTTTAACAAAATTTTAATTTGTTTTATTTAGGATTTTCTTCTAATATAGTAAGTATAAAGTTTAAGGAGTAAAAATGGCAAAGTTAAAAAGAAAGCAAGTAGTTGGTATATTTCATTTAGCATTATTTATTGTTTTAGGTTTTGTTTTGTATTACACAATGAATGATATAGCTAGATTTGCATCATCAAATGAATTAATAATGAGTATTATTGTTATTCTTATCCCTGCTTGTTTGATATTTTTACACAGGCATGTCTTTTTTAAAATGAAATTAAAAAAGAAATAGAATTCTTAAAAAATAATTAATTATTTATCCCTATTTAAATTAGATAGGGAAATTTTTCTATGTTGTATTTTTAATTTTTCACTTCTTGTTGAAATAATTGGTTTGATTAGATATCTTGTTATTACATCTATCACATGTGATAAAATATTGAGGTATTTAAATGAAATTTGAACCAAATTGTATAAATTGTATTCTGGACCAAGTCGCAAAGATTTCAAAAATGAAGAACCTTGGAGATGAAAAGTTTGTTCTTTTAAAAGATGTTTTAAAAACTTTATCTACAGAAGATTATAGTAAAACTTCTCCTGAAGTTTATGGAAATATTTGGAAACAAATTGTTGAATACTTTGATGGAGAAGATATTTATAAAGACATTAAAGCTCAATACAATGCTAAATTCTTAACTTATGTGCCTGAGATTGAAAAAGCTATAAATAAATCAGAAAATCCCCTTAGAATGGCTCTAGCAACAGCAATCCAAGGAAACTTATTAGATTTAGCTATTACAAGGAATTTCTCACTTGAAGATCTTTTAAGTGCAATTGAAAAAATTGAACATACCCCTTTTGGTATTGATGATTCAAAAGTCCTTTTAGGTAAGATTAAATCTAGTAATAAAATATTATATATTGGAGATAATTGTGGTGAAATTGTTTTTGATAGAGTTTTTATAGAGACTATTAAAAAATATTATCCTAATCTTGATATCTATTATGTTGTTAGAGGCTTTAGTGCTGTAAATGATATATTATTAGAGGATGCTCTGCAGGTAGGTATGGATAAATTTGCAACAATTATTGAAAATGGCGATACTTCATTAGGTACTGTTTTAGATCGTTGTACTGATGAATTAAATACTTTATATAATGATGTTGATTTAGTTATTGCTAAAGGTCAGGGTAACTTTGAAAGTCTAAGTGAAAAACCAAGAGAAAATCTTTTTTATTTATTGTTAACTAAATGTAAATTAATTGCTGATGCTTTTAATGTTGATACCATGTCTATAGTTTGTGCTAAAGCAAGGTTATAATAAAAAATAGGGGATAGAATTATATCTTTCCCCTAAATATAAATTATAAAAGCCTATTTATTAGAGGAGAGAGCATAGCCTTTCATAAATGAGTTATATAATAATGCAAAAATAATTAGTGGTGGTATTATGGTTACAACAGCCCCTGCCATTACTAAATTCCATTGTATAGAATCTCCTCCACTTTGAATTGCATTTAATCCGACTTGTATTACTTGAGCACTATTGTGTTGAATGATAATCCTTGGCCAAATATATTGGTCCCAAATATAAACAAATTGAATCAGTGTTAACGCTCCAATTGTGTGAATACTCATAGGAATTAGTATTCTCAATAAGAATTGAATTGAGTTAACACCATCCATTTTAGCTGCATCACAAATAGAAATTGGAATTGATAAGAATTGTTGTCTAAATAGGAATACTCCAGTTGCAGAAGCTAAAAATGGTAAAATTATTGCTAGTTTAGTATCTCCCATTCCAAAGCCATATTTTGTAGGTGCAAATAATAATTCCATTGGATTTAATATCCATAATAAAAATGTTGAAAAACTTGATGCTGGGGCGTTGCTTACTACTTCAAATAATCCAAGTATTAATATTTCTATTGGGAACATCAAGGTGATTATAATAAAAGCAAATATAAAGTTTTTGTATTTAAATTTGTAAAAGACTAAAGCATTTGCTGCAAATAAAGATAAAACTACTTTCCCCAATGTTATTATAAAGGCATACAATAAAGAGTTAAGCATGTAGGTGTGCATATGAAACTCTCCCCAGATTTGTTTCATGTTAGAAAGAAATGAAGAGCCGATTAATAATGATGGGGTTGTTACTTCAATTAAAGATTGAGTGCTTTTTATAATTGTAAAAACCAGAGGAAAACAAACTAAAATTACAGCTATTATTAAGATTATATGAATCCAAATATTGTTTTTATTAATTTTTTTATTATACATCGTAATTTACCTTTTTTCCTAAAAATCCAAATTGAAACATTGTTATAAACATTACTATTATCATTAAGACAAAGGTTTCAGAGGCTGCAAAACCCATATTAGAAGAGCCTCCAAAACCATCTAAAAATATCTTATACATAAGTGTCGTTGTTAATCCTACGTTATCCATGTACGGAGAAGGCCCCATAGGACCACCTTTTGTTAGTACATCTACAATTGCAAAGGAATCGAATAGGCTATAAGTAATATTTGTAAACAATAAGAAGAATGTTGTGGGACTTAATAAAGGAAATAAAATGTGTATAAACTTTGAGAATCTAGATGCTCCATCAATTTCAGCAGCTTCAAGAGGATCTTTTGATATATTTTGAAAGGCTGCTATATAAAAAACTATATTATAACCAAGATTTTTCCAAACTGCAGCAAATACTGCTACAAAAAATGCAAGATAAGGGTTTGTTAACCAACCTGGTTTTACATTGAATACTGAACTTAGAAAAATATTGATTACTCCAACTTCAGGATTGAATATAAAGGAAAAAACTGTTCCAGCTACAGCAGGAGATAGAGCAAAAGGCCAGATAAGTAAAAGTCTGTAATATTTAGCTCCTTTAATTTTTTCATTGGTTAATACAGCTAAGAACATTGAGATACTAAGGCCTAGTATTACAACTAGAAAACTAAATACTATTGTTTGAATACAGGTTTGTATAAAGCCTGGTGCTAAAACACCACTAAAAAGATTTTTAAAATTTTCTAATCCTATAAATTTTCTTGTACCTAAAATAAAATTGCTTCGATAAAAGGCTAATATAAAGGTTTTAATAGCAGGATAGTATATAAATATAATTAGTACTAAAGCTGTTGGAAATAAATAAAGATAAGGGATTACCTTAGCTTTAAATATTGCATTTTTATTTTGATTCATTTTATATCCTTATATAAAACTATCAGGTAAAATATTTATTATAATACCTGATAGTTATTGTTTTTATTTAAAAGTTTGCATTGTATTCTTTGATTTTTGCGTTAGTTAATTTGACAGCTTCATCCATTGCTTTATTAACATCTTCACCATTTATGATTTTTACAAGAGCTTCTTCAATATAAGTTCTATGATCATATACTGTACCACCTAAAGCCCCAGCAGTTGCTTTATTAGGGATGGTATTTAACAATTGATCAAATGCAACAGTTTGAAGAGAATTGGTATCAAACCAGCCTTCTTTTTCTAATAGATCAACAGAAGATTTTCTTACAGGATAATAACCTGAAAGTTTGTGCCAAGAAACCATGTTTTCTGTATTGGTCATATATAAAATAAAGTCTCTAGCGCCTTCCATTTCTTCTTGAGAATGGCCTTTTGTTAACCAAATTGAACCACCACCGATTACTGTACCATTTCTTTTTGTATTATCAGCTATTGGAAGCATACCAACATTTAAATTAAATTTACCTTTAGCTCCTTCACTTATAACATTAATATCCCCAGTTGATGTTATATGATACATAGCTTTTTCATTTGTGAAAATATTATCAGAGCCACTCCAATCTTCAACTTTACCTGTCCAAGCAATTAGATTTTTATCTGCTAATTCTTTATAGAAATTTGCTACATTAATTCCTGCTGTTCCACCTAAGGATGCTTCAGTAGCTCTAGCATCACGACCATTGCCGTTGTTATACATATAGCCACCTTGTTCTGCTACTAATTCTTCAAAGAACCAAGCATGGATACAATCTGTATATTTCGCATTACTTACTCCAGCTTTTTGAGCTCTTTCTAATGATTCAATTACATCTGAGAATGTTTTAGGAGTCCAGTCTTTATCATATCCTGCTTTTACCAACATATCTGTATTTATATATAATACTGGTGATGAACTGTTGAAAGGAATTGAATTTACTTTTCCATTTATTGTGTAATAGTTTAAAACTGGATCTATATAATCAGAGGTATCAAATGCACCAATATCGCTAATTGGCATGAAAATACCTGAATCATAAGCTGCTTGTGAACCAGCTTCTGCAACATGAACTAAAGTTGGAGCTGAACCTTGTCTAAATGCTAAAAGGGAAGCTTGAAGTGTATCACGATAACTTCCTTTATTTTCTTGTGTTACATGATATTTATCTTGCATTTTATTAAATTCTTGAACTCTATCTTCTATCCATTGTCCTCTTGCATCACCAAATATATGCCAAAATGTTATTTCAATTGGTGCATTGTCTTTAACACTTGTACTTGATTCACTTGCACCTTGTGCAAATATTGTTGTTAGAGAAACTGATAGCACAAATAATGCTATAATAAATTTTTTCATTTCATAAATCTCCTATTAAAAATGATTTTCTAATAAGAATTTATTATAAAGTTGTAAGCATTTTATTATTAAGATATTAGGAAAGTGCTAAAATCTTTGGTTTAAATAATAAAAAAAATGAAGGATTTGTTAGGAAAATGTTTTGATTTTATGTTTAGAACAGCTAACAAAAACAGAGAAATTTTTAAATTTAATAGTGACATAGAAGTTAATAGTATTAAATATTAGTTATAAATTTTTATATAAAGTTATATCTAAAAATAAAATAATTTTAATTTTTGTTGAAAATGATGATTAATATTATATATTTATTAGCAAATAAAAAAATGTCATATTGCAAAATATTAGTCTTGACTAATCTTTTATATAGTTTCATTCTATCAATAGCTATGGAGGCTTTTTATGAGTTATAAATTAGTTATATTAAGACATGGTGAGAGTATTTGGAATCTGGAAAACTTATTTACTGGTTGGACAGATGTAGATCTTTCAGAAAATGGCGTTGTTGAAGCAAAACAGGCAGGCAAAATTTTAAGTGAAAAAGGTTTTGAATTTGATATTTGCTATACATCATATTTAAAAAGAGCAATAAATACTTTAAATTTTGTATTGCAAGAGATGGATAGAGAATGGCTTCCTGTAATAAAAAGTTGGAAATTAAACGAAAGACATTATGGCAGTTTACAAGGTAAAAACAAAGCAGAAACTGCAAAAATTTTTGGAGAAGATCAAGTTAAAATTTGGCGTAGGTCTTTTGATATTAAACCCCCAGAATTAGCTGAGGATGATGAAAGAAATCCTGCTTTTCAAAAAATGTATAAGAATGTCTCAAAAGCTGAATTACCATTAGCTGAAAGCCTAAAAGATACAATAGCGAGAGTAATTCCTTATTTTGAAAAAGAGATAAAGCCAAAACTTGAGAGCGGACAAAACATATTAATTACTGCTCATGGAAATTCCCTAAGAGCTTTGGTTATGTATTTAGAGCATATTTCTGAAAAAGATATTTTAGAGTTAAATATTCCAACAGGGGTTCCTTTGGTTTATTATTTGAATGAAGATTTATCTGTTATCAGTAAAGAATATTTAGGTGATAAAGATTTGATTGATAAAAAAATTAATAAAGTAGCACAACAAGGATCAAATAAATAAGAATATGTTTAAACAACTTTTTTCAAATGCTAGTCTTCCTAGTGGAAAATTAGGAAGACTTTTTGTATCAATGATGAATAAAGGACATTCAAGTCTTTCAAAATGGGGTTTTTCTTTTTTTACCTTTGCAAATAATGCTGCTGTAATAGATTTTGGATGTGGTGGCGGAGCAAATGTAAAAGCTTTGTTAAAAATGTGTAATGAAGGAACTGTTACAGGCTTTGATTATTCTTTAGTAAGCGTTGAAAAAACAAAAAAACTTAATCATAAAGCTATAGAAGAAAAACGATGTAATGTTATTCAAGGAGATGTTTCAAATTTACCATTTGAAAAGAATACCTTCGATGGTGCAACAGCATTTGAAACTGTTTATTTTTGGCCTAATATTCAAGATACTTTTATAAATATTTTTAACATTTTAAAAGAAGATTCAAAGTTCATTATTTGTAATGAATGTTGTGATAATTCTGGTGAAAAATGGGCTAAAATAATCGATAAAATGGTTATATACAAGGAATCTGATTTAAAGAATCTTTTATCTAATGCTGGTTTTAAAAAGATAGAGACTCATATAAATAAAAAAGGGGCTATTATAGCTATTGCTTATAAATAAAGGTAAATATAAGGTTTAAATATCATCAATTAACTTTTTAGAATAAATAATTTTATCATCATTTATATCATAAAAATCTTTTATTCTTGCTTCAATTGTATAAGAATTTTTTTCATAAAAGTGTCTTGTTGGTTTATATAGCGGGGTAGAAGAAGTTTCTATATATATATGAACTCCTTCTTCTCTTCTAATTATTCTTTCTGTTTCTTTTAATATTATAGTACCAAAGCCTTTTCTTTTTAGATTTTGATTTACTACAATCCAATATAAATCAAAGCTTGTTTCCGTACCATCAATAAAACCGAAACATGAATATCCTAAGATTTTGTCTTTATCTTCTAAAATAACAAATTGATATGTGCTATTCTCTTTATTACTTATTTTATCTTCAAATAAAGATAAAGCTATTTCTACTTCGCTTTCTTTAAAAAATCCAGATGCTTTGAGAATTTCTTCTATTTGAACTAAATCTGTTTTTTGGGGTTCATAGCGAAAAGTATAATTATTCATTTATTGCCTCATTGATAATAGTATTTATTAATTCATCGTATGTTAGTCCATACTTATTTGCTGCAGCTACAAAGCCACTATCATGAGTTATACAAGGATTTATATTTATATCGATGACATAAGGAATATTATTTTTATCTACTTTAAAATCAATTCTTAAATAACCCTTTGAACCAAGTTTTTTATAGCACTTTTTGCAAATACTTTTCATTTCTTTAAATAAAGGAGAATCTTTTGTTTCATCTATAAAAACTCTTTGAGTGTTTTTATATTCATATGAGGATTCATCCCATTTAGATTTATAGTTAAGTATTTTTGGCTTTTCATTTGGGTAGTTAATAAATTTCATTTTTGCTATTGGTAGTATTACTACTTTTGAATTTATTTTTAAAACAGAAATACTATATTCATCTCCTTCAATGTAATTTTCTATAAAATTTGAAGGATTATTTTTAATATAGGATTTTATCATTTTGTAATTATCAAAGAGAGTTACGGAATTATCATCAATTCCACAAGAAGCTTCTTCGTCGATTGGCTTTATAATAACTTTTTCTTCAATAAGTATTGGATTTATTATGCCTATATTGGAATAGTAAAAGCTAGGTGTTTTTATATTTATTCCTTTTAAAAAATCTTTTGTTAATATTTTATTACTAGTAATAAATAGAGCAAAAGAGCTTCCTCCACTAAATTTAATCTGTTTTTGTTCGAAAATTAGTGGAGCAATATGAAGAGTATTACCCTTATTAAAAGTTTCTACCAAATTGAATATTAAATTAGGTTTTATAATATCTATAGTTTTTAAATTCTCATATAAATTGAGATTAAAACTTGCAATAAAAACTTCATGTCCAAATTTAATTAATGAGGCTCTAACTTCATTTGCTTCTTGAAGTGTATCTTCTTCATCTTTTGTAGGTGAAGAAGATAACTCATCTATAAATATTAAGATTTTCATAAACACTTCTTTATTTTAATTGTGCTGCAATTCTTAGATTTGCTGAATCCATTATTGAATTAATTAAATCTTGATAAGATTTTCCTTTTAATTTGCATAAAATTGGTAGATCAGAATCGACAGGATTTAAACCTGCAAGTGGATTTACTTCAAGAAAATAAACATTTCCCATACTATCCATTTTTAAATCGACTCTTCCTCCATCTCTACAATCAAGAGCTCTCCAAGCACCTAATGCTACTTCTTCACATTTTTTACTGTCTAAATCATCAGCTAAATTATATTTTACATAATCTAAATATTCGCTTTTACTTTTATATGAATAAATACCATTATCACTATTTTTATCAATTATAATTTCCATAGTTGCAATTGCTTTAGCACTATCACCTTGTCCAATTATTCCAACTGTAAATTCACGACCATCTAAAAATGTTTCTGCAAGGATAGGTTGGTTGTAGTTTTTAAGTTGATGGATTGCTTCTACTCTTAGTTCATTGTCATTGTTAACAACTGAATTACCACTAATTCCAATTCCAGTACCACCATATAATGGTTTTAGAAAAAGAGGGTAATTTAAATTTACGGTATTAATTTCATCTTCACTATTTATAACTTGAAATTTTGGAGTAGGTACTGATTTAGAATCAATAATTGTTTTTGCTATAGCTTTATTTAAAGAAGTTGTAAGAACTAATGAATTAGAAAACACACAATCAATTCCATAAGCTTCCAATAAGGATGGAACTTGAGATTCTCTTGATGGTCCAAATAAACCTTCACAAATATTAAAAACTAAATCAACCCGCTTACCTAAATTGAGAAATTCGACTAAGTCAAAAACATTTCCAATTCTTATAGTATTATAGCCATATGCTTTTAAAGCATTGTCTATAGCATTTATTGTTTCTATATTATCAAGTTCAGCTACAAGTTCTTTTTTATAGCCTTTTTTTATATAATCGTCTTTTAGATCATAAGTAAGTCCAATAGTCTTTTGCATATCTAAAGTCCTTTAACATCTGGGTAAGCATATTCTTTCCCTTTATAGTTATAAAGATATAAATTATTCTCATCTCTGCCTTTAAAGTAGTTCGGAAGAATAGGTACTTTCCCACCACCTTTAGGTGCATCAATTACATATTGAGGAACAGCATATCCACTAGTAAAGCCTCTTAAACTGTGTATGATTTCTTGGCCTTTAGCAACAGAAGTTCTAAAATGTTTTGAACCAACAATTGGATCGCATTGGAATAAGTAGTAGGGTTTAATTCTAACTTTAAGAAGTTTGTGCATTAAACTACCCATTATATTAGGATCATCATTTACACCTTTTAATAATACAGTTTGAGAACCCATAACAACACCGCTATCAGCGATAGCATTTATTGCTTTACTAGATTCTGGTGTAATTTCATCAGGGTGAGTGCAGTGAATACTTAAATATAGTGGTTTATATTTTCTAAAAATATTTAATAAATTTTCAGTAATTCTTTGAGGTAGAACCAATGGAACTTTAGTGCCAATTCTTACCATTTCAACATGATCAATTGCAAAAAGATTTTCAAGTAAATAATCAATTTCATTATCACTTAATGTTAATGGATCACCTCCAGAAACTATTACATCTCTTATTTCTTGGTGTTCTCTTATATATTGAAAACCAGATTCCCAATGTTGCTTAAGTGATTGAGTGTGTCCATCTACCATATGAGATCTTGTACAGTATCTACAATAACATGAGCAAAATGCTGTAGTTAAAAATAATACTCTATCAGGATATCTATGTACTATACCTTCAATAGGGGATGTTTTTTCTTCAGATAAAGGGTCTTCACTTTCTCCTAAGCTTTTAATTAATTCATTTGTAGTTGGAATCATAGTTTTTCTTAGAGCTGAATTTTGATCATCTAAATCAATTAAACTTAAGTAATAAGGCGTAATTGCAAAAGGACAGTGTGTACTTTCAACATCCATTGCTTTCTTTTCTTCATCTTTTAATGTTATAAATTTTGAAATTGATTGATATGTGGAGATACGATTAGCAATTTGCCATTTCCAATCATTCCATTGATTATCACTAACATTATTATAAAAAGTTTCTCTAAACTTTTTTGTTTTATCGCTTTCAAACATTTTTTGAGAGGATACCGCGGGATAGGTAGAATCTAAATTAGATACATTAGATTTGCTTTCCATTTTACACTGGCAAGAACTGCCTTGAAGATTATTTTTGCTATCTTTCATAACAAAGCCCTTTTTAAAAAAAGGAGAGCCTTTATAGGTAAAATACACTTACAACAAATGTTGAATTTACCTCAACTCTGAATGATTGAAATATAGTCTTGAAGAGAAAAAAAAGCAATATTTTTTCAATCTTTTTTTGTAAAAAAACACATAAAAAAAATTATTTTTTTATATATAACAATAACATTATTTTTTTTATAAACTATCACTAAAAAATTAAAATAATATTTTTTTTAATTTGTTGCAATATAAAGAATTAATGATAAATATTTTAAAATATAATCTAATCTATAATTTATTTATTCTTGTTACAATTATGAAGCGATGTTCCATAGCTTGAATGTATCCTTTGTTATTTATTTCTTTATCAATTTCAATAAGTTGAGTTAAGTTGTTTTTTACAGAAAAGTTAGGGAATTCCCATTCAATTATTTTTGCAAAATAAACAAATGCTCCAGTATCAAAAAACTTAATTGGAGTAAATTTTTCATCAGCTTTTAATATAGAGAAATTTTTTGATTCTAATTTTGATTTAACATATTTTAGATTGTTATTATTAAATAGAGATTCAAAATTAGGATTTATTTTTTTTGATAAATCTAAATCATTTAAATTTCCAATCTGCTGTGTTATAAAAATTCCACTTGGTTTTAAAACTCTATAAATTTCATTAATATCAAAAGATTCATGTCTATTAATTATAATATCGAACAAGTTGTCTGGGTAATCAATCTTATCATCTTCTTTAAGAAATTTTACAGTAATACCTAATGGTGCTAATTTATTCTTGCATAAATTATAATTTGGTAAGAAGCCTTCTGTTACATAGGTATTGTTATATGGATGATTAAGGGTTAGTAGAAATTCACCACCACCAGTTCCCATATCAAGTAGTTTATAATCAGGCTTTAAATAAGATAAAACAATTTTTTTATAATCAAATGGATTTTTTTCATATTCCCATCTGTTATCTATATGAGAGAAGTCCCAACCTAGAAAGCTCTTTTTTTCTTCACTTTTCCAAAATTCAATTTTTTCTTTATATTTTATATCATTCAAAACACTGCTCCAATAATTTTTTTTGAGCTATATGAATATTATTATCAATAAAAGAATGAAAGTAAATAAAAAAAAGGTAATCACTAAAATTAGCAATTACCTTAGAGCGAAAGACGGGACTTGAACCCGCGACATCCACCTTGGCAAGGTGGAGCTCTACCACTGAGCTACTTTCGCAAAATATATAATGTAGTGCGAGAGGGGGGACTTGAACCCCCACACCTTACGGCACTAGAACCTAAATCTAGCGTGTCTGCCAATTTCACCACTCTCGCAAGAAAGTATATTTAATATGAGCTGCAAAGGGATCGAACCTTTGACCCACAGATTAAGAGTCTGTTGCTCTACCAGCTGAGCTAGCAGCCCATTACGCAAAACATTATCTATGCGCTCGGAAGGATTCGAACCTTCGACCTGCGGATTCGAAGTCCGACGCTCTATCCAGCTGAGCTACGAACGCCCTAATGTTTTAGGGTGGATGACGGGACTTGAACCCGCAACAACCAGAACCACAATCTAGCGCTCTACCATTGAACTACATCCACCATTATAGCCATTGTAGCGTTTAAAAACTACGCGGCTCAACGAGGCATACAATGCCATATTTTAGTAGTTTTTGTCAATAAGAATAAGTAAAAATATTGAAAAAAAGTAATATAAATAAATATCTTGTTTGATATTTCAATTATAGTTAATAAATTAAAGATATTAATAAAAATCTTATTAAGGTAAATAAACTAATTATAAGGTTGTTTTTAGATAAGATTTATGTGGATTTTAATTTTGAAAATTTGAAAAAATATTCACGTTTAACTATGAAATTTGGGTAAGAATACTCAAAAATTTATCTTTTTGTAAATTTATGTTAAGTAAAATTAGGTGTTTAAAAGTCGTTTTTTCAAAAAAAATACTTTTTTCATTGACAGAAATAAATAGATGTTCATATAATTCAGTGAATGAAATAAGTAGCAGTCAAGGAGGATTGTGTATGAAAAAAATAATGGCTTTAGTAATGATCAGCTTAATTGCAGTTACTAATATCTTTGCTTCTGGTACAAACGAAGAAAAGAGTGATGATGGAGTAATAACTTTAACAGGTTATATGCAAATTGACCCTGCAAATCCTGCATATGCTGGACATAATGCAGTAGTAGAAGCTTTTGAAGCTGCAAATCCAAATATTAAATTAGATATTGAATATGCAACAGGTGAAGCTTTCCACCAAAAGTTCCAAGCTATGGCAGCATCTAGAAAGATTCCAGATATTTTCACTTGTTATGGTGGAGCTAGAACAGCTTATATCCAAGATCCTGGTTTAGTATTAGATTTGAATGATACTGATTACTTAACAGATGAATTTAAATCACAATTTAAACCTGTTACTTTTAAGGCTCAAGGACCTAATGGTGAATTATGGATGATTCCACCAACTTTGGCTGTTTGTCACGTTGTATTTGCTAACAGAGCTATCTTAGATGAATTAGGTTTAGATTATCCTAAAACTTTTGAAGAAATGATCTCTCAAGTTCCTACAATTAGAGCTGCTGGTTATTATCCAATTTCTATGGGTAATAAAGACCAATGGGTTGTTAACTCATGGTTATTATCACTTTTAGTTGATAGAGTTGGTGGACCAGAGTGGTTCATGGATGCAGCACAAGGTAAAAATGGTGCTAAATTCACAGATCCTGAATTTGTAAAAACTCTAGAAATTATTCAAGAAATGTGTGATGAAGATTTATTCTCACCTGGTGTTAACCAAATGGGTAATGGAGAAGCTGACCAAGAATTCTATCAAGGTAAATCAGTTTACTTAATAGATGCAGGTTGGAGATCTGGTGGTATGGATTCTCAATTATCAGAAGATTTTAACAAAAACATTGAAATGCATGTATTCCCAGCTATTAGTGGTGAAGTAAGAAGTAATACTTCAACTGCTGTAACAGGTGAAGGCTTCGGTATTGCAAGTGCAATTAAAGATACAGCAAAAGCTGATGCTGCATGGAAATTTATCTCTTTCTATACAGGTCCAGAAGGTTCAAAAATCTTTGCTGAACATGGTGATATCCCAACATGTAATATTGATTATTCAACAATCGATATGGGTATTATGCAAAAGAAATATGCTCAATTCCAAGAAGATCATGAAATGGGTTATGTATTTGACTCAGTAATGAATGGTGAAGGTGTTTCTTTATTAAATGCTAACATTCAAGCAATGATGATGGGTAATGGTGATCCAAAAGAAATTGCTGCTCAATATGAAAATTGGGTTGCTCAAAACGATACTAACAGAGAATAAGTATAAAACTCTTATGTCGCTAGTATTTGCTAGCGACATAAATTACTAGGGGGAAAAATGATAAAAGATAGAAATAAGAAATTAAGCTATTTAAGTTTATTGCTTCCAGCTTTTATAATTTATATAGCAATAATTATATTCCCAGTTATTGTTAGTTTTGGTTTGTCTTTTACTAAATGGCGTCATTTCCAATTAAAAGGATTTGTTGGGATACAAAATTATATAAATATAGTTAAGGACCCAATTTTCCAAATAGCAGTAAAAAATAATATAAAAATTATGTTGATTTCTGTTTTAGGACAAATACCTTTAGGCATAATATTGGCTTATTTGCTATTTAGGAAATGGGTTCGTGGTAGTAAGTTTTTTGAAATGATGATTTTCTTACCAATAACAATTTCATCAATAGTAGTAGCTTTGTTATGGAATAGAGTATTTTCTCCAGTTGGAATTTATACCACTTTTATAAGAAGTATTACTCATAATCCTGATTATGTTGTTAAAATATTTGAAAGTGAAAAACATGCAATAGTTCCGGTTTTATTTGTTTTATTATGGCAACATACAAGTTTGTATATGGTTATTTTTATTGCAAATTTACAGAGAATTCCTAAATCAGTATTTGAGGCTGCAACAATTGATGGAGCTTCTGAAGGTATAATTATTCGTAAGATTGTTTTACCTGCTTTAGCTGGTGTTATTTATACTTGTTCAGTTTTAGCAATTTCAGGTAGTTTGAAGAGTTTTGATTTAGTATTTGCTATGACTGGTGGAGGCCCTGTTCATTATACATATGTAATGGCTTTATACCTTTATCAACAAACCTTTACCTTTAACAATTATGGCTATGGTAGTGCGGTTTCAATAATAATAGTAGTACTAAGTGTTGGTTTGATTACCTTCTGTCAAAAAATGTATGAAAAAGCAAATAGAAAATATAATTAGGGGATGATAATGAATAAAAATTTAAGAGAAAGAAAGATTTCAGTTCATACTATAGTATTCTCATATACTTTTTTAATTTTGTTTACTTTAATAACATTATTCCCAGTAATTTGGATGACATATTCTTCATTTAAGAGTATGGGTGAGATAATGATTCATCCACTTGCTTTACCAAAAGACTTTACATTAGCAAATTATAAGAAATGTATTGAATATGGTAATATGGATTTTGCTTTTTTAAATAGTATTATTTATAGTGGTGTATCTACAGTTTTAGTAGTTTTATTATCACTACAAGCAGGCTTTGCCTTAACAAAATTCCCATACAAGAGTAGAAAAGTTTACTCAGCTTTATTTACAGTTGGTTTGTTAATTACTGTAAATTCAGTTATTACTCCATTATTTATAATGGAAACAAATACAGGTTTATATAATACATATTTGGGTGTAATACTTCCTTATGTTGCCTTTGGGTTACCTATGGCTGTATTAATCGCTAGTTCATATATCAGAGGAATTCCAAGTGCTTTAATTGAAGCCGCAGTTATTGATGGGGCAACTTATCAACAAATATTTTGGAAAGTAATTTTAATTGTTTCAACTCCAGTAATTGCAACAATTTCTGTATTAACTTTCTTAGGAAACTGGAACGAATTCTTAATGGTATTTACACTAACTAGTGGTGAAAATATGAGAAGTTTACCTGTAACTATAAATTCCTTTGCAGGAAGATTAAATCAAGATTATGGCTTGCAATTTGCAGCACTTGTTGTTGGAACCATTCCAATGTTTATTTTTTACTTAATAGCACATAATGCCTTGATACAGGGCTTTGGTGAAGGAGCTTTAAAAGAATGATAAAACCAAAAATTGAAATATGTTTAGAGAATATAGAGTCTATAATTGCCGCAGAAGAAGGTGGGGCTGATAGAGTTGAATTTTGTAGTGACCTTTTTGAAGGTGGCTTAACTCCAACCCTTGGAATGTTCAGAACGGCAAGAAAGCATTGTTCTATTGATATGAATGTAATGATCAGACCTAGAGGTGGTGATTTTTGCTATTCTGATTTAGAATTTGAAACAATGCTTGAAAATACAAAAATCTTTAAGGAAGAGGGTGCAAATGCAATTGTATTTGGAATTCTTAATCCTGATGGTACAATAGATAAAGAGAGAAGTGCAAAACTTATTGAAGTTGCTAGACCTTTGGAAGTAACTTTCCATAGAGCAATTGATATGAGTGTAAATGCAATAGACTCTCTTCAAACTTTAATTGATTTAAAAGTTGATAGAGTTTTAACTAGTGGTTTAGAAGCTACTGTCATGGAAGGTCTTTTAACTTTAAAAGAAATGATAGCTTATGCTAAAGATGATATTATTGTTATGCCTGGTTGTGGAATTAGTGAAAGAAATTTCTCATTTGTGAAAAAAGAGTTACAAGCAAAAGAATATCATGTATATTTACCTATGGGGCAAGCATCAAAAATGATATATCAGCCAAACCATATTTATATGGGTGGTGAACTACGGCAAGCTGAGTTTGAAATTACAAATACTGATAAAGGTAGAGTAAAAACAATCAAAGGACTGAAATAATATGGCAAATGGTAAATTTCAAAAAGAGACCAACAATTTTTTAATACTTCAAAAATTGAGAGATGGATATCTTTCAAGAAGACAAATTGCAGATGAATTAGGACTGCAAGCTTCAACTGTAACTTATGCGATTGGTAGATTAATCGAATTAGGATTAGTAGAAGAAAAAGGTGAAGACAAAAGTATTAAAATGGGGAGAAGAAGAACTTTAGTAGGACTTACTTCTAATTATGGTTGTGTTTTTGGAATTGAACTTTTAGTTAATCACTTTCATGCCAATATTACTGATTTTAGCGGTAATATTGTTTATCACATTACTGAAGAATATAACGAGGCTATTATTCCTTATTCAAAAGGTAGTGTTGAGAGATTTGAATTTATTGTTGATTATGTTCTAAAAAAACTTGAAAGAAATTGTTTCAATAAAATTTTAGGTGCTTGTATTGCTATAGCAGGTATTGTTGATCAAAAAGGTGAAAAAATCTTATTTAGTTGGACTCAAGGTTTATATAATTACTACACTAGTTCCTTAGTAAAAAAATATCCTTATAATATATTTTTTGAAAATGATGCAAACTGTGCAGCTTTTAATCATGTAGGATTAGGAGATGATACATTTATATATGCTCTTGTTCAAATGTATAAAACAAATGAAATACCTGAAGGTGTTCCACCTGTAGGAGTTGGTATGGGAGTTGTAATTGACGGAAGATTACGACGTGGCTATACCTCTCATGCAGGAGAGTTTAAAAGTGTTTTATATCATGGAAAAGATTTTAATCAACAGCTATCTATATCAAATGAAGATTTAGCTAATATTGAAAATGACGATACTATTTTAAAGAACTTTTTTAAAGAAATAATTGATAACCTCAGATTTGCTCATAGCTTGTTAGATCCTCGTATTATATATATTGGTGGATATTTAACAAAATGGGAAAATTTATTAGTTGATGTAATAATTAGTAGTCAACTTGATAATGAAAGTGATTGTTTTACCATTGCTAGTTGTTATGAAGAAGATATTTGTGAAGGAGCTAGTAAATTAGTTTTAGAACAAATATTTAATTTACCAACTGTAGATTCTCGTTTGAAAGGGTGGGATGCAAATAGATCTCCTCTTTCAATAGGAGAATAAGAGAGGTTTAATATGAAAAAAAGAGTATTAGTTGGTGGTTTACATCATGAATCTGATACTTTTAACCCAATAGTTACATCAAGAGGCGATATTTGGGTAAAAAGAGGTGAAGATTTAATTAATCAAATAGGACAAGATTCTTGTTCTGGAATAATTAAAACATTATTAGATCAAGGTTATGAAGTTGTTCCAACTTTAGTAGCAAGAGCTGTTCCAAATGGTGAATGGGATAAAGAATATTATTTAGAATTGAAAAATGAATTTTTAGATAAATTAAAAGCTCAAAAAGATCTAGATGCTTTATGTCTTTCTCTTCATGGATCAATGAGAGTAAAGGGTATTGGTGCAGCTGAAGGTGATTTACTAGAAGCGATAAGAGAAATCTATCCAGATATTTTAATAGTAACTTCTTTAGATATGCATGCTACAATCACAGAAAAAATGATTAAATATTGTGATGGTTTTGTGGGATATAAATGTGCTCCACATACTGATACTTTTGAAACAGGTATTCATGCAGCAAAGATTGTTATTGAAGCTTTAGAGAAAAATATTAAACCAGTAATGAGTGCTGTTCATATTCCGTTCTTAGTAGCTGGAGAACAAAGTGAAACATCTGTTGAACCTATGAAGAGCTTAATAAATCATTTAAGAGAAGAAGAGAAAAATAATTCTGATATTTTTGCTTTATCATATCTTATGGGATTCCCATGGGCAGATACAAAGGATAATGGAGTAACTGCTTTAGTAGTTGCAAAAAACGATAAAAAATTAGCTGATAATAAAGCTATGGAATTAGCAAAAATATTTTGGCAAAGAAAGGATGATTTTTGTTTCTACAATGAAACCAGAATGCCAGAAGATGCCTTAGTAAATGCTCTAGATAGTGTTAATAATGATATTTATCCTGTAGTTATTTCAGATTCAGGGGACAATCCTACAGCGGGCTCCTCATCAGATGTTACAAATTTCTTAAAATTAATTCTCAGTAATGATGAAATAACTAAATTAGATCCACCTTTAATTTATCAGTCTTTTTATGATAAAGAAGTTGTAGATTTATTTATTGAAAAAGAGATTGGAACTACTTTAGATATTAAACTAGGAGCAAAATATGATACTGTAAAAAGTTCAAGTGTTGAAGCTCCTGCCAAATTAATAAGTAAAGTTAAATCTTTCAAAGATGCTGAAAATACTAATTTATTGCTTTTAAATATAAATGGAGTTGATGTAATTGTTTCTGATAAACATATCGGTTGCTATGATCCAAATATTATTAGAGCTCTAGGTGTTGAAGTAGAAAAAAGAAAAATGATAGTTGTTAAATTAGGTTATTTGGAACCTGAGATTAGAAGTATCGCAAAAAGGTCTCTAATGGCTTTAACAACAGGTTCTTCTGATGAATTATTCAGATTGCCTTATAAGGTATTACAAAGACCAATCTATCCATTAGACAAAGGATTTGAACCTAATCTGTATTATATTTAATACATTTATTATATTCTCTATTTATAATGATCCTTCCAAAGTAGACAAATTAATTTTTGAATACTCTGGAGGATTTTTTTATTTATAATATATCGTTGACAAATATATCGTAATACGATATATTGTTAAACGTAATATACAAGGTGGAAAAAATGAATAAAGAAAATCCTTTAACTGAGGCTACATTTTATATTCTTTTAGCACTTAGAAAACCAAATCATGGATATGGAATTATACAAGAAGTTGCTTCATTAACCAATAGTAGGGTTGTTTTAGGTGCTGGAACATTATATGGGGCCATTAATTCATTAATAAAGAAAAGATGGATTAAACTTTATAGTGAAGAAACAGAATCAAGGAAAAAGAAAGAATATATTTTAACTGAAGAAGGTTATTCTATATTTTCAAATGAGGAAAATCGATTAAAAGAATTGATTAAAAATGCAAAATTAATGGAAGAGTATCATGGTTAAATTTAAATTATTATTGGACAAAGATGATGAAGTTAAATGGCTTAATGAAATGGCAAATAATGGCTATGCTTTCAAAAAATTCAGATTAGGATTTTATTTTTTTGAAGAATGTGAACCATCACAATATATTTATTATATAGACTTATTGTCAAAAGTTAGTCAATTTGGTGAATTTAAAACTTTTATGAATGAGGCAGATGTAGAAGTATTATCTAGATGGTATAAATGGGTCTATGTTAGAAAAGTAAATGATTCAAAAGGTTTTGAATTATATAGTGATGTTGAATCAAAGATTGAGCATTATTCAAGAATCTTAAAATTATTTAGATTTGCTTTTATTTTAGAACTTGTCTGTTTATTTGTTGAAATATATATTCCATATATCGAAAGAGATATGAGATTTATAAATCTAGTATTTATCGCTATAATTCTTTTCTGTGCAATTTGTATTTTTGGTGGTTATTCAAAAACTGTGGAAAAAATCAAATTCTATAAGCAACAAACTCAATAAAAATTGAATTAAAATTTATATAAAAAATTATTTGACAAGGGCAATATATCAAGTTATTCTAGTTATGTTAAGAAAAATTAACATAAGAAAAGGAGTTTTTTATGAAAAAAACATTGATTCTTGCTCTTTCTATAATTATGCTATCACTTCCTGTTTTCGCAAATGGTAGTAAGGAAGAAGCACCAGCACCTGTTGTTGAAGAAAAAGTAATGACTCATGATGAGTTAGTTGAAGCTGCTAAAGCTGAAGGTAAAGTTGTTGTTTATGCTACAACTAGTAGAATTGCAAAAGCTGCAGAAGCTTTTAGTGCAAAGTATGGAATTGAAACAGAAACTTCCAATTTAAAAGATTTTGAATTAATTGAAAAAATCTCTAAAGAAGCTACTAGTGGTGCACTAGGTGCTGACTTTGTTATAGCTCAAGATGGTGGAAGAGTTATGGGTGAATTAATTAACTTAGGTTATTTATATTCATATGTTCCAGAAAGCATGAAAAGTGTTATTCCTGAACAATATCAAGATCCTCTAGTATTCTCTATTATTAATAAATTATTCATTTTTAATAATGAAGATTCAACTGAAGAACCTTTTGATAACATTTGGGCTTTAACAACTGACGAATGGAAAGGTAAATTCCAATTTAAAAATCCTTTCCAAGAAAGTGTAAATGCAAACTTCTTAACTATGGTTACAAAACCAGAAATTGCAGATCAAATTGCAAAAGCTTATAAAGATTATTTCGGTAAAGATATAGTTCTAACTACTGAAAACGCTGGTTATGAATGGATTAAAGCCTTATATGAAAATGATTTAATTGTAACAACTTCTGATACAAAAACAGCTGAAAGCGTTGGTATTAAAGGTCAACATAAAGAAGAAAATGCTGGACTATTTGTATTCTCAAAATTACGCTATGTTCAAAGTAAAAATTTAGCATTACAACCTTTATTAAATGTTGAACCTTTCTGTGGTTTCTATTATCCACTATATGCATTAATGGTTAATAATGCAAAACACCCTGCAGCTGCTAAATTGTTCATTGAATTCTTATTAACAGATGAAGGTTTTGCTCCATGGAGTAGTGATATGGGAACTTATTCACCAAATCCAAATATTGCAATTCAACCAAATGACTATCCTGTAAGTTATTGGGAAAATATCTTGGTTGCTGAAGATCCTGTATGGTGCTTTGAAAACAGAGCTCAAGTAGAAGAATTCTTAAACGAATATCTTTACTAGAAATATATCTGGGGTTGTTAAACAACCCCATCAATTTGAATTATTAAAGGATAGAATATGACTTATAGAAATAGATTAAAGATGTATTTCAAGAAGCCTCATAATATTATTTTAACTTTGTTATTTATTACATTAATGTATTTAACAATAGTACCAATGATTACAATCATCATTGATACTTTTACTGTACATCAATCTGAGCTTATGAGAATTAAAGGTTCAAAAGTTGGATCTTTTACCCTTTATCATTGGAGTAAAGTATTTTTTTCATCACTAAGTAATAAAATGTTTTATCAACCATTGTTAAATACTATTATTGTTGCTTTGGGAACTTGTTTGGTTTCAATTCTTATTGGTGGCGTAGTTGCTTGGTTAATTACTAGAACTGATATGAAATTTAAAACTGTTATTTCAACATTATTTATTTTCCCATATATTATGCCATCATGGACTTTAGCTATGGCATGGTTGAATTTCTTTAAAAACCCCTTAGTCGGTGGTGCTCCTGGGTTATTTAGTGTTGTTACAGGTATTGAAACTGCTAACTGGTTTGCTTATGGACAATTTCCAATTATCATGGTACTAGGTCTTCACTATGCTCCATTTGCATATATCTTAATTGGTGGAATTTTAAGAAATATGGATGCGAACTTAGAAGAAGCTGCTCAATTAATGAAAGCAAGTAGAGCTAGAATTATGAGAAAAATTACAATACCAATTGTATTACCAGCATTGTTATCAACATTTTTGCTTGTTTTCTCTAGCGCTATGAGTGCATTTGCCGTCCCTGCTTTCTTAGGAACTCCTGTAAGATATCAAGTATTAACAACTCAAATGTATAGAACCTTGAATGGCTTGAACCCAGGATATGGTTATATCATGGCTTTAGTTATGATTGTAATTGGTGTTTTTATTTTAGCAATGAACCAAAAAATCATTGGTAGTAGAAAAACTTTTACAACAATTACAGGTAAATCTTCTAATATTGCTTTAATAAAATTAAGAAAACTTAGAACATTAATTTCATATTTAGTATTAATTGGAACATTATTAGTTTGTATAGTTCCTTTAATTTCCTTCGCAGTTGAATCTTTCATTGTTGAACCTGGAAATTATTCTCTATCAAACTTCTCAACAATCTTCTGGATTGGTGAAGGTTCTACTGAAATTGCAAATGGAGAACCTGGTATTTTAAGAAACCCTTCAATTTTATTAGGTTTAATAAACAGTGTTAAATTATCAGTTATTGTTGCTTTAGTTTCTGGTACTATAGGAATTCTAGCAGGTTATGCAATCTCTAAAGCTAGAGGCACTAAGTTAGCTCTTATTGTAAACAATTTAGCATTCTTCCCTTATTTAATGCCTAGTATGGCTTTCGGTGCAATTTATTTATCAATGTTTGCCGTTAGAAGAGGTTTTATTCCTCCATTGTATGGATCGTTTGCACTCTTAGTAATTGTTGGTTCAATTAAATATTTACCATTTGCATCTAGAGCAAGTATTGGCGCTATGCACCAATTAAGTGGTGAAATTGAAGAAGCTGGAACTATTCAAGGTATTTCTTGGTTTAAGAGAATGGTTAAGATTATCATTCCAATACAAAAAGCAAGTTTTATCTCAGGTTATTTACTACCATTTATCTCATGTATGAGAGAATTATCTTTGTTTATTTTATTAGTAACACCTGCAACAAGAATTTTAACAACATTATTGTTCCAATACAACGAAAAAGGTTGGTCACAATATGCTAATGCAATCAACTTATTAATAGTTTTCTTTGTAGTAGGTAGTAACTTATTAGTTAATAAATTAACCGGAGCTTCAATTGATAAAGGTATTGGAGGAAATTAAAATGCCAGAAATTAAATTAGTAAATATAACAAAAAGATTTGGAAAATCTATAGCTGTTGATAATTTATCAATAACAATAAAAGATGGAGAATTTGTTTCTCTATTAGGGCCTAGTGGATGTGGTAAAACAACAACACTAAGAATGATTGCAGGTTTAGAAACTCCAACAGAAGGTGAAATTTATATCGATGATAGATGTGTTTTCTCTTCCAAAGATGCAATTGATGTTTCTCCTGATAAAAGAGATGTTGGATTCTTATTCCAAAACTATGCTTTATGGCCACATATGACTGTATATAAAAATATTGCTTTTGGCCTAGAAAACATGAAATGGGATAAAAAGAAAATTGACGAAAGAGTTCAAGAATTAGTAAAAATGTTGAAAATTGAAGAATTCTTAGAACGTTATCCTTCTGAATTATCAGGTGGTCAACAACAAAGAGTTGCTATTGCAAGAACCCTTTCAACAGGACCTAAAGTATTGTTTATGGATGAACCTTTGAGTAACCTTGATGCAAAATTAAGGATGGAAATGAGAACAGAGTTGAAAAGATTACACCTAGAAACTGGGGCAACCTTTGTATATGTAACACACGACCAATTAGAAGCAATGACACTTTCAACTAAAATCTGTTTATTAAAAGAAGGTATTCTTCAACAGTATCAACCACCACTAGAAGTTTATAGAAATCCAGCAAACTACTTTGTAGCAGATTTCGTAGGTGCTCCTAATATTAATATTATGAAGTTCAAAGGAAATATGATAAATATTGATGAAGTTAAATTATCAAATCCATCTATTAATTTATTGTTTACTCCAACTTCAAAAGTTGTTTCTATTAGTGAAAACCAAGAATTGTTATTAGGTATAAGACCAGAAGACATTGTAATTGATAATAATGGAGACTTTGATGCAGAAATTTATTCGACATTACCTTCTGGTATGGAAACTATCGTTAAAATAAAAATTAAGGATATAATAATAACTTCAGTCGTATTTGGAGATGTTGACTTTAAAGTTGGTTCTAAGATAAAAATATCGTTCCCTAAAAAACGATATATACTGTTTGATAAAGAGTCAGAAATACAATTAGCTAATGGTAAATTGTCTTAAATTAATTTTTATGTTGCCCTGTATTATTATACGGGGTAAACTATTCTTAATAAATTAATTGGGGTAATTGATGAAAAAAGTACTAGTCGTAGATGATGAAAAAGCCATAGTTCAGATGTTAAGTATGAATCTTAAGAGCTTGGGCTATAATGTAATTGCTGCATATGATGGTTATGAAGCCTTAGATATATTAAACTATGAAAAGGTTGATGTCATTTTATTAGATATTATGATGCCTGATATGGATGGAATTGAAGTTTGTAATAGAATTAAATCCAATCCAGAAACTAGAATAATTCCAATAATCATGGTTAGTGCAAAAAATCAAATTGAAGATAAAGTTTTAGGTTTGAATAATGGGGCTGATGATTATTTAATAAAACCCTTTGATATCCAAGAGTTAAGATCAAGAATTGATGCTGCTATTCGTCAGGTTGAAACAATTAGAAATCAACAAAGCAATTTAAAAAAAGGAAATATAAGTATTGATTTAAATAATTTTAGAGTTTTATGTGCATCTAATGAATTAGATTTAACAATTACTGAATTTAAAATTCTCTCTGAATTATTGAAAACAGATAAAGCCTTAAATAAAGATTTTCTTACAAATTTGATTTATGGTAATGATTTATTTCAAAACAAGAGAGTTCTTGATGTTCATATAAGGAATTTAAGGAAAAAATTAGAATCGAATGGTTCAAATTGTAAAATAATTACTCTAAGAGGAATTGGGTATACCCTTGAAATCCAACAAGACTAAAATAACCATAATTATATTTTTGTCAGTTGTAGCTTTTGCTCTTTTAATATCATTATATTATATTTCTTTTCGCACGGTCATAAATCAAATTTTAGATCGAGGTAATTCAGATACTAATAATATAATTGGTTTAATTGAAGAGAAAGATTCCATTCAAGAAGCTGTAGAATATTTTAATAATAATAGAGATTTAGAAATTATTATAGTAAATAATAATTATCAAGTACTCTATAGTACTGCATCTACTCTTAGAACCCAATATTTTTCAAATAACATTACTTTTGCTAAATCTGAGGGAGTTGCTTACTCTTTTATAAAAAAAGATGTTGGTAGAGCTTTATCTGTAATCTATTCAAAAAGGGGAAATTTTAATGGTGAAAAGATAGTCTTAAGTATTGAGTATCTATTTATTTCATATGAAGAGTTTAAAAGACTAATATTTACTTTAATTATTTTGATTGTATTAATTGTAATGATTGATACATATTTAATTACTTTAATTTATATAAATTCATATATTTCTGATTTAAATGAATTTGTGAAAAACAAGCATATATATAATGAGTTTTATGAAGAGAATGAGTTTAGCCTTATAAGTGATAATAGTAGCAGTGAAGTAGGTAAATTATTAAATACAATCAAAAGATTTAGAAAAAAATATGATGCAATTTTAGAAAATGATAGTTATAGATTTTCAAGAATTAACTCTTTATTAGCTAATGTCCCTTCAGGAATTTTAATTATTGATAGTGATAAAGAAATTTCTTTAATGAATGATATGGTAAATAAATTATTAAAGATTGATAAAAGACAAATAATTCATTCAAAAGAAATTAAAAACTTAAAAGATATTTATGAAATTTGGGATTATGTTAGCCAAGAGAGAAAAATAAAAGTTGAAGATATTAAAATTAGGAAACAGATTCTAGAAGTTGAAGCAATACCATTAAATGATAAATATAGTCCTTTTGAATTTATTGGTGTCTTATTTATCATAAGAGATGTAACAAAATTGAGAGAAGTCTCTGATATAAAGGATGAATTTGTATCAAATGTTTCTCATGAGATTAGAACTCCATTAACTATTATTAGTGGATTTGCTCAAGCTTTAACTAATAAGAATATTAGTGAAGAGGATAAGAAAATCTGTGTTGATTCAATAATCTCTGAAGTTAATAAAATGACTAATTTGACAAATGAATTATTGCAAATATCGAAAATTGAACAAAATGATAATAATAATAATTTTGAGTTATTTAATCCTTTTGAAATAGTAAAAGAACAAGTATCTGTATTTATAGCTAAGGATTTAAAGAAAAATTTTAAAATTCATATAGAATTGGAAAATAATGAAACTTGTTATTTAAAGACTAATTTAGTTTATTTCAGACAGATAATTAACAATTTAATAGAGAATGCAATTAAATATTCATATGATAATACGATAATAACAATTCAAGAAAAGATTGAAAATGATTTATATATTTTCTCTATAAGAGATAAAGGTATAGGGATTGATGAGAATTCATTAGGTAGAATTTTTGAGAGATTTTATAGAGTTGAAAAATCTAGAAATAGTGAAATAGCCGGAAGTGGCTTAGGCCTTTCTATTGTTAAATTATTTATTGAAGCAATAGGTGGCGAGATAAATGTTGAAAGTGAAGAGGGTGTAGGTTCGACATTTACAATAAAAATAAAGAAGGTTAATGATGAGTAAAATAAATAAAGATATATTTAAAGCCTGCGATATAAGAGGCGTTTATGATAAAGAGCTTTTTAATAAAGATTTCTATAATATAGCAAAAGCTTTTGCAAAGATATTAATCAGAGAAAACAAAAAAACTTGTTTAATAGGTTATGATTGTAGACTTTCTTCAAAAGCTTTATTTGAAGAATTGATTAAAGGTTTACTAGATTCTGGAATAAAAGTGTTTTATTTTTCAGATTATATTAGTACTCCATATATTTATTTTTCAATGAATTATTTAAATGCTGATAGTGCAATTATGATAACGGCTTCCCATAATCCATATTATTATAATGGCTGCAAATTTGTTATGAAAGATAGAATATTTCATCAAGGTGATATTGTTGAATTAAATCAAATTATCGAAAATGATGATTATTTAGAAAACGAAGAAAGTGAAAAAGAATTAGTTGATCTTAAAAGGGAATATATAGAATATTTATTAAGTAAAATGAATGTTTCAAGCTTAAAAGATAAGAAGATTGTTTGGGATTGTGCTAATGGAGCAACTTCTTTTGTAATTAAAGATTTTGTTGAAAAACTTCCTTCAATAAATACTTTTATGTTTTGTGAACCAGATGGTAATTTCCCGAATCATAAACCGGACCCAAGCAAAGAAGAAAATCTAGAATTAGTTAAAGAGAAAGTTTTAGAAGAAAAAGCTGATGTTGGTATTTCTTTCGATGGAGACGGAGATAGGGTTGGTTTTGTAGATAATAAAGGTCGATATGTTGAAGGAAATCAATTGTTAATTTTATTAGCCAAAGACTTTTTATTACACAATAAAAATGAAAAAGTAATGAGTGAAGTTAAAGCAAGTAAAGCCTTATATAATTCAATTAAAGAGTTTGGTGGAATTCCAATAATGTGGAAAGTAGGGCATACTAATCAAAAATCAAAGATGAAAAGTGATGATATAAAATTTGCTGGTGAAACTAGTGGCCATATTTTTTATGCTGAGAACAATTATTTTGATGATGGTATGTTTGGAGCAATAAAATTATTGAATTATTTATTTTCAACAAATAAAAGTTTAGCTCAAATGATTGATGAATTACCTCCAATCATAAATTCAGGTGAAATTAGATTACAAATGAGTGAAAAAGAAAGAACTCAATTTTTAGCAATAATTGCTTCTGAGTTAAAAACAGATAATCGTCCTTTTGTCGATATTGATGGTATGAGAGTAGCTTATAAAAGTGGGTTTTGGTTACTTAGAAAAAGTAATACTGAACCTCATATAACACTATATTGTGAAGCAGATAGTGAAAAAGGATATAATGAGGTTGTAAATGATTTAAAACATTATATATCAAAAACACCTTATAATTTTACTCAATTATAGAGGAGAAAAAATGAAATTACAGGGATTTGGTCTTTTTGTCATTGATATGGGTAAGATGATTGCTTTTTATCGTGATGTTTTAGGTTTTGAAATTAAAGAAGAATCTGATACAGATAATGTCTACTTAGTTAAAGATGGTGTACTATTTTTATTATATGGAAGAAGAGATTTTGAAAAAATGACTAATAATAGCTTTGAATATACTAATAAATTTAATGGTCATTTTGAAATAGCCTTAGAAGTAGAGGATTACTCTCAAGTTGATAAAACCTATAATGAAGTTTTAAAAAAAGGTGCTAAAAGCGTAATGCCTCCTACCACTGAACCTTGGGGGCAAAGAACTTGTTATATAGCAGACCCTGAAGGCAATTTAATTGAAATAGGGTCTTTTAATAAATAATAAGTTGACTAATTTATTTAATTTATTTAAATATAAGTAATTGTTGGTATATAATTAGTATATGCATATATAACTTAAAATTGTATATGCATTTTGTTATATAGAAAAATAATTATTTATATTATAGAGTAATAGAAAACTATTCTAATAGAGGGAAAATTAGATGGAATATACAGATAGATTGAATAAAAACAAGAAAGAAATAGAAAGTATTTTGCTAGCTTTGTATGGCAAAGCTAGTTTGTTTTCTGAATTAGAAATCCTTTTAAAAAAAAGATTTGATCAAAGAAGTCCTTCTTTAAAAGAGCTTGATGAATATAGATTGAAAAATCCAACTTGGTATATTGATAGTAATATGCTTGGAATTACAATGTATACAGATTTATTTGCTGGATCTTTAAAAGGAATAATAAAAAAAATTCCATATTTAAAAGAACTAGGAATAACATATTTACATTTGATGCCAATCTTAAAAATGCCAAAAGACATGAATGATGGAGGCTATGCTGTAGATAGTTTAAAAGATGTTGATTCAAAATTTGGAACTAATGAAGATTTAGCTCAGTTAGCAAGTGAACTTAGAAAAGCCGGCATTAGTTTATGTTTAGATTTTGTTATGAATCATACTTCTTCTACTCATCCTTGGGCAATTAAAGCTAAAGAGGGAGATCTAGAGGCAAAACAGAAATATACTTTCTATAAAGATAGAAAAATCCCAGATTATTATGATTCAATTGTTCCAGAGGTTTTTCCATCAACCGCTCCAGGTAATTTTACTTATGTTAAAGAATTAGATGAATGGGTATTAACATCTTTTTATCCTTTCCAATGGGATTTAAACTATGCAAATTATAAGGTGCTTTTTGAAATTATAGATAGCATGCTTGTTTTAGCAAATTTAGGTAATGAAATATTTAGATTAGATGCAGTTCCATATATTTGGAAAAAACTTGGAACTAAATGTAGGAATCTTAATCAAGTACACAAAATCGTACGCCTTATTAGAATAGTTATGGAAATTGTTTGTCCTTCAATTGTTTTAAAAGGTGAAGTAGTTATGGCTCCAAATGAATTAGCTGCATATTTTGGTACACCAGAGAAGCCTGAATGTCATTTATTATATAATGCAGCTTTAATGGCTAATTTATGGGATAGTTTAGCTTCTCAAGATATAAGATTATTAAATCATCAATTAAATAGTATTTTATCCCTTCCATCTCATTGTCACTTTGTGAATTATATTCGTTGTCATGATGATATTGGATGGGCACTAGATCCTCAAGAACAATATAATATGGGACAAGATCCAATTGAACATAAAAAGTTTGTATATAATTTCTTTAGTGGAAACTTCCCCGGCTCTTATAGTAAAGGTGAATTATATAATTATGATCCAATATCCCAAGATGCTAGAAGTTGTGGAACTACTGCAAGTTTTTGTGGAATAGAGAAAGCTTTAGAATTAAATAATTCTTCAGATTTGGATAAAGCAATACAAAGAGATTTATTAATGCATGCTATGATGTATTCTCTTGAAGGATTTCCTCTCCTTTCAAGTGGAGATGAAATAGGGCAATTAAATGATTATTCTTACAAAAAAGATCCACTAAGAGTTGAAGATCAGCGTAATGTCCATCGTTCAAAATTCAATTGGGATAAAGCTGAATTAAGATTTGATAAGAACAGTTATCAAGGTAGAATATTTGATAATCTTAAATATTTTTTGCAATTAAAATCTTCAAATATTTGTTTTGATAAAGATGCTGTAGTTACTACCTGGGATTCTCATAATAATAAAGTTTTAATTATTAGACGAGTTAAAGATAATGAAGAATTATTATGTGTTTTTTCTTTAAGTGATACTGATGAAAGATTTTATACTGATTGTCTAATTGGTGATTATTTTGATTTATTTAGTAACAAACGCTTCACACCAGGTTGGGGATGTACGATAAAATCTCATCAATATATTTGGGCAAAAAAAGTTAAATAATAAAATTTTTTAGTTGATTTTATTTACAAAATTTAATATTTTTTTACAACTATAAATATTCGTTAATTGCAATAGATTATATGAAATTCATTAATTTTCTTTTTATAAAATTTAGTTTTTAATTAAAAAATAATTAGAGGATTTGTGAATTTCATTATTTTTAATTCTATTTTTTCTAGATAATAAAATCTTTGTTAAACAAATTATGTGAACTTTTTATTGACAAATTAAAAATAACTTGCTTAACTAAAAGTGTCATTATGTATTTTAATAATAAATGACTAGTCGCATTAACCAATCGTATTGTTTTCGAAAACAACTCGGTTTTATACAGGTGGAAAATATTTATGAAATTAATAGAAACTAAAAATGCTGTAGGTCATGTGTTATGCCAAGATTTAACACAAATTATTCGTGGTGTAACTAAAGATGCACGTTTTAGAAAAGGTCATATTGTAAAAGAAGAAGATATTCCAGTTTTACTATCAATGGGTAAAGAGCATTTATACATTTGGGAAAATGATGAAAATACCCTACATGAAAATGAAGCTGCATTAATATTAGAAAAAGCTACAAAGAATAATTATATGCTTTCCTCAGAAATTAAAGAAGGAAAGATTGAATTAAAAACAACAATCGATGGAGTCTTAGAAATAGATTTAGAAAGATTAAATGCGATTAATAGTTTAAATAATATTATTATAGCAACTATCTCAAACCACTATCCAGTTAAAAAGGATATGAAATTAGCTGGAATGAGAATTATTCCATTAATCATAGAAAAAGAAAAAATGGATCAAGTTAGGAAAATTGCAGATGAAACTAATCCAATTTTAGCAATCCATCCTTATTCAATAAAATCCGCAAGTATAATTGTAACAGGCAATGAAATCAAAAAAGGGATTATTAAAGATACTTTTTCTCAAGTTGTTATAAAGAAACTTGAAGAATTTGGTGTGGTTATAGATTCTGTAAGTTATAGCGGAGACGATACTGATGTTATTGTAAAACAAATTCATCAAGCTAGAGATAGAAAATCACAGTTAATAATTTGCACAGGTGGAATGAGTGTTGATCCAGACGATAAAACACCTAAGGCAATTAGTGAATCTGGAGCAAAAAGAAGTGTTTATGGTTCTCCTGTTCTCCCTGGTGCTATGTTAAATATTTCTTATTTAGATGATATCCCAGTTTTAGGTTTACCTGGATGTGTTATGTATGCAAGAAGAACTGTTTTTGATTTAGTTTTACCAAGAGTTTTAGCAAACATAAAATTAAGTGCTCAGGATATTCAAAATTTAGGAAATGGTGGATTGTGCTTTAATTGTGAAGTTTGCCATTTCCCTAATTGTAGTTTTGGAAAGGGAGCTATTTAATGAATTTGACTCATATTGATAAAAATGGTCAAGCAATTATGGTTGATGTCTCACAAAAGGATGAAACTAAAAGAATAGCTCAAGCTAGTGGTTTTATAACTATGTCTAAAGAAGCATATTTGATGATAAAAACCCATTCAGCAAAGAAAGGCGATGTTTTATCAACAGCAAGAGTTGCTGCAATAATGGCGACCAAACAAACTTCAAATTTAATTCCTTTATGTCATCCAATAAATATAACAAAAGCAAATGTAGAGTTCTTATTTGAAGATGAAAATAACAAAATAAATTGTGTTGTAGAAACTTCATGTGTTGGTCAAACAGGTGTTGAAATGGAAGCTTTAACTGGTTGTTCTATTGCTTTGTTAACAATATATGACATGTTAAAAGCCGTTGATAGATCAATGGTTATTTCTAATATTGAGTTATTAAAAAAAGATGGTGGTAAAAGCGGGACTTATGAGAGGACAAATGATAGATAATTTTAATAGAACAATTGATTATCTTAGAGTTTCTTTAACTGAAAATTGTAATTTTAATTGCATTTACTGTAAACCTGATCCCATCCATAAGCCCTTAGATAGAGAAGACTTAATTAGATTTATAAATATTTTTGCAAATCTAGGTATAGAAAAAATTAGATTTTCAGGAGGAGAGCCTTTAGTTAGAAAAGATATTGTTCAAATTATAAAAGAAACAAAAAAAATCAATTCTATTAAGAGTATTAGTATTACAACTAATGGTTATTTATTAGAGGAAAATCTTGTTGATTTAGTTAATGCTGGATTAACTTCAGTAAATATTAGCATAGATGCTACTAGTGAAGAATTGTTTAAAACCATTACAAATCATAAGAGGGTTGATGTAGTAATCTCTTCAATAATAAAAGCTATTGATTTAGGTCTAGAAGTAAAACTAAATGCAGTTTTGTTAAAAAAATATTGGATTCAACAAGTGGATCAACTATATCAATTAGCAAAAGAAAATGGTGTTCCTCTTCGATTTATAGAACTAATGCCTATTGGAATTGCAAAAAATATAGAAGGGGTATCCTCTGATTTAGTAATTCCCTATTTAGAGAAAAAATATAAAAAAGCAGAGCCTAGTTTTATCAAAGGAAATGGTCCTGCAAGATATTTAAACATTGATGGTGTTGATTTAGGGTTTATAGATGCGCTATCCCATAATTTTTGTTCAAGCTGTAATCGCTTAAGACTATTAAGTACCGGGGAAGTAAAATTATGCCTTTATCAAGAACCAAGTTTGGACTTGAGAAAAATAATGAAGTTTAATGATGCTGAGATTTCAGCCTTCTTAAAAAAAATAATAAAAGATAAAAATGAGCATCACAACCTAAATGATAAAGCTATGGAGTTGTCGATGGCTTCAATTGGTGGTTAATAATGATAAAAGCAAAAGTTAGTGCCGTATGCATGAGTGAAAAAAAAGGTACAGTTAAAACTAATTTTAATAGTTGTGAGTTAATTGAAGGGTGGGGGGTAAAAAATGATGCCCATGGTGGGACTTGGCACAGGCAAGTTAGTTTGTTATCAAAACACGAAATTGATGAATTTAATAAAAAAGGTGCAAATGTAGAATTTGGTGCTTTTGGAGAAAATATTGTTGTTGATAGTTTTGATTTAAAAACTTTACCCGTGGGAACAATTATTGAAGTTGGAGATTCAGCTGTTTTGAGGGTTACTCAAATAGGTAAAGAATGTCATACAGGCTGTGAAATTGCACTGAGAATGGGACAATGCATTATGCCAAAAAATGGGATATTTGCTCGTGTTTTAAAAGGTGGAATTATTAAAACTGGGGATGAAATTAGAATTTTTGAAGGTCATAGAGTAGCTATCATTACTTTAAGTGATAAAGCAAGTATTGGACAAAGAGTAGATACAAGTTCTCAAGTAATTGAAAAAATTGTAAATAAAAAAGGTTATGATGTTGTTTCAAAAACTATTCTAGCTGATGAAATTTCTCCTTTAGAAAAATTATTAACAGAAATTTGTGATACTAGAAAAGCCGATTTAATTTTAACAACTGGTGGGACAGGCTTTTCACCAAGAGATACAACTCCAGAGGCAACTAAAAGTGTAATAGAAAGGGATGCGCCAGGCATTAGTGAGGCTATAAGGTATCAAACTATGAAATATACAAATAGAGCAATGCTTTCAAGAGGTGTTTCAGGAATAAGAAAGAATACATTAATTGTTAATTTATCAGGTTCTCCTGTTGCTGTAGAAGAGCAGTTAAATTCAGTAATTGATCCATTAAAACATGGTATAGATATTCTTTGTGGTCTCGCTGAAGAATGTGCAAGACAGAAAGAATTAGAAAAAAATAAAAATTAAATTATATAGAGGAAGAAAAAAATGAAAAAAATAGTTGCATCATTGTTGTTATTATTTTGTGTAGTAGCTTTGCCTGTTTTTGGTGAAGGAACAAAAGAGAGTGCTGAGGATTATACTTTACATGTATATGCAGGTGCTGGTATGAGTAAACCTGTTAAAAGACTTGTTGCTGCTTTTGAAGCTCAAAGTGATTATGATGTAGATTTGACATTAGCTAATTTTGGTCAAATTGTAAGTCAAATTAATACTTCAGGAATTGGAGATGTTTTTATTTGTGCATCACATCAAGATTTAAATTCTATTCAAGATTCAGTTGATTCAGTAGATGATTTAGCTCAACATAAAGTTGTTTTTGCTGTTCAAAAAGGAAATCCAAAAGGAATTAATTCTATCCAAGATTTACAAAGATCAGATGTTACAGTTGTTTTAGGAAATAGTTCAACTGCCGCTGGAAAAATCGGGGATAAAATTTTAGCTGATTGTGGTTTAACAGATAAAATTAATGTTATTGCAAGACAAACTACTGCTGCAACAATTTATACTGCATTAGAAAGAGGGGAATGTGATGCGATGTTAAATTGGAAAAATAATGCTGGGGATGCTGCATTAATCTTAGATACCGATTTAACGGACAAATATACAAGAATCATATGTGCTGCTGGATTAAAAGCAAGTGAAAATGAAAGTGCAAAATCTCAATTAATTGATTTTTTAAAGAGTGAAGAGGCAATTAAAATTTGGGAAAGTGAAGGATATGAAAGATTATAATTCACATATTGAGAAGTTTGAAATATTAGCTTTAATTATTACAATTTTAGTGTTTTCATTCTTTTTAGCAATTGTTGTTTTGATAGTAGTTGGGGGCTTTAGTTCTTTTTCAAATATATTTCTATCAGAAGAAATTAGATTTTCAATTATGTTGAGCTTAGCAACCTCTACTATCAGTACAGCACTTGCAATTATTATAGCGATTTTTGTCTCATTTTATTTGGAGAGAGTAAATTTTATAAAGTCTCCAATTATTGCCACAATTATTGAATTACCCTTATCGCTTCCATTTTTAGTAATTGGTTTATCTCTACTTTTAATATTTTCATCTCCTTTTGGGAAAACATTAAGGAATATGGGGATCCCTGTTGTATTTTCGCCAATTGGAATTGTTATTGCACAATTAACTGTTAATTTACCTTATGCAATAAAATTAATTAGAAGTGAATTTACAAAGCTAGATGGAAGATTGGAGTTTACAGCATCTTTATTGGGAGCGAATAAGACTCAATCCTTTTTTACAATTACATTGCCACAAATTAGAGTTGCTATAATTATTGCTTTTGCTCTTTGTTGGCAAAGAGCTATTGGAGAATTTGGAGCTACATTAATGCTTGTTGGTATTACAGCTATGAAGACAGAAACTCTTCCAGGTGCTATATATTTAAATATTGCAACTGGAGATACAGATATAGCCCTAGCTGCGGCATTAGTTATGCTTTTTTTGTGTTTAATAACACTTATGATTACCACTTATTTACAAAAAAAGACAAAGTTGGAGTCAAGATATGATTAAAGTTGATAATTTTACATTAACAAAAGGGAATTTTTGTTTATCAAATATAAATTTTAATATTTGTGATGGACAAACCGTTGCAATATTAGGAGAAACAGGGTCCGGAAAAACAATGTTATTAGAATCTATAGCTGGAATTTATAAGGGGGATTCTGGGTGTGTTTATCTTAATGATAAAGATGTTAATTCAATAGCATCAAATATGCGCCATATAGGTTTTGTTTATCAGGATTATTGCTTATTTAATCATATGAGTGTTAGAGAGAATATCGGTTACGGATTAAAAGTAAAAAATATTAATAAGAAAATAATAGAAAATAGAGTTGAAGAAATTGCAAGTAAATTTAATATAATTAATATTTTAGATAAGAATCCTAGTGTAATTAGTGGAGGGGAAAAGCAAAGAACAGCACTTTGTAGAGCATTAATTGTTAATCCAAGGGTTTTATTATTAGATGAACCGTTTTCTGCAATGGATCCAAATACAAAAGATTTATTGATTAATACATTAAAAAAATTCAAAGAGCAGTATGAGGGAATAATAATATTAGTAACTCATGATTTTAATGAAGCGATAAAATTGGCAAATACAATTCATATAATGGTAAAAGGAAAATTAAAAGCAACAAAAACACCTTCAACATTATTTATACCTACTGAAGATTATGAAGTTAACAAATTTTTGCAATGTAATAAAAAGGAAGAAATAATATGACAAATAGACAAAATGAGATCTATGAAGAAATAAGAAATAAATTTATAAAAATTATTTATGAAAATAATTTAAACACTGATTTAGTTGAAATAGAAAGCCGGGGACTTAGTGCACAAGAGGCTATTGGTAATACTGAGAGAAAAGATTATCCGATATTAGTTGGAAAAGAGATAATGCTCCAAGCAAAATATAAGGGTAGTATAGGGCAAGCTTTTACTCCTGCGCCTTTATCTTTTTCAGGCACTATTGAGGATGTTTTAAATTTAGATTTAAATTCTGATTTAACCAATAGAGGTATTTTTATTGCAACAATAAATGCTGTATTAAAATATTTAAACTTATCTCAATCTTCAATTCATTGTAAAGATAATGAGCCTGGTGAGTGTGCTAAAAGATATCTTGAATTTTTAAATGAAAATTATGCTAATCAAAAAGTTTTATTAGTTGGGTTGCAACCCGGAATTTTAAGTCAAATTAAAAAGCGGGGTAATATAAGAGTTCTTGATTTAAATCCTGATAATATTGGTAAGTACAAAGAATCAATATTAATTGAAGATGGAATAAAAAATTATCAAGAATGTGTAAATTGGGCAGATTTGATTTTATGTACAGGTTCTGTATTTGCAAATGGAAGTATGGATCTTTACCTAGATATAGATAAAGAAGTAGTTTTCTTTGGTACCTCTTGCTCAGGTCCTGCATATTTATTGAATTTGAAAAGGTTTTGTCCTTTGTCAAAATAAAGTTATATAGTTTTATAGTAAAGCAAAAAGTATAAACTAAATTTTAGTTTATACTTTTTGTATCTATAATATTTATTATCCTTTAATACTTCCTGTAGTAATCCCTGAAATGAAGAATTTCTGACAAGTAATAAAGATTATTAAAACAGGTAATAATGCTAAAAGAGATAAAGCAAAGACATAACCCCATTGAGTGAACTGATGTTGCCCGAAAAAGCCAGTAATTGCAATTGGTAATGTTCTCAATTTAGTTTCATTTATTACAGTATTGGCCCATGGGAATTCTTCCCAAGAGGAAAGAAAATTGAAAATTGATACACTAGCTATTGCAGGACTTGCTAATGGAACTGCTATATTTTTAAATATCTGAAAAATATTAGCTCCGTCAATTTCTGATGCATCAATTATGTCATTTGGAATATTTTCCATAAATCCTTTGATCATAAAAGTTGAAAAAGGAATTACCCAAGCTGTATAAAACGGAATTAATCCTCCAAGAGAATTTATTACATTAAAGTTAACTGCTAATTCGAATTGAGGAACAATAAGAGTTGTTCCTGGAATTACCATAGTAACAACTAATAAAGCAAAAACTGTTTTGGTAAATTTGTTTTTGAATCTTCCGATAGTAAAAGCTAATCCAGTTGAAGCAATAGCCGCTATAATAACGGCAACAGATGCAACAAAAATACTGTTTAAGAAATTTCTAAAGAATTTTGATTGATTTAAAATGTACTTATAATTACCTAAAGTAATTTCATCTAAAGTTGGAAAAAATTTGGGTGGAAAATTATATAAAGCTCCGTTAGGTTTTAAAGAAGTACTAATCATATATAACATTGGAATTAATGCAATTATAGAAAAAATTAATAGAAAAATGTATTTAATTGAGTTACTTTTTTTTGAACTAATCATTTGAACCATCCTTATTAATTACTTTGAATTGGAAAATTGCAAAAATTGCTAATGTAAAGGCCATGATAAAAGATAATGCAGCACTATAACCAAATTCACCTGTACTAAAGGCTTTATAATACATCCAAGTTAATAAAGTTTCAGTTTTATGTGCGGGGCCACCATTGGTCATTAATTTAATTGAAGTATAAACATTAAATGCTCCAATAGTTAGCATAACCCAAGCAAATAGAATTGAACTTTTTATGCTAGGTAATGTTATTGAGAAAAACCTTCTTAAGGTTTTACATCCATCAATTTCAGCAGCTTCATAAAGAGACTTTGGAATTTGTTGTAAAGCTGCAAGAAATACAACCATATTCCAACCAACACCTTTCCAAATTCCTAAAAGCATAGCAATAAATAGGCCTCCAAATCGACTATCAAGCCATTTTACATTTTCACTAGTTATATGAAGAATATTAGTTAGTGTATAATTTAATAAACCTTCAGTGTTAAAAACATAACGGAAAACTAATGAGGCTATAACCCAAGAGGTGATTACTGGTAAATAGTTTAAAACTCGAAAAGTAACAGAAAACTTTTTAATACTTTCAATTAAAATTGCAATTATTAATCCAATGAGCATTTGTCCTGGAACAGTAATAAATGCATATAAAATCGTATTCCAAAATGAAATCCAAAAAGTTTTATCACTAAAAACAACTTTGTAGTTTGTTAGTCCTGAAAATTTTTGGTTGATCATTGAAGAAAGATCCCATTGATGAAAACTCATTAAAAATAATCTTAGAATTGGAAAAATTGTAAACAGTGAGAATATAATAAGCCCAGGAATCATTAAAGTTAGAACTTGCGCCTTATTTCTTGTTGTATTTAATTTCATTTTTATTCCTATAAATCTGTCTCTAGCTCATAAGTTTTATAAGCTAGAGACTCAATTATTATTCAGTTAATAGAGCATCAACTTTAATTGCTAAATCATCAAAAGCTTGTTTTGCAGTTTTTTCTCCTGATAAAACTTCATTCATAGCCATCATTAATTCATTATCAATTTTTGAAGCAGCAGCAACTGTTGGTCTAGCTTTTGCACTCTTAATTGCTTCTAAGAAAGGAGCAAAAGATGCATTTTTAACAGTATCGCTTTCTAGCGCAGCTTTATTTACTGGGATTTGTCCACATTGTGACATTTGTGTTTCTGCAAATTCACTTGTCATGAACTTCATAAATTTCCAAGCAGCGTCCTTATTAGCTGTGTTGAACATAGCAATATCTTCACCACCTAAAACTGAAACTGAGCCACCTTTTCCTGCAGGAATTGGAGCTGTTTCATATTCTAAATTAGGATAATTTGCATCTAATTCAGCAATTTTCCAAGGGCCTTCAAGCATCATTGCATAACGGTAAGATCCAAATCCATCAGTCATTGGGATATCTCCTGCATTAAAACCTGTAAGAGCTCCTTCTTTGTACAAGGATGCGAATGTTTCAACAGCTTGTATTGTTTCAGGACTATTAATGTATCCACTAGCTTTGGTTTGTTCATCATTTGTTAATGCCCCGCCAAAACTCCAAATGAATGGACAAATATTCCATGCACTTAAACCAGGTTCATTCCAGCCCCAAATTGTTTGTCCATTAGAATTTTTTCCAGCAATAGTCTTGACCGATTTTTCCCATTCTTGCATAGTAGTAGGTACTGCTACTCCGGCGTCATCTAGCATTTTTTTATTAATGAACAAAATTTTGGAGTTTGTGTTCAGTGCTAAGCCGTAGTAGTGGTTTTTAATTTTTGCGGTACTCATAGCACTGTCTAATAATGATGATGCGACAGAATTAAAATCAGTCATTTCTTGATCGAGAGGTACAAGAATATTCATTTCTTGGAATTCTGGAAGCCAAGCAATATCACAGCGAGCGACATCTGGTAACTGTTTTGAACTTGCTGAAATTAATACTTTGTCATGTAGTTCTGCCCATTCGTGGGAAACTGCATTAACAGTGATTCCAGGATTTTCTTTTTCAAATTCTGGTATCAAAATGTCATTTAAAACAGTATTCTCAGCTGATTCTGCACTGTAGTGGTGCCAAAAATTGATTTCAACTTTTTGTGATTCACTAGAATTTTCTTTTCCACCTTGAGCAAAAACAAAGGTTGTAGTTAAAGATAATACTAATAGTAATGATATAATTTTTTTAATTTTCATTACATTCCTCCTTAATTAAAAATATATCCATAGATTTTGGACTAATTATTTTGCTATCTTTAGATTTTGGATAACTAAATAATTGAGTGTCAAACCTATTATTCTCTAATAATTTATTGCTTAAATTGAATATGATAATTGTTGAATTTGTTTTGTCAAATCTTTTAAAAGCAAATGTGTTTTCTCCACTGAAATCTTTGATAAATTTAAAATTGCCACTTTTTAATGACGAGTATTCTTTTTTGAGTTTTATCAATTTTTTCATTAATATGTATGTTTCGTTCTTATTGTTAAAATTCATAGTTGCTCTACAATATGGATCATTTTCTCCTTCCATATTATTTTCATCACCATAATAAATTGAAGGCGAGCCAATGAATGTCATTTGAAAGCAAAGTGCTAAATGGAAATTTAGTAAATTTTTATTACATTCTGTTAATAATCTAGGTACATCGTGTGATGATAATAAATTGAAATTGCATAAATTAATTTCATTATGATAACAACTTAGTACATGATTAATCCTATCTTGGAATGAAATGCAATTAATAGATTGTTTTGCAAATAAATCTAATGTGGCACTTCGAAATTGATAATTCATAATACAATCAAGTTGATCTGCTGCAATTACGTTTTTTACTCCATCACCCCAAACTTCACCTAATAATAAACAATTTGGATATTGTTCTTTGAACATTAATCTAAGATATTGCATTGTTGTGATGTCAATCTCATCTGCTACATCAAAACGCCAACCATCAATATCACAATTTTTTACCCAGTAAAGCATGATATCTAATATATATTCTCTAACTTCTTTAGTACTGGTTTTTAATTTTGGCATAGGAGGATAATCTCCAACGCATTCATAATTTACTTTTGAAATTGGATTAATTTTATCTAAAGGGAAAAACCAATCTGCATTTTTGTTATTTAACCTGAATTCTTTAAATTGCATAAAATCAACACCGACATGGTTAAAGACTCCATCAAGAATTACTTTTATATTTTTTTTATGGCATGATATTACTAAATCTTTTAAATCATTTTCATTACCAAAGGTTGGATCAATTTTATAATAATCAGTGGTTGCATATTTATGATTAAAATTTGCTTTAAATATAGGGTTTAAATAAATTGCTTCAACTCCTAAATCAGAGAGATAGTTTAGGTTTTCTTCAATTCCTTTAAGTGTTCCCCCAAAATAATTTTGTGTAGTAGGGGTGTCATTCCAATTTGCATAATTAGTATCTTTCTTGTTTTTGTCTTTTGCAAAACGATCTGGAAAGATTTGATAATATATTGCACCTTTTGCCCATATAGGAGGAGATAAAATTTCATTAGTATTCGTATATGGATATTCAAACCAGCCTTTATTTGGTGGATTTGTTGAAAATCCTTCACTAAAGAAATATTGTTTTTCATCCCCTTTTTGAAGAATAAAAAAGTATTGTAAATAATGTCCTCTTTCTTCAAGTTCTAATGTAATTCTATAATCATCTCTATAAAAATCACTGCAATAAAGTTCAAGTTCTTTTATTATATAGTTTTCTTTAAAATTTCTTTTCCAAAAACAAATAGAAATTTTATCTAAATCATTTCTTTTACATAATAATTTTAGATTAATTGTATTGACTGAAGTGGGGATTACAAATTCTCTAGAAGTACGATGAAAGATTGCTGATAATTCCATTATAAATTCCTCATTGAAGATTCTCTTTCAATTAGTGATACATCAATTAAAGAATGAGTTATTGCTGTTTTATCTTGAATTAATGAAAAAAGCATGTTAGCTGCCATTTCTCCTTGTGTATATGTATCTGTTACTATTGAGGTTAGGGCTGGGGATATATATTTACTTAGTGGGTAATCATCAAAAGTAATTATTCCTAAATCTTTAGGTATCTGAATATTTTGTTCTTTAGCAGCTTTTGAAAGTATTAAAGCAGTAATATTATCATTACAAATAACAGAATCAACTTTCTTGTTTTTTAATATTTCAGTTGCGGCTTGAGTAATGCTTTCTTCAGAATTTTCTGTATTAAAAATTAATGGTTCTTGATTATTTAATGAATTTTTATAGCCAATAATTCTATTTTTAGTAAAAATCTCATTTTCACTGCCACCTAAAAAAGCAATTTGTTTATAGCCTTTGTTATATAGATGAGAAGTAGCTAAATTTGAGCCTTTAGTATTATTTATATCTACCCAAGAAATTTTATCTTTAAAATAATTGGGTTCTCCTAGAATTACAAAAGGGATTTTATTGTTTTTAAGTTTTGTAATTAAGGTTTTTGTTAATAGTAATGGAGGTAGAATGATTCCATCAACTTTTTTTTCAAAAAGTAGAGTATCAATTGAAGCTTTGTCATTTCGTTTTTTTTGATTATTAGTGATAATTAAATTGTATGAATTATCTTGTGCTATTTTTTCAATTCCAAATACACTACTACTAAAAAAGATATTAGAATAAAAATCTTTTTCATTTGCATTTATAACAAGTCCTATTGTTTGACTACTCCCAGTTGCTAAATTTCTTGCCTGACTATTGGGATGATAATCTAGTTCTTTCATAATTGAAAAAATCTTTTCTTTTGTCTTATCACTAATTTTTTCTTTACCTGATATAACTCTTGATACAGTAGATGCGGAAACTCCTGCTTTTTTTGCTACGTCATTTAATGTTACAGCCATTATACCTCCAAATGCAACCGATTGTGTTTGTAAACTCTTATAGAATAAATAAATGAAGAAAAATTTAATCTAATATCATGCAAGCGCTTGCGTATTTTATGTTACTTTAGGAGTTGTGAGTTGTCAAGGGGAATTTTTAAAATTTATGGTGATTTAAATAAATTGAAAATATAAACTTGACAAAATATAGAAATCGTTTATTATTTACTTAAGCGTTTAAGTAGTGAGGTTTTGAATGTCTAATATTGTTTCATATTCTACAGGAAATGAATTTATATCCTTAGATAATATTAATGTAGTTAATGCATCAATTAGTAATTTTACAATTATACATATGCAATCTAAAGGGCTATTAGATTTTAGGGGAGAGGAAGACTCTTTATTCAATGTAGAAATAAAAAGAAATAATGAAAAAATAAATTTTGAAAACATTAGATGGGATTTGATAAATTATTGGATTCCTAAGGCAACTATAGAAACTGAATTTGAGAAAATAGAGATTATTATATTAACAGCATTAAAGCAAAAAGGGTTTGCTTATCATTTAGATATTTTTAATAAAACTAGTTTCGATTTTGAATATGAAATTAATTTTTATGGAGCATTAAACTCAGTATATCATTGTGTTAATGAAGAAAAGTATTTTAATGGTTGCTATGAAGCTTATTCTAGTAATTGGAATAATAAAGGTCCTGTTTTGTCTATTAGTAATGGGTTCCCTGTTATATCTTTAGCTCCAGTTGTTGATAAAGCAATTAATTGGGATTATACAAAAGTTTTGCCACTAACTTATTCTTCTTCCTCTAAGTTATTAATTGATAAAAAGTCAAATGATTCAATAACTTGTTATTGGGGAGTAGGTTATGAAGAAGTATCTTCAATTACTGCTGCAATAGAGATGAATCGTTTAGGTTTCAATTTTTTATTAGATGAAATGGTTGAGTACCTTAATAAAATTGTTAAGAGAACAAATGATGAAGATTTTAATAATTTGTTAAATAGAAATTTGATTTATACTTTATTTTATTCAACAGGACTTACTATTGATACTGAAGAAAGGGTCATTGTTACAAGTAGATCTCCAAAATATTATGTTTCAGCAGCTTATTGGGATAGAGATAGTTTATTATGGGCTTTTCCTGCAATTGTTCATGCTGATAAAAACGTTGCAAGAGAGATTGTTGAATATATATCAACAATCCAAAGTAAAAATATTGGTATTCACAGTAGATTTATTGATGGGACGGTATTAGAGCCAGGTTTTGAATTAGATGAACTATGTTCTTTTGTTATTGCTTTGGATTATTATATCAGAAAAACGGGTGATAAAGAGATTTTAAGCGATTATAATGTTGTTAGATTAATTGATAAAATTTTGAAAATTCTTGTAACAAAAAAATCTGAAAAATTAGGGCTCTATGAAACCTTTTTACAACCAACAGATGATATGAGAGTTTATCCATATTTAACTTATAATAATGTTTTAGTATGGAAGACTTTTAAAATATTAGAATCTTGGGATTTTAAACAAAAAAGTGATTTGTTTTTTAATGAAGCTGAGTCTATTTATGATTCAATTTATGATAATTGTATAAGAACTATTAATGGTAAAAAACAGTTTATTTGGTCTGTTGATTCTAATGGAAATTTTGATATTTATGATGAACCACCTGGAAGCTTAGTTTTATTACCAGTTTTTGATTTTATTACTAAAGATGATGAGATTTACAAAAATACTATAAAGGTTATTTTTGATGAAAATTATGAATTTTCGTTTAGTAAATCACCTTTTGGTGCAATAGGATGTCCTCATGCACCTCATCCTTGGGTTTTAAGTTTAGCAAATAATGTTAGAGTTTTTAATGATAAGGATTCTTTAGAAAAATTAAAAAGAGCAAAAATGGATAATGGTATTGCTTGTGAAAGTATAGATGAAAATACTGGCTATTGTACAACAGGGGAAGCTTTTGCTACATGTGCAGGTTATTTATCTTTCTCTTTGTTAGAGCAAATAGATAGTATTTAATTTGAGAAAACATTTTTCTTGACAAGGTTAGATATTGATTGTTAAAATTACTTAAGCGTTTAAGTTGGAGAGCAAATGGATATGGTAAAAAGAAGAATTAACATGAAAGATATTGCAAAAGAAGCTAATGTTTCAGTTGCTACAGTCTCTTATGTTATTAATAAAAGAAAAGATCAAACAATTGCTGAAGCTACAATTAAAAGGGTAGAAGATGCAGTAAAAAAATTAGGATATGTACCAAATTTAGCAGCTAAAGCTTTAGTAGAAAATAAGTCATATTTAATTGGCGTTGTAATTCCTCAAACTGAACCTGGTAAACAATTTATGTTTAACAATCCTTTTTATAGTGAATTGCTCTCAAGTATAGAATTTGTTGCTAGAGAAAGAGGTTATCATGTTTTAATCAGTGGAACAGACGTTGATCAAAGTTATTTAGAAATTGCTAAAAAGCGAAGCTTAGATGGGATAATTATTGTTGGTATACACCCAGATAATTATTACGAGAATCTAACTAGTACTGCTATACCTGTAGTTTTAATAGATAGTTATTGTAATAATTTACCTTTTAAAACTATATCTATCAGAGATAGAGAAAGCGCAAAAATTGCTACTCAATATTTGATAAACAAAGGTCATAAAAAAATAGCCTTTGCCTCAGGTGTTATAACTGATAATGGTGTTACTTATGAAAGATATTTAGGCTATAAGGATGCATTAGAAGAAGCAGGAATCTCTGTAAATAAAGATTACATATACTCCGGTACTGTTTCTCAAGAATATGGAAAAGAATTAGGGTTAGAAATTGCAAAGAAAGATGATAGACCAACAGCTATATTTTCTACAGCTGATATCATTGCCTTTGGATTAATTAATGGATTAAAGAAAGCTAATTTAAGAATCCCAGATGATATATCTGTAATAGGTTTTGATGATACTTGGATTGCTAGAGATTGTGATCCTCTATTAACAACAATTAAGCAAGATGTATTTAAAAAGGGCGAAAAAGCAGTTGATCTGATACTAAATGGCAATAATGACGAAAATGAAAATATCGTCTTAGATATTGAATTGATTGAAAGAGAATCAGTTGCAGAATTGAAGGAGGTGTTTTAATTTTGATAATTAAAAAATCCCAGATTTGTTTTGAAAGGTTTATCTGGGATTAAGTAGTAATAAGATTACTTTACTAGTTTAAGTATAGTAAATTCGCTTTTATTTGTATATGGAAAAAACATAAAAAACAAAGAGGAAGTAATGAGAAAAAATCGTATTTTTAAAATCATGACAACATGTTTAATCGCTTCACTATTTACAGGCGCAATTTTTGCACAAGGCGCAAGTGAAGATAATGGTACTATAACACTAAAAATGGAACAATATTCAGCAACAAATAGTAATGCATCAGGCCCAGCTTTAGATGCAATGATTGCAGAATTTGAAAAACAAAATCCAACTATCAAAGTTGAATTACAAACAATTGGATATAATGATTACTTTACACAATTGCAAAGTAAAGTTGTAGGTGGAAATGCTGCTGATGTATTCGAAATAAACTTTGAAAATTTCGTATCATATGCATCACAAGATACACTTGCTCAATTAGATGGTGAACTTGGAGATACTTCAGGTTTTAATAAAACAGCTTTAGATGCTTTTGTTTATGATGGAAAGCAATATGGTATTCCAAATTCATTCTCAAACGTTCTATTATTCTATAATAAAGCTTTATTTGATGAAGCTGGAGTTGCTTATCCAACTTCTGATTGGACTTGGGATGATATGGAAAAAGCTGGAGCAAAAATCAGAGCTTTAGGTAATGATATCTATGGGGTATATAGACCTTTAACTTTCCATGAATTCTATAAAGCAGCAGCTCAAAATAGTAGTAGTTTAATGAGTGCTGATTATTCTAAGTTTACTGTAAACACTCCTGTAAATATTAAAGTTGCACAAAGAATGGCTGATTGGCAAACATCAAGTAATATCATGCCTACAGATGCTCAAATGGGTGGAATGGGCGACTGGGATTTATTTAAGAGTGGTCGTTTAGGAATGATTGTTACAGGTATTTGGGCATTTAGTGATTTTACTGCTAATTGTTCATTCCCTTGGGATGTCGCAATTGAACCTGGTAATACACAAAAAGCAACACACTTCTTCTCAAATGCATACGTAGTTAGTGCAACTTCAAAACAAAAGAGTGCAGCAGCTAAATTAGCATCATTCTTAGCAGGATCAAAAGAAGCAGCAAAAATTAGAGTTGAAGCAGCTTGGGAATTACCTCCTGTAGAATATCCTGATGTACTACAAGCATATTTAAATGCAACACCACCAGAAAATAAACAAGCAGTATTTGATAGCTTAAATTACTTAGTAACTCCTCCAGTTGTTCAACAACAAGCAGAGATGACAGCTATTATTGGAGATTATCTATCAGAAATAGTTTATGGGAAAATGGATGCAAAATCAGCATTGGATGCTTGTCAGAAAGAGTTAGAGGAAAAGATTTCTCTATAATGAAATACAATGCCGTTTTCTTAATTTGGAAACGGCATTTTTAGGAGTCAATAATGTTATCAAACGGAAGGACAGGGTGGAAGAAAGCATTACCGTTTCTATTACCAAGTTTAATAGGCCTATTTTTGTTTTCGTTTTTACCAATTTTGATATCTCTATTAATTAGTTTAACAAATTGGACTGGGATGTCTCGAGTAAGTCTTACAAGTGGATTCTTTACATTTATAAAAAATAATTTTATTGGAATTGATAATTTTAAATCAATTTTAAGTGATAATGAAGTTTGGGAAGTAATATCACATAACTTTTATTTCATTATTCTATATCTACCATTGATGGTAATTTTATCTTTAAGCGAAGCCTTAATTATTAATTCAAGTTTAAAAGGGAATGGTGCATATAGAGTTATTTTTTATATTCCCGTATTAACTAGTTGGGTTGCTGGCTCTTTAATTTGGAAATGGTTATTAAGTCCTACTTATGGACCTATAAATAATATTTTAATGGTGTTTGGGTTAAAGGGATCTTTGTGGCTTCAAAGTGAAATTATGGCTATGCCATCAATTGCTATAGCTTCTATTTGGAAAGATTTAGGGTTTTATGCGATGATATTTTTAGGTGGTCTTAGATCAATAAATCCATCATATTATGAAGCTGCAAATATTGATGGAGCAAGTGGTTTTCAAAGATTTAGAAAAATAACTTTACCTATGGTTTCTCCAATAACTTTTTATGTAATAATGCTCTCTTTAATTAATGCTTTCCAATTATTCCCTCAAGTAATGGTAATGACTAAAAACGGAGATGCCGGTCCTAATGGGGCAACTATGGTTATGGTTGAACGTATTTATAAGTATGCATTTAGATATGGAAAAATGGGGTATGCTGCAGCTTTCTCTTGGATTCTATTTATGATTATATTTACTTTCACATTTATCCAAAGAAAAGCAGAGAAAAGGTGGGTAAATTATGATGTCTAGAAAAGTTAAATTTATTTCATATCATGTAATAGCAATAATATTTTCATTTTGGGCTTTATTACCTTTTTTCTGGATGTTAACAACTTCTTTAAAAGATTCAGGTGCTTTATTAGCTATTCCAATTGAGTGGATTCCAAAAAATCCTACTTTTAAATCCTTTAGTAGATTATTTACAAATGAAGGAATTCTAAGAGCAATGATTAATTCATTAATTGTTACTGCTGGTTCTATTTTAATTAGCTTAGTTTCTTCTTCAATGGCAGCTTTTGCTTTTTCAAAAATAAGATTTAAGGGTAGTGATTTATTATTTGTTTTATTCTTGTCATCTATGATGATTCCATCTCAAGTTATATTTATTCCTTTATATTTAATTATGAATGAAATACATCTTACAAATACATTATTTGCTGTAATTGTACCTTGTATATTCCAAGCCTTTGCAGTTTTCATGCTGAAACAACAAATGATGGGAATTAGTGATGCATATTTAGATGCCGCTGCAATTGATGGAGCATCATTATCTGTTACCTTTTTCCAAATTATTTTACCAATGTGTAAAACAACTCTAATAACTTTAGCAATTATTGTTGGAATGGGTGCTTGGAATGATTATCTATTACCATTAGTTTTATTAACTACTAAAGAAAATTATACATTACAGATAATTTTAAATTCTCTTAATGGGCAGTTCTCTACTGAGTATAATTTATTAATGGCTGGATCTCTGATTTCAATGCTACCTCTAGTACTTTTGTATGCTATAGCACAAAAATATTTCTCAACAGGCTTACAAATGGGAGGAATAAAAGGATAATGATTTATTTAGATAAGAAGATAATTGAAAAAGATAAATTAGAGAAGCTTAATATTTTTAAAGCCGTAGCAATTTATGAAGATAAATTGCAAATAAGCCTTGATAAAGCTAATGGTCTTTGGGGTTTTGGTGAGAGATTTGATTATTTAAATCAAAAAGGTCTAGTAAGAGAAAATCATGTATATGAAAAATTTACTAATCAAGGTAATCAAACTTATTTACCAATACCATTTTTCCTTTCCAATAATTTTGGTGTTTTTATAGATACTGATTATGTATTTGAAATAAAATCAACAATTAAAAGTGATGAAACTTTAGTAGAAATATTTATAAACACAGAAGATGTAGATATACATATTTTTATAGGTAATCCTAAAAAGCAAGTACAGTCATTTTTATCTCTAAATGAAGAGGTAGTACTTCCTCCAAAATGGTGTTTTGGCCCTTGGATGAGTGCAAATAGATGGAATTCTCAAGAATTAGTATTAGAAATGGCTAGAAAAAATAAAGAATTAGGCTTTTTTCATACTGCTCTAGTAATTGAAGCTTGGAGTGATGAAGCAACTTTTTATAAATTTAATGATGAATCCTTATGGCCGAATCCAAAAAAAATGATTGAAGAATTAAATAGCTTAGGTTTGAATTTAGTTCTTTGGCAAATTCCAGTTTTTAAAAAATTGGAAGAAGGACGTGTTAATGAAACTCATCAAAAAGATTGTAAATATGCAATTGAAAATAATTTAGTTGTTAAAAAAGCTGATGGAAGTCCTTATACTATCCCAAAAGGAAGATGGTTTGAAGGTAGTATGGTCCCTGATTTTACAAATCCTGAAACTGTTGATTGGTGGTTTAGTAAGAGAAAATATCTTTTAGATATGGGAGTAAAAGGTTTTAAAACAGATGGCGGTGAATTTATCTATGATGATGAAGCATATTTTTTTGATGGTTCAACTGGCCGAGAAATGAAAAATAAATATCCTCTTTCTTATACAAAAGCTTATTATAAGAACTTAGGAGAGGATAGAGTTCTTTTTTCTAGAGCAGGGTATATGAATTCTTGGCAAACTCCAGTTTATTGGGGTGGAGATCAAATGTCACAGTGGTCAGAATTAAAGCATCAAATAATAGCCGGGTTAAATGCTTCTGTTTCTGGAATATTTTACTGGGGTTTTGATATTGCAGGTTTTGCTGGTGCTATGCCTACTAAAGAATTATATTTGAGAGCTTTTTTGGTTGGTACTTTTACTCCAATTATGCAATGGCATTCTGAACCAATTGGTGGACAATTTGCAGAATTTATGAAAAGTGAAGATGCAATTAATGATAGGAGCCCTTGGAATATTGCTGATTTATATAAGGATGATTCAATTATTGATATAACTAGAAATTGTTGTTTGATGAGAGAAAAACTTTTACCATATTTAACTTCTGAAGCAAAATATTCTAAAGAGAATCTAGTTCCAATGATGAAACCTATGTTTTTTGAACATAATCAAGATAAAAAAGCTTGTGAGATTGATGATCAATATTATTTAGGTAGAAGTTTATTAGTTGCTCCAATTTTACAAGAATCACAAAAAACTAGAGAGATTTATTTACCAGAAGGTAAGTGGTATGATTGCCAAACAAAAGAAAAGCTTGATGGTAATACTTCAATAAACAGAAAATATTCTCTATCAGAAATAGGTTTATTTATAAATTTAGATACTGATTTTAGCTTATTAAAAGGAATTTTGATTTAATAAATAGACCCTTATTTTAAATTTTTAACTGATGCTCTTTCAACTATATCAACATTGATTTTAATTTTATTTGGAAGGGCATTGGTTTTTTCAATTCGATCAAATAAAAGTTTAATAGCCATTTCACCTTTTTCTGTGATATTTTGATTTACAGTTGTTAATTTTGGATAGCAATATTTTGAAATTGTTAAATTATCGTAACCAATTATTGATAAATTGTCTGGGACTTCTAATCCTAAGTTCCTAATCCCATCAATCATTCCGATAGCTAAAATATCCGCAGTGGTAATAGCTGCTGTAATTTCATTTATTTTACCAATTTTCTGGCCTATAGAGATTCCATCTTCTAATGAAACATTTGTATTAAATATATAGGATTCATTTAGTTTTATATTATTTTCTTTAAGGGCTTTTTCATATCCTTTGTATCTTAAGTCAATCAATTTATTATTTCTTCTTGGCGCTACTAAAGCAATATTTTTATGACCTTTATCAATTAAGTATTTAGTTGATAAATATGTTCCTTTTAAATCATCAATGTTGATTACCAAGGCTTTATCACAATTTTGATAAGAATCAAAGAAAACAATTTCTGTTGAGACTTTATCTAGTAAATAACTAATATCAATATCTGCTTTTGGGAATATAAAAATAGCTCCATCAACATTCCAGCTATTTAGGAAGTTTATTGCTTCATCAAGAGTTGAAATACTTCTAATCATCGCAAAATAGCCTTTTTTACGTAATTTATTTTCAAGTATTCCAACTAATTGAGCAGTATATGGATCTGAGAATAAACTATCATTGTCATAAACTAAAGGGACAATAATTGCAATAATTTTTGAAGACTGGGCACTAAGATTCCTTGCGGAACGATTAGGTATGTAATTATTTTCTAAAATTACTTTATTTACTTTTTCAACAGTCTTTTTTGATACTTTCGCATATTTTTTATTTATAACATTTGAAACTGTCATTTGGCTTACGCCAGCTAATTCAGCTATTTCTTTTATTGTCATAGTATTCCCAAACTTTTCATTATTTTTATTATCTTAACAATTTAATATATTTGTCAATCAATAAAAGTTTAAAAGTTTTTTCTTGACGTTTACCGATAAACCAATTAATATAAAATCTGAGGTATTTTTATGGACAATTTTGTTAAGACAGAGGGGAATTCTATTTATTTTAAAAATCAAAGAATTACATTTTTAACAGATTCTCTCGTTAGATTAGAATATTCAGAGAAAAATCGATTTGTAGATGATAAAACCCAAATGGTTATAAATAGAGATTTTGATACTGTAAATTACTCTTATAATCTATCAGGTGATTATCTTGAAATAAAAACTAAAACACTATTCATTGAAACAAGTGGTAAAGAATTTTCTGCTCTATCTCTTAAAATTACATTAAGACAATCTGAGGATTTGTATTTTAATACATATCGTTATGGTGATAAATTAGATAACTTAAAAGGGACTGCTAGAACTTTAGATGAAGCTGATGGTGAAATTCCTTTAGAAGATGGATTATTATCGAAAAGAGGTTTTTCTCTTATTGATGACTCAAATAGCATGCTTTTAATAAATGATTATTATAAACAAAGAGAGAAGGGGAATAAAGATATTTATTTCTTTGGGTATAATCATAATTATTTAACTTGTTTAAAGGACTTCTATAAATTAACTGGTAAATCTCCAATGATTCCACGTTATGCATTAGGAAATTGGTGGAGTCGTTATTATCAATATACAACACAGAGTTATTTAGAGTTATTAGATAGATTCAAAGAAGAAGATATTCCATTTTCTGTAGCTGTAATTGATATGGATTGGCATTTAGTTGATATTGATAGAATTTATGGTAGTGGTTGGACAGGTTATACTTGGAATAAAGAATTATTTCCTAATCCTAAAGATTTTTTAGAAGAATTGCATAATAGAGCTTTAAAAGTAACATTAAATGATCATCCTGCTGATGGAGTGCGCCCTTATGAAAACAATTATGATAAAATGGCAGAAAAGATGGGTGTTGAAGATGGAGAGAGTGTTTTATTTGATGCTAGTAATAAAAAATATTTAGATTCATTACAAACTATTATTTTAGAACCTTTAGAAAATGATGGTGTTGATTTTTGGTGGATAGACTGGCAACAAGGAAATACTTCAAGAATTGAAGGTTTAGATCCTCTTTGGACATTAAATTATCATAGATTCCTTTCAAATGGGAAAAACAATAATAGACCATTAATTTTCTCTAGATATGCTGGAGTTGGTTCTCATCGATATCCTGTTGGTTTTTCTGGTGATACTTATATAACTTGGAAAAGTTTGGCTTTTCAGCCTAAATTTACTGTTTGTGCCTCTAATATTGGATACGGATGGTGGTCTCATGATATTGGTGGTCATATGGGTGGATATAAAGATAATGATCTTATGGCAAGATGGACTCAATTTGGTGTATTTTCACCAATTATGAGACTTCATAGTAGTAAAGAAATATTCAATGGTAAAGAACCTTGGCGATATAATGATATTACACATAAGGTAATGTCTTCTTTCTTGAAATTACGACATCAATTAATTCCTTATCTTTATACAATGAATTATCAATCTTGGAAGAACGATATCCCATTAATAAGACCAATGTATTATTATCATAGTGAAGAGGAACAAGCCTATGAAATTGAAAGTCAATATTATTTTGGATCTTCAATGATTGTCTCTCCTATAGTTACAAAACAAAATAGGAAATTACAATTAGGATCAGCTTTAACATGGCTACCTGATGGTATTTATTATGACTTCTTTAGTTCTAGAAAATATTTAGGAAATAGAACTATAAAAATGTTCAGAACTTTAGAGACTCTGCCTGTTTTAATTAAAGCTGGAAGCATTATTCCTCTAACAAATGATTTTAATGCACAAAATAATCCTAAATCCTTAAATCTTAAATGTTATATGGGATCCTATGGAGAATTTGAACTTTATGAAGATGATAATATAAGTGAAGATTATAAGAAGAATATAAATGTAATTACGAGATTTGAAAATAATTTTGAAAATTGTGAGTTTGTTATTCATAAAAGTGTTGGAGATTTATCCTTAATCCCAGAAAAAAGAAATTACAAATTAGAATTCATAGGTATTTCAGATACAAATCTAATAATTACTACTAATAATAAAAAAATTGATTTTGTGAAAAAATATGATAACCAAAATAAATTATTAACACTTATTATCAATGATATAAAAACTGATTTAGATATTATAATTAAATTTGAGTCTTTGAATTTAGTCGATAAAGATAAAATTGAAGATTATAAATTAATATTGGACAGAAGTGAGATAAGTATTTCTTTAAAAGATAAGATATTCCATATTTTAGAAAAAAATAAAATTGATATTATAATTTCAGATTTGATTTCATTGAATTTAAATAATGATTTATATAATGCCTTAATGGAAGTTCTTTTATCATCATAAAATACATATTTAAGTTTTTAAGCTGTTGAAAAAAATTCAACAGCTTTTTTTATAAATAAATCCTATAAGTTGATAATGAATCTACTTTATAGGATTTGATTAAATTATATAAACTTTTTTAATTAAATTTAGTTTTCAATAAAACCATTTTCTTGTTCAAAAACAAGAGAAGTTGGTACTACATACATGTTCAAAATATCTTCTTTTTTTACAGGAACACCACCAGCTTCAAGGTTTGATATAAATTCTTTAGCATCATTTTTATCTTTAATATGAGCTAAAATTATTAGTTTTTCATCAGCATGTGCATCCCCGCCACTGAAGAATCCACTAAATAAGCTAAATTCACTTTCTAAACTACGGTTTAAATTTTTTGCATCCCAAATTGATGCTTTTTGGATACCAATACTTTGAAGAGCTAATAATACATCTTCTTTATAATCTATTTTTGATAATGATATAATTAATAAATTCATGGTTACTCTCCTTATTAGTCTTTATCAGATACATGAACTTCGCCAGCTTTTTTAAGGGCATAACGTGTCAATAATGGTCCTATAATCTCAGTGATAATTGTAGTAAATAAAAGTACATTGATTACAATTGTGGCCATTGTTGCTCCAGCACTACCATATTGAGGTAATGTGAATTCTTTGTTAATTGCAAGAGCTAAGGCTAATGCTACACCAACTTGTGGTAGTAAAGCAAATCCAACTAAACTTCTTACAGTTTTTGGAGCTTTACCAATATGAGCACCTAATGAAGCTCCTCCAGTTTTACCAATACTTCTTGCTGCAAAGTACCAAAGTCCTAATACACCAATTTTTTTGATTAAAGATATATCTAAATTAGCACCACCAAGTATAAAGAATGCTGTTATAAATATTGGTGATAATCCAGTTACAATATTTGCACTTTTTTTACTTAATACAGGGGATGTATTTACAATTACAGCACCGAATGCCATAGCTGCAAGTAATTCTGATACTCCTATATATTCAGCAATACCAATTAATCCTAATAGGAAAGCTACAAGTAACAACATGATTTGATCATTATTTTTGACTTTTTTAAGAATTAATACATATAAAATAGCTGCAACTATACCAATTGCAAAAGCTTCTACTATTGCTAATAATGCACTGAATAACATTATAGGAACGGAAATTGATGTTCCAAGTAATCTTGAACTTACAAAACCTTCTACAAATACATAAATTATTAACGCTGCTGCATCATCAAGACCAACAACTGCTAATATAGTAGAGGTTAATGGTCCTTTTGCCTTATATTGTCTTATAACAGCAACTGTAGCGGCGGGAGCTGTTGCACTTGCTACTGCACCTAATAATAAAGCTGTATTTAATTCTGCTTGATATATGAATCTTAGTACTACAAATACTACTACAAATGCACCTAAGCTTTCACAAGCAACAATAGAAAATATGCTTTTACCTAGGCTTTTTATTACATCAACTTTTAATTCAATACCAATTGTAAAAGCTATCATCCCAAGCGCGATTGTTGAAATTGGACTAAATTTTGTTAACATCTCTGGTGTTAAAAGTTTTACAACTGATACGCCAAGAATTACTCCTAACAAAACAAATCCAGTAACCTCTGGGATTTTAATTTTATTTACAGCCACTTTTGTTGCATATGCTGCTCCAAAAATAACTGCTAAATAAATAAAAATATTTACTTCCATTCTACTGTGCCTCTATAAATCTGAAAATTGAGATAAAACTTCTTCTGGTGTTTTAGCCAAAAGTAAAGCTTTTCTTCTTTCCGGATTTCTTACTACAAGAGTAACTTTTGAAAGTATTTGAAGGTATTTAGTTTGCTCTTGAGCAGGACCACCAATTAAAAATACTAATTTAACAGTTTGGTCGTTACCAGCTTTCCAATCAGAAGGGTTTTTTAATACAGCTGGTATAATAAAGAATTTTGAAATACCTTTTAGTTTTGCATGTGGGATAGCAACTTGCCAACCTACATCTGTACTCATTATTGATTCTCTTTCGAAGATTGCATCTTCGAATTCTTTTTTGTCTGAAATATATCCTTTTTCTTTGGCTTTTGAGACCATAGTTGATAATATTTCGTTTTTGTCATCGTTGTTTAAAAATAGCACCGAATCTTTTGAAAAATAATCTATTACTCGCATTGCTTTTCTCCAATGGCAATATTCTATGTATTTAAACTTTTTTTGTAAAGTCTATTTACATAGCTTTTATTTAGATAGAAGCAATAAATTTATAAAAATTATATAATAATTATAGAAATGAGCAAATTTGGGAAATTGTTAAAAATTTGTTTAATTTTTTATTTATAATAACATTACATAGCCCATATATAGAAATATATCTAAAAAAAATATTAAATAATTCCTATTTGTATTGTTTTTAAAAATATGTTTATTTTTAATTTAATATTAACAAATTATTTAATTGGTTAAAATCAAATTTTGATAAAAAAAGAACACTGGTAAATAACCAATGTTCTAAGAGCGAAAGACGGGACTTGAACCCGCGACATCCACCTTGGCAAGGTGGAGCTCTACCACTGAGCTACTTTCGCATAAAATTTGTCTCTCAACTCGGATAAATATGCCAAAAAAGATTGTTTTTGTCTAGGGGGTAAATCAAAAAAAATATTATTTAATTTTTTTGTGAATATCTTTCCATTCTTTTGCGCCCTTTAAATCTTTGTTGGTTGATGGTTTAATATCCTCTTTTGATAATTTTATTACTACAACTTTATGATACCAATTAATATTTTTATTACCCAGTTCTTTGGTTAAAATGTTAATTAATTCATCTTTGTTATAAGAAATATTTAAATTATCAAGAGTAGGGGCATAAGTTTTTTCTACCCATCTTTTTATATCATTAGGATTAACATATCTGAGTTCTTTTTGAGAAAGTATTGAGTAATCAATAATATATCCTTTATTTTCAAAAAGAGAATATAGATCACTAAAGTTCCATCCACAAATACCTTCTTTATTATGTTTATATATTTCTTTTTCACTTTTATATATTAAATTTTTTGCTTCAGGATTAATTATAAATTGAGATAATTTTGAGCCTTCACTTGCTATTGTTTGAGCAATAGCAATATCACCATTTTTAGCTAATTTATTTTCAATTAACTTCAAAGTCTTTTCAGTTTTTGAGAAGTTTGAGAATTGATTTCTTATTATAATATGTTCGAAAAGCAAATCTTTATCTAAATTTTTAATAAAGGGTTCAAGTTTTTCATTTTTTACAAAAGGCTTGTTTAATTCTTCTAATTCTTGGCTATAGTGGTTTATATAATCATATTGCTGTTGTTGATCAACTTGGGCGCAAATATATCCTTCTGGAGTTTTTCTATAAGCATACCAAAGTAGTAATCCATGACCAGCTCCTAAAATTAATATACGATCAGATCTTATAATATTTATTTTTTCATATAGTTTATTTTTAATTTTTTCTAATAATGCACCACGTTCACTTGTTGTTCTTTTAAGCCAATTTTCTCTATTTTTGTCATCATAAGAAAAAGTAAGATTCTCAATAAAAGCATCATCTAAACTAGCTTCTAGTTGAGCTTCTCTCTTTGATAAAACTTTTTCTTTTATGTTGTTTTCATAACCTAATTCTCCAGGATTATAAAATATCTTTCCTTGAAGAGATGTAGGTAAGTACTGCTGAGCTACAAAGTGATCTTTGTAAGCATGAGGATATAGATAACCTTCTCCGTGTCCAAAACCTTCTTTATCTCTTGATGCATCTCTTAGATGATTTGGTACCTCTGCATCCTGTTTTTCTTTTTCTACAGTGCTGAGAGCATCAAAGAAAGCCATAGTTGAATTACTTTTATCACAGGTAGATAAATAGAGTGCTGCATGAGTTAAATGGAAACGCCCTTCAGGAAGTCCAATTCTATCAAAAGCTTGAGCATCAGATATAACAACACTAATTGCATTAGGATCTGCAAGTCCAACATCTTCTGTTGCACTTATTAACATTCTTCTGAATATAAATCTTGGATCTTCACCAGCACTAACCATTTTTGCAAGCCAATAAAGAGTTGCATCTGGATCACTACCTCTGATACTTTTAATAAAGGCAGAGATAACGTCATAATGATAATCACCTTCTTTATCATATAATACTGCTTTTTGTTGGATACTTTCTTCAGCGGCTTCTTTTGAAATATATATCTTTGTGTTTATTTCTGGTGGAAAATGTTCTACTGAAGTTTCTACTGCTAACTGAAGAGCATTTAACAAACTTCTAGCATCACCTTTTGCGACATCAATTATATGTTCTAAAGCTCCATCTTCAAATTCGATTTTGAATTGGCCATATCCTCTTTCTTTATCTTTTATAGCTTGTTGAGCAATTAGATAAAGATCTTCATCAGTTAATTTTTTTAATTGGAATATTCTAGATCTACTAACTAAAGCTGCGTTTACTTCAAAGAAAGGATTTTCTGTTGTTGCTCCAATTAATATAAAAGTTCCATTTTCTACCCAAGGTAGGAGTGCATCTTGTTGGCTTTTATTCCAACGATGAACTTCATCAATAAACAATATAGTTCTAGTTTGATAGAAATCTCTTCTATCTTTTGCTCTTTCAATTTCTTCACGTAAATCTTTTACCCCAGATAATACTGCATTAAGGGTGGTAAAATGACTTTTTGTAGTATTAGCGATTACTCTAGCTAAAGTAGTTTTACCAGTTCCAGGAGGCCCATAAAAAATTACTGATGATAATTGATCTGCTTGTATGGCTCTTCTTAATAATCTACCTTTTCCAATTATGTGATCTTGACCAATATATTCATTTAGATTTCTTGGTCTCATTCTTGCTGCTAAAGGTTGTGTGTTTTCATTATTTGTTGAAAATAGTGTTTTATCTGACATTTATCTCTCAATCAATTGTTATTGTTGTAGGATCTATTGGTGTATTTAATAGATCCAAAGCATTTTCATTTTCTGATAATTCATTCATTAAAGTTTTAATAAATACGGTTTTCAATCTAGGCATTATATTTGTAGATATTGTTGTAGGGCTTTGTCTGTTTAAGTTTTCTAATCCTAAACAATATATGTTATATTCTTTTGCCATTGTGGTATATAAAATAGCTGAAGAATTTAAATTCTTATTTAAAATATTATCAATTTCTAAATATAATTCATCTCTATAAGTATTAAGTAATATGCTAGAACTTCTTTCAGTAATTATATATTTATTATTAACATTTGGATATATCAAAGGATAGTTCAATTTTTTGCTATAATTATATAACACTTTTTGTATTTCAAATAATGAATTTACATAAGAGAGATGAACCTCTTGTGTAAATTGATTTAAATTTTTATTTAAATATGGAATTTCATTTTTCTGTAAATCAAGATATTCAAAAGCATCTCCCATTATTTCTTTTAAACTTAAATCATTAAAAGAATTAGAATCTAAATTATAAATACTTTGTATTAATATATAATCCCTAATCTCAGAAACTTTTGTTTGTTGTTGAGATATTGATACAACTTCAATGCTTTTGCATGAAAATAAGGAAAAAGATATTAATAAAAATGATAGGATATAAATCAACTTTTTCATATTATGTTATTATAGCATTGAAGGGGGAAATGATAAATAAAGCAATAATATTTTTTTATTTTATATTCACATAAAAAACACAATATTTATTTCTTTGTTATATAAATAATTATTAATAATTTTTATTATTTATTATTTATTTAATATCATTACCGCCTTGACGATTTATAATTACTGAATTAAGTTTTAAACATAGATATTAAAGGAGGCCGTGATGGCAAATAATATTGATTTTATGTCTACAAGTGAAGTTAGACTTCGTGAACGCAGTATGATAAAAAACGTTTATGCTTGGATGAGTGCTGGTTTAGGATTAACTGCATTAACTGCTTATGGAGTTGCTAGCAATCAAAATATAATGGCAATGCTACTTTCAAGCAGGATTTCTTTTATTATGTTATTTGTTGTTCAAATTGGGCTAGTAATGTATTTATCTGCAAGAATACAAGATTTAAGCAAAAATGCTTCAACTATAGCTTTTCTTGCTTATGCTTTCGTAACTGGAGTTACATTTAGCACAATTTTCTACGCTTTCCAAATTCAGACGATATTTTTAGCATTTTTAACAGCTGCATTGATGTTTGTCGGTATGGCAGCATATGCACAATTTACTAATAAAGATTTATCTGGAATAGGTTATTATTCAAGAATGGCTTTATGGGGTCTTATCGTAACAATGTTGTTAAATTTCTTCTTTAGATCAACTGCTTTAGATTATTTTATCTCATTAATTGGTGTTGCAGTTTTCTTAGGATTAACAGCTTGGGATGTTCAAAAAATTAAAAGAACCAATGATCAATATCTTTCAAGTATGACAGATTTAGATTATCACAGAGCAAGTATTTTTGGTGCATTAACTTTATATTTGGACTTTATTAATTTATTCTTATTCCTCTTAAGAATCTTTGGTGGAAGAGATAATTAATTATAATACTATACTAAAAAAAAGCCTTCTTATTGATTTAATTCAATTAGGAGGCTTTTTAATTTATATATGATACTTTTCCAGTTGAAAGGCCTTCTTTTAAACCTTCATAAGAGATTTCTTCAACTTCTAAAAAACACGATCTCCTTCCTACATGTTCTAGATAATGGGCATCTGATCCTTGTATAATTGTTTTGTTATAGGTTTCAACTATAGATTCAGGTTTAATCGCTTCTAAAGCAGAATATTCTAAATCTGGTAAGAACCCTAAGTTTGCTAAAATGCTGTTCTTCCCTTTATCTATGTGAGCTGGAATCACTAAGCCATCTCTAGCTAATACCTCACTAATTACATCTTCTAGAGATATACCACAGGTAGTAAAAAGTGATTTTTCAAATGTAGAAATTATATTTCCTTCAATATCAACAATATTTTGATTACCAAAAAGTTTTGGATCATTTTTTATATCAGGTAATAAAGTTTCAATATAAAAACCAAACTCTTTGGCATCATCTAATTCTTTAAATAAAGTTAATACATGAATATCTTCAATTGTATTAACTTCCATACCAAAAATAGGGATGATTTGACAAATTTCACAAGCTTCTTTGAAGGGAGTAAGATTCCTTGAACAATTATGATCTGTTAAGGCTAATATATCTATATGCTTTTCCATTGCTTCAAAAGCGAGAAGGGAGGGGAGCATATCATCACTACCACAAGGGGATAAACAACTATGATTATGTAAATCTATCTTTATTCTCATTATTACAAATTTAAGGCTTTTGCAATTTTTACACTAGCTAGAAATTGAGTATCTTCTGTTGCAAAAATTGATATTTCATTTTCTATAGCAGCTTGAACCATATCATCAGGACAGCTTCTTCCATTGCAAACAACAATAGCAGGCATGGAAGATAGAGAACAAACAGCTATAGTATTTTTATGGGCTTGAACAGTAATTAAAATGCTGTCTTCATCAACATTCGCAATTACATCACTTAATAAATCCCCTGTATAGGCTGTTAATACTTCTTGATTTTCATTGTTCAATGTAATTGTTTTAAAACCTTCAATTTGAGCAATTTCACTTACTTTCATTTATTTTACCTCTTCTTTTTTTAGTAAATTGATTGTGCAAGTAACTATTGTACCTTTTGTGCTACTTTCAATTGAGAAATCATCACTAACATTTTTAACATTTGGAAGACCCATACCAGCTCCGAAACCTAGGGATCTAATCCAATCGTTAGCAGTTGACCAACCAGGAGTTAAAGCTTTTTCTATTTCTTTAATACCAGGGCCTCTATCTTGAGCACATATAATTACTTTATCAGGAGTATAAGTGGCAATTAATTGACCACCATTTGAATGAACTACAATATTCATTTCCATTTCATAAGATGCAATAGCTGCTCTTCTTATTATTTGGTTTGCTACTCCAGCTTGTTTTAATTTTTTCTTTATTTGTGTACTTGCATAACCTGCATTTTCAAAATCATGTTTTATAATATTATAGCTATGAACTTCTCCGTTAATATTATTAGGTTGAGTCATGTTCTGAGCTTGTGTTTTTTCTAGATTTTCCATTTCTCTGTTAATTTCAACAAGTAAAGTTGCTGTAATATCTCTAGAGGTAATCATACCAATAAGTTCTTTTTTCTTATTTAGTACTGGGAATCTATGAAAAGAAAATTTGTCAAAATAATTTATTGCAAATGATATAGGCATATCATCTTCAAGTACTATGATATTTCTACTCATATAAGCTTTACATGGTTTTTCAATGTAGCCTTGATCTAAAGCTTGAATAATATCATCCATTGATACGAGTCCGATAAGTCTTTTCCCTTGTACAATAGGAACCCCAGTAATTTTTTCTTCTTTCATTAGATGTTGAATTTCCCTTAAAGAAGAATTCATATTTGCACAAACTAAGTTTGTATGCATAACATCTTTAACTTTTAATCTATAGATTAAGTCAAGAATTACAGTTGGGGAAGAATAAGTGTTTATAGGTATTTCTTGCATATGATTATTATACAATATAAAGAGGTGTTTGTGAAAAGAAAAATATTGTTATTTTAATTTAAACTTGTGCATTAGTAAATGTTGTTTTATAATAACAAAAGTTATTTGTAGTAGGTGTATTTTTGTGGAATATAATATAATTGATAATATAGTATATGAAGATGATAATTTGTTAGTTGTAAATAAATTGTCAAATATGCCTACAGTTCCTTTGAAGAAAGGTCCTACAAGATTTACCTTATTGGATGCTATTAGTTTATATTGCCCTGCTGTAAAAAGTTTTGATGGTTATAATTCTTATGAAGGCGGGGTTCTACATAGACTAGATACACCTACAAGTGGACTAGTTTTAGTAGCAAAAAATAAAAAATCTTTTGATTTTTTGTACGAAGAACAGAAAAAGAATAATTTTGAAAAAAAATACTTGGTAAAAGCTTCTAAAAGGGGTATTTTATTGGATGGCTTTTATCGATTTCCATATAAAGATTATGAGAAGGAGAACCCAGTAATAGTAAAATCATTTTTTAGACATTATGGTAAAGGTCACAAAAGTGTAAGGCCTGTTTTACCTGATTATTCTAAAAAAATTCTTGATAAAACGAACAAGAAATATTACGAAACAAGTGTTAGTTTTTTAAAAAAAGATGATGAAGGAATTTATTATTTTTTATGTTCATTAACAAATGGTTTTAGACATCAAATTCGAGCTCATTTAGCTTGGGGGGGATATCCTTTATTAGGTGATGTTTTATATGGAGGCAAAGAATCTGATGAATTTGGATTAAATTGTGTTTCAATACAATTTACTAACCCAGAAACAAAAAAGATTCAAATTGTAAACTTAAAGGATGATAATTCATGAATATATTAATTTCTCGTTGTTTGTTAGGGTTCCCTTGTAGATATAATGGTGAACCTTTTGTAAAAGAATCGTTGAATGAATTGATAAATACTTACAAGCATGTTCATAATTTTATTGCTGTATGTCCTGAAGTAGAAGCAGGATTGCAAGTACCTAGATCTCCTTGTGAGATTGTAAATAATAGAGTTATTTCTAAGCAAGGTGATGATTTGACTTGGTATTATAAAAAAGGGGCACAAATTGCTTGTAATAAAGTAAAAGCAAATAATATTAAATTTGCAATATTTAAAAGTAATTCTCCATCCTGTGGTGTTGAGTCTATTTATGATGGTACTTTTTCAGGAGCGAAGATTGCTGGAGTTGGGATGACAACTCGTGAGTTAATTAAATTAGGTGTCTTAGTTGTAACAGAAAATGACTTAGATATAATAAATGATATGTTAAAAAATAATATGTAAAAATAACTCCTATAGCTTTGAGACTATAGGAGCTTTTTTTTTCATTTAATGAGTTGCGTTAAATACGATTGTTCTATTTTTATATATTAGAATTCTTGATTCTAAGTGAGCCTGAACAGCTTTTGCTAAAGCTCTTGTTTCAGCATCACGACCAACTTCTTTTAATCCTTTAGGAGTTAATTCGTGACCAACTCTTACTACTTCTTGTTCAATTATTGGACCTTGGTCTAAATCTTTAGTAGCATAGTGAGATGTAGCGCCAATCATCTTTACACCTCTTTCATAAGCTTTTTGATAGGGGTTTGCGCCTTGGAAAGCAGGAAGGAAAGCATGGTGGATGTTAATAATTTTTCCACTCCATTCTCCTATAAAATCACCACTTAATATTTGCATATATCTTGCTAATACGACTAAGTCTATATCGAATTGTTTTAATAATTTTCTAACTTTTAATTCTTGTTCTTCTTTAGTGTCTTTTGTAACTGGTAAATAATGAAAAGGGATTCTGAAGCTATTAGCTATAATTTCTAAATTTGGATGATTAGAAATAATTATAGGAATTTCACAATGAAGTTGTCCTTGGTTTTTTCTAGCAATTAAATCATAAAGACAATGGCTAGTTTTGCTTACTAGAATAGCTACTCTAGGAGTGTAATCACTGTAATGGCAGGACCATTTAAGATTGTTTTTTTCAGCAAAAATATCAAAATCATCTTCTAATTGTTGCCTGGAAGTTTTTAAATCATTTAAATCTAATTCCATTCTCATGAAATACATATTTTCATAACTATCTGTGTGTTGTTGACAGTGTAGAATATTAAAATCTCTATCGGTAAAAAAGTTTACACATTTTTGCATAATTCCTTTTTTGTCTTCACACTGAATCAAAAAGCTAATTTTTTTTGTTTCTTCTTTTATTAACATTATAAATCTCCAAAATCCTCGGTTTCAATTTCATTTTCATCTTTGATTTTTACTATTTTTATTTTACGTTTTGCCGCTTCTAAATTTTCTTCTAATTCTTTAGAAAGTACCATACCTTCTTCATATAATTCAATACTTTTCTCTAAAGGTGTTTCATTATTTCTAAGCTCTTGAGCAATTTCTTCCATACGTTTTAATTTTTCTTCAAAATTCATTTTTTACCTACCTTTGCTTTAATATCCCCATCTTTAAAGGTTATGTTGATAACATCATTATCCTCTAATAAGGCTTTTGAATTAATAATTTTATTATTTTCATTTTTTATTATGGCATAGCCTTTATCTAAAATTGATGTAGGACTTAGTGTCTTAATTTCAAGTTTGGCTAGATTAAATTTATTTTCATAAGTATTAATTTTATTATTCATGTTTAATTCAATATCATTAGAAGCGTTTACGCATCTGTAGTACATATTATCTACTTTAGAAATAATTATTGAATTTAAATATTCCATATCATATTTAGAGATTTTTTCTTCAAAATAACTAATCTTATTATCTAAAGAAGTTTTAATAATTAATGATAGTTCTTCAAATTTATTTTTTAAGTTATATATTTCACTACTTGCCAATTCAGCAGCTGCTGAAGGAGTAGGTGCTCTTAAATCACTGACAAAATCACAAAGTGCAAAATCAATTTCATGTCCAACACCTGTAATAATTGGTATATCACTTTCTAAAATAGCTCTTAATACAATCTCTTCACTAAAAGGTAATAAATCTTCAATAGATCCACCACCTCTTGTTACAATTAGTTGGTCACATAGATCAAAAGTGTTTGCTATTTCTATAGCCTTTGCGATAGTAATAGATGCAGATGCTCCTTGGACTGTACAAGGAATAACTAATACATCTAAACTTGGAGCTCTTCTTTGAAGCACTTGCAAAACATCTTGTAAAGCTGCAGTGGTAGGGCTTGTAATAACTCCAATTTTTTTTGGAAATTTGCAAATTGGCTTTTTTAATTTTTCATCAAACCATCCAGCTTCTTTATATGCTTGTTTTCTTTCTTCTAGTTTAGCTAAAATATCACCAGTTCCAACGAAATTGATTTTATCACATTTTATTGAATAAGTTCCTCTAGGTGCATAAATATCTAAGGTTCCAAAGATTTGTATTTTATCCCCTTCCTTTAAGATTCTAGATACTTTCCAAGTATTTGTTTTAAACATTACAACTGAAATTGATGATTGTTCATCTTTTAAGGAAAAATACCAATGACCTGTAGATGATGGTCGAAAGTTAGAGACTTCTCCTATAATATTTAGATAAGGGAAATTATTATTTAAGGTATCTTTTATTAATGAAGTTAAGGCACTTACGCTTAACATTGGTACATTATTGTCTTCCACATATAGCTCCTAGATTATATAAATAATATAAATCATTTATGTTTTTGTCATCTAGTGTAGTGTGTTTTTTTATCTTAAAAGGAAATATGTAACCACTTGCTAACAATAAATTTGTAATTTATATAAAAAGTTTTGTCGCTTTTTTTGTAGAAAAATTAAATTGAATTTTATATATTTTTTTTATATGTTTTGATTTAAAAGGCCTTGTTAAGTTGTTTGTATAGTTATTTATTTTAAATAAAAAAATAGAGTTGTTAAATACAACTCTATTTAAGATTATAACCTTAATTAATTTGATATTAGTCCGCTAAGATTGCACCTGTAGGGCAAGCTTCAGCACAAGCGCCACAACTGATACAAGAATCTGCATCAATTACATAGATATCGCCTTCTGAAATAGCTTCTACTGGGCATTCACCAATACAACTTCCGCATGCTACACAGTCATCAGTAATTTTATAAGCCATGATGTCACTCCTTACTTATTTGTAATTTATACAGTATTTTTAACATCTACAGGGTTAGTAGTCAAGTATATCAAAAATAATTATTTCCGTTTTTTGTCAAAAACTATTGTATATTAAATCTATATTTTTTTTTATTTATGTTTTAAAAAGGTAACAAAAAAATATAGTTTGTTAGAGAGCTTAAACAAAGCTTTCTTTAATCTATTTCTTATTAAATAATTGAGAAAAGAAAATAAAAATATTGTAAAATCTAAAAAATTAAATTATCGTTTTTTATATTAAAATGAATTAAAAGGATTCTTAAAAGAAAAATATGAAATTAGTATTAGCTGAAAAACCAAGTGTAGCAAGATCTCTTGCAAAAGTTTTGGGATGTTATAAAAAAAGTGATGGATATTTAAGTAGTGATGAGTACATTGTAACTTGGGCTTTAGGCCATTTAGTAGAATTAGCTCAGCCAGCTACTTATTCAGAGAGTTATAAGAGATGGAAATTCTCAACATTACCTATATTGCCTCAAGAGTTGAAACAAGAACCAATAGAAAGAACAATAGATCAATTTAACATTGTAAAAAACTTGTTGGAAAATAAGGCTATTGATACTTTTATTATTGCAACAGATGCAGGAAGAGAAGGTGAGTTAGTAGCTAGATGGATTCTAAAATTAACCAATTTTGATAAAGAAATAAAAAGACTTTGGATAAGTAGCCAAACAGATCAAGCCATAAAAGAAGGTTTCTCTAATTTAAAAGATGGGGATAAATATTTAAATCTTTATTCAGCTGCTTATTCTAGAGCTGCTGCTGATTGGTATGTTGGACTAAATGTTACAAGAGCTTTAACAACTCATTATGATGCGAAAATGTCAGCTGGTAGAGTTCAAACTCCAACCTTATATTTAATTTGTGAAAGAGAAGAAGAAATAGAGAAATTTAGTGGAAAGTTTTATTGGACTTTAAAAGCAAACTTTAATAAATTTAATGCTTCATATTATCCTCAAAATGATTCAATCAGAATTGAAAAAGAAGAAGATTTAAAAAAATTAGAAAATGTTTTATCAAATAATAAATCTGCTAAAATCATTAATATTGAAAAAACAACTAAAGTTGAACCACCTCCATTAGCTTATGATTTAACTGAATTACAAAGAGATGCAAACTTAAGACTTTCTTTTAGTGCTAAGAAAACTTTAGATGTTTTACAGCGATTATATGAGTATCATAAGATTGTTACTTATCCAAGAACAGATAGTAGATATATAACCGATGATATTGTTGATACTTTAGAGCAAAGATTAAAGGCTGTATATACTACTGAATATAGACCTTTTGCTGAAAATATAGTTAATAAAGGAATAAAAGTTACTGATAGATTTGTACAAAATGATTTAGTTAGTGATCACCATGCTATTATTCCAACAGAGCAAAAAGTAAATTTAGATAGATTAAGTGAAGATGAAAAAGCTCTTTGGCAATTAATAGTAAAAAGATTCTTTGAAGTATTAGAAGCTGATTATATTTATGATTCAACTACTTTAACACTTGAAATTGATTCTTATAATTTTAAGGCTAGAACTACTGAATTAAAACAATTAGGTTGGAAAGCTATAAATAGAGAAAGAGAATTAAGTGAAAATAGTGAAGTCTTTAATTCTTATAATATTGGAGATTCAATTGATTTAGTTGATTATAAGGTAAATAAATTAGCAACAGAACCTCCAAAAAGATATAATGATGCGACTTTGTTATCAGCAATGGAACATGCCGGTCGTTATGTTGATGATGCTAAACTAAAAAAGAATCTTAGTAGTGGACTTGGAACTCCAGCAACTAGAGCAGATATAATTGAAAAATTAATTAATAATAATTATATGTATCGAAGTGAGAACAATGAATTTATTCCAACAGAAGTGGGTAGAGAAATTGTAAGGTTAGTTCCTCCTATGCTAAAAAGCCCAGCGCTTACTGGTAAATGGGAAGCTAGATTAGAAGATATCTCAAAAGGTAAGGAAGATTCAGATATATTTATAAAGGATATAAAGAATTTAACTCGAGAATTAATTAATGATATTGGCTCTTCTAATGATACTTTTTCTCCTAAATATAAAGAAAGTAAAAAGTGTCCATATTGTGGTGGAGATATGATGAAAGTAATGGATGCTTTAAATAGACCTCATTATATTTGTCAGAAATTATCTTGTTCTTATGAAGAGATGGAAATTGAAAAAAGAGTTCCATTAACAAAAGAAGAACTTGAGAAAAGGCCAAAAGTAGTAGTTAAGAAAGTAAAAAAAGTAAAAGTAGTTGCAAAAGCTGATAAAGAAATTAATAAAGCGGCAAAAGTTTCTTCTTCTGCTGCTTATTTCCAAAGTCTAAAAACAAGACCTACTGCTACAATCAAGCCTAAAACAGTAGTCCCATCAATTAATTATAAAACTGAAAAAGTAATAGAAGTAGTTAGAGAAAGTAAATTGAAAAATAGAAAATTTAACCAAAATAAAAGATCAAATTTTAACTTTAAAGATAGTAAATATAAATTCTCAAATTCTGAGAGTGGTGGAAGTTTTGCTGATTTTATAAAAGCAAGTGAAAATAAATATAAGAAGAAAAAACATTAATATTATTAAAAAGGGCTATTTTATTTTAAATAGCCTTTTTTATAATAAAATCTTTTACTTTATTTAATATTGCATCATCAATAGCACTTTTATTTTTATAAGAGTTCATCAAATCTAAGCAATAGTTTTTATATTCATCAATTTTATTTATTCTAAAATAATATGCTAATATTTTGAAAAAAAGATAATATTGGTTTATTTGGTAAGTGCATTCTAAGGTGTCTAAACAATAATTATAGAAGTACTTATTATCAAAAGCTAAAGCCATTTTAGTAACTTGTGGAAAAAATGAAGTATTAAAGGCTTTTTTATCTAATGTAAGAATAAAATTGTTTCGATTTTCTTCATCAATATTAATTCTTAAATAGTTCCATCCAATTAATACAAATCTAGCTTGAAGGGGAAGTGGGGTAACTCTTTCAATATTTTCATGATTTGTTTTTTCATTTTGTCCAATTAAAAATTCATTAATCTCAATTTCTTTTTTACTCGTTATACTTTTTATAGTATTTTCATCTTTTTCATATAAAGCATTAATAAAGAGAGAATTTTCTTCTAATATGTTTTCTACATCCCTTTTTCTTAGGTAATAGCTTTTATATAATTTATATTCAGGAGAGTAATTAAAAGATAGAAATTCTTTTGAATAATCTTCAAAAATCTTATATAGATGAAATGCTTGGTGGTTATTCATAATTTGATCCTCACAACTATTTTATAGAATAATTAAATAAATTGAAAAAAAGTTCAATATTTTAATAAAATTCTTTATTTCCTCTTTTAAACTTTTCTAAATTATGTTATAAGTTGTTTAAAGGTGTTAAAATAGAAACATAATGTTATTATTTATACATATTTTTTTATTTTAATTAGATATTGTTAGAGGTTTAATATGAAAATAGCGTTAGTAGGGTTCGGAAAGATGGGCCAAATGATTCATTCTTTTGTTGAGGAAGGTGATGAAGTTGTAGCTATAATAGATTTATATAGTACTAATAATTTAGTTAGTGCAAAAGAATTATCTGTTGATAATTTAAATGGCGCAGATGTAGTTATTGATTTTTCACATCCTTCAACAATAGAAGAGAATATAAAATTTTATTTAGAAAATGAAGTTCCTTGTGTTATTGGAACAACTGGTTGGTATGATAAGGTTGATACATTTAAAGAATTAGCCAAAGATTACAAATCAAGCAGTTTAATCTATAGTGGTAACTTTTCTTTAGGTGTTGCTGTATTTAGAGAAATTGTAAAATTTGCAGCAGCTATTTTATCACAAACATCAATATATGATGTATTTTTGAATGAAATTCACCATAGAGAGAAAGCTGATTCTCCTTCAGGAACTAGTCTTTTATTAGCAGAGGCAGTTAGAGATAACTTTGAAGGTAAAGACACAATCGTAAGTGAAGAATTAAAGAGAAAAATTAAGAAAAATGAGATTCATTGTTCATCTACTCGTGGTGGTTATGTAACTGGAACTCATAGTGTTGTTTTTGATTCTCAAGTAGATAGTATTGAATTAGTTCATAGAGCTAAAAGTAGAGAGGGGTTTGCAAAAGGTGCATTGATTGCAGCCTCATGGGTAAAAGATAAATCAGGTTTTTATAATTTAGATGATTTAGTTAATACTTTGATTAAGTAGCAGGAGTGAAAAATGGATTTAAAAAGATTAAGTGGTGTTTATACAGCTATGATTACACCTTTTTCAGAAAAGGATAATCTTGATACAGAAGCTTTGAAGGCTTTAATAGACTTTCAGATTGATAATGGAATTAGTGGTTTAGTACCTTGTGGAACTACAGGAGAAAGTCCAACCTTATCTCATGATGAACATGATAGAGTTATTCAATTAACTGTTGAGTATACAAAAAATAGAGTACCTGTAATTGCTGGTACTGGAAGTAATGCAACATCAGAAGCAATTAGATTATCAAAACATGCTCAATGCGTTGGTGCAGATGCAGTATTGCTTGTAAATCCTTATTATAATAAGCCTACACAAAAGGGTTTATATTTACACTTTAAGGCTATCGCAGACAGTGTAGACATTCCTTGTATTGTTTATAACATAAAAGGAAGAACTGGTGTAAATGTTGAAACTGATACATTAGTAGCTTTAGCAAATGATTGCAAGAATATCGTAGCAGTAAAAGAAGCTAGCGGTAATATTGTACAAATGGAAGAAGTTGTAAAAAGAACAGGTGATGATTTTTCTGTTTTAAGTGGTGATGATAATATGTCTTTGGATTTAATTGAAAAGGGCGGAAATGGTGTTGTTTCTGTAGCATCAAATTTATTCCCAAGACAGATGAGTGATATGGTTAATTTAGCTTTGAATGGCAAGATGGCTGAAGCTAGAGAAATTGAAAAAACTTTATCAAAATTCTTTAGAGCTTGTTTCTTAGAAACAAACCCAATCCCAATAAAAACAGCTTTAGCTAGATATAATTATTGCCTTGAAAGTTTTAGACTTCCATTGTGCACTTTGGGCAGTGACGAAAATAGAAATCAATTATATAGTGTACTAGACGAATTGGAAAATAATCCAAGTTTTAGTTATAGTTTATCAAGGAGATAGTAATAAAATGGCGAAAATAAATAATAGCTTTAGCAAATTAGCTGCAGGATATTTATTCCCTGAAATAGCAAGGAGAACAAATGCTTTTTCAGCAGAAAATCCAAGTGCTAATATAATGAGATTAGGTATAGGTAATACAACAGAAGCCTTGCCTCAAACACTAGTTAAAGCTATGAAAAATGAATTAGATTTGCTTTCAAATAGAGAAACCTACACAGGTTATGGTGATGAGCAAGGTAATACAAAATTAAGAGAAGCTTTAGTAAAGTATTATAATAGATATGGTGTTGAATTAGAAGCTACAGAATTCTTTATTAGTGATGGAGCAAAAGCAGATGCTGCAAATATTCAACAATTATTTAGCGTTGATAGTATAGTGGCTTTCCAAGATCCAGCTTATCCTGTTTATGTAGATTCAAATGTAGTAGGTGGTAGAACCTCAGGTTACGATAAAGAAATACAAGGTTATAAAAATTTTGTTTATTTACCTTGTACTGAAGAAAACAATTTTATTCCACAAGTACCAGATTCAAAAGTTGATTTAATTTATTTATGTTCTCCAAATAATCCAACAGGGGCTGTAATGAATCATGAACAATTAAAGGCTTTTGTAGATTATGCTAATGAAAATAAGGCTGTTATAATATTTGACAGTGCTTACAGTGAATATATTAAAGATCCTGATTTACCTAGAAGTATTTATGAAGTTGAAGGAGCTAAAAGCTGTGCAATTGAAATTAATAGCTTTAGTAAAAATGCTGGCTTTACAGGTGTTAGATTAGGTTGGACTATCGTTCCAAAAGCTTTAGTTTGCCAAGATAGTGAACCTGGTGTTATTAATTCTATGTGGAATAGAAGACAATGTACTTTCTTTAATGGAGCATCAAATATTGCTCAAGCTGGTGGTTTAAGTGCTTTAAGTGGTGAAGGATTAAAAGAATGTAAAGCTTTGGTTGATTATTATTTAGAGAATGCAAGAATTATTAGAGAAGGTTTAGAAAGTATTGGTCTTGTTTGCTATGGTGGAGTTAACTCTCCTTATATTTGGGCAAAAACACCTAATAATTTAACTAGCTGGGAATTCTTTGACTTTTTATTAAAAGAATGTCATGTAGTAATTACACCAGGTAGTGGATTTGGTCCTTCAGGTGAACATTTTATTAGAGTCTCTTCTTATGGACATAAAGAAAATGTTATAAAAGCAATGAACTCAATTAAGGAGAATTTTAAAAATGTCAACTAAGAATATTCCTTTAGGAGAAGAGAAATTTTCACAAGTTATAAAAGATATTCCTACTCCATTTTATATTTATGATGAAAAAGCAATAATAGAAAATGCTAAAAAGTTATATGATTTATTTTCATGGGCTCCTAATTTTATAAATTATTTTGCTGTTAAAGCTTGTCCTAATCCAAGTATTTTAAAACGTTTATTTGAAATAGGATATGGGGCTGATTGTTCATCTCTTCCTGAATTAATTTTGTCAGAGAAATGTGGACTTGATGGTTCAAAAATTATGATGACAAGTAATGATACTCCAGCTGAAGAATTTAAATATGCATATGATATTAATGCAATTATAAATTTAGATGATATAACTCACATTGAAGCTTTAGAATCAGCTATTTCAACAGTTCCAGAGACTATTTGTTTCAGATATAACCCAGGTGGTGATAGAACAGGTAATGCAATTATTGGTAATCCTATTGAAGCTAAATATGGTGTTACTAGTGATCAAATAATTGATTGCTATAAAATAATGAAAGCAAAAGGTGTTAAACGTTTTGGTTTACATACTATGGTTGCATCAAATGAATTAGAAGCTGACTATATTGTTGAAACTGCTAGAATGATTTTTACCCTTGCAAAGAAAATTTATGATGAAGCTGGTGTAAAGTTAGATTTTGTTGATTTAGGTGGCGGGGTAGGTATTCCTTATAAATTAGATCAAGAAGCTATGGATTTACAATATGTAAGTGATCAGATAAAAGATTTATATAATTCAATAATAGTTGAAAATGGATTAGATCCAATTCAAATATCCTTTGAATTAGGTAGATATATTTTAGGTCCTTACGGTTATTTAGTAACAAAAGTTCGTCACGTTACACATAAGTATAAAGATTATGTAGGTGTTGATGCATCTATGGCTGATTTGATGAGACCTGCTTTGTATGGTGCTTATCATCATATTACAGCTTTAAATAAAACTGGTGAAACTCATGTATATGATGTAACTGGTAGCTTATGTGAAAACAATGATAAATTTGCTATTGATAGAGAGCTTCCACTTTTAGAAGAAGGGGATACTTTAGTTATTCATGATGCTGGAGCTCATGGACATTCTATGGGATTTAACTATAATGCAAAATTAAGACCTGCAGAGTATTTATTAACTGAAGATAATAATGTTAAGATGATTAGACGAAGACAGACTTTGGATGATTATTTTGAAACCCTAAAATTCGAAGGTGCGGAGGTTAAATTTTGATAAAACACCAATATTCACAGAGAGTATATTTTTCCGACACAGATTGTCAAGGAATTGTATATCATGCTAGATATCTAGATTTTGCAGAACATGCTAGAACAGAAATGATTAGAGAAAGTGTTAATCAAAGTAAGTTATTAGAAGATAAAGTTTCTTTTGTGCTTAAACAAATTGAAGTTACTTATGAAATTCCTGCAAAATTGGATGATGTTTTATTTGTTCATACTACAATAGAGAGTTTAAAAACTTTTAGTGTAACCTTGAAACAAGAAATTAAAAGAAATAATGAATTAATTGCGGTTGTAAAAGCTAAAGTAGCTTGTATAGATTTTAACACAAATAAAATTTTACCAATTAAGAAATATTTTGATTAAATTTATAATAGTAAATAATGAAAAGACGGTAGCTAATGCTATCGTCTTTTTTAATTTACATAGGTCTCAATATTTTTTTGTTTGATATTTTTTATATATATTATATAAAACAATTATTGATGCAAAAATAAAACAAGTTAAAGCAATATATAAAACATTATCAAGTAGATCATTATTTATAATGTATACCAGCCCTCCGATAATATATAAACTCACCGCTATAGATGATAATATTTTATCTCTAAAATCTTTTTCAAACAAAACTAACAATCCAGCAATAAGCATGCAAAAACCTAAAAATAATTGTCTATTATATGAAAGGTTAATTTCATTAACATTATTGGTTTTATAAATGCTTAAAATTATGAATTGCACACAAATAAGCACAAAAAAGAAGACACTAATTAGACCTATGACTTTTTTGATTTTTTTCATAGTCTTTCCTCTTTTCATATCAATTTTACAGTAACAATTGTGAACAAATCAATATTTTTTTATTACAACCTATAAAATAATTAACATTTTATTCATAATTTAGGAAATGTAATCATTTTATTATATAAAGTTAGTTAAATATATAATTTTAGTTTTTTTTGAATTATTTTTTTTGTATAGTAGTAAAGTTATAAAGTTGAAAGATGGAAAATATAAAACTAACTATTGCTACATATATAAGATTATCATAAATTTGATTACTAAATATGTATATAAAGCCTCCAAATAAATAAAGGATAGCTGAAATGAGTATCAGATATTTATTTGAATTTTTTTTATTTATCAAATTTATAATACCTGCTATAAGCATAGAAAAGCTTAATAATAGTGAATTATTAAATGCGATTTGTTCTATATTAATATTGCCTAAGCAATAAATTGTATATTGAATTAAAATAAGTATTGCAAAAAATATACTAACAAAACTTACTATTCTACTAATTTTTTTCAATGTTATTTCCATATGGTTGTGAAAATGTACTATAAATTGTGTAGAAAATCAATATTTATTTATTACATGATTTTTATTTTTATACAAAATAAATAGTAGATGTATTTATATTATAATTTTACAATAGGAATTTCATCCCATTTTGTTGTATATCTTGGAGATAGCTTGTTTCTAGCTTGTAAGTTATTTTTTTCTAATTTGTTTGTAGCTCCACTAGCTATTTTTGTTCTTCCATATGCTTTAGATATTTCATTAACAACTTTTGCAAGTTTATCTTGTTTTTTTAATAGTTCATTGTGCTGAGCACTATCAAAAAGATTTAATTGTCTATAATTAGATTGAGATAATTCGGTTGCCCAAATTCTGCAGCCTTTATATTTATCTTCCTTATAAATTTTGTTTAAAATTGCTTTTGTTGCGATAATTAAATTTGGGATATAATTTGTAGGTTCTTTTAAAAATATAGTTGAAATAGGTGATATATAATTTTCTTCAAATCTATTGGTAAAAATGTTTAAACTTAAAGATTGTGCACTTAAATTTTTTTCGATTAATTTCTCTCCAATTATAGTACAATGACAGGCTATAGCTTCTTCTAACTCTTCAATAGATGTTCTAGGTTTTGAAAAGGTAATTCCACTACAAATATATTTATTTTTTGGATTTTCTATAGTAATACAAGGGATACCTTTTAATTCTTTTACCGTTTCAAAAGTTGTAACACTAAGATTTTTTTTAATCCATAATTCATTTTTTTGAATTAGGTCATAGGCAGTATGAACATTGTGAGCTTTTAAAAATTTTGCTTTATTCCTTCCAATTCCCCAAACTTTACCAACCTCAGTTTTTAATAAGGCTTTTTCTTCCCATTCAGGTTTTAAATAAAGACAATTAGATTCAAGAGTTTTTCCTATTTTATTTGCAATTTTTGCTAAGGTTTTTGTTCTTGCAACGCCAATTGATACTTCTATTCCAATATCTTTAAGTATTGTTTTTCTGATTTCTTCTGGTGTTAAAGATTCGGGCATAATAAAAAAAGCTTCATCAATTGAGTAGGGAGAAATTTTACCAACAGTAGATTGTAAACAATTCATGACTCTATCAGATATATCTTGATACAAAGTATAATTAGAAGAGAAAACTTCTACATTGTTTTGTATTAATAAATCTTTATATTTAAAATAAGGCATTCCTCTTTTTATATTTAGTTTTTTAGCTTCGTTAGAAAGAGATACAATACACCCATCATTATTAGAAAGAATTACAATAGGTTTGTTTCTTAAATCTGGTCTAAAAAGCTTTTCACAAGAGGCGTAGAAGGTATTACAATCGCAAAGGCCAATCATTAACGTAATGTCCTTACAACAGCAGTAATAACTCCAAATAAAGCAAAATCATCTACATTGTTAATTTCTATATCTTCATATTGATTGTTTTCTGGATGAAGAAAAATTCTATTATCTTTGATTTTTAATCTCTTTGCAGTAAATTCGCCTTGATATTCTGCAATTACTAAATCATTATTTTTAGCTTCAAGGCTTTTGTCGACAACTAAAATATCTCCATCAAAAATTCCCGTTTTTTCTAGACTATTACCACTTGCTCTAAGACAGTAAGTGGAATATTTATGTTTTAATAATAGATCGTTAAAATCTAAAGGATTTTCTCTACTATCTATTGCGGGAGATGGAAATCCACATTTAATTGGTATTTCCATTAGAATTGTTGGTGCGTCGTTTTTCATAACCTAAATATGAATATCTTTCTTGCATTTGTCAATTCAAAATTGGTAGTAGAGAAAATTAATTTTTTTTAATTGCATGTAATAATTATTTTTGTACTTCCTAAAGTGCCTGAAATTCCATCTATGTAACTAAATAAATCGTATCTATGTTCGCCTTTTACTGGTAGAATTGTTAATGTATTAGTATTTTCGCCTTCAATAGGAGCTCCTTCATAATACCATTGATAATTTATTTGATCTTCAGTATATCCATCTGGAAGAGTTGTAGGGCTAAAGGTTAAAGTCATTTCTTGATTTTCTATTATTGTGGTTGGCGTTGAAGTTATAACTCCTTGAATAGGTAAATGTGTATTACAGGTAAAAGTAATCCCGTAATCTAAAGTTGTATCACCAATTATAAATGTATTTGAGCCTAAAGTAGTATGATTTGCTAATACCCTTAATTGTTCAGCAAATCCTGCTAGTTCAGTTGTTCCGCTAAATAGTTTTGAAGCTATTATATAACTACCGGATGGAAGTGGGGTACTAACTATTGCATGACCATTTTCATAAGTAATTGTATCGGCTATTTCATATTCTGAGAAATTGTTGTTTTCTAATTTATAATATGTGGTTATAACTCCCACTTTGCTTGAATCTACCTGATCAACATTCCAATATAAATCTATATTGATTTGACCCTCTCCATTGATATAATCTAAACTAATATTTACTTTGGATTGTGAATTAAAAAGATAATAAGTGCCACTGCCCTCAACAATAGCTTCATCATTTTTATTATATCCTGTTACAGAAATGTCCCATTTCCCCTTTACAAGATCGGTTAATAAAGTGGTTTGTTCAATAGTTTCTAGATTAAATGTTTTATCATTTGGACCAATTCCATTTACAATAAACTTAAAAACTGTTAATTCATCATTACTGGGGCATATATCTCTTGATGTATTAGTTTTTGCTTTACTTGTAAGAGATAATTGTAAATCAATTAAATTAGAATTTCCTTCATCGGCACAGCCGATAAAACTTAGACAGATGATTGTAAAAACAAAAAGAGAAAAGGCATATTTTATTTTTTTCGATTCCATTTTATACTCCTAATAAAAAAGTAGAATTTTGATTCTTAATATTTAAAAAGAGAAAAATTGTGAAAATGCTTGAGTTTTTTTCTAAAAACGCTAAAATATTTTTCATGTGCTTAAAAGGGTTTTTATGGATGAGATAATAGTATTAAATAATAAAATAGATAAAGATAAGCAAAAATATAAATTAAAAGCTTTATGGAACAGTGGGAAAAATATTGAAGTATATTTACAAATTTCACATGATCAAAAAAATTTAATTTTAGATTTCGATGTTTTTGAAGAAGAAATAAGGCGAGAATCAAAATTTAATAATGATAATGTATATGAAGATAGTTGTCTTGAATGTTTTCTAAAAAATGAGAATTCAGCAGAATATTTAAATTTTGAAATTAGTGCAACTTCCTTTTGTTTGGTTGGAAAGGGTAAAGATAGATTTAATAGAAAACTATTTGATACAAAAGATATAGAAGACATTTCTAGAGAAGTAAATATAATTAGTGATGAAAAAAACAACTGCCATTGGACATTAAAAATATTTATTGATTTATATAAATGGAACTTAATAAATTGTGATAAAGAGATTACTGGACAAAAAATTTCAGCTAATTTTTATAAGTGTGGAGATAAATTGCAAAAACCACATTATTTAGCTTTATTTGATATTGATTCAGAGGCTCCAAATTTTCATGTATCAAAAAGTTTTAGGAATTTAATTTTTCTTTGATTTTTTATGCTGTAAAAATTTTTCTTTAGAGTTAAAAGCTGGTTCTCCAGTAAATTCCTTTTCTCCTAGCAATTCTTTCAATGCTAAATGGGCTAAGTTTAAAGCAAAAATACCAGTTAAAGTAGGTAGAGATCCTAGTACATTTCTAATTCTACCTCTTTCAAGAATTTGTTCATTAAAATCTACATGTTCTTCCTCTTCAGGTTTTTTGTACTCATATCTAGGTAATTCTGGAGAGAATACTACTTTTATACCTCTATCAACTCCTCTGTGACGAACTCTTTTTCTAACGAGTTTTGCCAAAGGACATCCATATGTATCAAATAAATCTCCACATTGAACTAGAGAGGGTTCTCTTCTTAGTGCAGCACCCATAGAGCTTATAATGTTTATTTTATTAAGATAGCAATATGTTATGAGTGAGCATTTAGGATTTAAAGAATCAATTGCATCAATAACTAAGTCAGCATCTTTATCTATCAAGGATTCAGCTGTTTCTTCACTAAAGAAGCTTTTAATAGCTTCAACTTTGCAATCTGGATTAATTGATAATACTCTTTCTTTTGCAACATCGACTTTTACTTTATTTAAAGTATCCCAGGTTGCAATAATTTGCCTATTAATATTAGTGACACCAATTTCATCAAAATCAATAAGTTTAAAAGAGCCTACACCACATCTAGCTAAGGATTCTAAACACATACTTCCTACAGCACCCATCCCAACAATTATAACTTTCTTTTCATGAAGTAAATTTACGTTATCATCTCCGATTAATCTAGAAATTCTCAAGAATTGATCTGAATTCATTGTTTATATCCTTAAAGTGTATTGCTCCTTTATCTTCAAGTGTTGAAATAAAAGAGGTAAAATAATTATTGTAGCCTTGGTCGGTTATTTGATCCCAATCGCTTTCAACTAAAAAGCCTAAATGATCTAAATCAGTAATATTATTGAATAATTTAGTCTTAATGATTTTGGGATTGATACTAACAATAACATTATATTTTTTCAACTGTTTTGCTAATTCTAGGCTTTTATTAAATCCATGATAAATAATATATTTTGGGAGTTTATTTATATTCTCTTCTAATATTTCAATCAATGCGGAATTAGCATTTACTATATGTATTGTTAATATTCTATCAAATTCATAGGCAATCTTTATGGCAGAATTAAAGAATTCTAATTGTTTATCAAAATTAGAATATCTTTTATCAAGGCCAATTTCTCCAATATGGAGTTTATTATTAGAATTTAATTTATCTTTTAAATTATTTTCAAAAGACATTTTATCCATAGTTAAATTATCTGCTAAAAGACCCAGACTTTTAAACTTGGCTAGATTATCCCACTCATTTATTGAAGATGTAGCATAAAAAGCATTTTCTATTGCAGGACTTTTTGTAAAATGACGATGAAAATCAAACATACTCTTATAATATCATTAGTAATAAATATGTTGCAATAACACTAAAGATAATTGAGATAATCATGTTAAATTTTAAATAACCTAATAGGAAAGCTATTAAAACCCCTACTAAAGAAGCAATCCATAATGGATTAAAATCAATTAAAGAAAAAGGAAATATCAAAGCACCTAAAGCTGCTATTGGTAGAATTTTTAATTTTTCTTTTATTTTTTCAGGTATTTTATTTATTATTGGAGAGAAATAAGGAATGAAACGAGGCAGTAGAGTAGCTAGAGAGGCTATTAAAATGATTATTATCATAGGTAAATTAATATTAAACATCTTCACTCCTTAAGATAAATGATCCAATAACTGTTGCAAGTAGCATTGCTATTACAAATGACCAACCAATAGCTAGTTTAACAATTAGTATTAAAAATGAATTTATTAATGCAGAAATCAAACCAACAATTACAATTTTATATCCATGATTTCTAGTTTCATGTCCCCAAAGCGATGCAAACATTGCATATAAAGTTATAGCTAGAGCTAATTGTAATTTATGAGGGAGGGCAATTCCAATCAAATAGCCAATCATTGTGCCTAATATCCAACCACAATAGCTAGTTAATTCTAAAGAAAATAGATATGAAAAATTTAATTTTTGAGGCTTTAATATTGCTACAGAAAAAATTTCATCAGTAGTAGAAAATGCTACAATTATTTTTTGAAGTAGTGTAATATTTTCAGGTAATTTTTGATTCAAGGATGCACCCATAAATAAGTATCTAAGGTTTATTAGTAAAATAGAAACAAATAATTCAAAAATTAATGCACCATTTGCTAATAAATTGACCATTAAAAATTGACCACTACCAGCAAAACTAGTCATACTAATTAAAGTACTGTAAATAAATGAAATGTTAATATTTCTGCAAACTAAGCCAAAAGCTATAGCTGTAGAAAGGTAGCCTAAAAAGATCGGAAATCCATCAAGAAAACCATCTTTCTTTGTTAATTTTTCATACATGAGGTACATACTATTGAGTAATAGACTTTTCATCAAGTCTTTTTATTGTTACTATTAGAATGAATTGGAGGAAATATGGCATTTTTTTTAGATAGTTTAGGATTAAGTGAGCTTTCACGCAATCAAAATGAAATAATTGATTTATTTACAAATTTAGAAAAGCAACCTGGTGAGGATTATGATTATAAAACATATAAATATGATGATGGCTTAGAGTTAGTTGCTAGAATAAAAAAAGATAGTAAAGATTATGATTTTGTAGGAGTTGATTCTCATTTTGTTAATTCAAACAAGTATGTTTGTAAACCTGTTTTAAGTTTAGGGCAAACAACTGAACTACCTGCAGTACTTTTTGCTTCTTTGGATGATAGTAGTGCTTTTATAGCAAATCTATTACACGCAGGATTAGTAAAAGGCGAGATGAATGAAAAGAGTAAAGTTAGTTTACAATTATGTGCTTATCCTTCATCATTAGAAGTATATGAAGATAGAAAGGCTTATGAAGATACTGTAAAAGACGCTATCTTAAAAGATAAGTCAGTTTTACCTTATTATTATATTAAGAGCTTAGAAAAAGATTTATCACAAGAGGAAATAGACAGATATCAAAATAATTTGTTATTTAATTTAATTGCTGCTAAAGTAATAACTACTAAGGAATATAAATTTGGTGCAAATCCTTGTTATGTATCAACAATTGATACAATTTTAGGGGATTTAGATATAATTTATAGCAAAAATATTTTGAATAAACCATTAACAGAAAACTCATACATAGTTGGAGCCTTTTATTTAAGTGCTGAGTTTTCCCTTTAAGGAAAAAAAGAATAGTTTTTATTATGGCAAATAACTTATTAACAAAAAATGCTATTGCATTTTCAATGAAAAAACTAATGGAAAAGAAAGCTATTAGTAAAATTTCAGTCTCTGATATTTGTAGAGATTGCAGTATTAATAGAAAAACTTTTTATTATCATTTCGGCGATAAATATGAATTGCTAATTTGGATATTTAAAGAAGAAGTTGTCGATTATACTTTGAAAGAAGTTGGAACCTTGCAAAATTATGATGGGGCTTTATGCTTTTTGTCTTGCATTTATAAAAATCAAAATTTTTATAAAAAAGCCTTCCAAGAAATGGGGCCTCATAGTTTGCGTGATTATTTTGGTGATGTTTTAAAACCAATTGTAGCTGATATATTGGTATCTGATGGATATGAAAGTGAACTCCCTATTGTTGCAGATTCTTTTTCAGACTTTTTAGTATCATCTTTTTTAAGATGGTTAACTAATTATCCTGTATTAGAACCAAATGATTATTTAGATCAATTGATTAGTGTTGGATCTTTACTTTCAGTTAAATTAGCAGAATTATTTTTTGAAGCATTCAATAAAAAAGGTGATGACTAATTTTTAATAAGAGGGGTGAATTATGAGTAAGAAAAAATGTTTATTATTTGCATTATGGGTATCTGTATTAATTAATATGATATATGCAGATATTTTATCTTTGATGGATGCATCATCCCCAATTAGAAGTATTATGGCTGGTACATCTTCTGTCCCAGCCGGTGGATTATTAGTTGGTGCCATATTAATGGAATCAGCTATTGTTATGATAATTTTAAGTCTTTTTGCAGATAAGAAATTCTATAAATGGGTCAACTTAGTAATAGCTATAGTTAATATATTAGCAGTTATTTCTGGTGGCCATGGTTCCTATTATATTTTCTTTGCTATAATTGAAGTAATTACTTTATTAGCTATTATGGTTATTGCTTTTGTTGATTTAAAAATAAATTAATTTTTTTTTGAGATTATCTCAGTAGTATAATTAAATTTTACAAACCCATTAGTATTTTCTTTTTCAAATAATTCTTCTATTGCTTTATAGAAAGAGGGATAAGCTGAATCAGATTCTTCTGGTGTATAAGATGAAGAAAATACTCTTCCTTTAAATTGTTCAAAATTAAATATCTGATAGTTCTCAAAGGTTACTTTTTCCCACTTCTCATCAAAAAATAAATCAAATTCTTTATCAACTAAATTTTGATGATTTACTGTATTATAATCTTTAGAAAGGTCTTTTAAGATTTGATCGTATTCTTTAAGAAAAGGTGTATTAGTTAATCTATTATTCCAAATTAAAAAGATATTTGATTTAGGTTTTAATATTCTATTAAATTCTAATTTGCATTTTTCAATATCAAACCAGTGGAAAGCTTGAGCTACGGTTATAGCATCTAAACTATTGTCTTTAAGGGTAGTGCTTTCAGCTGTTGCATTTATTGAAAAAAAATTATCATATTTTGATAATGTGCTTTGTGCATAATTTCTCATTTCATCATTTGGCTCAACGCAGTAAAGGCTTTTTACCTTATTAATTAATAATTTACTTAAAATTCCAGTCCCAGATCCAATATCTCCCACGATGCTATTTTTATTTATTCCTTTATTAAATAAATAAGACATAGCATCTTGAGGATAACTTGGACGATATTTGACGTAATTATCTACTCTTGAAGAAAATCTTTTTGTATTATCCATTATTTATCCTTTTTATGGATAATAATAGTTTTTTATAAATTAATCCATCCAAAAACGTTAGCAATTGAACTCAGTAGAATTATGATTAAACAAATTGCATCTAAATATTTAATAAAGAAGTTATATAATTTCTTTCTTTTGAATTTTGAAGAATATTCAACTTCTTTTGCAATTGTATCAAGTCCAATAACTCTAACAATTAAAATCAATGTTGCAATAGCAGCAATAGGCATCATTATTGAATTTGTTAAGAAGTCGAAGAAATCTAATATTCCCATTCCTAATATTGAAATGAAATCTAAACTACTAAATCCAAGAGCTGAAGTAGATCCTAAAACAATCATAATTATACCAATAATTATACTACTTTTTATTCTACTCCAACCAAATTGATCTTCAAAAGTTGAAGCGCTAGTTTCTGCTAAAGATATAGCACTTGTGATTGCAGCAACGAATACTAGTAAAAAGAATATAATACCAGCAATTGAACCAAAGCCCATACTTGCAAATACTTTTGGAAGTGTAATGAACATTAAAGATGGTCCTGCTTGCAATGTTGTTTCTCCTGGTGAGAAGGCAAATACTGCAGGAATAATCATAAGACCGGCTAAAATAGCGATTGCAGTATCAAAGATTTCAATTTGAGAAGTTGATTTTTCGATATCTACATCTTTATCAATATATGAACCATAAGTATATAAAATACCCATAGCAATAGATAGAGAATAGAACATTTGTCCCATAGCAGCTACAACGGTCATTAAAGAGAATTTACTAAAATCAGGGATTAAGAAATATTTAACACCTTCCATTGCACCTGGTCTTGTAATTGAATAGATTGTAACAAAGATAGCTAATATTACTAAAAGTGGCATTGTTATTTTTGATACTCTTTCAACACCTTTATTAACTCCCAGTATGATAATAAATACTACAATAACAGAAAAAACAATGAACCAAAGTTCAACACTAGCTCCATTTGTAATAAAGCTTGTAAAATATTCGTCTCTAGCTAATGGATTTGAATTAAGTTTTATATATTCAAATAGATATTTAGTAACCCAACCACCAATTACACAATAGTAAGGGGCGATTAGCATTGGAATAATGGCATTAATCCAACCACCAAATTTAAAGGAAAACCCTTTACCAAATGTTTGGAAAGCTCCAACAGGACTTTTTTTTGTCATTCTACCAATTGTAGTTTCTGATATAATAAGTGCATAACCAAATGTAATCATTAAAATTAAATAAACAAGTAAAAAGACTCCACCACCATATTTTGCGGCTAAATAGGGGAATCTCCAAATATTTCCTAATCCAACAGCTGAACCTGCAACTGATAATACATATCCCATTTTACTTGAAAAACTATTTCTCTTTTTTTCATGATGCTCTACATTATTTGCGCTAGCTTTTTCCATTATATTCCTTCTCTATAAATATATTCAAAATTTAGTTTTCATAAGGTTATCATCTGAGTATGTTTACAATCAAGTATCTATAAATACAAAATTTTATTTATTTTTTGATGTATACATAAATTATAAAAATTTCCAAAGTTAAAAACATAAAAAAGATGAAAAAAATAGCTTATACCCCTTGACCTAAAGTTAGCTCTATGGTTAGTTTTAGTACTGAGGTAAAATAATGGATAAAAAAATAATTAATCAACAAATTTTAACCGGAGAAAGAGCTCTATTTAATAAAGCAAATCTCTCTATTACAAATACAATTTTCGAAGATGGAGAATCTCCATTAAAAGAATGTCGCGATATTGATGTAAAAAATAGTGTCTTTAAATGGAAATATCCTATTTGGTATAGTAACAATGTAGAAGTAAATGATTCTATTTGGTCAAAAGATGCTAGAGCTGGAGTTTGGTATACTAATTCAATTTCTGTAAAAAATAGTCTTATAGAGGCACCAAAAAACTTTAGAAGATGTGATGGGGTTACTTTAGAAAATATTAGTCTTTCAAACGCTTCAGAAACTTTATGGAATTGCAAAAACATTGAATTAAAGAATGTTAATGTAAGAGGTGATTACTTTGCTATGAATTGTGAAAACCTTGATATTGATAATCTAGATTTAGTTGGTGGATATTCTTTTGATGGTGTAAAAAACATGACAATTAGAAATTCAAAGATCTTAACAAAAGATGCTTTCTGGAATAGTGAAAATGTAACAGTATATGATTCATTTATTTCTAGTGAATATTTAGGTTGGAATGCTAAAAACTTAACTTTAATCAATTGCACAATCGAAAGTTTACAAGGAATGTGTTATATTGATAACTTGGTACTAAAAGGATGCAAGTTAATTAAAACTGATTTAGCTTTTGAATATTCAACTGTTGATGTTGATGTTATTGGTAAAATTGATAGTGTAAAAAATCCTACATCAGGAATAATCAGGGCAGATGAATATGGTGAAATTATTCTTGAAGAGGATAAGATTGATCCCTCAAAGACACAAATTATCAGTCGCATAGATAATGAAAATGCTAAAAAAGTTATTAATTTTTAAAATTAAGTAAGGAAAAATATAGTGAAATATGACTTTGATACTATTGTTGATAGAAGAAATACAAATAGTTTAAAATGGGATGTTAAAGAAAATGAATTACCTATGTGGGTTGCTGATATGGATTTTAAAACAGCACCTTGTGTTATTGAATCTTTAAATAACAGAGTAAATCATGGAGTATTTGGTTATTCTATAGTACCTGATTCTTGGTATGATGCTTATATTAAATGGTGGAAAGAAAGACATAATTTTGAAATTGAAAAACAATGGTTAATCTTTTCCACTGGAGTTGTTCCAGCAATTTCTAGCATTGTAAGAAAGTTAACTACTGTAGCAGAAAACGTAGTTATTCAAAGTCCTGTTTATAATATATTTTATAATTCAATAATTAATAATGGAAGAAAAGTTTTAGAAAGTCCTTTAGTTTATGATGAGGGAAAATACTCTATTGATTTTGAAGATTTGAGAGAAAAATTGAGTAACCCACAAACAACTCTTATGATTCTTTGTAATCCTCATAACCCTGTTGGAAAGATTTGGGACAAAGAGACTTTAATAAAAATCGGAAAACTTTGTAAAGAAAACAATGTAGTAGTTTTATCCGATGAAATACATTGTGATATTACTATCCCAAATAAAACTTATATTCCTTTTGCATCTGTAAATGAAGAATGTAAGCAAAATAGTGTAACTTGTATTTCTCCAACTAAAGCTTTCAATTTAGCAGGTATGCAAAGCTCTGCTGTAATGATTGCTAATAAATTTTTAAGAGATAAAGTGGAAAGAGGTTTAAATACCGATGAAGTTGCTGAACCTAATGTGTTTGCTACAACAGTTGCTACTGCAGCATTTAATGAAGGGGGCCCTTGGTTAGATGCTTTAAGAAAATATATTTCTGATAATAAAGATTTAGTAACAGATTATATAGAAAAAAATATACCTAAGATAAAAGTTGTTGATGCTGAAGCAACATATCTAATGTGGCTGGATTGTAAAACTATTACAAGTGATAGTGAAAAATTAGCTTCCTTTATACGTCATGAAACAGGATTATATTTAACAGCAGGTGATCATTATGGTAAAGGTGGTGAAGGCTTTTTAAGAATGAATGTAGCTTGTTCAAAAGAGATTGTAATTGAAGCTTTGGATAAATTAGATAAAGCAATAAAATTGGTTTATGAAAAATTAGATTTAGGAGGTGATTTGTTGTGACCTATTCAATTAGTCAAGTAGCAAAGAAATTTAATCTAACAATACATACAATAAGATATTATGAAAAAGAGGGTGTATTACCTTTTATAAAAAGAACAAAAAGTGGAATTAGAGAATTTGATCAAAAAAGTCTTGATGCATTAAACATGATAGAATGTTTAAAAAAGACTGGTATGTCTTTAAAAGACATTAAAGTATTCCAAGATTGGTGTGCTGAAGGGGATTCTTCAATTGAAAAACGAAAAGAAATGTTTGAAGAAAGAAAAGAAGATATTCTAGGCCAAATTTCGGAATTACAACATGTATTAAAGTTAATTGAATTTAAGTGCTGGTATTATGGCAAGGCTTCAGAATTAGGTTCTGAAAAAGCTGTAATGGAGTTAGAGAAAGACAAAATACCAGATGAAATTAAAAAATTATATCAAGAAACTCATGATTATTAAAAACTATTAAAATCCTAAATCTAATAACCAAGTATCAACTTTGCTTTGTGCTTGGTTAATTTGTGATCTATATATTCCAATTTCTTTTTCTATATTTGCTGATTTTGGTAATAGTGGTTTTAAATCTTTAATTGTTCTTGCAACACCGCTAGTTCCATGTGTTACAAAAGGAATAACTGTTTTATTTGATAAATCATTTTCTTCAACAAATGTTGCTACAGCCATTGGAATGGTGTACCACCAAGTAGGAAAGCCTAAAAATACTATATCATAATCAGAAATATTAGGTACTTCATTTATTAATTCAGGTCTAGCTTTTCTAGCTTTTTCTACAGAAGCTCTATTTAAACATTCATCCCAATAACAAGAATATTTATCTACTACTTGGATTGAAAATAAATCTCCTCCAGTTTTATTTTGGATAATTTTAGCAATTTTAGTAACATTTCCTGGTGGAATCACACTAGCACTTGAAGTAGCATCAACTGAATCTCCTTCCATACTAAAAATATGATTAGTTTCATCTTTGATAGCTTTTGCCCTATTTATTATTTCTGTATTTTCTGCCCAAGTAAAATATGCTATAAGAATATTGGATTTTGATTGTGCAAAAATTGGAGAAATTATATTTATTAATATTATTGCTAATACTATTTTTTTTAGTTTGTTATTCATTTATTTTCCCCTTTGTTTTCTTTTTTGTATTTAAATTTAAATAATATGTAATTGATGAAAATAAGATAATCATTGATACATAATCAAATAAAAATGATGAGAGTGATTGTTCAAAATCAAAGAATACAAATTGAACTCTTAAGAACATATATGATATTAAATTATGTTTATAAAATGCATATATTCCAAATATAGATAATATTAAAAATAAGGTTTTGAATATTATTTTTATCTTTTTGTTTAAAAAAAAGTTTGAATTTTTATTTATAACATTAATTATGGTATTTACGTGTAATCCTAAATGTAAAGCAGAAAGTATAAAACACCAGTAAGAAGATACCATATGTAGCACTCTTGCAAAATTTATACCCTTATCTATGTTTAAAAAGGAAAATACATATGAAGATAATATTATGCTACTTATTATTAATCCGATGACAGATATTAATAGTAAAATATTTAAGCTAGTAATTAGTATCTTTCTTAAAGTGTTCTTAGTCTTCAAGATAGAGTTATACCATCTCCAATTTAATATATTATGAATTATCCATAGAACAATCATAATAGTACCAATTATTTCATGGGTTAAATCCATGGTGAAAATATATCCCATAAGAATAATTAAGGTAATTGTCATTAAAATATCTATTGTTATTTTGTACTTTAGTCTTGATGGCATATTTAATCCTTATTGTTTTATTAAACTATTCGATTACTTCTATTTTTACTTGACCTTCTATATATTTAAGATTTTCTTTTCCTTCAATTACCTTACCTAGTTTTATAAGACCTGCGGCATAAGAGAAGTTTTTGTAAAAAATGCATAAGTTGCCCCAAGGCGCATATAAGCAGAAATCTCCAACTTTTGGTTCATATCCATTAGGGGCTCCTAGAGTTGAAAGTTTTTTTGGTAAGTAACTGATTTTTTCTGTTCTACTGTAGTCCTCAAAATCTAAACTTAATGGTAATTGTTCTAAAAAGCTTTGAGTTGTTTTATTGTTATCCATATTAAAAATAATAGTATCTTGAGTCTCTAGTGTTAATTTGATTTTCATATTAGCCTTCTTTTTTTATAACTTGTAATCAAAAACTAATTTATAGTTTAAATAAATTAGTTTTATCATACAGTTAATATTAATTTTTACTAGTCTTTCCAAACTTCAGTAGCCATTCTAAATACAGCCCAAGCTTTAGGCCAACCAACATAAAAAGCTAAATGAGTTAATACTTCAGCAATTTCTTCTTTAGTAATGCCATTATTTTTAGCACTTTGTAGATGGAACATAAGAGAACTATCCAAAATACCACTTGCCATTAATCCTGTTACAGTGATTAAACTTCTATCTCTTGGTGAAAGTTCTTTTTCTCTTGACCAAACTTCTCCGAATAAAACATCATCATTTAATTGAGCAAACTTTGGAGCAAAATCTCCTAAAGCATCTCTACCCGCTGTTACTTTTTTACTCATAATTAATCTCCTATTATAGTAAATTTTAATTCTTGTATTTTTATATTTTATTGTGCATATAGAGCCACATTGTTTTTATCCTTTGCAGGAGTGGTTCCAAAAAATCTTTTATATTCTCTACTAAATTGAGAAGGACTTTCATATCCAACTCTAATAGCTGCTACATTAGCTTTTTCGCCTTCTGTTTGTATCATTTCTTTTGCTTTATACAATCTAATGTTTTTTATATATTGAAGAGGGGATGTGCTTGTTATTGCTCTAAAAGCAGAATGGAAAGCTGTTGTACTCATTCCTGCTTCACTAGCGAGTTCTTGTACTTCAAAAGGTTTAGAATAATTTTCATGTATATTATTTATAATTCTTGAAATTTGATAAAATCCTCTATTATTTACAGCTAATTCTCGTAATATTTCACCATTTTCTCCACTAAGAATTTTAAAGATTATTTCTTTAACATATAAAGGACCTAAAACTCTTGTTTCATTTTTATTCCCTATTACATCAATTAATCTAATAGCTGCATCAATTACGCTATCTGAGGTGGGTGCATCATATAAACTGCTTAGAATTGTTGAAGTTTTTGGTGGTTTTATATCCATATCAAATAATATTTCACCAATTATTTGAGGATCGATAGTAATTGTAAGACCTACCATAGGTTTATCTTTTTCAATTATAGCTTCACATTCAACAGATAGAGGAACTGTTTGTACATAATAATGATCTCTATCGTAGAAATATGTATTGTCTCCTAGATAAATATTTTTTTTACCCTGTGCTAAAATTATTATTTGTGGGTTATATAATTGAGGCCTTTTTTTGAAAGGTGCATCAATCCTAAATAATTCAACACCTTTAAGAGTGCTATTTAAAACCCCTTCTTTTTGAAGTTTTGTTAAAAGTTTATCTTTCATTAAATCAATTTTATTTTGCATAAATCACCTCAAATAAAAATTCTTTGTTCAATTGAATTATGCACATTTTAAATTAAAAAGAAATATAATTCACTAGAATTTTGTAGGAATAGGCAATAATTATGTTGGAATTGATATTTTTTTTACTAGCTCAATAAATTATGTTATTAATGTAATGATTTAGAAAATCAAGAATTGTTTAAATTTAGAAAATATAAAATATAATTATAGGAGAAAAAATTATGTGGGATAAAATATTTCCAAAAAGTGAAAAAGTTATCGTAAATAGAGTTTCATATCGTAACAGATACGGTATTGATGTATCTGCTGATTTATATATGCCTGTCGATATTGATATGACAAAAAAATACCCTGCTATTGTTGTTGGAACACCTTATGGTGGAGTAAAAGAACAAGGTGCTGGATTATATGCTCAAACTTTTGCAGAAAGAGGTTTTGTAGCAATCGCATTTGATGAATCATATAATGGTACTAGTGGTGGAGAACCAAGAAGAGTTTCTTCTCCTGATATATTTTCAGAAGATTTTAGTGCTGGTGTAGACTTTTTAGGTACTCGTTCATATGTTGATAGAAATAAAATTGGCGCTATGGGTATTTGTGGTAGTAGTGGATTTGCCCTAAAGGCAGCACAAGTTGACCACCGTATTAAAGCTGTTGCTACAGCAAGTATGTATGATATGAGTCGTGTAAACAGATATGGCTGGATGGACAGCATGACTGATGAAGAAAGAAATAAAACTTTAGATCAATTAGGTGAACAAAGATGGAAGGATTTTGAAAATGGACTTCCTGAAATCCCAGCGGGTTTCCCAAGTACACCTCAAGAAGAAATTCCAGAAGGATTAGATCCAATTACAAGTGAATTCTTTGAATTCTATGCAATGAAAAGAGGTCACCATCCAAATGCTCCAGCTGCATTTACTCTAACCAGCTCATTAGCTTTTATGAATTTCCCATTATTGAACTATATTGATTCAATATCTCCAAGACCAATTTTATTAATTGCTGGTGATATTGCACACTCACGTTACTTTAGTGAAGATGCTTATAAAGCTGCAAAAGAACCTAAAGAATTATTTATTGTTCCAGGTGCAAGACATATTGACTTATATGATAGAACAGACTTGATTCCTTTTGACAAATTAGAATCATTCTTTAAAGAAAACTTAAATAAATAGGAGAGAATAATGAATTTAGATTTTACATATCAAAATCCAACTACAATCTATTTTGGTAAAGATTCTTTAAATAATTTAAAAGCCGAATTAGAAAATTATGGTGATAATGTTTTAATTGCTTACGGAAGAAGTTCAATTAAAAAGATTGGTCTTTATGATAAAGTAGTAGCAATATTAAAAGAAAGTGGAAAGAATATTTTTGAATTAGATGGAATTATGGCTAATCCAACATATGATAAAGTTAAAGAAGGTGCAAAGCTTGTAAAAGAGAATAATGTAGATTTAATTTTAGCTGTTGGCGGTGGTTCTGTAATTGACTGTGCTAAAGGTATTTCAGTTTCTGCATATTGCGAAGGTGATGCATGGCAAAAATACTGGTTACAATTTGCTCCAGTTGATAATAAAATAGTTCCTGTAGCATCAATTTTAACTTTAGCTGGTACTGGTTCAGAAATGAATGGTGGATCAGTAATTACAAATAATGATATGAAACTAAAGATGGGTAGAGTATTCCCTGCTAATGTTAATCCTAAATTTTCTATCTTGAATCCTGAATATACTTTCTCTTTACCACAATATCAAATGGTAAGTGGTATCTTTGATATGATGTCACACTTAATGGAAAGTTATTTTTCTGGAGAAGATGATGTTACAACTGATTACTTAATTGAAGGTTTATTACGTTCAATTATTAATAGTGCTAAAATTGCAGTAAATGATAATGAAAACTATGAAGCAAGAAGTAATCTAATGTGGAGCGCTACATTAGCAATGAATCCAATTATGGGTTTAAGTAAAACACAAGACTGGCAAGTACATATGATTGAACATCAATTAGGTGCTTATACAGATTGTGCTCATGGAATGGGACTTGCTGCAGTTTCTATCCCATATTACAAAGCAATTTACAAAAATGGTTTAGATAAATTTGTTCGTTTTGCAACACAGGTCTGGGGAATTGATGCTGAAGGTAAAACTAAAGATGAATTAGCTCTAGCAGGTATTGATGCATTAAAGGCATTTGCTGATGAATGTGGAATTATAACTAATTTGAAAAAATTAGGAACTACTGAAGATATGTTAGAACCAATTGCAAATTCAACAATCATTTTAGGAAGCTATAAAAAATTAACTAAAGAAGAAGTTCTAGAGATTTTAAAAGCTGCTTATGATGCTTAAGTAAAAATTCTATTGAATTAACAATTAGAAGAACGACAAGTACTACCTTACTAAGAAATTAGAAGGTAGTATTTTTTTATTGTTAATATTAAACTATTTTACTAAACAAGTTTAATTATAATATTTTATAAAAAAATAATTAAAACTAATTCTTTAAATATACAAGTTATGTTAAGGTATTAATCAATAAAAAAATATTTATTAAATTTTTTTATAATAATTTATTATAATCAATTATTTTTAGTGTAAATAAATAATTGAAAGGAAAGGTGAGATTTTGAAAAAAAATACTTATTTATGTTATTGCTTAATAGCTGTATTAATCTCCGCATTATTTATGGGGTGTGATTTAGGGGAAGCAGGAAGTACTGATGTTTCTTTTTCAGTAATTTATAAGGGAGAGCAGTATTCAGAAAAAATTGCTGCTGTAATTTTTACTCCTGAGTTTGAGCTTTTGGAAGCTAAAATTGGTTTTGAAGGTATAGATATAAAAATGTTAGGTGAATCAGATCAAGAAAAAGTTGTAGAAAGTAATAAAATGTTTCCAGGTCCTTATTCTATAGACTTATATGATTCAAATTCAAGTAAAGAAATTGGTCATGTAAATCTTGTTAATGGAACTTATGAATCTGTTGAAATTAATTTGTCAAAACAAGTGTATAATAATGATGATTCAATATATTTAAGAGGAGTCTATCATGATGCACCAGATCATGATACTGGAGTGTTTTTCCATTATTCTGGAACAAATCTTTTTGAAGTAAATAATACAGATGGTTTTAAGATTGATTCTAAAAATAATTCTATAATCTTAACCTTTGATATGGATTCATTTTTTAAAGATATTAATTTAGGGGATAAAGTTTCTGATGGAACGAATTCTATTATTATTGATTTAAATAATAATACAGAATGGTATAGTACTATCTACAATAATATAATAAATTCTTGTCAAATAGGATTAGATGCCAATAATGATGGTATAGTTGATTCTTTAAATAAATAAATTTATTGATTAACTACTTATTATAGAAAAATAACAGGTGTTGTTTAGTTTGTTATATCTTAGCAAATTATAATGCCTGTTTTTTTTAAAATTTATTAGTAAATTAATACATTTTATAAAGAAAATGTGAGAAATTTTTTGTATACCCTTGACCTAAAGCTTACTCTAGGTTGTACACTATATAATATAAGATTTATAAATAATATAAATAAGGATAGGTAAATTTAATGAAATACATTGATAAAACTGAATTTGATAAAGTTAATATATTTGGAACAGGTATTCCAAATGATATGTTCGCTAAATATTTTATTGGAGATTCTTTTTTGAATTTTTTAGTAAAACCTGGTGAAACTCCAGTTTTCTTAGCTAATGTAACATTTGAACCTGGTTGTAGAAATAATTGGCATATCCATCATGCAAAATCTGGTGGTGGACAAATGTTAGTTTGTACAGCAGGGGAAGGTTGGTACCAAGAAGAAGGGAAAGATCCTATTAGTCTCTCTGAAGGTTCTTTTATTTATATCCCAACTGATGCAAAACATTGGCATGGAGCTAAAAAAGATAGTTGGTTCAGCCATATTTCTTTAGAAGTTCCAGGTGTTGAAACAAGTAATGAATGGTTAGAACCAGTAACAGATGAAGTATATAATGCACTAGCTGAAACAGCAGAAAACACTCAATTTAATGGTAGAAAAGCTTCAATGATATATGAAACTAAAGAAGAATTTGATAAAGCAAATATTTTTGGAACGGGTATCTTTAATGAAATGTATGCTCAATATTTTATTGGAAATTCATATTTAAATATGGTTACAAAACCAGGTGTTGAGCCTCTATTTCTTGCAAATGTAACTTTTGAACCTGCTTGTAGAAATAACTGGCATATTCATAAAGCAACAAGTGGCGGTGGACAAATGCTAATTTGTACAGCTGGAAAAGGTTGGTATCAAGAAGAAGGAAAAGCCGCACAAGAATTAAAAGAAGGGGATGTTGTATATATCCCAACTGATGTAAAGCATTGGCATGGTGCACAAAAAAATACTTGGTTTAGTCATATAGCTTTTGAACTTCCAGGCGAAAATACTTCAAATGAATGGTTAGAAGAAGTTACTGATGAAGATTTTGCTAGTCTTTAAATTATAATATTAATCCTACTAAAATTCTAATGCTCTAGGCCTAGAGTATTGAAAAAATAAAATATATAACAAACCTTTTAGTCTCTAAAATAATTTTTAGACTTTAAGGTTTGTTATTTTTGTGGCTATTTAATAAATCCTAAAGATTGTTAAGCAAATAGGTATATTTTTTTGATTAAATGAATCACTAACAGTGCTAAAGTGGTGAGGCTCTCAATCTTTTTGTAGTTATGATTCTAAAGAAACTAATATTTAATTTAGGAGTTCTTTTTATTTAGCAATCTTGATTATGATATCAACACGATTTTTAAAGGCTTTAACAGTTTCAATATCTGATTTATCAATTGATCCTATTATTGAAATATTAGGCATATTTTTAAATTGTTCCTCATTATCTACTAATATTGTGAACCAACCTCCAAACCATCCTATTTCTCCAATTTTCCATTCTTTTTTACCTTCTGTTGGATCAAAAGGTAAATTTTCACTTACTGAACCACAAAGATCGTCTGCTGCTCTTGATACAGTAACAGAGAATGGTAGTAATTCTTTAAAAGCTTGGGCACTTTGAGTATCATTTAAAGTTCCATGAATAATTTTTCCATTCATTTCTAGTATTATAGGTGTTGTTTTTTGATTATTTTCCATAATTGTTTTCTCCTTATGAGTTTCTTGTATTTCAACTTGTTTGTTAGTATTTTCTGAGGTACAAGAAATAGCTAAAATTACAAAGAAAAGGGTAGTTATTGAGATTAAAATTATTTTTTTCATTTTTATTCCTATTTTTGTATGTATATTATTAATTAAGAGCATAAAAGATAAAGTTAACTCTAGGTCAATATGATTTTATATAAAAATTATAAGTATTAGGAGACAAAAAAAATCAGTTAAACTTAATTATTGTTTAACTGATCTTTTGAGTATTATTGTTTTATTTTTAATTCATTATTTGTCTTTGTCGCATTTCGAATCTTGCAATAAATATTGCAGCAATAAAACCAACAATTAATATTACAAAGGAAGCATATTGGAAAATATAATTAATACTCGTGTTAGTTATTATTCTTCCATTAATTGCTGTTCCTACAGCTCCTCCAACAAACATATTAAATGAGGCTAGAGACATAGCAGTCCCTCTCATTTTTGGTAATTTTGCTTGTGCTGTAGATACTAGTGTTGATTGTAAGAATATAAAAGCTACGCCAAAGATGAATAAAGAAATGATTATTAAATATATATTTGTAAATGTAGAGAGTCCATATAATCCCATGAATCCTAAAATACCAGCTACAGCTAAAAATGCATTTTTTAATCTCTTTTTGACTTTTGGAGCAATCCTTCCTCCAATTACAGTACCAATACCAAAGAAAGATAAAATTAAACCAACTTGTAAAACACTAAAGCCTGTTAATGATTGTAATAATTTTCCTGAATATGTAAAGCTACCAAATACAGAGAAGCCTACAAAGAAAATTACTAATACTAATCTCATAAAGCGATAATTTGAAAGAGGAGTTTTGTAAGCAGTAATGAAATTAAGTTTATCAACAACGCCCTTATCTTTTTCTAATATTTTTAAAATGATGAAAGCAATAATTAATTCACCAATACCATATATTATATAAACTAAGCGCCAAGAACCAAAATAAGAAATTATACCACCTAGTGCAGTTGCTGTTGCGCCACCTAAGAACATTAATCCCATAACTTTTGCTAGAGCACCTTGTCTTTCTTTATCATTAAAGGATTGTCCAACTAAAGCCATTGTTACAGGGAAAATACCTGCTCCAAATGCGCCATTAAAACTTCTAAATATAACTAAACTAGTTAAATTAAAGGCAAATCCTCCCATAATACTAAAAATAGCAGTTCCAAAGGATGCAATTCTAATAATATTGATTTTCCCATATCTATCAGACAAAGGCCCAAAGATTAATGTAAATAATCCAAAAGAAAGCATATATGCAGTAACTGATATTGCTGCTTGTTGTAATTCTAATCCTAGATCTTGTGATATTTTTATTAATAATGGAGCAGCTGCATAGTTATCCCCGTTTGTTAAGAATGCAAGCATACCTAATGTTATTAACATAATATTCTTTTTATCTTTCATCTAAAGTCTCTCCTAAAATAAATGGTTAAGTATTTTAATGATGCTTTTTAACCTGTATGTTTCAAAGTTTCTTAATATTGAAACTTTATAATAAAATAGTCAAGTATTTCATTGACAAAGAGAATAGTTTTTGAAATATTTAAATATATGATAAGTGAAAAAGAATTTAAAAGAGCCGAAATACAAGCTCAAATGTTTAAGGCTTTAGCTCATCCAATGAGAGTATATATTTTAGAAAAATTAAAAGAGAAATCTTGGTGTGTTTGTGAATTGGCACAAGAGATAGGGGTGCCAAAATCTGCAGTATCAAAACATTTATCACAACTAAAAGAAGCTGGTTTAGTAAATGATTCAAGAATGGGAACAAGGGTTGAATACTCTTTAATTGCACCTTGTATATTAGAATTAACAAATTGTGCTGCAAAAACTGTTTTAGAAAACAAAAAGAAGCAGCTAGAAATATAATTTTATATTAATTTGTTAATAATTCTTTGATTTGTATATCCATGTTATTAAATAAATTATTTATTATTTTTGAAGATATATTTTCTTCGTAATAACTAGAACAGATACTTATTGTATTATTATAGGTAAAAAGAGATAACATAAAAGCTGGGGCAACAAAAGCTGGAGATATAAAATAAATATCATTTATTGCTGAAGAGCCAAACTTTATTTTTTTAAATAGACCTAAATTAGTAAGCATTGGGGTACAACTTTTTGTATTTTGTATTTCTTGCCATTCGTTTATAAACATATCTCTTAATTTTGAATATCCTAAATCTTTTGATAAATCACCAGCTATTGTGCTATGAATAAAATCCTTAGAATTTATTAAGTTTTTAATTTCATTATCAGTATATTTAAAATAATTTTTAAAATTTTTAAATTTTGTGGATAATTTTACATTTAAAGTCGTGGCTAAGTTACAGATTGTTTGTGGTTTTTCTTTATCTAAATATTTTCTTAAATCAATCATAAATTGTAGTTCTTTATTTTGATCCTTTATTTTTAGTGTTTGAACTAAAGCTTTAAAATAAATTGCACTAAATAATGAGTTTATTGTTATATCATTTAATTTAGAAAATTCTTTTATTTTATTAAAATCATCTTTAGAATATCTTAATAATTTAAATGAAAAGAGTTTTGGATTATAACTTTTATTAATTGGAAAGCCCCAGGTAGGAGGCGTATCTACTTTTTCTGCTTCAAAATATGAATTAATATTTTCTATATTAAAAGATCTATAAAAATTATTTGTGTTACGGTTATTAGTATCTAGAGAAGATTCTTTTTTTTCATGATTTTCTATTTGTGTGTAAATTGTTGATAATTGTTTTAAAATATATTTTATACCAGATCCATCACACACAGAATGGTTTACTTTTAATATAATAGTGTTATTAATTTGATTTTCTATTAAATAAACACAGAGAGGTAACTCTTTTGTAGTATCGATTTCAATTTCAAGTATTTCTTTTATTTTTGAAGTTATATCTTCAGACTGTAAAATAAAACAAGGTGTTTTAAAGTTTTTAAATTCATATTGCCATACTGGTGGATTAAAATTTTCATTAAATATACAGCCAAGAATAGGGTTCTCAATAATCAAGTAGTTAACTGCTTTATATAGTATTTCATAATTTATTTTATCATTAGATTGAATTACAAATTGTAATAAAGCATTAGTGTTTATTTCTTGTGAAATATGGTTAAACCAGTCTTGTGGGGTTGTTTCAAAAGTCATTTTTACATTCCTATTATAGATTTAAATGTTTAAAAGATTTTTCAAAAATTAAAAAGAAAAATTTTAGCTGCCTTTTTATTATAAAATTTTTTTTAAATATTTAAAATATTAATTATTAAGTAAAAAAATTTATTTATTTAAACAAAAAAAAATATTTTCTTTCGGTAAAATGAAATAATTATGAAACAATTGAGTAATAACTCTAATATTGTTAAGTATTTGGGTGAAATTGTAATATTTATTATATTTGTATCAATTTGATAACAAAATGTTAAATTAATAACACTATTGACATAATTATAACGTTGAGTTATATTGACTTCATATTTAATTGGTATGAAGGTACACACTCTTCAACTAAATAATAAGGGAGATCAAAATGAAAAAATTATTATTATTAGCTTTGTTATTAGCTTTTAGTTTTTCATCAGTTTTTGCTAATGGCTCAAGTGAAGCTAAAGCAACTGATAATGAAAATGCAGTAAAACCTTTAAGAGTTGCTATGGAATGTGGATATGCTCCATATAACTGGACTCAAGCAGATGATTCAAATGGAGCAGTACAAATTGCTGATTCAAATGATTATGCTTATGGTTATGATGTTATGATGGCAAAAATTGTTGCTGAAGGCTTAGGTCGCCCATTAGAAATTGTTAAATTAGATTGGGATTCATTAGTACCTGCAGTTCAAGCTGGAACAGTTGATTGTGTTATTGCCGGTCAATCTCCAACAGAAGCTAGAAAACAAATGGTTGATTTTACTGATCCATATTATTATGCATCAGTTGTATGTATGACACTACAAGATAGTAAATTTGCTAACGCTCAAGGAAAAAGTGATTTAAGTGGTGGATCTTGTACTAGCCAATTAGGTACTCTATGGTATGATACTTGTTTACCTCAAATTGATGGTGCAAAAATGCTTCCTGCACAAGAATCAGCTCCTGCTATGTTAGTAGCATTAAATAGTAAAAGAGTAGACTTTATTTGTACTGATATGCCAACAGCTCAAGCTGCTTTAGTAGCATATCCTAATATGAAAATCTTAAGTTTCGTTGGAACAGATGATGATTTTGAATTAAGCCAATCAGATATTGATATTAGTTGTTCAGTATCTAAAGATAATCCTGAATTAACAAAAGCTATCAATGAAATTTTAGCTACTATGGATGAAAATGATTATAATAGAATGATGGCTGAAGCAATATCTGTTCAACCATTATCAAACTAAAAAATTTATAAGGATAGGTAGAAAATATAATGAGTATTGCTGAAATGAGTTTTCTTCAACGTATGGTTTACATTTTGCAAACATACAGTGTCTCTTTATTAAAGGGAGCAGGTGTTACAATGACAATAGCCATCATTTGTACTGCTTTAGGTTGTTTAATTGGATTTGGTGTTGGTATTGTACAAACAATCGAATTAAAGAAATCTTCTAGTACTTTCAGTAGGGTCATTGTTAAATTTTTTAAAATTGTTTTATCTATCTATGTAGAGTTTTTTAGAGGAACTCCAATGATGTTACAGGCTGCATTCATATTTTATGGTGCAAGCCAATTATTTAATATTAATTTAGGCATGTGGCAAGCTGCTATAATAATTGTATCAATTAATACTGGTGCATATATGGCAGAGACAGTAAGAGGTGGAATCCTTTCTGTTGATATTGGTCAAACAGAAGGGGCAAAAGCTATTGGTATGAATCACGTTCAAACAATGACTAGTATTATCTTACCTCAAGCTCTTCGCTTAATCATGCCTCAAATTGGTAATAACTTAATTATTAATATCAAAGATACTTGTGTATTATCAATTATCGGTACTGTTGAATTATTCTTTACATTTAAGAGTATTTCAGGTGCTCTTTATACATATTTTGAAGCTGCTACTGTTACTTTAATTATATATTTCATTTTAACATTCACTTGTTCAAAAATAATGAGATATATTGAAAAGAAAATGGATGGTCCTGCAAACTTTGATTTAGCGACTACTGATACTTTAGCTTATACAAGTGGATTAAATTCTGCTCAAGTTCCATCAAGGGAGAGACTATAATGGGTGAAATATTAAATGTTAGACATTTGTCTAAAACTTTTGGTAAAAACGAAGTATTAACTGATATTGATTTCGATGTTAATACAGGGGATGTAACTACAATTATAGGAGCTTCAGGTTCTGGTAAGTCTACATTACTTAGATGTATTAACTTATTAGAAACTCCAACTTCAGGTGATGTAATATTTCATGGTCAAAAAGTAGATGATGGTGGAATGAAAGAAGAAGCTTATAGAGCAAAAGTTGGTATGGTATTCCAATCTTTTAATCTTTTTAATAATCATTCTGTTTTAAGCAATTGTATGCTTGGTCAGATTAGAGTATTAAAAAAGAGTAAAGAAGAGGCAAAAGCACAAGCTATGAAATATCTTGATAAAGTTGGAATGGCTCCTTATATTAATGCTAAACCGGCTCAATTATCAGGTGGTCAAAAGCAAAGAGTTGCTATTGCAAGAGCTCTAGCTATGGATCCAGAAATTTTATTATTTGATGAACCTACTTCTGCTTTAGATCCTGAAATGGTTGGTGAAGTATTAGAAGTAATGAAAACCTTAGCTCATGAAGGGATGACAATGCTTGTTGTAACCCATGAAATGGCTTTTGCTAGAGATATTTCTTCTCATGTTGTTTTTATGGCAGATGGAAAAATTGAAGAAGAAGGATCTTCTGATGATATTTTCTATCATCCAAAAAGTAAAAGAACCAAAGAGTTCTTAACTCGTTTTAGAGAAGATGGTAAAAAATAAATTTGAATAATATCAAATACAGGGAGCCTTGTGGCTCCTTTTTTATTTCTCTTTTACATTTACCTATCAGATAAAAAAGCCTATACTTCAAAACAGAGGTACAATATGGATGGTAAAATAAGAGCAAATATAAAACCTGGTTTGAAAGTTGCAATAATTCTTAAACAAGATCAAGCAAGTGGGAAATTAACTGATGGGATAGTAAAAGATATTCTTACAAATTCTCCAAAACATCCCCATGGGATAAAAGTTAGGTTAGAATCGAACTTAGTAGGAAGAGTTGCAAAAATTTATTAAAAATTTATATAGTTTTTACATATTAGATGTTTTATAATTTATCCTTATAAAGGATTTAAAATATAAATAGGAGAATAAGATGAAAGTATTATTTATCGGTGGTACAGGTACTATTAGTACAGCAATTTCAAAGCAATTAATAAGTATGAAAACAGATTTGTATATTTTAAATAGAGGCTCTAGAAATGAAGAATTAGGTACTAAGGGTGTTACATATTTAACTTGTGATATTAATGACGAAAATTCGGTAAAGATGCTTATTAAAGATTTATCTTTTGATGTAATTGCTGATTTTATTGTTTTTGATAAATCTGCTTTAGAAAGAGATTATAGACTTTTCAAAGGAAAAACTAAGCAATACATTTTTATAAGTTCTGCTTCAGCTTATCAAAAACCTCCTACAGATTATAGAATCACTGAAGGCACCCCTTTAGCAAATCCTTATTGGGAATATTCAAGAAAGAAAATTGAATGCGAAGATTATTTGATGAAATTATACAGAGAAGAAGGTTTTCCCATTACAATTATTAGACCAAGTCATACATATAGTAATAGATCAATTCCTTTAGGTGTTCATGGCGATAATGGAAGTTGGCAAATAGCAAAAAGAATGTTAGAAGGTAAGAGAGTAATTATTCATGGAGATGGTACTTCTTTATGGACAATGACAAGTAATAAAGATTTTGCAAAAGCTTTTATTGGTTTATTAGGGAATATTCATGCTCTCGGTCAAGCTGTTCAAATAACATCAGATGAAAGCTTAACTTGGAATCAAATTTATCAAGCAATAGCAAATGCTTTAGGTGTTGAATTAAAACCTTATCATGTCTCTTCTGCTTTTTTAGATGCGGTAGGACCATATGATTTTTATGGTGGCCTTATAGGTGATAAAGCTAATAGTGTTGTTTTTGATAATTCAAAATTAAAACAATTAGTTCCAGGCTTTACTGCTGAAATTAGATTTGATCAGGGAATAAAGGAATGTGTTGAAAATATTTTAGAACATCCAGAATTACAAAAAGAAGATTTAGAATTTGATAAATGGTGTGATGATGTAATAGACGCATTGGAAAATGCAAAGAAAGCTATAAAAAATAATTAATATTATAAAGTTTAGGGTCCTTAAAAATAAGGACTCTAAACAATTATCAAGATTGTTAAAAAAATGAATTCTAAATTAGATACTTAATGCTGCTTGGAAAGCTTCATGGACAGCTGAAGAAACTTTTCTTGCAGAAACTGCATCTCCTACAGGAAGAACCCATATACCTTTTTCTCTAAGTTTATTAGCAAAATCACTATTATATGCAGGTTTTCTACCAATAGCTGATACTACATTATCTGCTTTAGTTACAATTTTTCTTCCCATATTATCAATTGTTAAAACACCATCTTTGTAAATTTCTACAATTGGAGCATGAGAGTGAATAGTAACACCGTATTCATCAAATAAACCAGTAGGTCTAAATAATGCAATTCCACCAACACTCATAGCTGGAGCTAAGGATTCAAATACAGTTACTTTTTTACCTTGTTTTGCAAGATGATAAGCAGTTTCTGCTCCTACTAAACCACAACCAATTACAATAACTGAATCTTTTGTTTCTACATTATTGTTTAATACATCATCAGCATATAAACAATTTTCTGAACCAGATATTGGATTAGTTATCTCTGTAGATCCTGTAGCTAAAATAACTGCATCTGCTTTAAATTCTTCAATGAATTTATCATCAGCTTCAGTGTTTAATTTAATATCTACTTCAAGGTCTTTTAATTCTTCAATATAATATTTAATTAAATTAGCATAACGATATTTAAATGTTGGTGCAGCGGCAATATTTAAGGTTCCACCTAGTTTATCAGTTTTTTCTACTAAAGTTACTTTATGTCCTCTTAAAGTTGATGTTTTTGCGGCTTCCATTCCTGCTATACCACCACCAATAACAAGAACTTTTTTTGATACTCTAGCTACTGGGACATCTTCTTCATTAAGATATTTCCATTCTTTACCACTTATTGGGTTTACAGAACATCTCATCTCTTGTTCGTAGACAATTCTTTCTCCACATTCAACACATTTTACACAAGGTCTGATGTGATTTCTTTGACCGCATTCTAACTTTCTTATCCAATTGGGTTCAGCAATTAATTGACGACCAATGAATAACATATCAGTTTTACCTGATTCTAAAAGTTCTACTGCTTCTTCAGGAGTTTCAACTCCACCTCCAGTAATTATTGGAACATTTACAACGTCTTTAATTTGTTTTGCATATTCAATAAAACAGCCTTCTGTATCATTTAAGATGTATGCAGAAGGTACATATCTATGAATAACATCATCACTTCCTCCAGTTACATCAAAAGCATCTACACCAGCTTTTTCTAATTGTTTAGCAGTTTCAGTTGAGTCTTCAATTGTGATACCTGGTTTTAATAGTTTATCTCCTAATATTTCATCAGCACAAAGTCTAAAAATAACAGGGTAGGTAGCTCCACAAACTTTTTTTATTTCTTTTACAATTTCTACAGGGAATAAATTTCTATCAACACCATAATTGTCAATTCTGTGGTTTGTTAAAGGTGATAAAAATTGCATTATTAAATAGCCATGGGTACCATGAACTTGTACAGCATCAAAACCAGCCATTTTAGCTCTTCTAGCAGCTTGTCCAAAGTCTTTAACGAATTGCATTACTTCTTTTGTAGTAAGAGCTCTAGGAACGGCTTCAGTTGAAATGGGTTTACCATCGATTCTACCAATTGCACTAGGTCCTAAAGATTGTTCTACCCATGCTTGAACACCTGAGTGAATTAGTTGAAGAACAGCTTTTGATCCATTGTCTTTAATTGCTGTTGCAATTCTTGATAATCCTGGAATGAATTTATCATCACTTACATTAATTGAACAAGGAATTTGTAGCCCAGTTTCATTAATATAAGCACCTTCAACAGTAATCATACCTGTACCACCGCGTGCTCTAGCACCATAATATTCCATTAATTGGTCAGTTACCTCTCCATCACTTCCAGCATATAATGTTGTCATTGGAGCCATATTGATTCTGTTTTTTACAGTCATTGTTCCAATAGTGATTGGTTCAAAAATTTTACTAAAATTCTGCATTTTTGTTTTCTCCTTATACTTATAAAAAAGTTGTTTAAGTTATATCAATATGGTATTATTAATATAAAATTATCGATTAAGACAGTTACAATATTTAGCCCATGTAAATTGATGTTACAAATGGATTAAAATGTAACGGATGGTGTTTATGATTAAGAGACGAAGTACTGAGGAATTATTAGCAGAATCAATTGTCCAGTTGATGGATAAGAGAGAATTATCAAAAATAACAGTTCAAGAAATTGTAGATAATTGTAATGTAACAAGGCAAACATTTTACAGATATTTTTATGATAAATATCAGTTAGTAAATTATGTATTTCAATCAGAAATTAAAGAGATTATTCTAGAAAGTTCTTTAAGTGATCCTTGGCAAGAAGTTTTAGCAAGAATGTTAGATAAAATGCAACAAAAGAAAAGTTTTTATCATAATATTCTCCATTCAAATAGCCAGACATATTTACAAAGTTTAATTACAGACTTTACTCGTTCTGCATATGAAAAAGAAATCGAGAAACGAGGAAAGTTAGAATGTATTGATTCAAGTATGGAGTTTGCTCTTCAATTTAATAGTTTTGGGGCAGTTGGATCTATTTTTAATTGGATATCTGATGGAATGGAAGAACCTCCAGAAAAATTAGCAAGAAAAATTCTCGATAATATGCCTGAAATAATGAAACAATATTTTGAAAAATAAAAAATGTTGTATTTTTTTAATACAATAGAAAATATATCACCATTTATATTTTTTAAGTAAGTATCTTTTTGATTTTATTTTTGTTGATACTTTTCTTGTACTAATATCAAATTATGCATATTTTTAGTAAAAAATAAACATTATTTGTTAATTACTTGTAAAAATAGGCATGAAATATATTGGAATAGATATTCTTAATTTTCTGTTTTTAAATTATCTTTTAATAGCAAATTAATAATCAAAAATTAAGAGTTATTACTTATTATGAAATATAAAAATGAAAAAGATTTTGAAAAAGTTAATAAATTTGGATTAGGTATTGCTAATGAAATGTTTGCAAAATATTTTATTAGTAAATCATATTTGAATTTTTATGCCAAGCCAGGAGATTGGCCAGTTTTTCTGGCAAATGTAACATTTGAACCAGGTTGTAGAAATAATTGGCATATCCATCATGCGACTAAAAATGGTGGGCAGATTTTGGTTTGTACTGCAGGAAAAGGATGGTACCAAGAGGCTGGAAAAGAAGCTGTTAGTTTAGAAGAAGGTTCTGTTGTATATATTCCATCTAATGTTAAGCATTGGCATGGTGCGAAGAAAGATAGTTGGTTTAGTCATATAGCTATTGAAATCTCTGGTGATAATTCAAAAAATGAATGGTGTGAGAAAGTTAATGATGAACAATATAATAAATTATCATAATTAAATGGGTTAAGGTAAAAAATGATTTATATTACTCTAATTATAATTGCTCTAATAGTATTTCTTTTATTTATTCCAGTTTTTCCTAGCAAATCTTTAAAAGATCCCTATAAAATTAAATTAACTATTAATGAAAAAACTTTAATCGCTAGTATGGATAGTAATAGTTCATCACTAGCTTTTAAAAAGTTGATTTCTAGAAAACCTTTAATTATAAATATGAGGGATTATGGATCAATGGAAAAAGTTGGAATGTTATTAAGACCACTGCCTACAAATAATAAACAAATTACAGCTCAACCTGGTGATATTATTTTATATATGGGCAGGTCAATTGTTGTTTATTATGATTTTAATTCTTGGAATTTTACAAAAATTGGACATATTGAAAATATTACTCAGCAAGAGCTTAAAAATATTCTAGGTAAAGACAAAGTCAAAATAAAATTTGAATTAATTAAATAATTAAACTTAAAATTATATCTCTTTTATTGATATTATAATCAAACTATTGAGGTTATTAATTTTCTAATTGAAATTCCATTTTTGTTATAAAATTCTCAATATTTGCACAGTTCATAACATCGACAATATCAAAAGTATAAACATTTTTAGTAAATTTTAAATTTGGATTTGCTTTCATTATTTGTTCTTGATGTTCATATATGGTTGTATAAGGGCCTTTATGATATTCAATTAAATAATTTCCATTAGGTATTGTTAAAATAGGACCTTTTTCATCCCCTAAATCTTCACCTTTTTCTATTATAGCTCCAAACACTTTTTCACTTGGAAAATAGCAAACAACACAAGGATGGTAGTAGAGAAATTGGCTACCGTAAGCTGATTCTTCAACTCCAATCTTTAAAAAATATCTTTTTTTCCTATATAAAATTTTTGCTTCTTCTTTTTCTCTTAAGGCTAATTCATCATCAACATATTTTAATTTTCTGTGCAAGGCATTGTCTAATTCAATTATTTCTTTCCATTGTTTCATTATTTCATTAGATTTTTCTATTAGTTTTTCCCTAGCTTTTTGTGGCGTTAAATTTTTTTCTAGTGCTTTTATTTCCTCTAAACTAAATCCACATTTTTTTAAGTAAAGAATAGTTGATAGCTGTTGAACTTGTTTAAAAGAATAAGTTCTGATTCCTGTAACAGAATTTCTGAAAGAGGGTACAAGCAGTCCTACTTTATCGTAGTAATAAAGTGTTTGAATATTTATATTAAAAATATTTGCCAATTGTCCTATTGTAAGTTTTTCTAACATATAGCTATCCCTTATATTCTTATTTTTACCAATAATTTATTATTTTGCAAGTTTTTTGTTACTTAATGGATTTTCTCTTAGTTTCGTAATTGATAAATAAATTATTGAACTTAAAATTAGTAAGCATCCAATTAGGCAATAAAAAGGCATTTTTTCAGCGAAAAAAATTGTGCCAATTAGTACTGCTGTTAGAGGTTCAAAAGCAGTTAATGCTCCTCCCATTGGTCCTCCAATATATTTTATTGCTTTAGCTAGAAAGAGTACTCCAATAGCTTGAGTAACACCAAGAGCAAATGCACCCATTAAAACATTAGTGGAAAAAGTTCCCCACATAGTTGTAAAGGAATTAATTAATAAGCTTTTTGTAAAAATAATTATAAATAATAATATTGTTCCAAATAAAGAAATATAGAAAACAAAAGCTGTATTATCTAATTTCTCAAAAGTTTTATCATTTATCATATAAATATATAAACTAAAAACTATAGCAGAAAGAATCGCAAATAATATACCAATTGGATTTAGATTGTTATTCGATGGATTAGAAACTAATAAAATCCCAAAAAAAGTTGCAATAATTGCTATAATTAATGATTTTGATAATTTATCTCTTTTTGTTAAAACAGAAATAATTGTAACTAAGCTGGGATAAATAAAATGAATAACTGTTGCCAAGCCTGAAGGAATTTTTGAATATGAGGCAAATAGTAAAAAAATAGTTGAGTAAAATAAGCTAGAAGATAACAATAATTTTTTAAATTGTAGTTTTGTAATCTTTAATGAATTAATTTTATTTGTCATTTTTAAAATTAATAGATATATAGCAAAACATTGAATACTGCTAATTAATAGAGTCGGTAAAATCTCCATCCCTTCACTTCGTAAAAAGTAAACACAGCTAGGATGTGTTCCAAATAGGGTAGCAGCTAATATTGCTAACATAATTCCTTTTATTTCTTTTTGTTTATTCAATTTTAAAATCTCTCCAAATTTTTTTAAAAAATCCTAATATAAATTTTTATTATTATGAGCATATAGCCTATACCTGGTATAGGTACAAGATAGAAATGAGAAAAATTTTATTACATTATATTTTTGCTAAAAAAATAAAGAAAATGAATGATGATAATTATTAAAATTTATCTAATTTCTTTTGTAATAAAAAAATAAAAAAAAATTAATTTACTCTTGCCCCTATACTTACAATAGGTAATAGAATTTTAAACTAAGGAGAGAATATATGGATAAAAATACTAAAAAAAATCTTTTTGACTTAAAGGGTCATAAAACTAGTTACAGAACTGAAGTCATAGCTGGCTTAACAATGTTTTTAACAATGGTTTATGTATTATTCTTACAACCTATTGCGATAATTGGACCTAATGCTTCATTTGTCGATATCAATGGTGTTGAAATTACAAGCACTGCTATATTTGTATTAACCGCAGTAATTACCGGTATTTCTACAATTATTATGGGTTTGTATGCTAATTTCCCTTTTGCATTATCAACAGGGATGGGTATTAACTTCTTGTTAGGCGCAATGTTGCAATCAAATCAAATATCATTTGCAGCAATGATGACTGTTACTTTGATTTCAGGGGTTATATTTATTTTATTAACAGTATTAGGCTTAAGAAAGTATATTGTTGAATTGATTCCAAAAGATATTAAGATTGCAATTGGTGCAGCTATTGGGTTCTTTTTAGTATATTTAGGATTTTCTGATGCTGGTATTGCAAATTTTTCAACTGGAATGGCAATGGGAGATTTTACTTCACCAACAGTTTTATTAGCTCTTTTGGGTTTATTAATTATTGTCTTTTTTGAACATAAAAAGATAAAAGGTGGAATATTATATTCTGTAATTATTGTAACCTTATTAGGAATCCCTTTTGGTATTACTAATACAGCAATTTCATTCTCTATACCAGATTTCTCATCAGTAAACAATTTATTATTCAAATTTAGTTTTTCTGAAATAATGAAACCAATGTTCTTTACATTGTTATTTGCAACTTTCTTCGGAGATTTCTTCTCAACTTTAGGTACTGTATTAGGCTTAGGTGGAAGACTTAACATGTTAGATGAAGATGGTAACTTACCAGGTATTGAAAAACCTTTCTTAGTCGATTCTTGTTTTACCGCAATCGGTGCTATGTTTGGTTGTACAGTAATTACTACATTTGTTGAATCTGCAGCAGGTGTTGAATCTGGTGGTAGAACAGGCTTTACATCAGTAGTTACTGGTATCTTATTCTTAATTGCTGTTATCTTAGCTCCAGTAGTTTCAATAATTCCAATTGCAGCTACAGCTCCTGTATTAATTTATATTGGTTATTTAATGATTTGTGACATTGTAAAGATTGATTTCTCAACATTTGAAACAGCTTTTGGACCATTTATTACTATAATATTTACAATTTTCTTTGCTGATTTCGCTGCTGGTATTGCTGGTGGTATTATTGCTCAAGTATTTATCAAGTTGATCTATGGTAAAGGAAAAGATACAAAAATTGGATTATATATTTTAGCTTTATTATTGATGCTATATTTTATTGTTTAGAGGCTATTAATGAAAAAATTGAACAAAGAAGAGAGAAAAACATTAATAGATTGTGCTATGGATAGAGTTGAAAGTGATTTAATCATTAGAAATGCAAGAATTTTTAATGTATTTACTAAAGAAATCTATCCTGGTGAAATCTATATAAAAAATGGATATATTACATATATTGAAACAAGAGAAAACTTTTTTAATGAAGGGAAAGCTAAAGCTAATTATGATGCAAAAAATAAATTAATTGTACCAGGCTTTATTGATTCTCATATGCATATAGAAAGTAGTATGTTGACCCCTCAGAATTTTTCAACTTTAGCAATTGTTAGAGGAACTACAACAATTGTTACAGATCCACATGAGATTGGAAATGTAATGGGCATGGAAGGGGTAGATTATATGCTTGAAGCAGGTAAACACACCTATATGAACCAATTTGTTTTAGCTCCCTCTTGTGTACCTAGTGCACCTGGTTTAGAAAAATCAGGTGCCACCTTTGAAAGTGCTGAAATTGAAGAAATATTAAATAAAGAAAATGTTTTAGGCTTAGCTGAAGTAATGGATTATTTTGGAGTGATTAATAACCAAAAAAGAATGGTCGATATTATAGATGCTACAGAAAAAAAGAATGGTTTTATACAAGGTCATTTTTATGGAGAAAATCCAAGAGAACTTTCTGCATATTTATGCGGAGGCCCTCAAAGTAATCATGAATTTTTCTCTGGTGATAATGCACTTCAAGCAGTAAGAAATGGCATGATTGTAGATGCTAGAGATAGTTCTTTTGCCAAAAACATTAACTGTATTATAAATGGATTAAAAGGCGTTGATACTTTTGATAGATTAACACTATGTACCGATGATATTGAAGCTGAACAATTGATGAATGAAGGTCATTTGAATCAATGTATTAAAAGTGCAATAGATTCAGGCTTATCTTTTGGAGATGCAATAAGATCTGCAACAATTATTGCTGCTAAACATTTTAAACTTAAATATTTAGGAGCTATCGCTCCAGGTTATATTGCAAACCTAAACTTTTTAATTGGAGATATAAATCAAGTTATTGTTGATGAAGTATTCTTTGAAGGAGAACTAGTCGCTAAAGATAATAAAATGACTAAAGTTTTTCCAAAATTTAGTAGTGAAGTTGAATCGAAAAATACTATTTTTATTGATAATTTTGATTATGATAATTTGAAGATAAAAGCTCCAATTGAAGAAGGGTATATAGAAACTAGAGTAATTGAATATGAAAGCTATGAAAGTTTATTCACCTTAGAGAAAATTGTAAAATTGCCAGTTAAAAATGGATATTTATCGTTAGAAGGGACTCAAGAATTAAACTTTATTGCTGTTATTAATAGACACAAAGATAGTGATAATTATTTTGTTGGAGTAGTAGAAAAATTTCATCTAAAAGAAGGAGCTTTAGCAGGAACTGTAAGTCATGATTCTCATAATCTTACTGTAGTTTTTAATAATATAGCTGATGCTAAAGTTGCAATTGAAGAAATAAAGAAGTCTAAAGGCGGAATAGTATATTCAAATAAAGGACAAGTTACAAAAGTTGAACTTCCAATTGCAGGTTTAATTACTAATGAAGATCCTAAACAATTTGTTTCAAAGGTTAATACCATGAAACAAGTGCTTTTAAAGCAAGGTATAGTAAATGATAATCCTATAATGAGATTAGCTACTGCAGCACTTCCTGCAGCCCCTGTTTTAAAAATAACTGATTTGGGCTTAGTAAATGTTTTAACTCAAGAGTTTAAAGATTTGTTTATAAGTTAATGTTACTCTTTGTAGGTGATTGTTAAATTTAGAGATAATAATTTATAGAAAATTAATAAGATTTTGAGAAAAATTTACTTAATAATACATCATATTATTACAACTTTATTCGAATTGGATAAAGTTGTAATTTTAATATTTAAGTGTTTATTTCAGAGAATAATAATTCTTTAGAAATGGCTTTATCAAAGTTGTTTTTATAAATTAAATCTTTGAGAGCTTCTTTTTGTTTGTACATATTTATATCAGTTTTTTCTATTGCTTCTTTTAGGTTCTCACCACTATCTTTTTTGTAATAATAAGAACCTATAGCCATTCCAAAATCACTTTTTGAAGGTACAAATTTTTTTTGAAGTTCATTTATAAACTTATTGAATTCTTTTTCGGATAAAGTTCTAATAATTCCAACGAATTCATCACCACCAACTCTATATATATGACTATCTTGAGGGAGTGACTCTTTCAATTCTTTTGAAACTTTTTTTAATAATGCATCACCATATTTATGGCCATATTTGTCGTTAATAATTTTTAAACCATTAACATCTGCTAGTATTATTCCTAAATAATCAAAATAATTACTTTTTTCTCTTAAGAACTTTTCATAAGCATTCCTGTTTTCAACTAAAGTAATAACATCAATATATGCTAATTTTTTTAAAAGTTTTGCTTCATTGTTTTGTGAATTTTTCTCAACAATATTGCCTATACTTCTATAAATAAAAATTACAGCAGCAAAAGCCATTCCTAAATGTAGAAAAGACACGTGTTTTATACTTATTCCTAAAATAAGTAATATCTCTTCTGCAATTATAGAAATTAGAATGCTAGATAATGCAAATATACAAGAGAAGAGTGGTTTTTCACCTTTTTTATATATCTTTATTGAAATTATTCCTAATAATAGAGTGTATAGCAAAAGTAAAATTCCAATAAAAGATAAAAACTTAGTATAAGAAACATTAAGAAATGAGATAATTGTTATAGGGATATATAATGATAAAATAGTAATAGCAGAATGCTTTAATATTTTATAGTCCTTAATCTTTTTATAGTTTACAGACGTATAAAACCATAAACAGATAGGTAGAGAAACCATAGTGAAAAAACTTATTATCATTGGTAATGATGGATTAGTAATTCCAAGTAATTGCTTTGCTTTTGATTGAGTGAAAACCCAGAACCCTAAACAAATTAACAATAGAGATAAAGATTGAAGGTAAGGATTAACAAAAGATTTATTAAAGAATAAAATACTTCCCAGAAATACAAGTCCAAATGAAATTAAAACAATTCCAAAAAATATAGATTCATATTCACTTTCAAAAGCTTCTGTTATTAAAAAACCTTGAGTCCCAATCAATATTTTATTTATATTTTGTGAAAACGGATTATCTGTGGGACAGAATATTTTTAATTTTATTTGCTTATTATCACTGTTGTTAGGAAGTTTAATAAAATTATAATATCCTCCGCCATAATCGTTTACATTTTCTTGGTGAAAATTGTAGATTTCCTCTCCATCTATTTCCACTATTAGGCTAGATCCAGAAGTTCTAATTAAAAGATATGAATTATTAATTGATTTATCTGAAGGTAAAGTAGAAATCAATTCAATTTCTTTGTTTTTTATTGAGTCATCAAAGGCATAAGGAAGTGCAGAAGTAGTAATCATATTACCATCTTCATAAATATCAAAATTTAGGTTAAGCGTACTTCCTCTATCAGAGTTAAATATATTAGGTGCTTTTACATTTGCTACCATAATCATATTTATTATTAAGCAAATAAAAGCCAACACAAGTAAAATAACAAATAAATAATTATTTAATTTTTTTCCTTTCTTTATCAACATAATAAGTATTCTAATATTAGATATTGAAACTATCAAGAATAAAAAATATTTTGTATAAAAATTCTTCTTATATTAATTGAAACATCTAATGCAACCCCATGGATTATTTTTTAAATATGTTTGGTTGCAATAAATATTGCAAAAGATATAGTTGCAATTAGTATTGCAAATAAAGTTTTTAGTTTTTTTGATTCTTGTTTTCTATTTCTATGAGGATTTTCAAAAAGATAATTTTTATTAATATATCTCAACCCCTATTTTTTAAGAACTAATTTGTCATGTTTAATAAACTTTTATTATATTAGATAAAAAAATATCTAATATTAATTGACATATGTTATTTAAGTCCATATAGTAAATTTAACGATTTAAATTATGAATAAAGTTTTAAAATAAAAATTATTTTATTAGAAAAACTATTCAAATAGATTTTAGGAGATTTTTATGGATAGATTAAAAGGTAAAGTTGCAATTGTAACTGGTGCTGGACAAGGTTTAGGTTTAGCCGTAGCTGAATTATTTGCTAAAGAGGGAGCTAAAGTTATTGGAACTGGCCATCATGTTGAAAAAGTAGATAAAGCATTTGCTTTATTGAAAGAAAATAATCTTGAAGTGACCGCAATGGAACAAGATGTTGCAAGTGAAGAAGATTGGAAAAAAGTAGTTGCTGCTACTGTAGAAAAATACGGAAGAATTGATATTCTTGTAAATAACGCTGCAATTATGACAATGAAAACACTAGATGAATGTAGTGTCGATAATTTTATTAATGTATTTAAAACCAATACTCTTGGAGCGTTTTTAGGAATTAAATATGTGTATAAAGAAATGGAAAAAAATGGTTGTGGATCAATTGTTAATATTGATTCAATTGCAGGTTTAACATCAGGTTTTGCAGATGGCGGTGATATTGCCTACAGTGCATCAAAAGGTGGTACTCGTTCATTAACAAAAAATGCTGCTATATTTTTAAGTAGTAAGAAAATTAGAGTAAATTCAATTCATCCTGCAGGGATTTTAACAGATATGTTAAAAACTGTTTTTGAGAGAACTCCAGAATTATGGGAAGAAGTAAAAGTAAATTCTCCATTACCACCACATATTAGTGATCCTATGGATGTTGCTAATGGTGCACTATATTTAGCTAGTGAAGACTCAAGAACAGTAACAGGATCTGAATTAGTAATTGATTGTGGTTTTATGTCACATTAATTTTAATTAAGTATTTATTAAAATTTAGGAGCTTTTTATAGCTCCTTTATTTTGTTAAATTAGTATATTTTTCTTGCCTAATCCTACATTTTTTTAATAAACGATAAAAAAATATCTAATAATAATTGACATGTTAAAACCCTGTTCATATAGTTGTAGTAATGATTTTTTTGGAAAAGCTTTATTGGCTATTTCTTTAAAATATTAGGAGAAGGTTATGAATAGATTAGAAGGTAAGGTAGCAATTGTAACTGGTGCTGGACAAGGCTTAGGTTTAGCAATTGCAGAATTATTTGCAAGCGAAGGTGCTAAAGTTGTTGGAACTGGACACCATGTTGAAAAAGTAGAAAAAGCATTTGCTTTATTAAAAGAAAAAAATCTTGATGTTACAGCTATGCAACAAGATGTTTCAAGTGAAGAAGATTGGAAGCGTGTAATTGTTTCAACAGTAGAAAAATATGGGAAGATTGATATTCTAGTAAATAATGCTGCAATCATGGCAATGAAATCTCTAGCTGATTGTAGTGTTGATGAATTCATGAATGTATTTAAAACAAATACACTTGGTGCATTCTTAGGTATTAAATATGCTTATACAGAAATGGAAAAAAATGGTAGTGGTTCAATTGTTAATATCGATTCAATTGGTGGTTTAACATCAGGTGATGCTGATGGAGGAGATATTGCCTACAGTGCATCAAAAGGTGGTACACGTTCCTTAACTAAAAATGCTGCTATGTTCTTAAGTAGTAAGAAAATTAGAGTTAATTCAATTCACCCAGCAGGAATTTTAACAGATATGTTAAAAGCAGTTTTCAATAATACTCCTGCATTATGGGACAAGGTAAAAGTTAATTCTCCATTACCACCACATATTAGTGATCCAATGGATATTGCAAATGGTGCACTATATTTAGCAAGTGATGATGCAAGAACTGTTACAGGAACTGAATTAGTTATTGACTGTGGTTACATGGCTCATTAATTAAAAAAAATACTTGATTATAAAAAAGAAGTCCTATGGGGCTTCTTTTTTGTATTTCTTTTTATATTAACTTAATTTATAATTTTTATATGATAATTCAAAACTTTCCAGATAATGAACTAAAATCTTATATAGATGAAATATGGTATGTAGATTTAGATGCAAAAAATCTTAATGATATTGTAATGCCTACCGGCCAAGTTCATTTAGTTTTTAATTTAGGTGATAAATATACAATTTTTATAGATAATCAAGAAATTGAGGTTCCTGATTTTGCATTGTTTTCTCAATATAATAGAGCAATAAAAATTAAATATAAATCTCATATTCAACAATTAGGAATAGCCTTAAAGCCTTTTGCATTTTTAATGTTTTTTGGAATTGAATTTAGTTTGAATGATAAATTTATTATTGATTGTAAAAGTATAAATAATAATGAATTAATGACGAATTTAATTAAAGAAGTATTAAGTATTAAAAATTTTGAACAAAAAGAATTTGTTAAAAATATTGAAAATTTATTTATAAGAAATATTAATAAAAATGTTGAAATAAATTTTTTAGAAGATATGATTAATTATATAGAAAAAAATAATGGAGAGATTACTGTTAAAGAATTAGCTATAAAGTTTAATAGCTCTATAAGTAAAGTAGAAAGAATATTTAAAAAATCTTTTAATATAACACCTAAAGCATATTTTAATATAATCAAGTTTAGAAAGAGTATGGAATTAAAGGACCCCTTATCTTTTTATTATGATCAGTCTCATTTCATAAAGTTTTGCAAAAAATACACAATGAAAACCCCTGAAAACTTAATTAATGCTAATGAATTATCACTAAAATATATGTTAAAGAAATAAGATTCAATGACGATTTTTTACAATACACTTTTTTAGGTTTTATATATTTTTTAATTAATTAAAAATAATGGTTTGAGGTAATGTATGGAAAAAATTAATTTATTTTATTTTTCAGGATCAGGGAATACTGAAAAAATTGCTAATCATGTAAAAAAAATTTTTGAAGAAAAAGGTTTTGAAACTTCTCTAGAAAAGATGGAGAAAATTGAAAGAGTCAATATTGATGATTGTGAATATGTAGGCTTACTATTTCCTGTAGCAATTCAATCAACATTTCCTTTAGTTTGGAATTTTGCTAAAAAATTACCAACTACACAGAATAAGAAGATATTTATGATAGATACCATGGAAGCTTTTTCAGGGGGTATTGTGGGGCCTTTAAAAAAAGTATTATCAAAAAAGGGCTATAATTGTGTTGGTGCACTAGAAATCAAGATGTCAAATAGTATGCAAACGAATATAAAAAAAGTTGATAAAGGGATATCTTTAAATCAAAAAGCCTATAAAAAAGCAGAAGACTTTTGCCAGAATCTTTTGGCTGGAAAAACAAAATGGCATAGAATAATTATTTTATCAGATTTAATGAGATCTATTTCTGTTTCTAAAAATATTTGGATTAGCCAAAGTAAGAAACTAACAGTTAATAATGATAAATGTATTAGTTGTGGATTATGCATTAGAAAATGTCCTAAACAAGCTTTATCTTATATCCCAAATACAAAAAAAATAACTATAGATCACACTCTTTGCGAAAGCTGTATGAGATGTGTTAATCATTGTCCTAAAAATGCTTTTTTACTAGATGGGCAGCAAGTTATACAAAATAAATAATAAAAAATATTAACCTAGATATTTTCATAATTTGTGTGCTAACATAACTTTATTAAAATAAAAGGTGAATTGTATGATTTATGAACATAAACTTTTTCTCGATAATCTTATTGAGGGGTTAAAGCTAAATGAAGATCTTTTAGGGGGTGCTGCTGCGGGGTCTTATATTACAGATGAGATGGATGAATTTTCAGATATTGATTTAGTGATTGCAGTTAATGATGAATCTTATGAGAAAGTAATGAAGGAAAGACTTAATATTGTTAATAGTTTTGGAGAATTATTGTCTGCCTTTACTGGTGAGCATGTAGGAGAGCCTAGATTAATTATTTGTTTATATAATAACCCTTTAGTCCATGTTGATTTTAAATTTGTTAAATTTAGTGATATTGCTCATAGAGTTGAAGATTTTAAAATTTTATGGGAAAAGGATAATTGTATTACTAATAAAATGAAAGAAGAAGCAGCTATTTTTCCAGTTCCTAATATACAATGGATTGAAGATAGGTTTTGGGTTTGGATTCACTATGGAGCAACTAAAATCGGGCGTGGTGAACTTTTTGAAGCAATAGAATTTATTTCATTTTTAAGACAAACCGTTATTGGCCCATTAGTTTTATTAAAAAAAGAGAAACAACCTAAGGGTGTTAGAAAAATTGAAATTGATGCACCAGAATTTTTAGATGAGCTAATTAATACTGTTGCCACATATAATAAAGAATCTGTTTATTATTCATTAAAAAATATTATTTTGTTATATAAGAATTTGAGAAATGACTATATTTTTGATAATTTTCAACCAAATATTAAAGCAGAAGATGTCGCGACGCGCTATTTAGAGGATATTTTTATAAATTTTATTTAATAAATTAACTATTTTTTGGGTATAAATCAAACATAAGTGATTTTATGATTGACAATTGGCAAAAGAAAATATACTGTGAAATTACATTTTAATTTGTGTTACATTTATATTTCTTACTTATCTTAAGTTGTTGTTACTTAACATTTTTTCTAGAGGTAAAAGAGTTTAACTGCACCAAATTAGTGAGATATTTACCACAGGTGCCAACCTGTAAAAGGATTATTAAAAATGGCTAAGAAAATTTATGTTGGTAACATGAGTTACAGAACAACTGAAGATGATTTACGCGCAGTATTCGAAGAATTCGGAGAAGTTTTAAGTGTAAATGTAATTTTAGATCGTGAAACAAGACGCCCAAAAGGATTTGCATTTGTTGAAATGGATCAAAGTGAAGAAGCTGATGCTGCTATCGCTGAACTAGACGGTAAAGAAGTAGGAGGTCGTATGCTACGTGTTAATGAAGCTACTGAACGTCCACCAAGAACCGACAGAAGAAATTCATATCGTAAATTTAATAATAACAATAGATAAGATATAATTGAAAATAGCCTCTTTTTTTATCAAAGTTAATCTTTGTATTAATTAAGGGGCTTATTTTTATTTTAATAGATTTATGTTTCCTAATTTAATTGCATTAATATTTTGTTTAATTTTATTAGGATTCCAATCCCACCATTTTATTTCTTCTAATTGAGCGATAGTTTTTTCATTGAAACGTTTTTTTATTTGTTTTGCTGGAACTCCTCCCACAATGGTATATGGAGGAACATCTTTTGTTACAACTGCACGTGTTCCAATTATTGCACCATCCCCAATTGTAACTCCTGATAAAATTACTGCATCATAGCCAATCCAAACATCATTTCCAATTACAATATCACCTTTATTATCCCAAGCTGTGGTTATATTTTTAACATCTAAATCCCATTCTTCAAAAAATATAGGGAAAGGGTATGTTGAAAGCGCTGATAAAGTATGATTTGCACTATTGAAAATAAACTTTGCTCCACAAGCAATTGAGCAAAATTTTCCAATAATAAGTTTATCGTTATTGATTGGATATTGATATAATACATTATTTTTTTCAAAGTCCATTGGATTATTAACAAAATCATTATATATCGTAAAATCTCCTACAATAATATTTGGGTTTTTTACAAAAGATTTTAGATAAACTGTTTCCTTATCTTTAGTACGTGGATAAATTTTTTCGGGAGAGAACTCCATATTTATTACCTCATTTTATTTTTCTTTTGTATATTATATTTCTGAGGTTTATTTTTTACAATTATCTATAAAAATAGATTTTATATATTATTTCAAATACTGTATATTTATATTGAAATATAATGAATTTAATATATTATAAATAAATTTTTTAATTATTTATTATTTTTATTTAGCATGATAAAATTTAGAACTATTCTCTGTAATAGTAATAAATATAGTAAGAACTTAGGACTAACATGAATAAAGATTTTATTAATTTAAATAGCGAAAATATTTCTGATGAACATTTATGTTGTATAATTAGAAGTAGAGTAATTCATCCCGGTGTAGAATCAAAAAGGGCTTGGCTTTGTGAAAGATTGAAGGAAGGCCATGTTTTTAGAAAATTAAATGAAAAAGCTACAGTTTTTATAGAATATGCACCTCTAGAGACTGCTTGGACTCCGATTGTAGGCGAAAATTACTTATATATTTATTGCTTATGGGTTTCAGGGAAATATAAAGGTCATGGTTATGGTAAGGCTTTAATGAATTATTGTATTGAAGATGCTAAGTTGAAAGGTAAGTCTGGTGTTTGTATGTTAGGATCAGTAAAACAAAAAGCTTGGTTATCTGATCAATCTTTTGCAAAAGAGTATGGCTTTAATGTGGTTGATACAACAAATAATGGCTATCAGTTATTAGCTTTATCTTTTGATGGTACTAAGCCTAAATTTACAGACAATGCTAAAAATGAAACAGTAGAAAATAAAGATTTAACAATTTTCTATGATATGCAATGTCCTTATATTTATCAAAATATTGAAAAGCTTGAACAATATTGTAAAGAAAATGATATCCCTATTTCTTTGAATAAAATTGAAACTTTAGAGCAAGCAAAAAATCTTCCCAGTGTATTTAATAATATGGCTGTTTTTTATAAAGGAATATTTAAAACCGTTAATTTAATAGATGAAAATTATTTAAAAAGGATTATGAAAAAATAATATTTATTGCTCTTAATCTATTTATGGATTAATAAAGATAATCTGTTATATCAATAAATTCCATATTACTATCGCTTTTTATAAGTTCTTTTAATATTTTACTATGATCAATTCCATAAATAATTAAAATCCTATCATTTGGTTTTGCAATTTTTTGTATGTTACTAAAAGTATAAAGATTTCTTCTATACCATTGTGTTAAATAATCAACCCCTTCAAATTCTTTGCCAGCCCCAACTTGAGCTAGAGTTATGAAAAAATCATTATTCTGAGAATCTATCTGATTAGAATCGTTGAGATATCTTAAAACTTCTAAAATAGAATTATTTTTGACTTTTTTATCAAAGGTGTTTTTTAAAGAGTTTAAGTTTTTCATTACTTTAGAATAAATAGGGTAATTATTCTTTTGTGCAGAATCAAATACTTTTTCTGGTAGTGCAACAAAATAATCTAATGCATATAATTTTTCATGATGAAAGGTTTTTGCAATAGGAAAAGAAAATTGAAAAACTTCATTTGATTTAGAGATTATATTATTTTCTTGAAGTTTATTAGTTTTTAAATATTGTTGATATAATATATTAAGTGATTCTTCGTTTTTATAATTAACTTCAACTCCAATCTTTGTTGGTTTGAATTTTGAAATAAGGTCAATAACTTGTTCTATTTCTTTTTGTTTTTTATCGTTTAAGATATCTTCTGAGTTTACATTTACTAGATGAATACCTTTTTCTGCAAAATGATATGTTCCCAAAATCATTACCTGTGCTTTTTTATTTGGGGTTTTAATTTGATTACTATCTAATTCTGTTTGACAGCCTGAGAAAAGTATAATTGTTACAAAAAGAATAATTAAAGTTAACTTATTTTTCATTAATTCTCCAATTTTATATAATAAATTCTTATCCTAATATTATTTAATTTATAACATATATAGGAATCGTTTTTTAGTGGAAAATAATAAAAATCATTTGATATTTATTTAAATTGTTGATTACAGCTTTTTAAAAAACTTTTCCCTTTACATATTTTTTTCACCAAGGTAGACTCCAAAAATAATTAAGATAATTCCTAAGATGGTTGAAAGTGGATTATGTAATTCATTTTTTAAATAATCAATTAAAGTTGCAATGCAAATTTGTCCAGCAATCATAAGTATAGTGGCTTTTGCGGCTCCTATTTTAGGTATTATGAAATTTGATATAGTTACATAAACCGCTCCAATAACACCCCCTAGAAAAGCAAAGAAAGGGATATTTTGAAAAATAATTGTATGATTCTTCATAAAAAGAAAAATTATTCCCATTAATATAGTTCCTGTAAAGTGATTCCATACAGATGCCCCAATAGCACTTATTTCTTTACCTAGTGTTGCATTTAGTATTCTACTCAATACAACTAGAAATCCATTTGCTAATGCTAAAAAAATCATTAATATAAGCATTTTTTAAACTCCTCCATTTATTACGAGAAGGGCTCCCAATAATATTGTTACAAATTTAAGCCCGTCCATTTTATTTAATTTTCTTTTATTTGATTTAAATAATCCAAAGTAATCAAAAAAAAGAGAAGTAATGGTTTGTCCTAAAATAAAAAAACTTAAACTTCCTGCAAGTCCTAATTTAGAATTAACTGCAAGGTTCGCTGTTACAACTGATAATGCACCTGCAAAACCACCAAAATAAGCCCAAAGAGGGGCTTTTTTTGATATTAGTTTATTATTCTTTGTTTTGCTGAGTCTTAGCCATAATAGCAAACTCGTAAAAAGGCCAACGCCATGAACTACTAATGATGAAAAAAATGGTGTTGTATATTTGCTTAGTAATCCATTGAAAAAAATCATTATTGCTAGAAGGCCTCCAGCAATTGTTGATATTGGAGTGTAATATTTTGTTTTCATAATAGCTCCTAAATCTATTTGTTAAATATATCTTAATATAAAGTATCTTGATATCAAGATATATTTAATTTATCTTAATGTCAAGATACTTTGGTAATTGTAGGACTTGACATCAAGTAAAATTGATTGGAATATATTATTTATGAAAAAAGATCACGTGGACTATATCATCTCGCAATGGGAAAATGAAATGAAAGATTTAGATGTTTCTCCTATGGCAGTAATAGGTAGAATATCTAGAGTTGCTGAACATCTTAATAAATTACTCCAAGAGAATTATTCAAAATTTTCAATAAATGGAGGAGAGTTTGATGTGCTAGCTTCACTTAGAAGGTCAGGTAAACCTTATCAACTTACACCAACTGAACTTTATAATTCTTTAATGATAACATCAGGGACTATTACAAACCGATTAGATAATTTAGAAAAGTCTGGACTTATATCTCGTTCCCCGAATCCCAAAGACAGAAGAGGTACAGTTGTATCTCTAACAAAAAAAGGACTTTCTTTTATGAATGAAGCTTATCCTGCGCATATTGCTCACGAAGAAACTCTTTTAGAATCTTTAAGTAATGATGAGAGGTTAGAGTTGATTACTTTACTTAGAAAGCTCCTTGTTTCATATGAAGAAAAAAAATAAAGTTATAGTCTTTTTAGACTTAAATAGAGTTAATAAATTTATTAATTAATAATTACAGTATGGTATATTTGGGTGGCAAATAAGGATATAAAAAATCCTATAAGATATAATTTCTTATAGGATAAAAGATTACAGTCGGGCTGGCCGGATTTGAACCGGCGACCCCAAGTCCCCCAGACTTGTACGCTAAACCCCTGCGCTACAGCCCGAATCTGATTCGAGATTATCACTATCATCTATTTTTAGTCAATTATTTTTTTATAATAATTATTTTTGTTGGTTTTTAAGCTCTTTTATTAAAACTTTTTAATATAAAAAAATGGTTTTAAAATTAATAATTTTGTGATAAAAAATTTATTTTTAATGAAAATATAATGGAAATGTGCTATTTTATATAAAGAGAAAGTGTTTTTTACTTTAGAAAAAGAAAACTATCTTTGGACATAAGTTTTTAAGAGAAAACGTGAAAAATTTAAAAAACTTATTTTTATTACTTAATAAATGTTAAGAATTGTTGTATTTTTAACCGTATATTAAGTTTTTAGTAACATATTTTTTTGTGTTTTTTATGAAAATTATGCCATATTGTTCTTTTTTTCTTGTATATTATTGTAAACTTTCGTATTATAAACCATATAGATAGTTAAAAGGGACGGGTAGTCATGAAGGAAAATTTTAAGAAAATATTATTATTGTTAAGTATATTAACAGTTTTTATATCTGCTGATATCTTTGCTTTTCAATTTTCACCACTAGAACAAACTTTTTCTCCAACAGGGGCTGGAAACACAAAAACTTACACAATCGTAAATGATAGTAATGATTCTATTGCTGTTGAGATTACTGCTCTCACTAGAAGTCAAGATGCTCAAGGTGTTGAAATAAATTCTCCTGCAACACAATATTTTTCTATCGTTCCTAATAAAACTATTGTAAAACCTCAAAGTTCTCAATTAATTAGAGTTCAATATAGAGGTCCTCAAACTACTACTTCTGAATTAAGTTTTAGAATTAGAGCTGAACAAGTTCCTTATTCACAAGGTAGAAATACCGAAGACAATAGCATGTTCAATTTTTTATATGTTTATACTACAAGTGCATATGTTGAACCTTCACAAGTTGTAGAGAGAGTTGCTATTCGTAGAGTAGCACCATCATATCAAATTGTTGAAAAGACAGATGATAATGGTAATGTAACAAGAGAGCAACAAGAGACAATGGCTGTTACTCTTTCAAATTTGGGTACTGTTCATCAATTACTAATTGATGCAACATTAATCGTTCAAGATAGCAAGGGCAATACAGTTAAATTGTCTGGAGAAAAACAATTAGCTGGATTGACTGGTACTAATATTCTTGCTAGAAAAACAGTTACTCTTCAGATTCCATGGCCTAGTGAACTTTCTAGAGAAGATGGAGTTAGTTATAAGAGTAACTTTGATTATGAATAATCTCGGAGAGGATATTGAGAATCATCAAAAAAGTAGGGGCTGCTAGAGTATCACGATTAACTTTTTTGTTAGTTTTCATATTAGTTATAGTTGGTTTATTGGTAAAATCTTGTTTTGTTGACTCAGTGGATCATGTTTCTAAAAATGAAAAAATACCTACTTCAATTCAAAATACAAGAACAGTTTCAGACGGAAAGATTAATGTAAATCAAGAAAGATATTATTACGATTTGGGTCTATTACCACCTAAAGAATTACCTGATATATATCAAGTAAGTAATAGTTCAAGTATTGAGGATGCACCAAAGCAATCTGAAATTGTTGAAAATGTATATCTTGATAAAGATGATGATGTAAATCCTTTCGATAAATTAGAATTAAATATTAATTTAGATTCAACAGATGATAAACTTGATTCTATTTCTGATGAAATTCCATCAGAAGTTGAAAATAAAGTTATTGATAAAGAAACACCAGAATTAGTTGAACCAATAATAGATTCAGAAACCCCTTCAGTTGATACAGAAGTTGATGAGCCTGTAACTGAAGAAAATTTTGATGATATTCAATTTGAAGATAATCAAATGGATGATTTCTCTTGGGATGGTGGTTTTGCTGATGATTTTGATTTAGCTCCACTTGAACCTATATTATTTGCTCCATATATTCAAACTCAAGAAGAATATGATTCCTTTAATGCAAACAATCTAGTAGAAACACAAGAAGAAAGTGATGATTTCTTTAGTGATTTCTATATAGCTGGAGAAAGTGATGAAGCCTTATTTGATGATGGTATATATTATCTTACATTAATTGTTAATGGCGATATTGTTGGGGATGTAGAGACTAAATTCGAAGGTTCAAATTATTCAATTGGTGTAAATAGTTTATATGATAATGTAAAAGGTTTATTAAGTGATTATGGGCTAGAAAGATTATTTAATACTGATGCTGAATATTATACAATTGATGAGTTAAATGCACTAAATGTTAAAACTGAAATTGATGTAATTGCCTTTAGTGTAACAATGGAATTTGATTTAGATGATATGCCTGTTAAATATCTTCCTGTTTCTGAAGTTAATAAAAATTCATTAATAAATAGAAATGAAAAATATGGTATTGCAGATGCAATTGAATTAAAGCCAAGTTTCTTATCATTTGTATCCGCCTTAACTCTATCAAGTTCTTACAATTATGGTTCATTAGTTTCTGATCCTATTTTAAGAAATACTTTAAACATGAATAATAATGTTTCTATTGGTAAAATAGATTTAAATTTTGCAACTAATTTCCAATATTCTGTAAGTTCAACTGCAAATGAATTCTATTATTCTGCAAGTACTTGGAAAGGTTTCTATGATATTAGGGATAAAGATTTAAGAATTACTTTTGGTAATTTAGGTTCATATTTAGGAACAAATGGAACACCCGTTGGGTTTACAATAGATAAGAACTATTCATATGGTGATGATGATCCTCTTGAACATCAATTTACAAAGCGTTATATGATTGAATCTGATTCTACTTTATATGTTTATGTAAATGATGAAGAGCCAATTACTAGAAAGCTAAGAAAAGGCGAATATATCTTAAAGGATTTCCCTTTGCAACAAGGGGCAAACCATATAAAAGTTAGAATTGAACCAGAAGATAAAAACTATCCAATTATTCTTGATGCTTTTGATGTACCTTATGATACTCGTCTATTATCTAAAGGTGATTATACATATGGTCTTAGTGCAGCAATAAGTAAATCTCAGAGAGAAGCTACTTCAACTAATATTTTCACATTGCCTTATATTGATGGACAATGGTATGACTATGACTTTAGCGATTTTGATACAAGATTCTATTTAAATGTTGGTGTTTCAAACTACTTTACATTAAATAGTTCTTTTGCTTTTGCTTTTGATGAGATTAAAACTACCTTTGAAGGTGTTTGGGCAACTATGGCAGGTCCATTTAGTGGTAAAATGGAGCTTGACTTTACGTCTCTATATTCTCCAGATTTATATACTTCAATATCTCATGGATTTGAAACTCCAATAGGCGATATTAGTGCAACAATGTCTTTAGATTTCCCAGTATGGGAAAACTCAACTAAATTATTATATAAAGCAAGTAAGTTAAATTTATCACTTGGACATACACTAAAAGAAGATAATTTCCCTCCATTAAATACTTCAATTTCAGCAACTTTTGATAATGAAGGTTTAGAATGGAGTACTAATTTTAGTTCTAGTTATTCCCCAATTACTGGAATTACTCTAAATAGTTCATTAAATATTGGTAATAACTATTATTCAAATGCTTTAGATTTTACTTTCCAAATTGGAATAGGCCTTAACATTTTAAATAATTTAACAGCTTCTCATTCTCTATCTTCTAAGGGTACAAGTAGTATGTCATTAAATTATAAACCTTCAAATTCTGATTCAATTCAGTTCAATATCGGCGGAATTCAATACTTAACACCTACAACTCCGGTATTTAATTTGACATGGCAACATTTAAATAATTATTTTGCTTTATTACTTAGACATAATATGGCAAATGATTTATCTGTAATGAATACTACTGCAACAATTTCTTCTGCGCTTTATTATGCTGATGGGCTTTTCGCATTAAATAGGAATGCAGCAAGTAACTTTATTATTATAAGACCAGAAGGAGAATTGGCTAATAATCCAATTTCTATAGGAACAACTAATAGTTCAAACTTAAATATTCTAAATCCATTATTTGGAAATGTAGTTTATACTTTATTATCTGCAAATGCAAAAAATAATTTAATAATGTATGGAACAAAAGATAGTTTATATAGTTCTGGAGCTTCTTTCTCTTATGCTGTAAATACATTTAGTAGATCTGGGTTCTCCAAACATCTCTCTTCTCCAAGAACTTATACTGTTAGTGGTGTATTATTACAATCTGATGGAAAACCATTTGAGCAATATTCTTCTCCTGTATATAAATTACTTGAAGATGAAAATGGTGTAGAATATTTAGAACCTGATGAACAATTATATTTATTTACAGATTTAGATGGTAGATTTATTTTATCTGATGTAAGTCCTGGTACATATTTATTTGATATGTCTGCTGGAAATAATCAATGGTATGGATTGTATTTTACTGTTCCTGAAACAGCTCAAAAAAATCAAAATGTATTATTATTACAAGATTATCAGCAAGCTCAACAAAGTGAGGATGTATCTAACGCATTTGATGTAGTGGCAGATCAAAGTGCAGATACAGTAAGTACATTTGGTGATGAATTAGCTTCTGATTATTTAGAGATTATTGAGTTGCCGTTTGATAGATATGAAAATGAACAAGTATTCTGGGATACGATATTCCCACCATTGGATGAAGAAGTAACTGATTTGGCATTTGAAGATACTGCAAGTGATTGGCAAAATACATTAGATGATACTCAAACTATGGACCAAGCAAGCTTTGAAAATGATCCTGCTTTTGCAGATACTGCTGAAAATTGGGAAGAAAATCTTGACGATAATTATATTCCAACTGTAGTTGAAAGTACTAATAGTACAAATCCAAATTACACATATGTGCCCTAAAATTGGATAGTATGTATAAAAAAATAGTGTTTTATTAGTATTTATTGGGTATAAAAGTGTTTTTAATTATAAAATATATTGACACAATTACGTGTAAAATTAATACTTAAACACTATAGGAGCACTTATTATGCAAAGTGATATTATTTCTGAGATAATTGAAGTAGAAGATAATGCTACTAAAATCGTTGAACAAGCTAGGCAGAAATCAACAAAGATTATTGCTGAAGCTGAGATGAAAGTTAAAGAAGATTTAAAAAAAGCTGTTAAAGAAAGGCGCTTGATAAATAATCAAAAGATAGAAGAGCTAAAAACAAAAAATGCTTTAGAACTTGAATCATTTGAAGACGATTTAAAATCTTCAATAAATATTGATTATGATTGCATAGATAAAATTTCTGATGATATAGCATCAAAAATTTGTAATTCAACGGTGTTTGATAAATGAAAAGAGCAGTTAATACATATGGTTTTATAAATGCCAAACTAAGAGCTAAAATTGGAAAGATTAGAGATCCTCAATTACAAGATGACTTATTAAAAGCCGGTAGTTTAGTCGAGGCCATAGGTATTTTAAAAGAACATGGTTATGACAATGCTGCTCAAGTATATGATAAGACAGGTGATTTACAGTTAGTTGAGCTTTCATTGCTTAATGAAGAAATTGAAGATTTAATGAATGTTCAAAAATTTTTAAGTGGTCCATCGCAAGAAATGATAAAAAATCTTTTATCAAGAATAGAAGCAGAGAATTTAAAAAATGCAATTAGATTATGGTATTCTTCAGCAATCCATAAACGACCAATTTCCTTTAGAAGTGCATATATCGTAAAATATAAAATAGTAAATGATATAAATTACACATCAATAATTAATGCAATAACTTATGATAATATAATTGAAGCTGTTAGAGGTACTTTCTATGAAAGTATTTTAAATAAATTTTCATTAGAACAAATTGAAAGTGATGGTTTGTTTTATTTGGAATCAGCAATAGATTCAAAAATAGTTGAATTAATGTATCAAACTACAATTTCTTTATCTAAAGATGATAAGGCAATAGCTTTAAAAGTTTTTAAAATGGAAACTGATTTAAAGAATATTATTATGTTAATTAGATACGGTTGGTTCCATCAATTAACAAGTGAAAATTTATCTAAAATCTTATATCCATATTCAAAAGTTTATAAAGATGAAACAACAAAAATGTATATCAATTCTGATCCTAAAAATAGAAATGTTGAGAATTTATTGAAAGAAAAATATAATGACTTAGCTAATATAATTGTTGACGGTTCAACAGATTCTAAAGAAAGAATGATAAATCAAATTAGAAATATTGAAAGATTTTTATATAAGAAAAAAGGCCAATTATTTGAAAATTGTTTAGGAGGTAAACCTTTTACCATAGGTACAGCTTTAGCTTATTTCTATTTAAGAGAACAACAATATAGTATTATTTGCGGAATTTTAGGAGCAAAGTATTATAAGGTTGATGCTGACGAGATAAAAGGATTAATTGTATGAGTTTATTCACAGAAAACATGCGACTATTAACTGCAGTTGTTATAGAAAATAAAAGTGATGAGGTAGTAAAATCATTATTATCTATTGGGGCTCTTGATTTTGTTCAAATAACAAATTTGCCTCCAGAACAATTAGCAAAATTAAGTAGAAAAAGACCTAATTCAGATAGATTGACTATAGAAGATACAAGAAGAAGAATTGATAATTTACTTAGACAAAGCGGAAGACCTCTTCCAAGTTCTTCTCTTTTAAAAGTTGAAGATATGGTTGCTTTAGATATTAAAAGTTATAGAAAAACTTTAGATGAATTTAGTAACTCAATTGCATCAATCAAAGAAGAACAAAAAAAATTAAATCAAAATTATGAAATTTTAAGTGAAATAAAACACTATATTGATATTGATAGAAGAGATTTTATTGAAATTAGAGTTGGTAAGATTAATTCCGATATAGATAAGTTTAAGAAAAGATTAACTGACTTTAGTGTAATTGTTTTAGAAAAAGATGGATATATCACAACTTTAAGTCTAAAAAGAGATTCTGCTAATATTTCACAAGTTGTTGATTTATTTGGTTGGGTTGAATGTGAAGATAGTGACATCCAAAAACAAAACACATTAGCAATAATGGAAGAGTTAAGTTCAAGAATTGATAGTATTTTAGAAGAGAAACAAAGTATACAAAATGATATACAAAATAAAATTCAAGAGAAAGAACCTTTATTGGTAAGTATATGGTGTAATTTAAGATTGCATGAATTATCTAACCAAATACGTTCTTATTTCAAATATACAAGAAATACTACTTTATTCTCAGGTTGGGTTCCAGCAAAATTAGCTAATAAAGTTGAACAAGCAATTTATGAAGCTTCTGATGGAGAATGTATTGTCGATCAAAGTGATCCAAGCCAAACTGAAGTTAAAAATATTCCTGTAGAAGTTACTACGCCTAAATTCTTTAAACCTTTTGAAAAAATGGTAACTAATTATGGTATTCCTGAATATGGTACTGTAAACCCAACTTGGTTTGTAGCTGTTGCATATTTGACAATGTTTATGCTTATGTTTGCTGATCTTGGTCAAGGTTTTGTACTTTTGTTAATTGGTATATTAATGCATCTTTCATATAAGAATAATCCAATGAAGAAAGATGGCTTAATTAATAGAAGTGTTGCTGTTTTATTAATATATTTAGGGGTCGCCTCGATGGTTGGTGGTGTTCTCTTTGGATCAACATTTGGCTTTAGTGTATTTCCTCCTTTATGGTTCAATTATCACTCTGTAGTAATGGGAACTGCACAAATAGGTACTGGTGTTCAAAATGTATATGATATTTTAGGTATCACAATTATATATGGAATTATTGTTATTTTTGTTGGGCTATTTATAAACTGGATAAATCTAGTTATAAAAAAAGATTTTATAAATCTTTTCTTCTCTAGAACTGGTTTAACAGGTGCAATGATGTATAGTGTCGGATTATATATTGGTTTCTCTTATGTTAAGAGTGGTTATACATCTTTCCCAACAGATAACTGGATTTTTATATTATTAATAATCGGTGCAATTGGACTATTAGTTAAAGAACCATTGGAATACTTTAAATTAAAGAAAGAGGGTGAAAAAGTTGGATCTTTTGCCTCTATTTTACCTAATATGTTTATGATGTGGCCAATTGAGTTATTAGAAACTTTTACAGGTTATATGTCAAATACTTTATCCTTCTTGCGTGTAGCTGGTTTAGGAATTGCTCATGTAAGTTTGATGGGCGCTTTTGAAACTTTAGCTGAAGGCCCAGGAATGACTTCTGTTTTTGGTATTCTAATTTTATTATTTGGAAATTTATTAGTTATAGCACTTGAGGGATTATCAGCAGGTATACAATCCTTAAGACTTAACTACTACGAATTTTTTACGAAATTTTTTACTGGAAAAGGCATTGCTTATTCTCCAGTTAGTTTGCGCTCTAATGAGCGATAGTTATTATATAATATATATAGGAGGGTCTATAATATGACCAAAATTGCCTTCAAAAGAAAGATGAAACTTTCTGTAATTGCAACTCTATTAATGATGTTTGCATCAGCGTTTGTTTTTGCTCCTAGCATTTTTGCTGCAGGTGTTGATACTGGAGCAGCTTCACAAACAGGAATGGTTTGTTTAGCAGCTGCAATAGCCTTTGCAATGGGTGCTTTAGCTGCAGGTATTGCTATTGGTAATGTAGGTGCTGCTGCTATGGGTGCTATAAGTGAAAAACCTGAATTAGCTTCTCAAGCTTTAATTTTTATTGCTTTAGCAGAAGGTCTAGTTGTTTTTGGCTTTATCATTGCTTTAATGATATTAGGACACGCATAGGATGCGATATTTTGTTATAGGCGATGAAGATACTGTTTTAGGATTTTCATTAGTAGGGGTTTATGGCTTACAAGCTACAAACGCTATTCAAGCTCAAAATGCTTGGGATAAAGCAATTAGTGACAAAGAAAATGGAATTATAATAATTACTGAACCAGTTGCAAATTTAATTAAAACAACTGTGGATAAGTATTTGTTTTCAGAAATGTTTCCATTAGTTGTAGTTATCCCTGGTCCAGATGGTCAAAAAGAAAAAGACTTAAGGACTTTAGTAAATGAGGCAATTGGGGTAAGCCTATAAAATGGAGAGTTATTTTGGATACTGACAATAAATTGCTAAAGGGAATTAGTTCTGAGGCACAAGAGCAATCTGATAAGATTTTATCTGATGCAGAACAACGAGTTGAAAATATATTCCTTCAATCTGAGCATAGAATTAAAAAAGAATTAGAAAAAGAAGATAAAGAATTTGAAAATAGAATTTTAATTGAAAATTTAAAAGTTAAATCTTCAAAAAAAGCTACTCAAAGAAAAGTTCAATTATCTATTTTAGAAAAAAAGTACACATATTTATTTTCATCAATTAAGAAAAAGATTTATAAGACCTTAGAAAGTGATGAAGGTAAGACTCTTTTAGAAAAATGGATTTTAGAGGCTGTTCTTGGCTTAGGTTTAGATGAAGCTAAAATTTCTTTTTCTCCAAAATATCCTGTATCAGATACAATGTTAAAAAATGTTGTTAAGGTTGCAAAAAAAGATTATAACCTTGATTTAAAATTGCAATTAGATACAAGACGTTTAGTTGATGCTGGGATTGTTGCGACCTCTTTAGATGGTAAAGTATCTTTTAATAATCAAGTTGATATAAGAATGAGACGATTTGATCGAGAGATCAAAAAAGCAGTTCAGGAGGGCTTATGCCCATAAGAATTATTGGACATGTTAAACGTGTAAATGGACCAGTTATCACGGTTAATGATATAACTGATGCAAAAATGCTTGAACTTGTTCGAATTGGTGAACAACAATTAGTTGGTGAAGTTGTTAAATTATTTGACAATGAAGCTGTAATACAAGTATATGAAGATGCTACAGGGATTAAACCTGGGGATAATGTTTATGGTTCAAATATGCCATTATGTGTTGAATTAGGACCAGGGATAATAGGTTCAATTTATGATGGTATACAAAGACCTTTAGAAAAATTAGAAGAAGCTAGTGGAACATTCATTGCTAGAGGGTTAACTTATGATGGTATTGATCATAAAAAACTTTGGCATTTTAAACCTCTTATAAAAGAGGGTGATGAAATTTCTGCTGGAATGATTATTGGTGAAGTACAAGAAAGTGAAACTATTGTACATAAAATATTAGTTGAACCTACTGTTGAAAAGGGAGTAGCTTCTAGTGTTGTTGCTGAAGGCGATTATACTATTGAAGATACTCTTGTAGTTGCCACTCAAGAAAGTGGTATTGAAAAGCAAATTTGTATGTTGCAAAAATGGCCAATTAGAAATCCAAGACCTGTAAAAAACAGAAAGCCTTTTAAAGCCCCTCTAGTAACAGGATTAAGAGTTATAGATACTTTATTCCCAATTGCTAAAGGAGGTACTGTAGCTATTCCTGGTGGATTTGGAACTGGTAAAACAATGACACAACACTCAATCGCTCAATGGTGTGATGCTGATATTATTGTTTATATTGGTTGTGGAGAACGTGGTAATGAAATGACTGACGTTTTAAGAGAATTCCCACAATTAATTGACCCTAAAACCAATAAAAGTTTAATGGAAAGAACAATCCTTATTGCTAATACTTCAAATATGCCAGTATCTGCTAGAGAAGCTTCAATTTATACAGGTATTACTATTGCTGAGTATTATAGGGATATGGGCTATGCTGTTGCTATTATGGCAGATAGTACTTCAAGATGGGCTGAGGCTTTAAGAGAACTTTCAGGAAGAATGGAAGAAATGCCTGCTGAAGAAGGTTTTCCTGCATATTTAGCTACAAGAATTGCTCAATTCTATGAAAGAGCTGGATTAATGGAAACATTAAGCGGTAATGAAGGTTCAGTTTCAGTAATTGGTGCTGTATCTCCTCCAGGTGGGGACTTTTCAGAACCCGTTACTATGCATACAAAAAGATTCGTTAGATGTTTCTGGGGCTTAGATAGATCCTTAGCTTCTGCAAGACACTATCCAGCTATCAGTTGGACTGAAAGTTATAGTGAATACTTAGAAGATGTTAAAGCTTGGTGGAATAATCTAAGTGATGATACTTGGCAGAAAAACAGAAAAGAGATTATGGAATTATTGCAAAAAGAAGAGAGATTACAACAAATTGTAAAATTAGTTGGTGCAGATGCTCTTCCAGATTCTCAAAATTTCATTCTAGAAGTATGTAATATATTTAAAAATGCATTCTTACAACAAAATGCTTTTGATAAAATCGATAGATATTGCGTTGTAGAAAAACAAATTAAAATGCTTTCTTGTATTTTAACTTATTGGCATAAAGGTCTTGAAGCAATTAATAAAGGTGTCCCTTTAGTTAAATTGAAAAGATTAAAAACAGTTCAAGAAATTTCTAAGATTAAATTTTCTATTAGCAACGATGATTTATCAGAAATAGATAAATTAGAATTAAGATTAGAAAGAAGTATTGAAAAACTTGGAGGCATTTATGAAGACTAATGAAGAAACATTAGATAAAAGATTGCTTGCCGGTCGTGAATATAGAGGGGTTAGTAGAATAGATGGCCCTTTAGTATATATGAAAAATACCCATCCAATTGGCTATGGTGAATTGGTTGAGGTTGTAGCTCCAGATGGAAGTATTAGAAATGGTCAAGTATTAGATACCAGTGATGAAGTTGTTTGTGTTCAAGTTTTTGAAGGTACAACTGATTTAACACTACCTGGTACTGGTATGCATTTCTTAGGGGAACCTTTAACTTTATCAGTTAGCGAAGGTATGCTTGGAAGAGTTATGAATGGCTTAGGTAAAAGCCGAGATGGCTCTCCAATTGCTCAAGGTGAATTTGATAGGGATGTTAATGGTGCTCCAATTAACCCAACAGCTAGAGTTTATCCACAAGATTTTATTCAAACTGGTATTTCAGTAATTGATGGGATGACTACTTTAATTCAAGGTCAGAAACTTCCTATTTTTAGTGGAAACGGTATGGCTCATAACCAATTAGCAGCTCAAATTGCTAAACAAGCAAAAGTAAGAGGTGGCGATAGTGATTTCGCTATTGTTTTTGCTGCTATGGGTGTTAAATACGATGTAGCTAGATTCTTTATTGATTCTTTTGAAGAAAGTGGTGTTATTGATAATGTAGCATTATTTTTATCTTTAGCAGATGACCCTTCTATTGAAAGAACAATTACTCCAAGAACTGCATTAACTTTAGCTGAATATTTAGCCTTTGATTTAGATAAGCAAGTATTAGTTATTATGACTGATATGACAAACTATTGTGAATCTTTGAGAGAAATTTCTACTCTTAGAGGTGAAATCCCATCTAGAAAAGGATATCCTGGATACTTGTATTCTAACTTAGCTGAGTTATATGAAAGATCAGGTAAGATAAGAGGTAGTAAGGGTTCTATTACTCAATTACCCATTTTATCTATGCCTAATGATGATATTTCTCATCCTATTCCTGACTTAACTGGATATATTACCGAAGGTCAAATTGTATTTGATAGAACTCTTCATGCTAGAGATTTATATCCACCAATTAACCCATTACCATCATTATCAAGATTGATGAAAGACGGTATTGGTAAAGGTATGACTAGAGAAGATCATCCCCATTTATCTAACCAATTATTCGCATCTTATTCACATGTTCAAGATGTTAGAAACTTAGCATCAGTTATTGGTGAAGAAGAATTAACAACTATTGATAAACAATATTTAAAGTTTGGTCAATTCTTTGAAAATCATTTTGTTGCTCAAGGTTTTGATGAAGATAGAAGTATTGAAGATACTCTAAATATAGCTTGGAAAGCTTTAGGATATTTACCTGCTGAAGAGCTTCAAAGACTTAGTGAAGAAGAGATTTACGAATACTGGCAGGAGAATGAAGACGAATGAACACAAATTTAGCTCCTACAAGATCTAATTTAATGAAATTAGAAGACAATTTAAAATTTGCAACTTTAGGCTATGAGCTTTTAGATCAAAAGAGACAAATCTTAATATCTGAACTGCTAGCTTTAGTTGACCAAGCTATAGATTACCAAAGCAGAGTTGATGCTGCTTTGGCAGTAGCAAGGGAAACTTTGAGCAAAGCGATTATCGAGATGGGGCGTTTAAAGGTTGGTAATTTGTGTGGTTCAACTAATATAGATTATAATATAAAAGTATCTCAAAGGAAGGTAATGGGTGTGGCCGTTCCTGTTGTTGAGACAAGTTTTAATGATAAAGGACCTTACTTTTCACAAGAAAGTTCTAATATTATTGCAGAATTAGGTATTCAACAGTTCAGTCAAGCTTTAGAATTAATGGGTAAGTTAGCTGAATTAAAAGTTTCAATAATGAGACTTAGTAGAGAAGTTAAAAAAACTATTAGAAAAGTTAATGCCCTTGAAAAGATTTCAATTCCAGAAACACGTGATACAATAAAATATATGAAAGGTCGTATTGAAGAAATTGAAAGAGAAAGCTTTATATTATTAAAGTCAGTTAAAGATAGATTGGAAAAACAAAAAGAGTTGAAAAAAAAGAAATAATAAAACAGTTTATAGTTTTGTTAAATAGGAGGCAACTATGGCAGTACCCTTTAAACATATTTTAGCTTATATTGATGGCACAGAGGAATCTATGTCTGCAATGATGTATTCAATATTATTAGCTAAACAGAACAAAGCAAAATTAGATATTATGTATGTAGTTAATACAAGAGCTCTTTCTGATCTTGTTAAAGCAGGTATTTTTTTGGATATGGAAAGAGCAGAATATCAAGAAGATCTACAAAAAGATGCTAATAGATATTTAAAGCATGCTACTAAATTAGCAAAGATGAAAGAAGTTGAAGTTGAATGCATAGTAGAAGAAGGCTCTGCTCATAAAGTTGTTCGAGATTATATTAAACATAATGAAATTGATTTGCTTTTAGTGGGCGGAATAAGTGGAATCCGTTCAAGAAGAGATGAGTTAAATAGTGAAACTGATAGAATTTTAAGGACAGCATCTTGCCCAGTTTTAGTTATTAGAGATGACGAGGATATTTGGTCCGAATTTGAATAATGTTATTTATTGATTTGTAAAATATTAAAAAATTAAAATAATATTTGAATTGTTGATAAAAAAATAATATTATATATCTAAGATATACGGGATGAGAATCGAAAAAGTAATCAAGGATAAGTTATGAATTTAATAGATGTTTTAGATGAAAATTTAATAAAAGTACCTTTAGTAAGTACAACTAAAGACGAAGTACTAAAAGAATTAGTTGATGTATTAGCAGAAGGGAAGTCCTTAAATGCATCAGAAAGAGACACAGTTTTAGATGCTGTAGTGAATAGAGAAGCTCTAGGTTCTACAGGTATTGGTAAAGGTATTTGTATTCCTCACGCACAAAGTGATATAATTGATAACATTTGTGTAGTAGTAGGAGTTTCTGATAAGGCTATAGATTTTGATTCTCCAGATAATCTGAAATCAAAGTTATTCTTTTTAGTTGTAGCTTCTAACGGGGTTGCTTCGACTCATGTTGAGGTATTAGCAGCTATAGCTCGAAGTTGTTCTTCAGGGGTTTTTAGAAGAATGCTTGAGCAATGTAAAACTAAAAAAGAAGTATTGCAGTTATTTTCTGAATAAGAAATGACTGCATAGTTTTGCCTAAAATATAGGAGTGATTTAGTGAAATATGTAATTAAAGATGGCGTTTGCTTTGTAAAAGTGAAGGGTGTCTTATATGATCAGGAAATGGAAAATATAGTAAAGTTTCCAAACAAAAAAAATATTGAAGTATTTGAGGTGCCGGAAGAAATAACAGGGATTGATAATTCAGCTTTTAAAAAGAATAAAAGTTTAAAAAAGATTTCTTTTTCAAAAAATACTAAACAAATTGGTAAGAAAGCTTTTAAAAAGTGTAAAAAATTAAAAAACATAATAATTCCAAAAGATGTAAGTATTATTGGGAAAAGTGCTTTTGAAAAATGTGTTAAGTTAAAACGTGTTGAATTTGAGGGTTCTGTTGAAAAATTAGGTAATGCAGTATTTTCTGGTTGTAAAGCATTGAAAGATATAAAATTGCCAGAAGGTATGAAGAAAATTCCTCCATATTTATTAAGTGAATGTAGTTCTTTAGCTGAAATTGAATTGCCTGAAACTATTAAAACTATAGGTGATTCTGCTTTTGCTACTTGTGTTTCATTAAAGCAAATTAGCTTTCCTGAAAATCTTGTAGAAATAGGTGATTTAGCCTTTGAAGATTGTTCAAAACTTACTCAAATAGATTTTAATAAAAAACTTGAAAAATTGGGTAATAGATCTTTTAAAGAATGTTCTTCTTTAAAGGCAGTTGAAGTTCCAGATAATATTAAGAAAATTGGTGTTGGAGCTTTTGAAGATTGTAAGCATTTGGTAGATATTAAATTACCAAATACTTTAACAGAAATTGATGAATTAGTATTTCATGGTTGCCATGATTTAGAAAATATTGAATTACCAGCTTCATTAATTAGTATTAATAGTTTTGCTTTTTCTAGTTGCAGGAGTTTAGCTCAATTAAAATTTAGTGAAAATTTAGAAAAAATTGAAAGTTGTGCATTTATTGGTTGTGTATCTTTAGCAAGTGTTGAAATTAATGAAAAACTTCAAGAAATAGGTAACAGCGCTTTTCAGTATTGTACAAGTTTAAATGAAATAACTATTAAATCTAGAAAGATTAAATTCGGTTCTTTAGTTTTTGATAGTTGTGAAGAAATTCAAAAAGTTAATCTTTATAAAGATAGCGAAGTCGAAAAGTATTTTATCGAAAAAGGATTTGAAGATAAAATAAGCTATCTAGAATAAAATAATATTTAATCCTTATTATTTTGTATAATTATATTGACTCTATTATATTTATTTATTAGACATTCTTTAAGGAAAAGATAATGAATACATATATTAGAGGAATTTTTATTACTAGCTTTGCTGCAATTTTATTTGGGCTAAATCCTTTGTTTGTTAATTATTTACAAACTAGTAATATAAATTTGTTGTGGACTCTTTTTGTCCGTTTTATTGGAAGTTTTTTAGTATTTCTTTTTATAAATTTATTCAAAAAGAATCCCATTATCTTAAAAAATAATTTTAAAGCATATTTTAAAATATTTATATGTGCAGCATTCTTTTTGTTAACCTCTGTATTTTTAGTATATTCATATACAAAAATACCTTCAGGTTTAACTACAGTATTACATTTTAGTTATCCAATAATTATTACTTTAATGAGTATTCAAGCAAAACGTGATACCTTTAATTTCCCATTAGTGATTTCTATTATATTGTCTATTTGTGGTGTAATATTAGTTACTAATCCTTCTGAAATGGAATTTAACTTAATGGGTATAATTTCAGCGTTGTTGTCTGCAATAGTTTTTAGCATATATTTATTTATGTTAAATGATAAAGATGTTAAGAAAATTGACAATGATGTTTTTGTGTTATTTTTAAATTTATTTTCTGTAATATTATTACTTATTGCATCAATATTTATCAAAGATGATTTTATATCAATAAAGAATGTAAATATCAATTTTATTTCTTCTCTTGGGATCTTAGGGTATATATTAGCGTCAGCTTTTGGTGCCTCTCTTTTTTCTTTTGGAACAAGAATTATTGGAGGACCTATTGCAGGGACAATTGGTGCCTTTGAACCTTTAACAGCTGTTTTTGTAGGTATATTATATTTAAATGAATCGTGTTCAAAATATTATATTTTTGGTGTTTGTTTAATATTATTGTCGACTGTTATCGTTTCATTATTTACAGCTAGAGGGAAAAAAGCTCGTAATTTGTTACATAATTAACATGCATTATATAATATTTTACTTATGAATTAAATGGGTGTATCCTATATGTATACAAACATATAGGAGTATATATGGATATTACTTTTTTTGGTGCTGCTAAACATGTTACAGGAAGCTGTACTTTTATTAAGTGTAACGATATTAATGTTTTAGTTGATTGTGGCCTTCCTCAAGGTCGTGATGCTAAAGATATGGGTGAAGATTTTTTCTTTGATCCTGCTACCATTGATTACGTGTTATTAACTCATGCTCATATTGATCATAGTGGAAGAATACCTCAATTAGTAAAAGAAGGGTTCAAAGGGGAAATTTGGGCGACATCTGCTACTGCTAGATTGTGCGATATAATGTTAAGTGATAGTGGACATATCCAAGAAATGGAAGCTGAATGGAAAAGTAGAAAAAATGTTCGAGCAGGTAAAAATAAAGTAGAACCTTTATATACAGTTAGAGATGCTCAAGAAAGTTTAAATTATTTCCATGATTGTAGCTATAATGAAAAAATTAAATTAAATGATAATATAAGTATTCGTTTTGTTGATGCAGGGCATTTATTGGGATCCGCATCAATTGAAGTTTGGTTAGAAGAAGATGGAAAAAAACGTAAATTAGTATTTAGTGGTGATATTGGTAACTTTGATCAACCAATAATTGAAGACCCACAATATATTGAAGATGCAGATATAGTTGTTATGGAATCTACCTATGGGGATAGAATTCATGAAAAACCTGAAGGAGCAGTAGGTTATAATATACCAACTGTTGTTAGAGCTCGTGAATTAGCAAAAACAGTCCAATCTACATTTGATAAAGGTGGAAATGTAGTAATACCTGCGTTTTCTGTTGGTAGAACACAAGAAATTCTGTATTTATTTAGATATATAATCGAGAATAAATTATTACCTGAGTATCCTAATATTCCAGTTTTTGTTGATTCTCCATTATCAGTAAAGGCTACGGAAATTTTTGCATCCTCTATTCAAGGTTATTACGATGAAGAAGCAATGAAATTGGTTAAACAAGGTATTAACCCAATTATATTTCCATCTTTAACTACAATTGTTGATGTTGAGGAATCAAAAGCTTTAAATGCTAGAAAAGAATCATGTGTAATAATCTCTAGTAGTGGAATGTGTGAAGCAGGTAGAATAAAACATCATTTGAAACATAATTTATGGAGACCAGAATCTACTGTAATATTTAGTGGTTATCAAGCCGGTGGTACTCTTGGAAGATCCATATTAGATGGAGCAAGACATGTTACTATATTTGGCGAGCAAATTGATGTATTATGTTCAATTGTTTCATTACATGGAATATCAGGACATGCAGATCAACAAGGTTTATTAAAATGGATTGAATCCTTTAAGACTAAACCAAAACAGATATTCATTAACCATGGAGAGGCAGATGTTGCTGATTATTTTGCTTCTGTAGTTACTAATAAATTACATATTAAAGCTTTTGCTCCTGATGCATTACAAAGTTTCTCCTTGCTCGACACTACAGCATTACCAATGCAAAGTGAATCACCATTACCAAGTACAATTAGTGCTAAACTTAGAATGGCTACTTCAGAACTTATTAAAGAAAGAGAATCTCTTGAAGCTGTAGTTGCTAGAATGATATTAGCAAGTAAAAAAGATGATATCAGTGAAAAAGATGCTATTAGATTAACTAATGCAATTGAAAGATTGCAAAGTGATTTGGAATTTTTGGCAGAGAAATGGTGTGGAGACTGTAAATAAAATTATTTGATTACCTTATATGCTATATAGTGATTTTTATAAAATGCTATATAGCATTTTTTATGTAAAAAAAAATTATATTTTAATTAGTTGCAATAAAACGAATTAAAATATTTGTGTAATAAAAAAGAATTTTTTTTAAAAAAAAGTGTTTACAAAAAATTATTCTCGTGCTATATTCTCGATTGTGTTCAGCGATAAGAGCTAAGAATTGAAAGTTACTGATACTTTTGATGGGTTTTCAAAGCTTGGTATCTATTACGGACATTTTTTTATGATTAACTTAGTTAACCATAATTGTTATTTGAAATTACGAGCGTAAGGGAAGAGAAAGAAGAAAGCAAAAATACCGCAATTTTAATTGTGAATAGAGGGCTTTCTGTCAATTCAATAAATAAGAACTAAGATGAAATAAGCTAATGTTCGTTATAAGCGAGTGACAGGAATTAAATAATTTTGTTAATTAATATTGTGATCTTTATGATCACATTTTATATAACGGAGAGTTTGATCCTGGCTCAGAACGAACGCTGGCGGCGCGTTTTAAGCATGCAAGTCGAGCGGTAAGCTAACTTCGGTTAGCCTAGAGCGGCGGACGGGTGAGTAACACGTGGATAATCTACCCCCTTGTTGGGAATAGCCTGTGGAAACATAGGGTAATGCCGAATAATACTTTTTAATCATAAGATTAGAGAGGGAAAGGCGCTACGGCGTCGCAAGAGGATGAGTCTGCGTCCCATTAGCTAGATGGTAGGGTAAAGGCCTACCATGGCAATGATGGGTAGCCGGCCTGAGAGGGTGATCGGCCACATTGGAACTGAGACACGGTCCAGACTCCTACGGGGGGCAGCAGCTAAGAATCTTCCGCAATGGACGAAAGTCTGACGGAGCGACGCCGCGTGAACGATGAAGGCCGTGAGGTTGTAAAGTTCTTTTCGAGAGGAGGAATAATGTTTGCAGGGAATGGCAGGCAGATGACGTGAATCTCGGAATAAGCCCCGGCTAACTACGTGCCAGCAGCCGCGGTAACACGTAGGGGGCAAGCGTTGTTCGGAATTATTGGGCGTAAAGGGCGTGCAGGCGGTGTTGCAAGTCTGGCGTGAAAGATCTCGGCTTAACCGAGGGAACGCGCTGGAAACTGTAATACTAGAGTACAGGAGGGGACATTGGAATTCCAGGTGTAGGGGTGAAATCTGTAGATATCTGGAAGAACACCGGTGGCGAAGGCGAATGTCTGGCCATGTACTGACGCTGAGACGCGAAGGTGCGGGGAGCAAACAGGTTTAGATACCCTGGTAGTCCGCACAGTAAACGATGTACACTAGGTGGTGGGTAATAATATTCGCTACCGAAGCTAACGCATTAAGTGTACCGCCTGGGGAGTATGCTCGCAAGGGTGAAACTCAAAGGAATTGACGGGGGCCCGCACAAGCGGTGGAGCATGTGGTTTAATTCGATGATACGCGAGAAACCTTACCAGGGCTTGACATATATTGGACGAAACTAGAGATAGTTTTTCCCTTCGGGGTCGATATACAGGTGCTGCATGGCTGTCGTCAGCTCGTGCTGTGAAGTGTTGGGTTAAGTCCCGCAACGAGCGCAACCCCTACTGCCTGTTACCATCACGTTATGGTGGGGACTCAGGTGGGACTGCCGGTGACAAACCGGAGGAAGGTGGGGACGACGTCAAGTCATCATGGCCCTTATGTCCTGGGCTACACACGTGCTACAATGGCCGGTACAAAGCGCAGCTAAGTCGCGAGGCTAAGCGAATCGCAAAAAGCCGGTCTCAGTACGGATTGGAGTCTGCAACTCGACTCCATGAAGTTGGAATCGCTAGTAATCGCATATCAGCATGATGCGGTGAATACGTTCCCGGGCCTTGTACACACCGCCCGTCACACCATCCGAGTTGGGGGTACCCGAAGTCGCTAGTCTAACCAGTAATGGGGGACGGTTCCGAAGGTATGCTTGGCGAGGAGGGTGAAGTCGTAACAAGGTAGCCGTACCGGAAGGTGTGGCTGGATCACCTCCTTTCTAATAAGAAAGGCAAGTATCTAGGAATCTCACAGCCAGATACGAAATACTGATAGGATGTTATCCGATAGGTGAAAGACCTATCAAAAAAAAGCAAAGACCCTCTATAGGTATAAAAAAGCTTTTAGACTTCTCTTCCCGCTCATAATTATAAAAAAGACAACGGGGGCATAGCTCAGTTGGCTAGAGCATCGGCTTTGCAAGCCGAGGGTCAGGGGTTCGAGTCCCCTTGCCTCCAATAGAAAAAGATGTTTGACAAACATAGCGTTAGGGATTGTAAAGATAATATGGTCAAGCGAAAAAGGGTCCACGGAGGATGCCTAGGAGCCGCCAGACGAAGAAGGACGTGGTTAGCTGCGAAAAGCTGCGAGTAGGGGCCAACACCCAATGATCCGCAGGTCTCCGAATGGGGTAACCCGACAGTCTGGATGATTGTCACTGTTATATGAATAAAATAGTATAATAGAGGTATACGCTGGGAACTGAACCATCTAAGTACCAGCAGGAGTAGAAATCAAAAAAGAGATTCCCTTAGTAGCGGCGAGCGAAAGGGGAAGAGCCCAAACCAAGCGCTTTTAAGTGTTTGGGGTTGTAGGGGTGCATCTGGGAATACCCGGTTAGTAAGAAAAGTATGAGTTAGACGAAAGATTCTGGGACGATCTGTCAAAGAAGGTGAAAGCCCTGTAGTTGAAAACGAATACTCTAATTGGATGCACTACCTGAGTACGGCGGGACACGAGAAATCCTGTCGGAATCTGGGGGGACCACCCTCCAAGGCTAAATACTCGGCGGCTACCGATAGCGCATAGTACCGTGAGGGAAAGGTGAAAAGCACCCCGGGAGGGGAGTGAAAGAGAACCTGAAACCGTGGACTTACAAGCGGTCAAAGCCCAGTAATGGGTGATGGCGTGCCTTTTGTAGAATGAGCCTGCGAGTTACCGTATGTAGCAAGGTTAAGGGATAGGAGTCCTGGAGCCGTAGGGAAACCGAGTCTGAATAGGGCGATAAGTTGCATGTGGTAGACCCGAAGCCAAGTGATCTAACCATGGCCAGGCTGAAGCTGGAGTAAAATCCAGTGGAGGGCCGAACGTAAATCCGCTGAAAAGGGTTGCGATGAGCTGTGGTTCGGAGTGAAAGGCTAAACAAACTTGGAGATAGCTGGTACTCCCCGAAATAGCTTTAGGGCTAGCGTTACGTGGACTGCCACGGAGGTAAAGCACTGGATAGATGCGGGCCCTTCACCGGGTACCAAGTTTAACCAAACTCTGAATGCCGTGGTACAATGCGTAGCAGTCAGACGGCGACTGATAAGGGCCGTCGTCAAAAGGGAAACAGCCCAGACCGTCAGCTAAGGTCCCAAAGATATACTAAGTGGGAAAGGAAGTGTGATTGCACAGACAGCCAGGAGGTTGGCTTAGAAGCAGCCATTCCTTCAAAGAGTGCGTAATAGCTCACTGGTCGAGTAGTCATGCGCCGACAATCCAACGGGGCTAAGTATATCACCGAAGCTACGGCACAGCGCTAGACGCTGTGGGTAGGGGAGCATTCTGTGTACGGATGAAGTCAAGACGGAAGTTTTGGTGGACGGGACAGAAGAGAGAATGCAGGCATGAGTAACGAAAAGAGGGGTGAGATCCCCCTCCGCCGAAAGCCTAAGGTTTCCAGGGTAAAGTCAATCTACCCAAGGGTTAGTCGGCCCCTAAGGCGAGGACGAAAGTCGTAGTCGATGGGAAGCGGGTCAATATTCCCGCACCTCTCAGTGTTTCGATGGAATGAAGCATAGGGTGAAACGCGGCAGGGCGACGGTTGTCCCTGTCAAAGCAGCGATGCGTTAAGGATAGTAGGAAAATCCATTATCCAAGAGGAGCTGTCAGCGATTACTTCTACGGGAGTAAGAAGCGCGTGTAATCGTCGTGCCAAGAAATAGTTTCTAAGGTAAGGCACTGAGGGACCGTACTACAAACCGACACAGGTAGGCGAGCTGAGAATGCGAAGGCGTACGGAAGAACTCACGTTAAGGAACTCGGCAAAATGCATACGTAACTTAGGGATAAGTATGGCTCACGTGAGTGAGTTGCAGAGAAATGGCCCATGCGACTGTTTACCAAAAACACAGGTCCATGCCAACCAGCAATGGGAAGTATATGGACTGACACCTGCCCGGTGCTGGAAGGTCAAGGGGAGTGGTTATTCATTTTTGAAGAAGCTGCGAACCTAAGCCCCAGTAAACGGCGGCCGTAACTATAACGGTCCTAAGGTAGCGAAATTCCTTGTCGGGTAAGTTCCGACCCGCACGAATGGTGTAACGATATGGGCGCTGTCTCAACGTGAGATCCGGTGAAATTGAAGTTCAGGTGAAGATGCCTGATACTTGTGGTTAGACGGAAAGACCCCGTGAACCTTTACTTCAACTTGACATTGAAAATTGGACAAGGATGTGTAGGATAGGTGGGAGACGTAGAAGCGTGGACGTCAGTTTGCGCTGAGTCGTTGGTGAAATACCACCCTTCCTTTTCCAGTTTTCTAACCCTGGCCGTGAAGCCGGTTAGGGGAGAGTGTCAGGCGGGAAGTTTGACTGGGGCGGTCGCCTCCTAAAGTGTAACGGAGGCGCGCGATGGTCACCTTAGGATGGTTGGGAATCATCTTTCAAGTGTAAAGGCACAAGGTGGCTTGACTGCGAGGCATACAAGCCGAGCAGGTACGAAAGTAGGTCTTAGTGATCTGGCGGTAGCGTGTGGAAGCGCCGTCACTTAACGGATAAAAGGTACTCCGGGGATAACAGGCTGATCTTGCCCAAGAGTTCATATCGACGGCAAGGTTTGGCACCTCGATGTCGGCTCATCGCATCCTGGGGCTGGAGCAGGTCCCAAGGGTTTGGCTGTTCGCCAATTAAAGCGGTACGCGAGCTGGGTTCAGAACGTCGTGAGACAGTTCGGTCCCTATCTGCCACAAGCGTTGGATGTTTGAGGGGTTCTGCTTTTAGTACGAGAGGACCGAAGTGGACAAACCTCTAGTGTATCAGTTATCGTGCCAACGGTAAGTGCTGAGTAGCTACGTTTGGAAGGGATAACCGCTGAAAGCATCTAAGCGGGAAACCCTCCCCGAGATGAGACATCCCATCCTCTTTAAGAGGACTGAAGGAACCAGGAAGAATACCTGGTTGATAGGTCGAGAGTGTAAGCATGGTGACATGTTCAGCTTATCGATACTAATAAGCCGTGAGGCTTGACCATATTATCGTTGCGATCCCGAAAATATCGCACTTAAGTTGGATAGATAAATACTAATTTATCTCTCTAAATTTAAGTTGGCCCGGTGGCCATAGCAGAGTGGACACACCCGTTCCCATCCCGAACACGGCAGTTAAGCGCTCTCACGCCGATGGTACTACATTTTTGTGGGAGAGTAGGTAGCTGCCGGGCCTTTTTTTTCACCTTTTAGGTGATTTTTTTTTGTAAAAATATATAAAAAAAATGATTTAGGGCTTTAATCAAATCAAATAAACAACTATTCTAATGGTTATGAGATATCAACTAAAAAATCAAATTTATTCACTCAATGACAACTTATCAGCAAGTGCTTTAGTTGTTGGTTTTGCAAAAAAAATAACAACTAATGAATTGTTATCTAATTTAAATTTAATAAAAAAGAAAGTTCCAATTTTAAATTCAAAATTAGTTAAAAGTGATGAAGCTGGATATTTTTTTGATGACTCTATAAACGGTTTTGATTATAAAATTGAAAATTGTGAAAATATAAATAAATGGATTACTACTCAATTCAATACACCTTTAGATCTTTTTAATGGTGAATTTTTACGATTAGCAATTAATAATCAAGATACATTAGTAATTTTCGCTCATCAAATCATTTCTGACTCTAGAGGTTTAGTTAATTTTGCTAAAGCTTTATTAACTTCTCCTGAGAATTATGATTTTGAATATTGTGATTATGAAGAAAAAAAATTAAATTTCATAGCTCAATTAAAAGCTAATAAATTAAAAAAAATTGTTGAAGAAGAACCAATTAAGCTCGATTTGACTAAAATTAAAGTTAAAAAGATTTCTTTAAAATCCAGCATAGTATATTCATTATGTAGCGGTCATGGAATTTCTTTACTATCTTTCTTTGTTACTGTTGCATTAAGTTTAAGTAAGGCTGTAAGAAAAGATTTAGTAATTCCTTTTTGTAAGAAAAAGAGTGAAACTGCTATGTTATCAAATGGTACTTCTTTAATTAAATTTAAGAGAGGATTAGAGCCAAGATTGTCATTTTATGATAATTGTGCTGAGGTTGATAAATTATTAAAATCTTTTTTAAAAAGACAGCCACATTTAACACGAGATGCAATATTAAATCAAATTCCTAATGATATGAAAGCAAAAGCTTTAAATAATGAACATTATTTTAAGTTTTTATCTAGTGATATGTTATTTGATGTATTACCTACTATAGATAATGATGAGGTATTAACAACCCTTAGTTACTATCCATCAAGTTCCTTTATTGAAAATAGTTTTGGAATAAGTATAATAGATGATAAAGTAACAATTTGTACTATATTACATGATGCAAAATCACAAGATTTATTTAATGATTATCAAAAGACAATAAATTTGATTTCTAAGAATTCTGATTTAGTAATTAAATAATATTTTAAAATATATTAAATAGTTTGTTTTACTTAGGGAGGATATAAAATACCTCCCTTTACGTTTGAGGAAGAAAATGATAAAAAACAAAGAATCAATAAGAAACATAGCTATTATAGCTCATGTAGACCATGGAAAAACGACATTGGTAGATAGCTTATTTAAGCAAACTGGTCTATTACAAAACCAAGAAAGAGTTATGGATAGTGGAGCCCTTGAAAGAGAGCGTGGTATTACAATTAGTGCAAAAAACTGTGCTATACAATATAAAAATACAAAGATTAATATTATTGATACTCCAGGTCACGCTGATTTTAGTGGTGAAGTTGAAAGAGGTCTTTCAATGGTTGATGGGGTTATCTTATTAGTCGATGCTGCTGAGGGCCCTTTACCTCAAACAAGATTTGTTTTGAGTAAAGCCCTAAAACAAAAATTAAAACCAATAATTGTAATAAATAAAATAGATAGAAATGATGCTAGAAGTGCAGAAGTTTTAGATGAAGTTTATGATCTTTTATTTGACTTAAGTGATGATGAATCGTTATTAGATTTACCAGTTTTCTATGCAAATGGAAGAGATGGTGTTTGTGGTAAATCTCTTGATAATATTGAAAGTAATATGTTTTGTTTATTAGATTCAATTTTAGAAAATATTGCACCACCTCAATATGATGATGAAGCTCCTTTCCAAATGTTAGTAAGTGATTTATCGTATAGTGATTTCTTAGGTCGTTTAGCAATTGGTAAAATCATAAATGGCCAAGCTTCAATTAATGACCAATTAGTCTGTATTGGTGAACATGAAACAACTTCTTTAAGAGTTTCTAAATTATATTCATTTAATGGACCTTCATATGTTCAATCAAATGAAATCTCAGCAGGTGATATTGTAGTTTTAGCTGGGGTTGAAAATGTAACTATTGGTGATACAATTTGTACAAAAGAAAATCCAAAAGCATTACCAAGAATTAGTGTTGATGAACCAACAGTTTCAATGTTATTTAGTAAAAATATTAGTCCTTTAGCTGGTAAAGAAGGAAAGAATATTACTAGTGCAAAGATTTGGGATAGATTAAGCAAAGAAGCTTTAAGAAATGTATCAATTAGAGTTGAAAAAAATACTGATGATACTTTTACAGTAAAAGGCCGTGGTGAATTCCAAATGGCAATTATCATTGAAGAAATGAGACGTGAAGGCTTCGAATTATGTGTAGGAAGACCTAAAATCTTGTTTAAAAAGGATGATAAAGGTCAAACTATAGAACCAATTGAAAAATTAACTATCGACTGTCCTGAAGAGAATTCTGGGGTTGTTATGGAAAAATTATCAAAGAGAAAAGCAATTATGAGTGATATTACTTATAATGGTGATAGAGTTAGAATGACGTTTGAAATTCCTTCTAGAGGCTTAATAGGTTATAGAGATGAGTTTTTAACAGATACTCGTGGCTTTGGTATTATGAACTCTTATATAAAAGGTTATGAACCTTATAGAGGAGACTTCCCTGATAGAGTTAGTGGTTCTCTAGTAAGTGATAGAAGTGGTACCGCTGTTGCATATGCACTTTGGCAGTTAGAAGATAGAGGTAGATTATTTATTGTCCCTGGCGATAGTATTTATGAAGGTCAAGTTGTAGGGGAAAGAAATCGTGATATTGATTTATTATTAAATCCTACTAGAACTAAAAAACTTACAAATATGAGAGCAAGTGGTAAAGATGAAGCTGTTACTTTGACTCCAATTACTAAAATTAGTTTAGAGCAAGCAATACAATTTATTAAAGATGATGAATTAGTTGAAATTACTCCTGAATCTATTAGATTGTGCAAGAAAATTTTAGATACTCAAAAGCGAAAAATATATAATAACAGAGGTTCAATACCTGAATATTTAAAATAAACAATTAATAGCAAAAGGAGAAATCCTTTTGCTATAATTTTATATTAAGATAAACAGGAGCATGGTCACTGCCAAGAATTTTATCGTCAATTTCACTATTTACTATATTAGTTTCTAGTCTGTTTGATACTAGCCAGTAATCGATTCTCCATCCTGCATTTTTTTCTCTTGCTTTAAATCTATAGCTCCACCAGCTATATCTTTCAATGACATCAGGATATAAGTACCTAAAAGAGTCTGTAAAACCTGCATTTAATAGTTTAGTAAAACTTTCTCTTTCTTCTGGTGAAAATCCAGCATTTTTTACATTTGTTTTTGGATTTTTTAAATCTATTTCTTTGTGGGCAACATTAAAATCACCACACATAATAACAGGTTTTTCTTTATCTAAATTAGAGACATATTCTCTAAATTTATCATCCCAATCTAGTCTTGTAGGAAGTCTTCTTAGTTCATTTTGGCTATTTGGGGTATAAACAGTTAAAACATAATAATTAGGGAATTCTAATAGGATTGTTCTCCCTTCATTATCTAATTCATGTGAGATTCCATATACAACATTTAAAGGTTTTTCTTTAGTGTAAATTGCAGTTCCACTATAACCTTTTCTTTGAGCATAATTGAAATATTGATAATAGCCTTCTGGATTAAATTCATATTGTCCTTCTGATAATTTTATTTCTTGCAAACAAAAAATATCTGAATTAGATTCTTTAAAATATTCTTTAAAGCCTTTTTTATCACATGCTCTTATACCGTTAACATTCCATGATGTAAATTTTAATTCTTTCATAAATTATACTCCATGAGATAATCATATAATAATTAAGGGTAAAAAAAAAGCCATAAAAATATGGCTTTTTTATTAAAAAATTCTAATTTACATTAGAGGGATATTTCTCTCTTTTGATACTTTTAAAGTTTCTTCATCCCATACAGAAGCTTGAACTTCACCAATATGAGCTTTATTTAGGAGGAACATGCAAATTCTGCTTTGTCCAATACCACCTCCAATAGTTTGAGGGAATTCATTATTTAATAAGCGTTTATGCCAATATAAATCTTTTCTTTCTGTTGCATTTTCTAATTCAAGTTGTCTTAATAAAGTTTCATTATCAACTCTTATTCCCATGCTAGAAAGTTCAAGAGAATCTTCTCTAACAGGATCCCAAACAATGATATCACCATTTAAGCCTTTATGTCCTTCAGTAGTAGGTGTTGACCAATCGTCATAGTCAGGAGCTCTACCACCATGTTTAACTCCATCAACAAGTTTGCTACCAATACCTATCATGAAAATAGCACCATATTTTTTTGCTAATTCTTTTTCTCTTTCTTCTGGTGTTAGATTAGGGAATTCTTTTTGAGCATCTTCACTATGAATGAAAATAATTTCTTCTGGTAAAATAGGGAAAGATGATTCAAAATTTTCTCTTACTAAGAATTGAGTTCTTTTAAGAGCTTCATATACTTTTGTAACAATAGTTTTTAAAAAGTCTAGATTTCTTTGACCTTCTGCCATTACTAGTTCCCAGTCCCATTGATCAACATATAGTGAATGTATTGCATCAATCATATCATCAGGTCTGATTGCATTCATATCTGTATATAAACCAGTTTTTGGTTGAAAACCGTGGTCAGCTAAAGCCATTCTTTTCCATTTTGCCAAAGAATGAACAATTTCCATTTCTTTATTATTTAAATTACCAATTTCAAACTTTACAGGTCGTTCAATACCATTTAAATCATCATTAATACCTGAGCCTTTTGCTACGAATAAAGGGCTAGTAACTCTGCTAAGCTTTAATTCGCCAGATAGCTCTCTTTCAAAAGTATCTTTAACAAATTTAATAGCTTTTTCTGTTTGCTTTTTGTTCAATACGGGTTTGTAATTATCCGGAAAAATATGTTTCATTTTTTTACTCCTTGGTTTTTGATACTTTACACTAAAATTAAAATAAAAAACAACTAATATTTTGTAAAAATACTTAAAAAACGAATATTTATTTATTTATTATGCAAAAAAACAATTAAATATTTAGTAACTTAAAAGTTATGGTTTTGTTATAATCTTTTATACAAGACTGTAATTTGGTATAAGTATTTTTTTATGTAGCTAGCTTGATATTTTTGTGTTATAGTTATCTTAAATTGTAAAAATGTGATTAGTAATATTTAAGTATTTTTGATATTTAATTTATTATTTTTTTTGAGCATAATTAAATATTTTTTATAGCTCATATTTTTATATCAAATTTATATCATAAGTGCATTGTTTTTATATTGTATTTATGGTTTTATATATACAAATCTTAAGTTTTAATATAATTATTAGAAGTCAAGGATGTTTAATTTTTTACAAATGTACTTGTTAATTGAATAAGAACTTGTATATACTGTATATATTAAGGGTTATAAAATTATGACAAAAACGATTGCGTTTCATTTACAAAAAGGTGGGGTTGGTAAAACAACAATTTCTGGTACATTAGCATGTCAATCTGCTTTATCAGGAATCCCAACATTACTAGTAGATTTAGATCCACAAGGTAATGCTTCATCTTGGTTTTTATTAAAAACACCAAAATGGGAATTATCTGATGTAGTTCAAGGAAAATGTTATCCAAGTGATGCTATTGTTCCTGTAGAACATGTTCCAAATCTTTATATTTTGCCTACTTTTGGTATTGGTGGAACCTTAAAACTTTATTCAGAAACAAAATTAGCTGATGAGCCTTTTGTAATTCAAGATTTAATCAATGAATTTAAAGGCAAGTTTCAACATGTCATATTGGATTTATCCCCTGGATTAGGAAGATTGGAACGTTCTGCATTAATAGCAAGCGACGAAGTAATAACACCCATGACTCCTGAAGCTTTTAGTTTAGATGGCTTAGAGATATTTATTGATGAATTGAATAGGTTAAAGAAAAATTTTAGAGCATCCGTTAAACATGAAAAAGTTGTCATTAATTCTTATGATGATAGAATTAGACAACATAGAGATATATATGAAGCTGCAAGTAGGGGTAATTTTAAGATTTATCAAATTCCAGTAGATCCTGTTTTTAGAAAATCTCAAGATAAAAATGTTGCTCCTCAACTGTATAAAGAAAATGGAAAAGGCTTAAAAGAAAAAACAAAACTTACTTTTGAAGAAATGGAAAATGAAATTTGGAGATAAAAATGGCATTAAAGAGAAACGATACAAATTCAAGTCATAATAGAGCTGATAAATTATTTAAGGAACCTGTAAAAAAAGATGAAAAAGAAAAGAAAAGTTTAACTACTTTTTCAATTGAACCTTCTTTTAAAAAAGATTTAGAGGCACAATTTGATGAAATGGGATTAGGTTGGGCATCAGGGATTCGATTTGCCTTAAAGTTTTTCCAAAGGAATTTTAAATTTAATAATGATGAAGCTGATGATCTATAATAATAGGTTATTAATGTGAAGTTTCTGAGAATTTAATCTCAGAAATTTTTTTGTATATTAAATATATAATATAACTTAATATTATTCCTTTTTAGGATTAATATTATTTTTATAATTTACTTTTATATATAGGATTTTTTTTTGTTGAGTTTTTTCACCGTTTCAATTATTCTCTAGAATTGTGAGGTTTAATTTATATGGATTTGAAGTGGTGGCAAGAAGGAATCATATACCAAATATTTCTAAGAAGCTTTAAAGATAGTAATAATGATGGTGTTGGTGATTTTAGTGGTTTGATTTCAAAAATTGATTATTTAAAATATTTAGGAATTGATGCTATATATATTACACCATTTTTCCCTTCTCCATATTATGATAGTGGATTTGATGTTTCAAATTATTATGATGTAGATAGTTTTGTTGGAACAAATGAAGACTTGTCAAAATTGATTGAGGAAATTCATAATGCAAATCTTAAGTTAATCATAGATATTCCAATTAATAGTACCTCATCAAAACATTCTTGGTTTTTAAAAAGTTCTAAATCTAGAGATAATGAATTTAGTGATTTCTATATTTGGTCAGATGAAATTCCAAATAACTGGCTTTCAAATTTTGGAGGTAGTTCTTGGACTTATTGTGAAGAGAGAAAGCAATATTACATGCATTCATTTTCAAAAGACTTACCTGATTTAAATTGGAGATGTGAAGATCTAGTTGTTAAAATGCTAGAAGTCTTAAAATATTATCTAGATTTAGGCATTGATGGAATAAGATTGAGTTGTTCTAATTTAATTGTTAAAGATAAAGACTTAAGAGATAATCCAAAATATCCTGGAACTTTTACGAACAAATACTATAAACAAAGACATGTTTTTGATAGAAATAGACCTTATTCTCATAAAGTAATTAGACGTATTAGATCTTTATTTGATGAATATGAAGATAAATTATTAGTTGGAGATATTGTTGTAACTCCTCCTGGGGAGCCTGAATTAGTAGCATCTTATTATGGGGTTTATAAGGATGAGTTTAATTTAGTATTTGACTATTCTATTGCTAATTCAAAATTGAATCCTCGTTTATTTAAATCTTTAGCACAGCGTTGGATTGAGGCTTGTGATACTTCTTGGCCTGCATGGATTCTATCTGGTCATGACAATAAGAGATTATTAACTAGACTTAAGAAAAGCATTCCAAAAACTAGACTAGCAACTTTATTTTTGTTAACACAAAGAGGGACTCCGTTTTTATATTATGGTGAAGAATTAGGTTTAGAAGATTCCATAATTCCAAAAAATCAGCAAAAAGATTTACAGAGAAGGCAATTATTCTTTTTCCAAAACAGTAGAGATGGAGCTAGAGGGCCAATGTTGTGGGATAAGAATTTACCTAATGCTGGATTCTCAGAACATGATCCATATTTGCCCTTAGGAAATGTAAAGAAATGTGTTGTAAATCAACAACAACAAGATGTTTCTATGTTGAAATATTATAAAAGATTAATAACTCTTAGGAAGAATCATCGAGCTCTCGTAGAAGGTGATTTTACATTTATTGATTTAAATGATGATAAGATAATTGCTTATATGAGAACCTCAAGTGATGAGTCTCTTTTTATAATTTTGAATTTTTCAGCTAGGAATAAAGTAATAAAATTTAGTGATATTGCTTTACCTTTTATAGCAAAGACATCGATTTTTTCTACGAATCCATTATCAAAGAGTCCTAAGTTTACTAATAATGAAATATTGTTAAATGGATATGAAGGTGCTATATATTCAATAGATATATAGGCTTTACATAACTAAAAATATTTTATATATTTCAGATGAAACGGAGGCCTGTGCTTAGACGATGGATCTAAATGCAGCTAAGTCATCCAACCCAATTTTAAGGATTTATTTATGAACGAAATTTCAAAAAATAATCCGAATAAAAGGAAGAAGGTTGGAGATTATATCATTGATGCACTCAATGGTATGGCGCAGGGTCTTTTTGCTTCTTTAATTATCGGATTAATCATCAAACAATTTGGAACTTATTTGAATTTACCAATTTTAGTTAATTTTGGTAGTGTCGCACAATATTTAACTGGTCCAGCTATCGGTTTAGGTGTTGCTTTATTTATTGGCGCTCCAAAACTAGGTGTATTAAGTGCTGCAGTAGCTGGAGCTATTGGTGCTGGAACTTTTGTTTTTGCCCCCGATGGTTCTATATTAAAATTTGCTATAGGAGAACCTTTTGGTGCTTTATTAGCAAGTTTAGTTGGTGCTGAGATTGCAAAGCTTGTTAATAATAAAACAAAAGTTAATATTATGGTAGTTCCAATTGCTACAATCATTGCTGGTGGTTTGGTTGGAGTTTTTGTATCTCCTTTTGTAAGTGCCTTGATGAAAGCTTTAGGTATGTTTATTAATACTTTAACAACACTATATCCATTGCCTATGGGAATACTTGTTGCAACTGTTGTAGGTATGGTATTAACTCTACCAATTTCTTCTGCTGCAATCTGTATCAGTTTAGGTATCTCTGGTTTAGCCGCTGGGGCTGCAACAGTTGGTTGTAGCGCACAAATGATAGGTTTTGCTGTTATATCATATAGAGAAAATAAAATGGGTGGTTTAATATCTCAAGGAATTGGAACTAGTATGTTACAAGTACCTAATATAATTCATAATCCACTTATTTGGATTCCTCCAACATTGACTGCAGCAATAATTGGTCCTTTAGCAACTGTTGTATTTAAAATGCAAAATAATGCTGCAGGAGCTGGAATGGGTACCAGTGGTCTAGTAGGACAATTTAATACTATTGCAGTAATGGGTACTAGTGCAATTCCTCAAATATTATTATTACATTTTGCTTTGCCAGCAATAATTTCTCTTTTAATTGCAAAATTTATGAGAGTAAAAGGTTGGATAAAAGATGGAGATATGAAACTAGCAGAATAGTTTTATAAACACAGGGCATTTAATTGCCCTGTGCTAATCTAGCCTTCATTTCTGCAAATGATTTACTTACATCAGATTTTGATACTAGTCTATTTTCAGCTTTATCAATTAAGTTCTCTGGAATTTCTTTGATGAATCTTGAAGGGTTGCTTTGTATAATTTGTGTCCCTCTTATTCTATTTTTTGCTGAACTAATAATTAGTTTCTTTTTTGCCCTTGTTATTGCTACATAGAATAATCTTCTTTCTTCCTCTATGTTTTTAGGATTTTCTTCTAAAGCTCTTTGACTTGGTATTATATGATCTTCAATGCCAACTAAATAGACAACATCAAATTCAAGACCTTTTGACGCGTGCATAGTCATTATATTTACACTAGAATTATTTTCATCTTGATTTTCTTTCCCCGCTAGAAGAATTCTGTTTACCCAACTCTCTATTGAGGCAGACTCATTAAAATAATTATTTTCCCATTTTCTTAACATATCTACAAGAATTCCAATTCCCTTCATTTTGAAAATTACAGCTTTTTCAGTATTGTTTTCTTCAATTAGAAAATCTTTATAAGCTATATGATTAATTAAGTTATTTAAAACTTTGTGTTTTGTTTTATCATCATTTTCTTCAAATTCTTTTGAATATTTTTCAATTAGATTATAAATGAATTGTAATGAAGTTCGGGTATTATCTCTAATTTTATAATCTTTAGAAAAGGCCATCATAGCTAAAGCTGAATACAAAGATGTATTAAAATTTGAAGCTACTTCTTTTATTTTTTCAATTGTAGTTCTACCAATTGATCTTCGAGGTGTATTTATTATTCTTAATAGATTTACATCATCATCAGGGTTTATAATAACTTTTAAGTAACTTAGTATATCTTTTATTTCTTTTCTTTCTAATAAGGATTTACCACCACTTACATGACAGTTTACTTCTCTACTCATTAATGCTGATTCAAAGGCAGGAATCAAAGAGTTTGTTCTAGTAAGAATTGCAAAGTTATTGAATTTAATATTTTCTTTTTTATGTAGTTCTATTATCTCTCTTGCTACTTGATTAGCCTCTTTTTCTCCATCCTCTGGTTTAATTAAATAAATATTAGTTCCTTGTTCGCTCTCCGTCCATAAATTCTTATTTTTTCTTTCTTTATTGTTTGTGATTAATATATTTGCAGCTTCTAAGATTGTTTTACTACTTCTATAATTTCTTTCAAGCATTATTTCTTTTCTCTCTGGAAAATCATTTTCAAACATCACAATATTTTGATAATTTGCTCCTCTCCAGGAATAAATGCTTTGGTCATCATCGCCAACAACACATAGATTTCTATTTGTTTTTGCTAATTCTTTAACCAAAGTATATTGAGATATTGAAGTATCTTGGAATTCATCTACAAGTATATATTGAAATCGTTGACTAGTTTTTTCTAAAATTTCAGGGAATTTTTTAAAGATTTCTATGGGTTTTACGATTAAATCATCAAAATCTACGGCATTGTATGTTTTTAAATATTTTTCATATTCATCTAATAATACCTTAGTATTTTCGGCTGTCGAGTTGTTAACTATTAATTGTTTTGTTTTATATTTGCTTATATAATCTTCAACATCTCTTAGATTAAAAGCATCAATTGACCAACCCAAATTAATGATTACTTGCTTAATTAATGATAATTTATCATTAGTATCATAGATTGTGAAATTGTTTTTCCAACCTAAATGTTGAATATGTTGTTTTAAAAACCCTAAACCGAAAGAGTGAAATGTTGTTGTTGTTAAGTGTTTTAATTCTTGATTAGTTAAATCTCTTATTCTTTGACCCATTTCTTGAGCAGCTTTGTTTGTAAAAGTTAAAGCTAAAATATTTCTTTGATCAATGCCTAAATCTAGCATATGTGCAATTCGATAAGTAAGCATACGAGTCTTTCCACTTCCAGCTCCAGCTATAATCAGAATTGGTCCATTAATAGTCGAAGCTGCAAGATATTGCTCTTTATTTAATTCATTCTTTAAGTTCATATATTCCTATTATTTTTATAAGCTATTTGTTAATTTTTATTGCGTTAGCAGGACAAACCTCATGGCAACAATAGCATTTAATGCATTTTTTCTCATTGATTTTTATCCTCTTATTATCAAGTGATAACGCATTTGCCGGACAAATTTCAATACATTTTTTACATTTAATACAAGGATCTTTTAAAAATTCAGGAGGCAATCTTTTTTTAGAAAGATTTTTATTAGAAATCCTTTTATAATCTTTTATGATTAAATCATTTGCATTTAGGTTGCTGTATTCAATATTTTCGATTTTTTTTGTAGGTGTTAATTTTTTCTTTATAGCGAATTTTATTATTGGAATATCTAAAGGATTATAACCCATGATAATAGCTTGGCTAATATCCAATGCTAAAGCATCATTACTTGCTAAAAGTAAGCCGACTTTTCTTGGAGTACCATTTCCCGGTCCAGCTCCTTCCATAGCAACTATTGCATCCATAATAGCATATTCAGTTTTACTAACACTAAATAATCCACAAATAAATTTAGCAAAACCTTTTCTACTTGGGTTATATACATGTTGTTTGCTTTTGTTAAATCCAGGAACTAGGCCAAACATGTTCTTTATAGCTCCAGTTGTATACATTAGCTCATGAGTTTTACATTTTGAAAGAGAAATTGAAAAATCAACTTTGTCTATAATTTTAGTTAATGCAATTTTTCTATGAACAAAGGGGAGATTTTTCTTTACTGTATCTTTATGGAAATTGACCCATTCAACATTTTCTTCTTCTTCACAAATTTGATAGATTCCTGATTTTTTTGCCTTAAATTTTGGAGGATGAATAGCAGGAGAATCTCCTACATAAAGTTTTTTTGCACCTTTCTCCTTTAAAATTTTTATAAGTGCTTTTAAAACCATAGGGTGGGTAGATACACTCAATTCTGGAGGAACATCAGATAATATATTAGGTTTAATTAAGATTTTTTTTCCTGAGATTTTTGGAAGAGTTGTTTCTTCCATAGCTTTTTTTAGATTGTTATAAACATTTTCAAAATCATAATTATCACATTTTACAATACTAACAGTACTCATTTTATTCTCCTTATTAAACAAAAATATAAAGGTCCTCTATTATCACTAGTATCAGGTAGAACAATTTTTCCATATTCTCTATCTTCAGCTATATCACAATTAAAGTTTATTAATTCAAATCTTCCGTCCCTTTTTTTAAATAATTTCCTTATTACCTCTTCATCCTCTAGGGGTGTAATTGCACAGGTAGAATAAAGAATAATCCCACCAACTTTTACAGCTTCTAATGCTCCTGCAAGCATAGCAAACTGTTGAAAAGATAAATGTTTTGGTCTATTTAATGACCATTGATTTAAATATGAGGAATCACTTAATACGTGTCTTTCGCTTGAGCATGGGGCATCTAGTAAGATTTTATCATAAACTTCTTGTTCATATAGTCCCCATTTTGTTGAATCATGAGCAGTAATATCAATATTATTTTTATATTCAGTAGGTAAATGTTCTTCAATTACATTATGTAACCTAGCACGTCTTTTGCTAGATCTATCATTTGAAACTAAATGTCCCGTTCCAGCTAATTTTGAAGCTAGAACTAATGTTTTACCGCCTGGTGCGGCACACATATCTAAAACATTATCATCCTTTTCTATTTCAAGTAAATTCGCACAAAAAAGTGATGCTTCATCAAGAAAATAAGGTTTAGTCAAATTTGTATTATATTCAACTGTGCTTTTTTCTTTAATTAAAGCCTGTTTTAATGTTTCCCATCTAGAACCAAATAAGTTTTCATAATAATTATTAAATTCTTCTTTTGAATCTATTTTTTTATTTTTTTTAGACATGTAGTAATTATATTATAATAGAGTTAATTTTGAATAGAGAAATTTATAATATATTTCAAATATGTAGTTTGTTTGTAGTTTATGTATAGCTTTTTAATTTAGTGATAAAGTTACTTTACAATTAGATTATTGCATATATTATATGAATATGGCATATATAACAGCATTATTAGAAGGTTTATTAAGTTTTATAAGTCCTTGTGTATTACCAATGATTCCTTTGTATATAGGATATTTGGCAGGTAATATAGCGGATAAGGATAATGAAGAAAAAAGTAGGAATAAATTACTATTTAATTCAATATTCTTTATATTAGGGTTCACAATATTATTTGCGACTTTAGGAGCTAGTGCAAGTTTCCTAGGTCAGTATTTAAGTGAACATTTAGAAACTATTAACAGGATAGGAGGAGTAATAGTAATTATTTTTGCCTTAAGTTTTTTAGGTTTAAAAATGTTACCATTTTTAGAAAATACTTATAAATTAAAATTTAAAGCAAAATCGTTAAATTACTTTTCTTCTTTAATTTTTGGAATAGTATTTGCAGTTGGCTGGTCTCCATGTACAGGACCATTTTTAGGTTCAGCCTTAATGTTAGCAGCAAATACCGATACATTATATCAAGGAATATTTACTTTAATAGCATATTCTCTTGGCTTAGGTGTACCCTTTTTCTTATCAGCTTTATTATTAAAACAATTAGAAGGAGCTTTTTCATTTATCAAGAAGCATTATAAAGTTGTAACAGTTATTAGTGGTGTTTTATTATTGTTGATGGGAATTTTAATGGTTTTAGGCTATTCTCCCGCAATACTTTTTGAATAATTTGGAGAAATTAAATGGATAAAAATAAAAAAAATAGTTTGATTATAGTTTTAATCATTATAGTTGTTTTTGTAGGAGCATATTTTGGCTATGGCCAATTAAGTAAAAACTCCCCTGATACATCATATAAACCTACCCTAAATACAGAGGAAAGTGAATTAACAAATAATGTATCTACAAATTCTGTTGCAGTACAAACAGAAGTAAATGATGATGTAGTTGAAACAGTTCAAACTTCTGATGATCAAAGCATTAGTGATGATACAGCTGATACAAATAATAGTGATGCAGATAATACTGAAGCTGAAGCTTCTACTGTAATGCCAGATATCCCTTTAACTTTATTAAATGGAGAAGAGACTACTTTTTGGCAATTAGCTGAATTAGGAAAACCTGTTGTAATAAATTTATTTGCATCATGGTGTCCACCATGTCAACAAGAGATGCCTGACTTTATTGATGCTAGTGAAGAGTATAAAGATGAAGTAACATTTATCTTCTTTGATTCTTTTGATGGAGAAAGGGAAACAATGGATGCAGTAAATGCTTTTGCTCAAGAGTATTTTAATGATGATACAATTTGTGTTATAGATCCAGGGTATATTTCCTATCTCTTTAAGACAAACAGTTTGCCTACAACTATTTTATTGAATAGAAAAGGGGAGCCTGTAAATGGATATCAAGGAATGGTTCCAAAGGATACATTGATAAATGCAATTGAGCAACTATTAGCTGAATAATCTATTAGATATAAAAAAAATCCCTCCTTATGATAAAGGAGGGATTTTGTTTCTTATAATAAATATATTAAAAAACCTATATAAAAAGATACACTTGCAGCTATACAGAAAATGTGCCAAATTAAATGGCCATGTGGAATCTTTTTAAATCCATAGAAAATAACTCCAAGAGTATAAAGAATACCTCCAGTTAAAATATATTTAAATAAACCTTTTGGTAAAAATGGAATTATATCATTCCAGAAAAAAACTAGAATCCAACCCATAGCAACATATAAAACAACATGTAAAGGTTTTAATTTTCCCCAAAATATTAAAGTAAATCCAATACCAAATGCAGCAATAATCCAAATCAAATAAAATAGTTTAATTGTTTGACTTGTGTTTACATATAATAAAAGCGGGGTATAAGTACCAGCAATTAAAAAATATATATTACTGTGATCCAAAATTCTACAAACCCTTTTTGTATTATTTTTAGGAAGTCCATGATAAAGTGAGCTAGCAAAATATAATAAGAAATTTGTAAATCCAAAAATTAGTAAACCCACCTTTAAATAAGTTGTTTCAACTTTATCTAAATTAAAAATTATATAAATAATTCCTATAGTGGCAAAAACAGCAGCAATTGCATGAGATATAGAATTCTCTTTTTCTGCTTCTGGGTGAACTAATACTGGTAAAGAAATATTTTTCTCTAACCAAGATGTTTTATTTTTCATTTTAGTAACCTCATTTGAATAATTTATACTTAAAAAGTTTTTTTGACAATCCTAATTTTTATGTAAAATAAAAAAAGCGGGTGTTCTTAAGGATAAAAAGAACACCCTGCGAGTGATAATTAAAAGAGAGTTAATACTCTAAATAAAATATAAAAAATTATCATATTTTTTTATGACAAGTTTTTTATTTTATTATAATATAAGTGAAAATGTAACATATGTCAATTATTGTGTAAAATTATATGACAAATTTACATATTTTAGTTAGTAAAATATCTGTTAGATGACAAATAAAATAGAATTGGTTTTGCGGTATAAATAAAAAAGCTATTACCAAAATTTCGATAATAGCAATTTATTTAATTTTAATTTATTTATAAAATATGTTCTAAAAATGTTTTTGTTCTTTGATTTTGCGGGTTATCAAAGATTTGATTAGGAGTTCCAGTCTCAATTATTTTACCTTCATCCATAAAAACAACTTTCGTAGCAGCTGCACGAGCGAATCCCATTTCATGAGTAACTAGAAGCATGGTCATTCCACTTTTTGCTAAATCTAGCATTACATCTAAAACTTCTTTAATCATTTCAGGATCTAAAGCGCTTGTAGGTTCATCAAAAAGCATAATATCAGGATGCATGGCTAAGGATCTAGCTATAGCAACTCTTTGTTGTTGTCCACCTGATAATTGATTTGGATATGATTCAGCTTTTTCTTTTAGTCCTACTTTATCTAAAAGTTGTAATGCAATTTTTTTTGCTTCTTTTGGATCCATATTTTTTACTTTAAGTGGAGCTAAAGTAATATTATCGATAACACTTAAATGAGGGAATAGGTTAAAAGATTGGAAAACCATTCCGACTTCTTCCCTAATTTTTCTAATGTCAGTTGAACTATTTGCAACATCCACGTCATCTACAAAAATTGAACCACCAGTAGGAATTTCTAATTTATTGATACATCTAAGTAGAGTTGATTTACCACTTCCTGAAGGGCCTATGATAACAACTACTTCTCCTTCATTAACGTCTAAAGAAGCATTATCAACAGCTTTTACTGTATTTCCATTATTTGTTATAAATGTTTTTTCTAAATTTTTAATTTTAATATTAGGCATTGTCGTTCATCCTTTCTTCTAATTTACCTACTAAGCGAGATAAAATAAGTGTAATTAATAGATATATAAGAGCAACTACTAACATGGTTTCTAAAGATAGGAATGTTCTTGATATATATTCTTTTCCTCTTTTTAAAATATCACTTAATGCAATAACTGATACTAAAGAAGAGTCTTTCAACATACTGATAAATTCATTACCAACCGCTGGTAATACAATTTTAAGTGTTTGAGGTAAAATTACATATCTAAATGCTTGGTATCTAGACATACCTAAAGAAATAGCAGCTTCCATTTGTCCTTTTGGAATAGCCTGAATTCCTGCTCTTACGATTTCACCCATATAAGCACCAAAACAAATTGACAAAGCAATTATTGCAGCACTAATACCATTTAAGTGGAAGAATCTTCCTAAAGCGTAGTAAATAAATATTAATTGTACTAATAAAGGAATACCACGAATAAGTTCAACATAAACACCACTAATCATATTAATTGAATGATGTTTTGATACAGAACCTAATCCTGTTATTGTACCAATAATTACAGAACCAATTATTGCAAATATTGTACATTGGAAGGTAACTGGAGTACCTTTAATACAAACTTTAAAAATTTCCATATATGGATCAGGGAAAAATGTTATTAGTGAAAGTAATATAACTAAAGCTCCATAAAAGGTAATTCTCCAGCTATTCATAATTTTTCCGTCGTTCTTATTAGGAATTAGAACACCATCTGTCATTTGAATGGTTATCGCGTTTTTCTTTTTATCAGAGGTTTTTGTTTTTGTAGATTTGTCGTTCATTGTATATTCCTTACATTAATTATGCATTAACTTGTATCTTATCCCATAAATATGCAAAAAAGTCAAGTTGAGATGTATAAATATTCAAGATTCATTTAAAAAGGTGAATAGTTTATTGTATTTTTTTATTTTTTATTTTGTGTAATAAAAGAATTATAAAAAGACCAAATAAAAAAGCTAATATATTAAATGTGGAAAAGCTTAATGGCTCTTGTGGTATATCTAAGGATGTAGGACCTAATATAATTGAATATATTGCAGCACTTATCAATCCTAGAATAAAACATATTGTTGAGGATCTGTGCTTTTTTAGAGCGTTTTTTACGATTTTAACAGTAGTAATGGCTCCAATTAAAATTCCACAACCAAATAATAAAATTGCCCAAAAGTATTCAAAGTTAAAAGATAATAATTCTTTAATTGCACTTATAATTGGAATGTATAAATTAAATATAACTAACAATGAAGATCCTGATATTCCTGGTAAAATCATTGTAGATATAGCTAAAATTCCTATAAAAACTAATTTTAATCCTAAATAAAAATTTATATTAGTTAGATCAGTTTTTGCTTCAAGATTATTACTTGCATTAGTTGAAATTAAAATTACTAAAGTAAAGCCAATTAAGAAAAAAACTAAATATTTAATAATTGATTTTGCATCAAGCTTAAATATATTTTTTTCTTCAAAGAAAATTAATGGTATTGAAGAAATAGTTAATCCAATAAGTAATGAACTCATAAAATAAATATGATTTGTAAATAGGGTAGATAGTATTATTATGCTTAATATAAAACCAATTAACCAACCAATTAATAATTGAATTAAAAAAGTTAAGGCTGTTTTTCTTTGTAGTTTATCTTTGGAAAATACATTATTTATGCTTTCAAGCAGAGTGTCATAAAATCCTAAGATGTATGCAATAGTACCTCCTGAAACACCAGGAATACTATCAGCTAAAGCCATGCAAAATCCATTTATACTATTACCTATCATATTTTATCCTATGCTTTTTTTATTAAGATTATTGTTATTTAGCTAAAATAGCAAGAATAATATAAAATATAAATTAATGAAAAAAAACAGTGTGAAATAATCACACTGTTGAATTAATTATATTTGTTTGATTATAAATTCCATTTTGCTTTTAGAGCAGCTAATTCACCATTCTCTTCTAGTTTCTTTAAGCCGTCATTTACAATCTTTAGTGTTTCTGCATCACCTTTCTTAAATGCCATTGCGATAGGTTCAACATCACTACTTGCATAACCTGAAACTTCTAATTTGTCTTTATAGTTGTCGTTTAATACAACATAATCACTAGCAACAACACTGTCTGTTACAACACAATCAATGTTTCCATTTAATAAATCTTCAACTGCTAATGAAATATTGTCATATGCTCTTATATCAACATCTAAGTCTTCGTGGTCTAATAAAACTAAGTGACCAGTTGTTCCAACTTGAACACCAACTTTTTTATTAGCTAATTGTTCTAAATTGTTTAAGCCAGTTGTTCCAACAGGAACGATAATACTTTGTGTGATTTCTAAGATAGTTGAGGAGAAATCCATTTTTGGTTTTCTTTCTTCTGTTACTGAAACACCACTAGCAATGAAATCATATGCACCGTTTGCTAAACCAGCAAAAATTCCGTCCCAAGCTACGTTAATTACTTCAAATTTGTAATCAGTTACTGTTTCTAGTTTTCCTAAAAGTTCAATTTCAAAACCAGCTAAATCTCCATTAACATCAACAAATTCTAATGGTGGCCATTCACAGTTACTTGCTACTTTTAGTACATTAGTATCTTCTTTTTGTCCATTTGCATAAATATTGAAATTAAAAATTGTTAATAATCCAATTAAAATAAATAAATTTTTTTTCATAAAATATCTCCTAAACTGTGTGATTCGTGTTTAATAAATATGATTATGCATAAATATACAAGATATGTCAATATAATTTGTATATTTATTTACGAAATATTATTAATGTTTGTATATTTATTATAGAATGATGAATATTTATAAAGAAACTCCTTTAATTTTAAAAGGAGTTTTGAAAAATATTGATTTTTAGTTTTTAAATAACGTATGCACTAACTATTCCAACAATTAAGCCTAATACAATTCCAGCAGATACTTGTGAAAAATTATGACCTAACATAGTTTTTAAGTTTGCCTGAGTAAATTGTCCATCTTGATGAATCTCTGTGAAGATTTTACTCCATTGATTTAATAACTCGGCTTGTTTTCCGGCTTCTTTTCTAATTCCCATAGCATCATGAATGACAATTATTCCAAAAACTGCTGATATTGCAAAATAGGGAGACCCTAATCCATATAAGATTCCAATAGTAGTTGTTAAGGCTACAACTGAAGCGCTATGACTAGATGGCATTCCTCCTGTTGAGAAAGCTTGTTTAAATTCAAATTTCTCACCAATAATTATAGAAATTATAGGTTTTAAGAACTGAGCAATTATGCAAGCAAAAAAAGCTGATAGAAATGGTGCATTTTTTAATAAATTACTAGCTGTATTCATGATGAAAAAATAAACTATTTTTAATAATAAAACAAGACTTTTTTTATTTACTATGATAATCTAACATAAATTTAATGATAAGAGATTTTTATATGACCCATGATAATAAGCAATTGTTGTTTTTAAGCTTAATTTCTTTTTTTGCTCAAATGATTATTTCAATGGTAAATTTAGCCTTAGTTTATTACTTAAATGATGCTTTAAATTATTCTGCATCTACTATTGCTATTACCGTTTCTAGTTTTTCTATTTCATATGTAGTGTTTTGTTTATTATTAGAAAAACCAACAAGTCATCTGTGTCCAAGACAAAATATTTATTTTGCGCTAGTAGGTATGGGAATATCTATTTTGTTATTTTTAAAATCATATTCTTATATTTTTATTCTATCTACTTTAGTGTTTTATGGTGGATTTATGGCTTTACTTTGGCCTCATATGGAAACTTGGTATTCTAGAGGTAGAGAAGGTAAACATTTAAATAAAGCAATAAGTTATTTTAATTTTTCTTGGAGTGCAGGTATTGCTTTCTCATCTATTATTTGTGGCTTATTAACTGAAATAGATGTTAAATTACCTTTAATAATAAGTGTTGTAAGTTTTATACTACTTTCTTTAATTGTATTTATATTAACTAATAAAGTTCCATATTTGAAAGCTGTAGAAAGTGAAAAGAAATATATTATTAATAATAAAAATAATGATAATAGCACTCCTTTAAGATATTTTGCATGGATAGCTGTATTTTTAGCATATTTCTTTTATGGAATGCTAAGTAATATTTTCCCTTTATATGCAAAAAATATACTTTTAATTAATGAAACTAGAATTGGATTTTTGTTATGGAGTAGAGGTGTTGTTAGCTGTTTAGCTTTTTATTATTTGGGTAAAATGAGCTTTTGGCATTTTAAAGGTAATTATATTATCTTAAGTCAGTTAGTTTTGGCTGTTTTATGCTTGGTTACTATATTGTGCAATGATTATTATTCATTTTTTATTATTTTTATACTATTTGGATTAATTTTTTCTCTTATGTATTTGCAGAGTATTTTCCATGGTGTAAGTGGTGCTGTAAATAGAACAAGACGAATGATAATTCATGAGGTTTTATTAACTTGTGGATTGGTTTTTGGTTCAATTATCAGTGGATATATTTTTGAAAAGTTTGGCTTTAAATCTGTAATGAAGAATTTTGGAATTTTTATGTTTGCAATTGTCTTTGTTGAATATATTGTTTTTTCGATTTCTTTAAAAAAGCCTTCTAAAATAGAAAAATAAAGTATTTCTATATTAAAATTAAAAAAAATATTATAATAAAAGAAATTATATTGGGTAGTTGCATATTATTGTTTTCTCATTATAATTTAGTTAAATAGGAGTGAATTATATGGCAAAAACATTAACCGAGAAAATTTTATTGGATCATTTGGTAGAAGGTGAATATCAAGTTGGAGATCCAATTGGAATAAAAATCGATCAAACCTTAACACAAGATGCAACAGGTACAATGGCATATTTACAATTTGAATCAATGGGCTTAGAGAGAGTGAAAAATGAATTAGCAGTAAGTTATGTTGATCATAATACAATTCAAGTTGGTTTTGAAAATGCGGATGACCATAAATATCTACAAAGTGTTGCTGCAAAAAAAGGTATAGTTTTTTCACGACCTGGAAATGGTATTTGCCACCAAGTACATTTAGAAAGATTTGGTGCACCAGGAAAAACTTTATTAGGTAGTGATTCTCATACTCCAACTGGTGGTGGTTTATCAATGATTGCTATTGGGGCAGGTGGATTAGATATTGCTGTTGCTATGGCAGGAAAACCTTTTCATATTATTACACCAAAAGTAATTGAAATTAGATTAAAAAATCAATTAAGACCTTGGGTAAGTGCTAAAGATGTTATTTTAACTGTACTTCAAAAATTTGGAGTAAAGGGTAATGTTAATACTATCTTTGAATATACAGGCGATGGTGTTAAATCTCTTGAAGTTCCTCAAAGAGCAACAATTTGTAATATGGGCGCTGAATGTGGTGTAACGACAAGTATTTTCCCTAGTGATGAAAAGACTAAACAATTCTTAGAAGCTCAAAATAGAGGTGAATTATATAAAGAATTAAGTGCTGATGAAGGTGCTATTTATGATGGCCTTTTTGAAATAGATCTTGCTAAAGTTGAACCTTTATGTGCATGTCCTCATAGTCCAGGAAATATTAAGACTATTGAAGAAATGAAAGGTACTAAAGTTGATCAAGTATTAATTGGTTCTTGTACTAATTCAAGTTATGATGATTTAAGAAAAGTTGCTAGCATCTTAGATGGAAAGACTGTTCATCCTTCTGTAAGCTTAGGTATTGCACCAGGAAGTAGAGAAGTTTTATTAATGCTAAGTGAAGATGGAAGTATAGAAAAATTTGTTAAAGCAGGTGCTAGAATTTTAGAAAGTGCTTGTGGTTTCTGTATTGGGAATCATCAAAGTCCATCAAGTAATGCAATATCTTTAAGAACTTCTAATAGAAACTTTGAAGGAAGAAGTGGAACTCAAAATGCTCAATTATATTTAGTTAGTCCAGAAACCGCAGCATTAAGTGCAATTACTGGTGTATTTACTAATCCTTTAGATGATAATGGGATTGATTATCCTACTTCATTAAAAGTTGAACATTTTGTAACTGATGATTCAATGTTTATTTTCCCTAAAGAAGATACAAGTGATGTTGAAATTGTTAGAGGTCCAAATATTGGAGCACCACCAAAGAATGAAGCTCTTCCATATAAAGTAGAGGGTGAGATTACAATAAAAGTTGGAGATAAGATTACAACTGACCATATTATGCCAGCTGGTGCTAGATTGAAATATAGATCAAATATTCCAGCTTATGCAGAATTTGTTTTTGAAAATGTTGATTCAACTTTTGCAACAAGATGTAAAGAGAACAAGGCTAATGGAGTTCATAACTTTATTGTAGCTGGAGCTTCTTATGGTCAAGGATCTTCAAGAGAACACGCCGCAATTTGTCCTATGTATTTGGGAGTAAAAGTTGTCTTAGCTGTTTCAATTGAAAGAATTCACCAAAACAACCTATGTAATTTTGGTATTGTTCCTTTAACCTTTATTGATGAAGCTGATTATGAAAATATTAAACAAGGTGAAAAAATTATTATTGAAGATTTACCTGATCAAATTACTATGGCTCATTTAGAAGATAACCCTGTAATTGTTCAAATTGGAAAAAGAAATATTAAGATGAAATGTGATATCACAAAAGACCAATTAGATATGTTAATTGAGGGTGGCTTATTAAACTTATTAAAGAAATAGTAAATTTTTAAAGTCATAAAAAAAAGGTAGTTAGAAATTTTCTAACTATCTTTTTTTATTTATTCTTTTGGCTTTCTAAATATGTGTTTATTTCTGATTCGTTTAATATCCCAAAACTAGATACGTAATAGTTTCTTGTCCAAAGAGTTGGAATTTTTGTTTTTAGTTGAACAAATTCATCTCTTAGTGTTTTTGAGGAAGCACCTTTTAATTGTTGAACAATAAAATGAGGGCTGTCTTCTGGATTAGCTTTAATAAAGAGATGGACACATTCAGGCATGATTTCCATTGAAACAATTATTACATCAATTTCTTTTGCCTTTTCATATATTAGTTCTTCAAGTCTTTCTTTTACATCGTTTACTAGTAATTTTCTTTTGTATTTTACACACCAAAGAATATGATAATATAAGCTTGAAGTAGTATCTTCACTAGTTTTCCATCTTTTACTTTTCATATTAAGAGAATATCATTAAAAAATAAAAATTAAAAGATAAAAATACCCCCAAAGTTTTTTAATAATTATCAATTATTTATTTTTCTTTGAAGGTAGTTTTTTATAAATTTTATTTATCTTTGATCGATAGGTATAACATGTCTATGGTTTAAGCCAGTATAGACTTGTCTAGGTCTTCCAATTTTTTGATAAGGATCTTTTTTCCATTCTAGGTAATGAGCAATCCAACCAGGTAGTCTTCCAAGTGCAAACATAACTGTAAACATCGAAGAAGGAATACCCATATAGTGGAAAATAATACCTGTGTAGAAGTCTACATTTGGATAAAGATTTCTTTCAACAAAGTATGGATCTTCAAGAGCCGTTGCTTCTAATTCAAGAGCAATATTTAGTAAAGGATCTTTACTAGCATCATCACCTAATACTTCTCTACATAATTTTTTAGCAATTTTTGCTCTAGGATCATATGTTTTATAAACTCTATGACCAAAACCAGATAATCTAAAGTCATCATTTTTATCTTTAGCTTTTTGTATTATTTCTTTAATACTCCAACCTTCATTATAAATCTTTTCAAGCATTTCTAATACAGCTTGGTTAGCTCCACCATGTTTTTTACCCCATAGTGCACAGCATCCTGCAGAAACAGAAGCATATAAATTAGCAGCTGAAGAACCTACAAGTCGTACTGCACTAGTTGAACAGTTTTGTTCGTGGTCTGCGTGTAATATTAATAGTTTATTTAAAGCCGTAACTTGTTTTGGATCTGGAGTATAATTATATACAGGAGAATCAAACATCATATGCAAAAAGTTTTCACAATATGAATACTTATATGATGGATTAACAGCATCTTGACCAACAGATTGTCTATAAGTAAATGCAGCAATTGTACGCATCTTTGATAATAAACGAGTAACTGTCAAGTCTAGGTGGTCTTCTGGATTTTCATCATTATCTAATTCAGGATAGAATGCTGATAAAGATGCTACCATAGCTGAAAGGATACTCATTGGATGAGCTCTTTGTGGGTAGCCTCTGAAGAATAATTGCATATCAGTATGAAGCATGGAATGTTTATTTAATAATTCTTGGTATTCAAATCTTTGTTCTCTATTTGGTAATTCATCTTTTATTAATAGGTATGCTACTTCAACGAAGTCACAATTTTCAACTAAGTCTTCAATATCATAACCACGATATCTTAAAATACCTTTCTCTCCGTCAACAAAGCAGATTGAACTTTGGCAGGAGCCAGTGTTTGCAAAACCAGGATCATAAGTGATTATTCCTGTTTTTGCACGTAATGAAGAAATATCAATTGAAGTTACATCAACATTATCATGTAATACATCTAATTTAATTTCTTTATTTTCGATTTTTAAAATTGCACCATCTTTTTTTACTTCCATGTTAACTCCTAGTATTATTCTTATTTAATTCTCTTAATGCTAAAATAAGCGCCTGAGTTCCAAGTTTACCTTTCCCGTCTTTCTGCAATTGTTCATATAGTTGTTCAACTAGTTTTAAAGTAGGTAAATTAATGCTTAACTTTTCACATTCATCAATTGCAATTTTCATATCTTTTATAAAGTGATCAATAAAAAATCCAGGGTTATAATCTTCTTTTACTATTCTTGGAGCTAGATTATCTAGAGTCCAACAACCTGCAGCTCCACTTTTTATTGTATTAATTAAAGTGGTTAAATCTAGGTTGTTTTTTTCTGCATATAATAAAGCTTCGCAAACACCTCCCATAGTTCCTGCAATAGTAATTTGATTTGCCATTTTTGTATGACTACCAGCACCAGCTGGGCCTTCTAAAATATAACTTTTACCTAAAATTTCAAAATATTCACTCATTTTATCAAAAGTTTCTTTTTCTCCACCTACCATTATAGATAGAGTTCCGTTTTTTGCACCAACATCTCCACCAGAAACTGGAGCATCTAATGTAGATATTCCTATAGCTTTACCATAATCAAATATTTTTTTAGAAAGAGTAGGGCTTGTTGTTGTCATATCGCAAAAGATTTGACCCTGTTTTGCTCCAGAAAATAATCCGTCTACCCCAAAGTATACTTCTTCTACATCTTTAACGAAACCAACAATTGTAAATACTATGTCACTTTGTTTTGCTATTTCTTTGGGAGAATTACAATATGTCGCGCCTAAATCTATTAAGTCTTGGGCTTTTTCTTTAGTCCTATTATAGACATTAATGGCATATCCATTTTCTATTAGTCTTTTACACATGGATTTGCCCATTACGCCTGTACCAATCCATCCAAGTTTCTGCATATAGAATCCCTCCTAGAATTTATGATATAACAAATTTATAATTAATAGTATATATTAAAAATATTTACTTTTTATTAAGTTTGAAGTTTATTTTTTGATTAAAAAACCAGATTCTTTTGAATCTGGCTCTATTTTTTTGTTTTAATATAAAGTGTGTTCTTTCTCTTTATATTTTTTAAATAGAGCTAAAGTTTTTTCCCTGTCTTGCTGTTTGATTTCGATAATGTTGTCATCATTACAATTGTTTTGGATAAAATTGTAGATGAAATCATCCCTAAAACCAATTTCCGCCGCATCAACGGGTGTACAGCCATAAATGATTTTATCGATATTTGCCCAAATTGCTGCACTCATGCACATTGGACAAGGGTAGCAAGTAGTATAAAGAACACAACCTGATAAATCATGTGTTCCAAGAGCTTTTGAAGCTTTTCTAATTGCGTTTACTTCAGCATGCGCTGTTGCATCGTGAGAATCTAATACGGAGTTGCTAGCTACATAGATATTATTATTTTTATCAATAATAGCTGCACCAAAAGGGCCACCAATTCCTTTGGACATTGTTTCATCTGCTTGTTCAATAGCCATTTCCATAATTGATTTGCACATATTATTATCTCACTTTTGTTGTTCTTTTTTATAATTATAGACTAAAAATACAACGTTATGCAACACGTTCTATTAAAAAAAAGAGATACTAACAATTAGTATCTCTCGAATAATGATTTTAGTTATCTCTTTGAGCAGAAGCCATCAGACGTATAGCATTTATATTAATAAATCCTTTACAGTCAACAGGTTGATACCCGCCACTAATTTCCATAGATCCTAATTCTTCATTGTATAGTGATACTGGGCTTGAAATACCAGCCATGATAATATTACCCTTGTATAGTGCAACTTTTGATGTTCCAGTAACATTCTTTTGGCTTTGTTCCATAGCAGCTTCTAACATGTTAAATTCAGGAGCATGCCAATAACCATTATAGATTAATTCAGCATATTTAGGCATCAATCCATCTCTTAAATGCATAACTTCTTTATCCATGGTTATACCTTCAAGGTTATGGTGAGCTTGCCAAAGGATTGCACAACCTGGAGTTTCATAAACACCACGGCTCTTAATACCAATATAACGGTTTTCTACCATATCTACTCTTCCAATAGCATTGTCATGACCAACTTTATTTAAGTAATTAATCATTTCTAAAGGATCAGTATAAGTTTCTTTTGTATTTTCGTTTGTTACTGAAACAGGAGTACCATCTTTGAATTCAAAACTTAATAATGTTTCTTCATCTGGAGCATCCTTTAATGAAACAGATAAGCTATAAACATCCTCAGGACATCTTTTGCTTGCATCTTCTAATATTCCAGCTTCGTGTGAAATATGAATCAAGTTTTCATCTTCACTGAAAGGCTTTTTAACAGAGGCCTTAATTGGGATATCATATTTCTTTGCATAGTTAATCATATCTGAACGGCCTTCAAATTCACTTAACCATTTTGGATCTTTCCAAGGAGCAATGATTTTTACTTCAGGCATATGCATGTAATAGCCAAATTCAAAACGTACTTGGTCATTTCCTTTACCTGTTGCACCATGTGCTACATAGACAGTATTTTCTTTTCTTGCAATTTCAATATGACGTTTCGCAATGATTGGACGAGCAATAGAAGTACCTAATAAATAAGTTCCTTCATAGATTGCGTTTGCTTTCATTGCAGGAATTACATAATCAGTTACTAATTCTTTTCTTAAATCTTCAATGTAAACTTTTGAAGCACCACTAGCATAAGCTTTTTCTTCAACTGCTTTAAAATCTTCTTGTTGGCCAACGTTGGCAACATATGCAATTACTTCAAAATCTTGGTTTGTTAACCATTTTAATATAACAGATGTATCTAAACCACCACTGTATGCTAAAATAACTTTTTTCTTATCCATGACTTTCAATTCCTATTATTTTTTTTATTGAGCTCATTATGCATAAATATACATTTATATTCAACCCCTTTTGTGAATAAATATTTATTTTTTTTAAAAAAATCCTTTATATATGGTATTTTCTCAATAAATATTCATTTTTGGTGGTATAATTACAACATGATGGTTTATTTTTATTTATAAAAAAGTCTTTATTTGTTATATGCGATAGTGATATTTTGTTTTTAGTTGTAAAATTGTTGACAATCTAAAGCTTTTGCTTAATAATGTAATTAAATGTGATATCATTTTGATATCGAATAGGTGGTATTTATGATTGAATTTAAAAATTTAAGTAAAAAATATCAAAAGGATAAACCTTTTGCTGTTGAAAATCTAAATTTAGAAGTTAAAGAAGGCGAAATCTTTGGCTTTTTAGGTCCTAATGGTGCTGGTAAAAGTACTACAATTAATATGTTAATGGGAGTTTTAACACCTTCTAGTGGGTCTATATTTATAGATAACCATGATGTTCAAAAAGAAAGTTTTTTAACAAAGCAGATGATAGGATTTGTCCCTGATGAGCCACTTTTTTATGAAAAAATGACAGGAATGCAACATCTTTCATTTATTTGTGATATTTTTGACGTTCCTAAAGCTGAAAGATTAGATAGAGCTAATAGATTAATTAAACTATTTAATCTTGAAAAAGCTATTGATGATAGAATTTCTTCTTATTCTCATGGAATGAAACAAAAGTTAGGAATTATTGCAGCTTTGATTCACGAACCAAAATTATTAGTATTAGATGAACCTATGGTCGGATTAGATCCAAAAGCATCATATATATTAAAAGATTTAATGAGAAGATTTTGCGATAAGGGTGGAACTGTATTTTTCTCAACTCACGTTTTAGAAGTTGCCCAAAATTTATGTGATTCTATTGGTATTATTAATAAAGGTCAGTTAGTACTAAATTCTTCATTAAAAGAATTTAATGAAAAAGAAAATGCTTCTTTAGAAAAATTATTCTTAGAAATAACTGGTAATGAGGATTTAGAAGCTGTAGTAGATGAGGCTTTGTTATGAGATATAATGTAATATATTCATTAGTCAAACATCAAATAATTGCTGCTAAACCCTTAGAACAATTTATTTCTAGTGCAAAGAAAAATAAAAACAAAGTATTAAGTACAATAATTAGAATTGTAGGATTGTTATTAATAGCTTCAAGTTTTGTTTTTTTGCTAGGTTCAAATTATTTTGGTTATATGCAAATTTCCAGTTTCCTAAATATAATGGATCAGGGAATTAGTTTTTGTGTGTTTACTGGTATTCTTTTTCTATTGTTTGTAAGTACTACATATTTAGAACATGTTTATTTTAGAGGAAAAGATATTAATTTATGGCATCTTTTACCTATTTCTAAATCTGAATTTTTCTTAGCAAGATTTTTAGTAAGTTATATGTATTCCTTAATGATAACATTGGTAATTGTGTTACCACTAATAGCTGCAGTATTTTATTATGTTGGTTTTTCTTTTTTAATTTTAATAGCATCAATTGTTTTGTTATTATTATTTCCTGTTGTACCCATTTTATTGAGTAGTGTATTAGTTACTTTAAAAGTTTTAATATTTAGGGGAATAAGTTATAAATTAGTAGATTATTTATTTAATAATGCTCCATTTATTCTTGCTATATTATATATTAGTAAAACTTCAAATGAAATGCTCCAATTAGCTATTACAAATGATATAAATAACCAATTATTAGCATATAGTAATTATATTGGGTCAATCGGGGGCCTTCCTTATTTTTCATTAATGGGGAAAATGTTCTTCTCTTCTAAAAGTTTATTACTATTTATTTTAGTTTCTGCATTAATTTTTATTATTTCTTGTTTAATTATTGCTCCACTGTTTGAAAAATGTTTGAACTTAGTAAGGAATGCAAAAGACCAAGAAAGTTCAAAAAAACGTAAGGCAAAAAATATTAATTCAAATGAATTAAATGGCTCTAATTTATTAGTTTCTTTAATAAAAAGAGAATATTATATATTAAGTGGAGAAAAAGGCTTTCTATCAGAAACAATAGGAGAAGCTTTAATTCCTATTATTTTAATCGCAGTGTGGAAGTTTACTGGTAGCTTAGGAGCTATTAATGAAATGATGAGCGATTTTTCTACTAGTCCATATTTTATTGCTATAGTTTTCTCAATTGTTCAATTATTTGCTGTAATGGTTTTAGTATCTTCAACTTCAGTTAGTAGAGAAGGTAAGTTGTTTAGAATTAATAAGTTATTACCTATAGACATTAAGCAAGTTGTAAAAGCAAAGGTTTGTTTTCATATTATATTTATTAGTTTAATCCAATGTTTATTCATTGTTGCTTTTGTAATATTTTTTAAGATTGAATTAATACAACTAGTTTGGATGATTCCTCTATTTTTAATTAATAGTGTTAATGTATCATTAGTAGGGTTATGGATTGATTATTCTAATCCAAAATTAGAGTGGGATGTTGCAATTTCAGCAATGAAGAGAAATATGAATGGAATGCTTGGTATGTTAGGTGGATTAATAGTTATTGCTCCATCAATATTAATTCTATTCTTTAAATTTAACTTACTTTATTTTGGTATTGTTTCCTCATTAATAATTTTAGTAGTTTTGAAAAAACTTGTTGAAAAAACAGCTTATAAGTTGGTTATTCAAGATTAGTGTAATTGATATAAAAATAATAAATATTATACTTTTTTAGTGTTTTTTGAGTAAAAAAACACTATTTTTTTTGTTATAATTATTATTGATAAATAACTCATTTTTAAATTTATTTTTTTAGTTATAATGCAGTTTTTTAAGTGAATAACTATCTGTTTTTTTTTACTAAAAAAAAAGTATTATTTTTTCTAAAAAAAGATTCATAAAAGTCTAGCTTTTTATTAAATATAACTATATTCTCCCTAGCTAGAAAACCAAAATAAAAAGTTAACAATTTTTTTTGGCAACTAATAAAAGGGTTTTGGTGAAAAATTATTTTAAGGAAGTAACCAAATGAAAAATAATAGCTATTATATCGATAGACAAAACGCATTTGAATCAAATGCAAGGAGTTATCCTAGAAAATTCCCTTTTGCTTTAAATAAAGCTTATGGATCCTATTTAGAAGACGTGGAAGGAAATAAGTATTTAGATTTCCTTTGTGGTGCCGGAACACTTGCTTTAGGACATAATGATCCTAATATCAACAAAGCAATGATTGATTTAATCGCAAGTGAAGCTCCTCTTCATACCCTAGATTTAACTACTCCAACAAAAGACTTATTTGTTGAAACAATTATCAACAAAGTACCAAATGGATTAAGAGAGAATGCAAAAATTCAATTTTGTAGTCCATCCGGTACAGACGCCGTTGATGCAGTAATTAAATTGTTTAAAACAGCTACAGGTAGAAGAACGATTGTTGCTTTTTCAGGAGCATATCATGGAATGGGCCATGGGGCTTTAGCATTAACTGGAAATTTAAATGCTAAAGAAAAAGTTGCATCTTTAATGCCTGATGTACATTTTTTCCCTTATCCTTATTCTTATCGTTGTCCTTTTGGCTTAGGTGGTGAAAAAGGCGTAGATGCTGCAATAGCATTTTTTGAAAGAACTTTAAAAGATCCAGAGTCTGGAATCACAAAACCTGCAGCAGTTATTTTAGAACCTATTCAAGGAGAAGGTGGTGTTATTCCAGCTCCAGTTAGATTCTTACAAGAAATTAGAAGAATTACAAAGGAATTAGATATTCCTTTAATTTTTGACGAAATTCAATGTGGTATTGGTCGTAGTGGAAAATTCTTTGCACATGAGTATGCAAATATTTCTCCAGATGCAATTTTAGTATCAAAAGCTGTTGGTGGTACCCAACCAATGAGTTTAGTCATATATGATAAAAAATATGATGGATGGAATGCTGGCTCCCATGCTGGTACTTTCAGAGGTAATCAACTTGCTATGGCAGCTGGTACTGTTCTTATGCAAACTGTTGGTACTGATGAATTCTTAAACGATGTTAGTGAAAAAGGTGCATACCTAAAAGGTAAAATCGAAGAATTAAAAGATGAAGTATCAATAATTGGAGATGTTAGAGGCAAAGGATTAATGATTGGTATAGAATTTGTTGATCCTAATGGTGAAAAAGACATGATTGGTTCTCTTCCAGCTTCAGGTGATTTATCTGCTTTAGTTCAAAAAAAATGTTTTGAAAAACATTTAATTATGGAAAAAGGTGGAAGATACGGTTCAGTAATGAGAGTATTATGTGCCTTAAATGTAAGTTATAAAGAAATTGATGAAATGTTAGAAATTTTCTCTTCTGTGGTTAAGGAGGTAAATAATGGAGTTTGATAATTTACTTTTGAATAACAATATAAAAAGTAAAAATTATTATAAAGAAGTTATTGAAAAAACTTCACAAGCTATAATTAATTCTTTTAATTCATCATTAGCTTATAAAGGTTTAACTCCAGAAGAATTGAAAAAAGATATAGACCAATATAATCTTTTGCCTGAAGATGGGGAAAGTTTTGAAGTAGTTTTAGATAGAATAACTAAAAAAATTATTCCAAACTTTTTGTATACTTCATCTAAGAATTATATGGCTCATTTACACAGTCCTGCATTAATTGAAAGTATTGCTAGTGAATTAATTATAGCAACATACAATCAATCAATGGATTCTTGGGACCAGAGCCCTGTTGCCACAGAGGTCGAAGTTCTTGTAATTGACATGTTAACTAAATTATATAATTTGAGTGAAGATAGTGATGGTGTTTTTACATCAGGCGGAAGTCAATCAAATTTTAGTGGCATCTTATGTGCAAGAGATTGGTATTGTAATACGATTTTAAAGCATGATATTAAGAAAAAGGGACTCCCAAGTAATTATAATAAATTTAGAATTTATACTTCAGAAGTTTCTCATTTTTCAGTTGAGAAATCAGCTCACATTTTAGGGTTGGGTTATGACGCAGTTAGAAAAGTACCTGTAGATGAAAACTTTAAAATGGATATCTCAGCTTTAAAATCAATGATTGAAGAAGATTTAAAAAATAATAATATTCCTATTGCTGCTGTAGCTACAATAGGAACTACCGATTTTGGTAGCATTGATGATGTAAAGAGTATTAGATCTATTTGTGATCAATATTCTATGTATCTTCATAGTGATGCAGCATATGGTGGTGCTTTAATATTAAGTGATAATTTTAAAAATAGAATTGATGGTATTGAATTATCAAATTCTATTACTATTGATTTTCATAAAATGTTTTTACTTCCAATTAGCTGTAGTGCATTTTTAGTAAATGATAAGAGTTTATTAGATCCTTTTAAATTGCATGCTGATTATTTAAATAGAGAAGAAGATGAAATTGATGGTTATACAAATTTAGTTAATAAATCAATGCAAACCACAAGAAGATTCGATGCCCTAAAAGTATGGATAGCTTTCCAAACTCAAGGTAAAAAAGGTTATGCTGCAATTATTGACAAGTGTGTTAATAATGCTACAAATTTATATAACAGTATAAATTTAGAAGATAATTTTGAAACATTAATTCCACCTGAATTAAGTTCTGTTGTTTTTAAACATAAAGGTTCAGATAGACTTAATAAGAAAATTAGAAAAATTCTATTACATGAAAATGGTTTAGTAATTGGTCAAACTTCAGTTAATGGTAAAGTATATTTAAAATGTACCTTATTAAATCCAACAGTTACAATTTATGAATTGAGACATCTAATTAAAAAGATGGATGAAATTGTTAAGGATGAACTTAAGAAGCTGAAAGGCTAAAAAAATGGGAGATTATTAATTTAATCTCCCAAATTATTTGCTAAAGTTTATCAATGACATTATCTAAGATCTTTAACATTTTAATTATTTCATCTTTTTGTATTGTAAGAGGTGGAACAAATCTTACAACATCACTAGCAGCTCTAACTACTAATAATTTTTCTTTCAAACAAGCATTAATTATATCAACCGGATTACATTTAACAATTAGTCCTTGCATTAACCCTAATCCTCTAGTTGAAACTAACTTATCAGGATATTTTTCTATAAGTTTGTTTAAACCTTCAGTTAATAGTTTTCCTTTTTCGCTTACGCTGTTCATAAAATCTTCATTTGCTAGTTTTTCTAAAACAACGCTTGAAACATTTAAGGCAACTAAATTTCCACCAAAGGTTGAAGCATGATCTCCAGGAGCAAAAACATCTTCACCTTTTTCTCCAACTACCATTGCTCCACATGGAATTCCTCCACCAAGAGCTTTTGCTAAAGTTAAAACATCTGGTTTTACACCATATAATTGATGGCAGAATGGTTTTCCACATCTTCCCATACCACATTGAACTTCATCAAAGATTAAAAGCAGATTGTTTTTATCACATAGTTCTCTTAATCCACTTAAAAATTCTTGAGTAGCAGGAATTATTCCACCTTCACCTTGTAAAGGTTCTACAATAATTGCACAACATTTATCATCAATTAATTTTTCTACACTTTCTAGATCATTAAAAGTAGCATATTCAATTCCTTCTAATAGAGGGAAGAAGTTTTTATGATATTTATCTTGTCCAGTTGCTGTAACAGCTCCATAAGTTCTTCCATGGAAAGAATGTTCCATAGATATGATTTTATATCTATTATCTTTTGAACCAAATTTTCTAGCCAATTTTAAAGCAGCTTCGTTTGCTTCAGCACCACTATTACAGTAGAAAGCTTTCTTAAGTTTTGATAATTCGATTAATTTTGATGCTGCTTTTAATTCATAAGGGTGCCAATATAAATTTGAAGTATGTAAAACACCGTTTTGAACGACTTCATTTATTGCATTAATAATATCTTCATTTTTATAACCAAAAGCATTTACTGCAATACCTGCAACAAAATCTAAGTATTTATTTCCATCTGTATCTATTAAGTAATTTCCTTCACCTTTTTCAAAAACTACAGGGAATTTAGAATAAGTATTTAGAATTACTTCTTTTGTTTTATTAATTTGATCAGTCATCATTTATTTGCCCCTTCTTAAACATCATTGTACCGCAGCCTTTTGATGTAAAAATTTCTAAAAGAATTGAGTGTGGTAGATTTCCATCTAATATGTGAATTGATTTAACACCGTTTTCAACAGCTTCAACACAACATTGAACTTTAGGAATCATACCACCATTAATTGTACCATCATTTATATATTCAATAGCTTCAGTTTTTGTTAATCTATTTATTACGCTATTATTATCATCTTTGTCTCTAAGAATTCCATTTGTATCAGTTAAGAATATTAACTTTTGAGCTTTTAAGGCAGAAGCTATAGCGCTTGCAGCGTAGTCGGCATTTATATTGTAAGTGTTTCCATTCTTATCTGATGCGATAGGGGAGAATACCGGAATAAAATTATTCTTTAATAACGTATCAAGTAATTCAGTATTTACTTTATCAATTTTACCAACAAATCCTAAATCAACTTCCTTAATTTCTTTTGATACTTCAAAAGTATTTCCATCTTTACCACTGATCCCAACAGCATTTAATCCATGACTTTGTAAATCTTGAACTAAACCTTTTGAAATATTTCCTGAAAGTACCATCTCTGCAATTTTTGCAGTTTCTTTATCTGTTACTCTTAATCCATTAATGAATTCAGTTTTTTTATTCATTTTTTTTAGAGTATTTGTAATATCTAAACCACCGCCATGAACTACAACTATATTAATCCCAAGATATTTTAGTATTGAAATATCTTGTATAATTGATTTTTTTAATTCTGGGCTAGTCATTGCTGAACCACCATATTTTACAACAACAGTAGCATCAGAGAATTTTCTAATATAAGGGATTGCTTCAATAAGTATATCAGCTTTTTTGATATATTCTTCCATTTTGTTTTCCATAATATTTAACTTCTATAGTCTCCATTAATCTTTACATAATCATAACTTAAATCACAGCCCCAAGCTGTAGCATTAGCTGACCCATCTTCTAAAGTAATTACAACATCAATAGTGTTTTCAAGTAAAATTGTTTTTGCCAAATCTTCATCAAATTGTATTGGAACCCCGTTCTTTACAACACTGATTGATCCTTTTTCACTTTTGAAAATTATTGAAACATTATTAACATCAAATTCACTATCACTGTATCCCATAGCACAAAGAATTCTTCCCCAGTTTGCATCACTTCCAAAGAATGCACATTTTACTAGACTTGAATTAATAACTGATTTTGCAATGTTTTTAGCATCTTTTTGAGTTTTTGCACCATTTACGGATACTTCAATAAACTTACTAGCGCCTTCTCCATCTTTTACGATTGCTTTAGCTAAATAAGTATTTACATACATAAAAGCTTCTTTAAATGTTTCATAATCAGATGTATCTTTTAGTATTTGCTTATTATTTGCAGCTCCATTTGATAAAAATAGTACTGTATCGTTTGTACTAGTATCCCCATCAACACTAATCATATTGTAGGTGTCTTCAATCGTATTTCCTAGTAAATTTTGTAGTGTATCTTGTTCTATATCAGCATCGGTTACAATAAAACTTAGCATTGTAGCCATATTAGGATGAATCATACCTGATCCTTTAGCCATACCAGTGATTGTAATTTCTTTTGAATCAATATTTAATTTAACACTTACAATTTTATTAATAGTATCAGTAGTTTTAATAGCTTCACTAAAGTTTATAAGTTTTTCATCTTCATAAGCTATCGTTTTGACTATGTTATTAATTCCTTTCTTATAGGTTTCCATATTAAGAGTAACTCCGATAACACCTGTTGAACAAACTAAAACATTTTCTTTTTCACAATTTAAATTACTAGCAACAGTTTGAGCTATTTCTTCATTATCTTTTTCTCCTTGAAGAGAGGTGCAAGCATTAGCATTTCCGCTGTTAACAATTATTGCTTTTGCTTTTATTTTATTAGAAGTAATTTTTTTATCCCAAATAACTGGTGCTGCTTTAACTTTATTTGTAGTATATGTGCCTGCACAATTACATAATGTGTCACTTACAATAAGTGATAAATCTTTTTTTATTTTCTTTAATCCACTTGCAATTCCATTAGCTTTATAGCCTTTTGGCAATGTCGGATTTTCTAAAATGTTATACATCGTATCTCCTTATAAAGGGGTAGAAGCAAATTTTTTAAGGCCAAGGTACTGATCAAATCCAAAATGTAGATTCATATTTTCAATTGCCTGTCCACTTGCTCCCTTTACTAGATTATCTATTGCTCCTAAAGCAATAATATTGTTGGTTCTTTCATCAATAGTAAAACTTATATCAATTCTATCAGTATCTTTTACATATTTTGTTTCAACACTTTTATTAGGACCTAAATAGTTAACAAATTCACAATCCTTATAGAATGATTTATAAGCTTCATCAATTTTTTCTGATGAAACACTATCTTTTAGTTTTGCATAGCAAGTTGCAAGAATTCCTCTATTCATTGGAATTAGATGAGGAGTAAATTGGATAACAATTTTCTCCTTTGCAAGTTTGCTTAATTCTTGTTCTATTTCAGGAGTGTGCCGATGTGTTGTAATCCCATATGCTTTTATGTTTTCATTTGCCTCGCAGTATAAAGAGTTGAAATTTAAACTCTTTCCTGCACCTGTAACACCACTTTTAGCGTCAACAATTATTGAATTAATATCTATTAATTTGTTATATACTAGTGGAGCTAAGCTAAGGATTGAACAAGTTGTATAACAACCAGGATTAGCAATAAGCTTGGTTTGCTTTACTTTATCTTTATAGATATCAGTTAAGCCATAAACAGCTTGGCTTAATATATCTGCTGTTGGAGCTTCTGCTTTATACCATTTTTCATAATCTACTGGGTCTTCTAATCTAAAATCAGCACCTAAATCAATTACTACAGTATTATCTAAGATTTCTTGGCTAATAATGTTTTTTGCAACTTTACTAGGTAGTGCAAGAAAAATTACATCACACTTTTTACTAACTTCTAATATATCTATATTTTCTAAAAGTAAATCTTTAAATGGTGAGAAATTTCCATAAATATCGCTTAATTTCTTACCTGCATGATTTTTAGATCCTAGGTATACAATATTAGTTTCAGGATGGATTAATAATAATTCTACTAGTTTAGCTCCAGAATAACCTGTTGCTCCAATCACTCCGACGTTAATCATTTTACGCCTCCCAATAATATTTAGCATATTTATACAATAGATATTCATTAAAATCAAGTATTATTTAATATTTATACATAAATATTTAAGAAATATTAATAATTATTTAAGAATGGCTAATAATTATTCAAAGATTTTTGTATTATTATAAAAAAAGCTTGAATACAACAAATGTATCCAAGCTTATATATCAAATAATTATTTTGTTTTTTAAATTATTTTTGTGTGTCGATTCCATATAATAAATCAAAGTAATCCATATCGGTTGTTAATACTTTATTTAAGTCAGGAATTGTTTTTTTGTATGATTCTAAGGTTCTCCAAATCTTAAAGAAAGTAGGATCAGCTTCATAAGCTTTTGCATAAATATCAGCAGCTTCAGCATCAGCAACACCCTTTATTTCTTCACTTTCTGCATATGCAGAAGAAATAATATTCTTTTGTTCGCTTTCAGTTTTACCTCTCCATTGAGCCAATTGTCCTTGACCATAAGATCTATAAGCTTCAGCGATTTGATTTCTTTCCTTGATCATTCTTTCATAAACACTTTGAGTTAAATCATCACTGTATCTAATCTGACGGATTACTATATCTATTAATTCAATACCATAAGCATCAGTAAAGGTGCTTGCCATATTGTACATCTTTGAAGAAAGTCCTTCACGTCCGATATTAATAGTTTCTTGAAGTGTTGTTGTTTTAGTTAAATTTCTTAAATTTTCTGCATCTTGTAGATTATCTAAGTTTTGAACATTCTCTTCTACTTCCATTTCATTAATCTGGTTAGAATTTCTAACAGCTTCATTTAATGGGTTCTCTGAAATTACTGTTCTAACTGTTGAATCTAAGATATCATTTAATCTAGAAATACCATTATCTAAAGTATTTACAGTTTCATAATATTTAGCTGGGTCACTAATTTTCCATCTAGCAGTAGTATCAACCCAGATGAATTGATTTTCTTTAGTTGGAATTCTTTGTGCTTCACCATCCCAAGATAATATCTTTTCTGGATATATTAAAACATTATCAATAAATGGAACTTTAAATTTTAAGCCAGCTTCATTTTCACTATCTATTATTTTACCGAATCTAGTTACTACTGATTGTTCACCTTCGTTTAGAATATAGAAAGGTCCAAGTAAAACAAATACAATTAATAGTGCAAATATTACAACTAGAGTTGTTACAAATTTTTTCATTAGTTAGTACCTCCTGTTGTATTTTGATCAACTACTGTAGCAGGTGCTGAGGTGGAAGCATTTTGGATTTGTGAAATTGGTAAGAAATTTTCCAAATCTTTATCGATTAGTGTTAAGTTATTATTACTGTTAGACATAATTTCTTCCATTGTTTCGATATAAAGACGATCGGCAGTAATTTCTTTACTGTTTTCATAAGTTTCTCTCATGCTATTAAATCTAGCAACATCACCCTTAGCATTATTAACTCTTTCTTTTGCATAACCTTCTGCAATTTGAATTTGTTGTTTTGCTTCACCTTGTGCTTTAGGAATGATTGAGTTGTATTGTTCTTTACCTTCATTTATGTATCTATTCATATCTTGAATAGCTTTGTTAACATCTTCAAAAGCATTTTGAACTGTTCCCTCAGGTGGTACAATGTTTTGTAATTTAACAGTTACAACTTTAATTCCAAGGCCATATGAATCAAATGTATTTTGCATTTGATTTTGAGCGTCAACTTCTATAGCTGTTCTTTTACTAGTCATTACAGATAGAATAGGTAAATCCCCTACTAGTTGGTTCATTACACTTTGACTTATATCTCTAATTGTTTTTTCTTTTTCTCTTACATTAAATAACCAATGTTCTGGATTGCTGATTTGATATTGAACAATCCATTCTAAGTCAATGATATTTAAGTCCCCTGTTAGCATGATTGATTCAGAAGGATAATCTGTACTAGCAATTAAAGGGCTAGTGTTGATTGTGCTTCTATAACCAAAAGTCATTGTTTGAACAACACGAGTTGGAACTTTATAAGCTTTTTCAATTCCTAGAGGAATTTTAGTTTGTAAGCCCGGGCCAACTGTTCTACTGTACTTTCCGAATCGAGTAACTACAGCCTGTTCTGTTTGGTCAACAACGAAGAAACTTGACATAGCTGAAGCTAGTACTATTACAGCAATAATCAATCCAATTATTAATTTAGGACTAATATTCAATTTCTTATTTGCTGGTTTGAAAGATTCTTGATCCATGTTTTCTCCTCAAGAGTTTTTCTCTTCATATCTTAAATGTAACTATGTTTTACTATCGAGGTCAAGCAATTTTCGAATAATACTTAGTTTTATGTTAAATATGAAATAATTGATAATAAATTTATATTAATAATTCTATATAGGTTGAAAATTTGTTATTTCGACTATATTATAGCAAAAGTATTATTGAATTTTTGTGCAAAAAAAAATATTTTATTTTTATTGCATTTTATGGGATTACCTGGAGGTTTTAATGAAGAAAAAAAGACTAGTAACTTCTGCATTACCTTATGTAAATAACATTCCTCATTTGGGAAATTTAACTCAAGTGTTATCGGCTGATGTTTTTGCTAGATTTTGTAGATCAAAAGGATATGAAACATTATATGTTTGTGGGACTGACGAGTATGGTACAGCAACTGAAACTAGAGCTTTACAACAAGGCGTAACCCCCAGAGAGCTTTGTGATCATTATCATGTTATTCATAGAGATATATATAATTGGTTTAATATTAACTTTGATTATTTTGGTAGAACTAGTACTGAAAAGCAAACAGAAATTGTTCAACACATTTTCAATAAAGTTGATGAAAACGGATATATTAGAGAAGGGGAAATTGAACAACTATATTGTCCAAATTGTCAAAGGTTCTTAGCAGATAGATTTGTTTTAGGAACTTGTCCTCACTGCCATAGTGAGAATGCTAAAGGAGACCAATGTGATAATTGTTCAACTCTTTTAGAACCTACTGAATTAATTGATCCACACTGTAGTGTTTGTGGTGCTACCCCAGAAGTTAGAAAAACAAAGCATTTATATATTGATTTACCAAAAGTGTTACCTATGTTGGAAGCTTGGATGAATGAAGCTTCAGTTAAAGGTTTTTGGGCAAAGAATGCAGTCCAAGTTACAAAGAGCTGGATTAGAGATGGTTTAAAAGAAAGAGCAATTACTAGAGACTTAAAATGGGGTATCCCAGTTCCTAAAAAAGGTTATGAGGATAAAGTATTTTATGTTTGGTTCGATGCTCCAATAGGATATATTTCAATTTCTGCTTATGCTGTTGAAGATTGGAAAAGATGGTGGTATAGCCCAGAAGATACTGAGTTGTTCCAATTTATTGGTAAAGATAATATTCCTTTCCATACTGTTATTTTCCCTTCCTCTTTATTAGCTACTGGTGAAAATTGGACTATGTTACATCATATGAGTTCCACAGAGTATTTAAACTATGAAGGTGGAAAGTTCTCTAAAAGTTTGGGAGTTGGTATTTTTGGTAACGATGTTATGGATACAGGCGTTCCTAGTGATGTATGGCGTTTCTATATGTTCTATAACAGACCTGAAAAATCAGATGTTATGTTCTCTTGGTCTGATTTCCAAGAAAAAGTAAATGGTGAATTAATTGGTAATTTATCAAACCTTGTAAATAGAACTTTAACATTTATTAATAGATTCTATGATGGAAAACTTCCTGAAGGTGAACTGGATTCTGAATTAATAGCACAAATTATAGAGAAAGAAAAAACTATTGATGGTTTATTAGAAAAAGCTGGCGAAAGAGATGCCCTAAGAAATATCTTCTTCTTATCTTCTATCGGCAATAAGGCTTTCCAAGATGGAGAACCTTGGAGAACTAGAAAAGAAGATCCAGAAAGTGCTGCTAAATTATTAAGAACTTTAGTTTATTTAATTAGAGATTTAGGAATTTTAGTAGAACCTTATATGCCTGTAACTAGTAAGAAAATTTTGAGTTTTGTAAAATGTGAAGACGCAAATTGGTCTGATTTAGGTAAATTTGAAAATATTAATGAAATAGGAAATATTGAATTATTATTCTCTAAGATAGAAGATGAACAAATTGAAGACTTTAGAAAAAGATTTAATGGAAAACAATCTGATAGAGATAATAATAAGGGAGATAATAAAGTGGAAGAAAATAAAGAAACTTTAAGCGTAGCTGAAGATTTTGCTGCACGTGTTGATTTAGTAGTAAGTAAAATTGTTGAAGTTGAAAAACATCCTGAAGGGGATAAGCTTTATATTTTAAAACTTGATACTGGCGATGAAAATGATGATAGAACAATTGTTTCTTCAATCGTTCCATATTATAGTGCTGAAGAATTATTAAATAAAAATATTGTACTTGTAAGAAATTTAAAACCAGCTAAATTTAGAGGTGTTAAATCTAGAGGTATGTTATTAGCAGCAACAGAGAAGGGTGATGAAGATCATTCAACTTGTGAAGTATTATTTGCTGATGATTTTGAAGTAGGTACTACTTTATTACCAGAAGGCACAAGTGCTCCTGAAGAAGATAGATTTTATGTAAAAGGTAGCAAATTCTTTGAAATGCCAATGTACACTGAAGACGGTGTTGTAAAAGTTGATGGAAAGGCAATTAAATCCTCTGATGGAAAAACTTTAACAGCAAAAGTATATGTTAACGGTGAAGTTGGTTAATAGGTAATTTAATTAATTATTGCAGGCAATGAATAGAAATATTTGTTGCTTGTTTTTTTTATATAATGCATATAAAAAATTATATTGACATCATATAATTTTATATATAAAGTTATTATATAAGGGAAGTAAGAATATGAATTATAAAGAATTAGATACGCCAAGTTTAATAATTGATCAAGAAATAATGTTAAAAAACATAGAATTTATGCAAACCTATGCTAATGATAATAAAGTTTTATTACGTCCTCATACCAAAACCCATAAAATGCCTGAAATTGCAAAAATCCAAGTAGAATATGGCTCTAAAGGTATTGCTGTAGCAAAAGTGGGTGAAGCAGAGGTTATGGCTAAAAATGGGTTAGATGATATTTTTATTGCTAATGAAATTGTTGGAGATATTAAGTTAGAGAGAATTGCAAAATTAGCTAAGGATATAAAAATCTCATTTGGTGCTGATTCAATTGAACAATTAATTAATGTTCAAAAAATTTTTTCTAAATATGATTTAATCGCAAATATATTAATTGAAATTGAAGTTGGAGAAAATAGAAGTGGGGTTATAGAAAAAGATGATTTTATAAAACTTTTATCTCAAATAAAAGAAAGTGAAAATATAAAATTTAAAGGTATTTTTTCCCATGATGGTAATTCTTATTCAGCAAAAACAGTAGCTGATTGCTTACAAATATCTATTAATGCACAACAAAGAACTTTAGATTTTGCTGCTATTGCAGAAAAACAAAATTTAAAATGTGAAGTGATAAGTTATGGATCAACACCAACTTTGTTTAATAAAGCTCCAATCTTAAAAGGTATAACTGAAATAAGACCTGGAACATATATATTTATGGATGCTGCTCAAGCTAATGCAATAAATGATAAAAGTCGATGTGCTGCTAAAGTACTTGCTACAGTTATAAGTAAACCAACAAAAGAAAGAGTGATTTTGGATGTTGGGGCAAAAGGGCTAACCATGCAAGAAAGAACTGCAGGTATTTGCTCAACTATAGGGAAAGGTACAATTTTGGGATTCGATAATTTGTATATTGAGAAAGTCTTTGATGAACATGCCATTATTAATAATGAAGAATTTAATAATAAAGTTAAAATCGGAGATAAAGTTTTAATTATTCCTGTTCATATTTGTCCTGTTTGTAATTTGTATGAAAAAGCGTATTTGATTTCTAAAGATCAAGTTATAAAAGAAATAGATATTGCATGTAGGGCGAAATTACAATAGGGAGATGTATTATGAAAAATAATCCAATTTTTAAACCATATATATTAATGTCAAAGATGATTGTGGAAACCTTTGGGGAAGATTGTGAGGTAGTGCTTCATGATTTATCGGATCCTGAGCATTCTGTTGTACATGTTGAAAATTCTAAAATTACAAATAGAAAAGTTGGCCAAAGTTTTGATCATATTGTAAAACAGGTGATATTTTCAAAAAATTTAAAAGATGATCATGTTAGTAATTATTATTTTAAAACAGCAAATAATAAAATTATTAGATCTTCAACTTTATTAATTAGAGATATAGATAATAAGTTAATCGGAGCATTATGTATCAATATAGATACAAGTAAAGTAGTTAATGAAATTGAATATTTAAAAACTTTTCTACCTAATGTTGATGATAATGTTTTAAGTTTTATCGACAATGATTTATTTGATTATGATTTAGAGATAAATAATGATGATTTACATGTTGAGAATATGATAACTTCCTTAATTGATAACATATTATTAGATTGTGAGCCTAAAAATTTATCTAGAGAAGAAAAGATAGAAAAAATTAGCTTTATGGATTCTAAAGGAATTTTTTTGATGAAAGGTAGTATTGAACAGGTAGCTGATAAACTAGGGATTAACAAAGTTACTGTTTATAGTTATCTAGATGTAGTAAGGGGGAAAAGATAATGAAAATAGCTCAGATTCAAATGAAAGTTCAAAAAGAAAAAAAAGATTCATTAGATTTAGTTAAAAAAATTATTAAAACTCAAATTCCTAATGATGTAGATTTTATAGCACTTCCTGAAATGTTTAATTGTCCTTATGCAATAAAAAACTTTCCACTATATGCTGAAAGAGAGATGGATACGGTTTGGAGGGAATGTTCTAATATTGCCAAAGAAAATAATGTTTATTTAAGTGCTGGATCAGTTGCTGAATTGGATAAAAATAATAAAGTATATAATACAGCTTATGTATTCGATAGATCAGGCAAGCAAATAGCAAAACATAGAAAAATGCATTTGTTTGATATTGATGTAAAGGGGGGACAATATTTTAAAGAGTCAGAAACTTTAAGCCCTGGAAATCAAATTACTACTTTTGAAACTGAATTTGGAATAATGGGACTTTGTATTTGTTATGATTTTAGATTCCCTGAACTTGCAAGATTAATGACTTTAAAAGGTGCAAAAGTAATTTTTGTTCCTGCTGCTTTTAATATGACAACAGGGCCATCTCATTGGCAAGTTATGTTTAGGTCTCAAGCTTTGAATAATCAAGTTTATGCAATTGGGACAGCTCCCTCTAGAGATTTAGATGCTTCATATAAGTCCTGGGGCCATAGCATTGTAGTAGATCCTTGGGGAGCAATTGTATCTCAAGTTGATGAAAAAGAACATGTAATAATTAATGATATTGATTTAAATTATGTAGAAGAAGTAAGGGCTCAATTACCATTATTAAAGCATAGAAGACGTGATGTTTATTCTTTAGAACAAATAAATAAATAAAGGAATAATATGAAAAAAATAGTATTAGATTATAATAATAAAGGTCATTATTCACCTGCGATTATTTCAAATGGAATGTTGTATGTATCTGGACAGTTACCAATAGATTTTAAGAGTGGTAAAATAATTGGCTTAGATATTGATAGTCAATTTAATCAAGTTTTAAAGAATATTGATTATATTTTAGTAAAAGCTGGAATAACAAAAAATCAAATAGTTCAGACTCGTATATATATTTCAGATATTAATAATTGGGATATTATTAATGAGATTTATTCAAAATATTTACTTAATCATAAACCAGCAAGAATTGTGGTTCCTTGTTCTACTTTGCATCATAACTCTTTAGTAGAGATGGAAGTTATTGCTGAAATGGAGAATTAATTATGGATTTTGTTTGTTCAAAATGTAAAAAGCATGTTCCACTAAATACTCTTTTACCAAAATGTGAATGTGGTGGACTTTGGAAATTAGATTTTACCCCTCCAAAATTTAGTTTGGATGAAATTGATAAAAATGAATGGAGTCTATTCAGATATAGAAAATTTTTAGCACTCGAGGGTGATAGCTGGAAGGATGTATCTCTTGGTGAAGGTTTAACCCCAATTGTTAAATTTGATAATGATTTATTTTTAAAAATGGATTATATGATGCCAACTTTATCTTTTAAAGATAGGGGTGCTGTAGTATTAATATCTCATTGTAAATCAATTGGAGTTAAATCTGTTGTTCAAGATAGTAGTGGAAATGCTGGAAATAGTATTGCAGCTTATAGTGCAAAAGCAAACATTGAATGTGAAATATTCGTACCAGAGGGAACTTCTCCTAAAAAGATAGATATGATTAAAGCTCATGGAGCTAAAGTAAATATTGTAGAAGGTTCTAGAGACCACTGTGCAGATGTTTGCAGAGAAAAAGTTGAAAACGATAATGTTTATTATGCTAACCATGTTTTTAATCCATTATTTTATGAAGGTACAAAAACATATATTTATGAAGTGTATGAACAATTAAAAAGGATTCCAGAAAATATTTTTATTCCAGTTGGTAATGGAACATTGTATTTAGGAGTTATTCATGGTCTTGAACATTTATTAGAAAGCGGGGTAATTGATCATATGCCCAACATTTATGCAATACAAAGTGAATTTTGCGATCCTCTTTATGCAGCAAAGCAGAATAATCTCCATAAACCAGTAAAAGTAAATATTAAAGCTACTTTAGCTGAAGGTATTGCAATAGGAGAACCTATGAGAGGTGAAGAGATATTAGAATTTGCTTATAAATATCATATTAAATTTATTCATACTCCAGAAGATAGAATTCTTGAAGCTCGTCAAATTTTAGCAAAAAAAGGTATATATTGCGAACATACCACAGCAGCTAATTATGCAGCATATCTAGAATATTGTGATAATAATGGAAAATTAAGTGATAGCTTAATCACTATCTGTGGAGCGGGATTAAAATCTGACCATTAGAAAATATAAGAGGCTTATTGCAATAATCAATAAGCCTTTTTAATTAATTTAGAATACATCAATTGAATCAGTAAAACTTGAATCATTTTGAGTTAAATCAGTTATAAAGTTTAAATAAATTGTATCTGAAAATTTTCCAGCATTTAAATTATAGGTTGATGCATTTGAATATGAATAGATATAAAAATCTCTAGTTTCACTATCACTAATGTTATCAACTTTTATTATATCATTGGCATCGACTGTAACTGTTCTATTAGGTCTATTGTTTCTCTTACTTAACTTAAGGGAATAAGGAATTTCTTTTATCCCTGAGCCTGGATTTGTTGATATCAGATTAAAATCATTTTTACTCGTAATTTGTAAACCAACATAATAATCATTATTTGTTGTATTTCCAGTGTTTGTCCCAGCTTGGAGAGAAACAATCCATTCTAGATTAGTTGATCCGAGATTATCAAAGAAACTGCTTTCAGTCCAACTACTAGGTTTACTAGCATTGATATTTAAGAAAGATGAAGGCTCTGGATCAAAAGCTGGTACTGTAGGAATTGTCATACTATCTGTTAAATTACTATTATAGAAAATTATTTCACTTACATTATTTTGTATATAGAATAAATAATAGTTTGTTGGCCCATCGGTATCAAGATATAGATATGCATTTGTAGGTAGAGTTTCAGAAGATTCATCAATTATATAATATAATGTTATTGTAAAACTCCGAGCAATATCAGGAAGATATGCTCTATGATATAGATATGTTTTTACAGGGTCGTATCCATCATCTTCATATACTTGATCATTAGTACCAAGTTCAAAATAGAAAGTTTCATCATTTCTGTATCTATAATCAACTGATACTTTAGCAAGTAAATTACAAGACCAGGCTTTATAACCATCAGAATTAGGATCATAATGATTAGAAAGAGTTGCAGTGTAATTTTCAATATTAATATGAGGGATAGCCTTATAACTTTCACTAGATGTGGTAGCGTTGTACAAATCAGCAATTTTAATAACTTTAACAGTTTTGCTAGAACCATACCCTTGATAATAGTTTATACCATCAGTATTCGTAACTATTGGAGTATAAGTAATCTCTTCAATATCAAAGTAGCCCGCTTTTGTTTCTGAACTTGGATCGTAGGCAAAACAAAAAGATACTGAAAAAATATATAATAAAAATAAAATCGAAATTGATTTAATAATTCTTGCTGTTCTCATGTCATAAGATTAATATGATTGGTATTAATTGTCAATAAATTTGTCCATATTTGTAATCTTTTTAATAAATAAATAGTTAATAATCTTGTTATATTTATTTTTTCATGTTAGATTATGAGTGAAATAAGGAAGAAGAGACGGGAATATGAAAATTAAAAGATTAATTTTATTGCTATTTATGACAACACTTGCAACTTTTATTTTTGCTAGCGAAAGAATAGAGGTGGCACCCCCTGGTGTGCCTTTAGAAATATATGGCATATGGAATCCTAATGAAGAACCGCTTTTTATACTTTCTGCAAATTCTCAAAGTATTGATTATAATCAATCAACAATCCAATATCAAACTGCTGATTACGACTTAAGTGTACCAAATCAAACTGAAAATTTTAATATTTATCTTTATAGTAATTATAATTACTGGAGTTATTATGGTTCGACAAAAAATTATACATTGAATATTTATTTTTCAAATTATTTTGTACCAGTTGATGACACATTATTTTCACAAAATAATTATCCAAGCGTTCCAATTTATTTAAATGAAACTTTATCTAATAAAACTTTCTCAGTAAGTAGTTGGCCATGGGGATCTACTACATATAATTATATTGAAGCTGATAGTAATGTTCAAAACCAAAGTTCAAGTATTACTTATGAAAATAGAACTGTTCCAGCAAAAAAATATGGATATAATATTAGAATACCTTCAGGCTTAAATTCTTTAGATCTTATTTATTTTAACTTTAGATGGAATGGTTATACCACACCAGTAAATAGATATTGGGATATGGAAGGGTATGTAAGAGTTGAGATAATTAGCAATTAGGGTTTATAATCTAAAAATGAATGTTAAAAAGATTGGTTTAAATGAATTAAGTGTAAAAAATCCTTTTGTTAGTGAATATTGGGCAGAAATAAAAAGCCATAACAACTGGGATGCAACTGCATTTTTGATTATAGATGATGAATTTAGTTATGAAATTATTGTATTAACTAAATCCTTGCTTATGAACTTTTGTATTGCTTATATTCCTTTTTCTCCAGTTTCTCTTTATAACAATACTCTTTTGGATCAAGAAAAGTTAAAAACAGCTTTACTTCTTATAAACAAACTAATAACTAATAAAATTGTATTTTTTAAAATTGATTTACCTTATGAATATTCTAATGAATTAGATTTCTCTAAAAGCTTTATTTTAAATAAGGAAAGTGTTCAACCGGAGTTAACTATTAGAATTGATTTAGATGATTCTATTGAAAATATAAAAGCGAAATATAAGAAAAGAGCAAAAAGAAATTTAAATAAAAATAAAGATATTATAAAAACTGTTAGTGTAGATATAAACAAAGAAAATATTGATATTTGGTATAATATTTATGTTGAGACAGCAAAAAGAGATGGTTTTCAACCTAGAAGTTATGATTATGTTTCTAAAATTTTAACTACTAAAAAAGATGTTAAAGTTCAACTATTATTTGCTTATTATAATGAAGAAGTTGTAGGTGGAATTATTTTAATTTCTTCCAAATCTTTAGCCGTATATTTATTAGGGGCTTCAAAAAAGATTGATAATATATCAGCTAGTTATTCAATACAAGATTTTGCAATAGATAATTTAAAAGAGCAAAATATTAAAATTTATGATTTGTATGGAATAGGGGATGAGACAAATTCTAAACACCTTAAAAGCTTGACTCTTTTCAAGACTTCTTTTGGTGGTGAAATTTTGAAAAGAGTTCCAACATTAGATTTACCTATTAATAAGATTTTATATAAGGGTTATAAGCTTGCTGAAAAGGTAAGAAATTCTATTTATCGATAATTTGTTTTGCTAATTTTTTAAATTGATTTCCTCTATCAAATTCATTAATGAATAAATCAAAACTAGCTGCTCCAGGGGAAAGCAATACAACTTTCATGCTAATTGAATCATCTTCTTTTGCTAAAGCTAGAGTGTTATCAAAAGCATTATTCATATTATGATATGGTCCATAAAATTTTATATTATTATCTTTTAAATATGGTATTAATTTATTTTGGGTAAAAGAACCATCTAAAAGAGTTAATGATTTTGCTTTTCTAATAGTATTAATCATATAATCTACTTTTAAATTTTTATCTGTACCACCACAAATTAGATGAACATTTACTTTATTAAAATGTGATATGCTAAATTCTATTGCTTCAGGTATTGTTGCAGCACTATCATTAACAAATAGTATATTATCTAAAAAACCAACCCATTCAATTCTATGAGCAACGCCTTTAAAAGTATTTAAATGTTTAAAAATATTTTCTTTTTTAATATTTAGAGCTAATAAAGCCTTATATGCAGGAATTAATTCAGGTTTTTCTAAGAATTCTTTATCAATTTTTTCATCGCTGAAAATTATATTTTTCTTTTTTAAATTTGTAATTTCTTTGATTGTGTTCTCAAAAGCTTTTGGACAAATTGCAATTTTAGTATTTTTATTAAAAAGTTTTAGTTTATCTTGTAGATATCTTTCCATAGAATCGTATGTGTTTTGATGATCTTCAAGAAGGTTTGTAAATATTGATATTTGTGTTTGTGGAAATTCATTTTTCATGTACAAGAAAGTATCCCTTAATTGCCATGATGAAAATTCACATATAAGAAAATCTATTGTGTTTTCTGATTTTTCTAAGTATGAAGCAATTTCAAATGCGCTAATTCCCATATTTCCAACTAATTTTGCGTTATATCCTGATTTTTTTAAAACATGGTAAATCGCATGAGAAGTAGTGGTTTTCCCCTTTGTTCCTGTTATTCCAATTATTTTAGTTTTATCTAGATTAAAATTGTCAAATAAATAAGCAAAATCTGTTGTAATATGCTTTGCATATTGTAGATATTTATTGCTTGGAAGAATTCCTGGATTTTTTATAACCAAATCAGCCCATAAGAAATCTTCAATTTGATGTTCTCCTAATCGAAATTTTGCTCCTAATTCTTTTAAAACCTTTAAAGCCTTTTCAAAAGAATTTTCATTTTTTATGTCTGATACTAAAACTTGATGGTTATGTTCTAGAAAATATTTAGCAGCTGTAAATCCACCACCATTTACACCTAATCCAAATATTAATACCTTCATTTTTCTCTCCCCAGCTTATAGATGTATTATATACTCTTTTATAAATTATTAACAATATTGAACAATAAAAAGATACATTTAATTATAATTAATTCAAAGTTTAAAAAACTCATATAATTTTATAGTTTTAACCTTGAAAAATAGTTATAAAATCAATATTCTAATAGAGGTTTGCTCAAAAATAGGTTGATTGACATTATCTTATATTTATTGCAAACTTATAATGAATAATTATTAAATTACTTCGGGTCACGTTGTGACAATATAACCGAAAAATCATATTTAAGGAGCTTTACAGTGCCTTGTGGAAGAAAAAGAAAAAAGCATAAGATTGCAACTCACAAGAGAAAGAAAAAACTAAGAAAGAATAGACATAAAAATAAGTAATTCTTAGGCAATTTTGCTTTTGCTGCTTAAAGCAGTACCTGGCTACTAACCGTCGGTTATTCTTCCGGCGGTTTTCTAGCGAACAGTGTCAGTTGATGTGTTTGAATGGCAAACACACGCTTTATAATATTATAAATGGATTATAAAGAAGCCTCTTTATCCACTAAATGTGGATCTAATGTCCGTAAGGAGGACGCATGAGAAATTATGAGTTCACAGTAATCTTCAAAGCAAATGAAGAAGATACTCAAGCTGGTCTTAACCAAGTTTCCAGTTTATTTGAGGAAGCTGGTGTTGAAATCACTAAGCAAGAAGACTTGGGCGTTAAATTATTCGCCTATGAAATGAAGAAACAAGACAAAGGTCACTATTATTACTATGAATTATCAGCAGACCCTTCAACTATTGTTTCTTTTGAGAAAAAGTTCTTACTAAATAACTCAATTGTTAAGTTCTTATTTGTAAAGAAAGAAAAATAAGTTTAATTAATTGAAAATGGAGATGGTATATGGCTACTGATTTAAATATTGTTGCGTTAGTTGGTAGACTAACTCGCCCTTGTGAAATGCGTTATACAAATACAGGATTTGCTATTTGTTCTTTTACTCTTGCAGTTAACAGAAGAAAGAAATCTCAAGATGGCTCTTGGAATGATAGCGTAAGCTTTTTTGACTGTTCATATTTTGGAAAAGCTGCTGAAGGGGTTAGTCAATATCTTACAAAAGGTCAACAAGTTTCAGTCCAAGGATATTTGGACCAACAAACTTGGGAAACTAATGGACAAAAAAGAAGTAAAGTTGTAGTCATTGTAAATTCTTTGAGTTTGTTGGGAAGTAGTTCTAATAATAATAACCGACAAGCTTATGTGAATAATGGAAATCAAAATCAAGGCTATAATGGTCAAAATTCTCAAAGCTATAATAACAAAGGAAATCAACAGTTTGGAAATACTGGTAACAGTTATTCAAATAATATGAATACTAATAAAAATATGAATGATTCAGTAGATGATTTTCCAATGAATGGCGGACCAGAAGATTTTGCCGATGATATTCCATTTTAAGATCTAAGGAGAAACGAATAATGCGCGAAAAAAATGACGCTAAAGACGAAAAGAAAGACAGTAAAGCACCTAGAAAAAATACAGGTCGCCGTGGCGGTTTTAGAAAAAAGGTTTGTAGATTCTGTGCTAACGAAAGTGCACCTGATTATAAGAATCCTGATCAGTTAAAGAGATATACAACAGAAAGAGGTAAAATTCTTCCTGCACGTATTACTGGTAACTGTGCAAAACACCAAAGAGCTGTTACTGCTGAGATTAAAAAGGCTCGTATCTTAGGATACTTACCTTTCGAGAAAAAATAATAGGTATTGTATGGTTGTAATAGATCGAAGAAATAATTCAATATATTTTGCATTAGTAATGAGTGCAGTATTTTATTTTGTTGGGTTTACTTCGTTTTTATTAGTGCTACCTTTATTATTTTATTATTCTCGTAGTAGAGAGAGAGCTAAAACTTTATTAGCTTTACTATGTTTATTAGTATTTGTTCTTATAATGGAAATTTTTCCAGTAAGAAATCAGTTCGCTGATAAAAGTGTAATGGGTATGCTCTCTATTGGGTTGTTCTTACCGATAGTTCTTATAGGAAGTTCAATCGTTTGGGTCCTTTTAGATGGTTATAGATTGTTATATCGATATATAGCCAGCTCATTGGTTGTTGCCCTTGTAATGGTAATAGTAGGTTTTTGGTTCAAATCTAATTCTGAAATGGCTTTGGCTGTGGATAAAGCAATAGTTGATGCCTTGAATGCATTTTTGAATCAGGAATCACAACAAACATCTCTTTTATTAGGTGTTCCTACTCAAGAGTTGTTTTCAACTTTAAGAGTTGTTGTTTTTTCAATGTTATTGCCTTTGGGTGCTGGTATATTTGGCTTTAATGCTTTCTTTGCACTTTCTACTCCAAAGTATTTTGGGGATGAGAGTTTTGATGAAAGAGTAAAAAATTGGAAACTACCAGAAGGTTTTATGTGGGCCTTCTTAGCAAGTTTAATATTATTGCTTTTAGGAGTATTTATTGATTATTCATTGAGTATTTCTTTAATTGTGATAAACTTATTATTATATTTGGCATTATTGTTTTCAATTCAAGCCTTAGCAATTTTCTTATATAAGAGAAGAGCTAAAGGATATCATACTAGAGCAGCTAGAGTTTTTGGACTTACATTGTTCTTGGTTATACTATTTCAAGGTTTGAACATAGTTGCTGTCGTCGGACTACCAATATTTGGTGTTACGGAGACATGGTTTACATATAGAAAGTAAGAGAGAAGGAGTTTTCAATATGAAGATTATTCTTAATCAGGATGTTATAAACCTCGGTGAAGAGGGTGATGTAGTAGTAGTAAAAGATGGTTATGCTCGTAACTATTTATTACCACAAGGATTTGCAGTAGTTTACAATAAAACTAATATGTCTATTGTAAATAGTCGTGCAAAAGCAATTGAAGCAAGAAAAGCTGAAAAAAGACAAGCTTCTGCTAGCTTAAAAGAAAAATTAGATGATTTAACTTTAAATTTAGTTGTTTCAGCTGGTGATACAGGTAAATTATTTGGTAGTGTTTCTTCTGCAACTGTTCAAGAAGCTTTATCAAAAGAAGGTATCGAAATTGAAAGAAAGAAAATTGATGTACCTTCAAACATGATCAAAATGGTTGGTAACTATACTGTTCGTGTTCACCTATATGAAAAAGACTATGCTACTGTTAAACTTGTTGTAGAAAGTGAAGCTCAAATTAAAGCTCGTGAAGCAGAAGAAAAGAAAGCTGCTGAAAAAGCTGCAAAAGAAGCTGAAAAGAAAGCTGCTGAAGAAGCTGCTGCTGCTGCAAAAGAAGTTGCTAGTGAAGAAGAAAAAGAAGCTCCTGTAACTGAATAAAGATATTAGGAGTTAATATAATATGGCATCGTTTGATAACAATACTCGTATTTTGCCCAATGATGAAGCTGCTGAAAAAGCAATTCTAGGTTCAATACTGTTAGATAATTCAATTATTAATGAATTATCTACTATACTTGAGCCAAGAGATTTCTTCAAAACAGGACATCAAGAGTTGTTCCAGACGATGCTTGATTATTTTAATGAGAATTCAAGTAGTCGAATTGATTTAATTACTTTAGTAGATAGCTTGAATAAAAAAAATAAATTAGAGATATGTGGAGGTCTTCCATATATTTCAAGCCTTACCAATGAGGCACCTTCCTCTTCTACTGCATTAATCTATGCAAACATGATAAAGAAATTATCAATGCGTAGACGTTTGATTACTGTAGCTACGGTATTAAAAGATGATGCATATGATTTAACTCAAGATATATCAACAACAATTGATAATGGTGAAAATTCTTTATCAACTTTAGCCGCTAAGGGTAATGTAGCAGGGGAATATTATAGTGCTACTAAATTATTATTAGATACAATTAATAATATTGAAAGAAGAACCAGCGAAGATGGTTTTACTGGATATAGTACAGGCTTTAATGATTTAGATAAGCGTTTGTCTGGTGGTTTTAAAGAGCAAGATTATGTAATAATTGGTGCTAGACCTTCTATTGGTAAAACAGCTTTTGCATTAACAGTTGCACTTAATATGTTGACTTTGAATAATTACAGAGTCGGATTTTTATCATTAGAAATGAAAGCTACAGATTTGTTAGAAAGAGCTTTAACTGGTATTAGTAGGGTTGATTTCTCTCATATCAGAAATGGTTTATTAACTGAAGCTGAATTGTCACAAATCTTTGATGCTTGTGATAACCTTTCAAAAAGGAAATTCTTTATTCAAGATACTCCTAATATGCAATTAAGTGATATTCGATCTCAAGCAAGAAAAATGAAGAGAGAGGATGATATTCAAATTTTGTTTATTGACTATATTGGGTTAATTCAAAATACAGATAATACAGTTCCTCGTCATGAACAAATTGCTAACATTTCCCGTACTTTGAAACAATTAACTCGTGAATTAAATATACCAATAGTTGTTCTATCTCAGGTTGGAAGACAAACTGATGGACAACTTCCTAGATTGGCTGATTTAAGAGAATCCGGTTCAATTGAACAAGATGCTGATATTGTTATTCTATTACATAGAAATAATGCGGAAGAAACAATCATTCAAAAAACAGAAGTCTTAGTTGCTAAAAACCGTAATGGTGAAACAGGTAAGATTAATTTAGGTTTCCATAGAAATATTGTAAGATTTGAAGAATTGTCTAACGACTATAATTCAAATTAAAAAAAACACCAAAATAATAATTAATTATTTCGGTGTTATAAGCTTTTTGGTCTAAATTTATTTAGCCATTTTTTTTTCGGCTAATCTTTCTTCCCAAAGTCTATCTGCAGTTGGAGCCCATTCTTTAGCATACTCAATTGTTTTGCTAACAAGATGTTCTGCTTTTTCTGGAGCTTCAAGATCTGTTGATTCAGCATTTGCTTCCTTTACCATATTAGGTAAATAAGATGGATTTTCAAGCATAGGACAAGGTCTAAACATATTTTTATTAAATGGTTGATGTTGTCTATACTGCATGAATAAAGGTTGCTGTAGTGCTTCTAATAAAGTATTCTCATGAATGTTTGCTGTGGAGTAGTGGATGAATACACATGGCTCTACATCACCATTAGGATTGATGTGTAAGAAGTGTTTACCTCCTGCAATACAACCACCAACATATTCTCCATCATTTTGGAAGTCTAACATGAAAAGTAAATTATCATTATTTTCTTTTCTTTTTTTCCTAAGAGTCTTAAGCATAAATTCTCTTTGTTCTGTTGTTGGAATTAATTCTTTTCCAGTATTTTGTCCAACAGGCATAAAATGGAAATACCAAGCCCATAAACAACCTTTATCAACTAAAAGTTTTAAGAATTCATCACTAATAACTGTTTCACAGTTTTGTTTAGTCCAGCAAATAGAAGTACCAAATGGAAGTTTATATTTCTTTAATAAATCCATAGCTGTCATTACTTTATCAAAACAACCATCGCCACGTCTAAAGTCGTTTTGTTCTTTAAAACCTTCAAGTGATATGGCTAAGATAATATTTTTACAATTAAGCATATCTTGACAGAATTTATCGTCTACCAAAGTGCCATTAGTGAAGCAATGGAAAACACAATCAGAATGTTTTAATGCAAGTTTTACAATATCATCTTTTCTTACTAAAGGTTCTCCACCAGTAAGTAAGTAAAAATGAGTTCCAAGTTCTTTACCTTGAGTTACGATTGAGTCCATATCCTCATATGAAAGATTATGTTTTGGTCCATATTCTCCTGACCAACAACCTTTACAATGCATATTACATGCACTAGTTGGATCAAAGAGCATTGTCCAAGGGACATTACAATCATATTTTTCACTTGTTTTTCTAACAGTATTAAGTCCTCTATATCCACTTTCATATGCAAGATTTAACATTAAAGTTTTTATGATTTTTGGATCTACATCATTAAAAATTTTTTTTGCATATCTCATCCATTTTGAGTTTGGATCTTCTGTGAATTTAGCCATATTTTCAAAAGCATTTGTTCCTGATTTTTCTTTATCTTTATCAGTTGGTTTAAAGTATTTTTTTAATAAATTTATAATATCATTTATGCCTTGTTCTTGATTTTTTATTGCATGATTAATTGCAATATCCAATCCAGCTCCAATTGCAGTCCTAGCTGCTTTGTGTGAAATACTCATAAACACCTCCGTATTCATATATTGTATTCCTAGTATTATGATTCATAAAGGGGCAAAAATTAAAAAACGTCAAAAATTACCACACTTTTATGATATTGGGGTATAAAAATATTAAAAATTAGATAACATTTTTTTTACAATTGTCTAAAAAAGTATCTAAAATCTATAAAATACATAATGGAAAATAGAATTACAACACATACTAATCCAAAAATTTGAGTTGCCCAATAATGCTTAGGTGATATCTTTTTATTTGTTATCATTTCTATCAATGCTATTAACATTTGACCACCATCAAAGGCCGGAATAGGTAATAGATTTGCAATAGTCAAAGAAATTGATACAATAGCTAATAGGTATAGAAAAGCTCTAAAACCGCTTGTAATGCTGTTTTCAAAGCCTAATACTGTAATATTACCAATCATAAGAGACGCTCTCATTGGGCCAGTGAATACTGTTCTAATATCATCAGTTTTCTTTTTAAATAAACTAAAAATGCTATTTAAGGTATCTTTAAAAAGTCTAATAGACATTGATATACCATTTGATAGAGCGAAAGATAGAGACTCTCCTTCTATTGTTTTTGTTGGGGAGTATAAAGAGAAACTATGATTAATAGATCCATCTTTATTATATTTTGGAGTATATGTAATGTTAACAACAGCGTTATCTCTAAGTACTTTTATATCTATAATATTTGAATTTATTTGATTAAAAGCCTTTAATAAATCTAAATTATTTTCAATTTTTATATCATTTACTTCTATAATTTGATCAGCTTTTTTTAAGCCAGCTTTATATTCAGGTGAAAATAACCTTACTAGAGATATTACTGGCTTAATAACATTCGTTAGTCCATATCTGTATGTATTGTTCTCAGATAACTCACCATCAATCATAATATTGTATATCTTATTATCTCTTTCAATTAAAAGATCAATTTTTGAAAAATTATCTTCAGATAAAAGATTTGTAAATTCTTGCCAATCCTGTATTTCAATATTATTTAATTTTAGGATTCTATCATTTTTTTGAATGCCACTAGCTGCTGCTGGACTTGATGAATTATTAAATAAGGTTGGATATTCATTAACAGGGGTAACTATAGCAGGAGTAGATAGAGTTTGGTGAGATGAAAAAAATAGGGCAGTACACAAGAAAATTGTTAATAAAAAATTTGTTATTGGCCCTGCTAAATAAGTTAAGAATTTTGCCAAAGGTTTTACAGAGAAAAGGGAGCCACTTTCAACATGAATAAATTTTTTTTTATTATGATCTAATGCTCTTGTTAAATCATCAGCCCCTTTCATTTTACAATATCCACCAAATAGGAAATATGAAATTCTATATTCAGTTCTTCTAAGTTTTTTTCCAATCATTTTTGGGCCAAATCCAATTGAAAAAATTTCTACATCAATTTTAAAAATTCTTGCAGCAACAAAATGCCCAATTTCATGGAGTAGAACAATAATTCCTACGCCAAATATACCAACTATATATTTAAGTGCTGTTGATAAGAGTTGATCCATTTTGTTTCCTTTTGTGTTAGATTAAATATAACTTTTTGCTATCTTTCTTGCAATCTTATCAGTTTCTAGAATATCTTCAAAGCAAGTTACATTATCAGAAAAATCTTTATCTATTGTTTTTAAAACAATATCTTGAAGTTTAAGATATGAAATTTGTTTATTTAAAAATGCATATACAGCTTCTTCGTTAGCAGCATTGAATGCAATTGGGTATCCATTTTTCTTTTCTAATATATCATATGCTAATTTTAATAAAGGAAATTTCTCATAATTTGGAGCTTCAAAAGTTAATTGGAGAGAAGTGAAATCAAGAGGTTTCACTAATTCTTTATTGCTGTATCCATCTAATATTCCCTCGATGATAGGCAATGACATATTAGGATTTCCCATTTGAGCATAAACAGCACCATCATGTAATCTTATCATAGAATGAATGATGCTTTGAGGATGAACAGTAACTTCAATATCTTTTGGTTCAAAATTAAAAAGGTATGAAGCTTCAATAACTTCAAGAGCCTTATTAGCAAGGGTAGAACTATCAATGGTAATTTTAGGTCCCATTTTCCAGGTTGGATGGTTTAGTGCTTTTTCAACAGTGATATCCTTGAATTTAGATAATTCTAAATTTCTAAAAGGTCCACCACTTGCTGTTATAATCAAAGATTTTACATTTTCTCTTTGGTGGGAATCAATAAGAGCTTTTATTGCTGAATGCTCACTGTCTACAGGTATGATTTTACAGTTATTTTTTTTTGCTAAATCAAAAATAACGGCAGCGCCTGTTACTACTGATTCCTTATTAGCTAAAGCAACATCTTTTTTATTGTTTAAAGTATCTATTGTTGCTTTAAGTCCATCAAAGCCTGAAATACCATTTAAAACGATATCACAAGGGGTTTCTTTTATAAGATCAAAAATATTATCAAAGTAATTAAAATTAGAGTTTTTATGAGAAGAATTTGAAAGTAATAAGTTTTTAATATTGAATTTTGTCGCTATAGCTTCTAGTTGTTCATAGTTTTTATTTGCACTAATTCCGACGACCTCTATTGGTAGTCTTTTTTCTAAAATTGCATTTAAACAGGTAGTCCCAATACTTCCTGTAGCTCCTAAAATAATAACTTTTTTCATCTTGTCCTATTTTAAAAAGATTTCTAATAATAAAAAGAATAGGGGTGCACAAACCATTAGTGAATCTAAATTATCTAAAGCGCCACCTCTGCCAGGAATTATTTTACCTGCATCTTTTACATTAGCACTTCTTTTTATTACTGATTCAATTAAATCACCTATATTAGCGGTTAATGATAGAGCTAACCCAATTATTAATATTTCAATAATATTTAAAGGAATATTTAAGATAAACCAGGTAGCACAACAAATAATAATGCTAGATAAAATACCACCAATAAAACCTACAACACTTTTATTAGGGCTAGCTTTTATAAAACCTCTTGAATTTTTTCCTAAAAGCATTCCAAAAATATATGCAAAAATATCATTTGAAAAAACAGTTAATAAGAATAAAGCATAAAATTTTGATACTTCATCAAACGCATTAACTTTTATTATAAATGATAGTAAATATCCAGGGTAGATTAAAGCAAAACTATCTAGAGCGATAGTGTTAATAGAATCAGAAAAAGGTGTTTCACTTTTAGAACCTGAGAAAATTTCAATTGTAAAGGAAATAATTAACAAAAGAATTAATGTTAATTCGGTTAAATTGCTAATACCAGTGAAGGTACTTAGCCATGATGCTATTGGGATTATTCCACAAAAAAAGTAGGGAAGATTTGGATTTATATTAAATTTGATTTTAATTATTTTATATATTTCTTTACTTCCTAGAAGAGTAAATACAGTTACTACAATTGCAAACGCTAAATGTTCAAATTGTGGTAATAGAAATATAACTATAAGTAAAAGAGGAATGCCTAGCAAAGTTGTAAATAAGCGTTGTTTAAGAGAAGACATTACTTAATACCTCCAAATTTTCGTGTCCTTGATTTAAAATCATTAATGATGATCTCAATCATATCTTTGTCCCAGTCTGGAAATAGTCTATCATAAAAACCTAATTCTGCGTAGGCACTTTCCCATAATAAAAAGTTGCTTAAACGCTTTTCTCCAGCACTTCTGACAATCATATCTACTGAAGGTACCAAATCATTGAATTGAATATTGGTTTGAATATCTTCTATAGTTATAATTTTTTTGTTTGTTTTTTCTAAAAAAGAATTAACACTTCTTACAATCTCATCATGTCCTCCATAATTAATACATAGTATTACTATTAATTTATTACAGTTTTGTGTTTCAGATTCAACTTTTCTTATTGAATCTTGAGCATTAGTAGGAAGCTTTGAAATATCACCTTTAACAAGGATTCTAATACTTTCTTTTTTATAAAATCTGATTTCACCCGGTAGTTTGGAGGCCACAAGATTCATTAAGTAATTAACTTCAGCTTTGGGACGCCTCCAATTCTCGGTTGAAAATGCATATAAAGATAAAAACTTAATCTCACTATGTTTTGCCGCTAGAATAATTTTTTTTAAAGCTTTTAATCCAGCTAAATGGCCAGCAGTTCTCGGTAGGTTCCTTTGTTGGGCCCATCGTCCGTTACCATCCATTATTATGCCTAAGTGAGTCAAATTTTTAGTATCCATTATATCTCCATGATTTCTTTTTCTTTTGCTGCAGCAACATCACTAATTTTTGCAACATAAGTGTCAGTGATTTTTTGAACTTTTGTTTCACCAACTTTTAAATCATCTTCGCTTATTAAGCTTTCTTTTTCCATTTCTTTAAGTTCATCAATTGCTTCACGACGTAAGTTTCTCAAACCAACTTTATATTTTTCAGCAGTTTGTTTTGCGCTTTTTGCTAATTCTTTACGTCTATCTGCAGTTAGAGCAGGAAAAGAAATTCTAATTAATTTTCCATCATTGTTAGGAGTTAATCCTAATTCGCTTTTTAAGATTGCTTTTTCAATTGCAGGAAGGACTGTTTTATCCCAAGGTTGAATTACAACCATTCTAGCTTCAGGAACAGAAATTGAACCAACTTGTGAAAGGGGTGTTTGTGCACCGTAATATTCAACTTGAATATTATTAAATAATGCAGCATTTGCACGACCAGTTCTTAATGATTGGTATTCACTTTCTAGAGCTTGAATAGATTTTTTCATTTTGCTTTCTAATGTGTTTAATACGGTATTCATAACATCCTCCAAATATGAATAAGCTCACTAGAATAACTAGTGAGCTATAATATTAATTGCTAATTAAGCACCAGTTGTGTACAATTGGAAACCAGTGATTTCTAATTTACAGTTTGCTTCTTTAGCTACTTGCTTCATTTTTTGTTCTACTGATAATTTATCTTCTTTAATAAAAGCTTGATCTAAGAAACAGATTTCTTTGAAATGTTTTGATAACATACCTTTTACGATATTTGGTATAATCTTTTCAGGTTTACCCATACCTAAAGCTTGTTTTGTAAAGATTTCTTCTAATTCTTTAATTTTGTCTGCATCAATTGCACTTTCATCTAAGTAAGCAGGTGTATATGCTGCAACATGTAATGCACAGTCATAACAGAATTCTTTAACAGCTTCATTTTCAAATGCTGCTGCACTATCTGCTTTAAATTCTACTAGAACACCTTTTTCACCAGCGCCATGGATATATGTTGTAGCATATTCGTTTTCTGCTAAATCAATAACTAAAACAGTTTTTAATGTCATGTTTTCTTTAATTGTTGCAATTAAATCTTTAACCATGCCATTTAATTCATCGTTGATTTCGGTATAACCTTTTTCAGCGATTACAGAACACATACTTTCACCAAGTTTTTTAAAGTCTTCGTTTTTAGCAACGAAGTCAGTTTCACAAGAGATTTCAACTAAAATAGCTTTGTCTTTTGTTACTTTTGTGAAAACACTACCATTATCTGTTGCTCTATCAGCTCTTTTTGCTACAGCAGCAAGACCCATTTCTTGTAAAATTTTAGTTGCAGCAGCGAAGTCACCTTCAGCTTTAACTAATGCTTTTTTACAATCCATCATACCTGCGCCAGTTGTATCACGTAATTTTTTTACTACAGAAGCTTTAATTTCCATTTTATTCTCCTTAATCTTGGTAAAGGGTTTTGTCATCTAATTCGATGCCAGCAACAACAGTTGAACCCTTTTCATCTTCACTATTTTCATCTTTTTTCTCTTCAAATTTAGAAAAATCTGTTTCTTCTTCTGTTGAGAAAACAACACTTTCTGTTTCTACTTCTTTTGTTTCTTCTGTTTCTTCTTCATCTAAGCTTTCAACAATTTGAAGATTGCCTGTTTCATTGTCTGCATCGATTACAGCTCTTGAAATGATTTCAACGAATAAAGAGATAGCACGAATAGCATCGTCATTACCAGGAATAGGGTAAGTAATATCTGTAGGATCACAGTTTGTATCAACAACTGCAATTACAGGAATACCAAGTTTTTTAGCTTCAGTAATAGCGATAGCTTCTTTCTTAGTATCGATAATGAAAAGTGCACCTGGTAAGTTCTTCATATCTTTGATACCACCAAGGTTCTTTTCTAATTTACTTTTTTGTTTTGTTAATAGAGATACTTCTTTTTTTGTTAATGATTCAAAAGTACCATCACTTTCCATTTTTTCGATTCTTTTTAAAGTGGAAATTGATTTTTTGATTGTTGAGAAGTTTGTTAACATACCACCGAGCCAACGGTTATTTACGTAAGGCATGCCACAACGTTTTGCTTCAGTTTCAATTACTAATTGAGCTTGTTTTTTTGTACCTACAAATAAAATTGATTTACCATCTTTTACGATAGAACGAGCTGCTTCGTAAGCTTCAACAATACATGTTGATGTTTTTTGTAGGTCGATAATGTGAATCCCGTTTCTTTGTGAAAAAATATAACGAGCCATTTTTGGATTCCATCTTTTTGTTTGATGACCAAAATGTACGCCTGATTCTAATAGGCTTTTCATTGTTACTACGGACATAATATCCTCTCCTGTATCTGACGACTAATCAAGTTATAACGCTCTTTGCATAACAAGGTCGCCACCCTTCGTATATATCTCACCCATAAGGGCGGAAATTTCCTAATCAAAAAATGATCAAGATGTTCATATTAAAGCAGAAATCGCCTTAAGTGGCAACCCCACAGCGACATTAAAATCGCCATTTATTTCCTCAACTAAAGTTTTTCCTTTTCCTTGAATTCGATAAGAACCAGCAGCTCCTTTCCATTCATTGCAAATTAAGTAATTCATTATAGTTAAGTCGGATAAATTTTTGAATTTTACATCTACAACGTCAAATCCCGTTTCAATTTTATCACTAGAAGGAATATAAAGAGCATAAGACGAGTAAATTTGATGTTTTTCATTGCTCAAAGATTTAAGAGTATTATAGGCTTCAGTTTTATTATTTGCTTTTCCTATTAATTGGTTCTTAAAATATATCATAGTATCGGCAGCTAATATAATATTATCATTTTCTTTACCATATAAATTAAAATAAGCTTCTAATTTTTGTCTTGCCAAATCTATAACAATATCTTGAGGTAGTTTTTTATTTGATGTTTCATCAATATTTGTTGATCTTGCAATTACTTTAAATCCATTTTCTTCTAATAAACTCAATCTTGCTTTTGAATTTGATGCTAAAATAATAGTATTCATTTTTCTCCTTATTCGTTTAATAATTCTTGCAGTTCTTCTTCGTTTAATAACCACAATTCTTCGTTTTTTTCAATTTCCTGAGTTAGTTTTGTTTTTTCATCAATTACTTTATTTATTTTCTCAGCTACAGAATATACCTCTTCTTTTGTCATTTCAATTTCTAATAGCTTGATTTTATCATTTATTTGTTCAGTTTTTTCTAATAACATTTCATTAGTCTTTTTTAACTTATTTATTCTATTATTTTTTTCTCTTTGGGCTTTATAATTACTAGCACCTTTTGATTCATTTTTTTTAATTTCATTATTTTGTTCACTTTCATCAATGAACTGTTCTTTTTCTTCAAGTTTTAATTTGAAGTAAGCATAATCACCTTCAAAGAAAGTTGGTTTTTCATCACTTAAGTATAAAATTCTAGTAGCTAAATGTTCAATAAAGAATGTATCGTGACTTACGAATACCATTGTACCATTATATTTTTTTAGTGCTTCAATTAACATTTCTTTAGCATTTATATCTAAATGGTTTGTAGGTTCATCTAGAATTAATAAATTAACGGGATGCATTAAAATTTTTAATAATGCTAAGCGGCTTCTTTCTCCTCCACTGAGTACACTTATTTTTTTAAAAACATCATCTCCGTGGAACAAAAAAGACCCTAAATAATTTCTTAAAAGTGGAAGTTGGTCTGTATTTGCAACAGTTTCTAATTCTTCAATTATAGAATTATTTGGATTCAATGTTTTTTCAGTGTCTTGAGCAAAATAACCAATTTGAACATTTGCGCCTTCTTGGATTTCTCCTAAATAATCTTTATCTCGTCCACAAAGCATTCTCAATAAAGTACTTTTACCTTTACCATTTCTACCAGTTACTGCAATTCTATCATTTTTGGAAACCAAGAAACTTAAGTCATTAAAAATATTTAATTGTCCATAACTTTTAGATAGATTATTTACTTTCAATACTTCTTTTCCACTATGAGGAGCTTTAGGGAAAGTGAAGTGAAGTTTTTCTAAATGAGAAGGGATTTCTACTAAATCAATCTTTTCTATTTGTTTGATTCTGCTTTGAACTTGTTTTGCTTTACTTGCTTTATATCTAAATTTTTCTATAAACTGTTCAGTTTTCTCAATTTGAGATAATTGTTTTTCTAATAGTTTTTTCTTTTGTTCAATTTCTATTTCCCTTTGAACTAAATATGAAGAATAGTTACCACTATAATGAGTTAATCTTCCATTAAATAATTCAAAAACTTCATTTATTGATTCATCTAAAAAACCTTGGTCATGGCTTACTAGCATAAGCCCCCCTTTGTAGGCTTTTAAATAGTTTTTTAACCAAATTCTAGCTTCAATATCTAAATAGTTTGTAGGTTCGTCCAATAGCATTATATCTGGGTTTTCTAAAAGAACTTTTGCTAAAGCAATTCTCATTTGCCAGCCGCCTGAGAATTGATCACAAGTCCTATTAAAATCATTTATTTCAAAGCCTAAACCTAATAATATTTTTTCTATTGTAACTTTTCTATCAAAATAGCCACTATGTAATAGTTCTTCTTGAATTTGATGAAGTTTTAAAAGGGTAGGTTCTAAATTTTCATTTTCTTTACTATTTTCAAGTTTGTTTTCTAAGATTTTCTTAGTTTCTAATATTTCATTGAATCTATGATAACTTTTTTCTACTTCATCATATAATGTATCTTGCTCAAAAACTATATCACTTTGTGGTAAGTAAGAAATTCTTAAACCTTTTGTTTTAGTAATTTCTAAACTATCTGCTTGAATTTCACCATTAATTACTTTTAATAATGTTGATTTACCGCTTCCGTTGCCTCCAACTAAAGCACATCTTGATTTTTCATTTAATATAAAGTTAATATCAAGTAATAAATCTCTATCAGAAAAAGCTAAATTTATATGTTGAACTTGTAGAGTTCCCATGTTTTTCTCCCGGTTTTATGTTGCTAAGTAATGATATTACCGTTATTATAGAGTTTATCATATAGTCGTTTTTTATGACAACAGGAGGAAGGTCCAATTGATTTGCCTTACAACAACAGAAAGTACATTAACTAATGCTTTAAAGCAAGTTGAACGAAATAAACCATACATTGACATGGTGGAATTAAGATTAGATTTGTTAGAAGAGGCTGAATTAGCTAGTGCACAAATTTTTCCTAGATTGTGTGCTTTACCAACTATTGCAACCTTTAGAAGAGTTAGTGATGGAGGTAAATCCCAGTTAAGTGATAAAATTCGAATGATAAAATTGAGAGAAATTGTCCTTCAAGGCGATTTTTCTTATGTAGATATTGAAGAAGATGTAAAAAAATCTGATTTAAAGATAAAAGGGGAAGAAGACGCTCCTAGATTTGACTTTGAAAATGAATTAAGAGATAAAGGTGTAAAAATTATTAGATCTTTCCATGATATGGAGAAGATTCCATCTAATTTATTTTCTTTAGTAACAAAGTTAGCAAAAAAAGGGGATATTCCAAAAGTAGCTGTTACTCCAAATACAATTGTTGATGTTGTTTCTTTATTCAGAATTAATGAAGAACTTAAAGATGTAAAAGAAAAAATAATAATTGGAATGGGTGATTATGGTGTTTGTACAAGAATTTTATATAAAAAAATAGGATCCTTGTTAACTTTTGCAAGTGAAACTGAAATAGCCCCTGGTCAATTATCAGCAAAGTCTTTAAAACTTCTTTATAGAGCAGATCAAGTTAATAATAGAACAAATGTTTATGGTATTATTGGAAATCCTGTTTTACACACAGCATCTCCAAAAATTCATAACCCTGGTTTTGATGCAATTCATTATAATGCAATATATGTTCCATTTTTAGTTGATAAAGTTAGAGCTTTCTTTAAATTGGCAGAGTTAATTAAAATCCATGGATTTTCTGTTACCGTTCCTCATAAGAGAGATGTTTTACCTTATTTAGGTAAAATAACGAGAGAAGTTAAACAAATTGGTGCTTGTAATACAGTTACTAGAATTCAAGGAATGTGGAAAGGCACTAATACTGATTATTATGGCTTTTTAGCACCTATTGAAAATGAAATTAGTTTAGGCAAGATAAAAAATGCTTTAATTATTGGTGCAGGTGGAGCTTCAAGAGCCGTTGTTTGGGCATTAAGAAATCATCATGTAAAAGTTACTATTGCAAATAGAACTATAAGTAAAGCAAAACTTCTCGCAAGTGAAACAATGAGTAATTACATTGAATTAGATAAAGTTAATACAATAGATGAGAAAATTGATTTAATAGTTCAAACCACTGTTGTAGGAATGAGTCCAAATGAAGATCAAGATATAATTAAGGATTTAGAATTTGATAAATCTTGTATTGTTTATGATTTAATTTATAAACCAAAATATACAAAGTTACTTAAAAGAGCTCAAGCTCAGGGCTGTAAAGTAATTAATGGCTCAGATATGTTAATAGCGCAAGGTAAATTACAATTTGAATCTTTCACAGGCTATCATTATCCTCATTGGGTAGATATTGAACTATAAAAAAACTACCAAAGCTGATTAACTCTTTGGTAGCTTAAATTTTTTATTAAGTAAATAATTTATTATTATCCTATTGTGTTAACAAGAGTTGGTAATCCTTCAATAATAATTTTTACTTCATCACCTTTTTGCATACCACTAATTCCACCAGGAGTTCCTGTAAGAATTATATCCCCTGGTAATAATGTCATTATTGAAGATAAATAACTTACTAAGAAAGGAACATCAAAAATTAAATTTTTTGTATTGGATTCTTGCATGATTTTTCCATTAACTTGGCTTGAAATTTTTAAATTACTTGGATCTAAATCAGTATTTATTACATATCCAAAAGGGCAGAATGTATCAAATCCTTTTGCAATAGTCCATTGACCTGTTTTCGGTTGTAAATCTCTAGCAGTAATATCATTTGCACAAGTATAGCCTAAAATATAGTCATTTACTTCTTCTTCTTTTACATTTTTAGCAGCTTTTTTAATTACTACAGCTAATTCTGCTTCATAATCTAGTCTTTTGCAAACATCAGGTTTTATTACTGTTTCTTTGTGAGCTAAAGCACTTGTGGATGGTTTTATAAAAACAATTGGACTTTCAGGAATTGGTAGTTCAAACTCAATTGCATGATCTCTATAATTTAAACCAATACATACAGCTTTTGAAAAATCACAAGGTGTTAAGACTTTAACATTTTCAATATCTAATTGTTCATTAGTTTTGAAAAATCCTTCAAATGGAGTTCCTTCATAAATTGTAATTTTTTTTGTTTCTAAATTATAATTTCCATAAAGAACTTCATCATTGTATTTAAATCTAATTATGTTCATGTTTCCTCCACGTTAGTTAATTACATAATTCATAATTTTTGCATTGAATATTTTGCTTATGGGCAAGGTAACTGTTTCAAGAGTTGGAAGTTTTCTTGCAACTACAAAGTATTCATTTTGAGTTTCAGCTTTTACTTTTTCAACTAATAGTAATAATTCATGAGTTAAATAAGTAACTTTTAAAACTGTATTGTCTTCTTTGCTAGCCATTTTACAAACATTTACTTTTCTTCTAAATTCGAATCCACTAGCACTAATATCTGTATCTAGAACTAAAGGAGCAATTTGTGATTCATCAACAATCATAGAATTTCTTAAACGATTTTTAAGATCCATTTTCTCAGGTTTGTTTAAATCTGATAATTCGATTTGACCTCTAAGAGGTTTTGAATTAAAAGTCTTTTTACTTACTTCATTTTTTAGTATTAATTTTTCAAATGTTGAAAGAGATTTTTCTATTGTTTCTAATGCATCAATTATAGCTAATTGATCCTGTTGTAAATGATAATTTTTACTTATTCTCCATTGCTCATTAGTAAAAAAAGTTTCACTTTGAATTAAGTCACCTTTTCTTCTTGGTACTATTAGTCCTGCTTTTTCTAACAAATTAGTCCATTGAGCTTCTTTCTCTCTGGACATTAGATAAACTCCATCAGCTAGTTTCTTTAAAATATACTCTTCCATTTCTGGATGGTGTTCAATAATTCTAGAAATTCTTTTATCAGCTTGGATTATTATTCCATCATAAACGCTTAATTGACTGTATTGTTTTTCAATTAAATCAAAATAATTTAAAGCTGAGCAATTATCTAAATTATTACAGTTTTCCATAATATATTTAATAACAGTCTCTTTTTTCATTGAACTATCTAAAGCATCTCTAAAGTCTTCTTTTGAGAGCTTATATGTTGTTTGTATATCATATGAACATAAGGATGCAAATCGCCAAAGGATATCATTTCTTCCTCTATTTCCTATATATTTAACTGTTAAATCCGTATCAAAAATTAAAGGCTCTGGTTCTGATAATGTCTTTTCAAATTTATTTACTTGATAATTGGTTTCATTTTTTTGAATTATCCTAAGATCTAATAGTATTTGTATTAATTCATCATTATGTTCTATATCAAAACAAATTTCTTGTGTTTCTAAAATAAACTTCAAAGCTTTTTCATCAAAAGTCTTTAAATTAATCAAATAATTTAAAACTTTTTTTGTAAAGATGAAAACTTTATCATAATTATCAAATAATGGAGCTATAGCTTTTGATAAAAATAATACTGCTAAATCAAAAGATGAAAGGTCTATTAATTTCTGTAAAATTTCATATTCAATAGTATCAAAAGGTTTAAAAATCTCAAGTTCGGATAATAAATTATCTACCAATTCGGTTGTTTTAATTAACTCTTCTACAGTATAAGAGGGGAATAATAGAGAGACATAATTTCGTTTTTGATAATCAGTTAATTTAGGATTTGTTTTAACTATACTTAAATATCCTCTTAAAAATTCACCATTAATTACATTTGAATTTAATTCTGGCAAGTATTCATTATCATTATAAAGAATAGGAAGCAATGAAGCTTTTTTAATTAAATTTTCACCAAATATGGGATTCAAAATAAATTTGTTATCTATTGAGAGTATTATTAATCTTTTACTTAAATTTGAAATATGCTCAATTAATGAAACATAGCTAAAAGCTTCTATGTTTTTATTGTTATCAAAATAAGAGTAATAAACAAATTCCTTATTTTCACTTTGTACACTTTTTTCAAATGGTTTTATAAGCTTTAATATTTGTCCAGTTGACGCACCATTAGATATATATAAAATTCCTAATATTAGGCTATCTACACTATCTATTGTTGATAGCAATGCACTAGCTTTTTCATCATTTAGGAAAAAGCTAATTAAATTTTCGCTAACAATTTCCTGGTTAAAGGGCGTTGTAGTTTCTGGTAAAAAATTTCTAGCTTCATAATAAAATTTTTCATTATCCAAATTGATTAACCATCTTTTAAAAAAATCTGGATCTTTTTTCATATTACTTTACCTTATTATATTGTTTCTTCTTTATCATAAATTTCTATTGAATATTTATATCCCTGTTCTGCCAAAAATTTTTGTCTATTAAGAGCAAATTCTTCTTCATTAGAATTTTGAGTTACTAGTGAATAAAAATGGCTACTGATTTTTTTAGGTCTTAGTATTCTTCCTAATCTTTGAGCTTCTTCTGCTCTTGACCCAAAAGTTCCTGAAAGTTGAATTGCAACTGAAGCATCAGGTAAATCAATTGCAAAGTTAGCAACTTTTGATACAACTAAAACTTTTAATTCACCTTTTCTAAACTTAGAGTATAATTCATCTCTTTTTTTATTAGCAGTAGATCCTGTTATTATTGGTGTATTTAACTCTTTAGCTACAACTTTTAGCTGTGATAAATATTGTCCAATGATTAAAATAAATTCACCTTCATGTTTTTTTAATAATGTATGAACTACTTCAAGTTTTCTAGGGTTTTCACTTGCAATTTTAAATTGTTCTCTTGGTTTTGCTAAGGCATAAGGAACTTCTAAATCTAAAGGAAGAGGTATCCTTATTTCGCTACAGAAAGCTTGAGCTATAAAACCTCTTTGCTCTAACTCACTCCAAGGTACATCAAATCTCTTTGGTCCAACTAAAGAAAATACTTGATCTTCTTTATGGTCTTCTCTAACTAGAGTTGCTGTTAAACCTACACGGTGTAGACTTTGTAGTTCTGCTGTAACTTTGAAAACTGGAGCAGGTAGCATATGTACTTCATCATAAATTATTAAACCCCATTCACCTTTTGTGAGTAGTTCAAAATGAGGGAAAGGTCCAATTTTATCTGGCCTCCAAGTTAATACTTGATATGTACAAACAGTAACTTTTTTAGCACTTTTGTTCTCACCTGTATATTCCCCAATTTCATCAGCGGTTAGGGTTGTTTTATCTGCAATTTCATTCACCCATTGATGAACTGAAGCAACATTGGTTGTTATTACAAGAGTTCTTGTAGCTAGTTTTGCTAAAATATCGATACCAATTATAGTTTTACCTGATCCACAAGGAAGAACTATGGTTCCATATCCTGAACCCGCTTGAGCATTACCTACTAGAGTTTGAGCCGCCTTCTCTTGATAATCTCTTATCTCAAAAGGTTTTCCTTCTAAAGTAGTATCTCTTAATTTAACATCAATTGGGATTCCTTTTTTTAACGGAATTTGGTCATCTACAGGGTATCCTAGTTCAATTAGTTTTACTTTAATTTCACCTCTATCTAATTTTCTAAGTGCAAAAGTGTCTTTGCTAACTTTAAATAAAAATGAGTTTAATTCTCTATGATTTTCTAGAATTTTAAAGATTAAAGGGTCACTAATTTTAAGTAAATATACTTCTTCATAAGAAGATTTAACATTATTCTTTATATCTTCTTCTGTTTTAACAGTTACATTTACAATTAAAGAATCTAAGAGGGCTTGTTCTTCTTCACTTAATTCTTGACCATCTCTCTTTTTCTTTAATAAATCTCTTTTAATTTTAGAATTCTGAGTTTTAATTCTTAAATATTCGTTTAAAGTTGCATCTATTTCATCATTTGATTTGTGTTCAGTTTCTAAAGAAGAAACAATAGCTCCTTCTCGATCATCTTCAGTTAAAACTAATTTCCCAAATCTTGATGAGATATCTTCAATAAAGAATATAACTGAATCAGTTAATGGAAATTTTGACCACTGGTTCAATTTTTCTATTACTGTTGAGCTTACAATTTTACATGATGCTGCATTCCATAATGAAATAGGAGTTAAAGCATAAGTATGTACATGTTCAGGACTTTTTATTAAGTCACAAAAAGTTGATATATCGTTTCTACAAGCCTCAAATTGAGGGTGGTGTACATCAAGCAATAATGTTCTATCACTTTGTACTATTAAAGGGGTATCTTTCAATTAAAAAGGCCTCCTACATTCGTTTTCCATTTTAAAGTCTAATGCAACAAGTGCAGCCATTGCTTCAACAACTACAACAGCTCTTGGGCATATACAAGGATCATGACGTCCTTTAATTTCTATAATTTTTTCATTATTGTTTTTATCAATTGTTTTTTGAGCAAGCGATATAGAAGGGGTTGGTTTAAAAGCTACTCTAAATATTACATCTTGAGAGTTTGTTATTCCTCCTAGTACGCCTCCATTATTATTTGATAAAAATCCATTTTTATCCATTTGGTCATTAAATTGAGAGCCTTTAAGTTTAGCACTCTCAAAACCTTGTCCAATTTCAAAACCTCTAACAGCGCCTATGCTTAACATGGCTTTAGCTAGTTGTGCTTCAAATTTATTAAAGGTTGGTTCACCAAGGCCTACAGGTAAATTTTTAATTTTACATTCAATTATTCCACCAATACTATCTTGTTCTCTTCTTAGTTTATCTAAAAAGGCCTCAATTTCTTTTGCCTTCTCATCATCAGGAACATATAAATCATTATTTACTCTAGAATCCCAATTATAGGAGGATTTCTCTTTATCAACTTTGATGTTTCCAATTTGTATAGTAGCAGCTTCAATACTTATTTTATCTAATTCAAGATATTGTTTTGCAATTGCACCAGCAATTACTCTACTAGCAGTTTCTCTACCACTAGCTCTACCGCCACCTCTGTAGTCTCTAATTCCACATTTTTTATAAAGAGTATAATCAGCATGAGAGGGCCTAAATACATCTTTAATATCTCCATAATCTTTAGAGATTTGATTTGTATTTTCTATTATAATTGTTAGAGGGGTTCCTGTAACTTTTCCTTCAAACATTCCTGATAAGACTTTTAATTGGTCTTTTTCATTTCGCTTTGTTCCAAATTTATTTCCACCAGGTCTTCTTCTATTTAAATCCTGTTGTACTTTCTCTAAATTCAGTGGAAAATTAGGAGTCAATCCGTCGATGGTTACACCAATTGCTGCACCATGAGATTCTCCAAAAGTTGTTATACTTAATATTTTTCCAAAAGAGTTGTTTCCCATTATTTCTCCCAGTTGATTAATTCTTTTTTCACTATTTCAAAAATATTATCAATATTATCGTCTTTCAATTTTATTGTTAGCTTTGCTTTTTCTTTATATAAAGGTCTTCTTTTATTATATAAGATGTGGAATTTATTTATTGGATCTCCTTCTAAAAAGGGAGGAAGTCCTAAGAAATTAATTCTTTTAAATAATACTTCTTCATCTAAATCTAAAAATATTAAATTGTCACATAACTCAAAAGCTTTATGGTTTTCACAAATTCCACCACCAAGAGCAATTACTTTATCTTGGGGATTTTCTTTTAATAACTTTTTTAAACAAATATATTCTTGTTCCATAAAAGCTTCTTTCCCTTCTGCCTTATATAATTCTCTTACACTAGGGTAGTTAATATTATCTTCAATATATTTATCTAAATCATAAAATGGTAAGTTTTTATATTCAGCATATAATCGAGCATGCGTACTTTTCCCACTATGTTTTATTCCTGCAAAAAAATATGTCATTTATTATCCTTGTCGTCGTCAAATAAGTCTATCCAATCTTCATCATGTGAGTAGATTTCTGGTTTTATAAAACCATATTTTTCCTCTTCTTCTTGTACTTTTTTTAAATAATCTAATTTTCTCTTCTCTAGTTGTTGAGAATATAGAGCTCCATAGTAATTGTTTTTCATAGCTTCTTTTCTTTTATCTTTTGGTTTTCTGTTTGCTTTAATTGCTCTATAGAATAAGCAAATCATAATTAACCAAAAAATAGATATAATAAGAGCCGTAATTGAATTATTTGCTTTTGTTATAAATGGTGGAAAAGTAGAAAATAGGTTATAATCTAAACTTTCACTTTTCATTATGGCAAAGCTTTGGTAAGCTTGAGATATAACGAATATTAGGTTGATAACTAAAGGAAATAACCAAGATAGCCACTCAGGAGTAAAAATAAATCGTATTATCATCAATAATGATAAAAGGTAGATCATAAAAGTTAGTGTAGGGATGACATAATCCAAAACTAAATACCTCCTGTATGGAAATCTTAATTAGTCTATTATATCATAAAAGGAAGGGTTTGTGAATGCACATAAGGAATTTGAGAGAATACCAAAGTGAACATATTAGTGATGATGTTTTACAAAAGCGAGAGAGAGAAAAAAACAGTGATATAAGAGGACCTTATTATAGAGATACTACAGCTATAATACATTCTTCTGCCTTTAGACGACTTAAACATAAAACACAAGTATTTTTTTCTCCTGATAATGATCATATTTGTACTAGAATAGAACATGTTTTGCATGTAGCATCTATAGCTTCAACTGTTTGTAGAGGCTTGAATTTAAATCAAGAATTAGCTTGGGCCATTGGTATGGGGCACGATTTGGGGCATACTCCCTTTGGTCATGTTGGAGAAGTTATATTAAATGACATAATGTTAAAAGAAGGATTTTCCCAATTTGAGCATGAAATTCATTCATTAAGAGTTGTAGATTTCCTTTCTAACAAAGGTGAGGGCATGAATTTAACTTATGCTGTTAGAGATGGAATTGTAAGTCATTGTGGGGAATCTTTTTTAGAGTGCATAATGCCCACTTTTGAAATAAAAGATTTGAATTCTATAAAAGTTAAAAAAGATCTCTTACCAACGACTTATGAAGGAGCAATTGTAAGATTTTGTGATTCAATTGCTTATTTAGGTAGAGACTGGGAAGATGCTTGTAGATTAAATATTATTGATAAAGAAGATATGCCTAAAATTCCTAAAAGGATTTTAGGAGATTCAAATAGTAAAATTATTGATACTTTAGTAAATGATTTAATTGAATCTAGTGATATTGAAGGGATTAGATTCAGTGAAAAAATATTTGAAGTAGTAAAAGAGATGAAAGATTATAATTATCAAAAAATATATAAATCTCCTATCTTAAATGGCTATAAAAAATATTTTAGCCGATTGATTAACTTAATTTATGATTATTTAACAGAGTTATTTAATACATATTATGATGATGAATTAGGATATAAAAAAGAGAAAAATATGCTAGCTATAGGATTTGGAAAGCATGTCATAGAAATGCTTCCGATATATATTGCAAAAGAAGGTAATGCTGATAGATTGATTTTTGATTATATTGCTGGGATGAGTGATAGTTTTGCCCTAGATTGTGCTAGTGAAATTCTAATTCCGGAACATTTAAATGAACAACTAGAGGCAAATATTATTAGCAAATGGTTTGATGTATAATATTTAAAAACTAATAAAGCATAAAAAAATAGTATCAAAAATTTTTAATTATTTTTGATACTATTTATTTTCTTATAGCGTTTTTTCAAAACAAATTAGTGTTTCCCATATTTTTTCTTGAAAATGAAATTTTGTTTTACCTGAATAGAGATATCCCATTTTAGGGTATAAAGCTGCAGCTGGAAAATTGCCTTCATAGGTATCAAGATGAATTACTTTATAACCTTTTTCTTTTGCAAAGTCTTCACTAAATTTAACCATTTTTTTTGCGTGACCTTGTCCACTTTGAGATGGGCGTATGCATAAAGTGTGTATCACCATTATTTCATTTGCCTCAAATTTTTCAATCCAATCGATATTGTTATATTCTTTTGGTTGAATGTTATTAAGAATTACAGAACCATACATTAAGCCATCAGAATTTATCCCAACGAACATAGTTTTCTCTTCTATAGCTTTTTTTGCATATTCAAGTGTTGGATAAAGTCCTTTTTGCCAATTGGTATAAGAAATGTTTTCTTCTTCGTGAGTTAAAATTTCATCATAAATTTTTCCGATTTCTATAAGGTCCTCAATTGTAGCTAGCTTAATCATAGTTTTCCCTCTCCAAATTTAAATTTGAAGACTATACTACTATAAAATAATATTATTTCCAATTGGTATTGAATTTTGATTTAATTATTTTTTAACTTTTTTATTTAATCTTTCAATTTCTTGTATAAATTGTTCAATATCTTCATAAGCTCTGTAAACTGATGCGAATCTTACATATGCAACAGTGTTTACAGTAGATAGTTGTTTTAAAGTTTCTTCACCAATTTGATAAGAATGGATTTCTCTTTTAGAGCCGGCCTGGCGTCTTATATTTTGCTCAATATTTTCTAAAACCTGTTTTATAACATCCTGATCAATGTTTAACTTATCAGTACAGCTTTCAATACCTCTTTCAATTTTTTTTAAATCAAAAGCTTCTTCTCTACCATCTTTTTTAATTACGGTTATTCTTTTTTCTTCAATTTTTTCATAACTAGTAAATCTATACCCACAACTTAAGCATTCTCTTCTTCTTCTAATAGAAGTGCCATATTGGTTTGATCTAGATTCAATTACTTTATCATTATCACAAGAACAGTTTGGACATCTCATAATTCAACCTTAATATTAGTTTTTAAATAAATTATATCGTTTTTAAATAAATGTTTCTAGTGTTATGAAATGCATTAATTCAGTAATTAAGTTACGAAAAAGCACTAAATGTGTTATTTTGTTGTTATTTAGTTAGGTCTCTAATAGTTTCTATTTCCATTTTATATCCATCTAAATCATTTGGAGTTTCTAAAATAAAAGGAAGATTTTTTAAAATAGGGTGGGTTACTATTTTTTCAATAGCTTCAAGGCCGATATTTCCAGCACCTAATTTTGCATGTCTATCTTTATGTGAATTCAGTATGTTTAAGGAATCATTTAGGTGAATTATTTTTAAGTTTGAGAGGCCAAGAATTCTATCAAATTCATCGAGTACTTTATCTAAATTGTCTTTTATATCGTATCCTCCATCAAAAACATGGCAAGTATCTAATAAAATACCAACTCGATTTTTATCTGTGATATTGTCTCTAATTTTTTTAAGTTGATCAAAATTCCTTCCAACTTCAGTACCTTTTCCTGCCATTGTTTCAAGAAGTAATTGAACTTTTGAATCAGGATTGTTGTTTAATAATTTATTAATTGAACTAGAAATTTGTTCAATTGCTATATCAAAGCCTTGTCCAGTATGACTACCAGGATGAAAGTTATAATAAGGACATTCAATAATGTCTAATCGTTTAATATCATCATCCATTAATCTATAAGCAAGATCTCTTAATTTCTCATCCTTAGAGCAAAGATTATAAGTATAAGGTGCGTGAGCAACAAATTTATTATTTCCTAATTCTTTCCATTTTTCTTTGAATGAATTTATATCATCATAATCTAAAGCTTTTGCTTTTGTACCTCTAGGGTTTCTTGTAAAAAATTGAAAAGTATTTGCATCAATTTTATTTGCTTCTTTTATTATATTTTTAAAGCCTTTAGAACTACTTAAATGTGGGCCAATTATTGTTTTCATAGTTAATTTCCTTGTGCTTATTAAGAATAATTATCATTTAGTAATTTGTCAATTAAATAAAGAATATTATTTATGTAAAAAAGTAATAGTTTTCTGTGTTATTAACAATAAAAGTGTTGTAATTTGTTACATTATGTGATTATATTAACATAGCTAGGAGGACATATGGCAGAGTCAGTTAGTAGTTGTGTTAAAAATATTATAGATAAGACCCCTTTTATAATGAAATGTTGGTAAAAGGAATTTTATCATATAGCAATTATGCATCTTCAATCAAGAAAGATGTTGAAAATAAATACGGGAAACCCGTTAAACATAGCGCTATAGTAATGGCAATTAGAAGATATGGGGACGAATTAAGAATAAGAGAGAAAAATGAAAATAAATCAAATGTTGATTATGAAATCATAATGAAAACAAAGATTTATGATTTAAATATTGTTAGAAATGATAAATTTTTAGCAAAATTAGCTCAATTATATAATGAAGTTTCAACGGAAAAAGGTGATTTTTTAAATGTTGCCTTAGGTAGCCATGAGATATCTGTTGCAATTAGTGAAAAGTATAGTGAATTATTAGAGCAATTAGCTAAGGATGAAGAAATACTTCATAAAATGGATGATTTAGTTGCTTTATCTTTAGTCTTTTCTGGTGATTTTTTGCAAACTCCTGGAATTGTATATGAAGCTGTAAGAAAATTAGCTTGGGAAAAAATTAATGTAATAGAGATTGTTTCAACTAAAAATGAATTAACCTTTGTTATAAAAAGAGAAGACTCTATGAAAGCCTTCGATGAACTTCAATCCTTTTTAAGCTAACCTTATGAAAGTAATAATAATTAGTGGGGCAAGAAATTCTTCAAAAACTACTACATTAAAAAGATTACTCTCTTCTAGTGAAAATAAATTTTTGGGATATATATGCGAAAATTCTGATAATAAAAAGAAATTATATCTAAGAAATTTATTGGATAATAAAAAAATTGATATATTACAAACTGACGAAATTATAAATTCTGAGAGAATAGGGAGATATTATATAATACCTAATTCTTTTGAAGAATCTAGAAAAGTATTATTAGATCAAATTGAAAAAATTAAAGAAGAAGATTTTATTGTAGTATTAGATGAAATTGGCGCTTTAGAATTATCTGGATCTGGGTATGATGCTTTGATTAAAGATTTAATAAAAATAAATAAAGATTTAATTATTTGTGTTAGAGATACTTTTGTAGAAGATGTTTGTGAAAAATATAAATTTAATGATGTTGAAATAATTAATGTAAATAAATAATTAATAAAATACAATAAAAATCCCACGAGATAAATCTAGTGGGATTTTCTACAATTATAATGTAATTCAGATCAGGCTATTTTGCCATCTCAGTTTTTTCTTCCATAATTTCTTTTCTGCGTAATTTGCAGAGATTAGAAATTTCTGAAAGTGCTTTACGAGCACGAGCTGCAGAAACTTTTACGCCTTTTTCTGTAAATTTAGCATTTTCTGCTTGGTAATCTTCGAAAAACTTTAACAATTGTTCATGTGTAGTCATTAAGAGCCTCCATTTAATATATATGAAAATTCTATCACACAAATTTTAAAAAGCAAACAAAAATACGCAAAAAAAGCATTAAAATCACGTTTTTAAGGCTAAAAAGTGTAGTTTTTTAAAAAAAATCAAAACAAACATTTAATTTTAAGTCTAAATCATAAAATTTGATTATATTTGATCTAAAACAGCTTGTACATGATTAGCAACTTTTTTTACCTGAATTGCATTTTTGATTTTAAAATTTTCATCAATAATATATGTAGTTCTTACAATTCCATAATATTCTCTACCATAGTTTTTCTTTAATTGCCAAACTCCATATTTTTCAATTACTTCAGCATTTTCATCACTTAGAATTTCAAAATTTAATTCATACTTATCACTAAAATTACAATGTGATTTTACACTGTCTTTGCTAATTCCAAGGACTATGGCATTTTTTTCTTCAAAGGCCCCTAGATTAGCTTTAAAGTCTAAAGCTTCTAAAGTACAACCTTTTGTATTGTCTTTAGGATAAAAATAAAGAATTATTTTTTTACCTTTGTAATCACTTAATTTTATGTTTTTACCAGCTTTGTTTGGTAACTCGAAATCAATAGCATCTTTTCCAATTTCTAAATAAGCCATATTTTCCTCCTATCTCTTATATATAAAGAATATAATAGATAAAAAAAAAGACAAGTAAAAAGGCAAAAAAAAACTTCTTTCAAATAGAAAGAAGTAAGTGGGGAGAGAAGGATTCGAACCTTCGAAGGCGGAGCCAACAGATTTACAGTCTGCCCCCTTTGACCGCTCGGGAACCTCCCCATGTGTCAAACACATGTAGGAATTTAAATCAGATTAAAAATATAGTCAACCACTTTTTAAAAAATAGTTTGTTTTTTTATTTTTTAAAACATTTTTTATTATTTAGTACTTAATTTTATTGCTATTGTTCATTAAATAAAATAAAATGTTAATGCAAGTTAACAATTTGACTAAGGAGATTAAGCTTATGAAAATTGCATTTTTTGATACTAAAAAATATGATAAGAAATGGTTTGACCATTTCAAAAGAGAAGAAGATGAAATAGTTTATTTTGAGACAAGGTTAAATTCGAATAACTATTTTCTTGTAAAAGGTTTTGAAGTAGTAGTAGCTTTTGTAAATGATGATATCAATTCAAGAGTTATAAAAGGAATGGTGGATCTTGGTGTTAAACTTTTAGCTATGAGATCTGCTGGATATAATAATGTTGATTTAAAGAGTGCTAATGAAAGTGGGTTAAAGGTAGTTAGAGTTCCTAATTACTCTCCATATGCAGTTGCTGAGCATGCTATGGCTTTGCTTTTAGCTACTGTTAGAAAAGTTCATCACAGTTATGTTAGAACAAGAGAATTTAATTTTTCTTTAAATGGATTAGTAGGCTTTGATTTATATAATAAAACAATTGGTGTTGTAGGTACTGGTAAAATAGGTAGAGTTTTTATTGATATTTGTAAAGGTTTTAATATGAATGTAATTGCCTATGATCCATATCCAAATAAAGATGTTGATGTTGAATATGTAGATTTTGAAACTCTCTGTAGAAAAGCTGATATTATTAGTTTTCATTGTCCTTTAACAAAAGATACAAAGCACATGGTAAACAAAAATACGATTGATTTGATGAAGGATGGTGTTGTAATAATAAATACCTCTCGTGGAGCGTTAGTTGACGCTCAAGCTTTATTAAATGGCATTAGAGCAAAGAAAATCGGATCTGCTGCATTAGATGTATATGAAGAAGAAGCTGGTTTGTTCTTTGAAGATCAAAGTGAAAATGTTTTAGATGATGATACTTTGATGTTATTGATTTCAATGCCAAATGTTATTGTAACAAGTCACCAAGCTTTTTTAACTGAAGAAGCTTTGCAAAATATTGCAAAAACAACTATCGATAATATTGTAAGTTATGAAAAAGGTGAAAAATTAGTAAATTTAGTTTAAAAAATATTTTATTAGCCCCTATTAATTGAGGGGCTAATTATGTTATATTCATCAAAGCACATTTTTGTGCGCTTGGACCGGATGTTTTTTCTCGGCGTAGGAGAGCGTTGCTCTTGGCTATTCTATCTAAGTGAGGTATTTTTATGAACGAACTATTATGGGTTATTATGCTCGTAATAAACTTTGGAGCAATTTTAATTGCTTATCGTATTTGGGGTAGATTAGGTTTATATCTATGGGTCCCAATTTCCGTTATTGTCGCTAATATTCAAGTTACAAAGACTGTCAATTTATTTGGCCTAGAAGCTACTTTAGGTAATATTGTTTATGCTTCAGGATTTTTAGTAACAGATATTTTAAGTGAATGTTTTTCAAAAGAAGCTAGTAAAAAAGCTATTGGGATTGGATTCTTTTCTTTAATTTCAATGACTCTTTTAATGCAACTCGCTATTATGTTTAACCCAGCGGCATCTGACTTTGTTCAAGATTCATTAGTTACAGTCTTCTCTGTAATGCCTAGAATCATGATTGCTTCTTTAATCGCATATTTTATAAGCAACCATCATGATATTATTGCCTATGAATTTTGGAAAAGAAAATTCCCTTCAACAAAAATGATTTGGTTAAGGAATAATGCATCAACTTTTGTATCACAACTAATTGACTCTATTATTTTTACTTTAATAGCGTTTTATGGTGTATTTGAAATGAATGTATTATTACAAATTATACTATCAACTTATTTGTTAAAGTGGATTGTAGCTATTCTAGATACACCATTTATTTATATCGCTAAAAAGTGGTTTGATGAAGGTAAAATCAAAGATAGTTTAAACTAATCTTCAAGTGGTAGTAAATCAAGCATGTCATCTATACATTTTTTACTACCACAATAAATAATATTTTCGGTTAGATTTCTATTAATTAATAAATCATCAGTATATGTTAATTCTTTTTTATTTGGATATACAACATTAAGTCCAAGTTTTCTTAAAACGGCATGAGAAGATACTATATCCCAAACATAAGCCTTTTGGTTAACACATCCATCAATACTAGAAAAAACTACTGGAGCTAAAATTTGTATAATAGTAGATCCAAAAGTTCTAACTTTTCCATTAAAATTTTTAAAATTAAGAATTCTTTGTAATTTTGAACTCATAGTCAATTGCTTTGGAATATCTTTATTTACAAAAGAATCTATTTTTTCTCCATCAATATATAAGTCTTTTCCAGGATCAAGTCTGACTTCTAAGCTTTCTTTTCCAATTCCAAATCGAGGGGCTACAATCATAGCTCCAACAGGAATTCTTTTATCATCTATAATACCTAAAGATATAGCAAAGGAAGGAAATCCTTGGGAGTAAACATCAGTACCATCAATTGGATCAAGGATAAAAGTATATGGTGCACTCTTATCAAAATCAGTTAAATTTTCTTCGCTTATGATATTACAATTTGGGAATAAATCAGTAATTGTATTTATTATTCTATTGGAAATATCTGTATCAGCTTTGGTTAATACTGATCCATCTTTTTTATAGTGGCGGGTTATATTTTTTTGCATTTCTTTAGCATAATTTGCACATTGAAGTATTTCATTGAAAAGTTTGTCTAAATTCTCTTTACATAAAGTGTTTTTATCCATTATTATTCCTTGTTTCTTGTCTTAATTAAATTAAATATGATAAGGTAAATCATCTTATGGAAAATAATAATAATATAACTGACCAAATACAACAATACTTAAAAACTAGTAAAGCCTTTAAAGAATTAAATTCTGGTAATAATAATATTCAGATTACATCATTAGAAGGTTTTGTTCTTGCTCAATTTGTTAGACGAATATATAGAACTCGTAAAAAAAGAGTTTGGGTTATTTGTTCAACTCAAGATAGTGCTAAGAATTTGTTAAAAGATTTTGCTCAGGATGTAGATAAAGAAAATAGAATAAATAATTTAGATAGATATAATAATGAAGTTCCAATCTTATATTTACCCTCTAATGGTAAAAAGATTTATAGTGAATTTGAAAGTGGTAAAAATGAATACTCTCAACTTGAAGCATTAACAAAAATAGATGATTTTAAAGAATCTATTATAATTACTCATTTAAGAGCTTTTGCTAGTGAAGTTGTTAGTCAAAATACTTTAAACTCAACTTCATTTACTATTAGACATAAAGATGTATTTGAACCTACTAATATAGCTGAAATTTTCAGTGAAGCAGGGTATGTAAGGGTTCCAAGTACTTCAATGCCTGGAGAATTTTCCTTAAGAGGGGAAGTTGTTGATATATTTCCATTTTCTTTTGAAGATCCTATAAGAATTTATGCAGATTGGGATGTAGTAGAGAAGATCGCTGTATTTGATGCCTTAACACAGGAAACAATTAAAGTTATTGATAAAGTAAGTATTCCTTTATTAAAAGAAAATGATTTAAATTTGAATTTTTCTAAAATTGATTCATATTTTAGAACTGATGATTATTTTTGTTTTATTGGTGATGTACGATTAAATACAAGTTATAAGAGTTTGATCTCTGAAGCAAAGAGTTTATATAGAGAAGCTTACCATAGGGATAAAAGCATAAAACCATACAGTCAAATTTTATTTGATTTCCCAAAATTTTTCCAAAGTGCATCTCATAAAATGACTTTAGTAGATATTATCAATAAAGATAATGAAGCTTATAGCTTTGATGTTGAAGGTCCGCGCTCCTACTTTGGTGATTTTACTAGATTAAAAGGTGAATTAACAACTATGTTCCAATCAAATTGGAATGTATATATTTTTACTAGTAATGCAATACAAAAGCAAAGATTACAGCAAATGTTAAAGCAATTTAATAGAATTAAATATATTGATTATGAAATCTCTAGAGGCTTTTCTATTCCATCAATAAAATTAATTGCTTTTTGTGAATCTGAAATCTTTGGTAGAAGAAAACAAATAATTAAAACTTTACAGCATACTAAGAGTTCTCCACTTGATTCTTTCGTAGATTTAAATGAAGGCGATTATGTTGTTCATGTAAATTATGGTATTGGTAAATTCATAAAAATTGATAGAGTTAAATCTTTTGATAGAGAAAGAGACTATATCAAAATAGCTTATGCCAATGGGGATAATATATATGTTCCAATTGAACAAGCAAACTTAGTTCAACGATATATAGGATCTTCATCCTCCTCTCCTAAGTTAGATAAAATTGGTTCAAGTGTTTGGGAAAACAAAAAAGCTAAAGCTCGTGTTAATGCTGAAAAGCTTGCTAAATATTTAATTGAATTATATGCAAAAAGAAAAGCAGCTATTGGCTTCCCTTTTGATAGGGATAATGATATGCAGTTGCAATTTGAAGCATTATTCCCTTATCAAGAAACAGTTGATCAATTAAAATGTATTGATGATATAAAAGTAGATATGGAAAGCAATAGTGTTATGGATAGACTTGTTTGTGGTGATGTAGGTTTTGGTAAAACTGAAATTGCCTTTAGAGCTGCTTTCAAAGCAGTTTTAAGTAATAAACAAGTTGCTTTTTTAGCTCCAACCACAATTCTTGCTGAACAGCACTATAATAACTTTGTAGAAAGAGTAAAAGACTTTCCAGTTAATGTTGCCTTATTATCAAGGGTTATACCAAAGAAAGAACAAAAAAAGATTTTACTTTCTTTAATTGATGGAAAAGTTGATGTTTTATTTGGAACTCATAGGATTTTGCAAAAAGATATAATCTATAAAGATCTTGGCTTGCTAGTTATAGATGAAGAACAACGTTTTGGAGTAAAAGATAAAGAGAAAATTAAAAATATTAGAACCAGTATTGATAGTTTGGCCTTATCCGCTACACCAATTCCTAGAACTTTATATATGTCTTTATTAAAAATTAGAGATATGTCTTTATTGGCCACGCCTCCAATAGCAAGGCATCCTATTGAAACTAAAATTGTTGAATATGATATTAAACTAGTTATTGAAGCAATAAAAAAAGAAATAGCTAGAGGTGGACAAATATTCTATTTACATAATAGGATTGAATCTCTTGATGCTGTTGTAAGTATGTTAAGTGAATTGCTTCCTGATGTAATTATTGAATCTGCACATGGACAGATGGAACCAAAAGCTTTAGAAGATACCATGAGAAGATTTGTTCATGAGGGTATACAAGTTTTAGTTTCTACTACAATTATTGAAAATGGTATTGATATTCCAAATGTTAATACAATTATTATCGATAGAGCAGATATGTATGGAATTGCACAACTTTATCAATTAAGAGGTAGGGTTGGTAGATCCAATAATAAAGCTTACGCTTATCTTTTATATCCTGCAGATAAAGCTTTAAGTGAAATCGCAGTAAAGAGACTTAAAACGATTGGTGAAAATACTGGCTTAGGAGCTGGATTTAAAGTCTCAATGAGAGATATGGAAATTCGTGGAGCAGGGAATTTACTTGGTAAAGAGCAAAGTGGTCAGTTAGCTTCAGTTGGACTAGATATGTATATTAGAATTCTCGATGAAGCAATTAATGAATTGAGAACTAATGATAAAGATGAATTAGAACAAGAAGTCTTCTTAGAGTTAGATTATACAGGTTTTATTCCAGATGATTATATTAAAGAGCCTTCAATTAAGTTTGAAATTTATAAGAAAATTGCTACTGTAAAAACTGAAGCAGAATTAGATATGTTAAATAGTGAATTAACCGATAGGTTTGGTGAAATGCCTGAAGAGGTAAGTAATTTAATACATATTGCTGAACTAAAAATTGTATGTAGAAAATTAAAGATAATTCATTTAACAGAAAGAAAGGGAAATGTATTAGCTAAATTCAGAGCTATTAAATATATCAATGGTGAAAAATTATTGAGATTATTACCTTATAGCAATGGGGCGGTCAGCTATGATACAAAACGTCCAGAATATATTAAATTAAAAACAGAAGCAATTTCATTAAAAGATAAGAGTTTATTTATTTTAGAAATGCTTCAAAGATTATTATAGAGGGAAAAATGAGAGAAAAAGCACAATCTATATATGATGAATATCCTGAACTAGCTATTGTTGAAAAGAAGGACTTGGATAAAACAAACAGGGAAGTTCATTCTTTTATTCTAAGAACTAATAAATTATATACATTTCAACTTGAAGCTGTTAGAAAGTATTATGAGCATTATGCAATTAGATATGAAAATAAAAAGTTAGATTATAAAGCTGTATTTAATAATGATAAACCAGTTATAATTGAAATTGGTTTTGGAACTGGGGAGTCCACACAAAGGATTGCTAGAGATAGAGATAATTATAACTATATTGCAATAGAAGTTTTTTTGAATGGTTTCACTAAACTTTTATCAGTTGTAGGTGATGAACAAATTGAAAATGTTCGATTAATGAGATTTGATGCGGTAGCCGTATTAAATGACATGATTGAGGATGAGTCTATTGCGGGGTTCCATATTTTCTTTCCTGATCCTTGGCAAAAGAAAAAACATAATAAAAGAAGATTAATTCAATTACCGTTTACAAATCTTTTATCAAAGAAATTAGTTAAAGGTGGATATATTTATTGTGTTACAGATTGGCAAGATTATGCAGATCAAATGTTAGATGTATTAACTAATACTGATAATATGAAAAACAGTTATGAGGGATTTGCTGATAGTCGAGATTGGAGACCTACAACTAAATATGAAAGAAGAGGTGTAAAACTAGATTATAAAATTAATGAAGTTTGGTTTGAGAAACAATAAAAATTAGATAAAAAAAGCTTTCAATTTGATATGGTAACTGTTCATTTTGAAAGCTTTTTTATTAATTAATTTAATTTACAACATGGACCATCTTCTGGCATCTTTGCACCAGAAAGATATTCTTCATGTTTTAAATACCAAGAATTTGCGTATGAACACATAGGAACAACTTTCATATTCTTTTCCTTGAAGTAGTCAGCTGCAAATTGCATTATTTTTGAAGCAACTCCTTGTCCTCTTAATTGAGGATCTACAAATACTTTTTCAAATACTACTAAGTTGTCTGGTGTATAATCTAATAGAATATAAGCTAATTCTTGATTATCCTTTGTATAATAAATTTTATTTTTTTCGATTGTAAAATCCATAAAATGTCTCCTATTTTCTTTGAAAATAAAGCTTTTTCCTAAATTTAACAAGATGTACAAATTTAATCTTGAATAATTAATAATAAAAAAGGACTATCAAAATTAATGATAGTCCAATTTTGGGTCTCCGAAAAATTTTTATTCTTCTTCTTTTGAAGCTGCTATTACATTATCAGCATTTCTTCCAGTTAAGGTTTCGTAATGAGAGAATTCTACCTCATAACTACCAGTTCCAGATGTCATACTCTTTAAATCAATAGCATAATTTAACATTTCGCTTTGGGGAACTTGTGCATCAACTTCTTGTAATTGTCCAAATTCTTTTTGACCAGTAACACGTCCTCTTTTACTTGATAAATCAGAAAGGATATCTCCAAGATATTGATTATCTACAAATACTTTTACATTCATAAATGGTTCAAGTAAAGATACATTAGCTTTTTCTAAAGCTAAATCTAATGCTCCTTTTGCGGCTAATTTAAAAGCCATTTCTGAGGAGTCAACAGGGTGCTCTTTACCATCGACTAGATTGATTCTTATATCTACAAGAGGATATTTAGCTAAGAAACCTTCGCTCATTTTCTCATGTAAACCTTTTTCGATTCCTGGTATATATCCTTTAGATACAGAACCACCTTTAATTGAATTAACAAATTCATATTCTAAACCACGTTCAAGCGGTTCTATTTCAATCAATACTTTACCATATTGTCCATGTCCACCACTTTGTTTTTTGTGAGCATATTCAACAATTCCACTCTTTTTATTGATTGTTTCTCTATATGCTATTTTTGGTAATTTTGTATGAATTGCAATTTTCTGTTTTTCAGAAATTTTATCTAAAATCATTTGAAGGTGAACATCACCCATTCCCATAATTACAGATTCTTTTGTTTCTTCATTAAATTTTGTTTGGAAGGTTAAATCTTCTTCGCAAATTTTATGAAGAGATTCATTCAATTTATCAGCACTCTTTTTATCATCTGTTGAGATTGCAAGTGAATAAATTGGGTGAGGAAGAGCTAATGGTTTGAAAGTGAATTTTTGTTCATTTAGATTCTGCAATAAAGTACAGTTTGTTGAAGAGATATTGCTTTTTGCTATAATTCCAATATCTCCAGCAATAAGTTTATCAGTTTCTATTAGTTTTTTACCAACAGCTCGATAAACTTTACCAATCTTTTCTTTTTTCTTTAGTTCAGGATTATACATTTCCATATCAGTGGTTAATGTTCCAGATGCAACTTTTAAGAAACTTAATTTTCCACTAAATTGGTCAATTGTTGTCTTAAATACATATGCACTAGCATAACCATCTTCTGTAATTTTCATATCCTGTTGTTGTACATCTTCATCATTGATCCATTCAATTTGATCAATAGGGGATGGGAAATTGTGTGCAATGAAGTTTAATAGAGAAATAATTCCGCTGCCTTTAATCGTTGCTCCACAGAATACTGGGACAACTCTATTATCAGCTAAACCTTCTCTTAATCCACGTCTAATATCTTCAGGTCCTAATGTACCTTCGTCAAAATATTTTTCGATTAAGTCATCAGCACCTTCTGCTGCATATTCAATTAATTGTTCTCTATACGTCTCTTCATATTCTTTATATTCTTGAGGTATTTCTCCAACTGTTTCTAATTCGTTTTCTTTGAAGAAATAGGCTTTATCTTCAATTAAATTTATGATGCCTTTAAAATTCTCACCATTACCCATTGGTATAAATGTTGGAACAAAAGTAGCATCGAAATGTTCTCTTAAATCATTAATGACATTTGTATAGCTTGCTCTATCTCTGTCCATTTTATTAATGAAGACAGCACGAGGTTTATTTCTATTATCTAAACGACGCCAAAGCTTAATAGTTTCAATTTGGGCTCCATCTCTAGCATCTACAACCATAAGAGAGGCTTCAGTTGCTCTAAAGCCACAAATTGCTTCACCGATAAATCCTGAATAACCAGGAGTATCAAGGATATTGAGGCATTTTCCATCCCAATCTAGATTTGCAAGACTGGTGTGAATGGAAATTTGTTTCTTAATTTCTTCTTCGGTAAAATCGCTAGTGGTTTTTCCACTTTCAACAGTTTCAACCTTAGAAATAACCTTCCCATAATAGAGTAGTTGCTCCATTAAAGAGGTTTTTCCGGTACCATTGTGGCCCACAATTGCGACGTTCCTTAAATCAGTACTGGTAACGCTCATAATTCCTCCTTATCGCTTTTAAAAAGCTATTTGCGTATTTCTTATATGTTAAGCCCGCAAAATCTATATGTCAAACTTTTTATTATTTTATTAGAAAAATGTATTGACATTTTAGAAGAAATTTGTCTAGAAAAAAAATTAATTATTTTACTTGCATGAAGTTAAAAAAAATACCTACTTATTGTTAGGTAGGTATTAAATTTTTTTATCAATATTTTTATTTCTGTTTATTTTTTAAAAAATCATCAATTGAATTGTTAATTGCATTTTTTAATTCAAAAGAAAATAAGTTCTCATTATTAAATTCTGATTTAAAAGTGTATTCGTTTTCAAAGAAAAATACCCAAGGGGGAGTCTCTAAAATTGAAGCAATTTTTTCAATATTTGAAAAGGAAGGAGCTTTCCTTCCATTTTCAATTTCTGTAATAAAAGAGGGTGAAAGGCCAATTTTTTCAGCTAGTTCAGCTTGAGTTAAATTTTTATCCTTTCTTTTATTTTTTAAATTTTTAGCAAAGATTTTTTTTAAATCATCTTTTTTATTTTTCATAAAAACCTCAATTATTTTAATACAAGAAAAAGTTTATTTTCCATCTTTTGGAGAATAGTGATCAAACTCCATTGAGAAATTTCCTCTGCCTTGTGTTGCTGATCTTAGAGCTGTAGAATAACCAAACATTTTTGATAATGGGGATTCTGCACTAATATGGTCAGCATTAGTTTTTGAATCAATTTTATTTACAAGTCCACCTCGGCTAGTTAAGTTTCCAATTACTTCACCGATATATTGATTTGGTACAACAATTTCGACTTTCATAATTGGTTCCATAATTACAGGGTTTGCACTTTGACATACTTTGTCAAAACACATAGCTGAACAAGCTTCAAAAGCAAATTCACTAGCAGTTAATTCATTATATTGAATATCTGTAACAGTTACTGATAAATCACATACTTCATAACCATATTTGATTCCACTTAAGAATGAATTTGTAATTCCTCTTTCAATTGCATCAAGATATTTTTTATCAATTCCTCTAGTATTTGCTGTTATTTCAAATTTATTACCACTTCTAATTGGTAAAGGTTTTACTTCAATAGAAATGCCAGCAAAGTTTTCTTTATTTGCAATAACTTTATTAAATTCTTCACTACCTTTAGCTTCAGTAGTTATGCTTTCTCTATATGAAACTTGAGGATTACCAACATGAGCTGCAATTTTCATTTCATCTTTTAATCTAGTTACTAAAACATCTAAGTGTAATTCACCCATACCACTAATTACTAATTGTCCAGTATCGCTATCATCTTTATATGTGAAAGTTGGATCTTCCATTGAAAGTTGTTCTAAAGCTTTTTTTAGTTTATCACTATCATCTTGAGAGTTAGGTTCAATTGCAATAGATATAACAGGGGTAGGGAATACCATTTTTTCAAGTAGAATTTTTTCTCCTTCGCTTGATATTGTATCTCCTGTTTGAACATCTTTGAATCCAACAATTACACCGATATCGCCTGCAGTTAATTCATTTAAGTCTTCTCTTCTATCTGCATGCATTCTTAAAATTCTTCCAATTCTAACTCTTTTTGATTTTGTAACATTATAAATATTAGAACCTTTTTTCAAAGATCCTCTATAAACTCTTACATAAGAGAGAATTCCAGCTTCTTTATCCATTTGAATTTTAAAGATAAGTGCTAAAGGTTGAGCATTTTCATCATGAAGAATTTGTACTTCATTTTCTTTTTTTGTATTAATACCATAAACTGTAGTAATATCAGCAGGATTTGGTAAATAATCAATAACCCCATCTAGTACTGGTTGTACTCCAATATTTTTTAAGGATGATCCTACAAATACTGGTAGTAATTCTCTTTTTAAACAGCCTTTTCTAATAGCAGCTTTGATTTTTTCTTCAGCAATTGGTTCTTCGTTAAAAAATTGATCCATAATTTCTTCATCAAAGGATGAAGCTTTATCGATTAAATTTTCTCTCCATTCATTTACTAAATCTTCCATATCTGCTGGGATTTCATTTTCTATTATTGTTTCACCTAAATCATTTTGATCAAAAGTTAAATATTTTAAGCTTATTAAATCAATGATACCTGAAAAGTTACTTTCGCTTCCAACAGGAATAAAGAGAGGTACTGGATTAGCTTTTAATTTCTTTTGCATTTCTTCAATTGCATTGTAGAAATCAGCACCTAATCTATCCATTTTATTAACAAAAGCAATTCTTGGTACTTTATAAGTATCTGCTTGTCTCCAAACTGTTTCTGTTTGAGGTTCAACACCTCCAACTGCACAGAAAACTCCAACTGCACCATCGAGAACTCTAAGAGATCTTTCTACTTCAGCTGTAAAGTCTACGTGGCCAGGAGTATCAATAATATTAATTTGGTGATCTTTCCAAAAACAAGTAGTTGCAGCACTTACAATGGTTATACCTCTGTTTTGTTCTTGTTCCATCCAGTCCATTGTAGCATTACCGTTATCTACTTCACCAATTTTATGATTTACGCCACTATAATATAATATTCTTTCTGTTGTAGTTGTTTTACCGGCATCAATGTGAGCCATAATACCGATGTTTCTTGTTTTATCTGCTATCATATGTTTTTAAACGTGTTCGTTTTACTCCTAAATAATTTTCTTTTTCTAAAAAGATTAAACCTAAGGTAGGTTATCAAAAAAAATATTATTTTTCAATGTAATAATAAATTATATAACAAAGGTAATAAAAAATAGAGAAAAATACAAATTGGTAATTGTTTAAAAAAAGAGCTTGATAAATGTTTCTATCAAGCCCTTTTGAATCTTATTTATAATTTTATGTCCATTGAGATTTTAGATTATTAATTTCTTCAATTGCTTCTATTTCACTTTGAGTATGATAAGGCCAAACATTAAATTTAGCTATAGCGTAATTTAATAGCATAACAGCTTCTTGTCTGTCACTCATTTTGTTCAATGCCACTGAAGAATAATAGGGGGTATTATTACCTTTTTCATAGCCTTCGTAATATGCAAATTTGTCATAAGACTTTGATGCTTTATCCCAGCTTGAAAACATTGCTTTAAATTCTTTAGCTCTTTTATTTTTATCCCAGTTTCTTTTGTATAGAGCTTCTGCTAAAGCTTTATAGTGGTTTGGATATACTACATCATCTGGGATTGTATCAATGGCTTTCCTGAAATATGAAATTCCAAAATTATTATTACCAAAAGAAATAAAACCTCCAGGTACTGAAGTATATAGGGAACCAAGTACATACCAAGTTTCACTTGATTTTAAATTGTCAAAATCATTTACAATTATTTTTAAATCGCCACGCATATCACTAGCGGCAGCAAGAGATTTTAAAATACCAGTTGTTTGTCCAATTCGTCCAATATTGCTTGCTTTCCAAAGATATGCTAAAGAATTGTTATGCAATTCAATTGATTTTAATGCATAATCAAGACCTTCGTTGTAAATTTTTAATTTTTCATTATTTGATTCAGCTTTATCTCCTAAATTAACTTGAACCCTTGATAATCTCCAATATACCTCTGATTTTTCCTCATCTGTTTTTGCTAAATTTAGTTTTTCTTGTAAAATTGAAGTTGTTTGATCCATATCATCTTTTAGATATAAATCATCAGCTTTAGAAAAATCTATAGCACTAAATAGATTAACATTAATGAAAAGTAATGTTAAAAAAATAATTAAAATTTTTTTCATTCTTCCCCCCTTTAAAAATATCATAAGGTGGAATTTTTGATTTATCAAGAAAATTTACATTATACGCTTTATTTTAGACAATTTACCCTTTAATGGAGGGTTTCTTAGTTTAATATCTATTATGTTGCTTTTCTTAGTTATTGATTTATAGTGAGTAAATGTATCATAACCATGTTTTCCATGATAACATCCCATTCCACTTTCTCCAACTCCACCAAAAGGTAAGTTTGAATTTGCTAGATGAATATTACAATCATTTATACAACCGCCACCAAAACTTATGTTTGAACTAAAATATTCCATTTGTCTTTTGTTTTTTGTAAATAAATAAGCAGCTAAAGGTTTTGGTTTATCTTTTATGAAATTAACAGCTTCATCAAAATCTTTAACTTTTATTATAGGAAGGATAGGCCCAAAAATCTCTTCTTTCATTAATGGACTTTCTAAATCAACATTAATTAAAATTGTTGGTGAAATCTTTTTTGTTGTTGGGTCTAAGTATCCGCCATAGGAGAGTGTTCCATCATCTATTAAATGAATTAATCTTTTAAAATGTTTTTCATTAATTATTTTACCATATTCATCATTATATATTGGATTATCACCATACATGTTAATAATTTCTTCTTTTAGTGAAACTAATAACTTTTTATATACTTTTTCATTACAAAGTACATAATCTGGAGCTACACAAGTTTGTCCAACATTTAAGAATTTTCCCCAAGCCAATCTTGAGGCTGTTATTTTTAAATTTGCACTTGAATCTATATAGACAGGGCTTTTACCCCCTAATTCAAGAGCGACAGGAGTCAAGAATTTAGCAGCTTTTTCCATTACAATTTTTCCAACTGTAACACTACCTGTAAAGAAAATGAAATCAAATTTATATTTTAATAGTTCCTGATTCATCTCTGAACCACCTAGGAATACTTCAATATAATCTTTACTAAATATTGAATTAAGCATTTTTTTTAAGACAATTGAGGTCTTTTCACTATATCTTGAAGGTTTTACTATAGCTGAGTTACCAGCAGCTATTGCTGCAACTAAAGGCACTAAAGTTAATTGTAATGGATAGTTCCAAGGGCTCATTATTAATACAACACCTAATGGTTCATTTGTTATATAACTTGATGAGGGAAAATGAATTGTTGGAGTTTTTACTTTTTGAGTTTTCATTAATTTTTTTAAATTTTTTATAAAGTAATTTACTTCATGTTTTACAATAGATAATTCACTCATATATGCTTCTTCACTAGATTTTCCTAAATCTTGCTTTAGTGCATTTAATAGAGGTTTTTCCCAAGTATATAGGGCTGAACTTAATTTTTTTAATTGATTAATTCTATATGTATATGAAAGAGTGTTATTTTTGCTAAAATAGTCTCTGAGATTCTTAATTGTTGCTTCGATATTATTCATAGATAAATCCTTAAAAAAAATAAACTCCAAGATTAAATTATTCTTGAGAGTTTATTAACTTTGATTAATATTTTTATAATGTTAACTCTTGTTCTAAGAGTTTTTCATAAGCATAAATATCTTCGTTATATTGATATAGTGTTTTTATATTTTGTAAACCGAGATATCTTGCTGTAATTCTACAATCGTATGTAGTTTTTAATTCTTTATTAAAATGATTTAACATATTCCAAGATCTACCGTCTAAAGGTTGGTTGCTAGTAGTAACCATGGTCATTGAAATATGGTAATCTTTATCATATAAGGCTTTTTCAAATAAAGCGTTTTGGCTCATTTTAGGATGCTTTGGATGGAAAGTTTCTTTTGGGTAATTAACAAAATCTTTAATTACTTGATCAGGAATTGTATAATTAGCTGGTAAGAAATATGTTGCAAGTAAAATTATGTGCTTTTCACTTTGGCAATGGAGTAAAGTAGTAAAGAATTTTTGTGGGCAGACGAATCTTAGTTTATCTAGTGGATAATCAGAAACAGTATCGATACAATTTGTTACAAACCAGTTTGATAGAAATACATCATAGTCTACACGTGGTTTTTCTTTATGCTTTTCAAACATTTCTTCTTCAATCATCTGATATAATTGAGTTGTTGTCATAAGTATCTCCTATACAATAATACATTAATAATATAACAAGTATGTTTAAGTTTCAATAATAAAGAATATAATTGTTAATAATTAATGGTTTTTGAATCTTAAATTATTATTTACTATATAGAAGTTAACCAAATGTCTATTAAATGTGTCATTTTATGGAGATTTAGTTACTAAAAAATAGTGTAATATGTTTGTAAAAGATAATGGTAACTTAAAAAAAGATTTGTGTAGATTGTGGCAAAAGATAAATTATTTTATAGTTTTAAAAATTCCAGCACTTTTATCTTTGTAAACATTACCTGCATCAAAAACTTTACCATTCATACAAATATATACTCCTGGAGGAAGTAGTTGAACTGCAATTTGAGCACAACCCAAATTATATATAGCATCACTATCTTTTAAAGAATAGGGAATCATTGCACCAGTAAAGACTATTGTATGATTATCCTCTTTAGCTTTATTGTTTTTAGCAAGTTCAGCAGTTTTAGTCATGGTATCTGTACCATGAACTACAATAACTTTTTCTTCAGGACTGTTAAACATTCTATTAACAATTTCTAGTCTTTCTTCATTGTTCATATATAAGGAATCAATTGCTAAAGGACATTCTAAAGTTATGCTACTTGTGCATCTTGAATCTTTTAATATTTTTGGTAGCTGAGAATCAAAAAAGGTTAATTGACCATCTAATGGATTATATTGTTTATCGAAAGTTCCACCTGTTGTGATAATTCTTATATCTGAAGCCATATTTACCTCCGAAGATATAATAACAGATGTAATTGGAAAGTAAAGAAAAAAAAAGCCAGTTTATTTCTAAACTGACTACATCTCCTACGAGAGTCGAACTCGTGTTGCCGGGATGAAAACCCGGTGTCCTAACCACTAGACGAAGGAGACATTTTATTTGAGCTGCAAAGGATTTGAACCTTTGACCCACGCCTTAAAAGGGCGTTGCTCTACCAACTGAGCTAGCAGCCCAAGCAACGATTAGGAATATATCAAAAGGATAACATTGAGTCAACTACTTAAGGGAAAAAAAATAACAATTATTTTATTATTGGTATATTAAAAGATTCTTTGAAAAAAAATGAACTTTTTTTTAAATAGGGATTGAATAAATTTTCTTAGTACGGTAATGTCCCTAACGGTAACAAAAACAGCAACTAAACAAACGATGAGTTTTAAATTTTTTTTACTTTTAATTTTTCAAAAAAAATAAAAAAAACTATTGACTTATTACTTTAAAAGCTGATATGTTACTAGAGCGCCCTTAAAAAGGAGCGTTACAAATCAAGTTTAATTTGTGGACTTTTTTTGTATAAGATATTTGAAATTACGAGCGTAAGGGAAGAGAAAGAAGAAAGCAAAAATACAGCAATTTTAATTGTGAATAGAGGGCTTTCTGTCAATTCAATAAATAAGAACTAAGATGAAATAAGCTAATGTTCGTTATAAGCGAGTGACAGGAATTAAATAATTTTGTTAATTAATATTGTGATCTTTATGATCACATTTTATATAACGGAGAGTTTGATCCTGGCTCAGAACGAACGCTGGCGGCGCGTTTTAAGCATGCAAGTCGAGCGGTAAGCTAACTTCGGTTAGCCTAGAGCGGCGGACGGGTGAGTAACACGTGGATAATCTACCCCCTTGTTGGGAATAGCCTGTGGAAACATAGGGTAATACCGAATAATACTTTTTAATCATAAGATTAGAAAGGGAAAGGCGCTGAGGCGTCGCAAGAGGATGAGTCTGCGTCCCATTAGCTAGATGGTAGGGTAAAGGCCTACCATGGCAATGATGGGTAGCCGGCCTGAGAGGGTGATCGGCCACATTGGAACTGAGACACGGTCCAGACTCCTACGGGGGGCAGCAGCTAAGAATCTTCCGCAATGGACGAAAGTCTGACGGAGCGACGCCGCGTGAACGATGAAGGCCGTGAGGTTGTAAAGTTCTTTTCGAGAGGAGGAATAATGTTTGCAGGGAATGGCAGGCAGATGACGTGAATCTCGGAATAAGCCCCGGCTAACTACGTGCCAGCAGCCGCGGTAACACGTAGGGGGCAAGCGTTGTTCGGAATTATTGGGCGTAAAGGGCGTGCAGGCGGTGTTGCAAGTCTGGCGTGAAAGATCTCGGCTTAACCGAGGGAACGCGCTGGAAACTGTAATACTAGAGTACAGGAGGGGACATTGGAATTCCAGGTGTAGGGGTGAAATCTGTAGATATCTGGAAGAACACCGGTGGCGAAGGCGAATGTCTGGCCATGTACTGACGCTGAGACGCGAAGGTGCGGGGAGCAAACAGGTTTAGATACCCTGGTAGTCCGCACAGTAAACGATGTACACTAGGTGGTGGGTAATAATATTCGCTACCGAAGCTAACGCATTAAGTGTACCGCCTGGGGAGTATGCTCGCAAGGGTGAAACTCAAAGGAATTGACGGGGGCCCGCACAAGCGGTGGAGCATGTGGTTTAATTCGATGATACGCGAGAAACCTTACCAGGGCTTGACATATATTGGACGAAACTAGAGATAGTTTTTCCCTTCGGGGTCGATATACAGGTGCTGCATGGCTGTCGTCAGCTCGTGCTGTGAAGTGTTGGGTTAAGTCCCGCAACGAGCGCAACCCCTACTGCCTGTTACCATCACGTTATGGTGGGGACTCAGGTGGGACTGCCGGTGACAAACCGGAGGAAGGTGGGGACGACGTCAAGTCATCATGGCCCTTATGTCCTGGGCTACACACGTGCTACAATGGCCGGTACAAAGCGCAGCTAAGTCGCGAGGCTAAGCGAATCGCAAAAAGCCGGTCTCAGTACGGATTGGAGTCTGCAACTCGACTCCATGAAGTTGGAATCGCTAGTAATCGCATATCAGCATGATGCGGTGAATACGTTCCCGGGCCTTGTACACACCGCCCGTCACACCATCCGAGTTGGGGGTACCCGAAGTCGCTAGTCTAACCAGTAATGGGGGACGGTTCCGAAGGTATGCTTGGCGAGGAGGGTGAAGTCGTAACAAGGTAGCCGTACCGGAAGGTGTGGCTGGATCACCTCCTTTCTAATAAGAAAGGCAAGTATCTAGGAATCTCACAGCCAGATACGAAATACTGATAGGATGTTATCCGATAGGTGAAAGACCTATCAAAAAAAAGCAAAGACCCTCTATAGGTATAAAAAAGCTTTTAGACTTCTCTTCCCGCTCATAATTATAAAAAAGACAACGGGGGCATAGCTCAGTTGGCTAGAGCATCGGCTTTGCAAGCCGAGGGTCAGGGGTTCGAGTCCCCTTGCCTCCAATAGAAAAAGATGTTTGACAAACATAGCGTTAGGGATTGTAAAGATAATATGGTCAAGCGAAAAAGGGTCCACGGAGGATGCCTAGGAGCCGCCAGACGAAGAAGGACGTGGTTAGCTGCGAAAAGCTGCGAGTAGGGGCCAACACCCAATGATCCGCAGGTCTCCGAATGGGGTAACCCGACAGTCTGGATGATTGTCACTGTTATATGAATAAAATAGTATAATAGAGGTATACGCTGGGAACTGAACCATCTAAGTACCAGCAGGAGTAGAAATCAAAAAAGAGATTCCCTTAGTAGCGGCGAGCGAAAGGGGAAGAGCCCAAACCAAGCGCTTTTAAGTGTTTGGGGTTGTAGGGGTGCATCTGGGAATACCCGGTTAGTAAGAAAAGTATGAGTTAGACGAAAGATTCTGGGACGATCTGTCAAAGAAGGTGAAAGCCCTGTAGTTGAAAACGAATACTCTAATTGGATGCACTACCTGAGTACGGCGGGACACGAGAAATCCTGTCGGAATCTGGGGGGACCACCCTCCAAGGCTAAATACTCGGCGGCTACCGATAGCGCATAGTACCGTGAGGGAAAGGTGAAAAGCACCCCGGGAGGGGAGTGAAAGAGAACCTGAAACCGTGGACTTACAAGCGGTCAAAGCCCAGTAATGGGTGATGGCGTGCCTTTTGTAGAATGAGCCTGCGAGTTACCGTATGTAGCAAGGTTAAGGGATAGGAGTCCTGGAGCCGTAGGGAAACCGAGTCTGAATAGGGCGATAAGTTGCATGTGGTAGACCCGAAGCCAAGTGATCTAACCATGGCCAGGCTGAAGCTGGAGTAAAATCCAGTGGAGGGCCGAACGTAAATCCGCTGAAAAGGGTTGCGATGAGCTGTGGTTCGGAGTGAAAGGCTAAACAAACTTGGAGATAGCTGGTACTCCCCGAAATAGCTTTAGGGCTAGCGTTACGTGGACTGCCACGGAGGTAAAGCACTGGATAGATGCGGGCCCTTCACCGGGTACCAAGTTTAACCAAACTCTGAATGCCGTGGTACAATGCGTAGCAGTCAGACGGCGACTGATAAGGGCCGTCGTCAAAAGGGAAACAGCCCAGACCGTCAGCTAAGGTCCCAAAGATATACTAAGTGGGAAAGGAAGTGTGATTGCACAGACAGCCAGGAGGTTGGCTTAGAAGCAGCCATTCCTTCAAAGAGTGCGTAATAGCTCACTGGTCGAGTAGTCATGCGCCGACAATCCAACGGGGCTAAGTATATCACCGAAGCTACGGCACAGCGCTAGACGCTGTGGGTAGGGGAGCATTCTGTGTACGGATGAAGTCAAGACGGAAGTTTTGGTGGACGGGACAGAAGAGAGAATGCAGGCATGAGTAACGAAAAGAGGGGTGAGATCCCCCTCCGCCGAAAGCCTAAGGTTTCCAGGGTAAAGTCAATCTACCCAAGGGTTAGTCGGCCCCTAAGGCGAGGACGAAAGTCGTAGTCGATGGGAAGCGGGTCAATATTCCCGCACCTCTCAGTGTTTCGATGGAATGAAGCATAGGGTGAAACGCGGCAGGGCGACGGTTGTCCCTGTCAAAGCAGCGATGCGTTAAGGATAGTAGGAAAATCCATTATCCAAGAGGAGCTGTCAGCGATTACTTCTACGGGAGTAAGAAGCGCGTGTAATCGTCGTGCCAAGAAATAGTTTCTAAGGTAAGGCACTGAGGGACCGTACTACAAACCGACACAGGTAGGCGAGCTGAGAATGCGAAGGCGTACGGAAGAACTCACGTTAAGGAACTCGGCAAAATGCATACGTAACTTAGGGATAAGTATGGCTCACGTGAGTGAGTTGCAGAGAAATGGCCCATGCGACTGTTTACCAAAAACACAGGTCCATGCCAACCAGCAATGGGAAGTATATGGACTGACACCTGCCCGGTGCTGGAAGGTCAAGGGGAGTGGTTATTCATTTTTGAAGAAGCTGCGAACCTAAGCCCCAGTAAACGGCGGCCGTAACTATAACGGTCCTAAGGTAGCGAAATTCCTTGTCGGGTAAGTTCCGACCCGCACGAATGGTGTAACGATATGGGCGCTGTCTCAACGTGAGATCCGGTGAAATTGAAGTTCAGGTGAAGATGCCTGATACTTGTGGTTAGACGGAAAGACCCCGTGAACCTTTACTTCAACTTGACATTGAAAATTGGACAAGGATGTGTAGGATAGGTGGGAGACGTAGAAGCGTGGACGTCAGTTTGCGCTGAGTCGTTGGTGAAATACCACCCTTCCTTTTCCAGTTTTCTAACCCTGGCCGTGAAGCCGGTTAGGGGAGAGTGTCAGGCGGGAAGTTTGACTGGGGCGGTCGCCTCCTAAAGTGTAACGGAGGCGCGCGATGGTCACCTTAGGATGGTTGGGAATCATCTTTCAAGTGTAAAGGCACAAGGTGGCTTGACTGCGAGGCATACAAGCCGAGCAGGTACGAAAGTAGGTCTTAGTGATCTGGCGGTAGCGTGTGGAAGCGCCGTCACTTAACGGATAAAAGGTACTCCGGGGATAACAGGCTGATCTTGCCCAAGAGTTCATATCGACGGCAAGGTTTGGCACCTCGATGTCGGCTCATCGCATCCTGGGGCTGGAGCAGGTCCCAAGGGTTTGGCTGTTCGCCAATTAAAGCGGTACGCGAGCTGGGTTCAGAACGTCGTGAGACAGTTCGGTCCCTATCTGCCACAAGCGTTGGATGTTTGAGGGGTTCTGCTTTTAGTACGAGAGGACCGAAGTGGACAAACCTCTAGTGTATCAGTTATCGTGCCAACGGTAAGTGCTGAGTAGCTACGTTTGGAAGGGATAACCGCTGAAAGCATCTAAGCGGGAAACCCTCCCCGAGATGAGACATCCCATCCTCTTTAAGAGGACTGAAGGAACCAGGAAGAATACCTGGTTGATAGGTCGAGAGTGTAAGCATGGTGACATGTTCAGCTTATCGATACTAATAAGCCGTGAGGCTTGACCATATTATCGTTGCGATCCCGAAAATATCGCACTTAAGTTGGATAGATAAATACTAATTTATCTCTCTAAATTTAAGTTGGCCCGGTGGCCATAGCAGAGTGGACACACCCGTTCCCATCCCGAACACGGCAGTTAAGCGCTCTCACGCCGATGGTACTACATTTTTGTGGGAGAGTAGGTAGCTGCCGGGCCTTTTTTTTTCACCTTTTAGGTGATTTTTTTTTGCCTAAAAAACCCTTAAAGATTTCTCCTTAAGGGGTTTCTCTTATTAATGATTATTTTATTTAAGACTTCCAGGAATTAAAACTGATGCATTAATTGCAGCATCTTTAGTTGCATTCTCTATTGCTTCTTTTAAAGGAATATTTTTAGATATGCTGTATGACAGAGAGGCTAAGAAAGTATCTCCACATCCAACAGTATTTACTATTTTATCAAAATCATAAGGTTTTACTTCATAGAAACCATTATCATAAACCCAAATAGGTCTACTTCCTCTAGTTATAATAGAGATAGTTTTATATTGATCATATATTTCTTTCATTTTATTTATTGTTTTTTCTTTGATAAAATCAGAATCTTCATTCTCTTTTAAATCCAAATCAAAAAATGTTTTACAAAATTCTGATAAATTAGGTTTGATTATATTAGGTTTATAAGGTAAACATTTTTTTAACTCTTCTTTACAAATATCCAAAATGACAGTTTTATTATTATCTTTTGCTTTTTTTACAAAATCAGCATAAATATTTTTATCATATCCAGGAGCTCTAGTTCCAGTAATAATCAAAAGATCAAAATAATTTAAATTTTTATTGAATATTTCAACAATTTCTTTTGCACAGTTTTCATCAACTGCATTAGCTTCTTCAACAAGTTCAGTTGTCTGGTGATTATTTGAGAGTATTGTAGTACATGTTCTCATTTTATTTGAGTTAATAGCGTACAGTAAATTAACATTATCACTGTTGCATTGACTTATCATCTCATGCATCCTATTTTTTCCAAGATGAGTTAATACTACACTAGCAAGTCCTTTTTGAGCTAAAACTCTTGCAGCATTAACACCTTTTCCTGATGTGTTAAAAATTATTTCTTTTGCTCTGTTAACTTCTCCAATATTGAAATTGTCAAATATCATTGTTCTTTGAAAAGTTGGATTGAGGCATACTATTAATATATTCATGCAGTTTAGTTTCCTATTTTATGTAAAACAAAATTAAATTTATTGTGAGAATTTTACATCAATTATTAGATTTATTGCAACAATAGTTAAATAAAATATTAATTTACATCATAAACTTCTAATGATTGATTTATTTGTTTTATAGATTTATTATAACTCTCATGAAAATGTTAAAAAATTTAAAGGCAATAATTTTGGATTTGGATGGTACTCTATTAAATCCACAATTATCAATTTCTGAAGATACAAAAAACACCCTAATTCAATTAAGAAAAAGAGGTGTTTTAATTATAATTGCATCAGGAAGAACTCCTCAAACGGCAATTCCAATGACAAAAGATTTAAATATAAATGTTCCGATGGTTTTAGCAAATGGAGCATTAATTTTTGATCCTAAAACTGAGCAAATAATTGATACTATTTCTATTAGTGAAAACACAGTATCTTATTTAATAGATTTATCAAAACAATTGTCAAAAAGTTTAAATATATATACTCCAAATAATATTTATCTTGAAGACGATAAAATTAAGCCATATATGATGGAAAGTGGAGATAGTGGAAGTAATTTATTGCCTCATTGCAAATTCAACTTATCTGAGGAAAAAGTCTTAAAGTGTGAATTTTTTGGTAAAGGTGAAGGAAGAAATAAAGATCTAATTAAATTACTAAAAGAGAAAAGTATGATTTTAGAGGATGAATTATATATAACTTCTGCGCATATAAATTATTTAGAAATATTAAATAAACACGTAAATAAATATTCTGGTATTATTAATGTTTTAAATAGGCTTGGCTTAAAAGATAGTGAAGTTTTAGCTTTTGGTGATAGTCATAATGATTTAGAAATGCTAGATAAATTACCAAATTCAGTTGCAATGGGAAATGCTGGAGACAATGTTAAAAAAGTAGCTAAATATGTTACAAAATTGAATTCTGAGGATGGTATTGCATATTTTATTAAGAATAATACAGATTTAATTAATGATTAAGCTTATGGATACAAAAAATCTCTTTAAATATAATTTTTAAAGAGATTTAATTTTAAATTATGTTATTTGTTTTTATATATTATTATTTAATATTCTTTAATTGAATTTGTAAGATTTTCCATAATCTAAAAGCTTCATCTTCTGTTAGATTTAAAGAATTTTTCATAGCTTCTTCTAAAATCATAGCACGACTTGTTGTTGAAACTATTCCATCAATTCCTAAATCATATAAAGCTTCAGTTCCTTTTCCAATATCACCTGCTAATGCTATAACTGGGACTCCCCATTTTTTAGCTAATTTAGCAACTCCAACTGGGACTTTGCCTCTTTTGCTTTGTCCATCAATTTTACCTTCACCTGTAATAACTAAATCAGCATTTGATACTGCTTGTTCAAAACCTATAGCAGTTAAGACTAATTCAATACCACTGGTAAGTTCTGCATTTAAAAATGCTTTTAGTGCAAATCCAAGTCCACCAGCTGCACCGCTACCTGGTTCAAGAGCTTCTTTTTCTTTATTTACTAGTTTTGAAAAGTTTTCTAAGCTTTTATCAAGGAATTCTACAGTTTCTTGATCTGCACCCTTTTGTGGTCCATAAATATAGCTTGCACCATTTATTCCACATAAAGGATTATCTACATCACAAGCTACAGAGATTTGTGAAGTTGAAAGATTTTTATCTAGGCTAGATAAATCATAATTTGTAATTTTTGCTATGTTTAATCCAATTGGTTTTATTAATTCACTATTTTCATCGTAAAATTTTGCGCCAAGAGCACTCAACATTCCAATTCCGCCGTCATTAGTAGCACTACCACCAATTCCGATTACTAGATTTTTAATTCCATTATCTAGTGCATGTTTGATTAATTCACCTGTTCCATAAGTTGTTGTATATAATGGATTTCGTTTTTCATTTGGAACAAGAGGTAAGCCACTAGCAATTGCCATTTCTATAAAGGCGGTATCTTTATTTCTTACATAACTTGCTTTTATTTTATTGAATAAAGGATCATTTACTTCAATTTCTACTTTGTAATAGCCTTCTAAGCTATTAATTACTTCAATTAATCCTTCACCACCATCTGAAACTGGGAATTTTACTGTTTCTACTGATTCGTCAGCTTTATGAATTCCCCTTTCAATAGCTGATGCAACATCTAAAGAGGTTGCACTTCCTTTAAAAGAATCTGATGCGATTACTACTTTCATTATTTCCTCCACATGATATTAGAGTATCATGGAATTATTAAATGCATAATTGTTTTATAAACTAAATATTATGGTTTTTATTTGTTATATATACTAATTATTATTTATTTGATAAAAGAAATCGATACATAGTTGAAATAGGAGGGTGTCTTTTATATTTCTAGGGTCTAAATTTGTATCTTCTTTAATTTTGTTTAAGTGATATTGTAACGTATTAGGATGCATATTTAATTTTAATGCAGCTCTTTTTATTGACCCATTAAATTCAAAATATGTTTTTAGTATTTCTATTGGTTTCTCAATATTATCACTATTATATTTTGAAAATATTTTATTTATTATTTCAGTTTTTGTTGAAGTTGGAATATGTTCATAAATTAATTCAATTGCTAAATCTTTATAGTAAGAAAAACCACTAATATTTCTTAATCTTTGTATGTTAAGTGCATGTATAGCGTTTTTGTAATATAGGTTAATATTATAAAAATCTTTAATTATACTACTAATTCCGATAAAAATTTTTACATTATCAGTTTTTAATGAATTAATTATTTTATTTAATTGATTATTTAAATTGATTTTATCTAATTCTTCTGTAGCAATAATTAAATAATTTGATTCTTTAAAAATTAAATTTGAAGTATTGATTGTATAAAACTTATTTATAATTTTCTTTTCAAGATCTATAGCTAATTGCTGATTAGATGCTGAAATATATAGAGCAATAACTCTTCTTTCTTTTTCAATATTTATATTTAAATCTAATCCTCTTTGGATTAACTGAAGATTATAAGGAGTATTATCTGAGGCAATCCAATCAATTAGAAAATAACTTTTAATTAATTCCTTATTTCTTTTTGCTTCATCTTTAGCTTTACCTTCAACTAAAATCTCAGTCATTTTTTTAACTATATTTCCATATGCTCTAGTTGTTTCTGAAGTTCCTGTAATCCCAACAACACCAATTATTTCATTGTTAAATTCTATTGGGAAATTTAGACCCTGATAAGTTCCTTGTAAATCAGAATCTTTTTCTTGAACTTCTAACTCATTAAGTTTATTATTTATTATTTTGTATGCACCTTCATGAAAAGTATTAATTCTATTTTTATTTGAACTAGCTATTATAATACCTTTATTATTCATAATATTTATTTTAGTTTTTAGTAATTGAGATATTTCTTTTACTATTTCTTGTGCATCTGTTTTTGATAATTCCATAAAAATATATTAACATGGTTTATAATTGCAGTGAAAGTATATTTATTTTAAAATGATAAATAGCTGCTATAATGTTAAAAATATAAAATAATTAAAGAAATATTTTTAATTATCGTATATATTATATTAAGATAGAAAAAAGTAGAGGTTAATGTGGCAGATAAAATTGAGTTTTATAAACCTACCTTAAGAAGAAAAGATATGCAGTCAGTCTTGCAAGCCATGGTAGATGAAAAAATCGGGCCTGGTGCAAGAAAACAAGAATTTATAAATCTATTATGCCAAAGATTAAATAAAAAAAATGGGTTGGCACTTCGTAGTTATTACGATGCAATAATTTCTTCATTAAAAATCGCAGGTGTAAAAGAAAATTCAAATGTAGTAGTATCTATTCTTTCTCCTAAAATATATAAATTAGCAATAAATTCATTAAAAGCCAAAGCTATTTATGTGGATATTGATAGTGATACTTGTAGTTTAAAAAGTGAAGATATTTTAGAAAAAATAGAAGATAAAGATGTAGCTGCAATTTTGCTCTATGAACCTTTTTGTCAAATCCCTTATTCTGAAGATTTTAAAGCTTTAGGAATAACTGTGATAGAAGATATTTCTCAAAGTTTTGGATCTACTTTCGATGAAGATTTTGCAGGAAGTTATGGGGATATTGTTATTTGTGCCTTTGAGCAAGAACATATTGTTTCTTGTGGAGGGGGAGCTGCAATATTATATGATAAAAAGGAATATAAAGAACTTTTAGCAAAAGAATATTCTTTAATCTCTAAATATCAACAATTACCAGATTTAAATGCAGCTTTGGGAATCATCCAATTATATGATGTAGAAAAACATTTAGCTAAAAGAAATGAAATCTTTAATATGTTTAAAAATGCATTATTAAAAACTGATCATAAATTATTTGGTCAAAAAGATATAAACTTTTTTTCAAATGGTTGGTGTTTTCCTGTTATACTAGAATCAAATCCTGATCAAGTAATTGATTTTGCGAAAAAATATAATGTGACTTGTATGAAAATGTTCACAAATAGTATTGGTAATGATTATAAGAATCAATATTCATTATATCCAAAAGCAAGTGCTGCTGTATTAAGAGGTGTAGCATTTCCAATTTATCCATTTTTAAAACCAGGTGAGATAGATATTTTGGTAAAAGTAATTTCCCATTTACCTTAAGGAGTAATATTTATTATGAAAGTTAAACTAAAACATATTTTAATTGTCGCTAATTGGCAGAAACAACATATAGAAGAGACATCTAACGAAATTATTAGATATTTGAATAGCTTTGATATTAAAACAACTTTAGTGAAAACCAGCTCAAATTCAGCAGATATTAGATTTGATGGTGAAATTGATTTAGTTATTTCTCTCGGTGGGGATGGTACAGTCTTATACTGTGTTAGACATTTACAGAATTTAGGAGTACCTATTTTACCTGTTAATATGGGAACTTTTGGTTATATTACTGAAGTATCATTAAGTGAATGGAAAAAGACTTTGCACTCCTATGTGGAAGATGGAAACGATCATGTTTTACATAAACGATCTACAATAAAAGCTTCAGTAATTAGAAATGGTACAGTTGTTTTTGGTGGAACAGCTTTAAATGAAGTAGTTGTTACTTCAAATGGTTTAAGTAAAGTAATAACTTTTGATATGAGTGTAAATGAGACCTTTCTTGGAAGTTTCAGAGCTGATGGTATGATTGTTTCAACTCCAACAGGAAGTACAGGATATTCATTAGCTGCAGGGGGACCAATTGTTGATAATTCTTTATCGGCTTTAGTTTGTACTCCAGTTTGTCCTTTTACTTTGTCTAATCGACCTTTAGTTGTCTCAAGTAAAAGTAGTATTTCTATTAAAATTTTAGAAGATCAGAGAACTGATGTTATGATCAATTTAGATGGACAAGTTAATGAAAAAGTTTTTGAAAATGATATTGTAAAAGTTGTTCAATCAGAAACAAAAGCAATTTTATTGGTAACAAATAATAGAACTAATTATGATATTTTACGTGACAAATTGAATTGGTCGGGAGGCAGAGGAAATGCTTGAGTGTTTAGATATTCATGCTTTTAAACTTATTGAAGATATCCATATTGATTTTAAAGAAGGCTTTAGTGCTATAACAGGTGAAACTGGAGCAGGTAAATCAATTATGCTTTCTGCTTTGACTTTATTGTTGGGGGCAAAAGGTGATACAACTTCAATAAGAAATGGATTTGATAGTGCTACTGTTATTGGTCAATTTTATATTGATAAAAAAGATAGTGAATTATTGAGATTCCTTGATGAGAATAATATTAATCTTGATGATGATACTATTATTATAAAGAGAATAATAAAAACTAACGGTAGAACTTTAAGTTATTTAAATAATGAAGCTGTAAATAGAAATTTATTAAGTCAATTAGCATCATACCTAATTGATATCTCGGCTCAGCATGCTCATCAATCCATAATGAAAAAATCTAAACAATTAAATCTTTTAGATAGTTATGGGGATTTCTTTGAGCTCTTGAAAGATTATCAAACAACATATAATAAGGTTAAAGAATTAACTGATGAAAAGACTCGAATCGAACAGGTTATTTTGGCATCTAGGCAACAAGAAGATTATTTAAGATTCGCTTATGAAGAAATAAATAGTGTTGATCCAAAGGAAAATGAAGACGATGAATTAGATGATAAGATTAAAAGAATAAGTCAATTTGAACAAATTCATGACAATATTTCTTTGATTTTAGATATTTTAAGCAATTCATATGAGAGTAGTAGCACCTTAAATAATATTGATAAATGCAATGAAATCTTAGATAAAGTAAAGAGAAGAGATGATTCTATAATTCCTTTATCGGCACGAATGAAAAGTTGTGCCTTAGAGCTTGATGATATATATGAGACTTTAAAAGACTATTTAGATAATATGCAATATAGTCAAATTGAGTTAGATGAAATGCAAAGTCGTTTATCTCAATTGCAAAAATTAAAGAAAAAATATGGACCATCCTTAGCTAATGTTATGAATTTTAAAAATGATATTGATTCTAAGATTAAAGCCTTAACCAATGGCGAAGATGATATAATATTTATTGAAAATCAACTTAAAAAAACTAAGATAGAATTAAAGCAAAAAGCTTATACTTTAAGTACTCAAAGAAAAAAAGCTGCAATAAAGCTTTCTTCTTCAATTGAAGAGAGATTAAAGAAGTTGGGAATGCAACATGCAAGTTTTGCCGTTGATTTAGTTGAAAAAGATTTTTCTCTTGATGGTATTGACGATATAACTTTCTTAATGAGTGCTAACCCAGGTGTTCAAAAAAGAGATATTAAAGAAATTGCAAGTGGTGGTGAATTATCTAGAGTTATGTTAGCTATAAAAGCTACATTGAGTGAAAAAGATAATTTATCTACTTTAGTATTTGATGAAGTTGATGCAGGTATTGGTGGTCAGGTTGCAACCAATGTCGCTGATACTTTATTAGAGTTATCTATAACTTCCCAAGTAATAGTTATAACTCATTTAGCCTCAATTGCAAGTAAAGCTAATTCACATTTGATGGTTAAAAAGAGTGTAAAATCTAATTTAAGTTTTACAACTATTGTTGATCTAAATAAAGATGAAAGGGTTGTTGAAATTGCAAGAATGTTATCTGGAGATATAAAGTCTGAGGTTTCATTAGAACATGCAAAAACTTTATTAAATTAGTATCATAATTATACTAGTATTTATAGTTTTTCATATGATAATTATATTATAAATATATGAATATATATAATTATTGTATATATTGTATAACTTTTATATTGTAAACATTTATTTCTATATAACTTTAATATGATAATTTTATATTTTAATTACAATTTTGATATAAAAAATAGGCACATAAGGTGCCTATTATTTATTATATTATTTCTTATGCGAAATTTAATAAAGATTTCATTTCATTAAAGTTTTCTAAGTTAATATTTAACTCATCTAAATCTTTTCTTTTTGTATAAGGATAGATAACATTTTGAATTGATTTCATTTCTAAATTAAGTCTTTCATCATGAGCCATTTTTAAGAAATTAATAGTATATTCTATTATATTATTATGAAGTCCATCTTCTTTCATAACTTCAGCAATAGACTTTGCTTCGTCATTAAATATTTTCATAACAGTATTTTTCTCTTTTTTGCTACCTTGAATCATAATAAAATCAATAAGATGAGAAATACTTTGTTTTTTTGATGCCCAACTTAAAGTATTTGGAGTTATAAATAATGAACGTAAAGCTCTAATACAAGTTCCAATATTTTCAATAAATATAGTATCGTTTGGAGAGTAATGACTTCCTTTAGAAATCATAGAATAGCTATCAATATCTTTTGCAATTTGTTTAAGTTCTTCATCTCCTACAACACTAAGGGATTTTTCAATCCAATCATAGGTTGCATCAATAATTCTTTCGGTGACATCCTTATTATTTACAGTGTAGTGATTAATAGAATTAGTTACTTTGTCTTTAATTGATAGGTATAATTCAAAACCAGTATCTCCAGATTGTTCATCAATAATGCCAGTACATTTAAATTCTCTAAGTGAAATTGAATCGTAGATTTCAAATTTAATATTTTCATCTACAATTCTATATTTTGTTAAATAGAATCTACCATATTTATCATCAATTAAGGTGATTTTAGCAATCAATCTATTTAGAATAAAGAATAAAGAAGCTTCAACTTCACCAGGTAATAAATTAAGAGATTTTTGAGCAATTGTCATGCCATCCCCATCGCTTTTATTATTACACTTAGCAGCTTTTAAATCTTTTAAAAATGGTGTTAATAAGTTCTTTTTCGAATATTTTTGGAATAAATTAATTGCATATAATGCATAGTTAATATTTTGAACAGGTTCAACACCAGCTAAATCATTAAAAAACCAGCCACAAGAAGTAAATGAGAAATGAGAATTTTTAATTCCAACTAGTAATGAAGCTATTTCTGTTTCATATCCTTGTGCTTGACTATGTGAAGCTACTAAATTATCAATAAAAATATCCATTTTTATTGCACCACATGCAACTTTTGTATAATCCATTAATAATTGGTATGGATCTACTTCATTGTTGAAAATTTCATTAATCTTTTCTTTAAAAATTTCATTTAATCTTTCACTGTTGTTAGTTATAGCGACTCTTAATGGGAATCTCCATTTTTGATTCCAAGTTGGTTCTCCACCAGTGTGACAACCGCAATCTTTGTACCATCTGCTAACACCATGAAAACAAGACCAGCTAGTACCCTTATTGTCTTCACCTGGATTTAAAATTGCTCTTCTAGTTGGAGGAATTTCTTCTAAAACAGTAGCATAGTTAGTAAGTTCAAATTCATCTCTTTCATAAACTTTTTTGATTAAAGCAGCTAAGGCCATATCACCAAAAGGTTCATGGTGTCCATAAATTTCACCATCTGTAGCTGTGTGAATAAATCTAGTATTATCGTTTTTACTAATAGTGCTAATTTCATTATATAAATTATCAGCATCTCTTAAGAGATGGCCAAAACTTATTCCTTCAGCTAATTGAGGATTATAGAAAAAGGCGTTAATTTTATTACCTTTTTCACCATATATATAAAAAGGCGTGTCATATGGAGCTGGCTTACCTTTCAATTCAATTATATTATTATTTTCATCTTCAATTGCCTTACATTGCCAAGGAGAAAGAATAATGAATTTAATATTTTCTTCTACTAAAATATCAATAACTTTTTCATTAACAGCTGTTTCAGGTAACCACATGCCTTCAGGCATTCTTTTAAATCTGTATTTAAAATCTTCAATACCACCTCTTATTTGAAGTTTAGCATTTTCAAGACTATCTAAAGGAAGAATTGTATGGTTAAATCCTTGAGCAATAGCATTACCATGACCAAGTCGCTGAATACTTTTTCTATCCGCTTCAATAATTAAATCGTGAACATCTTTATGATGTTCTTCAATCCAAGAAAGAAGAGTAGGTCCAAAGTTAAAAGATATATATTCAAAATTGTTAATTAGTGAGATTATTTTTCCAGTACCATCTAGATATCTACTGCTAGTATTTGATGCATAGCATTCATGAAGAATCCTTTCATTCCAGTTGATAAAGGGAGCAGCAGAATGTTGTTTTGGTATAATTCCAGTAAATGGATTTTCTCTAGGAGGTTGATAAAAATGTCCATGGAGAATTAATTTTTTTTTGCTTGCGTTATTCATAGTGTGGAATATAACATATTAATAATTTTTTGTGTAGAAGTAAGACTAACTAATGGTTTTATTCTTTCTTCCTGTTGACCAAAACTTGAGTTTTATTTACCATAACTTAACGTTGAGTAAAAGGGGATATCTATTTATGATACTAGTCGATATTGATAATTTGTCTTATCAAGAGTTGAAATACCTTGCCAAGCAGGAAGGTGTTGAAGATTATGATGCATTAAGCAAAGAAGACTTGATTGATGAGTTAAGTGATATATTTGATATAGTTGATGGAACATTTCAATTTAACAATAGGTTACAAAACACTAGTGGGCAACGTTATGTTAACTCATTAACAGATATTGTAAATGGTGAAGGTTTCCAAGACTTGCCTGGTGTTGAAGATTTAACTGAAATATATATGGAAACATCAATCCATTTTATGTTGTCAGATTTAAGTTGGGGATTTGCATATTGGTCAATTTCTCCATTAACTAAGGCTAAATTATTAGAGGAAGATGAATCTTATTTGCAGCATGTATTTTTAAGAGTTACATCAACTAATAACGAGACAAATGAAACAACTTTTTATAATATAAATGTTGATAAAGATGATACATGTTGGAGTATAAATCTATCTGAGCTAGGATGTACTTACCAAGTTTCATTATGTGTTCAAAACGATGCCGGTATGATTATCGCATTAGCACAGTCAATAGCTTTAAGTGTCCCTTTCCCATATTGGGTAAAACATACTGATGAATTGGAAAATAATCCAGTATTGTTTAATTCATCTTTTTCCTCAATAATAACAAAACAAGGGGAATATAAAGATCCTTTAGTTGTAAAATCTGTAATGACAAAATTAGCTCATGGAGATGAAAATGGCAAATACTAATGTGAATTTTGTTCTTCATGCTCATATGCCTTTTGTGCGCCATCCTGAGCATGAGAGGTTCTTAGAAGAAGATTGGTTATTCGAATCAATTAATGAATCCTATTTACCTTTATTGAGAATGTTAAATAAATTAAGTACTCAGAATATTAATTACAAGTTGAGTATTTGTTTTTCTCCAACTTTAATAACAATGTTATTAGATCCTTTACTTCAAGATAGATATATTAATTATTTAAAGCTACATATTGAGCTTGGTAAAAAAGAAGTAAATAGATGTGCTCAAGAGCAGCCTGAAGCTTTAGATATGGCAAAAACATACCTAAAGACTTTAGAATTAAATCTAAAAGAATATCTAGAAATTTATGATAGAAATATTTTAACAGGCTTTAAAGAATTAAAAGATCAAGGATATTTAGAATTATTAGCTAGTGCAGCAACAAATTCATTTTTCCCTGTTTATAGTGAATATCCTATTGCAATAAATGCTCAAGTAGAAGTTGGTATTCAAACTTTTATTGAAGCTTTTGGTTATGAACCTGATGGATTTTGGTTACCTGAATGTGGTTACTATCCAGGACTAGAAGAAATTTTAGCTAAGCATAATATTACTTATTTCCCTGCTTCTTCACAATCTGTATTATTCAGTGAAAATAGATGTGAAACAGGAGTTTATAGACCTGTTAAAACTGAAAATGAAGTTATAATATTCCCAAGAGATTACCAAACTACTTCTTTAGTTTGGTCTCATGATGGATATCCTTCATCTAATGAGTATAGAGAGTTCTATAGAGATATTGGTTATGATTTACCTCTAGATTATATTGGTCCATATATTCATGAACCAGAGGTTAGAGTATTTACTGGTTTTAAATATTGGGCAATTACTCAAAAAGGTCCTGATAAAAAATATTATGATAGAGAAATTGCAATGAAAGTTGCTCAGCAACATGCTCTGAATTTTGCATATAATATTGCTCAAAAAGGAAGAGCTGTAAGACCTAATTTAAATGGTAAAGATCCTTTATTTACCTTATGTTTTGATGCTGAATTATTTGGCCACTGGTGGTATGAAGGCCTTCAATGGTTAGAAACATTAATTGTTGAACAAAATAGTGAATGTGCATCTATAACATTAATTAATCCAAAAGATTTTATTAATTCAGAAGCTAAAAGCTTCCAAAAAGTTAGACCTTGTTTGTCTTCTTGGAGTGAAGGTGGCTTTGCAAAAATTTGGCTTGATGGTTCTAATAATTGGATTTACCGTCATACACATAAAGCTATTGAAAGAATTGTTGAACTAGCTGAAAGATTTCCAAATCAACAAAGCTTGAAAAAGAGATTCTTAAATCAAGCAGCTAGAGAAGTATTGCTTTCTATGGCATGTGATTGGCCATATATGATTTTCAATGATACAAATTCTCATTTTGCAAAGAATCAATTGATTTCTCATTTAGCAAATTTTGATGTTGTTTACTCAAATATGTGCAAAAATGCAGTAAATACTGAATGGCTAGTAAAGAGCGAATCTAGGGATAATATATTCCCTAATTTGGATTATAATATATTCGAAATTAAAAACTGCCAAAGTTTATAAAATTTTAAATTAGATAAAAAATTGCCTAGAGTTTTTCTCTAGGTTTTTTTATTTTATTTGCATAAAACGAATTAAGTAAATAATTATCAATTTATATATATCTTAAAATACTATACAAAAAATAACTATTTTGAACTACTAAGTATCATTAATTAAGTTTACTGTAGTTTTTTATTGTAAAAAGGTGGTAATTAGTGTAGTATTAGGGTTGAAACGTGGTAAATAATAGTATTTTAGGAGTTTTTGAATGGATACGGGCATTTTCAAAATCACTATTGATGAGAAAGGAAGATTCCTTTTCCCTAATAAATTAAGGGAAAATATTGAAAAAGGATCTTTCATACTTACCTATGGAGTTGAAACTTGCTTACAAATTATCTCATTAGAAGACTTTAATTTAATAAAAGATACTATTAATAAGAATGCAGCATCTATGTTTGATAGAAATAGCAGAAAATTACTAAGAAGATTTGTAGCTCCTGCTACTGAAATACTTTTAGATAAAACAGGCAGGCTTAGTTTACCAAGAGCTTTACGAGAAGATGTTGGGCTAGATAGTAAGTGTGAAGGTATTTTATTGAATGCTGGACCATTTATTGAAATTTGGAGCTTATCAAATTATCAAGCAAATAATGATGATTTAGATATCGAAGAAGCTACAGCACAACTCTTTAGTAAAATGAATGAAAATTAGGAGAGATTATGGAATTTGTACATAACCCAGTAATGGCTAAAGAAGTAAAAGAGTTCTTAGTCCCTCCAACGAAAGAAAACCCTATAATGGTAGATTGTACTACAGGAGAGGGTGGACATACATTTATGATGCTAAATAGCATCGATGATTTGACAGTAATTGGATTGGATTGTGATAAGCATATCCAAGAGAAAGCAAAGTATAGGATGAGAGACTTTGGAGACCGTTTTTTACCTGTTCATACTTGGTTTGATGATTACTTTAAAGATTATAGTGGTCCAAAACTCGATTTAGTATTAATCGATTTAGGCATTAGCATTTTCCATTATGAAGAAGCTAATAGAGGATTTTCTTTCAAAAAAGATGAGAAGCTTGATATGAGGCTTAATGATGAAAGTGAGCTTACTGCACAAATGGTGGTTAATACCTACAAGGAGAATGATCTAGCCGATTTAATTTATAAATATGGCGAGGAGAGATACTCTAGAAGGATTGCTAAGGCCATTTGTGAAGCTAGGCAACTTAAAAAAATTGAGAGCTCAAATGAATTGGAGAACATAATTTTTAAATGTGTTCCTCAAAATTATAAACATGGCAGGATTCATCCTGCTACTAGAACATTTCAGGCTTTGAGAATTGAAGTAAATAATGAATTAGATAGAATTGAAAATACTATCAGAAATGCTACTAATGCCTTGAAAGTAGGTGGAAGAATGGCAGTTATTTCATTTCATTCTCTAGAAGACAGAATAGTGAAATGGACTTTTAAAGATTTAGCAAATGGATGTACTTGTGATGAAAATGCAATCAGATGTACATGTAATAATAAGCCACTTGTAAAAATATTAACAAAAAAACCTATTACAGCAAGTGACGAAGAAAATGAAATAAATCCTCCTAGCCGTAGTGCAAAGCTAAGAGTGATAGAAAGAATATAAAATTGTAAAGATTTATATAAGTAGAAAGATTAGGAGGTGCATATGCATCAAAATGAAAAAAGTAATTTAAAAATAAATGTATCTCATGCATTAACTATTTTTACAATAGCTACAACATTTACTAGTCTTTTTACACCTGTTTATTTAAAAGGTTTAAATCAAAGTGCAATTAGTGAACATTCTAAGTTGATGAAAGAAAGAGAATTGTTGGTTGAAAGAAGAAATAAAGAATTGAGTGTTATCAGTTCTTTAAAAACCCCAGAAAGTGTTTATAATATGGCACTTTCTCAAGATTTAGATTTACAGATGGTAAATGATGATTAAAGAAGGTAAATATGGCTTTTTCAACATACAAATATGGAGTGTTCAGCGTTGCTAGATTTGCTCAAGCCGATGTAATAAAGCAGACTCCAAAGAAAATACTTAATATTGTAATTGATTCAAGAAAAGCTACTGAAAATAGTTTGTTTGTTTGTCTAGATGGTCAAAATACTGATGGTCATGTTTTCATTTCTAATGCAATAGAAAATGGAGCAGTTGCTGTTTTAATTAAAAGAAGTAAGATTGATCAAGCATTAGCCCAAACAAGAAATAAAAATGTTGGTATTTTAGTTGTTGATTCTCCTTTAATCGGATTACAAAATTTAGCAAAAAATTATATTGCACAATTTCCTAATATTAACTATACAGCAATTACAGGTTCTGTAGGTAAAAGTACTACAAAACAAGCAGTTGCTGCTTTGTTATCTACATCTGGAAGAACAGTCTATACTCCAAATAATCTAAATAGTGAAATAGGCCTTCCTTTATCTTTGTTCCAAATCGATGAAACTACTCAATATGGCGTTTTTGAAATGGGAATTGATCATAAAGGCGAAATGGATAAACACTTATCAATGTTAAAACCTGATCAAGCTTTAATTACTACTATTGATAGAGCTCATATCGAGAAAATGGGATCAATGAGAAAAATAGCTAAAGAAAAAGGTAAAATTTTCCATAGTGATTTAGATATGGCTTTTGTTTCTAAAGGTTGTAGATATAAAAAGATTTTAACAAAGAATTTAAATTATAGTCCATATGAATATTCCTATAATGATGTACATTTTATAGACCAAGGTCTATTAGGAATTGATGTAATCATTGGAGATGAAAAAGTTAGACTTCCAATCCTTGGTGAATATTTATTAGAAGATGTTGTAGGAGCTATAACCCTAGTTAGAAAAATGGGATTATCTGATATGCAAATTGTTGAAGGCTTAAAGGCCTTTGTCCCAATGAGAGGCCGTGGTTCTATCGTTGATGGAAATATTACTGTAATAGAAGATTGCTATAATGCATCCCCAATCTCTACAAATATGATTTTAAGTTACTTAAAAAAAGTAGTATGGGCAGGAAATAAAAAAGTTGTATTAGGCTCAATGAAAGAACTTGGTAAAAATTCTAAGAAAGCACATATTCAAATAGCAAAAAGTGTATATCAGAATAAATTGGAAAGTGCATTTTTATTTGGTAAAGAAATGGAAAATGCTTATTACTATTTAAAGAAAGAAAATTATAGAGGAAATTTATTCTATAGTGACGATTTTGAAGATTTATCTTTAGCTGTAGATAAGAATAAGAAAAAAGGAGACTTGTTTTTGCTCAAGGGTTCAAGAGCAATGGCAATTGAAAGGTTAATCCCTACTTTACAAGGAGTAGTATGATGAAAAATTTTATTTATGAATTTGTTTTTCCTTTTTTCACCAGTTATGGTTTAACTTATCTTATTTCTCTTTTATTAATTAATAAAGCAGCAATAATGGTTAGTAAATCAAAACCTGAATTAGAAGGATTTCATAAAAATAAAGAAACAATCCCCAATGTTGGTGGGATTGCTTTTGTTCTTGCGACTTTCCTTTCCACAGCTTTTTTTGCACAAATAAATACAAGATTATTGTACTTGTTTGGAGTTATTTCTAGTTTTGGCGTTTTAGGTTTTATAGATGATTTTTATAAAAGAAGTAGTGATAACGGTGATGGCATAACCAGTAAAACTAAACTTTTCTGGCAATTTGTTATTGCAATTTTCTTTGTCCTTTATGGTACTTATCACAATTTTATTGGAAGTGGAATTCCATTTTTAATGAAGGATAATATTATAGCTAAGATATTTGAAAATTTATTTTTAATTTTCTTATTAGTTTATTTTGTTAATGCTTTTAATATAACCGATGGACTAGATGGGCTTGCCGGATCTGTAAGTCTACCACTTTGTGTTTTATTGATTTTGATTGCAATAATGGGTGAGAACAATCAAATGATTTTAGTTTTGAGTATTAGTTTGTTAGCTGCATTAGTTGCTTTTTTACATTTTAATAAATTCCCTGCAAGATATTTTATGGGAGATTGTGGTTCAATGGCATTAGGAAGCACTTTGTTAATAATTGCTTTATCTTTGAAGATTTCTTTAATTTTTATAATTGCATCCCTAATGTTGAGTGTTGAATTATTTACATCATTAATTCAAATAGTTTCGATAAATATATTTAAGAAAAAAGTTTTCACTATCGCTCCAATTCACCATTTGTTTGAAAAGAAGGGAGAGAGTGAAATTGAAATTGTAAACATGTTTTCAAGATTGTCAGCATTGTTTTCGATAATAGCTTTGTTACTTTATTGTTATTTGAATATTTAGAAAAGGAGTTTTAATTATTTATTAATTAATGGCACAAATTAAAAAAGAATGGTAAAACAAAAAATGAAGAAATCTAATTTAATAAAAACGAGAGATGTTTTTCTATCTCCTTTTGTATATTTTTTAGTAATATTTTCTTTGGTTCTATATGGTTTAATGATTATGTATAGTGCTTCATATTATGAAGCATTAATTCATTCTTTAGACCATGATTATTTTTTAAAACGCCAAGTTCTATTTGCAATTTTTGCCTTTGTCATAGCAATAATAATACATTTTATTAATTTTGATTTAATTGATAAATTGACATATTTATTTTTAGCTGTATCAATAATATTGATGTTAATGACTCTATTTACACCTTTTGGGGTAACAGTTCTTGGAGCTAGAAGATGGTTGGCTATTGGGCCTATACCAAGTTTTCAGCCCTCTGAATTGATTAAAGTTGCTACAATATTATTTATTGCTAAATACTACAATGAAGAGAATCATAAAGATATTTTTGCAATATTTGTTGTAATCTTTTGTGCAGGATTAATACTCCTTCAAAGGGATTATTCAACAACAATAGTGTATTTAGTTACTTCTTTTTCTTTGCTTTTAATATGTGGTTGTGATTTTAAAGCTATCTCATTGATAATAGTTTTTTTATTTTTACCAGCATTATTAGCTTTGTTTTCTCAAAGTTATAGGATTAAAAGAGTTTTATCTTTTTTATTTCCTTCATTAGATCCATCAGGATTAAATTATCAAATTAATAATTCGATAAGTGCAATTGCAAGTGGTGGATTGTTAGGAAAAGGTTTAGGTAATGGCTATTATAAACAAGGAATTTTACCTGAAGTTCAAAATGACTTTATTTTTGCACATTTAGGTGAAGAAGCCGGCTTTATTGGGATTTTTATATTAATTTTATTGTTTTTATTATTTGTACATATTGGTTATAAAGTAGCAAGTGTAAATTATAAAAGCAATAACACATTTTTTAGTTATATTGCTTTTGGTATTACAACTTCCATTGTATTACAAGCAATTATAAATATGATGGTTGTTACATCATTATTACCACCAACAGGAATACCATTGCCGTTTTTCTCACAAGGAGGTACAAATTTATTTTTTACTATTGTTTTAACTTCGATTGTCCATAAGATACTTTGTGAGACTTCAAAAAGTGATACTAGTAAAACAGAGTATAAAACTGATTATGAGGAGATGTATTTTGACTAAGAAAATTAAAATATTAATAGTTTCAATAATCTCTGTTATGATGATTTGCTCTATGTTTTATTTTTTGATGAATTCACAGTATATGACAATTAAGCAGATTGAAATAAATATTGATGAGGGTGATATTCCTCCAACAATAATTTCATATTTGCAAAGTTATAAAAATAAAAATATTTTTAAAGTAGATTGTACTTCAATTGAGAAAAAACTTGAGTCAAATGCTTTTATAGCTGAAGCTCGAGCAAAAGTTTCTATGTCAAAAAAGCTGGTCGTTAACTTAAATAAAACTGAGGTTAATGCTATAATCAAGACAAGTGTAAATAATGAAGTTGCATTGATATGCAATAATGAAATATATAAAATAGAAGACGAGGATAGGTCTATAATTAATAATCATTTATTAACTATAGAAATGACAGAACAAGTGTTTTATTCATTGCTTGAGAATAATGATATTGAAAAGTTTGATATGCTATCAAATAATATAGGATTATTAAATCAATATTCTTACTTGATAAGTAGGGTAAAATACGATAATAATGTTAATAATAGTTTTGGCTTTTTTGAGTTAGAATTGAATAATACAAATATGGTAATTCGATTCAGAGATAAAGTTAATGCACTCGATATAAAAGGGGCAATTGATTTTGCACAGACTTTGAGCATTAACAGAGAAAAAGTAACTATTTTAGATGTATACCATGGGGCTATTGTACAAAGAAATAGACCTCTCGGAGGGTGAGTAATTGGCTGGAGAAAAAGTGTTGATGGGTTTAGATATTGGCTCAAAGACTATTAGATGTGTAATAGGTGCTATTGGGCGAGATGAACAATTTATGGTCGACAGCATTTGTGAAAGAGCCAGTGAAGGGGTTTTACACGGTTCAATTATTAATATAGAACAAGCAGTTAGAGCTATTAATAGTGTTGTTAATGAGGCTCAACTTTTAGCAGGAACAGAAATCTCTGATGTTGTAATAGGCATTGGCGGAGAATCAATAAAAGGTACTATAAGTCAGGGTGTTGTTGGAATTAGCGATCCTGATCAAGAAATAAAAAGAGAAGATGTTATTAGAAGTATGGAGGTTGCTAAAGCCTTTGAACTTCCATCAGATAGAGAAGTTGTTCACCTATTGGTGCAAGATTTTAAAATAGATGGTAGATCTGGAATAAAAGATCCAATCGATATGTTAGGTAGACGTTTAGAGACAAAAGTTTTGGTTGTAACAGCAAATTCTATACTTTGCCAGACTCATAGAAAATGTGTTCAACGATTAGGTTTGAATGTAAGAAGAACAACAATTGATAGTTTAGCAGATGCTGATGTTACTTTATCTTCTGAAGAAAAAGAAATGGGTACTGTTTTAATAAATATTGGAGCAGGTACTACTGACATTATTGTTTACAGTAATGGTACTCCTTTATATATTGGCGGAGTAAATTTAGGTGGAAATTCAGTAACTGATGATATAGCATTAATCTTTAGTAAACCTAAGGCTGTAGCTGAGCAATTAAAGATTGATTATGGACATGCTTTTGTTCCATCTGTTTCTAGTGATGATTTATTTACAATTCCTAGTGTTGGTGCCTTACCAGCAATTCAAATGCCTAGAAAGGAATTAGCAAAAGTAATAGAAGCTAGAATGGCTGAAATCTTTTCTAGATTACAAAATGATTTGCTTTCTGTTCCTGATTTAGGTAACTTAGGTGGAGGAGTTGTTCTTGTTGGTGGTGGAGCTCTTTTATCTGGAGTCACAGAATTAGCAAGTGAAATTTTTAGACTACCTTGTAGAGTTGGCTTCCCTGAAGCATTAGGTGGACTTGATAGAAATTATATAAATCCTCAATACACTACTGTATTAGGATTATTAAAAAGTAATGCTAAAAAGCATATAGAATCTTCTTCAGGTAGAAGAAAGAATAGTAAGAATGATAGAGCATTTGGAAATAAATTTTTGAAATTTTTCAAATCTTTATTTTAGAAGGTAAAGGATAGAATTTATGGATATTGGAATGTTTGAAGTACAAGATATGATTTCTGGTGACCAAGCTGTTGAGACAAACATTAAAGTTGTAGGCGTTGGTGGTGCCGGAGGAAATGCTATAAATCGTATGATAGCAAGTGGTTTAAAGAAAGTAAGCTTTGTTGCTATGAATACAGATATGCAAGCTCTACAAAGATCAAATGCCCAAACAAGAATTACTTTAGGTAAGGCTTTGACTGAAGGTCTTGGTGCTGGTGGTATTCCTGAAATTGGGGAAAAAGCAGCATTAGAAAGTAAAGAAGATATAAAAAGTGAAGTTGAAGATTGTGATATGGTTTTTGTAACTGCTGGTATGGGTGGTGGTACCGGAACAGGTGCTGCTCCAATCGTTGCTGAGGTTGCAAAATCTGTTAATGCTTTGACTGTTGCTGTTGTAACAACTCCTTTTTCCTTTGAAGGAAAGAAGAAACTTGCTTTAGCACAACAAGGAATAGAAAAATTAAGAGAACAAGTTGATACTTTAATTATCATTCCTAATCAATATTTATTGAATGTTGTTGAAAATAATACACCAATTAAGCAAGCATTCTTAATGGCTGATGAAGTATTATATATGGGTGTACAAGGTGTTTCTGAATTAATCACTGAACCAGGTGAAATAAATATCGACTTTGCTGATGTAAGAACGGTTATGAAAGGCAAAGGTGATGCTTTAATGGGTATTGGTTTTGGTGAAGGTGCAAATAGAGCTATCGATGCAGCAAGACAAGCAATAAGTAATCCTTTATTAGCAAATGCTTCAATTGATGGCGCTAAAAGTGTTCTAGTAAACTTAGCTGGTTCTGATTCTCTTACAATTCAAGAATATCAAGATGTAGTTGAATTGATAACTGAAAACTGTGCTGAAGATGCTTTAATTATTGCAGGTCAATCTTTTAATCCAGATTTAGGAGATAGAGTAAAAGTAACAGTTGTAGCTACTGGTTTTGAAAAAGTAAGTGAAAATGTTGGAGAACATATCTTTACTGCGGCTCCAGATAAGGCAAAAAAAGTTGAACCAACAGTTGAAGAAGAAAGTGTTAATAAAGCTGATAATAAATCTGATATGGCTACAATAACAGTAAATAGATGGCAAGATTTACAACAAAGAATTGGCTCTCAATCAACTGGTGGAGAACCAGATGATTATAATATTCCAGCTGTTTTAAGATATCAAAAGAGAAGAGATTCAAACAAGAATGAAAGATAATTCTTTATTACTTAGAGAATATATAGATTATTTAATGTATCAAAGACGGTTGCAAAATGCGACCGTCGATGTTTATAGAGTGCAAGCAGAATATTTTTTTGATTTTTTAAAAAACAATAATTTAGAGATCAATAATTTTTCAATTGAAGATGTAGAATCGTATTTATCTCAAAGTAAGCAAGAGAGGAATTTGTCTGCACGATCACAAGCAAAAAATCTTAGTGCTTTAAAAAATTTAATGAAATTTTTGATTCAAAGAAGATATAGAGACGATAATCCCTTAGATGTTATAGAATCTGTAAAAATTGATAAAACTTTACCTGAAGTTGTAAGTGAAGAGGAAATCAATACTTTATTAAATTCAATTGAACTAACAGATGATTTAGCTATTCGTGATTATGCATTGTTTGAATTAATTTATAGTTGTGGACTTCGAGTAAGTGAAGTTATAAATTTACAATTAAGTAATTATCAAAATGATTTTTTAATAGTTCAAGGGAAAAGAGATAAAATGAGGTATGTCCCAGTTGGAGATATTGCAAAAGAGAAACTAAACTATTATTTGAATAATTCAAGGCCTCATTTACTAAAGAATAAAAGTCAATATATTTTCCTAGGTAGACGAGGGGATAAACTTACACGTCAAGCGATTAATAAACGCCTAGAAAACTATTGTTTTAAAACTGGGATACATATTCATGTTCATACCCTTAGACATTGCTTTGCAACGCATTTATTAAGAGGTGGTGCTGATTTAAGAGTAGTTCAAGAGTTATTAGGTCATAGTGATATACAAACCACCCAAATTTATACTCATATTAATAGTAAAGATTTAGAAGATACTTACAATAAATTCCATAAGAATTTAGAGGAAAAAAATAATAAATAATTATATACAAGTATTATATAATATTAATATAATTTTATAATTAAAAATTATATTATAAATACTATAATAATATAATTATTATATTATGGTATAATCAGGTTTTTTATTTGAATTATCACCTTAATCCATGATATATTATCATAAGGTTAACTATGAATTTAGAAGAATTATTAAATAATTATTTTTTGTATTTATCAGATATAAGAAATATGAGTGAGAAAACGATTATAAGCTATAAAAAAGATATAGTTGAATTTATTAATTTTTTAAAAATAAGAGAAATAGATTTTTTTAATATGGATCAAAGTGTTTCTACGCAATTTGTTAAATATTTAAATAAACGAAATCTAGAAAAGAGTACAATCTCAAGGAAAATTAGTTCTCAAAGAGGTTTTATAAAATATTGTAGGAAACATAAATTTATAAATAATGATATTTTTTCAAATATTTCTTTAAGAAAAGGTGAAAGAAAATTACCTACTGTTTTAAGCGTGGATGAAGTTTATCAGTTATTAACAATTGAAGTAAAAGATTTTGACACATTAAGAAATAGATTGTTGTATTCACTATTATATGATACAGGTTTGAGAATTAGTGAAGCATTAAATTTAGATGTTAGAGATATTAATTTAAATAAAAATAGTTTTAGTGTTTTTGGTAAAGGCAAAAAGCAAAGAATTGTGTTTTATACTGATAGAACAAAGCAATTATTAAAAGAATATATAGATATAAAAAATGAATTACAAATTGAAAAAAATATATCAATAAAAGAGGATCGAGACAAATTATTTGTAACAAATTTGGGAAAACACTTGTCGATTTCGTCTGTTGAGAGTATTTTTGAAAAACAAAGAGTTGAATTTGGATGGCAAAAAAACTTTACGCCCCATGTTTTAAGACATAGTTATGCAACTCATCTTTTAAACAATGGAGCTTCTATTAGAATGGTTCAACAAATGCTTGGTCATTCAAGTTTGTCTACCACTCAGATTTATACTCACGTATCGCAAAAAAAAATGAGAGATGTATATTTAAAATCACATCCACATGGAAGGAAATAAAATGGGATCATTTAAAGGAACAACAATTGTTGCAGTTAGAAAAGATGGCAAAGTCGCTATTGCTGGTGACGGTCAAGTAACTCAAGGAAATACTGTACTAAAAGGTAATGCTCATAAAATTCGTCATTTGTTCGGAGGAAAAGTAGTAACTGGTTTTGCTGGTACTACAGCAGATGCTTTTACCTTATTTGAATTATTCGAAAAAAAATTAAAACAATTCAATGGAGACTTAACTAGAGCCGCTGTTGATTTAGCTAAACAATGGAGAACTGATAAATCACTTAGACAGTTAGAAGCAATGTTACTTGTAACTGATGGTGAAAAAATCTTTTTAATAAATGGTGCTGGTGATGTAGTAGAACCAGAAAATGATGTTATGGGAATTGGATCTGGAGGCAATTATGCTCTTTCAGCAGCTTTAGCTTATTTAGATTCAAACACAGATATGAGTGCAAAAGAAATTGCTATTAAGAGTGTTAAAATTGCGGCTTCTCTTTGTATTTATACAAACAACTCTATTATCGTTGAAGAACTATCAAAGTAAAAGGGATAATTAATAATGAAAAATATACCACTATTAGATGAAATGAAACCTTCTCAGATCGTTTCAGAATTAGATAAATATATAATTGGCCAAAACCAAGCAAAACGAACTATTGCTGTGGCCATAAGAAATAGAACAAGAAGAAAAAAATTACCAGATGAAATCCGTGATGAAGTATCTCCAAAAAATATGATTTTAATTGGACCTACAGGATGTGGTAAAACTGAATTAGCTAGAAGAATAAGTAAATTAAGTAATGCTCCATTTATAAAAGTTGAAGCAACAAAGTTTACAGAAGTTGGGTATGTTGGCCGGGATGTAGAATCAATGGTTAGAGACCTTATGGGTATTTCTATGCAAATGGTTACAAAGGAAATGAGTGAAGCTCATAAAGATGAAGTTGAAGAAAAAGTAGAAGAAAGATTATTAGATTTATTAATTCCAATGGGTAATTCTTCTACAACAGAAATTTCACCAAGCTCAATTTCTGAAAGTTCAAAAGCTACAAGAGATAAATTTAGAGAAATGCTTAGAGAAGGCAAATTAGAAGATAGAGAAGTTGAAATCAAGGTAAACAATAGAGCAAATGTTGGAATTGAAATGGTTGGTGCAACTTCTATGGATGACATTCAAAATGCTATGAATTCATTAGGTTCTATTTTCCAACAACCAAGGAAAAGAACTTGTTCAATTAAAAGAGCAAGAGAGATTTTAAGAGAAGAAGAAACCCAAAAAATGGTTGACCCTGATAAAGCTAAAGATGAAGCTAAAGAAAGAGTTGAGCAAATGGGAATTATCTTTATAGATGAAGTTGATAAAATAGCATCATCTGAGGGTCAAAGAAATGGTCAAGATGTATCTCGTGAAGGTGTTCAAAGAGATATTTTACCAATAGTTGAAGGTACAAAAGTTAATACTAAATGGGGAATTATTGATACTACTCATATCTTGTTTATTGCAAGTGGTGCATTCCATGTTTCAAAACCAAGTGACTTAATCCCTGAATTGCAAGGTAGATTCCCTCTAAGAGTTGAACTTGAAGAGTTAACAGCTGAAGATTTTGAAAGAATTTTAGTTGAACCTAAAAATGCTATTACAATGCAATACCATGAATTATTAAAAACTGAAGGTGTTGAGATTAAATTTGATCAAGAAGCAATTAGACGTATCAGTGAAATTGCATATGAAGTAAATACAACAAATGAAAATATTGGTGCTAGAAGACTTTATACTGTAATGGAAAAACTTTTAGAAGAATTAAGCTTTAGTGCTGATGAATGTGCTAATCAAACAATTACAATTACAAAAGCTTATGTTGATGAAAGATTATCTGATGTAGTTCAAGATCAAGATTTATCAAGATTTATTTTGTAGGAGTAGATATGGAATTTCTCACTATTGAAGCAAAAGATTATGATGATGCTATTAAAATAGCAAGGCAAAGGTATGGAAGTACTGTAAGAATTCATTCATTTAGAAATATTCCTTCTTCTTTTGTGAAGAAAAGTTGTTGTGAAATAACTTGCTATTTAATTGATCAAAAGAAAGAAGACAATAGTGAGAAAACTGAAATTGAAAAACCTGTAAGTATAGAAGCTCCAAGTGAAGTTGTAGCTAATATGCGAAAAATATTATATAACAATGATTTTTCAACTCCCTTAATAGATAAAGTTATTGGGGAGTTAGTATGGCAAGATGCAAAAGATATTACCGAGATGGAATTAAGTCTTGTTAATGGTCTAATTGATAGTGCAAAAATTGATAGAGAAAATATGCTTAATCCTCCAAAGTACTTTGTTTTACATGGTTCTTCTGCTGTAGGGAAGACAGTTTCTTTATTAAAATTATCATTATTATATTCAAGTAAAATTGAAGAATCATCTAGAAGAAAAGTTGCGATTTTATCTTTGGGTGGTTCTTCAAAATTAAATTCAATTTGTGAGTTATATGAGATTGAGGTTTTTCATGTTGGTGATCCTCAAGCTCTTAGACAATTTGCTAAAACTGATTCAGATAGATATGATTTAATATTTGTAGATGCTGGGGATATTGATAAAGATCTTAAAGCAACTATGCTTGCTGTTCTTGAAGAAGAGAATATTGGGCATTTCTTATGCATTAATGCTAGATATAAACTTAGTGAATTAAAATATACTTATGAGCAGTTAATTGGAAAATATGAAATTAGAAGTGCTGTAGTTACAATGTGTGATGAAGCTAGATCTATAGGCAATGTTTTATCCTTCTGTAATGAATTAAATATTCCATTATTATTTTTCAGTGAAGGTAAAAAAATTGAAAAAGGTATTTATCCAGCTAATAGTTCATATATAATGAGTCTGTTTCATGGGTTCTCTATCGATTTTAGATCAATGTGGGAATCTTCAAATAAAGATAACTTAATTTAATTTTAATTTATTTTGTGAAACTAAACCTTCAATAATATTTTTTATAGCAGGGGAGGCAACATTACTTCCCCAAATAGAAGTTTGACTTGGTGCTTTTGCTGCAAAATAAATAATATACTTTGGAGCATCTGCATCGACTATAGCAATTGTTGATGCAAGAGATTGTCCATCTGCATAACTTTTTGTTGTTTCATTAAGCAATTGTGCTGTACCAGTCTTTGCTGCAACTTTGATTCCATCGACTCTAGTATTTATTGCAGTTCCTCCATCTTCTGTAGCTTTTACCATTGAATCTAATACAGTTTGGGCAGTGCTTGCCTTAATTATTTGTTTTGAGGGGGAGTCTTCTGTTGGTATATTATTTATTTGTTTGATTAATTTAGGTTCTACTAAAAAACCATTATTAGATATAGCTGTGGCAGCACTTGTAAGATTTATGGCTGTGGTTAATAACTCTTGCCCAAAAGCGATAGTAGGTTTTGATCTTAGTGACCATAGTTCAGTATCTTGAATTCTTGAACGTGATACTCCATTTAATGGGATGTCTTTTTTACTATCAAATCCAAATTCTAATAATTTATTATAAAACTCTTCTGTATTGGTTTCTAAGGCCCACTTACTTATAGCTCCATTACAAGAATATTTTAGCATTGTGTCTTTTGTAACTTCTCCATGTTCATGAGAACAATTTATAGTAAATTCTTGATTGTTGATTTCAAAAGTATAGGAGCCATCACAGTAAAATGGTTCATCAAAATCTGCTTCATCGAGATCTACTAAAGCTGCAAAGGAAAATATTTTAAAAACTGAGCCTGGTTCATAAAGTAGGGAAACAGTATTATTTTTTCTTTGTTCTGTGGAACTATTTTTGAAATTATTTAAATCATACCAAGGATAGCTAGATAGTGCTAATATTTCACCATTTTTTGCATCCATAACAATTGCAACAACACTCTCCGGTTTATATTCTCTATTAACTCGTTGTACTTCTAAATCAGTAAGATATTGTATATTCATATCTAAAGTTAGATAAACATCATCTCCATAAGAAATGGTTTCATTTAGTTTTGGGCCGGGATATAATGTGTCATTTAAAGTGTTTTCGATTCCTTCTAACCCATTATTATCATAACCTACAAAGCCGATTGTTTGACAAGCATGGAAACTATATGGATAATCTCGACCATATTTTTTTTCTATTTTAACAAGGGATGTTAATTTCTTCTCTTCAATTACTTTTTTAAATTCATCTACAATATCATCATCAATTCTATCTTTAATTAATGCTTGATATTTATAATTATTTGCTATTTGAATAATTTCATTTACACTCATATCTAAATACGGTGAACATAAGCTTGCAATAGAATTAATATCATCAATTTTATCAACTCTAAGGCTGCAACTATAGTAGGGGACTTCAATTGCTAAAAGGTTAGAATTTCTATCATAGATATTGCCACGAACTATCGATTGTGCAACAATTGGATCATCATAGTTTACTCTTTTGTTTTTTCCATTTATCATTATAAAAGACACTCTAATAAGTATTAGAGCTAATAAAAGGGTAATAATTATTTCTGCAAAAATAAAAATTTTTTCTTTTTTAGTGGAATCCATGATAGAAATATAGTACAGTATGAATAAGGTAATGTCGACATGAATAGAGAAAATTTTGATATGGATGGAGCTCCTCTTTCCGATGAATTTGATGAAAATAAAAATAAAAAGAAAAAGGGAAATAAATTAGTTGTTATTCTCTTTTTTATATTATTGATATTATGCATCGTAGCAGGCTATTTCTATATCGTTGGAAATACTGGGGATTCTAAGGGCTCAACAAATGTTGAGAAAGAGGCACCAAAAGAAACCACTACTATAGAGACAATTGAACCAGAGAGCAATAATGTTGATCCAGCTCAAAGTGGCTCAACTGATTTGACTAAAAAGATATCTGATTCAAGTATAACTCCAGTAGTTGATGACACACAGACTGATCCTTTAGCACTAGATATATCTAAAGTTCAAAGAGATAAAGCTCAAGATGGTGTTGTTCAATTTATAACTCATATTGTTAGAGATAATGAAGATTTAAATAGTATAGCAAAGTTATATGATTTAAAGATTCAAACAATAATTAGTATCAATGAAATTAAAAATGTTAGTGGAATTAAAGCTGGGGTAGAGTTACAGATTCCAGATAGAAATGGTAGATTTTATATTGTAAAATCAGGTGATATGTTATCAACTATTTCTAATGAATATTGTCCAAATTTAGGTTGGAAAACTTTACAAGAAATAAATGGATTAACTGATACAAAGTTAGATGTTGGGGATAAAATATTTATACCAGATATGAGTGATATTATTGCTAATCCAACAATTAATACTGCAACAAATAAATTTGTTTTACCAACAAATGGAGCTATAATAGCTAAATATGGTCAATTCATTGAAGATAACCCATATAATGATGATATAAGCTTAAATGGTATATTATTTAAGAGCTCTTCTGATATAACAGCTTCAGCAAAAGGTGTTGTTGTAGATATACAAAATTTAAAGGGTAAAAAACTTGTAAAACTTTCTCATGAAGGTAGTTATGAAACTGTTTATGGAAACCTCGGAGCAACAACTTTGAATATTGGTGATGAAGTAAGTGAAGGGGAGATCGTTGGAACATTAGAAGAAGGGGATGATGTTTTGTATTTCGAAATATTACAAAGTGGAATCCCATTAGATCCTGAATCATTCTTTTAAAATTTGATTATTATTTTAAAGTATATTTAGCTCTCTTAAGAAAATTAAGAGAGTTTTTTATTGCATAAAAAACCCCGCTCAATTTGAACGGGGGTTTTTTTAATAGTAATTGCTGTTTTATGAATTTCTTCCACAGCAGTTTTTATATTTTTTACCAGAACCACAAGGGCAAGGATCGTTTCTGCCAACTTTAGGAGTTGTTCTTCTAACTGTAACAGGAGCTTCGTTATTATTTGAATTACGATTAGCTCTAGATTGACTTGCTGCTTTATTCGCTTGATCTTGGAACGCTGCTGCTTTTGAGTGTTTCTCAATAGTCTTAGTAGGTTTCCTTCTTTGGTAATTCTCTTTATTTTCTTTTATTTGAACTCTAATTAAAGTTTGAGCCATGAATTTGTCAATATTCATTAACATATCATTAAAGATATCAAAACCTTCAAGCTTATATTCTACTAAAGGATTCTTTTGAGCATAAGTTCTAAGACCAACAGCTTCTCTTAATTCTTCAAGCATAGATAAATGGTCTTGCCATCTGATATCTATTTGTTTTAAGTAATGGAATCTTAAGAAATCATTAAATGGTTTTTCAGTAGCTAAAGCAATTTTTTCATTTATTTCTTCATCAATAGTACTTATAAGATATTTTTTCCAATCATCTTTGGTTTTTAAATCTGCATTAGCAATAACATCATAGAATAATTCTCTTTTCATATCATCAACGATATATGTTACTTCTTTACCATTTTTTTGAGCAAATGCATCATCAACAATGTTTTCAACATTTTCATGAATTAAATTAATAACTAAGTGAAGAATATCAGGATTACTTAAAATCTCATCTCTCTTTTGGTATATAAAGTTTCTTTGTTCATTTAATACATCATCATATTCCAATAAGTGTTTTCTGATTTCAAAGTTTCTCTCTTCAACTTTTTTCTGAGCTCTTTCGATAGATCCTGTTAGCATTTTATGCTCTAAAGGTTCTCCATCTTTCATACCAATTTTACCTAGCATACTTTTTAGGTTGTCATTAGCAAAAAGTCTCATAAGAGTATCATCTAAAGATACAAAGAATTTTGAAGTACCAGGGTCTCCTTGACGGCCAGCTCTACCTCTTAATTGGTTATCAATACGTCTTGATTCATGTCTTTCTGTACCTAAGATATAAAGCCCACCAAGGTTCTTAACTTTATCATATTGTTTTAACCATTGAGGTCTAACTTTTTCAATAGCCTCGGCTAGTTCTTCTGGGGTAGCTTCCGTACCACAAACTTTTCTAGCCATATTTTCAAGACTACCACCAAGTTTAATATCAGTACCACGACCAGCCATGTTTGTAGCAACAGTAACTGCACCAACTGCACCAGCTTCTTCAATGATTAAAGCTTCTCTTGCATGGTTTTTAGCATTTAATACTTCGTGTTTAATACCAACTTTTCTTAATAGAGTAGAGATGATTTCACTCATTTCAATTGAAACTGTACCAACTAGAATAGGTTGCCCTGTTTCGTGTACTTTTTTAATTTCCGTTACAATTGCATCTAACTTGAATTTTTCATTGTAATAAATCAAATCTTGATGGTCTGCTCTAATAATTGGTTTATTTGTTGGAATAACTACAACATCTAAGTTATAGATTTTCATGAATTCTGTACTTTCTGTTTCAGCTGTACCTGTCATACCAGATAATTTGTCATACATTCTAAAGAAGTTTTGGAATGTAATAGTTGCAAGAGTTTTATTTTGTCCAAGAACTTTAATTTTTTCTTTTGCTTCAATAGCTTGGTGTAATCCATCACTGTAACGTCTACCGTGTAGAATACGGCCAGTGAATTCATCAACAATCTGTATTTGTCCTTCTTGAACTACATAATCAACTTCTTTATTAAAGAGCTTTTCAGCTTTTACAGCTTGTGTAACATAGTGAACATATTCAAAATTTGAACCATCATATAAGCTGCCAGAGATGATATGATGTTGTTGTAATAATTCTTCAATATGGGTCATACCTTGAGAAGTAAATGATATTGATTTCTTCTTTTCATCAATTTTAAAATCACCTTTTTCATCAAAAGGTTCAGCACTTTTATCAAATCTTGCTAATGGATCCATTTCATAATAGTCATTAGTTTTTGGATCTTTCTCACATTCAATTAATGAAGCTACAATTCTTTGTGCACCCATAACTTGTTCTGAATCATCTTCAGCTTGGCCACTAATAATTAAAGGAGTTCTTGCTTCATCAATTAAGATTGAGTCAATTTCGTCTATAATACAGTAATGATGTTTTGGTTGAATTTTATCAGAAATTGACCATTTCATATTATCTCTTAAATAGTCAAAACCAAATTCATTATTGGTACCATAAGTAATATCTTTACTATAATTAATTCTTCTAGTTTCATTATCTAAAGAAGAAATAATAACGCCAACTGATAGTCCTAAATAACTATAAACTGGAGCCATCCAATTTGCATCACGTTCTGCTAAATAATCGTTAACAGTAACTACATGCACTCCTTTCCCTTCAAGAGCATTTAGATATGCTGCAGGTACACAGGTTAAAGTTTTACCTTCACCAGTTTTCATTTCAAGGATTTTTCCTTTATGAAGAACCGTGGCACCCATTATCTGTACATCATAGTGTCTTTGTCCAAGCACTCTATAAGCAGCTTCTCTTGCAAGTGCAAAAGCTTGAGGTAATATATCATCCAAAGTTTTTTCTTTAGACTCTATTTGACGTCTAAATTCTTCAGTTTGTTTGATGAAATCTTCTTTTTTTAATGATTTTGCCCAACTTTCTTGTTCATTAACTTTTTTTACAATAGGCATAAGAGTTTTAATATCTCGGTCTTGTTTAGACCCAAAAAGAGCTCTGAATATCGATTTTGCCATTTATTTCTCCAAATGTATTTTTTGGCTATATCCTCTATTATACAGTGAATTCAACTTAAAGGAAAGGAGTAATTTTTAAGTTAATTTAGATATAGACAAATTATACTATCTAAAAAAATAATAAGAAAAAGCAATTATGTAAATAATAATAACTTAATTATAATAAAAATTAATATTTTGGGTCAATTTGACTCTAATATTGCTAATTTTTTAACCCTATGCTATTTTAATATTATGAAAATAGCTTTTACTGGTGGCGGAACTTTGGGCCATATATACCCAGCTTTATCCATTTATGATTATATAAATAGTCAAACAGATATTTATGATTATATTTGGATAGGTAGAGTTGATAATAGAGAAAAGTCTGTAGTAGAAGAAAATGGTATCAAATTCTATTCTATTCAATGTGGAAAATTACGTAGATATTTTTCAGTTCAAAATTGTGTAGACTTTTTTAAAGTCTTCTTAGGTTATATACAAGCTAAGAAAATATTTAAAAAAGAAAAACCAGATTTACTTTTTTCTAAAGGTGGATATGTTTCTGTTCCAGTAGTATATGCCGCAAAAAAACTTAATATTAAAATTATTACTCATGAATCAGATATATCATTAGGTTTAGCTACAAAGCTAAATTCAAAGGTAGCTGCTTTAGTCTTAAAAGGCTTTTTATTAAATGAAGAAGAAAAAAAGAATAAAAAATACCTTTATAGTGGAAACCCTCTTAGAAAAGATTTGTTATATTTTAAAGAATTAGATTTAAATTGTTATGAAAAAGCAATAGAAAATGGGGAAAATTTAGAATATAAAGAGTATATTAAACCAGTTATTAATCAAATGAATTTAAAATTTGATAAGAGTAAAAAGACTATTTTAGTTGTAGGTGGTTCTTTAGGTGCCTTAGAAATAAATAATTTGATTGATCAAAATTTAGATTCTTTATTAAAAAAATATAATATTTATCATCAAATGGGTGAGAAAACTTTTAGAGAAAAGAATCGTAAAGGATATATCTGTACCAAGTACATTGATAAAGAATTAGGATACTTGTACAGAAAAGCTGATTTAATTATTACTCGTTGTGGAGCTAATACTTTAAATGAAGAAATAGCTTTTGAGAAAAATATTTTAGGAATTCCCTTAAAAAACTCTTCTAGTAGGGGAGAGCAGGTCTTAAATGCAGAGTTTTATAAGGATTTAAATTTATTGGAAGTATATACAAATTCAATGAATTTTATAGACACCATAGAGAATTTATTCGATAATGAAGTTATAGATAGAAGATTGGTTGCATTTAGCCATCTAAAAAGTGTAAATGCAAATGAAATTATTTATAGAAAAATAAATGAATTATTAGGAAATTAAAAGGAGTTTATTATGGATTTTACAATAAATCTTGGTTCAGCAGTATTAAATATTGTAGATATAATAATTCTAGGTATTGCATTAGTTGCAGGGATTGCTGGTGGTTTTGAAGGATTTGCTAAAAGTTTTGCATCAAAAGCTGCAGTATTAATTGGACTAATTGCAGGTTTAATGTTTAGTGAAATGGCATCAGATTTAGTTTTTTCAAGATTACAACTTCCTTTAATTCTAAATTCATTATTTAGTTATATGTTATGTTTTATCATAGGTTATATAATAACATTAGCTTTAGGGAATATGCTATCTACAGCCTTTGATGGAATTGGTTTAGGACCTATTAATTCATTATTAGGCTTTGTATGGGCAGTATTATTTACCTTAGCAATTTGTGCTTTAATTTTAATGTTATTAACATATCAACATTTGTTTGATTTATCTTCATATATAAATAATTCATTTATGTTTGAGAAAGTATTTTCTCCAATAATTCCAATTGCTGAGGATTTTATTAGTAATGTTCAATAAGCTAAAGCAAGTTCAACCAGAAGTAGCAAAAGTATTAGAAAATTCAATAAAGGGGGATTCATTTAGTAATTCTTCTTTATTTTGTGGGCCTAAATATTCTGCAAAAATGACTGGTGCAATTGAAGTTGCAAAGGCATTATCTTGTTTTAATGATAATAAGGATGATGAGTGTAATTGTAGTTCGTGTAATTTGTATGATAGTTATTTAATGCAGAATTTAGTTATCATATCCAATAGAGATTTTGATAATAGAATAGATGTAGCATGTGAGAGATTTGTTAAAAATAGAAATGTTTTTACAAAGAATTTTTTGATAGAAACACTTAGGATTTTTTTATTATCTTATCATAATGCAATCTACTTAGATAAAAACTCTAAATTATTTGATGTTGCATATCAAGTAAGTGATTTAATAAATGAATTTTCCAAAAATGGTGAAAATTATAAAATAAGAGAAGCTCAAAGCTTTGTTAAAGACTTAAAGTTGAAATTAAAGCCTTTATTAGCAAAAAGCAATAAAAATTTAACTAATTTAAGTGTTGATGAAGTTAGAGCTTTACAAATTTGGTTATCAAATACGTTAGTTAATGAAAAAGTTAGAGTTGTAATAATTGAAGCAATAGAAAAAGCTAATGAAAGTGTTAAAAATAGTCTTTTAAAAATTCTTGAAGAACCAAAAAAAAATGTTTATTTTATATTATTATCTGAATCTCCTTCTAGAATAATGCAAACTATCTTATCAAGGGTTAGAAGATATAATTTTAGTAGGATAGAAGAGGATAAACAAAAATCTTTGTTAGAAGGTTTTAATTTAGAGGATGATAAAATAGATTCTTTAGAAAAGTTTTTCTTAAGCGCTAGTGGTTATAAAGCTAGTGATGTTGAAATAGCTTTAAATTCCTTTGTATCTTCTTTTGTTAATAGAAGATATTTAAATAGTGAAGAATTGGCTTCATACATTAATACTTTAGAATCTTCAAAACAAGATGAGTTTATTTTAGAGCAATTAATTGATAAAATTCAAAAGGAATTTATTAACAATAGGATAGATAGTTACACGGCAAAGAAAATAGTACAAGATATTAGTATATTATATAATAATCAAAGAGTTTATAATCTTCCTAAAAAAAATATGTACGAAAATGTATATAGGAAAATGATGGAGAATATTAATGCATAATTTTGTAAAAAGAGCTTTAGAGAAAATAGAACAATTAGATATTAATCAAATTGTACAATTAATAGAAAGAGAAGATTCTTATATAACAAATTTAGAGCAAGTTTTAGATAACCTCTCTCAAGGGATTATTTTATTAAATAATAGAAAAAAAGTAGTTTATGTAAATAAAGTAGCAAAAGTATTACCCCCTATTATTAGAAAAAGTAGCTATGAAGGTGATAGTATTTTTAATATTATCCAAGATAAAAATATCTTAAAATACTTACAGGTTGAATTTAATAAGATAGGTTACAATGATGAGGATAGTGAATTTAATTATCAATGGGGAGAAGAAATTAGAACTATTGTATTAAATGTTGAAAAATTAACTGATTCAGATTTCGAATCAAGTGAAGATAATGGTTATATTTTAGTATTTGAAGATATTACGGTTAGTAGAAGAAATGAAGCAAGACTAAGAAGAAGTGAAAATCTTGCAAGTATGACCACTATGGCCGCAGGGGTTGCTCATGAAATTAAAAACCCACTTGCTGCTATGAGTATTCATCTTCAATTATTAACAAAAGCTTTTGAGAGAAAAACAACTTTAAATATGGATGATGCTTCAAGATATATTAATGTGTTATCAGAAGAAATTGAGAGACTTAATTCAATAGTTGTTGATTTCCTTTTTGCAGTTAGACCAATGGATACAAAGTTAAAATTAACTAGTGTATCAAAATCTATTAGTGAGATTTGTGATTTTGTTGAACCTGAATTAAAAGAGAATCATGTAAAACTTATTAGAGATATTAAAAGTACTCCAAAAGTAGAATTAGACACTAATTTATTTAGGCAAGCCTTATTAAATATTATAAAAAATGCAATGAATGCTATTGAGAAAAAGGGCATAATTAGAGTCTGTGTTAAGTTAATGGGTGATGATGTTGTAATTACAGTAAAAGATTCAGGTAAAGGGATGAGCCAAGAAACTCAAAATAAAATATTTGAACCATATTTTACAACTAAAGCAAGCGGCACCGGTCTAGGCCTTACTGTAGTATATAAAGTTATAAAAGAACATAAAGGCGATATTAGAGTTAAAAGTGAAGTGAATAAGGGTAGTGAGTTTATAATTAACTTACCTGTTCCTCATAGTGAAAGATTAGCAATTGACGATTCTTGGGAGAACTTAAATGAGTAAAACTATATTAGTATGTGACGATGAAAAAAACATTAGAGAAGGTTTAGGTTTAGCTTTAGAATTAGAAGATTATGAAGTTTTATTAGCAGAAAGTGGACAAGTTGCTTGGAATTTAATTAATAAAAATGATGTAGATCTAGTAATTACTGATTTGAGAATGGAAGGAATGAGTGGCGAAGAGCTTTTGAGAAAGGTCGTATCTTCCTATCCAAATATACCAGTTGTAATTTTAACAGGTCATGGAACTATAGAAACAGCTGTTGAAGCTATGAGAAATGGAGCAGTTGATTTCTTTACCAAACCTGTGGATTTAGATAGATTGTTATTACTTGTAAAAAAATCTTTAAAACAAAAAGATCTCTTAGATGAAAATATAAAAATCAAGGAAGAATTAGCAGCCTTAAAAGCTTCTCAAAATTATGGGAAGATGATAGGAAATAGTGCTAACATTAAGCGTCTTTTAGATACCATAAACCAAGTTGCTCCAACCAAAGCTTCTGTTTTAGTAACAGGAGAGAGTGGTGTTGGTAAAGAGTTAGTTGCAGATGCAATACATCAAATTTCTAACAGAAGAGAAGGACCTTTTATAAAAGTGCATTGTGCAGCTTTAAGTGAAGGGTTATTAGAAAGTGAATTATTTGGTCACGAAAAAGGAGCTTTTACGGGTGCTGTGGCAACTCAGAAAGGAAGATTTGAATTAGCACATGGTGGTACAATCTTTTTAGATGAAATAGGAGAAATTAGTCCAACAACTCAAATAAAAATCTTAAGGGTTTTACAAGAGAGACAATTTGAAAGAGTAGGCGGTGAAAAAACAATAACAGTTGATGTTAGAATTGTTGCTGCAACTAATAGAGATTTATTGAAAGAGATTGAAAATGGGACTTTTAGAGAAGATTTATATTACAGATTAAATGTTGTTCATTTAGAAGTTCCACCATTAAGAAATAGAAAAGAAGATATTCCATTATTAATTACATCTTTTTTAGAACAAATTAATAAAGAAAACAATACGAATGTAAAAGGCTTTACTAGTGAAGCTAAAAATGCAATTTATAAATATGATTGGCCAGGAAATATTAGGGAATTAAGAAACTGTGTTGAAGCAGCTATTGTTTTGAGTAAAGGTGATTTTGTAGATGTTAAAGATTTACCTCCACAAATTAGAGAAAACAATGAAGTCCCATCAATTAATATTGAAGTTGGTCAGAGTTTAGCTGAAATTGAAAAGCAAGCAATCATTTCAACTTTAAATAGTTGTAATGGTAATAAAAGTAAAACCGCAGAAGTTTTAAAAATTGGTAGAAAAACACTTCATCGTAAATTAGAAGAATATAATAAAAATATAGAAGAATAATGACAAATACTCAAATAGAAGACATTTTTGAAAACGGAGGAGCTTTATCTCAAGCCTTTGAATCTTATGAAATAAGAGAAGGGCAAATTGAGATGGCAAAGCTAGTTTCAAAAGCATATCAAAATAACTCAATAGCTATACTAGAAGCGGGTACTGGAATTGGAAAAAGTTTTGCATATTTAGTTCCTGCTTTATACAATTCAATTGAAAATGGGGATGAGAGAACAGTAATATCTACCGCTACCATTAATTTGCAAGATCAATTATTTAAGAAAGATATTCCAAGAATCCTAGAAATGTTAGATATGGATTGTAATGTCGCTTTGGCCGTTGGGCGGGGTAACTACCTTTGCTTAAGAAGATTTAATGATGAAATAGTTAAGGCCACTTCTTTTTTAGTTGATCCTTCTTCTAAAGAAGCAATGTTTAAAGAATGGTGTTCAAAAACTGAAACAGGATTATTAACTGAATATAACTCAACAATCCCTTTTGAATGGTCAAAAATAAATAGTGATGGAGAATTATGCCTTAATTATAAATGTCCTTATTTTAAAGAATGTTTTTATCAAAAAAGTAAATTAAAACTTCTAAAAGCTAGAATTATCGTAAGTAATCATCATCTTCTATTTACAGATTCAAAAAGTAGAAAAGATAATGAATTAAGTTATGAAGAAGATAATGTATTACCAGCATTCAATCGTCTTATAATTGATGAAGCTCATAATATTGAAGATACTGCATCTGAATTTTTTTCCATGATTTACAGTAATTATTTAGTGTTAAAGAGAATTGATAATTTACTAGCTACTACTAATAAAGGACATGGGAAAAATATAATTGAAAAATTAGGTGAGTTTTCAACACAAGGTTTTGATCATCAAAAATTAGTAACTTCCTATAATGTTTTAAAAAGTTTAGTAACTTCATTAAATCAATATTTATTGCAAACTTTTGAAAAACAAGGTTATAGAAGTGTTTATGTAGTTAAATCTCAAGAAACACGATTGAAAAGTTTTATAGATGCTTCTAATGAAATAATTCAAAAAGCTCTTTCTTGTAATCAATTGATGGAAGATTTTTTAAAGCAAGTTGATAATGATGAAAATGCTTTAGTAGTAAGAAAAGAAGTAGAAACCAATCACTATCGAGTTATGAATAATATAACAGTCCTTAGTTTGTTTATAAAATTTGATCAATGGGAAGATGATGAGATACATTGGTTTGAAGCAGAAAGAAGAAGAGGAAAGGTTGTAGATATATCAACTCTTATAACTCCATTAAAAGTTGCTCCAGCACTTGTTGATAATATCTTTAAAGAAATTGATACAGTTGTTTTAACAAGTGCTACACTAAATTTAAATGATGATTTTAAATTCTGGGGAACTCGTGTTGGTCTCCCATATACAGAGAATAGAGATTTTATAAAAGCTTCTTTTATTTCTCCTTTTGATTATGAGAATAAATTATTACTTTTAACCCCAAGGGATGCTTTACCTCCTCCAAGGTATAGTGAAGATACTTCAAAAGAAGCAATAAAAACTAAGAAAACAGAAGAAAAAGCTTATCTTGATTATATTAGTGAAATGATTTTTAGTAGTGTTAACTCTTCTAATGGTGGTGCATTGGTTTTGTTTACTTCTAGAGATATTATGAACAAAGTATATAAAAAAGTAGAGGATAAATTTAAAGAAGCCTCTCTTAATTTATTGATGCAAGGAAATTCTTCAAAACATTTACTAATAAATAAATTTAAAAATGATGATAATTCAACCTTGTTTGCTTTATCTTCCTTCTGGGAAGGCGTTGATGCTCCTGGAACTACTTTAAGATTAGTTATTATAGTAAAGTTGCCTTTTTCTGTTCCATCGCATCCTGTAGTAAAAGCTAGAACTATAGATTTTGAAAAAAGAGGGGAAAGTGGATTTTTTAATTTATCATTACCTTTAGCAACTATGAAATTGAAACAAGGCTTTGGAAGACTTCTTAGATCAACTGCAGATTATGGGGTAGTATTATTATTAGATAGTAGAATTAGTCAAAAATCTTATGGTAAATATATGCTAAGGGCATTGCCACCTTGTTATCACCAAGAATCGAATAGTGAAACAGTTTGTGAAAAAATTGAAAACTTTTTATATAGTGAAAGATAAAAATTAAAGCTATCTAACCAACTTGGTTAAATAGCTTTATTAATTTAAGTATAATTTAAGTTTTAATTATTCTACAATTGCAAGAACATCACTCATATTAATAATTAATAATTCATCACCATCAACTTTAATTTGAGTTCCAGCATATTTGTCATGTAGGATTTTATCTCCAACTTTTACTGTAATTGCATCTTTATCATCTCCAATAGCAATAACAGAAGCAATTTGAGTTTTTTCTTGTGCAGATTGTGGAATAAAAATACCACTTGCAGTTTGAGCTTTTACTTCATCCATTTTAACTAAAATTCTGTCACCTAAAGGTTTTACTGTCATAATATAATCTCCTTGAATTGTATTTAAATACTAATGATGTAAAGTTGATTAGTCTTTACACGTAACTAAATATAACAATATAAAATGCAAGTGGCAATATAAAATTTTGAAAAAAATGATAATAAAAAAATTTGCCTTTATAGCATTTTTTAATTATATTTTATTTGAAATCGGACAAGGAGTAACAAATGAAAGATTGTAATAATTTGATAAAACAAGAATCATATACCAATTTATTTTTTGATAATCAACTTTCATTGTCAAAAACCTTCTATAAACTTGCAAATACTTTCCTAGATAAAAAGGATTTAGTAAAAGGTTTAGATTGTTTCTGTGATACTTTTTTATTAAGAAATATGGAATTAGAGTCTATTAATGATGAGTTTTTAGAATTCTTTAAAATACAGTTTATAATTTATCTTTTAGGGAAAAAAAGAATCAAAATTGCTCTTAGTGAAGGTGATATGATTTTTGATTTAATTGAAGATACTTTTAAGGAATTAAAAAAAGATATTGAAGATAGTCCTTTTATGATACAAAAAGAAAATATGAGATCATTTTACAAAAATGTGGAAATAGATTTCCCTTGGATGATGTTTGAAGAGTCTGCTTTTGCCTGATTTTGAGTAAATTTGGGACAAAAGGATACTTTTATATAAGCATAAAGTATCAAATGGGTCAAAATGTACCATTTTTTCATATAAAAAATAATTACGGGTCAATATGACCTGTTTTTTTTACATTTGTAGCCTGATTTTCTTCCATAATGTATTAAACCCTTTGAATTTAGCCTAAAAATCAAGTTGGCATGGAAATTGCATTAGAATATACAACATGGAGGCTATATAAAATGAATAATGAAATGTATATGCTAAATAATGACGATGGTTCAAGTGAAGACTCTACAGTACTTTCAATGTATATGAAAGAATTAAATAAATTACCTTTAATTTCTCATGAAGAAGAAGTTGAACTATTTAATAAAATTAAAAAAGGTGACAAAAGAGCAAGAAACAAAATGATTGAATCAAACCTCCGTTTTGTTGTAAAGATTGCAAAAAAATATCAAAACCAAGGGCTACCATTAGCCGATTTAATAAATGAAGGAAATATAGGTCTAATGACTGCTTTAGATAAATTTGATGTAGAAAAAGGGTATCATTTTATTTCTTATGCAGTATGGTGGATAAGACAATCTATTATGAAAGCTATTAATGAGAAAAGTAGAGCTGTCAGATTGCCATTAAACAGATCTAATGAATTATTACAAATTCAAAAAGCTCAAAAGACTTTAGTTCACTTAAATGGTGAAGAACCAACAGTTGAGATGTTAGCTAAAGAGACAAATTTAGATACTGAGATAGTTAAGACTTTAGTATCTGTATCAAAAGATATGGTAAGCTTAGATGCTCCAGTATTTAGAGACAATGAAACAAGTAGTATTGGGGACTACATTGAATCAGATTTTGCATCTCCTGACCAACAAGTTATGAGCGGTTTATTAAAAGAAGATATTAATGAAGCTTTAGACCAATTAAGTGAAAAAGAAAAAGATATTATTGAACATAGATTTGGTTTAAATAACAAATATCAAATGAGTCTAAAAGAAATTGGTGAAGTATATAATCTTACAAAAGAAAGAATTAGACAAATTGAAAAAAGAGCATTACAAAAGCTACAAAATACTGAAGTTCATAGAAGTTTAGAAAGCTATAGTGCTTAAAAAATATATTAGTGATTTAAGAGTAATTACTGTTAAGTAGTTACTCTTTTTTTTATGATAAATCGGTAAATTTTTATCAAAAACGCTTACTACTAAATAAACATATAGTAAAAATTACTAAACAAAAGAAATAAACAAAATAATACTTGTAAATATTAAAAATTTCACCTTGTCAAATAAAGTTTGTTCCAAAAATAAGATTGACTATAATATGATTATAGCCTAATCTTTATGGACTATGTTATTTGTATAATTTTATTTTGGAGGAAATTATGAAACCAAACAAAGAGAAATATGTATATTTCTTTGGTGATGGAAAAGCAGAAGGAACTGCCTCAATGAAAGATTTACTCGGTGGTAAAGGTGCAAACCTTGCTGAGATGACATCTATTGGATTACCTGTTCCCCCTGGTTTTACTATCAGTACTGAAGCTTGTGAATATTTTAATACTCATAATGGACAATTACCAAAACATTTAGAAGATGAAGTTTTAGTAACTTTAGAAAAACTTGAGAAAACAATGGGTGCTAAATTAGGGGATACAAAAAATCCTTTACTAGTATCAGTTAGATCAGGTGCCGCTCAATCAATGCCAGGTATGATGGATACTGTATTAAATTTAGGTTTAAATTTAGATACAGTTAACGCACTAATTGCAAAAACAGGTAATGAAAGATTTGCTTGGGACAGTTATAGAAGATTTATTCAAATGTTTGGAGATGTTGTAATGAATGTACCACATCATGAATTTGAATCAGCTCTTCAAAGTGTAAAAGACGAAACTGAAAAAGTATATGATACTGAATTAAATATTGATGATTTAAAAGAAGTAATTAATAGATACCTTGTTGTTTATAAAAGATATACTAATGAAGAATTCCCTGTCGAACCTCAAGAACAATTATTTAAAGCAATAATTGCTGTTTTCAATTCTTGGAATAATGATAGAGCTATTAAATATCGTCAAATGAATGATATTAGAGGTTTGTTAGGAACAGCTGTTAATGTTCAAACTATGGTATTTGGTAATATGGGTGATACATCAGGAACTGGTGTTGCTTTTACAAGAGACCCATCTACTGGTGAAAATAAATTCTATGGCGAGTATTTAATGAATGCACAAGGTGAAGACGTTGTAGCAGGTATTAGAACTCCTCAACCAATTGATACCTTACAAAAAGTAAATCCAAAAGTTTATGAACAATTAGTTGGGATTAGAGATATTTTAGAAAATCATTACCATGATATGCAAGATTTAGAGTTTACAATACAAGAAGGTAAACTATATATGTTGCAAACCAGAAATGGTAAAAGAACAATCTTTAGCTGGTTAAGAAGCCAAGTAGAAATGGTTGAATCTGGACTTATTGATAAAGAAACAGCAGTTTCAAGAGTTCCAGCAGGTGAATTTAATAAATTATTTGCACCAGTATTAGACAATAAAGATATTTCAGAAAAACAAATTAAAGAAATTGCTAAAGGTTTAAATGCTTCTCCAGGTGGTGCATGTGGACATATTTATTTCACAGCAGATAATGCAGTTGAAGTTGCTAATAAAGGTAAAGCTGTTATATTAGTTAGAACAGAAACCTCTCCTGAAGATATTCAAGGTATGGCTGTAGCAAAAGGTGTTGTAACAAGTAGAGGTGGTATGACTTCTCATGCAGCAGTTGTAGCTAGAGGAATGGGTTGTCCTTGTGTATCTGGTGTTAGTTCAATAGTTGTAAATGAAAAAAAGAAAACTATGAGTGTTGGCGATTTAGAATTTAATGAAGGTGATTATCTTTCAATCGATGGTTTTACAGGTGCTGTTTATGGAGCAAAAATTGCTGTTAAACCAAGTGAAATTGTTCAAGTATTAGATGGAACAATGAAAGAAGAAGATTCTCTATTATTTGAAAATTACAAGAAATTTATGGGCTATGTAAACGAAATTAAAGAGTTAGGTGTTAGAACTAATGCTGATACTCCTCAAGATGTTCACAGAGCTGTTTCTTTGGGCGCTGAAGGTATTGGATTATGTAGAACAGAACATATGTTCTTTGGTGGCAAACGTATTGAATCAATTAGAAAAATGATCTTAGCAGATAATTTAATTGAAAGAGAAAATGCCTTAGCTGAATTATTACCAATGCAACGAGGTGACTTTGAAGAAATCTTTAGAGAATTAAATGGTCGTCCTGCAACAGTTAGATTATTAGACCCCCCATTACATGAATTCTTGCCAAATGACCATACTTCTCGTCATGAATTAGCACTTGATTTAGGTGTTTCTGTTGAAAAAATTGCACAAAAAATTACTGAATTACATGAGTTTAACCCTATGTTAGGATTCAGAGGATGTAGATTAGCAATTGTTTATCCTGAAATCTTAAAAATGCAAGTAAAAGCAATTATGGAAGCAGCATTAAATGTATTAGATGAAGGCATTGAAGTACATCCTGAAATTATGATTCCATTAGTAGGTAATTATAAAGAATTTAATTTCTGTAAGAAGAATGCACTTGAAGTAATTGATGAATTATTCAAAGAAAGAAATAAGACTATTGAATATAAATTAGGTACAATGATTGAAGTTCCTCGTGCTGCAATAACAGCAGATGAAATTGCTCATGAAGCTGAATTCTTTAGCTTTGGTACCAATGACTTAACTCAAATGACTTGTGGATTCTCAAGAGATGATGCAGCATCATTCTTAGGTCATTATGTAAATGATACAGATAAACAATTCTATGATTATGATCCATTTGCTACAATCGATATCGATGGTGTTGGTAAATTAGTAAAAATGGCAGCTCAACTTGGTAGATCTGTTAGACCAACAATCAAATTAGGTATCTGTGGTGAACATGGTGGAGATCCAAAAACAATTGATTTCTGTCAAAAAGTTGGCTTAAATTATGTATCTTGTTCTCCATTTAGAGTTCCAATCGCTAGATTAGCTGCAGCTCAAGCAGTAATTAATAATAAATAATTTATCTAGTATTGATTTATAAGAAATCCCAAAATCTATAAAGGTTTTGGGATTTTTTAAATTAAAAAAATATGAATCTTAAAAGAGAGAATTAATTATATATAATAGTTAATTTATTATATTAAATTTAAATCAAATTTGTAGTGTAAAATATTTGATATTTATGTTATGATTTAACTAACTACTTAATATAATGAAGTTCTCAGGCATATTATGATTTAGTTTGCTAGCTAATATTTGTTTTAATATTTTTCTGAATTTTACTTCAAAATATATTTAAATTAAGGAATTGGAGTAAAATATGAGTGAACTAAAAACGCATAAATTATGTTGCTATTTATTTAAAGAAAAATATAAGAAAATTGATGATGTTCTTATGAAAGAAAAGATGATTAAAGAATCTTATAGTTCTGTTGATACTTTAGATGAGGATAAAAACTCATATTTAAAAGGATACATAAAAAGAAATAGTCCAAATAAACCCATATGGCTTAGTAAAATAAAAGAATTGTTTGATGTTGAGGATATTGTTAATGTATCAAATTCTTTTATTTTTTTTGTTGAAACAGATGCGCGAATTTTTGCTTTTACGAATGGATATTCTAACTCAGTAATTGATTATTCTAAAATCGAATGGGATTTTGGTGTAATTGTCGCTTTAAATTTATTGACTGGAAATGAAATAAGAGGAATTGATACAAGAAAAATGTCTTTATCAACACATCAAAGACGTGAAATAGCGTCAGTCGGGACAAATTTAAATGAATATGAGTTTGATTTTAATCAAGAATTATTAGATTCAATTACAGGAAGATCTTTAAAAAATTCTTTCGGTAAATCAATTACAGGTAAAGAATCTCTTCATATAAATGCAGAAATCAATCTTTCTGAAATTAAGGATTATTGTAAAAAAATATTGGAGGTATATAATAAAAAAGATTATATGCGTAAATTCCCATTTTATGGGAATTTGATAATTATAAAAGATGATGATATATATGAAAAATTTCTCAATGAATTTAAATTAGTACTAAAAGAAAAAAATACAGATAAAATTCAATTTTTATATCCAGATATTGATGATTTTACATTTTATAATTATAGGTTTATTTATAATAGGAAACGTAAAGATTATGATGATATAACAATGGAAAATTTATTTGATTTTATTGATGAAAAAAATATTGATATTGATGAATTTGAATTAAAAAAGTTTAAAATTAAAATTAGTTATGAAGAAAGGATTAAAGAATATTCTTTGTCAGATTATTTAGTGCTAGAATTTGAAAATAGTGGTCATAAATATATACATACAAAAAATATTATATATCAAATTGATAATAAATTTTATGAATCAATAAATTCTGAAATAGATGCTTGTGAAAAAGTTGAAATAGATGATATTGGATTGCTTCCTATTTGTGAGAAATCTTTTAGATATATAAAAGGCAAATTTAGCAAAGGGTTAGAATATGAAGGACCCTATAACGAAATAGTTAGTAAATTAAATTCTAAAAATTTCGTTTGCCTTGATAAAAATAATTTTCGAAATTTTCCAGAGAGGCCAAAGGATCAAGTTGAAATCTGTGATATTATAACTAAAAATAAATATTTTATATGCAATAAATTTTATAAACATACATCATCTCATTTGAGTCATTTGTTTATGCAAGGATTAGTTTCTGCAACTATGTTATGTGAAGTAAAAGCATACAGAGAAAAAATTAATAAAAGTGTATTAGTCCCTTTTGGTGAAAATTTTATAAATGTAAATAATTTGAATAGATCTGAAATTACATTCGTTTATGGCATTGGTCTAGAAAAAGAAGGAAAAATATCTGAATTATTACCTTTTTTTAGTAAAATTAGTTTAAGGCAAAATATTCGTGACTTAAAAAAACTTGATTACAATATACAACTTGTAAGAATTCCTATTTGTAAACAAAATCCTTCTGAGAATATATAAAAATTATTATTATATTTAAACTAAATATTTATAAAAATATAGTTGTAATAAAAAAAGCCGGAGGAGGGAATTGAACCCTTGACCCACGCTTTACGAGAGCGTTGCTCTACCCCTGAGCTACTCCGGCAATATTGAAAAGATACAATATATGATGGACTTTTTTCAACTCTAATTTTTATTTTTTTTGTCCATTTTATTTTATTAGGATTATATTAATATAAATCTTGACCGATGCCTATAAAAAAATGTAAGCTTGCCGATATGGTAAACAAGCAAAAAAAAATATTAAAAACTGTAAAACTACCTTTGAGAAATGATACTTATGCTTTCCAAATCCAAAATGATGTGGATAAGAAACCTGTGGTCGCAGAAACTTGGGATCCTCAAGTAGCTCAATTTTTTATGGGTCTTTATCCTAGTTTAATTAATGAAGGCAATAGTATTTCAGATTTGCAACAAAGAGCTAGTTTTGAAGCATTAACTCGAAGTACATCAATTGATTCATTTGATGATTTTTTAAGAGTTGTTTCAAAAATTAAATCAAACGATAAGTAAGGTGAAAATAGATTTATGTATGTTTTAGGTATAGAAACATCTTGTGATGAATGTAGTGCCGCCGTTGTTGAAGATGGCAAAAATGTATTAAGTAATGTGGTTGCAACACAGATTGAATTGCATAAACCATATGAAGGTGTAGTTCCTGAATTAGCAAGTAGATTACACACAGAATGGATTGACCAAGTGGTTAATGCAGCATTAATGCAAGCAAACATAAAAAAAGAAGAACTTGACGCAGTTGCAGTCACAAATAGACCAGGGTTATTAGGCTCTTTATTAGTAGGAGTTAATTTTGCTAAAGGTTTTGCTGCAACTTTAGATATACCATTTATTACAATTGACCATATTAGAGCACATTTATTTGCTTCTCAGATTGAAAATCCACAAGAATACCCATATTTGGGAGTTTTAGTTTCTGGTGGTCATACTGTTATTTGTAAAGTTAATAGTTATGATGATGTTGAAGTATTAGGTACTACAATTGATGATGCTATTGGTGAAGCTTTTGATAAAGTAGCTAAGCATTATGGTCTTGGGTATCCAGGTGGTGTAATAATTGATAGATTGAGTAAAACAGGTAATTCCAAAGCTTTTTTATTCCCCGGACCTTCTTTATCAAGTGATCATAAATATGATGTTTCATATTCTGGGCTTAAAACAGCTGTTATAAATCAATTAGAAAAATTTCATGATAAAAATTATGAAATTACAAATGAAAATATTGCTGCAAGTTTCCAACGAGCAGCTGTAAATATTTTAATGAAAAGAATAAAATTGGCATTAAAAGATACAGGATTAATGAGGGTATCTGCTGGTGGTGGTGTTGCTGCTAATAGCCAATTACGCGCTGAGTTAAAAGAGTTAGAAAAAGGTGGATATACAGTAACTTTCCCATCTCTAAAATTATGTACTGATAATGGTGCAATGATAGCTGGTTTAGCTTATAATTATTTAAAAGATGGATATAGAGATACTTTTGATGTAAGCGCAAGTGCACGTGTTAGTGCATTCAAAAAAAATCAATAGGGAGAGGTTATGGAGAAATTTGATTTAGACTCAGCTATTAGGAAAGTTAAGGATTTTCCTAAAGAAGGAATTCTTTTTTACGATATCACAGGAATTTTAGCAGATCCAAAAGCATATAATTATTGTATCGATTCTTTTTATGAATTGTATAAAGATATGGATATAGATAGTATTGTCTGTTTAGAAGCTCGTGGATTTCTTTTTGCAAGTCCTTTAGCAATTAAGATGAACTTACCATTAATTTTAGCTAGAAAACCTGGTAAATTACCTGGCAAAACTTATCAAAAAGAATTTGCTTTGGAATATGGCACAGATACTATTTGTATTCAACATGTAGATATAAATAAAGGTGATAAGATTTTATTAATCGATGATTTAATTGCTACAGGTGGAACTTTAGAAGCAGCAAGAGCTATTGTTGAAGATAATGGTGCTGAAGTTGCTGCAATTGGCGGTGTAATTGGATTACCATTCTTAGGTTATGAAGATATCTTTAAAGACTATAAATTAGATGTTTTATTAACTTATAATGGTGAATAGATAAAATAATAAGAGATAGAGGAAACTGAGTCCTACATTTTACTATATTGCGAGCAAATACTAATTGACAATATTTTTCTTAGTATGTATATTTTCCACTGGTGTGTTTTGGGATATAGTGTAATGGTAACACTGCAGATTCTGGTTCTGCCTTTGGGGGTTCGAGTCCCTCTATCCCAGTTGTCCGGTCCCTTCGTCTAACGGTTAGGACGAGAGATTCTCAGTCTTTAAATAGGGGTTCGATTCCCCTAGGGACTATTTTTTGAGACAACCTTGAGATAGGTTGTTTTTTTTTGATAGAATAGGAATAAATAACAATAATAAAGGAAAATAAATGATAACAGCTTCAAATATTTCATTATCATATGGAACTCAAGTATTATTCAAGGATGTTAATATAAAGTTTACACCTGGTAACTGCTACGGTATTATCGGAGCAAATGGTGCAGGTAAGTCAACTTTTTTAAAAATTTTATCAGGTGAAATCGAACAAGATACTGGTGAGATAATTATTACTCCTGGTGAACGCTTAGCAATGCTAAGACAGGATCATTATGCGTTCCAAGATTTTACAGTAATGGAAACTGTTATTAAGGGATATGATAAACTTTATCAAATAATGAAAGAAAGAGAAGAAATCTATGAAAAGGCTGACTTTACAGAAGAAGATGGCATTAGAGCTGCTGATTTAGAAAATGAATTTGCTGAAATGGGCGGTTGGGAAGCTGAAGCTGAAGTAGGTCAAATGTTAGATGGTCTTGGTATTTCTACTGATTTCCATAATAAAAAAATGTCTGAAATTGATGATACTATCAAAGTTAGAGTATTATTAGCTCAAGCATTATTTGGAACACCAGATATTTTATTACTTGACGAACCTACAAACCACTTAGATTTAGAATCAATCAATTGGTTAGAAAATTTCTTAGAAAATTTTGAAAATACTGTTATTGTTGTTAGTCACGATAGACACTTCTTAAATAGTGTATGTACACATATTGCTGATATCGATTATTCAAAAATTCAATTATATGTTGGTAACTATGATTTCTGGTATTTATCAAGTCAACTTGCTGCAAAACAAATGAAAGATGATAAAAAACGTCGTGAAGATAAGATTTCTGAATTAAAAGATTTTATTCAACGATTTAGTTCAAATGCATCTAAAGCAAAACAAGCAACAAGTAGAAAAAAATTAATTGATAAATTAACTATTGATGATATTAAACCTTCTTCAAGAAGATTCCCATATATTGCATTTAAACCAGAGAGGGAAGTTGGTAACAATATATTAGAAATTAATGGGTTAACAAAATCTGTTGATGGTGAAAAAATTATAGATAATTTAAATTTAGTTTTAAATAATGGTGATAAAATTGCTTTTGTTGGACCTAATCACCAAGCTAAAACTTTATTATTTGAAATTATTAGTGGTAATTTAGAAGCAGATGAAGGGGAATATAGATGGGGTGTAACAACAAGCCAATCTTATTTCCCAAAAGATAATTCAAAATATTTTGCTGAGCATGTTAGTATTACTGATTGGTTAAGACAATATTCTCCAGATTTAAAAGACGATACCTATATCAGATCTTTCTTAGGTAGAATGTTATTTAGTGGAGATGAAGCTCTTAAGGACTGTACAGTACTCTCAGGTGGAGAAAAGGTAAGATGTGTATTATCTAAGATGATGTTGGAACAAGCAAACTGTTTAATATTTGATGAACCAACTTCACACTTGGACCTTGAATCAATTACAGCATTAAATAATGGGTTGATTGATTTTAGTGGAGTTATTTTATTTAACTCTCATGACCATCAGTTTGTTAATACAATCGCAAACAGAATTATTGAGTTTACTCCAAGTGGTATAATTGATAGAATGATGCCTTTCGATGAATATTTAGTTGATGAAGGTGTTAAGCAATTAAGAGATGAGATGTATCAAAACGTTTCAAATCATAGCTTGTCTATTTAATAATAGGAGTTATTAATGTTATTTGCAGTGGATATCGGAAATACAAATATAGTAATGGCTGTTCATGATGGAGCATCATGGATTAACATCTGGCGTATTCATACTGATATCCATAAAACAACAGATGAATATTTTGTTTTGCTCGAATCTTTATTAAAAAATTGTGATCCACAAAAATATGATATTACTGATGCTGTGATTTCATCGGTAGTTCCAAATTTAAATAGAGCTTTAGAAAAAAATGTAATAAGATTATTTAATATTAATCCAATAATAATTAACCATGATTTAAAAACTGGATTAGTTAGAGAAAGCATTCCTGTTGAATTAGGTTCTGATTTGCTTTGTAATTTAGCTCAAGCTCATAATCTGTATCCAAATAAAGCTGTTATGGTAGTAGACTTTGGTACTGCTTTAACCATGAGTTGTGTAAATAGTAAAGGGGAAGTCGAAGGGGTAGCTATAACTCCAGGATTAATTACTGCAGTTAATGCTTTGTTTGGTAGTACAGCACAATTGCCTCAAGTTCAATTAAAAGCTCCAGAAAAAGCTATGGGTAGATCCTCCGATTGTTCAATTAGATCAGGTATTATGTTTGGTTATGCTGGTTTAGTTGAATCTATGATTGATAGAACTGAAAAACAATTGGGTGTAAAACTTCATGTTATTGCAACTGGTGGACTTTCTTCAACTATCTCTTCTTTAATTCCTAGAATAGATGAAATAGAAATTAATCAGACTCTTGATGGCTTAAGATATATAGCTTCATTAAATAAGATAAATAATTAAATAGTTTTTATATAACTTATATATAAAAAAAGTATACTTAATAATATTTTTAATATTAAAAAGTATACTTTTTTTATTATTTCTATATAGTAATTAAATTATAAAACTACCTTCATTTATAACAGTTAACTCCCCGATGGAAATGCTAGTAAATACATCACCAACAGGAATAGAAAGTTTGACTAATGATTGGTTAACTTTAATATTATCTAAGTTAGTATCTTCATCAAAATTACGTAAAGAATCTTCCATTGCTCCACCTAAAATAATTGAGGAGGTATGTTCAAGTGAGAATAGAGGATGAGTTCCTTTATTTATATATTTTGATTCAATGGATTCTTCATCATTTAGTACTATAGCAGAAACACATCTAGCATTTTCATCTGAATTAAAGAAAGCATTGAGTGCTTCTTTTCCTTCTTCAGCATTAAAAGATACAACATATCCATCTCTGATATTGAAAGTAGCATTTCTAACTAAAGATCCAAAAAGAATAAAATCTCTTGAAGCTTCAATGTGTCCATTAAAGGAGTCTTTTTCAATATTGGTATGAATATTTTGAGATGGTAAGAAATTATAGAAACTTCTATTATTATTTAAGGTAATATAATTTGAAGCCCAATTAGCTCCATCAATTATTGAAGCTTGGAATTTTGATGTTCTGTTTTTAAAAATTACAGTTTTATCTTTAATTGAATTTAATTCTTTGATTCTATAATCTAGTAAACAGGATTGGTTAACCCAATATTGAATCATATTTTCATTATCAAATCTTAATAGTTTAGCAAAATAAGCTAAAACTTCATTTTCACTTAAAACACCAAATGCATGTTCAACAAATTTCTTTGAAGGGTATGCAACAATAGTCCAAGGTATAGCAATGCGTCTTTTTAAATCTATAGGTTCACTTAGAAGTCCAAATTTACTTATATCGATAACACTTTTATTCAAAGAATCAGGTTCTTCGTCACTTAAATAAATAAATTTATCTAAATCTAGTATTCTGCACATAATTTGAGTTTTTACTTGGGGTTTTTGAATATCTAATAAATCTGGTTCAACAGGAACTGATTGTGTTACTTTTCCCTCTTCAGTTACTACAATAGTAACAGGTAGATTTGTAATCTTTGTAGCGAATTTAGCCAGGTCTAATGCAAAAGAGTAGGTAGACTCTTCTGAGTTTATAGATAAAAGGTCTCCTGAGGTCAGATTTAACTGGCTAAAACATATTAATTTTGAAAATTGTAAATCGAAATTTGTCATGAAAGATAATATAACAAAAAAAAATATAATTGTGCAGATGTAGGCCAAATATATATTGAAAAAAAAATAATAAAAAATATCGATAAAAAAATATAGAACACCCTTGCACAAAAAGAAATTGAATGTTATTGTATGACCGTGAACGAGAGTGAACGTATCGTTTATTTAAGGTAATTAGATTATTAATTGCTAATTATATTGAGTAAAATGCTATTTAATGTGATTGGTAGTATATAAAATGTAGAAATAAGAAAATTAAAATTGATTTTACTAAGATAAGTAATTTATCGTAAATCAGAGGAGACGGAATTATGGGTATTATGGGTTTTTCAATTCCAAGAGAAATTTATTATGGTGAAAATGCTTTAAGTAAGTTAGCTGAATTAAAAGGTACAAAAGCTGCTTTAGTAACTGGTGGTACATCAATGAAAAGATTTGGCTTCTTAGATAAAGCTGCTGAAATCTTAAAAGAAGGTGGAATTGAATCTATCATTATTGATGGTGTTGAACCAAATCCTTCAGTAAAGACTGTTTTACGTGGTGCAAAAGCTATGCAAGACTTTGAACCAGATTGGATTGTAGCAATTGGTGGTGGTTCTGCATTAGATGCAGCAAAAGTAATGTGGTGCTTCTATGAACATCCAGATCTAAAATTCGAAGATATTATCGAAGTTGGTTCTATGCCTGCATTAAGAAACAAAGCTCGTTTTATTGCTATCCCTTCAACAAGTGGTACAGCTAGTGAAATCACAGCTTTCTCTGTAATTACTGATCCAGAAAATCATATCAAATATCCTATCGTAGCTGGCGATATGGTTCCAGATATTGCTATCTTAGATCCATCTCTACCAATGACAATGCCTGCTCACATTACAGCAAATACAGGTATGGACGTTATGTGTCACGCTTTAGAAGCTTTAGCATCAAATGCTGCAACAAACTTCACAGAACCTTATGCAATTAGAGCAATTGAATTAGTAAAAGAATATTTACCAATAGCATTTGCTGAACCTAAAAATTTAGATGCTAGAGAAAACATGCATGAAGCTTCAGCTTTAGCTGGTATGGCATTTACTAATGCTTCATTAGGCTTAGTTCACTCTTTAGCACACAAAATTGGTGGTGAATTCGGTGTAACACACGGATTGGCTAATGCAATTTTATTACCATATATCATTGACTTTAACAGACAATTTACTGACAGATATGATTACATTGAACAAATTCTAAAAGTTGAAGATGTAGCACAAGTAATCAGAGACTTAAATGTTAAATTAAACATTCCTACTTGTTTCAAGGATTGTACTGAAGTTGATTTCAATGAAGCAAAATTCAAAGAAGTATTAGATAGAATGAGCAAAAATGCTTTTGCTGACCCTTGTACTTTAACAAACCCAGGAACTCCTACAGTTGCTGATGTTAAAATGATTTATGAATCAGCTTACTATGGTACTCCAATTAAGAAATAATTTGACGTAAGTATTATTTAGATGTATTTTAGGATGGTTAAACAAAAGTTTAATCATCCTATTTTTTTTGCTATAAATTTTAAATTAGCAATATATAAAGTGAATTGAATGTTTAGATTAATTTCTCTTCTAAGCTAAATTAGATTTGATTTACAAGCAGTTATTCTTAATTTAATAAAATTATACATTTTACTGAGATAAGTCATTATTGGCTGTTTCTATAGCTTTATGAGAAAGCTATTAAAAATAAAAAAATCACTACTAAAAAGTAGTGATTGATGTTGAGCGCCATATGGGAATCGAACCCACGTTATCAGCTTGGAAGGCTGGAGTAATACCATTATACGAATGGCGCATATTTCTCATTGGTTAATAAGCAATTTATATCGCTAATCAACGATTGAGATATTATAAAAACTTAGTGCTTAGGTCAAGTGGTTTTGTAAAAAAAAATGTAAAAGTTTAATATTATACCTTTAATTACATGTTTTTATTTTAGTTATTGAATCTAATAGCATTGACATTCATATCCAAATAAGTATTTATATAGGTAACAATAAATTTAAAATTATTAATTCGAAATTAATAATTAAGCGAGGACTAATATGGGACAGCGTGGTGAAGTTTTTTCAACAAGTATGAAAAAAAATGATAGAACATACTTTTTTAACGTAAAAGAAAATGTTTATGGCGATTTATATTTAAATATCGTAGAGAGTAAAGGCGATGCAGAATCTAATAGATATATTAGACAATCAGTTTTAGTATACCAAGAAGATATGGGAGAATTTGTAAGAGAATTCCAAAAATCTTTAGATTTTATTAAAAAATATTCTAATAACAAAAATAAAAATTAAAACAATTCAAGTTGTTGATCTTCAACTTTTTTAAACGTGAATGTTTTTCTATGAATAGGGGATAGTCCAAATTTTTCAATCATCTCACGATGATATTTAGTTGGATATCCCATATGTTTTTTAAAGCCATATTGAGGCCATTTTTTATCGCAAAATTGCATAAAATTATCTCTACTAACTTTAGCTAAAATGGAAGCTGCCATAATTTGTGGATAAATTGAATCTCCTTTTACAATAGCTTTTGTCTCAATATTTAAACTTGGTGTTTTGTTTCCATCAACTAGGGCTAAATCAATTTTATTATTAAATTTCTTTTCAACAAGATTATAAGCTTTTTCCATAGCTCTCATGCTTGCCCATAAAATATTTAATTCATCTATTTCTTTTGGTGTACACCAAGCTATAGAATAACAAGTTGAGTATTTAACTATAGCTTCATAAGCAGTTTGTAATTGTTTTTTATTTAATTTTTTGGAATCATTTAATAATTCTATTGGAAAGTTTTTAGGTAAAATACAAGCACCAGCACAAACAGGTCCAGCTAAAGGTCCTCTACCGGCTTCATCTAAGCCAATTATTATTTTATTTTTTTTATTGTTTGATGGTTCTTCTATTTCATCAAATAAAAATTCTTTCATAGACTTTCCTTATATTATTTTAAATAAATATTATCATAAGAAAATAATTTGTTAAATCATATATTTTGATATTATAATAATATTATATTTATTAATTATAGTGTTATTAATATATAATAATACATATAAATTACTACAATTATTATATAATATATTAAATATAATTATTTATGTATAATAATTGTTAATTGATATAATGAAATGTATTAAAGTATTAATTTGATAAAATATTGAAAATTGATTATTATATGTTATTATTTATTAATATTATTTGAAAATAGGTTGGTGCTATTTTGTTTTTAAAAAGTCTTGAATTAATAGGATTCAAATCATTTGCTGATAAAACTAGGATAGATTTTTCTGATGGGATTACAAGTTTACTAGGCCCAAATGGTTGTGGAAAGAGTAATATTGTTGATGCTATCAAATGGGTTTTAGGAGAACAATCTACTAAAACTTTAAGAGCCGGAAAAATGGAAGATGTAATTTTTAATGGTTCTGATAAAAGAAATCAAATGCAAATGGCTGAAGTTATATTAACCATTAATAATGAAGAGGGACATTTAAATCTTGATGTAAACGAAATAGAAATAAAGAGAAGAGTTTTTCGTTCAGGTGAAAGTGAATATTATCTAAATAAAAGTAGAGTTTTATTAAAAAACATTAAAGAAATGTTTTTTGATACTGGTGTTGGTAAAAGTGCATATTCAATATTAGAACAAGGTAAGATAGACCAAATATTATCAACAAGGCCTGAAGATAGAAGATATATTTTTGAAGAAGCAGCTGGAATTTCTCGCTATAAACAACAAGGAATTCTTGCTCAAAGAAAAATAGAAAGAACAGAAGAAAATATAGCACAAGTTGATACAATTTTAAGAGAAGTAAAAAGAACTTATGATTCAAAGAAAAACCAGGCTGCAAAATGCCTTAAATATAATGATTTAAATAAAGAGAAATTTAATCTAGAAGTTGAAGTTCAGCTTTCAACTATTAAATCATATTTAATGCTAAAAGAAGCTAAAGAAAATAGATTAAGTACATTAGATCAAGAAATTCAAAATCAAAGTGTAGCTTTAAGTGGTTTAGATACTGTAATTAGTGATATGCAGGATGATTTAAAAAGTCAAACTTCTAAAAGAATTGAAATTCAAACAGAATTAAAGCGTCTTGAAGAACAACATAAAGGTAAAACAGATTTTATTGAATTGTTGAATAGATATTATAAAGAAGCATTAATAAGTCAGCAAACCTCTTTTGATAAGGCAAAAGCTTTAGAAGAGAAATTACTAGTTAATGAAGAAGAAATAAAAGAAAAGTATAGTAAAATTGAAAAATATAAATCTGAAGCAAATGAAATTGAAGCAGATATTAATAATTTAAATAAATCATACGAAAGTGCAAAATCTTTAATAATAAAACAATCTCAAGAAATAATAGATCTTGAAAATAAAGTTGAAGATTATGAGAAAAAATATGACTCTCTCTCTCTAGAATTAAATGAAATTACTGATGCCATTGTTGTTCAGCTTGATGCTAAGTTAAGAGATAGTGGGTATAGTATAAATAAGAGAAATGAAATAAAAACAAAAATAGAAAATAAATTAAATCATATTATTTCATTAATAGAAAATCAAAGAGATTTAATAAATCAATTATCAACATTAGACAGCCAAGCTATTGCTAAGCAGGTTGAGAAAAATCAGAATAGTAATTTAAAAAATCTTTTAGAATTAAAAGATTATATAGGTGAGTATGAAAATTCTATCCCAACTTTTATTGATGACTTTATCAAAGAAGATGGAGTTGTTTTTAAAAAGCATGAATTAGATAAAAGAATTTTAGAAAATAGAAATACTGTAAATATCTGTAGAAACCAAATAGGTTATCTTAGAAATGATAATCAAAAATTGAATTCTCAGTGTGATGATTATAAAGATAGCATAAATGAATTGAGAATCATGCTAGAACAAGTTAATGGAAACGTTAATGAAAATAAAGTTGCAATTGATGCAATGAAAAGATCAAATGATGAATTAAAACTTGAATATGATGATAGATTAATAGAAGCTAAAAGTGCTGCCCAAAAAGCAAGCAATCATCAAGAAAATATAAGATTAACAGAACAAGAGATGGAAGAAATTGCTCAAAATGGTATTGCTTTATCTCAGCAATTAGAAGAATTAATTGAAATTATTGAAGAAAAATCCAATCAAATTTCCATGAAACAAAATCAAAAAAATTCTTCTTTTGATACTGTTAATAAATTAAGAAGAGAAAAAGATCAATCTGAATTACAAATTCAATCAATAAAAGAAATGGTTGAACAGATTCATAATAATTTCTTTGAAACATATAGTAGAAATCTTGCAGAATTCGAAGATAAATTAAAACAAGAATTAGAAGATCCGAAGGTATTAAGAAATAAACTTGAAGAAGTTAAAAAAGATATATTAAAATTAGGTTATATTAACCAAATGGCTCAAGATGAATTTGAAGAAGCTAAAGAGCAATATGATTTTTTAACTTCCCAAATTAATGATTTAATGAAAGCTAAGGCGGATTTAGAGAATGTTGTTTCTAGAATTACTAATGAAAGCGAAGAACGTTTTCTAGCTACCTATAAACAAATATCTGATAATTTCCAATTAATGTTTAGAAGATTATTTGGTGGAGGTAGAGCTGAATTAAAATTATCTGATCCAGATAATATTTTAGAAAGTGGTATTGAAATTCTTGCTCAACCTCCTGGTAAAAAATTAACAAATCTTTCTTTACTAAGTGGTGGAGAAAGATCAATGACAGCTGTAGGGTTGCTTTTTGCAACTTATCAAGTAAAGCCAAGTCCTTTTTGTATACTTGATGAAATAGATGCAGCATTAGATGATAGAAATATTGGATTCTTTTTATCTGTTTTAGAAGAATTCTCTAAGGATAGCCAGTTTATTATTATTACCCATAATAAACACACAGTAACCGGAAGTAAAACTTTGTTAGGTGTAACACAAATAGAAGCCGGAGTTTCAACCACTGTAAGCTATAAAATTGGGGTAGAAGAAGGATCTCCAGTAATACTTGATACTAATGATCAAGAGGTACACGTTTAGTTGATTACCTTGACATTTTGACTTTGATTAATGTATAAGTAGCAATGAAATCCAAAAAATATGAGTAAGATATGTTTGAATCAATAAGTGAAAAATTTTCTTCAATTATGAGAGATATTTCTGGAAAAGGAAAAATTTCAGAAAAAAATATTGAAGAAGCAGTAGAGCAAATAAAAATAGCATTATTAGATGCTGATGTTAATTTAAGAGTAGTAAGACGCTTTATAAATGGAACTAGAGAAGAAGCTCTAGGTGAAAAAGTTTTAAAAGCGGTTAATCCAGGACAAATGTTTACCAAAATCGTTTATGATAGAATGGTAAATTTATTAAGTGACGAAGAACATCAAGAGTTACAATTAAAAGGGCCGGATACTACAACTACTATACTTATGATGGGGCTTCAAGGTAGTGGTAAAACAACTACCAGTGCCAAACTTGCATTAAGTTTAAAGAAAAAAGGACGCCGTCCAATGCTAGTTGCATCAGACTTAGTTCGTCCTGCAGCTGTAACTCAATTACAAGTATTAGGTGAACAAGTTGATGTTCCTGTTTTTGCAATTGATGGTTGTAAAGATCCTGTTAAAGTTGCAAAAGATGCATTATCTTATGCTAAGAAAAATCAATTTGATGTTTTAATTGTTGATACATCAGGTAGAATGCACTTAGACGAAGTATTAATGCAAGAGATTCAAAATATTTCTAAAGCAATTAATCCAGATGAAACTTTATTTGTTGCTGATGCAATGACTGGTCAAAATGCAGTAACTATTGCTAAAGAATTTGAACAAAAAGTTGGAATTTCTGGTGTTGTATTATCAAAATTTGATTCAGATACTAGAGGTGGTGCTGCTCTATCCTTAAGAAGTGTAGTTGGTAAACCAATTAAATTCATTGGTAGCGGTGAAAAAATGGAAGATTTAGATCCATTTTACCCAGATAGAATTGCATCTAGAATATTAGGCATGGGGGACGTTGTTTCTTTAGTTGAAAAAGCCCAAGAAACAATTGACGAACAAGAAGCTCTAAAATTACAAGAGAAGATGAAAAAGAATACTTTTGATCTTCAAGATTATCTAAATCAACTAAATCAAATGGATAAAATGGGTTCCATGGATAAATTAATAGAAATGATTCCTGGTGCAGCTGGTCAAGTATCTGCTGATGACATTCCATTAGATGAATTAAATAGAGAAAAAGCTATAATTCTCTCAATGACTCCACAAGAAAGAGCTAACTATAGACTTATTGGTCCAACCAGAAGAAAAAGAATAGCAAAAGGTAGTGGTGTTAGTGTTGCTCAAGTAAATAGACTTATTAAAAAGTTTGAAAAAATGAAAAACACTATGAGAAAATTAACTAAAAATAAAAAATATCAAAAAATGTTACAAAAACAGATGGGATATTAGAAAAACATCAGATAAATTGCGATAAATTATGGTTTCGCCTTGATTTATTGTTGATAAAAATGTAATATCCTTAATTTGTGAACGGTTATAGGGTAATCTTGTTTTTTTTGAATTAAAAAAACGAATGTTATCCTTTTGTGTGTGAATATTTATTTAAATCAAAAGTTGATTTAAATATAACTCATATAGAAGCTATAGAAATTCGAGTAGGAGGAATTATCGTGAGCGTAAGCATGAGACTAAAACGATTTGGTTCCAAGAAAAGACCTTATTATAGGATCGTAGTAATGGATTCAAGATCTGCTAACAAGAGTACAACTCTAGCAGAAGTTGGCCAATATCACCCTGTTGAAAACAAAGAAGAACAAGTTGTTCTTGATGTACCAGCAGTAAAAGATTGGCTAGTAAAAGGTGCACAACCAAGTGCAACTGTACGTGCGTTATTAAACAAACAAGGCGTACAAGTTTCTAGAACTAATCAAGAATAATAAAGAGGATTAGTTGTGGAAAAAGATCTTGTTGAATACATTGTAAAGTCACTTGTTGATTTCCCTGATGATGTAACTGTTAACGTGATTGAAGGCGAAAAGTCTACAATTTTGGAACTTAAAGTTGCAACAGAGGATATTGGTAAAGTGATCGGCAAGCAAGGCCGTATAGCAAAAGCAATTAGAACCATCCTAAGTGCTACAGCTACTAAAGGCGGTAAGCGTGCTGTTTTGGAAATTTTGGATTAATATATGGAAAAACTCGCAACGGCTATCATCCAGACATCTTATGGTCTAAAGGGTGAGGTGAAGGTCCGCCCATTCAATGATGATTGCTCTTACTTAAACAAAATAAAGCAAGGAATTATCCGCTTGAAGGATGGCCGCGAGCTAACATATGGAATTGAAGGATTTCGAAAGAGTGGTAGTCAAGTGTATATGAAAATTTCTGGAATAGATGATCCAGAATCAGCAAAAAAACTTGCTGGCGCTACACTTTTTGTTCCAAGAAGTGAGGCTGCTCCTCTTAAGAAAGGTGAATATTACATTTCTGATTTGCTAGGTTGCACACTTATGCATGAAGGAAAACCAATGGCTAAAGTAGTTAACTACTTTGATGGACCTCAATCAATTTTATTAGAAGTTGAAGATAAAGATGGCAAAACATTTTTGGTACCGTTAATGGATCAATATGTTGGTGAGGTTTCAATTAAGGAAAAGACTATTGAATTGTTGGCGCAATGGTTGTTGGTATGAATATAGATGTAGTAACACTATTTCCTGAAATTGTTCAAGGTTTCTTTTCGAACTCAATCATGAAAAGAGCTGTAGAAAACGGTTTTATTACATATAACATGGTTGATTTTCGTAACTTTGCTGAAGATAAGCATTTAACTTGTGATGATTCTCCATATGGAGGAGGCGCAGGAATGGTGCTGAAACCCGAGCCGCTGTGCAAGGCCCTCGAGAGTATTAAGGCAAATGAAAAGCGGGTCATATATGCTTCTCCGTCCGGAAAAAAGCTTACTCAAGCTCTTTCACTAGAGCTTAGTAAAGAAGAAAACTTAGTTTTTATTTGCGGACATTATGAAGGTGTTGACCAACGGGTAATAGACCTGTATGTGGATGACGAGATTAGTATTGGCGATTATGTAATTTCTAGTGGAGAGATTTCTTCCTTAGTTATTATAGACTCTATTTATCGTTTGATAGATGGCGTAATTAGTAGCGAATCATTAGAAGAAGAAAGTTTTAGTGATGGACTATTAGAATATCCCCAGTACACTAGGCCAAGTGTTTTTAATGGTTTAGAAGTCCCAGAAGTTTTACTTAGTGGGAATCATAAAGCTATAAAACAATGGCGTTTAGAGAAAAGGTTGGAAAAAACTAAAAAAAACCGACCTGAGCTTCTAGAAGAAAAATCTTTGGATTTTGAAGCTAGAAAGACTTTAGAAGAACTCAGAAACAGAGCAAAGAGGACCTAAAAATGGATTTAATTAAAGCTATTGAAGCAGAACAGATGAAAGAAAATGCTGAAAATTTCAAAGTTGGTGATACTGTAAAAGTATTTTTTAAGATTATTGAAGGCACTACAGAACGTATCCAAGTATTTGAAGGCTTGGTTATTGCAAAGAACAATAGTGGTATTAGTCGCACATTTATTGTTCGTAAAATCTCCTACGGTGTAGGTGTTGAAAGAATATTCCCATTACATTCACCACGTATTGAGAAAATAACAGTTGTACGTCAAGGACGTGTTAGAAGAGCTAAACTTTATTACATTAGAGATAGAGTTGGTAAATCTGCAAAAGTTAAAGAACTTATTACACGTAAAAACAAATAGTTTTTTCTTGTTTTATCTGAAATTATATAAAAGGATGACAAATGTTTTGTCATCCTTTTTTAATTCTCCATATTTTTTTATTGCTTAAAATGCAAATATTCAGTATTTTTTTATTAGGAGATATTTATGGAACCTGTCAAACAACCTATTGGTGAAAAGCAAAATAAAAAACACAAAAGAAAAAGAGGAAAGTCTCAATCTTTGAAAGCTAAAAAGAAAAATAATTCAGGAAAAGATTTATTGCCTACTCAAGGAAAAGTCACTCCTAAAAGTTCTCTTCCAGCAGTTGATATAAAGAAAATTAAAGAACCTTTTGTAAAATGTGGTTATTGCGATAAAGTAATTAAAAATATTGCAAATGCTATTAAAGGCGATAATTGTTATTATCACTTTGATTGTGTATTAGAAAAAATTAAAGAAGATTATAAAGTAACCGATAAACAAAAAGTTAGTTATATTGGTAGAGGAAGTTTTGCTATTATAGAAAATGATGCTGAAGGCAAAATGAAATTTGTTGAAACAATACAAATTGAAAATCCTCAACAATTTGACGAGATGAAAAAATATATAGAGGAAATTAAAGAATGATAGCTATGCTTCCAGGATCTTTTGATCCACCAACATTAGGTCATATTGATATTATTGAAAGAAGTGCTAAGATGTATGATAAACTATATGTTGTTATAGCTGATAATATACATAAAACTACTTTGTTTAGTGCAAATGAAAGAAAGGAAATGCTTCAAGAAATTTTAAAAGATAATAAAAATATTGAAGTAGTAATTCATGATGGATTAGTTGTTGATTTTGCACGAAAAAATAAAATAAAGATAATGATTAGAGGTGTTAGAGCTTTAGTTGATTTTGGTTATGAATTTGAATTAGCTATGACAAATAAACAGTTATATAATGACTTAGAGGTATTATTTATGCCAACTAGTCCTAATTATTTCTTGCTTAGATCTTCAGCTATTAAGGAATTAGCTTTCCATGGGGCTGAGATAGAAACTATGGTCCCTCCAATTGTAGCAAAGAAAATAAAGGAAAGATATAATGATTAAATTGGAATCATCTGATAAGGCAAAAAAACTAAGGAAACAATTTTCGGCGAAGATTGATTCTTGGAATATGACAGTTTTGGATGCTTTATCTATGCTTTCACTTTTTACTAGTGCTTTATTTGCTGTAATTAGTATTATAAATTCTAGTAAAGCTATTACAATATATTTTTCTTTAACTTTTATGGCAATTTTTATTGTATTCAAATTTGTCAAAGATTTTCAAATAGCAAAGGATAGTACTAAAACAAGTTTGTACAGTATTATTTTTTGGATACTGTTTGTTTCATATATAATTCTTTTGAATTTATTCTTTTATCAAGATTTCCCAGGCTATCTTTTTGCAATGGTTCAAATTTTGATAGGTCTTGTTTTTCAATTAACTTTTTTCACAACAATATCTTTAACTACATTTTTTACTGTAGCTTATTTACTTATTGCCTATTTTATTAAATCTGATTTGCTTGGAGCACAAGAATTATTAATGATTATTACTTCTTATGTATTTGTATTATTAGGTTCAAATATTATAAGTGGAACTAGAGAAGTTGAATTAGAAAATTTATCAAGATTGGAGAAATTATCTACTCAAGATTCTTTGACAAAACTATTAAATAGAAGATCAACTCAATATTTAATTGATTCTCATTTAGCAGAAAATGCTAAAGGCTATCTTATAGTAATTGATGTAGATAACTTTAAGAATGTTAATGATAGACAAGGCCATTTAATTGGAGATTTAGTTTTAAAAGACTTATCTAATAAATTATATGATTTAGCTCCCAAAAATTCTATTGTTGGTAGAATAGGGGGAGATGAGTTTGTAATATTCTTAGTAAATGATTCTAAAGCTGAAGCAGAGGATTTTGTTACAAAAGTTAGAAATGAGTTTAATGATTTAGTTAAAGATACAATTGACGAACAGATTTCTTTATCAATTGGAATTTCTCATGTAAAAGAAAAAGATACTTTTGATTCAGTTTTTGCAAGGGCAGATTTAGCTCTTTATGATGTAAAATTAGCTGGTAAAAATAGTTATGTATTTTATGCTTCAGATGAAATTGAATCAGATATTCCAACAATGCTAATTGTTGATGATACTTTTGTTGCGAGAAGACTCCTTAAAAGTTATTTTGAAAAATCGTTTAATATACTCCAAGCAGAAAATGGGCGAGATGCTTTGAAAATCTTATCACATCATCCTAGTGTTTCTATTATTCTTTTAGATATGAAGATGCCTATAATGGATGGATCAAAATTCTTAGAAATTTATAAAAAAGATTCTGTTTTGATGCAAATCCCAGTTGTTGTTATATCGGCAGATCAAAGTTATGAAGCTGAAGCTCTAAGTATGGGGGCAAAAGACATGATTGTTAAACCGTTTGATGTAGATATTGTTAAAATGCGTGTTTCAAATGTATTAGAGAACTCTAAACAGCGAAAAAAATAATTTATTTGAATATATATCTTGACTTATGATTAATGAGCGTCCAAACTTTATACAAGGATGTAAAAATGAGAGATCAAACAATTTTTTGGATAATAATTAGTATTGTTAGTTTTATTATTGAATTATTAACGCCAACATTCTTTTTCCTTTCAATAGCTTTTGCAGGAATTTTTGCTTGGTTAGTGTCGTTGATTTCAAATTCGATAATAATTGAAATTGTTGTATTTCTAGTTTTCTTTTTTATTTTTTTCTATTTCCTTAGACCGGTGTTATATAAAAATAAAAAGGATAAATTCAATAGTGAATTATTAATTGGACAAAGTTTTTATGCTAATGCTGATATAGATGATAAGCAGGGAACAATAATAATTAATGGTTCATTATGGCAAGCTAGAAGCGAAAACTCCCAGTTTATTAACAAAGGAGAAAAAGTATCAATTGTTAGAATTGATGGTAACAAACTCATTGTTACAAAGGAAATATAATGAATGGAATTATTATTTTAATTGTCATTGTTGTAATTCTAACATTTTTCTTAGGTGTTAGAATTGTTCCAGAAGCTAAAGCTGTGATTGTTGAGAGATTAGGGAAGTATCATAGAACCTTATCTAGTGGTTTTAATTTGGTTATTCCTTTTTTAGATAAATCAAAGACAGTTCCAGAATTAAAAGCTGTAGTTGATAAAAAAAATCAAAATATACCACAAATTGTTGTTACAAATACAAAATTTATAGATTTAAGAGAACAAGTTTTGGATTATCCAAAACAGAATGTAATTACTAAAGATAATGTAACTGTTGCAATAGATGCAGTAATATATTTTCAAGTAATAGAACCAAAACGTTCAATATATGAGATTGTAAACTATCCAATTGCTATAGAAAAATTGACACAAACAACACTTAGAAATGTTATTGGTGAATTAGAATTAGATGAAACTTTAACAAGTCGCGATACAATCAATAGTAAATTACAAGTAATTTTGGATGAAGCTACTGATAAGTGGGGTATTAAAGTAAATAGGGTTGAATTGCAAGACATTATTCCTCCAGATGATATTAAAAAACAAATGGAGAAACAAATGAGTGCAGAAAGAGAAAAAAGAGCTTCAATATTATTTGCTGAAGGTGAAAAACAATCTGCAATATTAAGAGCTGAAGGTGTTAGAGAATCTCTTATAAATAAAGCTCAAGGTGAAAAGCAATCTTCAATTTTAAGAGCCCAAGGTGAAGCTAAGGCAATCGAAGCGGTTAGAGCTGCATTTGATACACAAGATAATTATTTGCAATATTTAATTGCAATGAGATATATAGATACTTTTAAAGAAATGGCAACAGGTAAGGATGCAAAATTAATTTACATGCCTTATGAAGCTAGTGGCGTTTTAAGTTCTTTAGGTGGTATTAAAGATTTATTTGTAGAAAAAGATGTTTTAAATGTAATAAAGCCTAAAAATTAATATTTACCTTTAAAAATTAATTTAATTTTCAAAAGAAAACTGTTTATTATATTTTTTGTTTGCTAAATAATTAATCTTAATATATTATTTCTTATATATAGGTGAAAAGTTGTTGACGTTTTGTTACTATTTCGTTATTCTTCTCAAAGCGTCAACAAAAAAAATCATCTAATTTAAGAGGTATAAAATGGCAACACCTAAATATAAAACTTCAAAATCTAAAGCTGCATCAAGAAAAGCTGCGAATATGAAGCTTCAAGCACCTACATTGACAGTATGTCCTACATGTAGTGCAAAGATTCTTCCTCATCGCGTTTGTCCAAAATGTGGTTTTTATCGCGGTGAAATGGTTATTGATACCAGCGATAAGTAAGAGACATAGGAGCTAATCATGGATAATAAGACTTTTGATCAAGTTAAGCAATTAATTGCTGAAAAAATGGAAGTAGAACCATCTAAAGTAACATTAGATGCTTCTTTTAGAAAAGATCTAGGAGCTGACAGTCTAGACACTTACGAATTAATTTATGCTATTGAAGAAGAAATGGGAATTACTATCCCTGACGAAAAAGCAAATGAATTCGAAACTGTTAGAGATGCTGTTGAGTATCTAGATTCTCAGCTAGACTAAGGACTGTTTTTCGATGACAGAAGCTAAAGTCGGAGTAGCTCCCTCAATTTCTCATAAGAGAAGAAGGGAGCTTTTAAATTTTATCGAAAAACTGGGAGTAAAAATCAATGATTTAAATTTATTAAATCTTGCTTTTACTCATCGTTCCTTTGCTCACGAATGCCCTGTTGTAACAGATAATAATGAACGTTTAGAATTTTTAGGCGATTCAATTTTGGGTTTAACTGTTAGTAATTGGCTATTTGTGAATCTTCCTGCAAAACATGAAGGCGATTTTTCAAGAATAAAGAGTGCTGTGGTAAGTGAGGACTCATTATTTCAAGTTGCACAAAAGCTAAAAGTCGGTGATGTTGTTTTGGTAGGAAAAGGCGAAGGCCATTCGGGTGGTCGTAAAAAGAAAGCTATCTTATCTGATTGTATGGAAGCTATTTTTGGTTGTATCTATTTGGACCAAGGTTTTGAAGTCGCAAAAGCTACAATTGAAAAATTGATGGTTCCACAAATCTTTGCTTTCTTAGATCATAAAATTGTTCGAGATTATAAAACAGCTATACAAGAATTTTGTCAAAAATCTTGGAAAAAGGTTCCTTTATATACATTAGATAGAACTGAAGGTCCAGATCATTGTAGAACATTTTATGTTAGCGTTAATTTGAATGGTAAAGTATTTGGGCCGGCTGCAGGCAAGAATAAAAAGACTGCACAACAAGCGGCCGCAAAGATTGCATATGAACAATTAATTGAGAATAAATATTAATTTAAACTTTTATAGTAATTATGTGCTATATTCAAAAGGGTATCTCTCTCATTTAATTTTGGATCATCTAAAACAGCGTTTAATAGATAATTCAAGATTTGTGAAAATAGAGGCCCTTTTTCTATGCCTAATTTAATTAAATCTTGGCCGTTTATAGCTAAATCCTTTAAGGATAATGCTTCTTGTTTTTTAATTATGGTTTCAATTCTTTGTTCTAATTCTCTAACACTTTCCCAACTAGCTTTATCAAATGTTGCTAATTGGTCGCACATTCTTAGTAAAAATAAATCGTTTATATTATCATATCCGACTCTATTAATAAATCTTTTTACTGCACCATCACTCCAAAAAGGTTGGTAATTAAACATGTGGTTTTGAACTAGATTACATATATAATCTATTTGTTGGTTTGAAGCTTTTAACCGAGTTAAAACTTCTTTTGCTATTTTTGCTCCAATTGTTTCATGATCATAGAAAGAGTATGATTCTTGATTGTACATTGAATGTCTAGTTGGATCTAATTTTTGGGTATTTGCTTTTCCTAAATCATGGAATAGCGCAGCTAATCTTATTTCTAAAGGGTACTTTAAATCCGCTGCAGCTTGAATACTTTTTAGGGTATGTGTATAAGCATCAAATTTATGATACCCACCTTGTTTTATACCTTTTAATCTAGAAAGTTCTGGTAAAATTATCTCTAAAATTGAACATTGATCTAGTAATTCTAATCCTTTAGTCGGATTTTGACCATTGATTAGTTTAAATAGTTCATCTTTGATTCTTTCTTGACTCACATTTTTAATATTTTCTGATTTCTCTTTCATTGCCATAAGAGTATTTTCTTCAACATCAAAATTAAGTTTCGAAGCAAATCTACAAGCCCTCATTATTCTAAGTCCATCTTCTTCGAATCTTTGTTGCGGAATTCCAATAGCTTTAATAACTTTTTTCTTTAAATCATTAATGCCGTTATGATTGTCTATAATAATTCCATTAGTTGCATCTGCAGCTAATGCATTAATTGTAAAGTCTCGTCTTTTTAAATCTTCTTCTAAGCTTCTTACAAATTCTACTTTCTCTGGTCTTCTGCCGTCTTTATAATCGAACTCAGTTCTGAAGGTTGTAACTTCATAGCTATTGCCATTAAACATAACTGTAACAGTTCCATGTTTAATTCCAGTAGGGATTGTAGTTCTAAAAATTGAAATAACATTTTCTGGAGTAGCATTTGTTGCAAAATCATAATCGTCGTTTTCAATATTTAAAATATAATCTCTTACAGCTCCTCCAACTATATATAAATCATAACCATTTTCTTTAAAAATGGATGCAAATTGTTTTATTGTTTTATTTATTGGTAGATGTTTCATAGCTTTAAATTATCCTTACTTTTTATATGAGTCAAGCTCTTTAAATAAGTTCTTCAATTGGTTGTCATTATTTCAAATTTAGCATAGAATAGCATAAAATAAGTTTTCATTTCTAGGAGTTGAAATGTTTGATCCAATAGATACAAAAGTCGACTTTCCGAAAGTCGAAGAACAAGTTCTCTCATTTTGGGAAAAGGAAGATGTGTTTGCAAAATCCATCGAACAAAGACCTGAAGATAATCAGTTTGTTTTTTATGATGGCCCTCCTTTTGCAACTGGTTTACCTCACTTTGGACATTTAGTTCCAGGTACAGTAAAAGATGTAATTCCAAGATACCATGCAATGAAAGGCCAAAGAGTATTAAGAACCTTTGGTTGGGATTGTCATGGATTACCTGTAGAATATGAAATGGAAAAGAGCCTTGGTATTAGTGGTCATAGCGCTATTGAAGAATATGGTGTTGCAAAATTCAACGAAGATTGTCGTTCAATTGTTTTACGCTTTACAAGTCAATGGAAAAAAACTATTACTAGAATGGGCCGTTGGGTTGATTTTGATAATGGTTATAGAACTATGGATAAAGATTATATGGAATCAATCTGGTGGGTTTTCAAAACTTTATATGATAAAGGATTAATCTATCAAGGTTATAATATCCTTCCATATAGTCCAAAATTAGCATGTCCTTTATCTAACTTTGAAGTTAATTTAGGTGGTTATAGAGATGTTGTTGACCAAGCCATTACTGTTAGATTTTTGATGGATGGTACAACAGATACATATTTCTTAGCTTGGACTACAACTCCATGGACTCTTCCTTCTAACTTAGCTTTAGCCTTAGGTCCAGATATCGATTATGTTAAAGTTAAAGATGGTGATGAATATTACATTTTAGGTAAGGATAGATTATCTCATTATTATAAAGATGAAGATTCTTATGAAATAGTTGAAGAATATAAAGGCCGTGATTTAGAAGGTTTGCGTTATTCTCCATTATTCCCTTACTTTGCTGACTTAAAAGAACAAGGTGCATTTGTTACTGTTTTAGGCGATTATGTTACTACTGAAGATGGTTGTGGTATTGTTCATACTGCAAGTGGATTTGGTGAAGATGACTATAATGTTTTAAAAGGTACAGGTATTCCTGTTGTTTGTCCAATTGATGATGAATGTCAATTTACAGAAGAAGTTCCTGATTTTAAAGGAAGATTTGTAAAGGATACTGATAAAGATATTATTAGTTGGTTAAAAGAAAGAGGATTGTTAGTTAAGAGAGAAAATTACTTACACTCATATCCTTTCTGTTATAGAACTGATATGCCATTAATTTATAGAGCTATGTCTTGTTGGTTTGTAAATGTACAAAAAATCAAAGACACAATGCTAGCAAGTAATGAAAAAATTACTTGGGTTCCATCTCACCTAAAACATGGTAGATTTGGTAAATGGCTAGAAGGTGCAAGAGACTGGGCTATTTCAAGAAATAGATTCTGGGGTAATCCAATTCCAGTTTGGAAGTGTGATAATTCTGATTATATTGAAGTTATCGGTTCTGTTGCTGAATTAGAAGAAAAGAGTGGTGTAAAAGTTGATGATTTACATAAGCATTATGTTGATGATTTAACATGGCCAAGTCCAGATGGAACAGGTACTATGAGACGTATTCCTGATGTACTAGACTGTTGGTTTGAATCAGGTTCAATGCCTTATGCCCAACATCATTATCCATTTGAAAATAAAGAACATGTAGATAATAATTTCCCTGCAGATTTCATTTGTGAAGGTTTAGACCAAACAAGAGGTTGGTTCTATACATTAACAATTATTGCTTCAGGTTTATTTGAGTCTCCAGCATTCTTAAATTGTATTACTAACGGTATTGTTCTTACTAAAGAAGGTAAGAAGATGAGTAAGAGAGATAGAAACTATACTGACCCAATGGAAGTTATTGATAAGTATGGTGCTGATGCTCTACGTTTTGCTCTAATGAATAGTGCTGTAGTTAAAGCTGATGATTTGAAATTCAGTGAAGATGGTGTTAAAGATGTAATTAAGACTTTCTTACTTCCAATTTATAATGCTTACTCATTCTTTGTTACTTATGCTAATATTGATAATTATGAACCATCATCAACACCTTTTGAAAAACTAGAAAATCCACTTGATAAATGGATTATTTCTACTACACAAGGTTTGATTCAAAATGTTACAGAAGCTTTAGATTCTTATGATATTCAAAAAGCTGCTGGCATAATGGTTAGCTTTATTGATGATTTAAATAACTGGTACATCAGAAGAAGTAGAAGAAGATTCTGGAGAAGTGAAAATGATAGCGATAAGAAGATGGCTTATGATACACTTTATTATGTATTGTTAACTGTTGTAAAAGTTGCTGCACCAGTAATTCCTTTCTTAACAGAATCAATTTACTTGAACTTAAGAACTGAAGATATGCCAATATCAGTACACCTTTGTGATTTCCCTGAATATAATGAAGCTCAAAGAGACTTAACATTAGAAAAACAAATGAGTCTTACAATGAAGTCAATTAACATGGGAAGAAGTTTACGTAGTGCTCATAACTTGAAAACTCGTCAACCTTTATCAAAGGTATATTTAGTTGATAGAAGCGAAGAAGATAGAGAAATCTTAAAATCAATGGTTGATATCATTTCTGAAGAATTAAATGTAAAAGAAGTATTAATTCAAGCAGATGAATCAGAATTAGTTGATTATAGTGCTAAAGCAAACTTTAAAGTTTTAGGTAAACAATTAGGCCCTAAGATGAAAGAAGTTGCAGCCTTAATTATGAAACTTTCTTCACAAGAGATTGCTTCAATTCTTGATGGTAATACTAAGGAATTAGAATATTCTGATGGCACAATATCATTAACTGAAGCTGATATCATGGTACAAAGAAGTGAAAAAGCTAATTTGAAAGTTGTTAATGAAAATGAACTAACTATTGGTTTTGATACAGAATTAACAGCAGACTTACTTAAAGAAGGTGTAGCTAGAGATATAGTTAGAGCTATTCAAACTTTAAGAAAAGATAGAGACTTTGATGTAAGTGATCATATTTCTATTAAGTATGATGGTGATTCAAATATTGATACAGTATTTGAAGAATATAAAGATTATATCTTAAATGAGACTCTTTGTGATTCATTAACTAAGGTAACATTATCAACTGATGAAATTGAAGTTGGTGATAATATAGTTAAGATCGATATTGCAAAATTATAAAAAGGTTAGGGCTTAATGAAAAAAATAAAATTTCTATTTTTATCTTTGTTTGTACTTTTAGTTTCAATTAGTTGTACAACAACTGAATTTTTAAGTCCTGAAAATCAAGTTGTACCCCTTCAAAGCTTAGCAAAAGAAGGGGATACAATTTTATTAATTGATGCAACAAAGGAAGCAAAATTAGTAGAATCCCTTTTAGGGGAAGATATTGCTTCAAGAGCAAAAGAAATTACCATTCAAATTACTCCAAAGGATGATACTTATCCAATAAGTGATTTTGATTATAATGCTGTTGTTGAAGGTGATTTTCCTTTCTTTACTACCAATTTTGCTTTAAATCTCTCAAAAGATTTAACAAAAGTTTTAGAATCTACTAAATCATATTATACAAATGATTCTTATGAGATAGGAGTTATTCATTCAAATATGGTTGGTGTATCTAGTACTTCATTTTTAGATTTAGTGGATACTGTTGATACAAAAATTGAAAATACAACTAATGCTGTAGCTTCACAAATGTATGGAGCAAATTTTGCATTATATAGTATGAAACCAAAGACATTATTTGATTTTGGTATTGGGTTGAACCAAGCAATGATTTCTCATTTTGATTCTATTTTATTGTTAATAAATCAAGATGATGATCAAATGGTTCTTGATGCTACTTTTGAAGTAGACTCTGATAAAAATGCTAGTACCTTAGATCGAATGATTAAAACAGGGTATACTGCTAATTTAAAGAAAGCAGGTGAAAAATTAGATTTTAGTGCATTGAAATTGATGTTTACTATTGATTCTAACGTAGTAAATATTGTAGATATGCCACTAAATGATGAGCAAATAAATTTATTAAAAGATACAATAAATTCAAGTAATATAGGGTTATAAAAAATGGCAAAATATGATTTTTATTGCAAAAATTGTAATGCAACTTTTACTATCGAACAATCCATAAAAGATGATTTGCCAACTGATTGTCCGAAGTGTAAGGCAAAAAATTCTTTGAGACAAAATTATAGGGCAACTCCTATTTTATTTAAATCTAAAGGATTTTATTGTACTGATACAAAGAAAACAAATAGTTAGGGAGAAAATATGGACACTTATGAAGTTGCTGTTGAGAAGAGTAAAAAAATAGAAGCTGATATACATAACAATCCTAAAAAATATAGAGTTTTAACAGGAGATAGACCTACAGGAAGATTACATTTAGGTCATTATTTTGGAACTTTACAAAATAGAGTAAGATTAGCTAAATTAGGTGTACCAACTTGTATTGTAATTGCAGATTATCAAGTATTAACTGATCATGATTCTTATCAAGAGATTTCACAAAATACAAAACAATTGGTAATTGATTATATTTCTTCAGGTATTGAACCAGGGGAGGATGTTATAATTTTCCCACATAGTTATGTTCCTGAACTAAATCAATTAATGTTACCTTTTTTGACATTGGTAAGTAATTCAGAATTAAGTAGAAATCCTACAGTTAAAGAAGAAATTCAAGCTGCAGGTTTAAAAAGTGTTAATGCTGGTATGTACACATATCCAATTCATCAAGCTTGCGATATTTTATTCTGTAAAGGTAATGTAGTTCCTGTTGGTAAAGACCAATTACCTCATTTAGAGATGACAAGAACTATTGCAAGAAGATTTAATGATCGTTTTGCAAAAAAACATCCTGTATTTCCTGAACCTCAAGCTCTATTAAGTAAAACTCCTTCAGTTGCTGGCTTAGATGGCTTTCAGAAGATGAGTAAAAGTAGAAATAATGCTATTTTCTTATCTTCAACTGCAGATGAAACTGCTAAATTAATTAAAAAAGCAAAAACAGATTCTGAGAGATTTATTACTTATGATCCAGTTAATCGTCAAGAAGTAGCAAATCTATTATCTTTGATTTCTTTATGCACTGAAGAAGATCCAAATGATATTGCACAAAGAATTGGCGATGGTGGAGCAGGTTTATTAAAGAAAACTTTGACAGAATCAATTAACGAATATTTACGACCAATTAGAGAAAAGAGAGCTCAATTAGAAGCTGATCCACAATATATTAGAGATGTATTGTTTGATGGTGTTGATAGAGCTAGAGAATTAGCTCAACAAACTCTTGAAGAAGTTAGACAATCAATGAATATGGTTATTTAATTTTAAATATTCAAATACTTATAAGCTTGGGGAGTATATTTCTTCCCAAGTTTTTTTATCGACTGAAAAGAGTAACATGGAATACTCAATATTTTCTTTATCAATCAAGCATAAAGCTTTTGCTGCTAAATTTAATGATATATTATTATTTAGTAAATAGTTTGAGTTTTCTAATAAATTACTTGTAATTAAAGTATTCGATATATCAAAGTTATCAATTAAATAGTTTACAAAATCAACTCTGATATCACTCATTGTCGGAAATTGATTAATATATGTATTATATGTTTCAACAGTCTTTATAAGATTATTATCTGCTTTTAGAATTTGTATTTTTAACTGATATGCTTTCTTATTATTTAAATCATTTGTTATTATGAGATTTAAATTATCTATAGCATCTTGGTTTTGACCTAATTTATATAATATTACGGCCTTATTGTATAAAGCTTTTGAATTTGTAGGTTCAATTTTTAAGATTTCATCATACTTATCAATTGCTTGGGTTTCTTGATTAGTATTTGCAAATGAATTTGCTTGATATAGGGTTTTATCTATATAGTTTTGGGTTAATGTAGAACAAGAGACAAATGAAAAGCATAATAAAACTATTAAATACATAATAGTATTATGGACGATTTTTTGTCTCTTGTTATTCATATATTATTTTCCTAATACAGTTTGTTCGATTTCTCTTACTTGATCTCTGTATAAGTTAGTAATGTTTGCACCATAATCTGCAATAAGTTGAATCATATTTCTAGGTTGTTCACCATCTGGTCCATTAAGTCTGTCTCCAGCATCACCTAAACCAGGTAAAATATAAGCAGCTTCGTTTAATACAGGGTCCATCCATAAAGTATGTACTTCAACATCAGGAATAGCTCTACATATTCTTACAGCACCTTTAAATGCGCTTATAACGTTGATAAATTTAATTGACTTAGGTTTGATTCCTTCATCTTTTAAATATCTAACAATAGTAACTAAAGAACCACCAGTTGCATTCATTGGATCTGCAAAAATTAAATCTTTACCATTTAATTCATCAAGATTAAAGAAACTCTTATCTAAGTCTAAAATATAATCCATATTACTTTCTTTTTTTGTTTCATCTCTTTTGATTTTAAAAAGAGCGAAAGGTGTAATAAATTCATTAGAACTATAATCTTGGATTTCTTTACTCATAATCATGGAAGGGAGCAAAGCTCCTCTTAGCATAACACACATAACTGCATTTTCAACAGTTGGGTCAATATTTGGAATCTTATGAGCTGCAAAGTTTCTTACAGGATTTGTTACAGGTGTTTTTGTAATTAAAGATCTTTTATTAGGTAAGGCTGCATCACAATATACATGAGCGAACATCATTTCATAAGCTCTTTGAATATAATATAAGAATTCTTCGTGGCTTGTATCAGGATGTCTTAATTTTGCGATTAAGCGGGAAGCTTGACCATGTTGCTCTTTTGGTGTTTCGAATGAATATACATGAATATTTGGTTCATTAGAGCAAAACTCTTTTAAATAATCACCAATTTGAGAAGCAGAAGTTACTAAGTTTGCTTGAGCTTTAGCAAGTTCTGATTCATCCGTTGATTTATCAATAATGTCACAGTTTTCTAAAGAAGTTTTATACATTTCTCTTATTTGATCAATTGCTTTTTTATCTTCTTCAAGTAGAAAACCATCTAAGTCAGTTGCGTGTAAAACGATTTTGTTCATTAACTACTCCTGAAAATTCATCATAACTTATAGAGTTGATTTTTACAACCTAAAATAAATATAAATAGGTAATCTCGATTTATTTTTATTGATAAATTATTAACTATTACACTTTATACTTTCTATTTATATTGCTACAAATCGTTTTTTTTAATAGATTAATAATAGAGAAAAAATTATGTGAAGGAGAAAAGAGTTTATTAAACTCTTAAGTGTATTATGAATTTAGTATTTTTAGGCCCTCCAGGAGCAGGTAAGGGAACAATTGCTGCTATCGCAAAAGATGATTTTAAGATTCCTCATATTTCTACAGGTGATTTATTTAGATACAATATCAAAAATGAAACTGAATTAGGAAAAGAAGTTAAGGCAATTTTAGCAAGCGGTGCATTAGTTCCAGATAGCGTTACTATTAAAATGGTTGAAGATCGTTTTACAAATGATGATACAAAAGATGGTTTTATTTTAGATGGTTTTCCAAGAACTATCGCTCAAGCAGATGCTTTAGCTGAAATGAAAAATATCGATGCTGTTGTTAATTTTGTTTTAGATAGAGAATCAATTATCAAAAGACTTTCAGGAAGAAGAATGTGTAAGAGTACTGGTAAAATTTATCATATTCTATATAATCCTCCTAAAGTTGAAGGAATTGATGATGAAACAGGGGAACCTTTAATTCAAAGAGAAGATGATAAAGAAGAAGCAATTCTAAATCGTCTTGATGTTTATCAAGCTCAAACAGAACCTTTAATTAATTATTATAGAGAAAAAGGTTTATTGATTGATATTGATGCAAGTAAAGAACCTTCTGTTGTATTTGAACAATTAAAAAAAGCTTTAAACTAATATAAAAACTAATAGCCAGTAATTAACTGGCTATTTTTTAATTTTTATGATGTATTTCTTTTATTTTGTACATTTTAGAATCAGCACTTTCAATTAATTCTTTTGCATTTTGGTTTTTAATTCTATTTTCAATAGCCCAGCTTGTTGAAGCATAGTAGTTGTCTTTAATTAAGATTTTTTCTAGATTATCTAGAATGGGTTTTGAATAATCTAAAGCCATTTCTTTAGTATAGTTTATAAAAATAACTTGGAATTCATCTCCCCCAGTTCTAGCTGCAAATACATTATCAGAATTTAGTTTTATGAGTTCATCAGAAATCTTTTTAATTAAGATATCACCTTCGTAATGACCAAAGTTATCGTTTATATATTTCATATTATCAATATCCATACATAAAAGGGCAACAGGAATTATATTATCTCTAGTTATTTCCATAATCTTGTTGTACATAAATCCATGGGAAAATAGCCCAGAAAAACTCTCTTTTGAAGCAAGTAAATTTAATTGAGTTACTATTTGTGAAAGTTGAAGATTTTCATTTTCGGTTTTAACATAACTGTCTCCAATATCTTGAAAGAGTTCTAAAACATATGTTTTATCATCAAAGATAATTGGGAAAACTCTAGCTAAAAAAAGATTCCCATCAATTTGTTCTAATTTTTTCTTTGTGGAATTCGTTACTAAAGCATTTGTGGACACACAATAGTCACAGCTTTTATTATTACCCCAGATATCATAACAGTGGCAATTGTGAATTAATTTAAGTTTGCCGTTATCATTGTAAAAAATTTCTTTTGTTATGGGATTAACAATTCTATAGTAATCAAATTCTTTAAAATCATCTATATTGAATTCTTTGAAGTCTATACTACCTTTTTCATTAATTTTAGATTTTATCTTAATTAAATTCTTCATATCAAGATTTTAACATTCAAAATCGAAATAAACAAGGAATATATAGAACAAATCAATTATATGATTATTATACAATAATCATATAATTATTAATTAAAAACTAACTCTTTTATAATAAGTATTTAATAGTTTTAATTTGTTTTCAACATTTGTTAAATTTTCGTTAGATTTTAATTGCCAAGACCAGTTAAAAGGACCACAAGTGGAAGGAATATTCATTCTAGATTTATCATCTTTTTCTAACAAGTCTTGCATTTGTGTTATTACTATATTAGCTTTACTAGAATATATTTCTCTTATAAAAGCCCAAACAAAATTATCTTTATCTGTACATAATAATTCAAGCATAAATTTTTGTTTATCAATTTTTAGACTATTAAACCAACCTCTAATGGTTTGATTATCATGAGTTCCCGGATAAGCTATGAAATTTTCTTCATAATTTGTAGGTAAATCTATGTTTGAGTAGTTAAAATTATTGTTATCATCCCAAGAGAATCCAAATATACCAATTTTCATTCCAGGAAATTTATTGTTCATTCTTAGTATTTCAACTTCTTTTGTCATGAACCCTAAATCTTCAGCAATAATTGGTAATTCGCCTAGTTCCTCTCTTATAGCATCAAAGAGTTCTTGGCCAGGTCCTTTTACCCATTTACCATGCTTTGCAGTGGTATGAGAACTTGGAATTTCCCAATAAGCTTCAAATCCTCTAAAATGATCTATTCGAATGATATCATAAAGCTTTAACTGTTGCTTAATACGTGCAATCCACCATTTGTAATTGTTTTTTTTATGAACTTCCCAATTATACACTGGGTTCCCCCAGCGTTGACCATCGCTTGTAAAACTATCAGGAGGACAACCTGAAACATCAGTATAATTATTATTATTATCAGTCTTAAATAAATGGATATTAGACCAAGAATCTACACTGTCGCCAGCAACAAAAATAGGTAAATCACCAATTATTTGTATACCATTTTTATTGGCATATTTTTTTAGAGCAAACCATTGTTTAAAGAATAAGTATTGTAAAACTTTATATTGTAAGATTTCAGTTTTAAAGTCTTTTCTTACTTTTTCTAAAGCTTTTTCTTCTCTTTTTGCAATAGCCTGATCCCAAATGCTATACCATCTTGCGTCATAGTAGTGATCTACTAATGCCATAAAGATGGCATAGTCATCTAGGAAAAATGCATTTTCACTAATGAATTTTTCAAATTCATCTGTTTCTTTTTGCATTTTAATAAAGTTATTTGCGGCCTTAAATAGTAGAGGCTTTTTCAAATTCTCTACTATATTAAAGTCAATATAACCTTCATTAATGTTAGTGAATACTTTTGTGTCTTCTGTATTTAAATACCCATCATCTATTAATGAATCTATACTAAGTAGATATTCATTCCCCGCGAAAGTACTTCGTGAAGAATATGGAGAGTTGCCATATCCAGTTGGGCCTAATGGCAATAATTGCCAAAAGCCAACTTTACTACGTTTTAAAAAGTCGATAAAAGCAAAAGCCTCATCTCCAAAATCTCCGACTCCATATTTACTAGGTAAAGAAGTTATATGTAAAAGAATTCCATTGTTTCTTTTATTTAAGCTCATTTTAATCCCCTAATTAATTTTTTTAAGTGAATCTCGTTTTATAAGTCTGTGGGGTAGGATTTTATGAATAGTTGCAATTTCATTTTTATCAATTAAATCGAATAAAGTTTTTGCAGCTATTTCTCCTTTTTCTATTGATGCTTGCATAATTGTAGTTAGGTTAGGGGTTACTATTGTGGATGTTTTAATATTATCGAATCCAACAACAGAAAAATCTTGAGGAATTTTATAAGAATTTTGTTTTAAATAAGTAATACAGCCTATTGCTATAACATCACTCATACAAACGATACAAGTAGCATCTTTATTGGTTTTAACAATTTGTTTTGCTACATTCATACCAGCTTCTATGAAACACTCTTCATCATAAATATTAATATTAGGATCAGATAAGGAAATACCATATTCATTTAAGGCTTTTTCAAAGCCTGAAAGTCTGATTTGTGTGGTACTTTCAAATCTCATACTTTTTTCATATTCACTTTCTTTAAGAGCTACTATTGCAATATTTCTATGACCATTATCTAAAACTTCTTTCATTAAATCATAAGATGCAGCTTTGTTATCAATGTTTATTGATGGTGTATCTTCTCCAGGATGTCCATCAATGGTAACAAATGGTATGAACATTCTTTTTAAAGATTCAACAATGTCCATTTCAACATTAATACCCATTGTAATTAAGCCATCTACAGAAACTTTATAAACAGCATCGTTCATATTATCGTTAAAAGGAGGAATTAAAGTTAAAGTGTAATCTCTTTCGGTACATATATCTCCAATTCCTTGAATAACTTGTGTAATATAAGGATTACTAAAAGTCCCTTCAAATTGTTGAGGCAAAAGAAAACCTATAGTTTGTTTTCTCTTTAAGCTAAAATTTCTTCCTGCTGGATTTGGAATATAATCTAACTCTTTAGCTTTTTGCATAATTAAGTCGTAGGTTTCTTTCCCAATCCTTTCTGGATTATTAAAAGCAAAAGAAATAGTAGTTTTTGATACATTGCATGCTTTTGCAAGATCAATAATTGTTGTTCTCTTTTGTCTCATTTTTTTCCCTCAATTTGATTTATAGATAAATTATAATAAATTTATTCTAACCTTTTACAGCTCCGGCTACAACACCACTTATAATGAATTTTTGACAAATCAAATAAAAGATTATTACTGGAATCATAGCTAAAACTAGCATTGCCATCATAGCACCCATATCTACAGAACCATAGCCACCTCTTAAATATTGAATAGCTACTGGTATCGTTTTATAATCATTACCAATTGTTAAATATGGTAATAGATAGTCATTCCAAACCCACATTGTATTTAATATTGCAACAGTAATTGCTGTTGGTTTTAACATAGGTAATACAATTTGGAAAAATGTAGAAACAGGTGTTGCTCCATCTATCATAGCAGCTTCTTCTAATGCAATAGGTACACTTTTAATAAATCCCGAGAATAGAAAAGTTGCTAATCCACATCCAAATCCAACATATAATATTATAATTCCAATTGGATTGTCTAAATGTAATATGTTTGCAGTTTTACTCATTGTAAACATTACCATTTGGAAAGGAACAATCATGCTAAACATTAATAGAGAGAATGTTATTGAAGTAAACTTTGATTTAACTCTTGTTAAATACCAAGCTAACATACTAGTTACTACTGATATAGCAATTACAGAAAAAACTGTAATAAAAAGGGAATATCCAAAGGCTTTAAAAAAGTGGATTTTGTTAATTCCTGTATCATAGTTCATCCAGCCAGCATACATCTCTGTCTTAAATGGTAGGGCGAAAGGTCTATCATTTATAAAAAATTTTAATTTAAATGAATTGTATAATACAACAAAAATTGGAGCTAAAAAGACTATAGTTAAAGCAATTAATATTATAGATATAATAATCGTAGTAGATTTTTTTCTTCCGACTGTGCTCATGCCTCAACCTCCTTCTTTCTAGTAAAATGTAATTGTGTTAGAGCAAGTATTGCTACAATGATTGTAAATACAACAGCTTTTGCTTGTCCAACACCTTCAAATCCGACTCTACCATAGAAAGTATTGAAAATATTTAAAGCAAGCATTTCTGTGGTTTTTCCAGGTCCACCATTTGTCAAAGCTAAGTTTTGGTCAAATAGTTTAAACCCGTTTGTAAGAGTTAAGAATGAACAGATAGTAATTGATGGCATAATTGAAGGGATTGTTACATGGAAGAGTGTATCTCTTCTGTTAGCTCCATCAATTTCTGCAGCTTCAATTAATTCTTTTGGTATATTAATTAATCCAGCGATATAGATAATCATCATATATCCAACATTTTGCCAATTCATTAATATTACTAATCCCCAAAATCCATATTTTGGATCAGTAACTAAAGTAACTTGGTATTTTAATAAAAATCCATTTAAAATGATCTGCCATATCCAACCTAGAACGATTCCGCCAATAAGGTTTGGCATAAAGAATATAGTTCTATAAACATTTGTTCCTGGTACATTTCTAGTTAAAAGTATAGCAAGTGAGAATGCAATTATATTAATTGAAACAACACTTACGATGGTGAATTTTACAGTAAACCATAAGGCATTAGTAAATTCTCCATTAAGAAACACATATTTGTAATTTTCAAGGCCTATCCAAGTAGCATTAGTAACGTCAGTAAATTTGCAAAATGATAATATTAATCCCATTATCATAGGGATAAAAAAGGCTATAGCGAAACAAATTAAGCCAGGGAGCGCAAATAGTGCGAAATATTTTTTTAATGCTTTCTGCATACCTAATCCTTCTCTTTTTAATATATAAGCTGTCATAAAGACAGCTTATATTATATTTTCTTTAGTTGTTATGAGCAAGTTTATATTCTGATGCCCAATTGTTTTGGTAATTCTTAACTACAGTAGCCCAAGTCATTTGACCTTGTGCATATTGTAGTAAATCAGCACCAAAGTTGTTTTTGAATTCTTGTGAAGGAATTGCTGCGAAAGCCCAAGGAACGCTAGATACGCCATCTTTGTTCATCCATTTGATTACATCTTTAGCTAGAGGATCTGAAGGCATTTCAGCTTCTGTGAATGTGTTAAATGGAGTAATGAAACCTAGTTTTTCTTGTACTAATTTTTTACCTGTATCAGATGCAAATAACCAATATAGGAATTCATCAGCGTTAGCTTTTGCTGCATCAGATAAGTTATTATTAATACATAGATAGTTTTCTGTACCAACACATAAACCTTGAGATTCTTCACCATCTAAGCCCATGTATAATGGAATAAATTTAATATCATCAGGAGAAACTTTATTACCAGTTACACCTAAAATTTGACCAGCACCCCAGTTACCATTTTGTACCATAGCACATTGACCTAAAGCAAATTCAGCCATTGAATCATCAACACTCTTTGAACCAATTAATGTTGGTGCAATTGTTGAATTGTTTAAATATAGATCGAATAAAGCTTTGAAGTTTTGGTTGTATTTGAAATCTGATGTGCTTGCAGCTAAACCAGCTTCAACAATACTGTTATAACCAGACATTTCTTTGAATTCTGCCCATAGTGGAACATCAACTAAGTGAGTTTGCCATCTCCAATCGTTACCAGCACTCATGGATGTTGATGCAAATACACCTTTAATTCCTAAAGCATCTTTATTAGCTTGCATATCTTCTACAACAGCTTTTAATGTTGCAAAGTTGTTAATTTCTTCCATACTAGATACATTAACTTTCTTAGAAGCTAAGTCAAAGTATTTTTGCATAATTGCAGCATTATAAATAATACCATAACCTTCAACAGCATAAGGAATAGCAGCAGGTTGTCCATCAATTTGTAGTGCCATGGATTTGTCACCTAAAATTGAATAGAATTTAGTGTCAGTTAAAGGCATTGCATTGTCTTTATCAGCAGCTAAACCAATAGGTCCGTTTGTTTGGAAAACAGCAGGTGGATTACTTTTTGCCATTTCACTTTTTAGTGTTGAAGCATATTGTCCTGATGCAGCTGTAACAACTTTTAATTTAATACCAGTTTCTTTTTCAAAAGCAGGTGCTACTTCTTCAGTATAAATATCTGCTACTTCTGGTTTAAAGTTTAAGAAATAAACTTCATCAGTTGCTTTTGCTTCTGATGTACCGTTTGCGAATAATGATGCGCCAAGTACCAATAGAGTAGTTAGTAAGACTAAACTTTTCTTCATTTGATTTTCTCCTTTTTCAAAAAATCATTAAATATTTTCAAAAATAATTCTTGAAATTTAAGTTTACTACGCTATACTAAACCGGTTTTGTAAACCGGTCAACTAAAATGTTAATAATTTTATAAAAGTTTTAGTTTGCCACTATTTTGCTATATTTATATTAAATTATGTTAAGTAGAAAACCGGTTTACAAGTAATAACTAAGTAATTTAAACAGTTTTTTTAGAAAAATGTTGATATTTTTTAATAAAGCCGGTGTAATAAAGAGGAAAAAGAAAATTTAAGGGAGAATTATGTTAGATATAAACAATTATTTTGATTTTAATATTAGTGGAAATTTTGTTTCCCCTTTATATCCTAAAAAAGGTGAAGAAGTAAAAATTAATATTATTGGATTAAGTGATTTAAATTTTGTTAGATTGAATTTTAAAAAGAATGGAAGTTGGGATTCTTTAATTTTAAATATAGAAAAAAAATTAAATAATGAATTAGCTTTATATAGTGGAAATTTCATTATTGAAGAAGATACTTTATTGAATTTTACCTTTGAAAGGAATCTAGTATTTTATAATTATAGTAAAAGAGGGGTTAGTGTATTTCAACCTTGTGATAATGATAGTTTTGAAATAAAAGTAGATATTGAAGCCCCACTTTGGCCAAGTAATTCAGTCTGTTACCAAATTTTTCCAGATAGATTTAAAAATGGTAATCCAGAAATTGGAGTTAAGGATAATCAGTATGAATTTGATGGTGCTTTAACTATTGAAAGAAACTTTGATCAACCTCCATTGGAATTTGAAAAAGGTAGATGTGTAGATTTTTATAATGGTGATTTGAAAGGAGTAGAAGATTCATTAAATTATTTAAAGAGTTTAGGCGTAAATTGTATCTACTTGAATCCTATTGGAGTTTCTAAAACAACTCATAGATATGATTGTTGTGATTTTTTTCATGTTGATCCGAATCTTGGTGGAGATGAAGCTTTAATTTCTTTAATTGATGCTGCACATAAACAATCAATAAAAGTTATTGTAGATATTTCAATAAATCATACTGGTATTGAGCATCCTTGGTTTAAAACTGCATTAAATGATAAAAACTCTAAAGAAGCTACTTATTATTATATTGATGAAAATAATAATATTACTTTCTGGCAAGGTGTAAAAACACTTCCACAACTAAATTATAATAATCAAGAGTTAAGAGATTTAATGTATAGGGATGAAAACTCTGTTATTAAAAAATTCTTAAAACCTCCTTTTAATCAAGATGGTTGGAGATTTGATGTAGCTGATGAAGTTGGTAGAAAAGATAATGACCAATTTAATGATGAAATTTGGAAAGAAGTTAGAAAGAGTATAAAAGCGGTTAGTCCTAATGATTATATTTTGGGAGAAAGTTGGATTGATAGTTCAGCTCATCTTCAAGGAGATCAATGGGATGCAACAATGAATTATATTGGTTGTAGTAGACCTATTAGAAGATGGATGGGAGAAGAAGATAGATTTACTTGTAATAACTGGGGACATTCTCCTAGAAAAGTAAATGAATATAGTGAAATGGATTTAACTAAAGCATTAGAAGCTCAATTAGATTCAATTCCTGCACAAATGGCACAATTTCAAATGAACTTGATTGACTCCCATGATACGCCAAGACTTCATAATAATACTGAAGTGTTTGATTGGAATAATTATAAAGGTGCAATTATCCTTATGTATACCCTTCCTGGTATGCCAAGTGTTTATTATGGTGATGAAATTGGAATCGCAGGTGCAATGGGTTCTGTGGAAATGAGCAGATATCCAATGCAATGGGATAAGGATAAATGGAATAAAGATTTTTATAATTTATATAAAACCTTAGGAACTTTTAGATCTGATTATAATGATGTTTTATATTTAAGTTCTTATAAACTTTTAAATCTAGATGATAATCTTTTTGTTTTAGCTAGATATAATTCACAAAAGGTAATATTTAGTATTTTAAATAAAAATGATAAAGAAATGGAACTTGATTTAGATATTCCATATTTAACTTTGGACAAAGTAGAAAAATCCGTATTTGATACAAAAGTTGTTGATAAAAAAGTTTATTTAAATCCAAAAGAAAATGCTTTAATTATTTTTACCAGAAAATAATATAAACAAAATATTATAATAATTGCAACTTTATTATACATTTGAGTTATTTGTAAAAAAAATGAATATTTTTTTTAGGAATAAGTTAGTGTTAAGTTGCAATTATTTTATTTTTAGGTCATTATAGGTTGTCAAAAAGCAGGAGTTATTATTATGGCATTCTTTTTTGATGAACCTTCTAGAACCTTTTCAGAATATTTATTGGTTCCAGGATTTTCAAGCGATAAATGCATCGTAAACAATGTAAAGTTAAACACACCTTTAGTGAAATATACTAAGGGCTCACAAAGTAAATTTAATTTGAATATTCCATTAGTCAGTGCGGTTATGCAAAGTGTTAGTGGAGAAAAAATGGGAATTGCACTTGCTCGTGAAGGCGGGTGTTCTTTTATTTTTGGTTCTCAATCAATCGAAAATCAAACAGAAATGGTAAAAAAAGTTAAAGCTTTTAAAGCTGGGTTTGTTCCATCAGATTCAAATTTAAGTGAAAATGATACTTTGCAAGATATCCTTGATTTAAAAGAGAGGACTGGCCATTCAACTGTTGCAATTACAGAAGACGGTAGTCAAAATGGTAAATTATTAGGTGTCGTTACTTCTAGAGATTATAGAATATCTAGAATGAGCTTAGATACTAAGATAAAAGATTTTATGACCCCTTATAATAAATTAGTTTATGCAAAAGAAGGTGTTACTTTATCAAAAGCTAACGATATTCTTTGGGATAATAAATTAAATGCTTTACCAATTATAGATGAAGAACAAAGATTAAAATATTTTGTTTTTAGAAAAGACTATGATACCCATAAAGATAATCCTAATGAATTATTAGATGCTAATAAAAGTTACATTGTTGGTGCTGGTATTAATACAAGAGACTATGCTGAAAGAGTTCCAGCATTAATTGAAGCTGGTTGTGATGTTTTATGTATTGATAGTTCTGAAGGCTTTACCCAATGGCAGAAAAACACATTAAGTTTTATTAGAGAAAAATATGGTGATGATGTAAAAGTTGGAGCTGGTAATATTGTTGATAAAGAAGGTTTTAGGTTCTTAGCAGAAGCTGGTGCTGACTTTATTAAAGTAGGTATCGGTGGTGGTTCTATTTGTATTACTAGAGAAACTAAAGGTATTGGTAGAGGACAAGCTACTGCACTAATTGAGGTAGCAAGAGCCAGAGATGAATATTATCAAGAAACAGGTGTTTATATTCCAATTTGTTCTGATGGTGGTATTGTTCATGATTATCATATGACTTTAGCCTTAGCAATGGGCGCAGACTTTTTGATGCTAGGTAGATACTTTGCTAGATTTGATGAAAGCCCAACTCAATTAATTAATGTTAATGGTGCATATATGAAAGAATATTGGGGTGAGGGTAGTGCAAGAGCAAGAAACTGGCAACGATATGATTTAGGTGGTGAGAAAAAGCTATCATTTGTTGAAGGCGTTGATTCATATGTTCCTTATGCAGGTAGTCTTCATTCAAATGTTCAAAAATCTCTTCATAAAGTTAAAAGTACAATGTGTAACTGTGGTGCTTTGACTCTAGAAGAATTAAGAGAAAATGCAAAATTAACAGTAGTTTCTTCAACCTCAATTGTTGAGGGTGGTGCTCATGATGTTGTACTAAAGGAAAGAGGAAATAAAAATTAATTAAATTTAATATATATATTTATGGCCTATTGTAGTTTTTACAATAGGCCATTGTTTTAAACGCAGTTTAATTGCTCTGATAGCAATTTTAAGAATAAGCCAACATCACTTACAACTCCAATAGCTTGACCAGTTCCTCTATCAGATAATTTTGTTACGACGGCAGGATTAATATCTACGCAGATTGTTTTTGTAATGGATGGGGTCATATTTCCAGTTCCGATACTATGTAACATAGTAGATAGCATGATAATCATATCTGTGCCTTTTATAATATTCGCATATTGCCTTTGGGCTTCAATCATATCATTAACTGTCTCAGGTAATGGTCCATCATCTCTGATAGATCCGGCTAGGCAATAAGGAATTTTATTAGAAATTAATTCATACATAATTCCGCTTTTTAAAATACCGTTATCAATTGCTTTTTCAATAGAACCTTGTCCATATATAATGTTTATTGCTTTCATATGATGATTATGCCCATGTTCGGTTACTTGGCCATTTCTTACATCAATTCCAAGGGATGTGTTGAAGAATCTTGATTCAAGATCATGAACAGCAATAGCATTTCCTCCAAGAAAGCCGTCTACATAGCCATTTCTAATAAGTGCAGAAAGATAATCTGCTCCGCCAGTATGAACTACAACAGGTCCTGCAACAAAAACAATTTTACCATTATTTTTTTTAATTTCTTTTATTTGATTTACTATTTTAGAGACAGAAATTTCACATTTTCTCTCCGATGATACATCATTTGACATAAAAGAAAAATTATCTTTTTTGTTTTCAATTTGAGGAGGGTAGATCCTTAATGAATCTCCTTCAAGTAAAATATTATCTCCTGCTTTTACATCTCTTAATTTTACACATTGGAGATTTTGATTATCATATTTTACAATTACAGCATCCATTCTTTGATTTTTTACTTCAATCCATTTATCATCTGTAAAAACTTCAGTTTTGTGATTTGTTGTTGAATAAAAATTATTTGGAGCATGTTTATCTTTATCAGCTTTTTCAAATATAGCATTTTTGGGGTTTAAAACAAAAACACCAAAAGGGGAAATCTTTTTAAGAATATTATCTAATTGTTCTTCAGACTCAGCACTTATAGAAAATTTTACAATGGAATTTTCATCTTGTTTTTTCCCGATTGAAATTTCTTTAACACTATAGTCTAAACCTTCATTTAATATTGTGTTCACTATTTTAGAAAAGAGGCCGGAATCAATTAAGTGACCTCTAGCTTGATAAATATTTGTTTTCATAAAATTATTTTACTATATAAAATGCTAATAAACAAATAAAAAAATACCCTTATCATTTGTTGATAAGGGCTATAAAAATAAAATATATTATTTATCTTTTTTTGAGAAAGAGTGGGTGATTCTATCAATAATAATTGCCATAAATACGATAGAAATACCTGCTTCAAATCCTCTTCCAACTTCAATTCTACTGATTGCTAATAAGACTTCCATACCAAGACCTTTTGCTCCAATCATAGAACCAATAACTACCATTGCTAGTGCCATCATTGTAGTTTGGTTGATCCCAACCATAATAGAAGGTTTTGCTAGGGGTAGTTGTACATCAAATAAAATTTGTTTTGGTGTAGCTCCAAAAGCTTTAGCAGCTTCTAGTGCTTCAATATCTACTGTTCTAATACCTACGTTAGTTAATCTAATTACAGGTGGAACTGCATAAATGATAGTTGCAAACATTGCTGGCACTTTTCCCATGCCAAAGAACATTAATGCAGGAATAAGGTATACAAAACTTGGCATAGTTTGCATAGCATCTAATAAAGGTTTTAAAAGTCTTTCTGCTCTATCACTTCTAGCCATTTTTATACCTGTTGGTAATCCAATTAGTAAAGAGAAAACAACAGATGCTAAAACTAAACTTAAGGTTCTCATGGCTAGGTCCCAGTATCCAAATGCACCAATTACAAACATCATCAGCATAAAAGTTATTGCAGTACTTATTTTGCCAAGGAGTTTCCACCCCGCTAGTCCAACTAATAGGATAATTACAAACCAAGGTGTAAATAATAATAAACTTTCGAGTGCTTGTACTACATGTAATATAATTGCACCAATTACATCAAAAAAACCACCAAGGTGTAATAATAGCCAATCCATTAATGAATCAATTGCTTTTGCTAAGGGTATATTAATTACTTCTGGAAATTCAATCATATTATTCACCTCCTAATGGAGAAAGAGACTCGAAGATTTGGTCGGTTGTCACAACTCCCTTAAGTTTATTTTTTTCATCTACTACAGGAATTGGCCACGGATTCTTTGTTATTATTGAAAACATATCTTCAATTAAAGTATCTTCTTGTACAGTAGGCACTTTTTTTATAGCAGAAGAAGGAATAGTTTTTAATTTTTCTTCAGCTTCTAATAATTTTTCAAGCTCTTTTTCTCTAATTACTCCAAGTAATTGTCTTGATTTATTAACAATAAATGCAGCTCTTCTTTTATTGGAATGCATTAATGTTAAGGCCGTTTTTGGGCCTTCCCAAGCATAAGTTAATAAATTAGGTTCACTCATAATATTGCCAGCCGTTAAAACCCTTGCAGGGGAAGCATCTTGAACAAATTCTTGTACATATTCATCTGCAGGACTTGTAACAATTTCTTCAGGAGAGCCTACTTGTACTACTTCTCCATCTCTTAGAATTGCTATTTCATCACCAAGCTTTAATGCTTCATGTAAATCGTGAGTTACAAAGATAATTGTCTTTTTTAATTTTTCTTGAAGCTCAACTAACTCGTCTTGCATTTGTCTTCTAATTAATGGATCTAATCCACTAAAAGGTTCATCCATTAAAAGAATTTCAGGATCATTTGCTAATGCCCTTGCAAGTCCAACTCTTTGTTGCATACCACCACTTAATGAACCGGGATAATAATCTTCCCAGCCTTTTAATCCAACTGTTTCTAAGGTTTGCATTGCTTTTGCATATCTTTCACCTTTTGGTATTCCTTTAATTTTTAAACCATAGGCTGCATTGTCTAAAACAGTTAAATGGGGTAGTAGTCCATAATGTTGGAAAACCATTCCAAAGGTATCTCTTCTAAATTGTAATAATTGTTCATTATTCATTTTAGTAATATCTTGATCATTTATTATAATTGATCCTTTTGTAGGTTTTACTAAACGTATTAGAGATCTAATTAATGTAGATTTACCACTACCGGAGAGACCCATAAGTATATAGAATTCACCTTTTTTTATTTCTAGGTTAATGCTTTTTAACCCTAGAATACATCCTGTTTTTTCTTGGATTGTGTTTTTAGATTCATTCATTAATTTTTTCGTAAAAACTTTTTTTGGATCTTTTCCATACAGTTTCCACACATCCTCAATAATTACTTGAGGCTTATCTAATTCTTTATTTTCCATAATTCTCCTAGTTATTTTTTAGAGCTGCTTTAACTTTTTCTGCTACATCTGATGAAACCCATTTTGTCCAAACATCTTCTTGAGTTTCTAAGAACCAACGAGCAGTTTCTTCTGTTGACCAACCTTCATCGTCCATTTTTGCTAAGAATTTATTATTATCATCAACACTTGTAGAATATTTTTTTAAGATTTCTACAACATCTGGAGCTTTTTCTAACATAGATTTATTAACTAAGATATTTACAAGGGCCGGATCAAATTCACTGCCTTTTAGTCTAATCATATCTAATTTTCCTAATACTGCAGTAGGAGCCCAATAATATCCAACCCAACCTTCGTGTTTTTTGTAGGATCCAACCATGCTACCTGCTAAAGCTGAACCAGAACCTGTAACACCTAAGTTATAAGTATCGCTAAGGCCATATTCATTAAAAATATCTTCTGAGATTTCTAATTGTCCCCAACCAGCTACACCACCATATACTATACCTTTTGATGAATCTTCTGGATCAGTGAATAGGTGTGCATATTTAGGTAAGTCAGAAACACTCTTTAAATCAGGAGCTGGAGCATCATCGCCTTCAACTAAGTATCTTGGAACCCACCAACCTTGTGGAGCATCAGGCATGTTTTGTCCTAAATCAACAAGATCGCCAGAATCAATACCTTTTTTGTAAATTTCATAAACATTTGAATGCCAAGATTCCATATCAACATCAACATCACCTTGAATGATTCCATTGATTATAGGCATTGTATCTCCAGGAACATAGTCTGCTTTATAGCCTTCAAGTCCATTTTCAATGATGAATCCCATAATTCTGTTATGCACTTGTACACTATCCCAGGAAACATCTCCAAATACTATAGTCTGTGTATCTGCTTCTTTTTCGCCATTTGCGAATAAAAATGTTGGAACTAATAAAATAATAATTAATAAACCAATTGCTTTTTTCATATTCATACCTCTCTCTATAATGTTAAATTTTAATTTATTATAATACTAAACAATTTTTATAAAATATGTCAACTGTATAGTTTTTATACTTAGTGATGGAAATAAAAATAGTGCAACATAATTAGTTAAATGCAATATATTGATAAAAATTAATAAAACATATAATATTTATAACACTAAATAATTTTAGCTTTTTAAGAATGTTTATCTTGCATATAGAGTTTTTTTTGGTTTAAAATAGATAAAGAATTTGTTTAAAAAATAAGTATTTTCTTTATAAAAGATATAAATTATTATTTAATATTGAAATTAATTATAATAAATTATAGAAATATAGATTATAAAAATATTTTTGTAGTAATAAAAAAAATATTAGCAATAATAATATAAAACTAAAGATTATTTAATACTTTAGTTTTTAAGTATAAATAGGTGGATATAATGAAACATTATAGTATTGCAGAAGATGTTTTTATTTCATTGAGAAAGATTGATCGCTCTATTGATTTACATTCAAAAAAGTTAAAGAAACAATTTGGCCTAACTGGTCCTCAATTGATGGTTTTAAAAGCAATAGCAAATAATTCGAACATGCAAATATCAGCAATTGCAAAAGATATAAGCTTATCCCAAGCTACAGTAACAAGCATTTTAGATAGATTGGAATTACAAGGTTATGCAAAGAGACAACGTAATCTTTTAGATAAAAGAAAAGTTAATATTGTTTTAACTGATAAATCTAAAGAAATCTTGAAAAATGATGTTAATTTATTACAGGAAGATTTTTATACTAATTTTAATAAATTAGAAAAATGGGAACAAATGATGATTTTAACATCCTTAGAGAGGCTAGAAACTCTTTTAAATGTAAAACATATTCCAGAAGAAACAGTAGAATAGAATAATAGATTATTTAAACATATATGCTTTAACTTAAACAGTTAGAGCATTTTTTTTGTGAAAAAAAGCAAAAAAAAAGATTCTCAAAAGAGAATCTTAAGTTGAGCGGAGAGGGATTTGAACCCCCGACCAGTTGCGTGTAAGGCAACCGCTCTCCCACTGAGCTATCCGCCCGAGCACGTTATGGACAATACCACTTTGCAATTCTTATGTCAACTAGTTATAAAATTTTTTGTAAAAAAAAGAAAAATTGAAAAAAGATAAAAAAAAGATTCCCTTGAAAAAGAGAATCTTAAAGTGAGCGGAGAGGGATTTGAACCCCCGACCAGTTGCGTGTAAGGCAACCGCTCTCCCACTGAGCTATCCGCCCGAGTACGTTATGGAATATATCAAAGATGCCTTTATTTAGTCAACACAAAAAAGGAAAAAAAGTAAAAAATAATTTTAATAAAAATTATTCTTCTACTAGTGGATATATTTTTTTTTATATATACTAACAATGTGACACAATTTATATTTATTTTGAGTAAAGGGGTTAGGGATGAAGAATAGAATATTTTTAATATTGATTATGATTTCTTTGTTAATATTTTTTTCTGGATGTAAGGGTGAAAGTGAAGATACAACAGATATAGTAAGAGTAAATATAGCATCGGAACCTGATTCATTAGATCCATGGCTAAGTGCAGCTGTAGATACTAAGGCTATTTTTAACAACGTTTTTGAAGGGTTAATGAAATTTGATAGCGATGGTAGTTTATATCCTGCAATTGCACAATCCTTTGAGGTAAATGATGCTCAAGATGTATATACTTTTAAATTAAGGGATAATGTTTATTTTCATAATAATGAGCATTTGACTAGTGATGATGTTTTATATACTTATGAAAATTTAATGAATATGAGTGGAGATATTGCTAATGCTGCTGCTTATAGTGGTATAAAAAATATTGAAGCACTTGATGATTATACAGTTCAATTTACTTTAGAAGAACCTTCTAGCGCTTTTTTATCTACAACAACCATTGCTGTTTTACCAAGAGGATATGACCAACAAGCTACAAAACCAATTGGTTGTGGTCCCTATAAATTTGTAGAATATATTCCATCTCAAAAAGTAGTTTTAGAAAGATTTGATGATTATTACAATAAAGATAGATTTCCAACAATAAAAACAGCAGAAGTTTATATAATTAGTGATGAAGCATCTGTTGTTAGTGCATTAAAATCTAATCAATTAGATTTAGCTACAGTATCAAGTGATAATGCAAAACTTTTAGAAAATGATTTTAAAGTAGTAAGTTCTCCAATGAATATGGTAATTCTTTGGGCACTAAATAATGATAGAGCTCCTTTTGATAATGAAAAAGTTAGATTAGCCTTAAATTTGATGGTTAATAGAGCTGATATTATTGATGGTGTATTTGGTGGTTATGGCACTGAATTGCATACAAATTTCAGTCCAGTAATGGATTTTTATTATAATCATGATTTAGACAATTATTATAAGAGAGATTTAGCAAAAGCAAAACAATTGTTAGAAGAAGCTGGTTATGGTGATGGTTTTGAAATGGAGATTACTGTTCCATCTAATTATTATCAACATGTAAATTCATCTCAAATTCTTGCTAGTGAAGCTGAAGCATTAAATATTAAAGTAAATATTAAAAATGTTGAATGGGGGACTTGGTTAGAAGAAGTTTATACAAATAGAAATTATCAAAGTACAATAATAGGACTAGCTGGTAAAATTGATCCAAATGATATTCTCTCTAGATATGAAACTACATATAAGAGAAATTTTATTAATTATTCTAATCCACAATACGATAAAATAATTGAAGAAGCAGCTAAAACTGTTGATGAAAATAAGAGAGCACAATTATATAAAGAGGCTCAAAAGATTTTAAGTGATACTAGTGCTTCTGTTTGGTTATGTGATCCAAATAATACCGCAGTTATGAGAAAAGATTTAGTTGGATATAAGTATTATCCTGCAGGCTTGATTGATTTTGCGAGCATGAGGTATGAGAAATAATAAAGTTTTGCTAGTAGCTATAAATAAAAAAATTATAGTATAATAAACTTAGAAAGAAAATAAGGAAAATTATGCTGTATTTTATTAGAAAATTATTAAATGCTTTACTCACACTTTTTTTAGCTTCTGTTATTACTTTTTCTATATTTAATATCCTTCCAGGAGATCCAGCTCAAGTAATATTAGGAATTGATGCAAGTGAAGAGCAAATTGCACAGTTAAGAGAGACAATGGATTTGGACTCTCCAGCTGTATATAGATATTTCAATTGGTTAGGTGATATTTCAAAAGGAGATTTAGGAATTTCCTATAAATATCAAACACCTGTATCTTCTTTAATTTCTGATGCTTTAAAAGTAACTATGCAATTAGCTTTTTTTAGTCTAATTCTTACTTTAGTTATTTCAATACCATTAGGTCTATTATTAGTAACAAAAAGGGATAAAAAGAGTTTTATCCCTTTAAGTATATTGTCTCAAATTGGAATGAGTGTGCCATCCTTTTGCCTTGGTATTTTCTTAATTGCAATATTTACAGTTAATTTAAGATTATTACCATCTATTGGATATGTTTCTTTTTCGTCAAATCCTATATTAAATATTAGAAGCTTATTATTACCAAGTGTTTCAATTGCAATTGGGGCTTCATCAATTGTAGTTAGATACTTAAATACTAGTGTAAATCAGCAATTAAAAATGGATTATGTTAGAACTGCATATAGTATAGGAATAAGAGAAAAAACTGTTTTATATAGACATGTTTTAAGAAATGCTTTAATTCCAGTTGTTACTATAATTGGTCTAATAATTACAGATATTTTAGGTGGGAGTATAATAGTTGAGAATGTGTTTTCACTACCAGGTATAGGAAGATTAATAACCTCAAGTATTACTAGTCGAGATTTACCTTTAATACAAGCTTTGGTATTGTATCTCTCTAGTATTGTTATTCTTGTCAATTTTTTAATTGATATGTTGTATAAGATTATCGATCCAAGAATTCGTATTAAATAGGAGCTATTGTGAAAAGATATTTTAAAAACAAAAACTTCTTATTTGGATTTATATTTTTAGCTTTTATATTGCTAATAGTTTTAATTGGATTAATTCATCTCCCATACAATATAAATGAAGTAGATATAAAGAATAAATTAGCTTCTTTTTCCTTACAACATCCTTTTGGGACAGATCATTTAGGTCGAGATATATTATCAAGAGTAATGGTCGGTTCTAGATTAAGTATTGAAATTGGATTTTATGTAGTTTTATTTGGTTTTTTAATTGGCACTCCTATTGGAGCAATTGCTGGTTATTTTGGTGGAGCAATTGATGAAATAACAAAGAAAGTTATTGATACTTTTATGGCTTTCCCTGGTGTATTAATTGCATTAATGTTAATTGCTGTATTTGGAGCAAGCACTCAAAATATAATAATTGCTTTGACAATAATGAGTATACCCAAATTTTCTAGAATGAGTAGAAGTGGTTATTATAACTATAGAAATTCACCATTTATATTAGCTACAAAGGCAAGAGGCGCTAATACTTTTAGAATTATGGTTGTTCATATCTTTAATCATATATATGGTGAATTATTAGTTACAGCCTCTTTAACTTTTGCAACAGCTGTTTTATCTGAGGCTGGACTTAGTTATTTAGGTTTAGGAATACAACCTCCAAATCCAAGTTTGGGGAAAATGGTAAGTGAAGCTCAGGCCTATATTCTTCAAAAGCCATCCTATGTCTTGATTCCTGCCTTTTTTATAATATTATTAGTAATGGGATTTAATTTATTAGGTGATGGCATAAATAAAGTTTTGGAAGAGAAAAAAGAGCATGAATAATACAGTATTGGATATAAAAGATTTTTCATTAGCATTTAATATAAATAATAAAATTGTTAAGGCAGTTGATAGTGTTAATTTAAATATAGATAAAGGTGAAAAAGTTGCATTAGTTGGAGAAAGTGGATGTGGAAAAAGTTTAACGGCTTTATCGATTCTTAGTTTACAGCCAGCTAATGCTCAAATTGTTGGTGGAGAAATTAATTATAAAAAAAGTAATTTATTAAAATTAAATATTAATGAATTAAATACCATTAGAGGTAATGATATTTCTATGATATTTCAAGAACCAATGACTGCTTTAAATCCTCTTTTAAAAATTGGTAATCAAATATCTCAAGCGCTAAAAACTCATAATAAAAATGATTTAAATATTCAAGAAAAAGTAAAAAAAATGATGCAGATGGTAGGCTTAGATGACTTTGATAGAATTTATAATAGTTATCCACATCAATTATCTGGAGGAATGAGACAAAGAGTTATGATAGCAATGGCATTGATTAATAATCCATTACTATTAATAGCTGATGAACCAACTACTGCTTTGGATCTTACCATACAAAATCAAATTCTTGAGATATTAAATGATTTGAATGAGAAACTTGGAACAGCAGTTCTATTTATATCTCATGATTTATCTTTGGTTAAAAAGTTTTGTGACAAAGTTTATGTAATGTATGCTTCATTAATTGTAGAGAGCGCTAGTGTAGATAATTTAATTAATAAGCCTAAACATCCCTATACAAAGGCTCTATTAAAAGCTTTACCTTCAGTATCACAAAAAGGAAAAAGGCTTCACTCTATTAAAGGGATAGTTCCAAGATTGGAAGATAGAAAAGAAAATATATGTCCTTTTGCTCCAAGATGTGAATTTGCAAAAGAAATATGTTTTAATAAAAAACCAAAATTAGAATGTATTGAGAATAGCCTAGTTCGTTGTCACTTTGCTAAGGAGTTAAACTTATGAGTTTTGTAGAAGTAAATAATGTTTCATATTCCTATAAAGATAACCAAATTTTAAAAGATCTTTCTTTTAAAATAAATAAAGGTGAAACTTTTGGCTTAGTTGGAAATAGTGGTTCAGGCAAAACTACAATTGCTTTGCTACTTTTAAAATTATTAACAGGCTATGATGGTAATATATTAATTGATGATATTGATTTATCTCAAATTAAAAAGAAAAAACAATACAAGAATTTTTATCGAAATGTTCAAATAGTATTTCAAGATCCATATAGCTCTTTAGATAGCAAAAAAACAGTAGGGTACTTAATAGAAGAACCTTTAATTATTCATAACTGTAAAGATAAAAATCAAAGAGCACAAAGAGTTGATCAAATGATGGAATTAGTTGGCCTAGATAAAAAATATAAAAACAGTTTTCCTCATCAGCTATCCGGTGGGTTAAGACAAAGATTAGCTATTGCAATTAGTTTAATATTAAACCCTAAATTTGTAGTGCTTGATGAGTGTGTTTCAGCTTTAGATATAAGTATTCAAGCAGGAATTTTAAATTTATTAAATGATTTAAAAGAAAAATTAAATTTAACTTTTTTGTTTATTTCTCATGATTTAAATGTTGTAGGTTATATATGTGATAGAATAGCAGTATTAAATAAAGGTGAGATTGTAGAGATTCAAGAAACAAAGAAGTTGTTTGAAAATCCTATTGATTCATATACAAAAAATTTGTTTAATAATATTTATTGATATTTTTGGGAGAGATAAATGATTAACCGAGAGATAATTTTCTTTTTTATATATTGTTTTGTAGGCTGGCTTTGTGAAGAAATATATTGTTCTGTTGCTGCAAAGAAAATCGTAAATAGAGGTTTTTTACATGGCCCATATTTACCAATCTATGGTTTTGGCGCTATGAGTGTTTTATATCTCTTAGATCCTTTTATTAACAATATAATATTACTATTTTTTGCAGGGATGATAATAACAAGTATTATTGAATATATAGGATCTTTTCTCTTAGAAAAAGTTTTCCATATCAAATTGTGGGATTATAGTACTTATTTTATGAATATCAATGGTAGAGTTTGTTTATTAAATTCAACTATGTTTGGCTTATTAAGTTTATTAATGGTTTATGTAATTCATCCTTTTGTTGTAAGTTTAGTAGATCTTATTCCTGATTTAGCTCAATATTATACAGCCATTGTTATATTATTATTAATGAGTTTAGACTTTGCCTTCTCAGCTGCTAAAATGTCTACCTTTAATAAAGCCCTTGAAGAATTACGTGATAAGAGTGAAGAGTTTAAAGAAAAATTATTGGCTTTCAATAAAGATGAAATGGCAGATGACTTAATCCAATCTCTCAAAGATAAATGGGCTGAAGAGTTAGCAATTAGAAAGGCTAGACTAGCTAGAAGAAATAAGAGAATCATTTTGGCTTTCCCAAGTATGCAAATAAGAAACAAATTTGTTGATTCTCAACTTGAAAAAGTTAGAACAGACTTTACTATTTGGTTGAATAAAGGCAAAAAACAATACGAAGAATTAAAACTAAAACGTAAAAAATATAATAAATAATAATATAGGAGGAATATTGAAATAATAAAATATTATATATTAATGATTAAATAATTGTATTTAAATTGTATAATATTTATATAAATCAATAAAAGCCATGAAAGATATATTAGATCAAATACATTCCCAATTAAATGATAAAGTAAAACTAATGTGTGTTAGTAAAACACATCCATATAAAGCTATTGAAGAAGCATATAGTTTTGGAGAGAGACTTTTTGGTGAGAATAGAGTTCAAGAAGTGGATTCTAAATTTCCTTTAAAAGAAGCTAGATTAAAAGATTTAGATTTGCATTTAATCGGTCATTTACAATCAAATAAATGTAAAAAAGCAGTTGAATTATTTGATTCAATCGATAGTGTTGATTCAATAAAAATTTTAAATAAAATAAATAAATATGCTAAAGAATTTAATAAAACAATAAATGTTATGTTAGAATATAATAGTTCAAAAGATGAAAATAAAACTGGTTTTGAAACATATGAAGAAATTAAAGAAGCTGCTAAATTAGCAATTGAATATTCAAATGTTAATTTAATTGGTATTATGACAATTGGTCCTTTAAATGGTGGAGATGTAGAAATAAGAGCCGCTTTTAAAATGGTTAGAGAAATAAAAGAGAATTTAGAAAAAGAATTAGATTATAAGATTGACGAACTTAGTATGGGTATGAGCGGTGATTATAAAATTGCAATTGAAGAAGGCTCAACTATAATAAGAATTGGAACAAAAATCTTTGGAAATCGAGATTATTCTAAATAAGGAAAATATGAGAAAAAAGATAATTGCAATACTACTTTTAATAATATTATCTACATCATTTGTTTATAGTGAAACTAATGATTTTAAGGATTATGAACCTTATAGTATTGAAGAATTTCCACAGTGGAGTTGGAAACTCAGAAGAGGTGAAAGTTTATTTTTTGGATCATTAGCTATTACATTTCCTGTATCTGTTTTAGCTTATTCAATGGTTGTAAATTCCCCTTTAGTCGAAAATAAACCAACAGATAATTTTACAAATTTTAAATATCAATTATCAATTGCTGCAGTTTTATCTTTATCAATTGCAATTGGAGATTATATTGTTGGAGAAATGGAATAGAAAATGTCAAAAAGAGATATAAGTTATAAATTAAAAGTAGAAAATCTAGATTCTAAAGTTAGAGTTGATAGTTATATTGCAAAAAATCTAGAAAACGTTTCTAGATCATTAGTAGGCGATAAAGATACTAAAATTTTTGTTGATAACAAGCTTGTAAAAAATAGTGCTAAAGTGACTAACGGGCAAGAAATAGAAATACAATATAGTGAAGAATTTTTTGAAGGTATTGAAGCAGAAGATATAAATCTTAATGTTTTATATGAAGATGAAGATATTTTAGTTATAAATAAAGATCAAGGTTTAATTGTCCATCCAGGTGCAAACAATTACCATAATACTTTGGTTAATGCACTTGTTTATCGTTATGGTGATGAATTCTCTTCTTCTTTTGCCCCTGATGAAGAACAAGAATTAGATGATGAAGCAATAATAAGACCTGGAATAGTTCATCGACTTGATAAAGATACTAGTGGTACTATGGTTGTTGCTTTAAATAGAGAAAGCCAAAGAGATTTATCTAATCAATTTAAAGAAAGAGAAACTAGTAAAATTTATATAGCAATCGCTAAAGGTTATTTTGATAAAAGAAGAGGCAGAATTACTACTAACATTATTAGAGATCCAAAAGATAGAAAGAAATTCACAACCTGTGAAAGTGATAAAGGGAAAACAGCTGATACTAGTTATTTGGTATTAAGGCAATACAAAGGATATGCTCTTGTTAGATTAAACATTCATACAGGAAGGACACATCAAATAAGAGTGCATCTAAAAAGTATTAACCATCCTATCTTAGGGGATCCAATATATTCTAATAAGGATAAAACATTTAAAGATGCAACCCTAATGCTCCATGCTTTGCAGCTGGATTTAAAACATCCTAAAACAAATATAAAGATGCGTTTTAGAGCTGCAATGCCATCTCGCTTTAAAAATATTATAAAGCAATTAGAACCTTTTGTAAAAGAAAAAGGACAAAATACTAAATATTATGAGAGTGCTGTAAAATTAAGAAAAAAATAATTAGAAACGATTATTTCTCTCTTGTTTTATTTGATTTCTTAACCAAGGAGAAACAGTTTCTTCTGTTAAATCAGGGTTAAATAGAATTTCATTCTTAATTTTAGTTGGAGCTCCATGACCTGGGAAAACTATTAAATTTTCATCAAAATTAAGTAGTTTTTCCCTAATTATTTTTATAAGAATAGATCTTTCAATATATCCTGGTGTTGATCCAATTCTTGTTGCCATTAAGGTATCTCCAGTAAATAGGGCATGACCAATTTTATAAACAAGAGAATCTACACTGTGACCTGGGAGATGAATTGTTTCAACTTCAATTCCACCACAATTAATTTTTGAATTACCAGCAATTTCAATTACTTTAAAATCATATACCTTTGAAGTATATGCATATATTGTTGGTTTATATAACTTTAATAAAGTTCCAACACCTCTAGTATGAGATTCATGTCTATGTGTTAATAAAATTGTGCTAATTATATAATTATTTTGTTCAATAATACTTATAAGTTCATTATCAACATGGCCTGGATCAATTAAAATTGCTTCACCACCTTGTTTTTCTCCTACTACATACGTATTACAAAAGCCGACTACGGAAAAATGTTGATATATTCTCATTTGCTTGCATCCTCATAGTTTGAATATTTGAAATTCAATCTTCTTTGTTCAGTCTCTCTAAAATCAGCTTTTTTAAGATTACAATCTTCAAAGTTTACATCTCTAAGACAAGAATTACAAAAAGTAGTGAAATATAAATCCGAACAACTAAAATCACAAACCCAAGCATCTATACCTGAAAAATTATTATGAATTAAAAGTGAATCAGAAAAATCACAATTAATAATTTTACTTCCAGAAAAAATTGAATATCTAATATCTGTTGATTTAAATTTGCAATTATCAAAAAAGCAGAAGTCAAAAAAACAAGTTGTAAATTTGGATGATGAGAAATCTATATTTCTAAAAGTACACCAAGAAAAATTTGAGGAAGCAAAGTTTTTCTTTTGAGTAGATATATTTTCAAATTCTGCATGAGAAAATGTTATGTCGCGAATTAATTTTTCTTTTTGTAACAAAGAATACATTTCATGCAATAATTTTTCTTTGTTTTCTGAGTGTCTATAACAATAATCACTATCTAAAGTGACAAAAGCGTTACAATTTTCTTTTTTACAAGTTTTAAAGTTAAACATATTTTCAGATTATCAAAAAAAAATAGCTTGTCAAGTTATTTTCTTTTGTCTACCATATAAAATATGATAGGAAGAATAATACGCGGTATAAATAATATATACAATGTCGAAATAGAAGAGAAAGTCTTTGAATGTCGAATTAAAGGAAAGCTCCTTAATGATGTTAGTGGAGAATATAACCCATTAGCAGTTGGAGACTTTGTTGAGTTTGAAAAAACAAATGATTTGGAAGGCTTAATTATAAAAAGACTTCCTAGAAAAAACAGTTTTCAAAGATGGAATATGAAAGGCCAGTGTAACCAAACAGTTGTTGCAAACATGGATTTAATTGTTTGTGTGACTAGTTGTTCAAATCCACCTTTTAGACCTAGGTTTATAGACCGGGTTATTGCATGTTCACAGAATGTTGAAATTTTACTTGTTCTAAATAAATGTGACTTTGAATTAACTGAATATGAGTTAGAAAGATTTAATTTGTTTGAAAGTTTAGGATATGATACAGTTTTGGTGAGTGCAAAAGAAAGAACAAATATTGATGAGTTGATAAGTAAGATTGAAAACAAGATTGTTGCCTTTGTAGGACAAAGTGGAGTAGGAAAATCTACATTAATTAACCAAATATTAGGGACTGATCAAAGAACAAATGAAATAAGCGAAAAATATGATAGAGGAAGGCATACAACTAATTATTCTCTTTTACTAAGAAAAGATAATATAACAATTGTTGATACTCCTGGGGTTAGAGAGATTATGGTACCTCATAGAGATCCTGTAGAAATTGCTAATTCTTTTCCAGAGTTTGTAAAAAATAAAGATAAGTGTGCTTTTAGTATGTGTAGTCATACAAATGAACCGGATTGTGAAATTAAAAGAATGGTTGAAAATGATGAGATTAATTATGACAGATATGAAAGCTATTTAAGAATGATTGATTCATTAGCGTTACAAGGTCCAAAATGGAAAGGTAGCTCGAATTCAACTAGTAAGGCACGTTATAAGATGCCAAAGAAAAAGAAGAAATGAAATTATCAAAAAAAACATTAAATGATTTAGGTTTTTTTCAGGTATTAGAAAAAATTGAGAAATACTTATTATTCGAAGATTCAAATAAAGCTTTATATAATAGAGACTTTCTAGATACTGAAGCACAGATAAATGAATTACAAGATAAGATTAGTGATATAAAATATTTATTAGATAATCCTGATGTTGAAAAGCCAAATTATTTTCCTTCCTTAGAAGGTGTATTTAGAATTATAAAATCAAATTATCAAAATGTTGAAGGAAGTGATTTATATAATGTTGCTATTTTTATAGATAGTGCACAAAAGCTATATAAATTTATTCATCAGCCTATTTTCTCAAATAAAGAATCTAATAATATAAATTATTTATTAGGCGAAGAAATTGATCCTTGTTTAATTAATTTCTCAAAAGAAGTTTTTTATGCTTTAGATGAAAGTGGGAAAGTTAAAGAATCTCATCCTATAATTAGAGAATTAGTAAAAAGAGTTGAGAGAACAAAAAGAGAGAGAACTAGTTTTACTAAAGATTTTATAAAAAATAATAAAGCATTATTACAAAATGATGTTGAAACAATTAGAGAAGATAGAATAGTAATTCCTGTAAGAAATGATGCTAAATCAAAAGTCGAAGGCTTTGTGCATGGAAGTAGTTCTTCTGGTAGTACAATTTTTATAGAACCCTATAAGATTGTTGAATACAATAATTCTGTAGTTCTTGCTGAACAACAAATCCAAATAGAAATTGCTAAGATATATAACAATTTAACTAATTTGTTGAGAGAGTGTATAAAAGTTTTAGAGAATTTATCAAAGTTAGTAATTGATATTGATATTTTATATGCTTTTGCAAGGTGGGTAATTATTAATGATTGTTCAAGAGTTAGTTTGTCTAATAAAAAAGTAAAACTATTGTTTGCTCGTCATCCTCTATTAGGTAAAAAAGCTGTTCCAATTACTTTAGATATTGAAGAAGAGATAAAATGTGTTGTAATCTCAGGTCCTAATGCAGGTGGTAAAACAGTTACAATAAAAACAGTTGGTTTATTTGCTCTTTTAAATCAATTCATTGGTTTTATTCCTGCAACAGAAGGCTCTGTTTTACCAATTTTTGACAAAGTTTATACAGATATTGGTGATGAACAAAGTATTGAACAAGAATTATCGACCTTCAGTGGTCATATGAATAGTTTATCAAAAATATTAAGAAACTGTACTGAAAATTCATTGGTTATTTTAGATGAATTAGGCTCTGCTACTGATCCAAATGAAGGTGGGGCTATAGCTCAAAGTATTGTTGATTTCTTATTAAATAAATCAAAGATTTCTTTTATAACTTCTCATTTAGCTTCTCTAAAGCATAAAGCATATATTTCTGATGAAATGTTAAATGCTTCGATGGAATTCGATGAATCATCCCATATGCCAACCTTTAGAGTTGTATGTGGACTCCCAGGTGATTCTCATGCAATTGATACAGCTATTAGGATGAAACTTCCTCAAGTTGTAATAAAATCTGCAAAGAAATATTTAGGAGATGAACAATTTCAAATTGGGGAGATTGTAAAGCGTCTTGAAAATGAAAGATTACAAGTAGAAAAAACTTTAAATGAGCTAGAAATAAAAGAAGCTGAATTAAGGAAACAAAAACGAGATGTTGATTTATATAAATTAAAAATCAAACAGAAAGAACATCAACTAAAAAGTGAACAATCAACAGAATTATCCCGTTTCATTAATCAAAGTAGAAAAGAGTTAGAGAATTTAGTTGGAAAATTAGTAACTGGTGAAATAACCAAAGAAAAAACAAAATCTGTAAAAGAATTTATTAATTATTTAAATATTAAAGAACAAAATATTAATTCTCAAATTGAAGTAGAAGAAGAACAGTTAAAAGAAAAAAGAGAACCTTTTGATATAAGTGAAGGAATGACTGTTTTATGTGGCGATAGTAAAAGAGAAGGTATTGTTTTAAAAGCTGATGGTAAGAAAAAATGGATTGTACAAGTTGGCTCTTTAAAAATTACTTTTAAAGAAAAGGATTTGTATAAAGCCAAAGAAGTAGAAAAACCTAAGAAAGTTAGTATTAGTTATAATAATGAAACACCAAGGCCAAAAAATACTATCGATGTTAGAGGTAATACTTTAGAAGAGGCATTAAATACTGTTCAAATACAACTTGAAGCTTGTTTAATTCATAATTTTAATACTTTTGCTATTATTCATGGTTATGGAGATGGAATTCTACAAAATGGGATTCATAAATTCTTAAAAACACAATCTCAAGTAAAAGATTATAGGTTTGCAAACCCTAATGATGGGGGTATGGGCAAGACTTATGTGACCTTATAAGGATTGTTTTAATTATACATTGCAAAAATTATTTTTTAGGTGTTATAATAGGTATTCCATTATTTTTAATTATTTAGGAGGCTAATATGTCTGATTATATGAATGGAACAGGTATTCAATACCATCTTCATATCAAAAAAGGAGATGTTGGTAGATATGTTATTTTACCAGGCGATCCAAAAAGATGTGAAAAAATAGCTAAATATTTTGATGATCCAAAACTAATTGCTGATAATAGAGAATATATAACATATACAGGTTATTTGGATGGAGAAAAAGTTTCTGTAACTAGTACAGGAATTGGTGGCCCATCAGCTTCTATTGCTATGGAAGAATTATATAAATGTGGTGCTGATACTTTTATTAGAGTTGGTACTTGTGGTGGAATTGCTTTGCCAGTAATGGGAGGGGATGTTGTTGTCGCAACTGGTGCTATTAGATTTGAAGGAACAAGTAGAGAATATGCTCCAATAGAATTTCCTGCTGTTGCTAATTTTGATGTAGTTTCTGCATTGAGAGATGCAGCAAAATCTTTAGGTTTTAATCATCATACAGGAATTGTACAATGTAAGGATTCTTTTTATGGTCAACATTCTCCAGATTTAATGCCTGTAAGTTATGAATTAAATAACAAATGGGAAGCTTGGAAAAGATTAGGTGTTTTAGCTAGTGAAATGGAAAGTGCTGCATTATTTACTGTTGCTTCATATTTAGGTGTTAGATGTGGTAGCGAATTCTTTGTAGTAGGAAATCAAGAAAGAGAAAAACTAGGAATGGAAAATCCAATTCTACATGATACTGAGAATGCTATTAGAGTAGGGGTTCAAGGTATTAGAAACTTAATCAAGATGGATAAAGAAAATAAATAATCTTATTAAAGTTATTAAATAATAAAAGGCTATTGAATACAAAAAATATTCAATAGCCTATTTTGTTAAATGAAAAAATTATTTTTTATCTTTTTTAAAGCACATAAACCAATCTAAGCAATACATATCTTCATCTTCACTTTCAACTCTTTCTTTAGCTGTTCCACAGCTACCAGCTGGAGGTACGATAAAATCATCACCTTCTCTCCAGTCTGCAGGTGTTGCACAATTTTCTTTGTCAACTTTTTGCAAAGCTTGAATAATTCTCTTTAGCTCGTCAAAATTTCTACCAGTTGAGAGTGGATAATATAAGATAGTTCTAATAATCCCATTAGGATCAATAATGAAAACAGCTCTAACAGCTTGAGTGTTTGATTGATTAGGTTGAATCATACCATATTTTTTAGCAACATCCATTTTAATGTCTTCAATTAAAGGGAATTTAACATCTAAATTTTTCATTCCTTTCCATTCAAGTTCATGAATTTTTCTAAGCCAAGCAATGTGTGAGTAAAGTGAATCTACTGATAAACCTACTAATTCTGTATTAAGCTTTTTAAAATCTTCTTCTAAATGTGCAAAAGTCATGAATTCTGTAGTACAAACAGGAGTAAAATCAGCGGGGTGAGAAAAAAGGATAACCCATTTTCCTTTGTAATCTTCAGGGAAGTTAATTTGTCCTTGAGTAGTTGTTGCTACAAAGCTAGGTGCTTTGTCTCCTAGTAATGGCATTTTGTAAAATTCGTCCATAAAAAATCTCCTTATATTTTATTTTGTATCATGTGTATAAAATAACACTAATGAGAATGAATGTCAATAGGGAATTATTATTAATTAGAATTTTAGGCCTAAAAAAACATACTATACAATTGTAGAGTATGTTTACAAATAATTGATTTATAAAATTAATAATAAGTTACATTTTTTTCATCTAATATTTTTTTTGCTTTGTCATATAAATCATCTAAAGATTCTCCATCTTTTACAAAAAGGATTGGTTCAATTGCAAATAATTCGAGACCAATTTTTGAATATTCTTGTTGAAGATTGATATTATTATAAAATCCCAAATCTAATTGAAATCTAATATTTTTACTATCTTCTATTATATTATTACTTTTGATTAATAATGATTTATCTGATTCTAAATTATATATTCTAATAATCCCTTTTGTGGGTTCAGTATTTAAATAATGTTGTAAATTTTTACTTTTTAACATAAAACCTCTAAAAATTTTAATATAAGGTAATGATATCAAAAAACAAACTTATAAGGTAGTATTTAATAAAATAAATAATTATTTTTAACTAACAAATATTAAAATGGATCCCAAGTTAAAACTGTGGCATAGCTTGAATCTGTGACATTATCAACTTTTTTTTCAACCCATATATCAGGGTTAGAAATATTAAAAATGTATTTAATAGTTGAAGCGCCAGCTTTTGTACAAGTTAATATTAGTTGAGCTGAGGTTGAACCAGCAGCTGTTATTGAATATCCTAAATTTGTTAATGTATCTGTATCGAATTCTGCTGCATCATTATAAAAACCTAGATACATAGTATTAGTACTAGAATCTCCAAAATCTGATGTACCACCCCTAACAACATCAATCTTTGTTGTTGAGAATGTTACAGTTCCAAGTCCAGCTTCATAATTAATGTAAAGTGTTTTTCTTAAACTAAGTGGAACGCTAGATAAATCGATGGTTGGTCCATTGATTTCACAAGAACTTAATAGTAAAACAAAAAAGCTTAAAAGAAGGGTTATTTTAATTTTTTTCTTCATAATTTTTCTCCTGTAAATAATTTTGTATAACAAATACATTATAATTTTATGTTAGAATTTTTTTATTAACAAATACCGCAAACGTTTTCAGATTAAAAAACATGATAAATTTGTTATAAAAATCACAAAGGTATTTATTTTTTAACAAAAAAAGATAAAATGAGAGAATAAAAATAAAATATAAAAAAATTGTATTAGGATTAGACATAAAATAAAGTTTCTAGTATATTTATAAACGTTGTATTTTGTTTTATGAAAAAAACGCTAAATTTTTAAAGGTAGGTATTATACTATGGCACAACAAATTCAGGATTTGGTTGAATCAATTCAGAAAGAAGGAATTGATAAGGCCAATAAACAAGCTGAGCAAATAATAACTGATGCTAAAGCAAAAGCAGATGAAATTATAAAAAGTGCTAAGAAAGAATCAGAAAAGATTCTCTCTGATGCTGAGAAAGAAGTTGCTTTACGTGATCAAAGCGCAAAAGCTTCTCTATCTCAAGCTGCACGTGATGTTCAATTGTCCTTAAAAAAAGCTTTAACAGCACAAATTAATGCTTTATTAGAAGAAAAAGTATCAAAAGCTTTCAAAACTAAAGATTTCGTTAAATTAATTAAAGACGTAATTTCTTTAGATTTAAGCGACCCTAAGACTACAGAACTTCAGATAAGTGAAGATGATTATAAAGCTTTGGCAGAAACTTTAACAAAAGAATTGGGCGATAAAATAAAACAAGGTTTAGAAATTAAGCCAGTTAAGAGTGTTAATGTTGGTTTTAAACTAGCAGACAAAGATGGCTCAGGATATTTTGACTTTAGTGAAGAAGCTACAGCCAAATTAATGGTTCCTTTCCTTTCTCCCGCTATTGCAGAAATTGTTTTTAATTAAGGAGTGATTCGTGGCTTCTTATTATTATTTAGTTGCAACTTTACCTATGTTAAGATATGAAGACTCAGCACCATTTACATGTGATGAGTTTCTTGAACTATGTAAAAGTAATGTTAACAAAAAAGATTATACAATCATTTCAGAGGCCCTTTCAGATAATAATGCATCACATCCATTTGTAAAAAAATGGTATAAATTTAATACAAGTGTAAAAAAAGAATTATCAGAGCAAAGAAGTAAAAAATTAAATATTAATAGTGAAAAATACAAAAACACTAATGATAAAGAATTTAGAATTGTTGAAGGAGTAAGAGCTGCTTTAGCTGCTAAAAATGCTTATGAAGGGGAGCTTCTATTGATGAAGTTGTATTGGAAGTACTTAGATGAATCTAGTACTAACCATGTTTTTGATTTAGAGGGTTTATTAGCCTTTGCTATTAAGCTTAAACTTCTAGAAAGAAAATCTCGCTTTGATAAAGTAGAAGGTAATAAAGAATTTAAAAAATTATTAAACAATCTACAATCAACAATGAAAAGCAATTAATGGAGAACATGATGGATAGAATGAAAGGACGCGTCATCGGCGTCAATGGAAATATGGTAAATGTTGAATTTGATGATTCTGTTTCCAAAAACGAGGTTGGTTATATTCATGTTGGTGATACTCGTTTAAAAAGTGAAGTAATTAGAATCAATTCAAAAGTAGCAAGTTTACAAGTATTTGAATCAACTACAGATGTAGCTGTAGGTGATGAAGTAGAATTCACAAATGAAATGTTAAGTGTTGAATTAGGTCCTGGTTTATTACAACAAATTTATGATGGCCTACAAAACCCATTACCTGATTTAGCAAGCCAATGTGGATTCTTTTTACAAAGAGGTGTTTATTTAGATCCTATTCCAAATAAAGATTGGGAATTTACACCAATAGTAAAAAAAGGTGATGAAGTAAAAGCAGGAGATACATTAGGTACTGTTCCAGAAGGCTTATTTACTCACCAAATTATGGTACCATTTAACTTAACTCGTGGTGAATGGAAAGTAAAAAGTATTGTAAAAAAAGGTACATACAATGTTAGAGATAATGTTGCAACAATTGAAAACCAAGATGGAGAAACTAAAGATTTAACAATGGTTATTTCTTGGCCTGTAAAAGTACCAATTACATGTTATGATGAAAGATTAAGACCTGATGAACCATTAGTAATGAAAGTTAGAATTATTGATACTTTCTTACCAATAGCTAAAGGTGGTACATTCTGTGTTCCTGGTCCATTCGGTGCTGGTAAAACTGTTTTACAACACATGGAAAGTAGAAATGCTGATGTAGATATCGTAATTATCGCAGCTTGTGGTGAAAGAGCTGGTGAGGTTGTTGAAGTATTAAAAGAGTTCCCTGAATTGGTTGACCCTAAAACAAATAAGAGTTTAATGGAAAGAACAATCATTATTTGTAACACTTCTTCAATGCCTGTTGCTGCTCGTGAAGCATCTGTTTATACAGCTGTTACAATGGCTGAGTATTACAGACAGATGGGCTTAAATGTTTTACTACTTGCTGATAGTACCTCAAGATGGGCTCAAGCAATGAGAGAAATGAGTGGTAGACTTGAAGAAATTCCTGGTGAAGAAGCATTCCCAGCATACTTAGAAACTCGTATTGCTGAATTCTATGAAAGAGCAGGTAAAGTTAGATTAAATGATGGTAGATTAGCTTCTGTAACAATTGGTGGTACAGTATCTCCAGCAGGTGGTAACTTTGAAGAACCTGTAACTCAAGCAACTTTGAAAGTTGTTGGTGCTTTCCACGGTTTATCAAGAGAAAGATCTGATGCAAGAAAATATCCTGCAATTAACCCACTTGATTCTTGGTCAAAATACACAGGTGTAATTGATACAACTAAAGTTGATTATGCTAAGCGTATTTTATTTAGAGGTGGTGAAGTTAATCAAATGATGAAAGTTGTTGGTGAAGAAGGAACAAGTATTAGCGATTATATCATTTATCAAAAAAGTGAATTAATCGATTCTGTTTATTTACAACAAAACTCATTTGATCCTGTTGACTCAGCAGTTATCGTTGAACGTCAAGAATATTTATTTAAACTATTATTTAAAGTTCTTGCTGCAGAATTCGATTTAGCTGATAAAAAACATGTCCGCTCCTTTTTCAATGAAATGAGACAAAAATTCTTAGACTGGAATAACGTAGAGTTTAAGAGTGAAAGATTTGAACAAATTGAGGGTGAAATAAAAGCTCAATTTGATAGTAATTTTGTTAGCTTTATTCCAGAAGCTGAAAAATTAATGTAATTGGAGTGAAAGATGCAAAAAGTATATACCAAGATTGAATCCATTGTAGGTAACGTTATTAGTGTTAGAGCAAAGGGTGTAAAGAATGGAGAACTTGCTATTGTTACAACAGCAACAGGAGAAAGTTATGCAAATGTTATTAAATTACAAGGTGATTTAGTTTCTCTTCAAGTTTTCTCAGGTGCTGCAGGTATTTCAACTGGCGATAAAGTTCGTTTCTTATCACATTCAATGAAAGTTTCTTACAGTGATGATTTATTAGGAAGAATTTTTACAGGTAGTGGAGTTCCAAGAGATAAAGGACCTTCATTAGAAGAAAATATGATTGACATTGGTGGTCCATCAGTTAATCCAGCAAAACGTATTATTCCTAGAAACATGATTAGAACAGGTATTCCAATGATTGACGTATTTAACACACTTGTTGAAAGTCAAAAATTACCTATTTTCTCAGTTTCAGGTGAACCATATAACCAATTATTAGCTAGAATTGCTATGCAAGCTGAAGTTGATTTAATTATTTTAGGTGGTATGGGTTTAAAATATGATGACTATTTGTTCTTTAAAGATACACTAGAAAAGAGTGGTGCTATGAGTAGAACAATTATGTTTATTCATACAGCTAGTGACCCAACTGTTGAATGTATGTTAGTTCCAGATATGGCTTTAGCTGTAGCTGAAAAATTTGCTATTGATGGTAAAAAAGTATTAGTTTTATTAACTGATATGACAAACTTTGCAGATGCAATGAAAGAAATGGCAATTACAATGGACCAAGTTCCATCAAACAGAGGTTATCCTGGAGACTTATATTCTTCATTAGCTTCAAGATATGAAAAAGCTGTTGACTTTGAAGGCGCTGGCTCTTTAACTATTTTAGCAGTTACTACAATGCCTGGTGATGATGTTACTCACCCAGTTCCTGATAACACAGGTTATATTACTGAAGGTCAATATTATCTTAAGGGTGGAAGAATTGAACCATTTGGTTCACTATCTCGTCTAAAACAACAAGTTAATAAAGATACAAGAGATGACCATAGAGCATTAATGGACGGTATGATTAAATTATATGCTTCATACAGAGAATCATTAGAAAAGAAATCTATGGGATTCCAAATGACAGAATGGGATGAAAAATTACTTAAATATGGTACATTATTTGAACAAAAAATGATGGATTTAAGTGTTAATATTCCTTTAGAAGAAGCTTTAGACCTTGGTTGGCAAATTTTAAGTGAATGTTTCGAACCTAATGAAACAGGATTGAAGAGTGATTTAATTGTCGCACGTTGGCCTAAGAAGGATGCTTAGGAGGTAAAATGGCAGTCAAATTGACCAAAAATGAGCAAAAAAAGCAAAAAGATCAGCTCAAACAATTTACTAGATATTTACCAACTTTGCAGTTGAAAAAACAACAACTTCAAATGGTTATTAGAGGTATCGAAAGTAAAATAAAAGAGTTGCGTCTTGAGCAAGATAAGCTTGTTGATGGAATGCAAGATTGGATTTGTGTTTACGCAGAAAATGCAGCCTTTGATAAAGATAAGAGACTCTCTAATATTGTTAGAGTAGATAGGGTTGTTAAAGTAAAAAGTAATATTGCAGGTGTTACTATTCCTGAATTTAAAGAATTAACCTTTAAGGATATCGATTATGATTTAACTGAATATCCTCTTTGGGTTGATGATGGAATTTTAACCTTAAAAGATTATGCAAGACTTGATGCTTTAATTGGAACTTTAGAAATTCAAATTGATTTATTATCAAAAGAATTGAGAACAACATCTCAAAGAGTTAATTTGTTTGAAAAAGTTAAAATCCCTGAAGCAAAAGAGAATATTAGAAAGATTGGAATTTATCTTGGAGATCAACAAGCAGCAGCTGTTGTAAGAGGTAAAATTGCTAAAAGCAAAGTTGTGGGGGTGTCCTAAATGATAGTACCCATGAAAAAAGTAAGTATTATAGTTCAGGCTCATAAGAAAACTGAAATGTTAAGAACCCTTAGAAAATATGGATTAATGCATATCTATGCTGTTAATTCAAAAAGTAAAAAGGGTGAAGAACTTAAAAATGAACTTGATTTATTAAATACTGCTAGAATGAGTATTGAAGATTGTGTGGTTGATAGCAAAAAAATTGAACAAGAAACACTTGAAGAAAGTGATTTTGTTAAATTGCATAGCCAAATAACTTCAAAAATAGCTGAAAGAAAAGAATTAAATGAGTCTATAGTTAAAGATAAGTTGACTATTGATAGGATAAAGGGTTGGGGTAATTTCGAACCTAAAGATATTAAGAAATTAAAAGATGAAGGTATAAAACTATACTTTTACACTTTAGGTAAGAAAGAATTATCTACAATTGATAGTACTGTTAAGTTTATAGAATTAGATTCTGTAGATAAACAATGTGCAATTGCTGTAATAGATAAAGAATTAGATCCAGCATTCCCTGCAAAACTTTTTGAACTTCCTGATGAAAGTTTAATAGCTCTTGAAGAAAGAGTTAATGAAAATTCAAAAGAAGTCGAACAAATTAATAGTTATTTAGCAGAAAATTATAGGTATTTAGATTCATATAATCATTTTATCAAAAAATGTGAAATGGAAATTTACTTTGACCAAGTATCTTCAACTGCAACTGATGATGATAACTTAAGTTACATTACAGGCTATATACCACAAACAAAATTTGAAAAGTTTGAAAAGGTAGCTAAAAAGCAATGTTGGGGATATATGAGCGAAGATCCAGAAGAAGAGGATTTACCTCCTACTTTGATTAAATATCAAAAGGGTGTAGGTATCATTAAAACTTTATTCAATATTCTAGGAACAGTCCCTGGATATAATGAAGGGGATATCTCTCTTTGGTTCTTAATGTTCTTTACTTTGTTCTTTGCCATGATTATTGGTGATGCAGGGTATGGTTTAGTATTTTTATTAGGCGCTGTTTTGATGCATGCAAAAAGTAAAAAAGTTACTACAGCTAATATGCTTTTGTATGTCTTATCGATAGCGACAATGATTTGGGGGTCCTTAACCGGTACTTGGTTTGGTTCTCAAACTATCTTAATGAATACTCCATTAAAGAATTTAGTATTACCTATGATAACGAACTTCCCTGCAGATTTTGATTTAGCTTCACAAACTACTCAAAATAATATAATGCAATTCTGTTTCATTTTAGGAACAATTCAGTTAACTTTAGCTGAAGTAATAAATATTGTTCGAAAAATCTCAAAGAAAGATATTTCTTTCATTGCAGATATTGGTTGGACATTAGATATTCTTGTTTTATATTTTGTAGTTTTGAATTTGGTTATTCAAGTTCCATGTAACTATTCAATAGTATTCCCATTAATTATTGTTGGGTTTGTATTGGTTACATTATTTGGAGCACAAAAACCAGGTCAATCTTTTGCAAAAGGGATAACAGCAGGACTAGGTGCTATATTTACTAACTTCTTAGATACTATTAGTTGTTTCTCAAACCTTATGAGTTATATACGTTTATTTGCTGTTGGCTTAGCTACATTAGCTATAGCACAAAGCTTTAACTCAATGGCTGCTCCTTTAATGGGAGGCGTAACAACTATTGTTGCAATAATTATTTTAATTATTGGACATGCTTTGAACTTAGTAATGGGACTATTATCAGTAATAGTTCATGGTGTTAGATTGAATTTATTAGAATTTTCTGGACAACTTGGAATGGAGTGGTCAGGAATTGAATACGATCCGTTTAGAGAAACGGTAAATGAAAATGTAAAATAGGTTGTATATATACAACTAAGGAGATTAAAATGAATAGTTTAGGTTTAATTGGTTTAGCTTGTGCTTTAGCTGTACCAGCAATGGGTTCTGCTTTTGGTGCAGGTATTGCTGCTCAAGCTGCTGTAGGTGGATGGAAAAAATGTTATGCAAATGGTAAACCAGCTCCATTTATTATGGTTGCTTTTGCTGGTGCTCCATTAACACAAACAATTTATGGTTTCTTGTTGATGAACTTTATCACAGCTGCATTAGCTGCTGGAGCTTCTTCAGTATTAGCTTTTGGTGTAGGTGTATTCGGTGGTATTGCTATTGGTTTATCTGCATTAATGCAAGGTAAAACAAGTGCAAATGCTTGTGATGCATTAGCTGAAACAGGAAAAGGTACAGCAAACTATTTTATTGTAATTGGTATTGTAGAAACTGTTGCATTATTTACATTGGTATTCTCATTATTATTGTTACAATAATTTTAACTATAAATTAAAATAATAAAACCTGCTAAAAATGAGGCTTTTCTCATTGATAGGCAGGTTTTAATTATTTATAAGTTATTGGCTTAATTAAAGAACATTTCAATATCATCTTCTACATTTGTGATTCCACCAATGTTAAAGTTATCTACTAATACCTTAGTTACATTTTCGGATAAGAAAGCAGGTAAGGTAGGTCCAAGATGAATATTTTTAACACCTAAATATAATAATGCTAATAAAACTATTACGGCTTTTTGTTCATACCAAGCAATATTATAAATTATTGGTAATTCATTAATGTCTGTTAATTCAAAAACTTCTTTTAATTTAAGAGCAATTAAGGCAAGTGAATAAGAATCATTGCATTGACCAGCATCTAAAACTCTTGGAATTCCTTTTATATCTCCTAAGTTTAATTTATTATATTTATATTTTGCACAGCCAGCTGTTAAAATAATTGTATCTTTTGGTAAAGCCTTAGCAAAATCAGTATAATAATTTCTTGATTTAGCTCTACCATCACAACCCGCCATAACTACAAATTTTTTAATATCACCAGATTTAACAGCACTGACAACATTATCAGCTAATTTAAATACTTGATCGTGAGCAAAACCACCAACTAATTCCCCTGTTTCTAATTCTGTAGGAGGCTCGCATTTTTTTGCCATTTCAATAATCTCACTAAAATCTTTTTGATTAGCAAATTCACCTTTTATATGTTTAACTCCATCAAAGCCCGCAGCACCTGTTGTAAAAATTTTATCAACATAAGAGCCTTTTGGTGGGACTATACAGTTTGTAGTCATTAGAATTGGTCCATTAAAACTTTCAAATTCCTCTTTTTGTTTCCACCAAGCATTACCATAGTTACCAACTAAATTTTTATATTTTTTTAATTTAGGATAATAATGAGCTGGAAGCATCTCTCCATGTGTATAAATATCGATACCCGTATTTTCAGTTTGCTTTAGTAACTCTTCAATATCTCCTAAATCATGACCTGAAACAAGAATCCCAGGACGATTGTTCACACCAAGTTTTACTTTTGAAATTTCAGGATTCCCATAAGTTGAAGTATTTGCCTTATCAAGTAAAGCCATAGCATCAACACCGTATTTTCCAACCTCTAGTGTTAAATTAACTAGTTCTTCAAGATTTAAATTGGTTGAAAGTAATTTTGCTAATGCAGCTTGGATAAAGATATCAATATCTTCATTTTCAAAAGAAAGTGCATTCGCATGTTTTACATATGCTGCTAACCCTTTAATACCATAAGTGATTAATTCAACTAAAGATCTAATATCTTCATTTTTTGTTGAAAGAACTCCAACTTCATTACTACTAGCTTTTTCATTAATTTCATCTATAGAGCTAATTTTAAATGTTGCTGCATCACTTAAATTATTTTCTGTATTTAATTGCTTAATTAATTCATCTCTATAATTTATAGTTTCACTTATTCTTGAATAAAAAATATTATCATCAAAATTTGCATTTGTGATTGTTGTAAATAAATTAACACTAATAAAATGGTTTATTGTTTTATCAACAACTTTATTTTGTGAGCGTAATTTTGTAGTTATTTCACATAACCCTTTTGTAGCATAAATTAGTAAATCTTGTAATTTGGCTGTTTGGGGGGATTTCCCACATACTCCCTTATGTGTGCAACCTGTACACCCTGCAGTTTCTTGACATTGATAACAAAACATATCGAATTCCATAAAATTTCTCCTTGTAACTATATTTATAGCTATTTGATAACATAAGAGAAAAAACGATGACGTTGCAAAAGCAACAAAGTTGTTAAATAATGCAAATTTTTATATATAAATTAGTATTATTCTTTATTTTCTGTTATAATTAACTTAGATACAGGGAATTGGTTTCGTTGAAAACTTTTTTGGAATAAATATGAATAAAAGTTTAAAACTATTAACTTTGTTCAACCAAAGAGCAAAGCTCCTATACTTAAATGGGTACACAAAATTTCAAATTCTAAATGAATTAAGAGATTTTTATGAAATCGGAAATAATGATAATTTAACAAAAATTGAAATTGATAATGCTATTTTCAATAGGGTTGATGAGCTTAATTTAGATAGAAAAATTAAACAACATTTATGTAATAATTTATTTTTAAATGATGATATTGATTTACTATTTGCTAAAATAAATAAAAAATGTCTTAATGTAAAATTAAATAATTTTAAAGAATTTGAGATTATAGATAGTTTATTAGATAATCCAAGAATTCCTGCAGTAGAAGATATAACTTTATCTTCTTCTATTTCTATTTATGATAAGCCTTTTAATGGTAAAAAAATTACAAAAGAGAGTTACTTAGATTTAATTAATGGTATATTAGAAGATTGTAATAAACATAATAAAGAAAATATGCTTGATAATTTGTTATTATTTGAAAATGCCTTTAATTACTTAGAATATTCAATTTCTGATGTTCATGATAGAACTGAAATTTATCAAGAATTAACAATACTATTATCAAAATTAGCTGTTTTATATGATTTAGAAGATTTTGTAATTATGAAATATTTTGAATTGTTTAAAACAAAGTTCTTAAGAGATTTAACCTATATAAATGATAATAAATATATTTTTAAAGTAATGAGAAATCTTTATTCTAATATAAATTTTAAACATTTTATTTTATTTTTCTCATATTTTGTTGAAAATTATTCTTCAAAAATGATTAAAGAAATAATTAATGATTTTGAAAAAGATGTATTTTTAAAGAAAAATGATAAACTAATAGCTATTAATAATATTTTAATATTTAATAGCTCTGATAAAAAAGCATTTATGGAGAATGTGAATAGTAAAAAACAAATTAGTAATATTGAAAAAGATTTATCAATATTAGAATTTGCTATTAACTTTGAAGATAAAGATAGGGTTAGATATTATTGGCAAAAATTAATGTATGATGAAGATTATTATCTATATAAAGATGCTTTATCAGATATAAGAGATATTGTTGATAATTTTGATCGAATCGAAGCCTTAGAAAAACATATGAAAAAAGTTAACAGAAATAACTTTGAAAAACTAATTATTGAAGTAGAACAATTAAACTATTTAAATAGAAAAGCTTATTCTTGTGCACTTACTAGAATTTGTAATGAACAACTTGATACAAAAAATTTTAATTTTTATTTTTTGTTGATTTTAATTAGTTTAGGATTAAAGGATAAAGCTACAATTTATTTTTATCATAATATAAATTATATTGATTTAAAAAAAGAAAATACTGAAACTATATTTTGTTATGCAAATATTTTGTTTTTAATTAATTATTTTGATTTTTCAATTGCTCTATTAGTTAAATTGTTGAAAGAAAGTATTGATACTGATACTTCAATATTTTCTTATATTATATTAGAATTGAGAATAATGAAAAATTTGATAATCCCACTTGTTAATGATGACAATATAGAAAGTATTTTAAGTGAGTATGATAAAAAGGGAATTGTATGAATGATCCGATAATAGCGACAGTAAGAGATATAAAAATTGGTAAAGGTTATCCTATATCTATACAAACGATGTATGATAGTCCTGTTCCTTCAAAAAAGGAAGATTTAGATAATTTATTAAGTAGAATGAATACCTTAGCTCTAATGGGTTGTGATATTATGCGTTTTTCATATCCAAATGATAGAGATAGAAAAGCTTTTGAATATTTAAACCAAAAATCACCTATGCCCTTAGTTGCTGATATACATTTTGATTTTAAAATGGCTTTAGCTGCATTAGAATGTGGTTTTAGCAAGATAAGAATTAATCCAGGCAATATTGGTGCAAGATGGAAAGTTGATGAAGTAGTTAGAGCTGCTAAAGATAAAGGTGCAGCAATTAGAATAGGGTTAAATTCAGGATCATTACCTAAAGGAATTGGAGACCATCCTACTATAATGGTAGATAATGCTCTAAAGTATTTGGAATGGTTTGAAGAGCTAGATTTTTATAATACTGTTGTATCTTTGAAATCAACAAATTTAGAAGAAACTAGAATTGCAAATGAAAGATTTGCAAGTAAAAGTAATTATCCACTTCATATTGGAGTTACTGAAGCAGGTTCTGTAGTTTCTTCCGTTGCAAGATCAACCTGGGTTTTAGGTAATCTATTAAAGCAAGGAATTGGTAACACTTTAAGAGTTTCAATAACAGGAGACATCGAAGATGAAGTTTTTGCTGGAGTTGAAATATTAAGAACTCTTGGATTAAGAGAAAAAGGTGTTAGAATTATTAGTTGTCCAAGATGTGGACGTAATTCTTTTGATTCAATTGGCTTTTTAAAAACTGTGGAAAAAGATTTATTAACTATAGATAAAGATATTTCTGTTGCAATTATGGGTTGTCAAGTTAATGGCCCTGGTGAAGCCAAAGAAGCCGATTTTGCAATAACAGGAATTGGTAATAAAGTTTTCTTATACAAAAAAGGTAAATTGAGTTTAGAAGTAGATGTGAATGATGCAAAGCAAGCTTTGCTAGAGGCTATAAATGGGGAATAATAAGTTAATTATTAAAGGCGCTAGTGAACATAACTTAAAATCAGTAAACTTAACATTAGAGAAAGATAAATTTATTGTAATTAGTGGTTTAAGTGGAAGTGGAAAAAGTTCATTAGCCTTTGATACTATATTTGCAGAAGGGCAGAGAAGATATGTTGAGAGTTTATCTGCTTATGCAAGACAATTTTTAGGGCGATTAGAAAAACCAGCTGTTGATTATATTGAAGGATTATCTCCTTCAATTGCTATAGAGCAGAAATCAACAAATAATAACCCTAGATCAATTGTAGGGACTATTACAGAAATATATGATTATTATAGATTATTATGGGCAAGAGTTGGAAAGGCTTTTTGCCCGATTTGTAATAGAGAAATAACAGAAATGAGTATCGACCAAATTATTGATGCAATATATCAATATGATGAAGATACAAAATTAATTGTAAGTGCTCCTGTTGCTAGAGGCAGAAAAGGGGAATACAAAAAAGTATTTGAAGATGCTAGAAATGCAGGTTTCCAAAGAGCAAAAATCGATAATAAAATGTTTATGCTTGAGGATGTAGTACAGCTAGATAAAAATTATAAACATGATATAGATATTGTTGTAGATAGATTAATTTTAAATAAAGAATCTAGAACAAGATTATCTGATTCTCTTGAAACAGCTATTGAAATGACCAATGGTCTAGTAAAGGTTACTTTCATAATTACTGAAGATGATAAGAGAATTGAAAAAGATGAAGTTTATTCACAAAAAAATAGTTGTCCTCATTGTGGAATTACTTTTGCAGATTTAGAGCCTAGGTTATTTTCATTTAATAACCCTTATGGAGCTTGTCCAACTTGTAAAGGTATTGGAATTGTAAGTGAATTTGATTTTGATTTGATTATACCTAATACAAATTTAAGTATAAATGAACATGCAATAAAAACTCATAATCCTCAAGCAAGTTGGAATAAATCTATGTTTGAAGCTTTAGCAAAAGAATTGAATTTTTCTTTAGATACTCCAATTAATAAATTGCCTAAAAAGATATTAGATACAATTCTATATGGGTATAAGAAAAAAATTGCTGTAAATTATGAAAGTGAATTTGGAAATCAACTTATATATAAGAAATATGAAGGTGTAATAAAAGAATTACAAAGAAGATACTATCAAACTACAAGTATGAATATGAAGAGTTGGTATGATTCTTTTAAATCTCATAAAACTTGTCCAACTTGTAAAGGAAAAAGATTAAGAGAAGATGCTTTACATGTTTTTGTTGGCGGTAAAAATATAATGGAAGTTACTTCCTATTCAATAAAAGATAGTATTGTTTTCTTTAATAGTCTTAAATTGAATGAAACAGAACAAAAGATAGCAAAAGAAATCTTAAAAGAAATAAGAAATAGATTATCTTTCTTAGATAATGTTGGTTTATCTTATCTAACGCTTGATAGAAATAGTGGAACCTTAAGTGGTGGAGAAGCTCAAAGAATTAGATTAGCAACTCAAATTGGTTCAGCCTTAACTGGGGTAATGTATGTTTTAGATGAACCTTCAATTGGGTTACATCAAAAAGATAATGAAAAATTAATTAATTCTTTAAAACAATTAAGAGATATTGGAAATACTTTAATTGTAGTTGAGCATGATGAAGCAACAATTAGAGAAGCCGATTATGTAGTAGACTTAGGACCTGGAGCTGGAGTTCATGGTGGTGAAATTATAGCTGAAGGAACTCCTGAGGAAATTGAAAAGAATCCAAATTCTATTACTGGACAGTTCTTATCTAAAAAGCAACAAATTGAGATACCAAAAACTAGACGTAAGGGTAATGGTCAAACTATAAGAATTGAAGGTGCTAGTAAAAACAATTTATTAAGTGTTGATGTTGATATTCCTCTTGGAAAATTAAATGTAATAACCGGAGTTTCTGGTAGCGGTAAATCTACATTGTTAAATGAAATTTTAGCACCAGCTATTAGAAGAAAATTGAATGGTAAAAATTTTAATTATGATGGTTATACTAAAATAGTTGGAGTTGAAAATATTGATAAACTAATTACAATTGATCAAAGTCCAATTGGTCGAACTCCTAGATCAAATCCAGCTACTTATGTTGGTGCTTTTACTCCAATTAGAGAGTTATTTGCATCTTTACCTGAAGCAAAAGCTAGAGGCTATAAAAGTGGAAGATTTTCATTTAACGTTGCAGGTGGTAGATGTGAAAACTGTAAAGGTGATGGAAATATTAAAATTGAAATGCATTTTTTACCTGATGTTTATGTTAAATGTGATGTTTGTCATGGTAAACGATATAATCAAGAAACGTTATCTATAAGGTATAAAGGTAAAAATATCTATGATGTTTTAGATATGACTGTTGAAGAAGCTAAAGATTTCTTTAAACCCATTAATAAAATTAGAAGAAAATTAGAAACTCTCGATAGTGTTGGTTTAGGTTATTTAAAATTAGGTCAAAGTGCACTAACTTTAAGTGGGGGTGAAGCTCAAAGGGTTAAATTATCACTTGAGTTATCTAAAGTAAATACTGGTAAAACTTTATATATATTAGATGAACCTACAACTGGTTTGCATTTTGCTGATGTAAAATTATTGGTAAATGTTATTAATAGATTAGTAGAAAATGGAAACACTGTAATATTAATTGAACATAACTTAGATGTAATCAAAGCTGCTGATTATATTATCGATTTAGGTCCTGATGGCGGAGACGGAGGTGGTATGATAGTTGCGACTGGTACCCCAGAAGAAGTAGCTATGAATGAAAAATCCTATACAGGTCAATTTTTAAAACAAATTTTAGAATAGAATATGAAAAAAATTGTTGCTTTAGTTTTATATTTTTTAGTTTTCCTTCAAGCAATATTTGCAACTAATTTAGCGCAAATAAGCTTGGAAGAGGCTAGTTATGAAGAATTAGTTATGATGTGTGAACTAAGAGGTATTACAGAACATACTTCAAGGGAACAGATGATAGCTAGTTTAAAGCAGCAATTTGAAATAGATTATCCAATAAATAATGCAGAAGATATTAATACAATTAATAGTGAAGAACAAATTAAAGATAAATTATCTTTTAATATAAATAATTCAAATTCTCTGAAAATGATAAGAGAAAATGATACTACTTTTATAATATTAGAAGGTGATATTTCTTTAAGCTTTAATGAAAGTTCTAATGATAAAAAAGAGTTAAAAGCACAAAAAATTATAATAGATGTTACAAACAATAAATTAGCTGCATTTGGTTCTGTTGAATTTATTAATAGTGAAAGTGAAAGTAATTTATTATCTCAAGCAATTGGTGGAGAAATTGTTACATATAATTGGCAGTCAAATAAGTTTTTAGTAAGTAATGCAAATATTTCTACTCAAAGAAAAAATAGTGATAATGAAACTGTTGTATTTAGTGCAACTTCTTCTTTGATGAGTCTTGATACAATTAATAATACTTTGGTATTAAATGGTGGATTTATAACCACAAATCCTGATACTGCATATTCTTCAATTAGTGCAAGTAAATTTGCACTTTTAAATCATGGCGATATGTATTTGGAAAATGCAAAATTGTCTATTGGAAGAATTAATGTATTATATTTGCCATTTTTCTTTTCTCCTGGCGCAAAAATGGTAGGTAATCCAGCAATTGGGTATGAATATTCTAGAGGGGCTTTTGTAAATACTACTTTTGAAATAATAGGTAAATATCCAAAATTTGCTCAAGTAAGTACTAGTAGCTTTAATTCATTTTTAAAAAATGATAATTCTTCTGATTTATATGCCAATGGTGCTATATATAATTCTTCAGAACCTAAAAATGATTTAGATAAATGGGCAAGTGATACAAAAAGTTATTTTGCACTATTTTTAGATGCTTATGAAAATACTCCTTACTCAATAGATACAGATAAAAAAGGAAGCGTAGTTATAGGTTATGATTTTCAGTTTAATTTGATTAATAAAGCACTAACAATAGAATCAAGTGCAATAACATCCTTTGCTAGTGATGGGATGATTGGTGATATTACAAAGTATTCAGATTATCCAATGTTTAGGTATGATATAAGCTTTAATACTAAATTAAACTTAAAAAATGGTAATTTTAGTTTTAGTTTTCCAATTATTTCTGATCCAAAGGTTAGAAAAACTTATGGAAATAGACTATCAACTTTTACAATTGATTCACTTTGGAAATCTAATCAAAGTTTCCCAACTAATTATAGTTCTGATATTACAAAATATAGTTGGTTCCTTGATGCTAATTATTCATTGAAACCAGAAATCCTTTCTCCTTATATAACTCAAATTAATTTAAGTAGTTTAGAAGCTCAAGTAGATTATAAATGGGAAACTGTAAATAATAATTATCTTTATAATGTAGATAAAATTACTTTCCCATCAGTCGATTTTAGCATGAATGGTACTTTGATTAATTTTAGTCAAAAACCTAAAAAAGTAGATTTAGAAAAAACAGAGGAAGATCCTACAGAAGATAAAGATATAAATACTGATTCACAAGATTTATTAAATCTTTTATATAAATCTTCTTATAAAGAAGATAGTGTATTAAATACAAAAACTTCAGCTTTAAATGTTTTATATAATTTAGATAATGATTTTTATTATTCAGAGGATTTAAGTGATGATGAAAAAGATTTATATAATAAAACAACTTTAAATTTTAAAACTTCAGCAAATATTGAACCTAATATAATAAAAATTGATAATAATACTAATCTAAAATATCTAATAAGAGATAATTATGATGATGAAAGTAAGTACTCCTTTAATGTGATAACCTCAAATATTATTAATTTACCTTTTATAAACTTATATTATTATTTTGACTCAATTATATATGAAAATATTACTGAAGAAAGTAATGGAACAACTACTAATGAAATTTCACAATTCGAATTTAGTGATGATTTTATTTCTAAACATGAAATAGAATGGAAGGATACATATAATTTATTTGATGTAAAAGTAACTCCTTCATTAAAATTAGTTTTACCTCCATTAAGTTGGGCTTTTAAACCATCCTTGTTAATTAATTATAATAATTTATCAAATAAAACTATATTTACCTTTGATGTTGATTCTAATAACTTTGATTTAACTGATATTAATGATAATTTTAGTTATTCTGTAGGAAAATTTAATATGAATTTTAATTTATCCTATGATGTAGCTAATAGCTTAACCTCTACTAGATTTTTAGATTCTTTAGTATTATCTACAAACTTTGTCTACAATGATAAAGAAAATAATCAAATGCTTTCTCATTCAAGTAAATACTATGGATTATATGATGGGACTGTAGAAAATTATTTTAGCAAATTTAATTTTACTTATAAAAATTCTTTTATAAATAGCAAAATAAACTTTTTCACTGATGATAATATTTTACAATTAGATTATTTTAAAAATACAATTTCTTTTAGTGATTTTGAAAAATATTGGTGGGAAAATAGGATAGGCTTAAAATTAGATATTGATGCTACTTTTAATTATAGTTTTGTTGATAAATATTCAACATATTTTAGTTTATCTACTAATTTAAAATTTAGAATTGCAGAATTCATGTTAGTAAATCTTTCTATTAAGACTTCTAATTATGGATTTTATACATATTATGATAATAATGATAAATTCAGTTTTTCAGAAATGTTTATAGATTTGCTGAAATCCTTTGACTTTATTAATGGGGGGAGATCTGATACTCAATTTAATTTAGAAGAGATCTCTTTAGACTTTGTACATATGATGGACGACTGGGATTTGCATTGCAAATACAAGGGATCCGTTGTATTATCTAACTATAATTATCAGTGGGTACCTAGTGTATCTTTATTCTTACAATGGAAGACTCTACCTGAGTTAAACGTTGACCAAAGTTTTACTGATAATGGAGATGGATGGGAATAAATTCATATATTGGATATAGAATGGTAAGAAATATTGTTGTAGATAATTTATCAAAATTAAGAATTATTTGTGGAGTTAATGATAGAAATTTAACATATATTGAAATTTTATTAGGTATTGAAATCTTAACCAAAGGAAACTCTTTGTTTGTTGAAGATGAAGATGAAAGTAAAATAAAAATATTTGAGAATCTAATTAAGAAATTAGAAGGTTTAATTGTTAATGATAATCAAGAAATAAGTGAGAGCGAGATATTCATGGAATATCAGAGTGTAATTAACTCTCCTAATCTAGAATCAAGTGATATTGATAGTAATCTTTTTGAAGATTATAATTATATTAGTGTAAATAATAAGACAATCTTTTCAAAAACAGTAAATCAAAGCAGATTAATTAAGTCTATGCATGAGAATCAAATTTCATTTGCTATTGGCCCTGCTGGAACTGGAAAAACTTTTTTAGCAGTAGCTTATGCATTATCACAAGTTACAAGTGGTAAAAAACAAAAAATTGTATTAACTAGACCCGTTGTAGAAGCTGGAGAAAGTTTAGGTTTTCTTCCTGGTACTTTAAATGAAAAATTAAATCCTTATATAAGGCCATTATATGACGCTATGGAGTGGATGTTACCACCTTCTATTGTTAGTAAATTAGAAACTAATAAAGTTATTGAAATTGCTCCTTTGGCTTATATGAGAGGTAGATCTCTTCATAATAGTATTATTATTTTGGATGAAGCTCAAAACACTACAATTGAACAAATGAAGATGTTTTTAACAAGAATAGGGGAAAACTCTAAATCTATTATAACAGGCGATGTAACACAAATTGATTTACCTAGAAGTAGACAAAGTGGTTTATTGCATGCAAGAAATATTTTAACAGATATTGATGGATTAGATTTTATTAATTTTACTTCTAAAGATGTCGTTAGAGCAAAAATAGTTCAAAAAATAATTGATGCATATAGTAAGGATAGTGCTAATGGATAGTAATGAGACCTTTTTTAGTAGGATTAAACCAAATAAAAATGAATTAAATGGGAAAACTATATTTTCTTTAATTGTACTCTTTGTCGGTATAATTGTTGTAATGATTGTAATGCCATATTTTGTTTCAGGTAATTTTGTTGACTCTCATGTTAATTCTTCCTCTTTACAAGAAAAACAATTAGCTCCTGAAGATTTGTATGTAAAAAGAGCTTTTGAATATGTAGATGAAAAGGCTACAGAAGAAAAAAGGACAGCTGCTCTACAAAATGTTTATCCAATATTTACATATGATATTTCAACAACTTATGAAATTATTAATAGGGTTTTAACCTTTAATAAAAATATAGATGAAAATTATTCTCAAGGATTATCTGATTTATTAATATCATTAAATCCAAGTGAAAAAAACTTATTTAACAAAACTTATCTAAATTTAACAGATAATCAAAAACAACTATTATCAACTTGGGTTTTTGAAATTTGTAAGGATGTTGTTCAAAATGGTTATTTTGATGCATCAGAGCTTGATTTAGTTAAGAATGAGAACTTTAGTAAAATTTCTATAAAAGGGCTGTTAAATGATTCTTTTAATCTTGAGAAAATAGAAGATTCTAGAGTTTATTCAGTTGATAGTTTAAATCAAAAGAGCAATATAAATTTATTGATAGATTCATATATAGAAAAAGGATCAATTTATAGTACTTTACCAGTAAATATTGTTTATTTGTCAGTTATAGGTTTATTAGAGCCAAATGTTCATTATGATTTAATATTAACACAGAATGAAAAAGAAAATACAATAAATAGTATTGAAGATGTTGTTGTTTTTGTACCATCTGGAACAAAAGTCTTATCCAAAGATACTATTATAAGTGAGAAAGATTTAGAATTATTGTATCAAGTTGAAGAACATAGTGCTATGTTCTCTAATATTCAAATCATAACAAGAATATTTTTAATTATAGCAATAACTCTGTTTTCATTGTATTGGTTTTGGTCAAAGACCTCTTATACCTTTAGAAGAGTTCAATTTACTTTAGTTTATCTTTCATCAATGTTTATATCGTTGTTAGTTTCTCTATTTATTACATATCATTTTTCTAAGAATAATCTAACAGTATTATCACCTTTATTGCCGGTGCTTTTTGGTACTTTCTTTGTAAGGAATATTACTAGTAAAAGAATATTTGGTTTGTTATTTACAATTCAATATGCTTTATACTCTGTTTTATTCCCAGGTTCAACGTTTTTCTCTTTTTTCTATCTTAGTGCAATTGGAATAAGTTTTATTTATATAATTGTATATAACACTGATAGAATCGCTAGGATGGCAAGTATTGTTAAAGGCTGTTTAGTTGCAATAATGATGACTTTAATACTCTATGCAATCCAAGGTTATCCTTTTACTGATTTATATTTATCAATTTCATTTATTTTAATTAATATATTACTTTGTTTCCTTTTAGAGAGAATGTTTTTGCCTTTGGTTGATAATAGTTTGAATATTCCAACAATCTTTAGATTGGAAGAATTAAAGAATACTGATCAAAAATTATTAAAAAGATTAAAAATGACTGCAAAAGGTACATATAACCATAGTTTAAACTTAGCTGATTTAGCATATGAAGCTGCAAAATCAATAGGGGCAAATGCTGAATTGTGTAGAGTTGCAGCGTTATATCATGATGTTGGTAAAATGGAACACCCTGAATATTTTACTGAGAACCAAGAAGACGGTGTAAATAAGCATGATGAATTAACTCCTTCGATGAGTGGATCTATTATTAGATCTCATGTAAAGTTAGGTGTAGATTTATGTAAAGAAATGGGACTTCCTCAAGAAATAATTGATATTATAAGTGAACACCATGGTAGTGATCTAATTCAATATTTCTATAATGAAGCAAAAAAAGATAATGAAAATCCTGATTATAGGGTTGAAACAAGTGATTATAGCTATAATGGTAATCCTCCTCGTTCAAAAGAAAGTGCAATAATTATGATAGCTGATAGTGTTGAGGCAGCTTCTCGTTCTCAAAATACTAGTCCTCAAAAAGTTGGTCGTTTGATTGCATATATTGTAAGACAGAAATTTGATAGAGGGCAACTAAATGATAGTCACTTAGATTTAACTGAATTGAAAACTATTGAAAAATCTTTAGAACAATCATTAGTTGGTAAATTACATACTAGAATTAAATATCAAGATGAGATAGAAAGTTCAAATATAAGAGAATAGTAATTGACTAATAACAAAAGAATTATTAATAATTAGGAAATAAAGACAAAATAATGAATAATATAATAGATATAGAATATAACTTAGAAGAATATGAGAAAAGAATTCCTCATCAAGTAGTTGAAAAAAGAGTAAATGAAGTTTTAAAACTTTTTTCAAAGGATGATGTTGAACTTTCTATTTCTTTTGTAAGTGATGATGAAATACAAGAATTAAATAAACAGTGGCGAAATATTGATAGTCCAACAGACATATTATCTTTTGTTCAATCAGATAATGTAGATGATATGGACTTTTGGCCAACTGATAATGAAAGTAATATTTTAGGTGATATGATAATATCAATAAAAGCTATTGAAAGAAATTGTGAAAACTTTAATGTTTCATTTGATGAAGAGGTAGATAGATTGTTAATACATGGCATCTTGCACTTATTAGGTCATGATCATAAAACAAATGATAAAAATGAGCCAATGCTTGTATTACAAGAAGAAATATTATCTAAGATTAGGGAGAAATAAAGTGAGCTTTTTAAGCGACTTATTTAAAAAAAAGGATAGTACTCAAGAAGAATTAACTCAAGAGGCCGAGCGGGTTGAGCGAGAGACTATGATTAAAGGTATCGGCGAATTAGATGAAATGACAGTTAAAGAGGTAATGGTTCCTCGTATAGATGTTTCCTTTGTTAATTGTGATATATCTTTAGATGAATTTTATGATTTGATTGCTAAAGATGGCTATTCTAGATATCCTGTATTTGAAGAAAGTAATGATAATGTTATCGGTATTTTATATGCCAAAGATCTTCTTAGAAATAATATTGAAAATAATTTTAATGTAAAAAAAATCATGAGGGATGCATTCTTTGTCCCTGAAAGCAAACATTTAGACGACTTATTAAGAGAATTTAAATTAAAGAAAGTTCATATTGCTGTTGCAGTTGATGAATATGGTGGAGTTTCTGGCATTGTTTGTCTTGAAGATATCCTAGAAGTAATTGTAGGGGAGATTCAAGATGAATTTGATGAGGAAGAAGAAGAAATCAGAAAAATTGATGAAACCCATTATATTGTTGATGCTAGAACCAGTATTGAAGATATAAATGAAATTTTGAAAATGAATTTAAATAATGATGATTTTGAAACAATCGGTGGCTTAGTTTTTGAAATCTTCGGTAGAATCCCGCAACGTGGTGAAAGTATAGAAATCGAAGGTAATGAATTCACTGTAGAACAGATAGAAGGTCATAAAATTATTAATATATCTATTGCAATAAATAAATAAAAAAATATTAATTAAAAAATATAAGAATTTATAGTTTTAGATATCAAAAATTTTAGTATTAATTATGTGATTTTTTGAACATTAATTGTTTTGTTATAATGAATTTATGTTCCAAGTGTGTTTTAAATTATTATTAGTTGAAAACAAATGTTGCATTGTGTTGCAATTTTGTTCAAAATTCCTATTTTTAGCATTTTTTTTTGCTAGTTCGTTGACCATTTTGTAAGGAATTAGTATTATCAAATTATAAACTAACAATAAAATCTGGAGGATTTTCCATGAAGATTGCAATTAACGGTTTTGGTAGAATTGGACGTAATGTTTTTAAGATTGCTTCCAAAAATCCAAGTATTGAAATTGTCGGAATTAACGACTTAACAGACCCAAAAACTTTAGCTCACTTACTAAAGTATGACTCAACATATGGCGTTTATGATCATGAAGTAAAAGCTGGTGAAGACTCAATTAGTGTTGACGGTAAAGCAATTCGTATTTACAAAGAACGTGATCCTAAAAATTTACCTTGGGGTGAATTAAATGTTGACGTTGTAATTGAATCAACAGGTGTATTTAGAACAGCAGAAGGTCCAAGAGGTGGTTATAAAGATCACATCACAGCTGGTGCAAAGAAAGTTATCTTAACTGTTCCTGCTAAAGACCAAATCGACCAAACAATTGTTTGCGGTGTAAATGATGATCAAATTGATTTAACTAATACTGCTTTCTCAAATGCTTCATGTACAACAAACTGTTTAGCTCCTTTAGCTAAAGTTTTAAATGATTCATTTGGTATTGAAAGAGGTTTAATGACTACTGTTCACTCTTACACAAACGACCAAGTTATGTTAGACCAACCACACCCAGACCTACGTCGTGCTAGAGCTGGTGCTGTTTCAATTATTCCTACAACAACTGGTGCTGCTAAAGCTGTAGCTGAAGTTATTCCTGAATTAAAAGGTAAATTGAACGGTTTAGCAATGCGTGTTCCTACTCCTACAGGTTCAATTGTAGACTTAGTTGTAGAACTAAAGAAAGATTGTTCTGTTGAAGAATTAAACGCTGCTGTTAAAGCTGCTGCAGAAGGCCCATTAAAAGGCATTCTAGAATACACAGAAGATCCAATCGTTTCTCATGACATTGTTGCTAACGATCATTCATCAATCTTTGATGCTTTATTAACTATGAAAATGGGTGAAAAGATGTTCAAAGTAATGAGCTGGTATGACAATGAAATGGGTTATTCAACACGTGTTGTTGATCTAGCTCTTAAAATTGCTAAATAATTAAAATTTTCCTAACAAGGAGATGGCCTGCTCTGATTTTATGCTAGGGCAGGCTTTATTTTTTAAGGAGTAAAACTATGGTATTAAATACAATCAGAGATGCAAATTTTGACAACAAGAAAGTTGTTATTCGTGTAGATTTTAATGTTCCTATTAAAGATGGTGTTGTTACCGACGATACACGTATTAAGGCAGCACTTCCTACTATTAAATATTTATTAGAACAAGGTGCTAGTCTTGTTGTTATGAGTCACAGAGGTCGTCCAAAAGGAAAGAAAGACCCTAGCTTTTCAATGGCTCCAATCGCTAAACGTTTTAGTGAATTATTAGGAAAAGAAGTAAAATTAGCTCCAGATGTAATTGGAAGTGAAGTTGAAGAATTAGTTAAATCTTTAGCTAAAGGTGAAGTATTATTATTAGAAAACTGTAGATATTACAATGAAGAAACTGATAATGATGCTGATTTCGCAAAAACATTAGCTTCTTACGGCGATGTTTATGTAAACGATGCTTTTGGTACAGCTCATAGAGCTCATGCTTCAACAGAAGGTATCTCTCATTTCTTACCTTCATATGCTGGTTTCTTAATTGAAAAAGAAGTTAAATATATGGCTCCTTTACTAAGTAACCCAGAAAAACCATTCGTAGCTATTATTGGTGGTTCTAAAGTATCAAGTAAGATTACTGTTTTAGAAAGTCTTGTAAATACTTGTGATACTATCGTTATCGGTGGTGGTATGGCTTATACTTTCTTGAAAGTTCAAGGTCAAGAAATTGGTAAAAGCTTATTAGAAGAAGATTATATTGACACTGCAAAAAGTTTCTTAACTAAAGCTGCAGAAAAAGGCGTAAAAGTTATTTTACCTGTAGACCATATTTGTGGTGCTAAATTTGATGAAAATACAAAACCTGTATTAGTTGATAGTGCAACAATTGAAGGTGACTTAATTGGTATGGATATTGGTCCAAAAACAGTTGATTTAATTGTAACTGAACTAAAAGCTGCAAAGAGTGTTGTTTGGAATGGCCCAATGGGTGTATTTGAATTTGATGCATTTAGTAAAGGTACTTTAGAAGTTGCTAAGGCATTAGCAGACTGTGATGGTATTACAGTTGTTGGTGGTGGTGACAGTGTTGCTGCTATTAATAAATTCAACTTAGCAAGTAAAATTAGTCACGTTTCAACAGGTGGTGGTGCTTCTCTAGAATTCTTAGAAGGCAAAACTCTTCCTGGCATTAAAGCTTTAGAAAAATAAAAAGGAGATAAGGAAAATGAGAACCCCTTATATTGCAGGTAACTGGAAAATGAACTTAACACCTAGTGAAGGTGTAAAATTAGCAAAAGAATTAGCTGAAGCAACAAAAGGTTGTAGTGCAAAAGTTATGGTAGCTCCTAACTTTGTTACAATCCCAGGTGTTGCAGAAGTATTAAAAGATACACATATTATTGTAGCTGCTCAAAACATGAATGATAACCTAGAAGGTGCTTTTACTGGTGAAGTATCACCATTAATGCTTAAAGATTTAGGTGTAACTAATGTTATTTTAGGTCACAGTGAAAGAAGAGCAATCTATGGTGAATCTGATGAACTAATCAACAAAAAAGTTTTATTAGCTTTAGCAGAAGGTATGGATGTTGATCTTTGTATCGGGGAAACTCTTGAAGAAAGAGAAAGTGGAAAATTAGAAGAAGTATTAACTAGACAAGTTACAGAAGGCTTAAAAGGTGTTTCAAAAGAAATGATGAAACATATCACTTTAGCTTATGAACCTGTATGGGCTATTGGTACTGGAAAAACTGCTACACCTGAAGATGCAGATAGTGCACATGCATTTGTTAGAAGTATTATTGAAAAACTTTTTGATAAAACTGTTGCAGAAGATACAATTATACAGTATGGTGGTTCAGTAAAGGCAGCAAATGTTAAAGAATTAATGGCAAAAGAAAATATCGATGGAGCATTAGTTGGTGGCGCTTCATTGTCATTGGATAAATTCTTACCAATTGTTTGCTTTGACAAGTAATCTTTCGGAGTAGAAAAGTATGGGCGTTTTAAATGTTATTCTGATGGTACTATTTATCATCGTGAGTATTTTATTAGTTTTAATTGTCGCTATTCAAGATGAACAAAGTGATGGTTTAGGTGGTGTTTTTGGTTCAGCAGCTCAAAGTTCTTTTGGATCATATACTAGCCGTGTAGTAACAAAAGTTACAGCTATCCTTGCTGGTGCATTCTTGATTTTAGCACTTTGCATCGCACTGGTTAATAAAGCTCCATCTGACTCTAAGTTGTTAAATTCTGTAGATAACGTACAAGTTCAACAAACAGAAACTTGGTGGACAGATGCACCTGCTGAATAATTTGATACAAGACTAATAAAGATAACCGATCGCCACCAGTGCGATCGGTTTCTAATTAAAAGTGAGGAACAAAATATGAAAGTTTGTGTTTTATACGCTGCTAAATCAAGCAATAATACGTATATCAAGAAAATCGCTACTGCTGTTGCAAAAGGGATTGAACAACAGAATCACATAGTTGATGTAATTGATATGAAACTTGAACAAGGTAAAGTTGTTTCCTATTATGATTACCTAATTGTTGGAGCAGAAGGAACTAAAACCTTTGGTGGAAGTGTTCCAAAAGTTGTTCAAAATTTTTTAGATAAAAGCGGATCTATTTCTGGCAAAAGATGTATGGCTTTTGTTTGTAAACCTGGTATCAGAAGTACAAAAACTTTACAAGCATTGATGAAGGTCATGGAGTCTCAAGGAATGTATTTGAAGACTAGTGATATCATAAAAAATGAACAACAAGCTATAGCAATTGGTAAAAGAATACATATAAAGTAAAAATTTAGGAGTTCCTATAAATGCAAACAAAAAGAATTTTAGTTTTATTAATTTGCGCTGTAATTAGTGCATCTAGTGTTTTTGCTGCAGTTCCATTTGGCAAACCTGCTGCAATTGTTAAATTTAATGGTCAAACAAAACCTATTTCAGAAACAGATTTAGATGCACAAGTAAATAATGTTGTTGCTACATATAAAAGCCAAGGTCAAACAATTGCTGCTTCAGCAATTAGGAAACAAGTTCTTGATTCAATGATTGATAATTTATTACTTGAATCTGGAGCTCAAAGAGATGGTGTTGTAATTAGTGATCAACAAGTACAAACTTTATTAGCACAGCAAAAATATTTAGTTGAACAACAAGCCGGTAGAACTTTAACTGAAGAAGAATTTGAAACTATAATTAATCAACAAGTAGGTTCTTTAGATGATTATAAAGATTACCTAAAATCTCAAGCATTAATTAATCAATATTTATTAATGAAAAAGGGCGATATTTTAAAAGCAGAAAATGCAATGCCTACTGAAGATGAAATCCAAAGTTACTATAGAGCTAATAAAGCTAGTTTAGTAAATCCAGAATGTGTTAATTTAGCACAAATTTTTGTTCCGTTTAAAGATAACGCAACTAATGATAAAAATGAAAAAGCTTTAGAAAGTGTAGCCGCTGATTTACAAGCAAATAAAATTACTTGGAATAATGCTGTAGCACAATATAATAAAGATACATCAAATACAAAAGCTGATGGTGATATCGGTTGGTTAACTCAAGATGATACACAAAATATTAAAACTCTTTTAGGCAATGAATATTTTGATACAGCATTTGATTTGAAAGTAGGTGGAACCTCTGATGTAATTGTTACTTCACAAGGTTACCATATACTAAAGGTTAAAGATCATGTTGATACAAAGTTATTGTCAATTGATGATCCAATTAGCCCAGCAGATAGTACAACAGTTAGAGAATATATTACTCAAATATTATCAAACCAAAAAGCTCAAAATTTAGCTCAACAAGCTTTATTATCTTTGACAAAAGATTTGAGAAATGATGCTACTATCACATATTTAACAAAGTAATTAATTTTATTATAATATGAATCTCTAGTACATCTTACTAGAGATTTTTTATTTTTGATTATTTATGGATTGTAAGTGTTTCTAACATTTGTTACTATAAATACATTAAATATTAGATTTTTAAATATAAGGAATATTATGAAAACAAGACATAGAGCTCGTGAATTAGTATTACAATCATTGTACGAAATGGATATTAGAGGTAAATTATCAATAGATAATTTAGAAGATGATTTTTTCCCTTGTTTGACTCAAGAGGAAATTGATGAATTAGAAGACGAAGTTAAGATCTATGCTTCGTTGCTTTTACGAGGGACTCTATCAAATCTTGAAGAAATAGATGGTTATATTTCAGAATTTTCTATTAATCGACCATTAACAAATATAGATATTGTTGATCGAAATATTTTACGTTTAAGCATATATAGTTTACTTCAAAATGAAGTACATCCACATATTATTATTGATGAAGCTGTGAAATTGTCACAAGATTTCTCTTCATATGTTAATTATAAATTTATCAATGGAATTTTAGATGCATTTCAGAAGAAGTATAAGCTGGAGGAAAAATTCAATTGATTACTATTAAAAACGAAACACAAATTGAAGGTATAAGAAAAAGTTGCCATGAATTAGCAAAATTGTTAGATATTCTTGAAAGTGGATTTATCAAAGAAGGTATGAGCACTAAAGAGATTGATGATTTTTGTTATGATTACATTATTAATCTAGGTGGTAAACCAGCATTTTTAAATTATGGAGGCTTTCCTGCTTCTGCATGTATCAGTGTAAATGATGTTGTCATTCATGGTATTCCATCAAAAGATGAAATTGTTAAAAATGGTGATTTAGTATCTGTTGATTTAGGTATTAATCTTGATGGCTATTTTTCAGATAGCGCAAGAACTTTTATAGTTGGTGGAAAATCTACACCTGAAAACGAAAAACTATGCCAAGTAACTAAAGAATGTTTAGAACTTGGAATTAAAGCAGCAGCAAAGAAAAACGCTAGAATTAGTGACATTGGTAGAGCAGTATATTCTCATGCTACCAAAAATGGATTTGGTGTTGTAAAAGACTATTGTGGACATGGAGTAGGTCTTGATTTACATGAATCTCCTGAAATCCCAAACTATGTTTCTCATCTTTCTCCAAATCCAAGATTAAGAGCTGGTATGGTAATTGCTATTGAACCAATGATTAATTTAGGAACTGATAGAATTAGAGATAACTTTGAAGATGGTTGGACTGTAAGAACTGCAGATAAAAAACCTTCTGCTCATTTTGAACATACTGTTTTAATTAAAAACGATGGAATAGAAATTTTAACTAAAATATAAGAGGAAAATAAATTTATGAGTAAAGAGTTTGTTAAAACCGATGACATTAGGGATGCTGCATTAAAGTTAGTCCATAAAATGTATAAAGAAGATGGATTTGTTCCAGATATTATTTATGCTTCACTTCGTGGTGGTGCTTATATGGCTAATGTAATGAGTGAGTACTATAAGATGGTACGTTTAAAGACTAATGGTAGACCTGTCTTTTATGCAGCTGTTGTAGCACGTTCCTATGGTTATCTTAGAACTCAATCAAAGGTAATTGTTGATGGTTGGACATACTCTCCAGATTATTTAAGATCAGGAGATAAAATTTTAATCGTTGATGATATTTTTGATACTGGTAAAACAGTAAATCAATTAACAGAAGTAATTATGGGAAAGGGAATTCCAAGGGAAGATATTAAAGTTGCAGTTTTCGATTATAAAGTATTTGAAAACTCAGATAAAGAACCTCTTCCTGTTCAACCAGATTATTATTGTAGAAAACATGTTATAAGAAAACCTGAAGATGAAGTTTGGATCCATTATAACTGTCACGAATTTATTGGCTTAAGCAGTGAAGAAATTGATTCACAGTTTGAGGATGCTGAAGTAAGAGATATTTTACATGAAGTTCGTGGAGATAATGTTTAAAAAATAATAAAAATTATTTCATATAAAAAAGGATTAAATCGATTCGATTTAATCCTTTTTCTTATCTAAATAATTTAGTTAATTTAAGTTTGATTCACAAGATGACTTATCACCATTATCCTCATCTAAAATTGTAATATCATCAAAATTTATTGTGTAATAACCATTTGAATGAGTTGCCATATAATATTTGGTTTCATTTACTTTAAATATTTTAACAATTGAAGATGTATTTCGAATTACATTAGCAAAACCTTCAGTTAAAGAGGTAACACTAGTTGATGTGTCACTATTAGTTAAATCATAAAGTAAAACATCATTAGATGAATCAATTGCTACTAAGAAATTACTAGTATTAAAATATAAGTTTTGTGCTAAATTATCGAATGAATAATTAGTATTATCATTTTCATAAATCGGGTCAAGATTATTTGTTGTACCATCTGTTGTGGAGAGAGAAGCATTACTTAAAACTAGATAGTAATTTACTCCATTACGTGCAGCAGAAACAATTTTTTCTTCTTGGTCTTCTCCAATTGTAGTTAATGAAGAGCTACCATCTTTAATTAAGTAATAGTTAAATAAATATGAACTAGAGTCTGAAGGATCTTCAAAAACTGTTTGCACGATTAGATCATCACCAACTGGAACAATAGTACTTAAACTATCACTAGCTTCTGCAAATTTAACTGCATTAGTTGTATTAATTGTAGTAGCTGAAGAGGCTATTTTTTGAGCATAATAGCCAGAATTAAGTGCTTCAGAATTTTCAAAAATTAAATATCCATTACTAGTTAATGAAACAATTGAATCAACTGTTGTATTTCCTAATGTCATTGGATTAACAGTAGGAGTTGCGTCTGTTGGGTTAAAATAATATAATTTTTTACCTTCGGTAGCAGCCTCAGCTCCATTTACTAAGAAGTAAAGATTAGTACCATCATAATAGAGTGCATTAGTATTATAAAAGGCATCAAAAGCATAACCATTAGTATTAGGGTCAGGATAATCCTTTAAACTTAGAATTAATTGTCTTTGATTATCTGTATTAGAGGTTAAATAAATATCATTATCTTCAAGTGAATAATAATTAGTATTTCCATCAGAAACTACACTTTTAAAAGTGTATTCTTCTTGGACTTCAGAGTTTACGATATCAGATAGAATTCCCGTAGTTGCATCGTTATCACAAGCAACAAAAGCAAATAATATTAATAATCCGATAAATAAAAAGTTAAAATATTTTTTCATGACTAATTCCTAAATGTTAAAGATAAAGTTACAGGTGAATAAGCAATTATACCATTATCATCACTTAATTCACTTCGATAGTTAATATTTGGTGCAGCATAGAAGCCACCAGTTAATCCAACACCCCAGTTTTCATTAAAGAAATAAGTTGTATTTACTTTTACACTTGAAATCAATGATAATAGGGTTTGACTATCTCTTGTGTTAAAGGAAAGTCCTAAGCCTGCAGCTAAGGAGAAATCCCATGTTCCGTTTTGCAAAGGGGTATAAGTATATGTACCAATAATAGGAACATTTGAATATAATACATCACCTTTATCATAATTAAAATCATATCCAACTTCGATTCCCAAACTGTTTTTTGGAGAATAGAAGAAATCAAAATTAACAGATCCAAATCCTCCAACATTCAATACATCTAAGCCAGGGTATAAATTTTCTGGATGAGTACTAGCTGTTGGTGTAAAAAAATAAATAAAGTCTGGAATGCTTGGACCAATGTTAAAGGTTACTTTTTGATCACCTTGTTTATAAAATGTGTCTGATGCAAAAAGACTTGTTGATATTATTGTAATTAATGCGAGAGTGCATAATATTTTTCGTTTCATAAATACCTCAAAATTTTTCTTATTCAACAATTATATCAATTTTAGTATTATTATGTTACAAAATAAATAATTGAACGTTATGATTGTTATTTATAGTTAATCATTTTTATAGACATTAAGCAACATTAATAATATGTTCTTTTTATGTGTTAAAATATTGGTTTTTTCATGTGCTCTTTATTTTAAAAAAAATCTATTTATGTTATAAAACCAAAGAAGAGGTGTATAATGATAGTCTTAAGTGGAAAAGAAGTAGCAAACAGTAAGTTGGAAGATTTAAAAATTAAAAATCAAGAATTTATTAATAAATATGGTAGAAAGCCTACATTAGTTGTTATTTTAGTTGGGGAAGATCCTGCTAGTCAAACATATGTAGCATCTAAAAAGAAAGCATGTGAAAAGATTGGATATGCACATAGAGATTATTTATTAAAAACTGAGACAACTCAAGAAGAATTAAATTCTTTAGTAGATGAATTAAATGCTGATGAAACTGTTGATGGTATTTTAGTTCAAATGCCACTTCCAAAACATTTAGATGAACAAGAAGTAATTGAGAGAATTAGAAGTGATAAAGATGTTGATGGATTCCATCCAGAAAATGTTGGTAAATTATTAATTGGTCTTGATTGTTTTGTTAGTTGCACACCAAAGGGTGTTATGGCAATTTTAGATTATTATAATATTGAAACAAAATCTAAAAATGTAGTAATACTAGGAAGAAGTAATATAGTAGGTAAACCAATGGCTTCTTTACTCATACAAAAAGGTAGAGATGCAACAGTAACTATTGCTCATAGTAGGACAAAAAATCTAAAAGAATTAACAAAATCAGCAGATATTTTAATTGCAGCAATAGGAAAACCTTTGTTTGTAACTGAAGATATGGTAAAAGAAGACTGTGTTGTAATTGATGTAGGTATTAATAGAATAGAAGATAGTTCTAGAAAGCGTGGTTATAGAGTAGTTGGTGATGTTGATTATGAAAATGTATCAAAAAAAGTTAGTGCTATAACTCCAGTTCCAGGTGGAGTTGGACTAATGACAATTGCTATGCTAATGGAAAATACATTTGAAAGTGCAATAAAAAGAGCCGAGAAGGAAAATTAATGAGTAAATATATGAGACCAGATAAAGTTGAAACCTATTGGATTGAAACTTATGGTTGTCAAATGAATATTGCTGAAAGTAATGCAATAAAAACAATGCTTGAAGGAGTTGGCGTGGTTTCAGCTTCTGACGAAGAGCATGCCGATATTGTTATTTTAAATACCTGTTCTGTTAGAAAAAGTGCAGAAAATAGAGTATGGGGTCGTTTAGGTAATTATTCAAGGATTAAAAAAGAACATCCTATGATTTTAATTGTCGTTGGTTGTATGGCTGAAAGATTATTAGATGAATTAAAAGATGATGCTCCTTGGGTTGATTATGTACTAGGAACTAATGATAAGCAAAAAGTAGTTGAAATAGCTACTGGTGTTTCAGATATTGATAGAGATGAAAATTATACTTTTTTAAATAGTTATTATAAGGAAGGTGATTATTCAACTTTTGTTCCAATTATGAATGGATGTAATAATTTCTGTACATATTGTATTGTCCCATATGTAAGAGGTAGAGAAAGTTCTAGAAGTCTTGAATCTGTAATAGAAGAAGTTAAGTATTTAGATTCAAAAAATGTTAAAGAGATTACTTTACTAGGCCAAAATGTAAATAGCTATAAATATATGGATGAAAAAGGTAATTTAATTAATTTCCCTAAATTATTAAAAGCAGTTAGTGATGTTTGTGATAATATTGAATGGATTAGATTTGAATCACCTCATCCAAAAGATTTTAGTGATGAATTAATTCAAGTAATTAAAACTGAAGAAAAAGTAGCTAAACATTTACATATACCTCTACAAAGTGGTAACTCTAGAATATTGAAATTAATGAATAGAAGATATGATAGAGAAAAATTCTTGGATTTAATTGCAAAAATTAGAGAAGAAATTCCTCAAGTCACCTTCGCTACTGATGTTATGGTAGGTTTCCCAAGTGAAACAGAAGAAGAATGTTTAGATACATTATCTGTTATGGAAATTCTTAGATGTAATGAAGCCTATATGTATTTTTGGAATCCAAGAGAAGGAACTCCAGCAACAAAGATGGAAGGACAACTTTCGGATAAAATTAAACATGAAAGACTACAAAACATTATTGATAGACAACAGGTAATCTTTGGTGAAGAAAAAAGTAAATATGCTAATGGTATTCATAAAGTATTAGTTACTAAAACAAGCAGAAATGATGAAAATCAAATGCTTGGTAGAGATGAACATAATCAAATGGTGGCTTTTGAAACACACAGTAAATTGGTACCTGGTGAAATTACAAATGTTGAATATCTTTCAGTAAATGGAAATACAATTGTTGGAAAACAAGTCTAAATATTATTAACAAAAATAAAATTTGTATTATAATAATATTTATGAATGATAAAGATAAATTTATTGAATTAATAAAAAATAGTTCCCAGACTACGGTTTTAACCGGAGCTGGGATTTCTACTTTAAGTGGGATTAAAGATTTTAGATCTTCTAATGGATTTTATTCTAAAAAATTTAAGCATTTGAATGTTGAAGAAATTTTAGATTATGATTTCTTTTTTGCACATCCAGAAATTTTTTATTCTTGGGCAAAGGATAATTGGTATGATATGGAAAAGTATGAACCAAATATTGTTCATACAACACTTACCAAAATGCAAGACAAAAATTTATTGGGAGATATCTTTACTCAAAATATTGATATGTTACATTCAAAAGCTAATAGTAAAAATATTTTTGAATTGCATGGAAGTATTGAAAAACATCATTGTGTTAACTGTAATAAAAGCTATTCATATGAACAAGTGGCTAAGATTGTTAAAAACGGTGATATCCCAAGATGTTCTGCTTGTGGAGCTTTAATTAAACCTAATATAGTTTTCTATGGAGAAAATCTTGATTATACAGTATTAGATAGAGCTTATAATAGTTTTTCAAAAAGTGATTTAGCTATTGTGTTAGGTTCGTCCTTAATAGTTCAACCTGCAGCATCTCTTGTCCTTTATACTATTCGAAATAATGGTAAATTAGTAATTGTTAATAAAGATAAGACCTCTTTTGATAATTATGCAACATTAAAATTTGATGATTTACTAAGTGTTTTTCAAGAATTAGATAAAAACCTATAAAATTTATTACTATATTTATGTATATATTTTATTTATGCAAATTTTGTTCACTAAATATAAAATTTGTTTTCTTTTCGGATTGAATTTTCTAACCTACAATAAGTTTATAACAAATAAATTGGAGGTTATATGAAAAAAACTTTAATTACAATGTTTGCAATTTTATTAATTGCACCAATGTTTGTTTTTGCTCAAGGTGAAAAGGAAGATGAAAATATTACTATTGAATTCTGGACACACGAAGATGCAAACAGACAAGCTCTAGAAGACAGATATATTGCTGAGTTCGAAGAAACTCATCCAAATGTAACTGTAAATGTTACTCGCCAATCATCTACAAAAATGATTGAATTAGTTCAAACAGCTTTTGCTGCTGGTGAAGGCCCAACTATTTTTAACTTATCAATTAATGATGAATATCCATTTATGGCTGCTCAATTAGTTGACCCTGTTGATTATAAGGCTGCTGGCTATGATAGTGAAAGTGCTTTAGTTGATGCTTATGTTGCTGGCATGCTAGATCCTGTTACTATTGATGGTGATGTTTATGGTCTTCCATTAGAATTAACAAACTGGTCTTTATTCATCAATAAAAATGTATTTAAAGATGCTGGTTTAGATCCTGAAAAAGATTATCCAAAAACTTGGGAAGAAATGTTAGATGTTTCTGAAAAATTAGCAATCAGAGATGGAGATATTTTAATAAGAAGAGGTTTCGACTTCAGATATCCTTATTATCTCGAATCTATGGTTCCAATGGTAGAACAACTTGGTGGATCTTTATTCAATGAAGATGGAAGTGAAGCAATTATTGGTGAAGATGCATGGGTAGCTTGGTTAACATATATGCAAAATTGGGGTCCTAATGGTCAAAACTTAGGTTCACCAACTTATAAAAATGCAAGAAAACTATTCAACACAAATAACAATGATATTGCTATGGCAATGACTGGTTTATATCAAGAAGCTAGAATTAACCATGATAACCCTGATTTCTATAACAGTGGTGAATGGATGGTTGTACCTTTCCCAACATTTGAAAATGCTGTTAAAGATGTTGCTGCTAGTTATTATGGTCATTATTACATGGTTAATGCTAATGAAAACGATGCAACTAAAGAAGCTGCATGGGAATTAATTGGTTATATGCTATCTCATGGTGAGGAATATTTAACAAACGTAAATATCATCCAACCTACAAAAGCATTAATGAATAGTGATACTTATCACAACATGCCTTATTCTGATGTATTCACAAAAGATTTCGAAAGAGGTCATGTAGTATACTTCGGTGCTAATTCTACAGAAATTCAAAACTTACTAAGAAATGCTGTAGAAAGTGTTATGCTTCAAAATGTTGATCCTGTCCAAGCTTATAGACAGTTGAAGAGTTCAGTTCAAGAATTAATTGATGAAGAATAATTAAATTAAATTGGGAGTGAGTTTACCTCACTCTCAATAAATTAATTAATTCTTAGGAGGCTTCATGTCAAAAAAAGAAAAAAAATATAGTATTGAACAAAAGCAAGCAAAGTGGGGTCTAATATTTACTCTTCCTTGTGTAATCTTTTTTGCTATATTTAGTTTTTATCCAATTATTAATGCTTTTATCACAAGTTTAACTGATGCAAAAGTATTGTCTCGAACAAGAGAATTTGTTGGTTTAAAAAATTATATTTATTTATTTACAAAAGATAATGGTGGATTTTCATTAGAAAATTCAATGAGAGCAACATTAACTTTCACAATAGGTACTTTTATTCCTATGGTTGTTGTTTCTTTAATTATAGCAGTATTGTTGATGCAACTTAGAAAAAATCGTCATAGAGGATTTTTCCAAATTGCATATTATATGCCTGCTGTTTTATCAAGTGTTGTTGCGGCAGCGATCTGGATGATTTTATTTGATCCTAGAGGTTTATTTAACCAATTTAGTAATTTCCTAATGATGACAACAGGAAAAGATTATGGCTGGTTAGTTAATCCAACAATGTTACAAACTTCAACTATGATTGTATATTTTTGGAAGTATATTGGGTACTTTGTAATATTATTTATTACAGGATTAGCTTCTATCCCTCCAACTTTATATGAAGCAGCAATTGTTGATGGTTCAACTAAATGGCATACCTTCTGGAAGATTACTTTACCATTATTAAAACCAACAGTTTTATTGGTATCTGTTATGGCAATGTTACAATGTTTAAAAACTTTTTCTACACAATATATGTTCCATCAAGGTGGTGCTGCAAGACAACCAATTGATGTAATTACTATGAATATTTATTTTACTGGAATTAGAAATGGTAGAATTGCTAGAGCAAGTGCTATGTCAATTATTTTATTTGTAATCATGTTACTTCTTACTTTACTACAATTTAAAGTTAGTAATAGTGATGATGTTGAATACTAGGGTGGGAGATAGAAAATGAATAAATTTATTGGCAAATTAAGTGTTACAGAAGTTCTTGTTTGGGTTTTCCTTTCTTTAGTATTAATATTTACGATTTTACCTATTGCATTTATGTTTGTAGCAGCTTTTATGGATTCAAAACAGATTTTGGCTATGCCATTTTCTTGGATTCCTTCAAAAGAATATTTCACAACAGCAGATAGAACTTTTTTTACAAACTTTATTAAGGCAATTTTAGGAAATAACAATAACTCAATATTTTTTAGAACTTTATTAAACTCACTAATTGTTGCTATTTCAGTATCTTTTACTACTGTATTTTTAGCATCTTTGTGTGGTTATGGTTTAGCAAAATTTAAATTTAAAGGTAACCATATAATCTTTATGGCAATTATGGCAACTATGATGATTCCATTTGAAGCTATTATGATTCCTTTATACATGGTTACTAGTAGTTTACATATGATGAACAGTTATAGAGGTTTGATAATTCCTTTCTTGGTAAGTGCCTTTGGTGTTTTCCAAATGAGACAATATTTATTAACTTTCCCAAGTGAATTTTTAGATGCATCAAGAGTTGATGGACTAGGGGAATTTAAAATCTATTCAAGGATTGTTTTACCTAACTGTACACCTGTTATTGCAACATTAGGTATATTGAGCTTCAGAAACCAATGGGATAACCTTTTATGGCCATTATTGGTAGCTCAAAAAGAAAACATGAAAACTATTCCTTTGTATATTACAAAGTTTAGTGAAGAAAAACAGACAGATGAAGGAGCAATGATGGCTTGTGCTTTATTAGCTTCAATTCCAATGTTTATGTTATTCGGCTTTTTATCTAAGTATTTCTTAGGTGGTGCCGCTGTATTTGAATCTAGAAAAGGGTAACCCTTCCTGATCTAAGATAAATCACTCTAGCTATTACAAATCCGCGAAGTTTGTAATAGCTTTTTTTTATATTAATTGTTATCTCTAAATTGTGTTGGAGTTGTATTTAATAGTCTTTTAAAAATCTTTGCATAATAGCCTGGGGTAATATAACCGCATTTATATGCAATATTATTAATATTGTCTGTAGAGTTTAATAATAAATCAATACTTTTATTTATTCGATAAGTATTGAGATATGTTAAGAAATTAATGCCTACTAATTCTTTAAATAATCTTGAGAGATGAGTTTCACTAACATTTAGAAAATGAGCAGCTTCTTGTAATCCTATTGGAGTATTATAATTAGTTTGGATATATTTAACCGCATTATTAATTAAATGGTTTGATATTTCATCAGTTTTTGGTATTTTTATATAAGTTTTATCATTATTATCTTTTTCAGCATCTAGCGATTCTATAATTTTACTTAGAGCTTTAACTAAATCTTTGTCATCAAGGGGTTTTAATAAATAATCATTAACCCCTAATCTGATAGCATTTTGCATTAATTTAAAATCTGAATAGCCAGATAAAATAATAGATTTAACTTGAGGAACAATTTTATTTAGCATATCTAATCCAGTTTGACCAGGTAATCTAATATCTGATATAACAATATCAGGGCATAAATCATTAATTATTTTTTGTCCTTCAATTCCATTTTCAGCTGTTCCAATTAATTCTAAATTTAAATCTTTTAGATTATTAATAATCATTGAAAGTTCTTGTAATTCAATTTTTTCATCTTCAATAATTATAATTTTATATTTCACAAATTTTCTCCTAAGTTTAAGCTTCTAATGGTATTAAAATAATAGCTCTAGTACCACCTGTATTTACATCTTCAAAAGATAATGAAGCCTTATTATTATAAAATAATTGTAATCTTTTATAAACGTTAAAAACTCCGACGTGGTTTGAATTTTCAAGTTGTGATAAGTTAGCCATAACTTGTTTATTTTCAAACCCGATACCATTATCTTCAATTATAATTTTTATTTTATTATTTACTTTTTTAATAGAAATTTTTAAGAACCATAAACCAATTTTTGGTTCTAATCCATGTATTATAGCATTCTCAACTAATGGTTGTAATATTAATTTTGGAGTTTCTACATCTAAAAGTGATTCATCTATATCATAAGATACTTCAAGTTTGTCTTTAAATCTAATTTGCTGAATAGTTAAATAGCTTTTTACTAACTCAAGACTTTTTTCTAGGGTACAATTAGCACTTTTGTTATAAATTGATGATCTAAGTAATTGTCCTAATTTGATTGAAATTGTATAGATTTCTTCTTGATTGTTTATATTTGCTAAAGATTTTATTGTATTTAATGTGTTGAATAAGAAATGTGGATTTATTTGGGACTGAAGAGCTTCTCTTTCCGCTTCATAAATTCGCTTTTGAGACTCTTTAGTTTTTTGTATAAGATTTACAAGTTGTAAAACCATTTTATTAAAATTTTCATTTAAATCTTGCATTTCATAGATATTATTATCTTCTATTGTTATAGCTAAGTTTCCATCTTCAACTCTTTTCATTGCTTTAATTAATTTACCAATAGGTTTTGTAATTTCTTTTCCTAAGAAAAAAGCTAAAATAAGTGATAAAATTAATCCTACAAAGATAGAAATAGTATCCAAAATAAGAATTTCTCGAAGGTTATTATTGAAAGTTTGGTCTTTAATATAGTTAGCAATATAAAAATTAGTATTGTCTATTTTATTTAATGATAAAACATAATTATTTTTATAAAATATATTTTCACTAAATTCACCTTTGTCTCTTATATTTAACCCAGGGTAATTACTAAATGAATAATATTCGCTTGCATTATCTAGTTCAGATGCAATAAAAGTATCAGTATCAACTAATAAGGATGTTGTTAAAGTATTTTCATCGATAACTTCTTTAATGGTATTTTTATAAATATCAACAATAACATAACCTAAAGCATTATCATTCGAATCAAAAATATATCTTATAAGAGTAATTGCAACATTAGGATTCTTTTCTTCATTATTATTTAAAATAATTTTTGTGTATGTATATGGTTTTGAATCCATCAACGGAGCTGCAAAATCTAAGACTGTAGAATGGTTTCTAATATCATATTCTTCAGGGAAAGGATGGGTTGATATTCTAACAGTTCCAGTAGTATTAATAATTGAAGCCGAAGCATAATAAGTATCTCCCTTCATCGTTGAAAATAATTGATTATATGTTTCATTCATATATGCTTTATTTTCTGTTAATTCTGGATTTTCTAATAATTCTATTATTTGGTCTGTTTTTGATAATTGATAAGTTTTATGTCTATAATCTTCAATAATTTGATGAACTTTATCAGCTTGAGAATCTCCTATATTATAAACCTCGGTTTTTAATTCATTTATAATCTTCCGTTTTGCAATTGTTGATGAAACAATTGAAAAACTTATCAAAGGAATAGAGATTAAAATAAAGAAATATATAAATAAACGTGTAAATAACGAAGTTTTAATTTTTTTCATGGATATATTCTAATTGTAATATTTTTCTATTTCAATAATATTAGCTACATAAAAATTGAAAAATTAATAAAAGATAAAAATTTAATTATTTATCAAAATTTACTATACAAATGTAAATATAATATTTGTTTTTTAAATGATTAATTGTTGAATAAGCAAAAAAAATAAAAAAATATTTTATAATTTTTATGATCAAAATTTAAAATAAAAATCGACTATGAAAACGGAGCATGATTTTAGGCATTTGTCAGAAACTATTAGCAAAAAACTATAAATTAAATTAATTATGTTATTATTTTAACATTGTTAAGAAATATTTTTTTTGTTCATTAAATGTTTAAAAAGTTAATTTTTTGGTCATATCATTATGTTTTTGAAAACACAATCGAATTAAAGCTTTTAATTAGCGATTTTATTTTATACATATTTGCCTACATATTTGACATATCAAAACATACCGTTTATATTTTAGTTGCAAATTAATATTATTATTGGATGTAAGTAGGTTCTTACCTTTTTATTCCATATACATGGAGGGATTTATGATAGTAGGTAAATCTGTTAATAGAATAGATGCAAAAGCTAAGGCTAATGGTACTGCAAAATATGTAGCTGATTTAGTTGATAAAAATGCTTTAGTTGCTAGAGTGTTACACTCAAACATAGCAAATGGAAAAGTATTATCTTTTGATCTTGATGAAGCATTAAAAGTTCCAGGAGTAGTTAAAATAGTAACTTGTTTTGATGTTCCTGATAAACAATATCCAACCCCTGGTCACCCTTGGTCAACTCATAAGAATCACCAAGATATTTCTGATAGAAAATTATTAAATACTAGAGTTAGATTTTATGGTGATGATATAGCTGTTGTAATTGCAGAAGATGAAATTACTGCTAATCAAGCTTTAAGATTAATTAAAGTTAACTATGAAGAATATGAGCCATTATTGACCTTTGAAGATGCTATGAAAGAGGGTGCTCGTCCAATTCATGAAGAAAAGCCAAACAATGTTGTTGTTCATAGTAATTATGAAGTTGGTAATTATGAAGAAGCTATTAAAGAAGAAGGCCTAATTAAAACAGTTGGTGTTTATGAAACTCCAATTGTAAGTCACTGTCATATTGAAAACGCAGGTTCTTATGCATATATGGAGTCAGGAAGAATCATTGTAGTATCTTCAACTCAAATCCCTCATATTGTAAGACGTGTTTGTTCACAGGCTTTAGATATGCCTCTAGGTAAGATTAGATTAATTAAACCATATATTGGTGGTGGTTTTGGTAATAAACAAGATGCTTTAACTGAACCTTTAAATGCTTTTTTAACAACTCAAGTTGGTGGTAGATGTGTTAAATTATTCTACACTAGAGAAGAAACTTTTGTATGTACTAGAACAAGACATGCTATGAAATTTTATATTGAAAGTTATGTTAGAAAAGATGGTAGTTTTGCAGCAAGATCTATTAGAGCTTATTCAACCCAAGGTGGTTATGCTTCTCATGCTCATGCATTAGTTGCTAATGCAGTAAATGGCTTTAGAATGATGTATCCTGTTGGAGCTATTAAAGGTGATGCTTATACTGTTTATACAAACTTACCAACTGCAGGTGCTATGAGAGCTTATGGTATTCCTCAAATTGGTTTTGCCCTAGAATCTCATGTTGATGATATTTGTAAGAATGCTGGTTTTGATAAAATCGCATTTAGACGTAAAAATATGATGCAAGTTGGCTTTGTTGATCCAATTACTACTATTGCTTGTCATTCATCAGGACTTGATGAATGTATTGATAAAGGTAAAGAATATGTTAATTGGGATGAAAAAGTTAAAGAATATCAAAATCAAACAGGTGATGTTAGACGTGGTATTGGAATGGCTGTTTTCTGCTATAAAACAGGTGTATATCCAATTTCACTTGAAACAAGTGCAGTTAGAATGGTATTAAACCAAGATGGTTCAATTCAAGTACAAATGGGTGCTACTGAAATTGGACAAGGTGCTGATACAGTATTTGGTCAAATGGCTGCTGAAACTTTAGGTTTTACATTTGATAAGATTAATATGATTTCAACTCAAGATACTGATGTTACTCCATTTGATACTGGTGCTTATGCTTCTAGACAAACTTATGTTTCTGGTATGGCAGTAAAAAAGACTGCAGAATCACTTAAAAAGAAGATTTGCGAATTTGCAGCATATATGTTAAAGAAAGATGTTGATGATTTAGATATAGAAAATAATACAATTGTACATAAAGGAACAAGAAAACAATTTTTAACAATGGAAGAAGTTGGTATGGAAGCTTGTTATTCTTTAGAAAATTCACAACATATTAGTGCTGAAGAAACTCATCACTGTACAGATAACACTTATGCTCTTGGTTGTTGTTTTGCTGAAGTTGAAGTTGATATTCCAATGTGCCAAGTAAAAGTTCTCAAAATAATTAATGTACATGATTCAGGAAAAATAATTAACCCACAAACTGCTAGAGGTCAAGTCCAAGGTGGTATGAGCATGGGCTTAGGTTATGGACTATATGAAAGATTAATAATTGATCCAAAAACAGGAAAAGTAAATAACAATAACTTGTTAGACTATAAATTAATGACTGTTTTAGATACACCTGATTTAGGATATGGATTTGTAGAACCTGAAGATCCAAGTGGACCTTATGGAAACAAAGCATTAGGAGAGCCTCCTGTTATTCCAGTAGCTCCAGCTATTAGAAATGCAGTATATAATGCAACTGGTGTAGCTGTTAATGCAATTCCACTTCATCCACAAAGATTGTTTGAAGAATTTAGTAAAGCAGGATTAATTAAATAGAGGAGACAAATTATGTATGATTTTAAAAATATATATCAACCACAAACTGTAAAAGAAGCTTTAGAATTAAAAAAAGCTCATCCAGATGCTTTAACTCTTGCAGGTGGTAGTGATATTTTAATTCAATGCCGTGAAGGAAAATTGGCAGGTAGAGATGTAATAAGTATTTATCCTCTAAATGATTTAAGAGGTATCTGCATGGAAGAAGATGGAACAATATTAATTCGTCCATTAACTAGTTTCTCTCATATTACAAATAATCCTATTATCCAAAAATATGTTCCAACCTTAGGTGAAGCTGTTGATCAAATTGGTGGTCCACAAATCAGAAATATTGGAACTATCGGTGGTAATATTTGTAATGGTGTTACTAGTGCAGACTCTGCTACAACATTAAAAGCATATGATGCTATATTAGAAATTGCTAGTGTTGACGGAATTAGAATTTTACCATATGCAGAATTTAGTTTAGGTGCAGGTAGAGTAGATTTACGTGAAGGTGAAATCTTAACTGGTATTAGAATTAAAAAAGAATCTTATGATAAGACTTTTGGTAAATATATCAAATATTCAATGCGTAGAGCTATGGATATTGCAACTTTAGGTTGTTCTGTTAATGTTAGATTATCTGATGATAAGAAAAATATTGATAGAGTAAGAATTGCTTTTGGTGTAGCTGGTCCTGTTCCACTTCGTGCATTAAGTGCAGAGGGTAAGTTAGCTGGAGCTCTTGTAAGCAAAGATATATTTGAAGAAGCAGCTCAAGCTGTAATGGAAGATGTAAATCCAAGAAATTCTTGGAGAGCTTCAAAAGATTTCAGAATTCAATTGATAAAAGAACTTACTAGAAGAGCTCTAAAATCCTCAATTGAACAAGCAGGAGGAGAATTCTAATGAAAAAGCAATTAGTTACTTGTAAGATAAACGGAAAAGTTAGAGAAAATTATGTTGATCCAAGAGCTTCATTATCTGATTTACTAAGAGGTGAAGAGCATTTACATAGTATCAAACATGGTTGTGATGTTGGAGAATGTGGCGCTTGTACAGTTCTTGTTGATGGTGAAACTTTTAACTCTTGTATTTATATGGCAATTTGGGCAGAGGGCAAAGAAATTCAAACTCTTGAAGGATTAAGTGATATTGATGGTAATATTTCTGATATCCAACAATCTTTCATTGATGAAGGCGCTATTCAATGCGGTTTCTGTACACCAGGTTTTATAATGAGCTCTTTACCAATTATTGAAAGTGATGAAGATTTTACTCGTGATGAGATCAGAAAGAAAATTTCTGGTAACTTCTGTCGTTGTACTGGATATGATACAATTGTTACTGCTATTGAAAAGACTCATAATAAGAGAAAAGCTGAAAGAGCTAAAAAATAATAATAATATTTAATTGCAGAGGCCTTATTAAAGGCCTCTTTTATATTGCCAATATTTAAACTATTATTTTATTATAAGGAATATATGAAGCCCCCTATAACTTTAATGATAAAACCTGCTTCTAGTTTCTGTAATCTAAAGTGTGATTATTGTTTCTATTTAGATGAAGAGAAAAATAGAGAAGATAAGCAGAGAAAAATTATGAATTATTCTACAATGGAAGAAATTGTAAGAAAAACGCATGAAAAATCGAATTATATAAATTATATATTTCAAGGTGGAGAACCTTCTCTTGCAAAAATTGAATGGTTTGAGAAGTTTATAGAGTTAGTTGAAAAATATAAAACCCCTAATGATGTTATATCTTATAGTTTTCAAACTAATGGCACATTAATTGATGAAAAATTTGCTAAATTCTTTTCTGAAAATAATTTTTTAGTTGGTGTTTCTTTTGATGGATTTTCTAGAATTCATGATTTTCATAGAAAAAGTATCTCACAAGATAAAAGCTCAATTTTAGTTAAAAAAGGTTTAAAAAATCTTAAAAACTATAATGTAGAACATAATATTTTAACTGTAGTAACAAATGAAGTAGCTAACAATATAGAGAAAATATATTCAAATTTGGTAGGGGACGGATATAATTATTTGCAATTTATTGCATGTTTAGATCCGATTGAAACAGAAGATAATGTTTTTTTAAATCCTAATACATATGGTAAGTTTTTGGTCAAATTATTTGATTTGTGGTTTAAAGATTTACAATTAAATAAAAATATTTCTATAAGATTATTTAATAATTTTATATCAATTTTGCTTGGTAATGCTCCTGAGGCATGTGATATGAATGGTATTTGTTCAATTCAGTATGTATTTGAATCCAATGGGGATGTATTTCCTTGTGACTTTTATTGTCTAGATGATTATTCCCTTGGAAATATTAATAATAATAGTTATGAAGAAATTGATAGAAAAAGAGAAGAAATAAATTTTATAAAAAATCCTCCTGTTTTACATGATGATTGCAAAAATTGTGAATATTTATTTTTATGTAGAGGTGGATGCCCTAGATATAAAAATAAGGATAATAAGTTTAGATTCTGTGAAAGCTATAAGTATTTGTTTGATAATAGATTAGATCAATTTAAAGAAATAGCAAACATTATCATTAATAATTATAATTTAAGCAATTAATAATAAATTCATTTATCACCGGCGATATATATTTGTTTTTATGATTAATTATTGAATATTCTCTCTTTATTTTTAAATTTGAGATTTGCTTAGTAATAATATTACTATCAGATTTTAATGAATTACTCCAAAGAGAAGGCAAAATTGTAATTCCTAAGTTATTTTCTACTAAAGAGATTATTGCTTGAGTACTAGTGCTTTCCCAAGATATTGTCGTATTAAAATTATTTGCAATGAATGTTGCATCAACTAATTTTCTTACAGCACTATGTCTCTCTCTAAGGATAATATTTTCATTTTTTAAATCTTCCAGTTTTATTATATCTTTCTTTGATAGTTTATTATCTTTTGATAAATAGAGTAGCAAATTATCATTATAGAAAGGCTTTGAAACTAGATCTTTATCTAGTATGGGTGTTTCAATTAATGCTAAGTCTAATTCGTTTTTTAATAGCATTTGAGAAAGGGTTTTAGAATCTCTAATAATTAGATTGAAATTTATATTTTTATTTGTTTCTTTAAATTTTTTAAGAATGTTTGGTAGAATAAAAATTGCAATTGTTGCACTACAACCAAGAGTAATAATTTGAGTAGAATCATTGTCTTTAAAATTGATTTCTAAATTATCGACTTTATTTATTATATCTCTAGCTTGAAATAAAAATTTCTCTCCATCATTTGTTAAAACTAATTTTCTACTAATTCTATCAAACAATTTTATTCCATAATAATTTTCTATTTCTTTTATTGCAAAGCTAATAGAAGGTTGTGCAATATTTAATTGTTTTGAAGCCTCTACTGTACTTTTATAATCACAAACTGCAATAAATATTTTTAAATGTCTAATTGTCATATAATTAACCTATAATATTTTTCTTATATATATTATTAATATATTATATTTTACATATATTTATAAATAGTGTATATTAGCATTTGAAGGAAATATATGAAAAAAAAAGATTATTTTAATTTATTTAGAATTATGTTCACTCTAAGTGCTTTTACTTTTGGTGGTGGATATGTAATTGTTTCTTTAATGAAAAATGAGTTTGTAGATCGATTAAAATGGATAGATGAAGAAGAAATGTTGAATTTAGTAGCAATTGCTCAATCATCCCCAGGAGCTGTAGCTGTAAATGGTTCAATTTTAGTTGGATATAGAGTAGGGGGAATAGTAGGTGCTATTGTATCAATTTTTGGAACTATATTACCTCCATTTTTGATTTTATCAGTAATATCAGTTGGATATAATCAATTTAAAGAAAATTTATATGTAAGTGCTTTTTTAAAAGGAATGCAACCTGCGATTGCTGCAATAATACTTGCCGTTGTAATTCAATTAGCAAGAAATATAATTAAGCAAAAAGAACCTTTTTTTATATTAATTATGGTATTAGCTTTTATCGTTAATTATTTCTTAAGATTTAATATTATTCTTATTATATTAACTTGTGCCCTCTTAGGTGGCTTTTTTGCTTTATATAAACAGAAAAAGGAGGCTAAATAATGTCTTTATTAACTTTGTTTTTTTGTTTTTTACAGATTGGTGCATTTAGTTTTGGAGGAGGGCTAGCAGCACTTCCCTTAATTCAACAGCAAATAGTTACAATTAATCATTGGATGACATTACAAGAATTTACAGATTTAATTTCTATTGCTCAAATGACACCAGGGCCAATTGCAGTAAATAGTGCAACCTTTGTTGGGATACATTTATTTGGAATAAAAGGTGCAATTGTGGCTACCTTTGGTTGTATTTTACCATCAATAATTTTTGTATCTTTCTTAGGCTTTTTATATAATAGATATAAAAAACATTATCTTCTTGAAGGTGTTTTAGCAGGATTAAGACCTGCTGTTGTTGCAATGATTTTAACAGCAGGTATTTCCATCTTTTTATTATCAATTTTTGGTACTAGTTTAAATAAATTTAATATATACGCATTAGTAATATTTTTAATTGCATTTTTCTTTATTTATTTTAAGAAAATTAATCCAATTATTATTTTATTATTATCAGGTGTATTAGGTGGCGTTTTTTATATTATATTTAATATACCATTTTAAGGTGTCTTACCAAATATTCAATAGGTGTTGAGTCAATAAGCTAACTAGAGTAATTCCAATCCAGCAGCAGAATCCTAGTAGGATTGGTTTACCACCTTTTTTTATCAGTTGAACAATATTTGTATTGAATCCAATTGCACCCATTGCCATAATAATAAAAAATTTGCTTAAACTTTTAAAAGGTGCAAATACGGAATGATTAACTCCAAAATTTAATAAAATAGTTGTTATAACAGAGGCTAAAAGGAAATATAAAATAAAAGTTGGGAATATTTTTTTAATACTATATGAATTTTCTGTTTGTTCCTTTTTTGAAGTAATAGCGGCTAAGCATAAAGTAATAGGTATTATTGCTAATGTTCTTGTTAATTTAACTGTAACGGCTTTATCTAGAGTTTGTGAAGATAAATGGAACATACTATCCCAGGTTGATGCTGCTGCTGTTACAGAGGATGTATCATTAATTGCTGTACCAGCAAATATACCAAAGGCATTACCACTTGTAGTATCAAAATGTAGCAAAACCCCTAATTGAGGGAAAAATATTGCTGCTAGTACATTGAAAAAGAAGATTACCGATAATGCTGTTGCAACTTCATCATCATCTGCGTTGATTACGGTAGTGGCTGCAGCTATAGCACTTCCTCCACAAATTGAGGATCCAACTCCAACAAGAGTTGCAATTTTACTGTTTATAGTTAAAACCTTGCTAAGTAAGTATGCAATTATTAATGAGATAGAAATTGTTGATATAATAATTGGAAGAGATTGTTTTCCTGTTTGAAATACAACGTTAAGATTTAATCCAAAGCCTAATAAGATTACAGCATATTGTAATACTTTCTTTGATGTAAATTTAATTCCTGTAGTAAATTTTGCCTTATTTTTTATAATTGAATTTAAGCACATGCCTAATAATATAGCAATTATTGGTCCTCCAATTACTGGGTACATCGTTCCAATTAGGTATGAAGGTAGGGCAATTAATATTGCCAGAGCAATTCCAAGATAGTTTTCTTTAATAAAATTCATATTTTTCTCCTACAAAAGTTGAATATATCAAAAATCAGTAATAAAATAAAATAATAGTTTTTGATGTATTGATTAAAAATTTTTATGAGGTGAATATGTTAGATTATAAAATAAATACTTTTTTAACTTTATGTAAAACAATGAATTATAGAATTACTGCTGAGAGGTTGAATATGTCTCAACCTTCAGTTACTCAACATATTCATTTGCTAGAAGACTATTATCAAACAAAGTTATTCATTTATGATAAAAAACAATTATATAAAACAGATGCAGCAATCTTATTGGAAAAACAATTATCAATAATTTTAAATAATGAAGAAGAATTAGAAAAGAAATTAAAACAAGCTAATTTGAAATCTATCAGAATTGGGGCTACAAAAACTATTGGTAATTATGTAATTAATAATCAAATAAAAAAATTAATTAAAAATAATTATTCAGTAACATTTATTATAGACAATACGAAAAATCTATTACAAAAAGTTGATAATAATGAGTTAGATATTGTATTAATAGAAGGTGTTTTTGATAAAACAGAATATGATTATAAACTATATAGGAAAGAGAATTTTATTGGTTTTTGTAGTTTAGAACATCCATTCGCTAATAAAAAAATTAATTTTGAAGAGTTGTTTGATCAAAATTTAATTATTAGAGAAGAAGGCTCTGGTACTAGATTTATATTTGAACAAGAACTATTAAAAAAGAATTATTCAATTAACAGTTTTAATTCAGTAAATTGTATTAGTGCATTTGAGATTATAAAAGATTTAATTAAAGACAATTTGGGGATTACTTTTGCATATAAGTCAATTATGAAAGATAGTGATGATATTGCTAGCTTTGAATTAATAAATAATAAAATAGTAAGAGAATTTAATTTTGTATGTTTGAAGTCTACAAATATAGATGAGAAAATTAATATTATATTAAATAAATAATATAGCTCACATTTGTATTATAGGGTATTCGTTGCTATTTTTTATTTAAGATTATTGGCAAAAAAATATGGCAGCTACTAAAGCTGCCACTCTCTTAATGATTTCCTATTTTTTTATATATATGTTCTAGTTAATGGAGTACATAATCTTTACGTTACTTATATAATCACCAGCAGGAAGATCTTCATCACCACTCCAGCTTAAGTTAAATTTATTTACTAATAAGTCAACGTGTTTACCAGCAGTTAGAGTTGCTACTTTTTTAGATGTATTAACACTTGGTTTAATGCCTGAATCATAATTATCATCACCATTATTTAAAGTTGTTTGGAATGTAGAAGGAACTACATCTACAAATACGCTTAAGTCGTTGTTTAGGTTACTTGTAGCAATAACAGTAAAGTCTTTAGTAGAACCGTCTTTAGTTAAAGTTAAAACACCAATTTCATAATTAGTAGTTTGATCCTCAATAACATCACCGTCATAAGCTAATTCATAAGAAACAGGAGTTTCTTCAATATTTGTTTTTAATTGAACGTCTGCTGTTTTACCTGAGAAAGATATACTTGCGAATACTGGAGCTGATACGATTAAAGCTGCTGCTAAGATAGTTAATAATTTTTTCATAATTTTGTTTTCCTTTTAATTATTTTTGTTATTTAGTTTCTTTATGGTTTTACTATATAATATCTTGTAACTTATGTCAACAATTATTATAAAAAATATTATAGAAAAATACAAAAAATATATAAATGCTTATAATATAACGAATTAAATAGTAATAAAACATGTAGTAAGTACCCAACATATGCAATAAGTTTGATTTTATATAAAAAAAATAATAGAACCGTATTGGTTTTGAATCGAATTCTTTAGAGTAATACTTTACTCATAAATTAGCTAAATATAAAAATTTGAAATGAATTATACATTAAGAGTTTAAGTAAAAGCTAAGTATAAAATTCCTTATAAATTTGACTTTACTGTACTTTTAGAGAAATAAGTTAATCTTGTATAATATTTTAAATTTAAAAAATGCTTTATTTAATTGAGAAAAATAAGAATTTATAGCAAAATTTTGTTGACATTTTTGTTACCTATTGTTAACTTTCATATGTAAGAATTATTAACTTATTATTAAACATAATATTGGAGAAAAAATGTCACAGAATTATAATTTTATTGGTTATATAGAAACTCCATATAACTCATTAGCAGAATGTCCTAAAAATATTAGTTTTAATGGACCTTTATGTAAACTTTTTATTAATGATGATTTAAAAACAGAAATTAGAGGATTAAAAATAGATCAAAAAATAATGGTTTTATATTTTTTAGGAGATAAAGAGGATTCGACTATTGAATCAAACTCAATAAAAAAATGTCCTCATTCTCATAATAAAGATTTAGGACTATTTGCTAAAAGATCACCTCATAGACCAAATCCAATTGGGGTTGCAATATTACCAATAATTGATATTGATTTTGATAAAGGTATTATATATTTAAAAGGGTTGGATTGTTTAAATAAAACAAAATTGTTAGATATTAAACCCGCTATATATCTAGAAAATAAATAAAATTACTTTTTAGTGGCCTTTTTATAGTTTTGTTTTTGCATGTCCTTTTTAAATAGATAAGCATTAAAAAATTTAGAAATTGATACGAAAATACCTTTCTCTTCAGCTATATAAATCGGTTGAAGAGCAAAGGTAGTATAGGTTATTTCTTTTAGAATCTTTTTTAATATATAGGATGCAATCATGAAAGAAATAAATGAAGCTAAAGTAAATCCTAATCCAGTATATTCAATAGGTAAAAATTTAAATATTAATGTAAATATTCCATTTAATATAAAGAAACTAAAAGCAACAAATAAAGCATTTCCTTTTCTTTCAAAATATAAAAATATTAAAATTAAAAGAAAACTCATTATATTAAATAATGTGCCAATTGTAGTAATTTTAAATATATCTCTAATCATATAGTTGATACTTAAAAAGTTAAAAATTTGTGTTGATAACAATACAATTGTGACACTGATTAGGAGCTGAGTAAAGAAGGTGAAAAAAAGGTTATCACTTAAAGTTTTTTTCATTTTATTTTCTGATTTTTTTATTTCTTTTAAAGTAACTGGAGAATTAGCATTAGCAAAATATTGTTTGTAGGTTAAATAGAAATCTGTTTCAATTAATACTAAAAATAAAACTAAAGCAGGTATAGTTGTTAAATATGATAAAAATATAGCATTATCATAGTAGGGTGCAAATCTAAATGTATCTAAAATTGTTAATTCAAATTTACTAAACCACATTATTAAATTATCAATCCATAATCCTGCAGTATAAAATATACCAATTAAGCATAAAGAAAAGTGCTTGTTAAAATATCTTATAAAATCAAATTCATAAATTGATCTCTGTTCAAAAGTTGAAAAAAAGCTATAAAGGAAAAATACTAAAGTAGTAGTTAACCCTAATAAATAAGCAATTAAAAAATTAGTTGCGCTTTGATATTCATTAAAATAAATAGGGTTTTCAATCAAATAAAATAATAATCCTATAGTAACCAAGGCACCAAATAAATATGCTTTAATTATTAACTTATAGTTTTTAATAGCACTTAAAAATATCATTAAAATCCAAATTGTAGACAATACTATAAATAAATAGGATGAAAAAATTTTGTAATAAATTGGAATTGGTTTATTCCAATAAAAAATTGTACAAATTATTAAGGATAAAAAGAAAACTATTTTATTAATTCCAATAAATGTTGGTCTAATCATTTCGTATTTCTTTTCATATAATTGGTCAGATAAATATCTAGTTATAAGTAATTGAATAGGGGAAATTAATAATTGCGAGAATAAAAAGGTATAAACAATAGTTGCAGAAAATAAATTCCTTTCAATTGCGATTACATCTAAAATTTGCATAATCATTAATAAGGCATTAATTGAAATAACACTTATTATCCAAGGCCCTGCAGCAATAAATGAAGAATATAAATAAGCTAAGGCCCTATTAGAAAAGGTCTCTTTTTGAAACATTTTTTTTAATGTAAAACCAATACCTGCCATAATTAACCCTTATTACACTTATTTTTTCTATTAAATAATTTAATATAAATTTTTCTATAACTATCTATCAAAACTTTATCATTATATAATCTTTTTACTCTTTTTAATCCATTTTCTCCCATTTCTTTTCTTAATTCAGGATTGTTTATAAGTTTTAGTATTGCACCAGCAGTGTCACTAGGGGAAGCTAGTTTTGTTACTATTCCACATGGCCCTTCATATTTATCTTGTTCTAATAAATCTCTGCAACTACCTACATCAGTTGAAACAAAAGGAATTTTTGCTGCCCAACCTTCTAAAATTACCAATGGTTGTCCTTCAGAAATAGATGTTAAAACTAATATATCTATCATTCCTAAATATTCTTTAATATTTACTCTTCCCGTGAAAATGATTGAATCTTCTAAATTTAATAATCTAATTAAATTTTTACATTGTTCATAATATGATTTGTCTTCTTCTGCAGGACCTATAAGGTAGAATTTAACATCTTGTCTTTTATTCTTTACTAAGCTGAAAGCTCTTATCATAGTCATAACATCTTTAATTGGTACAATCCTAAGAATTGAGGCAACATTTATTCCTTCATGTTCAACTTTCTCAATTCCTAGTTTTTCATAGTTTATGCCATTCGGAGTTACTACAGTTTTTCTTTTATTAACACCCAGTTTGATTTGTATTTCTCTATTTGCTTGGAATAATGATGTTACAGTACTTGCTCTTTGGTAAGCTGCATTAGAAATGGAATAAAAGAAATCAATCCAAAATTTTTTATAAATTCCAACAACCCATTTAGCTTTTAATAGTTCTTCTTCTCTTTCTCTACCATAAATACCATGTTCTGATAATACAAATGGGCTATTGTTTTTTATTGAATAAGCAGTTGCAAGTATTCCTGCATACCCAGTTGATGCTGAGTGATATATATCAGCTGTTACTACTTTTTTTTGAATTAAATATATTAAGGGCAATAACATATTTCTTATAGTCCAAAAGAAATTGTTAAAGACTTCATCAGCAAAGTTTTCTTCATAGAATTTCATAGTTTCTTCAAAGAAGAATTTGCTTTGTAAAAAATCTATACAAGTTCCCACATGTTTTTTATTAAAATATTTTACAATAAATTCCCAATCAACTTGTCTATCGATTCTAATTAGTTTTTTTAATTCTCTTTGTTCTTCATCGGATAAAATCGGATTTTTAACATGTTTTTTATGTTTTATTTTTACATAGTCGTCTAAAAAGATAGTTTCGATTTGTATAACATTTTCAGGAATTTTATATTTAAATTCAATTTCTTCTTTTCTTGATGGCATAATTGTAACAATTTTAAATTTATATTCTGGGAAAGCTAGTATTATTTGATTTATCCAGCTAGAAACACCTCCAGCAATATAAGGGTAGGAGCCTTCAGCAACCATACATATTGTCATATCTTTAGGCCTCCTTCTTAAAGAAATCTTTAATTTCTTTTAGTTTATTATTATTATTAAAATCATTTTCATCTAAACTATTTAAATATTTGTTAATTTGATTAAAATCTTTCTCTTCAAAGAAAATATTTAATTTATTAATTTTATAGTTATCATTTTCTCCAAATTCATCTTTAATTTTTTGGTTCATAATATTTGCATTATAAATATCTTTAATTTCAAGGTAAGTATCAACTAATTTTGTTAATGTGTTTATTGAATAAGTTCCTCTTGTTAATTTTTTATTTAAAACATCGATATATTCTTTTCTGAAAATATTAATACTATCAGATTCAATAAGAGAGGAGTCTAAATAGTCTTTATATGCCTGAGCTAATTGATCTAAAAATTTATCATTATCTGTTTCATTAAATTTATCTCTTAAATAACTAATATTATTAATGAGTTCGTTTTCGCTACTATTTAATAAAGTAGCGGAGTAGTGTTGAACCTCTTTATCATCTGATTCAAGAGCCTTTTTTAAGATGATTGCATTATTTCTTTTTAATGTGGTCTCCGAATCAATTAAAATCTCTTTTTTCTTTTCTGGATCAATATAAGGTAATAGATCTAGATAGCTCATAGTTTTTATTTCTTTGGCATAATCGACTTTTTTGGATCTTGCTTTTGTATCCGATCCTAAAAGCATTTTTTCATAATCTGATATTATTTCATTGTCACTAAAGAAATGATTTATGCTAAAGACGAATGAATATAAAATAAGGATTCCTAAAATAGGCATAAATAATATAATTGAATAAGGAATTGCATCTGTTGTAAATTTAAATGTAATATAAAGTTTCCAAGAAATTGTATAAATAATAATATGTAATATTAATATAGGTAATAGATACTCTTCATATATGAAAAGAAATACAAATAATAAGATATCTAAAATCATTAATAATACATAAATTATATATTTCATTAAACCTCCACAGGTTTTAATTCTATAGCTTCAAGTTTGCTATCAAAATTTTTAATAATCTTTTCTTGAATGTAATAGCTGTTTTCTTGTTTTGTAGCAGGGAGAAGGAAAGTTAAAGAATTGCTTGTTATATTATAATAAGCTAAATCAACGCCTCTTAATGTGTTTTTAACTGTGTTATTTATTTCTTCAAGAGTTAGGTCTTTTACTCTATAACTAAAGAGACAATAATCCATTCCAAATTCTTTTTTTCTTCTTTGTTCTATTTCGATTCTTTTTTTGAAGTAATTTGCTTTGACTAAATTTGTGTCTTCTAAATATTTATTTCCTTCTAACTCTTCAACATAAGTAGCTTGTTCTAAGGCTCTATTTATCCAGTCTACTATTAATTGAAACAAGGTAAAAGCATATTCTGATACGCTATCAAATTCCATATCCCTTATATTTACAATTGCTATAATTTGATTATTTTTAATTAGGGGTGCTGACATTAAAGGTAAATCTTTATTATTTTCTTCAAATAGGGCATGTTTAATGACTCTTTTTTCTTCTTGAATTTTAATGAACCAACTGCAATTTTTTGCATCAATTGAGAGTTGTCTTTCTTGAGGTTCTCCATAAGATATTTTTAGTCTTAAATACATATTTTCATAATCTACAGTATATAGAGATACACTAGTTGCTCTTAAATATTTTTTTAAAATACCAACTGTTTCAGTATATATATCTTCGATTTCAAAAGATTCTAATTTAGTTGCTATATCATATAAACTCATTATACTTTCATTTGAACTAATAATTTGTTTCTTTAATTCGCTTTGTATTTTATTTAATAAATTAACATCATTTTCTAATAAGATATTATCATTTTTAATTATTTCAATTTCTTCATTAATTTTTTCTAGTTCTTTATCATGATTATCTTTGAATGCACCAATTAAAATTGCCATCCAAAGAAAGAATAGGGGATATTTGTAGTATTTGAAATATGATAAAAATATAAGTATATCTCCATTTGTCTTTAAAAATACTGCTATATAAAATATGCTTGAAATTAATGCAGATATACACGCTCGTCTCATACCATAAATTAAAGCAATAATAATAGTTAAAATTAGTAATGGATGTGGATTTAAAAATAAATATACTTCTTGGTTTGCTTGGCTACTATAAAATATCAAATAAACTATGATATTTATTATTAGAGTTTCAAGAATAGATATTAAAGTTTTATTGGTTATATTTTCTTCATTCTTCAAAAAATCACCTCAATTTTATTGTGCAAATTCACCATTATAATTAATTAATGAAACATTAGAGACGCCATCAATTTCTGATAGAGTTTCAATAAATTCAGTGCTTATTCCAATTAATTTAATTTCAAGAGTTAATTCGTATATGCCATGATTTACTGTTTTTGATTTCATTTTATAATTTAGTTTATTTAATTCAGATAATACTTTTTCATTTGCTTCTAAATTATAATGAATTATTAATAGGTAAACATTGTTTGTATTTTTATATTTTAATAGAACTATTAAAACTAACCCAATTAATAAAGAACTAATAGCTGATAGAGCATATAATCTTGCTCCGGTGGTAATTCCAATTGCAATTGACCAGAACATAAATACTATATCTAAAGGCTCTTTTACCGCTGTTCTAAATCTTACTATACTTAATGCACCAACCATACCTAAGGATAATACAAGGTTTGAACTAATGGTCATTATAATTTCAGAAGTTATTAAAGCCATTAATACAAGAGATACATTAAATTTATGGCTATATACATTTCCACTATAAGTTTTTTTATAGATATAAAACATATATAGACTAACCAATAATGTTACTACTATAACACTCACTATATCTTTTATAGTAAAGTTGCCTAAAAAAGATGATTCTATAACACTATTTTTAATAATATCATTAAACCCAATTACATCGTTCATCTAAAAAAACTCCTTATTGAATAATATTTCTACACAACAAATATTTAGATACTGATAATCTAGTTAGATTATATTGTTCAAGTATTGTTTTAATATGAGTCGGTAGAAAGTTATTATATTTAACTTCTAAGATTCGAGAATATTCTTTAGGTAAATTCTTAGTTGTGATTTTATCCGTAAATATATTCATACAAGGATTAGCTGCTGACAATTGCTTGTCAAAAGTTAATCTTATTTCATTATATGGTAATACATAAGCTTCTCTGTAATAATCAACTATTACTTTTGGCTTTAATAAATTGTTCCTAACTTCAAGGTAATAATTTCTTTTTACCAAATTATCAGAGAAAGCAAAATCTTTAACATCGCATTGAAAGAGTTTTGTATATTCTTCTTTTGTTATAGTTGTTCCAATTTTATTTGTATAATCTTGATATTTTTTCTTTACTTCTAATTTAATTCTCTTATCAGAATAATTATAAATTCTTACTCTAAACTTTTGTCTCTCTGATATTCCAGATAATTTTTCATATAATGCATTATCATAAACATCATCAAAATAAAGACTCCTAATATGGTATCCTTCGTTCTTAATTGAGTTTTGATCTAATTGCATAACTTTTGTTAGAGCATTTTTTATACTCAAATAAGTATCATATTCAATTAAAAATTTATGTTCATGTCTAAATTTCATATATGCTCCTAATTAGAGTAAAAATCTTTAACCCCATAACAATATGTTAGGGTAGCTCTATCATAATAAATATCAAAAGCGTCTGATGTGTTATTATATTTATCTTTAATGAATACTCTGTAGAAATAATGTCCTGCAGGTAAATTATCAATTATTAACTCATTATCTAATAAATTCTTTTTTTCTAATAAAATATTATCAAAATGAGGGGAGTCACTAAGTTGGAAGTCATAATAGATTTGATCTGATTGGAAATCAAAAGAATCACTCCAATTAAATTCTAAGAAATTACCAGTGCTATATGGTGTATATAAAAAGACTGGCATTGGTCTTTGAAGACTCTTATAATATTCATCAATATTAACATCTTTTGATTTTCTTAATTTCTCAATTTCATTGTTTATTTCTTCATCACTTAACTTATTAATTGAAGAATCTGGATATCTAGTTAAAAAATCTAGTGAAATAGGTTTATATAAATCTACATATTTATCTATTTCTTTTTGATTAATTATTTCTGAGATTTCTTCTATTTTTTTAGTTAATTCTTCTCTATTTTCTTCATTTCTTAAGTATCGATTGATTAGAGTATTTCCCCAAAAGTTTGAGACTCCTTTTTGCCAAATTGGTCTGAAATCTTCATAACCACCTAATGCTTTATCATAATCCCAGGGTATAAAATACCATATATTGTACTGTGAAGGACTATAAAGGAAATAATTTCTGCTTTGAGTATCAACGTTATCTGTTATTATATTTAATGCTAACCAAGTTAAGAAATTTTCTCTATCAAAATAGGTATCAATTACTTTGTTTATATTTATATTATCATTATTTACAGCATCCAGCATGCTGATTAATTTTGTATGGTTATCTGCTTCTTTTATTTCTAATATGGTTTCAAAGGCTTTTTTACTATAATCAGAATCATCTACATCCATTATAATATCTTCATATCTCTTAAATTCAAAATTTTCTATTTTATATAAAGTGCCATTAGGATCTAAATTATGATTTTCAAGGTATTTTTTATCAATGTTTTCTATTTGGGTAAATAAACCGTAATCAACAAAATCATTAGAGTAATTTTCTTCACTATAATCTTTAATAAAAAGATGTATGAATTGGGTTCTTGCACTTGTAATATCTGGAATATCTTTTATCAAATCAAAGGCTAATTTGTTTCTAATTCTTAAATCATCAAAAGGGTGCTTATTTAAATTTACAGTCACATATCCATCCCAAGGGGCTTTTGTATTTAAATTAATTTTATAAGATTTAAGTGGGGATAGTCTTGCTGATTGTCCTCTTTGTTCCATTGTAGCATTGTATTGAGTTAGTCCAAATCCATAATCACTTTTACTTATTTCTCCGTTCTTGCCTTCTTGGAATATTATTTTAACCTCTGGATCTAAATTGCTTATTGGATCAGTTAAATCAGCATTAAGCTCATCAAAAGTAAAATTATATCTATCTTCATTTGCTTTAGGAGGTAAAACTGTTACATAGATTTCTTTAACATTATTATTTAATGAGTTATCATAAATTTGTGAGTTATCAGAGATTGTAGTATTAATTACATCATTTTGTTTTGAACAAGATGTAATAAGTAATAAAATTAATAATAAATTAATAATGATTTTTCTATATTTCATTTTACCTCTTTATCTATTTTCAACATTCCAATTTGAATATCTTTTTTCCATTTGGCTAAATAGGAAATTCCATTTTAACTTTTTACTTAATTCTCTATTAATATCTTCATTAATAAATGATAGCACGAAGATGTTAGTTTTATAAAGAAAAGAATTTCTTTTTATAGATTTAAGCATTTTAATCTCAGTTTCATCATTTTCTATGTAAGGGGAGTTGAAGTTTTCCCATAATAATCCATCTACATATTTTTTACTAAAATTATTATAGGATGTGAAACTTCTATTTTGTATAATCATCAATTTAGGATATAGCTCTTTTACTTGGTTTATGAAATCTTTATATCCTGTAATTAATTGGTTATAAATTGTAGTATCATTTTTATAGTAATCAATCCAATCTAGAGTATCAAAAAAAACTCCATCCATGTTTTTGTCGATTATTCTAGTTTTTAATATATCTAATAATGCATTTTTAAAATTGTCTGAGAAAAGATTTCCTAAATAATTATTTTCACTTAAGTTCATAAGCCTTTTGTTATTAGAATCTTTTAAGAAATCTTCATCCTTTAATTTTTGATTTAAAGTTAAATCCCAACTGCCTATTTCAATTAATGATAAATATCCTATTACTTTTGAATTCTTAGAATGAATAATATCTACATCTTCTTTTGTAAAAAAAGAGGCTTCAACTATATTAATATCGTAGTTCCCCATATCATTAATAATTGAAGAGTTTATTTTATTGTAATAGATCCTAAAGGAATAATTTGGTCTTGAAAAATAATAACTCTTTATAAAAAGTATTAGAATTAAAAAAATAACAATTATTAATATTGATACTTTATTTATCTCTCGTGTCATTATTATCCCTTTTAGTAAATATATTTTTATTATAACAGTATTTAATTGAAATGCAAAATAATTAATATTTAACAATATATTAATTTGAATTTGGATAAAAAAAATAACCACTCTAATAAAAGAATGGTTATTATTTGGAGGTGGGGGGATTCGAACCCCCGTCCTAACGTGCCACCCATTGACGTCTACAAGCTTAGTCAATGATTAAATGTCAATAAAACTCGGATCATTAACAAACCTTGTTTTATTCAAGCCAACTAAGTTGTCCTTTTGTATCGTCGGCAATTACAAAAGTAAGCTCTTGAGTCTTACAAGTATTACAGAGCTAAGAGCGGCACTCTATATTACTTGTACGCAAGCTACAATTAAGCAGCGAAAGCGTATTCTGCAGTTTCGAAGTATTCTTCGTCTTTTTTTGCAGTTATTGTTTGTTGCTAGTTTTAGGAGTTGGCGCTCCGCTTGCAGCCAATAGCCTGATCTACGCCAGTCGAGACCGGTACACCCCCTTAGTTTTACCTAAAGGGTACATTAATAAAATAGTAAAAAATATCAAAAAAATCAATACTTGCAAATTTAATTATTACTAAATATTTGAATTAAAAATTTGTAAATAATTAATATTTTTTTAGATTATAAAAATTACAAATTAATAAAAATTAAGCTTTTAAATAAATATACATAAATTATAAAAAAATATGCATATTTAAAAAATGAAAATATAATTTTAAAAAATAATTTTAATTTGTTTATTGATAAAGAATTATTTTATTAATAGTTAAAAAAATGTTAATGGTAAAAAATTAAAACTAAAAAATTGTAAATTGATTTGATTTTATTAGTTTGGATAAAATTCGAATAAATAAAAATATATTAAGGAGAAAATATATGAAAAAAGTTATTGCAATGTTGTTATTAGCTTTAGTTCTTGGTTCAACTGCAGTATTTGCAAACGGAACAAGTGAAAGCTCAACAAAAGAAGTTAAAAAAACAGATATGTTATTATGGTTACCTCCATTTGCATCTGGTGATTCATTAGATGAACAATTCTGGAGTGAAGCTCTTCAACCTTGGGCTGATGAAAATAATGTTAATTTATCAATTGAAATTACTCCTTGGGGTGGTTATGAAGAAAAATATTTAACAGGTTTTGCTTCAGGAGATGGCCCAGATGTTGGTTATATGTATATGCAAATGTTCTATGATTATATCCAAATGGGTGCTCTAGAAGATTTAGACAAATATTTTACTCAAGAAGAAAAAGATAACTATTATTACTGGGCACAAGGTAATATGATGGGTGGTCAATATTGTCTTCCTTTCGTTGTAGGTAATGCTCGTATTATGTATGTTAACCAAGATATTTTAGATCAAGCAGGTGTTACTAAATTACCTGAGACTTGGGATGAATTTATCGATGCATGTGTACAAATTAAAGAAAATGTTCCTGGCGTAATGCCTTTTGCTCAATCATGGGCTGATCCATCTATTGGTTTATTAGATGACAACTTCTTCCCATATTTCTGGCAAGCTGGTGGACAAATCTATAATGATGAAGGTACTAAATTAGCTCTAACAGATACAGATGCTGCTTATAAAGCTGCTAATTTCTTACATGACTTAAGATTTAAATATGATATTATTGATGAAGCTCAATTGGGTATTACAAACGTAACTGATGATTTTAGACAAGGTAATGTAGCATTTGCATGTATTGGTGCAAATAAAGCAAAAAGCTTTACTGATGCTGGTCTAAATTGGACATTTATCCCATCCTTAAAAGAAACAACTAAAGGTATTTGGGTAGCTTCTGACTCATTAATTATGAACAGTGCTAGTGAACACAAAGAATTAGCTGCTTCTTTAATTAAAGAAATTACTTCTGCTCCAATTATGACAAGATTCCATACTGAAATTTCACCATTTACACCTATTACAAAGACTGAAGAATATAATGACTATCCTGCATTCAAAGATATGTATGAAAATGATACACCTTATTTCCACACATTACCTGTAGCAAAAGCTTCAGCAACAATTTTTGATAATCTTTGTAAGAACTTACAATTAATGATGATGGGAGAAATCTCACCTGAAGAAGCAATTGATAGAACTGTTGAATATTCTACAAATGTTCTTTAATTGAATATTTTCTGATTAGGGAAGGGAGCATTTCCTTCCCTAGCATATTTTCTATTGGGGTGGTCAATGAAGAAAAAAAATGATGCTATAATGAGTTATTTGTATATATTGCCAAGTTTTATATTAATAAGTGTATTCTCCGTAATACCAATATTTATGAATATTTATTATAGTTTTACAAAATTTAATGTTATACAACCTGCACAATGGGTAGGTTTAACAAACTATTTAAGGATGTTAAAGGATCCATATATTGGTGCATCTTTAAGAAATACTCTTGTTTTTACTGTGGTTACAGTGCCTTTACAAACCATCTTTGCCTTAGTGATTGCTGCAATTTTAGCAGGGAGATTTAGAAACAAAGTTGGTGAATTTATAAAAAGTGCCATGTTTATTCCTGTAATTGCTTCTGCTGTATTAGTTGGTACCTTATGGTCTATTTTTCTAGAACCTTTTGGATTAATGAATTCTATATTGAATTTTCTACATCTACCATCAGTAAACTGGTTGGGTGGTAAAAATTCATCTCTATTATCTGTTTGTATGGCTACAGTTTGGAAAAATGTAGGCTATTTCTTAGTAATATACTATGCAGGTATTATGGATGTTCCAAAAGAACTATATGAAGCTGCTGAAGTAGATGGCGCATCTTCTTTACAACAATTTCGTCATATAACAGTACCTTCATTGTCTGCTGTTACATATTTGATTGTTACACTTGGAACAATTTGGTCTTTCCAAGTATTTGATATGGTATATACGATGACTAATGGTGGACCTGGTATGTCCACGGTTACCTTAGTCCTTACAATATATAATGCTGCATTTAAGAGCTACAATATGGGGTATGCAGCGGCTATTGCACTTGTAATGTTTGTCCTTGTGGTGATTCTTCAAGCATTGCAAAAGAAATTTTTGAGTGATAAAGGAGAGAGTAAATAATGATTAAACAACATAAAAAAACTGTTATTTATTATATTTTACTTGTATTTCTAATATTAAATGCAATAGTAGCTGTTTTCCCTTTTTTATATATGGCAATGATATCTTTAACACAAAAAGATATTCTTGATTTAAATTTTTCTAATGTTACTTATAGTTTAATTAACTATACTAGAGTTATTGATGGCTTTAATTTATTGGTAAATTTGAAAAACTCAACGATAGTTACAGTATCTTCTTGTGTATTAAATGCTATCATTTGTTCAATGGCTGCATATGTATTTGCAAAAAAAGAGTTCCCTTTTAGAGATCAAATTTTTGCAATTTACTTAGCAACTTTGATGATTCCTGGACAAGTTAAAATGATTCCAATCTTTGTTATTATTAAGAATCTTGGATTAATGAATACTTATATTGCTTTGATTTTGCCAATCATTAATGCATTTGGTGTTTTCTTAATAAGACAATTTATGGTTGGGGTTCCTGATGATTTATTAGATGCTGCAAGAATTGATGGTTGTGGAGAAAATAGAATTTTCGTTTCAATTGTTTTACCTCTTGTAAAACCTGTATTAGTTTCATTAACTATATTTACATTTATTACTAGTTGGAATGATTTCTTATGGCCTTTGATTATTGCATCAAAACCTGCAATGAAAACATTAACACTTGCAGTTGCTGCTTTAAAGGGTTCTTATTCAACAAACTATGGTCTAGTTATGGCTGGTTCTACTTTCACATTCCTACCACCATTTATTTTATATGTATTCTTACAAAAACAATTCGTAGAAGGAATTGCATTAAGCGGTACAAAGGGTTAGGTTAAAAAAATGGCTGATTATGAATTTTATTTTACTTCTTCTTTAGAAAAAGTATTTCCTACAAAAAGAGTTAAAGAAGAAAAATCTAGTAAATTTAATATATTTAAAAATGAGAGATTAAATTTACAATTAGTATATTCTCTATTTGATGCTGATATTGATGCTAGAAATAGATATTTTAATGTTAATATTGAAGGTGATATTGATTTTGAATTATTTGATGTTAATTTGGTTAAATGTGAGTATTTAGCTACAGAAAATAGAGATAGATTTTATATTGATACAAATCCAGGTTTATATCCTGATTTATTAACAAATAATAAAGGATTAATAAAACCTTTACCAAATCAATTTAAATCTTTATGGATAGCTTTTAAATCAAATGAAAAAACTATTAACACTAAAGTAAAAATAAAATTAGAAGAAGTCTTTTTTGAAGGTAATTCAGGTAAGAGAATTGATACTAATAAAGTATTTTTTGAAAAAGAAATTGAAATCAATGTTGTTGATTGTTCTTTACCAGAATTACCAATAAAACACACACAGTGGTTCCATAGTGATAGTATTGCAAATTATCATAAGGTTGATGTTTTTAGTGAAGAGCATTGGGCTTTGTTAGAAAAATATATTGATTTTGCAGCTAATAGAGCCGATATTAATATGTTATTAACACCAGTCTTTACTCCATCTTTAGATACTGATGTAGATAAAGAGAGACTTACTGTTCAACTTGTTGATGTGTTTTATAAAAATAATGAATATGAATTTAATTTTGATAAATTAAAAAGATGGTGTGATATTTGTAAAAAATGTGGAATAAAATATATTGAAGTTGCACATTTTTTCACTCAATGGGGTGCTATGGCAACTCCAAAAATTATTGTTTCTGAATTAGATGAAAACAATAATTATATAAGCAAAAAGAAATTTGGTTGGCATGTAAAAGCTAGTGATAAAGAATATAGAAAATTTTTAGAAGCTTTTATCCCTGCTTTAATTAATGCATTAGCAGATTTTGGTTATTCAAAAGATAAATTATATTTCCATATTTCAGATGAACCAAATCTAAAATCACTTGAAAGTTATGCTATTGCAAAAAATCAAGTAAAAGACTTATTAAAAGATTGTAATATTATAGATGCCTTAAGTGATTATTCTTTTTATGAGAATAAATTGGTTGAAATACCAATTCCATCTAATGATCATATTGAACCTTTTGTTAATAATGTTGAAGAGCTATGGACATATTATTGTATAGCTCAAGGAAATCTAGTTCCTAATAGATTTATAGCCTTAGAATCTTCAAGAAATAGGATTATGGGTGTTTTAATGTATTTATATAACATCAAAGGATTCTTGCATTGGGGATATAATTATTATGAAAGTGAAAATTCTAGAGAGAGTATTAATCCATTTATTACAACTGATGGAAATTGTGCTTTCCCTTCCGGTGATCCTTTCTTAGTATATCCGGGACCTTTATCATCTATTAGAAATGAAGTTCAAGTTGAAGGTTTTAATGATTTAAAATTACTATATTTAGTAGAAGAAAAATTAGGTCGTGATAAAACAATCGAACTAATAAAAGAAGGTCAATCTTGTGCATTTAGTTTTAAGGATTATCCTAGAAATAGTGCATATTTAATCAATTTAAGAAATAAGTTAGTTCAACTTTTTATATAAATATGATTAATTTGTTATTGATTAATGAATAAAATTTAATTTATATTAAATTAGTATGAGGAAGTTAAAAAAGCACTTAGGTTTAAGTATATCAAGATACAAAACATTTAAAGCAATGATGAGTGTAGGTATTTTGGTCTTTCTCATCTGTTCTATTTTATTTATTGTTTTTTTTAATAGAATTTCTAAAGAACAAAAGAACAAGTTTTTAACCTTAAATGAGTATTTAGTATCAATTGTCCAAACACAATTTCAAAATGCTTTAAATTATTCTACTACCGTAATTTTAGATCCTGCTAATCAAAAAATTATAACTGGCCAGATAGAAAATGATGATTTATATAATTATTCAATAAGGTTAAATTCTTTTACTAATACAAATCCACTTGTAGATACTTTATTTGTTTATTATCCAGAAATAGATCTAGTTGTCTGCAATAGTGGATTTTATACTCTCAAAGAATTTTATTTAGTAGAATATGGGTACCATATGAGAAATGGCTTTGAAAAATGGAGATCCTATATACTAAATAATAATACTGGTTTTAGTTATGATCCTGATTTTGAAAATATTTTAAATTATACAAGAGTATCCACTTCAAAAAATAAGGCTAATGAATCAAATTATAAGCAAATAACTGTATTTAATTTTGATTTAACAGGACTATCGATTGAAGATAATAAATCATTTATCGATGAAATTGGCTTTTATATAAATGATAATCTTATTTTAATTAAAGAAAATGATGATAATGATCATATAACGTCTTTCTTAGAAAGTGGTGAAAATTATTCTAGCGATATTGCACCAATCAAATATTTAAATAGCTTTTTATATGTAAATATTTTGCCTTACAGTAATGTTTATTTAATTACTAGTATGGATATATCATCCTACCAAAATAGTATGATTTATTTTATTTTAGCAACAGTATTAACATTAATAGTTAGTTTTGTTTTATCATTAACATATTCACTAAGAACTAGTAAGAAATTATTTAAACCTTTTAGAGATTTGGCATATAAATTATCCCCAAACAAATACTCAAAAGATTCTCTTAAAATAATTAATGAAAAAATTGATTCTTTATTAGAAGAAGAAACTTATAAAGATGAAAGAATTAAAAAGCAATTTGATGATGTTCAAAATTTATTTTTAATTAATTTATTAAGTTTTTATATCCCAGAAAAAAAGTGTAATTTACTATTAAAAGAATATGATATTATTTTCACTTATTCATCCTTTATCGTAATAGTTTCGGAAGATGAGAGAGTTAATAAGCTTTTGAAAAGCTTTAAAAATGAACTTTTTTATGATATTGAGTGCCAAACTTATTTATTAGAACATGAAAAAAATTTAGTTGGAGTTATTAACTTAGAAGAAGATATAGAAATAAAAAAATATATATCTGAAGAATTAGAAAATGTTTTAAGAATTAATTCAATCAAAGTTAATGATATACAATTAAAAATAAGTGATTTGTGTTTATCTATTGGTGATATATATTATGGCTATCAACAATGTAAATATCTTTTAAGAGATAGAAGAGGTATTCAATATTATACAGATTATACTAATTTAGTATTACAAGATTTGAAGAAAGCGTTTGAAGAAGAAAATATCTCCTTATATCATAAATGTATTGATACTGTTTTTCAAAATAACATGTACATGCCATCATATCTATTGGTTAATTTAATCAAAGAGATTAAACAATATGATGATAAGTTTGATATTGAAATAGATAAGAATATTAGAATCAGTAAAGAAGCTTTTTTATCTGTAATTAAGGGAAAAACTAAAACAAATGATTCACAAAAGACTATTGTTGATAAAGTTAATTTAATAATTGATAAATCATTTAAAGATGATAGTTTAGGACTCTATAGTATTAGTGAAGAATTAAATGTAAGTAATACTTATTTATCTACAATATATAAAGAGACTTGTGGTATTGGTATTGTTCAGCAAATAAATAAAAAGAGGATTGAATTTGCTAAACAATTGTTATTAAATACAAATAAAAGCGTAAAAGAGGTTGCCCTAGAATCTGGATTCTCAAGTGATATTTCATTTATTAGAGTATTTAAGAAAATGGAAGATTCAACTCCAGGTAAATTGAGAAAAAATAATAATAGATTTTAATGAAAAGTAGTTACTAAGATTTTTTATTATGTTATTATTCGCGAAATAATTAATTTGAGGGTTAATAAATGAAAATCGCACTTGAAGTTGTCCTTACTATGGTAATCTTATTAGGGATTGGGTTTGTAATATATCCAAGACCTTGGGCTGGAAAAAAAGCTATTGATTTATTTAGTAAGTTATTAATTAATATATGTTTGCCTGGCATGCTTTTATATAGCATGGTAAATTCTGTTTCTCATGATGAATTAATATCTTTTGGAATTTTATTACCCATAACTCTATTAATTATTATTGTATTATATTATCTAACTTATTTATTAGCTAAAATTATTAAAGTTAGAAAAGGTAGACAATGGACTTTTGCCCTTATGGGTAGTATGTCAAATACTATTTTCTTAGGTCTTCCTGTTTGTACTATGATATTTGGAATGGAATGTGTTCCTTTAGTAATGCTTGGCTTTATTGCAGGAAGTATTATTACTTTAACAATTGGTATTTCAGGCATAATTAAAGATGCGTCTTATCTAGGTTCAAGTGATGTTAAATTGCATATTTTAGTTCAAATAAAAAATATGTTTGTTAACCCAATTATGATTTCATTATTTATTGGATTATTATTGAACATTATGAATATTGAATATTTTCCAAGTTTAAATACAGCTTTAGGCTATGTATCTAATATGACAACTCCTTTATCTTTATTATTTATTGGTATGTATATAAGAACAATGAGTTTAAAAGATTTTGCCCCAGATAAAGATACTGTAGCTGTTTTATTAGTTAGATTTATATTAGCTCCATTATTTGCATATTTTGTTTATAAAGGGTTTGTATATTTGGGTGTTTCAATAGATGATTACACAATAAATGTTTTAGTTTTACAAATTGCTTGTTGTGTTTTAACTATGACATCAATATTTGCAATTGAGTATAGGGCAGATGGAAAATTTGCAACAAAAACAGTTGCAATTAGTAACGTAATTTTTTTGTTTTTTTTACCAATATATATTATCCTATTAACATAGGAGCAGAGTTGTGACTACTTTAATAATTCATGGATCCCCAAGAGCAAATGGGTGTTCCTCTACAATAGCAAGAAATATTGCTAATAAATTTAAATCTGATGAGATTCTTGAGATAAATTTACATAAAGAAAAATTACCTTATTGTGTTGGGTGTTTGAATTGTGTAAAAAAAGGAGTAGAGTATTGTCCTCATAGTGATATAACTATCCCTTTAAAAGAGAAAATGCTAAAAGCAGATTTAATAATTGTTGCATCTCCTGTATATATTCTTCATATGTCAGGTCAGTTAAAAACTTTCTTCGATCATTATCCAACTATGTTTTTGATACATAGACCTGAGAAGACAATGTTTAATAAACAGGTAATTGTTGTAGCTACTGCTGCAGGTCCTGTATGTAAAAAAACTTTAAAAGAAATAAAAGAAACTTTTACATTTTTTGGTGTTACAAAAACTCATACAATAGGGGTACCGGTACAAGCTGAAAATTATGAGAGTATAAATCCTAAAATTTTAGAAGATGTTGATAAAAAGACTAATAAAATAGTAAAAAAAGTTAATAAAAATTTTAATAAAAAGAAAGTTTCATTAAAAATTAGGATATGGTTTAGAATATCTAAATTAATGCAAATTAAATTTAGTGTAAGTGAAGTTGATTATGCCTATTGGCAAAATAATAATTGGTTAAAACGCGGTAGACCTTGGAAATAATAAAATAAGTTTTTCTTTTATATAATATTTTCTGTGTTAAAATATGAATATAAGGAAAAATAATGGACCCAAATCAAACTCAAGTTAAGACTATTGAAAAACTAACATATAGTTCTGGAATATTAGGCCAAAACATGATTTATAACATGATGGCTATGTATATCTTGTTTTATTTTACAGATATATTATTGATACCGGCTTCAATTGCTAGTGTAATTATTATAATAGCAAGTTTATGGGATGCAATAAATGATCCAATTATGGGGATGATTGCAGATAACACTAGAACAAAGTGGGGAAAATTTAGACCTTATTTATTATTTGGTTCTTTTTTCATTGGAATAATAACTGTTTTGTGTTTTTCTAATATTACTTCTTCAACAAATTCAAAAATTATTTATGCTGCTATAACTTATATATTATGGGGAATGATTTTTACTTCTTGTGATATTCCAATTTGGGCATTATCTTCTGTAGTTTCAAATAAATCTGAAGATAAAGATAAACAAGTAACTTATGGTAAAATTGGAGCTACGATTGGTGTTGTAATTTCATCAGTATTGTCTGTGCCAATTTTAAAGTTATTTGGTGGAGAAAGAGCTGCTAATGCTTATTTTTATCTAGCTCTCATATTTGCTGGAATTGGTTGTATCTTAATGTTTATTACTGGAATTTTTGCAAGAGAGAGGATTATTCCACAAAAAGAAAAAGTTCCTTTTAGAGAAAATATTAAAACCATTATATATAATAAACCTTTATTATTATTAATGATTGCTTTATTTATAGTAAATTTTATTAATAGCATAAGACAAAGTGTTCAAATTTATTTTGCTGTATATACTTGGGGTGATGCCAGTTATATGACATTAATTGGGCTCTCATTAGTTGTTGGTATGTTAATCGGTATGACGATATCTCCTTTGTTATTAAAAAAATACTCAAAAAGAAAAATATATATTATTACTTGTATAATTGCTGCTCTCGTTAGTGCTTTACCTTACTTTTTTGATTACTCAAATATAGTATTGGGTTTAATCTTTATTGGCTTATCCTTCTTATTTAGTGGAATTGCAATGATAGTTACCACCAGTATGTTGATGGATACAATAGATTATGCTGAGTATAAGAATAATTTTAGATCAGAGGGTATAGTTTTTTCTATGAATACGTTTTTAACTAAGTTAGGAGCAACTATTTCTAGATTAATTTTAGGTCTAAGTTTAGTTGTACTAAAATATGTTGAAAATGCACCAAGAACTCCTAAATTACAAAGTGGTTTTAGTTTTATGGTATTTATAATTCCATCGATAGCTTTTTTATTAGCAATAATTCCAATTTGTTTCTATAAACTAGAAGCAAATGAATTAGATCATATTAAATCAATATTAATTGAAAGGAGAGAGTCTTATGGAACAGAATAAAATGTTAAGCAGCCTATTTAATCCTCCAAGTTTGGATGATGCAAAATGCGTTCTTTGTGTTCAACCTCATAGTGATGATAATGAGATTGGAATGGGTGCAACAATTAAAAAGTTAGCAGATAAGGGATGTGAAATTCATTATTTGACTATCACTGATGGACGCTTAGGAACCAAGGATGTTAATCAAGATTTAAATGAATTAGTTGAAATTAGACACAATGAAGCAAAAGAGGCAGGAAAAGTTTTAGGTGTAATGAATTTTCATTTCTTTAATTATAAAGATGGAACAATTAAAAGCCCTAGAAAATTAAGTTATAAGATTGCTAAATTGATTAGAGAATTAAAAACAGATTATGTATTTGTATGTGACCCCTACACTAGATATGAAGCTCATTTAGATCATATTTATGTTGGACAGGCTGTATCTCAAGCTGTTTTAAGTTGTTCTTTAGCTCATTATCCTGAGAAATCAAAAGGAGAACCTTTTGAAGTTAAGTGTATAGGTTATTATTTTACTGAGAATCCTAATACTTTTGTTAATATTGAAATGGAAATTGATTTTCAACTAGAAGCAATGAAAAAACATAAAAGTCAATTAGATGAAGAAACCTTTAATTTATATAAGGCTTATTTAATTAATAAATATTCTACCTATGGAGAAAAAGACGGTAATTTGATGGCTCAAGGTCTAAAATTATTATCTCCATTACATATTCATTGTATATCAGATGCAGTTAATATTTAAAAATTGAAAAGCGTATCACTAAGAATATTATTTCTTAGTGATACTAGTTTTATTGGTTACTTAAGCAAGTTTCTAATATTCTTTTTTCATTATATCTAGTTAGGGCAATTCCAGCTAAAATACATAGAATTGCTGCAGTAATTGCTGCAAGTCTATAGCCAATAATTCCTTTTGCTGCAAAGCCTGTAAAAATAAGCATAGCAAGAGATTGTCCTAATTTAAAGGCGAAAGTTCTAGCTGCAAAAAACATACCATTTCTATTTTTCTTGGTATTTATTTCATCTTCTTGGGCTACATCTGCAACCATAGCTTGTGGAAGAATTCCTAAAATCGCCATAGAGACTGAAGCAATTGCAACAATTAAAATACCCCAAGCAAGTCCACCAAATCCTATAATTCCAGATAAAGCGGTAAGAGTGTAATCAAAAACAAATATTATAAAAGCTGTTATAACCATTTTTTTCTTACCTAGTTTTGGAACTAAAATATTAACAAGTGGATACCATAATAACGATAAAGCAGTCATTAATACAAATAGAGTAGCACTGTGACTTTCTTCAAGCTTCATTAAAGATACTACAAAAAAAGGTAATCCTGTTTGGAAAATAGTTAATGCAGTAAAATATAAAACATCACTATAAACAAAAGTTCTAAAATCCTTATTTCTAAAAGTTGTTTTTAAAGATTCCAGTGCATTTTCATTGTTTGATTCTACTTGTTTTAATTTTCTTTCATCAATGAAAAATGTAGGTATTAACATTAAAATACAAGCAATAATAGATAAGGATCCAAAAGTTATTCTCATTGCAGTTACTCTTGAAAAAGAGTTTGATAGCATATTCCAAATAACAGGAGCAATATATGCTAAAGAAGTACCAACAATAAAAGTTAAGGAGATTGCAGTACTAACAGCAATTCTACTTTTTTGATCATGTCCAATAACTGGAATAAGAGCATTGTATGGTGTGCAATATATTGTCATACATAAATAAAACCCTAAAAGCATTATCAAAAGCCAGAAAAAGTTAATTGAAGAAATTGCATTTTTAGGAGCAAAGAATACTAAAGTTGTAACAATTGAAAAAGGAATTGCAATCTTTTTCATAAATGGAATTCTTTTTCCTTTTGGATTCTTTGATTTATCACTTAAATTTGCAATTAAGGGATCACTAAATGCATCAAAGATTCTCCCAATGAATGTTATTAAACCAATTAAAGTAATTACTTTTAATATAACATTACCCTGTTGAATAAAAACAATTTGTCCAGCTTCAATTGACTCTTGAGATGGTTGATAAAAATATACTAGCCAGTTAGAAATAATTCCGGCAAGCATTGCCCAACCCATTTGTCCTAAGGCAAAAATCCAAATAGTTGGTGACATATTAACTCCTTTTGCAATAACTAATTGTTAATTCTATTATTGTTTTTAATTTGTTTTCTGTAGTTATTAAATTATCAATTGGAATGATTAATGGGCTTACTGCACTTTTAATGCAGGTTTGAAGAAGAGAGGAGGCTACTGTAAAATAAATAGTTTTAAAATCTAATCCTTCTTTAAAAGACTTATCAATTATGCCTTTATCAAAGATTTTTTGAGCTATCTCATAAAAACTTAGAAATAAGTTATTATATGTTTCTTCAATTTTTTTATCCATTTTGTTGTATGTAAAATAGGTGTCAAATTCGTTTAAGAATTTTAAAAAATCAATATGTTTTTCAAAGTATTTGATATAAAAATTTAATAATTCTTCAAATTCTTCAATAGCTGTTTTTTCTTTAAAAGAGATCGAATTAACTGTTCTCATAATATCATTAATGATATTTCTTAAATAATATATCGCACATTCACTTATAAGATTATCTTTGTTTTTAAAATATCGATAAATTGAAGCAACACCAATCTTTGCAGTTGTAGCAATCTCATTAAATGTGACATTTTGTATACCTTTAGAGCTCGTTAATTCAAAAGTCACTTTTAGCACTTTTTCAATATTTTTGTTTTTATATTTTTCCATTGTTAAATTATAACTTTCCATTGACAGCTCCTAATTGCTAATGATAGTATTACTCTCATGCTGATAGTAATACTATCATCACTATTTTGATTTGTCAAAATAAATTAAGGAATAGAGTCAATGGATATTTTTGGAAATCAAATTTCAAAGAAAGATGAAAATAAAGCAATAAAGTCATATAAAAAGAATAAAAAAAAATTTGGAGATAAAAAGGATAAAGAATATCATTTATCACTTATTTCTAATGAGATTTTGAGTAATTTATACACATATAATTTAATTTTATCTGATAAAAAATTAAAATTAGAAGTAGAAAATCCCGTCATAATTGGTAATATTCGTATGGGATTTGGTCATTATAGAATTGCACTTGCAATGTGTAGTGCAGCAAAATATTTAAATAAAACACCAATTTGGATGGACTTAGCTTCTTTTGGTGATTACCCAGGTTCTAAATTGATAGCACATCAAAATAATCTATATTCTTTTGGTTCTCGGTTATCTCAAAAAAATAAATTATTTAATAAATATTATTGGGAACCTTTAAATAGTGTTGGATTTGCTAAATTATCTTATAATGCAAAAGATTTATATAATGCAAAGTTTATGACTCAAATTTTTAATGATTTAGATAAAGATATTCCATTTGTAGGCACTCATGCTTGGACCGCTCAAGTAGCTAATGAAGCAAAAATGACAAAAGTTGTTAATGCAATTCCTGATAACTGGCCAATGGCATTACATTTTGCTCCAGGATCATTACATACTGTTCAAACTCATTCAGCATATCTTGGTTATAGAACTTTAAGAAATATGGGACAATCTAATATTGTTAATCTTTGTGATAATGATATTAAAATGGTTGGACATTATATTGATCATGAATTGGTAAGTAATATCAAAACTGACTGTAATCAAAGAATTAAAAATGCAAAACAAAAAACAAAACCTGTTGTTTTATTAACAGTAGGTGGTGCAGGTGCACAAGTTAAACTATATAAAAACATCATTAATTATTTAAAAGATAAAGCTATAGTATTAATTAATGTTGGTGATCACAAAAATGTGTTTAATTATTTTATAAATGAATTTAAAGATATTGAAAGACATACCTCATATAATGAAGCAAAAAATTTCTTTGTAACTGATAATATGCATATTTTCTATAATGAAGATATTTTTAGTGCAGTTTATTCTACAAATATTTTAATGAGATTAAGTGATCTATTAATAACAAAACCCAGTGAACTATCTTTTTATCCTATTCCAAAATTACTACTAAAACGAGTTGGTGGTCATGAAAAATGGGGTGCGATACATTCAAGTGAAATTGGTGATGGTACTTATGAGTGTGAAACCTATGAGCAAACGATAAATATGCTAAAACTATTAATTGAAAATCCTGAGTGTTTAATTAATATGAATACTGCAATTATAAATGCAAATAAAATTGGTGTGTATGATGGAGCTTATAAGGTAATAGAAGAAGCATTCGCTAGATAATATGTTAACAAAATTTTAATACATTATATTAATTCTTAATAGGAATTTAGTTATTTACAAACATTTTCTCTGTAATTTGAAAATAGATTAAATTAGGAGAAAATAAGGTATGAAAAAAAAATTAATTCTACTTATGCTTGTGACTCTTGTAAGCCTTTCTATATTTGCAGAAGGCACAAATGAATATCAAAATTTTGAAGTTGAAACTTCATCAAAACCAGCGAAAAATATTATTTTATTAATTGGTGATGGTATGAGTGTTGCACAAGTAGCAACAACAGATGCTTATTTAGGAGCTAAAGAACATCAATTCTTAACAACTTTAAATTTCGAAAATTTTGAACATCAAGGATTAACAACAACATATGCTGAAGATAGATTAATAACTGATTCAGCTGCTGCTGGTACAGCTTTAGCTACTGGAAGTAAAACCTATTGTGGTGCTATTTCTGTTGATTCTAATAGAAATAATTTAAAAACAATTTTAGATTATGCTCAAGATTTAGATAAATCAACAGGCATAGTTACAACAACAAGAGTAACCCATGCAACTCCAGCAGTTTTCCTTGCTAACAATGTTGATAGAGATGCAGAAAATGACATTGCAGTTGATGAAGCTTATAGCGGTGTAGATTTTTTAGCTGGTGGTGGTTATAGAAACTTTGTTGGAAAAACAAATGCTAGTAATTTAAAATCTAAAAGAACTGATAATCGTGATTTAATTGAAGAAATGAAGAAGATGGGTTATAAGGCTTTTATAAGTGAATCTGATACTCAAGCTTTTTTAAATTATAATCCACAATTGGGTGATAAGATTGTAGGTTTATTTGGTTCTTCTCACTTAGATTATGCAATTGATAAAGCTAATCAACCAACTTTAGCACAATTAACAGATAAGGCAATTAAGACCTTAAGTAAAGATAATGATGGTTTCTTCTTAATGGTAGAAGGTGGAAGAATTGACCATGCTTGTCACGCAAATGATGCTGTTAGTGCAATAGATGATACAATCGCTTTTGAAGAAGCTGTTCAAATTGCAATTGATTATTACAATAGAGATCCAGAAAATACACTTATTATTGTAACAGGCGACCATGAAACTGGTGGATTAACATTAGGGTTTGCTGGAACTGAGTATGAAAGTGCTTATTCTCAACTACAAAATCAAAAAATCTCTTATGAAAAATATGGTAGTGATGTTTTCTCAAAATATAAAGCTTCCCATACTTTAGCAAATTGTAATCTTAATGATTTAATTGATGATTTAGATAACTATTTTGGTTTAACTAATTTAAACGCTGATGAAAAAGTAGAACTAAGTGATGCTTTAAAGCGATCAATTGCTGGTGAAGTTATAAAAGGTACACAAACTGCTGATTACTTATTGTATGGTGGTTATGAACCATTTATCATGGAAATTACTCATATTTTGAACCAAAGAGCAGGGGTTGCATTTACTTCTTATTCTCATACAGCAGTTCCAGTAGCTACTTATGCAATTGGTCCATATAGTGAAAAAGTAACTGGTATGTTCGATAACACAGATATTTTTACAATTATGTATAATGCAATGGGTATTACAAACTAAAAAATGATATGAGAATAAAAGATAATAATTTAAGTAAAAAATTCTCAATACTTTTGTGTATTGTTACTGTAATTCTTGTATTTATTCCTAGCCGTTTTAATTCAGCACAATCACCTAAAGCCTATAAAGCTGAGGTGGTTAGTGTTGATAATTTAAATTTAGAACAATATGGAATTGCAAAAGTAGGAAATCAAAGTATTGAAGTTAAAATATTAAATGGCCCTTATAAAAATCAAATTGTTAAGGGTGTTAATCATTTAATGGGTAAAATGGAACTTGATACAGTTTATGAAAAAGATATGAAAGTTTTAATTACCCCTTATGTTGTAGAAAATAATCTTAAAAGTGTTACTTTAGTAGGTGTTTATAGAATAAATATTGAAATAATGCTTATGGTTATCTTTGGAACTTTTTTATTGATTTTTGCTGGATGGACAGGTTTTAAGGCATTAATTTCATTCTGTTTTTCAGCTCTTATGATATTTAAAGTATTATTACCATTGTTTTTATTAGGTTTTAATCCAATTATGGTATCTTTAATAGTAGTAATTGTTTTATCCTTTGTAATTCTGTTTTTGATTGGAGATTTTTCTATTAAGGGGATAGCTGCTTTTTTAGGTACAGTAAGTGGTATTTTAGTAACTTGCTTATTAGCTTATATTTTTACTAGAGCCTTAAAAATTAGTGGGGCTGTAAAACCATTTATGGAATCCTTATTATATAGTGGGTATGCAAATCTTAATATAACGGAAATCTTTATAGCTGGGATTTTTATGGCAGCAAGTGGTGCTTTAATGGATATCTCTATGGATGTTGCAACAAGTATTGAAGAAGTTCATAAACATAATAAAGATTTAACTCAAACTCAATTAATTCTCTCCGGGTTAAGGGTAGGTAGAACAGTTATTGGTACAATGACAACTACTTTATTGTTAGCTTACTCTAGTAGTTATATGGGACTTTTGTTAGTTTTCTTAGCTCAAGGGACGCCGTTACTTCAAATATTAAACTTAAATTATGTAAGTTCTGAGATTTTGAACACAATAATAGGTAGTTTTGGATTAGTGCTTACTGCTCCCCTTACTGCAGTGATTTCTGGAATTTTATATGGAAAAATATGACAATTTGATAACATTTTTTAAATGTTGTTGCATTTTGTTGATTAAATTATATAATGGAACCAGACGAAAGTTTATATATATTTAAAATTTCAAGTATTAAAAATTTTTTAAGGAGAGAGAAAATGAAGAAAATTTTAATTGCATTTTTAGTTGTTTTTTCTGTAAGCTTAACTTGTGTTTTTGCGAATGGTCAAAAAGAAAGCAGTGCAAGTTCTGACGAACCTGTAGTATTAGAATGGTGGACTTGGGACCCTGATATGCAAGAAAAAAATCAGGAAATTATTGCTGCTTATGAAGCAACACATCCTAATGTTACTATTAACAATACAATTGTTAGTACTAAAGAGTATTGGACAAAGATTAGAATCTTAGCTAACCAAAATAAATTACCAGATGTATTTACTATGAGTTCTAGTACTTTAGAAGAATGGGCAGAAAATGGTTTAGTTTTAGAATTAGATGATTTCATTAATTCAGATAATACTAGAGAAGAATTCTACCCAGCTTTATTAGATGCTGTTAGAGATGTTAGTGCTACAGATCATTACTATGCACTTCCTTTTGCTTTAGTAACAACAACTTTATATTATAATAAAGATGCTTTTGATGCAGCAGGTATTGCATATCCAACAGATGATTGGACATGGGATGACTTTAGATCAGCTGCTAAAGCTTTAACAATTGATAAAGATAATGATGGCAAAATTGATCAATATGGATTCTGGTTCTATGGTCGTTATGCACAAATTGAATCTTGGGTATATGCAAATGGTGGACATTTATTAAATCGTGATACTATGAAGTTTGAACCAGATGCTGCTGCTATTGAAGCATTAAAAATGTTAACAAACTTAGTATTAGTTGATAAGAGTGCTCCATCTCAAAAAGATATGAGTTCTTATAGACAACAAGATATCTTCCCTCAAGGTATTGCTGCAATGTGGGTTGATGGTTCTTGGAATATTGATAATAACAGAAACGTTGCTGATCCTTCAATGAACTGGGGTATTGCAAAGATTCCTACAGGTCCTAGTACAACAAATCCAATAACTTATGCTTGGGCTGACTCTTATTCAATTGCTCCTAATACAAAGAATCCTCAAGAAGCTTGGGAATTCACAAAGTATGTAGCTGGTGCTGGTTTATCACTTGATATGTATATGGCTGGTAAGATTCCTTCATACGAAGCATTAACTGAATCTGATGCTTTTGCTGATCCTAATCAAAAACCTGCTGAAATGTATATTCTTAAAGAACAAGCAGCTAGCAATATGACAACTTCTTTCACAAAAGGTTGGAGTGAATGGAGAGGTTATGGTGCTGCTGAAGCATTAGGTTTCAATGGTTTAATCGATGGTGTTATCAATGGTGAATTAAGTTTTGATGAAGCTTTAGCTAAAGGTGAACAATCAATTAATACTGTTCTAGACAGATATTATAAATAAAACTTTTTATTTTAATTAATTATATGGCTACATTTTTTGTAGCCATTTATGTAAAATAAGGGATTCACATGAAAAATAAAAAATTATTGTGGCATGGAAGATTAACCCCTTGGTTGTTTTTGTTGCCAACAATTATCGGATTAGTAGTTTTTAGAATAGTACCAATAATCTGGGCCTTTGTTTTAAGTTTTTCTAAATGGTCATTATTAGGATCTCCTAAATTTCTTGGTTTTTCCAATTATATTGAAGCTTTCCATAATGAAAATTTTATTCAAACAATTACAAATACAATTCAGTTTTCAATAATTTATGTTATTGGTTCTATTATATTTGGTTTAATTTTAGCAGTATTAATTAATGTTAAATTAAAATCTATAGCTTTTTTTAGAGCTGTAATTTATTTACCTGTAGTAACTTCAGCTGTTGCTGTTGGTATTGTATGGAACTGGATCTTAGGACCAAATGTAGGTTTATTTGCAACTATATTAGAATCATTTAATATAACTGCACCTTATTGGTTAGGAGACCCAAAATTAGCTTTATCTACTGTTGCTACAGTACAAGTTTGGAAAATGGCTGGTTATAGCATGATTTTATTCTTAGCTGGATTGCAAGGAATTTCTGCACAAACTCTTGAAGCCGCTACTGTAGATGGGGCAAGTAAAATACAACGATTTTTTAGAATAACACTTCCTATGTTATCACCAACTGTTTTCTTTGTGTTAACAGTTTCAATTATTGATTCATTTAAAAACTTTGAATTGATATATGCAATGACAAAAGGTGGCCCTCAAAATGCCACAAATACTTTAGTTTATGATGTTTATTTAAATGCGTTTGTTTATTATAGAGTTGGTTATGCTTCAGCTGTTGCATTTGTTTTATTATTGTTCGTAGGTATATTAACAATAATGAATTTCTATATTAAGAAAAACTGGGCACAGCCTTTAGAATAGGGGGGGGAGAATATGAATCAAAAAAGAAACGATGACTCAATGGTTGTTCTTAGAATGGTTTTAATTGTTATTGCCGCTTTGATTGCTGTTTTTCCTTTCTTATGGATGTTACAGAATTCATTTAATACAGAACAAAATATTTTTAGCAAAGGTGTATTTAAAGTACCAGATTTACTTTTCAAATCTAATATGTTTGAAAACTATAAAATTGTAATTGGTAAATATAATTTTGGAAGATATACATGGAATTCTATCTTTGTATGTTCCTTAGCTGCATTAGGTCAAGTTATAATCTGTACTTTAGGTGGCTTTGTATTTGCAAGAATGACTTTTAGAGGTAGTAAAATTGTATTTACACTTTTATTAATTACATTAATGGTTCCTGTTCAAGTTATCATAATCCCTGAATATTATATTATGATGAAATTGAATTGGTTAGATACATTCTTACCTTTGATTGTTCCATCTTTCTTAGCAGGTGCATTTGGTACTTTTATGCTTAAAGAATATTTTGAACAAATTCCTGATGCTTTATTGGATGCTGGTATTATAGATGGTGCGAATGCTTGGAAGATGTATCTTCATATATTCTTGCCTCAATGTTCAGCTCCAGCTGCTACATTATTTATTATTGCATTTATGAATAACTGGAATGACTTATTACGACCAATGTTATATTTGACAAAAGAAAAATTATATACAGTTACTTTAGGATTAACTCAATTCCAATCACAGTATTCTGCTAAATGGAATTTATTGTTAACTGGTAGTGTATTATCAATATTACCATTAGTAATAGTATTTATTTTCTGCCAAAGATATATAATTGAAGGTTCTGTTTCTTCTGGAATTAAAGGTTAGAAATGAAAAGCGAAATAGTAAAAGTTAACTTATCAGATGGTAATATTCAAAATTACCAGCTGATAAGTGGTTTTGATTGGGATGATTTATTATTTAAATCTCCCAATTTTAATTTAAAAAGCGTTAAAGCTTTAGCACATTTATATGAAGTTAATATTATTCCTAAAAACCCTGCAATTTATGGGTTTATGGTATTTTATAATATTGATGGTTTAAAAATTGACTTAGATAGAAATACTGAAATTGGTTATATTTTTGATGATCAAGTTTTATTAAATTATTATTTTGATCAGGCTAATAAGAATAATCAAGTTAAACTTAATGATGAAGTTTTAACATTTGAAGATTCTAAATTACAGTCTTATTATAATCAACTATTAAAATTAGGTAATGTATATTTTGCTAAAGGTTTAGATTCTTTTATTGATTTTATTCCAGTATCAAAAGATATGGGATATTTATCAGAATTAGAGAATTATAAACTTAAAGTTAATAGTCATTTCTTTTTAATGGATAGAACTGATCTAGATTCTTTATATGGTTCTTTAGGTACCCCACATGGACTAGCTCTAGAAAATTCAAAAGTAATATTACCTCCATTGAATCATAGAGAGTGTTTATTAGTTGATTATAATAATAAAGTTTATATTAAAAATTTAATTATTGATGATTTTAAAGTTTCAATTGATAATCAAGCTTTTATAAATGATAGAAATGCAATCTTTTATTCTAGACCAAATACTAGAACAACTCCTAAGTGTGAAGGTAGCTCTATTATTATTGTAAAAAATAAAGTAGTTGCTATTAAGGATAATGGGGAAGTAGAGGTCCCAATGGCAGGGTTTGTAATTCAAACAAATTATAAAGTTTGCATAAATAATACTGACGTAGAATATTTAGGTGATTTTTCAAATTATAAGCTTGGTATACAAGTTGGACCTGCAATGGTGGTAAATAATAACCAAGTTAAATCGCTTGTATCTCCATTTTATAAAGGAGAAGGTGTTCCTTTCCCATCTACAGTTTATCCTCTTGATTTTGATAAAGGAAGAGCTGCTAGAATTGGATTAGGACAATATAAAGGCTCTCCAATAATAATTTGGGCAGAAGGTGCTGGAAAATTAGGTTATAAAAAAGGCCTTGAAAGCTGTGGTGCCTCTCTTTTGGAATTTTCAACTTTCTGTAAATCTTATGGAATAGATAATTTAGTTAACCTTGATGGTGGGGGATCAGCTCAAATCATTTATGAAGGTAAAAAATATTTAAAAATTGCTGATAGAAAAATTGATAAAGTTACAGAAGCAGAGAGACCAATTCCTTTTGCTTTAGTTTTGAATTAATTCACTAAAAGAATATTTTTTTAAATATTTATATAAATTAATTATGCTAATTACAACAATAATTAGTATAGCAAACCATTTAATATTAGTAGCAAGTACACAAAGTGGAACGTTACTAATATTATTGGTTAATAAAAATCTAACCGTAAGATAGTTTTCACACATATCAATTAAAAATATGAATAAAATATAGAAATTAATATATTTTCTTATTTCTTTATTTAAAATTGTTTTATAATTTAAGCTGTAAAAGAATAAGCAATATGTAATTGGCCAAACTACATCAATTACTGTTGCTAATAATAGGTATGATTGTATTTCTTTATCAGTAAACAAAGAAGCAATTAATAAAAATTTTTCTTTGGTTAGGAAAAATGTCATTTCAGCCAATGTAAAATTAAAATTATTTTTTATATATAGATTTATAAGTACAAAAACAAGTACAAAAGTTATAAACATATATGGAATAAGGTTTAGATTTTTAAATTTTTTCATATCATTTAATTAAGGGAATTTAAGAAATTTAAAATATCAACTAGAACGTTTGGTTCAATAGTAGTTTGAATTTGATTATATTCACTTACTTCTCCTGTAGTACTTTTTTGTAATAAATGATTATAGTCTTTATAAACAATTATTTTTTTATCTGATTTTAATAATTCTTTATAGATAGGGATATTTAAATCAGCATCAACTTGAGTATCATTAGTGCCTTGTAAAACTAATGTTGGGATATTAATTTTTTTAATATAATCTCTTGGATTAATCTTTAAGAATGTTGTATACCATTTTGATGATAAAGTGTTAAATGAAGCTTCTATTGATTCATTATTATTATTACCTAGCATTTTTATATATGGAACAACTACTGCTTTCTTTTGTTTAATAGATAAATCATCATTCATTAAAGCACTTGTTACTTCATCAATTTTTCCTGAAAATAAATCTAGCGTATTTTGATTAGCATTGTTAACTTCTAAAGCATGTAAAACTTGGAATTTATAAGTTTCTTCACCACTAATTGCGGGGCCACTTTCTAAAATAATTGCATCAACTTTATTTGCTAAAGCTTGAGCTACTATAGCTCCTTCACTGTGTCCCAATAATACAATTTTTAAATTTGGTAATTCAGTTTTAATATAATCAATTTGAGATGAAATATCATCTATTATATCGTATGTAGTTTGATTTGTAATATCTTCACCATGGAATCCATAATCATCAAAACGAAGAGTGTAATATCCATTATTGGTTAAGTAATTACTAATAACTAAGAATGGTTTATGATTAAATAGCTCTTCATCTCTATCTTGTATACCACTTCCTGTAATAAATAAAATAATGGTATTTTGGGTATTTTCTATTGGAGTAGTTAAGCTACCATAATATTTTCTATCATTAATTTTATTTGTAATTGTTATATCTTTGGTTTCATAATTAAAAGTTTTTGGTGTTTGTGGTCTATTAATTGAATTTATTTCACTAGCATCTTTTTTGTCCAATTGAATATTAAAATCCATTCCACTTTGTTTAAATTGACCAATTATTGAATCTTTTGTAATAATTCCTTCAATTGAAAATTTGAATTGATTTGATTCTATTTTGATGTTGTTATTCTCTATATTATAAGATAATTCTATATTATTAGCATTTTGAGCTGGAGATGAAAAAAGTACTAGGTTATCCTTAATCTCAACAATTATTGGTAGTTTGTTGTTATCATCGATTATCAAATCGCCAGAATAATAGCCAATATAGTCTTGATTGATTTGTAATTCTTGTTGCTTTTCCATAGTTGATCCTTGTGCAAATAAAAAGTTGTTTACTAAACATAGTAACGCAAAAATAATAAATTTCTTCATGTTTTTGCTCCTTTAAAATGATTATACCACAAAAATAAATTATTTTTTATGTATTTTAATATATGTGATATTTGATAAATATTTTTTTATTTATACCAATTGACAATATTAAAAATAATTATAAATATATTAAACATATGTAGGGGAAAACTTAATTTGAACACAAAGAATTTAATTATTGAAGTAGCTAGAACTATTTTTTTAGATGAAGGTTTTAAGAAGGCAAATATTAGGGATATTGCAAATAAGGCTGAAGTATCTACAGGTGCTATATATGGTTATTTTGAAAATAAAGAAAAACTATATGAAGCTGCAATTGGTCCATTGCCAAAGGAATATTATCATAAATATTTAAAGGCAATAAAAAAAATTAATGATTTAGATTTTCAAGAAACAATGATTAATATTAAAAAAAATCATTTTGCTGGGATTGAACTTTTTTTAGATTATATTTATGCAGATCCAATAGCTTGGAAATTGGTGGTTAAAGGTAAGGGGACAAGCTACCATAAACATTTAGATATAATTGTGACTCATGAAATTGAGGCTTTTATTACTTATTTAGATGTATTAGAAAAATTAGGTGTTGATTTTATAAGACCTAATGAAAACGTTATAAAAGTTTTAATTTCTAATTTAGTTAAAGATATGATTGAGATTATCAAACTAGATTTAGATAGAGATGAGGCGTTTGAATATTCAAAGCAAATTGCTGATTTCTTCTTTTTAGGTTGGGCAAAGTTATTACAGATAAAGTATTAAATAATAACATATTAGTTTATTTATTATTTTTTATGTGTTAAACTTTGAGAACATTAAAAATGGAGATGAATATGGAAAATTTACTAGAAAAATTAGATCAAGCTGCGTCTTTTATAAAAAGTAAAGCTGGGGAATCCCAAATACAAATTGCTATGGTTTTGGGAAGTGGATTAGGTGATTTAGCTGACGAAATTGAAAATCCTACTATTGTTCCTTATGCAGAAATTCCTTCTTTTCCAAAGTCCACAGTAAAGGGACATGCTGGAAGATTAGTAATTGGTACATTAGAAAGCAAAAGAGTTTTATGTATGCAAGGTAGATTCCATTATTATGAAGGTTATGGAATGGATACTGTTGTATTCCCAATTCAAGTATTTAAAAGATTAGGTATTGAAAATTTATTATTAACTAACGCCGCTGGTTGTGTTAATGAGAATTGGAAACCTGGTGATTTGATGCTTATTAAAGATCATATAAAATTGATTGCTGATAATCCTTTACGTGGAAAAAACTATGATGAACTTGGACCTCGTTTCTTTGATATGTCAAATGCCTATGATAAAGACTTAAGAGCTTTTGCTAAAAAAACTGCTAATGAGTTAGATATTGAATTAAAAGAAGGTGTATACCAATTATTCACAGGTCCTTCATATGAAACTCCAACTGAAGTTAAATTAGCTAGATTGTTAGGTGCTGATGCAGTTGGTATGTCTACAGTTCCTGAAGCAATTGCCGCTTCTCATATGGGTTTAAAGACTATGGGTATTAGCTGTTTAACTAATATGGCTGCTGGTATTTTAGATCAACCTTTGGATCATAAAGAAGTTTTAGAAACAAGCTTATTAGTAAAAGAGAAATTTACAAAATTAGTAAAAGCAATTGTAAAACAATGGTAGATTATAAAGAAATAATAAAAAAATTAAACCTTCAACCTTTGGATGTTGAAGGTGGATATTTTAATAAAATTATTACCTTAAAAAATGCTGATGATGTAATTGGGAGTTGTATCTATTATTTGGTTACTCCCAATTCTTTTTCCTCTTTACATAAAGTTTTAAAAGATGAGATTTGGTATTTTTTAGATGGGGATCCATTAATTCAAATAACATATGATAATGATAAGAATTTTGAATCTATAGAATTAGGTAAAGTAGTAGAAAACTATAAATCAATCAATTTAGTAAAAAAAGATGTTTGGCAAGCTACCAAATTGCTCCCTGGAGGGAAATGGGCGCTTGTTGCAACTACTGTAATACCTGGGTTTGGTGAAAATGATTTTATTTCTTATGATGATGATATTATTAATGAATTAAGTGATAAATGTGATATTAATCAGTTTGTCTATAAATGAGGATAGAAAATGAAAGCAGTAATAATTGGAGGAACAAGTAATATTGGATGTTCTATTGTTGAAGCTCTTTCAAAAGAAAATTATCAAGTAGAATTTACTTATACTTCTAATTTAGCTAAAGCAAATAAACTTGAAAAAGATTTTGGTGCAAAATCTCATAAACTTGATGTAAGAAATGAAAGTGATGTAGAATCATTATTTAATCAAATTGATAATATTGATTTATTAGTCGTTGTTTCTGGAGTTTTTTCTTTATCCTACCAAAAAGATTTAGAAATAGATGACTTTAATAAAGTAATTGATATAAACATCAAAGGTACTTTTTTAACAATTAAACATGCTATTGAATCTATGAATAATAATAGTTCAATTATTAATATTGCATCAATTAATGCATTTCATCCAGGTTTTGGTCAAACTGCCCATTATGATGCTTCAAAAGGGTTTATTGTTTCATATACTAAAAGTTTAGCTGCTGAATTAGGAAGTAGAAAAATTAGAGTAAATGCAATTGCTCCTGGTTTAATTGAAGCTGAATACCTATATCAAAAAGATAATCCTGTTAGAGATATGTTTATTGAAAGGGCAATATTAAAAGATACTGTAAAAGTTGAAGATATTTCTTCTACAGTATCTTTCTTAGCAAATAACAAAGCGATTGATGGTCAATGCATTGTTGTAGATTGTGGATATTTAATAGGTTAATAATCTTTACTAATCTCTTGTAAGTTAAATGGAGTTGTTTGATATACAAAGTAATTAAGCCAGTTACTAAATAATAAATTAGCATGTGATCTCCAACTTACAATCGGTGTTTTAGTTGGGTCATCATTTGGAAAATAATTAACTGGAACATCGATATCTAAGCCTTTTTCTTTATCTCTTAAATATTCTGCTTTTAAAGTATCTCTATCATATTCACTATGACCAGTAATAAAAATATGTCTACCTTTATCACTTGAAATAGCATAAATCCCAGCTTCTTTTGAGTAAGCTAAAATTTTTAAATCTTTACATTTTTTAACATCTTCAACTTTTATTGTTGTATGACGACTATGTGGTGCTGGGAAAATTTCATCAAATCCTCTTAATAAAATTGGGTGTTTATAAACAACTTTATGCTTATAAATGCCAAATAATTTTTTTTCTAAAGGATATTTTTGAATATTATAATGATAATAAAGACCTGCTTGAGCACCCCAACAAATGTGTAAAGTTGAGTGAACATGTTTTTTAGACCATTCCATTATTTCGCAAAGTTCATCCCAATAAGTTACTTCTTTAAATTCAAGTTGTTCTACAGGAGCTCCAGTAATTATCATTCCATCATAATAACTATCTTTTATTTCTTTAAAAGTCTTATAAAAGGCAAGCATGTGATCACTACTAGTGTTTTTTGATTCGTGAGAACTCATTTGAATTAAATCAAGTTCTACTTGCAAAGGGGTATTACCTAATAATCTAGTCAATTGCGTTTCAGTATTAATCTTTGTAGGCATTAAGTTTATTAAAGCTATCTTTAGTGGACGAATATCTTGTGAGTAAGCACGATTTTCGTCCATAATAAAAATATTTTCGCTTTCTAAAATTGCTTTTGCTGGTAAATCATTTGGTATTCTTATTGGCATTATTCGACCTTTGCTAAAGCTTGATCAATGTCGTTTAAAATGTCTTCTATATCTTCAATTCCAACACTAAATCTAATAAAGTTAGGACTAATGCCACAGTTTACTAGTTGTTCATCAGTTAATTGTCTGTGAGTAGTTGAAGCAGGATGTAAAACACTTGTTCTAGCATCAGCAACATGAACTACAATTTTTGCTAATTTTAGATTGTCCATAAATATTTGTGCATTCTTTCTGCCACCTTTAATTCCGAAAGACACTACGCCACTGCTATAACCTTTATAAAGATATTTTTGAGCTCTTTGGTAGGAATCATCATCTTCTAAACCAGGGTAATTAACAAATTCAATTTTATCGCTTTTTGAAATATGTTTAGCAACAGCTAGTGCATTTTCACTATGCTTTTTGATTCTCAAAGCTAGGGTTTCTAATCCTAGATTAAGTAAGAATGCAGTCATTGGTTGAGGAGTTGATCCTAAGTCTCTCATTAACTGTGTCCTTGCTTTAACAATATAAGCAGCATTTTTAAAACTTTCTGTGTAAATAACACCATGATAGGATTCATCTGGTTCAGTTAATTGAGGATATTTATTATCAACTGTCCAATCAAAATTGCCAGAATCAACTATAGCTCCACCTACAACAGTTGCATGCCCGTCCATATATTTTGTAGTTGAATGAATTACGATATCAGCACCGAATTCAAAAGGTCTACAAAGAATAGGTGTTGCAAAAGTATTGTCAATTATTAGAGGAATCTTGTGACTGTGAGCAATATTTGCATATTTTTCTATATCCAAAACATATAAAGCTGGATTTGCAATAGTTTCAGCAAAGAATAATCTAGTTCTATCATCTACTAATTTACTAATATCTTTTTCATCCATATCTAGTGTAATAAAACGAGTTTCAATCCCCATTTTTTTTAGAGTAACTGAGAAAAGGTTAGTTGTACCACCATAGATAGTAGCTAAAGAAAGAATATTATCTCCAGCTTCGGCAATATTCAAAACTGAAATTAATGATGCTGCTTGACCTGAGGAAGTACACATAGCGCCAACGCCACCTTCTAAATCAGCAATTTTAGCTTCAACACAAGCTACAGTTGGGTTTGATATTCTTGTATACATATGACCATCTTTTGTTAAATCAAATAATTGAGCCATTTCTTCAGAACTATCATATTTATATGTTGTGCTTTGATAAATCGGTAACTGTCTTGGTTCACCGTTTCCAGGTTCGTATCCACTTTGAATACATTTTGTGCTAATTTTATAATTTGACATAATTCCTCCAAACTAAATAGGTTAGTTTAAAATAACATACTTAATTGTCTTAAACAATATATTGATAAAAAAATCGCATAAAAAACGTATAAATATTTATTTATTGAATATTAGCACCAAGCTGAATAAATTCCATCTTGTTTAGCGACATAAACTCTTTGATCATATAAATCACTAAGAGTTTGTTCATTCAATAGTTCTTCTTTTGTTCCGACTTTATATATTTTTCCATTTTTCATTAAAACAATTTTATTAATCTCTGGTAAAATCTGTGATAATTCATGAGTTATCATAACTATAGTTTTACCCTTATTTATTGCATTTTTTAATGCATCTCTGTAATGAGACCTTGATGGAAAATCTAATCCTGTAGCAGCTTCATCAAGTAGTAATAAATCTGGATTATGTACTAATGCTCTAGAGAGTAAAACTCTTTGTGCTTCACCAGTTGATAAAGATTTCATTGTTTTATCTTTCAAGTGAGAACAGTAATTTTCTTCAAGAGTATGATACGTCATATCCCAATTATCTTTAGTAACATTGTGATGAAAATCAAAGCCTATGGAAGAAAAAATGCCACTAGCAACAACATCTTGTACAGTATAGGTTGTATTACACATTTGAAATATAACTTGTGATACTACGCCAATATGTTTTCTAAGCTCTTCTTTGCTTATATTTTCTTTATTAAATCTAATAATTTTTAGATTTTCACTCCAAAGTGGATGAATTTCCATTGAACATATATTTAATAAAGTAGATTTCCCAGCTCCATTTGGGCCTAAAATAGCAATATGTTCGCCTTTTTTAATTCTGAATGAAACATTATCTAAAATAATTTTATTTTTTCGTCTTATGCTTGCATTTTCTATAGTAATTAAATTTTCCATAATTAAAAATAACATTTTTTTTAATAATATATAAGTTATAAGAATAAATTAATTATAATATATAAGGCAAAATATTTTTTTCTTGAGCCTTTCTAATACTTTCAATAGCAGTATCTTCTATATGTGAATAGATATCCGAAAGTTGTTCACTAGAGTGTCCAATTGTTAATCTTAATATATATTCATCTACACTTCCTCTAAGTAGTGTATTGGCCATGTGCCTTAAAGAATGGAAAGATATATTTCTATTTGCAATTTCTTCTTTACTTAATGTTTTAGATTTGATTAAAGCTTGTTGAAATTTTGTATTAAAATAATGAGAAGATAATACCTTGTCTTGTTTTTTGCTCCAAAATACTAAGTTTCTATCATCTGTAATATTTGGATTTAATTTTGAGAGTTCAATTAGCTTTTCGCAAAGTTCTTTAGGACAAGGTACTATACGACTTTTTTTACCTTTAGGAATTTTTGTTTTTGCTAAATTTGCATATGCTCTATCAATAACAATTAATCCGTTATCAATTTGATCTGTAGTTAAAGCTCTTAATTCTCCGCTTCTTATTCCAGTAATTAAGGAAAGGCTGATTGCTAAATATGTTTTGATATCATTTGATGTTTTTAAGTATTCCATAAGATTTTTTGTTTCTTCATTGCTTAAAATACCTCTTGTTTTAATATTTTTTCTTATTGGTTCTACTTTTGTAATTTGTGAATAGGGCAATAAGTTTTCTTTTTTTGCATATTCAAGAGCTTGAGAAATAGAATTCATTATTTGATTAATTGTAGTTGAACTTAATTTTTTCTTTGTTATTAATTTTGTTTGAATATCCTCAAGGAATGTAATTGAAACCTCAGAAATACAAAAACTATTACTTATTAGTGGAATTACATGGTTTTTTATTATATTTCTACGTGTAGAAACATAATCTGGTGAAATTGAATCTTTGTCTAATAATATTTTTCTACTAAAATAAGGACTTTTTTCAAAATCAAAAAAATTTAATAAATATTTATTTAAATGTATTTCCTTTCTATTATTAAAAATAATATCTTCATCTAGAGCTTTTTGAGCAATTATTGTAGCTTCTTCAAGCCTAGAAACGTGTTCAAAGCCTAAATTTAATTGTCTTTTAATTTTATCAATACTTTTTTTTGTGCCACGTTTATTGGTTATAGGATCTCTATACATTACATAAAAACTCATTCTTTCTTTGTTTTTTATCCTGCATAGTGTAAATGGCGTATTGTTCATTGTGGAATCCCTTTATATTTAAATAATATTTTTCTTCTTATTGTTCAATTATATGCTCAATTCTTTAAAAAGTCTATAAAAAATTAAATTATAAAAATTGTGATAACTCACGTAAATAGGTTATTTATATAAAAATATATATAGGTTTTGATATTTTAAGTACTTACTTATATAAAGTAAGTACAAAAAATCATACTAATATATTTTTGATTACATAAAATATGTATATGCATTAAATATTTAAAATATATACAAAATTTTATATATTGTTATTTTGATATTTAGTAATAATTGATTTTTATAAAATATTATTTAATTATAAATATTATATGTAATTAATTATAAAATAATTAGACAGTAAAATTTATAATGTAAAAATATTTGTATTTATATTTATTTAAAAAATATTTATATACTATTTTTTATACAAACATTATATCCAATTATTTTGATATGTAAACAGATAAAAATTTATCGAATAAGTGAACTTATTATAACAAATTTTTAGAAAAATATTTTAATTTTTAATTTATTAAATTAATCAGGATTTATGTTAATTAAACTAAAAAAAACATTATTGATTGATAGCTGCTAAACTCTTTATAAAAGCATTTATTTCTTTAGTGCTAGATAAAATTATAAGATTGGGATATTTATATTCTTTATTATTAAATTTTTCTTTCATTAATAAACTTTGTTGTTTATTCCATTTGATTAAAGAAATTAATTGCTTTAAAGTTTCTTTTTTTGCTGAGGATTCAATTCTTAATTTTCTTTTGATAAAGCGTAAGATAATTCTTTGATTTAATATTGTATTATTGATATTTAAATAAACAAATTTATCTGCTAGAAGAAATCCTTTTTCTGGCCAAGAAATATAGGCACCTTCAATTATCCAGGATTCTTTGTTTAATACTTCATCATATAGATTATTTCTTAGAGTTTCCTCTTGTTTTATATTAAATGAGTTAGTTTTATTATACCAGAAAATATCATCTAGGTTTGTGTGTTCAATATTAGTCTTTTTTGATAATTGATTGGCCAATGTAGTTTTACCTGATCCTGATGGGCCAATTATATATATTTTCATATATCTCTCTTTAGTTGTGTTATTTTATTTAACTCCAGGACCTGAAAGGGATGAGGTTGAATCTCCATTTTCTTGGACTTGGATTTGAGATCTTATTCTATCATGCAATAATGATACATGAGAAATAATACCGATAACTTTACCTGTTTTACTTAAATTATCAATAGCTTCAAGAGCTTGAGTTAAAGTCTCTTCATCTAAAGTTCCAAATCCTTCATCTAAGAATAGGGTTTCTATAGAAACTTTTTGGTTTAAAAGCTCACTTAAGCCTAAAGCGAGAGAGAAAGATATAATAAATGATTCACCACCTGATAAATTGCTTACAGGCCGCTTAATAGCAGCACTGTATTTATCAATTACTCCTAATTCAAGGGATGTTGCATTATCTTCATTTTGAATTCTATATAATTCATATCTAGGAAAAAGTTCAATTAGCTTTTGATTTGTATTATGGATTAAATAATCAAGTGTTATTCCTTGAGCTATTTCTTTAAATTTCTTTCCATCAGAGCTTCCAATTGCAGTATTTAAGATTTCCCATTTATTTACTTTATTTTGCTGATTAGTAATTAATGCTTCATTTTCTTTAATTTTATCTCTATTTAATTCATTATTTTTTAACTCTTGATCTAAAATTGTCTTTTGTTTAATTGATTCATCCCTATTAGCTTGTAGCTCAATTTGTTTCTCTTTAGCAGATTCTTCACTAATTTCAACGTTTTGAGATTTTAAGTCTTCTTTTTCTTTATTAATATCTTTTAATAAAGCCTTATATTCAATTTCTTTATTTTCATATGATTTAATAGAGTCTTGTAAAGAACCTTTTTCTTCATTATCTAAGTTGTAGGATAGGGCAGTTTCAATTGAATCAATAGTATTTGATTTTAACGCTGAATCTATTTCTGATTTTAAATCAGATATTTTAGATTCTGCATTATCAATATTTTCTTGTTTGTGTTTAATGTTTTCACTTATTTTAATTAACAAATCATTAATTGGGGATAATTCAGTTTCATTAATATCTATTTGTTGGTTAATATCTTTTATAATTTTATTTTGATTTTCTAATTCTTTATCACAATCTTTATCTTCAAAGAGTTTTTCCCTAGAAGCCTTAAGCTCATTAATAGCATTTTCTAAAGATGCCTTTTTTTCTTTAATAGTTGTTATTAAAGTATCTAAATCTTTTTTTGAATTAATATTTTCGCTTATTGTTTTAGCTAATTCTTTAACTTCTTCTATTAATGAATTCATTGTTTTTTTATTATCATTATATTCATTAAAAATAGCATTTAATTCTTTATAAGTTTTAGAAATGATAAAATCATCTAAAGATTCTTTTAAACTTGCTATTTGAGTTTCATATTTTTCGATTGATTCTTCACAATTCTTTATAGCTATTTCATTGTTAGACTTGTTTGTTTCAGCAATTTTTAAATCAGCTTTTGCTTGAATAAATGTTGGATTTTTTTCAGAAATAGCCTTATTTAATTCTTTAATTCTAGTTTGCTGTTTTATTAAATCATCTAATTCACTGTTTAATTTTTCAAGTATTTTTGCTATTTCATTTTTATAAGTATCTATTGGATAGATTAATTTAATTAAATCATTTGTTAGAGTTAGTTCTAATTGTTCTTGTTTATAATTAATAGCATTAATATCAGATGTTAAATTAGATATTTTAGTTATTATTTCATCATTTTCTTTTAATAAATTATTATATATTTCTCTAGCTTTATCTAATTCTGAAGTGTCCCCTTTAGTTACCTCAGGATGTTCACTTGATCCACAAAGTGGGCAAGGTTTTCCATCTTCTATTAAATGAGCAAAACTTTTTAAGCCAACGATTTCTTTTTCTAGCTCAATTATATGTTGTTGAGATTTTAATTTTCCCTGACAATTTTTAGATTCTGTTTCTAATGATGCTTCTTCATTATTTTTTTCATTTAAAATATTCTTATTTTCATAATAAATTTTATAATTTGCTAATGCCGTATTAAGTTTGGATATTATATCTTTTTTTTCAGTAATTAAATCCGTAATTTCTTCATATGAGAATTCATAAGTTTCTAATTCGTCATTTACTGCAGAAACTTCTATATTAAGTGAATTGTACTTTTTTTCTTGAGTTTCAAAGGCCTTGTTAAATGAGAGAGTTTTAGCTTTTTCATTGGATAAGTTATCTTCAGTCTCAGTTTTTTTAGAATTAAGATTAATATATTTTTCTAAATTATCTAAACTAAGCTCCTGTTTATCTTCGTATTTTTTTAAATTATCATGTTCTTTTATATAAGCTTGTGCAGAATCTAGTTTTAATTGTTTATTGTCTTTTTTGTGGGTATTTTCTTTAATTGTTTTATCTAGTTTTGTAGATTGTTCTTTATTGTTTGTAAGATTGCTTAAAGCAATTTGCAAATTTGATTGTTCACTTTTTATATCATTATCTATAATTCTAACTTGTTTAATTAAAGAAGTTAATTTATTTAAATTTATATCTTCCGTATCTTTTTTTGCTAGAAGTTCAGTTTTTTTATTTGTTAATTCTTTTTGTTTGTCTTTTGAATCTTTTTCTTGAGATATTAATTCTTTAATGGTTTTTTCAGTAGATATTTTATCTTTTTCAGTTTGTTCTAATTCTTTATTTAATGAAATTATATTTACAACTTTATTATAATTTTCAATTTTTAAAACTTGTTGAGTATGTATATCTTTATTTGATTCTAACTCTTCTTTTATTTTTGATAGGGAGTCTTCTTTTAGTTTTAAATCATTTAATTTGCTATAGTAAGTTATAATAGATTCTAGGATTTTTAACTCTTTATTTATATTAAATATATCATTATCAAATTCTTTGATTTGTTTATTTCGATGTTCTATCTCTTCATCACTTAATAACTCAATGTCTCCAAGTTTTTGTTTTAGGTTATCAAGTATTTGTTTTTCATTTTTATGGTGTTCATATACTTTTTTGCTTATTTCACTATAAACTTGAGTACCTGTTATTTGTTCTAATATTGAAGCTTTCTCATCTTTTTTAGCTTTTAAGAATAAATCAAAACTACCTTGAGCAAGCATAACAGTCTTGCTAAATTGATTAAAATTTAAACCAATTAATTTTTCTACAGCATCTTCAAGTTTTACTGTTTTTGAAATTAAATTCTCATTAGTTGATACATTTATTAATGATTGAGATTTACCTTGTAGATTACCATTCGGTAATTTTCTAGATCTATGTTGGTTAAATGATGCTATATATTTTTTACCTTTTACAGAAAAAGTAACTTGGGAGTTACATTCTCCACTATGTTTATTCATTAACTCATTAGTAGTTCCAGTTATTTTTCCTTGTCTTGAAGTTTCTCCATATAAAGCTAAGGTGATTGCATCAAAGATTGATGATTTACCACTACCTGTTTTACCAGTAATTAAAAAGATATTTTCACGAGTTAATTCTGGGTTATCAAAATCAATTTCCCATTTACCCTTAAGTGAGTTTATATTTTCAAATTTTAAATTATGTATCTTCATATTTACTTGGCCTCAGCTTCTACTTCTTCTAGTACTTGATCAAATAGTTTATAAACTTCTTCATCTTCTATATATAGTTTATCTTTACCTGTATCTTTAAATGTCATATCAAAGATTTGTTTTGGATTTAACATGTCTAATGATACTTTTTTATTCTGAGTTTCAGTAATTGTGATTTTTGTATCTAATCTGATTGCTAGAATTTTAAAATTATTAGTTAATGTTTTTACATAATCTTCTATAATTTCATTTATTGAACTCTCTATATTTTTACTTTTATAAATTATCTCTAAATAAATTGGATCATCTTTATAATCAATTTTCATATCATTATCTAATTGGTTTAATTGATTTTTAATATCATCAATACTTTTAGCTTCAAGTTGTTCTAGATTTAAAAACTTAGGTAATAGTATTTTTTCTTTAGTAAATTCTTTATTATTAAAATCTAATTTAATAATTTGCTTTGCTGTTTTTTCTCCAAAGTTTAAAGCAATAGGGGACCCAGAATAAACAATTCTTTCATCCTTATTTACTATTTGAGGTTTATGTATATGTCCTAAAGCATAATAATCAATGTTTTTAGGGAAAGTATTAGCATTTATAGTTTTTAATTTACCAACATAAATATCTCTATGTTTCTCCCCTTCGATTTCTGTAGTACTAGTGCTTCCAGTAGCAAAAAGATGCATTAAAGAAATAGTTGGAAGCTTTAAATCTAAATTATTAACAATATATTCATCAACATTTCTATAATGATTAATTAAAGCTGCTTCTAATTCTTTTTGGATATCGATAATATTATTTGATTCTAAATCTGGTTTAATATCTTTTTCTCTTAAAAAAGGAATTGCTATAATATTACAGTAAGGAATATTGTTTTCATCTTTTAAAGTAAATATTTGATCTTCTATATTTATGGAAGTAATTATATGTATATTACTTAATTCTAAAAATGGGGTAGCTAAATCAAGCATTGAAGGTAAATCATGATTGCCACTAATTATTACAGTATCTTTTAATGTTTTTATTTTAGATAATCTATCTAAAAAATCATAAAAGACTTTTTGTGTTGATACACTTACATAAGATGTATCGAAAATATCACCAGAAATTAGTAATAAATCTATTTCATCTTTAATAATTGTTTCAATTAAATAATTAAATAAATGCTCATGTGCAAAATTAATTCTATGCTTATGCAGATTTTTCCCAATGTGCAAATCACTAGTATGTAGAACTTTCATATATATAATTTTCCTTTAGATTCTTTTTCTATTATAAAGGATTTAGAGAAAAAATGTATAAAAAATTTAGATTAATTATTTATGTATATGCATAGTAAAATATTAGCTAAAAATATGATTAATTTATATTAGTTGTTTAATAATATTTTGTCGTGGAAAATTAAGAATATTTGTATTCATTTAATATTGAAAAATCTATAGAATCATTTGAATCTATTTTTAAATAAGGTTTTATGAATTTATTAAATATATTATCTAAATCACTTAAATCATCATCTGTAAAAATTAGAGTATAAATATTATATTTGTTAAAATATTCTTTTATTTTTTATTTCTAGCTGTTTTTTTGGGGTCACGATGTTTCATCTTAATTTTACCAATTAATTTTTTTTTATTATTTAACATAATTTGTCCAATTTTTTTTTATGAAATCTCTAATTCCATTATTTGGATTATAAAATGGATATATTTTTTTAAATTCTTTTTCTGCTGAATTGAAATCATTTGGTAATAATTTATTTTGAGCTAAATATAATAATCCTATAGAAGGAGAACGGCTTTGACCTTGATTGCAGTGAACTAAACATTTTTTATTACTTTTAAGTGAGTTATCAATATAATTTAGAGCCTTATCAATTATTATTTTTGGAATATAATTTGATGTATTAGCATCAATTAAATTTAAAATTAATCTATTTTCTCTTACAGCAAAATAATATTCAGGATGTTCTTTAGGTGCACTTCGTCCCATATATCTTAAGGCTTGTCTATGGTAAGGTTCTTTACAGGCATGGATTGTTGTCCAATTTTCTTTTCCTTTTACTTGTGTTTCATAATCATTAGCAGTTCCAATAAATAAATTTCTTGTAATTTCAATCATTGTTTTGTCCTTATAGAATTTTATTATAAATATAGAAAACTTATTATAAGTTTACTTATATATTAAAGCTAATACATTACTAAGTAAACAAAAAAAATAATAGTTATTTATGATAGTTATAAAGTTTATAATAAAAAGATGAATTACAAAATTTACATTTTCCATCTATTAAGTTTTCTTTTAAATCTTTTTTTATTTGATCAAAATCATAATGATTATGAATTAAGATATGCTTGCAGTTTGGACAAATAGTGGGAGAGGGTCTTGAAGAGTTTCCTCCATAAACATATGGAATTCCAACTTCATTTGCAATATTTATCATTTGGGTTAGGACTTCTTCGCTTGTAGCTTTAGTGTTACTCATCTTATAATTTGGGAAGAATCTACTAAGATGCCATACTTGAGTGCCATATTCTTTTAAAGTAGTAGCTAAATATTTGATAGTCTCTTTTGTGTGTATACCTTCAATAAGAAGGGTAGTGACTTCTACATGGTTCCCTTGTTTAACTAAATACTTTATTCCATTTAGTACGGGTTCAATCTTTCCTTTACAGATTGTTTTGTAATACTCGTTATCACCTTTTAGATCAATATTAAAAGCATCTATTACTGGAGCTAATCTTTCTAATGCTTCATTAGAAAAACTGCCATTTGTTACCATTATAGTTTTTAATCCAGCTTTTTTAGCAAGGATAGATGTATCAATAACATAATCTTGCCAAGTTATTGGTTCACTATAAGTGAAACTGAGGGATGGGGTATTATGTTTTATAGCAAGATTTACTAATTCACTAGGACTTACATATTTAGAATTATTGGTTTTAGTTGTTTGAGAGAGTTGCCAGTTTTGGCAGAAATCACATCGATAATTACACCCAGCTTCTGCAACAGATAAGGTTTTGGTTCCTGGCATAAAATGATAAAGAGGCTTTTTTTCTATTGGATCAATTGCTATTGCATCAAGATAGCCATAGCCTGTGCTAATTAGTTTATTGTTTTCAACTTTTCTGATACGACAATAGCCACTTTGTCCTTCTTTTATATCACAATGTCTATAACAAAAATCACAAATCATTAAAACACCTCAGCTTGAAAGGTTAAAAACTGAGCATCATCTCTTTTGTAAGCACTAGAATCTAAACCTGCTTTATTCGATAAAGCTGATAATAATTTTTCTTTATCCCAACCAGTTTCATCAGCAACTTGAGGAAGAAAAACTGCTTTTTTTCCTAATAATGATAATATTATGCCATCTCTAGATAATACAAACTCAGATAAATCATTTATTAATCTTGGTTCAGTAAGTACAGATATTTCAATTTCTATTGATGGAAATTCTTCTTTTGTAAGAGGCATAAATCTATAATCTTCATAAGCTGCTTCTAATGCTAAATCTCGAATTTCTTGATAAAGGGGTTTTATACCAAAAATATAGCCAATACAACCTCTAAGTGCACCTTGCTTTTTTAATGTTACAAAAGCTCCAACTTTTTCATCATAAGCTGAAGCATCAATTTCTTCATATGGTAGCTTTAAACTCTTTGCAAGTGTATTTTTAGCTAAACTTAATAAAGTTTTCTTTGCTAGATTATCCATTATTATTTCCTCCAAGCAAGAGATAAATAAGAAACAAAATTATTATCGAATGAAGATTTTTCATAGGAATTTGATTGTCCTAGAATTCTACCACTCATATTTTTAAGTCTTGCTATTTCGCTTACTACAAGCATGGGTGCTATTCCACAAATTGTAGCTCTATCTTCCATTACAGCTTTTATATAAGTATCTTTACCATCTCCTGAGATAAATCCATTAGCAATTTCTCTATCGTATGTTGTTACTTTTTCTAATACTTGATTATCGATTTTATCTCCAAATGGAGTATATCTAAAATTATTTCCATAGTGAGTAAAATCACTACTTGCTATAACTGCTGTATTATCATCAATATCATTAATTATCTTTTTAGCATAATCACTTGCTATTTCAACATCGTTAAATCTATTTATATGAGCACAGCATAATTTTATATTATCTCTTTGTGCTATAAAGGGTAATATCATTTCAACTGCATGCTCTGCTATAGTTACTTGTTCATAACCAGGCTCTAATAATGATGGGACACTAAAGCCCTCAATATCTTTAATACTTGTTTTAAATAATTCAATATTTCCACCACCAACAACATTATTATCAAGAGCATAATAATGGGATGGGGTAATTAGTAGAATTTTATTAACTTTTGGATTTAAGTTATTAAAAAATAATTTAATCAATTCACTTGAGTAATATAACCCCGCATGAGGGACAACTCCAAATAAGTCTTTATTATCGTCACTTGGAATAACTTTAATAAGTTTTTCAAGTTCTTCCTTGTCGCTAGGATACCAAGATCCTTCAAATCGTAACTTTCTTATCATGCTTTTATTATATCACAAACTTAAATCTATGTTATGCTTTTATTTAAAGATAAAATAACCCCTTAAGTTATATAAAACAAAAGGGGTGTTGTAATAATAATTTAATTCTATAAATCATCAATTAAAGCAGAACTTTTTGCATAAGCTGTACTTCTAGCTTCAAAGAAGTCCGTTTTTATTAAATTAGCATTTGAATATTGACTGACCCATTTTAGGGATTCAGGTTCTTCATCATGTCCTTCATAGATCTTTTTAAAACCTAATTGGGTACATCTAAGGTTTCCTAGATATTGGATGTAATCAACAATCATTTGCTTATTAAGGCCAATAATATCATCACCAATTACATAATGGCCCCACTCAATTTCCATTTCGCAAGCTGTTTTTATCATATCTCTATAGGTTTCAATTAACTCGCTACTAAACATTTGAGGCTCTTCTTTTTGCATTTCTAAAAGAATTGATCTAAATAACCAAAGGTGAGTGTTTTCATCTCTGTTTATATATCTAATCTCTTGAACAGACCCAGGCATTTTATTATTTCTTTCTAAGTTATAAAAAAACATAAAACCAGAATAGAAATAAATTCCTTCTAAGATATAATTAGCTACCATAGTTTTAACAAGGCTTTGAAGATTTGGAGATTCTTGGAATTCATTATATAAATCTCCAATAAATTTATTCCTTTTTAAAAGTAATTGGTCATCTTTCCATTGATATAAGATTTCAAGTCTTTCATCAGGAGCACAGATTGTATCGAGCATGTAACCATAACTTTGTGAGTGAACTGCTTCTTGGAAGGTTTGAATTGTAAGACATAGATTTACTTCATTTGCAGTAATATAATTGCTAATATTAGGTAAATTAGCTGTTTGAACACTGTCTAAAAAGATTAAAAAACTCAATACCTTATCATAAGCTGTTTTTTCATTTTTTGATAAAAGTCTATAATCTTGAACATCTGTATTCATGTTAATTTCTTCTGGAACCCAGAAGTTATTCATTGCTTGTCTATACCAATCATTTACCCAGCTATATTTTATATTATTAAAATCATTTAGGTTTGTAGTATTCCCACCAACCATTCTTCTTTTGTCTAAAGTTATATCCCCATTTTCATTAAATAGAGGTTTTCTTGTAATTTTTATATTTTCCATATTATTATCCTTTATGAGCTACAGGAAGCACATTCTTCTACTTCTAAAGATTTACTTCTTACATAATAAATTGTTTTAACTTTGTTTTTATAAGCTTCTAAAAACAAGTTTAATACTCCTCTGAATGTCATATCATTGTTAATGTAAATATTAACACTCATTGCTTGGTCTACGTGTCTTTGTCTAACTCCACTAGCTTTCATGCTCCAAGTTTGATCTATTAAATGAGCACTTTTATAATACCAGAAGGTATCTTTATTTAAATCTGGTGCTAGGCGAGGAATCATCATATTCTTTTTCTCTTCTAAAAAGAATTTATCCATAATTGGATCTAATCCAGCTGTTGTACCTATTAAAATACTAGTGCTACTAGTTGGTGCTATGGCTAATAGATAAGCGTTTCTAAGTCCATTTTCATGAACTTCTTTTTTAAGATGCTGCCATCTTTCACTATTATAGTTTCTTCTTTCAAAGTATTTTCCACTGTCCCATTCACTATCTTTAAAGTATTTATATGAGCCTTTTTCTTTACTAATGTTCATACTAGCTTTAATAGCACTGAAGTTTATATTTTCAAAAACTTTATCAACATATTCTAAATGTTGTTCACTTTCCCAACTAAGTTGATGTTTTGATAGCATATGATGGTATCCACTAACACCCAATCCAATAGATCGGTATCTTTGGTTTGTGATTTTGGCATAGGGGAGAGGATACATATTTAAATCAATAACATTATCAAGTGCTCTAACAACTGTATAAACAGTTTTATCAATCTCATCAGGACTATCACAGTCAATATTACCTAGGGCAAGGGATGCTAAGTTACAAACTACAAAGTCTCCTGGTTTTGTTGTTTGAACAACAATAGTATCTCCATTTTCATCTTGAATCTCATTTTTTATAAATTCGATTTCACTCATATTTTGAGCAATTTCAGTACACAAGTTAGAACAATAAATCATACCCTTATGTTTATTTGGATTAGCTTCATTTACAATATCTCTGTTGAATGTAAATGGAACACCACTTTCAATTGCTGATTTTAATATTAGTCTTACAAGATCTTTAACAATTATAGTTCTTTTAGAAATTCTTGAATCATTAACACAGCTGAAATATTTTTCTTCCCATTCTTTTCCATAATAATCTTCAAGATGATAACCTTTTACACTATAGATTTCATGAGGACACATTAAATTCCAAGTTCCATTAATATCTTTTTCTACCATTTCCCAGAAAAGATTTGGATAACAGACAGCAGGGAAAATATCATGAGCCTTCATTCTATCATCACCATTGTTAGTTTTTAATTGTAAGAACTCAGGTAAATCTTTGTGCCAAGCATCTAGATAAACAGCAACTGCACCTTGTCTAACCCCTAGTTGATCAACAGCAACTGCAGTATCGTTTGCAAGTTTTATCCATCTAATAACCCCACCAGATACACCTTTAAATTCTCTAATTGAAGAACCAACCGCTCTTACTTTTCCAAAGTATAAGCCCATTCCTCCACCAAATTTACTAACTTTAGCAAAGTTGTCTAAAGATCTATAAATCCCATCTAAAGAATCTGGAACAGTATCAATAAAACAAGAAGAAAGTTGATGGTAAGGTTTTCTAGAATTACTCATAGTTGGGGTAGCCATAGTAACTTTGTGTAGACTTAGCATATCATAGAAGTTTTTAACCCAATCTAATCTATTGTCTTTTTCATTCATAGCTAAGTGAAGAGCGATCCCTAAATACATCTCTTGAGGGGTTTCAATAGTTTTATGATCATATGTTTTAATAACATATCTTTTTAAGATTAAATCTAAACCACTATAAGTGAAGAGATGATTTCTGCTTTCATCAATAAATCCTTGAGCTTTATCAATCTCATTCTTATTATAGTTTTCTAGTATATATTTGCCATAGAGCCCCATATCTGTTAAGAGGCTTATTTTTTCATATAAACTATTATATCCAAATTCAATTCTGTATTTTTCATAATTGTTATTAAATATTAGATATAGGATTCTAGCAGCTATAAATTCCCATTTTGGAGCTTCAATAGTAGTTAATTCAACACTAGCTTTTAAGAGGGCATTTAGCTTATCACTATCTTTCATGTTATTTATGGTAAATGCTTTATATTTATTATATAAAAGACCTAAATTATATTGTTCTAAATCAAATGTATCTTGAATTTCTTTTAAAGTATTATCTAGGTTATTAACATTTATATTATTTGAGATTAATTTTCTATCTTCTCTTTTCTTTGTTTGATTAGATCTATATAGGATATAGCTTTTAGCAACATTATAATATTTATGTTCCATTAATGTCTCTTCAACTATATCTTGGATCTTTTCTACTTGATCTACCTTATTTTCAATAATTTTATTTTCTACTTCTAAAGTTAAATTATCTAATACCTTAGAAGTGTATTTATTATCAGTTGCAATAAAGGCTTTTTCTATGGCATTAAGAATTTTATCTTTTTGATAAAACTCAATATCTCCATTGCGCTTAATTATTTCTTTAATTTTCATTTTTTCTCCTTTAAAACTAAAAGATGATAAATCAATCATATGTTAATTTTTGTAAGTTGAAAAGGGTTATATCTCTTGTTAGTGTACTCTATTAATAAAAAAGTCTTGACCTAGAAAAGGATTATAATATAAAAAAAATTTTTAAATGTCATGTTTGATTTTTAAAAAATGAAAATAGCTTTTTATGAGAAGATAGGGTAAAAGCCTTTTGTTAATTTGTTATATGATAAAAAATAAAGTAAATATATAAAAAAGAATCCCCGGATAGTTTATATATCCGGGGGGAATATCGCCTAATAAATTATTAGGTTTAATTCATCGTTGTTTAGAATCCAAGTACTGATGCATGAGCTACAAGATAAACAGGGCCTGATAGATCAGTAATTATTCCTTGATAGATTGGAACTCCATTTAGAGTATCATCTACAATTAGGTATTGACCAGGCGATAATGTATATTCGCCATTCTTAAGTGGTAATGGAGAGTTGCCGACAAAGATATGAACTTCTGCTAGTGAGAATTCACTGCCTGGGTCCATTAAATAAGTTACTATTGCTTGTGAACCATTATAATCAAATATTAAAGTTCCAACTTTAGTCCCTTTACTTAAGTCGTTTTGACCTGCTCCAGCCCAAATATCTAAGTGGTAAACACCAGGTCCATAAGGGCCATTAGTCCAACCCCATCTTACTGCATTGGAGGTATATCCAAGTTCTAAGAAGGTTGTGAATGCACTTGGATCGTAAGCGAATGCAGTTTCACTGCCATCACCAGGATTAACTACAGGATCATCTCCACCGTCATCTACTATTTCAATAGCAACAATTATTGGATTAACAACTGTACTATATGTCTTTTCTACAAATACTGAGATTTCTGGTACTAAGTTAAATTGTACTGCATAGAACCATGCGCCTTTTCCAGAATATCCAGGTTCTTCTCCACCAGCGTAAGCTGTCTCTCCAGCTAAGGAAGTTCCATCTTCTGATCCAACTGCATCTTCAACTAATGCTGCATGGATTATGAAATAGAAATCTTCCAAATTATTTGGATCAATTGCCTCTGGTATTGGAATTGTGACAACTATAGAATCATCATAGATGTTTTCTACAGTGTATGGGGCTAAGCCTGGAGCAGGGCGTTTATCAGGTAAGCTATTTGCATCAGTGTACATATAGATATGTACTTCTTGTAAATCAGCACTATCATTAGTATCAATTAAAATGTAGAAATTTTCATTGTCATTGCTGATATTTACAAATCCTGCTAAATTGTCTTGTCCAGCCCATAAATTAAAGTTATCTGAATACCAACCAGTTATCATTTCTGTTGTAACTACTTGGGATAGATAAACAATGGTTTCTTCAGCAATTTGAACTTGGGTTGCACCCTCTGGTCCAAATACTGATACTTCGTTACCACTATTGTCTATATATTGATATTCAACTGATTCGTCATTAACTAATACATTTGAATTAGCATCTAAAAAAATGAATGGATCAATAGGAGAAATTGAAGATGTTACTTCAGGAGAGTTCTCCAAAGTGTAATTGTCAATGGTTTGACTAACAAAGATATAATCTGCTTCTGCTAAGCTAAGTACATCACCGCCAAGTCCTAAAACTGGAGTAATGGGGGCAGCTGGGCTTTTTGCTTTGCTAACTAGATTATTTTCCATGTCAAGTTGTGACATCTCACATCCAACAAGCGATATGAGAGATATTAAAGCGGCGATAATTACTAATACGCGTCTATTTCGATGAGAATTCATACTTTTGCCTCCATACCTTTATTAAAAAATTTTCTTAAAATAATATTTATTCTGCACAAATTAATAAATATTGTTCTTTTAAGTGCTTATATTATACATCGTTCACATAAAATGAGAATATATAATTATAAATAATTAAATTATTTTATTAATTATTTAATAATATTGGTTAATGTCTGTGTAGGAATATAACCATATTATTTACATATGTATAAAAAATATAAAAATATTTTAATAAATTATGTAAAATATTTGAGAAAAGTTCAAAAATATACAAGTGTAACTTAAGACATAAATAATAAAATATCAAAAATATATATTTGCTAGGTTATTAATTAATTTAACTTTAGCAATAGTTATATACTCTATTTTTCTATAAAGGTGATAAATATTATAAAACCATTATTTAAATAAAAATTATGGGGATAAAAAGATAAATAATTATTTATTACATAGTTATTTAGTAATAAATTGTTGCTTAATGGAAAATTAAATTTGAATTTTTTTTAAAATTTTAGCTTAAATAAAGTCAAAATATTTGTTAACCTAATAACATCCGCGCAAGAAAGACTCTTCTTGACTGCAAGGAAATTTTTATAATTCTATATTCAAGGTTTTTCCTGAAGATATAAGATTGGTGTCTTATTCCACCAATCGGTGGAGTATATAAATGAAAAAACAATTTAATGTGTTAACTTGGTTAGCATTTTTAATATTGCCAATTGTTGTAGGCTTTTTTGCACTAACTTTTGGTCGATATCCTATAAGCATTAATGATGCTTTTTCTATACTTTTTAATAAATCTATATCTGATGCTCAAGCTAGTTTGGTAATTTTAAATATTAGATTACCTAGAGTTATTCTAGCATTAAGTGTAGGTGCTGGCTTATCAGTTTCAGGTGTTGCCTTTCAAAGTTTATTTGGTAATCCTTTAGCAACTCCAGATACTTTGGGTGTTGCAAGTGGTGCATCCCTTGGCGCTGTATTATCGATTGTTTTAGGTTTTTCTCTTCTTTCTATGCAAATAATGGCTTTTATATTCGGCCTTGCTGCTGTAGTTTTAACTTTCTTTGTTGGCTCTAAAAAAGGATTTATGGATAAAACTTCAATAATTTTGTCAGGAATTATAATTGGAGCTCTCTTTAATGCTTTTATATCTTTAATAAAATATACATCCGATGCTGAAACTGAGTTACCAGCAATTTCTTATTGGCTTATGGGTAGTTTAGCTAATGCGAATTTTAAAACTTTAACCTATGGCCTTATTCCAATAATATTAGGTGTTGTTGTTCTTTTTTTAATTAGGTGGAGACTTAATATGTTATCCATTACTCAAGATGAAGCAAAGGCTACAGGAACAAATATATATTTACTTAGAGGCCTTTGTATATTCTTTGCAACAATAATCACATCCTCCGCAGTTAGTATGTGTGGTCAAGTTGGTTGGGTAGGTCTTTTAATCCCTCATATATGTAGAATGATTTGGGGAAGTAATAACTCAAAAATAATACCGGCATCCATTTCATTAGGTGCAATTTTTATGGTGGTAATTGATACAGTTGCTAGAAGTTTAAGTGCAAGTGAAATCCCTATATCAGTTTTAACTGCAATAATAGGAGCTCCTTTTTTCATAATGCTATTAAAAAGGTCAAATGGGTGGAGTGTATGATATTTGAAGTTAAAAATGGTGGATTTAATTACGAAGAAAAAAAAGTTTTTGAAAATATTAATTTTAAAATTAACAGTGGAGATCTTTTAGCAATTTTAGGCCCTAATGGAATTGGAAAAACTACTCTTATTAGATGTATGCTAGGGTTTCTAAAATGGAATGATGGTATTTCTCTTTTAAATAATAAACCTATAAATAAATATAAAACTAGAGAACTTTGGAATAATATCTCTTATGTACCACAATCAAGAAATGTTGAAAAAAGTTCCTTAACTGGCATTGAGTTTATACTTTTAGGTTTAGCTGGGAAAATTAACTATTTTAATTCTCCATCTCAAAATGATTATAAAAGAGCAAAAGAGGTTATGGAATCTCTCTCTATTAGTCATATGGAAAATAGGAAGATGAATGAAATATCTGGTGGAGAATTACAATTATTTTTAATAGCAAGAGCTTTGATATCTAATCCTAAGTTAATAATCTTAGATGAACCTGAATCAAACTTAGATTTTAAGAATCAAATTATTGTTTTAGATTTTTTATCAAATCTTTCTAAAAATAATATAGCTATAATTTTTAATACTCACTATCCATCTCATGCTCTTCAAAGGGCTAATAAATCCTTAATTTTATCAAATGGTGGTAATTCTATATTTGGAAATACTAAAGAAATAGTAACTGAAAAAAATTTAGTATGTGCCTTTAATGTTAAAACCTCCATTAATTATATTGAAACTGATCATAAAGTATATGCAGATGTACTCCCTCTTGAAGTATTAAATAAAAATCCAATAAAAGCTTTTGAAGTAGAAAAAGCTGATGAGAGTAATAAATTAGCCACAATATCAATAATCATTGAAACAAAAGAAAAATTAGTTTTAGTAAATAAAATTATTCTAGATAAGGGTGAATATATTATTGGAAAAATGGCAATGCCTTATAAAAAGAGAAATATTGATATAGTTGTTTTAGTTCTTGATGCACCAAAAATTCAGATTGAAACTCTTTTAGATGAAATTTCTAAGATAAATGAGGTAAGTATAAAAGTTGGGTATTCAAAGGTGTAGTTATGGATAAAGCAAAAGACTTATTAAACAAATTGTTTATAGAAAATTATTTAGATAATGATGAATTAAAATATTTATTAGACAATTATGATCAAGTTTTATTAAAAGAGGCTATGTATTTAGCAAAGATAACCTCTAATAAATATTTTGATAATAAAATTTATTATAGAGGAATAATTGAGTTTTCTAATTACTGTAGAAATGATTGTTACTATTGTGGACTTAGAAAATCAAATAATGAAGTAAAAAGGTATAGATTAACAATAGATGAAATATTAAATAGTTGTGAAACCTCTTATCAAATGGGAATTAGAACCTTTGTATTACAAGGTGGTGAAGATATTGCCTTTGATAAACACATATTAACAATTATAAAACTTATAAAAGAAAAATATAAAGATTGTGCAATTACCTTATCCTTAGGAGAAAGAGATTCTTTAACTTATAAAACTTGGTATGAAGCAGGAGCTAGTAGATATTTATTAAGGCATGAGAGTGCAAATAAAAATCATTATGAAAAACTTCATCCTTTTTTTCAAAAATTTGATAATAGAATGACCTGCTTAAAAAATCTAAAAGAAATTGGATACCAAAGTGGAGCTGGAATGATGATAGGATCTCCTTATCAAAATAACTTAAGCTTATTAGATGATTTAATATTTCTAAGAGATTATAAGGCTGAAATGGTTGGAATTGGGCCTTTTATTCCACACTCACAAACTCCATTTAAAGATCAAACTATTGGAGATTTTAATTTAACTCTTTATTTATTAGCTCTTACAAGACTTCTATTACCTAATGCTTTAATTCCAGCAACTACAGCAATGGATACTATAAAAAAAGATGGTAGATTGGATGCAATTCTAGCTGGTGCTAATGTAATTATGGTGAACATAACCCCGATGAAAGAAAGGCAAAACTATAAACTCTATAACGATATGGCTGAGTTAAGAAGCAAAAAAAATCTCGATATGGAATCCTTAAATAAGAAATTAAGAACTATAGACTACAAGATTGTAGTAGATAAAGGTGATTTTAAAAAGATAGATAAAAAAGGAGAAATAAAATGATAAAAATAGCAATTTATGGAAAAGGTGGAATAGGAAAGAGTACCACAGCCTCAAACCTTTCTGTAGCCTTTAGTAATATGGGTTTTAATGTTTTACAAGTTGGCTGTGATCCTAAAGCTGATTCTACACTTTTATTAAGAGAAGATAAAAAACTGATTTCTATATTAGATCAATTAAGAGAAAAAGGTGCAGCAAATGTTTCTTTAGATGATTTAGTAATAAAGGGTTTTAATAATATTTATTTATGTGAAGCAGGAGGACCTCCTCCAGGGCTTGGTTGTGCAGGAAGAGGGATAGTTGCAGCACTTGAAGAATTAAAGAAAAAACAAGTCTTTGAAAAAAAACAAATTGATATTGTTGTTTATGATGTGCTTGGAGATGTGGTTTGTGGTGGATTCTCTATGCCAATTAGAGATGGTTTTGCAAATGATATTTTTATTGTTACTAGTGGAGAGAATATGGCTTTGCATGCAGCAAGAAATATTGCTCTTGCTGTAGATAATTTTAAAGACAGAGGTTATGCAAAATTAGGTGGTGTTATATTAAATAGACGTAATGTAAAAAATGAAGAAGAAAAAATAGCCTTATTATGTGAAGATATTGAAGCTCCTTTATGTGGTGTTTTAGATTTTAGTAAAGAAGTTCAAGCTAGTGATGAGAAAGAAAAAACTGTATCTCAGTTATATCCTAATGCTGATATTGTAAATCAATATAATAAATTAGCAGAAAATGTTTTAAAAATCTGTGAAGAAAATGAAAAGCTTCGTCTAGGAGATATCTCATGATAGATCTTCATAAAATAGATTTTTCAACAAGTAGTAATAAGATATCACAATTAGATTTTAATACTTTGTTCTATTCCGGTCTTCAATATGCTCCTCCTGCTCGTGGTGTTTGGAATATAGTACATGTAGGTTTTTTAATGCCAGAAAGTCATGAAATATTTGTTTGTGCTGAGGGTTGTATTCGAGGTGTTGTATTAACAGCTCATGAGGCAGGATTTGAATCAAGATTTTCTACTGTTGTCATTCAAGAGAGAAATGTAATTGACGGAGATATGGAATATCAAATCATTGATGGAGTTAGTGATGTTATAAATAGACTAGATAAAAAGCCAAAAGCTATAGAAGTATATACTTCTTGTATTCATTATTTTACTGGGTGTGATTTAGATTTTGTTTATAAAAAATTAAGAGAAAAGTTTAAAGATATATACTTCACTGATTGTTATATGACTCCTATAACAAGAAAGAGTGGAATAACACCAGATGAAAAAATGAGAATGCAATTATATTCATTAATTAAAAAGACTGATGAAGTAGATAACTCAATTTCTATGATAGGAAATGTATATAAATTAGATGAAACCTCAGATTTTAGACAAGTTTTAAATAAGGCAAAAGTAAAATATAGAGATATTACCCTTACTAAAGATTGGAATGAATATCAAGATTTAGCAAAATCAAAGTATTTAGTATATACAAACCCCGCAGCAGAAAAAAGTTGTAAAGCTTTAGCTGCAACTTTAGATAAGCAATATTTTTATTTTCCCATCAATTACACAAAGTATGAAATTAAAGAACAAAACCAAAAACTATGTAATCTCTTAGGTCTTGAAGAATTTGATACTAGTAAAATTGAAGCAGAGATTGAAACTTTATCAAATACAGTTAAGAGGTTATTAGGAAATTGGAAAATTGTTTTAGATTATAGTGCAACTTCTAGAGTTTTAAATCTAGCAAGATTTTTAATTGATTTGGATTTAAATGTTGAAAAAGTGTATTTAGATTCAGTAACAGCCCTAGATAAAAAAGATTTTATATACCTTAAAGAAAAAAAGTCAGATTTGATTTTATCAAGTCCAACTCATCCTTCAGCTAGATTTTTGCATAAAGAAAGAAGTGAAAAGGTATTAGCTATTGGTCAAAAGTGTGCTTATTATGAAAATACTTCTAATTTTGTAAACTTAATTGAAGGTGGCTCTTATTGGGGCTTTGATGGGCTTAAGAATCTATTAAGAGATATTATAGATGCAGTTAAGGTTGAAAAAGATGTTTCCTCAATTATTCAAGTAAAAGGTTGGGGGTGTGAAAAATGTTAAATGAAGCAAATCGAATAATATCTGTATATACTAGCGACACATCAGGTGTTTGTTCAGCCCTATATGAATTAGATGGTATGAGTGTTATGCATGATGCATCAGGTTGTAATAGTACATACAATACCCATGATGAACCTAGATGGTATGATATGCCAAGTAGAGTTTATTTATCTGGCTTAAGTGAATATGAAGCAATACTAGGGGATGAGAGTAAATTTATAAATGATTGTGTTCAAACAGCTCTAGAGCAAAATCCAAAATTTATTGCTTTAGCTTCAACTCCCATTCCTTATATGATGAATCAAGATTTAGATGCAATTGCAAGAATAATAGGTAAAAAGACAAATATACCAACTTTTGCTGTTGAATCTAATGGAATGAATAGTTATATCTCAGGAGCTAGTAAAGCTTTATTAAAATGGGCACAGTATTTTGTAAAAAAAGAGCGAAAAACTAGAGAAAATAAAGTTAAGAAAGTAAATATAATTGGAGCAACTCCATTGGATTTTCCAAATTATGAGGTAATTCAATCAATTATTGATTCAGTAATGAATATGGGATTTGAAGTAAATAGTGTTTGGTCTATGGGACCTTTAACTAAAAATATGGAAAATTCTAATATTGCAGATTTTAATCTAGTAATTTCTTCAGTTGGAATTGAAGTTGCTAAGTATTTATATCAAGAGTTTAATATTCCATATCTTTGTGCAATCCCTTTTGGTGAGTCCCAAACAAAAGCTATAAGAGAATCTATTTTATCAAATAAAGAGTATAAACTAGATTTAGTTAAAAATGAAAATGATAAAAAAATTGCCATAATAGGTGAAAGTATTTATTCCTCTGCTATAAAAAATTTATTAAAATCTGGCACAATTTTTTCTCTATTACCTGATATAGCTAATGTTTTGGATAATGATGATGTTTTAGAAAAAGGTGAAGAATCTTTAGAAAATCATCTAAAAGATTATCAGATTGTAATAGGGGATCCCTTATTTAAACACATTGTTCAAAAAAATACAAAATTTATAGAAATACCTCATTTTGCTTTTTCAGGCAGAATTTATAAAAATAATATTCCAAATCTTGTTGGTGAAAAAGGAGATATTTGGAAAAGGGAGTTTGATTTATGAAAAAGAAACTATTTGTTTTTCTAATTATAGTGGCTTGTGTATTTAATAATATTTTTGCACAAGGAAATACTGAAATAAAAAATGTGGATACTAAAACTCAAATGGTAAGTATAGTTGATGATAACGGCGATAGTACTACAGTTAAAATGAATCCCCAAAGGGTTGTAATAACTGATATCTATCCATTAGCTTCAGTCTTAACAGTTTTTTTAGATAGTGCCGATACATTGGTAGGAATTCATCCTGTAAGTATGAGTGCTGCTAAAAATGGGTTATTAGGAGAATTATATCCAAATATTTTAAATGCAGATACATCTTTTATGAGTGGCTCTGATTTAAATATAGAGGAGCTAATGTTACTTAAACCAGATGTAGTTTTGTATAATGCGTCTAAAAAAGCTCAAGGGGAGATGATTAGAAATGCGGGGTTAAAAGCAATTGGTATTTCAGCTGTTAAGTGGGATTATGATGTTTTAAAAACATATAGACAATGGACAGATATTTTATCTCAATTATATCCTTCACATAAAAGTGTAAGTGAAAAAGTAGATGAATATAGTATTAAAACTAAAAATCTTATTGAAGAGAGAGTTTCAAGTATCCCTGAAAGTGATAAAAAATCAGTTTTATTTTTATTTAATTATGATGATAAAAAAATTATAACATCTGGTAAGCATTTCTTTGGACAATGGTGGGCAAATGCAGTTGGTGCAAAAAATATTGCTGAGGAAATCCAATTAGATAATTCAAATGCACTAATTAATATGGAACAAGTTTATGCTTGGAATCCTGATTTAATTTTTATTACTAATTTTACACCAGCTATGCCAGAAGATTTATATAATAATTCAATTTCCAATGATGATTGGAGTAATGTAAAAGCTGTGAAAAATCATGAAGTCTTTAAATTACCTTTAGGCAGTTATAGAAGTTATACACCAGGTGTTGATACCCCTATAACATTATTGTGGATGGCAAAATTAGTATATCCTAAGTTATTTGAGGACATCAATATTACTCAAGAAACTAGAGATTATTATAAAGTATTATATAATATAGTTTTAAGTGATGATCAAATTTATACTATGTATAATTCGGTTCGTGAAGCTTCTAATGGTTATACACCAACCTATAAAAAATAGATGCTTTTTTAGATATTTAAGACGTGTATTAAAATTAGTACACGTCTTTTTTTTAAACATTTAATATTGTGAATTATATATTTTTAATAAGTAATATAGGTGAAAATTAAAATTGTGGAGTAATTTTTGGTGCGAAAAATTATAATCAATTCTATAAATTAAAAACACCAACTCAATATATAGCAAATCATTATATAAGCCTAATTTTAATTATTCAAAATTTTATACTGTAAGAAAATAAAATAGGATTTCAAAAACCTAGCAAGTGAATAATATGATAAAAATTATGACTAATTATTTATTATTTAGTTTTGCTAGGATTAAAGAAATTATTAATTTGTGAAATTAAAACACTATTTAATAGATGTTGATATTTTTTAGTAGTTTTAATATTTTTTTTGCAACTTTTACAAGATCTTGCAATTTCTTCTGCATGACCTTTTGCCATAATAGATACGTCGTAAAATGATTCAAACATAACATTGCTCCTTTAATTTATATTGTGTGTATATATTAGATTTATTTCTAATATAAGTCAATAGTTTTTAAATTTATTTTAGATATATTTCTAATATATATTAATTTTAGTAAATAATAATTGTAAAAATTATTATTTAATTATTTACTATATATGATTTTATTATGTTAGATTTGATTTAAATAATCTGTAAACCTTATAAAATATATTATTTATTATGTTTTTGAAATAATTTAAAACTGTTTTAATTATGTGTTTGATATAAATCTAATATATGTTGTCAATTAAAATAAACTGTGGTAATATAGGTATATGAAAATAATTTATAATGAAGCAATTGATTTTATATGTGCTCTTACTCGTTTTGGTTTAAGGAAAGTAAAAAAAGATCCTGATTATCCAGAACAAAAAGAAATAGAGCAATGGTATTTAGAATATGAGAAAAAGGTTTCTCCTTTTTTATTAAATGATATAGCATTATTAAGTGAAAGAACTATAATGATAACTTTTTATTTCTTGATTAAAATTCATAAGAATCCAGAAATACAAACAACAAATGATTTTTTAAATTATTTAGATACTCTAAATGCTGAAGATTTAAAAAATGATATTCTCTCAGATCTTTTTAGAGGTATTGAAACTGAGTTATCAGTTGAAAATATTTATAATCTTATAGTAGATGAAGGCCTACATCCTGATCATAACCATATGGAAGAAGCAGAGTTTTTATATAGTGTTCTTCAAGATCCTGAAAACTTTCTTGCTAGATTAAAAATTACATACTCACAATTTTATAATCAGATTTTTAAAGAAAGTAAAAAAACTTATGAAGATTTAATTAAGAAAAAATTAGAATGGCATAATCAAAAACTAGCTGAAGATGCAAAAAGTTATTTATATACTCTTGGATTAAAGAGTATAATAGGGGCACTTAAAGATCTAGAATCTATTTCGTATTATTTTTCTTTTTTTGCTGATAATGATGTTTCAGCATCTTGGGATAGTAGATTAGTTATTATTGGAGCAGGTACTGATTTAAGAATTATTCAACAATCAGCAAAAAGTAAATCTAATTTATTCTTCTCTTGTTTAGGTGATCCTAAACGTCTTGAAATAATGCGTTTAACATCTCAACGTACTTGGTACAGTACAGAATTAGCTAATTATTTTAACCTGAAACCAGCAACCCTTTCTTATCATATAAATAAGTTGGTCGAAGCTGATTTGTTAACAATTAGCCAAGGTGAGAATAAAAGATTTTATTATTCTCTTAACAAAGATTCTATAGAAGAATATTTAAGGTTTGTTTCTCAAGATTTATTAGGTGTTTAATAGATTTTTTTGAATATTTTAAAGAGATAAAAATCGTTGCAAAGTATAATACTAAGCAACGATTTTTATTTTCTAAATAATTATGTAATTTATTAATTTACATTGATAAGTCTTTACCTTTATTAAATTTGTTAAATACAATTAATGAAACAACTGTTAATAAAGCTAATATAGTTGCAAGAGCTGCAGCAACTCCATAGTTTCCTCTTAATACTTGTGTATAAACTTCAACCGTTAAGGTTCTTGTTTTACCTGTGTATAATAGGATAGCTGATGATAATTCTGAAATCATTGTAATCCAAGATAAGATAGCACCAGATATGATACCAGCTGACATCATTGGAATTGTTATTTTCCAGAATGTTTTTGCATTACTTGCACCTAATGATAGGGATGCCTCTTCAACTGTCATTGGTATTTGTTGCAAAGTTGCAACTGTAGATCTAATTGTATAAGGTAAACGTCTAATAATAAGAGCAATTACCATGATTGTCATACTACCTGTAAGAATTAGTGGAGGTCTACTAAAAGCACTTGATAACGCAATACCAACAACGATACCTGGAATAATATAAGGAACCATTGATACTGTATCAATAACAGCAGTAATTTTTGATCTTTTTCTAACTACAAGATAAGAAATAAATACAGCAATAATTAATACAAATATTAAAGCAGTCATTGGAATTATAATAGTATTTCTTATAGCAACTCCCATTTTTGAAAATGCCATACGATAACTATCAAGAGAATAACCACTTGTAAATACGGTACCATTAACTTTCTTAAATGAGGTATAAATTACATAAGCTTGAGGTGCAATTGATAATGATACTAAAACATATGAATAAATATGGATAAGTACATTTTTAACACCATGAATCTTCTTTGGTCTAATTTTATTTATACTATTCATAGTAAAAGAATGCTTTTGTGATACGTATTTTTGAATTAAGAAAATAACTAAAGTAATAATAATTGCAAGAATAGCGATACTAGCAGCAAAACCATTGTTACCACCTAACTCAGACATATATGCATCATAAATAGTAATAGGGAATGTTCTATAACCCTCCCCAATAAGCATTGGAGTACCAAAGTCACTAAAACATCTCATAAATACTAATAAAGCACCTGCTAAAACAGTAGGTAAAATCAAAGGCAGTATAACTTTAAAGAATCTTTTTATACCAGAACAACCTAAATTTTCTGAAGCTTCTAGTAATGAGTTATCAACATTTGAAAAAGCTCCTGATACATATAAGAATATTAAAGGATATAATTGAAGTGATAATACTAATAATATTCCTTTAAATCCATAAATATCTGGCATATTAATTTTTAATAAGTTTTCAAAAAATTGAGTTATAACACCATTTCTTCCTAATAATAAGATCCAAGAATATGCACCAACAAATGGAGCAGACATACTAGATAAAATTATTAATATACGAAGTCCTTTAGCACCTTTAATTTTAAATCTTGCAAAAAAGAATGCTAAGACTGTACCTAAAACAACTGCAACAAAAGTAATAACTATTGAAATCTTAAATGAGTTGAATAGGGTAGAATAATAATATTTTTTTGCAAAGAATCTTTGGAAGTTTGCTAAAGTAAATTGACCTGTTCTAGAATCAATAAACGAATCTGAAAGCAAAATCAAAAGAGGTATAATTAAAAAGATTGTATATAACGTTAATAATCCTAGAGTTGATGAAGACCATAGATTTATTTTTGATTTTTTATTTTTCATAGGCAATCACCAAATTTTCACTACCATCTTGGGTAAATACATTTACCTTATCTGTATTTATTGTAAGATAAACTTTTTTGCCAGTTTCATTAATGTTATTTATCATACTTTCTTTGATAATTTCTACGATTTGTTTGTTTGGTAATTCCATAAAGAAGTGAGTATTTAAGCCTAAGAAAATTGTATCTTTAATTATTGCTGGAATAGCATTTTCATCCTCAGTAATAATAAATTCTTCAGGTCTAATAGATACTTTTACATCTCCAGTATAATTTATGTTATTGAATTTAACTTTGTAATCTAAGAAAGAAATTTCATTCTTATTACAAACACCTTCAATTATATTGGTTCTTCCAATAAAACTTGCTACAAATTCATTAGAAGGACGATGATAAATATCTTGAGGTCTACCAATTTGTTGAATTTCACCTTGATTCATAACAGCAATTCTATCACTTATTGCCATTGCTTCTTCCTGGTCATGTGTTACATAAATTGTAGTAATACCAACTTCTCTTTGGATATCTCTAATAACTTGTCTCATTTCAAGACGTAATTTAGCATCAAGGTTTGAAAGAGGTTCATCCATTAATAGAACATCAGGCATAATAACAAGCGCACGAGCTAGTGCAACTCTTTGTTGTTGACCACCTGATAATCTTTCAGGCATTCTATCTTTGTATTCGTAAATTTGCATTAGTTTTAAGAATTTATCAGCCATTGGGCCAATTTCTGCTTTACTATAATTTCTATTCTTTAGTCCAAATTCAACATTTTCACGTACAGATAGATGAGGGAAAATAGCATAATTCTGGAATACCATACCGATATTTCTTTTACTTGGATCTAAATCGTTAATTCTATTTTCATCGAAATAGAAATCACCACCTTCAATTGAATTGAAACCAGCTATCATTCTAAGTAATGTTGTTTTCCCACATCCAGATGGACCTAATAGTGTAAAAAACTCTTTGTCTCTAATTTGAACATCCAAATCTGGAATAATTACATTTTTACCGTATGCTTTTAATGCATGTTGTATATTTATGGCTACACTCATATATTTCTTCCTATTATATACAAACATAAAAGAAGCAAAGCTCCTTTTATGTTTGATTATTTGTTAATTTTTGTTTATAGACTTGTGTACATATCAATATAACGATCTACAATGTCTTGTTTATGTTCTGTAACATAAGCTGTGTCTTCATTTTTAACATTGATTTGATCAATTGGTTTCATGTAACTAGCTGTTTGAACATTTTTGTAAACTGGACGGTTTGTTAATGTCATACCATATACATCTTGAACTTCTTTAGAAGTGATGAAATCGATAAATAGTTTAGCAGCTTCTAAGTTCTTAGCACCTTTGATGATTGCACTACCTGCTGGTAAGAATACTGTACCTTCTTTCATATATACAACATCTACATCAGCACCATCGTTGATTAATGTAAGAGTTGGGTCTTCATAAGATAAACCAATAGTATATTCACCATCTCTAACACCTTTCCATACAGCAGAACTTGAACCTAAAACTTTAGTGTTTTTGAAAATTTCTGTAACTTTAGCCCAAGCAGCATCACTTTCGTAACCACCGAAGTCAATTAACATGTTTGTTAAATGAGCAAATGAACTTGAAGATTTAGATGGATCACCAGAAACAATTTGACCTTCTAGTTGAGGACCATATTTGATAATATCTTCATAACCTGTGATAGTAACACCAGGTAATTTTTCTGCTAAGTTAGTTTTGTTGATAATGATAACACTACCATCAAGAGTATTTTTAGTTACATAGCCACTTTCGTTTCTGTAAGCGTCTACTAAGTTAGCATCATTTTTACTTACATAAGTATCGAATAAATCAGGTCTACCTAAAAGTGTTGCATAGCTACCACCATACATAACATCACCTTGAGGGTCATTCTTTTCTGCTTCGATTCTCTTTAAACATTCTCCAGTTCCAGCTGAAATAATATCAACAGCAATACCATATTTTTCTTCAAATGGTTTTTCAACAGCTTGGATAAGACCTTCTGAGTTTGGTGAGTATACAACAAGTTTGGTTGGTTCATTAGAAGTTGATTCTTCTGCTCCTTGAGCAAAAACGGATCCCATAGCAACAATAGAGGCAAGTAAAATTATTAAAATTTTCTTCATTTCTATTCTCCTTTTTTAAATTATAATTAATTTTACCACCGGTTTTTTGAGTCCGATATACCACAAAAGGACAGACTTTATAGTAAAATAAGACATTTTTTTTAAAAATTGAAAGAAAAATTGAAAAATAAAAGGTTAAAAAACTAATAGTTAATTTACTTGTTTTTTATAAGCTCAGTTACACTGTAGCCTGTATAGTTTTTAAATTTAGAACAGAAATATTTATAGTCATTGAAGCCTACCATTTCAGCAATTTGATAAATAGGGTACTTATCTAAACTAATTAAATTAATAGCTTTATAAATTCTAAAACTATTTAGAGTAGTATTAAAAGTTATATCATTTTGTTTAAGTTTATTTTTTATAGATGAAACACTATAATTTAATTCATTAGCTACATCATTTAGAGTTATTTTGTTCATATAATTATCTTTTATGAATTTAATAATTTCTTGTAATAGTTGATCTTCACTGTTTATATCTTTATAAACTTTTGATAAATTCTTTGCTTGGAATTTTGCATTATCTATTAGCTGTTTATCATTAAGATTAGAAATAGCTTTTTTAAGTGAGATTTTTAAAAGTTCATGATCAAGCGGTTTAACTAAGTATTCAGTAACTCCATAGGTAATAGCTTTTTTTGCATATTCAAAGTCACTATAGCCACTTAAAATGATAAATTCATAATTTTTCTTATTTTCTATTCTTCCTATCATTTCAAGGCCAGACATAAGAGGCATTTTAATATCAGTTATTATTATATCTACTTTGTGCTTATTTAAGTAATCAAGACAAGAAACTGGGTTGTCGAAATCAGCAACAACCACTAAATCTAGGCTATGGAAGTCAAAACTAAACATTAAGCCTTTTCTAATAATATCTTCGTCTTCACAAATTACTACATTATACATAACTATTTATTATTTTTTGTAAAACTTATTTCAAATACAGTGCCTTTTTCATCACGTTTAACATTAAGATTTGAATCAGGATAAAGGATCTTGAATCTTCTTAATACGTTATGAACACCAATATGATTTGTTAAGTTTTTCTCCTTTTTGCAACTTTCAATTATTTCTTCAATAATTTGATCACTAATACTAACCCCAGTGTCGTATACTTTAATATAACACAAATCATCAATTATTTCAGCAGTTATTTCTATATGTACCTTAGTACTACTTTCAAAACCATATTTAATACTGTTACCAACTAAAGGTTGAATTGAAAGTTTTGGAACTTGGATTTCTTTCATATCCTCTGATATAGAAATACTATATGTAAGTTTATCTTTAAATCTATATTTATATAAATCTAAATATTTTTTTAGATATGTTAAATCATTACTTAATGATGAATAGTTAATATTATTATTAATTGAATACCTTAAGATAGAATTTAATTCTAAAATATATTTTTCAGTTTCTTTTACATCGAATAACATAGAATATCTAATTGTTTCTAAGGAATTATATAAAAAGTGTGGGTTAAATTGTGAATCCAATTTTTTCTTTTCAAAGATAAGGTTAGTTTCACTTAATTCTTTATTAAGTTTAATTTCCGAATTTAGCTTATTTAACATTTCGTTAATGTTTTTAGATAAGTTTTTAAAATCTCCATCTAAATTTTCATCAATTTTATGATCTAATTTACCAAGAGATACAATATTAGTATCGTTGATTATAGATTCTATACTTTGAGAATTCTTTTTTGCAATTTTCTTAATTACATTATTTGAAAAATAAATTACTAAAAAGGCTATTACTATTAGAATTAAAAGTAATACAAAGTAATATCTCTCTACTGAGAATTTTTCTTCTAAATAATAAATATTATAATAATCTTTTTTAACTCTGGTAACTTTATATTTTTTCCCATTTAAATCATAATTTTTAGAATATTTAAAATTTAAACCACCATTTAGAATTTCATAATTATTACTTGCAATAACAGTATCAAATTCATTCGTTATTATAAAATTACCAGCATTAGGTAATAAGAAATAACTCAAATCATTTATATCTATTACAATAGTATCTATTGCTATTAATTTATTATCTTTATAAAGACCATTATAAAAAATTAAGCTTGAAGCGTTACTATTAATATCAGAATACATTATAAACTTTAAAGGATTGTTCTCTTCAATTCTTTCTTTAATAATTAATAAATACATTTTATAACGAAGGGTAGAGAAAGTTTCTTCTTCAAATATTGGATTCAAATTTGCATCATATACATTATAGCTATAACGTAAATTCATGGTTTGAGAAAAGGAATAGTTAATTGTTGAAATTAATTTTTGATCAATAGCTTTATTTTGTACAGCCTCTAAATATTCTAAATTAGCATTATGATTTTCCATTTGTAAAAAGATTTTTTCATTTAAATCCTGAAAAGTATTATCTAGGAATTTAATACTCTCATATTTGTATATATTTTTTTCAACTAAGCTAGTAACTAATGTTATTGAGACAAATAAAATGAAAACAATAAAAATTAGCTTAATTGAAAAGGTTAAAAAGTTTTTACGTAATTGGTTCTGAAAATTCATAAATACTATAATAAGTCTGATATAGCAAAATTATCAAGAGTTTTATATTGATATAAAAGTATTAAGTTTTTGTCATATTTAAAAAAAATATTTACATTTTATTATAACTTGTTATAACCTATTCTTTATATTAAAAATTTACCCGTATGAATATTTGATATTCATATATTTTTTCTGTAATGAATCTAATAATTTTTTTCTTTTGAAAGGAGTACAAATATGAAGAAATTTTTTACTTTATTGTTGGTTCTAACTTCAGTTTTTTTAGTTAGTTGTGATTTGTTGGGACCTCAAAGCGGTTTAGTAAGCTTTGATAGTAATGGTGGATCTTCAGTTCCATCTCAAACTGCTGTTGGTTATGTTGAAGAACCTATAACGCCAACTTATACAGGACATACTCTTGTTGGTTGGTACTCAGATGTAAATCTAACCAAAGCTTGGAATTTTAATGAAGATAAAATTAAAGGTGATATGATTCTTTATGCAAAATGGGCAATAAATGAATATACTATTACCTATAATTCAAATGAAGCAACTGGTGGAACAGTTCCAACAAGTCAGGTAAAGAAATATGATGAGGAGATAACTATTTCTTCCAGTGGCAATTTAGAAAGAACAGGATATGTTTTTGCTTCTTGGAATACCAAGGCAGATGGTACAGGTGATTCTTATGAAGAAAGTGATAAATATACTAAAAATGAAGCTACAACTTTATATGCAATATGGAAATTACCAATAACTAAATTAACTCAAGGCTCTTATTCAAGTAATAACTTTTTTGGTACTTCCGTTGGGCTTTCAGGAAGTAATTTAATTGTAGGAACTGATTATAGTAGTGATAATAGCTCTGATTATGTTAATTTTTATTCAAAAACAACCAATGATTGGGAATCTGAAGGAAAAGTATCTAACAGTGATAACGCTGGTGGCACTAATATTTTATTTGGTAAGTCTGTAAGTATAGATGGAAATACAGCAATAGTCGGGGCACCTTATTATTCCGCACCATCAACCGAAATTGGAGTAGCATTTATTTACACTTTAGTAGATGGAAAATGGACAATGAAACAAAAACTTGCTCCAACTGATTTATCATCAAATGCTCATTTTGGTTACTCCGTCTATATTTCAGGAGATACTGCTGTTATTGGGGCATATTTGGATGATGCAACAGGATCTAATTCAGGTAGTGCATATGTATATATTAATAATAATGGAACTTGGGAGCTTAAACAGAAATTAAAACTAAATGATGGGGACACTGATTATATGTTTGGATATTCTGTTTGCATATATAATAATGATATAGTAGTTGGCGCTCCTAGATATAATGGTAATGTAGGTTGTGCTTATATTTTCTCACTTGAAGATAATGTTTGGGTGAACAAAGCACAACTAATTGCAAATGATGCTGCACCAGGTAATAATTTTGGTCAGGCAGTTAGCATCTATAATAATACAATATTTATTGGTTCTCCTTATACTAATTCAAAAATGGGTGGTGTTTATACTTACAATAAAGCAGCAAATGGTTCTTGGAGTTATGTATCAAAGATAGTAACAAATGATGGAGTAGCTGATGATTTATTTGGTTATTCAATTTGTATTTGTGGTGATAAAGCTATTATAGGTAATCCAAACTCTGATGGTAGAAATGGTAGTGCTTATGTATTTAAATATAATGGAAGTTCTTGGAATCAACTTAAGAAGTTAGTACCTACCACATCTGAATCTTATCAAGATAGGTATGGTGCAGCTGTTAGTATGTCAGATAAATATTATGTAGTAGGAGCTCCAGAGGATAATGAGAAAAGTATTAATTCTGGATGTGCTTATGTATATAATGTAGATTAATAATTATTATCAAATTATTTATTATAACTCAGCTTTAAGATAAATTAGGGCTGAGTTTTTTATATTATTATTTATTCAACTATTGTTTGTTAAAAACAATTACTTTCTCAATTATGAATTAATGTTATAATTTGATTTGTAGGAGAAAAAAAATGAATAAAATAATTCTTTATGGAAGTAAATATGGAACAACTAAAGAATATGCTCAAGAATTTTCAAAAAGAACTAATATAGATATTTTAGAATATTCAAAAATTAAGAATTTAGAAAATTATGATTTGATAATTTATTTTGGTGGGCTTTATGCTGGTGGTATATTAGGTCTTAAAGATACCATTAATAAGTATCCACTTAATAATAATCAAAAACTAATTGTAGTAACTGTAGGTTTAGCTGATCCAACTGTAAAAAGTAACACTGATGATATTAAAGCCTCTCTTAAAAAGCAAATATCTAAAGAGCTATATGATAATTGTAAAATATTCCACCTAAGAGGTGGTGTTGATTATTCTAAATTAAGTACGGTTCATAAAATAATGATGAAAGCGTTATATAATAGAACTAAAAAACTCCCAGCAGAAAAACAAACTGAAGAAACTAAAGCTTTAATTGAAACCTATAATAAAAAGGTTACTTTTGTTGATTTTGACTCTTTGAATCCAATAATTGATTTTATTTAATTGTAAGAATTAATTTATAAGAAAGTTTCTATTATTAAAACAAAAAAGTTTATTAAATGAAGAAAAATGTTAGAATAATAAGTGTTATAATTATTTTTAATTAATTTATTATAAGTGGAGTAGATTATGGATAGAAAACAAAAATATGCTTTTCAAAAATTAATGATTGGCACTCATATGAGATTAAAAAAGAAAATTGAAAAGAAAGATATAAAATGTGAATATAGTGTTGATGAGTTAATATCTAAAATGACTTTAGATGAAAAAATAGATTATATTTCAGGTATTAATGATTTCTGTATTCGTGGTATTGATAGATTAAATTTAAAAGAAGTATGGACTACCGATGCAAGTGCAGGGGCAAGAGGTTGGGATGAAGAGGTTACTATATTCCCATCTCCAATTGCTATGGCTGCAACTTTCAATAGAGACTTAATTTCTAAAGTAAGTAGTTCTATTTGTAAAGAGACAAAAGCTGTTGGAGCTTCAGTACTTTTAGCTCCTGGTGTTAATATTGCTAGAGTTCCAACTTGTGGAAGAAACTTTGAATATTTTGGTGAAGATCCTTATTTATCTGGAGAAATGGCTAAAGCCTATATTGAAGCTGCAAATAAAGTTGGAGTAATTACTACTGTAAAACACTTTGCCTGCAATAATAGTGATTATGATAGACATAAAGCCGATAGTGTTGTTGATGAAAGAACTTTACATGAAATATATTTGCCCGCTTTTAAGAAAGCTGTAGATTGTGGCACTAATAGTGTAATGACAAGCTATAATTTAATAAATGGAACATATGCAAGTGAAAATGAATATTTAATAGAAGAAGTATTAAAGAAAAAATGGGGATTTAAAGGTTTTGTAATGTCCGATTGGACAAGTGTATATTCTACAATTAATGCCGTTAAACATGGAATTGATTTAGAAATGCCTAAGGGGGTGTGGTTTTCTAAAGATAAAATTAATAAGGCTCTAGAAAACAAAGAAATTAGTGAAGAAGATATTACTAATAAAGTTAAAAATATATTAACCATTTTAGATAAAGTTGGAGTTTTAAATCATGAAGTAAATGAACTAGATTATGAATTACATTCAAAGGAAGCTCAAAATGTAGCTTATAATACTGCTTTAGAGTCTATAACTTTATTAAAAAATGATAATAATCTTCTACCTTTAGATAAATCAAAAATTAAAAGCGTTGTAATTTTAGGTAAAAATAGGGATCTTATTCCATCCGGAGGAGGCTCTTCTCAAATAATTGCTAGAGTTGAGATGATAACTCTTGAAGAAAAACTAAAATTAGAAGGGTTTGAAGTAAAAAGCTTTGGAAAGAAATGGTATAAAAAAAGTAAGAAACGTGAAGATGTTAAAAAAGCAGATTTAGTTATAATTAAATCAGGATTTGATGGAGTTGATGAAAGCGAATGTTATGATAGAGATTATGAGATTGATAAAAAAGAAGTAAAAGGTATATTAGAAGCCAACAAATTAAATAAAAATACTATTACAATTATCAATTCAGGTGGTGCATTTGATCCAAGTTGGATTAAAAAATCTCCAACTCTTTTTCTATCCTATTATTTAGGAGAGAAAGAATCTCTTGCTCTTTACGATATAATCTTTAATAAAGTAAGTCCTAGTGGACGACTTCCATTTACTATTGCAAAAAAATTCTCAGATTGGGAGAGTTATAAAAATTATTACAGTGATTATAATAAATACTCACTAAAAAGAGTTCAAAAAGGACAAGGCGATCCTAATGTTAGAAAGCCTAAAAAAATAGAGTATAAAGAAGGTTTATTGGTTGGGTACAGGGATTTTAGAACAAATAATAAATCTGTTGCTTTTGATTTCGGTTTTGGATTAAGTTACTCTGCATTTAAATATTCAGATCTTGTTATAAATAAAGAAAAAGATATATTTAAAGTAAATTTCAACTTAGAAAATATTGGTGAATTTGAGACAAATCAAACATCTTTTGTTTTTGTTCATGCTATCGATAGCGGGGTTTTTAGAGTTGAAGAAGAATTAAAAGGCTTTGAAAAAGTAAATTTAAAACCAAATGAGAAAAAGAATATAACAATTGAATTAGATTCTGATGCTTTTAAGTATTATGACGTTGAAAAACACGATTGGGTATTAGAGCCATGTAAGTTTGAGATTCGAGTTAATTCAAGTGCAAATAACATTGAATTAATCGATGAAATTGAAATAAAATAATAAATTACTTTTATAAATATTAAGGATCTAGTTTAGTGCTAGATCCTTATTTATAATTAATACTCTACAGTTTCCTCTTCCATCTTAATTGCTGATGGAACTTTTCCAAGGCCAGGCATAGTCATTACAGTTCCTGTTAATGGAATTACAAAATTAGCTCCAGCCGATAAATTAACTGATCTTACTGTTATAGTAAAATCTTTAGGCACTCCAAGTATTTTTGGATTATCTGAAAGTGAATTAGGTGTTTTAGCAATACATACATAAGAGTCTGTAAATCCCATTTCTTCAAATTTCTTAATTTGTTTTTCTGCTTTCTCTAAGTATTTTACCTCTTTCGCACCATATATTGTTTTAGCAATAGTATCTATTTTTTCTTTAATTGGTGAATTTAATTCATATATAGGTTTATAGCTCGATTTATCAGTATTAATCATTTCTACAACTTTGTTTGCTAAATCGATAGTTCCATCTCCACCTTTAGTAAATCCATCTAAGAAGGAAACAGTATAGCCTTCATTTTTACACCAAAGTGTTAATGCATCAATTTCTTCTTTTGTATCATGATCAAAATGATTAATTGCTACGATTATTGGAATATTATATTTTTTTACATTCTCAATATGCGCTTTTAAATTATCAACACCTAAAAGTAATGCTTCAACATTTTCTTTTTCAAGGTCACTATATTGAACTCCGCCATGCATTTTAAGAGCTTTTACAGTTGCTACTACAACAGCACCAGAGGGTTTAAAATCTCCTTCTCTACAAGCGATATCTAAGAATTTTTCAGCTCCTAAATCAGCTCCAAAACCAGCTTCAGTTATAGTAATTGGAGCTAATTTCATAGCTAGTTTTGTTGCTAAAATTGAATTACACCCATGAGCAATATTCGCAAAAGGACCACCATGAACTAAAACAGGGTTATGTTCAAGTGTTTGTACTAGATTAGGTTTTAAAGCTTCTTTCATTAATTTCATGACTGCATTTGATACATTTAAATCAGCAACAGTAACTGGTTTTTCATCATAAGTATAAGCTACAATTATTTTTTTAATTCTTTTATGAAAATCTCTAGAATCATGTGCTAAACATAAAATAGCCATTAATTCAGATGCAACTGTTATAACAAAATGATCGTCTCTTTCAACACCATTACACTTACCAATACCCACTTTTATGTTTCTAAGGACTCTATCGTTCATATCTAAAGCTCTAGTCCAAACAACATGATTAGGATCTATATTAAGAGGATTTCCTTGATAAATTGAATTATCTAATACTGCAGCAATTAGATTAATAGAAGAGGTAAGTGCATGAATATCGCCTGTAAAATGAAGATTGATTTCATCCTTTGGAGCAATTGATGCTAGTCCACCACCAGTTGCACCACCTTTTAGTCCAAATACTGGGCCAAGGGAAGGTTCTCTAAGACATAACATAGCTTTTTGATTTATTTTACCCATACCTTCAGCAAGAGCAATCGCAGTTGTGGTTTTTCCCTCTCCAGCCTTTGTTGGAGTTATGGATGTTACAAGAACTAATTTTCCATTTTTTTTGTCAGCTAATTTCTCATTAATAGCTGGATCTATTTTAGCTTTATATCGACCATAAGGTTCAATATATTTTTCTTCAATACCTATACTTTCTGCAATCTCTCCAATCGGTAAAAGATCCATGAAGTACCTCCTTAAAGGCTGTGATTATTATGTTTTGTAATATACCACAACATAATAAAAACATTCAAAGGGGTATTTTATAAAAAACAGAGTTTTTGCAACAATTTATTTAATATTTATTATTATTTTGTTGCAAGAATATAATATAATTGTATTAAAATGTAATAATGCAACAAAAATAAAACAAATTTAAGCTAAATTATATCTATTTGGCACATTTTCATAGCTTCAATAGCTCTATTATGACTTTCAGGAACAACTCCTGCACATAATTTTTCTTCAACATAAATTGGAATGTTTGGAAAGTTTGCTTTCATAAGTAATGCATTTGATATAACACAAATATCTGTACATAAACCAATTAAAGTTATACTTTCAATATTTTCTTTCTCTGCTAAATCTTTCATATATGCTTCAAGTTCAACACTTCCAAAAGTAACTTTATTAAAAGGTTCTTCTTTTATATAGGGGAGTAACTTATTAGTAATTTGCCAGCCTTTAGTTTTTTCAATGCAATGAGGAACTGGTAGGTGTTTTCCTTCTTCTGTTTCCATATAGTTTTTTTGATGAGTATCACGAGTAAATAAAACTTTCCCATCAAAGTTTTTTACTTTTTCTACAACTCCATCCACTATATCAATAGCTTCAGCAGTTCCAAGAGCTCCATTAATAAAATCATTTTGCATATCAATAACTAATAAAACTTTCATAATAATCCTTTTTTATACTTAAAATATAATTTAAGTATATATTCTTCATTTTAATTGGTCTATTAAATATAAAAAGTTCAATGTATATATGAAGAATTTATTATATTTATATTTCTTTAATTACTTAACATAATATGATATAATTTTTTATTGAAGATTCATGACAATAAGGAATTTTTATGCCTAAACAAGAAAATAGTTTATCTGAAGCTGAGTTAGATCAAATAATTGAAGATTATAAAAAGAATCTTAAAGAATACAAGAATTATTGTGAATATTTATTAAATGAATTAAATGAGATTTCTGATATACATTTAATAAATTTTCGTGTTAAAGATCCAGCTCATTTAAGAGCAAAAATAATTCGAAAGAACAAAGAAAATAGAAATATTAATTTATCAAATTATAGGACTGAAATAACTGATTTAATTGGAATCAGAGTTTTACATACCTTTAAAGATGAATGGGAAAATATTGATAAATATATTAGAGGTCATTTATCACCGTATGAGAAAATTGCTTATATTCGAGAGGGTGATAGCAATCAAGATTTTTTTAAGAATCGTGATTTTATTGTTAAAAAACATAAGTTTGGATATCGTTCCTTGCATTATACCTTTAAAACAAGTGAATTAAATTTTGATATTATAGGTGAGATACAAGTAAGAACTATTTTTGAAGAAGCTTGGAGTGAAATTGATCATAGAATAAGATATCCGGAGTATACAGATAATAAAATTATTGATGAATATTCATTAATATTAAATCGTTTAGTTGGTTTAGGCGATGAAATGGGTATGAATTTAAAAAATATTAAAAAAGATATTTGTAAAAAAGATATAGAGTTAGAAGATTATATTAATAAATTGGAAATTGAACAAAAAGAAAAACTTGTATTAAAAGAAAAAATTAATAATAGAGAATTATTTATTGGTGCTGGAGCCTTAATTGGTATGTTAAGCAATAATAAAAAGAATAAATAATATAATAATTTATGAAGGTAAAATAATGAGCTCAAGAAAAAAAACAATTCATCTCTTTCTAATGGATGGAGAAGCAAATGGAAGAATAAAATGTACTATGGCGAACTGGACAGGGTTAGCTTATAAAATACCTAGAACAGATATAGAACTATGTAAAAATAGAAGTGATTTAAATCAGAGTGGTGTATATTTTTTATTCGGAACAACTAATGAAACAGATGAAAAAACTGTATATGTTGGTCAGGCAGGTCTTAGAAAAAATAAAGAAGGTATTTTAAACAGATTGATTGAACATAAGAGAGATCCTTCGAAAGATTATTGGACTGAAGCAATAGCTTTTACTACATCAAACAATTCTTTTGGACCTACTGAAATAAGTTATTTAGAAAATCGCTTTTGTAATATGGCTATCGATTCTAAGAGATATATTGTAAAAAATGGGAATGATCCAAATCCTGGAAACTTAACAGAAGAGAAAGAATGTGAATTAGAAGAGTTTATTGATTATGCAAGAATAATTATGGGAGCTTTAGGACATAAAGTTTTTATCCCAATAAATGAATCTGATAATGAACAAATTACAGAGGAAAAACCTGTAAGAACTGAACCGTTGCTCTTTATTAAGAACAAAAAGGTAAATGCTAGTGGAAAACGTACTAGTGATGGATTTATTCTTTTAAAAGGCAGTCTTGTATCAAAAGAACCTTCTACAAAATGTGAGAAAAATATTTTAAACTTAAGGGCTAAACATTTTAATAAAGTTGATAAAGTTTCAAACATTTTGTTAGAGGATATTCTTTTCTCTAGCCCTTCATATGCTGCAGCTTTTGTCTTTTATAGAAATGCTAATGGCCTAAGAGAATGGAAAAATGAAGAAGGTGTTAGTTTAAAAGAATTAGAAAATTGATGAAAATTAAAAATTTTATTTTCAAAAAATCTGAAAAAGATTAATATTATACTTAAATATATCGATTACTAACAAATAATAGAAATATTATTTACAATCGTAGGAGAATTAAATGAATAAACAACAACTTGCTGCAACAATTTGGGAATCAGCAAATAAAATGCGCTCAAAAATTGAAGCAAATGAATATAAAGATTATATTTTAGGTTTTATTTTTTATAAATATTTATCAGATAAAGAAGTAAAGTTTTTATTAGAAAATGAATATCCAAAAGATGAGTTAGATACAATTGTAAAAGAAGATAATCTAGATACACGTGATTTTATAAGTGAAAACTTAGGGTATTTTATTTCTTATGAGAATTTATTTTCTACTTGGATTAATATTGGTAGGGATTTTAATGTTTCCAATGTTATGGATTCTTTATCTGCTTTTAATAGGTTAATTAACCCTAAGTTTAAAAAAGTCTTTGAAAACATTTTTGAAACACTTCAAACAGGATTAAGCAAATTGGGAACAAGTGCTGCTGCTCAAACTAAAGCTATTAGTGAATTAATCCATTTAATTAAAGAAATACCAATGGACGGTAAACAAAATTATGATGTTCTAGGTTATATTTATGAATATTTAATAAGTCAGTTTGCTGCAAATGCAGGCAAAAAGGCTGGTGAATTTTATACTCCTCATGAAGTATCTTTATTAATGTCAGAAATAGTAGCTGAACATTTAAAAAATAGGGAAACAATAAAAATTTATGATCCTACAAGTGGTTCAGGTTCCTTATTGATTAATATCGGTAATTCAATCTTAAAACATAATGACATTGATAATGGTATTAAATATTATGCTCAAGAGTTAAAAGAAAATACTTATAACCTAACAAGAATGAATTTAATAATGCGAGGAATTTTACCTGATAATTTATTTGTAAGAAATGGAGATACTCTAGAAGAAGATTGGCCATATTTTGATGAATCTAATCCAATTGAGACTTATGATCCATTATATGTTGATGCAGTAGTTTCAAATCCTCCATATTCACAGAACTGGGATTCCTCAAATAAGAGTGAAGATCTAAGATATAAAGGTTTTGGTATTGCTCCAAAATCTAAAGCTGATTTTGCTTTTTTATTGCATGATTTATATCATTTAAAACCTAATGGAATTATGGCAATTGTACTCCCTCATGGTGTTTTATTTAGAGGTGGGGAAGAAGGTCAAATTAGGAAAAATCTAATTGAAAAGAATCATATTGATACAATTATAGGGTTACCTGCTAATTTATTCTTTGGAACAGGTATACCAACAATAATCATGATTTTAAAACAGAAAAGAGAAAATTCTGATATTTTAATAATTGATGCTTCAAAAGAGTTCGTTAAAGAAGGCAAAAATAATAAATTACAAGCCTCTAATATTAAAAAGATTGTTGATACAGTTGTATATAGAAAAAATATTGATAAATATTCAAGAGTTGTAAGCAAAGAAGAAATTCGGGAAAATGATTACAATTTAAATATACCTAGGTATGTAGATTCTTCTGATGAAACTGAAAAATGGGACTTATATGCTTCTATGTTTGGAGGAATTCCAAATAGTGAACTTGATAATCTTAATGAATATTGGAAATCTTTTCCTACTCTAAAGGATACATTATTTACAAAAGAATCAGATGAATATTTAAAATTAAATGTTAAAGATATTAAAACAGCAGTATATGATAATGCAGCTGTAAAAGATTATATTTCAGAATTCAATAATAAAATTGAACAATTAGATTCATTTATACATAATACTTTGATTGATAATCTAACTTTGGTAAATAGAGCTACAGCTGAAGATTTATTATGTGATGAAATTTTTAAAAGCATAGATGATTTTCATTTAATAGATAAATATGATGCCTATCAAATATTAGATGATGAATGGAATGAAATATCAATCGATTTAGAAATGATTCAATCTGAAGGTGTTTCTGTAATTACTAAAGTTGATCCAAAATATATGGTAAAAAGTAGAAATGGAAAAACTGAAGAAGTTCAAGATGGCTGGAAAGGTCATATTATACCTTTTGAACTTATTCAAAATACTGTTTTAAAAAAAGAAAAAGACAGTTTAAGGGATAAAGAAGATAGATTAAGTCAAATTACCTCAGACTTTCAAGAAATTTTAGATTCGTTATCGGAAGATGAAAAAGAAAGTGATACTTTAAATGAAGAAAAGACTTCTTTCGTAAAAAGTTCAGTAATTAAGGCTGCAAAAGACATTAAAAAAGAAATAAAATGCATTGAAGATTTAGATGAAGATTCTTATGAATATAAAATTTTAAAAGTTGAAAGTTTATTTTCGGAAGAAAAAGAATTGAGATCTCTAATTAAAGAAGAATCTGCTAAATTAATTAGATTATCAAAAGAAACAATAGAAAACTTAACAGAAGAACAAATTCCTAAGTTATTATCTGAAAAATGGGTTAATCCTGTTATAACAAGTTTAAAGAAACTTCCAACAACTTTACTTAATCAATTTATTGATGAAATTAATACTTTATCTGATAAGTATTCAGCAAATTATTTTGATATAGAGAAAGAAATTAGTGATACAGAAAAAGAATTATCAATATTAATCGATGATCTTGTTGGAAATGAATACGACATGAAAGCATTAAAGGCATTTCAAGACATTTTAAAGGGATAAAATATGGGAAAAAAAGATAAAATCCCTCAAATTCGTTTTGCAGGATTTAATGAACCTTGGGAACAGCGTAAGCTCTGTAATCTTGGTGAAGTTATAACTGGAAATACACCCCGAACAGCTAATCAAGAATACTATAACGGAGATTTTTCTTTTGTCAGTCCTGCAGATATTCAAGGAAATCGCTTCATTGATAATACGATTACCACACTTACAAAGAAAGGGTTTAATCAGGGACGGAAAATTTGCAAGGGATCTTCTCTGTTTGTTAGTATTGGATCTACAATAGGCAAGGTTGCTCAAGCAAATAGAGAGTTAATTACTAATCAGCAAATCAATTCCGTAGTTCCATACTTAGATAACAATAACAATTTTGTGTTTACTTTACTTGAAGTTGTTTCTCCGCAAATTAGGAAACTAGCAGCGACACAAGCTGTTCCTATTGTGAATAAAAGTACTTTCTCAGAACACAAAATATTAGCACCAACAATTAATGAACAGAAACAAATTGGAGACTATTATAAAAAGCTGGATAACCTTATCACCCTTCATCAGCGTAAGCTAGAAAAGTTAAAAACTTTAAAAAAGTCATTGTTAGAAAAAATGTTTCCGAAAAGTGGATATACAGTTCCCGAGATAAGATTTAAAAATTTTACTGACCCTTGGGAACAGCGTAAGTTGGAAGAAATGGGAAATACGTTTACTGGATTATCTGGTAAAACAAAAGAAGATTTTGGACATGGCAATGGAAAATTTGTTACTTATATGAATGTTTTTACTAATCCAATTTCAGAAAAAAATATCACGGAATTAGTTGAAATAGATAAAAGTCAGAATGAGGTAAAATTCGGAGATGTCTTTTTTACGACATCATCTGAAACCCCTGAAGAAGTTGGTATGTCATCAGTATGGCTTGAAAATACAAAAAACACTTACTTAAATAGTTTTTGTTTTGGTTATAGACCATTTCAAAAAATTAACTTGTATTTTTTAGCTTATATGTTACGCTCACCTAAAATAAGAAAGGATATTACTTACTTAGCTCAAGGTATTTCTCGCTATAATATATCAAAAAATAAAGTCATGCAAATTCAAGTCCCTATTCCTGAATTTGCAGAGCAAGTAAAAGTTGGGCTACATTTTCAAAAGATTGACAACCTTATCACCCTTCATCAGCGACAGTTTGAGAAATTGAATAATATTAAAAAATCATTATTAGAAAAAATGTTTGTATAAAGGATTTTAGTATGGATAATACATTTAATAACGAATCAGAATTTGAAACCTCATTGATTAAAGTTTTAACTCAAAATGGATGGGATAATAATATCCTTAGATATCCCTCTGAAGAGGATTTAATTGATAATTGGGCAGATATCCTTAATAAGAATAATAGTGGAATTGATCGATTAAATGATTTTCCATTAACAAAAACAGAAATGCAACAAATTCTTGAAAAAATTACTGAACTAAAAACTCCTTTGAAATTAAATGGTTTTATAAATGGGAAAACTATTTCAATAAAAAGAGATAATCCAAAAGATAAATTACATTTAGGTAAAGAAATTAGTTTGAAAATATATGATAGAAGAGAAATTTCAGCTGGACAAAGTACATATCAAATAGTTAGGCAACCAAAATTTAAAAGTAAATCTAAAATGCTAAATGATAGAAGAGGCGATTTAATGCTTTTAATTAATGGAATGCCAGTTATTCATATAGAATTAAAGAAGAGTGGTATTTCTGTAGGGACCGCATGTAATCAAATAAAAAAATATTCTCATGAAGGTGTTTTTACTGGAATTTTTTCATTAATTCAAATATTTGTTGCTATGACACCTTCAGAAACATTATATTTTGCAAATCCTGGATCTTCAGATGCTTTTAATCCTAATTACTATTTCCATTGGGCTGATTTCAATAATGTTCCTATGAATGATTGGAAAAAAATTGCTTCAAATTTTCTATCCATTCCTATGGCACATGAATTGATTGGGTTTTATACAGTTGCAGATAATTCTGATGGTATTTTAAAAGTTATGAGAAGTTATCAATATTATGCAGCTAATTCTATATCGGATAAAGTTTCAAAAAACCATTGGGATGAACATAATCAAAGAGGTGGATATATTTGGCATACTACTGGTTCAGGTAAAACTATGACGAGTTTTAAGTCAGCTCAATTAATTTCTAATTCTCAAGATGCTGATAAAGTTGTATTTTTAATGGACCGAATTGAGCTAGGGACTCAATCATTGAATGAATATAAAGCATTTGCTGATGATGATGAATCAGTACAATCTACAGAAAATACCAATGTATTAGTTTCTAAACTTAAGAGTTCAGAACCAAATGAGATATTAATTGTTACTTCTATACAAAAAATGAGTAATATAAAAAAAGATGAAAATTATGTTAATGACCATGATATAGAAGTAATTAATTCAAAAAGAATTGTTTTTATTGTAGATGAAGCACATCGTTCTACCTTTGGAGATATGATGAATATAATCAAGGAAACATTCCCTAATGCATTATTTTTTGGTTTTACTGGGACCCCAATACAAGAAGAACATTTAAAAAAAGATAATACTACAGCTTCTATATTTGGCAATGAACTTCATAGATATAGTATTGCTGATGGCATCAGAGATAAAAATGTTTTAGGCTTTGATCCTTGGAAAATCTTAACATATAAAGATTCAGATTTAAGAAAAAAAGTTGCTTTAGAAAAAGCTCATGCAAAAGATGAAGATGAAGCTATAAATGATGTTAATAAGAGAAAAGTTTATTACGAGTATATTGATTCAACAAAAATTAAAATGGCAACTTATGTAGATGAAAGTGGAAATAAAATTGTGGGAATTGAAGATTTAATTCCAAAAGGACAATACAAGACTTTAGAACATAAACAAAAAGTTATTGAAGATATCAAATCTAATTGGAAAGTATTAAGTCATGTAAACAAATATCATGCAATTTTTGCAACTTCTAGTATTCCTGAAGCAATTGAATATTATTCTTTGATTAGAAAAGGAATGCCTAATCTAAAAATAACAGCTTTATTTGATGCTTCAATTGATAATAGTGACGGAGCGATATTAAAAGAAGATGGATTATTAAAAATACTCGAAGATTATAATAAACTATATAATCAAAGTTATTCTTTAAAAAATTATAAAGATTTTAAGAAAGATGTTGCAGCTCGATTATCTCATAAAGCTCCATATTATTTAATAGAAAGAGATAAATCTAAACAATTAGATTTACTTATAGTTGTAGATCAAATGCTTACTGGATTCGATTCAAAATGGATTAATACGCTTTATTTAGATAAAGTTTTAGAATATGAAAATATAATACAAGCTTTTTCAAGAACTAATAGAATAAATGATGCTGAGAAACCTTTTGGAATAATTCGATATTATAAATTGCCACATACGATGGAAGAGAATATTAAGAAAGCTATTAAATTATATTCAGGTAATAAACCTTTTGGATTATTTGTTCAAAAATTAGATAAAAATTTAATCAAAATGAATGAAAAATTCGATGAAATTGTTGATTTGTTTGATCAAGCAGATATTCAAAATTTTGAAAAGATTCCTGAAGATCCTTCTGAAAGGAGTAAATTTATTTCTTTATTAAATAAATTCAATTCATATCTTGAATCTGCAAAAATTCAAGGATTTAAATGGTCTCAAAAGAAATATAGTGATGAAAATGGTAATAAAATTATTGTAGATATTGATGAGAAAACATATCTTACATTAGTTCAAAGATATAAAGAGGTTGCTAAAAAGATTGAAAAAACAGATAATAGTGAAATTTCATATGATATTGAAGGTTATTTAACTGAAATTGATACTGAAACAATAAACGATAATTATTTGAACTCAAGATTTACTAAATATCTCAAGGCTTTAAATGATGAAAGTATAGATGAAATTCAAAGACAAAAAACTTTAGATGATTTACATAAATCATTTGCTTCGCTTTCTCAAGAAAATCAAAAATATGCAAATATTTTTTTACATGATGTACAAAGTGGTGATGCAAAATTTGAAGAGGGAAAACGATTTATTGATTATGTAATAGAGTATAAGTATAATGCAAAACATCGCCAAGTATTCTATTGTTCAAAAGTTTTTGGAGTTAATGAAGACTTTTTATCTGATTTTATGAATAGTCCTGTATCTGAATCAAATATTAATGAATATGGTCGATTTGATAAATTGAAGCAACAGGTCGATGTTAACAAAGCTAAGACTTATTTTGAAAAAACAGAGAATAAAAATATAAAACCATATGAAGTAAAAATAAAAGTTCATAAATTTTTTCAAGATTTTATTTTAAGTGGTGGATATGACCTAAATGATGAAGAATAAATCTTATAAAATAATATATTTTTGATATTAAAAGCCCAGTAATAAGTAAAAACTGGGCTTTTTTACTAATGTTTGGGAACAGCGTAAGTTCAAAGATTTTATAATTAGAAAAAAAGATTCTTGTAAAAGTACCACAACTTTGCCTAGTATTGAATATGAAGATATTATACCTGAACGAGGTATTCTGAATAAAGTTATTTATAATAAACCTTTGAATAAGAAGGGAATTCAATTTAAAGAAAATGATATATTATTTGGAAAATTAAGACCTTATTTAAAAAATTGGATATTTGCAAATTGTGAAGGAGTAGCTGTAGGTGATTTTTGGGTATTAACTTCTACAAATACAGATTCTAGATTTATATATTATCTAATACAAACAAATGCATTTCAAGCAATAGCGAATCAATCAACAGGTACAAAAATGCCTAGATCAGATTGGAGTTTAGTATCAAATACTTCTTTTAAAACTCCTTTTATAAAAGAAGAACAAACTAGAATAGGACTTGCATTAAACAAATTAGACAACCTTATCACCCTTCATCAGCGTAAGTATAATAATGTTGTGAAGGAGAATAAAAATTATGATCAATTCAATTAAAAAAGCAACTTTATTATACGAATATTATGAACATTGGGTTCATATTTATAAAGAAGGTGCTGTAAGAAATGTAACAATGTCAAAATATTATCAGACATTAATTTGGTTAAAAAAAATCTGTCCAGAATTAATAATTTCAGATTTAACGCGAATCTCATATCAAAAATTATTAAATAATTATGCAGAATTTCATGAACGACAAACAACAATGGATTTTCATCATCAATTAAAGGCCGCTATATTAGATGCAGTTGATGAAGGGTTAATCCTACGAGATCCAACAAGAAAAGCCATAATTAAAGGGAAAATACCTATAAAAAAGAAGAACAAGTTTTTAAATCAATTTGAATTACAGACATTATTATCAAATCTAGATTTGAAAGATGAGATAAATTGGGATTGGTTTATATTATTAGTTTCAAAAACTGGCTTAAGATTTTCTGAAGCTTTAGCATTAACTCCAAATGATTTTGATTTTTCTCATCAAATATTATCAGTTAATAAAACTTGGAATTATAAAGAAGATGGTGGGTTTATGCCTACTAAAAATAAATCTTCAATTAGAAAAGTGCAAATTGATTGGCAATTAGTAATTCAATTTTCAGAAATAATTAGAAATCTTCCATCGGATAAGCCTATATTTGTAAAGGGAAAAGTATATAATTCTACAGTTAATGATATTTTAGCTAGATATTGCAAAAAATCGAATATACCAATTATATCAATACATGGACTGAGACATACTCATGCATCATTATTATTGTTTGCAGGTGTGTCTATTGCAAGTGTAGCAAGACGTTTAGGTCATTCAAGTATGACAACCACCCAAAAAACATATTTACACATAATTCAAGAGTTAGAAAATAAAGATATAGATTTAGTAATGAGATCTTTATCTGGATTAGTTAATTAAATTTTATTTATTTTTAATATTTTAATTTTGCTACAAGTCAATTATTGATTTTGTAGCATTTTTATTGTCTATAATATCGCATTAAAATATAAAAAAAATCACTAATTTATTTAGTTTTTAGCATAAATTTTATTTTGTGTGTAAATTATTTTGCATATATATAATTTCTATAATATAATTAGTATAAAGAATTGGTTATGTGTTGTCGTTTATGTTACTAGAAATTAGGAGGATTTATGAAAAAAAGTCTTTTATTAGTGTTAATTATTTCTTTGTTCACTTATTCAATATTTGCAGACGAATATGAAGAGATTTATGATTTAGTTGTTCCTGAAAGTTATTCATTTTTAACCATAGATGGTGGATTAGGTAATGTTGGAGGACTGTCTTCATCATTAAATTATAGTGAAAATATAATTGAAATTTCTGCTGTTAATGGTACATTTAATTTTAATATTCAAGGTGATGCCTCATATAGATTATTTAACCAAACAAAAACTGATGAATATAATATTTCTGCTATTGGAAATGTAAAAGCAGGAACTATTTCAACTGGATTATTTGCAAACTCCAGTGCTTATTATACTTCATATGATTTAGATGTTAATGGAATGAACGGTTTTTGGAATGCTGGAGGAAATGTAACAATTAATGCTTTAACTTCATCACTTACTTATACTTTAGCTCCTTATGGTGCAATTGGCGTAGGTAGAGTTTATTCAATTTACAATGTATATAGAGCAAAATTAATGATGGAAGAATTAGGTGTTGAACCAACTCCTGAAAAAGTAGAAAAGGTTGTATCCGTTTTCCAAACAGGAAATGAAATATTTAATAGATTTAATGATGATTCAACTGAACTATATAAAGAATATTATCAAAAACTAGCAGATGCTATGGGCATAAGTGATAGAGCAATGGATGTATTAATACTAAATACTTGGAATTCTCAAAAGTATGCTTTTGATAGAGCCCGTTTTGTAAATATGATTAGTGGCTGGGATGGTAGATTTGCTGCAACATTTACTTATCAACAAAATGTGGGATCTTCTGTTTTTAAATTAAATGCTGGACCAGAAGCTAGAATAGGTGGTTTCTTAGTTGAAGATAGTGTTTATTATGATGCTGATGCTGAAATTAAAATGGATTATACTATTGGTGGTGCCTTTAATTATAATATTGATATTGGTGGTAGGGTTGTTTACCTTCCTTCAGATTTCAGATGGTGGGCAGAAGCTTTTGCAGAAATAGGATATAATTCTTCTTTCTTTACTCCATTTCAATTTGATATAGCAGGTGCTGGATATTATTTAATTAATAATAACTTTAGAGTATATACAGGTTTAAGAATAGATGAAACTCCAGGATTCTATGTATTTGCGGGTGGTGAAATTAGACTTTGGTAATATGATTCTTATTAAGAAGCAAAAAAATATGTTATCTTGATTTTATTATCAAGATAACATTTTTATAATGATGCTATATAAGAGATTAAACTATAAATATATTTTAATATTTAAGGTTTTTAACTTCTCTTAGAGCATCTTTTTTTAAGTCTCTTTCTTTGATTGCATTTTTCTTGTCATGAAGAGCTTTACCTCTAGCAAGACCGATTTCCATTTTAATAATATTATTTTTTAAATAAACTTTTGTAGGAACTAAAGTAAAACCTTTTTCATCGATTTTTCTTTTTAATCTTTTTATTTCTTGCTTATGAGCTAATAATCTCTTTTTTCTTTCAGGATCATGATTAAAAATTGAACCTTGTTTGTAGGGCTGGATAGTAAATTGTAATAAGAATAATTGATTGTTTTCAACTACAACATAGCTATCAGTAAAAGAGAAACGTCCTTCTCTCATACTTTTAACTTCGGTCCCTTCGAGACTCATACCACATTCAAGTGTTTCTACGATTTCATAATTAAAAAATGCTTTTTTATTTTTCAAGTACAAATCTTTATTATCTGATTTATTTTTCATAATTTACCTGTTTTTTTAGTTTTTGTAAGCAATTCTAAAGCCCATATATTCAAAACAAGCTGATTTTTCCATTGCTCCAATGCTGTTGATATCAATTGATGAATTAAGTAGAGATCCACCTTTAACAACTATATCACTATTATAGTTATTATTGATTTCATTGATTATAGAATCTCTGTTATCAACTAATCTATTTAATGGGAAATAAGGGGTAGAAGTAAATTCCCAAACCCCGCCTAGCATTAAATCAAATTGATTGTCGTAGCTATTTAGAGCAATTAATGAATTGCTGTAAGTATTATTTATATAATTTGTCGATGCAAATGCTGCTGCATTCCATTCTTTTTCACTTGGAATATAAACATTTTTACCTGTTTTATCACTTAACCAAGAGCAAAAGGCCTGAGCTGCATAATAACTGATATTTGTAATTGGCTCAAGGGATGGGTAGCTAGTGGATAAACTGATACCATTTAAGTAATTATCATCAACAAGATTATCATTAATTAACGAATCTTTATTACTTTTTGCCCATTTTGGATTTTCAACTACAAATAAAGAATATAAGTAATTGGAAATTGGAAGTTTAGACAAATAGAAAGAATCATTAACTTCAACATTTATTCCTGCTTCATTTATATTAGGATAACTACTATATGTTTTAGTTCCCATAACAAATGAGATAGGATTTACTTTTAAAGCGGTAATAATAGCATTATTATCAACAACTAAAGTATCTGAGGTCGCACTAACTGTTTTATCAACAAAATCAAGTCCAATTTCACTTGTGTTATCACTAAATACTTCTTTTGCAACATTTAATGCATTACCATAATCAAGCCCTATAGTATCATAAGCATTAATTGCATCATCTAACATTTCTTTGGAACTGATAAAAGAACTTGCTAAATTTAAGTTTTCACTTATGGTATTTCTATCTAAATCAAAAGCAATAGCATCTTTTGCATATTGAGAGAAATAAGGAATATAATTAGTAACAGAATTAAATTCAAGTATTCCACTTTGATCTATAATTAATTGAATATCATAATTAATTATTTTATTTATTTTTTCTTCATTTAATTGGTTTAAATCTAAATTAACATCTTGGTAGCGATGAAAGATATAGGTTAAAAATACTGGATGAGATACTTTGATTGTATCACTTGCAATAATTTGTGAAGCTTTTTTATAAACAACTTCGTGAGTCCCACTTTTAATAAACTTTTGAGCAGGGGTACCACTTATATAATTATCATCGACATATACGCCAACATTATCAATTTCACTTTCAAAATTAACAAATTTACCTCCATTTAAAACACCAGGTAAAAAGCCAATTATAAAAACAACTAGTAAAACTACAAAAATAGTTAGAGCAAGGATGTAAACTCCTGGTCTAATTGAGCCAAGTTTAGGCAAAACAACGTCATCTACTTTAGGTAAATCTTTAATTTCTTTCATATCTTACAAATTACTTATACCTTTAATCCTTGTCAACTCTTTTATTTTGTTATATTTTAATATCATGAGTTTATTATTAGACAAAATTGAGAAATTTACTACTAGATATTTAACAAAGCGCAAAGCTCTAAAAATATATAAAACTGAAAATCCTGTAAAGCGAACCTTTTGGGGTGAAGTAAAAGGCTGGGTAGACGCACTAGTCTTTGCAGTTGTCGTTCTTCTTATCTTAAATCAATATATATTCCAATTATTTTTGATTCCTTCTCCTTCAATGGAAAAGACCTTATTAATCAAAGATAGAGTATTTGTAAATAAGAATGTATATGGCTTAGAATTATGGCCAACTGGTCCAAAATTAGGTGCAGATAGAAGAGTTGTATCTAGAGATAATATTATTACTTTCTATAACCCTGAATATATAACAAAAGGTCCTTTATTTGATATTGCAACTCAATTATTATTTTCAGCAACTTTTTCTCTTGTTAACTTAGATAAAAATGAAGATGGAACTCCTGCTGAAAGATTACTAGTAAAAAGAGCAGCTGCTCTAAATAATGATACAGTTAAATTTTATAACGGTGATGTTAATATTAGAGTTTCTGGTAGTGATGAATTTGTTAATGAAATGGACTTTAGAGGTGAAAACAATTTAAGTGAAGGTCCAAATAGATTAATTGAATCTTCTTATTATACTCCAATGAAAGCCTGGGCTTCATTAATTGGTTATAGAGATAAAAATTTAAATAATTCTTCATATATCCCATCATATTATATGAGTGAATATAATAAATTAACTAATACCAATTATCCTAGAGATATGTATCAATTTATGGAAACAAAATTTAATACTGAACATAAAATAGATCCAAGTGATTTTACATCTCGTTCTAGTTTTAAAAGTTATAATAATGGTATAACAGTTCCAGATAATTATGTATTACCATTAGGTGATAATAGAGATAATTCTAGAGATGGTAGATATTTTGGTCCTGTCCCTCAATCTAAATTAACTGGTCGAGTATTCTTCAGATTCTGGCCACTTAATAGAATAGCTTATTTAGGCGATAAATGATAAAAACAAAGTATTTAGAACTTTTAAATAAACAAAATAGCTTATCCTTATATATTCATATTCCTTTTTGTAATACTAAGTGTTATTATTGTGCTTTCTATAGTGAAGCAAAAAAGAATTGTTGGGATGAAGTATCAGTTGATTTATATCTAGAGAAGCTAATAAAAGAATTAAAATTAGTAAAACAATCATATAATAAAATATTTGATACTGTTTTTATTGGTGGTGGAAACCCTGGTGTCTTAAGTTTTGAACAACTTATAACCTTATTAATCGAGATAGGTCCATCAAAAGAAACAACTTTCGAAATTAATCCAGAATCATTAACACCAGAGCACATAAATTTATTTAAAGAAGGCTTAGTTACTAGAATTTCTATTGGAATTCAATCTTTTAATGATAATATTTTAAAAATGTTAGGTAGAAATGCTAGATATGAAGATAATATAAAAGCTCTAAAATTTGCAGCACAATTAGATAATCTAAAATTAAATTATAAAGATAATTATTTTTTAAACAATAAAATAATCTCTGAAGAAGAATATAAAAAACTTAATATAAAAATTAAATATTCCTTTGATTTAATGACATCTCTTCCAACACAAACTTTAAAAGATAGCATAAATGATATTGATACAGTTTTAAAATACTGTGATTTAAAACATTTATCACTTTATTGTTTAACTGTAGAAGAGGGTACTCATCTTTATTCCTTAGTAAAGAATAAAGAAATAATACCTCACTCACAATTATTTGAGAAAGATTTACTAGAAAATCTATGGAAGTATTTATCAAAATGTGGTTTTAACCATTATGAAGTATCTAATTTTGAAAAAGATAATAATATGTGTCTTCACAATTTAAGATATTGGGATTTATCTCCTTATTTCTCTTTAGGATCTTCTTCAGCTTCAACTATTTTTGATGATAAAACTTTAATTAGACTTACAAATATTTCAACTATAAAAAAATACTTAAATACACCATTATTGAGTGACTATGAAATAGAAATCTTAAATAGAGATCAACATTTTGATGAATATTTAATAGTAGGTTTAAGAAATAAAAGAGGTTTGAATTTTAATTATATTAAGAATAATTTCAATTTAAATAGAGATCAAATACTTAAAGCCTTTAAAAAACTAAATAGTAGCTATTATTTATATAATGAGGATAATATCTGGTTAAGTGAAAAAGGTGTTATAATATTAGATTCTATAATACTAGATTTATCAATAGAAATTGAAAAGTTAATAAAATAAATTAAAAATTTAATAAACTATTTCTTATGTTATTAAGAAGGTAATCTAAACGAGTCTTATTAAGTTCTAAAAATAGTTTATTTTGCTTTCCTGCATCTATATTTATCAATTTTAGCTCATATAGCTTATTAATATGATAATTCATAGTAGCGGGTGTTAAATTTAACTCTTTTGCTAATTCATTGGAATAGTATTTTTTCTCAGATAAAAGTTGAATAATCTTAAACCGTTTAGGTTCACTTAAGAATTTGCACAGTAAGATAGAATAAGTTTCATCATTTTCTTCAATTTGCTCTAATATATTATTTCCAAAAATAACTATTTTGGATTTTAAATAAATTGTGCAAATAAATGGAGCAAAATAGGAAAAATATATATTCATTTTATTTATATCACTATCAACTTGAAAAATGTTTATATTTTTATAAAATAGTTGAGGATTTTTGTTTATCAAGTTTTGGTATTTATTATGGGATTCATAAATTTTATCTTTATAAGTAATTAGTAATTCATTTTCAAATCTTTTTTTAAGTTTTTTAATATCTCTAATAAATGATGTTAGGACTTCCTCATCTTGTAATGCAGATAAAATTAAACTAGCTGATTTTTCCACATTGATATCATTTTCTGGATTCTTACTTACATTTTTAATCATTTTAACAAGATTACTTTCTTTAGTTTCAAAAGTAATTTCAATTTCAAAATAATAGTTTAAATATTCTAGAAAGATTGATCTATTTAATTGATCTAATTCAATATTATTATGAGCTAAATAAAATAAAAGAGTAGAAAAATAACGAGTTTTATTAAAATAAGTATTTATGATATTTTTTTCTATAAAGTTATATTCTTTTGTGCAATCAAGGAGAAACTTATGATAATCGTTAACTAAAACATCATCAATTTTATAAGGTGTATTCTTTTTTAATTTGTTTATCATATCCATAAAATTATCTATATTAGCAATTCTATCTATAAATAAACTAAATTCTATATTTTTATCATAAAGTATTTCTTGCATAAATTTTTCCTTATATTAAGTAGTTCGTAATTTTTTATTACTTTTTATTAGTGCAGCAAGAATAAAAAATGCTATAGCACTGATAATTATTGTATAATAAACTTCAAAATTATCAACTAAAAGCCCAAAAATAAAAATTGAAATTGGGGTTATAATTCTGCTAAATGAGGTAATAATTCCTAGAATTCTACCTCTATAATTATCATGTATAATATTTTGAATAATTGTATTAATTGGTATATCTACAAAACCAAGTGAAAATCCAATCATTAATAGTATTATAAAAATAATAAGAACCTTTAAATTAATATTCAGATTAGAAATCATGTTTATAGATAATATAATATGTAAAAATCCAATAACAATGATCATTAAAATAGTTGTTTTCAAAATCGCTTTATTATCTTTTTTAGATAAAGCAATCAGAAAAGAAGAAATTACCATACCTAAAGGTAATCCCATTTGTACAAAGCCAAAAAGGGAAGAATCAATTTTTAATATTTCTAAGCAATAATAGGGTAATGCGATAGATAAATTAACACTAAAGAAATTTACTAGCATCGCATATATTGTGATGTAGAATAATATTTTATTATTTACAAAATATGATAAGCCTTCCTTTAAGTTATAAAAAAATGATGTTTGTTTGTCTTTAATTATCTCTCTCTTTTCAATATCAAAAAATAATTCTAGAGTAGCTGAGAAAATAAAAGAAATAGCATTAAATAAAATAATTGAATAAATTGAGAAGAATCCAAAACAAACTCCACCTAATAAGGGCCCTGCGATTCTAACTAGTGATATTATCATAGAATAGATTGAATTTAATTTTAATATTTTATCCTTTGTAACTAGATTAGGTATACAAGATTCAATATTTACCATGAAAAAAGCATTGAAAGAAGATAATAAAAAAGAAGTAAAATATATAAGGATTAAACTAAGTGAATTAGTTTTAGAAAAGAAATAAACAATTATTAGTGTTAACCCACATAAATAATCCATTGTTACAAGCATTTTCTTTCTAGAGATCTTATCAGCAATATTTCCTGCAATTGGAGATAAGATTATTTGAGGTAACATACTAAAAATTAAAGTTAGCGAAAAGTTAACACTAGATCCTGTAATTTTTAATACGTACAAGCCAATTGCAAAATTATATATTTGTGTTCCAAGTCCAGAAATTAATAAACCTAAAGTAAAAATAGTAAAATTCTTATTATATTTATTCATAAACATCCCTTAATTGTTTTTAAGATAAGATATATTTTATCTTTTAGTCAATAGATTAGATAAATATCTAATCTTTATAAATAGTTAGATAATTATAAAATTAAAATAAGAAATGTTTAATTAAAATCATTATTGACGTAAAAGAGTAATATTTTTATATTTAGACCATGATAGATATATACCAAGAAATATTTGATAATACATTTGAAGCAGTACTTAGGACTTTAGACGAGAGAGCTAAAAGTCAAGGTTTAACATATGTTGAAGCTGAACATGAATTAGAAAGCATATATAGATACGATGGCTTAGATTGGGGTGGTCGTGGTGAAATGAAGCAAGCTGAAAATGATGGAACAATTCTAGCTTATCAAGTTTTTATAGATAAAAGTAAAAAAGAAGAAGAATCAGCAAGTTAAACAATATATGCTAATTATATTTAATTCTTTTATCTAAAACACTTTATTTATATAAGATGTTACTTTAAACTATTGTTGTAGTCCTTAAAGGAGATCTTATGATTAAATATGGGAATTGGCTTCCTAAAAAGATATTATACTTTTTATCTATTATTTTATTAGTCTCATATAGTATCACTATATTTGCAATATTCAATAAATTATTGATTTTATTAATTGTTTTTATAATTTTATCTTTACTTATAACTTTTATAACTTATAAATCATATAATATGTATAGCGCTTTTAATTATGACGACAATCTAAATTCTCTTGCCTGGCAAATAATAAAATTTGTTTCTTCTTATGTTAAAGTAAAACCAAATCAAAAAATTTTAGATGTTGGTTGTGGCAGTGGAGCTCTAACAATTCTCTGTGCTAAAAAAAATAGAAAAGCATTAGTAAGTGGTTTTGATAGATGGGGTTCTGAATATGGTGAATTTTCTAAAGCAGTTTGTGAAAATAATGCGGAAGAAGAAGAGGTTACAAATATAAGGTTTTTTAAAGGAGATGTAAAAAATATTACTCTTGAAAAAGAATCTTTTGATTTTATAACTTCTAATTATGTTTTTCATAATATTCCTGGTAATAAACAAGAAATGATAATAAATGTTTTATCCTTATTAAAGAAAGGTGGTTCTTTTGCCATTCATGATCTTTTTTCAAAACAACATTATGGAAATATAGATGAACTTATACAGAAATTAAGAGAAATAGGATTTGAAAAGGTTGAATTAATTGATACTACAAAAGGTCTTGCAATGGATGAAAAAGATGCTAAAAAGTATATGTTGACTAGTTCTAAATTATTATTTGGGAAAAAATAACTTTATTTTTTAAAAATTATATTGATATAAGTTTTTTAATGTATAGCTAAACTAGATAGTAAATATAATACAAAGCTTGAAATTTATTATCCTTTATGTTAGTTTTTATAAGGATTTGGCAAAAAATATTGTCAATTAAATTAATCTTAATATATAAATAAAGAGGTATATATGTCTGGGCATAGTAAATGGGCTTCAATTAAGCACAAGAAAGGTATAGCAGATGCTAAACGCGGTCAAAAGTTCACAAAATTAATCAAAGAAATAACAGTTGCAACTAAGATGGGTGGCCCTGATCCAGATTCTAATGCTACTTTGAGAACAGCAATTCTTAAAGCTAAGGCTGAAAACATGCCTAAAGATAATATCGATAGAGCTATTAAAAAAGGTAGTGGAGAAGCTGATGCAGCAACTTATTACGAACTAACTTATGAAGGTTATGCTCCAGGTGGAATTGCAATTATCGTTGATACATTAACAGATAATAAAAACAGAACTGCTGCTGATGTTAGATCAACATTAACAAAACTAGGTGGTTCTTTAGGTACTACTGGTTGTGTTTCTTATATGTTCCAAACTAAAGGTATTATTACTTATAGCGAAGAAAAGTATACAGAAGAGGAAATCTTCGAACTTGCATTAGAAAATGGTGCTGAAGATGTTGCTACTAGTGATGGTATTATTGAAGTAACAACTGAACCAGGAGATTTTGCTAATGTTTTAGAAGCTCTTCAAGCTGCTGGTTTTGAGCAAGAATCCGCTGGTGTTGAAAAAATTGCTGATCAAATGATTACTTTAGATTCTGACAAAGCAAAAAAAGTTTTAAGAATTGTTGATAAATTAGAAGATTTAGAAGACGTTCAACAAGTTTCAACAAATCTAGAACTTCCTGATGATTTTGAAGAAGACGAATAAAACATATGCGTATTCTTGGCATTGATCCGGGATTAGCGAATACAGGCTGGGGTATTATTGATTCAATAAGTAACAAGTCCCGGCCTGTTTCTTTTGGTGTTGTAAATACCGATAAATCCATGAAACAAGAATTAAGAATTTTTACTATAGCTGAAGAGCTTGGAAATATAGCTCTAAAATATAATGTAGAAATTTGTGCAATAGAAGATATTTATTTTACTAAAAATTCTTCTTCAGCTATTTCAGTTGCAAAAGTTATAGGTTCTGCAATACATAAATTGTCACAATTAGATCTTGATGTTAAACTGTATTCACCTTTGCAAATTAAATCCATAATTACAGGTTATGGAACTGCAGATAAAAAACAAGTTCAAGAAATGGTTAAATTACATTTAGGTTTAGCCAAAAGACCTAGACCAGATCATGCCGCTGATGCATTAGCTGCTGCTTTGTGTTTAGCAACTTATGAAAGTTCAATTAGTAGGATTATAAAATGATTAATGCAATTCATGGTGAAATCTTAAGCATTTCAGCAAATAATGTGATTATATTAAATAATGGTATTGAATATGATTTATTAATATCTACAACCACAGCATCAAAGTTAAATTCTTTAATGGATAAAAATGATGTTAGAGTTGTTACTTATTTACAACATAGAGAAGATGCTATGACATTATTTGGATTTGTGGATGAGATTGAAAGAGAGTTTTTCTTACAATTACAAAATGTATCAGGTATTGGAGCTAAAGGGGCTCTTAAAATTATGAGCGGAGTTAGCTTTAAAGATTTTATAATTATGCTTGATAATAGTGATATAAATGCTCTTTCTAAATTACCAGGGATTGGTAAAAAAACAGCATCAAAATTAGTCTTAGCACTTAGAGGTCAGCTTGTTATGGATGAAAGAACAAGTAGTTCTTCTAGTACAATTGAAACACAAAGAGATAAGTTTAGTGAATTAATTGTTGCTTTAGTTGAAATGGGATATGATAGAAATAAAGCTGCAAAAGAAGTTCATAAAATATATGATTTAAATAAAGAAAAATTGGTTGGTATGAATGACCATGATATTGAATCCTATATTTTTAGACTTGCTATTGCAAATTTAAGTTAGAGGTTGAGTATGAGCGAATTTGAAGAAAATGTTCAAGATATAGATGCCTTAAGAGCTAATTCTCTTGTTTCAACTAGCTTTCAAAGTGACAATGACGAGCAAGAAAATATTTTAAGACCTAAGAGATTAGTAGATTTTCAAGGTCAAAAACAATTAAAAGAAAATTTATCAATATTTATTACTGCTGCTAAAGAAAGAAATGAGGCTTTAGACCATACTTTTTTAATTGGTCCTCCAGGTCTTGGTAAAACAACTTTAGCTAGCATTATTGCTAATGAAATGGGTAAAGAAATTAGAATGACTAGTGCTCCGGCATTAGAAAAACCTAAAGATTTAGCTGGGATTTTAACAAATGTAAATGAAGGTTCTATTTTCTTTATAGATGAGATTCACAGATTAAAACCTGCATTAGAAGAAATGTTATATATTGCTATGGAAGATTTTGAAATTGACTGGGTAATTGGACAAGGCCCTGCTGCTAGAACAATGCGTATCCCACTTCCAAAATTTACCTTAGTTGGTGCAACTACAAAAGCTGGGCAGGTTTCTTCTCCATTGCATTCTCGTTTTGGTATTACCTGTCATTTACAGTTTTATAATGAAATTGAATTAAGTAAAATAATAAAAAGAAGTAGTGAATTAATAGATTGTAAAATTGACGATGATGCTCTAATCGCCTTAGCTAGGTGTAGTAGAGGTACTCCTCGTATAGCAAATAGGTTATTAAAAAGACTAAGAGACTTTGCCTCCGTTTTAGCTGATGGTGTTATAACTATAGATGTTGTAAATGAAGGATTAAAGCGATTAGGTATTGATCCAATTGGTCTTGAAGAACAAGATAGAAACATACTCTCTACAATAATTAATTTTTATGGGGGTGGACCTGTTGGTGCTTCAACTTTATCAATTAGTGTAGGTGAAGCAATTGAATCTTTAGAAGATTTTTATGAACCTTATTTAATTCAAAAAGGATTTTTAATTAGAACTCCTAGAGGTAGATGTGTTACAACCAAAGCATATGAGTTGTTAAATGTTAAACCTCCAACAAATATTAAAGATCTAGATACTTCTATTTTATAATAACGAGGAAATAAATGATTGAACAAATAAAAAGCGGACTAAAAACATCAGATTTTAGTTTTGATTTGCCACAGGAATTAATAGCACAAGAACCTGCAGATAAAAGAGGTAAAGATAGATTATTAGTTCTAGATAAGGCAAGTGGAAAGTTTGAAGATAAAGTAATTGATGATTTTGTTGATCAAATAGATAAAGATTCTATTTTGGTTGTAAACAATTCAAAAGTTAGAAAAGCTAGAGTTTTTGCAACTAGTGAAACCGGTGGTAAAGTTGAGTTCTTATTTTTAGAAGAAAAAGATCCATTTACTTGGAACTGTATGGTTACCAAAAGTAAAAAACAAAGAATTGGTAAAAAATATAAGTTTGAAGATAATCTAGAAGCTGAAATCATTGATACATTAGAAGATAGTACAAAATTAGTTAGATTCAATAAAGAAATTTTAGAAGATTGGTTTTTAGAACATGGTCATGTTCCTCTTCCTCCATATATTAAAAGAGAAGATAGCTTTAGTGATGAAAGCAGATATCAAACAGTTTATGCAAAAAATGAAGGAAGTGTTGCAGCTCCAACTGCAGGTTTACATTTTACTCCTGAATTAATTGAAAAAATTAAAGCTAAAGGTGTAAAAATTGTTGAAATTACTTTGCATGTCGGTATGGGGACTTTTATGCCAGTAAGAAGTGAAAATCTTGATGATCATGATATGCATTATGAAAGATATAGTATAAGTGAAGAAGTAGCTAATATTATTAATGATGCAAAGAAAAATAATAGAAAAATAGTTGCAACAGGAACTACAAGTGTTAGAACACTAGAAAGTGCTGCTGATGAAAATGGTTTATTACAAAGTGGTATGGGTAGAACAAACTTATTTATTAAACCTGGTTATAAATTTAAAATTGTTGATCAATTATTAACTAATTTCCATACTCCTGAGAGTACATTATTAGTTTTAGTTTCAGCTTTTGCCTCAAAAGAAAAAATAATGAATGCTTACTATCATGCTATTGATGAAAGATATAAATTCTTTAGCTATGGAGACGCAATGTTCATTAAATAGAAAATATTGAGAATATAATAACACCTTTAAATTATTGAGATTTAAAGGTGTATTTTTTTTATTTTAAAATATTAAGAATTTCTTTTATAACAAGGTTTGAAATACTCTCAACTGTTTGTGTTCCATCAATTTTTATCAAATGAACACCCTCAGGTAATTGAGATAAGGTTTTTTGATAGTTCTTAGAAACTTGATTTAAGAATTCACTATGTTCAAAAATATCTTTTTCGTTTCCTCTTTTATTGATTCTATCAACACAAGTTTCTACAGGAGTATCGATATATACTAAAATTTGAGGATGAGGGTAGTTGTTTAGATTTTTTACAGTCTCAAAATCACAAGTTGCACCTTGGTAAGCTAATGAAGAATAAAAATATCTATCACTAATTACAATCTCACCATTATTTAAATGTTTAATAACTCCATCTTCATCATTGTATAAATGATCTTCTCTATCTGTTGCATATAATTTAGCAAGAGTTAGAGGGGTGGTAATAAATCTTTTTGCTAGAACATCTCTAACAATTCTTCCAATAGCTCTATCTGTTGGTTCAAAAGTAGAGTGGATGTTAAAACCATTTTTTATTAATTCAGTGCTAATTTGTTTGAGCTGTGTGGTAGTTCCTGCTCCGTCTAATCCTTCAATTACAATGAAGTTGTTTAAAATGTCAGTCATTTAGTATTTTTTCCCTTTATAAATGCTATTAGAATTTAATTTTCTAATGAATAATTTTTTTTTTCGTATTATAATGCAAATATAGTCTTGGAGGAAGAGCTTGAAATATCATAGTACAAAAAAATCAGTCATCACAATAACTATAATTATTGTACTACTATTATTAATTTCAGCAATAGGTATCTTTAAATTTCAAGCAAGAACACCTGTCCAAGCAGTAAGTAATGCTATTTTCTCAAATTTAGAGATGCCAAATGATTATAAAATTGAAGTAACTAATATCAATGAATCATTTCTCTTAAGACAAAAAATTGAATCAATAAATTTATTAAAAAATGATAATACAATTTTAAGTGTAAAAAATTTAGAGATTAATCAAAATATTTTTAATTACTTATCATATCTTTTATTTAATAAAGAATTAAATTTTAATATCAAAGCAGATTCCTTAGATGTTAATATATGCTGTGATATAAGTGATTTAATGCAATCTTTATCTAAAATAAAGATAAAAGATAATACTATTGCAATACAATCAAAGTTAGAACAAGGAAAAATTGAAAATGATAAAGAACCAATAGATTTTAGAGGATTGCTTGATCAAATCATTCAACAAAAATATATAGATTTATCTCCATTAATTAGCTCAAAAATTCTACAAAACAATTATAAAATTGAAATTGATAGTGGTAGTATATCTTTAGAGAATGAATCAATTAATCTAAACTCACAAATAGATAAATTAGCTTTTCATCTAGAAAAAGGTGGAATTTTAAATCAATTCGATTTTAGCCTTTCAGCATTAAATTTTAATAATAAGAATTTATTAATTTCTACTGATGTTGCTAATTTAAACTTTGATAATAAAATAGTAAAGCTTGATTCAAAAGTTTTTCATATAAATATAAATGATAATGTTTTAAATTTAGATGATTTAGAAGCTTCTTATAATTTAGAGCAAATAGGTCAAGTTTTTGTTGAAAGCAAAAATTTAGCTTTTACAAATAATTCAACAATAGTTAATATCTCTGATTTACAATCTCAGATAAAAACTAATTTTAGTGATTTTTCTATTATATTATCACCAAAAAATACACAAATATATTTAAATAATGATTATATAAAATTCCAAAAAGCTAATCTTGGATTATCTAGTGTAAAAAATAGACTATCTTTTTATTTTAATAACGAGGATTTGTTATCTCTATTTTTTAATAATCAATTAATTAATATAAATGATATTGATTTATCTCTATTATCAACTAATAAGTTTTTTGATAAATCAAATTTAAGAATTGGAAGTTTTGAATATAAAAATGATACATTAGATACTTTCTTAAGTAATTTAAAAGTTAAATTAAACAGTAATATTGATGATCAAATTCTTATTAGTGATGGTAAAATTGATTTTAACAAATTAAATAAAGATAATTTATTAAAATTATATAAATCAGTTAGTTTGAGTTTGTCTTCTAATTTAAATTTATTAATAGATGAATATTCAATTAATTCGAGTATATATAGCGATATTGAATTAGAAGATAATCTAAAAAATATTACCGCATCATTAATAAGTAATGATATAAAATTTAATGATTTACCTAAAACAATAAGTTTAGATGTGAATTTACAAGGACCTATTGTTTTAGAAGAAGGTAAAGTCGAAACCCTAGAAGCCAATTTAAATTATGGGGAAAGTTTATTAATAAAGAGTATTGGTAATTTTGATGGTTCTTTTGAGAATAATAAAATAAAAACAACACTGTTATTTGATGATTTTACATTGAATGAAGTATCTTCATTGCTTCTAGATAAAGTTCCTGCTTTAAAGAATTATATAAGTGATCAAACTAAGTTAAAGGGTTCCTTAAATTATGAAGGAAATATTCCTTTATCAAATAATAAAATTATGGGTAATTTAAATTCTTCATTATTAGTTAAACAAGCAATTTTCTTGGATAATGAATATAATTTAGGGCTTAATTTCAATACGGATGTAAATAATAATGATATTTTAGTAGATCAATTATCTATTTCTTTGTTTAACTATCGTCTTGCATTTAGTGGTGATTACTATATAGATAAAAAAGATTTAAATGGAGATTTAACTTTAGAAAATATCGAAAGTGGTGATAAATTAGTATATATAAATTTTGAAGATAATGATTTACAAAATAGTACAAACTTTGATTTAAGAGTTACTTCCTTAAATGATTTTAGTTTAGCTGGAGACTTTAAGCGTCTAAGTAAATCAGTATATCAAGTAAATAGTTTAATTAATCTAAAAAATGATGTAATTGATTTAGATATTATTGGAGATATAGAAAATTTAGTATTTAATGCAAGAAGTAATAAAGGCTTATTATTTGATTTAAGTATTGATGATTCTATAAATGTTGATTTAGATTTTAATAATTTTAATTTAATAGATTTAGATAATTCAACCTTTAATGGTAATTTAGTATTCTCTTTCAAAAATACTGATTTATGGGATTTAGATATAAGTGGATTTAATTTTTCCTATAATAGTGATCAGTTTAATTTGCTAGTAGATGGTTCTATAGCACAAAATTCAATAAATTTAGATAGAGTCGATTATTATAATAATAAATTTGATACAAAATTCTATGGTCAAATAAATTATTCTGGGCCTAAGTATTATGATTTAATAAAAAATAGATTTAGTGATAAATATAATTTATCTTTCTCTTTTGGGGATAGGATAAATCAAATGATTGAAGCCTCCTTATTTAACAATGATAAATTGTCTAATATCTTCTTAGATATAAATAATTTTAATATTTCAAGGCTATTTAATAATGAAAAAGAAATTTTATTAGATACAAGAATAATTGGTAGTACTGATTTCTCTTCAAACAATCAAATAAAAGGAAGTATTAATTTTAATGAAACTGGAGCGATAAACGAGGTTGTTATTGATGGTGATGATCAAAATTCAAATCAAAATCTCTCGTTATTTAATAATTCTCTTTTTGATAGAATAGTTTCAGTAGTTCCTTTCTTAAATTTACCAACTAGTACCCAGGCTATAAATTTAACTCACAATAATACAGATAAAATACAAACTAATACAAAAACTAGTTTTTCAGCTAATTTAACTATTAATGATGATGATTATTTACTTGAAGACTTAAATTTAATACTTCCATCAATTTCATTAAAAAATGCTTCAATAGATCTTAATTTAAAGCAATTTAATTTATTGCTAGCTTCAAATATTGAATATATAAAACCAACTAGAAATACTGATCAAAAGAGTACTTGTGATTTAGCTTTTAATCTGAATTTCAATTCATTTATCCAAAAAATAAAACAACAATTTTCAATAAATAAAATTGATTTAGTATCAGTTCAAGATATCTATCAAAGATTAAGAAATTATAAAGAATTTGATTATTCACTTCTCGATGATATTTCTGGTTATTTAAATGTAGATAATATTGATTTATTTAAAGATACAATAGATTTTGAGAAATTATGGGATGATGAGATTGATGATAATGTAAATTTGTCAGATATTAATTCAACATTCTTAATTAAAGATGGCAAGATAAATATTAGTGATGACAATATTAAAGGAAATATTGATTTTGTAAACAAAGAAGGTACGATCAATATAGATAAAGGCTTTGGTTTTGCTGGTAATTTTGAATTTGATTATAAAAATACATTTGATGTATATATAGGGGATATTGATTTCCCAATTGCTATCTTACAAAAACTATTATATAAAAACCTATTTAAACTATATGGGGAAAACTTAAAAGGAAATTTACTCTTAAAAGATGTATTTAATGACTTAAAATATTATGGAGAATTAACTTCTAAAGACTTTAGATTAAAGACTCTCTATACGAAGAAAAATGAAATGTCTATACCTAATTTCTCTGTAATTTTTGATGAAGATAGATTATATTCAAGTAAAGTAAATGCAAATTTTTACGATAGAGAAAATAATAAGATAATTAAATTCCAAGCAACATCTCAGATGGATATGCCAAAATTAAAGTTTAATTATTTCTCAATTGATATGTATTGTCCTGATTATATTCCAATGTATATTCCAATAATTGGAATGAATTTAACAATAGATGTAGAAGCTAAAAATTACTTTAATTATGCATCTGATGGTGCTACTTCTTATCTAAATGGTGATTTAGAGGTTAGAAATGCGGTAATTAGAAGTGGAATTAATTTACCTGCATGGATAAAACCTAGACAAGAGACTAATGGCGATATTAAGTTCTTAACAGCAGAAAATAACAGTTTTTATTACCCATATTTAGATAATCCAATTTTAAGTTTAACAATGCAAAGTAATCAAAAGGTTGAACTTAAGTTTGATACTTTAACTAAAACTAGTTCTGCAACAGGAGAAGTAGATATTCAACAAGGTGAAATTTTCTATTTCCAAAAGAACTTCTATATAAATAGTGGTAAATTATCTCTTAGATTAAATTCAGAAACTCAAAAACTTGAACCAATAGTATCCTTAGATGCTACATTAAGAGAACTAGATGCTGAAGGAAAATCTGTAGATATCACTTTAAATTTAAATAATAGTACTTTAGATAACTTTAACCCGGTATTTACAAGTTCTCCTGTTAAAACTCAAAGAGAAATTATGGAGATATTAGGTCAATCAATTTCTAGTAATAATTCTAATGATGCAAATAGTGTAGCATCTATTGCTACAGCTGCTACAAGTATATTCTCGTCTTTAGGCTACTTAGAAACTGGTGGAGTATCAACATTAAATAAGACTATAGCATCAACTTTGAACTTAGATTTCTTTAGCTTAAAGAGTAATATTGTAGAGAATATTATATTAGAAACATTTATTGAAGATCCGAGATATTCATCATTCTCTCCATTAGCTAGGTATTTAAATAATACAACTATTTTTATGGGTAAATATTTAACACCAAACTCTAAGTTCCAAGTTATGATAAATTTATTAGCGAAAAATGAAGATGAGGCTACAAGTTTCTTAGCAAATGATTTATCTCTTGATTTAGAAATGTCTTATGAGATAGATACAGAGTTAGCTAAGTTCTCATTTTTTACCAATCCTTCACAGTTGTCTATTTTAAAAATATTAGATACTATGGGATTTAGTGTAACTAAAACAATACATTTTCGTTAGTATAGATAAAATGTATTAAAGTTAGGAGATATCATGATAAAAAAGATTTCTTTAATATTGTTAATTACCTTGATCACTGTTTCTAGTGTTTTTGCTGCTGATGAGCCTTGGTATGAAGGTGTTAAAATTTCACAATTCGAAACAGAAGGTATAGTAAACGCAAGTAGTGATGACGTTTCTAACATATTATTTAAATATAGGAACAAAGTATATTCTGAAGACTTATTTAATCAATTACAATCTGATTTGTATGCCTTAAATTCTTTTTCATATTTTTATGCTGAAGCAAATAGGGTGAGTTCTGATTCAAATGAATTAAAAATTACCTTAACATTCTTTGAAAAGCAAATGTTAAATAAAGTGACATTTGATGGAAATCAAGAATTAAATGATTCTACATTATTAGAAGATAGTGGTCTTGTTTTAAATTCTTTCTATGAAGGGTATGAAATGGCCCAAGCTACAGAAAAAATTAAATCAGCTTATTATGAGAAAGGTTATTCTGATGTAGTTGTAACTCCTAAATTAGTTGAAGATGATTCAGATAATACTGTTGCTTTAAACTTCACTATTGAAGAAAATAAGCAAGTTGTTGTTGGAGAGATTGCTTTTGAAGGCAATGAACAATTCAATGATAAGAATTTAACTACCCAATTAAAGAGTACAACTCAATCTTTATTTAGATCTGGTTACTATTCAGTGGATAATGCAAATACTGATATTCAAAATCTTTCAAATTTCTATTATGACCGTGGTTATATAATGGCTAAGGTTAGTGGACCTACTAAAGAAGTTATTGAAGAAGGTACAAAACAAGAAAAAATTAAGTTAGTTTATACCGTTGATGAAGGTGATATTTGGAATTTTGGTGATTTTGATTTTAGTGGTAATACAGTATTTACAACTGATGAATTAAATCAAAGCATTTCTCTTAAACCTGGTGATGTATTTAACCGTGGTTTATGGATGAAAGAATTACAAGCTATTTCTCAACTTTATTATGATAAAGGATATATTAATTTAGCAATTAATCCTCAAACAGATGTAGATGAAGAAAATCATGTTATCTCTTTTACAATAAACATTAATGAGGGAAATAGAGCTAAAGTTAATGACATAATAATTAATGGTATTGGAACAACACAAGAGGTTGTTTATACTAGAGAATTAACCTTTAAAAAAGGTGAATATTTTAATAAATCCGCAATTGAACAAAGTTTAAGAAATATTCAAAATACTCAATTAGTAACAGAATTAAATTATTCTATTGAACCAATTGATGCTGATAATTGTAATATTATTATAAATATAACAGAAGGTGGACAACAAGATATTCAATTTGGTGTTACCTTCGGTGGTACAACAACAGGCTTCCCAGTATCTGGTTTTGCAACAATTACAGATAGAAACTTATTGGGAACAGGTAATGACTTATCAACTAATGTTACAATTTCCCCATCAACACAAAAGGCATCCTTGAATTTTGTCGATGAATACTTTAATGAAGTTCCTTGGTCAAATGGATTCTCTTTATCTGTAGAACATTCAGATATTACTAACATTCTTGCAAAAGGAAGTGATAATTTCTATACAGGTCACTTAGAAGATAATATTGAAGATAATGCTTATCCTTTAGGCTATAATAGTTATTTAGATTATTTAGCTGCAGATAAAGCAACTCCAGATTCTCAATACTTAATGGATTATGATTTATATAGAATTTCAGCTGGATATGATACAGGATATACTTTTAAATACGATAAGGGTTCTTTAATCTTAAGTACTGGCTTAAATATTGGTATTAATAAAGCTATCTTAAATGGTAACTATTTACCATTCGAAGAATTGATTTATAATTATAGTAAACAATGGCAATTCTCAAACAAATTAAACTTAGGTATTGCTTGGGATGGTAGAGATTTGATACAAAATACAACAACTGGTTGGTATGTAGCTCAAAACTTTACATATGCTGGTGGTCTATTAGGTGGTTTATCCAACTATATTAAATCTTCAACTAGTTTCTCAGCATTTACTCCAGTATTAACTTGGAAAGATAAAGAAAATGATACTAAGAAAGTAGTAGGTTCTTTCTCTTCTAATTTAAGCTTTATGTTACCTCAATATTATAGTAAAGATGGAACATGGGGTTTCTATGAAGCAAAAGAAGGTGCAACAGTTAATGAAATGTTGTATATAGATGGTGCTTCAACTGCGTTAGGTCATTCAATGGTACAAGATCAAGCTTTCTTATTTGATAACAAATTATCTTTAGAATATTCAATCATTGATAATATTCTAGCTCTTGATACTTTTGTTAGTGCTACTGCTATAACACCATCCTTAAGCAATGTTACTGATTTCAATAGTTGGGATTGGTATTTTGCAGCAGGTTCTGGATTAAAAATTAAGATTCCAGGATTCCCAATTGGTTTATACTTAGTTAAAGATGCAACTGTTTTAAATAGTGCAAATGAAGGATTTGAATTCTTAGAAGGCCCAATATTAAATCTTGATGATAATAATGGATTAAATGGTTTAAGATTAGTTCTTTCCTTTACAACTAATTTATTCTAAAGTTTAACCTAATATAAAACTATAACCCTTTCTAATTAATAAAACATTAGTTTATTTTAAATTAGAAGGGGTTTATTTTTACTTTATTTAGCTTTAAATTTTTCACACTCCTTGTTATACTCATTACTATGAAAAAAGAAAAACTTACCCCAATGATGGAACAATATAATCAGATCAAAGAACAAAACAAAGACAAGGTGTTGTTCTTTAGATTAGGTGATTTTTATGAAATGTTCGATGAGGATGCAATTGAAGTATCTAGACTATTAAATTTAACCTTAACTCATAGAGCAAATACACCCATGTGTGGGATTCCTTATCATGCTTCAAAAGCTTATATAAAAAGGCTTTTAGAAGAGGGGAAAAAAATTGCAATTTGTGAACAAGTTGAAGCCCCTTCAAAAGCAATTAAGTTAGTAAAAAGAGAAGTTGTTCAGGTAATAACTCCTGCAACAGTTGTTGAAGATGATTATTTAGATTCTAAATCAAGTAATTATATTATTTGTATATCTTATTCAAGAAAAATTACTAGTGTAGCTTTTAGTGATATTACAAGTGGGGAGTTTATTTTAAAATATTTTGAAAAAGATAGTAATTTTCAGAGGTTAAGTGCACTCTTATCTCAGATAAGACCTAAAGAAATACTAGTAAATGAAGATGATTATTTTGTTCATACAGATTTTTCTGATATGTTAAATGAAAGACATGCTATGATTACCAAATTGCCATCTGTTCATTTCAGTAGAAAAAAAGCATATAAAAAATTAATAGATCATTTATCTATCCAATCATTAAAGATATTTAATATAAGTGATGATTATCCTGCAATAAAACCTGCAGGAGCTCTTTTAAAATATATATATGATACGGCTATGTCCTCCTTAAATCAGATAACAGCCTATTCAATTGAAGAAGATGAATCATTTCTTTCTATTGATGCTTCTACTAGAAAGAGTTTAGAAATATTAACTAATACACAAGATGGAACTTCAAGTAATACTCTTTATTCTGTTCTTGATAAAACTATAACAAGTGGAGGGGCTAGGTTATTAAAAAAATGGTTAAGCTATCCCTTAATAGATAAGACTATAATTGAAAATAGGCAAGAATGGGTTGAATTCTATAAAGACAATAGAGAAGAAAGAACTAGAGTAAGAAATGAATTAAAAAATGTTTTAGATATGGTTAGATTAACTACTAGAATATCTATGAGAAGAAATTTACCAAGTGATTTATTGGGCATTTCAAGAACTGCAAAAGCCTTTTTTAATATAATCCAAAATGATTTTGAACATTATGATTGTTTAATAAATGATAACAGTCCAAAAAAAATTGAAATTCATAATTCTATGAATAAAGTAGAATTGAATGCTATGGATGAAATCTTTTCCTTAGTTGATTTAATTCAAAGAGCTATAAATGATCAAATTTTAGGACCTTTTGAAGAAGGTAAAGTTATAAAATCTGGTTTTGATGAAGAGTTAGATCAATTAAGAGATGTTAAAAAACAAGGCTCAAATTATTTAAAACAATATATTGAAAAGGTAAAAGAAGAAACAAATATCCCAAATATAAAATTAGGATATAATAAAATTTTAGGGAACTTTATTGAAGTTAGAAAAACCCATGTTGATAAAGTTCCAAGATCTTTTTATAGAAAACAGACTTTAGTGAATGCTGAAAGATATACTAGTGATGAATTAAGTGAAATTGAAACAAAGATACTTAAAAGTAGTTATGAAGCAGAAAAAAGAGAAAAATTTGTATATGAGAATATAGTTGAGCAAGCTTCTAAAGTTTCTGATGCACTATTATCACTTGCAAATGCTTTAAGTCGTATAGATGTTTTACAGAGTCTTTCTCTTGTTGCAGATATATATAATTATAATAAGCCACAGATAGTTGAAGGTAACTGTGTTGAAATAACTAATGGTAGACATCCTGTTGTTGAAAAACAATTAGGACTAGGTTCTTTTATCGCTAACAGTTTAAAACTCGAAGAAAGAGGAAAGCGATTTTGTCTTATCACAGGACCAAATATGGCAGGTAAATCTACATATTTACGACAATGTGCACTTATAATACTTTTAACTCAAATTGGTAGTTTTGTACCTGCAGATGAAGCAAAGATATCATTAGTAGATAAATTGTTCTGTAGAGTTGGTGCTTCTGATAATATAGCTAAAGGCGAATCAACATTTATGGTTGAAATGCAAGAAGCAGCACATATACTTAGAACAGCAACAGAAAAATCTTTTGTAATAATGGATGAAATAGGGCGGGGAACAAGTACTCAAGATGGAATGAGCTTAGCTCATGCTTTTATGAAGCATTTAGTTGAATTAAATGCTAAAACATTATTTGCAACTCACTATCATGAATTAACACTTTTAGATGTTTCAAATGTTAAACTATTAACTTTAGCTGTTGAAGAAAAAGGAAAAAATATAATATTTGTTAGAAAAGTCATTGAAGGTGTTGCTAATTCTTCATATGGTTTACATGTAGCGAAATTAGCAGGAGTTCCATCTCCTATATTAAAAGATGCAGATAAATTCCAAAGAAGACATTTTGGAGAATATACAATTAAGAATTCTCAAATGGATTTATTTTCTATGGCTCAATTAGAAGAATTAGAAAATAATGATGATTGTGTTAAAGAATTAGAAGATTATTCATCAATTATTGATGAAATAAATAACTTTGATTTAACAAGATCTACACCAATACAATCAATGTTATTTTTAGAGAAAATAAAAGCTGAAATTGAAGAAAAACAAAGTGAGTAAATACTTGACAAAAGGAAATTAGCTTAGTACTATAAAGCTACATTTTGATATTGATTTTTGGGAGACCGCAAATCGCAGGTCTCCTTTTTATTGTAAAATGGAAGGGTAAATATGAAGAATAATATAACACAAGATCCTCTATTTTTAGAGTATTCACCTTTGTTAGAGGCTATGAATATTGAGCTTGTAGATATAAAATTTAGTGAAAGCCCATATAATGCTCGCTTAGCGGTTGTTATTAAGGCAAAAGATGGTGTTACAACTGTAGATCATTGTGCTGAGGTACATAATTTAATAAAACCTAGGATGGAGATTCAGTTAGCTCCTGAACAAGAGTTTGATTTGGAAGTATCAACACCGGGCTTACAAAGAAATATTAAAGATGCATATGAATTTAAATTATTTTTAAATAAAAGAGTTAGAGTATATGACATCTTACAATCTAAGTGGTTTTCGGGCATAATAAAAGAAGTTGGTGATGACTTTTTGATTTTAAGTGAATGTATTGATCAAGACGATAAGAAACTTGATTCTGATTTAAATATAGATTTTGAAAATATATCCAAGGCAAAATTGGAATATATTTGGGAGGACAGAAAACATGCCAAGTGATTTAGGAGACGCTATAAAAAGGTTAGTAGAGAGTGGAATTTCCCAAGATTTAGTAATGTCCACTATTGAAGATTTCTTAAAAGCAGCTTATAAAAGAAAATTTGGAAGTGATGCAAATGCTGTAATTTCTTTTGGTGAAGATTTAAGCAGTGTTGAATTATCATCAAGAAAAATGATTGTTGATGAAGATAATTATTATAGTACTTTAACTCAAATTTCTTTAGAAGAAGCAAAAAAATTTAATGAGGAAGCTGAAATTGGTGATGTAATTTTAATTCCGATTGATATAAATAAAACTTTTGATAGAATTAGTGTCCAAAGCGCTAAACAAAAAGCTCATCAGAGCTTTAGAGATATACAAAAAGATTCTATTTATAGTGAATTCAAAAGCAAAGAAGGTTGTTTAATTAACGGTTATTATAATCGTCAAATTAGAAACGATATTTATGTTAATATTGGTTCTACAGAAGGTGTTCTACCTTCAAGATATCAATCTCCTAGAGAAAGTTATTCACAAGATGATAAAATCAAATGTTATGTTGAAAGAGTAGAAAAAAATGATCGTGGTGTTAGAGTTATTCTTTCAAGAACTTCTCCTGAATTGGTAAGACAATTATTTGAACTAGAAGTACCTGAAATCTCACAAGGTCAAATTGAAGTAGTTAATGTAGCTAGAGAAGCTGGTTATAGAACTAAAGTATCAGTTAAGACAAATAACCAAGATATTGATCCAGTTGGTGCTTGTGTTGGTTTAAAAGGAAATAGAATTCAAACTGTAATTAAGGAAATTGAAGGTGAAAAAATTGATGTAATCAATTATGATTCTAATCCTGTAAATTACATTATTAATGCTTTAACTCCAGCTCAAGTTCTTGATGTAGTAATTACTGATAGATTGACATATAGAGCTATTGCAATTGTAGATGAATCACAATTATCATTAGCAATTGGTAAGGGTGGTTTAAATGTTAAACTAGCTAAGAAACTATGTGACTGGAATATTGATGTTAAGACTCCTGCTGAATTCCAAGAAATGGAATTTGTAAATGATGCTAAAGAAAGAGCAGAGTCCTTCTTTATGAATGGTCAAGAAGAAGAATATGTAGAAGAAGATAATCAAGAAGTCGCACTTGAATCAGGAATTTCTGAAGATGAAATACAATTTGCTGATATTGAATTAGATCAAAATATTGTGTCTAAATTACAATTCCATGATGTATATACTATTGAAGAATTTGTTAATTTAAGCGATGCTGAGATTGAAGCTTTTGGTGACTTCTCTAAAGAAGAATTAGACGCAATCAATTCAATAATTTTACAATATGTAGATATCGTTGAAGAAAGCGAAGAAGATGAATACGAATACAAATGTCCTAACTGTGGTCATACAATTACTGTTGATATGAGTGAATGTCCAGAATGCGGAACAGGATTAACTTTTGAAACAGTAGAAGAAGAGGAATAAAATAGAAAAATATGAGTGATAAGAAAGCAACTTTAATTAAACATGTTAAAAGCTCAAATGCAGATGCAGAACCTACACAACCTGTAGAAGCTGCATCAACACAAACTCAACAAAAAATTGAGAAAAAAAAGATTATCGTAAAGAAAAAGGTTGTTAGAGTTAAGCCACAACAAAAACCAAAACAAAGCATAACTCCAGGCAGCTCTGCTTCAGTAAGCAGTTCTACCCAAGAAAAATCTGTAAAAAGTGCTCAAACAGATGGGAAAAGACGAGTTATTAAAAAAGTGCCAAATAACAAAAGTTTTTCTCCTTTACATAGTGGACCTAAAATTATTAAAAGCACTAATTTACCTCCAGTTCCTAACCAAGGTAAGACAGCAAAAGATCATGCAGAGTGGCAGAGTAAGAATCCTAATGGAGAACCTCAAGTAAAATCTACTTCTTCAGCACCAAGAGTAGCTGGAACTGTAGGTGGTAAACCTGTAGCAGGATCTAGACCTAGAGGTAGAAGTTATAATAATAACAACAATAATAATAACCGCAATTTTAATAATAGAAATAATAACAATAATTATAATAATAATAATAACAGTAATTATAATAATAGAAATGGTGGTAATTTTGGTCAAAGAAATAATAATGGGGGAAACTTTAATAATAGAAACGGTTATAACCCAAGATTTAATAACCAAAATAATAATAACGATAGAAATAATAACAATAACAGAGGTGGCTTTAATAGAAATAATTCATCTAATTTCAAAAAAGGTCGCTTTAACAATAATACTCCAAGTTCTGATTCAGTTGCACCAAATGCATTTAATACTGGTAAAACTCAAAAGAAGAGTTTTAACAATAATAAAAAGAAAAGCAATGCTTCATACCAAAAACGTGATGCAAAACAAGAAAAAGAATTCCAAATTCAAAGAAAGAGAGAACAAGTTGCAGCTAAACTTGCATCAGTTCCAAAAACAATTGATATTATGGAATCAATCACTGTTGCTGATTTAGCTAAAAAAATGAATTTAAAAGCTAATGATATTATTGCTAAATTATTTGCTATGGGAATGATGGTTACAATTAACCAACAAATTGATCATGAAACTGCAGAAATTATTGCAAATGAATATAACTGTAAAGTTAAGCTAGTTTCTCTTTATGATGAAACATTAATTGAAAGTGAAAAAGATACTGAAGATGATTTAGAAGATAGAGCTCCTATCGTTACTATTATGGGTCACGTTGACCATGGTAAAACTAAATTGTTGGATGCTATTAGATCAACAAACGTTGCTGGCGGAGAATTTGGAGGTATTACTCAACATATTGGTGCTTATAAAGTGTCATTAGGAGAAAGAGGCGATATTGTATTCTTAGATACTCCTGGTCACGCTGCATTTACAATGATGAGATCTCGTGGTGCTCAAATTACTGATATCGTTATATTAGTTGTTGCTGCTAATGATGGTGTAATGCCTCAAACTCGTGAAGCTATTGACCATGCAAAAGCTGCAAAAGTTCCAATCATCGTTGCTATTAACAAATGTGATTTACCTGAATCTAATCCTGAGAGAGTAATGCAACAATTATCTGATTTAGGTTTAATGCCAGAAGAATGGGGTGGTCAAACACTTTATTGTAAAATTTCTGCATTAAAGAAAGAAGGTATTGATGATTTATTAGATACAATTCTTTTACAAAGTGAAATTTTGGAATTAAAGGCTAATCCAAATTGTAGGGCTGAAGGTAAAATTATTGAATCAAGAATTGACCAAGGTCGTGGTACCGTTGCATCAGTATTGATTGAAAGAGGAACTTTAAGACAAGGTGATTATTATGTAGCAGGTATTTATCCTGGTAGAGTAAGAGCTATGTTTGATGATACAGGTAAAAAGATTAATGAAGCAGGTCCTTCAACTCCTGTAGAAATAATTGGTTTATCAAATATTCCTTCAGCAGGGGATCCTTTCCAAGTTACTGAAGATGAAAAACAAGCTAGACAAGTTGGTGGTAAACGTCAAGAACTAGAAAGACAAGGTGCTAATAAATCTGGTAATAAATTCACTCTTGATACTCTATTTGATAAAGTTCAAGAAGGTTCTATTGAAAGCTTTAATGTAATTATTAAAGGTGATGTACAAGGATCTGTTGAAGCATTACAAAGTTCTTTAGAAAAACTTTCTACTAGTGAAATTAGATTAAATGTAATCAGAGCTAGTGCTGGTGCTATCATTGAAAGTGATATTACTTTAGCTTCAGCATCCTCTGCCTTAGTTATTGGATTTAATGTTAGACCAACACCAAGAGCAATGGCTTTAGCTGAACAAGAAAAGGTTGAAATTAGAAAATATAATATTATCTATGATGTAGTAGATGATGTTAGAGATGCAATGGAAGGTATGTTATCTCCAATTGTTAAAGAAGTTGAAATCGGTTCTGTTGAAGTTAGAGATACATTTAAAGTACCAAAAATTGGTGTTATTGCTGGTTGTTATGTTCTTGATGGTAAAGTTAAGAGAAATAGCTTAGTAAGAGTTATCAGAGATAGTATTCAAATTAGTAAGAGCTTAATTAAGCTATCATCATTAAAGAGATTTAAAGATGATGCTAAAGAAGTTGCAGCTGGTTTTGAATGTGGTATTGGTTTAGAAAACTTCCAAGATATTAAAGTTGGTGATATTTTAGAAGTCGTAGAAGAAGAAAAAGTTGCTAGAAAACTAGAAGACGGATTGAAACAGAATGAGTCAATATAGTCAAAAAAGAATAGAATCAAAGATACAAGAAGCAATTAGTACCTTAATTGTTAAAGGTGAAATAAAAAATCACAACGTAAGTACTTTTTGCTCTGTATCCAGAGTGAGTTTATCTCATGATAATGCTTATGCAACAATATATATAACAAGTGTTTTAGATGATGATTCTTTAACTAAAAGTGTAGCAGGTTTGCAAAAAGCTGCAGCTTTTATTCAAGGTCGTTTGGGTAAATTCTTGGGAACAAGAAATACCCCTAAATTAACATTTAAAGCTGATGTAGCATATAAAGAAGCTGAGAAGATTAATAATTTAATAGATTCATTAGAGTATCATGGGGAATAATTCACATATAATTTTAACAAACAAGCCTAAAGATGTAACTTCATTTAGATCTTTAGGCTCTATTAAGAGATACGTAGATAAAAAAGTAGGTCATGCAGGAACTTTAGATAAGTTCGCACATGGCCTAATGATTGTTTTAACGGGTTCGACTACAAAAATGAACCAAATTTTTTCTACATTAGATAAAACTTATGTTGCAACAATTAGATTTGGAGAGGAAACAACTACTTTAGACAATGAAGGTGAAATCTTTATTAGAGCAGAGCTCCCAAATTTAGAAACAATAAAAACAGCAATTGAAACCCAATTTATGGGTAATATAATTCAAAGCCCTCCCATTTATTCTGCTGTGCATGTAAATGGAAAAAGAGCTTATAAAATTGCTAGAAGTGGTAATGATGTAGAAATGCCAGAAAGAGAAATAACTATATACAGTTTTGAAGTATTTTCTTTTGATGGTAGAGACTTAAAATGTAAAATAAAAGTTTCAAAAGGTACATATATTCGATCCATAGCCAGAGATTTAGGTTTAGCTTGTAATTCAAGAGCTCATTTAATAGAATTAGAGAGAATTTCAATTGGTCCTTTCTCTGTTGATGAAGCTGTTAACACTGATACAGTTGAAGATATTAATCGCGGCTTAAATAAAAGTGATGATTATTTAAGAAGACTTGATTCTATTTCAATATATAAAATTGCAGATAATTATTTATTTGATTTAGCGAATGGTAAAAAGCCTTCTTATGATTATTTAACTGCTGTTGATGTAAAAAAAAGTGCTTTTTATGCTGCAGTTTATTCAAATGATGATGTACTTCGTTGTGTATTAAAATTGGATGAGCAAAAGAATATAGAAAAGATTTTATGTCAAATAAATCCATGTTTTGATAGGTGTATATAGAGTGAATACAATAACTTTTGAAGACTTTGTTAAAGAAGATAATTTATATAAAAATGAAGAAATCGCTTTGTGTATTGGTGTTTTTGATGGAATACATATTGGACATCAACAAATATTAAATAAAGTTATAGATTCTAAGTTGTTTCCTGTAGTAATCACTTTTGATACAAACCCAAAGATGAAAAGTGGACGTAGAAAGATAGAAAAACCATTATTAACTGAAAAACTTAAGTCCTATTATTTTGAAAAAATGGGCTTTCAACTTAATGTTATTATTGACTTTTCTAAAAAAATCAGTAGACTAAGTGCTGATGAGTTTTTACAAATTTTATGTAAAAATCTCAAAATAAGAAAGATAATTGTAGGAGAAGATTTTCAATTAGGTAATCCAAAAGCTGCTTTAAATGCTAATGAATTACAAGAACATCTAATCCCTTATTCAGAAAAGACTAAGGTAGTTATTACCAAAGCTATTGTCGATAAAGATAATGAGGTAATTAGCTCTTCAAGAATAAGACAATTAATAAAAAATGGCAAAATGGACGTTGTTCAAGGTTTGCTAGGCAGAGAGTATCGGCTGGATTTGGGGTTAACACCTTCCCAATATTTCGGTGACTCTTTGTTATTCAAAGCAGAAGATGTAAAACAATTATTACCAAGTAATGGTAGTTTTACTGGACTCTGGGTTGAAGAGAATTTAATTGCTTCGATAAAAATTGAAGCCGAGGTGATTACAATTTCTCCATATCCAAATTCCTCTGCTAAAAATTTAACTCTAGCATTTATTAGCTAGATAGAGGGTATTTATATGATCACTAAAGAAGAAAAAGCTCAAATTGTTGCCAAATATGGTAATTCTGAAGGAAACACAGGTAGTACTCAAGTACAAATTGCTTTATTAACAGCACGTATCAACGACTTACAAGGCCATTTTAAGGCTAATCCAAAAGATCATGCTTCAAGACGTGGATTATTACAAATGGTTGGTCAAAGAAGAAGACTACTTCGTTACTTAAAGAACAAGAATATTGACGAATACAGAGCTTTAATTGTTGAATTAGGAATCAGAAAATAATTTAATAAGTGTGTGAATATTGGGGAAATGTATTAAATACAATTCTCCAATATTTTTTTGTATTTGTTTTTCATTGAAACATTTAACAAAATAAGTAATAATAATAACACAAACAAAAAAAATAAAAATAGGGCTCGTTTCATGAAAAATGAAACTAATATAAAGAACTATTAAAAGAACAAAAAAGAATTAAGGAAAGAAGAAATGTTTGAAACAAAAAAAACAAGCGTTCAGATTGGGGACGACACCCTAGTTTTTGAAACCGGAAAAATTGCAAAGCAGACTAGCGGTGCAGTTTATGCTCAATATGCAGGCAGCGCAGTTATTGCTACAGTTTGTTGTGGTAAAGCTCCAACAGAACCTTTAGATTATGTACCTCTACAAGTAGAGTACAATGAAAAATATTATGCAGCAGGTAAAATCCCTGGTGGATATTTAAAAAGGGAAGCCCGCCCTAAAGATAAAGAAATTTTAGTAAGTAGATTAATTGATAGACCAATGAGACCTTTATTTGATAAAGCATTTGGTCGTGAAATTCAAATCGTTCCTACAGTTATTTCTACTGACCAAATTAACACTCCTGATATTATTGCAATTAATGCAGCTTCAGCAGCAGTTACAATAAGTGATATTCCATTTAATGGTCCAGTTGCTGCAGTTAGAATGGGTAAAATTGGTGATGAATTCATTGTTAATCCTACATTCCAACAAATTGAAAAATGTGAATTAGAAATTGTTGTTGCAGGTACACTTGATGGTATTACCATGGTTGAAGGTGGAGCAAAAGAAGTAAGTGAAGATGATATGTTAGAAGCAATTGCTCTAGCTCATCCAGTAATTAAAGACTTATGTAATGCTCAACTTGAATTAAAGAAAATTGCAGGTAAAGAAAAACTTCCAGTTTTTGAAGAACAAATTGATTTATCTTGGTTAGAACCAGTTAAAGAATTTGCTTATCCTCTAATTTCAGAAGCATCTTTTGTAAAAGGTAAAATGAATCGTTATGCAGCTTTAAAAGAAGCTCATGATAAGATTGAAGAAAAATTTGCAGATTTAATTGCTGAAGATGATAAGAGACCAGCTCAATTAGCTCATTTATATGATGATCTAGAATATGAAATCTTAAGAAAATCAATTTTAGATGATGGTGTTAGAACAGATGGAAGAAAGGTAACAGAAATTCGTCCAATTACTTGTGAAGTTGGTTTATTGCCAAAAACACATGGTTCAGCCTTATTTACTAGAGGTGAAACTCAATCTTTAGCTACAACTACATTAGGAACAGCTAGTGATGAACAAATGTTCGATGATATTGATGGAGATAAGAAATTCTCTTCATTTATGTTACACTATAACTTCCCTCCATACTCAGTTGGTGAATGTGGTCGTTTAACAACAGGTAGAAGAGAAATTGGTCATGGACACTTAGCACAAAGAGCTTTACAAGCTGTTATCCCAGAAAAAGATGATTTCCCATATACAATTAGAATTGTATCTGAAATTATGGAATCAAATGGTTCTTCTTCAATGGCATCAGTTTGTGGTGGTTGTTTATCACTTATGGATGCTGGTGTACCAATTAAGAAACCAGTTGCTGGTATTGCAATGGGCTTAATTACTGAAGGTGCTGATTATTCTAAATATGTTGTTTTATCTGATATTTTAGGTGAAGAAGACCACTTAGGTGATATGGACTTTAAAGTTACTGGTACAGAAGATGGTATTACAGCATTCCAAATGGATATTAAGATTGCTGGTGTTACTCCTGAAATAATGAAGAAAGCATTACAACAAGCAAAAGATGGTAGACTTCATATTTTAGGCATTATGAAAGATGCAATTGAATCACCAAGAGAAGAAATTAATGAAAATGCACCAAAAATCTTATCAATGAAAGTTGAAGAAGATAAAATTGGAGCTATCATTGGTACTGGTGGTAAAACAATTAAAGGTATTGCAACTCAAACAGGTGCTGAAGTTAATATTTCTGATGATGGTACAATTACTATTTATGGTAAAAATAATGCAGATGCTCAAAAAGCAAAAGCTTTAGTTAATGCTATTATTGAAGAACCAGAAGAAGGTAAAATTTATCAAGGTGTTGTAAAGAGAATCATGGATTTCGGTGCTTTTGTTGAAATCTTACCTGGTAAAGAAGGTCTTTGCCATATTTCAAAATTAGATAAAAAACGTGTTAAATCAGTTGATGAAGTATTATCACTTGGTCAAGAAATTCCAGTTAAATTAATTGAAATTGATAGACAAGGAAGATTAAATTTATCATATATTGATGCAATCTCACCAGAAGATTCTAGCGATGATGAATCAAGTGATAAATCAGAAAAGTCTGAAAGAAGTGATAAGCATGACAAACATGACAAACATGATAAATATGACAAAAAAAAATCTTTTAAGAAAAAAGGTTTGAAAAAATAATGGCAAGTGTAATTGTCAAGGTTAAATTGGAAAATGGGGCAACTCTTCCAAAACAAACTACAGCTCTGAGTGCAGGTTCTGATATTTCAGCAAAGCTCTCTGAGCCGTTTGTATTAAAATCGGGCGAATTTGCTTTAATTCCAACTGGATTAAGAATTGCACTACCACCGGGTTATGAAGCGCAGGTAAGGCCAAGAAGTGGCCTTGCTGCCAAATTTGGAGTTACAGTTCTAAATACTCCAGGGACAATCGATGCTGATTATCGTGGAGAAGTAAAAGTAATTCTAATAAACCATGGGAAAAAAGATTTTATTATAAATGATAAAGATCGTATTGCCCAATTTGTCATAGCTCAAGTGGTAACAACTGATTTTATAGAAGTTGATGAGTTAGATGAAACCGATAGAGGTGAAGGTGGGTTTGGATCTACTGGAGTTTAATTTTGGTTTTAAAATTAAGAAAAAAACAACTGTTTAAATATATCGGGAAAGAATATTTGTTAGCTTTCTTGGTTTCATTTGTTTTTTTCTTTTTTATTTTTTTTATAAATCAAATATTATTATTAGCAAGAAGAATATTATTAAGTAATGTAGATTTCTTTTCTATGATTCATCTAGTTGTTCTTGCTATTCCTCAATTTCTTTTATATACATTTCCTTTTGCCTCCTTAAGTGGAGCCTCAATGGTAATAGGAGCCTTAAATTCTTCTAATGAGATATTGGCTTTAAGAAGTTCAGGTTTTTCTATAAAAAATATATTTTACCCAATTATTATTTTATCAATAGTAATTTCAATATTATGCTTTCTAGTCGCAGATATTTTAATGCCATATAGCGCAGCTCAATATCAACAATTATATATTCAATTATTAACAAAAAGTCCTGGAGTTGAATTAAAAAGTAATTCTAGTAATGTTTATAATGATTTTTTAATTACAAATGGGGATGTAAAAGATAATAATATTGATGATATTGTTTTATTGAGTACAACAAATAATGATGTATCTTTATTAGCAAAATCTGATAAAGGTAAATTAAATTATATAGATATAAATCAATTAATATATTCTTTAGATTTAGATCAACCAACACTTTTAATATCAGACTTAAAAGATCCAAATAACTGGCAATTATCAACCTCCGATAAAGGGATCTATTATATTGATTTTTCTTCATCTTTGAATAAAATAAGTGCAAGTTTACCTTCAAATTTGTCTTCAGTTGATTTATTAACAAAGATTAATAAAAACAAACCCATCTTATCTCAAAACCAAGATAATGCATTCCTTGATAAAAGTTCTTTAATTTTAAATTTAAGTAAAAATTATGCTACAAATAAAATTTCAAGCAATATAAATATTAATAATTTTGTTGATGATTATAATTATATCCAACAAATAAATTTAAGGCCAATAGATTTTTATTTGCAATATTATAGAGCTGAATTTTATAAGAAATTCGCTTTAAGTGCTGCTTGTTTTTTCTTTATTTTTATTACTATTCCATTATCATATATGAAATTTAAACATGGTAGGTTAGTTGGTTTTGGACTCTCAATGCTGATAGCTGTATTATATTGGTATATGATATTAATTGCCCAATTAAGGACATTTAGTTATGCCTTTAATCCTTTGTTTTTAATGTGGGCTCCTAATATAATAGTATTATTGATTGCTATAGTATTAATCAGAGTTTGGAGAAATTAATGAAAATAATAAAAAAATATATTCTTAGCAGTTTATTAAGAATTTTAATTGTTACTGTTTTGTTAACTTCTTTATTATTAATGAATGTAGATTTATTTTCTAATTTTAATTCATATGTTCAAAATAATGTATCCTGGTTTAATATTTTTTTAATTACGATAAAGTATTTTCCTCAAGCTATAATTACGGTTTTTCCTCCAGCAACATTATTTACAATTACATTCTTTTTATCTCAAATGTATTCTAATAATGAAATCATTGCTTTTTTATCAAGTGGTATTTCAATTCATTATATTTATCGACAAATAGTTTTATTATTACTTGGTGTTTCAATTCTGTTATTTATTTTTAACGAGAACTTTGTGCTTCAATCTAGAATCGATTATGAACAAATGAAAAATGAAATATTAAATATAAACAATGAATTAGATAATTCAAATATAGGGTTAATTGATTCTTTAAATAATAATATTATTTATGCTAATAGGTATGTTGATAAAGATAAAGCATTATACCAAGTAATAATAATTGAACAAGATGAAGATGGGAATATTATATCAAGAATTGATTCCCCTAAAGCTACTTGGAGTGATGTAAACAATGATTGGCTTTTATCTGATGTAACAATTAGTAATATAGAAGAGAATGCTGTTATTGTTAATAAATATGATAGTTATGAAGATAAGAGCATAAATTTAGATTACAATATGTTTAGAAACTTATCTGCCGATTTGCAGACTATGTTTTTGCCAAGTGCTATTAAGTATTTAAGAATTCAAAAACAAGTTAATTTAAGACTTTGGTATGAAAATCAGAGTGACTTTTTAGATAGATTATTAGCACCTTTTGCAGCATTAATTATGGCAATAATAGCTTGCAGTATTGATTATAAAGGGCGAAAGAATGTTTTCTTATTTTCTATATTTAATTCAATAATATTAGCTGTTGTATTTTATGTTTCTAAAATGGTATTTCAATTAACTGCAAAACAAGCAATAATAAATCCGTTTGTTGCAAGTTTAATTCCCTATGTTATAATTATTTTGGTGACTTTGCTTTTAAATAATGTTATGCCAATTTTGATTCAGAGAAATAGTTGAAAATAATTGATAGATAAAGTAAGTTATTAACCGATAAAAAAGGAAAAAAATATGAAGAAATTATATACTAAAATACACCAAGATAAAGATACTAAAGCTCGTGTTGGTATTGTTGAATTAGATCATGGTGTTGTAGAGACTCCTGCATTTATGCCTGTAGGAACAAATGGTACAGTAAAAGGCATTTATCACGATAAAGTAAAAGAAATTGGCTATAATTTGATTTTAGGTAATACTTATCATTTATATTTAAGACCAGGAACAGAAGTTTTGGATAGTTTTGGGGGTTTACATAAATTCTCAAACTGGGAAGGAAATATTCTAACAGATAGTGGAGGATTCCAAGTATTTTCTTTATCTAATCTTAGAAAAATTAAAGAAAATGGTGTACATTTTAGGTCACACATCGATGGGTCAAAACATGTATTTACACCAGAAAAAGTAATTGATATTCAAAAGAGTATAGGAAGCGATATTTGTATGCTTCTTGATGTATGTACTCCTCCAGATATTCCTTATAAAGCTGCTAAAGAAGCTATGTATACAACTCATAGTTGGGCAAAAAGAGCAAAAGACTATGGAGATCATTTAGAAGGTTTTAAAGGTAATATGTTTGGTATTGTTCAAGGAAATTTCTACAAAGATTTAAGAAAAGAAAGTGCTGAATATATTTCTTCATTAGATTTCCCTGGTATTGCTATTGGTGGATTATCAGTTGGAGAAGAAAAAGAAGCTTTTTATGACTTTTTAAGTTATACCACAGAATATGTAGATGATACAAAACCAAGATATGTTATGGGAATTGGTTCTCCTGATTATATTTTGAATGCTGTAGAAAATGGAATAGATTTATTTGACTGTGTATTAGCTACTAGAATGGCTAGAAACGGAGCTGTATTTAGTGATGATGGTGTTGTTACTCTTAAAAAAGCTATTCATAAATTTGATCACGGTCCAATAGATGAAAATTGTACATGCTCAGCTTGTACAAAGTATTCTAGAGCATATATGCATCATATGGTTAAAACAAATGAAATGTTAGGTGGTATGCTTGCTACAGAGCATAATTTAACATATTTATATAATTTATTAGCTAGAGCAAGAGAAGCTATTAGAGAAGATAGATTTAAACAATTTAAAAAGGATTACCTTGAACGATTCTACTCATCAAAATAAAGAAAATTCAAAAAATTCTACAATCTTGATGGTTCTAACTTTAGTATCAAGATTGTTAGGTATAGTTAGAGCACGTGTTATTACAACAGCTTTTGGAGCAACTTCAACAGCTGATGTAATTAATGTTGCCTATTATTTACCAAATAATTTAAGGAAAATTTTTGCAGAAGGGGCAATAACTTCTGCATTTATTCCTAGCTTTACTAAAGATGATAGTAAAACATATAGAAATAAATTACTTAGTTTAATGCTCAGTGCACAATTAATTTTATTTTCTATAATAATTCTTATATTTGTTTTTTTCGGAAGACAGATTTTTTCATTTATTAGTGATTTTGAAGGTAGTGAATTAGTATTAGGTGGTAAATTGCTACCGTATTTTATAGGGTTTTTAGCTTTTATTTCTATAGCTAATGTTTTTGCTGCTGCATTACAAACAGATAAACATTTTATTGCCTATGGTATTGCGCCATTATTTTTCTCTATTACTGTTATTATTTTTGTTTCTATTTTTCATAAAAAACTTGATGCAATGTCTATGGCTTATGGTGTTTTACTTGGTAGTATTATTCAATTTATATTTACTTTTATTTGTGTGTATAAAAGAGGGTATAGAGTTAAAGCAAGTTTACAATTTAATGATAATGAATTTAAGAAAGTATTAAAGACCTGGTTAATTGTTGTCGGCTCTGCCATTGCAACAATATTATCACAACAATATTCTACATATCTAGCTTCTACTTTAGCTACTGGGAATGCGACTGCTTTTTCAAATTCAATGATTTTCTTTTCAACGCCTTATGGGATTGTGAATGCTGGTTTTGTAACTGTAATCTATCCTTTATTATCTAAAAGTTATATTCAAAAGGATGTAAAGCAATTTCACTCAGATTTAGAGTATGGAATTGAAGGTATGATTAATTTATTTATTCCCGCCACAATATTATTAATGTTTTTGAATAAAGAATTTGTTGCTGTTCTATTGCAAAATGGTAAATTTACATTTGAAGATACACAGTTAACAGCTTCTGTTATATTTTACTTAGTTTTAGGATTAACAATAATAGGATTGAATTCTTTATTAAATAGAACATTAATAGCTAAAGACAAAGCTAAATTATCTTTTATATTAATTGTAATGCAAGCGATTATAGATGTGATTCTTTCTTATACTTTGATACAAAAACTAGGAATAATTGCATTACCGATAGCTAATACGATTTCATTTTTGATCACATTGATAATTCATTTTTATGTTTTAAAAAGTGATATAAACTTTAATCATTTATTTACTACCTTATTTAAGACTTTTATAGCTAATTTGCCTTTAATAATAGTTTTGATTGTTTATAAAAGAATTTTTACATCTTGGTATATATCTGGATCAACATTTATAAATTTAATATATTTAATAGTTTTGTGTTTAATGCTAGGTATATTAACTATTATATCTTATTCAGTATTTAAGATTCCTTTTATAGAATATTTTAAGAGGAAAAAATAGATTTAGGTTTTATAAATTTGAATAAAAAAATACCCCAAAGGTTTTTCCTTTGGGGTTAATTATTGTCTAATAATTAAATTGCTACTTCAATCTTTAATACTTTGAAATCGAATGGAGTACCATTAACTGTGAATTTAATGTGATCGCCAACTTTACGATTTAATAAATTAGATCCTAAAGGTGCTAATCTATTAATAACATTGTTTGAAGGATCAGCTTCCCAAGAACCCATAATAGTATATGTTACTTCTTCGTTAGTATTGTTATCAAATAGAGTTACTCTAGTACCAAAGGCAACTTTTTCATCAGTAACAGTTGCTGGATCGATAACTGTAGCTCTTTCAATTTCTTCATTTAAAGTAATTAACTGTGAATTTAACATACGTTGTTTTTCTTTTGCATATTTATATTCACTGTTTTCTTTTAAGTCACCAAGTTCTCTAGCTTCACCAATTTCTTTTGCAATTTCTGGTAAAAGAACATGTTGAAGGTTATATAAATCAGCTTTTTTAGTTTCCATGGTTTCTTTCAAGCAGAAAAGACCTGTAGGAATCATATCTTCTTCAACAGAAATACTTGCTTTGTTGAAATCAAAATTAGGATATTTTGTAGTTAATTGGTGTTTAACTTCAATTTTTTTACCTAAATCAGATTTTCCTAATGGTAATCTATCAACTAAAGCATAAGCTTTTTTAGCTTTGATTTCATCGCCTTCTTCAATATAATTATAGATTGCATTTTCATCAAATAATTTAGTCATAAGAACTTTTACATTTTTTCTATTTTCAGTAACGTTCTTTTTATTTTCAATTAATTTTAATAAATAATCTAATAATGATAGGGCAGTGAATAATAACTGTTCAGATGAAACGCCATTCTTTTCCCAAGCTTTTAGAGTATAGTTCTTATATAAATACAAGAAAACTTGTGATTGGTCTTTGTAATTGCCAACACATTGTTTAAATACTCTACCAAAACTATCAGCCTTTTTATTGCTTCTAAATGTATCAGGGATATAGGAAGTTAAATAATGAGGGAATAAATCCATTAATCTCTTTTCCCAGAATGGATCAACTTTTACTACATGACCAATAAATAATTTTTTAAGTTCAGGGTCATCAATATTTGTAAAACATTCAACTACATCTTCAATATGATCATATAATGAAGAGAAAGGAAGACCTTCAGGAAGTTTTACAAAGTTCATGCTATAGTTTACATATAAATCTTGTAATAATAAGTAGCTGCTTACAATTGTGTCACTTACATTAGATAGTGCAATGCTTGTTCCATCACTGTTTGTGATATTACTTGAGAAATAAGCAACCATTTCTAAGAAAGAATCACTTTCAACATCGCCTTTGTTCAAAATAAAGTCTCTTAATACTTTTACTTTACTGTAGAACTGTTTTTTGCTCTTAAAGATATTTAATTGTTTTTCTTCAAATGTAATAGGTGTTTTTCTTAAAGTAAAGGTATCTTTTTCTTGAGTGCTAACACCAAATAATGGATTACTCATTAATTCTTTCTTAGCTGAATTAACCCATACATTTACTTCTCTAGTTGTTAATAAAGAAGGTGATAATTCATTCTTCATTTCTTTTAGAGATGCTTTGTCATTATTACTAGACATTAAAATTCTTAATGCCCAAGGGATATCTGATTTAATTTTTTCAGCAAGTTTATCATGAGGTACAACACTTTTTAAAACCCAAATGTGTGATTTAGGTAATGCTACTAAACTCTTAAATGCCATATCAGTAGACATATTTGTAGATTTATCAGGGAAATCAATAATTACATCTTTTTCATTGATGTTCTTAATTCTACCAATTTTGTTTGTTGATTTTTGGAATACGAAAGTACCCTTATCAAAAGCGATATTGGTTTCAAAATCTTCAATTGCTCTAATTACATCTTTGAAGTATTTGTCATTTAATTTACTATGATGTAAACAAGTATTTAATCTACCGTGGTTTTTGTATTTTGTTTTGTAGCTTTTTACAAGGTTGTTTCTTGCATTTAAATTATCATTTGCATATTCTAAAATCTTTTTATAAATAACAATTTTATAATCAAGATTATCAGCATATTCATTATTTAATAAGTTTAATAAAGCAACTGCATAAGACTTTCCAACATGAATAGACACACGTTCACAAATTCCAATTAAATAACCAAATTCATCTGGAATTAGAGAAATAAGGGTAGGGAAACTTTCTTTAATATTCATAGGATCGTTTTTAGCAATTAAACGATTGATTAATTTTTTGTAATAAAGTATTCCACTTTCTTTATCAGCAACTTTAGTGCTTTTTAATTTATAATCTGCTAAAGCTTTTAATAAAGTAGTTTCAGAATAATCAACTTTGATTAATCTTTCCCAAATGTCATACATTTGTACTTCTTTATCTTGTTTTTGGTAGCATTCACCTAATAAACGTAATGCAGGTTTACTTTCGTTAACTTTTAAAACTAATGAGCATAGATATTCAACTAAATCATTTCTATCTACTTGTGCAAAGGAAGAAATTAAATCAAGGAAAGCAATACTATCTTCTTGAGGGCGTGTTTTTAAAGTAACTCTTCCAGAAACATATCGAGCAATTACGCTGTTTTTTTCCTTTTCTTCAAAGTATTCATCACAAATTTGTTTAATTTCAATAATTTCATCTTCAGCAATTTTATTAATATCTTTATCTAAATGTTGAAAGTATTGAATATCGCAAGTTTGCATGAAAGAAATACTCCATTTTTCCTCTTCTAGCATGGTTTGTAATTTCTTCAAATTCATATAATTATTCCTCCGCAAAAAATTGACTCATTTTTTTCTTCTGAGCCTAAATAAACAAATATATATTGGGAAATATGCCATTTTATTTTAAGTAAACAAAACCCGAGCAACTGCAATGGCGATGCTCGGGGGCATTTTTTTCTCACACTATGTAATCATTATATTATAAAAAAAATAAATTAGCAATAGAGAAACTAAGTTATAATTATTTCAGATATCTCTCTATTTAGTTTATCTTAAATTATTAAAAATAAGTTTATTGGGCCTCTATTGGTCCAATATCAACAATACTATTTACTATTCTAGGATTGTTATTTAAATCATTTGTTGCTTCCATTGTATTACCATCATGATCAATATCAAAATCATCAAGTTGTACTTTTTGATTATCACCCATATCAATTAAAGTGCCTAATTCAGTACTACAATTATTTGTTGTAACGTGATCTTCTAAACCAGTAATATTTTCATTATATATTATATGATCAGTATTAATTATTGAGTTATCAAATAGTAGTGGATAATTAATGAAATTATAGTAAAATATAATTTTATCATTATTATTATAAGCTGTATTGTTATCATAGAATGCTGAATTTACAGAATTGAAAGACGAGCCTTTATCAACAGATATAGCTGCTCCATATGAGTTAGCACTGTTATTTTTAAATATACAGTTAATCATTTCAAAATCACTGAATATAGCATAGATAGCCCCACCGCCATAAGCATAAGGTACACTATCATATGGATAACTTGAACTATGTCCTGTGCTATTTGAATCAAATATACAATTAATAAACTTTGGATAGCTATTACTAATATATACAGCACCACCAGATTTGTGGGCATAATTGTTTACAAATTCACAGTTAATAAAAATTGGGGAATTATTATTATTTAAGAAGATAGCTCCACCAGAAGCTGTTAGTACTAGATTTCTATCATCAATGCTATAAATTCCATTAGCATTACCATTTTTAAATGTAATTCTTTCAACTTGTGTATTAGAATTTAAACTAATTGTTTCACCAACATTATAAATAATATGATAACTGTTAGAGCTTAATATGGTTTTATTTTCACTTTCAAAAGAGAAATTAGTTGGAATAGAAGTTTCACTACCATTAAAACCTCCTATAATACTAACCCCTGCTTTTAAATTAAAGTAGTACTTACCTGATGGTGGGTAGTAAGTTCCAGTTTTTAACCAAACTTCTGGGATATTATTATCATAAGCAAAGTCCATTGCGCTTTGTAATTCAGTTGTTGTTTCCCAAGTTCCGCCAATATTTGTCGAAGTCCCATTAGGACTTGAACAGATATGTGTAAGATTTTTGTCAATTTGTAGATTTTCTTCCTCATGAACAGAGAAATTTCCTATTTTATCAGTATAGATTATTTTAACATCAACGTAATCTGAATCTGTAGAAATATATTCTGTTTTATAATCAGGAATTGTAGAATCAGCTGTGTATGTTTTTATGGAATTAAAATTTACTCCATTATCTGTTGAATATAATAATTCTATTTTATCTAAATCTTCATCAGATGGTTTTTCCCAGTAGATTTCAAAAGAATAAGGTTCAATATTTATTGTAGGTGGTTCAAAAGTAGGGGGCTTTTTATCAAGTTTAAAAGTAATTGGTATGCTGCTATTATATTCAAAGGTATGAACTATTGATTCATAAATATTCTCAGTTATAACATATTTAATTTCTAGTTTAGTAATCTCTAAAGATTCTCCAGTATTAACTGATAGAGTATGTTTTTTATTAGCATTGTCACTAAATATTTGCCAATTGTTATCATCATTAATACAAACTTTAAAAGTTCCATTTGTTGGATATCCAATTGGATAATCTGAAGTTATAATAATATCTTCATTATATATAGCTCCATCATTTATTTGATTATCACTTGAATCTTTTAAAGTAGAATTTTCAGAAATAGTTTCTTGCTTATTTAGAGTAATTGTAATAATTTCTCCAGGATCTTCACCTAAGTAAAAGGCTTTAACTTGAATTTCTCCATATTGAGTTTCAGGAAAATAATATGAAATTGAAATAGAGTTGTAATCTTCATTAATTGTGATTTTATCAGACCATTGTGAGTCATTAATTTTGAAACTATAATAAGCCTGTTTTTCTTCATTTAATTTATTTCCACGAATTGTTAATTTATTTGAATCAATTTTATCATTATCAGATAATTCTATATATGATGTTTCAGTATCTTCAGTTTTTTCATAATATAATTTGAATTCTGGATATTCTTCATTAACTAAAGTTTCTTTAATATAATGAACTAATACAGCATCATTTAGCATACTATCATCAATTTTATTTGGCTGACTATCATCTATGTTAGTTGGGATAATCCAGAAATAATAATCTACATCAGTAGATATTGATGTTGAATAAGAATTTGTATCAACAAAGAAAGGATTCATCATTGTATTTTCAGTAGGTCTTATATTGTCTGTGCTTTCACATATTGCATAAGAGCCTTCATTTGTATTTCCATCCCATGTAATAGTGATTGATGAATCAGTTGTTTCTACTGCATTAGCATTTGTTGGAATATCTGCTCTTATTCTATCTTGAGGGAATATTTCCCCAGGATTCGGACAACTTATAACAAAAATAGAAAAAAATATAATAATAATAAAATAACGAATTTGTAACTTCTTCATAATTTATTATTGAATAATGGATATATGTTTGTCAATGAAAAGTTATTTTAAAACAAAAATATATCCATCTAAATATTATTATAAGTTATATGAAGAAATCATAATTTAAATAAGCTGTTTATACGCATTATCTAAATTATTTGTCCAAATAACATTCTTAGTTTTGTTACATTCATAGATAAAATCATTTAATGCTTTACTATTAATTGAACTAAAATCTCCAATAATTGCTAGTCTAACATTATAATTTGAGAATTTTTGTAGTACCTCACCAGCAAATTTTGTACTTAAATTATAAAAATCATCATTTAAACTATGTTTATGAATGATTACTAAATTTGTTTTTCCTAAATATTGTGCATTAGCCATTATGTCTAATGCATCCTGAACATCGTTTATTTTTATATTTTGATCAACTATAGCAAAATTATTGCCATATTTCTCTACTATTTTTATCATAATAATTTCCTATTTTTTTATATTGAGTTATTAAAGTTTTTAATAAGGGATATAATCGATGAGATGAAATCTAAATTACCCCATATAGATAATCTTACAAGGTTTTCAGATTCTATATATTGGCTATGTAGGTTTGAAAAATTATATTCCAAAGGTTTAGAAATCATAGCAGCATTTAAGGCTGTTATTATTCTATTAGCCCTCTCTTTATCTGAGATTGGAATATCAATTACTGTAGAAGCTTTAATTTGTTTTGGTTCTTGATTTGTTAATTGTGTTATTCCAAGAGTTTTTGCAAAAATTTCTAACTCTTTTTCTTCAATTCTCCATGCTTTACCAATTTTGTTGGCCTTAAGCTTTTTTTCTCTTATATATCTTTGAATTGTTTTTTGATGCAAGCTTAGTATATTTGCTATTTCATTTACAGTATAATATTTTTTATCCATAATTATTATTCCTTATTATCACTAATTATTAAGTATAATAGGTAATAATTAGGAATATTGCAAGAGTTTGAACAACCAAAGCATTTAATAAATTTTATTTTTGCTCTTATATCTTAAAAGATTAAAAATATTTTTAAAAAAAAGTTTTAGGATGTTATACTAACTCTTTAATATTTAAATAAAACAATTGCATTATATTTCATGTTTATGATATTCTTACCTCATGAATGATTTAATAGTTTCTCCAAGTATTCTATCTGCTGATTTTTCTAATATTGTAGCAGAAGTTGATTCAATAAAAAAAGCAAATGCTAAGTGGGTTCACTTAGATGTTATGGATGGCGTATTTGTTCCAAATATCACATTTGGTCCAAAGTTTATAAAAGATTTAAGAAAGCATAGTGATTTATATTTTGATGCTCATTTAATGATAGAAAATCCAGAAAATTATATTAATGAATTTGCTCAAGCAGGTTGTGATGGTATTTGTATTCATTATGAAGCTACAAAACATGTACACAGAGCTCTACAAATGATTAAAGCAAATAAAAAAGATGTTGGAATTTCAATTAACCCTGCAACAAGTGTAGATTTATTGTTACCAGTTTTATCTGATGTAGATCAAGTTTTAGTAATGAGTGTTAATCCAGGCTTTGGTGGTCAGTCTTTTATTGATTATAGTTTAGAAAAAATAAACCAATTATCAAAATTAAAAGAAAAGTTTGGTTATACTTATAAAATTAATTGTGATGGTGGAATTAGCACTCATAATATAAGATTATTAAGAGAAAAGGGTATTGATGTTGTTGTTACAGGCTCAGCCTTTTTTGGTGCTAAGGACAGAAATAAGTTTATAGAAGAAATGTATAAAAATGGAAATTTTTAATTAATGCATTTATCAAAAAAAAGTAATTATATTAAATATTAATATCTAAAGGAGACAAAATAAATGGCAAAAAAAAGTGCTGAAACTACTATAGGTAATCCTACTGATGAAAAGCAAAAAAGAGATGCTCTAGAAGCTACTCGGGCATCCATTGATAAACAATTCGGTAAAGGCTCGTTGATGAAACTCGGCGATAAAGGTGCTTCTTTAGATATAGCAAGTTTTTCAAGTGGCTCTTTGTTATTAGATGAAGCTCTTGGTATAGGTGGATATCCAAAGGGAAGAATAATTGAAATTTATGGTCCTGAATCAAGTGGTAAAACAACCTTAGCTTTACATGCTGTTGCAGAAGCTCAAAAAAAGGGTGGAATAGCAGCTTTTGTAGATGCAGAACATGCTTTAGATCCTTCCTATGCAAGTGCTTTAGGTGTACAAATAAATGATCTTTGGATTTCTCAACCAGATAATGGTGAACAAGCTCTAGAAATTTGTGAAAAACTGGTTAGATCTGGTGCTGTTGATGTTGTTGTTGTTGACTCTGTTGCAGCCTTAACTCCTCAAGCAGAAATTGATGGAGATATGGGGGACTCTCATATGGGTCTTCAAGCAAGATTAATGAGCCAAGCATTGAGAAAATTAACTGGTATTTTATCAAAAAGTAATACTACAATCATTTTTATTAACCAAATAAGAATGAAAATTGGTGTAATGTTTGGAAATCCTGAAACTACAACAGGTGGTAATGCCCTTAAGTTCTATTCTTCAGTTAGATTAGAGGTTAGAAAAATTGAAACTTTAAGTAAAGGTGCTGATAATGTCTATGGAAATAGAATTAGAGTAAAAATTGTAAAAAATAAAGTTGCTCCACCATTTAAGAAAGTTGAATTAGATCTTATGTTTGGTAAGGGTTTAAGTTATGTAGGAAGTGTATTAGATGCTGCAATTAAGTATGATTTAATTGAAAAAAGTGGCTCTTGGTATTCTTACAAAGATGAAAAGATTGGACAAGGTAAAGATAATGCAATGTCATTCTTAGATGATAACCCTGATATTGTTGAAACATTAGATGCTCAATTAAGAAAACTTATGTTTCCAAATTTGATTAAAGAAGATAAAGAAGTATCTACCAAATAAATAAAAAATATTAAAAAGAATTAAGTTCAGTTAGATTGAATTTCTAGCTGAACTTTTTTGTTTATTAAATAATGGTTAAAATTGAATTTGAACTAAATTCCAAGACTTAGCTTTTAAATTAATTTTTATAGAATTATCACTAATTGAATAATCAAAGGCTTCTTCTGGTTTTATTATTTGATTGTTTTCAGTATTAATATCTGATAAATTTCCGCATAAAAGAGTTTGGTTAATATTCTTTATACTATTTAAACCTTTAATGTTTAAAGAACACTCAATATCCTCATTTAAATTCTTATTTATAATAATAATATTTAATTTATCTTTATCTTTTGTTACTGCACAATCAATAAAAGAAACATCTTTTAAAGCTTTAGTATTGTATTTAGGTGCTTCAATATTAGATTTAAGTGCAATACCTCTAGCATTTGTTGATGTAAGATAAAAAGGGTAGTAGATTGTTTGAATCCAAGCATTACCCATAGGATTTGTCATAATTGGGGCAATGACGTTTACCAATTGAGCTAGACAAGCAATTTTTACAGTATCACAATTATTAATTAAAGTTGTAAGCATTGAGCCAACTAATAGAGCGTCTGCAAAGTCATAAATTTCTCCTTCAATTCTTCTACCAATTTCCCATTTTGGAGGATCTGGATTATCTTTTTTAAAATGATACCAAACATTCCATTCGTCAAAAGATAATTTTACATCATGATTTGAATTTCTTTTCTTTTTTTCTGCTTCACAAAATGATGCTACTTCTTTAATAAAAGAATCCATATTATTATTTTGAGAAAGAAAATTAGGAATATCATTATCTAAATTTTGGTAATATTGGTGTAGCGATAAGTAGTCAATGTATTCATAGCAATGAGAAAGTACTGTTTTTTCCCATATTCCAAAAGTTGGCATCTCTTTAAAAGAACTACCACAAGCAACTAATTCTATCGAATCATCCATCCATTTCATCATTTTTGCAGTTTCACAAGCAACTCTAGCATATTCTTCTGCTGTTTTTGCACATATTTGCCATGGTCCATCCATTTCATTTCCAAGACACCATAGTTTAATATTATAAGGAGCTTCATAACCATGAGAACGCCTTAAATCACTATAATAGGTTCCTTTTTCTACATTGCAATATTCTAATAGATTAACAGCATCTTGAGGTCCTCTAGTCCCTAAATTAACGCCAATCATTGGTTCAATATTGTTTTGTTTGCAAAATATAATAAATTCATTAATGCCGACCCAGTTTGGTTCAAGAGCAAACCATGCTAATTCTCTTCTAATGGGCCTATTATCACCAATTCCATCTTCCCATCTATATCCTGATAAAAAATTACCACCAGGATATCTAATATGTGATAGATTTAGTGGTTTTATTAATTTCTGAACATCAGATCTAAATCCAAACTCATCAGAAGTTGGGTGATCTTTTTCATATATACCAGTGTATATAGCTCTTCCCATATGCTCTAAAAATGATGAATAAATTCTATCATCAATTTTACTGATAGTATCGTTTAAATCAATATTTATATTAGCTTTCATTGTTTAACCTCTTCGAACAGAGTCTCTTTCGATTACTTCACAATTTAATAAAATCTTATTAGGAATTGCATTTTTTTCATCTTTTATCATATCTAGAATTACTGAAGCAGCTGTATGGCCAATCTCAAATAAAGGTAATGAAACACTAGATAATTTAGGTCTACAAATTTCAGTAATATCTCTATCATCAAAACCTATTAAATCAATATCTTTACCAATTATTATATTATTTTGAGAACAATAATCCATAACACCAATAGCAATTAAGTCATTATGAGCAAAAATTGCTGTAACATTATCATTTAACAATTTTTTAGCAACTTCAAAACCATGTTCTCTATCCCATTCACCATAATAGGTTAAATTAGGATTGTATGGGATATTACTTTCAAAAAGTGCTTCTTGGAAGCCTAAAACACGATTATATGTATTAAAGGATTCTTTAATACCAGCAATAACACCAATATTTTTATGACCTCTAGAGATTAATAATTTTCCAACATCATAACCAGCTTTTCTATCATCATAAATAATACTTGGAATATTAACATTATCACTATAACAATAAGCACAAACAAATTTTGTATCACTTCTTTTATCTAAAATATCAATAGGGTGTGTATGACAACCAACATAGATAATACCATCAACTTGTTTTGATAACATTTGATTAACCATCTCATCAATTAGTTGTTCTTTTTGTTCATTGTAATAAGGGCTATGTCCAAATCTTTTATTGAATCGTAAATTTCCTAATATGTAGTGATAATTTTTATCATCACAACAAACACCAATTCCATCTATAATATTTGGAGTTACAAAAACAGTTAAATCTTCAGCTATAATTCCTAAAGTATTGCTGCTACCCATTTTTAATTGTCTAGCATATAGGTTAGGTCTATAGTCTAGTTTATTAGCAACATCAAGAATTTCTTTTTGTGTTTTCTTACTTACACCTTTTTGATGATTTAATACTTTTGATACTGTAGCTATTGAAAAGCCTGATATTTCAGAAATTTCTTTAATTGTTGTCATATTAATTCTCCAATTATTAAAGAGTATACCATATAAACGTTTAATATCAAGCAAAAAAAATTATTGAAAATAGAGTAAAAAACGCAAAATTATAGTGAAAATAAGCTTTAAAATAGCTAAATTTACTTAATTAGTTTTTGTTCAGAATAAATTAGAAAAAATATTCCTTTACAAATCAAAATAAGCAGAGTATTGTAAATACATAGATATTAAACGTTTAACATTTTAAAAATAAAATATTAAATTTTAGCGTTTATTTAAAGAAAAATAATAAAAATATTAAACGTTTTATAAAAATGGAGAAGTTTATGCAGCAATTTGAAAATAAAATAGAATGTTCCAATATAGAGATTACAGATTCACTATTTCGTTACTATGTGAATTTGATACCTGAGGTAGTAATCCCATATCAATGGAATATTCTTAATGATCAGTTAAAGGATGCTAAAGTTTCAAAATGCTTAAATAACTTTAAAATAGCAGCAAAAGAAACTGAAGGGGAGTTCTTTGGTACAGTATTCATTGATACCGATGTCTATAAATGGATAGAAGCTGCCTCATACTGTATTGAATCAAAGAAAAGTTTAGAGTACGAAAAAATTATTGATGATGTTATTCAATTAATAGCTAAAGCTCAACAAGATGATGGATATATAGTAACTTATTATATCATTAATAAAAATGAAAAAAGATGGTCTAATTTAATAGAAGGTCATGAATTATATTGTGCTGGACATTTAATAGAAGCTGCTGTTGCATATTATTATGCTACAAATAAAAAAGATTTATTAAATATTGCAATGAGATTTTCTGATCTAATTATAAAAAAATTTGGAACTGGTGAAAATCAAATACCAGGTTATCCAGGACATCAAGAAATAGAATTAGCATTAGTAAAATTATATAGAGCAACAAAAAATGAAAAATATTTAAAACAAGCTTTATATTTTATTACTCAAAGAGGTGCAAAACCAAATTACTTCACTAATGAAATTGAAAAACGTAACAATGTTAATCTTTTTGCTGAGTTTCATGACTATAGTCTAAAATATTCTCAATGTGATAAAAGCGTTTATGAACAAGATAATATTGAAGGGCATGCAGTTAGAGCTATGTATATGTGCTCAGCAATGGCTGATTTAGCTCTTGAGTATAAAGATCAAAAACTTTTAGATGTTTGTAAAAACTTATGGGATAGTACCACTAATAAAAAAATGTACATAACTGGAGGAATCGGTTCCTCAGGATATTTGGAAAGATTTACTGTAGATTATGATTTACCAAATGATGATATGTATTGTGAAACTTGTGCTTCTGTGGGTCTTATGATGTTTGGACAGAGAATGAATAAGGTAACAAAAAATGCTAAATATTATGATCAAGTTGAAGCTGCTTTATATAATACTGTATTAGGAGGAATAAATGCTGATGGGATTAAATATTTCTATGTTAATCCTTTAGAAGTCCTTCCAAAAAATTGTATTAATTACTCATCAATGCAACATGTAAAACCTGTTAGACAAAAATGGTTTGATGTAGCTTGTTGTCCTACTAATATTGCTAGAACTTTAGCTTCAATAAACCAATATATCTATCAAATAGAAGGGGATACATTATATATAAATCAATTTATATCATCAAAATATTCCAATCTTTTTAATAATGAACAAGTTAATCTTGTTATGGAAAATAATTATGAGAACTTTGGGAAAATAACAATCAAAGTTGATAATGAAGTAAAAATTAAAGTTCGAATTCCAAACTATGCTAATAACCCAATCTTTATTTTGAATTCTAAAAATATATCTGTTGATATAGAAAATAATTATGCAAATTTAGTATTAGAAAAATCTGATGAATTATTTATAGATTTTAATATTGTGCCACGTTTTGTAGCCGCAAATGACTTAGTAAAAAGCGATACTCTAAAAGTTGCTTTAAAGTATGGACCATTTGTTTATTGTTTAGAGGAAGTAGATAATTCAAGTAATTTATTTTCTTTAGCTGTTAAGAGTGATACTCAAATAAAAAATGCTGGTAAATTAGATAGCCTTCCTGGAGGGTTGCCAAAATTTGAGTATGAAGGCTACAGAATAAAATCTAATGTTAAAAACTTATATGGAGTTCCAGAATTTACAAAAGAGAAAATTAATTTAACTGCAATACCTTATTGTTTATGGTGTAATAGAGAATTTGGTGAAATGTTGGTATGGCAGAAATTGATATTATAGAAAACAACATATAGAATGTTGAAAAAGGAGAAATTTATGAAAATAAGGCGTTTATTTGTTATATTGCTATGTTGTTTATTTGTAACAAGCAATATTTATGCAAATGGTACAAACGAAGCCGCTACTGATTTGAGTGGAAAAGTAAAAGTTGATTATTCATTTTGGGGTACTCCAGATGAAGCAAAAACTGTTCAAGCTGTTGCTGATAAATTCAATGCTTCACAAGATAGAATTCAAGTTGAAGTAATGCCTATCCCTCATGATACATATGTTACAAAATTAAATACTATGGCTACAGCTGGTGAATTACCTGATTGTGGTATCATGAATGAAGCAGGGGTACTACAATTTGCTGAAAGTGGTTTATTATCTGATATTTCTAATATGTATGGTGCAAATGATTCAAAACCTTTAGATAGTATTACATTTAAATATCAAAATACTCCTGTAGCATATTCATCAGCTAACGAAATTTTAGTTTTATATTATAACAAAGCTATGTTTGATAAAGCAAATGTTCCTTATCCACCAGCAGATGCTAAAAATGCTTGGACATGGGATGAATTTGTTGATACTGCAAAATTATTAACTTTAGATTCAAATGGTAATAATGCAAAATCTCCTAACTTTAATCCAAATAGCATTGTACAATATGGTTGTATGGTAGAAAATTTAACTTGGCAATTAGAAGTTTGGTGTTTAAGTAATGGTAGTGGTTTCTATAATAGTGATGGTTCTAAAGTAATTATTAATGATCCAGATGCTATTGAAGCTATCCAAAAAGTTGCTGATCTATATTTAGTTGATCATGTTGCTCCTTTATCATCTGGTATGACTGATGATGGCGTTCAAAGATCTTTAATTGCTGGAACTTGTGCTATGACTACAAACGGTGCTTGGAATGTAGGTACTTGTTTAGCATCAGCTAGAGATGAAGGTTTAGATTATGGTGTTGGAGTTCTTCCTTACATGCAAGACAAAGTAACAATTTGTACAGGTGGACCAAATGTTGTATTTAGTCAAAGTAAACACCCTAAAGAAGCTATGGAATGGATTAAATGGTATGCTCAAGAAGAAAACAGTTGGGGCTTAATTGAATCAGGTATTTGGATGCCAACATTAGAAAAATGGTATACAGATGAAGCTTTAATTAGCAAATGGATTGATAATCCTAATTTCCCAGATCATGATGAATATAAATCAGCTGTTGTTGATTATGCATTAAATAATTCTCATTCTGCTTCATGGTATTATGTAAATAATACAAATGACTTTAATACATTATTAGGTTCTATTCTTGGAGAAGTTTGGACTGGTAATAAAACTGCAAAACAAGCAATTAATGATGGCTACAAATCTTTAGTTGCTGCATATAATGGTGACATTTAATAAGGGTTGAAGCTTATTAAAGATTGTTTATGGGATAATTGAAATAAGTTATCCCATAAACTTTAAATTTGGAGGTGTTTTTTTATGGTTAAAGCCCCTGATAAAAAAGGAAAAACAAGTTTAAAAGCAAGAAAAGAACTTAAAGCTGCTTATATTTGTATTTTCCCTTCAATTATTGGCTTGATTTTTATTACCTATATTCCCTTAATTAGTGTTTTTGTTTTAGGATTTTTTAAGTGGGGGAAAGGTGCTATCAATCCTGTATTTGTTGGAATGTCAAATTATATTAAGCTATTTACAACAGACCCATATTTTTATGATTCTATTAGAGTTACAGTTGTTTTTGCTCTGTTATCAGTTGTTGGTTCAATGATTTATTCATTGTTTATAGCAATGTTATTGAATAGAAAAGTCCCTGCTAGAGGTTTTTTTAGAGCAGTCTTTTATTTACCATATGTTTTACCAGCAATGGCAGTTTATATAGGTTGGTCTTGGTTGTATGAGGCTAATTTTGGTTTATTTAACTATATTTTATCTGTATTTGGGATAGAGAAAATGTTATTTATTGCAGATTCAAAATTAGTAGTTCCCTCCCTTGCCCTAATTGCTGTTTGGTTATCTGGGAACTTAATAGTAATATTTTTAGCTGGATTACAAAATGTACCTAGAGTATATCACGAGGCAGCAGAAATTGACGGTGCTAATTCTTGGCAACGTTTTTGGAATGTCACAATTCCTTCAATGACTCCAATTATTTTCTATAATTTATTGATGTCATTAATTACTAATATGCAAGTAGTAACTCCAGCATTAGCTCTTACAAATGGGGGTCCTGAGAATTCTTCCTCATTCTTAACATATTTACTTTATAGATATGCTTTTATAAGTAATCGTTTGGGATATGCTTGTTCAATCTCTGCTATATTTTTTATAATAATAGCAATTTTGACAATTATCTTATTTAAAACAAGTAAATCTTGGATTTTCTATGAAGGAGATAATTAATGCAAAATACAAATAATTCAAAAGCTTTATCAAGTATTAGAAAACAGACTTTAGTAGCTAATATTATTTCTTTTATAGTTTTAGTATTTTTTGCTGCTTTAGTACTATTACCACTTTGGTGGATGTTTAGATCAAGTTTAATGACTAATTCAGAATTGTATGCTTATCCTCCAAGCTTTATGCCTTCAAAATGGTTGTTTAGCAATTATTCAAAGACAATGGAATATTTCCCATTTTGGAAATATTTAAAAAATACTATGCTTATAATTGTCCCATCTGTAGTTGGAGGAACTTTTACTGCAACATTATCTGGTTATGCTTTTGCTAGATTAGAATTTAAAGGAAAGAAGTTTTTATTTACTTTATGTGTTGGTTCTATGCTTTTGCCAACTATGGTTACTTTAGTTCCTTTATATGTTATGTGGACTAGATTATTTCATTTAAGTGATAGTTATATTCCATTAGTATTACCTTATTTTTGTGGTGGTGGAGCGTTTAATATTTTCTTAATAAGACAATTTGTTAAAACAATACCTAGAGAATTAGACGAAGCTGCAACTATTGATGGTGCTAGTACTTGGAGAATTATTTTTAATATAATAATTCCAGCAATTAAATCTGCAATGATTGTAGTTGCTTTATTGCTATTTATAATAATTTGGAATGACTTATTGCAACAGATTATTTATATCAATTCTTTAGATAAGTTTACTATTGCTTTAGGATTAACTCAATTTAAAGGATCTTTAGGTACCGATTGGGTTAAAATTATGTGTGCTACTTGTATGTCATTTGTACCTGGTGTTGTATTCTATTTAATTGGACAGAAATATTTTGTAGAAGGAATAGTAATGACAGGTATGAAGAATTAATTTTTTTTTTCGTATTTAAAAGTTCACCTTCAAAGTTTTTACTTTGAAGGTGTTTTCTATTTAAAAGCCCCAAGGTGAATAATAATATCTTAATGAGGCTGAAACTTCGTTCTCTAAAATATCATACTTGGCCCCAAAAACAAATCTATCATTTATTCTATACATTGAAATTAAATCAAAGCGGTTAGATTTGATGCTACTTGGATTATATGGCAAATTAGCAATAGAATAATAAGCATCAAGATTTATCATGAATTTTGTGTTTTTATATAAGAGTCCAGCATTTAAACCTAAATTTCCACTTAAATAGTCAAATATAATATCTACATCACCCATAAAATAAATTAATAGTGGATCATAAGGAATATCAATTAAAGAGGAAAGTCCAAAACTGATTCCTTTTTGAATGGAAACATAAGGTTTTAGTTTTTTATCATTAAAATCATTATCTAATGCTATTTTTAAGCCACTAGAAATTTTATGATTATAGAATTTATATTTATTGTATGTACTTTGTTGCCATAATATAAACTCATTAAGTCCAAAATCATTTATTGAATTATAATATAAATCAATTTTGCCAACTATCATTTTTACATTTCTTGGAGAGCTAAATACTCTTTCCCAAGTGTCAGCATTTAATAATCTATATTCAAGATTGTATGAAAGTGGAAAAGGTGAATTAAGTTTATAGTTTGTTTGTACTCCAATATATGAAAGATTATTATTTATATAATAAGGTCTATAAGATTCATCAGGATGAGGATAATATGGGGCAACAGTTCTAACCATTCCTTTTATCTCCCAAGCATCTTTTGACCAATACGTTTTTCTAATATCAAAATCATCAACAACAGATTTATCAAGTTCTAGTCCTATTTGATTATCTGCGGCACTGTATGTTGTGATATCGTTAATTAAATTATTTAACTTTAGTACTTTTACTAAAGAATATGGAAGTAATATTGTATTAGCTTGATCTCTTAGAGCTAAATTTCCAACAGCATAGTCTAATATAGAGACAGCTCCATTAACACAATTTCTTTTAATAAATTGATAATCAAGTGGTGCATGTTGTAATTCCCAAACCATAAGTAAAATTCTCTTAATTTGAACTTTAGTTAAAGTTGTATCAAAAACAACTAATTCTCTTTGCATTTTTACAGCATAGTTTTCAAAAATTTTCCAAGCTACATCAAAATCAAAATATCCAATAAGATCTCCAGTTAAACCTCGCTTTATTAAATCAAGACTTCCAATATTATCAGTATGTGCAAATAAATTAATACTAACTCCATCTCCAATATTCTCATCTTTATTATTTAATATAACAATTGCATGTCCAAAGGTACTCATCAATTGGTCATTAATTGGTTCAGAAAGTGCAATGGATAGAGTATCATAATCATGAGAATCTAAATATTGTTGTAATTCTGTATTATTTTCTAGATATGGAATATCCATACCTAAATTTCTGTTGATACATTCATATCTTGCAGGATATAAATTAAATAATTCAGAATTCTGATTATTTATCAAATAATTTATTTCTTTTTTATAATCTCTTTCTCCACAAGCAAACATTTTGCTATCATCTGTTACAAAACCTTTACCATACGCATCATCTAATAATAAATTATGCCATTCATCACTATTGGCTAAATCGTCAATATTTGAAGCATGTAAATTATTCACAAGTGTTAAAAATAATAGTAAAATAATAATTTTCTTCATAAAACTTCCTTAAGCAATTAGGTTAAAGTATAATGTAATATGTAATTGTTGGAAATATTTTTTTTTACAAAATTAAAGTAAAATTTATAAATTTACATTACTTGAAGATATATGTATAATATAAAAAAAATAAAGCGAGATTGAGATTAATAGATGGTAGATTCTAATTTAGAGCTAAATAAAAAAGATAATTCACATTCTTTTAAAACACCTTCATTCGAAGGACCCTTAGAATTATTATTATTTTTAATTCAAAAATCTCAAATAAATATTTATGATATACCTATAGCTTTAATAACTGAACAGTTTTTAGAATATATTAATAATGATGATACTATAGAATTAGATCAATTATCTGATTTTTATAAAATGGCAGCAGATTTATTATATATAAAGAGTAGAATGCTTTTACCTGTAGATATTGATTATGATGAGGATTATGAAGATCCTCGCCAAGATCTTGTTCAGCAACTATTAGAATATCAAAAATACAGGAAATATACTGAACTATTAACAAATACTGCAAATTCTGATGATTTATATATTGAAAGAAAAAAATCAACTTTTATGATACCTTTTGATGATCAACAGCTTTTTGAAAATATAACTTTAAATAAATTATTAAAAACTTTTACTTCAATTATGGAAAAAATATCTCCAGCAAAAGTCTTTAATGTTTATGAAGAAGTTAGTGTAAATGAAAAATTGGCATTAATGAATGAAATTTTTGAAAATAAAGATGAGTTGACTATTGAAGAATTAATAGTTCATTTAGATAAGCCTTTACATATTATTTGTGCTTTTATGGCTATATTGGAAGCTTGTAAATTTAAAATGATTTATATTACACAAAAAATACCTTATGAAACCATTATAATTAAAAAAAGATCAGAAGTTACAATTAAAGATGATGAAGCAGATTTAATTGATGAAATGTATGAAAAGGCTATAGATCAAGGCTTATATAGTGAAAGTGAATTTAATGATGAACTTGATAAAGACGATTATTCAATTAATGATGAATCTTTGAGTGAAGAAGAAAATGATTTAATGGAATTTGGAGAATTTGAAGAAATCGATTTAGATGAAGATTAATATAGAGGTTTTATGAGCGATAAGAAAAAAGTAAATTCAATTTTAACTCCTAATGCACGTTTGGTAGAAACAATTCTTTTTTTAGAAAATGATAGTGTCAGTAAAGATAAATTATTACGCATGACAAATTTAAAAGAAGAAGAGCTTTTTGTAGCTTTAGATGAATTAGAACAACATTTTGAAACCTTTATGCATGGAATTGTTTTAAGTGCAAAACATGATAGATTTCAATTTTTACCATCAAAAGATTTACATAATGAGTTAAAAAAGTGTTATGGTAAAAAAGTTGATAAAAGATTAAGCAAGGCAGCACTTGAAACACTTTCAATTGTTGCTTATAGTCAACCTGTTACAAAAAGGGAAATAGATAATATTAGAGGTGTTTCTAGTGATTCTATTGTTCGTTTGTTGAGAGACAGGGAATATATAAAAGTAATTGGTAGAAAAGATGTTCCAGGACACCCTTGTTTGTATGGAACTTCTAGAAAATTCTTGTTAGAATTTAATTTAAGAAGTATAAGTGAACTACCTAAGTTATCAGATATTGATAAACAAAGATTTATCGAAGATGACGAAGTAGAGGAGTAGATTTTGAAAATAGAATATCCAATAAGACTACAAGCGTATTTAGCTAAAAGTGGTTGCGGAAGTAGAAGATTTTGTGAGACTTTGATTACAGCAGGCCGTGTAAAAATTAATACAAAAAGAGTCACCGAATTAGGAACTAAGGTTAATAGAGAAGATGTAGTACAACTCGATGATGAAACAATAGAACCTGTAGAAAAATCATATTATTTTGCCTTACATAAACCTAAAGGATATGTATGTACAAATTTTGACCCCAATGAAAAATTATATGCAAGAGAATTGATTAATATAAACGATTGGCATTTATTATTCCATATCGGTAGATTAGACAAAGAATCTACAGGTTTAATTCTTTATACAAATGATGGGGACGTTGCAAATAAAATTATGCATCCTTCAAATGAAATTGAAAAAGAATATTTAGTTCAAGCAGATAAAGAAGTTTTAAAAACTGATTTATTAAAGGCTATAGATGGTATTTATATAGATCAAAAGAGACCTTATAAAATTAAAAGTTTCCAATTGTTAACTAGAGGTTGGGTTAGAGTAGTCTTAACTGAAGGTAAAAATAGAGAAATTAGAAAAATTTTTAGTGCATTAGGTTATGATGTAAAGAAATTGTGTAGGATTAGAATTGGTAATATTGAATTAGGTGATTTAGAACCAGGACAATATAAGAAATTAACATATAATCAGATTCAAGATCTTTTAAATGGCGTAAATGCAAAAAGTTCAAAAAGTATAAAATTTGGTAAAGGAAAATAAGTTATGGTAATTGCAATAGATGGACCTGCTGGTGTAGGTAAAAGTACAATAGCTGCTTTATTAGCAAAAAAGTTAAATTTATATTATTTAAATTCAGGTTCATTTTATAGAGCCATTACATATGCTCATTTATTAAATCATGATGATATATTAGATAAAGATGCTGTTCTTGAAACAGCAAAAAGTATTACACTTAGTGTAAAAAACTCAAAAGTTTGTATAGATGGTGAAGATGTCGAAGACAAGTTACATACCCCGAAAGTAGATAAGTTTGTTTCCCCAGTTAGTGTTGACCCAAGAATAAGAGAAATTGTGAATTATAATATCAGAGAAATTGCTAAAGGCTTAGATATTATTGCAGAAGGAAGAGATATAACAACAGTTGTTTTTCCTAATGCTGAATTTAAATTTTACTTTGACGCTAATGCTGAAATAAGAGCTAAAAGAAGGTTTGAACAACAGACTGAAGCAGAGGATTTTGAAACAATTTTGTCTGAAATAAAAAAGAGGGACAAAAATGACAAAGAAAAACCTGTTGGAAGCCTAAAGATTGCAAATGATGCAATAATAATTGACACTTCGTACTTGACCATTATGCAAGTTTGTGAGAAAGTGATAAAAGCTATAAATACGCAAGATTTTGCGAGAAATATAGGAATTTAGTAGGATCAGGAGAAAGCAAGTGGCTAACGAGAGTGAAATTGAAGAAAAGAAAACCAGTATGCAGTTAATGCAGGAGGAATATCTTAAATCTCTTGATGGCATCGAAGACGGTCAGCTCGTGACCGGAACTGTGGTTCAGGTAAATAACGAGTATGTTTTTGTTGACGTCGGTTACAAGAGCGAGGGTAAGATTCCTCGTAGTGAGTTCAAAGAAATACCAGAAGTTGGTGACACAGTAAAAGTTGTTATTGTTTCAAAAGAAGGTAAGCACGGTCAAATTATCGTTTCAAAAAGACGTGCAGATGCTAAAGAACGCACTGAAGAATTAAAGCAAGCAGCTGAAGGTAGAACACCTGTTGAAGGAACTTTTATTAAAGTTATCAAAGGTGGATTTGAAGTAGATCTAGGTGGTGATTATAAAGGATTCTGTCCATTATCAAAAGCGGACATCGTTCGTGTTGAAGAACCAGAATCATTAATCGGCATTACAGATTATTTTGTAATTGATAAATTTCATGCTGGTACAAAACTAAAAAGTGTTGTATCTCGTAGAGAATATTTAGAGAACAAAATTAAAGAAAATAAAGAAAAATTCTTCTCAGCAGTTAAAATTGGTGATGTAGTAGAAGGCGTTGTAAAATCATTTACTTCATTCGGTGCATTTATTGATTTAGGTGGATTCGATGGTTTATTACATATCAATGATATGAGCTGGGGCCATGTAACAAGACCAAAAGACTTTGTAAAAAAAGGTCAAGTTGTTCAATTAAGATTAATTAATATTGATCCAGAAACTCAAAAGATAAACTTAAGTTTAAAACATATGAGCGAAGATCCATGGGCAACTTTTGAACAAAGATATCATGTTGACGATGTTATCACAGCACCAGTAACTAAACTTACAAGTTTTGGTGTATTTATTGAAATTGAACCAGGCGTTGAAGGCTTAGCTCATATTTCAGAATTAACATGGACTAAGAGAGTTAACAATCCAAAAGAAATTTTAAAGATTGGTGATGTAGTTAATGCTAAGATTCTTGGATATGATTTAGACAAGAAGAGAGTATCATTAGGATTAAAACAATTAATGGAAAATCCTTGGGATACAATTGCTGAAAGATACCCAATTGGTATGACATTAAATAAGCCTGTTGTAAAAATTACAAATAGTGGTGCATTTATTAATCTTGAAGAAGGTATTGATGGTTTCTTACATGTTGATGATATTTCATGGACAAAGAGAATTAAAAACATGTCTTCATTCTGTAAAGAAGGTGATTCAATCGATGTTGTTGTAACAAGAGTTGAACCAGATAACAGAAGAATTCGTTTAAGTGTTAAGAAATTAGAAGAAAACCCTTGGCAAGTATTAAGAAAAGACTATCCAAAATATAGCAAGATTTCTGGAACAGTTTCAAATGTTACTGATTTTGGTGTATTTGTTAAGGTTGTTGGTGAAATCGAAGGTTTAATTAGTAAATATAACTTAGTTGGACCAGATGAAGAATTTACTGATGATGTATTAAAGAAATATAATGTTGGTGATAGTATTACAGCAATGGTTATTGAATGTAACCCAAGTACTCAAAAACTTTCACTTTCAATTAAAGAAATGATTAAGCGTTCACAACAATCAGAAATTGCTAAGTACATTCAAAGCGATAATGATGAAGAGGATACTTTTACATTTGCAGATTTAATGGCTTCTAAAGACGATAACTAAAATTTGTAAATAATTCAAAACAGGCGGGAAGTTTTGCCGCCTGTTTACATTTCTTAAAAAGGGAGTTTTTTGATGAGTAAAAAAGATAATTTCAATACAGAAGATAAACAACTTGAAAGTCATTTATCAGATTTCTTAAGTAATAATCAAAAATTACTTGGTATTATTGCTATTGTATTAGTTATTGCTGTTATAGTTATTGGTATTGTAAATGCAGTAATGAATAACAAAGCTCTTAAAAACTTTGATGCTTTAGATAAAGCTCAAACTGAACTTTCAACTGCTACTGCAAATCCAGATTCTGAAACTTATGCAGATGATTTAGCTCAAGCTATTACAGATTTACAAGCTCTTGAAGATGTAAAAGGTTATGTAGGTTTAAAATCTTCATATCTATTAGCTTTACAATCATATAATGATAAAGATTATCAAGCTGCATTAGATAGTTTCTTAGTAATTAAAGATGATGCTAAAAATACATATCTTGGTTCATTAGCATTAAGTAATGCTGCAGTTTGTGCTGAGCAATTAGGTGATGATGCAAAAGCAATTGAATATTGCCAAGAACTTATTGATGTTTATGGTAATGATGCTGCTGAAACACCAAAAGCTATGTTTACTTTAGCTCGTATTTATGAAAAGCAAGGTAATTCAGATTTAGCTCAAGGTCAATTCCAACAATTGGCTGACCAGTTCTCAAGTTCTGAATATGGAAAACTTGCAAAAAATAGTTTGCTAAACTATTAAATGAAAAAATACAATTTTTTAAAAAGACACATTAAATTAAGTAGAGCGATTACTTGTTTTGTGTCTTTATTTTTTTTAATTTCTTGTGGAATACCTACATTATTATATTTACATGATGGGAAAATAACTGATGGATCCTATTATGATTTTTCATCAGAACCAAATGCTAATAAAACAGAATTTGATACAACCTTAAGTTTTAATATATATAATAGTGAAACAGTTAACTATTCGTACGATTTTGAAGATTCGCCATCATTGTGTTATTTTTATGCTGTGTGTCCAACAGATGTTGATCCTGGTATTGTTAGTGCTTTTAATTCCAAATATGTTACAACACCATATTCAAAGAGATTAGATACTAATCAAGAAGATGGTAATCCTTACGTATTAAGTGTAAAAAGTGGTGAATATAATGTTAAATTATACAAATTTAAATTTAATAAAAAGTTAGATCAATTACCACAAAATTATTTATTAAAAACTAATTTATATGATGATTCAAATCAATTTGGTGTAGATCAGAGTGCATTATTCAATTTATCATTTAATGAATTGAATAAAAATTTTGAATTAACTGAAACGACTTCAGTTCCAATTTTTGTTTCTTCAGATTCTTCTCAGACTGATATAATATTAACAAGATATAATAATGATAATTTTATAAATTCTGGTATTAGTGAAAGTGATTTAGATTATATAGTTAATGATGAGGGAGCTATTTCATCAAACTATAAAGTGATAGTTTATGTTGCAATGTCAATTGAAGGTAATTTCTCTAATTTAGTTTGGAGTCATTTACATGAAATTGGTGAAATTGAATTATAAGCTTTATTTTAATGTTATTTTTATTTTGTAAATAATATATATTCTGTTAACTAGAAAATTATATTCTTATATTTAATATACCTACTTTATTTTTTTTATAATAATAATTAATCTATTACCATGATTGATTTAGAATTAATAAAACACGATACACTTTCTGCAGCATTATCTCAGCTTAAGGAGATAACTGTACTTTTAAGAAGCGAAAATGGATGTCCATGGGATAGAAAGCAAACAAATAAAGATTTTGCTGTATATTTAATAGATGAAACTTATGAATACATTGATGCAATTAATAATAATGATTTAAGTAATGTTTCTGAAGAGCTTGGAGATATGTTAACAAATTTAATTATGTTATTAACTATTCATCAAGAATACGATGATATTAATCTTATAGATAGCATTAATGAAGTTTGCCAGAAATTAGTTAGACGCCATCCTCATGTATTTAACTCAGAATTTTCTCAACAAGATATTGATAGCGATCAAGTTATTACAATCTGGAATGATATAAAAAAGAATGTTGAAATGCGATATGATGATGCTGAAGATTTCTTTAAAAAGATTCCTAAATCTTTACCTCAATTAGAGTATTCTTATGAATGCATGAAAAAAGTTAGCAAAGTTGGCTTTGATTGGGATTCAAAACAAGGTGTAATTGATAAAATTCATGAAGAATTAGCCGAAGTAATTGAGGCTGATGAATTGAAAGATAAAGATGCTCTTGAAGAAGAAATGGGAGATCTTTTATTGGCAGTAATAAACTATTCAAGATACTTAAAGATTAAACCTGAAATTGCATTAAGAAGATCTACAAATAAATTTAAGAATAGATTCAATAAAGTTAAAACAATCTGTGATGAAAAAGAAATCCCAATAGATCCAAAGAATGTTGATCAATTGAATCATGTTTGGGATTTGGTAAAAAAAGAAGAAAAGTAGGTTTTTAATAAGCCGGGTTCTGTATAATGATAATCATCTATCTACGACTTATATTACTATAAATCTTTAGCATCCTACCCGTGAGAATAAAGCGGACCACTAACTCACTGCTTGGACTTGCTCCTAACGAGGCTTGCCGTGCCTTAACTGTTGCCAGTTAAGCGGTGAGCCCTTACCTCACCTTTTCACCCTTACCTTTTTCAAGGCGGTTTATTTTCTGTTGCGCTTTCTATAGCATTACTGCTCCCGGGTGTTACCCGGCGTTATGTCCTATGGAGCCCGGACTTTCCTCATACAGAAAAGACTGTACGCGATTATCTAAAAAACCTACTTCAATATTTAAATTAAATATTATCTAAGTCAAATTCTTCTTCATCAGCGAATGAAGTTAATGAACCTTCTTCGATTTCCATTGAATCAATATCACTGACAAATTCAGATTCTTCGTAATATAAAACACGAGAACAATATGGACAGAACTCAATGTTTTCTAATGATCTAACATCATTAACGAATTGTACAGGCAATAGCATGTGACAACCTTCACAGACATTATCATGAACTGGAACAATACCTGAACCTTCTTTGTTTTTAACAATACTTGAGAATTTTTTGAATAAATCAGGAGAAATTTCATATTCCTCAACAATTCTATTACATTCTTCTTCTAAAGTAGTTTTTTCTTTCATTTTTTCAACAAGAATTTCATCATATTTTGTTTCTTCAGTTTTAACTTCTTCTTCAATTTCTTCAAGAACAATTCTTTTTTGTTCTAATTCTTCTTGTAATTGAGTCAAAGATTTTTCTTTAGCATGTAATTGTTTTAATAAGTTTTGTTCTAAAATATGTGAATCACTTATTTGTTTCTCTAATGCTTCAAATTCTCTTTGTGTAGAAATCACTTCCATCTGTTTTTGATTGTTTTCATGAGCAATAACTGCATTATCATATTCAAAACGTAGAGTTTTACACTCTTTTTCTATAGTTTGAACTGTTGAATCTAATTCTTCAAAATCACTTCTAATTTTTTCAAGTTGAGCTTTTTTAAGCTTTAATTCATGAGGTAGTTGTTTAATAGCTTCCTCTACATTGAATTTTGCTTTTAAGCTTTCTTGAAGTTTTTCTAGCTTTGTGAATACTTCTTTTTGCATCACTTTCTCCTGAAAATCTAATCTTAACTCATCTCTGAGTTTATTTATATATGCCATTTTTTATTAAATCACACAGGCATAAAATTTACCATAAATAATATTTATTATCAAGAATATTTATTCTTAATAATAAATAAATTAATTTAACCAATACGAATTAAGTATTAATAAAGTCTTTTAATTGTTTTGCTCTCTTTGGATGACGTAATCTTCTTAGAGCTTTTGCTTCAATTTGTCTAATTCTTTCTCTAGTAACACCAAAATATAATCCAACTTCTTCAAGTGTTAATGAATAACCACCATCAATACCAAAACGCATTTTTAATACTTCTTGTTCTCTTGGAGGTAAAGTATGCAATACATCTAACAATTGTTCTTGTAATAAACGATATGCTGTTTGAGTTGCAGGATTTTCAACATCTTTATCTTCAATGAAATCAGATAATAATGAATCTTCTTCTTCACCAACTGGAGTTTCTAAAGAAATAGGCTCTCTAGCTACATTTTTAACTGTTTTTACTTTCTTTTCATCCCAGCCAAGTCTATCAGCAATTTCTTCATCAGAAGGATCTCTTCCTAATGATTGCATAAGTAGTCTTGATTCGCGAACAACTTTGTTTATCTGTTCAATCATGTGAACTGGAACACGAATTGTTCTAGCTTGGTCACTGATTGATCTTGTTATAGCTTGTCTAATCCACCAAGTTGCATAAGTACTAAATTTATAACCTTTTCGATATTCAAATTTTTCAACAGCTTTTATTAAACCTATATTACCTTCTTGAACTAAGTCAAAGAAATGTAAACCTCTGTTTGTATATTTTTTAGCAATAGAAACAACCAAACGAAGATTTGCTTTAATTAATCTATCTTTAGCGGTTTTCATCATTTTTCTACCACGTTTGATAGTTACTGCTTCTTCAAGAATTTCATTTCTAGGAGCTTCAAAAGCTAATTCAATATCTTTTAAAGTTTTTTCAGTTTGTTGATAAGTAGAAATTAACTCTTTAATTTCATTTGCACTCATATTTAAATCAGCTTCAATTATGCTACTTTTACTTCTAGTTGCTAAGTCTCTACCTAATTGGCGTAATTCTTTAGTAGAAGTAATATTTAATTTGTTTTGCAAAATCTGCATCAAATCCATTAATTCAATGATTGTTAATTCAGCATTAATGTATCTTTCAGTAATTGCAGTCAATTCTTCAGGTTGTAATTCTACTTCATCTAATACAGCGAAAAGTTTTTCTCTTTTTTTGATAAATTTGTTATCGTTTAAGAAATCTAAACTTTTTGATATTAAATCATCTTTTAAGTTTTGATATTCTTTAATAGCAGCTTTATGTGGATTTAATTGTTCACGATAGTATTGATTGTATCTCTTTTGTTCAGCATAAAGTTCTTTTAATTCTTTTTGAGAGAATTCCATTTCTGTTTCATCAATCTTAGCTTCAATTTTATTAATAATATCTGTAAAGAAAGTAATTAATATACCATTATCCTTAATAACTTCAAGAATAATTGCATTACCCTCTTCCATTTTTTTAGATAAAACAACTTCATCTTCAGCGGTTAAAAGTTTTTCTTTACCAATTTCTCTTAAATATAAGCGAATAGGATCATCAACATCACCTTTTGAATTTGATAAAACAGTTGTTTTTTTATCTTCCTTATGTGAATTTTGTCTGCTACTAATAGAATTTATATCTATAACTTTTTCAGAAGAACCAACAGTATCATCAGAATCAAATGAATCATATGATAAATCAGAGTCTATCAATGATTCATCATCATCGTCATCGTCGTCATCATCATCGTCTTCATCATCATCTTTATCATCGTCATCATCATCATCTGAAGTTATAATGACTTTATCACTATCTAAATCGACTATATCTAAATCAACATCTTCGTCCTCATCGTCGTCGACATCATCTTTAACAAATGCATCATCATCTGGGTCTTCTTCAACTTCATTAAAAGCAGACTCATCAGGTTCTTCTTCAATTTCTGTTAATATTTCTTCTAATATTTCTCTTTTTTCAATAGAAAGTTCAGAGTTAACATCTTTTTTCTCTTCTTCACTATTTATTGTATCATCAATTGAATCTTCAGCTGCAATATCACTATTGTCATCAGCTTTTTTGAAAAACAATCCAAAATCTAAAAGAAGGTTTTTATCCAGCATTCTTTTTATATTCCTTATTCTTTGGTCTATGGGATTAACTTTTCCCTTAATTCAGCAATATCTTGATCTAATAATATCTGATCTTTTAATAGAGCTTTTATACTTTCAATATCGTTCGATGATTGTGCAATCTCTAAAATTTCTTCATACCTTTTCTTTTCAGCTTCTAAGGTTCTTAGCCTAATTCGATTAATTCCTTCTTCTATTTGATTTTTGCAATATTGTTCTTTAAATTCTTCCATGTAGTAGGAAGAAGAAACATCTGCCTTAATTTGGGGATCATCGATTAGCTGTAAGAAATAATCATTTCCACAATCTTCATCATTAAGTCTAAAATAATCTTCTAAAATATTAAATAAAGTGATTGCCTCCTCATCTCTAAGTTCATTTACCGATATATTTTTTCGAAAATATTTATAATTTATACGGTTATTTACAATAACTAACATTATAAACAAATCTAAATTAAACCTATTTTTGGTCAAAGGATAAATATCTAATTTATTCATACGTTTTTCACCATATGTTTTTTGGTTAGCATTTTCTCTTTTATACTGAGATATTACACTTTTTTGTTGAACTTGTAGTAGCTCAGATAACCTTTGCAAAAGAGAGTCTTTTTCTATTTCTGAATCTGTAGCATCAATATATGGTTTAACATATTTATAAATTTCATCTTTACCTTTTGAATTCTTTATATCATATAATTTTATAGCATTATTTACAAGATACATAAACCCATCTGTATAGTTTGTTAGGGCTTTTTTTAACTCTTCTTCACCTTTTTGCTCTAGTAATTCTGCTGGATCGTTATATTTTTCAAAATTTATGACAAAATTTGATATTCCTTGTGCTTGTAAAATTGATAAAGTTTTAACTGTAGCTTTGATTCCAGCTTCATCATTATCAAATAATATATAGGCTTCAGTAACATATCTAGAAAGGAGTCTAGCTTGTTCAGCAGTAAATGCTGTACCTAATGAGGCCACAGCAAAATCAATATTTGCTTGATGTAATGCTATTACATCAAAATTCCCTTCACAAATTACAACTTTCTTTTTCTCTTTTAAAGCATCTAATGATTCATAAATTCCAAATAAGTTATTTTTCTTAGAATAAATAATCGTTTCAGGAGAATTCCTATATTTAGCTTTTGACATACCACTTAAATCTCTAGCAGAAAAAGCTACTGTTTTACCATCCCAAGTTCTAACTGGAAATATTAATCTACCATCGAAGAAAGAATCTCTTGAATCATTATAAAATAAACCAGATGAATTAAGAAAATCATCTTGATAATTACTACCGCTCTTAATTCTAGAATATAAGAATTCTTTTGTTGTAGGTAAATAGCCTAATGAAAATTTTTCAACCATTTTATTGTTAATATTTCTATTTTTTAAATAAGATTTAGCAATATTACCAATATCAGATTTTAAAACATTTTGCATAAAAACTCTGCTTCTATCATAAAGGAGATATAATTCTGAACGTTTCTTATAATTTGAATTGTTTGCGCCTTTTGTATCAAAATCTAAAGTTTCACCAATTTCATCGGCAACTTTTATAACAGACTCATACCAACTTAAATGGTCATAAAGAGAAACAAATTTAAAGACATCCCCACTTACTCCACAACCAAAACAATGGAAATATTGTTTATCATCATGGATATAAAAACTTGGTGTTTTTTCTTCATGGAAAGGGCAACAACAAACATAATCACTACCGCGCTTATGTTTTACATCAGCATATCGTGAAATATATTGAGATAATGAAATTTTATTTTTTATTTTTTCTATTGTTTGTTGTGATATTCTTGGCACTCTTACCCCTATTGAACTATTTTTGCAATAAAATTATCCATAAGATCTAAATTATCTTTTATTTGTTTTTCTTTTATTTTTTTTCCTTTATTAATTCCTGGACAGCTTTTAGATTCCTCATTCCAGGTCTCTTGTGAATTCATTATACTGGGCCAAAAAGGATAGGTTCTACATTGTAATGGACGACTATCATAGCAGCTACAACCTTTTTCAGTTAAAAAAATACAGTCATAATTTTCTTTTTCTAATAAACTAATTCTATAACCGAAACCAATTGATACTTTTCTACAATAAGTTTTAATAAATGTTTCTTCATCCATAGAAAAATGATTGCAAAGGTTTTTTAAATCTTCATCACTTAAAAAAACAAAGCCAGGTTCACAACTGCAACAATAATTACAACCTTGACATTCAAATTGTAATCCTTTTTTATAAAATTTGCCCATAAAACCTCTCAGATTAAAGCAAATAGGTCTTCTCATACGAGAAGACCTACACATAATGGGGAGAGAAGGATTCGAACCTTCGAAGGCGGAGCCAACAGATTTACAGTCTGCCCCCTTTGACCGCTCGGGAACCTCCCCTTTGTCAAATAGACATGTAGGAATATAAATAATATTGATAAAATAGTCAACCAATTTATGAAAATTCAGTAAAATATTATTTTCTAAACAAATCAATATATAATAATAATCCTATTTTTTATCAATTAGCTTCAATTATATCATGATTTATTAATATATAAAGTAATTTATTTATTTATTTTTCGCTAACAAATTTGATGTGAATTTTTAATCAGCTACAATGTTAAATGTGTAAATTGAGTTGTAACTGATTGGACTATTGTCTAATATCCAGCGCATCAGTAGATCTACTAAATTAATATCTGAAATTTGATAATTTGGTAATGAATAATTAGGTAGATAAAAATTTGAGTTTGTAGCTATTCTATAGTTTTTGTTTGGGTTTATTGATTCAATTTTCCCATTATTATCAATTAGGTAATATTCATTGTTTATTTTTTTGATACCACAATATACTAAGCTATCTATTTGATTATTTAAGAAATCAACTAATTGAGCACCGGATATATTATATGTAATTACTTTTTGAGATTTTGTATCAATTTGGTTATTTACATTTGGTGGTACTATATTTGTTATATCTTCCCAATATATTTTCCCCTTTTCCATAAAATATGGGGATCCTGAATACATTGAGCTAATATTATCAAATTGATCTATTAAATTACTAACTGTCATAATTGAAACATCACAATCAAATTGTGAGTATATAGATTTAGCTATAATCATAGAACAGTCTTTAGGATATAAATCATCATTTATATCCGCTAAATTTACTTTGTTTAAATTAAATTTACTGACTAATACATCTTGCTGCCAATAATTAATAAAATCTTCACGATTTATTTGATTATTTAGATACTGTTCTACTGCTGAGGATAAATATTCTTTGCCTCGGTTAAAAATATAAAAAGTAGCTAATTTATTTTCATTTTTATTTCCATAATTATCATTTATATATGAAGTATCATAAATTGAAGAGGATAAATTAAAAATAGGAGAATATAAGCTATTATCATCATTTACAATAATTTTATTTCCTTCAGAACCTAAAATCTTATATAAAAAATCATTAATTAATTGTTTTTTATTCTCCATAGAATTCTTGTTTACCGCGATGTAAGACTGGTTTTGTGTTAATATATAGTTCTTATCATCTAGTGGCGAATAAAATGGTAATACATAGTAATCTGTGCTATATATATCTTTAAGCTTACTTATATCATTGGTGTTTACTTCAAAAATTCCAACTTGATTATTCTCTAATTCATTTATTGCAGTATCTAAGTCTTTCTTTGAATCTTCTGATAAATTTATAGGAAGATTTTTAAAATAGTCCATAAAATCAAATGTACTTGTAAGATCTAAGTCTCCAACATTAGCAACTCCTGCTTCTAGATCATTTGCCCATTTAAAACCTTTGATTGTAAGTCCATCAGTTAATGAAAAAGCATAGCTAAAGATTTCTGATTCAACTGATGAATTATAATTATTATTAAAGTAAATTGCTTTTTCTAAATCATCTATTTTTGAAAAACTTTTTAAAACATCAAAGCCATTATCTGGTAACTCAATATTTAATGAGTCAAAATAGTTCTTATTGATTAGTAAATATTTTTTAGTATTGGTAAATGGTATTAGGTAAATATTTCCATCTTTATCCATTTTTTTTAAAGAATTAAAAAAAGAATCGGGGAAGAAAGATTTACCAGCTAAATTTGCTAAATATTGACTATTATTATTTGATAAATATTTTGATATGATTATATCAGCATCAAATTCACCTTGTAAGAATTTTTCTAAAAAATATTTTTCATTATTAACAATATTTGTTTTTACGACTAAATTTGCTTCACTAAATTCTTGCTGTAGAAGATTAAGCCATTGTTTTGAGCCTTCATCAATATCATTATCAACAAAAATTGTGATAGTGTTTATATTATCGTCTTTAGCTTTTTTTCCAAAAGATAAATTTGGTTTATTACATGAAAAAAGCAGTAAGGGTAATAATAAAATAAATATTATCTTTATTTTATAAATATTTTGCATATTGCTTCCTTCAATTCATTTACTTCTACAGGTTTACAAAGAGTTGCATTTACATCAAATTCTGAGTTTATTTTTTCATCTTTTGCATTAGCACTCATAATAATTATTGGAATATCTTTATCTATTCTATTAGATTTTCTAATTTGTTTTATTACTTGATATCCATCAATGATTGGCATTCTAATATCTGTAAGTATAAATGAATAATATTTTGGAGGTTTTTTAAAGAAATAATCTAAGCCTATCTTACCATTTTCAGCAGAATCTACTTGTATTCCTAAATTTTGTAATTGTTTTTCTCCAATTAATCTATTAATCGGATGATCTTCAATAAATAAAACTTTGAATTTAGTAAAATCTAAATGAGAACATTCATCATCAATTTTTGTTATTTGATTTTTTACTCTTTCAAGATTAATTTTAACTATGAATTCAGAACCTAATCCTTTTTCGCTAATTACTTTAATTTTACCATCCATTAATTTAATTAAATTGTCTACAATTGTTAATCCAAGACCAGAACCGCCATATACAGAAGAAATGCTTAAGTTTTCTTGTAAGTAAGGTGTAAATATTTTCTTCAAGAATTCTTGGCTCATTCCAATTCCAGTATCTTTTACAATTAAAGTTATTAAATCTGTTTTTGAATCAAATTCTTCAGTTTGAATTTTGACATTTACACTTCCTTTTTCAGGAGTAAATTTTATTGCATTAGATATTAAATTCATTAATATTTGGGATAATCTTAGCTTATCACCTTTGTACCATAGTTCATTTTCAAAATTATAACTAACATTGAAATACAAATTCTTTTCATTAGCCTTTGGTTGGTTAATTAATTCAATTTTTCTTATCAATTGATTTAATGAGAAGTCTTCAATATTTAAAGAAAATTTTCCACTTTCCAATTTACTTAAATCTAAGATATCATTGATTATATCTAACATGTAATTAGCTGAGGAATTAACTTTCTCAATAGAATCTTCTATTACGTTTTTATTATCAACGTTTTCTTTTGCAATTTGAGTCATTCCCACAATAGCAGATAATGGTGTTCTCATATCATGACTCATTTGAGATAAGAAATCACTTCTATTTAATGCTTCTTTTTCTCTAATTTCACTTTCAAACTTTGTTCTATTTCTTTGTGTAATAATGTCGTAAATAATTACTACAAAGATTATTATTAATAAAAGTAAGAAGAATAATGTAATATATGCCATTTGGATTGTTCTAGAAACATCAGTAATTAACTGATTAGAAACTATCGATACAGGGATTAAACTTATAATAAATTCTTTTCCTTCATTAAAGCTTTCATATTGAATTAACCATCTATCATCTAGTTGGAAATAATAATAATTACTTTGACCAAGATAAAAGTCTTTTTCTATATTTGTAATGGTATTATCATCAACATCTAATTCTCTAAGAGATGCAAATAAGTTATATCCCATTATTTCGTATTTATCTTTTTGTGGGCTTATTAAAAGCCTTCCTAAACTATCGCAAACAAAAGACATGCCAAATCCATCAAATAATGGCAATGTCATTCTCTCTCTGTATAATTCTTCAGTAGTAGCAAACATTATAGCTACTATATTTTCATTTTCTATTTTAAATGGTTTTATTGGTTGTGCCGTAATCAAGTAATTTTGACCAGTAGAAGATCTCTCAAAACTTGAAATATTGTTTTTATCTATAATTAGTGATGATAATAATTCATTGTTTTGTAAATCAAAAATAGATCCATCTACATTATAGCAAATACCATTTTCAGAAACTAAAATTAATTGAAACTGATTTTTAGTGTTTAATTTAGCATAATTTAGTTTTGCATCAACAAAGGAATTGGGTTTATCATTTTCTAATAAAACTGAAAGAAAATGCAAATTAGAAGAAATGTCGTCACGAATTTCATTAGATCTACTAACTAATTGACGTTCAATTTCTCCAATATATTGTACTCTTTCTTCATCAATACTTTTTTCTAAATTTCTATATGAATTATAAAATGTAAAAAAACCAAATAAAATGATTAGTACTATTGCTATAATTAATGGAATACTTTTTTTATTCATGACAAACTCTTCTGAAAAAAAATAATATCATTATTGAGATAATATCTCAACAAAATTAAAAAAAATGAAGAAAAAAAACTATAAATAATTATATTTATTTATAAAATACTTTTGAAAAGCAATAAAATTAAGAAAAAATAATTATTTTTTCATTTTCTATTGACAGCTTAGCTCATCTTTTGTATATTCCCAATTGTTCGCCACCTTAGCTCAGCTGGCCAGAGCACGTGATTTGTAATCTCGGGGTCGTCAGTTCGAATCTGACAGGTGGCTCAACATTAATATTTTATTTTGCCACCTTAGCTCAGCTGGCCAGAGCACGTGATTTGTAATCTCGGGGTCGTCAGTTCGAATCTGACAGGTGGCTTTTTTTATTTGATAATTTTTATAATTATCATTTTTTTTTGCTTAAAAAAAACACAAATAAGGTATTTTCTTATTTGTGCTTAATTAAATTAATTAATAATTTATTTTTCTAAAGCATATTCTTTTCTAAGCTTAGTTGCTCTATTAAGATATACATGTCTTAATTCTTTTTTATCTTTATAACAAAGGATCATTACTCTTATAACCATCTCTAACATATTATCGACTGTGGGCTCTTGTGAACAAAATAATGCAACATCACTAGCATAACCAGCTTTTCTTAAAGCAGCAGCAGGATTTTTGCTCTTTAGATCTTCAGTCATTGTGAAATGTATATTAATTAAATCTTCTTCATTTAGATTGTTTAACTTCATTAAGTTTTCAAATAATTCTTTAACCGCATAATCTATTGCTTCACTGCTATCAACTTCTACTGTTGTAGCTCCTCTAAGTGCACTTATGTTTTGCATTTTACATACCTCATGATTTTTATATGATTATTGATTTACCAGCAATATTTAATATTAATGAATATATAATATCCAATAATAAAATTAAAATTATTCTAACAAAACTTAATATAAATATTCTAGTAGGAAAGATTTTATCCTGGAAAAAAATTGCAATGGAATAAACTATACTCCAAATTCCAAAAACTAAAGAAAATAATAAAAAGGTTGATAAAAATCTGGATAGAAAAATCATATATTGACTATTAATATCATAAGAAAGTGCAAAAACATAATAAAGAAATATTCCTACACTTAACCATATCATATACCAATGTACTCTATTTCCTAGTTCAAGAACTCTGCGTGATTCTAACATTTATACCTCTTCTCTTGGCATTAAGAATGATACAAATACGCTACCTTTTAAGCATTCAACATTTAATTCACCACTAATTGCTTGATTAGAGAGAGAAAAATGATTTGCACTAATCATAAAATTATTTAGTGCCCATTTTAATTCTTTACAATTAACTATAGATTTTGAGTCTATAATAGCATTATAAATGCTAACTGTTTCATTAATACTTGTATTGAAATGTTTTTTATCTTTTACTAAATATAAAGCATCTTTTCTAGTAAGCCAACAAATTGGTGGTCCATAGTTTTTGAATATTCCCCAAATACCAAGTAGATGGTCCATTCTTCCTTCACCACCACCAAGTAATATATACTCATCACAGCCTTGATCTTTAGCATACGCTATTGCTAATTCAGTATCAGAAAAGTCTTTATCTTTATCATATCTTTGATAGTTAATATTATTTAATAATTCTACTTTATTTAAAGAGTCAAAGTCTCCAATTGCTATATCACAATCTAAGCCTAAAATTTCGACAACCTCTAGCCCACCATCAGCGGCTATAATCAAATCAGAATCTTTAGCAAAATTAGATGGAATTGATAATGGGGCATTCCCATTAGTTACTACAATTGCTCTCATAATTAACCCTTTATAATTTATCTATTTATATAATAAATGATTTTTTGCTATTTTAAAACTGTAATATCAAAATTTTTGTTTTTTTAAAGCTTTTTATTACTTTTTTAATATAATTTATATATATAACGTTTTATTAGTAAATAATTTAAATATCTATTAATTTTTATAAAATTATTTTAAGTATAAACAAAAAAAATAATTATTAAAGTAAAAATAATGGTTGTCAAATCAGATTATGTACTGTACTATAAATTCAGAAAAATTATAAAGAGAGGATAATTTTATGTCATCAGCTATAAATCGTTTAAGTGCACTTGCTCTTAATCCAGCAGATATTATGATTCCTAAAAAGGGAATAGATTTAGAAAAATGGGCTGTTGTTGCTTGTGATCAATATACTTCAGATAGAGATTATTGGAAAAGAGTTGAAGATTTTGTAGAGTCTAGTCCTAGTACATTAAATTTAATTTTCCCTGAAGTTTATTTAGAAGATGGAAAAGAAGAAGAAACTATAAAAAGTATTAATTCAACTATGGAAGAATATGTAGAAAGAGGTATTTTTGATACCTTTAATCAATGTTTTTTCTTAGTAAAACGTTCTGTTGGTAATACTCATCGTTGGGGATTAATGGGTGCTTTAGATTTAGAAAAATATGATTTTAGTCCTGATTCTGTTTCTTTAATTAGGGCAACAGAAGGTACTATTTTATCAAGAATACCACCAAGAAAAAAGATTAGAAAAAATGCTCCATTAGAATTACCACATATTATGGTTTTAATTAATGATGAAAAGAGAACCTTAATTGAACCTTTTACAAAAGAATTAGATTCTTTAACAAAAGTTTATGAAACTCCATTGATGGAAAACGGTGGTAAACTTGAAGGTTATTTAATTAATGATGAAAAAGCTTTTGATCAAATGGCAAATGCTTTAGAAGGTTTATATAACTCACTAGATAAGGCAAATCCATTATTATTTGCTATGGGTGATGGAAACCATTCTTTGGCTACTGCAAAAAGTTGCTGGGAAGATATTAAAAAAGAATTAAGTGAAGATGAAATTAAAAATCATCCTTCAAGATTTGCTCTAGTTGAAATAGAAAATATTCATGATGAAGGTTTAGAATTTGAACCAATCCATAGAGTATTATTTAATTTAGACAAAAATAAATTTGATGATCTATTAAGTGTACATTGTAGTAGTTATGAAGTTACAAAGTGTGATTCAAGAGATGATTTAAAGAAATTAATTGAAGAAGTAGAAGGTCAAACTTTCGGTTTAGCAACAAAAGCAGATGGACTTTTATTATATAAAGTTAACACTCCAGATGGAGCTATTGCTGCAGGAACTATTCAATTGATTTTAGATGAAATTATTGAAAAAAACATTTGTTCTTTAGATTATATTCACGGTTTTAACGATACTATTGATTTAGGAACTAAAGATAATAATATTGCTCTATTAATGCCTGATGTATCTAAACATACTTTCTTTGATGCAATAATAAAAGATAAAGCCCTTCCTCGTAAAACATTCTCTATGGGTGAAGCTCATGAAAAACGTTATTACATGGAAGCAAGAGCCTTAAATAAATAAGATTTTACTCTTATATATATAATAACTTAGAAGCATTCTTAAACTTTAAGAATGCTTCTTTATTAATATTTAATTGCTAATTTAATATTTCTTGTGGGACTTTGTATTTGCCTTGTCTAAGAATTGTGAATGGTTTCTTACTTACATCAATTAGAGTTGAAGGAGTATCTCCTTGCATATCACTATCTACTACAAATGCTGCAACTCTATCTTTATAATTAAGAATGATATCTACAATATTTGTTAAAGAGCTATATCCACTTTCATTAATGCTAGTTGAATAAATTGGATAACCTAATTCTTTTAACAAAGATTGTAAAAAAGGATCAGAAGGTACTCTAACTGCAAGAGTTCCACCCTCTTTCTTGTTTAAAACAGCAGTAAGAGGACATGGCCACAATTTAAGTATTTCATCTGGAATATAGCATAATTCTTGAGCCTGCTCTATTGTTGCTAAAATTAAAAAAGGTTTAGTTTCTTTTCTTTTTTTAATATTTCTTAATGTATCTTCGGCTTCGCCCATTTTAGCACACAAACCATAAATTGTATCGCAAGGTAAAACTAAAACCTTGTTTTCCCTTAATAATTCTATGGTTCTATTAAATGTATTTTCTTGTTCTATATATAGGACTTCAGAATATTCATCATTCATTTTATTTATTCTCCATTTTTTTTGATATTATTAAATAACAAAGTGAAAATGCAATACCAATAAGTAATGATAATAAAAAAAATTGATAATTTTTCCAACCCGAAAATAAATTTTTTTTTGTATTTATTTGAGAATAAATCGTTAAATTTGAAGAATTCTTTATTGTTTCAGTAGAATTTGAGTCAGTATAATGAATTTTATCGCCAGTATTGACATAACCTAATTCGTAAGCTAGGTCTAAAACTTGTTCATTGTTTTTCAATTGTTCAATTTCTGTTTCTAAATCTTTAATTTCTTTTTCTAACTCGGAATTTTCTTTTTTTTCTCGGTATATATTGTCTTTAATTTGTTGATATTGTATAATTCCTATGTCAGAAGCTACAACTATTAAAAGTATATAAGAAAGAAAAGTACTTATTGTTAATATTTGGAAAAATTTTATTGTCATGGGACATGCCATCCTATATAATATAGTTAATATTAATGATTAGTATAATAGTTGTAAAGTCTAAATGGAGGTAATAATGTCAAAACAAACAGGCTACGTTCGGAATATATTCTTCTCAATAATTGTGTCATTATTGGTTTTGTTATCATTAGGTTTTCTCTCAATTAAGTATTTAGTTCCAATTTATGACTTACAAACTCAGGATATTTATCGTTTTTTGATTTATTTATTACCTGTTTTAATTGGTTTGGCATTAATTGAAATTGGTTCAATTATTTCTTCAAAAGATAACAATATTAAAGATAAAACTGAAGATTTATTACCTAAAAATAGTTATGATGCACCATTGTTTGATACTATAAATGATGATCCAACTGACAAATTAAATTATAGTGAATTCAATCCTATCAATGCTAATGGATATAATAAACCAGTCCAATATTCTTTAAAAGATTATTTTAATAATGATGTTTATCAAAAAATAAGCAAATATAGTAATTCAGAACTACTTAGAATATTTAATTATTATGAAGAAGATGATGATAAAATAGTATCTCCTTTTAATGAAGAAATAACAAATAATTTATTTTCTTTAACTGCAGATGAAGCTATGAAGGCTTATAATTGGATTAAAGCAGGTTGTAATGAAGCTGAAGATGAATTAGGTTTATTTAATAATCTTGATCAAGAAACAATAAATCAATTAGCTACTCTATCTCAACGAGAAGCTGAAAATGTTATTGATTGGATTAATAATAATAAAAAATATTATAACTTAGAAAATTTAAGTGAAAATAATATTTTAGCAATATCTCATTTAAATGATGAAGATATTACAAAAGCTTTAAATTGGATTAATATGGGCTGTCCTCCAGTTGCAAATCCTAATGCCAGAGTTTTTGAAAACTTAGACAAAGATACTCTAACAAGACTACAAGAATATAATAGTATTCAAGTAAATGTAGGTCTTGATTATATTGATGATGGAGCTCCTGATGTAGCAAATCCTAATTCTGTTGAATTTAATAATTTTACACCAGAAACTATTAATCGTCTTTCAGCAGTTGATGATAATACTGTTAATAAAGGGTTAGATTTATTAAATAATGACTTTGTAAATAATTTTGACTATCAAACAATTGATAGATTAAATGCTTATGATAAAGAACAAATTAATGATGGTTTAGATTTTATTGATAATGGTCAAATGGTTGCTAATGAAGATTTACCATTTGGTGAAGAGCTTAATAGTGCTATTAGAGCCTTATCTTATGATCAAGCAAAATCTGTTATAGAATATATTAAGAATCCATTAGCTGATATTAGTTCTGATTTTGGAGATTTATCAAATAACTTAGAAGATTTCTTGAATTCTGAATTAAAAGATAATTCTAAAGAAAACTTTAATTTTGATATTACCTTAGTAGTTTTTGATAGAGATAATATTTTAAATGATGATATTAAAACTAGTATTTTATCAAATTTACCATCATATACTTATGTTTATAATACTGATAACAATAATACTGCTATTATTTTCCCTTACGAAGGTAAAGAAAGTGTTAAAGCTTGTATCAATAATTTAATTAATAAAAGCGAAGCTCTTTATGATCTTTCAAATATAAGTATTGGTTATGCAAGCCAAGAGAATAGAGATATTGATGCTAAAACATTAATCAATGAAGCTTATTTAGGTTAATATATATATTATTAAACATAAAAATACTTGAGACTATAAATCTCAAGTATTTTTTTTATTTTGTTATATTAACTCGTGTTTTACTTTGTATAACAATTTTTTCTTTAGTAATTTCTATAGTATCCCCATCATTTGGTATAGAAAAAATCATTCTATCTTTAGTTAAAATAGTATTAGGGAAAATTTCTCGTGCTTGATATTTAAGAGCATTCAATTCAAAATCATTATAACGCGGACTATAATGCATTAAGGCAAGCATTCTTGCATTTGCATCTTTAGCTATTTGAGCAGCTTGATTTACGCACATATGTTTTTTCTCTTTAGCTATATCTTCCATTCCTGCTTCAAACATTCCTTCACACAATAATAAATCAACATTCATAATTTTTTTAGCAATATTTTTTAAGTATAATGTATCAGTGATATAACTAAATGCTCTACCCTTTCTGTTTTCTCCCATAACCATTTCAGGAGTGATTTTCAATCCATCACTATTAATGATAGATTCACCTTTTTGAAGTTTACCAAAATCAGGTCCAGGTTTTATTTTATATTCCATAGCCTTTTGAGGATAGAATTCACCTGGTCTATCTTTTTCTCTCAATACATAACCAAAACATGGTTTTGTGTGATTTAATTTGATAGCTTCGATAGAATATTCATCATTATCTATAATTATTCCTTCATTAACTTCTTCAAAGATAATTTCATAATTTATATACATATCTAGAATTTTTCTTGATGAATCAATATATTCTTTTAATTTTTTTGGGCCATATATATATAAAGGTTCTACTCTGTCAACTTGAGCTGAAAGCATAAGTATACCAGGTAATCCTGTAACGTGGTCTGCATGCATATGAGATATAAAAATTTTATTAATTTTTTTCCATTTAAGATTTAGCATTTTTAAAGATACCTGAGTACCTTCACCACAATCGAAAAGGAATAACTCACCTTTTCTTCTTATCATTGAACTAGTTAAGAATCTACCTGGTAAAGGCGTCATTCCACTAGTTCCTAAAATAAATACTTCAAAATCCATGAGTCTATTATAAAAAAATATACTAATGATAGCAACATAAATTACTCATGATTTAAAAGATCTAAAACTTCAATTTTTTTGATTCTAAATAAACTTAGATATACACTAATCATGGAAATCAAAATTAATGAAATAGATATGATTAAAATGCTATTAAATGGAATCAATACATCAAAATCTAAAAGATACCAACTAAGGGCTGGAATCCTTTCTAATGAGAATTTACCGAGTATAGATAAAAATGTTTTACTAATTATTATGCCCAATATTACACCGATAAGTGTTGAAATAATTGTAAAGAATTCAATTGCTAAAAAATATACTTTTCTTAAGTTTTTATTTTTTAATCCTAAAAGTTTATTAATTGCAATATTTTTATGATCTTTAGTTATTATATCAGAAGATATCGATGATATAAAATATCCTGTTAATAAAGCAATAACAACAAAAATAATTGTTAGACTTTGTGTACTAGTTAATAAATTATTATAAACTGCAGGTTGTAATTCATACCAAGCCCTTGATATATAATTATCTAAATTTAAATTTAATAGAGCTTCATTGATATCTACATTATTTTTTAAGACAACTTCCTGATGAATTGAAACCTCATCATTATAAATCTTTTTCAAATCATCTAAATTCATATAACAAAGGTTTTGATCTATTTCTTTATAACCTGAGTCAAATATCCCTTTAATAAATAATAGTTTTGGACGAACCTTAGTTTCATCTTTTGCAAGAATTATTGCAGCTCTATCGCCAAGTTTTAAATTAAGTTTTGTTGCAATTTGATTAGAAATATATATAGATGGCAAATTTGATGAATCTTCAGTTATTTCTAATTTTAAGCTTTTCATTCTATCTGAATTAAAATATGAATCATTTACTGCCTTAATTAGACTTATTTGAGTAGTTTCTCTTCCATAAATCAATGAATCAATTGTAAAAACAGAATCAGATGATTTAATAAAATCATATTTATCTGTTAAATTAGTATCTATATAAACTTCAATATCTCCATTTACTAATAAAGCAAATTTTTTAGCAATTCCATTAGACATAGAATTAATGAAAACAGTAGAAACAATTAATAAAGCAACTATTAAAATTATTAAAATAGCTGATCTAATAAGTTTATGTTTTGATTTCTGTGATAGTAATATTTTTTTAATTAAAAGTTTATTTATATCTTTAATCACTTACTTCCTCATTAATTTTTCCATGTGTTAATTGAACTGTTCTATTACATTTAGATGCAAAAAGTTTATTATGAGTAACTAAAATTAATGTAACAGATTCTTTTTCTACTAAATTCATTAATAAATTTTCTACATAAGTAGCATTTTCTTCATCTAAAGAGCCCGTTGGCTCATCAGCAAAAATTACTTTAGGATTTACGCTTAAAGCTCTTGCTAAAGCAATACGTTGTCTCTCTCCCCCAGATAATTGGGAGGGCTTGTGAGATGCTCTATCTTCAAGATTAATTTCATTTAATAAATATTTTGCCCTTTCTTTTGCGATACTTTTATGAGTGTTATTAATTAATAATGGCATCATAATATTTTCAAAAGCACTAAAATCTTCTAATAATAAACTATTTTGAAATATAAAACCCATTTCTTGATTTCTTAAATTGCATAATTCTTTATCATTAAATTTTGATATCTTCTTATTGTTAAAAATAACCTCACCACTATTTGGTTTAATTAAAGATGCAGCAATTTGTAATAATGTACTTTTACCGCAACCACTTTTACCGACAATGGATAATGATTTACCTTGTTCTATATCAAGAGATAAATTATCAATTATTGAAAGAGTCTCGGTGTTATTTGGTAATGGATATGATTTACATATGTTTTTTAATTCAATAATATTACTCATTTAATAAAATCTCCATGCTGTCATTTTTTAACAATTTATATATTGCCCTATGACTCATTATAAAGGTTATTACAAATAATGGAATTGCGATAATTAAACAATTTGTAATAGAAAAATTTAAATTTATATTTACAGTTAATAAGGGAATTTGATAAGAGGTTATCAAATTCAAAAATCCAATTATTGAAGAAGAGAAATATAGTACAACAAAGGATAAAATAGATCCCAAAAGAATACCTGTAGTGCCAACAATTAAAGAAGATATTGTAAAAATATTTTTTATTTGTTTCTTTGTAAGCCCAAGTGCTCTTAACATAGCAATCTCTTTAGTTTTTGAGTGAATTAAATTAACTGTACTATTATACAAATGAATTAATACTATTATGCTAATTAAAGAAAGCGTTAAATACATTAAATATTGCTCTAATTTCATTGCAGCATATAAACTCTCATTTTGATCTTTCCAACTGCTTACAGAGCCATTATCACCTATTATAGTTCTAATTGTATCAACATCTCCATATACACCAATAATATCAGTAGAATAAGGAGCTATTTTTTTAATACTATCATAATTACTTAAAATATAATTATTATTAAAATCTCCTAAAGGAGTAAAATAAATTCCAGAAATTTGCTTTTCACTTTGATATGGAACAATGGTAACAGTTTTTCCTTTTTTTAGAATTGTAAATTCTACATATTTATTATAATCAAAATTAGAGTTTAAGGAATTTGAATAACCAAAAATGATACCATCCTTATCAGAACTTCCTTTTATAAAGGAATATGGAAGTTTTTCAAAATCTTCTTTATTAAATGCACGAATTTTTCCAAAAAATTGAGAATTATCATTATCGGTGACTATTGTAGGTAGTTCAATAAATTTAAAAGCAAAGTCAATTTTTTCATTTTCATTTAATTTGCTTAAATATTCATCTGTATCAAGATCTTGATTTAGTTCAACTACAGCATCGTAGCTAACATATTCTCTGATTAAAGAGAATTTATTGTCTTGTAATCCTATCATAAAAGAAATTATTACATTTAGAGCTAAAGTTGAAAATAATAAACCAATAGCAATTCTAATTGAAGTTAAGCGATGTCTATTTTTTGAAGAAAAAGCATATCTTCTAGCTATACTAAATACCATCACTACCCTCATTTCTATATTGAATATCAATTATATTATCACCATCATATGTAATAGTACAATATAGAGTACCATTTTGATACAAATCTTCAATTTTGTAGTTATTTCGATCAAAATAGTAACTGCTTACTAATTTATTGTTTTCATAAACTTGAACTTTACTAATTTTGCTATTTTCATAATCAGTAATAGTTTGTGTTATCTTATCATAGCTTTTTGTTAATTCGCTATAATCTTTTTCTTCTAAAACCGTTTTAATTAATAAATAATCATTATTGTAATAATATTTTATGGATTTAATTAATTCATCATTATAATATGTTTCAACTTTATCTAAAACACCTTTATTATAATATTCTTTTTTGATTGAATTTTTATCTTGTTTTGTGAGTATTAAACTTTCATCTGTTGTTTTTTCTACTTCAATATTATTAACTAATTTATCATCCTTGTATTCAATTGAATTAATTATTCCCTCTGTTATTTGAGATTTTTTATAATCTTTAGAATTTAAAGTGCTATAGCTAATGCTTAAATTATCATCATTAAAGTTTATTATAGAATAAATTTCTGAATCATTTTTTACTTTCAAAATTGAAGATAATTTTCCATTTGAAAGGTAGAAATATTTATCTACTTCTAAAATATTATTACTTTCTGAGATAATTTTAGAAATTAACTTATTTTTTTCATAATTATAAACAGTTTTGATATTATTAACCATTTCACTAATTAAAATATCATTATTAAAAACTTGGTATGTTTTAGATGATGAATCTTCAATTGTTATAGTTTTAATATCATTTTTTTCATTAATAGTTTTAGTTTGAATTAATTGGTTATTTTTATAAAGCGATTGTTTAATAGTAGTTGTATTTGCCTCTTCAACTAGGTAAAATTCACTTTTTCCATCATATTCGCCAATTTTTTGGCCAATAGAATTAGAATTATAAGTTGTTGCAAATAAATTAAAACAACAAAGCAAATAAATACTAATTAAAAAGGCTTTTTTCTTCATAAAAATACTCTATTTCTTTAAACCAACTAAAGAATCTAAGAATTCATCTTCATTAAATAATTTTATATCATCATATGATTCACCAACACCAACAAATGCTACTGGTAAATTTAATTTTTCACCTATTTGTACTAAGGTTCCACCTTTGGCAGCACTATCATATTTTGATAAAATTATTGCATCTAATTTAACTGCATCATCAAACATTTTTGCTTGAGAGAATCCATTTTGTCCAGTAGTACTATCTATTACCAAAATCTTTTTATAGTGAGCATCATCGATACCTTTTGATTTAATTATTTTATCAATTTTCTTTAATTCTCTTAATAGATTTTCTTTATTATGCATTCTTCCAGCAGTGTCTGCTAAAATTAAATTATCTTTTTTAGCTTGAGCACTAGTAATAGCATCAAAAATTACTGCACCTGGATCACTACCATTATTTTGTTTTACTATTCTTGTCCCTAAACGGTTTGCATGTAATTCAAGCTGATCAATTGCTGCGGCTCTAAATGTATCTGCTGCTGCTAGAATTACACTATAACCATCGTTTTTATATCTATTAGCTATTTTTGCAATTGAAGTAGTTTTCCCAACGCCATTTACACCTAATACTAAAACAATAGTTAAATCATTTTTATCAACTGGAATTTCATATGGTTTAATTTTATTTTTTAAGATTTCTTTTAATATCTTTTGTAAACCTTCTTGAGTATCGCATTTTTCTTCTTTTGCTCTTGCTCTTAATTTATCAGAAATGTCCATAGCCATAGTAGCGCCCAAGTCTCCTTCAACTAACAAATCTTCTAAATCTTCAAAAAAGGCTTCATCCAATTTTTTTGTACTAAATAAGGCTTTTAATTTTGCCCCAAATTTATCAAACATATTTACTCCATATCATTTTAATTAGTAGCTAAGTTAATATAAGATATTAACTTATTTATTATATTAATTGAACTATATGCAATCATTGATGTAGATAGTACATCAATAACTGGTTGTAGTTCTGTATTATTCATAGCTTCATTTATATTATTTATCGTCAAAGTTGTAAAGCTAAATAAAATATAAGACAACAATGAAGAATAAAAATCATTCTGTGCTTTATCAATTACTTGAGTTGAAGTTTGCCATAAAGGTTTCAAATTAAACTCAATATTATCTAATTCGCTGTTATTTAATACTGTAAAAGGATAGAAACCCTCTTTTTCAGCTTCAATATAAAATGGCACTTCTTGGTTAATTAGATTTGTACAAATTGCATTATCAAGTTCTATACCATTTATTTTATATGTTAAAAGTCCAACTTTAGAAATTAAATTTATAGAAGGAACAACTAGCTTATCAAGTTTTAAATCTATTATATTATTTGAATCACTTATCTCAACTTTTTTGATTAAAGATTCTTTTGAGGATGATAATCTAAAATAATGAATTCCTTTTTTTAATATAATATAGTTATTATTTAATTCAATTCTTTTTAAATCATTATTATAAATTTCTACTTCATTATATTTTTCTATACTTGTATTATCTAATTTGTTTTTTGAAGTGTTTAATATTTCTTCAAAAATTATTGATGAACTACCATTTTCCAATTTTGCAACAGCAAATTCATTATTAAAGAATCTTACCAAATTTGATAAAATATCTTGTTCATTTTTTATAAGCAATTTGTCTTCAACAATTTTATCATAGATAGTTTTTCTTTCATTTTTATCTAGGTATTCAATTTTTAGTTTTGTCAAATTGCTAATATTATCAAAAGAGACTAACAAAAATGCATCTTTATCATACTGTTTTAATAAATTATTAATAATATAAGGATTATTATTATTCATTAAAATTGATAAATATTGAGTTTCATCAAAATTTGAAAATGAAAGAGTCATAGAATTTTCTAGATTAAAATTTGAATCTAGATTATCTATATCTTGTTGTTTATTTTTTATTTTTGATAAATTGTCTGTACTTAAATCATCAGAGTAATTATTTATAGCAGAATTTAAATCTTGGGATAATTTATTTTTTTCTATTTGTTTTAAATTATCATTTTTTAAATTTATAAAATATTGTGATAATTCTAATTTAGATAAATATACATTACATAATTTTGTAATACTTAATAGATCATTTTTTTGAGAATTGGAAAAAGAATAATTTTCTAAATTAGAAATATAATTAAAGCCATTATCATTATTAATTAGACTTTGATTATTATTATCACTTAAAATTAAAGCTGTAGCGATATCATAAGAGACATCTTCTGCAGCTAATAATAAGCTAAAATTAATCAATATAATAAAAATAATAGCCTTTTTCATATAATTTATTATTCCTCTTGTATCCATTGAAGATAAGCTTCAATAAATACATCAATATCTCCATCCATTACTGCATTAACATTAGTTGATTGAGCATTTGTTCTATGATCTTTTACCATTGTATAAGGTTGAAAGACATAACTTCTAATTTGAGATCCCCAAGAAATTTCTTTTTTCTTAATTGCATTTTCTTCATGTTCTTTTTTTCTTTTTTCTTCATAATATTCATAAAGTTTTGATCTTAACATCTTAAACGCTACTTCTTTATTCATTAATTGAGATCTTTCATTTTGACATTGGACTACAATACCTGATTCGTAGTGAGTAATTCTAACAGCACTGTCTGTTTTATTAACATGCTGCCCTCCAGCTCCTCCTGCTCTATATGTATCAAGTCTATAATCTTCGCTTTTTAACTCTATTTCTATATCATCTTCGATTACTGGTGTTGTATATACTGATCCAAAGGAAGTATGTCTTCTTTTTTGAGAATCAAAAGGTGAAATCCTAACTAATCGGTGAACCCCTGCTTCACTTTTTAGATAGCCAAAAGCATAGTCACCCTTTACTTCAATGGTTGCACTTTTTATGCCACCCTGATCTTCTAAGATATCTATTATTTTAGTCTTGAACCCTTTTTGTTCACACCATCTTAAATATAGGCGCAGTAACATATTTGCCCAGTCACTTGCTTCCGTACCACCGGAACCTGAATGAACTGTTAAATAACAATCATTTTTATCATATTTATCATTTAATAAAGTTTTAAGGCGTAATGGGTTATAAGTTGTTTCTAGTTCAAGTATTTGTGAATTTAACTCGCTTATAATGCTCTCTTCATCTTCTAAAGTTTCTTCAGCATCATATAAATCTATTATTTCATTAATATCATCTATAGCCTTTATTAATTTTTGCCAAGGATAATAGCTTTCTTTTAAAGCTGTTAATTCTTTAAAGATCTTATCTGGATTTTCTGCTTTAGTCCAAAAGTCTGCTTGAGAAGTTTGTTCTTCTAATTCTTCTATTTTTTCTTTGATATTAGAAGATTCAAAGACGCCTCCATATTTTTCTTGCGTCATTTTCTATTGAGGTTAACAAGCTTTTATTTTCTATAAACATAATTATTGCTCCATTTTTATTAAATATTTCTACCTATTCTAAGTAATAAATTTAATGTTTTTTCTTCTTTGCTATCTAATATAACATTCCAAGTTGGAACGAATAAAGATAATTGATATAAATTTTCACAGCCTAAAACAGTTTTCGTATTTATATATGAGTTATTATAGAATAAAGAACATTGATTATCAAAGTTAATACCAATCTTAGTTTTGTGTTTTTTATCTATAATTTTTACATTATCAATATTTTTTGAAACAATTGCTAATTCATCATTTAGTTCATCATTTACTAAAATATTTACATTGTTTTCAAATGGATAAAAACTAAAAGGTATTTCCAAACCATATATAAATTCTTTTTTCTTTAATGAAGTATTTTTTAATTTAACTGATAAAGAAATTTCATTAGATGAAAATTTATAATGTTTATTGATATTAATTCCAAGAGATTGTTTTTCTTGAGATTTTAAATCAAATTCAGTGAATTTGTTATCAATAATATTAATTTTAAATTTTAACTCATTTAAAGTATTTTCTTTCATTCTATAATTTTCAAGATTAAAATTGCTATGTAGCATTACATCAGTGAAGCATTTTTGTTTAACTCCTGGCATTGCTAAATTATTTTGAGTATCTTTAAAATTATAAGGAAATAATCCATTAATAAAATTATAACGGGCAGGGAAATATTTAAGTTCTAATAAACTACCGCCTTTAGAATCGATAATAGCATTAAAATTTTTACCACCTGTTATTACTTCATTATGGCCATCTTTATCTACATCTTGTACATAAGGATAGGAAAAATCATCTAAAGAAATTAGTAATTTTTCTAGTTCAATTAAATACCTATATATATTTGATCTAATAGAACCTTTTAAAATTGAGGCATTTGAATCATAGATAAAAGGAGCTCCACATAATAGCTTTGGAATTATTTGGGCTATTTTTCTTTTTATATCTCGATTTTTCTTATATAATTTGGCAACTTCAATTAAAGAAATTACTCTATTATATAAATAGTTTAAGCTCTTATCTTGATATAATTCACCATGAATTGATTTTAGAGGGACTAATGCATCAAAGCCATACCAACCCTTCTCTAAATAATCAAGTTTTAATGGTTTTTCTTTATATAATACATCTAAGGATTGTTCACAATTATCAAATAGATATGAAAATAATTCAATAATTTGATTATTAGTAATCTCTCCTTGGCATAATTGATTTAAATTGATCATTGCAACTTGTACATTATCATCATTTAAATTCATTATTTCTTGGAACATTTTTTCATAAGAAATTTTTCTTAATCCAAAATCATGAACTAATTTACTTATTCTTGTATCAATTGGAATAATATCTACACTTCTACCAATTTCTTGCATTTTAAAAGGTTTAGGTGCCGAGTCTTCAAATGTATTATTATTATCTAAAGAAATTATTACTTTTTCAATTTTACTTAAACTGAGACAACTTATTAGGGATGGATCCCAAATCTCACCATAGCACCAAAAAGTTCTAGGTAATTTTTTAAATTTTTTAGTTATAAAATTTGTAGTTGTCTCAATTTGGGAAATTCTGTCAGAAGGTGGAACTATTGGCAATATAGCTTGATGAAAACTTCCAGTCATCATATCAATTTTTCCAGATTTTGATAAATCCTTTAACAATAAATTGACTTCTGAGTGTTTACTATCAAGCCATTGTAACAAAGCTCCACCTAAATAAAGTTGGAGAAAAACATTCTCTCTTTTATAAACCTCTGTTAATAAAGGTTTAATAGCAGTATTTAAAATATGCTGATAAGCCTCGGTTGATGTACCCGATGCTAACTGAGAATAAGCTCCAACAATATATGACATTTTATTAAGTGTAACTCCTTGTTATCTTTTAACAATACAATTCTTTGGACATGCATTTGCAGCTTCTTCAATTTGGTCATGAGGTTTAGAATTATCAAATACAGATAAAAAGCCGTCCATTGAACATCCTGATTCAGGGAACTTTCTAACACAAATTTGGCAACCTATACAACCCACTTCGCAAATTTTTCTAACAATTGCGCCAGAATCGTGGTTATTACACTTTACTACGTATTCACTATTATCATCAATAAGTTTTATAACATTATGTGGACAAATATCTACACATTTTCCACATCCGATACAAATTGTTGGGTCAACTTCAATATGACCGTTCTCTTTTTTGCTTATTGCATCAACAGGACAGACATTAATACATGATCCTAATTGTAAACAACCTTCTTTACAAGCAAACTCTCCATTAAACAATAATGCAGCAGAATTACAATCAGTTATTCCTTGATAATCAAAATCTGTTTGTGTTTTTTCACAATCTCCGTTACAAAAAACATAGGCAACTTTTCTAACTGAACTAGTTTCAACTTCTTGTCCCATTATTTCACCAAGTTTTTTTGCAACCTCACTTCCGCCTGGAGCACAGAGATTAAGAGCACATTCACCTTTTGCACAAGCTTCTGCATAACCAGCACAACCTGGATATCCACAACCACCACAGTTTGCATTAGGTAAAGCGTTTTCAATATCTATTTGTTTTTGGTCTTTAGCAACAGCTAGCTTTTTAGCTGCAAAAGCTAGCCCGATGCCCAAAATAAGCCCCATTACGGTAATTATTATAAATGCTAAAAATATATTCATTATTTACTCACTTTATACTAAATGTAAATTCATTAATAAAGATTTATCAAAAGCCATAAATGCTAAAGCCATTAATCCAGCTGAAATAAATGCAATTGGAACGCCTTTGAAACTTCTTCTAACTGGAGCTAAGTCAAGTTTTTCTCTGATATTACTCATAAGAACAATAGCAAGAGTAAAACCAAGTCCAGCAGCTAAACCTGCAAAGAATGATTCTAAGCAAGAATATTTTTCATCAATATTAATGATTGCAATACCTAATACAGCACAGTTTGTTGTAATTAAAGGTAAAAAGATTCCTAGTGCCTTATATAATGGAGGACTTATCTTTCTAATTACTAATTCAACTAATTGTACTAAAGATGCAATAACTAAGATAAAAGATACTGTTCTTAAGTATTCTAAATCAAAAGGCATCAATAAGAATTGATAAACACTCCAACATACAACGGATGCAATAGATGTAACGAAAGTTACAGCCATACCCATACCAAGTGCACTTTCACTATTTTTAGAAACCCCGATGAAAGGACACATTCCTAAAAATTGTACTAATATAAAGTTACTTATAAAAATATATGTAATTAAAATTGCTATATAGGTCATGCAAGTCTCTCCTTCTTAGCTTTCCTTCTAGAGTTAAATTCAAAGTAGGCTTTTAAATAACCCATTAATAATAACGCACCTGGTGCTAAAGTCATAACTCTAATTGGCCATTTATTTAATAGAGGAATAGTAATTACTCCATCAAATGATCCAATTGGGAATAATGTGATTGTCCCTGAACCAAATACTTCTCTAATTGTTGCAATTAAAATTAAAGCAAGGGTAAAACCAATACCCATTCCTAATCCATCAAGAATTGAATCTAAAACAGTGTTTTTACTTGCAAAAGCTTCTGCTCTACCTAAAATGATACAGTTAACAACAATCAAAGGTAAAAATACACCTAATGCAACATAAACATCTGGAACAAATGCATGTAAAATCATTTCAATGATTGTAACAAATGATGCAATTATAACAATATAACTTGGAATTCTAACAGTATCAGGAATAACCTTTCTTAAAAGACTAATCATAATATTACTGCAAGTTAATACAAATAATACACTAAAGCCCATACCAATAGCATTTGATACCATTGTGGTAACACCTAAGGTTGGACAAAGACCTAACAATAATACAAAAGTTGGGTTTTCTTTGAAAATACCTTTGGTAAATTCTTTTTTATGATTTTTCTTCATTAATTACCCCCTAAACTTTTTACAAAGTCACTACCATTAGAAAGAGCTTTACCAATAGCAGCAAAAGTAATTGATGCACCACTAATTGCAGCAGCATCGTCACTACTTAATTGACTTTTCTTAGTTGGAATAACATCTTTATTTTCATATTTTGTCATATACCAACTTTCTTCACTCTTTTTACCTAAACCAGGAGTTTCACTATTACTTACAACTTTAGCTTCTAATACTTGACCACTAAGATTATAAGAAGCGACTAAAGAAATAGCTCCACCATAACCTACAGCATTTAAGTTTAATAAATAGCCTTCAGCACTACCTTGGTTACTTAATTCAAAATAATAATTAACACTATCATTATTATCTACTGTAATTTGGTTATCACCAATTTCATAACCATTACTTACAGCTTGTAATGCATCAAGTGTTTTTTGTTGTTCATAAGCTGTAATTACAGGCTTAGTAACCCCATTTAATATAGCTAATACAATTGCAGCAACAGCACAAATTAAAGCTAAAACAACTGAGGTTTTTAAATATTCTTTCATTATTTAGCCTCCTGAGTTTTAACTTTTTTTACAAAACCAAATTTCTTTGGAACAATGTATCTATCAATTGTAGGAGTTACAATATTCATTAAGATAATTGCTAGGGATACTGCTTCTGGTAGAGATCCAAAATATCTAATTAAGAAGGTAAAGAATCCACAACCAATTGCATAAATTATTTTACCTTTTTTAGTTATTGGGGATGTAACCATATCTGTTGCCATAAATATAGCACCAAGCATTAAACCACCAGAGAAAATTTGTGATAAAACCTCTCCATTAAACATTCCTAAATTATCTCTTAGACCACCAAAAATCCAAGTTAATAATGAGAAAGTTAAAATGTAAAAAACAGGAATATGATATGTAATTATTTTCTTAACTAATAAATAAATACCACCAATAATTAATAATAAAGCACTTACTTCCCCAATACATCCACCAATATTTCCTATAAAAGCATCAACAGCATAAGGTGAAATTCCAGTTGCAGATGAAATGCTATTAGCAATATTAGTAGTTGGGTAAGATGAATTTAATAATATTTGGGATGGGTTTAAACCTGTGGAACCTGCACTTAAACTAGTTTTTACAAAAGATAATGGAGTTGCACTACCAATTGCATCAACTGCTGTTAAAGTTTTAGGAAGTGTATAATTACTCATAGCTGATGTAAAACTAAAGAATACAAATACACGACCTGCTAATGCTGGGTTCATCCAGTTTGCACCTAATCCTCCAAAAGTCCATTTAACAACAATAATTGCAAAAGCATTTGCTAAAATAATTATAGCTATTGGAACAGTTGGGCTTAAGTTCATACCTAATAACAAACCAGTTAAAAAAGCAGAACCATCATATAAGCTACTTTCTTTTAAACTTTTCTTACCATCAAAAAAGCCGAAAAGATATTCAAAAAGACAGCTAGATAAAATAGAAACAATTAAAACCATTAATGCTCTAAAACCGAAAACATAAACTCCCCAAAGAGCTGCAGGAGCTAATGCTAGGCTAACATTCCACATTATAGACATAGTAGAATTTTTACTATGGAAGTGTGGAGATGATGAAACTTTTACTCTCATTTCTTTCTCCTTGCAAGTTTTTTACCAGTTTTAAATGCATGAACTAGAGGAATATGTGCAGGACATGTATATGCACAACAACCACATTCTTTACAATCCATTAATGAATATTTATCAAGTGCAACTTGGTAATTACCATTTTTAATATTTCTATAAAGCATAGTTGGCATTAAACCAATTGGACAAACATCAACACATTTACCACAGGAGATGCATGCAGTTTCTCTTGCTGCGTTTCCTTCTTTTATGCAAATTACACCACTAGTACCTTTTAATACAGGTAAATCTAAAGATGCAAAAGCAAATCCCATCATTGGTCCACCACTTACAATTTTATCAGGATCTTCTTTTAAACCACCACAGTAATCAATTAACTCTGAAATTGGAGTACCAATTGGAACAATAAGGTTTTTAGGCTCTTTAACACATTCACCAGTAACACAAACTACTCTATCAATTAATGGCTTATTTAAGGCACAAGCTTCATAAATTGAATAACAAGTTCCAATGTTTGCAACTACAGCACCAATATCTAATGGTAGTTTACCACTTGGAATTTCTCTATTTATTGTAGCCTTTAATAATTGTTTTTCATCACCTTGTGGGTATTTCATTTTTAAAGGTTGAACAGTAATTGGATAATTATTTTTCTTAATAATTGCTCTTAAGTTTTCAACAGCATCCATCTTATTTTGTTCAATACCAATTATAACATTTTTGGCTTTAGTAACTCTTTTAGCAATCATAATACCTTCAAGAGCTTCTTCACCTCTTTCTAGCATTGTTCTATAATCGCTTGTTAAATAAGGTTCACATTCAACCCCATTTACAACTAAATATTCAACAAATTTCCCTTTAGGAATCATAAATTTGACGTGAGATGGAAAAGTTGCTCCACCTAATCCAACTATTCCTAAATCTTTGATTGTAGAAAGCAATTCTTCATCAGTTTTACTTTCATAATCAACTCTATCAAAGATAACTGGTTCTGCATCTTGATCTACTTCAATCAAAAATGCATCAGCAACAACACTGTTAGCCAATGGTTGTTTTATAATTTTTTTAATTGTCCCCGAAACAGGCGAATGAACTTCAGCACTAATAAAGCTTGAAGCAGTTCCAATTTTTTCACCCTTAACTACAGTCTCTCCAACTTTTTTTAAAGGCTTAGCGGGGGCTCCTAAATGTTGAGATAAACTGACAACTACTAAAGATGGTGTTGGCAATATTTCTAAAGGTTTATCTTTAGAGTATTGCTTTTGATCTTTAGGATGCACTCCACCTCTTTTAAACGTAAGAACGTCTTTAGGCATTTTTGGCTCCTTATTTTTATCCAATTTGAATATTAATTGATGTATTTGAGTATTAATTTATCTATTGTTATACTTTTTGTGAAAAGTAGACAATAAACGATAACACTCTGGTAATAATAAAGCTTATACACTCTATTTTCAAGTACAGTTTTAAAGAAATTGTACAAAATAAAAGCAAATTAATTTAGGCCGTTTTTGTGAAAATTAGTTAATTATTTTACCTTATAGTACTTAAAATAAAAACGAGTTTAAAATTTAAACTATTTTTTTATTAATATATTTAAAAAAAACAAAACTATAGTTATACTATGTATATATGAATCGAATTTTTAAATATGCATTTTGGAAAATTGGTGGAATAAAAGTTTTCGCTTTGGTTGGAAAAAGTGGAACTGGAAAAAGCTTTAGATCTAAAATGCTAGCTGAAGAATATAATATAGACTTAATAATTGATGATGGATTATTAATTAAAGGCAATAAACTAGTTGCTGGAAAAAGTGCAAAACAAGATGAAACTTTTTTAGCTGCTGTTAGAACTGCTGTCTTTGATGATCCTGAACATTATAAAAGTGTTTTTGAAGCTTTGAAAAAAGAAAGATTTAGAAAAATTTTAATTATTGGTACTAGTGAAAAGATGGTTAGAAAAATTGCAACTAGACTTTCACTACCTCAACCAGATAAAATTTTCGATATCAGTGATATAGCCACAAAAGATGAAATTGATACAGCTATGCGTATCCGTTTTACTGAGGGTAAACATGTTATACCTGTTCCATCTATCGAAATTACTAGAACCTCTCCTAAAATTGTATTAGATTCAATGAAGGTTTTATTTAATAGAAATATTTTGAGACCATGGAAAAGAACAAAAGTTTTTGAAAAAACTGTTGTAAGACCACAATTTACTAAATTTGATAAGACTGTTATAAGTGAAGCAGCACTTACTCAAATGGTTATCCATTGTTTAGATGAATTTGATCCTGCAATAAAAGTTGTTAAATTGAAAGCTAAAATTTTAGAAAATGGTTATTCTTTATCTATAAAACTAAGAATTCCATCAAAGCATATGATGAAAACATCTTTGAAGGAATTACAAGAATTTATATCTGAATCTTTAGAAAAATATGGTTCAATTTTTATAGCAAGAGTTTTTATTGAAATGGAAGAATGGAACTAATTCTTAACTGTGCTTTGTGAATTAGGTTTTTTCTTTCTTTTTGAATTATCAAATTTCTTTGGAGTTCTCTTTTTTGATGCAATATATTTTCGTCTTCTCTCGAAATTTTTATTTGCGCTAGTTTTTGGATGTCTTACACAACCTTTTGGAACTTTATAACCTTTCATACTTAAAAGCTGAGCACAACATAATTCAACTTCATAGTTGCTAGGTGTCATTGGAGAAATTAAAACTTTTACTTGTCTAAAAGTTTCTTTAAATCTTTCTCTTGCAGTTAAAGTCTCATTACTAAAAATTATTAACTCTTTAACTAAATGCAAAAGCATAATAGATCTTTTGATTTCCTCACCTTCACCAATTTTATATTGGCGAATCTTATAATCTAATTCTAAAAGACTATTTTGTACTGTATCTAAGGACGCATATAAATTGAAACAAGGCAATAAATATACTAGAAGTTTATATTTTTTTAATTTAATAAAAATATCTCTACTGTAGCCTGAAGATAATATTTTATTAACTTCTTCAGTTAATCTACTTGTTGAAACTTTTGCAAGTTCACAATGATCTCTTTTTATTGCTCTTTTTACATCCCATCTTAATTTAAAATCTGTAGTTACACTATATTTAATTGCTCTAAGCATTCTAACAGGATCTTCAATAAAAGTTGTTTTTAAATCAATTATGGAAGAAATCTTTTTCTTTTTAAAATCTTCCATAGCATTATTGAAATCTAAAACTTGCTCATTTATTGGATCATAATAAAGTGCATTTATAGTAAAGTCTCTTCTTTTAGCATCTTGTTCTACAGTTCCAAAAACATTGTTATTGTTTCCAAAGTTTTCTTCTTCTGATCTAAATGTTGAGACTTCTAATATTTTATTTTCATACTCTAGATGTACTAATTTAAATCTCTTACCAATTATTCTAGAGTTCCAGAATAATTTATGAATTTGTCTAGGAGATGCACTAGTTGTAATATCAAAATCTTTAGGTTTTTTATTCAACAATAAATCACGAACAGCACCTCCAACTATATAAGCTTCAGCACCAGTTGCCTGAAGTTTTCTAATCGCACGGAGTGCATCATTATCTATATATGATAAATTTATTTTATGTTCATCTTTAGTATATATCTTAGCAAATTGAATACTATTGCCTTTTGAATCTTTTTTATATCGAATTAGCATTAACCTTTTCTCATCACCATAGTTTTTAAATTAAATTTTATTTTGACTACCTTTTGAGAATACAATGTTTATTAGCTTTTTGTAAAGTAATTAATAATTAATACTTAAACTTATATTTTTAGCTAGCAAATATAAAAGATTAAATAATATAGCAATCATTGAATAAAATAAAATAATCAAGTATAAATTACCTATAAAATTATAAAAATTTAATTAATATTTAATATACAAATGTTGGAGTATATATGTCACAGAAAAATAAAATTATTGAACCTAAAGTTTTAAAAGGTTTTTCAGATTCTTTACCTACTATTGAAATACAAAAAAGAAGAATTATAAATAAATTAGAACAACTTTTTTCTTCCTTTGGTTTTGTACCAATTGATACTCCTGCTTTAGAATATACTGAAGTATTATTAGGTAAAGGTGGTGGAGAAACCGACAAACAAATTTTCCACTTCCAAGATAACGGTAAGAGAGAAGTTGCACTTAGGTTTGATTTAACAGTACCGTTTGCACGTTTTTTAGCAGCAAATTTTAATGACTTAGCCTTTCCTTTTAAAAGATACCATATAAATAAGGTATGGAGAGGAGAAAAACCTCAAAAAGGAAGATTTAGAGAATTCTATCAATGTGATTTTGATATTGTTGGTGTTGATAATAGTGAAGCCGATTTTGAAATTTTAGCTATGATGAACCACTCATTCTCTAAATTAGGAATAGAAAATTATAAATTCCATGTTGCTCATAGAGGTCTTTTTAATGCGTTCTTAACCCATTTAGACTTGATTGATCATAGTGTAGAAATATTAAGATCCGTAGATAAACTTAGAAAAATTGGTGAAGAAAATGTAAAAAAAGATTTAGTAGAAATTAGTGGTGATGAAACTAAAGCTAAATTGATTTTAGATTATATAAAATATGATGAGAATGAAACATTCTTACAAACTTTATCTAGATTGTCAGCTCTTAGTGGTGGTGAAGTTGAACATACCACTAGAATGACAGAGATTTATAACTACTTAGATAAAGCTGATATTAGTGAACACTTTATTTTAGATCCATCTATTACTAGAGGTCTTGATTACTATACTGGTATTGTTTATGAGACTTTCTTAACTGATTTACCTAATTTTGGTTCAGTTTGTAGTGGAGGTAGATATAATAATCTAGCTTCCTTATATACTAAAAATGAATTACCTGGTGTTGGATCTTCTATTGGTTTAGATAGACTTTTAAGCGCTTTAGTTGAATTAAAGAGTCCTTTAATTCAAGGTTCAAGCTCAGCAGATGTAATTATTTTTAATAAAGGTGGTCAACTCTATCCAATAGGAACTATGGTAGCTACAAGTTTAAGAAATAATGATTTAAAAGTAGATCATTATTTAATTAATAAGAAACTCCCACAACAGTTCAAATATGCTGAGAAAAATTCTATCCCTTATGGTATAATGTTAAATGATGAAACAATAAGCGATAATACTTTTACACTAAAGAACTTAGAAACTAGAGAAACATTTGACCATGTAACAATTGAACAAGCAACACAAATCATCAAAGGGAATTAATGAAAGATATGAGTCATTTGCCTGTATATTTACACAGGCAAGAAATAATAGAGAGTTTAAACTCAAACCAAGTAATTGTAGTTGAGAGTCCAACAGGTTCAGGTAAAACCACTCAACTACCAATTATTTTACATGAAGCGGGGTTTGACAATAATTTATGTGTTGGTATAACCCAACCTAGACGTATTGCAACCCTTTCAGTTTGTGATTTTATAAAAAAACAAGTAGAAGATACAGGTAGTTTTGTAGGATACAAAATGAGATTTAGTGATACTACAACTTCTTCTACTAAGATAAAAATTATGACTGATGGTATATTATTAATGGAATTGAAATCTGATCCATTATTAAAGAATTATTCAGTTATTTTAGTTGATGAAGCACATGAGAGATCTCTAAATATTGATTTTATTTTAGGTATGTTAAAACAGGTAATGATTCAAAGACCTGAGTTTAAAGTAATTATCTCTTCTGCGACAATTAATACTAAGAAATTCTCACAGTTCTTTAATGATTGTCCTGTTGTATCAATAAAATCTAAATTGTTCCCAGTAGAGGAAATATATTTACCAGATAGTTATAATAACGAAGATGTTTTACACCGCCAAATTGTAAAAATTGTTAAAGAAAACAGTTCTAAAGAAGATGGTGATATATTAATTTTTTTACCTGGTGAGTTTGATATTAAGGGTTGTATAAAAGCTTTAGTTAAAAGTGATCCAAAAGAAAAATTAGTTATTTATCCATTATATGGAAGATTAAGTAAAGAAGAGCAGGAAGAAGTATTTACACCTACTCCTGAGAATAAAACAAAGGTAGTTGTTGCAACAAATATTGCTGAAACCTCAATTACTATAGATAATATTTCTACAGTTATTGATTCAGGACTTGCAAAAATAAATTTCTACAATCAAAAGAATTTTACAAGTTCTCTTATTACTTTACCAATTTCTAAATCTAGTGCTATGCAAAGAAGAGGTAGAGCTGGTAGAACTCGTAGTGGTAAATGTTACAGACTATATTCTAAAAAATCATATATCTCTAGAGATATGTATACTCTAGAAGAAATATTAAGAACTGATTTAAGTGAAGTTGTACTTAGAATGAGTGATTTAGGACTATATGATTATGAACATTTTCCATTTATTACAAAGCCAAATAAAGATGCAATTAAAAGTGCCGAACATACATTAAAGGTAATTAATGCAATTGATGATGATAGACATTTAACTAATATAGGTGAATTTATGGCTAAATTCCCATTATTGCCACGTCATTCAAGAGTTGTTGTAGAATCAATTTTTAACTACCCTTCTGTAATTAATGAAGTATTAATCGCTATAGCTTTTTTATCTTCAAAAACACCTTTTGTTTTACCTCCAGATAAAGTAAATGAAGCTAGAAATGCTCATAAAGCCTTCAATAATGAAAGATATGGCGATTTTGCTAGTTATTTAACCCTATTTAAAACTTATAATTCAATTGAAGCTAAAACTTCAAGAATGGAATTTTGTAAAAATAATTATTTAGATTATCAATCCATGCAGGAAATTGTTCATATTGTTGAGCAACTTGGAGAAATTATTAGTGAAAACGAAATACCTTTAACTGGTAATGGCTCTATGCATGATTATATTTGTTGTATTGCTAGTGGCTTAAAACAGTTTATATGTATTAAAGAATTTGGCTACATGTATAATACATTATTTGCTAATCAAATATTCATACATCCTGGATCAGCAGATTTTAGAAATTTACCTAAATACTTAGTAGCAGGGGAATTAGTTCAAACTTCTCGTTTATTTGCTAGAAGTGTTTCTCCAATTAAAGAGGAATGGCTTGATGATATTCAAAAAGGCCTAAAATATGAATTAGAAAGCAAATTAAAAGGCAATGATAATTCCAAAAGAAATAAAGATAAACGGAAAAGAGAAAAGAACTCTCGACTTGATGAAAAATCACTTAAGAGCGGTTCGATTACTATTTATTCAAGGAATTATAAAGTATTCAAACATAAAAAATCTAAAAAAGAAATTAACATTGTTAGAATCCCTTATAATGAAATATCTTATCTTGCAAAAAAACATTTTAATTCTAAAAAACCAATACAGAATTTAAAAGCTGAAGTTGTTTATCAAGATAGAATTATTCAGAAAAATGGATCTTTCTATTCCTTGCTTGCTTTAGCTGATAAATATGATAATCCTAGAACTGCAATAACTTATGTACCTCTATCAAATTATGATTTAGATAATATTGATTCATTGATTAATGACTTTAATAAAATATTAAAATTAACACCAAGTGGTAAAAATCAATATTTCTTTATTAAATTACATGCTTCAAAAAATGGAGTATTCTTCTTTGAACCAGCAAAGGATTATGGAAAAGCTTTAAATGATACCCTATTCTCTTTACTTGAACTTATGGAAGATTTAAAGAAAATTAATGATAAAGATAACTTTAGAAAAGTTCAAAATTATTATTATAAACTATTAAAATTATTGGACGAATAATATTAGTTTAACCAGTATAAATAATCTCTTAAATTAAAGAGATTATTTTTTTTGTTTGAAAATTATAGATTAAAATATATAATGGTATAAATAATTAGAAATATTTCTTTATCTAATAATTATTATTTCTATTAGGAAAAAACAAAAAGGAGCTGAAATGAAAATTAGTATCTTTTTAGCTGAAGATGAATTAATCATTAGAGAAAACATAAAAAATAACATTGAATGGGAAAAACAAGGTTTTGATTTTTTAGGTGCTGCAGCTGATGGAGAACTTGCACTACCAATTATTTTAGAGAAAAAACCTGATATTTTGATTTCTGATATTAAAATGCCTTTTCTTGATGGATTACAATTAGCAACTATAGTAAAAAAGAAATTGCCATCAACAAAAATTATTTTTTTAACTGGTTATAAAGAATTCGATTTAGCTCAAAAAGCAATAAATATTGGAGTTACTGATTATCTATTAAAACCAATCACTACAAATAGATTAGTAACTCTATTAAAAGAACTCGCATTAGAAATTGAAAGTGAAAGAGAAAATGAGAAATTACTTCAGCAATATAAAGCTGAAATGAATGAAAAGAAACTATTTTCTAAAAATCAATTTTTTATCGATTTGATTTCAAATAAATATTCTTTATCTCAGATTTTAGATAAAAGTAAAATTTATGATATCGATTTAGTTGGAAACAACTATGCCATAATGCTCTTAAAATTAACATTTTATGATAAAAATTTAGAGAATGAACAATTATATAATAAGATTGGAGAAACTCTTCCAATTGAGAAAGATTGGTTGCTCTTTAATAGAGGAGATGAAGGCTTTGGAATTATTTGTAAAAATATTAATAGAGATAAATGGAATGATTATCAAAAAACACTTTCAAATTTTTTAAATCAATACTCTCAATTATATTATTTTGGTGCTTTAGGCCCTATCGTTAATCGTATTTCAGAAATTAATCAATCTTACAAAGCTGCAAATAAAGCTTTTGCTTTACGCTTTTTCATTAACAAAACTAATATAATTAGTGATTATAAAGATTTGCATATGCTTGAAGAAAAAGAAATTAGTATTTCTTTTGATAAACTTAATAATAATAAAATTGATAGAACTTATATTAAAAGGTTTTTGAAATTAGGCGAGCAAAATGAGATTGCTGATTTTATTAATGAATATATTAACAATAAAAATAAAAATGCAATTGACTCCTCTAGTTTTAGATATTATTTATTAATGGATACTTGTATCTGTTGTAGTGAGTTTTTAACTTCCATAGGTATATCAAAAGATGATTTAGAAAAACTTTCCATAGCAGGTGCACAAGCTGTTACTTTTGATAAATTTATTGATTCTTTTGATGATATTATAAGACAGTCTTTGAAATTACGAGATTCAATATCATGGGGAAAACATAAAGAAATTATAGAAAAAACCAAAGATTTCATGCAAAAAAACTATAATAACAAAGAGATTTCTTTAAATTATGTATCTGATGAAATGGGAATTAGTTCCACCTATTTATCAACAATATTTAGTACAGAAACCAATGAAACCTTTATTGAATATTTAACAAAATTAAGAATGGAAAAAGCAAAAGATTTATTATTGACTACAGAATTAAGATCAAGTGAAATAGCTTTCTACATTGGTTATCAAGATGCTCATTATTTTAGTTATTTATTTAAAAAATACACAAAAATGTCTCCTAGAGATTTTAAAAGGAGAAGCAATTAATGATACAAAATAAGCAAAACTCTTTAAATAAAAGATTAAAAACATATTTTATTCATTCAATTGTTACCTTTGTTGTAATAGTTACTTTTCTTTTAATTTTAATAAGTATAATTGGTAATTCCTATAACCAGATTGTTTTAAATATAACTAAGGCAAATGAGAATATATTAACATTTAAACATGATGTAGATTATGCATTATATAGAACTGTAATTGGTTCTGCTAATAACTGGGATACAACTTTCGATAAAGATATAAAAGATCCTTATAAAACAATAGATAATATGAAAAATAATATGATTATGCTTAAATCAATGACAAATGATAAGGATAATTATACTAGAATAGAAAACATTATTAAAAGACTAGATAGCTTAAGAAATATGGCTGACACTCTATATGATAGGTCTCAAAAAAAAGGTTTTTATGATGAGAATATGAACTTTTTAGAATTAAATGTATATATTCTTACAGAATTGATTACTAACCAAGTTCATGAATATGTTTATTATGAAGCTGCACACTTAGAATTAGTTAGAAAAAGATTAGAGACAACCTTGCTTGTTACAATTATTGTTGGACTTTTGGCATTATTTGTTTCTTTAATTCATTTAAGACATATGAATAATAAGATTAAAGAAAGTGTTTTAATTCCAATTCAAGATATCTGTAATGCAACTAGTGAAATAGGTAAAGGTGAATTTATAAATATCTCTGATGAAAAATATGATTATGAGGTTGCTATACTATCCTCATCAGTTAATAAGATGTCTAAAGAAATAAAAAGACTCTTAGAAAAAACAAAATCTGAGCAAGAACAGTTAAGACTTAGAGAATTACAATTATATCAAGCTCAAATTAAACCACATTTTCTATATAATACTTTAGATACAATTATGGCTTTAGTAGAAAGTAAGAGAAATGAGGATGCTCTTTTGTTAATAGAACAACTATCGTCATTTTTTAGAACTACTCTATCTGGTGGTAGAGCAAAAATTACCATAAAAGAAGAAATTGAGCATGTGAAATCTTATTTGCAAATTCAACAAATTAGATATCAAGATATAATGGAATTTAAAATTGATGTCCCCTTCTCTCTTTATGATTATTTAATAATAAAATTAACATTACAACCTCTTGTAGAAAATGCATTATATCATGGAATAAAACAAAGACGAGGTAAAGGTCTAATAACAATTAGAGGATTAGAAATTAATTCTGATGAGATTGAATTTCAAGTAATCGATAATGGGGTTGGAATGGATGAAGAAAAATTAAATGAAATAAATAGAATTATAGAAAATAAAAAACCTGTTTCTAATGAAATCTTTTGTTTAAGAAACGTTAATCAAAGAATCAAATTAAACTATGGAAGTAAATATGGATTAAGAATTGAAAGTAAAAAAAATCTTGGTACTACAGTATTTGTTAGATTACCAAAAGATATCTAAATGTATGCGTTAACGTACACTATAATAAAATTATCTAAAAAAAATCAACTTTGATTTAAAAATATTTAACTTTTAAAAATAATATAAAAAAATTTTCATCAATTTAAATAAATTTGTCTGTATCTTTATTGCGATTTGTATCCCTACAATTTAGATATAAAAAAAAAGGAGTCAAATAATGAAAAAAACATTAATGCTATTAAGCGTTTTTTTGGTAGTTGGTAGCATGCTATTTGCTAATGGATCAGCTGAAACATCTGCTTCAGGTTCTGATAATGATTTAATTGTTGTAGGTTATGCACAAGTTGGAGCTGAATCTGACTGGCGTACAGCAAATACAGAATCATTTAAAACAACATTCGTTGAAGAAAATGGCTATAGATTGATTTTCGATGATGCTCAACAAAAACAAGAAAACCAAATTAAAGCAATTAGAAGTTTTATTCAACAAGATGTAGATTATATCGTTGTTGCACCAGTTGTAGAAACAGGTTGGGATACAGTTCTTAAAGAAGCAAAAGATGCTGGAATTCCTGTAATTCTATCAGACAGAATGGTTAAAGTATCTGATGATTCACTTTACACCTGCTGGGTTGGTGGTAACTTCTTAAAAGAAGGTAGTGATGCTGGTGAATGGTTAGCAGAATATCTAGAATCAAAAGGTAGAGGAAACGAAAAAATTAATATCGTAACTTTACAAGGTACAATTGGTTCTTCTGCTCAAGTTGGTCGTACTGAAGGTTTTGGTGAAGTATTAGCTAAACATTCTAATTGGAATATGTTAGCTCGCCAATCTGGTGAATTCACACAAGCTAAAGGCCAAGAAGTAATGGAATCTTTCTTAAAGAAATATGATGACATTGATGTTGTAATTAGTGAAAATGATAATATGTCATTTGGTGCAATTGATGCTATTAAAGCTGCAGGTAAAACTTGTGGACCTGATGGTGATATTATAATTGTATCTTTCGATGCTGTTAGAGCTGCTTTTGAATCAATGATTGATGGCGATTTAAACTGTGTTGTTGAATGTAACCCATTACATGGACCACGTGTTGCTGAAATTATTCAAAATTTAGAAAATGGCAAATCAGTTGATAAAATTAGTTATGTTGTTGAAAAAGTATTCCCAGCAGAAGTTGCTGCAGAAGTCCTTCCAACAAGAAAATATTAATTCGATGTACAAAATTAATAGACGAAGGGTTTCTCCTTCGTCTATTTTTTAGAACTATTGTTATTAAGATACAAAATTAATAATTAATCATTTATATAAAGGAGCAGGTCCTTGGTTGATAATATTGTATTAAGCATAAAACATTTATCAAAAACTTTTCCAGGTGTAAAAGCTTTAGATAATGTTGATTTTACACTTAGAGAAGGTGAAATCCATGCTTTAATGGGTGAAAATGGTGCAGGAAAAAGTACTTTAATTAAAACATTAACTGGTGTATATCCATTTGATAATGGTGAAATTTATTTAAAAGGTTTTGAAAAAAATATTGTCAATAAATCACCTGAAGATGCACAAAAAAATGGTATTAGTACTGTTTTCCAAGAGGTAAATTTGTGCCCTAACCTATCAGTTGCAGAAAATTTATTTATTGGTCGTGAACCAAAGAAATTTGGAAATATTGATTGGAAAACAATGAATAAAAAAGCCGTTGAGGTTTTGAAGACTTTAGATATTGAAATGGATGTAACTATAGCCTTAGAAAATTATTCTTTAGCTTTACAACAGATGGTTGCTATTGCAAGAGCTGTAGATATGTCAGCAAAAGTTTTAATTTTAGATGAACCTACTTCATCTCTAGATGATCTTGAAGTAGAAAAACTTTTTTCTATCATGAAAAAATTAAAGGAAAAAGGTGTTGGCATAATATTTGTAACACACTTTTTAGATCAAGTTTATGCAATTTGTGATAGAATTACAGTTTTAAGAAATGGTGAATTAATTGGGGAATATGCTATTTCTACATTACCTAAAGTAAAATTAGTCTCTAAAATGATGGGTAAGAATTTAGATGATTTAGCAGATGTTAAAATTAATCAAACAAATGAATATAAATCAGAAGTAATTATTAAAACTGACCAATTAGGTGTTTCTGGTTCAATAAAACCCTTTGATATTACTTTACACAAAGGTGAAGTTGTAGGATTAGCTGGACTTTTAGGTAGTGGTCGTAGTGAATTAGCCAGAGCTATTTTTGGTGCTGATAAACCAAATACAGGAAAGATTGAAGTAAAAGGAGAAAATTTTATTGCACATACTCCTTTGGATTCAATCAAAAAAGGTATGGCTTATTTACCTGAAGATAGGAAAGTTGAGGGAATTATAAAAGATCTTTCTATTAGAGAAAATATTATTCTTGCATTGCAGGCTAGAAAAGGTTTTGCAAATGTAATTAGTAGAAAAGAACAAGAAAAACTTTGTAATGAAATGGTTGAGCTTTTAAAAATTAAAACCCCTTCTATTGATATACCAATTAGTCAGTTATCTGGAGGCAATCAACAAAAGGTAATACTAGCTAGATGGTTACTCACCTCCCCTGATTTTTTAATCCTTGATGAACCTACTAGAGGAATTGATATTGGTACTAAAACAGAAATTCAAAAACTAGTAATTAAATTAGCACAAGAAGGAAAAAGCATAATGTTTATTTCTTCTGAAATTGATGAAATGCTTAGAACATGTAACAGAATGGCTGTATTAAGAGATGGGGAGAAGGTTTCTGAATTACAAGAAAATGAATTATCTCAAGAAAAGATTATGCAAACTATTGCTAGTGGAGGGATTAAATGAAATCTAAATTAATGAGTTTAACTAAAAAAAGACTGTTTATGCCTCTACTTTGTTTATTTATTGTTTTAATAATCAATGTTATAAAAACGCCGGATTTCTTTTCTATAACAATAAGAGAAGGTGTTTTATATGGTTATATAATTGATGTAATAAATAGAGCTAGTGAATTAGTAATTTTAGCTGTTGGTATGACCCTTTGTATTTCCTCTTCCGCGGGTACTGATATATCTGTTGGAGCAGTAATGGCAGTTGCAGCAGCAATTTGTTGTAGTATATTAGCCGGTGGACAAGTCTCTGTAACAGCTTATCAAAATCCTTATTTGTTTGCTGTATTTATGGCTTTATTAGTTGGTGCTCTTTGTGGTGCATTTAATGGTTTTTTGGTTGCAAAATTAAATATTCAACCAATGATTGCAACATTAATTTTATATACTGCAGGCCGTGGTATTGCTCAATTAATTACAAAAGGACAAATTACATATGTAAGAGTAGATTCTTATAAACTTCTTGGAGCAAATATTCCAAATGTTCCACTTCCAACTAGCGTATTTGTTGCTATATTTGTAATTATTTTAGCTCAAATAATATTAAAGAAAACCTCTTTAGGTATGTACATTGAGGCTGTAGGTATTAATTCAAAAGCTGCAAGACTTGTTGGGTTAAAGAGTACTGCTATTATATTTGCTACATATGTTATTTGTGGATTATGTGCAGGAATTGCAGGTTTAATAATGTCGAGTAGAATTTATTCTGCCGATGCTAATAACATTGGCTTATTAATGGAATTAGATGCAATTTTAGCTGTTGCTTTAGGTGGAAATAGTTTATCTGGTGGTAAATTTAGTTTAATTGGATCGGTTATTGGTGCTTATACCATCCAAGCTTTAACTACAACTCTATATGCAATGGGTGTAAGTGCTGACCAAATACCAGTATATAAAGCTTTAGTTGTTGTAATTATTGTAAGTGCTCAATCTCCAATATTAAAAGATTGGATTTATAGTAAAAAATTAAAAGCAACAAAGTTAAAGACTATTAAAAATGAGGTACTTGCATAATGAAAATAAAGAAAAATTTTGATTCGAAAAATATATTACTAGCAATTACTATTATATTATTTTTTACAATGTATATATTAGGAATGATTATTTATCATGACAGAGGATTTGCAAATTTACAAAACTTTTTAAATCTATTTATCTCCAATGCAGGCCTAATTGTTATTAGTGCTGGAATGACTGTAGTTATGATTACTGGTGGTATTGATATTTCTGTAGGATCTTTTGTCGCACTAACATGTATGATGCTTGCTGATTTGATGGAAAATAAAGGAGCTAGTGTTGGATTTTCTATAGTATTTGTATTAGTAATAGGAATAATTTTTGGGTTCGTACAAGGTTGGTTTATAGCTTATTTAAAAATTCAACCTTTTATAATGACTTTAACAGGTATGTTCTTTGCAAGAGGTATGACAGCGATTATTAGCAGTGATATGATAAATATTCAAAATAAAGTATTTTTAGCTATAGCTAGTAAAAAGATTTATTTACCATTTGGAGGATATGTTAACAAACATGGGAAATTAATACTTCCTTATATTTATCCGACAGTAATAATTGCTGTTTTAGCAATATTAATTATTTTCTGGATGTTAAGATATACAAAACTAGGAAGAAGTATTTATGCTATTGGCGGAAATGAGCAAAGTGCATTATTAATGGGACTTGATGTTAAAAAAACAAAGCTTTGTGCTTATACTATAAGTGGTATTTGTAGTGCAATTGGTGGTATATTATTTGCACTAAATACATGCTCTGGATTTGTTGAACAAGCAAAAGGCCTTGAAATGGATGCTATTGCATCAGCAGTTATTGGTGGTACTTTATTAACTGGTGGTGTTGGAAATGTAATAGGAAGTTTATTTGGTGTATTAATTAATGGTACAATTCAAAGTTTTATTACTTTCCAAGGAACTTTATCTTCTTGGTGGGTAAGAATATCAATTGCTGCATTATTAGCTTTCTTTATTATTTTACAAAGTATATTTGGAATTATTGCAGAAAAAAGAAGAAAATTATAAAAAATATGGGGCATATTTGCCCCATTTTTTAATCTATAGTATTTAGAATATCAGTTAATTGTTTATATAAACTTTCCATAGAAAAATACTCTTTACCAATTTCAAAATTTTTTTCAACACTATTTTTTCTTTTATTTATATCAAATAAGTATTCTATAGACTCTTTTGCTGCTTTATTAGTTATTGTATCATCTATATAAACTAAATCGGTATTATTATCAGTTTCATAAGAAGATCCTAAACTTATATAATCAAAACCTTTATTTTTGATATCTGTTATAAAGACTGGATACTCAAAAACAATCATTGGTTTTTTAGCAAATAATCCTTCTAAAAATTGATTACCCCAACCTTCCCAGTATGAAGGATATGAAATTAAATCAGCAAAAACATATGTATCCCAAAGACTATAAATTTTTTCATCATTATCTTCTCTTGTATGGGCTACTTTTGAACTAATCACTTTTAGATCAACTTTTTTAAGTTTTGCTTTTGCTTTTAACCTATTTAAATAAGTTCCACTATCATCATCACCATCGTATCCAGCAAGCAATAAAACAAAATTTGAATTTTTATTAAAAGTTCTACCATCATAAAGTGTTTTATTTATTAATGAATCTTTAAATTTATTCATATTAGAGATAACATCAATTGCTAATTCAATTGCTTTTCTATCAACAATTCGTGTTGCTTGTAAAATGATTATATCATCATCACTTAAGCCAATATCTTTTTTAAAATCTTTATTAAACGAATCTTTTTTCCAAAGAGGAGCTCTAAAATCAAATACATTTGGAACTATAGTACTTTCAAGGTTTTTTCTTCTTAAGAGAGTATCATGACCTTGTTGGTTTATTACTACATGTTTATAAGTTGGATTTACTGGAGGTAAATATTTATTAGAAATATATTGTGCAAAATCACATCCGTAATTAACACCTGTTTTTCTTTCCCAAAAGAAATCATGATGTTGAGCTAAAACTTTTAAATGTTTTTTTTCTATTACATTCTCTAAAGCTATAGCAACCGCAATATTCATAGCAACAGACCAAACATTTTGAGCAATGACTAAATCAATATTGTTTTCATCAACAAATTTTTCAATAATTTCTTCACATTTTTCTACTTCATGTTTAAGTTTATTTTTATATTCTTCTTCATTTTGAAAAACAGGTTTATTTTGGAAAGAATAGCTATAAAAATCTCTTGCAATTTGGGATATATGATATAGAGGTGGATAAACAATTTTGTTATCCATCTCTCCTCCAAGCATAATTACATTATGTCCCATTTTATTAAAAATATTTTTCCATTTATCCATTTCGAGGGATACGCCATCTGTACCCCCTACTTTGTAATGAATCATTAAAATATTCAAAATTTTATTCTCCTTTATTAAACCAAGCAATTTGATAAGGTTCTAATGTTCCATCAAATAATGTTCCATCTAACAAAGTACAAGATTTATAATCGGTTTTAACAGTATCACAACTAACATTAGTTAGACAAATTACACTTTTATTATTATAAATTCTCTCTAAAGCAAAAATTCTTTTATCCATATTATCAATTATTTTCTGGTCAGCAAAAGGAGAAAAACATTCATTGCTTTTTCTAATATTTAATAAATTTTTATATCCATCTAAAATTTTAAATCTAGAGGAGTCTTTATTTAATAATTTAGCTACTAAAGCATTATATTCAATTTTTTCTCTGTTAATTGATCTATTACTGTTATTAAGTTTTACTCCTTCAATCCAGTTTCTTGAACCAATTAAACTATGAATATAAATTCCAGGAATACCTTTTAAACACAATAGAATTGATTGACTAGCTAAAAATCTTTTTACTTCTAAATCTTTATCAACATCACCACTTATTTTTAGCGCATCAAAGAAGTTTACATTCATTTCATAAGGAGATTGTTTTCCATCAGATTCTGTTTTATAAGAAACAAAACCACCAATGGATTTAACTTTTTTTGCCATTTCTCTCACTTCACCATCTTCAACTAGTCCTTTTGCAGGTAATAAACCTATTCCATCATGACTAGCTAAGAAATTAAAAAATGTAACTTTATTTGATGGTAAATCTAAAGTTGATACCCATTTTTTTATAATTGAAGTGTCTTGTTTCATAAAAGTATATAATGTTAGTGGTGGTAATGGAAAATTATAAACCATGGTTGCTTCATTATAGCCATTACCAAAATAAGAAATATTTTCTTTATGTGGTACATTAGTTTCTGTTATTAATTTTACATCGACCTGTGCCAAATCAATCATTAATCTTATAAGTTGAATAATTAGATGAGTTTTTTCATTATGTATGCAGCTAGTGCCTAGCTCTTTCCAAATAAAGGCAATTGCATCTAGTCTAATATACGAAGCACCTTCTTCAACATATAAATTAAATACATCTAAAATTTCCATTAACAATTTTGGGTTTTGATAATTTAAATCAATTTGATCACTGGAAAAAGTAGTCCAAACATTTTTATTACCAGTTTTAGTCATTACTTCTGTTAATAATGGTAATGCTCTAGGTCTAAACACTTTAGTATAATCTTGTTTTGGATCACAAGTAATAAAATAATCATCGTATGGTTCTTTACTATCTAAATAGCCTTTAAACCATTCACTGCTTTTTGATACATGATTAGCAACAAGATCAAACATTAATTTAAAGTCTTTATTTAAATCTTTTACATCAGACCAAGTACCAAGTTTCTCATTTACTTTTTTATAATCAACAATGGAAAAGCCATCATCTGAGGTATATGGGAAAAAAGGTAATATATGGACAGTATTTATATAGTTTTTTAGATAGGTTGAAAGAAATTTATGTAAAGTTTTTAGTGTTTTTTCACCAGTTTCTTTATCATAAATACTATCCCCATAAGTAATTAATATTGACTCATCTGAACCAATGGTATTATTTGATAATTTTTTTCCAACTTTATTTAATTGAGCAATTTTCTCAACTACAATTGGAACATATTTATTAGCAACTTCATTTCCATATAAAGTTGCTAATATATTAAAGATTTTAGTAGTATCATTAAGTATCATTTTTATTCTTTAACTCCACCTTCTGCTGTATTTCCTGATAAGAAATTTTGAATTAACATAAATAAGATAACAACTGGAACGGCTGTTAATAATGATGCAGCACTAATTCTATCCCAAATAGCATTCTTAGAAACAAATAGAGCTTTAAGAGCAATAGGAAGAGTGTGCATATCTGTAAATGATTTCAAGAATACAGATGCAAATAAATATTCATTCCAAGCAATCATAAATGAATATACCCAAACTGTTGCAATTGCACTAAAGCTTAAAGGAATAATGATTCTTACAATAGTTTGAAATCTTGAATAACCTTCAATAAAGGCTGCTTCTTCAATTGAAAAAGGGATCGATCTAAATGAGTTGCCGAGCATATATAAACAAACAGGTAGTGTTTGAACTATATATATAACAACTAGGGCAAATGTTGTCCCCCCTTCAGTTGCTGTTAATCCTAAAGTTGTAGAAATTTTATATAGAGGAATCAATAATAGAATTCCACCTACCATATATACGAATAAAACACCTCTTTGGATTAAGGTTTGACCTCTATATTTCATTCTCGCAATTGAATAAGCACCAAAAATTGCAATTAACAGTGAGAAAAAGGATGCTGTTAATGAGAATTTTAGAGAATTTCCAAAATATTTAAAGAAAGGGAATACGTCAGTATTATCAGTATATTTGCTTAAAATAGTATCTCTTTGTTCTGGTGTTAAATTTGGAGTTTCTGCTAATAATTTTTGTACAGATGCAGGAACATCTACAGCTTCAGCCTCACTTAATCCAAGTATTTCAGAATATGCACCTGTATTAATTTCTGTAGGAATTAAAGAAGGATTTCCCCAATCCCATGAGAATTTCAAAGATGTTGATAACATTTGTATAAAAGGGAAAATACTAAATACAACAATTAATAAAACTAAAATTGTGAAGCCAATATTTTTTATAACTCTATGCTTACCATTTACCATTTTAATACCTTCTTTACATACAATAAGATTAATCCAATTAATAAAGTGAATTGAATTACTACAAGAGCTGAGCCTTGTCCTAAATCCATACTTCCTGTAAATGCTTTAAAGTATGTATATACAGAAAGAACCTTAACATTATCTGTTAATAAATATACTTCTTCAAATTTATTAAAATTCCAAATAAATCTTAATAAAACAATAGATCCCAAAACAAAGAATAATTCTGGCAAGGTAATAGAAATGAATTTTCTAAAAGCACCTGCGCCATCGATTTCTGCTGCTTCATACAAAGTTTGGTCAATAGTTTGTAATCTAGAGAGAATCATTAAATAAGTAAATGGAAAAGCTTTCCACATACTGAATATAACTGCAACCCACATGGCATACTTTGGATCAGCAATTAAATTGAATCTATTTGCTGATAAATGGAATACATCAACCATAAGGTGCATAAAAATTCCATTTACTGGGTCAAAAAAGAATTGCCAAGAATATACAGTAGAAATAACAGGAGCAACATATGGCAATAAAACTAAAGATCTAACAATAGCTCTACCAGGGAATTTTTTGTTCATAACTAAAGCTACTAACAATCCCATTAATGTTGTTAAAGTTGTCGTTGCTATAACAAACAGGAAGGTTACCCCTACAGATGCCCAAAAAGTAGGATCAGATAAAACATTAGCATAATTTTGTACACCAATGAAAAAAGCATCACCATTTAATTTAACATCAAAAAAACTTAAATATATATTGTAAAAGATAGGATAAATAATTAATAAACCAATTATTATTACTGATGGTAATACTAATTTTACTCCTAAGCGTGAATCTTTCTGTTCAAGTGTAAGTTTTGTCGAAGACATTACTTAAACCTCCATAATCTAAAATTTAATAACAGGAGAAGGACTTTTGTTTCCTTCTCCTGAAAACAAAACTAAAATTTAATCAATTTTTTTCATTTCTGTAGTTGCCCAAGCCATTGCACTATCAATATCCATATTTTCTTGTGTGTATTTATAGATCATTTGAGGAAGGATTTGTTGAGCTGTAATCTTATCTGCTTTTTCAATCTTATTACCATCAACGATACCAAAAGACTTAATGTCTTGCATACCATTAACGATTTCTGTTATAGCATCTTTACCATAACTAGAAAGAACAGGATTATCTAAGAAATCATCTGTATCAGCTATACCTTTAATTACTGGATTCATTCCACCTGGAGCCATATGTAAGAATGTTATATATGAATTAGGTTGGAATAAATATTGTACAAATTTTTCTGCTGCTTGAGTTTTAGCTGCATCACCTTGATCAACAAGACTTAATGATACAATTGTTCCATAAGAAGCTGAATCTGTATTAGTAATTGTAGGAACCATTGATGTATGAGCTGCTAATTCTGGGTCAAATTGTGAACCTTGTAGATCACTGAAGTTTTCACTTGTTAATGAAGAAGCTGCAGCATCTTGAATAGCTAAGTCATCCATGATGTATGTTGAATAGAAGAACATTGCCATCTTACCTTGTAGATAATAGTCTCTTGCTCTCCAAGTTTGTGGTCCTGGTGGATTATATTGTGCTAAACGGCCATAGAATTCAATTGCTTCTTTCATTTCTGGTGTGTTGAAAGTTAAATTTCCATCTTTGTCAAATAATTGAGCACCATTAGATTGAGCGATTGGAGTAAAACATTGTTCTGAGAAGTTTTCTACTTTTGTACCAACTAAAATACCATAAGTATTTTCACTTGGATTATAGAAATACTTAGCAGCTTTTTCTATATTTTCCCAAGTTGTAGGTGGTTCTAAACCAGCTTCTTCGAACCAGTCTGTTCTATACCATAAGCCTTGTAACCAACCATGGAAAGGAATACCGTATGCAGCACCAGATTCAGATTGATTTATTTTTAATGCGCCATCAAAGAATTTACTTCTACCAATACTATCAATTGTAGCTTTGTTAGCATTAACATCAATTAATCCATCTGTACCAAAAGAAACCATTGTTGTTGCAGGGCCTTCTACCAATGTTGGTAATGTGTTTGAACTTGCAGCAGTAGCCATTTGGGATGTTAAATCATTTTCATCAACAGCAATTAATTTAACTTTGATATTTGGATTCATTACTTCAAAAGTATCAATTAACAATTGAATTGTTGATTGTCTATCTGTCTGAGTTTGAGTAGTCCAATATTCAATTGTTACTGGCTCTTGAGCTTCTTGAGTCACTACAGGTGCTGCTTCTTCTTTTTGCCCATTAGCAAAAATAGAAGTTGTTGCAAACAATAATAGTGCAGTACAAATTCCGAATTTTACATATTTCATAAAAATCCTCCTAATTTTTAATTGTACATATCTAATCAATTCACCTAGTTTTTAAGTAAATTGTTTTAAGTTTCAAATTTATGTTTTAAGTATTATTTAATAGTTTTTCGTATAATAATTTTGGGTGTAATACTTACTTCATCTTTCATATCGAATAAAAACTCATGGGTTTTTGGATTTAATTTATGTAATAAATAATCCACAGCTATTTGACATTTTAATTCTATAGATTGATCGAGCGTTGTTAATGCAAGCAGTGAAGCTATCTGCATGTTATCAAAACCCATAATACCTACATCATCAGGTATCGAATAATTATTTTCCATTAAATATCGGTATCCACCAGCAGCCATATCATCACAACCAAAAAAGATTGCTTGAGGAGGATCGTCTAATTCCATCAATTGCTTTGCAGCTTGATAACCACCCTCAGCTGATAGTTCAACCGTTATATGATATTTATCATCAAGTGTTAAATTCTTTCTTTCAAGAGCTAATTTAAAGCCCATATACCTATCTCTAATATGTTCATCAAAAGGTGCCCAACTGACAAAGGCTATTTTTGTATAACCTCTTGATATTAAATATAGAGCAGCATCATTACAGCCAATAAAATTATTGTTATGTATACTAAAAGTTCCTTCGCACCTAGTCTGTAATAAGACTAGAGGAATGTTGTTCTTTTCAAAATAATTTTTAGCATTTTCATCTACTAAAGCTGTACTAATAATTAATCCATCAATTTTTTCCAAATATTCAGGATGTTTAACAAAATAACTTAATATATATTGTCGTTTTTTTATATCAAAAACTAATAATTGATAATTTGTATCAGATAATAATTCACTGATACAACCAATAAGAGCTGATGCGAAAACTGATCTAGGATTTGAAATTGTTAATCCTATTACATAATTAGATTTCTTTCTTTTATTATCAGATAAGCTATAACCAATACTATCGAGTTTTTGTTGAATCATATCTCTAGTTTCTTCTTTTACTAGATTTGGATGATTCAATACTCTAGATAATGTGCTAGCACTTACTCCTATTTTTTCTGATAATTCTCTTACAGTCATCTTGTTTGTCATAATTTAATGTTATTCACACTCGAGTAAAACGTCAAATAAATTTTTTATTGTTTCAGCATTTTTTCATGAAACGTTTCATAAATTTAACAACTATATACCTAATTACTTACAATGAAATAAAATAAAAATATAACAATAAAAAAATATTTTTTTAAAACTGAATGAATTAATGAAACATTTCAAAATATTAATATGAAATAAGCAAAAAAATAATGGCCTTATAAGCCATTATTCTCTATTAAATAATCTAAAAGTGCTTCACAACCAAGTTTAACATCATCATAAGTCTGATTGAAATTACCAGTATACCAAGGATCAGAAATACTTCTATTAATTTTAGCAAATTCTAATAATAAATAAATTTTATCATAATTTCTTTTATCAATAAGCCTTTTTAAATTTGATATATTATTTTGATCCATACAAATTAAATAATCAAATTCATCAGCCTCAGCTTTAGTAATCAGTTTTGAATAATGTTTAATTAATTTTATATTATGTCTTGATAGTACATCTCTAGTTCCATAATGAGGTGGATTTGAAAGTTCTTCTCTGCTTGTAGCGCTTGATTCAATTAAGAACTTATCACTTAATCCTTTTTCTTTAACTAAATGAGAAAAATAACTCTGTGCCATAGGACTTCTACAAATATTTCCATGGCATATAAACATTATCTTAATCATAAGTTAAAGTCCAACTGGATTTGAAATAACCAATTTCATAATCAACTTTTTATCAACAGGACTTAATATATATTCCCCTTGGTCTTTCATTAATACAAATTGTACAACACCATCTTTTTTCTTTTTATCTTTCAATAGACTTGAATAGAAATCAATCCATTCTCCTCTACCAATTTTATAATCAATATCATAATTATAAAGTTTAAATAATTTAATTGCATTATTTGCAAACTTTTCATCGATTATACCAAGTTCTAAACTTGTTTCGATAGCTCTAACACTACCCCAGGCAACAGCTTCTCCATGAGAGAATTTTGAGAATCTGCCAGATGATTCTAGTGCATGTCCAAAAGTATGACCTAAATTAAGAGCTTGTCGAACTCCAATTTTTTCTTCAGGATCTTTTTCTATAAATTCTTTTTTAACTTCTAAACTCATTTTTAATAGTGTTAATAGAGTATTTTCATCTCTTAACAATATTTGACTTTTTCTTGATATTAAGAATTTATGTAATAGTTCATCTTTTGAAAGTAGAGCATGCTTTAATACTTCAGCTAAACCATTGTGATATTCTCTTTCAGTTAAACTTTTTAATAAGGATGGACAAATTAATACATCTTGTGCTGGATAAAATGACCCTACTAAGTTTTTACCGCCCATAAAATCACAAGCCGTTTTACCACCTAATGTTGCATCAACCATGCATAAAAGAGATGTAGGAACTAGAATTAATTTACAACCTCTCATATAAATAGAAGCCACAAATGCTGCTAAATCACAAACAACACCGCCGCCAAAACCTATAATATAATCATTTCTAGATAAGCCTTCATCAACACAAACTTTCAAAATCTTTTCAACTGTTGAAAGTGTTTTTGATTTTTCACCGGCTGGAATTACTATATTAGTAGGAGGTAATCTCTTAAATAAATTAGCAGTATTAGAGTCAGCAACCCATAGAGCTCTGTTTCCAAAAGTGCTTAATTTTGAAGATAATTCATTTAAATCATTAACATAACTTACACTTGTAAATTTACCACAAGATAGTTTAACTTTCATATTTTCTTCCATAGGCTACAATATATCATAAAATATATTCTAATGACTATCGTTTTTTCTAAATTAAATACTTGAATAAAATAAATTTTTAGTAAAATATTATAGTTATGTCTATATATTTTGATAATGCAGCAACAACAAAAATTTCTAATAAAGCTCTAGAAGCTTATAATGATATTTGTATTAATTATTTTGCTAATCCCTCAGCAAATCATAGTTTAGGAAATTTAGCTAAAGAGAAACTTGAAAAAACAAGAGATGAAATTGCATCTCTATTGGGTGTTAATCCAGCAACTCTATATTTTACTTCTGGCGGAACGGAGTCTAATAGTATAATTTTATCATCACTATTATGGAGTAAAAACCCAGGTGAAGTAATTATTAATAAAACAGAACATGCTAGTGTAATTAATTTTGAAAGAATTTTAATTGAAAAAGGCTTTAAAGTTATTAAATTAAATGCACCTAATGGTTTTATTTCTCCTAAAACTCTTGAAAAAAATATTAATAGTAAAACTCGTATGATATTAATTCAAACTGTTAATAATGTCACAGGAGCTATTAATGATATTGATACTCTAGTTAAAATAACTAGAGAAAAAGAAAAAGAATTTAATAGAAAGATTTATTTTCACACTGATGCTGTTCAAGCTCTTTCTAAAGTTGATTTTGATTTAACAAAACTTGATGTTGATAGTGCTTCTTTTTCTGCTCATAAATTTCATGGACCAAGAGGAATCGGCCTCTTATATGCAAAAAACAGCAATATACAATCTCTCTCTAGAGGTGGAGGACAGGAAAGAGGACTAAGAGCAGGTACAGAAAACTTAGCCGCTATAGTTGCAATGAAAGTAGCACTTGAAGAGAGTTTAAAAATAGATAATTCTAGAATTTTTGAACTAAATAAATATGTTAGAGATAATTTAAAACCTCAGATACTTTCCCCCATGGATAATTACTCTCCTTTTATTATTAACTTTTCAGTACAGCCTTTTCCTTCTGAAGTTTTTACAAGAATGTTAGATGATGCAGGATTTTTAGTTTCTGCTGGTTCTGCTTGTAGCAACAATGCTAAAAATAAGGGAGAAAGTGTTTTATTGGCTATGAATTTTGATTCAAAAACTGCTAAATCAAGTATTAGAATATCGTTTGATAAATATACTAAATCAGAGGATGTTGAATTACTTGTTAAAACTATCAACTCTATATATGATACACTGGTAAGGTAGGATAACGTGGAAACCAAATTATATTTAATTAGATTAGGTGAAATATCTCTTAAAGGTTTAAATAGACCTTTTTTTGAGAAAAAATTAAAGAATAATATAAAATTAAAATTAAGACCTTTCCATAATGTGGTCACAAAACAAAAAGGTCGTTTATATTTTGAAATTGATAGTGCTTGTAGTGACGAGCAGTGTGAATTAGCTTTTTCAACAACTTTTGGTGTTGTTGGTTTTGCTAAATGTGTTAGATGTAATAAAGATATTGAAATAATTAAAGAAACAGTTAATCAATTATTAGATGAATATCCTTTCAGCGAAGAAGGAACTTTTAAAGTTGCAGCAAAACGTAGTGATAAAAATTTTGAATTAAGTTCTTATGATTTAAGCTGTGAATTAGCCAAAAACGTACATGAAAAATTTCCTAAATTAACTGTTGATTTAAAAAATCCTGATAATATTTTACACATTGAAGTTAGAAATAAAGCATATATTTATACTACAGAGAAAAAAGGTCCTAATGGACTTCCTGTTACAACTGCAGGAAAAGGAATGTTGTTATTATCTGGTGGTATAGATAGTCCTGTTGCAGGATATAAAATGGCAAGTAGAGGATTAAAAATGGAATGTATTTATTTCCATGCTTACCCTTATACTTCAGATAAAGCATTAGAAAAAGTTAAAATTCTAGCATCAAAAATTGCTCCATATTTACAAGGTACTAGATTACATGTTGTTCCTTTTACAGATCAACAATTGTGGATTAAAGCTCATAGCAATGTTGATGAAACAACTCTCATGTTTAGAGCGTGTATGATGAAAGTAGCTACTATGCTTGCTAAAAAAAATGCTGGAACTTGTTTAGTTACAGGTGAAGCATTATCTCAAGTAGCAAGTCAAACTCTTGATTCTATGGCTTTTACTGATTCCACTACCCCTATGCTTATTATTAGACCATTAGTGGGTATGAATAAAGAAGAGATTATGAGTATAGCTGAAGATATTGATACTTATGAGACTTCAATTTTACCTTATGAAGATTGTTGTGTTATATTTAGTCCTAAGCATCCATTAACTAGACCAAATGTAGAAATTGAAACTCAACACTATAATGAAATGCAAATTGATGAGTTATTGGTTAAAGCTGTTGAAGAAACAGAAACTTTTGACTTTTATGCAACAGGAAAAGAAAAAGTTTCTGCTAAAAACTAGAATATAATCCAATTTCATATTTAAAAGTATTAGATAATACTCCATATGAATATTTAAACCCAGGATAAAACTTTGTTAAATTTAAATTTGTTTGTGTAATTGATCCTCCAAACAATGTATAAAGGTTTACTAGTCCTGGGTATTTATATTCCAAATATACTTGAATATTATTTAAATAAAACGGCAATTTGGTAAAAGATGATTGAATATTTTGTTTATACAATAGAACTGATAATGATAATTCGTGAGCAATTTTTGCTTGATTATCTATTAAAAATTTATATGATAGCTTAAAAGGTAAATTCAAAGTAATATTATTAGCTTTTAAATTAGGTAACAAATATGGGAATCTAAGATCTGTTGATAGAACATTTCTATATACAAAATCATTATTAAAATAATCAATTATAGAATCAAATTGATAATAAAACTGATACATAAAAAGATTATCTAAATTTGGCCCAATACTTCTTGAATGTCTAAATCCTAATTGATAGGAGCTATGATAATTAATATTGTTCAAAAATAAACCTTGTTCTGTACTTAAGAAAACTATATTATTGTTTAATAAATCAAAAATTCTTCTATAAATGTAATCAACTCTAACCCTAGGTACTGTATCAAACATAGTTTTTAATGGTGCATCAGCTAATAGTGAAAAAGTATTTGAGACATTTCCAATTTCATTATAGAACTGTAAAATCATGTGAGAATTAAAATCACCATATAAATCACTATTAAATAAAATTCTAGTATTTAAAGATTCTGCTGGATCGATACTTTCAAAATATAGATTTCCATTGAATGTTTTAAAATCCTCATTTGGTAAAACATAAGCAATTAATGATCCATCAAAAATATATTTAAATTTGTTATAATTCTTAAAAGTTGATAAATCATAATTAGGTATATTTTTGTTTTCAATTAAAGTCTCATTAATGTTAATTGGATTTTGAGTAAAATCGAATTCATTTAAATTTGTTTTTCTTAATTTGTTTGTTTCAAAGAATTTTGAAATGTAATAAACTTCATCATCAATAACAATTGGATTAAAAACCCCACCTACCATATCAAAATCATTTATATATAATTGATCATTTTTTAAATCAATATATGCTAATCTTGGTAATTGATTGTTTTTTACTGTATTTAAAATTATTTTCTTATTATCATTAGATATAGAAAAGTCTATAATTTCTACATTATCAATATCATATGATTTAAACTTATTATCTTCTAAAAGAATATTAATTTTATATTTTTCGTTACTATGAGATAAATAAACAATCTTATCATTTAAAATATCTATTTTTTGAATAAATTCATTATCATTTACATTTATTTTCTTTTCAATAATGCCATTTTTTTCAAAAGCTATATATTGCTTTTGTCCTTCATTATAGATTCCAATAATATAATCATTGTAAGCAATAGCCATTCTAAAATTCTTTATATCTAATTCTGTTTTATTATTATTTCTATCTATTACAATTGTATTAGTCTTGATTAATCTATCTCTTTTATATGCGCTTAAAATTATATTATTTTCATTAGCTGTAGCCCAATACGTATTATCAAGATTTTTAATAAGAGTTTTTCCTGTTTCAACATCTTTTATACTATCATTTCTAAGCTGAGCAACTAAACCTGAATTATTATCTCTAAATATAAAACTTGGTAAATAATCATATTCAATACAATTAATGTTTTTTGTCTTTGGGACTATAAAAGATAATTTAAATTCTTGCCAAACATGATATACATCTTTGGAATAAACTTTTTTAAAACTATAATTGGCATCTAAAAATAAGAGATTTGGAGTATTTAATTCTTTAACATAATTTTGGAATTTTTCTAATCCATAAGTATCAATTAAGTATTGATTAAAAAAAGATCCAAATAGATAAAATACATCAGATGGATATATATCCCTGTTACCTTGAACTTCATTATATTTTAAAAATTTATCCTCTAATAATATTTCTAAAATTCTAGATTTGTAATAGGCATTATTTAATCGACCTTCTCCATTTTGACTTTCACTAATTACTGCAAGACCTTCTGAATTAAACTTGGTCATGTTAAACATTGAAAAAGATAACCCCTGAGAAAAAAATTCTCTAAATATATTATTTTCACCCATTTTGGTTAATGCATGAGTTAATTCATGTTTAAAAGTATTTAGTAACAAATCAGATGAGAAAACATTAAAATCATTATTAACAGCAATAGTATTATATAAAACTATTCTAGGGTTTGGATTTAGTGAAAAATAAGCATTATAATTTTGTATATCACTAGTTATTGCCACATCGATAATTTGAGTTCTTTTTAAATTATAAAAATCACTAATTGATGAATATAATTCTTCACAATTATAATAAATTATAAGAGCTTCATTTATAGAAGTTTCATCAAATACAATATTAAAATGTTCAGTATTTAATTCTTTAAGTGCTTGATTAGAATCATAAACACTACTATAAATATTACTCAACGAAAATAACAAAATTATTATTAAATAGATACTTTTTTTCACGTATATATAATACCATATTTATTATAAAAAAGAAGTATATTTGAATTTTTTTAACTAAATAGCTATTATTAATCTGACATTTTTAGTATATTTTGTAATAATGTAAGATGTTGCGATTAATATAATCGATTAATATAAGGAATATATATGAGGTTAGGGTTAGACATAGGATCAACAACAATTAAATGTGTATTAATTGATAGTAACAATAAAATAATTTTTAAAACATATAAACGACACTTTTCGAAAATACAAGAAACTACAATTATTTTATTAGAAACAGTAAAAAACTTAATTGATTCTGAAGATATAAATATTTCATTGACAGGTTCAGCTGGTATGGGAATGGCAAATAGACTTGATATCCCATTTATTCAGGAAGTTTATGCTACAAGAACTTCTATTTTAGAATTTTATAAAGATACTGATGTTGTCATTGAACTTGGTGGTGAAGATGCTAAAATTTTATTTCTAAATGGTAATTTAGAAGTAAGAATGAATGGTACATGTGCCGGTGGTACTGGTAGTTTTATAGATCAAATGGCGACCCTTTTAGATCTTCAAACTGAAGATTTAAATGAGATTGCTAAAAGAGCGTCAATCTCTTACCCTATTGCATCTAGATGCGGGGTATTTGCTAAAGGTGATATTCAACCTTTAATTAACCAAGGTGCAAAAAAACCAGACATTGTGCTTTCTATTTTTCAAGCAGTTGTAAACCAAACAATTTCAGGCTTAGCTCAAGGGCGTCCTATAAAAGGAAATATTGTTTATCTTGGTGGACCTTTAACATTTATGAGTGTTTTAAGAGATTGCTTTGATAAAACACTTAATACTAAAGGTTTATGTCCTGAAAATTCTCTATATTATGTTGCCTTAGGTACTGCGCTCGGTGCAAATGAAAGTTTTAATATAAATTCTTTAATTTCTCTATTGAAAAATACTAATGTTGTTGGCACATATCATAGTTTGCCAGCATTATTTAAAGATGATATGGAGCTTCATGAATTTAGAAAACGTCATTCCAAGGCTTCATTGAAATATAAAGATCCAAAACAATATAGTGGAAATGCTTATCTAGGTATTGATTCAGGTTCTACTACAATAAAAATGTGCATAATAGATGAAGAAAATAATTTACTTCATACAAGGTATCAACCAAATAAAGGTAATCCTGTTGAAGCTGTTAGAGAATTTTTAAATTCATTTATTTCTCAATATCCAAATATTAACTTAAAAAAAGGTTGTTCAACAGGATATGGTGAAATATTAATTAAAAAAGCATTTAATCTAGAATATTCATTAGTTGAAACTATGGCACACTATAAAGCTGCTAAATATTTTGACAAAGATACTGATTTTATAATCGATATCGGCGGACAAGATATAAAATGCTTTAAAATTGTCGATGGAGTAATAGATGATATTTTCCTAAATGAAGCCTGCTCCTCTGGTTGTGGCTCGTTTTTACAGACTTTCTTCCAAGCTTTAGGCTATAGTACTGAAGAAGCTTCAACTTTAGCTTTAAATTCAAAGCATCCTGTTGATTTAGGCTCTAGATGTACAGTATTTATGAACTCTAGTGTTAAACAAGCCCAAAAAGATGGAGCTCAAATTGAAGATATTTTTGCTGGTTTAGCAATCTCTGTTGTTAAAAATGCACTCTATAAAGTAATAAGAACAAATACCGGTCTTGGTGAGCATATAGTTGTACAAGGTGGAACATTCTTAAATGATGCTGTTTTAAGAGCCTTTGAAATGGAATTAAATCTTAATGTTACAAGATGTAAAGAAGCAGGTTTAATGGGAGCTTTTGGTTGCGCATTATTTGCAAAAGAACAAGATGCAACCGATGATATTGAAACTACCATATTATCATTAGAGCAATTAGCCAATTTTTCTCACAACACAACTACTAGAGTTTGTAAAGGTTGTACAAATCACTGCCAATTAACAATTAATAAATTTGATAATAATAGAATATTAATTAGTGGAAATAAATGTGAAAGATTTACTAATCCTGATAATTTTATAGAAGATAGTGAATTATTAAATATATTTAAATATAAACAAAACTATATTAATAATTTAAAACCACAAAAAGGTACTAGAGGAAAACTTGGTATCCCATTAGCTCTATCAATGATTGAATTAGCTCCTTTCTATTATACTTTATTTACAGAACTTGGTTTTGAAGTTTATCTATCCCCTTTTTCTAAAAGAGATACTTATTTAAAAGGCCAAAGTCAGGTCCCAAGCGACACTATTTGTTACCCAGCTAAATTAGTGCATGGTCATGTAATTGAATTAATAGAAATGGGTGTTGATAAAATTTTCTTCCCTAATTCTTCATTTAATGTTGATGAGAAAAAGTCTGATAATAATTTCAATTGTCCAGTTGTTGCTTATTATGGTGAAGTTATTTCTAAAAATACACCTCAGCTTGATGAAAGTAATGTTACTTTTATAAATGAATATATTTCACTTGCTAATAAAAATAAATTTTTTAAGCGCTTGAAATTAATAATGAAAAAATATGGAAAATTTAATAATAAAGAACTTATTCTAGCTACTAATTCAGCATATAAAGCTCAAAATGAGTATAGAAATAATATTATTACTAAAGGTCAAGAAATAATAAAACTAGCTAGAGAAAAAAATATGCAAATAATTGTTCTCTGTGGCCGTCCTTATCATATTGATCCTGAAGTAAACCATGGTATTGATGAATTAATACTTCAATTAGGTTGTGCTATAGTTAGTGAAGATTCACTTGCACCATATATTGATAAAAAATCTTTTAATGTTTTAAATCAATGGACATATCACAACAGAATGTATTTAGCATCTCATTATGTAAATGATCAAGATGATATGAATATTGTTCAATTGGTATCTTTTGGTTGTGGTCTTGATGCAGTTACAGCAGATGAAGTTAAAGAAATCTTAAGAGAAAAAAATAAAATTTATACTCAATTAAAGATTGATGAGATTGCAAACCTTGGTTCTGTTAGAATTCGTCTAAGAAGTTTATTAGCAGCAATTAAGGAGGATAAAAATGAAAAAAGAAAATAGAGTCATTTTTACTAAAAAAATGAAAAAGGATTATACTCTTTTACTTCCTCAAATGTTGCCTATCCATTTTGAAATCATAAAAGAAGTTTTTACTAATAATGGCTATAAAGCTGAACTTTTAACCAATGAAGGACCTTCTGTTATTCAAGAAGGATTAAAATATGTTCACAATGATATGTGTTACCCTGCTCAATTGGTTATTGGACAAATGCTGGATGCAATTAATAGTGGTAAGTATGATAAACATAAAATTGCTTTGGTTATTACTCAAACTGGTGGAGGATGTAGAGCAAGTAATTATATTTTCTTATTAAGAAAAGCCTTAGAAAGAGCTAATTTAGAATATATTCCAGTAATCTCATTATCCTTTGGATTAGAGAAGAATCCAGGCTTTAAATTAACTCCGAGAATTATATTACAAGCTTTTGCTGGTATTGTTTATGGAGATTTATTAACTCTATTAAGTAATCAAACTCGTCCTTATGAAGTAAATAAAGGTGAAACAGAAGCAATTGTTAATAAATGGATAGATTTATTATCTAATAAGTTTAAAAATAATAGTGGATATATCGGTTGGGCAATGAAAAGAAACCTTATGGGAATTACTAAAGATTTTACTAATATTCCAATTAATAAAACTAATAAAATTAAAGTTGGAATAGTTGGAGAGATATTTATTAAATTTGCACCTTTGGGGAATAATCACTTGCAAGATTTCTTAGAAGAACAAGGCTGTGAAGTAATGATACCATCACTATTAGGTTTTTTCTTGTATGGGATGGAAAATGCTAAATATGATATTAGATACTATGGTGGCTTTAAGAGAATTGTATCTTACCCTATTAGAAAACTTGGATTAACTATTATTGAAGCTTTTGAAAATATGATTTATAAAAATGTTAACCGTGTTACTGATAAATTTACTTTACCAAAAGGTTTTGCTCATATGAAGTCCCTTTGTAACGGGATAATTGACCATGGAGTAAAAATGGGTGAAGGCTGGCTCTTAACTAGTGAAATGCTAGAATTAAGTGAATTAGGATATAAAAATATTATTTGTGCTCAGCCTTTTGGATGCTTACCTAACCATATAGCCGGTAAAGGTATGATTAGGAGCATCAGCGAAAGAGCTAAAGATACAAATATTGTTCCAATTGATTATGATCCATCAGCAACTAAAGTAAATCAAGAAAATAGAATTAAGCTTATGCTATCAATTGCAAAAGAAAATATGGAAAAATCAATTAACTAGGTAAATGAAATATAATACCAATAATTGCACCTGCTACAATGTAGATCATCGGGTGCAATTTTATTTTCTTATATAAAACTACAAAAATTAAATAAAGAACAACTTCTAAATATTTAACTGAATAATCAGCATTTAATAAAGTTATGATAAAGACTTTTGATACAGCAAAAATAATTAATGCTAAAACTATACTTCTTAGTCCATACATTGCGTCTTTTACATACCATTTTTCATTAAAGCTTTTTAAATATTTTGATATTATTATTATGATAATAAATGCAGGTAATGCTAAAGCGATACTAGCAACTACTCCACCTAATATACCAGCTACTTTGTAACCAGTAAAAGTTGCCATATTAACACCCATTGGTCCAGGAGTTGATTGGCTTATAGCTATCATATTTGAAATATCTACTTGAGTTATCCACTCAGGATGTATTTGTGAAAGGTTATTTAGAAAAGGAATTGAAGCTAAACCTCCCCCAATAGTAAATAATCCAATTTTGAAAAATTCAAAGAAAAGCATACATAAATTATTTAACATGTTTCATTTTCCTTTGTATTTTTCTAATTAAAATACCTAAAATAATTGAGCAAATTATTAAGATTATAATATTTACATTGAAAAGGAAAAGCGCAACTAAAGCTAAAAGAAATAATATAAAAGTGGCTTTATCAACAATACTTTTTTTAACTAATTTATATATTGTATGAGTCATAATTGCACAAACAACTACTTTAATACCAGAAATCGCTGCAATTACATATACATTAGATTGAAAGTTCATAAATAATGCACTTATTACTGTAATAATTATTACAGAAGGAGCTATTATTCCAATTGATCCAAAAATAGCTCCTAACAACCCTCTTTTATCATAGCCTATATAAGTTGATACATTTATTGCAATAATACCAGGAGTACATTGTCCTAGTGCATAAAAATCAAACAAATCATCACTAGTAATCCAATTTTTCTTATCACATATTTCTCTTTCTAAAAAAGGAAGCATTGCATAGCCTCCTCCAAAAGTTATTAAACCTACAGAAAAAAAAGACCAAAAAATAGATAATAAGGGAACATCTTTATTTTTCATTTAAATACTCAATTTATCCATTTCGATATTTACTAAAGTATCACATCTTTCATTTAATTCAATTCCAGCATGACCTTTAACCCATTTATATTCAACATTTAACTGTGAATTAAGAGCATCTAATTCCACCCATAATTCTTTATTTTTTACAGGTTTCTTATTTGCTGTTTTCCAACCATTTTTCTTCCAATTGTGTACCCAAGTAGTAATACCGTTTTTTACATATTGACTATCTGTATGTAATATAATTTTTTTAGGATTAGTTGTTAAACATGTTTTTAATGCTACAATTACTGCAGTTAATTCCATTTGATTATTAGTAGTATATTTTAAACCAGCACTTTGTTCAGTGATAAATTGATTACCACTATACATTACAAAAGCCCAAGCCCCAACGCCAGGATTACCTTTACAACCACCATCTGTATATATAATTATTTCATCCATAATTAATCTTTAACTCCAGTTTTTTTTATTATATGATAGCCAAATTGAGTTCTAACAGGATCACTGATTCTATTATAAGCTAATTTTTTTACAGCATTTTCAAAAGGAGGTACCATTTGTCCTGGTTTAAACCAGCCTAAATCCCCACCTTTACTTTTTGAAGGACAAGTAGAATACTTTCTAGCTAGCATTGCAAAATTCACACCAGATTTTGCTTCAGTTGCGATTTTTTGAGCTAGAGCCTTGTCTTTAACTAATATATGAGATGCACGAAATTCCATCTAATAACTCCACAAAAAAATAGAGACCTAAAAATTAAGTCTCTATTATAATATACTAATTTATTATTATTAACAATCCTATTAAAAAGGTTCACCATCAGCTTTTGGAGCTGCACTACTCTTACTAAATAGTACTAAAGCAATCAAAGTAACAGCATAAGGGAAAACCTTAAATATTACTGGTGGGAAGGAAGATAAGGATGAGAATAATTGTGATACGTTACCAATTGTAGTAGCAATACCAAAGAAGAAAGTTGCTCCTAAAATTCCTAATGGTTTCCATTGACCAAAAATCATAGCTGCAACAGCCAAGAATCCAAGACCAGCAACAGATCCATTAAATTCACCACTATAAGTTACAATCATAACACCACCAGCTAAGGAACCTAAAGCACCAGATAACATAACAGCAATATATCTCATCTTATGTACATTAATACCAGCAGAAGCAACTGCAGATGGATGTTCACCACAAGCTCTTAGTCTTAAGCCAAAACTTGTTTTATACAATAACCACCAGAAGAAACCCCAAATACCTAGGCATAACCAAGTACTCCAATATGTATTTGTAAAAATTAATTTACCTAAAATTGGAATATTATGTAAAAGAGGAACATCGCTTCTTACAATACCTAACATAATTGAAATATTTCCTGAACCTGTAACAGTTCTAGCAATATATACTGTAACAGCAGTTGCAATTAAATTAACAGCTGTACCACTAATAACTTGGTCTGCTTTTAAACTAATAGATGCAAAAGCATGCAATAATGAGAATATAGCACCACCAACCATAGCAACAATCAAACCAATTAATAAAGCAGAATTACCAATTATTGGTTGTAAAACTGAAATAGTTAATGCACTTATGAAATAACCAACTAACATATATCCTTCAACACATAAATTAACAACACCACTTCTTTCACTAACTAGACCACTTAAAGATCCCATTAACAAAGGAATTGTATATGCAACTGCGTATGGAGCAATTTGAGTAATAGTATCCCACATATTAAGCATCCTCCTCTACAGCATTTGAATCTGCCATTTTTATATTTCGTTTTTCATTAATTTTCTTAAATTTCTTATCCCAGAATTTTTTAAACATAACACTAGTTGCAGTAAAATAAATTATTACAGCAATAATAGTATCAGCAATTTCTGGTGGAACAAAAGTATTACCACTCATAAAACCTTTACCAGCTTGTAGAATTCCAAAGAATATTGAGGAGAAAACAACTCCTATTGGAGAACTTGCTCCTAATAATGCAACTGCGATACCATCAAATCCTTGTGAAGGTAAAACACCAATTTGTATTTTTCCTGAATAACCACAATAATATGCAACACCAGCAAGACCTGCTAATCCACCTGCAATCATCATTGATAATACAACAGATCTATTAACTTTAATACCAGCATATTCAGCACCAAATCTATTATAACCAACTGCTTTTAACTCATAGCCTAATGTAGTTTTATCCATAATAAATTTAATGACAATTACAGCAATAATTGCTACAAATAGACCTGTATTAATGTAGTTTGATCCATTAAATATTTTTGTTAGCCATTCTACTCTTAATGTCTTTTCATAAGGTAACATAGCACTTTCTGTCTCTAATGATGGTCCTTTTAAGAAAGCAGGAACAAAGTAATAAACACTCCAATAAGCAATCCAGTTCATCATTATTGTTGAAACAACTTCATGAACATTAAAAAATGCTTTTAATAAACCAGGAATTAAGCCCCAAATTGCACCAGCTAAAAATCCACTAATTATGATTAAGAAAATTGTAGGTACATGAGGTAAATTTGTTGCAAAGGCTACTGCAGTACCAACAACACCACCAGCTAAGATTTGTCCTGAAGCACCAATGTTAAATAGTCCTGTTTTAAATGCAAATGCAATTGATAAACCTACTAACATTAATGTAGTTGTAATTGCTAAAGTTGTTCCAGTACGTCTAACATTCATCAATGCGCCTTTAAATAGATATCTAAAAGCAGAAATAGGATTTTCTCCAATTATTAATATTAATATAGAACCAGCAATTAGACCTAAAATTACAGCACTAATAGCTATAATAAAGTCATTACTTTTTAATTCTTTTTTCACTTTAGTACTCATATCTTACTTATCTCCTTTTGAGGAAACACCAGCCATCATTAGTCCTACAGCTCTTTCATCAGTGTCTTTAGTATTTACAATATCCATCAATTTACCATCACTTATAACAGCAATTCTATCTGATAAATTAAAGATTTCATCTAATTCAAAAGAAACGAGTAATACAGCATTGCCAGCATCTCTATGTGCAACAATTTGTTTATGAATAAACTCAATTGCACCAACATCCAAACCTCTAGTTGGTTGAACTACTATTAGTAACTTTGGATTACCAATAATTTCTCTACCAACAATTGCTTTTTGTTGATTTCCTCCAGAAAGAGTTCCAGCAACAGATGATAAACCTTCACCAGATCTTACATCAAAAGTATCAATAATATTTTGGCCATAAGATTTCATAACACTTTGTTGTAAAATACCATTTTTACTAAAGGGTTTATGATAATAATCTTTTATAACGAAATTATCTTTTAAATTATAATCTAATACTAAACCACGTTTTTGTCTGTCTTCTGGAACATGACCTACGCCTGCTTCATTTTTTTCACGAATAGTAACATGAGTAATATCTTTGCCATTAACTAGAACTTGACCATTTTCAATTTTTCTTAATCCAGTAATAGCTTCAATTAATTCAGATTGACCATTTCCATCAACACCTGCAATACCAACGATTTCCCCTTCTCTTACCGAAAGTGAAAAATCTTTTACACCAAGAATTTTCTTTGCATTTAATACATTTAGATTTTTAACTTCTAAAATTGGTTTACCTGGTTTTGCTTCATCTTTTACTACTTTAAAGTTAACAGGACGGCCAACCATTAAAGCTGCCATTTCAGCTTGAGAAATACTATCAACATCAACAACATCAATCATTTTTCCACGTCTGATAATAGTACATCTATCTGCTACAGCTTTTATTTCATCTAATTTATGAGTAATTAAAAGAATAGATTTACCTTCTTTTTTTAGACCTCTCATAATTTCTAATAAGTCATCAATTTCTTGTGGAGTTAAAACAGCTGTGGGTTCATCAAAAATTAAGATATCTGCATCAACATATAACATTTTTAATATTTCAACACGTTGTTGCATACCAACTGTTATATCTTCGATGACACTATCAGGATCAATATTTAACCCATATCTATCAGATAAATCTTTGATGCGTTGAGAAGCATCCTTCTTGTTCAGTATAAAACTGCCTTCTTTCCCTAAAATGATATTTTCTGTAACAGTATAATTCTCAATTAATTGAAAGTGTTGATGTACCATTCCAATTTTATGAGCTGTTGCATCATTAGGGTTATTAATTTCAACAATTTCACCATTAATTTTAATCTCACCTCTATCTGCTTTATACAAACCAAATAGAATGCTCATCAAAGTTGATTTTCCTGCACCATTTTCACCCAGAATTGCATGGATTTCGCCTTTTTTAACTTGTAAAGTTATATCATCATTAGCTACAATCCCTGGAAATTCTTTTCGAATATGAAGCATTTCAATTGAATAATCCATATATATCTCCTAGTGTGTAAAAATACATATAATTGCTTAATACATACAAGGCCACCAAATATAATGGTGGCCTTGATAATGGCAATTAAATGCTTACTTCCATAGGCCAGGAAGTTGTTCAGCAGCAACAGAAATGCTACCAGATTTCATTTGTGAATATACTTCATCACATTTTGCTTGAATATCAGCTGATAAGTTAGGATTGTTAGTAGGAATACCAACACCATCTTCTTTAGCTGTTAAAACAAGTGATTGTCCGCCAGGGAATTTATCTTCTAAAACATCTTTGATCATATCATATGATGCTCTATCTAAATATTTCATAGCAGAAGTTAAGATACATGATTCACCATTAGGCATTAAACCATCAGCATATTGGTCAATATCAACACCAACTACCCATTTATCATTTCCAGCAGTTCTTTGAGATTTACCTTCGTTAATAACACCAACACCAACACCACCAGCTGCTGCGAATATTACATCAACACCTCTGTCAAACATTGTTGCAGCCATTTGTTGTCCTAAAGCTACATCACTGAATGAACCTGAGTATAAGCAGTCTTCTTGTGCGATTGATACGTTAGTACCTAAATTTTCGTTTGCATATTTAATACCTTGTTGCCAGCCCCAGTTAAACTTTTGAACTGCAGGAATTTCCATACCACCAACAAAACCAAATTTACTATTAGGCATCTTTAATGCAGCAGCAATAGCAGCTACGAAACCTGATTCTTGTTCTGCCCATGATACTGCAACTGTGTTATCTTTAATTACAACATTATAATCACCAGCATGTGGAACACCATCTAATAAAACAAATTTTACATCAGGATAATCTGATTGAGCTTTGAAGATAGTTGTTTCGAACTTATAACCAGGAGTAATAATCATATTATAACCACTGTCAGCTAAATCAGCAACACCAGCAATATAGTCAGCTTCAGTTGTTCCAGCAGGTTTAATATATTTTGGAGTGAATCCAAAATCATCACCAGCTCTAACGATACCTTCCCAAGTTCCTTGGTTGAAGGATTTGTCATCAATTGTTCCAGCATCGGTAACCATACCAACTCTTAAAGTAGTTTCTGAAGATTGTGTACCTTCAGCTTGTCCATTTGCAAATACTGCGAATGAACCTAGTGCTAACATAGCACATAGTAAAGTAGCAAATTTTTTCATTACTAATTCTCCTCTTTAAATTTAATAGTGGATTTTTATATAATAACATTAACAAAAATAATGTCAAACCTTTATTTTTCTTTTCTAATTATTAATTAAATATATTCCTCAATTTTTTATTAATAAATTTATATATCCCAACCCTAACCTTAAAAAAGTTGCACTAACATACTTTTTTTTACAAATATATAAAAAAAATTAATTTTTTATAATAATTATGTATCTAATAGCATTATAGCATATACTTGTGTTTTTATCATAAATTTTCTTTTAAATTTAATTTTTTAAATATATAAAATCATCTTGATTTTTATAAATTTTAATTTAATAATTAATTTCGTGAAACGAAAAGCTAAAATATTACATAACATATATAAAAGCATAGTAAGAATATCTCTTAATTTTAACTATGATTTTTATGTCTGGAAAGAAGAAGAATTTGTAAAAGGACCAAAGATTTTTTGCTCTAATCATTTTTCTTCATCAGATGTTCATTTTGTAACTACGTTAACTAAAGAACCACTTCATATGGTAATTGGCCCTGGTTTTTCTATCAAATATGTAAACAAATTCTTATATTGGACTGAACAAATTCCTGCATTGACAAAAGAAGACAAATATAATGTTGTTGATGCTGCTGTAAAATATTTAAAAGATGGTGATAATGTTTATATATTTCCTGAAGGACGATTAAATACTCAAGAAGAATTAGATATTTTTAGAGCCGGAATAGCTAGAATATATTTGAAATATCCAGTTCCAATTATACCTATAGGCTTAATTGCACCTAAAAGACGTGTAAAAGATAAACATAGCACAACCGCTAGAAGAAAGATCACAGTAGTAAATAAAAATTACTATGCAAATATTGGTAAAGCATTATACTTTAAAGAAGAAGAAGAACTTGCAAAAACAGATCATAAATTAGCTGAAAAACAAATCTTAGAAAAGTTAAAAGATAAAATTTCATTCTTAATTAATGATGTAAAAACGAACAAGTTTTGGAGTTAAATTATGGATAATAACGAACTTAAAGCACTATTTAATGATTTTAAAAATCAAGTTGATGAAATATCTCAGCACAGCGATAAAGTTAAAAAGCTCGATTTTAATTGTACTTTATTAAATGGAACTGGTTTTAAATTTAATTATGATATCTCAAAATACAATAAAAAAACAAAAAGCTATAAACCCGCTACAACTTTTAATGCTATTGTAGATATTTTAAGTACTATGATATCTATTACTTTCTTAGTATTATTTTTATCTCATAGAGTAAATTTAAATTTTGAAGCACCAGCTTTTTCTCGTTTATTAATTGTAACGCTTTTTTCTTTCTTAATAGGTTTTTATATTCTAAGAGCAGTTTATCATTTGTTTCATGCTTCAAGTTTAGTTAGAAACCCTTTATTTAGAGTATCTGAAGCAATTAAGTTAGTAATTTTATTGAACATCAACTTTTTAGTTGGAGTCCTTTTTGGTGCTGAAAATATTAATGTAGTAATTTTTATATCCTTTATTTTAATTGCTTTAGCCCTATTATGTATGGGTATTGGAACAAAGTTTGCTTTTAAAATTGAAATGTTTTTTACTTCTTTATTACCATTTTTAATGCTAATAGGTTCTTATGATTTTTCTTTTATTTTCTGTAGTATAATTTTGAGTATTTCTTCATTTATTTATATTATTTTAGGAGATAGTGAAGCAAAAACAAATTCTATATTTATGCTCTTGGGAATTAGCTTATTAGCTATAAATTTATTCTCATTAATATAATAAATAAGGCCTTTAATTGCTTAAAGGCCTAACTTTTAATCTATAATCATTTCTGAATAGTATCGTTTTTCTATATTTGAATATGGTATTTTAAATTTTTCTAAAGTTTCATATAAATTATTAACAAGTTTTCCTGAGTTGATTTCATCAATCTCATCGTCTACTACAAATTCAATTTCAAAGAACCAACCTAAATCATTAACTTCTAACAACTCAATATGCAAAGGAGTATCAAACTTATTATAGATAAAGGAATAACCTTTTTTTTCTTTTCTATGTGATTCTTTAAAGCCTAATTTATCAAAAAATACAATTGAAGAATTAAACTCATCAAACCCTAAATCTACTTCAAACTCAGTATTTAGTTCTATTCCATTATCAATATATTTATCTTTTACTGTATATATTGTTTTTTTACTTAAAATAGTATCTTCTTGTTTTTTTAATTCTTTTCTGACTCTAAAAGCTTGATTAACTATTGGATTAAAAAAATAGATATCAAATTTTTCAGTATATTTCTCATCACTAATATCAGATGATCCTCTCAATAAACTTAAAGTTGCTTGATAATCATCAACATGAGCTTTTAATTCAATTTCTTTTGACATAAATTAATCTTTCCAAGGGAAGATCATGTTTTTTATTGATCTATGACCAACATTTTCCCTTTCTTCATATAAGATATCATCCCAATTAACATGTTTAATGTCTTCTTCTGGATTTTCTTCTAACCAATCTAATTTTAATAATAATAATTTAAACGCAATTTGATTTGCTAAGGTTATACCAGTAAAGTTGAATAATAATCCTGCAGTTACAAGGGTTAAAGCAATTTGAATTATATTAAATACAGCTAAAAATATTGAAACACCTAAATTACCAATTGCCATAATAAAACATTTTTTAAATGTTTTAAGAGGTTTATCGCCAGTAAATCTACTCATTAATGGCAAATAATATTGAATTGATATTAATACAGTAATCAAAATCCAAAAAGTAATAACACCTAAAAACAGTCCAATAAAACTAGTTATACTCAAATAAAAAGGAAGTACGACAGTTGCTAAAAGAACTAACATTAAGTTAATTACTGATAAAAATATAGCATGGGAGGTAAAGGTTTTTATTCCAGCTTTATATCCAGCAAATCCTACTCTTTTATAATCACTATAATTTAAAGTAATATTTGCAACCCCAACACTGTGGAAAGAAAATAGGACTAAAGCTATTACAATTATTAAAAAAGTCAAAATTAATGAGGAACTCATATATTGCATTCCAAATGAAAATCCCATTAATACTAATAAAAAGCCTAAATTAGACAAAACTAAACCAATTAAATTATCCCAAGCATCAAAAAATGCTTTTTTTATAAAAAATCCTATCATATGCCTCTAATTTAACAAGAAATCTAAAATATTCATACCACTAGAACTGTTTTTCTTATATAGTTCAGTATATCCACAATTATCACAGCTTATTGTAACAAATTTCTTATTTTGTACATCAAAAATCTTTGCAAAATTTCCACCTGTTGCTTGAAATACATCAGTTTGATAATGAGTGCAACCACACTTTGGACATACATATTGTTTTCTTTCCATATACATCTCCTAATTATTGTTTATATTAAGTATAATAAATAAATAGAAATAAAAAAATATCTGCAGCAAAAAAACTACAGATATTTTACTTTTATTCACTAAATCTAAGGATTTTTATTATCACTATAATAAAGCAGCTATTTCGCTTTCTACTTTTTCAAGGTCATAAGTTGGTTCAAATCTTTTAATTAAATTACCATTTCTATCAAATAAGAATTTTGTAAAATTCCATTTGATTTTGCTATTCTTTGCATAATCTTTATCAAATTTTGGTAACAAATCTTCAAGAACTGGTGTAATCTCATGTTCTTTATCAAAACCATTAAAGGTTGTGTTTTTTACTAAATCTTTATATAAATCAATAGCATTTTCGCCATTTACATCAATCTTTGCAAATTGTGGGAATGTTATTCCGAATCGACCTGTACAAAATTTATGAATATCATCAATGCTACCAGGAGCTTGTTCACCAAATTGGTTACATGGAAAATCTAAGATTTCAAGACCTTTATCTTTATATTTCTTATATAAACTTTCTAGAGGAGCATATTGTGGAGTAAAGCCACATTCTGTTGCAGTATTAATAACTAAAACTACTTTATCCTTATAAGAGGATAACTCAACATCATTGTTATTCATATCTTTTACTACATAATCATATAATTTCATTTTTTTTCTCCTTCTTATTAATATTGATTATTAATAAATAAAGAATACTAATTAATAATGGATTTGTCAATGAAAATTTTAAATAAATAATAAGAAATTAAAGATGGCAACCCGAAGGTTGCCAAGTTTCTTTATAATATATTTATACCCTATTTATTGGATTGAGTATCAAGTTAATTATTATTGAATTGAATATTCAATTTTTACGTTACTTACATAGTCTCCAGCTGGAAGCTCACTATTTCCTTTCCAACTTAAATTAAATTGATTTACTAATAAGCCTACATGTTTACCAGCAGTTAAAGTTGTAATATCTGTTGAAGTATTTACTTTAGGAGTGATTTTTGAATCAAAATTATCTTTACCATTGTTTAAGGTTGTTTTAAAGGAATAAGGTGTTACATCAACATTAACTTTTAAATCAGAGTTTAAATTACTTGTTGCAACTACTGTAAATTCTTTTGTATAACCATCTTCTGTTAAAGGTTGAACGCCGATTTCATAAGATTCAATACCATCAGCAATTACTTCATCGTCATAAGCTAATTGATATGAAACAGGTGTTTCAGCAATATTTGTTTTTAGTTGTACATCAGCTGATTGTCCAATTATTTCTGATGAGCCAGGACCCATTGCAAATAATGGAGCTGATACGATTAATGCTGCTGTTAAGATGGTTAATAATTTTTTCATAATTTTGTTTTCCTTTTAATTATTTTTGTTATTTAGTTTCTTTATGTTTAAAATGTAATATATCTTGCAACTTATGTCAACAATTATTATTAAAATTTTATTAAAAAAGCAATATATTACTTAATTGCTTATATATAAAGAATTAAAAATTAAATACTTATGAAAAACTATAACACTTATGCACTAAGTTATAAATTTGGGCAAAAAAAAGACCTAGTAATTAAACTAGGTCTATAGTGGCAAAGGGACTTGAACCCCTGACAAAACGGATATGAGCCGTTTGCTCTACCAACTGAGCTATGCCACCAAAACTGTTCTTTCGAACACGTTGGCTACATTATATTTTATTATGATTTTCGTCAATAGTTTTTATGAATTTTTTTTAAAAAAGTATTAATTTAGTATCTTAATAGACTTTATAATGTTATTATCTTATAAAATTACTTGTCTATTGGAGCAGTTTAATGAAAAAACGAAAATTTTATTCATTACCTTTTGAAATATTTTTAACAATCCTTTCCGCTGTTATTTACGCTTTTGCCTTTCCCTCTTTTCTGGATAATGAAGGGTTCCCTATTTTAGCATTTATTGCTTTTATACCAATGCTTTATGCTGTTAACAGAACAAAATGGGGATACACCCCTTTATTAGGATTTATTTTTGGAGCAACCTTTTTAGGAATTTTTAATTATTGGCTCAGTACCTTTCACCCATTAGCAATATTTATTGGTCCTATTGCAAAAGGTATTCAATTAATATTTTTCTTTCCTTTATTAAAATTATTTTACGTTTTTCCAAAAAAATTTAAGGCCATAGCTCAAGCTATTGGATATGTTTTATATTCTTATATTGTTCAACAAGGCTTTTTAGCTTATGCTTATGGATCTTTAGCTTCTACAACAATAAATCTACCAGTAATTGCTCAATTAGCTAGTGTTACTGGAATGTGGGGTATTTCATTTTTATTATTTTTACCTCAGTCATTTATTGCAAATTATTTAGTAAATAGAGAAAACAATAAGAATGTCTCTACTTTCTTATTAGAAAGAAGAGATGGAATATATCTTTATATGTTTATAATGGTTTGTGTGTTAATTTATGGATATTCTTCTATTAATTATTGGAAATATAAAGAACCAGATAGATATGTAAAAATTGCAACAGTTCAACATAATGCTGATACTTGGGAAGGTGGTTATACTCAATACAAGAGTAATTTTGAGAAAATGAAGAATTTAACCTTAGAGTCATTAAAACTTGATCCTGATTTGGTTATGTGGAGTGAAACTGCTTTTGTACCAAGTGTTGCTTGGCATACTAAATATCCTAGCAGTCAACGAACATCTAAACTAGTTGATGATTTTGTTAGTTTTGGTAAAGAGCTAGATATCCCACTAGTTACGGGTAATGTTGAAGGTGTTTTAAAAGATAATGGATTACCTCCTTTTGATGAAAATGGCAACTGGAATAGAGATGATTATAATACTGTAATTCTTTTTGCAAATGGAGAATTAAAAGATACATATAGAAAACAACACCTAGTACCTTTTACAGAATATTTCCCCTATCAAAAACAATTTCCTAAGTTTTATGATTTCTTAAAGGCTAACGATTATAAGTGGTGGTTACCATCTGATGTTTCAAAGGTTTTTAATTACAACGGTTTAAAATTTTCTACATCAATTTGTTTTGAAGATATTTTTTCTGATATAAGTAGAAATTTTGTACTTGGAGGATCGACTCTTTTACTAAACCTATCTAATGATAGTTGGTCTAAATCTATTGCTGCTGAACAGCAACACATGTATTTAGGAGCTTTTAGAGCAATAGAAAACAGAAAAAGTGTAGTAAGATCTACAAATAGTGGGATTACTTGTTTAATTACTGCATGGGGAGAAGTTATAGAACCTATTGAACCTTTTACAGAAAATTATAGAGTTTATAATGTACCAATTTATGATAATACAAAAGAAAATATAAGTTTTTACACCAAACATGGTGATTACATAGTTTATATAGCTGCTTTGATTGTTGTAGCAAATGCAATATTTAGATTCTTTCTATTTGTTTATAACAAAAGAAAAAAACACACTCAAATAGAAAGTGATGAAAAACCTAGAAAAAACTTTTTAAAAAGAAATTATTTAAAGGACAAAGGAATAAAACAAATTCCAACAAAAAAATAATTTTTTTATACTGATTTTTTAATTAGAAATGTGTTAAAATACATAATACGATTAGAAAAATAATATTAAAAGGTTTAAAATGAGAAATTTACATACTCAAGGTTACACACAAAATAGAGAACTATCTTGGTTGAAATTTAATGAAAGAGTTTTAGAGGAAGGTATGGATGAAACTGTTCCTTTATTAGAACGTTTAAAATTTCTTTCCATTTTTTCAAGCAACTTAGATGAATTTTTCATGATTAGAGTTGGCTCTCTTTTTGATATGCTTGAATGTAATGATGATGTTATAGATAATCGCTCAGGTTTAACACCAGAAGAACAACTTAAACTGATTTACCAAGAAGTACGTGCTCTTTATAAAGATAGAGAAAAAACTTATGAAGAGGTTGAATCTCAACTTAGAATTCATCAAATTTCTCATTTAAAATATAAAGAATTAACTCCAAATGAAAAAAAATATGTAAAAAAATATTTTGAAAACAATATTTTACCTATTCTTTCTCCACAAATTGTTGATTCTAGGCACCCTTTTCCTCATTTAGCTAATGAAATTTTGCATGTTGGCGCTATGATAGATCATAATGGGACTGAATTATTTTCCGTAATTCCGGTACCCAAAGCCTTACCTTCTCACATATTTTTACCTAGCTCAAAAATTCGTTATATTAGTATTGCTGATATTATTTTGAAATTTTACAATGATGTTTTTTCAATGTATAAGATTCAAGATAAAACTATTTTTAGAGTTACTAGAAATGGTGATATTAATGCAGATGATGAAGCTTTTGAAATTGAGAATGATTTTAGAAAAAAAATGAGAAAACTTCTTCAAAGAAGGAAAAAACTTGCTGCTGTTAGACTTGAATTATCTTCAGATGTTAGTGGTTCTTTTATAAAGTTTTTAACCTCAAAGATAAACCTAACTGATGAGCATGTTTTTATTACAACTGCCCCTTTAGATTTATCATATGCTTATTCACTTGAGGATTATGTTGAATTACCTACCAAAAGAACTTTATTATATAAGCCTTTTGAACCTCAAAAAACACCTAAAATTGATACGTCTTCAAGTTTAATTAAACAATTACAGAAGAGAGATTTATTATTATGTTATCCATACCAAAGTATGTATCCATATTTAAAATTAATTAAACAAGCTGCAACCCATAAAAATGTTATTAGTATTAAAATTACTATTTATAGATTAGCAACCCAAGCTAAACTTGTTGAATATTTATGTACTGCAGCAGAAAATGGTATAGATGTAACAGTACTAATTGAACTTAGAGCAAGATTTGATGAACAAAATAACATTGACTGGTCTCAAAGATTAGAAGAAGCTGGCTGTAAAGTATATTATGGATTTGAAGGCTTTAAAGTACACTCCAAAATTACTTTAATAACTTTAAGTGATAAAGGTAATTTAAGTTATATTACTCAAATTGGTACAGGAAATTATAATGAAAATACAGCTAAACTTTATACTGATTTAAGCTATTTCACTAGTGATTTAAGTATCGGTCTTGATGCAACTCAATTCTTTAAAAATATGTCTATTTCTAATTTATTAGGCTCTTATAAGCAATTATTAGTATCTCCAGTTAATTTTAAACCATCAATTTTAAATTTGATTGATAAAGAGATTGAGAAAGGTGAAGAAGGTTTAATTCAAATAAAAATTAATTCAATGACTGATGTTGACGTTATTGAAAGATTAAAATTAGCTTCCTGTAGTGGTGTAAAAATAAAAATGATTGTTCGAGGTATCTGTTGTTTAGTTCCAAATGTAAAAGATAAAACAGAAAATATAGAAATTATTAGTATTGTTGGAAGATACTTAGAACATTCAAGAATTTTCATTTTTGGTAAAGGTGAAAATGAGAAAGTCTTTATAGGTTCAGCAGATTTTATGACCAGAAACACTGAAAGAAGAGTTGAAATTGTAACCCCTATTACTAACCCAGAAATAAAAAATCAAATTAAACATATAATGGAACTTTGTTTAAAAGATAATGTTAAAGCTAGAAGACTTGATAATAAAGGTCGCTATAATAAAATTAAACGAGAAGGAAAAGCTATAGATTCACAAGCAACCTTAATGAAATTAGCAATTGAAGAAAGTAAAAAGCCAGTTGTTTCAGATGATAAATTTTTCAAAAGATTTTTCAAAAGATTCAGAAGGAATAACGATTAAAACTGATTGAAATAATTTTATCCGTTTCAATATCCAATAAGATATCAATAATTTTATCATTACTTATAAATATTGATACTGCCTTGTTATTAGAATAATTTTTTATTTTTGAACAATACATTGTTGTTTTTATTGGCAATAAAGATAACATAATCTTACTGTTTTCTTGAGTAAAATTGTATCTATAATCAGCTTTAACATTTTTCTCTATCCAATCTAAATTATATTCTTGTTGAAAAATTTTAATCATATTTGATTCTACTGAATTAATATTACCAAATGTTATTTCCCCAATCTTTTCATTTGATGGTAATATTGGTTGATTATATATTAATAAGTCAGTATTTGCTGCAAAAAGCAAATTTGAGAAAAAAATTAAAATCAATGTAAAACATATAAATTTTTTATTCATATAAATAAAATAAAATAAAAACAAATACTTCTCAATATAAAAAATCAACTAGAGAAATATTTCTTTTTTATTTATAGTAAAAACAAGGAACATATTATGATAAAAACTAACCTCATCGAATATTTAGAAACAGAATTTAATCAAAGCATTAGAGATCCACTTTTCAGTGATATTAAATTAAGCAATTCAATATATAATGTTTATATGTGTAAGGAAGTTCAAAAACTTTCAAGAATTAAACAATTAGGTCCTACAAATCTTGTTTATCCAGGTGCAATGCATACAAGATTATGTCACAGTCTTGGAGTTTATCATTTGTCTAGGATGATAATAATTACTCTAATTTCAAAATCAAAAGTTAATTATTTTACTATTGATGGTATTAATTCTTTTTTACTTGCTGCCCTACTACATGATATTGGGCATTTTCCATATACTCATTCTTTGAAAGAGCTCCCTTTAATTGATCATGAAATACTTGCAACAAAAATAATTAAAGATTCTAATACCGAATTAAACCAAATATTAAATAATGAGAAATTTAATATAGAAAAAATTTGTAATATTCTAAATTTTAAAGCACCAGCAATTGATGATGAATTAAAAATTTATAAATCTCTATTATCTGGTGCATTAGACCCTGATAAATTAGATTATTTGAATAGAGATGCTTTTTTTGCAGGAGTAACATATGGGATACAAGATTGCTCATATATAATCTCTCATTTAACAATTTATGAGGGTAAAAATACTTTATTAGAAAGTGCAAAATTATCTCTTGAGAATTTAATTTTTTCAAAATATCAGATGTACAAAACAGTTTATTGGCATAAAAGAACAAGATGTGCTACTGCCATGATAAAAAAATCGCTTCTTTATAATTTAAAAAATAATATAATATCTGCTGATCAATTGTACGATTTAGATGATTATAGTTTTAATGAATTAGCAAAAAAGAATTTTAACACCTTTATGAATGTATTAGAAGTAAATGATAATAAACTATTAAAAACAGTCTATGAAGAAAATTTTGATGAAAATGAAATAATGCATTCAACTTGTTTAGATTTAGAAATTAGGACAACTAAGGAAGATTCACTATATAATATTTTAAAAAAGGACCATCCAAATCTAAGACCTGACCAAGTAATAATCGATATTCCTGAACCTATTTCTTTTGAAATTGATATTCCTATTCTTTTTAAAAATGGTGAATTAAGTTCATTTAAAGAAATTGATGATATTTTTAATAAATCTATTATAAAAAACTTCGAAAAGTCTTTACGAAAAGTAAGAATTTTTACTATAAATGAAATCACTAAAAAAGAAATGAACGAGGCTATTATTAAATGTATGAAAAAATAGATTATAAAGAATTATTAAAAGGTGATATTCCCCCTTGGGTAAGACGATATATTAAACAAACTGGCAAAACAATTAATGAATTTGATATGATAAAAGAAAACGAAACAATTTTACTTTCGGTTTCTGGGGGTAAAGACTCCTTAGCATTAGCTTTAGCGCTTTCTTTAAGAAGAAAATGGTTACCAATTAATTATAATTTAAAAGCATTGATGATAAATTGGATTGAACATCCTATAAGTGATAAAGCAAAACAAGCTTTGTATGATTACTTCAATGATTTAGATATCGAATTCACAATTTTTGATGAACAACAATATCCTGCATCTTTTAATGGAGAATTTAATTGTTATCTTTGCTCTAGAAATAGACGAAGAATACTTTTTAATTATGCTCAAGACAATAACTTACGAATTATTGCGCTTGGCCATCATCTAGATGATTTGGTAGAAACTACTTTAATTAATACTTGTTTTAGAGGAAATTTCTCAACAATGCTTCCTGTTCAAGAATTTTTTAAATCAACTTTATATATTATTAGACCAATGATTGAAGTACATGAAAGGATTCTTGAAAGATTAGCTGAACACTATAATTTACCTGTTGTAAAACCAGTTTGCCCATATGATCAAACCAATATTAGATCTAAATTAAAGCCAATAGTCTCTAACCTTTGTCATATCGATAAATTGACTAGAGAGCATATATTTAAATCACATAATTTTAATGAAAAAGTTGTAAGATAGCACTATTTTGTTGATACTCTTGTCTTAACTAGCTCTTTTTAACCAAGTTTTTTGTATTTGTTAAAATAAAGTACTTTTAACATGACAATTTATCATGTATAATTTGGTTATAGAAATTTCTGTTAAAAGGAGCTAAATGTGTTTAATAAAAAATTTTTTCTATCTTTAATTTTATTGTTTACAATCAATATTTCTTTGTTTGCATCATTCGGTTTTGATGTTGGCTTAAACTATACTTCTACTGAGATTGATGATTCAGGGACTGAAGTTGATAGCGAATATCCATTTAGCTTTGTTGCTTTACCTTCTTTTAGTATTGGTAAACTTTCTATGGAATTAAATGCACCATTGCATTTTAAATTAGATACAAATTTTATTACTTTTGATTATTCAAATTATCAATTACCAACGCTTCAAAATGATTTAGCAAAAGATGCTTTAACATATTCAAAATATTTCTTAGGTTTTATCAATTACATTCAATGGGGAACCTTTAATGAAGATTTTGCAATTAGAGTTGGTAAAATAACTAATAGTACAATTGGAGATGGAGCTTTATTAAACCATTATAAAGATAATAATGTTGGTAAATTTTCCACTAGAGCAGGAGCTCAATTAAAATTAGATACGAACTTCCCTATTGGTATTGAATTTGTTACAACCGATATGTTTAATCCTGATTTATTAGGAGGTAGAGTAAATGTAAAACCTTTATTCTTCTCTAATAATCAATTCTTAAATAGATTAGCTGTTGGTTATACAGTTGTATATAATACAGAATTTGATGATGCCTCAAATTACTGGATTGATTTAGCATATGATTTACAATTACCAATCTTCAAAAATGCTGATAACAGTTTAATTACTTATTATGATTTGATAAGTAAAGAAATAAAAGATACAGATACAACTAGTCATAGAATTTTATCTCAAAGAATTGGGTTCTATGGTTGGTTATTTACAAATTTCTCATATGATGCTCACATTGAAAACTTAATTGATGATAATGCAGCAAATTATGATTTTGAACAAAACAATTTAGATTTAATTCAAAGAGCTATTTTACCACAATTTAAGCCTGACTTTATAGTTAGTGGTAATGCTGGTTTCTATGCTAATAATGGATTATCAGAGTTTGTTTTAGCTTCTGAATTAGAATTCTCAGATGTTCAACTAGATGCATATAATTTAAATCTTACAATCAAGAGTCAAAAAGCAATTGGACCAATAAGTGATATATCAATTTATGCACAAAAAGATTTCTACAAAGAATCCGGTGTATTTAGTGAAAAATTTATTGAAGGTTTTACTTCTTTAAAAAATATAAGTGTTGATCTTTCAGCAAACATTATATTCTATCAAATAAACGAAATTACTGTTAATTTTGGTCTTGTTGGTGATTCAGAAGGAAATATTGAGCCTACATATTCATTAGGTTACAGATTTTCACTCTTTTAAAAAAAACAAGAAGGTATAATTTATGATTAAAATTTATAAAAAATTATTATTTTTATTACTACTAACGTTATGTACATTATCAAGTCTTTATGCTCAATATCTTTCATTTGATATTATTGAAGGAAGAGCTAGTGATTTGTCTTTGTACAACGAATATGGAAAAAGAGTTTCTTTAAATTCTAATAGTAATATAAAAATAAATAATAAAATAATTTTAAAAACTCAAGATAAAGATGTGACTATTAATTATACTTATGGAACGTTGGAAATTGGTGCAAATTCTATAGTAGTAATTGATCCATTTAAAGTTGAACCTCAAATTTATTTAATTGATGGCCAAATTACTTTAGATACAGATTCTTTATTTATACAAAAATATTCAATTCTAACACCTGTTAGTGAATATGAATTTAAATCTCCAGCAAAAATTAATGTAATTAGTACAGCAGATTTGGAATATGGAATTTTCTACAGTGGCCAAGGTACATCCTATAATGCACTTACAAATGAAAGAACTTACATGACAAGTGCACAAATGATTGATATGGCTTATCCAGATAATTTCTCTCTAGATATTCCTCAAGATTATTTAACTCAAAATATAAATATTGAAACTAATAGGGATATTATAAACTTAATAAAAAGTGAATATGCATATAAAGAACAAGTTATTAGTGCTTCAAATAAAAAAGAAAGCATTGCTAATAGAGAAGCCTTCTTAAATGCTAATTATTTACTTGGACTTAAACCTATACAAAAAAGTAATAATTTTGACAATGTAACCACTATTAATTTTATTGTAACTGGTAATGGGCAAGGAAATATTTATAACTTTAATTTGCCTGCTTTATCAGGAATTGTTAAAGATGCAAAAAATAATAACCAAAATATTTTATTGATCGATGGCGGTAATACATTAAACGGCTCCCCTTTTGTTGCATTTGATAAAGGTAAAACAGCAATAAAAATCTTAGATGATATTGGATATGATATTTTCGTTCCAGGTGCGATTGATTTTGCAAATGGTATTAAAAATTTAACTACTTTAAATAAAACTTCTAATATTAATTTCATTAGCACTAATGCAATGAATAATGATAATTTATTCTATTTTAATCCTTATGGATTATATTTATTTGATGATTTTAAAATTGCAGTATTAGGTCTTTCGAATCCTTCTGATTTAACCCAACTTATGGATTTAAATTTAACTGATGATGTTTTAGTCCAAAATGCTCAAAATGCTATTAATGAAGCTAAACAAGTTGCTGATTATGTAATATTAGTTACAAATCTTAATTACAATGAATTTAACTCAAATAATATAATAAGCAATATCAAAGGTATTGATTTAATTATTGATAGTAATAATAGTGATGCTTCTTTATTAAATATTAATGGAGTCCCTGTTTTAAGAACTGGTGTGGGTTATTCAGAAATACAAAATTATACAATTAATGTTAAAGATTCAAAGGTTGTTTCTACTCGTTATGCAAAAGTTTATACTTCTAATTTACTAGAAGATAACAACAGCCTATTAAAATCACTTAATTTAACTACAGCGAATATTGATAGAACATTGAATAATTATATTAATCAAGTTAATGTACCAGATAATCTTTCGGCTTTCTTATTAACTCCAACTATTAAAAGTACATCAACAACAACAAATGATACTAAAATTAAAAATACTGTAAATGTTAATAATGCTAATGCTCCAGAAGCTCCTAGTTTCAGTGATAATTTATTAATACTACCAGAAGAAACTGCTACAGTACTTGATTTAGCACCTGCAAAACCAAACTTTACTAATGTAAAAATTAATGCAAATATTCCTGCTCCAAAGTTCAAACCACTTGCTTTTAGTGTTAGAAAACAAGAAGTAATTGAAGAACCAATAAAAACTGAACCTATTGCTGCAAAAGAAGAACCAACTGTTGAATATCAAAAAGCTAATATTTATTCAGGTGAGAATGAAAAATTAAAGGCTCATATAGGTTTAGATACAAGTCTAGTTGCAAATATTGACGTTAAAGATTCTACTTTCTTAAATAATGATTATTATGGAAATGTATCAATAAAACCTTATATTAATTATGGTGGATTCTCTTTTGCTCTTAATTTAGCTGGAGATATTAATAGTGATTTATCATTTAGTACTGACTTATATCCTTTCCCACCTACTACACCAAGAGATATAACTGAATATGCTTTAAGCGTTATTGATCATTTAAATATAGTTAATGCAAGTCAAAGTATTGATATAAATATTGATAGAAATACTTTTGATACAAATTTAGATTCTGCAATAGCATATGATAAATTAGGTGGCAATGATTTACATTTAAATACTCAATTAGTAACACCTTTGGCTCAACTAAATGTATTTACTTCAAATTTGAATTTATATGAACCAATTAATAATGAAACAATTGAGAATGTTTCTGTTAATGCAAAATTCACTCCTGTTGATTTATTAAATATTAAGGTGGGTGCTTTAGCTATTGGAAATTTTGGAACATTAGATGTTTATCCATCAATTAATTTTGATTTTATTCCTGTTAATAATAAAGATTTACAAGTTAAATTTAATATTGGAGCAACATTATACTTTAATGCAATTCCAACCTTTGATTATACTACTATAATTGATCCAAATGATCCTAATCTTGTTCCAAATTATATTGCTAATACTTCTTTAGCTATAAATAGTGATGCTTTAAAAGTTTCAATTGGAGCTAACTACTTAATTACTAAAGATGAAAACAAGTTCACAACTTATATGCTTCATCCAGAAACAATTAGAACTGCTATTTTTACACCAGTAGGTTCAAACACTTTATCTGCTATAGCTAAGGTAAAATATAACAATGATATTGTTAATCTTTCACTTATTTATACTTTACCATTTGATATGAATACACTTGGGTTAGAAGAAGATTTATTGAATATTGATCTAAGCTTAAACTTTGATAGATTTGGATTAGGTGGATATTATTACTTAAATGATGCTATTAACCACATAAAAGATATAATGAATATAAAAAGCTTCTTAATTAATAATAATACTGAATATGGTGGATATATTAGTTATAAATATAAAGATTTAACTTTAAAAGCTAATTTAGCACTACCTGGATCAACTACCGTTCCACTAGCATTCTCAGTTTCAATGAATTATAAACTTGACTTTGCTTTTTAATACTTAAAATTTAATAATCATACTTCTAAGAAGTAATTTTCTTAGAAGTATTTTTTTTTATAATATGCTATAATATTTTTAATATGAGAATACATGAATTAAGTAAACTTGTAGCACAAAGAATTGCTGCAGGAGAAGTAATAGAAAGACCCTCTTCAGTAGTAAGAGAGTTAATTGATAATTCAATTGATGCTAAAGCAACATCAATTACTTTAAGAATTAAAAATGGTGGACTTGATGAAATCACATTATTAGATAACGGTATTGGTATTAATAAAGAAGATTTATTAATTTGTACTGATAGTCATACAACAAGTAAAGTATCTAGTATTGAAGATTTATATCATTTGCAAAGTATGGGATTTAGAGGTGAAGCTTTATATTCAATCGCTGCAGTAAGTAAATTAACCATTTCTAGTAGTTACAATGGTGAAGAAGCTCATACAATTGTTGTCGATAATGGTAAAAAAAGTTCTATAATACCAAATGGGCCTACTGTTGGTACAAAAATAATGGTGGAAGATTTATTTGCAGAAATTCCTGCTAGAAGACAATTTTTAAAAAGACCTTCAACTGAAGCATCAATGTGCAAAAATGTTTTAATTGAAAAAGCTCTAGCATTTAATGAAATAGAATTTAGGTTTTTTAAAGATGATAAATTGGTTTTGCATTTACCAATTACCACGAAACAAGAAAGAATTGTACAAAGTCTTAATACAAACAATAAAATTTTATTAAATGAAACATTAGAATTAACGGCTAAACATGATAGATATTCTCTTTATGCCGTTGCAGCCCTACCACATATAAAAAGAAGTGATAGGTCCCATATTAAAGTTTATATCAATAATCGACCTATTCAAAATTATGCTTTAATGCAAGCAGTTAGTTATGGATATGGAGAATTATTACCTGGTGGAAGTTATCCCTATTGTTATTTATTTATAGATGTTGATCCAACTCTTGTTGATTTTAATATTCATCCTGCAAAGAGAGAAGCAAAGCTTAGAATTCAATCAGAGATCCATCATAGTATTGTTGTAATGATACAAAAACAAATGATACGCCCTATTCCAACTCTTGAAGATACATTCTTTCAAAATGATTTACCTTTTAATTCTCAAGCGAAGAATGAGTCTTATAATGAGAATAATAAGTATAACTCTCAAGTAAAGCAAAACAATTATTTTAATAGAAATAATAATTATCAAAGTGTTAATGAAAGTTCAATAGGAGAAGATCCTAAACCTAAAAATCCAGATTGGTTTCAAAGAGCAAAAGAAATTCTTAATCAGGAAAATAACTCTCAAAATGATAATATAGTAGAAATTAAAGAAAAAACAAATGATTGGGATTCGATACAAGAAGAAAAACCAAAATTTAGATATATTGGTCAAGCTTTTAAACTTTTTCTAATTGTTGAAAAAGATAATGAACTTTATTTGATAGATCAACATGCAGCTCATGAAAGGATTTTATACAATCAAATCAAAGAAAGACAAAGTGTCCAAAAGCTTTTGATTCCAATAGAATTTGAAGTCGATAGAGATGTAGATAATTACTTAGAAGTTAATACTGATGTCTATGCCAATTTGGGCATTACTTTATTTAAAAAAAGTGATTTATTATGGGAAATACATTCAATACCGACTGTGTATAAGCCAATTGAAGATAAAATTATTAATTATATTCAAAATAATACAGGTGATACTAAAGCAATCGAAGAAGGAATTTTTGCAATTCTTGCTTGTCATAGTGCAATTAGACAAGGTGACGATATTGATGATAGGACAGCAATCAGTTTAATTGAAAAAGTATTTGAATTAGATGAACCTGTTTGTCCACATGGCAGAACATTTTTAATAAGATTTAATAATGACGAATTAAAAAAAGCTGTTGGAAGGACTTAAATCAAGATAAATAATATTTTTATTAGATGTTAATTTTACATATTTAACATCATTTAATTCATTAATAGAAATTTTAAAAGGATAAATCTCAGTTTCAAATTGATTGATTAAATTAGATGAAGAAATTAAATCTCTATTTGAATTATAGAAATTTATATTAATTGTGTTTTGATTTTGAAATGTTTTTTCTAATTCATCTACATTTGAAAAATTATCAATTTTTCGATTAGAAAAATATAATACATCATTTTTCAAATATATAAATAATGTTTGAGAAGTTATTGAATTATTTAAATTGAAACTTTTTTCTAATTCTCTTCCGTCATTATTTAAAATTTTAATAGAATACATGCCTGATACAAAAGAATTTGATGCTAAGTTAATATTATTTGAACCAAGGGTTTCTACATTATTTATCATTATTTTTTCAGGAATAAATTCCCATTTTAATGAGTTATCTGAATTAGATAATTCCATTTTTACTATATTTAAATCGGGCTGAGTAAATTCAACTCCTACTGATAAGTTAGGATATTCTTCAATTAAATCAAATTTTTCATTTACATTAACTTTATAAGTTGAAATATAATCAATATTTGATTCAATAGAAGAAATCTTAAATTCTCCATTTTCACATGAGTAAAATAATAATGATAGCCCTAGAATTACTAAGGCTATCATATTTTTTCTAATTTTCATTTTCAATTTCACTAATATAAGATCTTACTGGATTAGCATATGCATTCAATACATATTTTTTAACATCTTCACTTAAATGAGAGAAACGGGATAGGAATTTTTCTGTATCAAATTCACTATAGCCATCTTTAAAACGGCTTGTGTTTTCAAGATAATCATAAGCAAATAAATTTGTAGGCCATAACTTATAATTTAAATGAATTTGTCTATCAATTTCTCTAGCTACTTCTTCATGTGTTTCATATTCTTTATCTACTAAAGGTTTACCAACATGAATATGTATTCTTCCTTTAAATTGACGTAATCCTTTAACTAAAGAAATTAAATCTTCATATTTCTTTTTATTATAATTACCTTCATTTAAAATCTTAGTTACTTCTTCTCTACTCTTATTGATATCACAAGGATCATATTCATATGATACTGCAACTGGAGTAATCCTACATTTATTTATTAAGTCACTAAATGTATAGTTACTTTTTTTCATTGATAGATAAAGCATTTTAATGATTGCAGGACTTGTTAAATCGATTCCATCTTTTGCTCTACCACTTTTTTGAGCAACCCAAATGCTTTTGTTTCTATCTAAAATTGTTTCACAAAAATATTTACTGAGACGAATTGATTCTTTATATTTTTCACGCAAGGGTAAAGTTCTTTTTACTACAATTCCACCATTTAATCTAAATAATGTTTCTGCAGCTTTACTACTCATTAAGTTATCACCAAAAGCCATTTCACATAATTGCTTATTGTTTCTTAATAAAGCATAATCTAATAAAGCACAATCTAAAACAATATCTCTATGATTTGAAAAAAACAAATAAGCATCATTATCAGATAAATTTTCTAAACCAGAGAAAGACAAATCAGTAACTGATCTATCTAACATAGCAGGAATAAAAAATCCTGAAGTAATGTATTTTTGGAAATCATCATAATTATTAACTTTATTTAAAACTTCAATAATTTCCTTTGTTTGTCGCATTACTTTTTCTTTATAATCAGGTTTTTTATTATCCAATAAAATTGCCAACAAATTTTGAATATATAAAGGATTACTTTGAAGAAGTTTTACACCTTTTCTAGCTTCATCTCCGGTTAAAGGAGAAATGTCACTATATAACTCTAAATCCATTATTTACTCCTAATTATGTAAAGATTTGATATACTGAGTTCTTTCCCATAATGTAGGGTCACTCATTTTCTCTTGAGCCAAGATACCTTTAAATTTATCAATTGAATCATACCCTTTTTTCTCCATCCAACTATTTAAAGAATCAAGCATTAAATTAACAGTATCTAACCCATTTTGGATAAATGCGGAGCATACTTCAACAGCTGCAGCTCCAGCTAATAACATCTTAATAATAGTTTCACCATCATAGATACCTGTATTAGCACATAAATCAAGATTAATTTCTTCACTCATTAAACCAACCCATCTTAATGATCTACTATATTCATTAGGACTAGATATGGTATTTCCTCTAGACATAGAAACTGAATTAATATTTATATCAGGATTAAAGAAACGATTAAATAATACTAAACCATCATATTTTAAAAAATCTAGTTCTCTAATAATATTTGCTGTTGAAGAAAAAGTTGAACTCATTTTCAATGAAAGAGGTAATTTAATTTCTTGTCTTGCGATTTTAGCAAATTTAATAAATTTCTTATCCATTTGTTTTCCATCTAAATTAGCATTGGATCCAATTTCATAGTGATTTACTTCAAAAGCATCTGCTCCACAATAAGCAAAACGAGGAGCATATTCTCTTATCCAAGAGCCATCACCTGAACCATTTAAAGAAGCAATAATAGGAATATCACAAGCCTTTTTTGCATCTTCAACTAAAGTTAAATACATATCAATATAATGATCTTGACTTGCACCTCTTAAAAAACCATATGCGTCAGCATGGTTTAAAAAAGATTGTTCAATGTCTACGTTAGAATCAGCATCTTTATCAATTTGTTCTTGGAAAATAGATTTCAAAACAATAGCGCCTACTCCTGCATCTTCTAACTTTTTAATATTATCTAAGTTGGATGTCAAAGGACTACTTGCTGCAATAATTGGATTTTTTAATTCCAATCCCATATAATTAGTTTTTAAATTAGCCATTATAAAACTCCGTTTAATTTTTTGAATGAACATTTATAGAATAAAAAAATATTCGAAACATTCAATAAATTTAATAACTTTATATATAATAGTCTATTTTGTGAAATAATTAAAGGAATTTTATAAATATTATATATATATACATATTAATTATAAAAAAATCTTTTATAAGCCTTATAACTAATTAAAATAGTACACAAGAATAAATATTTTTGAAACAAAAACCTTAAACATTCAAAAAAATTCAAAAATTAACTTACTTTTTCTGTTTTTTTATTGAGCTTTTCTCTCTCTTTTAAATACGAATTGACTATGATAGATCTTGCTTCTTTGGCTCTACTTGTTTTTGCATTTGGAATATCTTTAAGTGGATAATCAATATTTAATTGTTCATATTTATTTATACCCATTCTATGATAAGGTAAAACATCAATACCAATTATATTAGAATAAGGGCTTAATAATACTCCCATATTCATAAAGTGTTCAGTACTATCAGTTATTGTTGGAACTAATACATGACGAATAATTACTTGAATATGCTTTTTATTCAATAAATTTAAAAATTCTAATGGTTTTTTCATAGATATTGTTGTTAATTCTTTGTGTTTAATATCATCACTATGTTTAATATCTAATAAAACCAAATCAGTATTTTTAAGTAAAGTAAGATATTTTTCTACATTATTATAATCAAAACATCCCGCAGAAGTATCTAAACAAGTATGAATCCCACGTTTTTTTGCTTGAGAAAATAAATTAGTTAAAAATTCTAATTGATATAAGGGTTCACCGCCAGTGACGGTCAACCCTCCATTTTTATAATAATCTTTGTTTCTTTCATATTCATTCAAAATTTCATCTACAGACATATCTATACCGCCAGCTTTATTCCAAGTATCTGGATTGTGACAATATAAACATCTTAATGGACAACCTTGAAAAAATACTACTAATCTAATTCCAGGACCATCTACTGTGCCAAATGTTTCAATTGAATGAATTTTTCCCATTTATATTTCCTCGTGAAAAGTTCTAGAAATTACTTCATCTTGTTGCTCTTTTGTTAACTTATTAAAATTAACTGCATAACCAGAAACCCTAATTGTTAATTGAGGATATAATTCTGGATGTTTTTGTGCATCTAATAATGTTTCTTTTCTAAATACATTAACATTTAAATGATGTCCACCTTTTGTGGTGTATGCATCTAACATTGTAACTAAATTATCTATTTGAGCTTCACTAACTTTCATAATTCTTTCTCCTAATCTTTAATCGGTTTCTATTTCACAAGCACATGCTAAGGGTTTATTATAAGTTATTTCTATATCATCATCTTTGCCTAAGGCCTCAGGAATTATAGAAAAAGTATTAGATATACCATCTTGTGCTTCATTAAATGGAAGTTTTGCTACTGAGCTTAAAGAAGCAATAGCTCCTTTTTTATCTCTATGATGCATAGGATTGGCTCCAGGAGCAAATGCTACTCCACCTTTCCTTCCATCTGGTGTTGAACCTGTGGCTTTCCCATATACAACATTACTTGTTATTGTTAATAATGATGTTGTTGCAATACTATTTCTATATGTTTGATTTTGTCTTACATATTTCATAAAAATTTTTACAACATTTCTAGCTATTGAGTCTACACGATCATCATCATTACCAAATTTTGGAAAATCACCTTCAATTTCATATTCTTGAGCTATATTATCCTCATCTCTAATAACTTTTACTTTAGCATATTTTATAGCAGATAAAGAATCAGCTACTACAGATAAACCGGCTATACCAGTTGCAAAATATCTTTTTACTTCTTTATCGTGTAAAGCCATTTGAATTCTTTCATAAGAATATTTATCATGCATATAATGAATTATATTTAAGGTATTAACGTAAACTTGAGCTAGCCATTTAATCATATCTTCATATTTAGCTATTACTTCATCATAATCCAAATATTCACTTGAAATTGGCTTATAACTTGGTCCAACCTGGACTTTAGTTTTTTCATCAATTCCACCATTTATTGCATATAATAAACATTTAGCTAAATTAGCTCTAGCACCAAAAAATTGCATTTCTTTACCTACTTTCATAGATGAAACACAACAAGCTATTGCATAATCATCACCATGAGTTACTCTCATTAAATCATCATTTTCATACTGAATAGATGAGGAAAGTATTGAAGTTTTTGCACAGAATTTTTTAAAATTAGCTGGTAAATTAATACTCCATAAAACTGTTAGATTTGGTTCCGGAGCTGTGCCTAAGTTGCTCAATGTATGTAAATATCTATAACTCATCTTAGTTACTAATGGTCTTCCATCAATACCCATACCACCAATTGATTCAGTAACCCAAGTTGGATCGCCAGAAAATAATTCATTATATTCAGGAGTTCTAGCAAATTTTACTAATCTCAATTTCATAATAAAATGATCAACTAACTCTTGAATTTCTTTTTCATTAAATACATTTTCTTCTAAATCTCTAGTAGCATAAATATCAATAAAAGTTGAAGTTCTACCTAAACTCATTGCAGCACCATTTTGTTCTTTAACTGCTGCTAAATAACCAAAATATAACCATTGTATAGCTTCTTTTGTATTACTAGCTGGTTGACTAATATCAAAACCATAATTATTTGCAAGAATTTTTAATTCTTTAAGTGCTCTAATTTGTTCGCTTAATTCTTCTCTATCTCTAATATTATCCTCACTCATAATAGTGGAAACAGAATCTTTTTCATCAATTTTTTGATTAATTAAATAATCTATACCATATAAAGCGATTCTCCTATAATCACCGATGATTCTTCCTCTTCCATAAGCATCAGGTAATCCAGTAATTATATGAGAACTACGACATTTTCTCATTTCTTCAGTATATACATCAAATACACCAGCATTATGAGTTTTTCTATAATAAGTATAAAAATCTTTTATTTGAGGATCAATTGTATAATTATTTTCGGATAAAGCTTTTTCTGCCATTCTAATACCACCATTTGGCTGTAAAGATCTTTTAAAAGGTTTATCAGTTTGAAATCCAACTATTTTTTCTTTAGACTTATCTAAGTATCCTGGATTATGACTAGTAATAGTAGATATGATATCAGTATCCATATCTAATACACCACCATTAGCTCTTTCCTCTTCATTAAGTTTTAGAACTTGTGTCCATAACTTTTCAGTATCTTCTGTTGGTCCTTCTAAAAATGTTGAATCACCTAAATATGGTGTATAATTTTTTTGAATAAAATCTCTAACATTAATTTCATTCTTCCAAGTATTACCTTTAAAATTTCTCCATGGCTCTTTATTCATTTTATACTCCAGAAATTTATTTTAGTTAACTTTATCTAACTTCGTGTGTAAGATACTAAAAATATCAATATAAATCAACTATCAAATAAATATGGACACATAAATAAATAAAACCAAATAGATAATTATAAATTGAAATATAACAAAACAAAGCTAATAATATGAATTTTTTATATAATTAAATACCAATATACTTATTTATATGAAAAGTAGAAAATAAAATATATATTTTTAATTGATTTCATAGAGAATAAAGCAAAGAAAAATAATCATTATTTTTTGAAAAAAAATACTGCTGTATTTACTAATAGAAAATACAGCAGTTAGTTATAATAATCAATTACTAAAAATTATAAAACATAAGGAACTTTTAAATTATGAGATTGGTAGACAATAAAAGTTTCAACATCCGCTACTTCATCAATTTTTCCAATTTCGTTTTTAAAGAAATCTAATAATGTCATATCATCTTCTTCATTTAAAATTAATTGAACCATCAAATCATAACGCCCAGTAACTACAGCAACAGAAACAACACCTCTTAAAGCAGCAAATTCAATTGCCTTCTTATCTAAATCAAGAGTGTTTAATTTAACTCCCATCATTACAACTTGTAAACCAGGAATTAGTTCTGGATCTACTAAGCCAGTTACTGAAAGGATTCCTTCTTCAATAAGCTTATTAACTCTAGAACGTACAGTGTTCTCAGTTATACCTTGATTTTCTGCAATAGAACTAAATGGCTTTCTGCCGTCAATTAAATCACGAATTATTTGCTTATTTGTATCGTCTACTTTTTTAATCATAATTATTAACCATTCTTCCTTTCAAATTCTTTCATAAATTGAGCTAAAGCTTCTACATCTTCTTTAGGACAAGCATTATATACACTAGCTCTTAAACCACCAACACTTCTATGACCCTTAAGACCTAACATACCTTCTTTAGTTGCTTCTTCAATGAATTTCTTTTCTAAATCTTCACTTTGAGCTCTAAATACAATATTCATTCTAGATCTATATTTTGGATCAACTGGAGAAGTATAGAAGGAAGATGAATCAAGAACATTATAAATAATGTTACTCTTTTCAATTGCTCTATCTAACATACCTTGAGCACCACCATTCTTCTTAACCCATTCTAATACTAATTTAACACCCCAAATTGAGAAAACTGGAGGAGTATTGAATAAACCATTACCAGAAGAATGCTTAGCATAGTTAAGATAATTAGTTAAGTTAGAATTTTGTCTTTCAAGCATATCTTTCTTCATAATAATAAATGTAGCACCAGCAGGACCTAAATTCTTTTGAACACCACCATAAATCATTGAGAAATTATTAACATCAACTGGACGAGATAAAATATCTGAAGACATATCAGCAATTAATGGAACATCGCCTGTAGTTGGGAAATCTTGCCATTCGATACCTCCAATTGTTTCATTTGAACATAAATAAAGGTATGAGGAGTTTTCAGAAGGTTTAACAGTCTTTGGATCAGGTAAAGTTGTAAACTTAGAATCTGTTCCATCAAAATAGTAATTAACTTTACCAATTTTTTCTGCATCTTGACCAGCTTTGTTTGCCCATGTACCACTTTTGATATAATCAGCAACTGTTCCAGGACGTAAGAAGTTTGTAGGAATCATTGTGAATTGTAATGTAGCTCCACCACCTAAGAAATAAACATCATAATCATCACTGATGCCTAATAATTCTCTAAATAGATTTTGAGCATCTGCATACATTTTTGAGAACATAGCACCACGGTGAGATGTTTCAATCATTGATTGTCCATTACCTTCATAATCTTTGATTTCTCTTTGGATTGTATCTAATACTTCAATAGGTAATACTGATGGACCTGCGAAAAAATTTAATTTACGTGACATCTTAAAGCTTTCCTCCCTTAGAAAGTTCTTCAATAATTGCATATGTTTCTTCACCGATACGCAATAAATTTTCTTTAGTATTTGCACCAACGTGTGGTGTTAAAATTACTTTTTCTTGTTTTAAAATTGGATAATCTTCACTTGGAGGATCACTTGGATATACATCTGTACAATAAAGAGCAACTTTACCATTTTCTAAAGCAGCACACATATCATCAGCATCAACTACAGGACCACGACAAGTATTAATTACTACAGGAACTTTTGAACAATTTGATAACATTTTAGCATTAATCATACCACGAGTTTCATCAGTTAAAGGCATATGTAATGAAACATAATCTGCATCTTTTATTGCTTCTTCAGGTGTTGCTTTCATTTCAGCTTTATCACTAGTTGCAACATATTTATCATATGCAACTACTTTCATACCAAAAGCTGCAGCTCTTTCAGCAACTTTTTGCGCAATATTACCAATACCAAATAAACATAAAGTTTTACCATATAATTCAGTTCTTTTGATTTGTTTCTTTAACCACTTACCTTCTTTCATACCATTATTGTATTCAATTAAATGTGAAGGTGCAGCAATTAAATGAGCCATAACAAGTTCTGCTACAGCAACAGAAGAAGCTTTTGGTGTATTACGAACAATAATACCTTTTGATTCAGCATAAGCTTTATCAATATTATCGATACCAACACCACCTCTAATAATAAGCTTTAGATTTGGAGCTTGATCAATATATTCTTTTGTACATGTTGTTTTTGAACGGACAAGCACAACGTTTGCTTCACTGAGTCTAGCTTTATCATCAGTAACTTCGCCAAATACTGATAATTTTGTAGCCAATGAATCATCAAAAGCGTCAGAAATTAGAATTAACATAATTAACCTCTTTTTTTAGTTATTTAAAACATCTATTTTTTTGATTCTAGAATAAATTATATTGGTGAATTTGTCAATTTTTTTTTAAATTTTTTTGTTATTACTAAATAAAAGTTGAAATAATTTATAATAAACTTTTTTTTAAAAATTATATTTAAATATTTTTTATTAAAAAAATTGATAAAAGAAAACCGCCTAGTATTACACTAAGCGGGAAGTTTCCTTAATAAGATTTTGAAGCATGTAATTTTCTTGCTTTCTTTAATTGTTTACGAGCATTAGCTTTCTTCTTTCTATTAAGAATGGTGGATGGCTTTTCGAAGTACTCTCTTTTTTTGTACTCACGGATAATACCTTCTTTTTCTACTAAACGTTTAAAACGTTTAATTGATTTTTCCAAAGGTTCGTTATCATCAACTTTAATATATGCCATTCAAAATCACCTCCTTCCCTCTTTCTTGCATTGGGACGTATTTTGTTATTATTTTTTCTAACATTTGTGAATATATAAAAAATAAAATTTTTATTCAACAGTATTTTAGACAATAATAAAATTTAATTAACTTTTTTTAGCTAATTTTTATATTTTTAACATTAGAACTATGTTTTATATCGATTATTGATAATTGAATTGAGTCAGCGTTTTTAAAACTATTTATTCCCATTTTAAAAACTAAATCAACAAAATCATTTTTATTAAAACTTTCTTCAACTAATTTACCACCATTCCAAAAAATACATGGCCATTTATAATTGTTATAGGATATTACAAGTTTAATATTACGACTTCCATTACTACCACCATTTATAAAGTAATAATCACTTAATAATGCCTTTTCAATATGAAAAACTAAAGGATTATTATTTTGACCATATGGTTCAAATCTTTCAACAATTTTTAATAATTCTGGACTAAAGTCTTTTTCACTAATTGTGCAATCAATATCTATACTATCTTCATCATCACAATCCACATCATCCATGGTATATAGTTTTTCTTCAACTTGCTTAATAAATTGATTTAAATTATTCTTTTCTAAAGAAAATCCTCCAGCATGTGCATGACCACCAAAATTTAGTAATAAAGATTCAAATTGTTTTAAGAATTTAGTTATATGGAAACCTTTTGGAGATCTCATACTACCAGTTAAAGTTCCATCTTCATTATCACAAAGCACCATACTAGGGCTTTTAAAGTTATTCATAAGTCTTGAGGCCATTAAACCAGTTATCCCTTTTACAACTTTTGTGTCTTTTACCAATACTAGTTTTGAACCAAATTTCTCAAAATTATCCTTAGCTTCATTTTGCATGCTGTGCCAAGCTTCATCTCCAAGTTTTTGACGTTCCTTATTGAAATATAATAAATCATTAGCATATTTCTCTATATCTGTTTGTTCTTGGGCTAAAAACATTTGAATTGCAACTTTAGCATTACCTAATCTACCTGCTGAATTTATTGTTGGAGAAATATTCCAACCTATATGAGTTGTATTAATCTTTTTGTTAAGTAGCTTTGCATTTACTAATAATGGCAATAAAGATTTTCTTGGATTCTCACTTAAGACTTTTAAACCTCTTCTTACTATTATTCTATTTTCATCTTCCATTGGCATCATATCAGCAACTGTTCCTATTGCTACTAAATCCAAAACTTTATCAAAATCACTTGATAAACCTTTATTTGTTTGGAAAATCAAAGAATTAAACATTCCCATAAGTACATCTAATTCATCTTTTATAATTTCACTATATTTACCACTTTTTGATACTTCAGATAAAGCAAATAAACTTTTATTTTTTAAGCCAGGAAAAGTTTGATTTAATATGGGTCTAAGGTCTTGTAAGAAAATATCAATTTTTGAATTAAATGCTTTACTTAATTGTTTTCTCTCAACCTCTTCATCTAAAACTATAATGGGAACACCACAATTAATAAATTCAATAATTTTACTTTGGGTAGGAAGAATTAAATCAGGATTAATGATTTCAATAGTTCTATCTAGAACAACTAGATTTCTTACTTTTATTGCTTGAATAATAACAGTATCATTACCGGGTTGAGCATGTAATAATATATAATCTTCATTAAAGTATTGTGTGTTTGCAAATCTTAGAGCCCAAATAAATTTTGCAGTTACTCCACATCCAGCTAAATGCTCAAATGGATAAGTAGAATCTTTTTTCTTTGGATCTATTATTGAATAAGCAGGAGGTAAAACTTCACCGCTTATGTGATGATCTAAAACAATAGTATCTATATATAAAGAGTTTGCAAACTCAATTTCTTCAACTTCGCTAATACCACAGTCAACAGTAATTATTAATGAAACGCCTTCATCTTTAGCTTTTTGGACTTTTTCCTTAGTCATACCATAAGGATCAGTACCATCAGGTACGGTATAAGAAACATCAACCCCAAGATTTTTTAATTCATCAACTAAAATTACAGTGCTTGTAATACCATCAACATCTTTATCTCCGAAAACTCGAATTTTTTCTTTGGATTCAATTGCATCTAAAACTCTTTCTATAGCATTTTCCATGTCTTTAAATTCAAATGGGCTATGCAAAAATAATAAATCATTTTCTAAATAATATTTAACTTGTTCTCTTTCAACAATTCTTCTTCTAGCTAGAATTGAACATGTAAACAAATCAACTTTATAACGATTTGATAATTGTCTTACTTCTTCAATATCTATACTTTTTTTTAACCAATTCATATATTCCCTTTATTTAATTATACACGCTTAAACTTTTTAATGGATACCCTATTATTACAGTTATCCAGCGAATCATATATGCTTTTATCCTTTGTGCAGTTGATTCAAATAATTCTACTTTTATTGCATCTTCTAATTCTAAATCAAGTGTATATGATAAATACTTCCTTGCTTTCGGTGGTAATATAATATTAGAAGAATTGGAACAATCTTTACAACTAGGTACGCTTAAAGAATCAGAAAAATATAATATTTCATCTGCTTCATATCTTTTATCACAACTTGGACAATGATTGAAATCTTCAAAGAACCCATGATCTTTAATCATTCTTAGTATAAATTGTATCAAAATAATATCTTCATTTATTGTAGAATCTTCTAATAAATCTAAACACTTAGTAAATAAATTATAGGAAAAAGCAAAATTATCTATATATGTTTTTAATAATATTTCACTCATTAGAGATGCACAAACAACTTTAGAAAATTCAGTTGATATTAAATCATGATCACTAATTAATTTTACATCTTTAAGAATATATTGTTTTTTAGTTGGATTATGGTATAAAAAAAATTGCCCTTCTTGAAATCTAAAGGCTTTAGGAGCTTTCTTACTGGTTTTCGCACCAAACGCTCGAACATTAATTAACCCTAAATCAAGGCTAAGTAATGTTAAATTCATATTATTTACTCCATCGCGTCTTGAATGTAAAACAATTGCTTGAGTAATAATATCTCTATCCATAAATCCTCCACACACACAATAAAAACTAAACAACAACTAGTCAACAAAAAAAATCATTTTTATTTATATAAAAAAATATAGAAAAGCATTTAGTCTTATGATATTATAACATTATTATGGAGATAAAAAAACGCCTATCAATTTTTCTTATTTTATTTTTTTGTGTTAGTGTAAATATTTTTTCTTTAAATATTACTAAAACTCCATTAGTTAATCCTTTTCCAAGCCAAGAAAATTTAAATAATTTTACAAAAACTACATCACTAGATGGTTATGATTTATCTGAACTTGATGATACCAAAATTTCTTTAATAACAATTACTCCAGGAAAAGAAATATATAGTTGGTTTGGTCATTCTGCTATTTTAATTGAGCAAAAGGATAAAAAAGCTATTGTATACGATTATGGTGTATTTAGTTTTAATAGTGATAATTTTTATGAACATTTTTTAGAAGGCAAAATGTATTATCTTTTAATACCATCTTATGCTGATTCTAGATTACAAGTTGCTATTGATGAAGATAGAACTGTATCCAAAGTTGAATTAAATATCCCAAATGAAAAGAAAATTGATATAATTAATTTTTTAAATTATAATTCTCAAAGTGATAATAATACATATTTATATGATTTTTATACTGATAACTGTGCTACAAGAATTAGAGATATTTTTAATTGGGCAACAGATAATGAATTTAAACAATGGGCTCAAAATCAATATACACCTTTTTCATTTAGAGATTTATCAATAAAACAATTAGATAATTCTTTATTTGTGAATTGGGTTTTAAATTCTTTTTTAGGTCCAAGTTGTGATGTAAAAAATTCTGCTTGGGAAAATATGTTTTCACCGGAATTTTTAGAAAAATCTATTATGGAATATGAGGGATTTAATGCAAATAAAACAATTATTTATTCAAGCAACACCTCTACCTCATTTAATGAATTTAGAAGAACAAAGCATCACCTACTTTTTTATAGTGCAATAGGATTATTATTAGGTTTAATCGGATTATTATTAAAAACATTTAAACAAGATAATGAATTAGCTTTATATGGAATCTTTAATTCAATAATTTTATTATTCCTCTTGATAATTTCATTATTTATATTTTATTTTGTATTCTTTTCAAATATTCAGCCAACTTATAATAATGAGAATATATTCTTTTTTAATCCTATTATATATTTAATATTGTTTATATCTTCATTAACAACAATTAGTTCTAAAAAAGATTCAACTTTTAGACTTTTTGTATTTGAGAAATTAATTTCACTTTATAGCTTATATTTAATTGTTTTTATTGTTGTAAAAAACATTTTGACTACTAATCTTTATCAACAAAATTATACAATTATATTGCCATTATTTTTATTCTTTTCTATTCAAGGAATATTACTTACAACAAAGAGGTAAATCATGAGCAATTCAATTATTGCAAACAATTTTTTAATTCTATCAATAGCAGCTTTTTTCTTAGGTTTAGATAAAGGAGGTTTTAGGAATTTATCAGTTGTTTGCATGTATCTACTTCTTACATTCATCCCTTCAAAACAAGTCATTGGTATATTAGCTCCTATTTTTCTATTAGGCGATATTCTACCAATTGTTATTTATAGAAAACATATTAATTTTAAAGCAGTAAAATATTTTATTCCACTAGCAATTTTAGGACTAATTATAACAAGTTTCTTTGCATCCTTTATTGATGATAGAGTTTTTACAATCTTTATTTCATTTTTCTTATTGTTAATGGTAATTATGATTACTTCTCAAGAAATTAAAAAATATATTAATCATAAAAAAGGTATTGTAGTTGAATTAAAACCCCTAAATAAACCAATTACACTCTTTCTATCTTTTTTAGCAGGAGTATCAACTATTTCAAACGCTGCTGGGGCTATTGTTTGTCTTTATTTTTTAAGACAAACCAAAGAAAAAAAAGAGTTCGTTGGTTCTACAGCTTTGTTTTTCATTTCATTAAATATTACAAAAACTATAATTTTTGCTCTCTTTTGGAAAAATATTAACATTGAAACACTTACAATTACTGCTTCAATGTTACCAGGCTTACTAATTGGATTATTAGCATCTATTGGATTAATAAAAATAATACCACAAAAAATATATAATTTTGTTGTGATATTAAGTGTTTATTACATAATTGTTGTATTATTTATCAATAACCTATTTTAATTATTCCTTTTTTAACAGAGGTACTGTTATACAACCATCGCTAAGTAAACTTAATGATGCATTGCTACCTTTTATTTTTAAGGCTTCATCAATAGCTTCTTGAATTGAATTAAAAGGTTTAATAAAAATATTTTCCCATAATTGATCTTCTAATTCACTAACAACCCAAATATCTGCCCAAGTCATAATTTCTGCCATTTTACCAGCTTTGTGATATCCTAATTTATAATTTTTATAAATACTTTCTAAAACAGCTTTAGGTGTTGTAGATGATTTTAATAAATCATAAAAAGCTTTTTCTCCTACCCCTTCTTTACATGCTGAAATTAAAATTAGAATTCCATTTTCTTTTAGTGCAAGTTTTCCATTATCAATGGCTTTTTGAGATTGATATAAATCAATATCCATTGGAGAGGATGCAACCGATACAACAATATCACTTTTTTCTTTTATTTCAAAAGTAAAAACTTCATTTGCCTTTTCTATTGCTGCATCAAAACTATCAATTATATTACCAGTTGTTATTTCATATATTTGATGATCTCTATCCATTACACTCATTATAGAAAACATTGGTTTATCTTTAAGCAAGTTTAAAACATCCACCATATCTAAATGAACTGGATTGTCTTTTAAATTCAAAGCTTTTGCTCTTGGATCTAAAGCTCTCTTGTGATTTGCTTCAATTGATTTATAGGAAGCAACACCAGGCATTATTGCTTTTCTTCCACCTGTATAACCAGCAAAATAATGAGGCTCAACACTTCCTATTATAATTAGTGCATCATTTAAGAGAACCTCTTTATTAATAACTAAAGGAGTATTGGCTCTACTAGTCCCAATATATTGCAAATCTTCATCTTTTCTAGCTTCATGAGATACAATCTTATCTCTTAAATAACTATAAGTATTCCCTAAAATTTTTTTTATTTCATTATCATTTGCAATTCTATGAACTCCAGTAGCAACCATAATTTTAATTTGTTTTTTATTTATTAATGGATAAATAGTTTCCAAAATTTGAGCAGTTGGTGTTGGACGGGTCCCATCATTTACTATAATTAAAATTTTTTCTTTATCAGCAATAAATTTATCTAGTTTTTCACTATTAAAGGGATGATTTAATCCAACATTTACAATTTCATGTTGATCTTTTTTCTCGACATCTTTTGGTGAAATAATTACGCTATTGTCTGGAATCTTTACATCAACAACTTCATCATTATATTTAATTTTATATTTCATTATTTTCTCCGAAAAAAAAAGAAGTGAAAGAAATATAACTTCCTTCACTTCTTAGTTATTTATATATACCCCAGCTATATTGAATTTTCCATAGCTGTAATTAAAGGAAGCTTTTTACCTGATAAATATCTAACCATTGCACCACCAGCAGTACATATATAGCTCATTTTTGAAGGATCTGTGAATTTTACTGTTGCAGTAACACTATCCCCACCTCCAACAACACTGAATCCATTAGAATTAGCTATTGCTTGTAATAAAGCTTTAGTACCATTTTCTAATACTGGATTTTCATACATGCCAGCAGGTCCATTTACAAAAATAGTTTTTGCATTTGAAATTAACATTGAATAAGAATTAATTGTTTTTTCACCAATATCAGCAAAAAGTTTATCTTTAATCTCTTCATTAATGTTTATACAAATTCTCTTACCATTTTCTTCGTAAACTAAATCAACAGGAGTCTCTATTCTGTCTCCAAATTTATCTAATAGAGTTTTTGCTTCATCTACAAAATTAATTAAGCCTCTATCATTTAAGAATTTATCAACAGCGGCTCCCAAATATATTGATTTAGCTATAAGAAAAACTTCACCTGTTACCCCACAAGTTAGTATTTTATCTGCAATATTTTTGGATAGAACTTCTTCCATCATTGAAAAAGCATCAGAAATTTTTGCTCCACCTAAAACAAATATGCAAGGAGATGCAGGATTACTCATTACCTTTTTCAAAGTTGATACTTCATCGAAAAATAGAAATCCAGCAGCACTAGGCAAAATTTTCTGGAAAGCTACCATGCTTGGAGCATTCCTATGAGCTGCAGAAAAAGCATCATTTACATAAATATCAAAATGAGGAGCTAAAGATCTTACTAAATAAGTATTTAACATTTGCTCATCTGTCAATTTAACACTGTTTTCAAAAGTTGAAAGTTCTTCACCTAAATATCTTAAATTACCTAGAATAATAAATTCACCACATTTTAAATTATTAATCTTTTCAATAGCTGCAGGACCACAGACATCATCAATATAGTGAACTTTAGTTTTCAGTTTTTCTGACAATATCTGTGCATGCTCTTCAAGAGGTATTAGATTTTGATAATCTAAAGTGTCCCCTTGATGAGCAATTATTGCAACTTTTGCATTATGATCTTTTAAATAATTTAAAGTTTTTAATGATTTATCAATTCTATTAGTATTAACAATTTTTTTTGTTTTTACATCTATTGGAGAGTTAATATCTAGTCTAAGTAAAACTTTTTTATTGTTTATATCTACTTCTTCAATTGATTTAAACCCTAAATTATTATTCATTATTTCATTCCTAAATATTTATTTGTTGCCTTTGTTCCCTCTTCACGAGTTTCTTGCATTCTTAGTGCAGCTCTAATACCATCAATATTTTCTGGAATAACAACTGCTTCTTGTGGTATGTTAATTGCAAACATAATATCATCACCACTATTAACAATTGATTCTTTAAATACAGCTATTTCATACATGTCTCCTCTTGGATGACCTAAATCTCTAGCATATTTAAATAATGAAGCATTGCCTAAGAATCCATCTTCTCTACTAACAACTCTAATTCTAGGATGTGCATTAAAAATTTCTAATAATTCATCTTTTGTCATTTTTGACTTTGTTGAAACAACAGGAGTAATAATATGACCATGAGTAACTGGTGTATGTACTAAAATACCTGTTGCATCAATATGTGGCATTATAGTCATCAAGTCTAAAGCTTGATGATTTGGTGCAGGAGCAACTTCTAAAGCGTTAGTCAAACCTCTATGATAATCACCAGGATCTGCTACTCTTCTAATAATTGTAATAGCTGTTTTTTTAACACCAACAGCCCTATCAATAGCATCAATTGCTCTGATTAAACCTGTAGTATTACAGCTAGTTAATTTTAGATATTGTGCGCCTAAGCCTTTCTCATAATTTGCATAACCATGGAAGAAAATATCTGCTACATCATTTTTTTCTCCACCTTGGAAAATTGCTTTAGTATTATATTTTTCATATAATTTTTTATTCATTGCCCCAATACCAGCATTTGTAGCATCCAGCATAATATCAACTTCTTGAACTAATTCTTCTATTGTTCCACTTACTGGAATATGTTTATCAGTTAATAAATTCTTTTTATCTGGTGCTGCAGTAAAAAGTTTATAAGGCATACCTTTTTCATATAAAGCTTGTATTGGAAGTGTTGGAGCTACATCAGCTACTCCTACTAATTCCATATCTTCTTGAAGTTCAACCCCATCAGCTAACCTTTGACCAATAGTACCGTAACCGGCTACGCCTACTTTAACTTTTTTCATAAATATTTACTCCTTAACGAATTTTGTCTAATTCTTCTTTTACAAATTTTAAAAGTATAGAATCGACTTCTAAATCTTTAAGATTTTTTGAAGTACTACATCTACCTTTTTCCATTAATGATTGATAAACCTCACAAATGTAATCGACAGCTTTATCAGGATCTATAATTCCTGTATTAATAATCATGTCAAAATTATTTGTATCTTGATAATTAAATCTAAAATCTGATTCTACAAATTGTTTTCTGACCTTATCGTTTTCTATAACATGTGCATAAGCTTCTTCATAACTCATTTCATGTTCAGCCATCTGACGCTTTACGCGGATTTCTATTGGTGCTTTTGTTCTAACATTTAATACATCATTATAATTTTCAAAAATACCAAAACCACCACGACCAACAATTACTACATTATCAGCTTTACCAATTGCCTCTTCTGTTCTTGCTAAGAAATCAATTGTTTGTTCTCTAATTGTAAGAAACTTGTCCCAGAAAGTTGGAGTTTCATCATAAACTTCTTTAAATGCACTAAAACCATATTCACGCATGACTCTTGAAATAAAAACCTTGTCTGCATAAGCCATATGTAGTCTTTCAGCTACTTTTCTTCCGATGTAAGTACCTTCGCTACCCATTTTTCTTGAAATTGTGATGACGCCCATATTTTCCTCCTTGTTATGAGAGTGCTACTTCACTTATCAAAACAGGTCTATGCTCTTTTAATGATTTTGTTGCTGCTAGAGCTATTTCTACTGGTCTAACTGCATCTTCAATTCCACATTTTATTGGAGCATTATTTTGAACTGAATTGATAAAATCAATAATCTCGTTAGCATATGAATCAATGTATCGATCTAAGAAGAAATAAAGTGGTTTTTCTGATTCAACGCTATCTTTAGAACTAACTTCAACAAGGCTCTTTCTATCATTTTCTACTTTTGCACAACCTTTAGAACCGAAGACTTCTGTTCGTTGATCATAACCATAAACAGCTTGTCTTGAATTATCGATGATAGCGAGAGCACCATTTTCCATAGTTAGCATTACCATCGCTGTATCAACATCACCAGCTTTTCCTATTTCTGGATCAATTAGAACAGCACCTGTTGCATAAACTTCTTTAACTTCACTGCCACTTAAGAATCGAACCATATCAAAATCATGAATCATCATATCTAGGAATATTCCACCAGATACTTTTACGTATTCAGGATTTGGAGGTTCAGGATCTCTAGAAGTAATTTTTATAATATGGACATCACCCACTTTATTTTCCATGACAGCAGCACGTACAGCACTATGGTTGTGATCAAAGCGCCTATTAAATCCAATTTGGAAAAGTACTTCATTTTCTCTAACAACATCCATTGTCTTTTTAATTCTAAGCAAATCAGTATCAACAGGCTTTTCACAGAATATGTGTTTTTTTGCCTTGGCTGCAGCTTGGATTAACTCAGTATGGGTATCAGTTGGAGAACAAATTATTACAGCTTCGATATCCTTATGATTTATTATATCATACGGATCGCGATATGTTTCATTAATTCCTCTATTTTTTGCCCAATTTTCTAAATCTTCGTTCATAAAAGGGTCTGCTAAAGCAACAATAGTTGCATTTGGTACTAAATTAGTAATACTTTGAATATGTACTTTACCAATTCTACCCCCACCAATAATTCCAACTTTTAATTTTTCCATTTTTTTCTCCTACAACCCTGTATTTTCTCTAATATACTTTCTTGCTCTAATTGCATATTCTAAAGGATTTGCTTTTGCAGGATCTTGTTCAGCTTCTACAACCATCCATCCTTGATAATCATGTTCTTCTAAAATTTTAAATATTGATGGGAAATCAATACATCCATCACCTGGTATTGTAAAAGCACCAGCTCTTACAGCATCTAAAAAGCTCAATTTTTCTTTTTTAACTTTTTCAACTACTTCAGCTCTTATATCTTTTAAATGGACATGAGCAACTCTATCTACAAATAATTTTAATGCTTCAACTGGATCTTCACCTGAAAAAGCAAAGTGTCCAGAATCAAAGGTTAGATAAACATATTCTTTATCTGTTAAATCCATAAGTTTCTTTGTTTCAGCAATAGTTTGACAACCTGTACCCATATGATGATGGTAAGACAATTTGAAACCTCTTTGCTTAGCTATTTTTCCTAAAGCATTTAAACCTGTTGCAACTTTTTCCCATTGTTCATCACTGAAAACAGGTTTTTCATCAAAAACACTTAATGCTTTACCTTGAATGCTATTACCTTGTTCTGCAGGTCCAATTACTTTTGCTCCCATTGCCTCAAGGAAATTTAATTGTGCATCAAATTTTGCAATATTTTCATTTAAATCTTCTGTAGTTAAAAAGCTACTAAACCATTGGTTACAAATACTAATTCCTCTTAGATCTAACATTGGTTTTAAAATTTTAGGATCTTTTGGATATTTATTACCAACTTCACTACCGGTGAAACCTGCTAAAGCCATTTCGCTTACACATTGTTCAAATGTGTTTTCTCTGCCTAAATCAGGTAAATCATCGTTTGTCCAAGCAATAGGTGCTATTGCTAATTTAACTTTATTACTGTCCATATATAAACCTCATATAATTTATTTAAAAATTAATATTTTTTAGTTTTTTTAATTTCTTTTTGTAATTGTGCATATGCCTCAACTACACTTGGTTTTTCTGATACTTCAGGAGTACCAACTCTCCACCAACTCTCATAAGAGCCACTCATAGAATCTTCATCTACCTTAATATCTATTAGTGTTGATTTTTTACTTGCTTTAGCTTCAACTAAAGCTTTTCTTAATTCTTCACTGTTATGAACAGTCCAAACATCACAACCATATCCTTTAGCAATCATTGCATAAGATACTTGCAATCTTTTTCCTGAGGCATCAATTCTATTTGATTCATCACCTCTATAAACTAATTCACAACCAAACTTTGGAATTCCTTGAGATCTTTGTAAATTATCTATACATCCAAAACCATTATTATCGAAAAGCATTATGTTAATTTTGATTTTATTTTCTAAAGCTGTTAATAATTCAGAATGAAGCATGACAAAACTTGCATCACCAACCATTGAATAAACTTCAACATCTGGAGCTGCTAACTTTACGCCTAAGGAGCCACTAACTTCATAGCCCATACAGGAATATCCATATTCCATATGATAAGTTTCTCTTTCATAAGCTCTCCAAACTCTTTGCATATCTCCAGGGAGAGAGCCGGAAGCTCCAACTACTATGCTATTTTTATCAAATAATTCTTCATTCATTATTCCTAAAGCACGTAATTGTGAATATCTATTATTAGGACCTAACTCACTATTATAAAGTCTATCTACTTCTTTATCCCAAGTTTCCTTAATTTCTTTTATTTCATTAGCATATGCAGCTTTATATGAAATTTCATCTAATTTTCTACTAAGGGCTTCTAAACCTTTTTTAGCATCACAAATTAAAGGAATTGCATCCATTTTAACTGCATCAAAATCATTTACATTTATAGAAATTATTTTTACATTTTCATTTTGGAATAACCATTTACTTGAAGTAGTAAAATCACTTAGTCTTGTTCCAACTGCAATTACTACATCAGCATTTTTAGCGATTCTATTAGAAGCTAAACCACCAGTTACTCCTATTCCACCTAAATTCATTGGATGAGTAAATTCTACAGCGCTTTTTCCAGCCTGAGTTTCGCCAAATGGAATATTATATTTTGATGCAAAGTTAGCAAAGGTATCTCCACATTCACTAAATCTAACACCACCACCACAAATCATAATTGGATTTTTACTATCTTTTAGAACTTTAACAGCTTCATTTACAACAGATTCGTTTGCATCAACTCTATCTATGTAATGAACCTTTTTTTCAAAAAATTCTACAGGATAATCATATGCTTCGCCTTGAACATCTTGTGGCAAAGCAACACATACAGCACCAGTATTAACAGGAGATGTTAAAACTCTCATTGCATGAATTAAGGCACTCATAATTTGTTCAGGTCTATAAATTCTATCAAAATATCTACAAACTGGCTTAAAAGCATCATTAGATGTTATACCAAAATCATGAAATTGTTCTAATTGTTGTAAAACAGGATCTGGTTGTCTGCAAGCAAATACATCACCAGGAAATAATAAAACTGGAATTCTATTGGTAGTTGCTAAAGCAGCTGCTGTTACCATATTCATAGCACCAGGGCCAATTGAAGATGTAACTGCCATAATTTTTTTTCTATTATTTTGTTTTGCATATGCTATTGCTGCATGAGCCATTCCTTGCTCATTACAACCTTTATAAAATTTAAGACTATGATTGTTTTGTTCTAAGGCTTCACCTAAACCAACAACACAACCGTGACCAAATATACCAAAAACTCCGTTAACAAACTTTTCTTCTTTGTTATCAAATGATACATATTGATTATCAAGAAATTTTACTATTGCTTGTCCAACAGATAACCTAATTGTTTTATTCATTATCACCCTCCTATTTCTCAAATTTTCTTTCTGGCCAGATTTTTACATCTTTATCTAACAACCATTGATGCTCTTTTCTATAATATCGAGTAGTTGGAAGCCATTTTTCATCTTCTAAATGAGGAATCATCCAAATGTAATACATTGCATAACCTGGAGCAGCTACTTGAGAATGAGTTGTATCAGGATGAATTAAGGAAGTATCCCCGTCTTTAACAATAAAAGCATTATCATCTAGCATTGAAACGCCAAAACCTTGTTTTGGGAAAAATCTATAATGATAAATTTCAGGTTGTGGATGATCATGAGGAGGATAACTTGAAAACTTACCAGGATGATTTATTACTTCACCTAAAACCATATTTGAATAAGGTGCAATTTCTCCATCAAAAACAGTTCTAACACTTCTAATTGAAGTATTGTTTAAAACATCTTTTCCAAAAATATCTGTTCTTACATTTTCTTTGTTATATAATTTTGTAGGGAAATAGTTTTCATTAACACTTCTTTCAACACAAAGTTCTGAATCCTCTAATGCAATAATCTCAACTTCTACTTTATTTGCTACATGAAGAACTATTGGTTCTTCATCAAAACAAGAAAATCTTGAAGCATCAGTTGTTTTATCTTCGTATTTAAATTGTACAGATCCAGTAATCAATAAATATGCTCTTTCTAGATTTAAATCAGATTTGTATTTTTCACCTTTATCTAATTTTAAAATGCCAAAATCTAAAAGCATTTCTTTATTCTTACCATTTAATTCAGTAATAGGATTATAGCCTGTTACAAATTCTTTTTTCTTTTTTTCAATCATTTCTTCTTCCTAAAATATTATTCAAACATCAAATGCAAACGTTTGTATAACTTTATTTTTAATAAATAATCTTAATCTTTAATTACTTATAAAATTTTCTAATTAAATTTATATAGTCCTGGGGTATTAATTAATTCAACTTGTTCAAATTTATGACTAACTAAAGCTTTAGCAGCAACTTCAGTAGTTTTTAATGCTGAATAGCCATCAAATGCACTAGCCATTTGCAATTCACAATCATGATTTAAATATGCGATCCAATTTTCCATTTCATCAATATATGATTGTTCAAAATATTTTCTATAATCGCTTGTTAATCCCTCACTATATTTATTGTTTGTTTTTATGGAAATGTTATTATTATTTGAATAATCAACAACTCCTTGTTGGCAAACTACTTGAGCCATTACTTCGTATCCATAACGTGCATTTACAAATACTTCAATATTAGCCATTTTATTGTTTTGCATTATTATATTTAATAGCAATAAATCAGCACAATCTTCATTTAATAAATGATTACTTTTAATCCCAACAACACTTATTTCTTTTGGTCTGGAATTTAGTAAAAATGAAGAAATATCTACATCATGCCCTGCAGAATTATTTAATATAAAAGCTGAATTTGCTTCATAAAATGCTTTATCGTTTCTATGCAATCCCTTATATAGCAAACTATCTCCAAGATGCATATTATCTAAAACGTGTTTTATTTGTAGAAAATTTTTATCAAATCTTCTATTAAATCCTAAGGCAATATATTTTTTATTTAATTGAATTTCTTGATTTACTATATCTAAGGCTTTTTTACTATCCAAAGCGATTGGTTTTTCACAAAATACTAATTTCTTATTTGCTAAACATCCTTTTATTAATTCATAATGAGATGAATCTGGAGAAGCAATTAATACTGCATCCACACTAATATCTTCAATCAACATAAAAGGATCTGTAAAAAATTTAATATTTTTTAAACCTTTATTAATTAAAGTTTCATAGCCATTTTTATTTATATCAGATACAGCAACAATATTAGCATTTTTACATTTTAATATATTGTTCGCATGGTATAGTCCCATAGAACCAAGTCCAATTATTCCTATATTTGCCATAATTATCTACCTAAGTACTGCACCTAAAGCTAGGCTTTAAGTGCAGTTTAAAATCATCTTAATTCAATGCATCTAAAGCGCCTTGAGCGTTTTCTTTTGTATAAATGTCTACACCAGCATCAACATACTTATCAATTGTTTTACCACCAACTGCTTCCATTGCATATTTAACAGCTAAGTAACCCATGTTTTCAGGTCTTTGAGCTATTGTTGAATACAATTCACCAGCTAAAATTGATTCTAGAGCAGATTTATTTCCATCAACACCCATGATCTTTGCATCAACGCCAGCTTGTTTTGTTGCTCTAACAGCACCAAGAGCCATTTCGTCATTTGCACAGAATACGATATCAATATCACTACTTGTTTGAAGAACGTTTTGCATTACGTTATAAGCTTTTTCTCTGTCACTATAACCAGGTTGTCTAGAAATAATATTGTAACCAGCTGCTTCAAATGCTTGTTGAGCACCATCAGCTCTTGTTGTACATGTAGGATTTCCTGGAGCACCTTCAATTAAAACAACATTAACGTCTTTTTTACCGTTCATAGAAGCGATTAAACTTTCAGCACCTTGGATACCAGCTTGGAAATTTTCTGTTCCAACATATGAATCATAGTTTGTAAAACCTTCAGGCATTGGAGTATCAACTAATACTACAGGAACACCCATATCTTTTGCTTTATTTACAACATTAACAGCTGTTGAAGGTTGAGATGGAGAGAATACTAATGCTACAGGATTCTGTGTCAAAGCATCTTCTACCATATTGATTTGTTGTTCAACTGCATCTTCAGTTGGAGGTCCTAATTTAATTAAATTAATACCTAACTCTGCTGCTGCATCATCACAACCAGATTCTACTCTCTTCCAATATTCACTACTTAATGTTTTTAAAACAACTGCTACAGTTTGTTTTCCGTCATCAGCTTTTTTTTCTCCAGCACCATTTGCAAATACTTGTACAGGAACTAGCATTAATACTAATGCAAACACCATTAAAACTTTACCTAATTTTTTCATTTCACTCCTCCTTATTGTTTTGAAATGTTAAATTTATTTTTAATTTTTTATTTTTTAATTTTTGAAGATTGGTTTCTTAATACATCTAAGTAAACAGCTAAGATAATTACTACACCAATTGCTACTGTTTGATATGCTGAATCTACATTTAATAAGTTTAATCCATTTCTCAAAACAGCGATTATTAATACACCAATGATTGTATTTTGAATTTGACCAACACCACCTGCAAAACTAGCACCACCAATGATAACGGATGCAATGGCATCTGTTTCATAGTCTTTACCAGCTAGAGGGTATGCAGCGTTTACTCTACCTACTAATACGATACCTGCAAGTGCTGCAAAGAAACCACTTAAGGAATAAACAATTAATAAAACTTTATTAACATTAATACCACTTAATCTAGTTGCTTCTTTGTTACCACCAACAGCATAAATATATCTACCAGTTGCAGTTCTATTCATAAATATGTACATACATACATAAACTATTACTACTAAAATTACACTTACTGGAAGAATTCCAAAACTACTACTTCCGATAAATTGAATTGAAGGTGCAAATCCTGATATTGGCATTGCATTAGTTACTGCTAAAGCTAACCCAGCACCAATCATTTTTGTACCAATTGTTGAAATAAATGGATGAGGTAATTTAAATTTAGTTAATAAAAATCCATTAAAGAATCCAAATGCTGCACCAACTGCTAAAGCTAATACCATTGCTAATATTGGGTTTAATTGTAAATTAACAGCAAATATACCAAGCATCATTATTGAAAAAGCTAAAATTGATCCAATAGATAAATCGATACCAGCTGTTAATATTGCTAAAAACTCACCAATTGCGATAATTGCATTAACGGTCGCTTGCGATAAAACATTCTTTAGATTTGCAATTGTTATAAATCTTGGAGCTAATATTGTTATTACTATACATAATACAATAAGGCTCATTATAATTCCTGTTGCACTATTGCGCTTATTCATTTTCTTTATAAATTTAATAAATGCATTATTATTTGTCGCAGTTTCTTTCATCACTTTCTCCTACAATCTCACACTTTTGTTTGTTTTTATACTTTGATTAATTGCATCTGCAATTTTTATAGCTTTAACGCCATCAATAGCGCTAACACTAGGTTTTATATCATTAATAATGTTTTCAATAAAAATATTTACTTCATTAAAATATGATTCTTCAAATCGATCTAAAAATCCTGATATAGTTCTAACACTTTTTGAATTTGGTGTTTTATAAATTGTATCTTCAGCTTGTAATCTTCCAATTTCTACAGCACCATGTTCACAGACAACTTCAGTTCTAATATCATAGCCATATGCACTATTTCTACTAGTTTCCACTAAAGCCATTTTTCCATTTTCAAAAATAATAGAAATATTTACATGATCGATATCACCAATTTCTCTTAGTTGTTCAAATCTTACTACTCTACCATGGGCAAAAACTTCTTTAACTTCACTGTCCATAAGCCATCTACATAAATCAATATCATGTATTGCCATATCGTTTACCAAGCCACCACTATTTTTTGCAAATTCCATTGGAGGACACTCAGGATCTCTAGAAATTGCTAATAATGAAACAGGTTTTCCAATTTCACCACTATCAATCTTTTGTTTTGCTTTTACATAAGGAGTATCAAATCTTCTCATAAAGCCTAATTGTAGATAACCGTCTTTTCCTTCAACGATATTTTGAACTTCAATAGCTTGTTCTAAACTAACAGCTAAAGGCTTTTCACAAAAAACTTTTTTATCTGCATTGATACAATCAATTACTGTTTGAGCATGAGTGCTTGTTGAGGATGCAACAATAACTGCTTCAATTGATTTATCTAATAACATTTCTTTATAATCTAAATAGCCTTTTACATTAGGGAATTTTTCTACAAAACTGTTTAGAGCTTTTTCACTTACATCAGATACAGCTACTAAATCAGCATCAAAAATCCTTGTTTGTAAATTTGTTGCATGTCTTGAACCAAGTCTACCCAATCCAATAACAGCTACTTTTACCTTTCTCATTTTTATATTATCTCCCCTCATTCTTCAATTTTAATTCCAGAAGCTGCATACATAATCTTTTCTTGAGTAAAATCAGGCCTCATTATTTCACCCATTTTTTCTCCTTCATGCATTACAACAATCCTATCAGAAATACCCATACACTCATCCATTTCACTACTAACCATAATTACTGCAGCACCATGTTCAAGCAACTCATTAATTAAGTTATATACTTCAATTTTTGCTCCAACATCGATACCTCTAGTTGGTTCATCAATAATGAATATTTTTGCTTTTGATATTAACCATTTTGCTAAAACTACTTTTTGTTGATTACCACCTGATAAAGCACCAGCGAGAGTATGAACATGAGGAACTTTAATTCTAAGATTTTTTACAAGTCTCTCACTTTCTTCATTCATTTTTTGTAAATTAATAAAACCCTTTTGTTTAAATGATTTTAAAGTAACTAATGTTGTATTAAATTCTACAGATTGTAATAAGATTAAACCTTGGCCTTTTCTATCTTCAGTTAAGAAAGCAATACCATTTTCGATTGAATCTTTTGGGTTATTAATTTTAACGGGTTTACCATCAATTAAAATTTCGCCAGAATCTAAAGGATCAGCGCCTGTTAGAGCTCTCATTACTTCTGTTCTACCGGCACCAACAAGACCTGCAAAACCTAAAATCTCACCTGTTCTAACTGAAAAACTTACATCATTGAAATAACCTTTTCTTGTTAAATTTTTTACTTCTAAAACTTTTTCACCAATTTTAAATTCTTTTTTAGGATATTTTTGCTTAATATCATGACCAACCATGTATGAAACCATATCATCAACTGTTGTATCTTTTACATTTGCTCCATCAATTACTACCTGACCATCTCTTAAAACTGTTAAGGTATCACAAGCATATTGGACTTCTTCAAGTCTGTGAGAAATATAAATCATTGTTACACCCTTTTCTTTGAGCTTAGCAATTATTTTAAATAACTCTTTAGTTTCTTTTTCACTTAAAGCTGCTGTTGGTTCATCCATTATTAATAATTTAGAATTTGCATGTGCAGCTTTACAGATTTCAACCATTTGTCTAGTACCAACACCTAACAAACCTAATTGAGTATGAGGATTAATATCTAATTCAAATTCTCTTAAAACATCTTTTGTTTCTTTTTCCATTGTCTTAAGATCTAAAAAACCATTTTTTTTATATAATTCTCTTCCAAGAAAAATATTTTCCATAACACTCATATATGGAACTTGATTTAATTCTTGATAAATACAAGCTATTTTTAAATTCATTGCTTCATGAGGTAAAAAATATTCATATTCATTATTATCATAAATTATTTTTCCACTGTTAGGTTTATGAGCACCGGCTAAAGTTTTTATTAATGTTGATTTCCCTGCGCCATTTTCACCGATGAGTCCATGAACTTCCCCTCGTTTTACATTCATACTTACATTATCTAATGCTACAACACCTGGATAAATTTTTGTAATACCAGATAGCTCTAGAATGTTTTCTGTATTATTCACAAAAGCCTCCTACTCGAACGAAAATATCTATTCGTCATTTGCAAACGTTTTCATATTTATATCCTAAAAACGGAAATTAACATCAGTCAAGGAAAATAAAAAAATATTATATTATCGATATAGTTATGTCTATAACAGTTTATCGATTAAGCCATTTTTGTATACAAAATTTAAATTTATAAAACTCTTTAAATTTAAATACAAATAAAAAAACCATCTAAAAAGATGGCTTTAACTTATATAAATAAAAATTCTAACTAGAATCTCTTTCTATCAAAACAGGTTGTATACTAATTTTCTTTCGCATTTGGCTATTAGCATTATCATACTCTTTATTTATTTGAGCAAATAGTTTTTCCAGTGAAAAATAAGCTAATTCTTCACGTGGTTGGTGAATCGTTGTTAATGATGGATTTGAATATTCACTAAATTCACTATTATCATAACCTACTAATGCTATATCTCCTGGTATACTTATTTTACTATTTTTTAAAGCTCTCATAGCACCAAGAGCTATCAAATCGTTTAAACCAAATAAAGCAGTAGTTTTCAATATTGAATCTAAATTATCTTCACAACATTTTTTACCTCCCCAATAATCTAAAGGAGAGTATAGTTTGTTTATTGTGCCACCATTTTTTAATACTTCATCACAGAACCCTACTTCTCTTAAATAGAACTCTTTATGATAATCTTTTACAGCAATAACACTAAAGTTTTTATGGCCTTTATTTAATAGATGTTTAGCAACAATCTGGCCTCCAACATAGTGATCTGTGTATATAATATCAAAATTATCAATTTTTTTAGTTGGTGGATAGTGAACAAATACAGCAGGAACTTGTCTACTATTTATAAATGAGATAGTTTCAGTTGTTGGATCTTCAATAAGTAATATTAAACCATCAATTTTCTTTCTATTAACTAATCGAATTATATTATTTTGTTTTGTAAAGTGATTAGTTTGGTATGTGATTATTAAATCAACATCCCTTTTTTCTAAACTATTTCTTAGTGAATTTAATAATAATCCATGATATGCATTAACATTTACTTGAGAGAACCCTTCAGGTAAAACAATTCCAACTGCATTAGCCTTACTTGTAATCAAACCTCTAGCATTAGCGTTAAATTCAAAATCTAATTCTTTGGCTATTTGATTTACTCTTTCCTTAGTTTTTTCTGAAACTAAGGGACTATCATTTAAACAACGTGAAACAGTGGAATAACTAACCCCAGCAATAGCTGCAATATCTTTGATTGTAATGTTATTAGGCATATTACCTCTCTAAAACTCTATATATTATATTATGATATTACTTTTAAATATATATCAAGTAAAAATATTAATTAAAATCATCTATTAAATTTTGCTCAATTTTATATTTTTGTATACAAAATTCTTTTTTTAAGAATTATTTTTTATTTGTAAATTAATAAAAATTAACATATTAAATGCTATACATAAATTAAGCTTTTTATTACAAACGTTTGAAATTTTTGCTAAAAAATTGATTTGCAAAAAAAAGTTGCTCTAAATTCATAGAGCAACAATAAGTAAATATATGTAAATTGAGGGGGTATATATTTTAAAATTATTTAACTACTTTTGTACCTTCATCTCCATGAAGAGCATTATATAAATTAGCTGGATCAGTTATTAATCCCATGTTACCAGTGCTTTCAACAAAGTCAACAATAGCTTGTACTTTTGGAAGCATTGAACCAGGTGCAAAATGACCTTCGTCAATATATTCTTTTGCTTCTTTTGTAGTAATAGTATCTAAAGTTTTTTGATTTGGTTTACCGTAGTTTAAGCAAACTTTTTCAACAGCAGTTGAAATAACAAATAAATCAGCTCCTAATTGTTTTGCCATTAATGCAGCAGCTAAATCTTTATCAATTACAGCTTCCTTACCTACTAAAGTTCCATCTTCATTTCTTACAACTGGGATACCACCACCACCAGCAGCAATTACAGTAATACCATTATCACCTAAGATTTTTACTGTATCAATTTCAACAATTGATTTTGGTTTTGGAGATGGTACAACACGTCTCCAACCTCTACCAGCATCTTCTTTACAAATCCAACCATTTTTTTCCATTCTTTCTTTTGCAACTTCTTCACTCATAAAGCTACCAATTGGTTTAGAAGGACTATTAAATGATGGATCATCGTTAGATACTTCAACTTGAGTAACTATAGTTGCAACTTTATTTTTTAATCCAACTTTTTCAAATTCATTATCTAATGCCATTTGTAATTGATAACCAATTGCACCTTGTGTATCTGCAACACAAGAATCTAATGGTACAGTATGTAAAATATCTGTAGAATGTTCTGCCCTTAATAAAATAAAACCAACTTGTGGTCCATTACCATGAGCTATTACAACTTTATGTCCATCTTGAACTAATTTTGCAATATGTTCAGCAGTCTTTCTTGCTGCTTCATATTGTGATTTAACAGTTACATGTTTTGAATCTTCAATTAAAGAGTTTCCTCCAATTGCGATTACTATTAATTTACTATCCATCATTTCCTCCATAATGCTTATAAAACTCACTCATTATTTGTTATTAGTAATTTTTTATGTCTGTATAATACCATAAATGCAACAAAATGCAACACTTTTTTATACTATTTTTAAAAAATATTTTTTTTATTATTACATGAAAATACATTCATACTTTTATTGACTTATTATAGACTTTTCGCTATCTTTAAGTTAAACGAAGTTAACAAATTTCATAAGGAAGGATTACTATGACTACAACTCTTAATACTAAAGGTATGATGTGTATAAATTGCGAAAATAAAGTGAAAAATGGCTTATTAAAACTTGATCATGTAAAAAGTGTTGAAGCTGATGCACAAAGCGGAAAAGTTACAATCGAAAGTGATGATGATTTTAATATAGAAGATGCAAAAACCCTTATCTATGATATTGGTTATGATGTAATATAAAAAATAAAGATATAATTATGGATAAAAAAACTCACAGTGAAGTAATAGTTGGCGGCATGGAATGTGCCGCTTGTAGTGCTGCTGTAGAAAGAGCACTGAAGAGAATGGATGGTGTTGATAATGCAAGTGTTAATCTTGCAAGTGAAACAGCAACTATCGATTATGATGCAACAAAAGTAAATGATGAAAAAATAAAAGCAACTATTGAAAAAGCTGGTTACAGTATTGTTGATAAAGAAGAAGATATTGAAGAGGAAAAATCAAAAACTCATTCTACTCGTAAAATACTCCTAATTATATCAATTGTTCTAACTTCAATTTTGATGGTTATAGCTATGGGTCCTATGTTTGGACTAAAAATACCAAAGCTACCATTTGTACAAATGGTTTTAGCTTTTTTAGTTATGCTATGTGGATATCATTTTTTTACAAAAGGATTTAAGACTCTTTTCCATTTACAACCAAATATGGATTCTCTTGTAGCAATAGCTACTAGTGCAAGTTTTATATTCAGCACTGTAAGTATTTTTACAAATTCTCCATTATATTTTGATGGTGTTGCTATGATTATTACTCTAGTAAAACTTGGAAAATATTTAGAATTTGGATCAAAAGAAAAAACTAAAGATGCAATTAAATCTCTAATGAAATTAACTCCTGAAACAGCAACTGTTATTAGAAATGGATTAGAATCTGTTATTAATATTAAAAGAGTTGTTGTAGGAGATATTATTTTAATTAAACCTGGTGAAAAATTACCAGTTGATGGTGTTATTATTGAAGGTAAAACTGCTATTGATGAATCTATGCTCAGCGGAGAAAGTGTTGCAGTGTATAAAGAAACTGGTGATAAAGTTTATGCAGCTACAATTAATACCACAGGAGCTATAACTTATAAAGCAACTGAAGTTGGAAATGATACAGCTCTTGCAAATATTATAAAACTTGTTAAACAAGCTCAAGGCTCAAAAGCACCAATTGCTAGAGTTGCAGACCAAGTTTCTGGCATTTTTGTTCCAATTGTTCTACTAATTTCTATAGCAACATTTGTTACCTGGTACTTACTTTCTAAAGACATTGGATACTCTTTATCAAAGAGTGTAAGTGTATTAGTTATTGCTTGTCCTTGTTCATTAGGATTAGCTACTCCAATTGCAATTATGGTGGCAAGTGGAAAAGGCGCAAAACTTGGAATTTTATTTAGAGATGCTAAAGAGCTAGAAGTATTACAAAAAGTAAATCATTTCATGTTTGATAAAACAGGTACTTTAACAAAAGGTGAATTACAACTTTATTCAATTATTACATTTGATAACTATGACAAAGATGAAGCATTAAAAATAGCTGCTTCTATGGAGAATAATAGTGAACACCCTATTTCTAAAGCAATTGTAAATAAAGCAAAAGAATCAAATTTAGAATTATTAAAATGTGAAGAATTTAACGTTGTAATGGGACAAGGTGTTGTTTCAACTATTAATTCTAAAAACTATAAAATTGGTAATGATAAATTAATTAAAAATATTGATTCAATTCAAAACGAAGAAAATATAAATTTACAAAAAGATGGTTTTACAACTTTATTCTTAGAAGAAGATGGTAAAATAATTGCTCTATTTGGAGTAAAAGATACTATCAGAGATGAAAGTTATGAATTAATTCAATATCTAAATGATAATAATATTAAATCTACTTTATTAACTGGAGATAATGAGAATACAGCAAAATCTCTTGCAAATGAATTAAAAATTAATGAATATAAAGCTGCTTTATTACCAGATGAAAAAGAAGCTTTTATTAAATCTAAAAAAACTAAGAATACTATGACAGCTATGATTGGGGATGGAATTAATGATGCTCCAGCTCTAAGCAGTGCTGATATTGGAATTGCAGTTGCTAAAGCTAGTGATGTAGCTAAAGAAAGTGCCTCAATTGTTTTGATAAATGGATCACTAAAAGATGTAATAACTGCTAGAAGATTATCTAAAGCTACTATGAGAAATATTAAACAAAATTTATTCTGGGCATTCTTCTATAATACAGTTAGTATCCCTATTGCAGCAGGTTTATTTGTGAAATTTAACTTACAACTAACCCCTGCTCTTGCAGCTCTCTGTATGAGTTTCAGCTCCCTTTTTGTAGTAACTAATGCTCTAAGGTTAAACCGCTTTAAATAAAATAATAAATTATTTTGAGTCTATTGTTTTTTAAACCTATTCATGATATTAATTAAAAAATATTTTTAGGAGATTAACAATGGACTCAAGTGAAAAAGAATATTTTTTATTTGCTCTATTTATAACCTCAATGGTACTTGTTAATACTATAGGAACTAAAATAATAAATTTATTTAATATTCGAGTTTCAGTTGGCATTTTCTTTATGCCAATTCTTTTTCTAGTTACAGATATTATTGGAGAAGTAAAAGGGAAAAAAAGAGCTTTATTTTTTGTTAGAGTTTCTATAATAATGTTAATTTTCTTATTTTTAATGGTGAGTTTATGTGTTGCTATTGAGCCTCATTCAAGTTACCATTTAAACACAGAATATAAAGATATTTTTGAATCGACATTAAGAATGACTCTAGCGTCCTTGATTAGCTTTATGTTTAGTCAAAATATTGATATATTAATATTCTCTTTTATTAAAAGGTTAACTAAAGAAAAACATCTTTGGATTAGAAATAATATTTCTACTATGGTTAGTCAGTTTTTTGATACAACAATATTTATGTTCATTGCATTTTATAACATAAATCCAAAATATAATGTTACATTTATTTTTTCATTAATAATACCCTATTGGATTTTTAAAATTATTTTTGCATTAATAGATACCCCATTTTGTTACTTAGGTGTAAAATGGTTAAAAAAAGATTAAAAAAACTCTATCCTCAAAGTTTTTTTTTGATTACCTTATAGTATATAGATACAAATTTTTGGAGGAAATATGAAAGATATAGATCTATTGGATGAAGAAAGAAATCTTCCTTCAAACCTTTTTATATTACCAGTTGGACCTGTACCTGTTTTCCCAGGACTTTTAACTCATTTAATGTTTACTGAAACACAGGACATTGATGTTATTAATAAAGCAATTAAGCATGGTGGAATGATTGGTCTTCTACTATCTAAAGATAATAAAAGCGACACAGTTGAAGAAGAAGATTCTTTATATACTGTAGGTACAATTGCGAAAATCATAAAACAAATAAAACTACCTGATGGTGGTGTTCATGTATTTATTTCTACAATAAAAAGATTTGGCGTCACTTCGTTTTTAAACAGTGGTAAATATCTTATTGCAGAAGTTGAATATCTTGAAGATGAAGATTATGACAAAGATGAATTAATACCTTGGGCTAGACAATTATTTACTGAAATAAAAAAACTCGCTGATCAGGATCCAATGCTTAATGAGCAATTAAAACTCAATATGATTAATATTGAAGAACCTGGAAAATTAGCTGACTTTTTAATTTCTAATTTAGAAATTTCTGGTATTGAACAACAAGAATTACTAGAATGTTTAGATATAAGAGAAAGAATTGAAAAATTACTTATTCATATAAAAAATGAACAAGAGATTTCTAGAATTCAAAAAAGCATTCTCTTTAAAGTAAATAAAAAAGTTGAAAAACAACAAAGAGAATATTTCTTAAGACAAGAATTAAAAACCATTCAAATGGAACTAGGTATGGCTAGTGACCCTAAAATGGCATTAATTGCAAAAATGGAACAACAAATCAAAGAAGTTGAGCAATATTTTAATGATGAAGTTCGTGAAAAAGTTTTTGATGAACTTGAAAAATTAAAAGGCATTGAAATGATTGTTCCGGATTTTAATGTTACTAGAAATTATATTGAAAACATATTAAAACTGCCTTGGAAACCAAGTGAAGATAAAGCCATATCGATTGCATCTGCAAGAAAAATATTAAATAGAGACCATTATGGCATGTTTGATGTAAAAGATAGAATATTAGAATATTTGGCAATTAGAGCTCTTAAAAAAGATAACAAGGGAGCTATCATTTGTTTTGTTGGTGCACCTGGTGTTGGTAAGACAAGTATTGGTAAATCAATTGCTACTGCATTAAATAAAGAATATTTTAGATTTTCTGTTGGTGGTATGAAAGATGAAAGTGAAATAAAAGGACATAGAAGAACTTATGTTGGAGCTATTCCTGGAAAAATCATTAAAGGCTTACAAACTTGTAAAACTAATAATCCTCTTTTCTTAATTGATGAAATTGATAAGATGGGGCAATCCTTCCAAGGAGATCCAGCATCAGCTTTATTAGAAGTATTAGATCCTGAACAAAACTTTTCATTTAGAGATAACTATTTGGATTTACCTTTTGATTTATCAAATGTGTTATTCATTGCTACTGCTAATAGTATTAATGGAATCCCTGGTCCCCTACTCGATAGAATGGAATTAATTGAAGTTGGTGGATATACTTCCGATGAAAAAGTAATGATTGGTAAAAAATATCTTGTTCCTAAATCTCTTAAAAAAATGGGATTAGAAAAAGATGACATTATTTATTCTTCAAAAATATTAAAACAGATAGCTGAAGAGTATTCTAGAGAAGCTGGTGTTAGAAATTTTGAAAAGAATTTAAATAAAATAAACAGAAAATTTGCAATGAAAATTGTAGAAAATAGTGATATTGAAAAACCAATCAAAGTTTCAGAAAAAGATGTTATTGATTTCTTAGGTATACCATATTTTACAAGCGACAATATAATTGTTGCAAATAAACCAGGTATGGCTATTGGTTTAGCTTGGACTGCAATGGGTGGAGACACTCTTGCAATTGAATCTCAAGCTGCAAAAGGAAATGGTAAACTTCAATTAACTGGCCAATTAGGTGATGTTATGAAGGAAAGTATTAATATCGCTTATACTTACTTAAAGTGTAATGTAAAGAAATATAGATTGAGTATAGAATATTTTAATAATTATGATATTCACATCCATGTACCAGAAGGTGCAATTAAAAAAGATGGTCCAAGTGCAGGTGTTACTATGACCACTGCTATATATTCTTTAGTTACAAATCAAGTAATTAAACCAAGACTTGCTATGACTGGTGAATTATCTCTTATGGGTAAAGTAATGCCAATCGGTGGCTTAAAAGAAAAAGTTCTTGCTGCTAAGAGAAATAAGATTAAAGAAATTATAATTCCTAAGCAAAACAAGAAAGATTTGGACAAATTAGATGAAAAAGTAACTAAGGGTATAGAATTCCATTTGGTAGATGATGTATCTCAAGTACTAGAAATTGCATTCCCTAATGACAAAGAAGCTAAGAGACCTGTTGTAGAAAAACCTGAAAGCAATAATGAACAAACTAAGCTTATAAGTGAAGCTGTTTCAACTGCTATTAAGGAGGCTTTACGTGGTTGAGTTATTAAGTCCAGCAGGAGATATTAGAAAATTAAAAACTGCATTTGCCTTTGGGGCAGATGCAGCTTATATGGGATTACCAAAGTTTTCACTTCGTGCTAATGCAAAAAATATAAACATTAACCAAAAAGAAGAACTTTTTAAAATTAAACAACAATATAATAAAAAACTATATTGTACACTTAATATAATATTCCATGAAGGACAATTAGAAGATTTAAGAGCACAAGCTAGAGAATTAAAATCTTGGCCATTTGATGCCTATATTGTAACTGATGTTGGAGCTATGGATATCATTAAAACTGAAATTCCTGAAGCTGAGGTGCATTTATCTACACAAGCTAGCTGTATTAACTCAGCTGCAGCTAAAGTATATAGCAGATTAGGGTTTTCTAGAATTATTCTTGGAAGAGAAGCCTCAATTGATGATATAAAAAGAATTAAAGATGCAGCTCCTGAATTAGAATTAGAAACCTTTGTACATGGTGCTATGTGCATGGCTTATTCTGGTAGATGCATTCTATCATCTTTTTTTTCTAATAGAAGTGCTAATCAAGGAGATTGTGCTCACTCTTGTAGATGGAATTATCGACTAATGGCAAATAATGAGCTAGAAAAAGTATTAAAAAGTGAAACTTTAGCTCTAGAAGAATACGAGAGACCTAATGAGTATTATCCTATCAGCGAAGAAGATGGTTTTACAACTATATTAAGCAGTAAAGATTTGTGCATGATTGATCATGTTAATGAATTAATTGATGCTGGAGTTAATAGTTTAAAAATCGAAGGGAGAATGAAAAGTCTTTACTACGATGCTGTTGTTACTAGAGCATATAGAAAAGCTATTGATAATGATCCTTTACTTCCTGAATATAGAAAAGATTTATTTAATATAAGTCATAGAAAATATTCAACTGGATTCTTTTTCAATGATAAAGAAAAAGATAATATTAGTGATCCAACTACTGATGGCTATGAGAGAAACTATTTATTTATTGGTATAATTAATAAAGAGGTCAAAGAAGGTATTTGGGATTTAGATGTTAGATTCCAAGTTAAACAAGGACAAACTATTGAATATATTGGTAAAGATATCTTAAATATCGAAGATAGTGATTATACATTATTAAATAGTGACTTTGAAGAAGTTTCTCAAATAGATCATGGAAAAATCCAATATTTAAAAACTAATAAGCCTGTCAAAGAAGGTTATATTATTAGACGATTGAATAACGGTGAAATCAAATCAACTAGAGAATTAAATTCACAAAGAACTTAATAATAAGGGGTAACAATTTTAGTTACCCTTTTTTATTTACTAAACAATCCCTATTTCTATCATTTTAAAATTAATTTCTTCTTTGCTTAATTTAGTTAAATCATTTTTATCCATATAAAAACAAGCTAGAGCTGTCGCATAAAATAATGCTTCTTCTTTAATTAATATATCTGTTTGAGAAATATATGAAGCTAAAGCTACATCCCCTATTCTATTAATTAAAATTTCGCCATCTAGTACATATTTACAACGATAAAAGAAATTATCCCTATAATTGAATAAAGCCTCATAGTAAGGGATTAAGACCTCTTTACAACCAAGTTTTGCATATCTTTTAGCTACATGATCTTCATCATGAGTAAATTCTTGTATAAAGCATTGATCTTTATCTAAAACAATATGATCTAAATATTTTAATATTTCATTTAATGATGAGTATTTTTCAATAGATATTTGATCATTTTTTATATAATTCATAAAACCAGTTAATGAAAGCGCAATTTTCTTATTCTTAGATCCAAGAATTTGAAAAATTGATTCATCAACATCATTATTAAGAGTTGGAATAAAATAGTAATAATTAGCATCTATTTCTAATATGTTATCAATTGAAATAGGATTTGCTATTTCACAAATTTTATCATTAATAATAGTTGTAGTTTTTGAATCATCATTAATTATAATTTCTATATCTAAATCAATTAACTTTTTAAATACTATATTTGCATCTTCTTTTTTAATATTAGTAAGAATTATAGGTTTCCCATTAGAAGCATAGGTGGCAAGTGCAGCATCAATTATATTTGAGACATAAATAATATTATCTTTCTCAATTTTCTTAATCACATTACCTATAAAAAGTATTTTTGTTGCCATATTACCTCCCAATATAGACAAAAAGAGCCTAAACTGCACTTTGAGTTTAAGCTCTTTTTTAATTAAAGATTATTTTAAAGATTTTAATAACTTAATATGTTTTTCTGTCTTTTCAATTTTTTCTTCAAATTCAGCTTTCTTTTTATTTTCTTTATCAATTGCAGCTTGAGCAGCATTATTAATAAATTTTTCATTTGAAAGCTTTCTCATTGTACCTTCTAAACTTTTATTAGTTTTTGCTAGTTCTTTTTCTAATTTGGCAATTTCTTTATCAACATCGATAATATCACCTACAAAAATAAAAGCTTCAAAACCACTTCCGGCTACAGGTACAGCTTTAGAAATATCAATTGAATTATCTTTATCAATATCAAGACTACTAGCATTAATAAATGTCATTAATAAATTCTTTTTAGCTTCAAAGAAATCTGTTGCTACAAAATCAGCATCTGGTTTAATTACAACTTTAATTTTCTTTTCAACTGTAATTTGTAAATCAGCTCTAACTGCACGGATACCTTTTACGGCCTCTTGCATTGCTTCAACAACTTTAGTTTCTTTCTCGTATACTCTACTATCCATAAATTGAGGATATTGACTAGTAATTAATTGATCATCAACATTAGGCAATTTTGAATAAATTTCTTCAGACAAGAAAGAAAGATAAGGATGCATTAAACGCATAGATTCAGCTAATAAATCAAGTAATACACTAATAGCTTTATCTTTAACACTTTCATCATCGCTATATAATTTTTCTTTAGAAGCTTCAACATACCAGTCACAGAAATCATTCCAGAAGAAGTCATAAACAGCACTAGCTCCATCATTGAATCTATAGTTTTTCATAGAATCTTCAACTTTCTTAGCAGCATTATTTAAACTGTTGTAAATCCACTTGTCCATAGTATCTAATTCAATTTTATCTAAATCAACTAGAGTTCTACCATCTAAGTTCATCAATAAGTATCTAGTAGCATTCCAAACTTTATTTGCAAATCTAGAACCAAGTTTAAAAGAATCCATATCGATTAAGATGTCTTGGCCTTGGGTTGCCATATATGCAAGAGTAAATTTCATTGCATCAGCACCATATTGGTTAACTACATCGATTGGGTCGATACCATTACCTAAAGATTTACTCATTTTTCTGCCTTGTTTATCACGAACTAAACCAGTCAAATAAACATCTCTAAATGGAACTTCACCAATAAATTCTAAGCTTGCCATTATCATTCTTGCTATCCAGAAGAAGATAATATCATAGCCAGAAACTAATGAACTTGTTGGGAAATATTTTTCAAAATCAACAGTTTTTTCAGGCCAACCTAAAGTTGAAAAAGGCCACAACCAAGAACTAAACCAAGTATCTAAAACATCAGATTCTTGTTTAATATTCTTAGATTTACATTTTTCACATTCACATGGATCATCTCTTAAAACCATCATGTGGCCACAATCTTGACAATACCAAACAGGTATTCTGTGCCCCCACCATAGTTGACGAGAAATACACCAGTCTCTGATTGAAGTTAACCAATGTTCATAAGTATTTTCCCATCTTTTTGGGTAGAATCTAATTTTATCATCTTTCCAAGCTTGTAAAGCTTTATCAGCCATGCTTTTCATGCTTACAAACCATTGTTCAGACAAATAAGGTTCAACAACATGATGACATCTATAACAATGTCCAACCTCATGATTATGTTCTTGTTCTCTAATTAAATAGCCTAATTCCTTTAAGTCTTCTACAACAATGCTTCTAGCCTCAGCAGCATCAATATTTCTATACTTCTCAGGACAATTATCGTTTAATGTTCCATCAGGATTTAATACATTGATAATTTCTAAATTATGTCTCTTACCACATTCCCAGTCATTTGGGTCATGCGCAGGAGTAATTTTTACCATACCAGTACCAAATTCTAAAGATACAAAACTATCTTCAATAATTGGGATTATTCTATCTGTTAAAGGTAATTTTAATTCTTTGCCAACTAAATGCTTATATCTTTCATCTTCAGGGTTAACAGCAACTGCAATATCACCAAACATAGTCTCAGGTCTAGTAGTAGCAACTGTAATTGAACCAGAGCCATCAGCAAAAGGATATTTTACATCATATAATTTACCTGGAGTATCTTCATGTTCTACTTCATCATCTGCTAAAGCTGTTCCACAATGAGGACAATAGTTTACAAGATATTCGCCCTTATAAATTAATCCTCTTTCATATAATGTTACAAAACATTCTCTAACTGCTTTAGAAAGGCCTTCATCCATTGTAAATCTTTCACGACTCCAATCACATGAAGCACCAATTGTTTCAAGTTGTTTCTTGATTATTTTATGGTGTTTATCTTTAACTTCCCAAGTCTTTTCAATAAATTTTTCTCTACCTAAATCTTGTCTTCTCTTACCCTCTTTTAATAATTGTCTTTCAACAATATTTTGAGTAGCAATACCAGCATGGTCAGTACCAGGAACCCAAAGAGTTGGATTTCCACACATTCTATAATATCTAATTAAAATATCTTGTAATGAATTGTTTAGGGCATGTCCCATATGGAGAATACCTGTGACGTTTGGTGGAGGCATGACGATAGAATAATGCTCTCTATCATTATCTTGTGGACTAAATAATCCTTTATCCAACCATTGTTGGTAAATCCTCTCTTCAAATTCTTTTGGATCATAGGCTTTTTTCAATTCTACTGCCTTCATATAGTATCCTCCTACCAAAAATATACTGATGTTTATCATAACAAAAAGCGAATTTGTTAACAACAGATTACAACAATTTTATTGAAAAATAAATTTATTATATTAAAAATTCAACGGGCATAAAAAAAAGGAGCAAAAGCTCCTTTTATCAGTTGTTCAATGTATTTTCTAATTAGTATCATCTTCTAAGGGATTAACTGCTTTAACTTCTAATTTAACAGCATAACCTTGAGAATCTAAATAATGTATAATTTCGGATAAAGAATAATCATCTAATGAAGATTTTTCATTTACACTTACTTGTTCAACTTCTGTAGAATTTATAGGCATCATTACCTCTGGCATTATTTCACTTGTTTGTTTATTATTTGATCCAAATAGTACAAATGATCCAATAAATACAACTACAACTGCAGCAGCACTTGTCAATAATGCCGGAATTAAACTGACTTGAATCTTTTTCTTAAAAAGGTGACTTTTAGGAGGTTCATTAAAACGATTTTGCTCAAAGAATTCCATGACGCGATTTGAACGAAGAGATATTTCTTCATCAGATACAGTCGCACCTTGTAAAGTATTAACTAATTCTTTTAATTGATTAAACCTCATTTGACAACCACTACAATAAGAAAGATGTTCTTCAACTTGGGTTTTCCAAGGTTCTTGTAGCTCTCCATCAAGATAAGAATTTAGCAATGCATCATCTAAACACATAAATTATTTACTCCTGACTAAGAATTTTTTCAAGCATTTTTCTTGCTCTAAAAACTCTTACTTTAACATTACTCTCAGATATATTAAGAGTTTCTCCGATTCCTTTATAATCTAAATCAGTATAAGTTTTTAATGTTATTACTAGTCTAAGTTTTTCAGGCAATTGCGCAATTGCATTCATAACTTCTTCACAAATAGCATCTTCAACTAATACTTCTTCCCCTGTCTTTTCATGATGATTAGGTTCTTTTTTTACCTTCTCAATCATTTTCAACTCTCTGCTTTTGCGCTTAACAACGTTAATTGAAAGATTTTTAGTCACTCTAATTAACCAATATTTTGCATCATTAGCAGAAGGAAAAGTTTTCCCCTGGTCAAAAAATCTTGTAAATGCTTCCTGACATAATTCCTCAGCTCTGTCTGGATTTTTTACTATATTATTCGAAACTCGAAACAACATAGCAAAAGTATTTTCATACATATACCTAAAATCATGTTCATCATTACTCTGTATTTTCATAATTATTAACAATCCTATAACACAACGGTTACATTTTTTTTGATAAAATTGGACCTTTTGGTGTGTCTTTTAATATATAACCTAAATCAGTTATCTGATCTCTTATTTTATCCGCTTTTCCAAAATCCTTTTGCTTCTTAGCTTCAACTCTAGCATCAATTAATTCTTGAATTTCACTAGGGATTTCCATCTTTGGTTTTTCTACTTCATCAAAACGTAATCCAAATACTTCATCAAAATATAATATTAAAGTATATTTTTCATCATTACTAATATCATCTGCTTTAAGTGTTTTCCATAATACAGCAACAGCTTTTGGCATATTCATATTATTATTAACACATTCATCAAATTCATTTGCTAAACTTAAAGCTACTTCACTTTCTAATTTAATTTTTTTAGCACCAGCTTCAAGTAAATCTTGAATTTTAGAAACAATTGATAATCTATTTTTTCTTGCAGTATCTAAATTTTCAAAACTAAATCTTAATTGAGATCTATAATGACCCCCTAGAACAAAGAATCTATAATCCATTGGATCGTAGCCTTTACTCTTTAATAAAGATAAAGTTAAAAATTCACCTTTTGATTTACTCATTTTACCAGTTTCATCTAATAAGAATTCACCATGAACCCAATAATTAACCCATTTATGATTTGTTGCGGCTTCACTTTGAGCAATTTCGTTTGTGTGATGAACAGGAATAGCATCAATACCACCACAGTGAATATCAAAGGATTCACCTAAGTATTTCATACTCATAGCAGAACATTCAATATGCCAGCCAGGATAACCTCTACCCCAAGGAGAGTCCCACATCATTTGTTGTTCCCCAAATTTACTATTAGTAAACCATAGTACAAAGTCTTTGCTATTTTTCTTATTTTCATCAACAGTAACATCTTCTCTAACTGCTGTTTTTAAATCATCTAAATTTTGATTTGCTAATTTCCCATAATTTGGAAAAGTATCAATAGAGAAATAAACATTTCCTCCACTAATATAAGTATGACCACCAGCTTCTAAACGCTTAATTAAATTAATCATCTCTTTTATATGATCTGTAGCTTTACACAATACAGTAGGTTTAATTAGATTTAAATCATTACTATCATTAATAAAAGCATCAGTATAAAAAGAAGCAATTTCCCAAACACTTTTACCACTTTCTTTTGCTTTTTTGGTCATTTTATCATCACCAGCATCACCATCATCAGTTAAATGGCCTACATCAGTGATATTCATTACATGTTTGACTTTATAATTAGAATGAATCAATACTCTTTTTAGTATATCTTCAAAAATAAATGTTCTTAAATTTCCTATATGTGCGTAGTTGTAAACAGTAGGACCACAAGTATATAAGCCAACTTCTTTTTCATTAATAGGCTTAAACTCTTCAAGCTTTCGTCCCATAGTGTTGTATAAATTAATAGCCATGAATATTTCCTTTAAAATAGTTATTATAAAGTATAGCAAAGATTATGATTATTATAAACAGAAAGATTAAATTTTATAAATAAATAAAGCTATTTTGTTATTTTAATTGCTATAATAACTATTCATTGTTAATATAATAGATATGAATAATAATTTAAGCTATCAAGATGAAAAAATCAAGTTTGAACAGTTAATACAAAAAAATATTCCTCTTGCTCCTTTTACGACTATAAAAACTGGAGGATATGCGAAAAATTTCTCTGAACCTGGCAGATATGAAGAATTAATTTTATCTTTAAAATATGCTAGAGAAAATAATTTAAAAATTCATATTATGGGTTCTGGCTCAAATATATTAGTTAGTGACAAGCCTATTGAAGGGTTAGTTATAAGAACACATAAACTCTGTAGATACTCTGTTAGAGGTAGTGTTTTTTCCTGTAGAGCAGGTATGTCTTTAGATAGAGCAATTAATATAACACAAAATGATGGAATGTTAGGGCTTGAAGGCTTAGGAGGAATCCCAGGTTCTATTGGTGGTGCTCTTTATGGTAACGCTGGAGCTTTTGGTTATTCAATAAGTGATAGATTATTGTATGTCGATTATATTACTTTAGATGGTAAATCACATAGAATGGATAGAGATGGCGAAGACTTTAATTATAGAGATAGTCCTTTTAAACATATGGATAATGTAATAATTTTTGAAGCTGGATTCTTCTTAGATAAAAACAAATATAGTACTTTTGCAAAACAAGTTAAGGATCAAAATACTAAAGATAGAATTACAAAAGGTTTATTAATGTATCCTAGTGCTGGTAGCATTTTTAAAAATCCAGAGGGTAAAATTGCTGGAAAATTAATTGAAGAATGTGGACTAAAAAACAAAAGTATTAATGATGCTATAATTTGGGATAAACATGCAAACTATATTATGAATAGAGGCCATGCAACTAGTGCTGATATTTTTAAATTAAGTCAAATATGTAAAGATAAAGTTAAGGAAAAATTTGATATAGATCTTGAATATGAAGTACAATTATTAGGTGATTTTTCATAATTTTATTAAATAAGAAAAGTTTAACACACCCAAACTTGATATATTAATTTCAAAAATATTATTATTTTTTATAAAACTTTTTGAAAAATAAATATTAAATTGATTATCTTTATATGAAAATTTAATATCATTAATTTCAATATCATAAGAGAATTTATTATTTTCATAATCTATTGATAATTTTACAAGTTGTTTATTAATATAAAAAATATCACTTATATTATAATCTAGAGTTAATTCTTTGATTAAAAATTCATTATACGAAATTTTATTATTAATTTTTATTTTTAATCGTTGATCAATATTACAAATATTAAATTTTAATTCTAGATTGCTGTTTATTGAAAAAGCTCTTTTTACACCTCTTCCACCATAAATTGAAATTGGATAAATATTATCAGAAATTTTTACATTTATCTTATTGTAATTAAAATTACATCCTAATATATAACTTTCATTTATATTTTTCTTGATTATAAAAAAATCAAATTTTTTTATTTTATAAGTTAATTTACTACTATAAAAAATTCCAAAATTTGTTATAGCTAATTCTTCATTAAATAATAAATCCCCTACTTTTAAATTAATATAATTAATAAATCCTTTTTCAGTATATTTTAAAGTTGAAAAATCATAATAAAATTCTTTATTTTCATTATCTTTTATATCATAATAAATACTTTCTACTTCAAGATTTTTCCTCTTATATTTTATCGTATTTAACGATATTTTTTTGGGATTTAATGAATAAAATAGTGTTCTAAATATCAAATTTGGATAACCCAACTTAATATAATATAGTTGACTATCAATAACTTTAATTTGATGATTACTAAAAATATTTTCCTTTTCAACAGAAAGCCCATTAAAATCAAATTTTAGTGTTTTAATTTCTTTTAACTTGTTATTTTGAAAATTTATAGTTACTTTATTTACTTTATCCGAAATATAAAAATCAATATCACCTAATTTATTTTCATAATCTATTTTAAGATTTGCTCCAAATAAACTGTTCAATATCAAAATTATTACACAAAGTAAAATTATTTTTTTTTCATGCATAATTACTAAATAAAAATATTATTATTTTTGCTTTATATCAGTTGAATATAGTATCAATTTGTGTGATAATTTGAAACATATTTTCTAAATAATAATCTTAGACATTTATTAATTTAAGGAGCCCGAAAAATGGTTATTCTAACGTTGAATTGTGGAAGTTCTTCTGCAAAATATCAAGTATTCGATTGGACTAATAAAGATGTATTAGCTGTAGGTGTTGTTGAACGTATCGGTTTGGAATACTCAACTATTGAACACAAAGCTAAAGATAAAGAAGAGTTTACAGACAAATTCTCTTCTCCTACACATAAAGAAGCAATTGAATTAATTATAAAAATGCTTGTCGATAAAAAGTATGGTGTTATTGATGATTTATCACAAATTGGTGCTGTTGGTCATAGAGTTCTACACGGTGGTGAAGTTTTCAAAAAATCTGCTTTAGTTGATGATAAAGTTATTGAGGAATTGAAAGAAATTATTCCTTTAGGTCCTTTACATATGCCTGCTAACATCATGGGTATTGAAGCAGCAAGAAAGGTTATGCCTAATATTCCTCATGCTATTGTTATGGATACAGCTTGGCACCAAACTATGCCAGCAGAAGCATTCATGTATGCTGTACCTTATAGCTGGTACACAGATTACAACGTAAGAAGATACGGATTCCACGGAACATCTCATTTATACTGTGCAAAAAGAGCTGCAGTATTATTAGGAAAAGAAAACAAAGATACAAATGTAATTATTTGTCACATCGGTAATGGTGCTTCAGTTTGTGCTGTTAAAAATGGTGTTTGTATTGATACTTCAATGGGTTTAACTCCATTAGAAGGTTTAGTAATGGGAACAAGAAGTGGTGACTTAGATCCTGCTATTCTTCCTTTCATTATGAATAAAACTAACATGAGCCCATCTGAAATGGATACAACTTTAAACAAAAAAAGTGGCTTATTAGGTATTTGTGGACTTACTGATAGACGTGATGTTCACCAAGAAGCTGACAAAGGCAACAAACAAGCACAATTAGCAATTGATATGGAATGCCATAGAATTAAAAAATATATTGGTGCTTATAGTGCATTACTTGGTCACGTTGATGCTGTAGTATTTACTGCAGGTGTTGGAGAAATGGGAGAACATATTAGAAGAGGTTCTCTACTAGGTTTAGCTCCTTTAGGAATTGATGTAGATGTAGAAAAGAATGACAAATGTAGATGTAGAAATGGTGAATTTGATATTAGTAAAGATAGTTCCCCTACTAGAATTTACGTTATTCCTACTGATGAAGAATTAGTAATGACTGAAGATGCTTATGCATTAATGAATGATACTTACGATATTCATACTAATTTCACTTATTCTTTTGAAGATCCTAATTATGTAAATAAAGCTAGAGCAAGAGCTTTAGAAAAGAATCTAAAAGACAATCCTTTCTTAAAAACAATTTTAGTAAAAGCTCCAAAAGCAACTAACTAATATTTATTTATAAAAAGTATAAACCGCTGTCGAAAAAATGATGGCGGTTTTATTTTTTTACTTATCATGATTATGTTTATTATGATATAATGGGAAACATGAAAACTAATAATATATCTCCATATAAAATTGCATCCGAATTAGAAAGTAAAAACATTCCATTTGCTTGGATTTCACTTTGTGATTATAGCGGTGTAGTTACAAGAACTAGTGGAAGAATGCTTGTGCTAAAAGACGGAAAAAGCTATGGCACTATAGGTGGCGGCTTAGTAGAATATAAAGCTATCGAAACAGCAAAACAAGCATTACTCAATCAAAAAGGTGGTCTTTTTACTATCTATCGAGATGATGAAAAAAAAGATACTTTTATAAAAATTGCTGTAGATGTTGGTGAAAACTCTTCAAAAGTAATCATTATTGGTGGTGGGCATGTTGGTAAAAGCACTGCAGAAATTGCATCTAAAGCAAATTTTGAAGTACAGCTTATTGAAAAAAGAAAAGAATATTCATCACAAGATGATTTTCCTATGGCAAGTGCTATTTATTTAAGTGATGATGTTTCAAAGACTTTAAATGAAATAAATACTAACAATAGTGCAATTCTTATTCTAAATCATGCTTTGATGAATGAAAATGATTATTTAACAGCAATTAAATCAAATGCTTGGTATGTAGGTATGATGACAAGTCATAGACACATGTATTCTTTAATTGAAAATTTAGATATCACTAGTGAAGAAAACTTAAAACTTCATTGCCCTATTGGATTAAACACTGGAGGGCAAACCCCATACCAAGTCGGACTAAGTATTATTAATGAAGTTATTAGTGCTCAAAATAATAGAGCTCCAATACCTAGAAATGATTTATTTAGACCAGTTATTGTTAGAGGAGCTGGAGACTTAGCTACTGGGACAATATTAAAATTACATAGGATTGGGTTCAAAGTTATTGCTTTGGATATTGAAAAACCGACTGTAATTAGAAGAACTGTTTCTTTTGCTCAAGCTCTATATGACGGACAATATAAAGTTGAAGATACAATTGCAGAAAAATGTGATAAAGATGATATTGAAAATATCATGAGCACTTTGGAACAAAACAAAGTTGTTGTAGTAGCTGATAAAGATGCTACATTAATTAAAAAAATAAAACCTTTAATTGTTGTTGATGCAATTTTAGCTAAAAAGAATTTAGGAACTAAAATTACTGATGCTCCATTAGTAATTGCTTTAGGTCCCGGTTTTGAAGTTGGAAAAGATTGTCATTGTATTATTGAAACAAAACGTGGCCATTATGTTGGTAATGTTTTATATCATGGCAGTGCTATTGAAAATTCAGGTATTCCTGGAATTATTGGTGGATACGGTAAAGAAAGAGTTATTCACTCTCCTGTTGCTGGAATTTGGACCAATGTTAAACAAATTGGAGATATAGTAAAAAAAGGCGATATCATAGCTAAAGTTGATGATACTCCAATTGAAGCAACTATTGATGGAAAATTAAGAGGTTTATTAACCGATAATATTGAAGTTCCAAAAGGATTTAAGGTCGCAGATATTGATCCAAGAGGAGAAAGTGCTGACCACTTAAGTGTTTCAGATAAAGGAAGAAATATTGCAGGTGGTGTTTTAAGTGCAATCTATAATTTCTTTTATAACAAATAATAACAATGCCCTATTCATGTAGGGCATTTTTTCTATCTTCTTTCCATTTTTGTATCATAGCAAGACCACCAAGAGAAGTTTCTCTATATAAGGGAGGAATAGCCTGACCTGTTTCTTTCATTACAGCAACTACTTCATCAAATGAAACTTTATGCCTGCCATCCCCTAGAAGTACATAAGTACAATGATCTAAAGATCTTACAGCAGCCATTGCATTTCTTTCAATACATGGTATTTGTACTAATCCAAGCATAGGATCACAAGTTAAACCTAAATGGTGCTCTAAGCCCATTTCAGCAGCATATTCAATTTGATAAATTGAACCTCCCATAACTTGAGTTGCAGCAGCACTAGCCATAGCACAAGCAACCCCTACTTCACCCTGGCAACCAACTTCAGCCCCACTAATTGAAGCATTATGTTTTACAAGATTTCCAATTAAACCAGCAGTTAATAAAGCTTTTAAGATTTTCTTCTTTTTTACTTTATTATTTTTGTAAAGATAATATAAAACTGAAGGAACTATCCCACAACTACCACAAGTAGGAGCTGTTACAATCACATTACCACTAGCATTTTCTTCACTTACAGCTAAAGCATAAGCTATTAATTCACTATTATGTTTCATAGATCCTGTATAGTTCATACTTTTAGAATAATACATGGATGCTTTTCTTTGTAATTTCAAACCACCGGGTAAAACACCTTCGCTATCTAATCCCTCATCAATGGCTCTAACCATAGCACTCCAAATTTCTTGAGCAAAATCAACTATGGACTTACCTTCAATTTCTTTAACAAACTCCCAAAGTTGTAAACCTTCTTGTTCACAATATGCAAGTATTTTTTCCATTGAATCAAATCTGTCATCATAAAGACATACTTTATTAGCTTTTAATTCGCCTTCTACTTCAACTGATCCACCGCCAACACTATAATAGGTTTTTTCAACAATTAAGTTATTGTTTTCATCATAGGCAAAAAATGTTAAAGCATTTGGATGATAAACTTTAAATTCTTCAGGTTTCCATATTATTTCTATTTTTTTACCAATTTCATAAAACACATCTTCAATAGCAACATTAGTTAAGTGACCTTTCCCTGTTGCTGCCAAAGAGCCAAATAATATGACTTTATATGCATTTGCATTAGGATAGTCTTTTAAAAACATTTGTGTTGCCAAACGAGGTCCCATAGTATGACTACTCGATGGACCATGTCCAATTTTATACAATTCTCTAATTGATTCCATAGGAGTAACTTTACATTTTTTTAAAAAAAAATAAAGCTATAAATCATTATTTTTAACAAGAATATAATAATAAATAATCAAAATATAGCTTCAAAAGGTTTTTCATTAATTAGATATTTAAATAATGGCATTATAGAATATTTTATTATATAATCTAATCAAAAGAACAAGGAGCAATTTTTATGAATAAATATTTTAATTTAATTTTAAATAATTTAAATGATACGATAGAAAGAAGAACTAGAATTGAAAAAAAGAATTTAGGTGCAGAAGCTATATATGATACGAATAATAATTTACTTATGGCTAATACCAATGATCTACTTGAAGATGGAGAATATCTAAGTGAAACACTTGCTGGGAAATTAGAATTAGTAATGTGTGGTGGAGGCCATATAGGTCTTGCTATATATAAGCTAGCTCAATTATTAGATTGGAAGATAACAATTCTTGAAGATAGAGAAGATTTCTGCACACCAGAGAGATATCCTAATGCAAAATTAGTTTTAGGAAATTATAGTGAAGAAATAGCAAAATTAGATTTATCTAATGCCGCTGTAATTATTGCAACAAGAGGTCATAAATTTGATAAAACCTGTTTAGAAGCAGCATTATCAAAGAAAAAATATAGGTATCTTGGAATGATTGGGTCTAAAACTAAAGTAAGAGCTACAAAAGATTCAATTATTGAAGAAATAAATAATAGTCAATTAAATTTTAGTGTAGATGAATTAGAGAGTATTTATTCTCCTATAGGGCTAGATATAAATGCTCAAACTCCAGAAGAAATTGCAATCTCAATTGTCTCAGAAATAATAAAAGTAACAAAATGCAAGAAGAAACAAATTGAATTAGATGTAGCTTTACTTAGAAGATTAGCTAAAGAAGATAAGGATTTTATTGTTGCCCGTATTGTAGAAAAAAGAGGGTCGGCACCAAGAGAACAAGGATCATTTTTAGCTGTATTTAGTAATGGAGAAATTCAAGGAACAGTTGGTGGTGGAGCAGTTGAAGCTCAAGTTATTGAAGATTCAAAAAAATTATTAAAATCTGATGATAAAAAATCCCAGCTCTTTTACCATAATTTGTCAAATACAAAGGCAAGTCAGCTGGGAATGATTTGTGGAGGTAATGTAAAAGTCCTTATTACAAAATTTACTTCATAATTTCAAGAAAAATATTGTAATCAACAATAGTCCTTTCATATAACCCACTACTTGAATTATAAGTCGAAGATCTTAGAACTTCACACAATTCACTAAGAGATTCAAATAGTGGGGTAATTCCTAAGTTACCCGCTACACCCTTTAATGTGTGAACATACGTAAATGGGATTTTTTGATCTTCGTCATTAATATGATTTTTTAACTCTGAAAAATTTTCATCATCAACAAACATTAATAAACATTCGAAATATAAATCTTTATCATTTAGAAAACGATCTAGGGCTCCGTTGATATCGCAACCCCAATTTTTTAACTTATTAAGTTTTTCTTCCATCTTTGTTTTCCCCTTTAAGATTAAAAACTAACTAAATTATTGTAAATTGAGTATAATTCTTTTTCAAGATTAAAAAACAAAAAAAATTGATTAATTTATCCAAAAAATGCCCATTTTTAATTAATAATATGTATTTAATATTTTTTTATATCAGAAAAAAATTAAATTTAAATTATGGTCACTAAATTATTAGCGATATTTGCCAACTGAGAAGAAACAAATAAGTTTTCATTTGCAATTGATTTTCTTGTATTAATTATTTTAGAAATATTACTGTCATAATCAATTTTTCCAAGTAAAGTAAAATTATTCTCTCTTATATATTCTTCAATCATAGAAGTTACTTCAAGATTTAAATCAGCTTTATTTATGATAATTGCAATATTTGTTTTAAATATTTTTGCCGTTTTAATGATTCTTTTCATATCACTTAATCCAGATAAGGATGGCTCAGTTACTATTAAAGCTAAATCGATTGCTGCTAATGAAGCAATTACAGGACATCCAATACCGGGAGAACCATCAATTATAACTAATTCTTCATTTGTTAAATTATCATCTAAATTCTTTTTTACTTGAGATACTAACTTACCACTATTTCCACTACCCATCGATAATTTTGCAGTAGAAAATAATTTTTCTGATTTAAAAACTTGTGTATTACCTACAAAATTTTCTTTTGGGGAAATTGCATTAACTGGACAAAAGTACTCACAAACGCCACAACCTTCACAACTTAAAGGATTTATCTGATATTTCCCATCTTTATATAAAAGTGAATCAAATTTACAAAGAGTTTGGCATTTACCACAACTTATACATTTATTTTGATCAATTTCATAAATATCCATTCCCTTAAAATTTTTCTCTTGTATTAAATTTTCATCATTGAAGGAATTAACTAAATGTAAATTTGGCGCATCAACATCACAATCAGCTAACGCTTTAACTTTCAAAACATCAATTAAATAAGATGAAACGGTTGTTTTACCAGTACCACCTTTACCAGAAATAACTAAAACTTTTTTCATTAATCATCCATCCTCAACTCTAATTGATTTCTCAAATTAACAAATAAATCCTTTCCAAATGATTCAGAATTTGTTATTAGATTCCCTTGAGAGTTTTCCTTTGCAATTTCTTTTGAAAATGGAATCTTTAATAAAAGAGGTTTGTTTATTGATTTAATGTAATCTTCGATTATGTAATCAAGAGAATCATCACTTTTATTAATTACAAAACCATAGGGAATATTAAATAATTCAACAAGCTCAACAATCATTTGAATGTTATGTAATGAGAAAATCGTTGGCTCAGTAACTAATATACAATAAGTTGCATCTTTAATAGATTCCATAGTTGAACATGCACTTCCTGGAGGACAATCAATAATTGTAGTATTAATAGCTTGTTTTAAAACTTCATCAATTATTGAAATTGAGGAAGCCTCCCCAATTTCCATTTTACCACTAACAATTTTATTACTTTTATTATTATATACGTTAATTGAGCCAACTTCTTTTTTGACATTCTTAATGGCGCCATATTTACATACTAATTGGCAACCTCCACAACTATGACAAACTTCATCAAATAATATTGGAGTATCTTTTATAAAAGCTAATGCAGAAAATTTACAAAAATTAACACACTCTCTGCATCCAATACATTTATCACTATCAAATTCTGGAATAATTCTATAAACCTTTTTTTCTTCTACTAATTTTGCTCTTTTATAAAAAATATGACCATTAGGTTCTTCAACATCACAATCTAAGTAAGTTGAATTATTAATTATATTAGAAAGATTAGTAGAGACAAAAGTTTTACCACTTCCACCCTTTCCACTTAAAACTGCTATTTTTTTCATATCTTTATGAGTGATGATATCCACTATGAATATCAACAAGAGATTCTAATTGATTTTCTAAAAGTAAATCAATATTTTCTTTAATGCTTTTATCACTGTTTGCAGCAAATAATTCTACATCAGCGCCTCTTAACACTTTTAGAGCATTTTCTCCTAATCTAAAACCTATTATTGCATCAATACCTTTATCAACTAAAAATTGTGATGCTTTTATACCTGCTCCACCAGGAGCATTTATTGCTTCATTATCAAGAAATTCAACACTATTGTCTTCACTATTATAAATTGCAAAGTATGGAGCTCTGCCAAAAGTTTGATTAATATTCTTACTTAAATCTTTTTCTACTGTTGCTATTGCTATTTTCATATAGTACATCCTTTAATATTTTATATATTTAAAATACTATTCAAAGCAACATATGTCAATAATAAGCAGCTATTTTTTTTTGACATATGTTGTTTTGCTGCTAAGCAAAACACAAAAAAAAGATATTAAAAGCAATAAACTTTTAATATCTTTGATTAATAACTATACTAAATTGTTAACTAATTTTTTTACTTTCACGACGTAACATTTGAACAAAAACTTCTTCTTCAACTGGTCTAGAGAACAAGAATCCTTGTCCCACTTCACAGCCAATTTCTTTTAAGAAATTTTCTTGTTCCTGTGTTTCTATTCCTTCAGCTACAACAGGAAGTTTTAGCAATTTATTCATATCCATTATTGATTTTAATATGATTGCTGCTCTTTCATTTGATTCTAAGCCTTGAAGGAAGTTCAAATCAATTTTTAAAGCATCAAAAACTAAATCTTTTAAAACATTTAAAGAAGAATAACCACTTCCAAAATCATCCATGTGTACATGTAATCCAAATTCTTGACATTTATTTACAATCTTTTGAACTTTTACAGGATCATTCATATATGAGGTTTCTGTTATTTCTATATCAATACAATCTGGTGTAATACCATGTTTTTCTATTAAATCTAAAATTTCTTCCCACAACTTATCTCTATAAAAGTTATTTCTAGATACATTTACTGAAACAGGAATTTTCATCAAGCCCATTTTTTGCCATTTAGCTACGTTTTCACAAGTCTTGTCCCAAACATAATAATCTAGTTGATGAATAACACCATTAGCTTCTAAAATTGGAATAAAAACTCCAGGACTTAACATTCCTAAAGTTGGATGTTGCCATCTAACTAAGGCTTCAGCACCAACAATGGATCTATCATTTAAAGAATATTTTGGTTGATAATAAATAATTATTTCACCTTTTTCTATTGCGTTATCAATACCTGAAACAACAGATTGTTCTATCTTTAACCATTTGTCTAATTTTTCATTATAAACAACATAAGCAGAATTAGTATCTCTAGTTTGTTTTGCTTTTGTTAGAGCATAATCTGCTCTATTACACATACTATCGATTGATAAAGATTTATCTTCAACTTTATAAACACCAAACGAAATATTTAACTTAATATCTAAAGGATAGTTTTGTAAAAACTCTTCAATTTGAATTAAATCAAATTTTAAATCTTTCCCTTGTCTTTTTATAAGGCCAACAAAATCATCATCAGTAAATCTAGCAATAATTGCATCTTTTCCCAAAATCTCTACAAGTAACATTGAGAAATCTTTAAGCAACATATCGCCTGCTTTCTTTCCATATAGCTCATTTACTAATTTGAACTTAACAAAATCTGCTCTAATTAAATAATATTGTTCATCAGGGTTTTCTTTTAAAATTTCTTCACTAATCTTAATAAAAGCATCTTTAGAAAAGAGTCCTGTTAATTTATCTATTTCACTAGCAAAAGCTAATTGTTTAGCTGACAAATTAAAATAATTTATATCTTGAGTGACTTTTAAAATCTGATATGAATGTATTATTTGATTTACCTTAGTTAATAGCTTTTTAGAATCAAATGGTTTTGGAAGAATATCATTTGCACCTAATTCTAAAGCTTTATATATGCTAGAAACATTTTCATCTGCTGTTAATACAATAATTGGGATATCATTAAATAAATAATTATTAGCTGCATTTTTCAAAAATTCAAAGCCATTCATAACAGGCATTGATAAATCTAATATTATTAAAGATATTTCTTGTGCATTTTTTACGACTATGTCAAATCCAACCGAACCATTTTCAGCTTCAATAGTTTTATATTTTTTACTTAAGATTCCTGATAGCATTCTTCTTTGAATTTTATCATCATCTACTATTAAAATTGTTTTATCAATTGGCATTTATGTCTCCAGTTGTTATTTTCATTTATACTGTATTATAACACTAAATCTATGATAATCAATACCATAGCCCCCAATATGTGGGAAAAATAACAACTTTATCATAATAATGAATCAAAATTCATTTATTTTTTTCCTAAGTTATGACATAAAAGTAACAAATAAATAAAATGTACCGTATTTTAATATCAGAGAATTATTGAAGGTAAAACTTTTTCTCCTTTTACCCTTTTGCCATTAATACTATCTATTACCTTTAATAATGCTATTTTATAAATTTCATCTATATGAAAATCAATAGATGCAACATTGTTAATAAGAGATACATAAGGCGCTCCATCATACCCAATTATAGGAAAATCTAAGTTTAATTTAACAATAGTTTGAACTAAAACTAAATCATTTACGAAAGCTAGACCATCACAATTATTATCTTTAATAATATTGGGCAACTGCTTAATCATATTTTCTAATTGCTTATCATCTAAAAAATCAAATTCATAAACAAATAAATTTGGATAAACTTTTTTTAGACCTTGAAGTCTCTGACTATGAGATAAAACTTGATTAATATATCCACTAATATACAAAGGCTTAGCAACTTTTTTTTCTTTTAGAAAATTACCTTGAAGTTCTCCCCCATACTCATTATCAGTTGATACATGCAAAAAGTTATTATTTGGTCTTATATGATGAGCTAATACATAAGGGATTTTTAACCCATAAAAAAATGCTTCTTCTTTTTGATTATCTATATCATAACCTATAATTCCATCAGCCTTATTTTCAATTTCTCTTAAATCATTTTTTGTATCTATTGTATGAAAACTTAATTGGTAGCTTGTATTTTCTATCGCATTCAACATTCCTTTTTGAGCTTGAGCATAAAACCAGTCAAATAATTTCAATGAACCCCAATAATAATTTCTATTTTTTTTATTAATTTTTACAACAGCAATAACACCTGTACCCTTTCTTCTTAATTGTGAGGCTGCTTTATTTGGTACATATTGTAATTTCTTTGCAGCTGATAATACATTATCTCTTAATTCTTGTGATACAGAATTAGGATTATTAAATACCCTACTAACAGTTGCACTACTTACGTTTGCTTCTTTTGCAACTTGATTTCTAGTTACTGCCATTTTTCCTCCAAAAAATTATTGACATATCAAATAATATATTATATTGTACACGTGTACATATCAATATTATAGGAGAAAATATGGAAAAGTTACAAGAGTCTACACATAATAGATTTAACCCATTAACTGGTGAATGGATAAAAGTATCACCTCACAGAACAAAAAGACCTTGGCAAGGACAAGTTGAAGAGCCACAAATCCCAAGCAGTATACAATATGATCCAAATTGTTATCTCTGTCCTACAAATACAAGAAGCAACAAAGAACAAAATCCTAATTATGAGGATACTTTTGTTTTTACAAATGACTTTTCTGCTTTATTATTTGATAGTGATAGTACTGAAAATAATTTTGGTCCTAATAATTTATTGAAGTCAAAAGGTGAAAAAGGTATTTGTAAAGTAATATGTTTTTCTCCAAGGCATGATTTAACAATTGCTAGAATGGAAGTAAAAAACATAGTAAACATTATTAATGTTTGGAAAGAACAGTATAATGAATTAGGGAAAAAACCTTTTATAAATCATATACAAATTTTTGAGAACAAAGGTTCAATAATGGGATGTTCTAATCCTCACCCACATGGACAAATTTGGGCTGAAGAAATTATTCCAAACCTTCCTCAATTAGAATTAGATAATCAACAAAAGTACTTTGAAGAAAATTCAACTAATATGTTAATTGATTATGCACAATATGAAATGAAAGAACAAACTAGAGTTGTATATAGCAATGAAGATTTTATAGTAGTTGTTCCATTTTGGGCAACTTGGCCTTATGAGACAATGATTTTACCTCTAAACACTCCTTTTAAAAGCTTAAATGACTTAAATGATTCAAATAAAGAAAATCTAGCTAAAGCTATTAGTAATTTGACAATTAAATATGATAATTTATTTAAAACAAATTTTCCTTATTCTATGGGAATACATCAAGCTCCTACAGACAATAAAGAACATAAAGGCAATGTTATGCATTTTCATTTCTTACCACCTCTATTAAGGTCTGCAACTGTTAAGAAATTTATGGTAGGATATGAACTACTAGCTATGGCTCAAAGAGATATTACAGCAGAAACTGCTGCAAAACAACTAAGAGAATTAAGCTCAACTCATTATCTAAAAACACTCTAGGAGACAACAATGATTGATATAACCAAAATAAAAGAAGGCAATTTACACTCAATTTATCCATCTCTTTATGGAAGTAATTTTGATGAAAATAAATTAGATACTCGTTTCATTAATCTATTAAAAACCCATAAAGAACTATTTAATAAGGATAGTGCTGATTTATTTTCTACAGCTGGTAGAAGTGAATTAGGTGGAAATCATACAGATCATAACTTAGGTAAAGTTATTGCTGCAACTATCAATCTTGATACAATTGCGGCTGTAAATAAAACAGATGATAATGTTGCTGTAATAATTAGTGAAGGTTTTGATCCTGTAAAAGTTGATTTAACTTCATTAAACTATGTTAAAAGTGAAGAAAACACTACAGATAGCCTAGTTAGAGGAATTGCAGCTGCTTTTAAAAACAGAGGTTTAAACTTTGGTGGCTTTATAGCTAATACTACAACTAGTGTTTTAAAAGGTAGTGGATTATCTTCATCTGCTGCAATTGAAGTTCTTTGTGCAACAATTTTTAATCATTTATATAATTCTGATATACTAGATCCAGTTGAATTAGCAAAAATTAGTCAATTTGCAGAAAATACATATTATGGAAAACCTAGTGGACTAATGGATCAATGTGGATGCGCTTGTGGTGGAATTATATCAATAGATTTCAAAAACAATTCTAATCCACAAATTAAAAAAATTCCTTTTAGTTTTGCAGAACATGGATATGATTTACTAATTATTGATACAAAAGGCTCTCATGATGATTTAACACATTGCTATAGTGCAATTCCATATGAAATGAAAGAAGTTGCACACTATTTTAATAAAGAAGTATTACGAGAAGTCGATTTTAATGATTTTTTAAATAATATCGAAGATTTAAGAAAGACATTAAAAAATGATAGAGCTATCTTAAGAGCATTCCATTATTTTAATGAAAATAAAAGAGTTGATAAAATGGTAAAGGCTTTAGAAAATGATGAATTAGAAAACTATTTTTCACTAGTTAATGCTTCAGGCCAAAGTTCTTTTAACTATTTACAGAATGTTTTTAATGATGAAAATCCTAAAGAACAAGGTTTAAGTTTAGCCTTAGCTCTTTTAGAAAGTTTCTTAGATGATATTGGAGCTAAAAGAGTTCATGGTGGAGGTTTTGCTGGAACCGTTCAAGCGTATGTCAAACATGAAAAAAGCGAACAAATCATTAATAAAGTTGAATTACTTTTTAATAAAGGTTGCGTAACAAAACTAAACATTAGAGATAAAGCAACTACTTGTTTTGCTTAATAAATTATATATATAAGTATATTTTGACCATAAGAAATTCTTTTCTTATGGTCTTTTTGCAGTACTTAATAATTAAAATAAATCCTAAGTATTAAAATTTATCAAAGTTTGATTAACAATAACTTAAAATATTGTAACCATCATTTTTTTTAAAAAACCATATAATTATAATATTTGTAAAAAAATAATTATTTATTATAACAAATCGATTCAAAAAATAATACAAGCTTTCAAGCAACTGAAAAGGCAATAACCTAATTTGCTTTTTTTTGACATATAAATGTTCATTTGGTAACATTTTTTATATAACAACATTTATTTTAATATTAGGGGGATATATTAGTGAATAAATATCATTTAAGTTACTATACCGCATTACAAACTATTTTAGATTTATCTGGCCTCACTATTGATGATTTCGCAGATAAAGCAAATATATCTTCAAGTGTAATTCGACATGCTGATGAAGATTGGAATCCAAAATTTGATACAGTCGAAAGAATTTGCTCTGTAATAAATATATCAATTTCTAGCTTTTTTTTAATTGCAGAGCACAAACTAAGTATCAAAAATTCAGTTACGTTAAAATATGTTATCAAAAACAACTATATATCGGTAAAATTCTTAAATGAAAAACTACAAGAATTGAGATTAAACTCAAATATGTCTAGATCTCAATTGTCAAAAAAAACAGGTATTAATAAAGCTAATATTTGTAATAGAGAACATTCTAAAATTACAAATAAAATTCTCTGTTCTACCTTAGAAAAATATGCCTTAAGTTTTGGCTTAACTATGAGTGAATTATGTGAAATTTTAGAAAAAGATGCTTAAATTAGGAATTCTTTTTTATATATTCTATTAAATCGTCCAATTGCAAAGGTTTACTATAATAATAGCCTTGGATTAAATCACAACCGATTGAATACAAATAATCAACTTGAACTTTATCTTCTGCACCTTCAGTAATTACTCTTAAACCTAATTCATTTGCTATTAATATAATAACTTTTGCAATTCCACCATTATCCTTTTCAGGATAATCCTTTATAAAGCTACGATCAATTTTTAATTTATCTATATCTAAATCTTTAAGAACACCTAAGGAAGAAAAACCTGTTCCAAAATCATCTAAAGCAATACTTAATCCTAATGACTTGATTTCATTTAATTTTTTATTTAATTGATTAGTATTTGATACAAAAACACTTTCTGTAATTTCAATTTCAAAATTATGTAAATCAACATCATTAAATTTAGATAATTCTATCAGTTTTGATATTAAATTTTCATCATTAAATTGGATTGGTGAAATATTTATAGAGATTTTAAAACCTTCAGGTAATAAATGCTGAATCTTTTTATAATCTTTAAAAACTTTATTAATTAACCAATACCCTAATTCAATAATAAATCCAGTTTTTTCAGCAATTGGAATAAATAAATAAGGAGAAATATTACCTAATTCCATATTATTCCATCTAAGAAGAGCTTCAGCTCCTACAATTGAAGAAGAAGAAATATCAACTTGTGGTTGGTAATTTATGCTTAACTCATTTCTTTGAATTGATTTACGTAATAATAAATTCATATGCAATTCATTTTTTACGCTTTCTTCAAGCTTTACATTAGAAAAAATATAATCCTTAGTTTTTTCAAATTTTGCAGCTTCTAGTGCAATTGTTGCACTTCTCATAAGCCCTTTTGGATCTTGACTATCGATTGGGAATAAAGCAACACCACCCTTAATATCATAATAATGGCTATGTTGTAATTCATTTTGATTTTCTTTTATGTTTTGGAAGAAATTTTTTACAAATTCTTCTAAACTATTTCTATTATTAAAGGATATTAATCCTAAAACAAAAGTATCTTTAGAAATCTGAGCAATAAAATCTTTTTTATTTAAAAAGCTTTGAATTTTTTTAACAAAATTATTTATATTTTCAAAAATTTGATTTTCAGCTTTATTAAAGAATATATCATTATAATTAATTATTGAAAAACAAACTAACCCAAAGAAATCATTATTCTCAACATTAGATTTTACTAATTTATTTAACAAATTCTCATTTGGTAAATTTGTAACTAAATTATAATTTCTTAATTTATCAATATTTTTTTCATTTTCTTTTCTTTGTGTTAAATCATGATAAATCCCAATATATTTATCTATCTTTTTAGAATATTTTTTTTCTACAGCATATATTTTTAAAAGTTTAGGATATAATAAACCGTCTTTTTTCCTATCCCAAAGTTCCCCTTCCCAAAATCCTGTTTTATTTAACTTTTGCCACATCAATTTATAAAAATGTTTTGAATGAAGACCTGATTTAAAATAACTAGTTTTTTTACCAATAACTTCATCTTGAGAATATCCTGTAACTTGTTCAAATGTTTTATTTGCAAAAATAATATTTGTTTGACTATCTGTAATTATAATCGCGTCATTTGTATTTTCTGCAATTTTAGATGTTAAAGCTAACCTTTCTTTATCTTGGTTTCGAAAGTGAACTATTGCTATAAACAAAACAATAAAAGCCATGCTTATTAATAGAATGCTTATTTCAATTAACGATAAATTAAATATAACTCTATTTTCAAATACTGTTATAGAATTTAAATTAAATGAATTTATTATATACCATAAGTCTTCTTGAATTTTAGTAAAATTACTATTTTCACTTGGGTTAATTTCTTTATAAGTATATATTGTATCATTTTCAATATAATATGAATTATCACCTTTTTTAATTTTTTCCCAAAATCCTGGTAATTCATCTTTTATATTATATTGAGGTTTTGTTTCAAACATAAAAGAAAATGTTTTATCAAAATCATTATTATATAAATAATAACCATCATTGTTAACTAAATAAAAAGATATAAAATCATATTCAGTATCAGAGAAGTTTTCACTTAAAACATTTAAAATATCTTGACCTAGATAATTAATTACAAGAGAACCTTGCCTTTCATTTTTGTCATTAAAAACTGGAGTAACAACCCTTATAATAGGTTTGTATGGAACCTCAATTTCGTGATTTTCCATATTTAAATCCATTCTTGAAATAAAAAACTGATTATTGTCTAAAGATAAAGGAATTTTAAAGTAATCTTTTTCGGATTTATTTTGTAGATTTTCTGAATCAACAATTTGAATACCAGATTCCGTATTATTAACTCTAATTATCTCATTGCCTTCTAAATCTAGCATACGAATCTGATCAAAATTTACCTTATTAGTAAGCATTCGATAGAACATTTGTTCAACTTCATATCGATTTTTAACATTAGGGTTATTTAAATAATCTCCCATTTCGTTAGAATTTTTAATTACAAACGAATCCTGAAGTAAATTATCATAAATATCATTGATAATATATTCTACTGTTTTAGTATGTTGTGATTCTTCACCTATTACCAATTCTATTGCGTTGTTTAATTCAAATTGATATAGGTAATCAAATAAAGTAATATACAAGAATGTGAAAGGGATTAAAATAATTAATGAAATTTTTAAAATCGAAAAAAAATCTCTTTTCATAATACGTCTTGTATTTTTCTTATTTTTTTCTTCACTCATATAATAATAATTTAAACTATTTTAACTAAAAAAAACAGTAAAATTTATAACAAATTTTTTACATTTGTAATATTAAATGTTATTAAAACAAAAAACGCTAAAAATCTTTAATGATTTATAGCGTTTTTGATATTTTAAAAAATTGTTATTTAAAAAATATCTTTATAATTTGTTGATACTGATGTATATTCTTCTTCCATTTCTAAAAGCTTACTTAACTCTTGAGGTACAGGAATTTTTTTATCAATTAATGGTTCTACAATAGTTTCAAATTTTGCGGGATGAGCAGTAGATACAAGAATTGAAGGTTGATTTTTATAATAATCTTCATAAACTTTTTTAGCACAAGCTGTATGAGGACATATTATATATGAAGTATCTTCATAAGTTTTTTTAATTGTTTCTTTTATTTCTGCATCACTTACACTATATGATTTTACAAACTGTCTAAACAAATCAATATCACCATAAAGATTTAATAGTCTTTCCATATTACTTGGAGAACCAACATCCATCGCATTAGCTAAAGTTTTAACACTTGCTCTTGGATTATAAACACCAGATTCTAAATAGTCAGGAATTGTTTTATTTGCATTAACGGCTAATACTATTGATTCAATTGGAACACCTGTTGTAAAAGCCCAATAAGCAGCACAACTATTTCCAACATTACCACTTGGTATAATAATATTTGGATTAACTCCATACATTGATTTAAATAAATGGCTAGCATAAACATAATAAACACTTTGAGGTAAAAGACGACCTAAATTAATAGAATTAGCACTAGTCAAACCCCATTTTTCACTTAATTCTTTATCCATAAATGCATCTTTGACCATTTTCTGACAATCATCAAAAGAACCATCTACTTCATAAGCTTGAATATTACCTTTTAATACTGTTAATTGCTTTTTCTGTCTTTCACTAACACGATCCTTAGGAAATAATACTTTAACTTTTATTCCTTCTTTATTATGGAAAGCGGATGCAACTGCACCCCCAGTATCTCCACTAGTAGCAACTAAAATTGTTAACTCTTTTTGAGTTTTTTTAATAATGGTTTCTAAAGAAGATGCTAAAAATCTTGCTCCAAAATCTTTAAATGCCGCAGTTGGTCCATGAAATAGCTCTAAAACGCTTAATTGATCAGCTAATTGCACTAAAGGCACATTAAAATTAAAAGCATTCATACAAATTTCTGCTAATTCATTAATACTTATTAATTTATCCTTTTCAAAATATGGGGCTAAAACTTCAAAGGCCATTTCTGGATATGAAGATATTTCCCCAACATTCAGATTTACAAGTGATGGGAATTTTTCAGGTACATATAACCCCCCATCTTCAGCTAACCCCTTAAGAATAGCTTCACCAGCAGTAATTTTCTTTGAAAGACCTCTTGTTGAAACAAAATCCATTATTTACTCCTTATACCCTTGCACCTAAATATGCAGACAATCTTAATATATCTGAGAATACACCAGCAGCTGTTACTTCTCTACCAGCTCCAGGACCTTTTATAACTAAAGGTTGAGTTGAATATCTCTCAGTAGTGAAACAAATTACATTATCAGTACCACTAGCTTGAGAGAATGGATGACTCATTGGATATCCTTGTAATTTAACACTACATTTACCATTTTCATCAACACTTCCAACATAACATAATCTCATGTTTTCTTTTTTAGCATTTTCAAATTTTTCTAACATTGGTTTATCTAATTCATCAAGTTTACTCATAAATTGCTCAACAGGTAATTGGGCTAATTCACTTGGAACTAAACTTTCAATTGGAACATCACTTACTTCAACTTTATAACCTAATTCTCTTGCTAAAATAACAGTTTTTCTTGCAACATCCATTCCAGATAAATCATCTCTTGGATCAGGTTCAGTATATCCCATTTCTTTAGCGTTCTTGACTAATTCACTAAATTGAACACTTCCATCATAATTATTAAATAACCAAGCTAGTGTACCAGAGACAATACCTTCAATGGATTTTACTGTATCTCCAGTTTGAACTAAATCTTTTAATGTTTTTATTACAGGTAAGCCAGCACCTACAGTTGTTTCATAATAGAATCGTCTACCTGTTGTTAAGCAAGTTTCGAATAACTGATTATAATATTCAATATTTGCTGTTCCTGCTTTTTTATTTGGAGTTACAATATGCATTCCATTGTTCATCCAATTAATATATTGTTTTGCTAATTCAACGCTAGAAGAACAATCTACAATAGCTCTATGAGGGAAATAGGTAGCACCAACATGTCTTGCAAATTTCTCCATATCTAAAGCAACACTATTATTTTTAAAATCTTCTCTCCAGGTATTGAGATCAATTCCATCTTCATTTAAAAGCATGAAACGACTACTAGCGATACCTCTAATTCTTAAATCAATTCCAAATTTCTCATATAAAATTGTAGTTTCTTTTGCAATTTGATCTAAAAGAGTACCTCCAATGTTACCTGGTCCAATTAAACCTATTGATAAAGCTTGTTTTGATAAAAAGAAAGCTGCATGTAAAGCTCTTAGAGCCCTAATACTATCCCCACTTTCTATAACTGCACTAATATTTCTTTCACTTGCTCCTTGAGCAATTGCTTTAACATTAACATTAGCTTTACCTAAAGAACTAAAGAATTTACCAGCTACACCTTTTTTACCCGCCATATTATTACCTACTGCAGCAATAACAGCTAAGTTTTTAACGCAATCAATTAAGTTTACAATATCTTCTCTTAATTCTTCATTAAAGTTTATACTAATGGCTTCTATAGCCCTATCTGCTTGATTTTCTGGCACTGCAAGAGAAATTGAATATTCTGATGATGCTTGAGAATATAAAATTACTGAAACTCCAGCATTTTTTAAAGCATCGAATACTTTAGAAGAAAATCCAACTCTTCCACTTAACCCTGCCCCTTCTATATTAATCAAAGCAACATTATGAACAATAGAAAAACCTTTTACACTATGACCATTTAAATTATTTTCACAATTATTAATTAAAGTGCCTGGATCATCAAAATTTTTCCAACATCTTAATTTAACATTAATACCTTTAGATATTGCATAAACTAAAGCTTTAGAATTAATTAAAGAAGAACCAAAGAAAGATAATTCAGTTGCTTCACTGTAGCAGAGATTTCTAATAACAGTTGCACTTGGAACTTCTGAAATATTTGCTGTAGTTAATAAAGATTTAGAATTCCAGAATACTAAATTCTTAGTATTTAATTTAACAGCTAATTTTGAAGCAAATATTTCACCACTAAAACTTTCTTTTATTTTATGAACAGCCGGGGTAACAATTGAAAAATCAGGTAAATCTGAAGATTGCAGATTTTCTATTTCTTTTGAAGTAAAACATACAATTTTATCATTAGATTCTTCAATAATTACTCTAGCAAAATTCGCAATCCAATTACCAACAACATAATCAAAATAGCCTAAAGTACCATAGGAAACATCTCCTACTAACCAAACACTTCTTAATATATCTTCAATATCAACAAAATCTTGATCGATTAATTTAATTAAAGATTCTTTATTTTCACCTTTTACAATTTCTAATATAACATTATTTAAATATAATTTCTTTTCTTCTAGTTTTTCCCAAAGTTTGTCATCCTTACTTCGAGCTAAATCTAGTAATAATTTTGATTCAATTATTTTTTCTTTATCACTAGAAAGAACTAAAATTAATTTATTATTTATATTATCAGAACGTAAACTTAATAACTTTTTTCGACCTTCTTGGTCCAATAACATCTTTGCTTCTAATGCATGAATATTAATACTTTTCAAAAAAAAACTCCTGTTTAAAATAATAAACTTTTTAGTGAACAAAACCTCTAATATATGAAAAAGAGCCCAAAGGGGCTCTTTCAATCTAGGTTGCGTCTAAACAAAAATTAAAGTTTATCGACTGCACCACTACGTAGGCAACGTGTACAAACTTTTAAAGTACGTGGAGTACCATTTACTGTTGTCTTAACAGAAACAAGATTAGGACGGAAAACACGTTTAGTTGTAACACCAATATGCTGACCTACACCACCATTCTTCTTTGCTTGACCTTTTCTGGTAACGTTGTTGCCTGCAACTGTTCCCTTTCCGCAAATTTCACATCTACGAGCCATACTATATCCACCTTATAAAAAATATTGATTATTAAAACGTTGTTGCTATCCAGAGAGCCTTGCACAAGAAAAAAACTTGTGAGCATTACGCAAGGTATTTTGAAAAGCGCAGTTCAACTCTAAGCAAATTAACAAATATAAAGGATTGTGTAAATACCTTTTTCAATGCTTATTGTAAAGTATTTGCATTTCCTTATATTTTTAACGCCCAAAATCAAAACAACGTGCATTTATTGTATTAAATAACTAAATCTTTTTCTATACTAATTTTAGTAATATTTTAATTAAATTGTTATTTTTTGGTGAAAATACTAGTTCAAATGATGAATTTTCAATAATATTAGTCCTATGAAATATAAATTAATAACTTTAAAATTAAATGACCAAGATTTAAAATACATAAAAACTATTAAGCGTAGTCTATTTTCTATCTCAAATGATCCAAGTTTTAATATATTTCCATCTTTAGTTGTTTTAGGAAAAACAGATTTAAATAATCTAAATAATGTAGATATTCCATCAATTAATAGTAAATTAGTCTTTAATAATAATATTGAATCTAACAATAAATGCTCTTTTATTAGAAGTGAAAAAAATGAAGAACTTTATGATTTAATAAATCAGATTTGTCTTAATGAAGATATTAAAATATATTCAAAATATTTTAATTTATTACAGGAGTTTAATAATTTACCGATAATTCATCTTGGAAATTCAAATAATATAGCTAAAGAAATAAAAACGATAATCATAAAAGATTATCGCTTAGAACTTATTGAAATCAATATTAATGATAATTTTATATCATATAAAATTATTGATTCTTTACACCTTTCTTAGGACAAATATTATTTAAAAAACAAGTCTCACATTCAGGTTTTCTAGCATGGCAATATAATCTACCATGTAGATTCACTGTCATAGAAAATCTATATAAATATTTATCTTCTAATAAGGATCTAACTTTCATTTCAATTTTTGTTGGGTCCTTTTCCTCTACTACCCCTAATCTGTTTAATACTCTTTTAACATGAGTATCTACAATTACAGCACCTTTATTATAGATGTCTCCAATTACACAATTTGCAGTTTTTCTACCAACACCAGGAAGTTTTACTAGTTTATCAATATCATCAGGGACTTCTTTATCTATTAATTCTTTTGCACAATTTATTATATTTTTAGCTTTAACCTTATAAAAACCTGTTGGTTTTATTATTTCACAAACTCTTTGATAATCTGCCATAGCTAAAGCCTTAGCATCTGGATATTCTCTAAATAAATCTTTTGTTACTATATTTACCATTCTATCTGTAGTTTGTGCAGATAAAATTACTGATATTAAAAACTGAAAAGGGTCTCTGTTATTTAAAAAAACTATCTCTTCTTTGGAATTTTTATCTAATAAATTATAAATCTCTAAAATATACTCTTTTTCATTCATATTATTAAAATACTATAAATTAATAATAAAGCAAACCATAAAAAATACTTCTACAAATACTTTAATATTTATAGAAGCAAATACCTTTTAATGAGATTTCTCTTCATTAATCAAATTATAGATTTCATCAATTGTTGGAAGTGATTTAATAACACCTTTTTTACTAGCTACTAATGAAGCAGCAGCATTAGCAAAAATTAATGTATCTTCTAGTTTTTGTTCATCTAATCTATCTAAGCCATACTCTAAAACTTTATACATAGAGCTTCCCATAAAAGAGTCTCCAGCTCCTGTTGTATCAACACACTTTACATCTAAGAAGGTTGGCTTACTTACAACAATATCTTTGTAATATGCTTTACTTCCATCTTTTCCTAAAGTTAAAAAGATTAAATCAATATCATATTGTTTTCTAAATTCAACTATAGCCTGATCAAGATCCTTTATGCCTGTAAACCAACTTAATTCATTATCTGCAATTTTCAATACATTACAAACTTTAAAACCTTCATCAAAAGCAGCTTTTGCAGCACTCTCGCTATCCCATAGCATTTCTCTTAAATTTGGATCAAAAGATATTAACATTTTATTTTCTTTTGCTATAGATATTGCTTTTAGTGTAGCGGCTTTACAAACTTCATTTGTCATAGATAAAGTTCCAAAATGGAATACATTAGCATTTCTAAAATAGGAAGGACTAATTTCCTCTACTTTTAAATTTGCATCAGCACCATTTTTTCTATAAAAAGAAAAACTTCTATCCCCAAATTCATCATGATGTACAAAAGCGAGAGTTGTAGGTTCTTTATCACTTTTAATTAAGCCTGCAGTTTCAATATTAACATCTAATAAGGTTTTCTCTAATTGATTTCCAAATGCATCATTACCAACTTTACCTATAAAAGAAGTTTTAACCCCTAATTTATTTAGCATCGCTAAAAAATTACAAGGTGCCCCTCCTGGATTTGCTTCATAAAATGGATTACCATTTTCTGAAACACCACTTTGAATAAAATCAATTAATAATTCACCTAAAGCTACTACTTTTTTCATATTTCCTCCATTGTTTAAAAAGCCTCTCTAGCATTTTTAGTGACTAGAGAGACCAAATCATTATGGTAATCCAAATTTGGACTAATTACTTAATTCCTGATCTAACAGCACCTTCAACAATATATTTTTGGAAAATACTATAGATAATTATAACTGGTATACTAGCAATTGTTAATGCTGCCATAGTGTGATTAGTAAATATATGTTCTCTATCACTAAATATAGCATTAAGGGCTACTTGTATTGGCATCATTTTTTGCTTTGATAAAGCCATTACTGGCCATAAAAAGTCATTCCAAGAGGCTAAGAAAGTTAATACACCTACAGTAACATAAATAGAGGAACTAGTTGGAATTACAACTTGGAAGAAAAATCTAAAAGAAGAAACTCCATCTATTTTACCTGCTTCAACTAACTCTCTAGGATAAGTTATAAAAGTTTGTCTAAATAAAAATATGTTCATAACATTTGCCACAAATGGTAAAATATAACCAGGTACTGTATTTAACAAATGCAAATTATGTACAACAAGATACATAGGTAAAATAATTGCTTCGATTGGAACAATCATCATTGCAATAACAAATACAAAGAAAATATTCTTACCTGGATAGTCATACATTGCAAGTGAATAGCCAGCAAAACTATTAACTATTAACCCTAATAAAACCATTGTGCTTGCATAAAATAATGAATTAACAATATTTCTAAATACATTGTAATAATCTAATAATTGAGTATATGAGATTAGAGATAAATTATGAGGTACAAATGCCATTATGGAATCCATATCCTTATAAATATTTGCTTCTGTTTTAAAAGATGAAACTATCATCCACTCAGTTGGTATTAAAAAGATTATTGCTAATAATGTAATACCAATGTAAAAAAATACTTTTGATGTTTTAATTTTAGTCTTCTTCATTTGGTAAAATCCTTTTAATAATTAGAGAAACTACAATTAAGAAAATTGTAAAAACGACAGTTACAGCACTTGCATAACCGATATATCTATGTCTAAAACCTTCTTCATAAATAAATTGTAAAATTGTCATTGTACTATAATCGGGGCCACCGCCAGTCATAACCATAGGTTGAACTATTAATTTAAAAGCTTGTATTACGATAGTTATTAATTGATAAATCATAATAGCTTTTAAACCAGGAATAGTTATATGGAAAAATTGTTGTATTTTATTAGCACCATCAATAGTTGCTGCTTCATACATGCTTTGATCTATATTTTTTAATCCTGCTAAAAAGATTAACATCTGATATCCACAACTAGAATATGCAGATATTACTACAATTGAGTTCATCGCTTGAGTTACACTAGTTAAAAAAGGTTGTTTAGATATACCAAATTGAGATAAAAATTCGTTGATTAAACCAGAAGTTGGATTTAACAAGCTAGACCATAAAATAGATACAACAACTAAAGATAAAATTGCTGGTGAAAAATATGCTACTCTATAAAATCCATTTCCTTTAAAATGTTTATTAATAATTAAGGCTAAACCTAAAGCAATTGCTAATTGCAAAGGAACTACTTTAATAACGAATTCACAAGTATTTATAAAGCTTTTTTGTAATTGTTCATCTTGTAAAATTCTTAAATAGTTTTGAAGTCCAATAAATTTTTGTTGACCTGGTTTTAATAAAAAGTAATCGGTAAAGCTATATGATACAGCGGAACCCATAGGCCAAATTATAAATAAAAATAATAATATCATTGCAGGTAATATAAATAAATATCCTACAATTATATCGTTTCTTTTATTCTTGCTTACCATAATAATCTCCCAAAAATATGCCGAGCCAAAAATTTGGCTCGACTATTTTTAATAATTAGAAACGATTGTATTCGTTTTGAATTTTGTCCATTGCCTTGTTTACAATATCTTTAATTTCAGCTGGATCATCAGTTTTTGCTTGACCAATAGCTAAAATAACATCTTTTGACCATAATTCAGATAATACTGGATATCCTTTTGTAACTGGTCTAGCATGGTTAGTATTTGCAATTTCATAAGCCATTACAGACCAAGCTTCATTAGCTCTTGCATCATCAGAATTTACATCAATAACATCTAATGCATTCTTTCTTGCAGGAACAGCACCATTCATATCGTAATATAATCTTGCTGCATCATCGTCTGTTAATTTTTGTAATACATCTCCTACTGCTTTACCATATTCAGTACTTAAATCAACTGAACTACTACATACAAATGTCCAAGAACCTGATGGAGTATATAAACCATCATATGATTTATCAACTTTTGGATATCTTACAGTTGTATAATCAATATCTGGATAGTTAGCAGTCATTTCAGGAACAAACCAGAAACCTAAGATACACATAGCAGCTTTTCCTGTATAGAATGCTTTTTCTGGTTCAATTGGTACTACTAATCCTTCTTTAAAGAATTTACCAACATAAGTTAATGCATCAATGTTTTCTTGACTATTAAAATAACCATCAAGAGTTAATCCATCAGGAGCAATTAATGAACCACCATTTGCCCATAGTAATGGAGTTAAGAAATAAGTACCTGTTTCATAAGCACCTTTTGTTATATCACTTGTTAACCAGTGACAAACTACTTCCATATTTTCAACTTCTGGTTTATTCATTGTAGCTGGATTAGTTTTTAAATCTTGAATAGCTCTAGCTAAATCAAGCATATTTTCCCATGTCCAATCTTCGTCTTGAGCTGGAATTAATGCTTTTTTATCTTCTGGTAAATATTTAATTATGTCTTTGTTTAAAGCAATTGCTACAGCACTATCTTGATAGCCAAGAGCATAGAATTCACCATTAAAAGTACCTTGTTGAATAATACTTGGTGTAAATCCATCGATAAATGATTGTGGGACAACACTTTCAACAGGTTGAATAACACCTGAATCAGCATAAGATGCAACATCTGGTCCATCTAATGTAAAGATTTGTGGCATATTACCTGAAGTTAATGCAGCATTCAATTTATCAATATAACCTGAACCAGCACCAGCTCTTGTTATATTTTGAACTTCTACTTGATATCCATCTGGATGAGCAGCATTATATTCATCAATAACTTTTTGGAACATCTGACCTTCTCTTGAATCAGCAGAAGCTTGTGTCCATACCTCAATCACTTTTGAATCTTGACTTTCATTATTACCATTGGCAAATACTGAAAAACTTACAATAAATAACAAAACAGAAAATACAGTTATTAATTTTCTCATTGAAGACCTCCTAAAAAATCTTTTTAATTTGTAATTTTTCTAAATCCTACAACGGAAATTACAAATGCGCAAGTAAAATTTTCAAAAAATCATATTAAATAATCATAATAATCATTGTTTGATTAAATTAAATGATTTTTTGTGATTATTTTCTTGACTTTTGATAATTCATAACTTATTGTAAATAATCATGAATGATTTTGAATTAAGTTTAAGACAACAACAAATATTAGATGCAATAAAAGATAATCCAAATATAAAAGTTAATGAAATAAGTGAAATAACAAAAGCTGCGCCTGCTACAGTAAGAAGAGATTTAAATAAACTCTCTGAATTAGATTTCATTACGAAAAGCTATGGGAAATTATCTTTAGTCAATCCTGTAGATAAAAGATTGAGAGAAACATCAGATAAATTTAATGAAGATCAAATAGCTCTTATTAAATCAACTGTAAAGCAAATACACTCTGGACATGTTGTATTATTAAATAACAGTGATTTTAACTGCCAACTTGTTGATGAATTACTTATAAAGCAAAAATTTGCAACTATTGTTACAAATTCTTTAGATATATTTGAAAGGACAAAAGATTCTGCAACTATTAATAATATTTTGCTTGCAGGATTATATAATAAAGAAACAAAAACTTTTTCTGGAACTACTACCTACTCTATTTTATCAACACTTAGAGCTGATTGCTTTATAATGCACCCCTCTGGAATTGATTTTGATTTAGGATTCTTAGCAGAACCCACAGAAGATTTACAATTATTACAGCAAATGCTTAATGTTGCTAGAAAAGTAATACTTTATATTGATGAGTCTTGTATTAAAAAAACTTCAGGACTATTAGTTTCAGGCTTCAATTTAGTAAATACTGTTGTAGTCAATAAACAAGTTTATGAAGAATACAAAAATGAACTTAATCTTTATGATTTTAATATAATTATCGCTGAATAAAATCACAATACTTTATATATATTTTTTTATACTAGGAGTTTTTATTATGAAAACATCATACCCCCATTTTCATTACAGACCGCAAAAAAACTGGATTAATGACCCAAATGGCACAATTTATCACAATGGATTTTATCATATTTTTTATCAATATAATCCAACTTCCGATTGTTGGGGCAACCTACATTGGGGCCACACACGAACAAAAGATTTTATAAATTATGAAGTTTTAAATGATAATTTATACCCACAACATGAATTAAATGAAATGGATTGTTACTCTGGTTGTATTGCAATCAATAAAGACAATAAACCTGTTGCAATATATACTAGCGTTGCATTCGATGGAGAAAATGTTCCTAACATACAAAAGGCTGTTTTTCTTGATGATAAGTTAGAACATTTTGAAAAAGAGAGAATAGATGCTATTACTAAGGATATGAAAGACCTTCCACCACTAAGAAATGACTGGAGAGATCCTTATGTATTTAGTGCTGATGGTAGATATTTCTTAGTGTTAGGCGCTGCTGTTGGTAATTATCAAAGTCCATCTATTTTATTATTTGAAAGTCCTGATGGTAGCTTAACTAATTGGAAATATATTAAGGAATTAATTAGTTTTAAACCAATTATTGAATTACTTGAATGTCCTAACTTTTTTAAACTTGAAGATAAATGGGTACTCCTTGGATCTCCTTATAAGGAAGTTGAATATTATGTTGGTACTTTTGATACTACTTCATTAGATTTTAAAGTAGAAAAGTCTGGATTAATTGATCACTGTGCACAATATTATGCTACAAATACTATTCAAGATGATAAAGATAGAACTATTATTTTTGCATTCGAAAGAGGTTTTAGTAAAGATCAAGGCTGGAACAATGTAATATCAATTCCAAGAGAACTTTCATTAAATAAAAATAATGAAATTATTCAAAAGCCAATTGATGAAATTAACAATTTAAGAAATCAAAAAATTATTGAAGATACTACCTTTAATCTTGATTCAATAAAACAATTTGAAGATGAAAAACTCGTTCAAAGTGAAGTGAATTTCAAAATACAATTAGAAGATGATTTAAAAACTAATTTAATATTTAGAAGTGGTAAACATGGAGTTTGTCAAATATTATTCTCAACCACTGGCGTTAAATTTGATAATATATTTATCCCATTTAAGAAACAAAATTCAATTGATGTAAAATTATTAATAGACCATAGTGTTATAGAATTATATTTAGATAACGGTAAGCACTGTGCGACTAGAATAATTGAAGCTATAAAAGATTTGTGCCTTTTAGAATTTAGAGGAAATGGAAAAATTGAAAATTTAGTTGCATATGAAATGCAAGACTTAAATATTATTGAAAACTAAAAAAAGATTTTTATATAAAAAAACTTATGTATTTTAATGTTATATACATTTTCTATACATAAGTTTTTTTTGTTATTTTTTATTTTACTTCAAACATAGCATAAACAGGATAATGATCAGAAATGCCTTTTGATAATACTAATCTTGGACTTGTTGCCATAATTGGAGAGATAAAACTGTTATGCATTATTTTATCTAAGCTTTCAACTAAATAATATTCCTCACTTATTGAAGAACATGGGAAAGTTAATGGAGCTTCTAAATGTAAAGTCCTAAAAACTTCTACAAAATCAGTTTTTTCACTTATTATTTTTGTAGGATGGAATGGATCATTAAAATCACCACAAACTATTGCACCTTCACCCTTTTTAACTAGAGTTAATAAATTATCACCTATCATACTAGCTTCATCTTGTCTGTAGTTTCTTGAAGTTGCAACTTCATCAGCATTACCTTGATGTGTTAAATGAGCTGTTGAAATAAACAAAGTCTTATTACTACCTTTTATCTTTACTCTAAGATAGAATAGTCCTCTATTTACTTCTGGCATATTTAAATCAATTCTACCATGTTCTACTTCTTCAAATAAATCATTTCTATAATAGATGTTTGATTCTTCTTGCCATCCAATAAAAGAATCCTCTACTCTACTATATTTCTCTAATTGTGAATCTAATAAATCACGAGTTTCTTTACGTATTTCTTGTATGCATAAAAAATCTGGTTTATTAATTGAAAAAAATTTAATTATGGAATCTTTTCTTTCTACAATTTTTTCTGTATTCCATAAATTTGATGTCATTATTGAAAATCTACAATTCATTTCAATGCCTCTGGAAATTCATTTTCTATTTTATCTAAATAATCTAAAACTAATACCTGTACCCAAGCTATATTAATTGCATAATGGCCACAAATATTGTTTTCATTATTAAAATAATCCCATTTAGTATGATTTATTTGTTCCGGAAGCCAACCCAAAAAGTCTTCACCTCTTTCTAATAAATCATTTGGATTTGATATCAATTGTAAACATCCATTTATCATATACTTAGCTAAATTATAATACACTTCTTCATTACAAATTTTATATAATTGTAAAAAATCATAAGCTATCATCATGCCATAATAATCTAAATGTTGATTTGCAATTGAAACACTAGTTAACCCTAAAGTTTTAAAATCTCTTTTTCCTAAAGGAGTTTTCTTATCAAAAATAATATTATCTAATTGAACCCATGTAATAATAAATTGGGCACATTTTTTACATAAATTTAAATAATATTCTGTATTAAATCCTTCAATTTCATATAATGCTAAAAAACTTTTTAGTAAAATCTGCCCAGCTTCTTTATCACAAGAATCAGCATCTAAGGTATCTCCAAAGAAATTGTTTGATTCTATAAGAGATGAATAATAATTAGCAGCTTTTTTTATTGGATTTAATAAAGCTTTTCTCTTAGTTAGTTTATAGTAATTAATTAAAAAGAGAAAAATGTAAGCTCCATTTGTACCTTTTTTATCTAAAACTGTACCATCTTTTGTCCACCATCTTCCAAAATTACCATCTTCTAATTGGTGATTTATATAAAAAGAAATCACATTATCAATCAATTTAAAGTATTTTTGCTTATGGTCAATATCACTGGTATTTGCAAGTGCTAAATATGAGAGTAGAGCCTCACCATTTGTTCTTGAGTTGATAAAATATCTAAAAGCATCATTTTCACCAATACCTAAATAACCACCCCAAATATTTTTATCTAAACTTTGGCAATCTCTAAAAATCCCCTCTTGTTGCTCAGCTTGTAAAAAATAATCACCAATTTTATAAGATAAATCTTTATAACTATTATTCTCTAATACTTTATTTTCTTCTTTTTCTAAGATCTCTTTAACTTCTTTTGATGCATTTCTTTTTATTTTTTTTACATCAATTGAACTAAAAATACTTGCACCTTCTACGCTTTTTACTAAAAAAGAAGCGCTTGTAAAATTATATACTTTTTGAAAAGGATCATTTCCTTTACCCATTTTTATAAAACAAGAATCATCTTTTTTCTCAACTAAAAATAATAAATGTCTAAGCAAAAGTGCCTTATAATCTTTTAAAGCTACTTTAGAATTTAAATTAATTTTATCAATAAATATTTTTGAAAAATCAAAGTAATTTTCTAATTCATCACAGTTTTTTGCATCTGAATAATAAATAAAATACTTTTGCTTAATCTCTTGCCCCTCATTAAGGTATAGAAATTGATTTTCATCCTTAAAAACAGTCTTATGTAAATTATTTTTACCTAAATATGAGTAAGGATATTCAACGGATGGCATGATAAATTTTATATTATCATCTTCCCAAGCTGTTGATACTTTAATATCATTTGCACTATGAGATGCAATAATACATCCATTATCATTAAAGATTTCAATACATCCAGGAATTGGCATCCTTGTTTCATCAAAAGACCAATATTGATTTTCTTCAGTAATTCTAGGAAAATCCCCTTTACCTTGAATATTCTTTTTGTACATCAAAGTTGGAATAAAAATATCATAATTATTTATTGTGTGATTTAGATTAAATTCTATAAAATAATAATCAGAATCTTTTATTACAATAGATCTATTTACTACGACATATTTTTCATTATATTCAAATCTATCTTTGATAATTAATTTTTCAAAATCTTGGATTAATTGATTATCACTATCTTTAGTAATATTTAATGTTAATTCTTTATTTTTTGTTTTAACGTTTGTTGATAATTCTATAGCTTTATTATTAATGAATAAAGAATAAGACATAACTACCCCTTTATTCCTGACATTGCAATTCCTTCAACAATCTTTTTTCTAAAGAACAAATAGAAAATAAACTGAGGAACAGAAGCTATAACAGCTCCAGATAATATGAGTGCATATTGTGTTCCATGAGTTCCTTGGAAGTTTGCAATTCCAACTGTAATTGTATATTTTTCTGTATCATTAATTGCAATTAATGGCCATAAGAAGTCATTCCAACAATTTATAAATGATAAAATTGTAACTGTTGCTAAAGCAGATGAACCTAATGGTAAAATTATGGATTTAAATATTTTAAATCTAGAAGCACCATCAATAAAAGCTGATTCTTCTAAAGCATTAGGTATTCCTTCAAAAAATTGCTTTAAGATAAAAATACCAATAGGTAAAGAAACTCTAGGTAAAACAACAGACATCAAATTATTTATTAAGTGATAACTATTGAATTGTAAATATAGAGGTATTACCAATACTTGGAAAGGAACCATCATACCTGCCATAACCATCCAAAACAATATATTTTTACCTTTAAAATTAATCTTTGCAAAAGCATAAGCAATTGGAGCATCAACTATTAAAGTTAAAACCATAGTCATAAATGAAACAAATAAACTATTAAGTAACCATCTTAAAATATATGTTGAAGTAAAAGCCTTGTAATAGTTTATTATTGTTGGATTAGTTGGCCAAAAATGGAATTCTTTAGCTACTAATTCTTCTTCAACATGTAATGATGTAATTACCATCCAAAGGAGGGGGAAAACCCACAATGCTAAAATTAAAATTTCAATAATTCTTAAAATTATTTTTTTAGTATTTTTTTTAGTAGTCATTCTTTCCTCCAAGTTTACTTAAAGTTACAGAACAAATCATTATTACAAAGAAAAGAATATAACTCATAGCAGCTGAATATCCCATTTTAAAATATTGGAAACCTGTTTCATAGATATATTGAATTAATACTCTAGTTGATCCATAAGGACCACCACCAGTCATAACAAATACCTGTCCAAATACATTAAAAGAAGCTATAACTTGTAAAATAAGACAAAGCGCAATTGTAGGTTTAAGTAAAGGGAATGTAATACTTTTTACTTTTTGAAAATAAGTTGCTCCATCAATTTCAGCAGATTCATAAACTTCTTTTGAAATTTGTCTTATTCCAGCTGACATTAATATCATATTAAAGCCTGCAGTCCACCAGAATGTTGCAAGACAAACTGACCACATAGCCCAAGATGGATCAGTTAACCAACCAATTGGCTGAATATTAAAAACACCTAATAAATGGTTAATTAAGCCATATTGTTTTTGAAATAACCATGCCCATAAAGTTGAAACAACTGTCATTGAGAAAATATATGGAATAAAAAATACATTCTCACCTAAGCTTTTAAAAGGCGATTTTGAATTAACAAACAAGGCCATAATAAAACCAATTACAAGCAAAACTGGAGTTGTAATTACTACAAACTCTAAAGTATGTCCTAATGAAGAATAAAAAGTTTTATCCTTAAATAGTTTTATATAATTTCCCAAACCTAGAAATTTCTTAGTTGATAAAATATCCCATTTAAAAAAACTAATGTAAAATCCATTTAGCAATGGGTAAATCATAAATAAAACAAAAATTATTAAAAAAGGGAGAGCAAATAATATACCATCCCGATTATCTTTATTTCCTGGTATCATAAATCACCTATTTATAAATAAGAGTGGAAGATACACTTCCACTCTATTTAATTATATTAATTATAAGTAGAAATAATATCGTTTACACGACTTTCCATTTCTGCTAATGCAGTAGCAGGATCTGAATTATTTGCTACAGCATATTCTAACAAGTCTGACATAGAAGAGTAAATTTCATTCCAAGCAGCTGTATCTGGAGGAGAAACTGCGAATGCAGCTGCACCAGCATAATCTTTTCTGTATGGTAATGCTTCGAATGCTTCACTATTTTGAACAGAAGTTCTTGTAGGAATATGACCAGCTTTTGCCCACATCTCACCATGACCTGTAATCCATAACATACATTCTAAGATAGCATCTACATGTTCAGGATTTTTTGCTTTTGTTGCAGGAATTGCTAAAGTATGACTACCACTCCATGCTGCTGGATGTCCAACTAAACCAGGAAGAGGAACTGCTACAAAGTCTAAATCTTGTGCACTTTCAAATGTACCTGTTGCCCAAACACCATTGAAATGGAAAGCAGCTTCACCTAATTTAAATGCATTAACAGATGTATCATAGTCTAAACCAGAAGGTGTTACACCATATTTATTAACCATATCTTCTAAAGCTTTTAATGCTACTACACCCTTTTCATTATTGAATGCGGCTGCACTATTATCAGAAGTTAACATTGATCCATCTTGTTGATACATCATAGAGAAGAATAATCTAGTTAAAGTATATGCTTTATATACTGCTGTTGTATTATCACAAGCGATTCCCATAGCACCAGTTTTTTGTTCAACTGCTTGAGCTGCTGCAATTAATTCATCATAGTTTGTTGGAATTTTATCAACACCAGCTTGAGCTAATAAAGCTTTGTTTACATACATAATAATTGGATGTACGTCTAATGGTAAAGCATATTGATTACCATCAAAATTACATGCATCATATGGTGCTGCAACAAAATCATCTACTGGTGCATTAATTTGATCTAAATAATCATTTAAAACTAATAATTGACCACTAGGGATATAGTTTCTTAAATTAGCTTGGTGCATAACTACTAAATCAGGTGCATTACCTGCTGCTAAAGCTGCAGTTAATTTTGTATAATAGTTATCGAATTTAACTGTATCTGTTGTCATTTGAATATCTGTATGTGTTCTGTTGAATTCATCTATAATTGCATTAAAATATTCACCATCACCACCAGTAAATAATGACCAGAAACTTACTTCTACTGGACCACTTTGTTTTTCTTCTTCTTTTGTACCGTTAGCAAAAACAAAACCAACACTTAACATTACTAACAAACCTGTTAGTAAAATCTTTTTAATCTTCATGATTCCTCCTTAATTATTGCTCATGACTTCTATTTCTCTTGGAGATGATTCTCTAAAAATCAATCTCGTTTTAAGATTCTTTGTTGTATATTCTAAGTTTGCATCTTCTATATGAGCCATTAATATATGAACAGCTTCACAACCAAGTGCAAATTTAGGAACATCTACTGTACTTATACTAGGTTGCATAAATTGTGATATTTTCAAATTGTCAAAACCAAACACTTCTATTTCATTAGGAACATCAAAATTATTTTCTTTCAAAGATTTTAATACCCCCATTGCTACAAGATCGTTAAAACAACAAATTGCAGTAAACTTAATACCTTGATTTATAGCTGTATTTACAGCAGCATATCCATCTTCAATATGTCCTGAAGTTGGAATAATATACTGTGAATCAACATCTATATTATTTTCAATTAATGTATCTTTATATGCATTTAACCTTTGGTATGTATTACTTACATTATCTGGACCAGATAAATATAAAATTTTCTTATGTCCCTTATTAATTAAGTAATTAACAATCTCCTTTTGTGATGAATAATCACTATGCAGAATTGAATGGTTTTCAATCCCTTTTACAACTCTTCCTAAGAATAAATATGGGATATCAATCCTTGAATAAAGTTTTTGAATACTTTCATCATCAAATACTGGAACTATTAATAAACCATCAACATGCCTTCCACAAAATAATTTCAAGTATTGCTTTTCTTCATCAGGACTTTCCCCTGTATTTACTAATAAAATATTATAATTATAATTTTTAGCAGTAGCTTCTATTCCTCTAACTACATCAGCAAAAAAAGGGTTTGATGAATCAGCTGTAATTACACCTATAATTTTTGAATGCTTTAATCTCATACTAGATGCTAAAGAGTTATTTATATAACCTAATTCATCTGCTTTATCACATATCAATTTTCTAGTTTGTTCACTTAATTTTGAATCATCTCTTAAGGCTCTAGATACTGTATTAATAGAAAATCCAGTAGCTTTTGCAATGTCTTTCATCAATATTGGTTTCATAGGTTAATATTAGCATTGAATAATCTAATTGGCAAGAAAAATAAAATATAATTTCTTACTATATAAGAATTTAGATAGATTAACGTTAATCTAAAACAAAGTAATATCGTTAACAATTTAATATAATTTTATTAATTTTTTTTATGTAACTCTTAGCAGTGAATCAAAATAGAAGAGCCTCAAGATTTATTAAGTTAATTAACCTATTTTTAAACTAACTTTTTTTTTAAAATTACTAATTAATTTAATAAAAAACATTTTTTTTTAAAAAATAAAAATTAAAGTTATTTTGATTCCACATTAATTTAAAAAAATAATATAGAGAATTAAATAAAACACCTTTTTCAAATATTGATAATTTATCACTTATAAGTGGTAATATATTTTATATATAATTACTTTTTGTTATTATGAAAAAGGATATTATAAGTGATTAATTATTACTAAAGTAGCAGCCAATATAAAAACATGTAATTAAATGATAATTCATATTTAAATAAAAGAAGCAAATTATCAAAAATACTAAATATTATAAATTTTATAAATAAGGAACTAATATGAAAGAAAAAGATCAATTATATGTTAGAATCGATACTAAAGCTATTCTTGAAAAACCTTCGACAGATATTTTTAATAAACATATAGAGTATTTAAATAAAATATCTCAAAGAGGTGAATTTTATGGAGGTGGATTCTCTAACAATCCAGGAGGAATGATCATTTTTAAAGCAAGTAGTTTCTTAAAGGCAAAAGAAATTTGTGATAATGATCCAATTATAAAATCAGGATTTTACAAATATACATTATATAATTGGGAAATTGTTATCAGTAATAATTGCTAAGGAAAGTTAAGGTATAAAATAATTAATTAGATTAAAAAAACTAAAACACCCCTAAAACCCTATAATAAATAAATATTATAAATCCTTATAAAGTCAGAAAAAAGAATTATATAAAATAAAAACTAAAAAACTTATTTGCAATAATAAATGCAACTAGATACTTTTTAATATTTATAGTAACTAAAGATGCGTAAAAAATAATCCACATGATTGCATTAAGGATTTCACTTATTAAGCCCAAATATTTAATTTTTTTTTGTTTTTATATTGACCTTTATTATGGTAAATGGTAATCTCTCATTCGTTACGGGATGTCGCCTAGCGGCTATGGCGCTTGCTTTGGGAGCAAGATATCGAAGGTTCGAGTCCTTTCATCCCGATAGGCACTCAAAAAAGAGTGCTATTTTTATGAAGCATTTTTTGCTTCCTTTATATATATAATTACGGGATGTCGCCTAGCGGCTATGGCGCTTGCTTTGGGAGCAAGATATCGAAGGTTCGAGTCCTTTCATCCCGAAAAAAATTGCTACCATTTTTTGGTAGCTTTTTTTATTTTTTAATCCAATCTTCTTTCTTTATTATATAATGCTCATAATCAGCAATTTTATGATTAATCTCTTCATCTTTAACTAAATGGCTCCATTTCATTCCACATTTCATCATCACTTTACCAGAAGCTTTATTATCACTCTCATGACAACCAATAATTTGTTTTATCCCTACTTCATCAAATAAATATTCAAACATTCTATACAAAGCTTCACTCATATAACCTTTATTCCAATATTTTTTATTTATTACATATCCAAAACTAGCAGTATCCTTATCAATTAGCCTAAGATCAATTGAACCAATTAATTTATTATTTTCTTTTAAAACTATAGCATATGCCCCATTTTTTGATAGATAATTTATTATTCCAAATAAACTTTGATCTACACTTTTATGAGGTTCCCAAGTTAAATACTTTACAGTCTCACTATCCTTTGAATATTCAAATACACTTGGAGCATCACTTTCTCTAAAAGGTCTAAAGTACAATCTTTTAGATTCTAATTCATTTTTAAATTCCATTTCTTTTATTCCTATTCAAAATCTAAATTTTTATTATTGTAACATATTGTTAATTATTATTCATAAATTATAATATATATTCTTATAGATAAAAAAATAATTAAAAAAATACCATTAATATTATTACATCGTATTGACTACTTATATCAATAAAAATATATTTATTATGACTTTTACAGGAGAGACACATGACGACAAGAATTATTAAAAGCCTAACTGCATTTATTATTGTTACATCAGTTATGGCTGCAACGACACTAAATCTTGCTATTGCGAATGACAATCCTATAAATACTACAAATGACAGCACCGTAAAAATCACTCAGAACAACAAAAATGTAAAGTATTTAGGATCTTATAGTATTACCTCTAACTCTATAAATCATTTTGCACAAGAATATCTAGTAAAAAATCTAAACATTACCGCTAGCGATAAAGATTATAATGCAGAACTAGATTTATTAACAAATTCACTTAAAAAAAGTGAAATACTAAGAGAAAATTTACTTGGAGAATTAATTTATACACTAAATGATAAAAAACTAATTATCCAAGATATCGCAGGTGGAGAAAGTTTTGTAATGGATTATGAGATTAAAAATAACATACTATTTGCAAAAGTTTATAATTTCTCTGAAGAACTAGCTATTGGACAATTTGTTGATAATGGAAAGTTTTTAATTATCAATTCACCTGATAAACAAAATTCAATTTTCTTAGAACATAAATTAAGCTAAAAAACTAAAAAAATTAAATATATATTTAACTGATGTTATTTGTTTATAGCATCAGTTTTTTTATTAATTAATTTTTTTTAAGCTAGAATAATATTCTTTAAACTTAAAACCTAATTTTTCATACAGTTTTGCTGCATTTGGATTATCATAAAATAAACAAACAGTTTTACCCTCTCTAATCAATTTATCACAAATTGCAGATACACATTTTTGAGCTAAGCCTTTTCTTCTATATCCTTCAATAGTGAATACACCCATTAATATTGCTAATTCTTTTGATTCTGCACTAGAGCTAACGCCACTTATAATCTTACCATTTTCTTTATAAACAAATATATGCTTAGAGTTTTTTTCTAATTCAGCTTTTGCTGATTCAAAACTTGATTGAGAATTAAAAACTTTGTTAGATATTTCTAAATATTCTTTTAATTCATCAAGATTAATTTCTGAAACTCCTGATGAATCTACTTCAATATTTAATTTATCTAAAGCTGCAAAATAAAAATTTGAAACTTTAAAATTTTCTAATTCTATTAAATTTATTAAAGATTTCTCACCGCTAATACCAATAATCGAATATTTTTCAACCATTTGTTTTATAAATTCTAAATTAATAATATTAACATATGAAACAACACATAAATTCTTAAAGAATTTTAAATATATAGTATTTATTTTATTATCATAATCAATAAAAATTTCAAGATTTTCATCATTAAACCCAAAATTTTGTATATCACTTATTAAAAAAACATTTAATTCTTTTCTTTGATATAAGTAATCATTTAAAAGAGTTCTATCTTTTTCTGTACATTTTCTTATCATACTATTCTCCAAAATTTTGTTACATATTATACATATATAACCAAATCATATAAATAACAATACAATTATATTAATAAAAAAATTGCCTTAAATAGTTTAAAGCAATTTCAGATTCTGTTCTTAGTTAATATCTTTTACTATTTAGTAGTACTTCTTAAATTTAAATCTGGAGTTATTAAAATTTTTCTTGGTTCATTATCTTCCCCAGAAATTGCATAATCAAGCAAGTCTAATGCCGCATGAGCTAAACTAGAGATTTTCAAATCAACAGAACTTATTTTAAAATTTGATCCTAAAATTGTATTATCATGGCTAAGGAGTGAAATATCTTCTGGAACTTTTAAGCCTGCATCTTCAATAGCTCTTAGTGCTCCAACACCCATAATATCATTACAAGTAAAAATTGCATTAGGAAGTGGTTTATTTTTTAAAGCTTCTAAAACTTGATTATAAGTGGACTCGATACCCTTTTCTCTATCAGCTCCTTGAATTACTAACACTTGTTGTTCATCAGAATAATTACCTTCTGATTTTAATTCTTCTTCCCAAACTCTTTGTTTTAAATCAAATGAGAATCCACTTTCACCTCTAACAAAAAGTTGTTTTTTTAAACCTTGATCTAATAAAAATCTAGTAGCCCTTCTCATTCCAAATTCTTGATCTACCATAACAGCGTTAATATCAAAAATCCTTGGATCGGAATGAACTAATACCAAAGGAATTCTTTGAGATAGTTTTTTTAAAAATTCTGGATCATATTCACTCAATGGTGGATCATGCAAAATAATACCTTCAACTCCCCTAGAGAGCAAATCACAAATACTTTTATATTGTGCATCATATGTATCACTTCTATTTACATAAACTAAAATATCATTTTTTTCACATCTATTAATTACTGTTTCAACAAATTCCATACTGAAAAAATTTGTTACACTATGCGTTACAATTGCATAAGCTTTTTGAGCAGTTGCAAGTACAGTTTTTGTAAGATCATCAGGAATATGATTCATAGATCTTATTGCTGCTTCAACTTTTTCTTTAGTTTCTTTCTTTACTGGACCATTATTTAAAACCCTAGAAACTGTTGCTGTTGAAACTCCACTTGCATCAGCTATTTCTTTAACTGTCATATATATATCCTTTATTTAACTTCTTATTATAACAAAAGTATCATATCTATATTATCTATTCAAGTTTACATGCTGTCAAGCATAATTTGTAATAATGTTTCAATAGTAATGTAATAAATTTCAAAAATTTTTGTAATTTATTACATTTTTTTCTTTACAAATTTCAAATTCCATTTTAAGATTAGAAATATAAGAGGGAGGTTCAATGAAAATGAATACACCAACGTTACAAAAAACGTCAACAATTGTTTCAAACAAAAAGCGTTCAAAAAAACAAAATATCGAACTTGCAGCATTTTTATTTTTACTACCAAGCCTAATTGGTTTCTTAGTTTTTTATATTATTCCTGCATTCCGCGGTGTTTATTTAAGCCTTACAGATTGGGATTTATTAGGAGACCCTAATTTTATAGGATTACAAAACTATAAAGACTTACTTAGTGATAAAGCATTTTGGAATTCATTACTTGTAACTATTAAATATGTATTGTGGAATATACCATTTCAAACAATATTAGCTTTAGGAATTGCTCTAGTTATGGATAGAGTTATAAGTTCAAGTGTTTTTAGAGGAATGCTTCTTATTCCTTGGTTATTACCAAATGTTGTTGTTGCTCTTCTTTGGTTATGGCTTTTAGACCCAGCTGTTGGTGTTATTAACAGTACTATAGATGCTTTAGGCGGTACACCTTTAAACTTTCTTACATCAATTGAACTCGCTCTTCCATCTATTGCTGGTATTAATATTTGGAGACATATGGGTTATACAGCTTTAATTGTTTTTGCTGGATTACAAGGTATTCCAAAAGAAGTTGAAGAAGCTGCATTAATTGATGGGGCTAGTCCTTGGATAAGATTTACAAGAATCATTATTCCATATTTAAGACCTGTACTTGCTTTTGTAATTATTACATCAGTTATTGGTTCTTTCCAAGTTTTCGATACTGTTGCAATTACTACTAAAGGCGGTCCTGTTACTGCAACATATGTAATTTACCTCTTTATATATAAGAACGGTTTTGAAAATTATTTAATGGGCTATGCAACTGCGGCTTCAATGATTCTATTCTTAATTCTTTTAGGTATAAGTTTTATCCAAATGAGAGTTATGAGAGCTAATGAAAGTGATTTTTAGGAGATACAAATTATGAATAATACAAAAACATTAAAAGAAAAGTTACCAAAAATTTTATTATGGTTTGTAATAATATTAGTTCTATTTGTTACTCTTTTCCCATTCTTTTGGGTATTTAGAACTTCAATTACTCCCAAAGAATTAGTTTTTTCTGAACCTACTAGATTAATACCTTCAAGAATAACTTGGACAAATTATGGTCGTGTTTTAGGACTAGTTAGCAAAGAAAGAGCTGTTGAATTAGGTGGATCTGGACAATCTGTAAACTTTGGACTTAACCTATTAAACTCATTTATTGTTTCGATCGGTGTAACAGTAGTTCAAGTTTTATGTTCAGCTATGGCAGCATATGCTTTTTCAAGACTCAAATTTAAACTTAGAGATACATTATTTGCTCTATTTTTATCAACACTTATGATTCCTGGTATTGTTATGATGCTTCCAAACTTTATTTTAGTTAAAGATTTACATCTATTAAATACTTACCTTGGAATTATGGCTCCAACATTATTAATGACTCCATTCGCTGTTTTCTTCTTAAGACAGTTTATGTTGGGAATTAATAAAGAACTTGAAGAAGCAGCCTTCTTAGATGGCGCAGGATTGGGTTTAACATTCTGGAAAATAATTATTCCATTATGTGCGAACATAATGATGACTTTAGCAGTTATTACTTTTATTAATACTTGGAATGACTATATGTGGCCATTAATAGTTGGTAAAAAAGAATCAATTAGAACTCTCACTGTAGCCTTAGGTATTTTCAGACTTCAAACTCCACAAGGTCAACCTGACTGGGGAGGCATGATGGCTGGTGCAGCATTAGCTACAATCCCTACCTTAGGAATATTATTAGCCTTTGGTAAAAAAATTATAAATTCAATCGGATTTTCTGGATTTAGGTAAAAAAAATATTCCATTAATAATGGAAGACAAAATACAAATCAAAAAAAGGAGAAAAATATGAAAAAATTATTTTTAATTCTATCTATCGTTTTATTTGCCACAACTGGTATTTGGGCAAATGGTCAAGATGAAAAAGCTGGAGATGGTCCTGTAACAATTAAGTATATTCTTTGGGATGCAAACCAATTACCTGCTTATGAAAAATGTGCACAAGATTTTATGGCTAAAAACCCTAATATTAAAGTTGAAATAAATCAACTTGGTTGGGGAGACTACTGGACAGGTTTACAGACAGATATGGTTGCAGGTATTGCACCAGATGTATTTACCGACCACTTAGCAATGTATCCTGATTTTGCAAGTAAAGGACAACTTGTTGATTTATCAGAATATGTTAAAAGAGATAATGTAGATACTTCAAAATATATGAATAACCTAGACAAATTATGGCAAACAGAAGATGGAAAAGCTTATGGGCTTCCAAAAGACTGGGATACTATTGCTATAGTATATAACCAAGATAAATTAGATGCAGCAGGTATTACTAAAGAAGAAATTAATAATTTAACTTGGAACCCAACTGATGGTGGAACTTTTGAAAAAGCTATTGCTGCCCTATCTGTTGATGAAAATGGTAGAAATGGTTTAGATCCTAACTTTGACTCAGAAAATGTTGCATGTTATGGAATGTCATTTAACCACTTTGATGATAGAGGTCAAGGTCAATTTAGCCCATTTGCTGTAAGCACAGGTTGGATGTATACTGACGGTCTATATAGTAATAACTATCATTTTGATGATCCTCGCTTCATTGCAACTATTGAATGGATGGTAAAAATGACAGAAAAAGGTTATTTTGCACCATATGAATTAACTGCTAATGGAGCAAACTCACTATTCACATCTGGTCAAGCAGCAACTTTATTAGATGGTTCTTGGATGATTAGTTACTATTCTACAAGTTCAACATTCCCTGTTGGTTTTGCATCTCTTCCTGCTGGTCCTCAAGGCAAAAAAAGTATGACAAACGGTCTTGCTGATTCAATTTGGACAGGTTCTGAACACAAAGAAGAAGCTTGGCAATGGGTAAAATACTTAGCATCTGAAGAAGCTCAAAAAATAGTTGGTACATTTGGTGTAGTATTCCCTGCATATGAATCTGGTGTTAATAACGCATTAGAAGCTTATGAAAAGAAAGGTATTGATGTATCAGCATTTACTGAAATTGCAACAACTCCTGGTGAAACATTTGTATATCCAATAGTAAAAAATGGTGTAAAAATTAATGAAATTATGACTCAATCATTTGATAGCATATTCTTAGGCTTAACAGAAGCTGCACCTACACTAAAAGAAGCAAATCAAAAAATATTAAATTTATTCTAAAAAAATAAAACAAAAAAAACTCAACCGAACTGAAATACCCCTCAGTTCGGTTAATAATAAAAAACTGATAATTAAAAGGAAATTCTAATGAGTATAGAGTACAACAAAGCTGAACAACTTTTTCATCTCAAAACTGCAAACACTAGTTATTTAATCAAAATTGCTAACGAAAAATATTTAACTCACCTAGGTTGGTTTGGTAAAATTAAAAACTGGAGAAATTGTTATAATACACAATTTTTTGATAGATCTTTTTCACCTAACCCTGCAACATTCGATAGAACTTTCTCACTTGATTCTATTAAACTCGAATATTCAGCATGGGGAAGAAGTGATTTAAGACCAACTGCCTTAAAAACCATAAGTTCTGACGGTAGCTCATGTTTTGATTTGTTCTATAAAGAGCATAAAATAATCAAAGGAAAACCACATTTTGACAACCTCCCAGCGGTTTATGTTGAAAAAGAAAATGAGGCTGAGACACTCATTATCTCATTAGAAGATCCTTTAACAGGTGTGCTTTGTGATTTAAATTATACTGTCTTTAATGATACAGATGTTATTATTAGAAGTACAAAAATCATTAATAAAGGCACTAAAAGCATTAACCTGGACACTATTATGAGCATGTGCTTAGATTTTGATTCATCTGATTATACTATGCTACAACTCTCTGGTGCTCATACTAAAGAGAGGCATATTTATAATAGAAAATTATATCCTGGCACACAATCTATAGATAGCAGAAGAGGTGCAAGTAGTCACCAAGAAAATCCATTTATAGCACTATTATCCTCAGGTGCCACTGAGGATAATGGTGTTGTTTATGGTTTTAATCTAGTATACAGTGGTAATTTTTTAGCATCTGTAAATGTTGATCAATTTGATTCTACTAGAGTATTAATGGGAATTAACCCCTATGATTTTAATTGGATATTAGATGTAAATACAGAATTCCAGACCCCTGAAGTTGTAATGGTTAGATCAAATGAAGGTCTTGGTGGAATGTCTAGAATATATCATGATATATATAGAAACAATTTAATTAGAGGAAAACATAAACTACAAGAACGCCCTATTTTAATAAATAACTGGGAAGCAACATATTTTGATTTTGATTCTAAAACAATTTTAGAATTAGCAGAAGAAGCTGCAAAATTAGGTATTGAATTATTTGTCCTAGATGATGGCTGGTTTGGTAATAGAGACGATGATAATTCCTCATTAGGAGATTGGTTTCCGCATAAAAAGAAATTACCAAATGGCCTTAAAACTTTAGCAGATAAAATAATTGCAAAGGGCTTAAAATTTGGTATTTGGGTAGAACCTGAAATGGTTAATGAAAAAAGTCAACTATTTAAACAACATCCATCTTGGTGTCTTCAAGTAAAAGATAGAAACCTATCTACTGGTAGAGGACAATTAGTATTAGATTACAGTAGAGATGATGTTAGAAAATATATTATTGAAACCATTTCCAAACTATTGAGTGAAAATCCAATTTCCTATGTAAAATGGGATATGAATAGGAATATGACTGAAGTAGGATCTCTATTACTATCCGCAGAAAAACAAAGAGAAACAGCCCATAGATATATGTTAGGGCTTTATCAAGTTTTAGAAACATTAACATCACGTTTCCCTGACATTCTATTTGAAAGTTGCTCAGGTGGTGGTGGTCGATATGATGCAGGTATGCTTTATTATATGCCACAGACTTGGACAAGTGATAATACAGATCCATTATCTCGTTTATTAATTCAAGAAGGGACATCAGTTGTTTATCCTCCTATTACTATGGGTTCTCACGTATCTGCCTCCCCTAACCACCAAACAGGAAGAAAAACATCTCTCAATACTAGAGGTGCAGTAGCAATGGGTGGAAACTTTGGTTATGAACTTAATTTACTAAAATTAAGTAATGAAGAAAAAGAAATTATTAAAGAACAAGTTATAGATTATAAAAAGAAAAGACATTTATTAGTAAATGGGGATTATTATAGATTAACCTCAGCCTTAAAAAATGAAGATAACAAGGCTTGGGAATTTGTATCTAAAGATAAAATGGAAGCTTGGGCAACATATGTTTCTACAAGAACAGAATCAAATAATCCTTATGTTGTATTAAAATTTAAAGGATTAGATCCTAACAAACTATATAGTATTAATAATAAAAATACATTTGGTGGAGATGAACTAATGGAAGCAGGAATCAACTTACCATATCCACTAAAAGAAAATGAAGCTTATGAATATTATTTAAAATGTATTGAATAAAATATTGTTTTATAAAAATATTATATTTTTTAGAAAAAGATACCATTTATAGTGATTTTTAAGCTAAATATTAAGTTTTTTGATTTTTTTTTAAAATGTACTTGAAAATAATTTAATTATGTCGTATAAACATACTCGCGAGTTAAAACAACTTACAAATTGCGCCAGTAGCTCAGCTGGATAGAGCAACTGCCTTCTAAGCAGTAGGTCATAGGTTCGACTCCTATCTGGCGTATTCTTTAAACTTGGTTCCTAGTTTATAGGAATCTTTTTTTTGGAATCTTTTTCATTTTTTTTCTCCTTTTTTTTTAAAAAAAAGGTATCTCTTAATTATAAAAAAACCGCTCAAGAGTTTCTTAAGCGGTTTTTTTTATTCTTCAAAGAACAATTACTTATTATCTTCATCTGAATCTTCTTCACTAAGTTCTTCAGCATCATCTACCTTTTCAATTTGCTCTTCAATTATCTCCTTCTTAGGAGCTTCTTCTTTTTTATTCTTTTTAGGTTTTTCAGTAATAACTTTTGCTTCTTTAGTTGTTACCCTATTCACACTATGCATTAATTTAGTAGAAGAAACATGTAAATAACAAGATAACATTAATAATAAAATACTACTAATAACTAAACTGCTACCTAAAACTAAAAACATTAGTGAAATAGATGAAATTGCTAAATTTAAATTGTTAATACTCAATCTCATTGTAAATCCTTCAGCATAATGCTGAATGCTGACTGGAGTTAGTGCTTGCCTAAAACTTGCAAGAACTAATGAAACTCCTAAAACAAAGAATAAACAACTAAATACTAAACTTACAATTGATCCTTTCTTCATATCATTTCACCTTCTTATTTATTAATAATTTATTTACTTTAATAATACTATATTACAGATTAATTACCATAAATATTAGGTGTAGAATTATGTAGATTTTCTGAAGATTATGCCATTTGTGAGTAGCATTTCATGCAAAATGCAATTATTGCTTGAGATATTTTTGAGCAGGATTGGTCATCTAAAAAAGTTACTTTTTGTGCATTGACACCACTTGCCCAATTTATACTATATGCTAATGAAACAAATTTAATTCCAGCTTCATTGAGCAGGGCAAATTCTGGGCAACCTGTCATTCCTACAAAGTCAGCACCAAAATGATCAAACATTCTAATTTCAGCAGGAGTTTCCAATCTTGGGCCATTTGTACAAATATATACTCCTCCATCTCCTAGAGGAAATTCACATAAAGCAGCTTCTCTTTTTATTTTAACTTTAAAATCAAGATCAAATAAGTTTGTCATTTGAGTGTGAAAAACATTATTTTCACATGCAAAGGTTGATTGTCTTGTACATCCTGTAAAATCGATAAAGTCATCAATTAATGTAACAGAGCCTGGTAACAATTTATTGCTAATTGATCCAACTGAATAAACACCAATGCAATGAGTTACTTCTAATTGTCTTAAAGCCTCTATATTGGCCTTATAATTGATTAAATGAGGTGGAATAGAATGGTTTACACCATGTCTTAAAATGATTATCACATCATCCTTTTTTAAATAATAAGCTTTCCCATATTTTGTATCAATTTCATAAACTTTTGAATTTGGAAATAACTCATCAATTCCTGTTCCGCCGATTATTGCTTTCATACAAAAACTCCTTCAATCTCTTTTGGCTTAAAAATACCTTTGTTAGTTACAATATTAGTAACTAAATTCGATTTAATTATATCAAAAGCAGGATATAAAGCCGATATAGCTTCATCTCCGATATAATTATCATTAATAATTAATAATTCTTTTCCATCTCTATATTCCATCTGAATATCTTTATAATCTTTTTTAGTAGGATCTGGGGACATAGAAAAAGCTGTATAAGGAATATTATAATAGGATGCACAAATTGCATTTTGATTTGTCCCAATTTTATTCACTACAGTTCCATCCATACATACTAAATCAGCTGCAGTCATATAATGCTTAATAAGTCCTTTCTGCATGAAAAAAGATCCCATTGCATCTGAAATAATTTTTGTATCAATATTTAATTCTTTAAGACTTGGAGCTGTTAATCTAGTCCCTTGAAAATAAGGTCTAGTTTCATTAACTAAAACTTCTATTGATTTCCCCTCTTTTTTTGCATATAAAACTGATAATAAAAAAGTATGTTCAGCAAAACAAGTAGTTAAAATTGTATCTCCATCATTGATTAATGAAGCTCCTAGCTTACCCATATTATCATATACTTTGTCAAAATCATTTTCATACTTTTCAACTAACTCATTTAATTCAATTATTAAATCAGTTGTATTAAAAATGGGATCAATAAATCTTGGTTTAATTTTAAACAATATATCTTCTACAATGCGTTTCATGGTGGTATTAGTTACTCTTGCTCTAACTATATACATTATTTGGCTTTCTAAAGTACTAAAATTAAACGGTAGTACCTTTCTATCCATTTCATTAGCAATATAGCGAAAAGTTGTTAATGCTACCTGTAAGGGTCCTCCACCTTGCGTAATCATTATTTTTAAGGCATCTCCAATTTGTTGACAATTTTGACATTCTACAAATCCTATTTTTGTTGGATATTCTTTCCTATTTCCAATATAAAAAGAAGAATCAGTAAAATGACAAATATTATACGGTTGCAATAAATATGGTAAATGTAAATTCATATATTCTCTTTTATCCTTTATATAATAAAAATATTAATAATTTATTATATATTTATATTTTAGCATAAAAAATTTTGAAATGATATCTTTTAAAGCTAACATTTATTTTCTACTAGCTATCTAATATAATAAACCACAATTCTACACAAACTATTTAAAAGCTTTTACAATAATAAATTATGCCTATTAATCAATAATATGGAAAAATTTTTTAAATATTTACATTTGACTATTTTCATTCCATACCCTAAAGTTAGACAATATAATGTCAAAAAATACTATAAGGAAGAATACAGACTTATGAAAATTAAAAAACTATCTTTAATTATTACACTTTGTGTGATGACTTTATTTGTAAGTGCAAACGCATTCGCTGCAGGAACAAATGAAGTAAAATCTAGTGAAACTATTGCAATGATTCAAAACATTGAAAAAGCTAACGATATTTATACATTTGATGTATTAACTGAAGATCAAGAACTATCAGTTCTAATTAATAAAGAAAATATTAATACAATTTATGATTTAGATGATTATGCTATTGGCGATTATGTTAGTTTCAATAATTTAAATGCAACTGACGGAATTGCTACTACAGACAATATTAGATATATCACACCATTAGTAACTTCTGGTTCAATTGTTTTTGTTCCAACTCAACCAGTTATTGAAGAACCTGAAGCAGATTATGGATTTGATAATGATTTAGAACATGGATTTGAATATACTTATGGATATTCCCTATTACAAAGCTTCAATTCACAAGGATTATATGTAAATGCAAATTATTTTGTTAGAGGTATTTTAGATATCGTATCAATTGATACAGAAGATTTATTTACAACTGATGAACTACAAAATTTTGTAACAGAATATCAACAACAATACCAAAATCCAGACATTGAAAAGAAATCTGATAATGGAGATGTTACTTCATTAGATCAAATCAATGACTTAGAAAAACCAGAAGATTTAGATAATCAATTTGCATATGCTTATGGATATTTAATTGCTGCTCAATTCTTAACAGCAGGAATTCCAGTTGATGATTTCTATTTCCCACAAGGTGTTTTAGATGCTGCTTATGGAAATGAAAGTCAATTAACTCAATATCAAATGGATAATTCAATGAGAGATTTTGAACAAGTATTTACAGAAAGACAAAACGAAGCATTAAATCAAATCAAAGAAAAGAATTTAAATGATGCTAACGCTTTCTTAACTGCTAATAAAGATCAAAACGGTGTTATCACACTTGATTCAGGCGTACAATACAGAGTAACCACTGATGGCGATTCTACTGAAACAGCAACAGCTGATGATGAAGTAACACTTAATTATGAATTAACTCTTCTAGATGGAACAGTAATAGATAGCTCATACGAAAGAGGAACACCTGCTACATTTAAGTTATCTCAAGTTATTCCAGGTTTCAGTGAAGCTGTTATGCAAATGAACCCAGGAGATTCAATCATTGCTTGGATTCCTGCAGATCAAGGTTATGGTGAAGATGGAAATCAAAACGTTGAACCTAATGCCTTATTAACTTTTAGAATTGATTTAATTTCAATTAATAAATAATAAAATCATAAATAAAAAATTTAAGAGTTGTTGCAAAAGTCTATATAATTGACTTAGTAACAACTCTTTTTTTATCTCTATCAAAAACTTCTTTTTTTAACTTTTTTGTAAATATTTCTTTAATCACTTAATTATATTCTAAAAAAACAATACGATTCTATTATTTTTTTTATATAAAATCAAACTTATTGCATATGTTAGGTACTTGCTACATGTTTTATTGCTATTTAATTCGTTGTATTATAAGCATTTATATATTTTTTGTATTTTTCTATAATGTTTTTTATAATAATTGTTGACATAAGTTACATGATATTATATAGTAAAAACATAAAGAAACTAAATAACAAAAATAATTAAAAGGAAAACAAAATTATGAAAAAATTATTAACTATCTTAGCAGCAGCTTTAATCGTATCAACTCCAGTATTCGCTATGTTATCTTTCTCAGGTCAAACAGCAGACGTTCAATTAAAAACAAATATTGAAGAAACTCCTGTTTCTTATGAATTAGCTTATGACGGTGATGTTATTGATGATCAAACTACTAATTATGAAATTGGTGTTTTAACTTTAACTAAAGACGGCTCTACTAAAGACTTTACTGTTATTGCTACAAGTAACCTAAACAACGACTTAAGCGTATTTGTAGATGTAGTTCCTTCTACATTCCAAACAACTTTAAATAATGGTGATGATAATTATGATTCAGGTATTAAACCAAGTGTTAATACATCTAAAGAAGTAGCAACTCTAACTGCTGGTAAACACGTTGACTTATTAGTAAATAAATTTAACTTAAGCTGGAGTGGTGATGAAGATCTTCCTGCTGGTGATTATGTAAGTAACGTAAAGATTATGTACTCCATTAACTAGAACATATATATAAAAAAATAGGAAATCATTAAGAGAGTGGCAGCTTTAATAAGCTGCCATATTTTTTTGCCAATAGTATTAAATAAAAAAAAGAACCTAACAGCTTTGAAACATTTTATTTAGGTTCTAGTTTTTATTAAATTTAATTATTATATTATATCACTTGTATTTAAAATTTGATTTTTACCTTTTTGCTTTGATCTATATAACGCAAGATCTAATTCTTTAAACAATTCATCAAAGTCATTTACTGATTTAAATACTCTATAAGTATATCCAGTGCTAGTTGTCATCCTTAAATCAGAATTTTTAACAAAATCAATACTTCTAACTTCTCTTCTAGAGATATCAAATTTTTTCAAACAAACATCTAAAGTGTCAGTATTACTAATTATAAAAAACTCATCTCCACCGATTCTAAAAACTCTATCAAGGCCAAAATTATTTTGTAAAATTTTTGCAAAATTAACTATAAATAAATCCCCAATATCATGACCATAGGTATCATTTATTTCTTTAAAATTATCAATATCAGTTAAAAGTGCAAAGACAACTTGCTTTTCATATTTTTCTAACTCATATTCTAAACCACGTCTATTTTTACATCCACTTAAAGGATCAATAGTCGATAAAATTGATAATTCTTTATTTGCAGCTTTTAATTCTTCTCGATCAGTTAGTATTGCAATATTAGTGTTATATTTATCAATTGAAATGATAAATAAAACCAAATGGAAAAATGTAATATTTACAAGCACTGAACCAGAGAAAAAACCAAAAACAAATAAAGAAACATAAAATACAACCAAATTAATGATATTATATAAAAGATTCTCTTTAGGTTTTGCGATATAAAAACTCACTACAAAGCTAATATTAATTAAATATACAAAGGGATAATAGCCATTGGATAAATCAAATAAAGTAATTAAGATTCCCCAAAAAGAAAAAATATAAATAGAAATAGAAGTTAAGTATTTCTCAAATACTTTATATTTTCTAAATTTAGAAGATGTAAAATAATTAAAAACTAAAACTAACCCTAATAAAATATAATAAGAATATCTATAATAACTATTTAAATCAAAAATAAAAGAAGTAATAATCATTATTACTTCTAAAATTATTATTACAAACGACATATTATGTAATCGGGTTAAATTAATATCAGTTATTGCATCTTGAACTTCTTTATCAGAACTTTTTTTTAAAAGTTGCATTATCTCTTCCTCAAAAACATTTTTTTAATATTTACAAATTTCTACGCAACTTATCAAATTCAATAATAAAATCAGCTGTTTTAGATACTCCTAAAATTGATGAATCAACTGATAAATCATAATTACTAGCTTTACCCCATTTCCTATCAGTAAAATAGTTATAATAATGAGCTCTAGTCCTATCATTTTTTTGACATTCACTTTGAGCCTTCTTTGAAGGTATTTTATAAATATTTGTTGCTCTTTCACATCTTATATCTAAAGGGGCATGAATGAAAACAGATAATAATCTATTTTTTTCTTCTCGTAATACATAATCGGCACATCTTCCAACAATAACACAAGAACCTTTTTTTGCTATTTCTCGAATAGCATCACACTGAATTAAAAATATTCGATCATTAATTGGTAAATCAGGTAATCCCAAATTACTTGTTGCCATAGGAAAAGCTCCAAATGGATTTGAACCAGCCATCAATGATTGGAAAAATGAACTAGCAGCTTTTTCATCTACATTTTCTATAAGAGCTTCATTTAAACCACTATCTTTAGCTACCAAAGAAATAAGTTCTTTGTCATAAAAAGGTATATTTAACTTTTTAGCAAGTTCACTACCTACCCGTCTTCCAGCACTACCAAATTGTCTTCCAATAGTAAAAATTGTTCCGTTATCCATATAGCCTCCTATAAATTTCATGCTTTATTATACCATATCAACAAAATTCGTACAATTTTAATTTTTTAACAAATTTTTTAATTATCCAAATTATAGATTATTAAAATAGCCAAGTCTCGCATAATGGAACATATATTGCTGTGCTAATCCAGCTAAAGGAGAGAAATCAGCTTCACTTTTATCACTAAATTCATTTTTCATTACTTTTTTTATCCAAACATCTTTAGGGAAAGCATCAAGATTATGTAAAGAAAACAATCTAACACAGGCACTTACTTTTGGACCAATGCCCTTAACAGATTGCAAAATAGTATCACACTTTTCATCATCAACTTCTTTTTCAAGTTCTAAAAGAATATCAGATTTTTGTATTGCATCTAAAATATATGGAGCTCTAAATCCAACTCTTAAATCCCTTAATTCAGCTTCAGTAGCATTCTTCATATTTTCAGGCCTTGGAAAACTATAATACCCTTTTTCTATTTCAGTTCCGTAAGTTCTACATAATGTATCATACAACCCTTCAATTCTTTTTATATTATTATTCTGGCTCAATATAAAACCAATAATAGTTTCCCATAAATCTTGATTTAAAATATGAATTTCATTGCATTTATCAATAATATCTACAAATTTTTCATCCATAGTTTTAATTGTTGCTAAAGCTTTAGGATAATCAAAGTTCATATCTAAATAATGTTTTAAATAGGGATCATTTATATCACTATTTTCATTTATTCGATAAACTTTCTTATTTAAAACACTAACATAATTATCCCCTTCAACTCTCCAGCAAAATGATTGTCCACAGAATAGAGTATTTTTTAAGTCAAAGTTTATCATTTAGTCCTCGAATAATTCAGTTGAAAGATATCTCTCTCCACTATCAGGTAAAATAACAACTATATTTTTATTTTCTACAGTTTTTGCTACCTCTAATGCTCCAGCAAAAGCTGCTCCTGATGATATACCTACTAATAATGCTTCTTCTCTCGAAAGGCGCTTACTATATTTTATAGCATCTTCATCTTTGACTTTTACTACTTCATCAACTAATGATTCATCATAAATACTAGGAATAAAACCTGCTCCAATGCCTTGAATTTTATGACTTCCTGCCTTTTCTTTAGATAAAACTGCAGAAGAATAAGGCTCAACTGCAACTATTTTTATTTGTTTATTTTGTTCTTTAAAATATTTAGCACAACCCATTATAGTCCCTGCTGATCCAACAGCTGAAACAAAAATATCAACTTTTGAATCTAAATCTTTATATATTTCTCTAGCAGTTGTTTCATAATGAGATAGAGCATTATCAGGATTATCAAATTGTCCTGGAATAAAACTATTTTCTATTGTTTTAGCCAATTCATTTGCTTTTTCTATAGCACCACTCATACTTTTTTTTGCATCAGTTAATACAATTTCAGCGCCTAAAGCTTTAAGAAGTTTTCTTCTTTCAATACTCATTGACTCAGGCATAACTAATTTACATTTATACCCTTTAACAACTGAAATATAAGCAAGACCAATTCCTGTGTTACCACTAGTTGGCTCAATTATAACACTATTAGGTTTTAAAATTCCTTTCTTCTCAGCCTCTTCAATCATATATAAAGCGGCTCTATCTTTTATACTTGAGAGAGGATTCATTGATTCAAATTTTACATAAATATTATTATTAGTATTATTTAATTTATTGATTTTTATTAATGGAGTATCCCCAATAGCCTTTGTAATGTTTTCAATCAACATTTTGTTCACCTCGAATTTTAATATAATGAACTCAAAAAGATAATAAATTCATTATTTTTTTTAATATTCAAATACTAACCCTTTTCAAAAATTCCATATATGTATATTATGAAATCGGATTAAATCTTACTTGAATAAGATTTTACCACAAAGGGATAATAATGAAAATGAATAACGACTCAAAAGAAATAATTGAATTTTATTCAGTTGTTAAAAAAGAGCTAGGTGATATTTGTTTCGAGAATTTTATTAAACATTTAAATACCCACAAATATTTCTTAGGTCAGAAACTTGGTAGAAATCCAAATTTCGAAGAAACAATAGATTCATATAAAAATGAAATTTTTATACCAGTTTGTAAATTAATTAAAAATTGGGAATTTGATATTGCTTTTAAAAAAGAGCAAAAAGAATGTTTATATTTCTCATTTTTAGAACATTTATATCTAAAAAGAGAAAAGCAACCATCTCTAGAAATAGAAACAGTTGCTCATGATTTTTGTTTAAAATATGGAGATAACAAAAGAGGTAGACTCTTAGTTAATCTTCTATATAAATGTCAAGCTTGTTAACGAGCAATAAAAGCTTTTTTCACTTCTTCCATCTTCTCATTACCTAGGACTTCTTTTACTATTGTTAGAGCAAATTCTTCTGCTACTCCTGGGCCTTGGGCTGTTATAATCTTTGAATCTACAACACATCTCTTATCATGGATAAAATTAATAGATGGAGCAACTTTTTCCATTGAAGGATAACATGTTGCAATTTTACCATCTAATAGACCTGTATTTGCTAAAACTACAGCTGGAGCTGCACATAGAGCACATACAAAGCCCTTTTGAGAGGTATTAATTATTCTACTTATAACTTCAAAACTATTTGCTAAGTTAGTACTACCAGGCATTCCTCCAGGTAAAACAATTACATCGTAAGTATCTTTTGCTTCACTAATTTCTAAATCACAAATTACTTTAAGATTATGGGCACTAGTAATTTCAGTACTATCAACACCCGCGACTTCAACATTCATTCCACTACGTCTTAAAATATCTATAGGTACAATAGCTTCAGATTCTTCAAAACCCTCTGCTAAACAAACTAAAGCATTAATCATAATATTAACTCCTTATAAGTTTTTCATATGCTAATAATAAAAGTTTCTCAGTCTCATCAATAGAGATACACTCATCTGTAATACTAACACCATATTTTAATGATGACAAATCGTTTGTAATACTTTGAGAACCATGCTGTAAATTACTTTCTAACATGAAACCTCTAATACTAGATTCATTATAATTAACTTGATCAATTACACTTCTTAAAACTCTTTCTTGGCGATAAGCTTTTTTACCACTATTAGCATGTGAACAGTCAACAATTATTGAAGGATTTAAGTCATTTTTAATTAATCTCTCTCTAGCTTCTTCAACTTTTTCATCATAATAGTTTGGACCATTATTGCCACCTCTTAAAATTAGGTGGCCTAATTCATTACCATTAGTTCTAATTACAGAAGTATTGCCTAATCTGTCTACTCCAATAAAAGCTGAAGGTAGAGCTGCACTTTTTATAGCATTAATTGCATTATCAATATTACCATTAGTACTATTTTTAAATCCTACAGCTACTGATAATCCACTTGATAGATTTCTATGTGTTTGACTTTCAGTTGTTCTAGCACCAATTGCAGACCAACTCATTAATTCATCTATATATTGAGGAACAACAGGGTCTAAAACTTCACAACCAACAGGCAATCCTAATTTAATTATATCAATTAAAAGACTTCTAGCAATAATTAAACCTTTTTCGATGTTATAAGAGCCATCAATATCTGGATCAATAATTAACCCTTTCCATCCCCCAACTGTCCTTGGTTTCTCAAAATAAGTTCGCATTACAACAAAAATTTTATCACTGATTTTATCAGAGATTTTCTTTAATTTCTTTGCATAGTCGATAGCTGCTTTAGGATCATGAATTGAACATGGACCTACTATGGCTAAAATTTTATCACTTTTATGTAAAAGAATATCATTTACAATTTGTCGGCTTTGGTCTATGTTTTGCTGAATTTCATCAGTAACTGGAATTTTTTCTTGTAATTCTTTTGAAGAAATAAGAGGTTCGTAACTCTTAATTCTTATATCACTTTTTTGCATTTTATCCTCAATAAATTATGGTTATTTCTTTTCTTCGCTATTCTTCTCGTCATTATTCTTTTTTTTACGATCTAAATATAAGAATCTTTTAATTTTCTGTGTTGGTGTTCTTTGAAATGGTTCTTCTTGTAAAGAAACTTCATGAATTTTACTAAACGAATTTAATTCTTTATTAATATCTCTTTTTAGCTTATTAATATAATCAAATGCAGCTTTTTTATTATCCTCAAAAGATAATTTAGTTATCTTAGCTAAAGCTTCATAATCGATTTTTATTAATGCTACCAAGCTTGTACCTTCTGGGACTACTAAAGATTCTTCAACAAACTCTTGGTTATTAAAAATACTTTCAATTGCTTCAGGATAAATATTTTCACCACCAGAGCCTAAAATCATAGTCTTAGATCTACCTCTTAGAGCTAGTCGTCTCTTATCAAGTAATCCTAAATCACCAGTTTTAAAATAGCCATCTTCAGTAAATACTTGTTTATCTAGTTCTTCATTCTTATAATAACCTTTCATAACACCAGGACCTTTAACGGCAATTTCACCTACTCCAGTCTTAGGGTCTTTATCAAGAATTTTACAATCTACATTTTCAACAAGTTTACCTAGATAGCCTCTCTTATGATCTCTTTTTTTAGCCCCACAAGCTGCAACTAATGGACTAGTCTCAGTTAATCCATAACCAATTGCATATGGGAATCTTGATTTATATAAGAATTGCTCAACATCTTTATCCAATGGAGCACCACCTAAGCCAAAGAATTTTATCCTTCCACCAAATTTTACTTTTAACTTATTGCCAATAAATTTATAGACTGAATTTCTTGTAATTGGATTTTTCAAAAGTTTTTGCAAAGTTTTGTTACCATTAATTGTAGGTAAAACTGCACTTCTATAAACTTTTTCCATTAATAAAGGAACTGATAACATTATTTGTGGTTTAATTTGGTTCATTGCAGGCATTAAAACACTTGGAGCTGGAGTTCTTCCTAAGAATATTATCTGAGCTCCATTCATCATCATTAACAATTGACCTTCTGTAAATTCATAAACATGTGCAACTGGCAATATTGATAAGAACTTGTATCTTGGTTTAATTTTTACATAAGCATCGGAAGAAATATCCGCATTCCAAACTAGATTCTTATGAGATAACATAACTGCTTTACTTGCCCCAGTTGTACCACTGGTATAAATAATTGATGCTATATCTTCTTCCTCAACTTTAATTTCATTTAATGCTTGATTTTCTTTACTTCTTCTCTTAAAGCCTTTTATATCAATACCAGCTGCTTCTTCAAAATCATTTTTACTATTTACATCAACTAATATTTTTTGTGGGATAAAGAATAAATCATCCAATCTGATAATTAATTCAGGCTTTTCTTTTACGAAATCAAGAGCTTTAACAATTTGCTTTGAATTTACACATAAAGCTTTTGTTTCACTATGTTCAAAAATTTTATTTATTTCTTTTTTTGAGAATTCAGGTAAAATTGGAACAGCTATTGCTCCTAATGTAGTAATTGCAAAATAAGCAATCATCCAATTGGGAGCGGATTCTCCTAAAATTGCAACTTTATCACCTTTTTTTATACCTTTCTTTACAAAAAAAGCCCTAATATTTTGAACTGTATAATTAAACTTTCCATAAGTCATTACTTCATCATCGCCGTAAACACTCATAAAAGGTCTTTTAAAATTTCTACTTACAGTACATCTTAACAATGAGTTCATTGTAAATTCATCTACACAACGCATCCTTAGCTTATCAGGGCGTTTAATGGATAAACACTTTTTATAGCTCATTACTTCCATATGTTTTTGTTTTTTATTTTTCACTTCTATTCGTTCTCCATAACATTAACTACTTTTCCTCGCGGACAAACTATAATATTAGTATCAAGAGAACTTAAACTATCTTTAAACAAATTTTGAACAAAATCAACATTATTATTTTTATCAGATAAATGGATTAAATATAAATAATTACCATTAAATCCACTATCTTTAACAAAATCTATTGATTGAGTATTTGATAAATGTCCCCATTTACCTCTAACTCTCTTTTTTAACTTATAAGGATAAGATCCATTTAAAAGCATATCATCATCATAATTTGCTTCTAAAAATAATATACTACTCTCTCTTGCATAACTTTCCATAATATCATCAGTATGTCCAGTGTCAGAAATTAAAGTTATTTTCTCTCCTTCATTCTCAATAAAATAACCTACACTACCACCACTATCATGATGAGTAGCAAAAGCTTTAACTATAAACTTCCCAATTTTTATTTCTTTATCTAGTTCTACTTCTTTTATCTTTTTTTCAGGTAATCTCAACCTTTCTAATACTACTGGTTCTTTTTCCATAGCATTCTTAGGAATATACATTGGAATATTTAACTTGGTTGAAGTTGTTTTTATTCCATGACAATGATCAGGATGGAAATGAGTTATAAACATTGCTTCTATACTTTTCATTGGAATATCCAATGATAAAAATTTCTTTTTAATTTGTACAAACGAATAACCTTGATCGATAATTATTGATGTTTCACCATCATAAAAAACATAACTATTACCACAAGAACCTGAGCCTAAAACGGCATGAAACAATTTTCCCATTATTTTCCCCAATCAATTATAGTCTGTAAATCAAAACCTTTCTTTACTTTATTTTTACATCTAATTATTGGAGTTATTAAAAGTTCATTGTTTTCAATTAATTCTTCTTTTGCATCAAAAACCATATAAGAAAATCCCTTATTTTTATACACTTTTGATTGCTCATTAATTAATTCATCTGGAGCATAACTGTTGAAAATGTTATCCCATTCTCTCTTTGATAATTCTCTCTCTTTAAGATCTACAAATTGATACTCTATATTACGCTCTTTTGCTGCACGAATTGCTTTTTGTGTCTCTTTACACTTCTTTGTTCCAATAATTTGAATCATAATTCCCTCTAAATTTTATACCATTTTAATAAATGAATACACAATTTTCAAGCAAATAAACTCAAAATTATATTAGCACAAAAAACCCTCAAAGCAAAACACTTTAAGGGTTTTTTATTATGCATAAAGATCATCAATCTCTTTTTTATAATATTCTTCTATTTTATTTCTCTTTAATTCTTGTTTTGCACTTAATTCTCTACCTACTTCAAAAGGTTTTTCTAAAAGTGCAAACTTATTAATTAATTCATAAGATTTGAAACCTAATTTACAATTAATCTTTTCATCAATTTTTTCTTTAATTAAATTATGTAATGCTTCTTTATCATCTTTATATTTATCACTTAATTGACTAGCATACTCTTTAATTGCATCCCAATTTGGTACAATTAAAGCAGATAAATATTTTCTATCTTGACCAATAACTATTACATTATCAATAAAATCAAGTTCACTTAATTTACCTTCAATTGGAACAGGTTCCAAGTTTTCACCACCGGCAAGTACGATTGTATCTTTAGCTCTACCAACAATGGAAATATCATTATTCATGGATTTAATTACTAAATCACCAGTATTTAAATAACCATCTTCATCAATAATAGCTTTAGTTGCAACTTCATTATTATAGTAGCCTTTCATTACTTGAGGTCCTTTAACTTTTAAAACACCTTTTTGGCCAACACCTACTTCATTATTGTTTTCATCAACGACTTTAAAACTACAACCACCAATTACTTCCATTGTACCAATTATAGGTTTCTTTAAATTTCTAAGAGAAATTAGAGGTGCTGTTTCTGTCATTCCATAACCATCTAAAAGTGTTATACCAATAGCATTAAAGAAACTATCAACACCCTTAGGCATAGAGCCCCCTCCACAAACACCAGCAATTAAATTTACACCAAATAAACTTTTTACCTTTTTAAACATTATCTTATTACCTAATAAGAATAATGGGTAAAAAGCTACCATTGGAACAATACCTGTTAATACTTCTAAAACTCTTGATTTTCTCTTTGAATATTTAGGTATTAATCCATGTACTTTATTATATCCAGCTTTCCAATTCTTAGCACTTTTAATTAAAGCAAGACTTATAATTTTAGAAGCTCCTTTTGCTTTTCTTAATTTTGTTTCTATAGTTTTATTAACTGCTTGCCAAATTCTTGGAACAGATGAGAACCAATGTGGATTTACTTTTTGGAAATCGCTTAGCATTATTTTGCTAATTGGTTTACTATAATACATTGATTGATTGTAATTAATACAAACATAAGTAACTATTCTCTCTAATGAGTGCCAAATTGGTAAAACTGTCATCCATTTTTGGCCAGGTTTAAATCTGTAATTAACAAGTTTTGCAATATTTTCAACTTGATAAATAAAATTACTGTGCATTAGCATAACACCTTTACAAGCTCCTGTTGTTCCACTTGTAAATATAATTGTTGCTAAGTCGTCTGTTTTACCTTTTTCAATTTCAGAAAATAAATCTAATTTCAACTTTGGATTTTCTTCTAAAGCTTTAAATCCAGTTTGCATGATTTCATATAATGAAGCTAAATTAAACTCACTTACAAAATCAATATCATTTTTTTCCATCAATATTAATGTCTTTAAATAAGGGAGTTGAGCTTTAAGAGTATCAAATCTTTTAATTGTTTTTACATTTTCTACAAAACAAGTTTCTGCTTTGGTTTCATTTAAGATTTGAACTAATTCAATATCTGTTGCATCAAGGCCTCTAGGAACATCAACACAATTTAAAAATTGAATAGCTAAGTTTGTATATAACCATTCTTTTCTATTATCACTTATTACTGCAATTAATTCTTGCTTTTTATAATTAAATGTTTTAGCTAATCCTAAAGCTAAATTAACTACTTTATCTTCTACTTCTTTATATGTTTCTTCAACAAAATTACCTTTTTTATTTTTTGATCCTAAGAGTGTTAAATTAGGATATTTAGTAACGCTTTGATGAAACATTTGTGCTACTGTTTTTACCATAGGTTTCTCCTATTCTTGCAAATTCTAATATTTTTTACATTTACAAGGTTATATGTCAATATTAACAAATATAATAATTTTGTCAATAAAAAAACAACTATAATCTGGCATTTTATAAGGATAATTATGGCAAATAATTAACAAAGGCAACTTTTTAATATAATTAATTCATTATAAATCGATAAGAAAATAAATTTCTTAAATATATACCAAATTTAATCACGTTTATTTATATACTTTTTTGTTATGATATTGTATTACTTTTATTAAATGCCTTGACTCAGAGGCTTAATACGTTTGATAATAAATGAAATTTCAAGGAGCAACTATTATGAATTACAGAATTAAAGATTTATTAGCTAAAAATCCAAGTGAAGAGATTATTATAGCTGAAGGTTGGGTTCGCACAAAACGTGATAGCAAAAATGTTTGCTTCCTTGAGCTTAACGATGGTTCATGTCTCAAGGGTTTGCAAATTGTTATCGACAAGGCTGCCCTAAATAATAATGAGATACTAAATAGAATATCTACAGGTGCATCAATTATTGCTAAAGGTCCAATTGTAAAAAGTGCTGGTGGAAACCAAAGTGTTGAAATGCTAAGTACAGACATTACAGTAATCGGTGAAGCTGGTACAGATTACCCATTACAAAAGAAAAGACATAGCATTGAATATTTAAGAGATATTGCACATTTAAGAGCAAGAACAAATCTAATTGGTGCTGTTATGAGAGTTAGAAATACTCTAGCTTATGGTATTCATGAATTCTTCCAACAAAATGGATTTGTATATGTTAATACACCTCTTATAAGTACTAGTGACTGTGAAGGTGCTGGAGAAATGTTCCAAGTTACTACTCTAGATTTAAACAATGTACCAAAAGATGAAGAAGGAAATGTTGATTATTCAAAAGACTTCTTTAATAAAATGGCTAACCTAACTGTAAGTGGTCAATTAGAGGGTGAAACCTATGCTATGGCATTAAAAAATATTTATACTTTTGGACCAACATTTAGAGCTGAAAATTCAAATACTAAAAAACACTTAGCAGAATTCTGGATGGTTGAACCAGAAATGGCTTTCTGTGATTTATCTCTTGATATGGAAGTTGCTGAAGATTTCTTAAAGTTCTTATTTAAAAAAGTATTAAAAGAATGCGATGAAGATATGACTTTCTTCTCTAAATTTGTTGAAAAGGGTGTTAAAGAAACTTTAGAACATGTAATTAACTCCCCTTTTGCGCATATGACTTATACTGAAGCTATTGAAGTATTATCAAAGAATAATGACAATTTTGAATTCCCTGTTGAATGGGGTTCTGATTTACAAACTGAACATGAAAGATATTTAACAGAAGTTCATTGTAAATCTCCTGTTATTGTTACAGATTATCCTAAAGAAATAAAAGCTTTCTATATGAAGCTCAATGATGATAATAAAACTGTTAGGGGTATGGATGTATTAGTTCCACGTCTAGGAGAAATTATCGGTGGTAGTGAAAGAGAAGCTGATCTAGAAACACTAAAAACTAGAATGAAAGAATTAGATCTTAGTGAAAAAGATTACTGGTGGTACTTAGACTTAAGAAAATATGGAACAGTACCTCATGCTGGTTTTGGTCTTGGATTTGAAAGAATTGTTCAATATGTTACTGGTGTACAAAATATCAGAGACGTTATTCCTTATCCAAGAACAGTTGGAAATGCTGAATTCTAAACTATTAAGCCACTTCATTTTTGAAGTGGTTTTTTTATTACTTACTTAAATAAATAATTTTTTATTAAGTTATTCTTATTTCTTAATAAAAAATCTTGAATAATAGAGCCATTTGTAATATTTTAAGCCTTATGGGAAATGATAGCACAATAGTTTATGGTATTGGTAATACATTAATTGATATTATCACAAGTGTAGAGTATGAAGATTTAAAAAATCTTGGACTAACTAAAGGCATAATGCAACTTATAGATTCCGATTTTCGTGAAAAATTGGTTGATTTTATGAAAGGAAAAGAAATAACTTGTTCCTGTGGTGGCTCTGCCCCAAATACTATAATCACTTTATCTATGTTAAATGTTAAAACAATATTAGCGGGAAAAGTTGGTAATGATGACTTTGGTAAAAAATATCATGATAATCTAAAAAAATATAATACTATTGATGAATTAAAAGACTGTAATCAAAAAACAGGCTCTTCTATCATTTTTGACACCCCTGATAGTGAAAGAACTATGAACACTTATCTTTGCGCAAATAAATTTTTCAACGAAGACGATGTAAATGAAGAAAGCGTAAAAAAAGCTTCATATTTTTATTTTACTGGTTATATGTGGGATACAGAAAATCAAAAAAAGGCAATAAAAAAAGCTTTAAAAATATCAAAAGAATCATCAACAAATGTTGTTTTTGACATTGCTGATCCATTTGCTGTAAAAAGATATAAAGAAATTTTCTTAGATTTAATAAAAAATGACATTGATGTAGTTTTTGCAAACAGAGAAGAAGCAAAAATTTTATTTGGAAACGAAGATCCAAGAGAAAACTGTAAACTTCTTGGTTCCATTTGTAAAACAGCAATAGTTAAAAATGGCATAAAAGGCTCTATAATTTCCCATCATGGTAAAATATATGATATTCCTGTTCATGGATCAGTTAATCCTGTTGATACAACTGGAGCTGGTGATACTTATGCTGCTGGTTTTATATATGGACTATGTAAAAATAAAGACATTATAGAATGTGGTAAAATTGCATCTATATTAGCTGGTGAAATTATTTCACAAGTTGGTGCTCAATTTACTGAGGGAAATTTACAAAAAGCCTTAAAAATGATTAATGACTAATACATTTTATTATTTATAGCCCAAAGTGTTAATTGAGATAGAGAATGAACACCTAGTTTTTGATAAATGTTTCTTCTATGAGCTTCAATTGTCCTTTCACTAATTCCTAATTGACTTGCTATATGATTATTATTTTGACCATTTAATATAAGAAGTAAAATTTGTTTTTCTCTTTTTGTTATATTTATATTTAAAGAAATTTGCTGATTTAAATAACAAATGTTTTCTCGAAATTCATTCACTTTACAATTTGGAGCAATAATTATGAAATTATCTTCTGCTAAAGTACTTAAAATTGTTATATTTTCTCCATCAGCTAAAATTAAAAATTTAACATCAGATACTTTTTGATATAACGCCTTAATTTTAACTAGAGAAACTAAATCATGAGTTATAAAAACACAAACTCGATAATTTTTCAAATCATTAACATTATAATTTTTTATAAAATCACATTGTTGATATATAGATGAATAAAGTGCTAGCTTTCTTAAAATATGTAAATCTTTTTTAGTTTGATAATTAATAAAATATGTTTCCTTCATATTCTATATTATTCAATTTAATTTAGTTTTGCTTTAATTCTTCTCTATATTTGTCTAAAGTTCTTGAGAAAGCATCACTGAACGCTTTGATTTCTTTTACGCCCATTTTTTTTGTTTTTTCTACATTAATTCCATAACTTCTTAATTCAGTCATGGCATTTCTTATTGATAATCTTTCTTTAATATTTTTATCTGTAAAAATATTTCCCCTATCATCAAGAACTAATACGCCCTTCTCTGTTAATCTATCTATTAAAGGAATATCATGAGTAATTGCTAAATCTCCAGAATTTGATAATTCTACAATTTTATCATCTGCGCTATCACTATCACTTTGAACAATTATCATATCAATTTTACTTTTTATAGTTTTTAGAGATTCTGCATCAATATCGCTATTTTCAACTAATGCTTGTTTTCTAAGTTGTGCTGTATGTTTTTCTTTAGCTAAAAGAACATCTTTTAAATTTCTATCAGCGACAAAGGTAATATCAAGATTTCTTTTTTGTGCAGCTCTTAGCACAACTTCTCTCATTTGTTTTAAAAATGAATCAGCATCAACATAAACTTTCATATAAGAATTTAACTCCAAGTAATTTTTGCTATAAGAATAATATATAATTTAAGTAAGTACTAGAGGTACAATATTAATTAAAGTCTTGAAATAAATTATGTATTTTTATATCTTTTTAGTACAAGACTTCTTGTACAAAAAAAACAAAACCAAAAATATCGGAGATTAGAAAAATTATGAATCTATCACCTCTACAAAAAGCTCGTTATGAGTATCAACCAAAACTTCCTTCTATTTTAAGAGAAGCTATCGACCAAGTTGTTCCAGTTAAAGGAGCCCCTACTTCTTCAAATTCTGACCAAGAACAAATTAAAGCTTTATTTCCAAACACTTATGGCTTGAATAAAATTTCTTTTGAAAAAGGCAAAAACGATGACATTAAAAAACAAATCAATGTTGGTGTTATTTTATCAGGTGGACAAGCTCCTGGTGGACACAATGTTATAAGTGGTCTTTTTGATGCAATTAAAAAAGCTAATCCAGAAAGTAAACTATATGGCTTTAAAGGTGGTCCAAGTGGAATTATTGAAGATGATACAATGGAATTAACCAGTGATTATCTAGATGATTTTAGAAATACTGGTGGATTTGATATTATTGGATCAGGTAGAACAAAATTAGAAACAGAAGAACAATTTGAGAAAGCTAGAGTTACTTGTGAAAAATATGGTATCAGTGCTGTAGTAATTATCGGTGGTGATGATTCAAATACAAATGCTGCTGTTTTAGCTGAATATTTCTTAGCAAAAAAAGCTAACATTCAAGTTATTGGTTGTCCAAAAACAATTGATGGGGATTTAAAGAATGATGAAATCGAAATATCTTTCGGTTTTGATACAGCAACTAAAACATATAGTGAATTAATTGGTAACATTGAAAGAGATGCTAATTCTGCAAAGAAATATTGGCACTTTATCAAAGTTATGGGTAGAAGTGCATCTCATATTGCTCTTGAATGTGCACTTGAAACACAACCTAATGTATGTCTAGTTAGTGAAGAAATTGAAAAAAATGAAACTTCTTTAGCTGGTGTTGTAGATTATATTAGCAATATTATTGCTGCTAGAGGTAATAAAGGCTTAAACTTTGGTGTTATTATTATTCCTGAAGGTTTAGTAGAATTTATTCCTGAAGTAAAAGCATTAATTAATGAATTAAATGATTTACTAGCAAAAAAAGCTGATGAATATGCTAAATTTGAAACAAGCGAAGATCAAATTAAATTTATCTTAGCTAATGTTAGTGAAGCTTCTGCACAAGTATTCTCAATTCTACCTCCTAGTATCCAATTACAATTATTAATGGACAGAGACCCACACGGTAATGTTCAAGTATCAAGAATTGAAACTGATAAATTATTAATCGAGATGGTTGCTAAACAATTATCACAAATGAAAGCTGAAGGTAAATATACTGGTAAATTCAGTGCACAAAACCACTTCTTTGGTTATGAAGGCAGATGTGCATTCCCATCAAACTTTGATGCTGACTACTGTTATAGCTTAGGCTTTAATGCATTTATGCTTATTGCAAGTGGCTTATCAGGATATCTTTCAAGTGTTAAAAACTTAAGTGCTCCTGCATCTCAATGGATTGCTGGTGGTATTCCAATTACTATGATGATGAATATGGAACAAAGACATGGTGAACAAAAACCTGTTATAAAAAAAGCTTTAGTTGAACTTGATGGTGCTCCTTTCAAATATTTTGAAAAGAACAGAGAAACATGGGCAATTGATACATGTTTCACATTCCCAGGAGCAATTCAATACTATGGTCCAGAAAGTGTATGTGATATTACTACTAGAACCTTAGCTTTAGAACAAGAAAAATAATAATAAATTGTTTATAATAATTACTAATAGTTTGGTCAACCAACCAGACTATTAGTTTTTTTTTGATTATTATAATTTACAAACAAAAGACTAATTACATTACTTATATGAAATTATTTACCAAGCATTTTAAAAAAACTTACTATCTTGTTTTTATTATTGTAAACATTTATAATCCATATTTATGAAATCAAAGCATAGAAAACTTCTTACCCCTGGTATAAGATTAATTATTGGGTTTGCTTCTATTATTATTGTTGGTGGACTTTTATTATTATTACCAATAAGTCATCAGGATGGAAAATCAATTAGCGTTGTTAATTCTTTTTTCATTTCTGCTAGCGCAGTTTGTGTAACTGGATTATCAACAATTGATGTGGGAAATACTTTATCAGTTTTTGGATCTATTGTTTTAGCTACTTTAATTCAATTAGGTGGTTTAGGTTTCGCTTCATTTGCTGTTTTCTTTTTAATGATTATTGGAAACAGTTTATCATATTCAAATTTATCTTTAGTAAGAGAATCTTTAAATACAATTCCTGGCTTCGATATTAGAGCTTTAGTAAAAACAGTTATTACAACTTCTTTAATTTGTGAAATAACTGGTTCATTATTATTTTATCAAGTCTTTAAAGTCGATTACCCGACTCTAAAAGCTATTGGAATTTCTATTTTCCATTCAATTTCGTCATTTAATAATGCAGGGTTTGATATCTTAGGTAATTTTACAAGTATTTCTAACTATTCAAATAATGTATTACTAAATTTAACTACTGCAATATTAATTATTATTGGTGGTTTAGGATTCTTTGTTATATATGATATTTTTTCTTTTAAGAAAAATAAAAGATTAAAAACACATACAAAGATTGTTTTAACAATGAGTGGTTCATTATTACTCTTTGGAACAGTATTCTTTTATTTTAGTGAAAGAGGAATTACTCTTCTACAGGCATTTTTTCAAAGCACAACAGCAAGAACCGCTGGATTCAATACAATAGATATCGGGGGCTTAAGTAACGCTGGTGTTGTTGTAATGTTATTCTTAATGTTTGTTGGTGCATCTCCTGGATCTACAGGTGGTGGTATTAAAACAACCACTATGTTTACTATCATCCTTTCTATTATAAGAATACCTACTCATAACAATGTTAAAGCTTTTTATAGAAAAATAGCTGATTCTTCAATAATTAAAGCTTTTTTTGTTGCAACATTAGCTATGTTTGCAATAATTATTACAGGTGGAATTATTTTCTCTATTGAAGGCACTGCTTTTAGTTTTGAAGAAGTTATATTTGAATGTGTAAGTGCTTTTGCAACAGTTGGACTATCTATGGGAATTACAACCCATTTAGCAGCTAGTAGCAAAATCCTTTTAATTATATTAATGTTTATTGGAAGACTTGGTCCTTTAACTATTGCATTTAGTTGGAGAACTTCCCAGAAGAGATTCCATTATATTGAAGAAAACATTTTAATCGGATAAGGAGTTTATTATGGCAGATAATAATTTATACGGAATTATTGGAGTTGGACGTTTTGGTTTATCTTTAGCAGAAAACTTACTAGAAAATAGAAAAACAATTATTGCAATTGATAAAGATCAAAGTAAACTTTATCCTTTAAAAACTAGTGTTAATCAATTAATACATCTTGGAGAATTAACAAAAGATTCTCTTAAAGAAGCTGGTATTGGTGATTGTGGCACTGTAATTGTTTGTATTGGTAAAGATATTGAAGCTAATATTTTAGCTACTCTTAATGCAATTGAATTAGGAGTCCCTAGAGTATATGCAAAAGCTATAAGTAACGATCATGGCCGAGTTTTAGAAAAAATTGGAGCAATAGTTGTTAACCCTGAAGTTGATATGGGTGCAAAACTTGCAAAAACATTAAGTGCAAGATTAACTCTTGATGTTTTACCTATTGGTGAAGATTTCTCAATTATTGAAATTGAAATTAACGAAAAATTTGCAAATAAAGCTATTAATGAATTAAATTTCAGAGCTAAATTCGGTATTAACATTGTTGCTATTGTAAGAGATAACAAAGCTAATGGATATATTTTACCTGATACAGTATTACAAGAAAAAGATATTTTAGTAATCAGCGGTAATAACCATGATATAAGCGCTTTTGAACAACAGAACTCGAAATAAAAATTTATGAATAAAAGAAAGATTATTATAGCTGGTAGCGGGGTTTTTGGTACTGCTATAGCTGAAAGACTAGCCTGGAATAATGATAACGATGTTTATATTTATTCTAGGCATCAAAGTATTGTTGATGAAATTAATTCAATTCATAAAAATTCTAAAAGCTTTTCAACAAGATATTTAAATAAAAATATTAAAGCGTTTAGTAATCTAGAAAATTTTAAAGATGCTGATTGTATTTTTTTAGCTATTCCTTCAAAGGCTATTATTTCCTTTTGTAAGAGAATAAAAAAATATGTATCAAAAGATTCTCTTATAATAAATCTAGCAAAAGGAATGAGTGATGAAGGAGCTTTCATTACTGAAAAATTGCCCTTTGAAAAAAAAGCAAGCATGAAAGGTCCAACATTTGCAATTGAATTATTAAATGGATTCCCATCTGCCTTTACTTTTGGTGGAGAAGAAGTTGATTATCATTATATAAAAAATAATGTATTAGAAAATACAGGCTTAACCTTAGACTATACTGATGATATTAGAGCAGTTGAACTATTAAGTATTTTAAAAAACATGTATGCAATTGCTATAGGCCTTGTATCTGGTAGATACAACTCCCCTAATGTTGATTTTTTAATTTATACCAAAAGTGTAAATGAAATGAGAAAGTTTTTAATACTTTTTGATTGTGATAGTTCTACAATATTTAAATATTGTGGTATGGGAGATTTAGGACTTACAAGTCTAAATGATTTATCTAGAAATAGAACCCTTGGCTTATTAGTTGGTAAAGGATTTTTACAAGATAATAAAAGTACCACAGTAATTGAAGGTTATAGAACAATCAAATTAATGTACGATAAGACCAAAGAACGCAATATAACAGACGAGTATCCTATTGTTACAGCTTTATACAAATTAATGTATAAAGAAGAGGATTTAACAGATTATATAAGTTCAGTTTTTAAATAATAAAAGGAAGCCCAAAAGGCTTCCTTCTCTATTTAAAAAAATATGATTATCGTTTTATCATTTCACCATTTTCTACTACATAACTTGCATTATTTAAAAGATCATCACTAATATTAATATTCAAATCCTTTGCTCTATCAAGATTTAAGATAAAGTTGAATTGTGAAATATCATCTAAGAAAATAGCACCAATTTCTTTTGGAGTAGAACCATTAATAACATCTAGAGCTTTTTCTCCACAAATTCTACCAACTTTATAGTAATCAAGACCAAAACTCATTAAGAAGTTTGTATCTTCACTACTAGTTGTATCACTATTAAATAATGGTAAATCATATTCAGTACAAACTTGGTCTACACTGGCAAGAGCTGAAACAACTGTATTATCATTACCAATAAATACACCTTCAATTCTATCTGCAATTGATAACATTGCCATCTTAACTTCAGCAGAAGATGCAATACTTACTGCAACAAGCTTAATATTATTTGCTTCACAGTATTCTTTTGCTCTCTCATATATTGCAACCCCATTAGATTCATTTCCACTATAAATCATACCTAATGTTTTAATATTTGCTAACTCTGTAAATGTTTTTAATTGTAATTCAATAGGATTCTTATCACTGATACCAAAAACATTACTAAGATTTTCATCCATCAAACCTGCACTTAAAGGATCTGTAATTGCTGCAAATTCTACAGGAGTTGTATCATTTTTGTAAACTTGAGCTAAAGCTTGAGCTGGAGGAGTTGCAATACCTATTACCATATCCTTTTTGCCGTCTTTAAAAACTTTTGCAATTGATACAGCAGTTGCAATTTCAGCATTACAGTTTTGTAAATCAAAATCAGCATTAACACCTTCCTCGTTAAATACATCCATTATCCCTTGTTCAATTGCATCAAGAGCAGGATGAGTTACAAACTTTGAAATACCAATTTTATAAACTTTTTCTGCATTTGCATCTTCTTTAGTACCATTAGCAAATACCACCATAGTTGCCATCAACATTAATAATAAAACACTTGTAAATTTCTTCATATTTTTAATCTCCATCTAATTATTTGTTACTATAAATAGAAACAAAAATAATGTCAATGTACTTTTTAATAGAAACATGAAAAAATTAAAAAAAAGAAGGTACATTTTGTACCTTCCTCATATTATCTTAATAAACTTTTAGGAATTTCGATTAAGTTTTCATCACTTTTTCGATAGAATATAGCAATAAAACCAATGATATAAATTAAATCACTATTTGTCTTTGAAGCTAATTCATTGCTTAATTCTTTTATAAAGTCTTTCTTAGCTTGAAATTTTACTTTAACTAATTCATGGTGCAATAATGCTTGATCTAATGCATCAACAACATTATCACTAACCCCTTCTTTTCCAACCATTACAATGGGATCAATATCATGCGCTTGAGAACGCAAATAATTTCTTAAATTACTTTTCATAAAGATGACTTTATCAACCTTTCCTTAATTTAGCAAGTATAAAATTGTCATTTTCTTATATAATGACTATTTATAAAGTTTCATTACCTCAAATCTCTTAATTTTCTTAGTACTTGTTGTTGGTAATGCTTCTTTAGTTATTAAAATCTTTTCAATTCTCTTATAAGGTTGAGAATCTTTATTTACTTCAGAGATAATTTGATTAATTCTCTTTTCAGCAGCTGAATCACCAACTTCCTTCAACCAATCTTGATTTGGGAATATTAAAGCTTTAATACCTTCACTCTTCTTAGCTGAATCTTTAATAAATGGAACAATACAAATTTGGTCAATTTCATTATACAATTGGAAATGATCTTCAATTTCTTCAGGGAATACATTCTTACCACCTTCAGTAACAATAATATTCTTTGCTCTACCTGTTAGATATAAATAACCATTACTATCTACATGACCAACATCACCAGTATTTAACCAACCATCTGCATCAAGAACTTCGTCAGTAGCTTCTTGGTTTTTATAATAACCTTTCATTACTACTGAACCTTTAATATAAATTATACCATTTCCATCTTTATCAGGAGAAACAATCTTTTGTTCTAAGGTTGGAATAATCTTACCAACTGATGATTCAATATATGCATATGTTGGATTTAGGTGAGTAATAGGACTAGTTTCAGTTAAACCATAACCTTGTACAAAGTCAATTCCTAATTCATTGAACATCTTAAATGTTGAATCTGGAAGAGGACCACCACCACAAATACAAATTCTATTAGTATCTAAAGAGATTTGTTTCAATAAGAATCCGAACATTTTATGGCCAACATTCTTTTTTGTAATCTTTTTAATTAAACCAGAGACGCCCATTAAGAATCTTATAATGCCATAAAGAATAATACTTTTCTTTTTAAGTCCACTTAACAGACCTGCTAATAACTTATTAAATAACATTGGAACGCCTAAGAACATAGTAACTTTTCCAACTTTTAATTCTTTTAATAATTGACTTACAATTAGACGTTTACCAAATACTACTGAAGCACCAACACTAATTGCTTCAATAAATACAGCAAGCATAGTATAAGCATGATGGATTGGAAGAATTGCATAGAATACATCACTTGGATATAGTTGCATATGTGATTGTGCTAAATAACAATCGCTTACTAAGTTTTTATGAGTTAACATAACACCTTTTGGAGTTCCTGTTGTACCACTAGTAAATAAAATTGCTGCAAGATCTTCACAAACAGGTTTATAAGCTTTTGGATTTAAATCACCTTTTATTCCATTATTTAAAACATATCTTTCTTTATCACTTTCTTCTAAAGAATATCTTTTTACTAAATTAATTTCAGGATCTTTTCCTAATTCATCAATTTTTCCAGCATCAGCATATAAAGCTTTAACTCCAGCAAACTTAATTAAAATATCTGTTTCACTATCTTTTAGATTTGCATCAAGAGGAACAACAATACATCCAGCATATAATACAGCTAGATATGTAATAGCCCATTCAACACTATTTTTACCACATACAGCTATTTTATCTTTTGGTTCTGCATATGTTAAAATATTATTTGCAACTTCTATTACCTTTTCTCTAACCTGAGAATAATTAAATTGTAAATCATTTGGAACAAACTGTCTAAAACAAGGTCTATCCTTGAATCTTTTTACAGTGATATCAAACATTTCAACAACTGTTGGCCATTCTCCTTTATAATCTTTTCCTTTAAATTCATCAAGGAAAGCTATAGGATTATACATCTCTTTTTTAGCCATAAAACTTCCTCCATCGACATAACCAATTTATATTATTGTAAAATAGCAATTACAATATATCAAGTCTTATTAATTACAATTTGTCACTATCTGTAATAATGTCAATTTAATTATAGTTTATCTAGCAACAATTTCAATACATAATTTTACAATTTTTTATTTTTATATTACAAAATATTACTAAATGAAACTTATTACACAAGTATAACAAAAAAATTAAGAAATTTCACAAAATTAATTATGAAACTTCTTAAAATAAATTAATAAATTCTAGTAATATATCGAAATAAGACTTAATTCTTTTTGAATATTTTTATTGTTTTAATCTCAAAAGAATTGAAATCATAATCATCAGATATTTCTTTTTCAATTAAATTAACGAATTTTAATGAATCAAGATCAAATTTATCTTTATTAAAGTTAATTTGACAGTTGGTTTTAATACCTAAAATTTCTCTAAATCTAAAAATCAAAGCACTATCTTCTTCTGCAACTTTTAAAGTCTCTAAAATGATATTATCCACATTGATTTCAAACAAATCATTATCAATTTTTTTATTACAACTTAGTAGAGGATTATTAACATTTTCCGCTTCACTGATTGTATCAATTAAATTGTTTTTATCAGCAACAAAGATTGAATAAGTAAAGCTATGACTACCAATATCGGCTATTTCATCTGGAGCTTTTGGACTTCTTAAAAGGGAAACTGATAATTGATTTTTATCAAAGGAATATCCATATTTGCTATCAGTAATTAATGAAATAGAATTCTTATTATCACTTTGAGAAATATACTCATGAGATGGAACTTCAAATTTAGCTCTTTCACTTCTTAAGTTCTTTGAGTTTGATCTTTTAAAAATACCAAATGGGATATCGCAATCTGTATAAACTGATGAAATATTATGATTAAATTTAGCCCTTAATATTTTATGATTTTCCATCCAATTTACTTTAGTTACAAAATCAATTCTAGCAACATCCTCAAAAATAATAATTTCTTGCTCTAAAGTTGATCCATTTTCAAATTTATATTTAATAACCCCGCTCTCAAAACGAGTTTCTATTACTTTTAAATTTGATAAACTATCTATTTCAATATCCCAAGCATCCCAATTATTTGGAAAATCTTCACCAAATTCTAAAACATTAAATTTATCTTTAGCAATTTCTCTATTATCTACTATAAAACTTATAATATCTCCAGTATCAGATATTTCTACACTTCCCCAACTAAATAACTGCTTACCTACTTTTGCTAATCTTGTTGCCCTAATTTTCTTAATTTCACTTTCATATGGTTTAATCCCATTTTGCATATACGGTGATAAATTTAATAAATAATCGCCTTTATCTATTAAATTATAGAAAATTTCATCTAAAATAGATTTAATTTCTTCATAAGATTTATGAGCTTCTTCATTAACAATTCTTACAGTTGAACCAGGTAATATATCATGGAATTGATTTATACAAAACATTCTCCAACAATAATCTAAATGTTCTTTATACATTTTTATTTGTTCATAGCTTATTTGATTATTTATATAAAATAGAGAAACTAAATACTCAACATTATGTAGCTTTTTATCAAGTTGTCTATGATATTTTTTAGTTTTAGCTTGAGTGGTATAAGTACCTCGATGTAATTCTAAATATAATTCTCCATCATATTCTGGTACTGGATTTTCAAATATTTTTTCTAAAGATCTAGACATAGTTTTCCAAGAATTTTTTGGAAGTCCCTGTAAATTCTTCTGTCTTTTTATTAACTCTAAATCATCTAAAGTAGTTCCACCACCTCCGTCTCCCTCTCCTATTGGTCTAAGTAGAGAATCTTGCACATCTTTATTTATTATCTGATTCCACATATCATAATTTTCTTTAGGTTCTTGAGTACCTTCATAAGCACCTTGAATCATATGAGCTTTTACAATGGAACCATCAAGCCCTTTCCAATCAAATAAATCATATGGATGCTTAGTTGTATCATTCCAACCTAATTTACTTGTTACAATATATTTAATCCCTGATTTTACTAAGATTTGAGGCAATGTTGGCATATAACCAAAAGAATCTGGTACGTAAAAAGTATCCCCAAAATAGTTTTCAAATAATTTATTAGTAATTTTTCTGCCATATATAATATTTCTTATTAACCCTTCTCCTGTAGATAACATACAATCAGGTTCAACAAGTCCAACACCATTTGGTTCAAATTGACCTTTTTTATAATTAATTAATAAATCGTCAAAAATTTCTGGATAAATTTCTTTTACTTGTTCAATTATTATTGGCTGAGAAAACATGAATTTAAAAGTTGAATCAGCATCCATTAAATAATTCATTTCACTTAAAGTTCTAGCTGCCTTTCTAATTGTTTCTTTTATTGGCCAAAGCCAAGCATAATCTAAGTGTGCACTACCAATACTATATATAGTTGGAGCACAATCAGCATTTTTATAGTCTAATAAGGGTTTAATTTTTTCACTTACTATTTTTGCATCATTTTCATTTTTTTTAAAATCATCACAAACAAAACTTATTTGCATTAAAGTTTTATGAAGGATTGAAAGAATCTTTTGATACAATAGGCTATTTGGATCTAAGGTTTTAGTTAATTGATATAAAACATAAACATCATAATATAAATTATAATTATAATAATTCTTTTTTACTATTTCTGCATTCTTAAATACCAATGGATAATCTTTAACCCTTTTTGCAACAGTTACAAGAACTCTATCACTTTCTTTTGGATGATAACCTGGGAATTTATAACCACTCCATATACAAATGCTTATAGTTATTCTTTTCCCTCTATAATCTTCTAAAGGAACTAAATCATGAAAAGGATTTATTGCAAAAAACTTTTCATTATTATTAATAATTATTAGAGAATCTGTTTGTAATTCTAAATGAAAATAAACATCTTTTTCATTTGGAACATCTACAGATGTTTGATACCAAACATCTGTATTATCTTCTCCATAAAAATCTGGTGTATTTATCTCTTGCCAATCTAACTTATCTTTCTCTAAACGATAGAATTCAAAATTATTACATACTGATTTTTTTAATTTTTTAATTTCGAAAAGGCATGTAAATTTTCTCTCTTTTAAAAGATCTAAATAAGTTTCAATTCTTGCAGAAGCTTTTAAATCATACATCAATTAATCCCCTTAAGTGCATTATTTAAATCGTCAATTAATATAGAAGCATCTTCAATACCAACATGGATTCTAATCAAAGAAATTCTATCCTCAGGTATTGGGCCCTCATCTTGATATTTTACTGCTGCTGGGAAAACTAAGGATTCATAACCTCCCCAACTTACAGCTTTCTTAAAATATTTAAGAGAATTAGTGAATTTTTTAACATCTTCAAGATTTCTTGTTTTTAATCTAAAGGAAAACAATCCACTACCACCACTCATTTGAGTTCTAGCTAAATCATATTGATCAAAAGATTCTAAAAATGGATATAAAACACTTTCCACTTTATCATTATTTTCTAAGAATTTAGCTACTTTTAATGCATTATTGAAATGATATGGCATTCTTATATGTAAGGTCCTCATATTCCTCATAATTAACCAAGCTTGCATTGCTGTAGGGGCTGGGCCTAAAGGTTGGAATTCAGTTTCAAATATTTTATCAATATCTTCTTTTGAACCCATAATAACACCAGCTACTATATCAGAATTACCTCCAATATATTTTGATGCAGAATGTACTACCAAATCTATTCCATAACTAATAGGATTCTGAAAAAAAGGAGTTGCCCAAGTATTATCTATAATAGTTTTAATATTATGTTTTTTTGCTAATGTTGCAACTTCTTTTAAATTCTGAAGTTTAAATGTAAATGTAGTAGGACTTTCAAGATATATTAACCTTGTATTATCCTCTATAGCATTTTCAAAATCAGAAATGTTACAACCTTCTACATAAGTTACTGTTACTCCAAATCTTTTTAGATATGTATGAAAAAAATATTTTGTCCAAGAATATGAATCCTTGACAGCAATAACATGATCATTACCTTTCAAACATGAAAGAATTGAAAGTGTAATAGCACTCATACCGCTAGTTACTAATTTTGCCTTTTGGGCACCCTCTAAAGCAGCTAGCTTTTCTTCACATAAATTTACTGTAGGATTGTTTCCTCTACTATATAAATAATGTGTAGTTTCATCAGCTAATGCGTCTCTAAAATCTTCATAGGATTTAAAGCAAAAGATTGATGTATTTACAATGGGAGGACTTACCGCATTAAATGGTAAATCTAATTCTCCTTGATGTAATAAAATTTCTGAAATGTTTTTTTTAGCCATAAATTTACCTCTTTATTCTTTAACACTACCTTCAGTTAATCCTGCAACTATATATTTCTGTCCAAACCCAAAAACAATCATAGTTGGTAATAAGGCAATTATAATACCAGCACTCATTACATCCCAAGAAATTCCTGCTTTAGATATAAATGAATTTAAAGCAACAGGAACTGTCATTTTTGAATTTGTCATTAATAACATAACTGCTAAGAATAATTCATTCCAAATATTAATAAATGCAAAACAAAAGATTGCAGCCATTCCTGGCAAAGTAATAGGTAAAATAACTTTATAAAGAGATTGAATTTGTGTACAACCATCAATCATACAAGCCTCTTCAATGCTTGTAGGAACTTTATCAAAGAAACTTTTGCTCATTATTGTTGAAAAAGCTACAACAGTTGCTACATAAACAAAACTTAAGGATACTAAACTATCAGTTAGTTTTAACTGAGAAAACATTGTAAAAATAGGTACCATGATTATAAAAGGAGGAATTGTTTGAGAAAAATATAACAAAAGTTCCATTCTTTTTTTCATTTTTCTATTCTTGTATCTTGAAAGCGCAAATCCACTTAATACAGATATAATCATTGCAACTAAAGAGGAAAAAACAGCAACTAAAAGTGAATTTCTAAAATAAATTCCAAAATTACTAAATGAAAATAGTTTCCTATATCCATCAAAATTCCAATCTTTTGGGAAATATACTAAAGGAAAATCATAAATATGCTTTGCTCCTTTAATACTAGTTACAAAAATCCAATATAATGGGATAATTGCCAACAACAAATATATAATTAATAATACAGCTCTAATTACAGATCTAAGGATTGGGTGTCTTTCTCTCATTTAATCATCCTTTCTACTTGTTAATCGTAGATAAAAAATTGAGTATATAAATAAAAGAAACATAATGATTAAACCAATAGCTGAACCTTGGCCATAATCATATTCTTTAAATACTTTATTAATCATCTGAGTTGCTAATATATTAGTTTTATTTACGGGACCACCATTAGTCATTGCATAAATAATATCTGGCATATTTACAATCCACATAGTTCTAAGCAGCAAAGTACTAACAATAGTTGGTTTGATATAAGGAATTGTTACTTTAAATAATCTCTTAACAGCTCCTGCCCCATCTATAACTGCAGCTTCATGCAATTCTTTAGGTACTGATTGAAGTGCTGCTAAAATCATAATTCCAAAAAAAGGTATTCCATACCAAACATTAGCTGCAATTACTGAAACCATTGCAAATTTTGGATTTGATAAAAATCCAATTGGGGAATCTATTAAATTAATTTTCATTAATAGATCATTAATTAATCCTGTTTGGCCATTGAACAACCAAGCCCAAGTTAATCCAATTGCAAAACCAGACAATGCCCAAGTATAAAATACTAATCCTGAATAAATACCTCTTCCTAAAAAAGGTTTTTCTAATAACATTGCTAAAATAAAACCTAAAACAAATTGTAAGGCTAATGAGAAAACAACCCATATAATTGTATTAAGTAGTATTACAAAAAAACTAATATTCTTATCAGTAATAACATCGATGAAATTCTTAAATCCAATAAAATGAACATTTGTTAAATCAAACATATTATAATTTTGGAATGCCATTACTGCCCCTCTAATTACAGGCAAATATATAAATAATGACAAAAAAAGAAATGCCGGGATTAACATAATTTTTTGTGTTCTTTTATCCACTGTCTCCTCCAATATTAATAGTATGGGGAAAAGAAACTTTTCCCCAGAAATTATTGATTATTCACTCCAATATTCAGTCCATTGACTAATTAAATCATCACTTGAGATTTGATCTAATAGTAATGCTTGCATTGATTGTTCTTCTACTTGAGCCCAACCAGGATATTTAGGAGAATCTAAAGGATATTTTACAAATACATATTTATCAGTATCTGACATTTCTGTTTGCCATGATTTATATGCACCTTGTGAGAAATATTCATCATTTTCATATGTTGATGTATTAATTGGTAATGGACCATAAGCTTTACAGAATTTAGCATTGGTTTCAGCACTTAACATATAGGATATGAAATCCCAAGCTTCTTGTGGATGTTCACTAGTTGTTGGAATACCTAAGCCTGCAAATCCATAATCTAAATAACATTTACCACTTTTACCTACTGGCATTGGAACTACTGTATATTGATCAGAATCTAAAGCTGAAGCTACCATTGAAATTGTATCTGGATCTTGAACTAAGAAAGGAGTTGTTCCTGCAATAAATGCATTAACTTGTTCATTAAATCCCCAGTTAATACCATCTGATGGAACTGAATCTTTAAACATTTGAACATATGCTTCTAAGCTTTCTTTTCCTTGAGCTGTATTATAAGAAAATGTACCATCAGTAGTTTTATAAATATTTTCTGTATCGATATTATCTAAATCAGATAACATTAGGATATCAGAAATTTTAAAAGGAGATCCTTTACCTCTAAATCCAAAACCATATTGAGTTGCACTCTTTTGTGAAATTTCTTTTGATGCACTGTATAGTTCTTCCATTGTTGTTGGAATTTCTACTCCATACTTTGCTAAGATATCTGTTCTTACAAATAAACCTTTAACAAAGAAGAATTGAGGAATTAAATATGGAGTATTATCAACAGTTTTAGCTGCTGTTAATGTTAATGGTAATAAATCCTTTGTTCCTTCCCATTTATCCATATAAGAAGTTAAATCAGTTAGCTTGCTGTTATTAACATATTGTTTAACTGTATGGTCTCTAACTTCAATAATATCTAAAGCTTGATTACTATTTAACATCATTGTTAATTTGTTATCCGCTTGTTCATAAGGTGGTGAAATTAATTCAATTTCAATATTTGAATTTGCTGCAACATATTCATCTATTAATGATTGAATTTCAGCTGTCCTAGTTGGACTTGTCATGGTTTCAACAAATGTTAATTTAACTTTAGCATCTGAAGCTTTCTCTCCTGAGCCTTGTGCAAACATTGGAGTTAATACGAGTCCAATGATAAAAACAAAACATAAAACTTTCTTTTTCATTTTTTACTCCTTAATTGGTTATATAATTGGTATTAAAAAATAATACCAACTTTAAGCATTATTAAACCACTATATCATACCATTGTCAACTTTTTTTTCTTTTATCAGTTAAAATACATAAAAAGGAATAATAAAACATTGCCAATAACACATTTTGGTATTATAATTATACCAAAAAAGTCAACAGGACAAATTGATGAATAAAACAGATACAGCATATAAAGAAATAAAAAACAGACTAATTGAACAATATTGGAAACCAGGGGAAAGAATAACTAGTGAAAGAAATTTAGCTACACTGTTTCATGTAAGTAGAGTTACAATTAAGGCAGCAATTGATAAGTTAATAGATGAAGGTTATCTAGGATATATTGAAGGGAAAAAAGGAACTTTTGTTACAAATGTTAATAATTTAAAAAATGGAAGTAAAACCATTTGTGTAGCAATTGATAATAAGACTCCAGCATTCTCTTCTTTTTTATTAGAGGGAATACATAATACCCTTTTAAATAAAGGCTATCATACCCTATATTTTAATACTCTTTTTAACAAAGATAATATATTTGAGCAAATAAGTAATTTAATAAATGATGATATTTCAGGTTTTATTTTTGCTCCTCTTATGGGTAATTATAATATAGAAAATAATTTCAAAATAATTAACTTAATCAAATCCAATAATATTCCTCTAGTTCAAGTTGATAGATATATAACCTTAGATTATGGTAGCTATGTTGGAACAAATAATAACAAAGCATTTTATAATTTAACCAAAAGGTTAATAGATAAAGGATATAAATCAATCTTAGTAGCTAGTGGTTATACCACAAGTAGTTCTGATGAAAAAAAAGCTGGTATTAAAGCTGCCCTAAAAAATAATAATATCCCATACAATGAAATAGTTATAAATGAAACAGATTTTGTAGTTTCAAACAAGCTTGAAATAGATGAAAAAACAAAAAAAGAAATTAACAATTGTGATGCAATTATTGGTATGAACCAAAATATCTGTAGAGCTATAAAAAAAATAAATAATACAAAATATATGGCTTCTATTTCTGCAAGTAAAGAAGAATGTGAAAATGATATGTCAGCAATCCATCAAATGTATGAAATAGGTAAAGAAAGTGGTAGAATAATGATTGAAGCTATTGAAGAAAATAATGACACTCAAAAAACAATTTTTATCAATGCTCCAATTATAGAAAGACAAGTATAAAAAAAATTAAATTCTATCAATTTAGTATTTATGTTTTTTTAATAATTTGTAATTATAATATCAAATTAATTAATAAAGTATTGAATTAATACAAGGATTGAACATGATTACAACTTTTATTGATGTTATTAGGGCAATGGAAAGTTTTACTAATTTAGAAAAAAATATAAATCACTTTACCACAAGATATTATAGATTAGATAGGATGGAAAAACTCCTTCAATTTTTTAATAACCCAGAAAAGGATTATAAAACTATACATGTAGCAGGCAGTAAAGGCAAAGGATCAACAAGTAAATTCATTGCTTCAGCCCTTAAAGCTCTTAATTATAAAGTTGGACTTTATGCATCCCCACACCTATTAGACTACAGAGAAAGATTTACTCTTTGTGGTGATTTTTTTGAAGATTCATTTTTAGTTGAAGTTGGGACCTATATCTTAGAGAAATTAAAAGATTTTAAATTTATTGATCAATGGGGAGAAACCAATCCAACTACATTTGAGTTATTTACTCTATATGGTTATATGTTATTTTCAAAAAGCAATTGCGACTATGCTGTTATTGAAACAGGCTTAGGTGGAAGATTAGATGCTACAAACACCCTAACCCCTGTTTTAAGTGTTATTTGTCCAATTGAATTAGAACATACAAATATCTTAGGCGATACTATTGCAAAAATTGCAACTGAAAAATCAAAAATTATAAAACCTGGTATTCCTGTAGTAGCAGCAACACTAAAAGATGAAGCAAAAACTGTTATGATTAATGAAGCAAAAACTAATAATTCTTACATTGCTTTTTTAGAAGATAGAGTTGACAAAATTATTAGTAAAACTACTAAAGATTTTGAAGATGTAGAAATTTTTTGGAAAGACAATACCTCAATAAAATTAAATTTAAATCTTAAAGGTTCTGTTATGGCTCAAAATGCTGCTCTAGCAATACTCGCTTTAAAAACTTTAAATTTATTTGATGATAAAATGATTAATTTTATTAACAAAGCAACATTACTAGGACGTTTTCAATTACTAGATACTAATCCTGATTTATATATTGATGGAGCTCATACAAAAGTTTCCATTTCATCTTTAGTCTCATCAATCGAACAAATAGAAAATCAAGAAAAATGCACTGTAATTTTTGGCTCTCTAATTGATAAAGATCATAAAGCTATTGCACCGATACTATTAAATAATTTTAAAAATATAATTATAAGCAAACCTGGAACCTTTAAAAAAAGTGATACACCTTCTTTATATAACCTTTTTTGTAAATTAAATGATAATAATTGTAATATTGAAATGATAATGGATTCAAAAGCTGCATTAAATAAAGCTTTAGAAATTACTCCAAAAGATGGTTGTATTTTAGTCTGTGGTTCTTTTTATTTGGCTAGTGAAATAGCTTTAGCACATAAAGAGATTAAAAATATTTAAAAATTTTTATTATTCTCTCTTCCATCTTATTTATATAATAACTATATAATTTAAATATATTAACAACAATTTATCATATTATAAAACTACAATTATTATATGATAATTATATGTGTATTTAATTTAATTTTTAGTTTATTGTTTAAATTAAACAGTGTAATATTATTAGGCATTTAAAAAAGATTTTATTATATTTAAATAATATAAGAGAATAAACTAGGAGAATATATAATGTCATTAAACTGGAAAGAACTTGAATTAATTGTTGATGAATTACCTTTAGTTAATTCAAGAATTCAAAAAGTCATTCAACATGATTTTCATAGTTTATCTTGGATTATGCATAGTAGTAAGACAAAGCAATGGACTCTTTATACAGAAATAAACACACCTTATGCTAGAATTCATCAATCAAGTAAATTAAGTACCCCTCCCCAATTAGGAAAAACTAAAAAACTACAAAGATTTGTACAATTTTGTAGAGCTAATGTTGAAGGGGCTCTAATTATTGCTAGTGAATGTATTAAAGGGGATAGAATACTAAAACTAACTCTTAGAAAAAAGGATGAGATTTTTTATTTATATTTTAGATTATATAGTGGTCCTGCTGCTAATATTATAGTAACTGATGAAAATAATATAATTCTTGATTTATTATATAGAAGACCAAATAGAAACGAAGTAACTAATAAAGAATTAAAACTTGATGAAGTAAAAAAAATTAATGATAATTTTAAAATCAGAGAAAGAGATTTATCAATTACCTTTAATCAGCAGATAGAAAGAGAATATGGACAAATAAGTACTGATTTCACTCTTGAACAATTGGTAAGTAAAGTTGAAGCAATCAGAAATTCGAAATTAAAAAAATTAGAAGGTCAAGTTACTTCTTTACTTAAAAGAGTTGAAAACACAAAAAATTATGAAAAAATAAAAGAAGAAGCTGATTTATTATCTGCATATCTTTATAAAGTAGAATCTCATGCAACAAGCGTTACTTTAACATCTTGGAATGATAATAGTGAGATTGTACTTACCTTAAATCCAAAATTATCTAAAGAAGAAAATTTAAACAGCTATTATGATAAATATCATAAAGCTAAAGGCTCATATAATAATGCTCTTGAGCAATATGAAATTGCTAAAGAAGAATATGATAAGACAAAAGAATATTTTAATAAATTATTGCAATTAAGTGATAATGAACAAAAAGATATTAGAAAATTAAAAAAAGCTTTAGAATCTCAAACACCAACTCAACAAAAAGAAAAAGATGAAATCGGCCTTACTTTTACTAGTGCGAATTTCACAATACTTGTAGGCAGAAATGCAAAGGAAAATGATCAACTTCTTAGAAAAAAAGTAAAAGGTAATGATTATTGGTTGCATGCAAGAGACTATAGCGGTGGTTATGTATTCATTAAATTCATAAGAAATAAAAGTGTCCCTTTAGAAGTTATTTTAGATGCTGCAAATTTAGCAGCCTTCTTCTCAAAAGCAAAAGGTCATAAAACTTGTGATTTATATTATACTCAAGTTAAATATTTAAGAAGAGCGAAAAATGGACCATTAGGTCTCGTTTTACCTACTCAAGAAAAAAATCTACATATAAATTATGATGAAAAGAGATTAAATAGACTTTTAAAAGGTAAAGATTCCCTTTAAAATTAATATTTATTGGAGCATTAAATGAAAAATAAAAAAATAATAGAAAAAACAATCCACCAGGATATTTTCTATCCTTCTAACCAAGAAAAAATATATGAATTAATTAATGAAAATGAAATAAAATATAAATCTGAAATTAAATCTGATAAGAAAGTTTTTTTACTTCCTCACGCTAGTTATGAATTCATTTTACCTCTCCTTGTTAATACTTTCACATCAATAAATGATAGTTTTGATAAAATAGTAATTATTGCACCATCTCATTTAAATAAAATTTATACAGATTTAGATGTTAATCTATTTACCCCTGAATATGATGCAATAGAAACACCTTTAGGCTTAATCGATTTTGATAAAGAAATTATAGATAAATATTTCAAAGATGAAATGAAATGTAATACTTACTTCGAAGAGGAATCTTCATTTGAACAATTATATTTACTAATAAGACATTATTTTTCTGAAAAAAAAGTAATTCCTATATGTGCAATTGTTGAAAATTCTAACCAAAGCAAAAACTTTAGTTCTCTTTTGAATAACATTATTGATGAAAAAACGCTACTTCTTGTTAGTGCCAATGCTTGTGCTTATCAAAAACCAGATTCTGCTTATAAAAAAACTAATAACTTTATAAAAGCTCTAAATAGTGGAGAAAGACTATTACAACTTCAGAAAAAAAACATAATCGATAGTTGTGCTTGTGGTATAATTGACTCCATTGCAAAAACTAAAATTTATAAAAATTTATGCTGGGATATTAATTTAGTTGAGATTGAAAAAGAAATTTCTAAAGAAGTAATCGAATTTGATTCAACAAATAAATGTGTATACCATGTTTCAGCAAGTATAAAGGACTAATAATGTTTGTACAAAAAGACATCATTGATATTGAGATTGATAATATAAAATATAGTGCTATTGCCTTTAATGATAAAAATTGTGAATTACCCTCTTTTTTATTACAAGGTGAAAAAAAACCTGGATTTATTTATAAAAATGGAGAATTAACTCCTTGGTACTGGGAAGGCTTTACAAATTTTGAAGGAAAAAAATGTTTATATTTTGCTCCAATAAAACTTTATCCACTATCTCAAATTTCTTCAACATTGAGAAAAGACGCCCCAAAATTAATTATAAATTTAGCAACAGCTTTATCACTTTTGGATAGTAAATTTTTAGATTTGCAAAATGGAATATTAAGTGCCTGGAGAATATTTTTCACAGAAGATGATGGAGTGTTAATTTTACCTAGAACTTTAAGTGATATTTTCTCCTCCACCGCTGATCAAGATAAAAGATTTGATAATGCTAATAGTTTTATTCATGCTAATTTATTAGATTCTTTTACCTTAATAGATCAAATGACTCAACTTCTTTACTATTCAATTACGTCTATTAAACCTTTTGAATATTCAATTATTAGAACCAACCATTACAATGCCCTAAGTTTACAGCTTTTAACTCAAGCCTTAGATATAAAACTTGATTCTGATTTGATTGAAAAAATTGATAAGATTTTACATTTAAGTTTAAGTAAAATGAGAGATATTTCTTCAAACTATCAACCTCAAATTGCTCTAAAATGGTTTATTGAAAGATTTAAAGATTTATCATGGGATTTAGAAAATACTGAAGATAAAAAAATTACCATTGATGATTTAGAAGCAAATGAAGTTACTAAAAACACTATTCAAAAAATTCAGAAGAAATGTAATAGAATTATATTTTGGAGAAAAAGAGGCGCTTTGATTGCTGTAATAACAGTAATTTCAGTCTTTGTAATAAGCTTTGTGGGATCAAGAATTCATGAAGCATTACAACCTCCATACACTTATGAAATGAATCAAGAACAAATCATAGAAGCCTATTATGATGCTCAAAATGATTTAGATGTATCAAAACTTGAAGCTAGTTTAAAGAGAGGAACTAAATCTCCAATCACCAATGAAATTACTACATTATTTGTTACCAGACAAACTAGAATGGCATATGAACAAGTTGATTCAGTATTAAACCCTGAAACTTGGGTAAACGATAATATGCCACCAATTGATAACAAAAAAATGATATATGGAATTGATAATGTATCAATTACTCAAATTGGAGAAAATCAATATTTAGCAACTAGTACTTATTATTCCCCTTACCCTATTGAAGATAGCTCAGATACTAATGAAGAAGAACCTTTTAGTGATAATACTCAAATATTTAAATGCTATCGCTTTGAACAAAAAGAAATCTTTACATTTGATTACAATGATAGAGGTTGGTATGAAATTAGCCAAATAACACCTACAGAAATGAAATACATTGATACTTTATTTGTTCCAACTTATAACCCTTCAGACATAAGCTATGATATAGATAACGATACAAGAACAACAGAGAGTATTGTTGAACAGCAATATATAAACTAAAAAAAACCACCTAGAGGAGAATCTAGGTGGAAATTTAAAAGGAGGTTTATATATATATATTTCGTTTCTTAGGAGAAAATGTATAATGGGGGATATTTATTATTAACGTTTTTCCTAATTACTCTTGTAATATAATAAATGTTGCAACTTATGTCAATAGCTCGTAACAAATATTTTTCATATTCATTAGCATAAAAAAAATTTCTTTATTTATTTTCTTACTAAATAAAGAAATATCTTAATATAAAATATAGTAACTTATTACAGTAGATATCTATAATAAATTAGTCTTCTTTAATATAATTCTCAATTAGCTCAATAATCTCTTTTTCTTTAGCTGCATGAATCCAATTAACATCTTCAAAAGATTTGAAAAAAGTATATTGCCTTTTTGCATATTTTTTAGAATTATGAACTATCATATCACCTATTTGAGAAATACTATATTCACCAGTTTTCATTGCAATAAAGAATTCCTTATATCCAATTCCTTGCATGCCCGGCCATTCTTCCTTTGCTCCATTAATGTTTAAATCTCTAATCTCATCTAATAAACCAGCATCCATCATTAAATCAAATCTTAATTTTAATCTTTGGATCATTTCATCTTTATCTCTATACAATCCTATAATTAATGGATCCATATTATTTCTATATTTTGATGGAAGATCAAAAGACGACAAAGGTTTACCAGAAGCATAAAAGACTTCTAAGGCTCTACTTATTCGATATTTATCATTTTTATTGATTCTATTATAAGAAATTGGATCTACTTCTTTTAAAATATTATATGCATATTCTAAAGATTTTGAATTAATCAAATTTTCAACATGTTCTCTAATTTGTGGATTAGAAGCTGGTGCATTTGATAGTCCATAAAGAAAATGCTTAAAATAAAAAGCAGTACCACCACTTATTACTGGTATTTTATTTTCTTTATTGATTTCAACAACTGCTTTATCAGCTTCTTCAATAAATTTAGCAACAGTAAATTGTTCTTGAGGTTCAAGAATATCAATTAAATAATGATTTATTTTTTCTGTAACGTCTTTAGTAACTTTAGCCGACCCTATATCAAGACCTTTATAGACTTGAATCGAATCGGCATTAATTACAGAAAATTTATCACTATCTAATTTTGATAAAAGATTAGTTTTACCAACACTAGTAGGTCCAAATAAGAAAACTATTTTCTCAAAGGGATTATTATTATTCTTCTGATTCTTCTTCTGTTTTAGAATATTTGATTTCACCATTTAGAGCTCTGTATAGAACTTCGCTAACAATTTTACCATTATTTTCTTCGATTTCTTTACCACCACAACCAGGATTACTTAAAATATCTGCTTCCTTAATTGCAACACATGTTATTTCATAAATATTATCTTTAAAATCGATTAATGCATCTAATGGAACTTTATTCACCGCAAGGCTCCTTTAACTTATATTTTAGATATTTCTCAATATCTTTGTTCGAACTTAATTATAATAAAGAATTTTTTGTAAAATGTATAGTCCTATTAAAAAAAACTCTTAACTATAAAATTTTTAATTATTTTGTAATTCTAATACCTTATTTACAATAATTTGTGCAACTTCTTCAGGTTGTTTCTTCTCTGTATTGATAACTAAATCAACAAAATCAAACTCATTATTGTCTATAGAATAAATTCTCTTATATCTATTGGTATCGTTTGTATCACGCATTCTAGTTTGTTCAAGGCGTTTTGTAAAGTCTCCACCTTCTCTTTTAAAAACTCTAGAAGCTCTTTCATCAGCACTTGCTGACAAATAAACTTTTAAATCAGCTTCTTTTAACATCCAAACTGCTAATCTAGAGCCTAAAACACAATTCTCCTCAGCTAATGCCATTTTTACTTGTCTATCATCTAATTCTCTATCAATAGAATCATCTGCTTCAGCCATTTTACAAAAGTCCCAAAATTCAATTCCTTTTTCTTTGGCCAAATTTCTAAAAGTAAAATTGATTAACTTATAATTTAATTTTTCAGCGACCAATGTTGAAACAGTTGTATTACCACAGCCACTTTTTCCACTAATTGCAATTCTCATAACTTTTTTCCTATTCAATATTTCTAGCTTGTTCTCTTATATTTTCAAGATTATCTTTCATTCTAACTACTTCTAAATTTAACTCAGCAATCTGACTCTTTGATCCAATAGTATTAATTTCTCTATTAATTTCTTGGCATAAGAAATCTATTCTTTTACCTACTGGTTCGTCAATTTCTAACAACTTATCGAAAGCATCTAAATGGACAGATAATCTATTAATTTCTTCATTTACAGATAATTTTACAAGCATAAGCGCTACTTCTTGTAAAATTCTATTTTCATCATAACTTTGATCTTCGAGCATATCTTGTACTCTTTGAGTCAAATTAGTTTTAATCAAATCTTCAATATCATCAGCTCTAGATTTAATAATTTCTAGACTATTTGCAATCTTTAACTTTGAATTTTGTAAATCAGCTTTAGTTGAAATCCCTTCTCGCTCTTTACTTTCCTTAAATTGAATCAAAGCTTCATCTAGTAATCTAAAAAGAGGTTCTTCGAATTTTTTTGTATCTGTATCCTTAACACTAGTTAGGGCTCCATCAACATTTAAAAAATCACTCAATTGAGGAGTATTTTTTATATCTGTGATTTCATTAATTTTATCATAAGCGATCATATATTGCTTAATAACATCTTCATCAACTACAACTTTAATGTCATTTTTTAATAATCGAATTCTAACAGAGACTTCAATCCGACCTCTATTTGCAACTTCTTTAATTTTATTATCTATATCAATTTCATATGCAGATAAGTAATGAGGAGTATTGTGAATAATATCTAAATATCTATTATTAACACTTTTAACTTCCACTTGCATTTGCATTTCATTATCTGATGTTTCAGCACATCCATAGCCTGTCATACTTGTCATAATATATCACCTTTTATCTAATTCTTTAATAATATTCTTATATAAATCATCATTGTTAGAAGCGCCTAAAGAGATAACAATATCACCATCTTCAATCATTGCTGCACTTATAGGTGCAACTTCCTCAATATCTTCAATATATTGAACTGCTGCGAGTCTAACTTTAAAACTTTTTAATAACTTTTTATTTAAATCTTTAACAAATTTTAAATCTAAATTATCACTATCAACATCCATTCTAGCACTTGCAAAAGTTTTTGTAATTATCAATTTATCAAAAAGTAAAAAAACATTTAAAAAATCTTTATATAAGGCCTTTGTTCTACTAGCAGTATGAAAAGAGAAAATAGCAAACACTTTCCTATTTGGGTATCGACTTTTCACCTCTTGAAGTAAAGTATAAATTTCCTTTGGATGATGAGCATAATCATCAATAAAAACAATATTTTTATAATTTGCTTTTAATTCAAGGCGCCCTCTTACACCATTAAAATATTCTAAAGAACTTAGAGAACTTTTAAATAATGTTGTAAAAACTTCATCACAAATTATATTATTTTCATCTAAATATAATTCGACTTTTTCTCTATCTAATAAAATACAAGTTGCTAATATTGAAGCACCAACCATATCATTTACTAAAGCTCTATTAGTATAATTTAATTTATAATCATCACCATAGGTTAATCCAACATTATAAGAATGCGTTAAATTATTTTCTTGAATTCTAAAAATTGAATTATCCATAAACCCAAAACTAATAATATTTAAATCTTCTCTAGCATTTTCAATTACAGATTTTAATTCCCTGACATTTTTATCATCAACATTTAAAATTAAAAAACCATTTTTACTAATATTAAGAGCTAATTGTATAAAACTATCTAAAACAGCAGTTTCATCTTTAAAGTAATCAGGATGATCAAAATCGATAGAGGTAATTATAGCACCTCTAAGATTATACTTTAAATAATGATCTTGATATTCACAAGCTTCAATTACTAAGGATTCATCTCCTTGATAAACAAAAGGTTTATCAATTAATGATGATCCAAAAATTGAATAAAAAGGAAAAGCTTTCCTATTTTTATAACTTAATGCAAAAGTAGTAGCTGCAGAAGTTGTTGTTTTCCCATGAGTTCCACAAATACCATATGCTTTTGATTCTCTAGTTAGTTTTGATAAATAATCTATATATGAATATGAGGTATATTTATCATTTAACTGATTAACAATTTTTGAATTTTCATAAGCTGTAGAATAAATAACACAATCAATTTCTTCAACAATGTTATCTAAATTAAAATCTTCATAAATCTTTATATCAGCATCAATTAACTTATTTTGTGATGAAAAAAAATCACTTTTATCGATACCAAAAACATTATCTCCCTTTGCCTTTAAAATTAAGGCAAGTGAAGACATTCCTGTTCCTTTAATTCCAACTAATAAATAATTACTCAAATTTTAATACCTTAAAATAGAAAAAGACTGTCTTAAGACAGTCTCTCTTCTAAAAAAGAAAGAATTATTTTGTATTCTTTTTGTGAGCATTACAAGCTTTACAAATCATTACTTTTTCTTCATCAATAGTGGTTTCGTATAGTACTTTAATGTTTGTTCTTTTACAAACTGGGCATGTACCTTTACCTTGATTTTGTTCTTGACGTATACCTGTTCCTCTATGTGCTTTGGACATAATAAACTCCTTGATTTTTCAATAACTAATGCAGATAATAGTACTTTGCAAGCTATCCTGTCAAGATACAAATAATTTCAACTATGGCATAAATGCTCATTTCAGCTAAGAAAAATGATAAAAAGCTAAAAAATTCATTAGATTTAGAGGATAAAAATAAATTATATTGATTTGTTTTAAGATAATAGTATAATTGAATTAAGATTAAATTTAAGAGGCAAGTTTTGAGATCGAACGGTTATAAGACAAAAAATAAAGAATATATTATTGAAGCACTATCCTCTCATATTGATACTTCTTTAAGTGCTGAAGATATTTATGAATATTTAAAAAACAATAATAAAAACATGAATATCACAACTATATATAGAAATCTAGAAAAACTTGCTGCAAAAAATGTTGTTTTAAAATTCCCATCATCTGATGGTAGTAAAAATAATTATCAATTAAAAAAACATGATGTAGTTCATAAAGATCATTTACATCTTCAATGCACTGAATGTGGAAAAATTATCCATTTAGATTGTAATTTCATGCAAAACTTTGTGGATCATTTAAAAGATGATCATCAATTTGACGTTACATGTGCAAATTCTATTCTTTTTGGATTATGTGATAATTGTAAAAAAAAGTTAAACAAAGCTAATTAATTTCAATTTACAAAAATAATATATTGACAGGAAAGTAATATTTTATTATCTTTAATTTGCAAATTAGTTGCAAATTCGAGGTATTTATGAAAAAAATTATATTTATATTGTTATTTACAGTAATTACAATTGTACCTGCTTATTCAAATGGACAAGCAGAAATTAGTGAAAAACCAGTTGTGGCAGTATCAATCGTCCCTGAAGCAACTTTTGTAGAAAAAATTGCACAAGACAAAGTTGATATTGTTACTATGATACCAAAGGGATCTTCTCCTGAAAATTATGAACCTACCCCTCAACAAAGAATAGAATTTGAGGATGCTTCATTATATTTTTCAATTGGAGTACCTAGTGAAGAATTCTCAATTCTTCCAATGGTAGGAAAAAATACTAAAGTTATTGCATTAGCTGATGAAGTTGCTAAAACTTATCCTTCCATATATATAGGAGAATCAAGAGATCCTCATATTTGGCTAAGTCCTAAAAGAGTTTTAATTATGATTGATGTTATCAGTGATGAATTATCTAAAATTGATGAAGCAAATGCTACATTTTATAAAGAAAATGCGTCATCTTACAAAGCTGAAATAGAACAAGCTATAGAAGATATAGAAAAAAGTTTAGTGGATGTTAAAGGAAATAGTTTCTTAGTATATCATCCAGCTTTCAACTATTTTGCTGAAGATTTTAATTTGAATATGATATCAATTGAAGAGGAAGGAAAAGAAATCACTCCTAAAACTTTAATCAGTATTATTGACAAAGCCAAAGAAGAAGGTATAAAGAATATATATTACCAAGCAGAAATAGCTGCAGAACAAAGTATTGCCTTTAGTAAGGAATTAGGAGGTCAAGCTATTTTATTAGACCCTCTTAGCCCAAATTATGTTGATAATTTAAAAATCATGGCAAATACTTTGAAGGATAATTTTTAATGGGAAAAGCGATTGAAGTAAAAAATCTTTCAGTAAAATATGGTAATCACTACGCTTTAAAAAATATCACAATGGATATTGAATGTGGTGATTACCTAGGAATTATAGGACCAAATGGAGGGGGTAAAACCACCCTCCTAAAGGCTTTATTAAATTTAATTGATCATGAATGTGATCAAATTTTATTTTTTAATCAACCTTTAGCTAAAATAAAAAAAGAAATAAGTTATGTCCCACAAATTTCTAAAGTAGATAGAACCTACCCTATAAGTGTTCTTGAAGTTGTTTTAGGATCCAAGCTTAAAAAATCACTTAATCCTTTTTATAAATATAATAAAAATGATATAGATAGTGCTTATGAAGCACTAAAAAAAGTAAATATAGAAAAACTAGCAAATAGACAAATTCAAAAATTATCTGGTGGAGAATTCCAGCGTCTATTAATAGCTAGAGCAATAGCAAGTTCTCCAAAATTATTATTATTAGATGAACCAACTGCTAATGTTGATCCTAATTCAAGAAATATAATTTATAACCTGCTTGATAATTTAAATTCCATTGGTGTTACAATATTAATGGTAAGTCATGATACAATGGCAATATCTTCTAAAGTAAAAAACATCGCTTGTATAAGTGAAAATTTAATCTACCATGGTGGACCACATTTAACTCAAAATGTTATTGATAAAATGTATGGTTGCCCTATCGATTTAATTGCTCACGGAGTTCCTCATAGAGTACTCGCAGAACACGACCATTAAGGAAAACATTATGCTAAATATTTTAAGTTACCATTTTATACAAAATGCACTAATATCTATTGTCCTATCGAGCATCGTTTGCGGAATAATAGGTACTATAATAATCGAAAAAAAACTTATTTTAATGAGTGGTGGTGTTGCTCATACAGCCTATGGTGGTGTTGGCCTTGGCTATTTACTAAATATAAATCCTTTAATTGGAGCTTTAGTATTTTCACTTACTGCAGCTTTAGGTATTGGAAAAGTTAGAAAATCTAGCTTTAAACATAGTGAAGTTGTTATAGCATTATTTTGGTCTGTAGGCATGGCATTAGGTATAATTTTTATATCTTTTATGAATGGATATCCACCTGATATGAGCTCTTACCTTTTTGGTAATATTTTAAGTGTTAGTGATTTTGATTTAATTAATATGGTTATTTTAACTTTATTAGTTTTAGCTATATTAACAATATTTTTCCAAGATTGGAAAATTTACTTATTTGATGAAGAAATGGCTAAAATTAATGGACTTAACACAACCTTTTTAGAATATACCTTACTAATTTTAATTGCATTCTCTGTTGTTATTTTAATTCGTGTCTCAGGTATTATAATGTTAATCACACTTCTATGTGCTCCAAGTGCAACAGCAGCATTAATAAGTGAAAGATTAAATACTAGAATGGTAATTGCAACTGCAATATCAATATTTAATTCTTTGATTGGTTTATTAATATCTTATACTTTTGATATAGCATCAGGTGCATCAATTGTTATTTTCTCAAGTATTATTTATTTATTAATTTATTTAATCAAAAAGAAAATAATTAAGAATGCTTAAAATTTAAATGTGGAATTAACACCTAGTGTTAATCCATTATTTATATCAGTAAAAGAAATCATAGGTAATGATAAAACCATAGCAATACCAAAGTCTTTACTATCATAAACCAAAGCATAAGTAGATGTGCCTTCTTCTAAATCAAGCATGAAAATGTCACCTATTGTTGCTTTAGGTTCATAGTAACCTGCTCTAAGTGCAAGAGAATTATTATTACCCAATTGCAATTTCATCTCAGCTCCAAAGCGAAGCTCTCTTTTATCAACATCACCAAGTTCAACTAAGTCTAATGAAAACTTATATACAAAAGGATTTAATTGATTATTTCTTGAATACTTATTTGTGAAATAAGTAAATCCTAAACTACTAGCTTTTAAATAAGAGATAACATTATTATCTGAAGTTGAAGATAAATCAACATCTGATTCACTATAAAATGCCATACTAAAATTGTTAAAAATATTTAGTCGAATTGAAAATCCTAAATTAAAGAATTCAGAATCTGCCACTGTTTCATATTCTGAAAAAAATGTATTTACTATGTAATCTGATAAAAAGAAAATATTATCTCGTAATTCAAAATTTCTTCTCTCAGCAGCTGATCCTCCTTTAACTCTCATTCCAAAATCAAAATTACTTAATCTATATCCCCAATCCAACTGGATAGTAAATTGATTATACCCTGTATAATTTAAAATATCGTTATGATAGACTCTATGGTCCAAATAACTGTCAATATTTAATGTTAATCCAAGATTTGTACCATAAGCAATAACACCCATGCTCATATATGGATATTGAAAATAACCTAAAGGAGTAGAAAATTCATCAGGACTTAAATTTTGCATAATTGAAAAATATGTAATTAATAAAGGATCTGTATCTACACGGCTACCTAAATTAGCGGGATTACTAACACCACTAACATCCGCGAGATCTGCTTTCCCCATGCCTAAAGTATTTAAAGATTCAATATTTACTTCAGCAGCATAGATAGAAGTAGAAAATAGTATTAGAGATAAAAATATAAATACTTTTTTCACAATATTTCCTTTAATGCTTTTGCTAATTGATCTGGACAACTTGTCTTTTTAAAGCCACAAGTAATCCCTTCAAATTTATCAATTATATCTTCAGCTTTTTGATCTATACATAAAGCAGAAATTCCTTTTAAATTCCCATCGCAACCTCTTACAAAATCCAACTCTTTAATAATATTATTCTCATCAATTGTAAAATTAATTGCTTTTGAACAGGTTCCAGTTGTTTTGTATGTATATTTCTTCATAATTACCTTCTATATATTAACTCATTAAATATTATAATTAAATAATAAAATAATAAAATTTAAATAATTATACAATATAACAAATATTGCAGTATCCAATTCATATGTGATATTCTTAAATATATGAAAAGCTTTGATTTAGATGAATATTTATCAGATAGTTATTACTTACAATATCCAATTGATATTGAAGTAACTTCTATTTTCTTCAACTCTACATTAGTCAAAAAAAATAGTATTTTTGTTGCAATAAAAGGATTTAAAGTTGATGGCAATAATTATATTGAAGATGCAATAAAAAATGGAGCTTCATTAATAGTTAGTGATATGTTGCCAACTAAAAACTATGATAATGTAGGTTTTTTAATAGTAAAAAATGCGAGAATTGCTTTAGCAAAATTATCTCAAAAAATATATAATTTCCCTGATAAAAAGCTGAAAATAATAGGAATAACTGGAACCGATGGAAAGACCTCTACATCTTTTTATACTTATAGCCTACTTAAAGAACTAAATTATAATGTAGGATTAATCTGTACCACAAATATAGATACAAAAAATACAATTGAACCTTCTCCATTTAGACAGAGTACCCCAGATGCAAATATTTTATTTCAATTATTAGATCAATGTGTAAAAAGCAATAAAGAATATGTTGTACTTGAAGCAACATCCCATGCCCTATCTTTATTTTTTTCAAGACTTGCTGATATAGAGTTAGAAGCTTCTATTATTACAACAATAACTCATGAACACATTGATTTTCATAAAACAGAAGAAGAATATATAAATGCAAAACTTAGCATCATAGACAGATTAAAAGAAAAGGGCTTTTTAATTACAACCAAAAATAATAAGCAATTTGATAAATGCATTAATAAAGCAAAAGAAACTAATAAAAAATATTATGTAGTTGAAGATTTAATAAAGTATGAAATTTTAAACAACAATACTCTAGATAAAAAAATTATAAAATTTGAAGATGAAACATATCCTACAAATATCAACTTAGAAGTTTTTATCTCAAACGCACTATTAGCTGTTCTCTGTATCAACAGATTAACAAGTATTAGCTTTGATAAAATTTTAAACAAATTAATTAAAGTTAATCAGATTAATGGCAGATTTAATTTTATTCAAAATAACATTGATAGAACAATAATTGTTGATTTTGCTCATACCAGCGATGCTTTTTATAATCTTTTTTCTCAAATTAAAAAGACAAATAAAAGAATTATAGCCTTATTTGGTTGTGGTGGAGAAAGAGATTTAGAAAAAAGATATGAGATGGGTAAAATAGCTGGGCTTTTTTGTGATATTATAGTATTAAGTGAAGAAGATCCAAGATTTGAAGATAATAATAAAATAATGGCTGATATTGAAAAAGGCATTATTAACTCTAATAAAGAAATTGAACTATATAAAATAAACAATAGATATAAAGCTATTGAAAAAGTATTTGAAATCAGTAAAAAAAATGATATTTTATTATTCTTAGGGAAAGGCCATGAAACCTCAATTGAAAGAGAAGGCATAAAATACCCATATAATGAAATACAACTAATTAATGAGGTAATAAAAAAATTATATGAATGATAACTTTAAAAACAATTCTATTGCTTTATTCTTTGGAGGTAGATCCCCTGAACATGAAGTATCAATTAATAGTGCAAAAACAATATATCCAATTTTAACAAACTTATTTAAAGATATTTATTTAATTTATGTTGATAAACAGGGTAATTATCTACTAGTAAATACTGATGATAATTTATTAATTAATAAAAACTATATAATTGAAAATAATATCATTAGTGATAATGAAATATATTTTATAGCAAATAAAGGGCTTTTTTTTAATTCAAAAAAAATTAATATAGATTTAGCCTTTATATTAATTCATGGCAACGAAGGCGAAGATGGAAAGCTTCAAGGCTTACTAGAAATAATGAATATAAAATATACAGGTGTAAATGCTACAAGCAGTGGTATTTGCATGTATAAAGATTTAACAAATCAAATTTTAATTTCAAATAATATAAAAACTGTACCTACCCTTGTATTAAATAAAAAAACAAAAATGCCTAACCTTGAATCAGTCCAAAACCAATTTGGAAAATCTCTTTTCATTAAAAGTGAAACAACCGGTAGCTCAATTGGAATAACTGCTTTAAAAAATCCTAATCAAACAAGCTTAGAGAAGGCTATAAAATATAGTTTTGGTTTTAGTGAAAGAGTATTAATTCAACCCTTATTAGAAGATATTAAAGAAATTGAAATTGCTATGCTTGAAACAGATACTGATTTAATTGCTGCAGGCCCAGGACTTGTTGTTAAAACAAACATGCAGGATGTACTCTCTTATGATAAAAAATATGGAGATATTGATACTGCAACAATTAATCCAGCAGCAATTACAGATGATAACCTAAAATTAGAAATCAAAAAACAAGCTAAAATCATTTTTAATAGTTTAAATTTATCTGGATTTAGTAGAATAGACTTCTTCTTATACAAGAATATAATTTATTTAAATGAAGTAAATACAATCCCAGGCTTAACAGATAAAAGCCATTATCCAATATTAGTAGAAAGTGAAAATATCTCTTTAGAGTCGGCAATTTATCAAATTTGTAGAACAGCCTATGAGAAATAAAGTTTTCTTTCATGTTGATTTAGATGCTTTTTTTGCATCTGTAGAAATTCTTGATAATCCTGAATTAAAAGATAAACCTGTAATTATTGGAAGAAAAGGTCAAAGAGGTGTTGCTTCTACTTGTAACTATATTGCAAGACAATATGGTGTTCATTCAGCCATGCCAATGCAAAAAGCACTAAAACTATGCCCTAATGCAGTTGTAATAGCTGGAAGCCATTCTAGATACTCTGAGAAAAGTAAAGAAGTAATGAATATATTCAAACAATATTCTCCTGATGTTCAACAAGTATCAATCGATGAAGCTTTTTTAGATATGAGTGGTACAGAAAAACTTTTTGGTCATCCCTATAAAGTTGCTCAAAAACTTAAAGATAATATAAAAGATGTAACGGGTTTAACTATAAGTGTTGGAATAGGTCCTTCAAAATTAATTGCAAAAATGGCTAGTGACTTTAATAAGCCAGATGGGCTTTGTATTGTAGATGAAGATAGAAAAATTGAATTTATTGACGCTGTTGGTATAAAAAAACTTTGGGGCGTTGGAAAAGTAACACAAAAATTATTAGAAAAGAAAAACATAAAAACAACTCAAGATTTAAGATCTTATAGTCTAGGTTATTTAAAAAAAACATTTAACGACGCTATGGGAGAATATTTATATAAAGTATCTAGAGGAGAGGATCCAGGTATATATACTACTAAAGCAAAATCACACTCTATATCAACTGAAAGAACTTTTTCCTGTGATATTGCAGATATAAACATCTTAGATACATATATTCTAGATATGAGTCATGAAGTATTATTTAGATCAATTGAAGAAAAGCAAATGGCAAGAACAATAGGTATAAAAATTCGTTATAGCGATTTTACCACTATAAATGCTCAAATCACCCCTAGTGAACCAATATATTGTGCAGAACAAGTTTATGAATATTCAAAAAACTTATTTATAAGTAAATGGAAAAACCTTCCAATCAGACTTTTAGGAGTTGGATTATATCAAACCTATAAAGGCGATAGTCCATTTCAAGAAGAACTTTTTGCTGAAGATAACAAAAAAAAACGTGAATTAGAAAAAATCGCCCTCGAACTAAAGAAAAATGGCCAAATTTTGACCAAAGCTACCCTTTTAAATAAATCTTACAGAAATAAAAATCAGGAAATAGATTAAAATATAAATACTAAAGTAACAATTATAGATATGATAATTCTATACCAACCAAATACTGAGAAGTCATGCTTTTTAACATAATTAATTAATGCTTTAATTATTAATAATGAAACAATAAATGAAACTAAAGTTCCAACAAATAAAACTAAATATTCAAGTGAAGAATAATGATATCCTAGTTTTAATAATTTAAAGAAAGAAGCTCCAAACATTGCGGGGATTGCCATAAAGAAAGAAAACTGTGCTGCAACTGTTCTTTTTACTCCAATAATTAAGCCTCCAAGGATTGTTGAACCTGATCTGCTAGTTCCAGGAACTAAGGCTAGAGTTTGAAAACATCCCATTTTAAAAGCATCTAAATATGTTAATTCATCAATTTCATTTACTCTAGTTTCTCTTCTCTTATTAAATCTTTCTAAAATTACATAAATAACACCATAGAAAAAAAGCATTAAGGCAATAACCTGCCAAGTAGATAAGACTTCACTTACAATATCATCGAAGAGAACACCAATTATACCTGTTGGAATTGATGCAACAATCACCTTTAACCAAATATCATAAGTTTTTCTTTTCTCAACTTTATCTTTTTTCTTGGTAAATGGATTTAAAGTATGAAAATAAAGAACTAGTACAGCTAATATTGAACCAAGTTGAATAACTACCATGAATAATTCTTTAAACCCTTCGCTTAAATTTAAAGTTATGAATTTATCTAATAATAATAAATGCCCTGTGCTACTAATTGGTAACCATTCAGTAATTCCTTGAATAATACCAAAAATAATTGATTTTAATACTTCTATCATAATAAAACAATATAAAGGCAAATTACTATTAAATCAACAATTATTTACATATTGTATATATTTTGATACTGTCGGCTAACATACTAAATTTTTGATTACCAGTTAACAAACATTTACATTTAAAATTCATTATGATAGTTTATAACATGATTACTATCAAATTTGTATAATTAATATTTTTTTTATTAAAAATATTATTAGGGAGTCAATTTTGGAATCCTACAAAAATAAACAAATTTTAAATAATTTTTTTAAACTAGCAATTATAATTTTGCTTTGTATCATTATAAGCTTTTTAGTATATAAAAGTGGTGGAACATCCGGCTCTTGGGCACAACTAAACTTTATACCAATAATTTTAGCTGCTTTTTTCTGGAAAGAAATTGGTGGAATATCATTTGCTGTTATTTTAGGACTAATAAATGGCCCTTTAATGCCATTAAATAGATTCACGGGAGAATATCAATCATTAAGTAATTGGCTTTTTAGAATATTAATTTATATAATAATTGCTACAATCACCGCTTCAATAATTAGAAAGAATGAAAAATATGATAAAATAATTAAAGATAATTATTTAAAAAGTCATATAAATGGATTATATAACGCGAATAAATTATTCATTGATCTTGATAAGTTTACAGAACAAGATATTAAATTCCATTTAATTTATATCAACATTACAAATTTAAATGATATAAGCAAATATGTTGATTTTAAAATTGTAGATGAAATCAATTCTTATATTGTAAAAACTATTTCTACTACATTTAATAATAAAACCATCTACTCCGTTTCTGCTAATGAATATATGCTAATAATTCAAGAACCAAATGAACAAATTTTATTTAATCAAATGCAAAGTTATATAAACGACTTCATTCAATCAATAAAAGTTAATGATTATTGTTTTAAACTAATTGTTAAGATGGGCATATTAAAAAATGATAAAGAAAATTTTTCATCTATTGATTTATTCAATAAAGTAAGGATTGCTGCCGATCAAGGACATCAACTAAAATCTGGAGTTTTTTACTTTGATAAGAAATTTGAAGAGGAAAGAAAACTATATAATGAAATTTCAGGATCCCTTTATCAAGCTATAAAAAACAATGAATTATTTTTAGTTTACCAACCTGTAATAGATATAATAAATAATAAAATCTATAAAACTGAAGTATTAGTTAGATGGGATAGAGGTAAAAGAAAATACATAGGTCCTAATATCTTTGTAAAAATTGCTGAAGAAATTGGTTTAATAAACTTATTAACAAAATGGGTCGAGGAACATGCAGTTAAAACATACTTAACTTGGAAAGAAGAAGGTGTTGATATTAAACAATCTGTTAATGTTTCTTCATCTGAGTTGTTAGATGAAGCTTATAGAAATTGGACAAATAATCTTTTTGCCCAAAATAATTTGAAATGTGAAGGATTTGGAATAGAGATTACTGAAAGAGTCTTATCAGAAGATAATGTTAAATTGAAAAAAATCTTAACAGACTTACAGGATGAAGGTTATTTAATTGAAATAGATGATTTTGGCACTGGATATAATTCCTTAATGTTCTTAGGAGAAATTCCATCTGATATAATTAAAATTGATAAATACTTTATTGATAGAATTAATATAAAGGATGTTAGAATTATAATTAGCAATATTATTGATGCAGTCCATAAAACTGGAGCTACTGTTATTGCTGAAGGCGTTGAAACAAAAGAACAATATATGACCTTAAAAGATATGGGATGTGATATGATTCAAGGATACTATTTTAGCAAACCTCTTTTATCAAAAGATTTTATTGAATACTACAAAACTTTCGATATTAATAAATACTTATAAAAATATCCTAGAATCAAAAAAGTATCTCAATTCTAGGATATTTTTCTTATTCAACAATATATGCTTTTACAATTTCCCCATAATAAACATAATGATAATCTTTATTAGATCCATTATTAAAACTATCAACATCCTGTGGGTAGAATGTTTTATTATTGTATTCACTAATAGCATTTTTATCTTGTTTCTTAGAATAAATAACTTTACATTCCAAAGTTAAAGGAATCTCTTTAATAGCTGGAACATCAACTAAATCTCCATCAACTAAAGTTAAATCCAAATCTTTAATTTTATTACAATCTCTACCAGATTTTCTTCCGCAATATCCTAGGATTTTTTTATTAAAGTCTCCTAAAGGAACATTGATAGTAAATTCAGGGTTTTTATCTAACAATTCTTTTGTAAATCTATGTTCTCTAACATAAGCACAAAATATTGGTTTATTCCATTCAATACCTAAAGTCCCCCAACCTATTGTCATTGAATTAACTTTATCTCCACTTTTGGTAGTTAATAAAATTCCACCGGGTAAAGCACTCATAATTTGATTAGCATAATCAAAAGCATTAATTTCTTTTTTCATTTTTTACCTCGAAATGTATTTTATTAAATAATAACTATAAATAAAACAAACAACAAGTAATTTGTACAATACTAACAATTATCCCTTTAAGGCTCCTTCTCCAATACTTTCAGTAATTTGACGTCTAAATATCATATAGAATAATAACATTGGTAATAAGCCAATAACTAAAGCAGCAAATTGTTTACCATAATCGGTCGCAAAAGTTCCTGAGAATTTATAAATACCTAAAGGAAGGGATTGCAAATTCAATTTTGACACAAGAATATTTATTAAAGCAAATTCATTCCATATTTGTGGTATTTTCAATAAGAAAATTGTAATCATAATCGGTTTTGTCATTGGAAGAATTATTGTAAAGAATATTCTTTTATAGGATGCCCCATCTATTCTACTAGCTTCAACCATTTCAGTTGGGATTCCCTTAATATATTCATAACTTAAATATATTCCTATTGGTAAAATTGAACCAATGTAAACAAGAACTACACCAAACCTTGAATTATAAAATAAATGAAAATCGCTCGCTTTACAAATTCTTAAAGTTTCAAAAAGTTGACCTAGGGCCATATCAATTTGGGATGCTTGAATAAAAATTGGAACCATTAAGGTTTGCATAGACAAAAGTATTCCAAGAAGCAATATAGAATAAATTGGTTTTGTGGCTTTTGATTTGATTTTTGCAAATCCAAATCCAGTCATTAAAGATAGAATTGTAGCTATCCCAACTGAAAAACAAGTATAAATAACTGAATTAACAAAAAGTATACTAAAATGCCCTATTTCCCAAGCTCCCTTGTAGTTTGTTGTTATCCATTTATTAGGTAGTCCTACCATATCAGTTTGAAATTCTATAGTTGATTTAAAAGAGTTTATAATTAGCCAGACTAGTGGAGCAATAGCCATAAAAGCAAATAAGAACATAACAAAATATGCAAAAAACTTTCCTAATTTACCCCAAAAACCAGTAACATTATTTGTTTTTACACTCATCTTCTTTCCTCCACTTTCTTTTGAACTGACTTAGTAATTTGAATTAAAATAAGACTAAAAACTACCATCATAATAGAAATAGCATTTGATAGTGGATAATTAGGTGTTCCTGTAAAAGCTTTTTCATACATATAAATTGATAGAACTTGTGTAATCCTAGCAGGGCCACCACCTGTCATAGCATAAATCAAATCAAAAGTGCTTAGAGATCCTGAAATACATAATATTGCAGAGTTTATTATAACTCCGGATAATTCTGGTAATATTATATGTCTTAATATTGTACTTTCTTTTGCACCATCAATTTGGGCTGACTCTAAAGTTTGAGGATCTATTTTTTGCATGTTTGCTAAAAATAGAATCAAATACATACCTGTCCAACACCACAAAGTAACAAATAATATTGGCAACATTGAAACACCTTTTTCATTCAAAAAAGAAGCTGACCATTTAGGACATAATAGATTACACAACAAAGTGCTTAGCTCTTCTATATTATCAGTACCAGGAGCTTTAAAAAATGTGGTTAAAACACTTGTAGGATCTCCTAATAAAGCAGCAGCTTGTGGATTTATATTAATCAAATCTTTAATTAATGAAGAATTTACAATTAATAATCCATTTGCATCTAAATGATTATTTAATATTGCTATTATTTCTTTAGTAAATCCTGAGGAATTAATATTATTAATTATTTGTGAAACAGGACCATAAGGGTAAAATATGAGATTCCACATTATACCTATTACAATTACGGATATAACTGATGGAACATATAAAACTCCTTGCCAAAATTCTCCACCTTTAACAGTTTTTCTATATATTAAATATGCTAAGACCATACCTAATGGTAACTGTCCAAAAACAGAAATTAAAACAAGGTAAATATTATTTAATAGAGCGTTCCAAAAATAAGAATCAGCAAATAAATATTTATAATTTTGAAATCCAGTTATTTTCCAACTACTTCCACCAAACATTTTTCCACCTGAAAAATTGCTTAATGATAAAATTAAAGACAATAAAATTGGAAAAGCCATAACAAAGATGAAAATTACAAAGGAAGGTATTACAAAGTATCTATATGCTTTTTTCTCTTCTTTTTCTTTATTTAACATTTTTTTCTCCTAGCAAAATAAACCCGACGCAAAGGCACCGGGTTTATTTTTAAGCTTTATTTTGCAGCAATAAAGCTATCCATTGCTTCTTGAATTTCACTAGCAGCTTCATAAGGGGTCTTGGAACCCATTCCAATTTCTTGAAGTACTTTATTCAATACAGTATAAACTGATGGATCTAATGCTGAATCTAATACATAGCAAGTGCTATCTGATTGAGCATAATAAGCCATCATTTTCTTAATAATTGGTTCAACATTATCAGATGAAACATCTTTTCTAGTTGGAACATATCTTCCAATATCTAGATATTGTTGTTGAACTTCTGAAGAATAAAGGTATTTTACTAATTTAACTGCAGCAGCTTCTTGTGCACTACCTTCTGGAATTGAAGAAGATATTCCAAAACCACAACCTAATGTTGATGAAACTGTGCCAGGATAGTTTTCACCAGGTAATGCTGGGAATGGAATTAAAATAAGATCTGTTTTTTGTTTTTCAGGTGATATTAAAGATTCTCCAGTAGTTGGATTTGTTAAGAAAGCAGATTGTTTCCAATCCCCATCAACAAAGAATGCAGCTTTGCCACTTGCAAAAATACCAGGAGCCTCTCCATATGCTATCTGGATTGTATTCTTTGAAATAACACCATCATCATACATAGTTTTAACCATATTTAATGCTTCAATAAATTCAGGGTCTGTAAATTTAACTTTGCCAGCAATAGCATCATCAAACCATTGTGTACCTAAATAACGTCCAGCAATTGTTGAGAATAAACAAGATTGCATTACCCAATCATCCTTATTAGCCATTAATACAGTTTGAATACCATGGGCTTTTAAGATAGGAACCATTGCTTTTAATTCTTCATAAGTTGTTGGTACATCTAGTCCTAAACTATCTAATAAACCTTTATTTGTGTAAACAACAGTAGAATAACAGATAGATTGTGGAAGTTCAGCAAGATATCCACCACCTTGAGTTTTTACATTCAAAGCTGTAGGTACAAAATTTGATAAAAATTCTTCACCAAGAAGTGGTTCTAAATCTTTAACTAACTTATTTTGATGTAAAGCTGCTGATCTTCCTGAAGGATACATATACATAACATCAGGTAAATTACCACTTGCTATATATGCAGAAACTTTTTGGTGAAATGCTTCATTACATAGATCTTCAGTAATAAGTTCAATATCTGGATTTTGATCTCTAAAATTTTGCCAGATTTGTCTTTCTTTCTCATAACCAGGTTCAGTAGTATCATAATAGTTTAATACCTTTAATGTAATCTGATCATCTGAAACAGTTGATTTCTCTTCTACGCCTTGTGCAAAACAAGTAGCGATAACTAATTCTAGAGCAACTAGTGAGAAAAGAATACGTTTTATCTTTTTCATTTTAAGCCTCCTCAAAAATGATTCACTATTTTAAAAGGAGAGAGAATTAAAATTAGAGTGGTAATTTCTTATCTAAAAATAAGTCATTCACTAATTTTCCAGCTGCACCACAGGCAACTGTTTTAGGACCATGAGAAGAATATCTTACGTTTATTGGGCGTTCTATTGGAAATTGCCAATTATCCTTAATAGCTTTTTCAACTTCAAAGCAAATATCTGAACCTGTACCCTCAATATCACCACCAATTACTATTTCATTAATATCTAAGACATTTACAAAGAAACCAATATTTTTTGAAATTTCTTCAACAACCTGTTTCATTAATTTAGGATTTTTTAATAAATTATCCAAATTAAATTCTTCTTGGGATAATTGTTTAAAATAATCTTTTTTATTACAAAAAATACTCTTAAATTCACCAGCAAAAGAATTGCTACCATAATGAATTTTGCCATCAATGACAATTCCAAGACCTATACCAATTCTTCCATGATTGGAATCTGAATAGAGTGAATGTTTAAATTCTATAAATAAAAATATTAAATTTTCTGGACTATTTTTTAAATATTCTCTAAAAACTAATTCTGTTATAGCACAACAATTTGAGTTGTTTTCAATAGAAACTGGAACAGGTATGCTATTTCTTATTTTTTCAATAATTCTATTTGGTTTTTCAATTTCCAATGGAACTGAATAAATTATTGTTCCATCAGTATGATCAATAAGACCACCAACACCAATTCCTATTCCTAAAAAAGAACCTGGAAATTTCTTTAATTTTTCCAAATATTTCCAATAAAGCATTTCAATTATAGGTTTTATATTTTCTTGAGTAATAACTTCATTTTTTTCTTCTGATAAAAGTATCTTGCCAGCAAAATCTACAACAACAACTTTATAAGAATGGTGTTGTAGTGCTACACCCATTATATAGCCAAAGCTTCCATCTACCTCAAGCATTATAGGTCGTCTTCCAACTCCTTGTGGAGAACCATCATAATTACTCTTTTCAATTACTATATTATTTTCTAGCATTTTATTGGTTATAACTGAAACTGTAGATTTATCAATATTTAGCTTCTTAGCAATTTGAGCCCTACTTTGCCCAGAATTTAACCAAATTTCATATAGTATTTTGTAATTTGAAGGTAGATTATTATCCATATTATAAAATTAAAACACTTTTAACTGTAATTTGTCAATTAAAATAATTCATGGTTTTTTGCCACACATCAATTAGAGATTTAAATGTCTCGATTTTCCCCTCAATAATTTCTTTTCTCTCTTCTACAGCCTCCTTAGCATTATCCAAAAAACCTAGAAACTCTTGGCGATTATTCTCTTCAAAAACTAGTGCTGCATCTATACTAGAGTTTACAGCTTTCTTTTCTAAATCATCACCAGTAAAATATCCAAAGAAACTTCCAAGTTCTTTTTTGTCTATGTTAAAAATTCTTGCCTTCTCTCTTACATAACGAAATCTAATTATATCTTGTCTTTGACGACTCCAATATTTTTGATTTCTTTCTGGAGGGAGATGGATTAATACAAAATCAGGATCAAAAAACATTTTATAACCGCAATATTTACAATTAAGTACATAATCATCATCTTCACCACGGGTACCAAAAGGATCAAAGGGAACAGTAGAAAAAACTTCTCTATCAAGAACCATATTACCACCAAAAGCAATTGGTGTTGAATATAGCATTTGTGATGAGGTTAACATTGAATTTACTTCTTCATTAAATAATTTATCTTTAGGCCAAGATAATAAACTATCGTGAGCTTGGCCTTCATAAATCTTTCTTCCAAGTGAATCCTCAACACAACCTGTTTTAGCTAAAATTTTTTCTCCATTATACTCATTTCCTACATGTTTTAATGCTTTTTCAATATAATCTGAATATAAAACTTCATCATCATCAATCATGATTGCTCTTTGATACCCATTGATTTGAGCATAAGCAAGACCTAAATTTCTTACTCCTCCATAGCAATATGTATCAACAAGACAAAGTGATTTATCATCCATACCTGCTTTCTTCAATTTTTCTAGCATATCATTATATGTGGGAACATCAATAACACTAATATTTAAATTAGAGACCTTATTAACAATACCCCAAACTTTATCAGAGATTTCTTTTGAACATGGAACTGGAATAATTACTACTTCTTCTTTTATTCCAATTTCACTTAAGTTTTCTAAAGTTCTTAAAAGTGTTCCTTCTTCTTCGATTGGAAAAGGATGATCAAACACTTTCCAGCTTTCAATAGTATTTGTGCTCCAATAAGTTGGAATAATCAAGCAACTAGACATATTAAACTCCCAATAATTAATTGAAATTATCAACAAATTAATTATCCAACAGATTTAATATTTTGTCAATATATTATTTATTTCCTTATATATTCAAGAATTATTGAATTTAATACAATTTTTACCATTTTCAATTATTCAAATAATGGGAAAAAAAATTAGTTTAATATTTCAACTAAAAAGACAAAAAATAAAAAATCTCACACCTTAACAAACATTAAAAGTAATGAATGTTAAAGAATGAGAGAAAATAAAGAAAGTTGTTGCAATAACTATTTTATAAGTTAAAACAACAACTTAAATTTGTATTATTTAGAAGTATTTTTAGCTTTTTCAAAATTATAAATTGCCTCAAGTACTACTTGAATTTCATCTTCCCAACCTTGAGCTAATTTTGTATTGGCATTTTCATAAATAACATTATCTTCAACTAAATTGCCACTAACAGCACAAATCATAGCACCTCTTACTTTTCTTTTATGGCAAATTGTAAAAAGTGCTGAACTTTCCATTTCAACATTTAAACAACCTAATTTATGAAGTGATTCAATCCATTCTGGAGTTTCGCCATAAAAAGCATCATCACTTGCATTAATTCCATGATGATATTTAAAGCCACTAGATTTACAAGAATCAATCAATTCTCTCGTAAATTCAAAATCTGGAACTGCAGGAAAACAATCTGGAACATAAAACCTTGAAGTTCCTTCATTTTTCATAGACCCAGTTGATACAATTAAATCTCCAATATCTATCTTTGGTTGTAATGCAGCAGTACTACCAATTCTGATCAAACAGTTTGCACCAATATTTATTAATTCTTCTGCTGCGATTGCTGCAGAAGGACATCCCATTCCTGTAGAAGTTACTGAGACTTTTACACCTTTATAATAACCAGTATAAGATTTATGCTCTCGATTATTTCCAACTAATTTTGGCTGATCGAGATATTTTGAAACAATATCACTTCTAGCAGGATCTCCTGGCAATAATACATATTCACCAACATCTCCTGGAGATAATCTAATATGATATTGTTTTTTACCAATAGTTTTAGATGTTTTCTCTAATATTTGCATTTGCAACTCCTTTTATTTTCTTAGTTTTAATATGGTTTATGTTTATTGCATAAATCACGAGCCCAAAAATTGTAGCTAAATATGGTAACATTTGAACAAATTCTGATGGAATTCTTAATATTTGCATTATGTTTGATAATCCATCAAAGAACGCAAATAATAATGAAGATAACAAGGCACCTAAAGGAGTACATCTTCCCATGGCATTAGCAGCTAATGCTATAAAACCACGTCCAGCAACCATGTTTTTAACAAACATATCTAAATATCCCATGGAAAGATACATTCCACCGAAGCTTGCTAAAACCCCGCAAAGCATTATAGATATAAATCTTAATTTATTAACATTTGCACCAACAGATTTGATAGCATTTTCATTTTCTCCTACAGCCCTAATTCTCAAACCTAAAGGAGTTTTATTTAAAAAGACATAAACTACAAATACCATTAATATTGCTATATATGATAAAACGTTATGGCCAGATAATAGGCGCCCTATAACTGGGATTTTATCAATTAATGGTATATTTAGTACTGGGAAAGTTTTACTTAAAAGTGATGAGGTTGTGCCTTTTTCTCCTGTTAATTGTTCCATAACAAAAACAGTAAATCCACTTGAAAATAGGTTAATTGCAGTACCACAAAGCACAGGATTGGCCTTCAAATATAAATGGAAAAATCCAAACAGTGCACTTAAAATTAATCCCATAAGCACACCACTTAGCATACCTATAAACAAACTATTAGAATAAGCAGATCCTATAACACCCATGAGTCCAGCACTTAACATTATGCCCTCTAATCCAAGATTAACTACACCAGACTTTTCACAAATAACAGCACCTAATGATGTAAAAATTATTGGAGTTGCTACTCGAATCCACATTGCAACAAATTCTAAACTAAAAATACTTGAAAGTAGATCAATCATGCTTTTGCCTCCAATAAACTCTTATTTTCACTAGTTGCATTTTTAACTACTAATGATTGTCTCCATCTTGAGAACAAAGCATTTGCTGCAATCAACAACATCATAACACCTTGTATTACCATAACTATTTCATTGCTAACATCACTACTTCTTGCCATAATTGCAGCACCAACATCTAAATATGCAATAAATAAAGCTGCAATTGGTACCATAATTGGATTTGAATGAGCTAAAAGTGCTACAGCAATACCTGTCCAACCATATCCAGGAGAAGTTGTCCATTTAAATCTGGTATACATTCCAAGCATTTCAACTCCACCACCAGCACCTGCTATGGCTCCAGCTATAATTTGTGCAATAACCATTGAAACGCCAGTTTTAATACCTACATATTTTGCAAAATTACTATTTGAACCAATTACTCTAATTTTAAAACCGAGTCTTGATCTATATAGAATAACCCAAACAAGAGTACAAAATAATAAAGCAATAATTAAACCAAAGTGAACTTTTGTTCCTTTTATTAATAAAGCTAGTTGTGAATTCTCATTGATTTTTAATGAAGCTAAGGAAGAAGCTAAAGGCTCTCTATAATGATAACTAATCATATATATTACAAAAAATTGTATTATATAGTTAAGCATAATTGATGATACAACCTCACTAACATCCCATTTAAATTTTAATAAAGCTGGTATTGAAGAGGCTATGCTTCCTAATACTGCTGCAAATACTATTGCAACAAAAGGTGTTGCAATTGCACCAAAATCAAATGTAGTCCCAATAATAGTTGCACCTAATAAACCAATAAAGAAAGAACCTTCAGAAATCATGGAAAACAATCCACATCTAAAAATTATTATTACGGCTAATGCTGTAAAAATTAAAGGTATTGCTCCTTCTATAATATTTCCAATTCTTCTTAAACTAGTAAAAGGTCCAATAAAAAAATAATAAATAGCATTAAGAGGATCATCACTAGCGAATAATATGATTACTGAAATCATCGCTATTGAGAATAAAATAATTAAAAAGAGCTTTACTGAATCTACTAAAATATTTATTTGTTTAAGCGTCATAACAATTCCTCTCAATCTCTTGTGGGCTCATTTTTTCTATACCTAACATATACTTACCCAAATCTTCATCACTAGTATTTTTAATATCTTTAATACAAGCTCCTAATGTGCCATCAGCAATAACTAAAATCTTATCTGATATTGATAATAATTCATTTAAATCTGATGAAATTAATAAAATGCCACAATTGTTGGTCGATAGATTTACTAGTTGCTTTCTAATAAACTCTGAGGCTCCTAAATCAACACCTCTTGTTGGTTGATCAGCAATTACTAAATGTGGAGCATTATCAAGTTCTCTAGCTAAAACAACTTTTTGGATATTACCACCAGATAAACTATCTACTGAAACTTCAGGGTTTTTACAAAGAATCTCATATTTTTCTACTAAAGTTTTCCCGTATTCATTTATTTCTTTAAGTTTTAATAACCCAGCCTTGTTTACAAACTTATTATCATCAATCTTATCAGCTATAATATTTTCAGTTATTGATAAACTTCCCGCCATTCCAATAGTCATTCTATCTTCAGGTATATAACTTATTTTATTATTTCTAGCTTGTTTTATATTTTTAAAAGAAACTTCTTGATTATTAATTTTTATGATTCCACTACTTATTGGTATTTGACCAACAATAGTTTCTACAAGTTGAGATTGTCCATTACCTTCAACACCGGCAATTCCAATTATCTCATTACTATTTAATTTAAAACTAATATCATCAACTTTCTTAACGTTTTCTTCATTTATAACTACTAGATTTTTTACTTCTAGTATTGGTGAACCTTTAGTTTTTTTACCCTTTTCAATTACAGTAGAAACATTTCTGCCCACCATCAATCTTGATATTTCATCATCATCAATATCACAAAGGTTAAAAGTCCCTTTATATTCACCTCTTCTTATTACAGAAATTCTTGAACAAAGCTCTCTTACTTCATTTAACTTATGTGAAATAAATACAACAGTATAACCTTCATCTCTTAATAATTTTAATTCTAAAAATAATTCTTTTGTTTCTTGAGGTGTTAATACTGCAGTAGGTTCATCTAAAATTAATATTTTAGCGCCCCTTAATAAAATTTTTAATATTTCAAGTTTTTGTTTTTGTCCAACAGATAAATCTTTTACTTTTGCAAAAGGATCCATTTCCATATTATATTTTTCCATCAAAGCTCTTACTTGCTTTTCTGCTGATTTATAATCTGTAAAAACTCCACCTTTACTTGGTTCTTCACCTAAAATAATATTATCTAAAACAGTTAACGAAGGGACCAACATAAAATGTTGATGTACCATCCCAATTCCTAACTTAAGTGCATCGGATGGAGAATTTAATTTAACTTTTTGTCCATCAATATAAATCTTACCTTCAGTCGGAATTTCTTCACCAAACAAGATTTTCATTAAAGTTGATTTTCCAGCTCCATTTTCACCAGATAAAGCATGAATTTCCCCATAATTAACTTCGAATTTAATGTTATGATTAGCAACAACTCCATTGGGATATACTTTGGTAATATTATCCATTTTTAATGCTATGTTTGACACAAAAATCTCCTTGGTTAATATATATATGTCACCAGTAAAGATATTTCACTGGTGACAAGTTATAAATCTTAACTCTTGGTTAAGGCTTCATTGCATCACGCATTTGTGCAACTTCTTCAGTAGGTCTACCTACAGCTTTTGTTACCTCAATTTCACCACTCGCTACTTTTGCTGCAATATCTTCTAACTGACTTCTAACAGCAGAAGGTACTATAGCATTATAATTATCATTTTTAGCCAAACCAACAGCACCGGATTCAATACCTAAATTATAAGTTGTACCAAAATCCATAGTTTTATCTCTAATACCTAACATTGCTACTTCTAAAGATTCACCAACGTTCTTTAATGAAGAACTAATTACATTACGTACTTTTTCTGGATCAGAATCTTTAACAGCCAACCAAATGTCTGTATCACAACCAATAAAGTATTTATCAACATTGTCTGAAGCTGATACAGCACCTAAAATACTTTGTGAAGCTGGAGCATAAACAATTTGTGCACCTTGATTGTATAATTGTGTTGTCATTTCCATACATTTTGGAACATCTTCAAAAGAACCAACATAAGATGTTAATAATTTAATTGATGGATCAATATATTTAATACCTTGAATATAACCAACTAAGAAGTCGTTAATATTTGGAGTATCCATTGAACCTACAAATCCTAATAATTTTTGTGAATTATCAATTTTAGGATCATCAACACTAAGCATTGAAGCTGCTAAAGCACCAGCCATAAAACCAGTTTGTTCAGACTTATAAGTAATACTCATAACATTAGGTTCATCAATTGAACCATCAAAGAATAAATATTGCTTATCAGGGAATGCTTGTGCTGTCTCTTGAGTTAATTCTAGAACAGACCAAGTACCAGCTGTAATTACATCCCAATCTTGTTCTGAAACATCTAAGAAATAGCTTTCATAACTAGCTTCATTTCTACCCATTTCAACAATTTTAGTATTTGCACCATGTTTTTCTTTCATAGCTGTAAAACCACTAGCTGCAGAATCATAGAAACCTTTATCTCCTAAACTACCATTTACTAGATAAATTGCACTAAATTGATCTGAAGCTGCTTCGTCAGTTGCCTTAGCTTCGCTTTCTTTACTTCCGCTTGCGAATAATAAAGAGCTACATAAAACAAGTGTAAAAAATAAAACAATTTTTCTTTTCATATCGTCCTCCTCAATAGACAAATATTCATAATCTTATTTTCTTAGGATTTTTATCCTAGTCTTCTCATGGGTAAGATATGTTCTTGCAAAGCAAAAACATTTTTCTTTTTCAAATAAAAATTCTTCTGACAATAATACAGGGGTTTCAATGTAAGTTAATTCACTGTCATTTATTTCATCTGTAATAATGCACAAAGAAGTTTCACTTAAATTCGCTTTCTCATATATATCTTTCGTAACAAAGGCTGTCCAAACTGAATCATTGTCCCAAGCTAATCCCATTTCTTCTACTAAAGAAAAAGGAAATAAAAACATTGATGTTGCAACCCTTTCTTCTTTTAAGAAATAATCAACAATACAGTTTACTATTGGCACTCCGGGTTTTAATGAAAAAATTCCAGCAAGCCAATTGCTTGTGCTAGTTAGATTTCTCTTAACACTTACTTTATCTATATCGAAAGTTTTATAAACAGGATTTGTTAAATCTTGAAAATCATATTGTTTATATTGTGTAGTTTTAGAAATAACGGTTCTTCTACCTTGAACTTTTGAAATAATTCCATCTTCTAATAAGTGATACATAGCTTCACGAATAGTTCCCCTACTTACATTCCAATAAGTTGCAAACTCTTCTTCTGTAGGAATTTTTGTTCCTTCCGGAATATTATCACCTTGGTTATCAATACCTTCATAAATTGCATCATAAACTTTTAAATACAATTTCTGTCTAGTTCCAGAATTTTCTGGTAACTCTTTTGGAAAATCTTCAATAGTCAATGTATCTAAACTCATTATTAATCCTCCTTAATAACCTTAGTTAATGTATCTAAAGCTATCTTAATAATCTTTTCTTCTACCTCTTGGTTTTCACCATATATATCTATTGCATTATCTATATTATTTACACCTAAAATAACGGCTGACTTAATACCTAAATTTGCTGAAACATCAAACAAAGAACCAGCTTCCAAATCAAGACATAAATCTAAATCATTTATGTTTTTATCTGAATTATAAAAATTAATAGGAGTTAATGCAGATCCAACAGAATATTTAACATTTGATTCTTTGCATTGGTCTTCTAAAGCCATTAATAATTCAACATCACAAATTGATGGATATTCTACTAAATTATATTGAAGACTAACTCCATCATAATTTGTAGCATTTTGTACTAAAATAACATCTCCATTTCTAATATCATCTTTTAAAGAATTAGTAGTTCCTACCCTTATTAATACTCTAGCCCCACATTGATATAACTCTTCAACAGCAATAGCATTTGACTCTCCACCATTACCAGTTGAGCAAATACTAATATCTTTAGAATTATATTTCCCGTTTACAGTTTTAAATTCTCTAAAATGAGATAAAACTTTTGCATCATCAAGATATGAAGCAATTTTATCAACCCATTCATAGCTACTTGGTACAATTACGTATTTGCTAATACTATTTTCCTCAATTGCGAGATGCATCATCTTTTTATTTTTCATCTCTATCTTCTCCAATTAATGTACTCATAGCATTTATTCCTACTTCAATAGCTCGCTTTTCCCATCCAAAAGGATAATCTTCAACTACATTTGAATATTCATTAAAATTTGTTGCACAAACAGCAACAGATGCAACTCTAACCTTTTTCTTTGCTCCAATTGCAAAAATTGCAGCTTCTTCCATACTTGTTGTAGTTGCTCCGGCTTTTAAATAACTTTCCCATTTATCTAATATATAAGATGAAACGGCTTTTGCTTTTGGAGATACTTCTGTATAAAAGGAAGCTTTAGTTACAGTTACTCCTGTATCATATTTGTATGAAGTCTTTTTTGCTTCATTTACTAGAGTTTTAAAGAAATGAAAATTAGGGACTGTTGAATAATTTGTTGGAACATAAGCATTTGATACTGTTTCCATTCGAACTGCACCACTAGCTATTATTACATCACCAATACCACATTTTAATGAAGTTGAAGCACAAGAGCCAATTCTTAAGAAAGTATGAGATCCCTCTGCTATCATTTCTTCTAAAGCGATAGATGCAGAATTCTCTCCAATACCTGTAGAAACAACAGAAACTTTTTCTCCATTTAAAATACCATTGTAGATAGAAAATTCTCTGTGTTTTGCTACACAATGTGAGTCTTTTAATTCATTTGCTATTAACTCAGCTCTTTCAATACTACCAGGAATAAATACATATTTACCTATAGAATTTTCTGCCAAGCATAAAAATGTTGCAGTTTTATCCACTTTTCTCCCCTTATGTCGGTTATTAAAGCATAAAAAATGAACAAGTGCAACAAAAATGTTTAACTTTTTTAAAATTTGTATAGACAAATTTAAAAAATACATACAATAATATAGTAAAACATAACTTATTATAATGGGGATTCTATGAAAAATATAATTTTAGACTTAGATACAGGAATTGATGATAGTTTAGCGCTCGCTTTAGCTGTCGCTGATGAAAATATAAATCTTTTAGCTGTTTGCACAACTTATGGCAATGTTACAACTGATAACAGTTGTTTAAACTCAAGATACATTTTAGATTTGCTTAAGCAAAAAGATATACCTATATTAAAGGGGTTATCTCATGCTATTGATAAAGATGAATTTATTAGGAACAAAGTAAGTGCTAGAATTCATGGGGAAAATGGACTTGGAAACTTAGAAGTTGATTTAAGCATTTATAAGGATATTGATTTTCCTTTTTTTGAAGAACCATTATTAGATTTAATAAAAAAGTTTGATAATGATTTAACTATAATCACCACAGGGCCGTTAACTAATATGGCTTACATGATTCAAAAACATCCAGATGAAATAAGAAAAGTAAAAGAAATTATAACAATGGGTGGAGCCCTATTATTTAAAGGTAATGTAACATTTGATGCTGAAGCTAATATCCATCAAGACCCAGTAGCAGCTAAAATAGTTTTTGAAAGTGATATTGAAAAAGCTATTGTACCTCTAGATGTAACTCAGAAATCAAGAATCAGTGTTAGTGACATTAATAAATGGGAAGCCCTAAATAAAAAAGAAAGCAATTTCTTTAGTAAAATGTTATATTATTATATTAATGAAAATCCGTGTGAAAATGAATGTTTTGTTCATGATCCATCAGCTGTAATGTTTGCTATTAACCCTTCTCTATTCACTATAGTTAGAAAAGAAATAACAGTTTTATGTAATAAAGAAAATTATGGTAGAATTGTCGGAAATGATAATTTGATTCAAAAGAATAACTCAAGCTCGAAGCTATGTCTTGATGTTAATGATAAAGTTATTAATCAATACATCAGCAAGACAATGCTTAATTTCTTCAAATCCTTATAAAAATCATACACTTAATTGATTAATTTAATTAGCTTGCTTGATATCTCCTAATAATAATGATATTTTTTTATTATATTTTTAGGAGATTTTTTATGGCATTACATTTAGTTCTTTTTGAACCTAGAATACCTCAAAATACAGGAAACATTATTAGAACTTGTGCTGTTATTGGTGCAAAATTAGATTTAGTTTATCCACTCGGGTTTAGTATGGATGAAAAACAAGTAAAAAGAGCTGGTTTAGATTATTTTGATAAAGCTAATATTACTGAATGGAAAAACACAAAAGAGTTTTTGGACGCTAAAAAAGGTGAGAAATTATTCTTTTTCACAACAAAAGCTAGATTATCATATCATCAAGCCTCTTATTCAAAAGAGGGAGATACTTATTTGATCTTTGGTCGTGAAGATAAAGGAATTGAGGAGCAAATTCTTGTTGAACACAAAGATGAGTGCGTAAGAATTCCTATGAAAAAAGAATTAAGAAGTTTAAATCTTTCAAACTCTGTTGCAATTGCTGCTTATGAATATTTAAGACAAATTGACTTTGAAGGACTTGAAGAGCAAGGTAATTTACACCGTCTTAGTTGGGATAACTAGAAAATACTTAATTATTAATATACTATTTAAATAATAGTAAGGAGAGTTTCTATGATAGAAATAGGATTTATTGGCCTTGGAAATATGGGTTCATCAATTTTTAGAGCTGTTGCAAAATCTAACAAATTTACATCCATCGGTATCTTTGATACTGATAATTATAAAACTAAATTAATTGAAGATGAATTTAAATCCTCAAAAGTTGAAATAAAAATTTTTACCACACTTGAAGATTTAGTTAAAAACACTAATATAGTCATGCTTTGTGTAAAACCACAAATATTAAGCAAACTATATTCAAATATTCAAAGCTCAAACATAAACGATGTTTTATTTATATCTATTGCTGCAGGAATTAACACTACAACTTTAACTGAAGAATTAAAATCTAATAGAATTGTTAGGTTTATGCCAAATTTAGCAGCAAAATGTAATAAAGCGGTTACTGCTATTTGTAAATCTACTTCCACAAAAGATGAAGATAAAGAAGTAGCCTTTGAAATAGCAAAGACTTTTGGTAGTGCATTCTTTTTAGATGAAGATAAGTTTAGTGCTTTTATTGGAATTAGTGGCTCTGCTATAGCTTTTGTTTTTGAATTTGCTCATGCTATTGCTTTAGGTGGAACTCATCAAGGAATAAACTACGATACTTCTTTAGAAATTGCCTTTGATACAATGGAAAGTGCAAAAGCTCTTTATGAAGTTGATAAGGAAAATCCTATTAGCTTAATGAGTAAAGTATGCTCTGCTGGTGGAACTACTATTGAAGGTATAAAAGCACTAAGTGATAACAAATTCACCAGTGCAGTTATAAATAGTGTAATAAAAACTTCAGAAAGATCTAAAGAATTGGAGAAAAAATAAAAATTTATCTAGTACATTTTTTTCAAACCCATTATTATATATACAAATTAAAAAATCACAAGGAAAAAAGCCATGATTGATTTAAAAGAGCTTAAAAGTCGCAGAGATGAAATTTCATTAAACATTAAAAATAGGTTTATGAAAGTTGATTTAGATAGCATTATTGCTTTACAAGATGAAAGAGCTGAGCTTCTTCACAAAAGTGAAGATCTAAGAAGCCAAAGAAATGCAAATGCTTCCAAAATGAAAGGAAAATTAGATCCAAGTGTTAGAGCAGAACTTATTGAACAAGGTAAAGCTCTAAAAGCAGAAATATCTGAAGTTGAAGAAAAATTAAAAGAAACTTTAGATAAATATAATGCATTAAGTAGAACTATTCCTAACTATGCTCATCCAAGTGCTCCAATCGGGAAAGAAGACAAAGATAATACTGCTATAAAATTCTATGGCGAACCTACTAAATTTGACTTCAAAGCATTAGATCATGTTCAACTAGGTGAAAAACTTGATATTTTAGATTTTGAAAAAGGCACAAAAGTATCTGGACCAAAATTCTATTATGTAAAAAATGAAGGAGTTATTCTTCAAATGGCTCTTGAAAGATTTGCAATAGATATTTTAGTTAAAAAAGGTTTTACTCCTTTTATTACTCCAGATATTGCTAAAGAAGAAATTTTAAATGGTATTGGTTTCAATCCAAGAGGAGCTGAAAGTAATATCTACACTATTGAAAATACAGATACCTGCTTAGTTGGTACAGCAGAAATCACTTTAGGTGGTTATTACAGCAATGAAATTTTAAGCAAAGAAGATTTACCTATAAAAATGACTGGTTTATCTCATTGTTTTAGAAGAGAAGCAGGCGGTGCTGGTCAATATTCAAAAGGTTTATATAGAGTACACCAATTCTCAAAATTAGAAATGTTTATTTTATGTTTACCTGAAGATAGTGATAGATTCCATGATGAACTATTATCAATTGAAGAAGAAATCTTCTCAAGCCTTGAAATCCCATATAGAGTTGTTGATACTTGTACTGGGGATTTAGGTGCTCCAGCTTATAGAAAGTTTGACATTGAAGCTTGGATGCCTGGTAGAGGGGATGATGGTGAATATGGGGAAGTAACTTCTACTAGTAACTGTACTGATTATCAATCAAGGTCACTTCAAATTAGATATAAAGATGAAAACAATAACACACAATATGTTCATATGTTAAATGGAACTGCTGTTGCACTATCTAGAGCAATTGTTGCTGTTATGGAAAATTATCAAAATGAAGATGGTTCAATTTCTATTCCAAAAGCATTAATTCCTTACACTCATTTTGATGTTATTAAACCAAGAAAGTAGGATATTAATATGGAAATAAGTGCTTTAACAACAGATTTTTATGAATTAACTATGATGCAAGGTTTCTTTAAAAACAATTTTAACCCAAAAGTTGTTTTTGATATGTTTTATAGAACAAATCCCTTTAATGGTGGATATGCCCTATTCGCTGGCCTTGACCAATTATTAGAAAAATTAGAAAACTTTAAATTTAGTGATGATGATATTGAATATTTAAAATCATTAAACTCTTTTGAAGAAGATTTCTTAGAATATTTAAGAAATTATAAATTTGAAGGTACTCTATATTCAATGGATGAAGGACAAGTAGTATTTGCAGGTGAACCTTTAATTAGAATTCATACAAACTTAATTGATGCTCAATTAATTGAAGGAATGCTATTAAATACAATCAACTTTCAAACACTAATTGCAACAAAAGCTTCAAGAATGGTATTTGCAAGCAAAGGTTCTAGCATCATGGAATTTGGTCTTAGAAGAGCTCAAGGTGATGATGGGGCTTTAAGTGCATCAAGAGCATCCTTTATTGGTGGTACTAAAGTTACAAGTAATACTCTAGCTGGTAAATTATTTAATATTCCAGTAAGTGGTACTATGGCGCACTCTTGGGTAATGAGTTTTGATAGTGAAGAAGAATCTTTTAGAAAGTTTGCTGAAATTTATCCTGATAATTGTATCTTACTTATTGATACCTATGATACTTTAGGTTCTGGAATTGATAATGCCATTAAAATTGGTCTTGAACAAAAAGCAAAAGGCAAAAAAATGGGCGTTAGGATCGATTCTGGAGACATGAGTTATTTACCTAGAGTTATTAGAGATCGTTTAGATGAAGCTGGATTAGAAGATGCTATTATTGTTGTATCAAACGATATTACTGAAGAAATAATTCAAGCTTTAGTTTCTGAAGAAGTTCCAATTGATATGTGGGGCATTGGTACTCACTTAGTTACAGGTGGTTTCCAATCTTCATTAAATGGAGTTTATAAACTTTGTGCTAAACAAGGTAGTGATGGCAAATATATTCCAACTATGAAAATCTCAAACTCCTTTAGCAAAACTACTAATCCAGCTATTAAACAAGTTTGGAGATTCTACGATGAAAAAATGGGTGCTATTGCTGATTTAATTTCTCTAGATTCTGAAAAAATTGAAAATGGTAAAGATTATACTTTCTATCATCCATTTAGTGAAACAGATTTCTTTAAATTAAAAGGTACTAAATACACAAAAGCAGTTCCCCTATTAAGTAAAAAAATGGAGAATGGTGCAAGATTAGCTCCTATCAAAGATTTAAAAGAATTACAACAATTTGCTCAATCAAATTTAGATATGTTCCACAAATCTTATAAGAGACAAATTAATCCACATATTTATAAAGTAAGTTTATCTAAGAAATTAAAAACATTAAAACGCGATTTAGTTTCTCAAGAAAGAATGAAACTTGATAAAGAAAATAATTAATATTCAAAACGGAGATAATTTTTATCTCCGTTTTTTTATATATTCAACAATTCCATCAGAAATAGTTTTTGAAATATTATTTAAATAAGCTGAATCTGTTAACAACTTTGCTTCATCTTCATTTGATAAAAAACCTATTTCTATCAAACAGCCTGTAGTTCTACAGACATTTAATACATATAAATCATCACTTTTTATTCCCCTATCTCTTAGCTGAGGAAAATCTTTTTTAAAGGCATTTTCAATTTGTTGTGCTAATTGATAACTAGTTTGATATTGTTGTTCACTTAAAACTTCAAATCGCTCATTAACAAACAAATCAATATTTTCCACAGGGGTTTCTTCATCAAACAAATCAACTTGCTTTTTTTCAAGTTTAGTAAAAATTTCAAATCCCTTTGCTGAATTACTTGAGGCAGAGTTAGCATGGATAGAGACAAAAATTGATGAAGACTTATCCTCAAGTGGATATTTATATGCAAATTCACTTCTTTCTTGCAAAGTATAATATGTATCATCGTCTCTAATTTGGATTACATCTATATCACTTAATGTTTTATTTAGGTATTTTTCTACACCCAAAGCAACTTCAAGAACAATATCTTTTTCTTCTATTAAAGGATTAAAATCATAAGATGCTACAGCCCCACTATCCATTCCTCCATGACCAGCATCGATAAATACTGTAGAAATAGGATAATCAAAAAAAGCCTTAGCACTAATTATTTGCAAGAAAAAAATATTCATTAAAAGTAGCAAAAATAATATTTTTACTTTTTTAAAATAATAATTCTTGAAAAACAGATTTCGAAATATAAAAGTATTAGTCTTCATTAGTCTCTATAGATTCTTCTGGAGTATATTTCCAAGTTGATACTAAAGTATTAAAATCTTTTTTAATTAAAATAATAATCTTATTTTTAACTTCATCATTAAAAGTCTTTTTATCAAAATGACCTCTAAATTTATGAGCAAAATTTTTACCATTAATTGTTTCAACACCTAATACTCTTGTGTGAACTTTGCTAAGACCTTCAACAGGAGATCTATCTTCAACAATACTCAGTCTATCAGGGAAACTAATTATAAAAGCACTTGTACAACCAATAATATGACCAAATAAATTACATCTAAGACCAAAATCTAAATATTGATAATATTCACTTTTAATTTCCGTATCAAAACCTCTTAAACGCTGGAAGAAAGCCCTATCAAATAACCCAATACCATAAAATGGATAAAGGGTTTGATAAACTTCAGTTGATGCTATATGAGGGAAATATGAAACAGGATCAATTAATGTTCCATCAAGTTTTGGAGCTCTCATTGAAGGAATTATTTCCTTATTGCTATTAGCAATTGCAGGAACTAGTGCAATTGGAGATTCTTTCTTATTTAATAGATCAAAAAGATAAGCTCCTTCAAATCTAATTATTTCAATATCACTTCTAACAACCATAAAAAATGTTGTAAAGCATTCATCAGCAAAGGCATTTGTACATTCACCAAAAGAAGTTATCGATGGGAAAACTATAAAAGTAACATCAGGGAATTCTTCTTTAAAAGATTTAACATCCCCTCTTTCAGCACTTATAACAGCATGCAAGCAGAAATTCATATTCTTTGAGTACCATTTGAGAGATTGCATTAACTGTTCTAAAGTTCCAACATCAATAATTCCAATAGCCAATTGTTCACTTCTATGCAATTGTTCTATTTTTTTACCTACATCTTGTTTTCTATGATAAATTCTATATTTACTAATTTGACTCATTTATAAAAACTAAATCCTCTGGACGGAAAATTACTGTCTTTTTTCCAGGTCCTAATAAATTTTCAATATCGCTACTATTGTGACCACTTATTGCTACAATATCAGTACTATCATAATAAGGTACGGCTTTTGCAAAGGCAAGTCCGTTTTTATCACAAATTTCTATTACATCCCCTGCTTCAAAAACACCAGTAAGTTCAATAATTCCACTAGGTAATAAACTTTTGTTATGCTCAAGTGCCCTTTTTGCACCATCATCTATCAATATGGTACCATTAGTTGAGCTATTAATTATCCACCTTGCTCGTTGACTTTTCTTTTCTTTTGAATGAATAAAAGTTCCAAAATCTTCATTATTAATAATCTTGATTAGTGCCTTATCATCCATTCCACTAGCAATAACACAACCACAACCAGCTATTGCCGCAATTTTTGCAGCTAATAACTTAGTTCTCATACCACCAGTTGCAAATGTAGAACCAGCCCCTTTTGCATAACCCATGATTTTATCATCAATGGTATCTATTTCATCAATAAATTTTGCATTTTCATTAGTATTAGGATTATCATCATATAATCCTTTGATATCAGTAAGAATTACTAATAACTCAGCATCAATTTTTGATGCAACTAAAGCACTCATTCTATCATTATCACCAAAGGCTGAACCAATTTCAGCAGTACTTATTGAGTCATTTTCATTAAGAATTGGAACAATACCTAAATCAAGCAAAGTAAAAATACTATTTCTTAAATTAACATAAGTTTTTCTCTTATCTAATTCTTTTCTAGTAATTAATACTTGAGAACAAACTATATCTTCCTCTTTAAAGTATTTTCTATATGTACTCATTAAGATGGGTTGTCCAATTGATGCTAAAGCTTGTCTCATTGCAATATCTTTAACACTTTGTTTGATATGCAATTCTTTAGCACCCATTCCAATAGCACCGGATGTAACTAAAACAACTTGATAACCACGTTTTTTTAGTTCAGCTATTTGATCAACAATAATCTTAATTCTTTTTTCATCAATTTTTGTTTCACTAGATAGTAAATTGGTTCCAACCTTTATTACTACTCTTTTTATATTTGAGAAATCTCTCGACATTTTATACCACCACTAAGAAATTATTTTAATTCCTTATGTTTAAAACTTTTTTTATTAGAACTATAATCTTCAATTATTTGATTATTTCCCTTTAATAAGTATTTAGTACTCATTAAGCCTTTAACACCTACTGGACCACGAGCATGCAATTTTGAAGTTGAAATCCCAACTTCGGCTCCTAGTCCAAATCGATATCCATCAGCAAATCTAGTACTACAATTGCTAAATACATCTGCACTATCAACACTATTAAAGAATTTTAATATATTTGCTTCATTCTTAGTTAGGATAGCATCAGTATGATGGGATCCATGAATAGCAATATGATTAATAGCTTCATCAACATCATCAACTACTTTTATAGCAACTTCATAATTCAAATACTCAGTATCAAAATCTTCATCTGTTGCTTTTATACAGTCAATAACTTCACATACTAATTCATCACCATGAATTATAACATCTTTTTTATCTAATTCAGTTTTTAAAAGCGGCAAAAACTCTTTATAAATATTTTTATTAATTAATATTGTTTCTACAGCATTACAAGCTGAAGGATATTGCGTTTTTGAATCATAACAAACAATTGCTGCTTTTTCTAAATCAGCTGATTCATCTACATAAATTGAGCAAAGACCATCTGAATGTCCCATTACTGGAATCTTTGAATTATTCATTACATAGGAAACAAAAGCGTTTGATCCTCTTGGAATAATTAAATCAATATAACCATCCATTGTTAATAATGTATCTACATCACTATGACTTTCAATTAAAATAACCCAAAATGATTTTAATACAGAATCTTCTAACGATTTATTAATACTTTCAATTAATGCTCTGTTTGTATAATTTGCTTCTTTACCACCCTTTAAAATAATTCCATTACCACTTTTTAGGGCCAAAGAAACTATTTGTATAAGAGCATCAGGTCTAGATTCAAAAATCATTGCAATAACACCTAAGGGGAAACTTACTTTTTCAAGAATTAAATCATCATCCAATAATCTTTTTTCTAGAACATCACCAATTGGATCACTTTGAGAAATGACCATATCTAGGCCTAATAAAGAGGCTTCTAATTTTTTTTCATCAAACTTTAATCTTGAAGCTATAGCTGAGGGTAAATTTGATTCTTTAGCAGCTTGTAAATCTTTGCCATTTGCTTCAAAAATCATTTCTTTATCTCTAACTAGTCCATTTTTAATTAAAGTTAAAGCTTCATTTCTTACTGATAGAGAACTACTTGATAATCTTACAATTTGCTCTCTTAATTCAATTATTTGTTTTTCTAAATTATTTAAACTCATAATTTTAGTATCTCCTAGGTTATTAAAAAAATACTATGAATTAATTATGTTTGCAATATATATAAAAAATTAAAACTTAATTATATATAAAAAAAAGCTATTAAAAGAATTTTCATTCCTTTAATAGCAAAATATTTATCTAGTTGAATTTTTTAAAAGTTCATCAAGTTCTTGATCACTTAAATCATAATTATAGAATAAACTATAGAAAGTTTTAGCTTCCTGTTTTATATCATAATTAAATTTATCAGGATAAATTAAATTTCCTAACCATTTCATACCTAGAACTCTGTTCATGGCTGGTGGTCTATCTATCCAGTTAAAGGGCCCTTCAGGTATTACAAAAATATGATTTTCCTTAATTGCCTTTAAGTCTTTAAAAGGACTATCTTCACTTAAGAATGATTCATAACCGCCTTCTCCAGTTAAAATAATATATTCAGGATCCCAAATAATTAATTGTTCAGGACTTACTTTTATTGAATTACCTTTACCTTCAACAATATTATTAACACCAACTAAAGGGAATACTTGAGTATGGAAACTTCCTTTAGGGAATGATGTTAATCCATCTTGCTCAGTACCATAATAGATTGTAGGTTTTGTATCTTCACTAATTGTTGCTAAAACTTCTTTTGCTTCATTTACTGTTTGATCACAATATTCAGCTCTTTCTTCCCCTGCTTCTTTTTTGTTTAATAAATCACCCAAAGCACGGTATGTAGACCCCATATCATCTAAATATGAAGCAATAAAAACAACAGGAATATTTAACTTTGCTTGTAAATCATCTAAGTCTTTAGTCATTTCTTCTACAGAGCCTTTTATTTCTCCAATATCAACAACAACTTGAGGATCAGCAACTAATAAAGCTTCCATATTTAAGTTTGCTTTTTTACCGTAAAAGGCACCATAAACAGGTCTATTAACTACTTCTTGTTTAAAATATTTTTGCATCTCAGCAGTAGGACGAGAGCCCCAACCTACCATTTCATCAGGAACAATTGAATAAATTATCTGTTGTGATAAATTTCCTGATGGAGCAACTCTTTCAATATTTGTTGGGACTTCAACTTCTCTACCAAGGGAGTCAACGAATATTTTTGTTTCTTGTTGCTTTTGGATATATGAGTTTTCTTTTTGACCTTCTGCAAAAAGAAGACTACTAGCTAAAAGCAAAGAAAAAAGAACAAATATTATTTTTTTCTTCATTATTTTTCTCCTTTTTCTATAATGAATAAAATTATTTTTTTTCTATTATTAAAAACTACTAAATCATCTTTATAAGGTTTAAAGTTTTGTAATAACTTCTCTTTTTTTTCTTCAGACACCTGAGAATAATATTGATTTAAATAATCATTAATTTCACTTTTCTTTAATACTTGATTAAAATCTAATTGAATCTTTTTATAAGAATAATTAGCTTTTTTCTTATTTAAATAGGATTCAACTTCACCATCATTACAATGTCTTTGATTAACTATATAAAAGATTTTTTTATTAACTAACTTTAAAAAGTCATCAAGACTATCGTTTATATACATCCTAGAAAAAAATGAAAGTAATAAATAATCAGCCTTTTTATTATATTTACTCCAATCAGTATTGATTATTGTTTGATTCTTTAATTTATGTTTATTTAAAAAATCTATTGCAACATCATTATTATCTATTAAAACCATTTTTTTTAAATATGGAGATAACTCTCTCTCAAGAAAACCCAAACCACTACCTAAAGACAAAAGCGAATCATCTTTATTTATATAAGGAATTATTTGCTGTGCTAATTTTTTATGAAAATCAGTTTCTTTGGCACTTGAACTAAACCAATTAATATTTTTCTCATTCCAACTAAACATAGCTATTCCTCAATTCTTGGCACACATAAGGTTTTGCCATCTTTTTCTATCAAATCAATATCAATTGAATAAATTTTCTTTAATAACTCTTCATTAATAACTTCTTGAGTATTTCCAAAAGCTAATACTTTTTTATCATCAAGTAACATAACTTTATCACTAAACCACATTGCCTGTTCTGGATTATGGGTTGATAAAATAATTGCATAGCCCATTTCTTTTAATTTTGATATAGTTTTCATTACTCTAACTTGATTACCATAATCTAAATTTGCAGTTGGTTCATCCAAAATTAAAATCTTAGAACCCTGGGCTACAGCTCTAGCTAAAATAACTAACTGTCTTTCACCACCACTAATAGCATCACTATTTTTATGGGCTAAATGTTCTATTTCAAACTGTTTTAAAGCATCAAAGGCTATTTTTTTCTCTTTTGCTTTAGGAGAGCCTAATGTATCTAATCTACAAGTAGTTCCCATTAAAACAGTATCAAAAACAGTATAATTAAAAGCACTTGTTGTATATTGAGGTATATATGCAATTTTTCTAGCTAATTCTTTTCTACTAAAATGTTCTAAAGGTTTATCATCAATTAATATTTGGCCAGATGCTTTATGTAAAAAACCAAGCAATAGTTTAAATAAAGTACTTTTCCCTACTCCATTTCTACCTAAAAGACATACAAAATCCCCAGGATTAATTTCAAAGGAAATTTCATCTAATATTTTTTTATCTGCATAACTAAAACTTAAATTATCAACCTTTAAACTCATACTTTCTTTGCCTCCCTAATCATGAGGTATAAGAAAAATGGTGCACCTATAAAGGAAGTTAAAATACCAATTGGAATTTCACTAGTTAATAAACTTCTACTAATTGTATCTACTAACATCAAAAATGATGATCCCATCAAAATTGATACAGGAAGAGATACTCTATAATCACAACCAACTACCATTCTTGTAAAATGAGGAATTACTAAACCTATCCAACCAATATGCCCACCTACACAAATTGAGGCACTAGTCATTAAAGTTGCACAAACTATAACTATCTTTCTCAAAAGAATAGTATTAATTCCTAAGCTCATAGCTTCATCTTCATCGAGTGTTAATAAATTTAATTTCCATCTCAATAAGAAAAGAGGAATTGCTCCTATTACTGTTACTATTAAAAGAAAATATACATCTGATTTTCTAACAGATGCTAAAGAGCCCATTAACCAATATGTTATTGCTGGTAATGTATTATCAGTATCAGCAACTAATTTTACAAAAGAAGTCGCAGACGAAAATAAAGAACTTATCATTATTCCACCTAGAATTAATGCAAGTGTTCTTTGATTCATAATTTTTGAACTAATAAAAGTTACTAATATTACTGCCAATAAACCAAAAGCAAAACTTATAAAGCTAATTGTAAAATATGATAGACCCAATAAAATAGCTAAAGAGGCCCCAAAACCAGCTCCTGCACTAGTTCCTAAAACATCAGGAGATACCATTGGGTTCTTAAACATTCCTTGATAACTTAAACCAGAAAGAGAAAGAGCTGCTCCAATTATTGCTGAACTTAATATACGAGGCAATCTTACATTAAGAATTATTGATTCAACTGTTTTTGACCAAGTAGGTTCAATATTAAAAACTCTTGATAACAAGACTAAAACTAATTGTGATGGTTTTATTGGATATCTACCAATAAAAAAGGATGCAAAAAATATTACAAAAAATAAAATTGCAAATAAAGATATTATTACTTTAGGATGCTGTAAATGTTTTCTAAAATCTTTTCTAGTCATTATTTTCCTCTAAATATTGATCAAATCTATTTTTTGCATATTCTTTAATATCTTTTTCAAGATTTCTAAAAGATTCTAATAAAGCTTTACCTTGTTCACTTAAGATTGTTTTTCCCCCGTTAATCCCACCTTGTTGTCTAATTACAGCGTCATAACCGGTTTCATCTTTTATGATATTTAATATTTTCCAGCCCTTCGAATAAGACATATTCATTAATTTACAAGCTTTACTAACACTTTCCCCTTTGTCTATTAACTCAAGTAAACGTGCAGCACCTGGACCAAAATAAAATTTTTCACAACTAAATCTTACTCTAACCTCAATGTTATTATTATTGTCTTTTGTCTTTGGAACTTTCATAAATATTAAACACCTCAACCGAATTGTTTTTTAAAACAACTTGGTTAATAATACCATACCTTTTAATTAAAAGAAAGGTTTTTTATTGCATTTTTTGATTATTTTTATTCCATTATATTTTTTATTCAATAAAGATAAATTTATGAATGATTTTTTGATATTTACACAAAAAACAACTATTATAAAAACTTTATAATAGTTGCCTTGAACAAGAAATTACTAAATACAATTATCTTATTCTAATTTGTTAATAAGCACATATATATTTTACTCAATATAGAGTGTCTTCCCTTTTTCAATACATTTGATCTTATCATCAACACTAATCCATAAGTCTAATGAAGTAGGATTTGTTACTATTGTTTGATCATAAGTAAATTCTAATTGATCTAAAGCTTTTAGATAATTATAAATTTCCATATTTGTAGCTTTCCAAACATCTTCTCTATCTTTAAAAATACTACAAATCTTATCTATATGATTCCACATATTATCTGACTCAATTTCATAAGAATGGCCCCAAATATATAATAATTCTAAGGAATCTTCTTTTGATTCAATAAATTTTGAAATTAAATCAAAGATATTTTCATCTTCAAAGTGACAGGTTGGATGCCACTGTAAGAAATCTGTTGGAATTTCATAATTATGGGTATCTTTAATGGTTCTAGCATATTTAACACCTAAAGCTTTTAATGTATCTATAACAGTTTGATTATAAGTCCCATAGGGATAAGCAAATCCTCTAACAGGATATTTTGCTATAGCTTCAAGATTTTTTCTATCAGTAATAATATCTGAAATAATTCCCTCAACAGACATTTTTTCTAAAAAAGGATGCACACTACCATGACTTGCAATCTCAAAATCATAATAATTATCCTTAACTTGTTCTTTTGTTAATCTTGATACCATTACATCCTTATATAAAAAACAATTTCTTTGTCCCATAATCTCTGAATTAAGATTAAATGTACATTTGCTATTATTTTTTCTAAATATTTCTTGTAAATGTAAATCTTGTTCTATCCCATCATCAAAACTAAAAGTTAATGCTTTTTTACAACCATTAGGAAAACAATTTTTATAAACCATAAAAGCCTTCTTCAATAATAATTAAATTATATTTTTAAATCAAAATTGAGTCTTTTATTATCTTTAAAATTTATAAAAATTAGAGAACAACATAAGGATCAATCTAATTATTTTTTCTCTAATCTTTAATTTAAGGCTCAAAAGTGATATTTATAATATATTTACATATTATTTATATTATCATTCAAGGAAAAAATGTATATAATTATATCGTTCATTTTATTATATATTTCATGCATTTTTTACTAATGAAATGAATTACAAAACAAAAATTATTAAGGTAAAAAAACATGAAAGGCTTTGACTTTTTTTTTGAAGAGGGTGATTTTTATCAAGATTCTGATTTATCAATTATCAATGTAGGACTATCGCATAATGAACCAGGATTTACATTCGGTCATGACTGGAGAACATATTATATTCTCCATTATGTAGTTAGTGGTAGTGGCATCTATACTGTAAATAATTCAACATATACTCTAAATAAACAAAATTGTTTTTTAGTTCCCCCAAACACTCCTGTAATTTATAAAGCGGATGATAAGGATCCTTGGACTTGTTATTGGGTAGGATTTAAAGGAAATAAAGCTAAAAAATATATTGAAAGAGTTTTTGGGAAAGACAAATTTACATATAATTTTGATCATGATATTTCTTATATTACTTCTTATTTTGAATCTATGTTCCAAGAAGTTAGTAATGAACATTACTCTCCTTTAATAATTGAGGGATTATGTTATCAAATCTTCGGCAACTTAATAAAAGAAAAAAGTAATTACAAAACTAAAAAAACAAAATTAAATAAATTTAAAGAAATAGATAGAATTATGTACTCAACTGTTAGAAATAATTATCAAATCCAAGATATTTCTAATGCAGTATCGCTTAGTTGTTCACAAATATATAGAATAATTAAAAGAGAAACGGGATTATCTCCTCATGAATATTTAGATAAATTAAAAATTGAAAAAGCTATTAATTTTATTGAATCTACTGATTTATCTTATAAAGAAATATCATTATTGCTGGGATATCAATACGAATCTCACTTTTATAATACCTTTAAAAAAGTCACAGGGAAAAAGCCTTCAGACTATAGAATATAAAAAAACCGTTGAAATAATATTCTATCTCAACGGTTTAATATACTAACAATTATTATCTATAATTCTAAATCCACAAATTTAAATTCTGTTACATCAAATAATCCCATATCAGTTATTTTATATTCAGGAATTACTGGAAGAGACATAAAACATAAGGTCATAAATGGATCTAAGCTTTTACTAATGCCCAAATTATCATAAGCCTTAATTACCATTTCATTCAGTCTTTTTGCTACAATATCAGCATTTTGATCACTCATTAATCCTGCAATAGGATGAGAGAAGGAATCAATAACTTTATTATCTAATGTAATTGTCATTCCTCCTCCAATTTTTATTAATTCATTTATTGCTAAATATATATCTTCATCATTTTTACCAGCAGCAATAATATTATGAGAATCATGTGCAACACTTGTTGCAATTGCACCCTGTTTTAGTCCAAACCCTTTTAATAAAGCTACAGCACAATTTCCAGTTGCTTTATGTCTTTCAACTACAACAATCTTACAAATATCATCATCACTATATTTATAGAGACCATTTTCAATTTCAACTATAGATTCAGCTTTTTTAGTGACTACTCCACCAGGGACTATTTCCATTGTTCTAACTTTACTAGATTTCAAAGGCAATTCTAAACTTTTCAAACTAAAATCTTTAACTCTCATTTTAGATTTTACTTTATCTGGAATTGGTTTTATTTGAACTTCATCAATCATTTTTTTAGCTTTAGCAACTAATTTACCATTAACAAAAACATAATCCATATTAAAATCTTTTAAGTTTTGAGTTAAAGAGAAATTAGCAATATATCTTGGCGCAATTGCACCTAAATCTTTCAAATTATAACATTCAGCACTATTAATTGTTGCCATTGAAATTGCAATGAATGGATCTAACCCATTTTCTACAGCTAATCTTACATTATTATTAATACTTCCTAATTCTAATAATGATTCAACTTGTCTATCATCAGTGCAGAAAAGACATCTTCTATAATTTGCCTCAGTTACACCTTTTAATAGATTAACTTCATCTTTACAAACTGTCCCTTCTCTTAACATTACATACATACCACGTCTAATTCTTTCTTCCAAATCCTCTTTTGTAGCACATTCATGATCATCTTTTATCCCTGCTGCACAATAAGCATCTAAATCGCTTTCATAAACATTTGGAGAATGTCCATCAATTATTTTATTATTGTCATGTGCTAATTGAATTTTATCAATTACAGATTCATCATTATTTATAACTCCTGGATAATTCATCATTTCACCAAGACCAAGAACCCTATCACAATTTATTCTTTTTGCTATTTCTTTTGCATCTAAAATTGCACCACTATGTTCAAAGTCCGTAGCTGGAACACAACTTGGAACCATAAAATAAGCTTTTAAAGGCAAATCTTCACTTGCTTCAAGCATATAATCTAATCCGTCTAAACCATGACAATTACAAATTTCATGAGGGTCAGCTATAACAGTAGTAACTCCATTTGGTACTAATAAATTTGAAAATACTTCAGGAGTACAGTGAGAAGATTCAATATGGACATGCGAATCGATAAATCCAGGAATCATATATGAAAAGTTTGCATCAAAGATTTCTTTTGCTTTTCCATACCCACATTTTGCAAAGCCTGCGATTCTATCTTTAATAATTAAAACATCACTTTCAAAAACATTTCTATTAAAAACATCAACAACTTTTGCATTTTTTATACAAAGATCAGCGACTTTTCTTTTTGATGAAACATCAATTAATTCCATCATTTCTTTTTTATCCATATTATTTTTCTCCAATTACTTGTTTTATTCATTTCTTTAAATTGTCTAATATTCTAACATCTATTTATTAAATTTCACAAGGAAAATTAATTAAAATTTAACAAAAACTCCCAAAAAACAAAAAAAATGTCTTTTTTTATCATTTATATTTACTACAATAATAATATATTTTTTTTAATTTTAACGAAATATTTCATATAAATACTGTAATATACTATAATTCTTTACATAGCAACAAGGTGCAACATTTATAAAAATATTTCTGTACTTATTGATAGTTATACTATATAATGGTAACGACAATCACTAAATATAAGGAGTGCATTAATGGACAATTTCTTTAAAATTTCAGAAAGAAAATCAAATGTACGTACAGAAATTATGGCTGGTGTAACCACTTTCTTAACAATGGCTTACATCCTTGCTGTTAATCCAGGTATCCTATCAGCTGCTGGTATGGAATTCTCTCGCGTTTTTGCCGCTACTGCAATTGCAGGTGCTTTTGCAACATTAGTAATGGGATTACTTGCTAATCTACCTTTTGCTTTAGCTCCAGGTATGGGTTTAAACGCATTCTTAGCTTTCACCGTTGTTTTAGGTATGGGTAAAACTTGGCAATTTGCTCTTTCAGCAGTATTTGTTGAAGGTATTATCTTTATCTTATTAACAGCATTTAACGTTCGTGAAGCTATCGTAAATAGTATTCCTAGCAATTTGAAAAAAGCTATTTCTGTTGGTATCGGATTATTTATCGCATTCATTGGTTTCCAAAATGCTGGTATTATCGTTGCAGACGGTGCAACTTTAGTACACTTAAATCCAGCTTGGACTTCAGGAGCTCCATTAGTTGCTATGATCGGTTTAGTAATAATTGCTTTCATGATGGCTAAAGGTGTTAAGGGTGCAATGCTTTATGGTATCTTAATCACAACTGTTATTGGTATCCCATTCGGAGTTACTTCATACGCAGGTGGTTCTTACTTACCTTCAGCACCATATTTCTTCCCATTTGAATTCTCTAACATGCTTTCATTAGATTTCGTTGTAGTATGTTTCACATTCTTATTTGTTGACATGTTTGATACAGTTGGTACATTAATTGGTTGTGCTACAAAAGCTGACATGATTCAAAAAGATGGTTCAATCCCTAACTGTAAAGAAGCTTTATTTGCTGATGCTATTGGTACTACTGTTGGTGCTGTATTAGGTACTTCAACAATCACAACATTCGTAGAATCTTCTTCAGGTGTTGTTGCTGGTGGTAGAACTGGTTTAACTGCAGTTGTTGTTGCTATTTTATTTGCAATTTCATTGTTCTTAGAACCAATCTTCGGATCTATTCCATCTGCTGCTACTTCTCCAGCTCTTATCATTGTTGGTGTATTAATGATTACTCCTGTTACTGAAATTGATTTCCATGACATTACAGAAGCAGTTCCTGCATTCTTATGTATCATTATGATGATTGTAGCTTACTCAATTTCTGATGGTATTATGTTCGGTATCTTAAGTTACACAGTATTAAAACTTGTTACAGGAAAAACAAAACAAATCACTCCAATGACTTGGGTTGTTACAGCTTTATTCTTAATAAAGATTTTATTAACAGTTATTTCTGCTTAATTACATTGAAAGAAAGAAACTCTAGGTATTTGCCTAGAGTTTTTTTATGCCTTTATGAGAATTAAAAAGGAGTGCTAATGCACTCCTAAACAAAATATATATATATTACCTATTATAGAATTTCTTTTATCCAGCCCTTAGGACCTTCAATATCTCCCAATTGAATTCCAGTTAAGGTATCATATAGCTTTTTAGTAATTGGTCCAACTTTATTTGGATCACCATTAAAGATAATATCTTTCTCTTCAGTATGTACAAGACCAACAGGAGAAATTACTGCAGCAGTACCACACAAACCACATTCAGCAAAATCTTCAACTTCATCAAATTTAACAGGTCTTTCTTCAACTTCTAAACCAAGAATATCTTTTGCTACAACTAAAAGTGATCTTCTTGTAATTGAAGGTAAAATTGTTTCACTTTTTGGTGTTACTACTTTATTATCTTTAGTTACAAATAAGAAGTTTGCACCACCAGTTTCTTCAACATAAGTTCTAGTCTTTGAATCTAGATACATATTTTCAGCATAACCTTTTGATTTAGCTAAATAACCAGGATATAAACTCATTGCATAGTTTAAACCAGCTTTAATATTACCAGTTCCATTTGGTGCTGCTCTATCATAATCACTTACCATAATTTTAATTGGATTTAATCCACCCTTAAAATAAGGACCTACAGGTAAAGCAAACAATCTGAATTGATATTCTTCACAAGCTTTAACTCCAATAACTGGAGAAGAACCAATAATAAATGGTCTCAAATATAATGAAGCAGAAGTTCCATAAGGTGGAACATAAGCAGCATTTGCTTTTACTACTTGTTCTACAGCTTCGATAAACATTTCTTTAGGGAATTCAGGGATACATAGTCTTTTACATGTATCTGCCATTCTTTGAGCGTTTAAGTCAGGTCTGAATACTACAATCTTACCATTCTTTGCTGTATAAGCTTTTAAACCCTCAAAACATGTTTGAGCATACTGGAAAACACCTGCACTTTCATTTAGTGTAATTGTTTCATCTTCAGTTAGCTCACCTTTACTCCATTGTCCATTTTTACAATGAGCAACATATCTTTTTTCTGTTTTAGTGTATTTAAAACCTAAAGCACTCCAATCAATATCTTTCTTTTCCATAATTGCTCCTAAGCGTCGAAAAAACTACGCTTTTTCAAGAATTTTAATCACTTAGGTAAGAACTGTCAATTTACTTTATGATTTTTATTAGGTTTTTTTCGTATATTTTTTCTATTTTTATACAAATTTTGTTTATTGTCTGATAGCAATACTTTCGCTAAGTCCATTCTATTTGCTTTTCTTAAAGCTTCTAGTACTAAAGCCCTATTTTCAACCTTATTATATTGTAATATTGCTCTTTGTAATTTCTTCTCTCTACCTTTAGGTACATATACTTTTTCAAAATTTCTATTAGGTCTTGGATCTAATCCTGTATAGTACATACAAGTTGATACTGTTGAAGGGGTTGGATAAAATTCTTGACCTTGATCAGGCACAAACCCTTCTTTTTTTGTATGAAGAGCTAAATTAATTGCACTTTGTAAAGTTGAACCTGGATGAGCAGCAATATAATAAGGAATAGTATATTGCTTTTTATTAAACTTTTCATTTGTATCTTTAAAGGCTTTAATAAATTCTTCATATACATCAACTGTTGGTTTTCCCATAATATCTAAAACTTTTGGATCTACATGTTCTGGAGCAATTTTTAATTGACCACTTACATTATTTAATACTAAATGTTTTAAAAATCTATTTTTAGTCTTTTCATCACATACTCTCATTAAATAATCAAATCTAATACCTGATCTAATAAATACTTTTTTTACACCATCTATTTTTTCTATAGCTTCAAGAATATCTAAATAGCGAGAATGAGAATCTTTTAAATTTTTACATGGCTCTGGAAATAGACATTGTTTTGTATCACAAGGACCGCTTTTTAATTGTTTATCACAAGCGAGAGCTTGGAAATTTGCTGTTGGTCCACCTAAATCATGAATATAACCTTTGAAATTAGGCAATTTAGTTAGTAAAGTAGCTTCTCTGACTAAAGATTCCTTACTTCTAACTTGAATCATTCTGCCCTGATGAGTAGTTATTGCACAGAAAGAACAAGCTCCATAACAACCTCTATTACTAGTTATAGAAAATTGAACTTCATTTAATGCTGGGATTCCACCATCTTTATCATAATCAACATGAGAAACTCTTGTAAAAGGTAATTCATAAACCATATCCATCTCTTGTGTTGTCAAAGGCCTTTGAACAGGATTTCTCAATACAATTCTTTTCTCTGAGCTTTGAATTAAACATTCTTTTCTCATAGGATTTTCTCTTAACATTTGCATTTGGAAAGCTTTTGCATAATTTAACTTACCACTTTGACTTGGAATATTACTTTTCTTATCTCTATCACTAACTTCTTCAAAACTAGGCAATTCAAATATTGGGTATTTAATTTTATCTTTAATGTCTTCAAAAGCTTTTTGAGAGAAAGAGACTACACTACCAATAACATCATATAAATTATCAATAGTCTCACCATTATTAAGTCTATCAACAATTTCTAAAGTGGCTAGTTCCCCCATTCCATAAATTAATAAATCAGCCTTTGAATCTAAGATTAGTGAATGTCTAACTTTATCACTCCAAACATCATAATGTGCAAATTTTCTTAATGAGGCTTCAATACCTCCAATAATTATAGGAACATTTTTTTCAAAAACCTCTTTTGCTTTTGTAGTATAAACAATTGTTGCTCTATCAGGTCTAAAACCAGCTTTACCACCAGGGGAATAATAATCATTACTTCTTTTTTTATTTGCACTTGTATAGTGAGAGACCATTGAATCAATATTTCCACCACCAATCATTACACAAAGTCTAGGATTACCAAATCTTAGAAAATCTTCTTTATTGTTGATATCTGGTTGAGCAATAATTCCTACTCTATAACCTTTACTTTCTAACAATCTAGCTAATAAAGGCACGCCAAAGGATGGATGATCAACATATGCATCACCACTAATCATTACAACATCAACATAATCCCAACCTCTATTTAACATATCTTCTTTTGTAGTTGGTAAAAATAATTCTCTTTTCAATTTATTTAATTTCTCACTATTTTTTAAAGTATTTATATATTATCAAAAAAACAACAAATAATAAAACAAAACATTGATAAAATAAATACTTTTAGCTTTATATGTTTATCTTTTTTTGTTAATGTTGATTTTGTGAATATATTATTAATATCAACTGCAATTGAGAAATCAAATCTATCATTTCCTTTAGGAGCTCTATGTATAGAATCTGCTATAAAAAATGATAAAGAGTTAAACTCAATTATAAATGTAAAAACGAATCTTTACGATTTAGAAGATAATCCAATACAAATTGCAAGAGAACTTGCAAAAAAGGATTTATATGCTATAGGACTTTCAATTTATCTCTGGAATAGAGATTGGTTTAATAGCTTTACTAAAGAATTAGAAGCCTTAAATAAAAATATAATTATCTTTGCTGGAGGAAGTGAGATAAGTGCAAATGCAACTAGCTTTAATTTAAATTTATATAGGTTTTTAGTATCTGGAGAGGGTGAAGAAACAACTATTATTGCTCTAAAAAAGTTAATAAATGGTGAACCATTAATACATAAAGGTATTCTATCTAAAGAAAACCCTACTTATTCTTTATCTGATAATGTGGATTTAGATTCTCTTTCTTCTCCTTTTTTAACTGAAGTTTGCGATCCTTTCTTAGATGAGAATTGTTCAATTCTTTGGGAAATGACTAGAGGATGTCCTTTTAAATGTGGATTTTGCTTTGAATCCAAAGGGCTTAGAACTGTTAGAAATTATCCTTTTGAAAGAATAGAAGCTGAATTAAACTATATTGTAAGTAAGAAAATAAAAGATATTTTTGTCTTAGATCCAACCTTTAACATAGATAAAAAAAGAACTATAAAAATTCTAAATCTTATAAAAGAGAAAGCACCTGATATACACTTTACCTTTGAAATTAGAGCTGAATTAATAGATGAAGATATTGCTAAAGCTTTTAGTGAGATTTTCTGTTCTCTTCAAATTGGACTTCAGAGTATTCACAGTGATGTTTTAAAAACAGTTAATAGAAATTTTAAACTAGATTTATTTAAAGAAAAGATTTCAATATTGGAAAAATTAAATCTTGTTTACGGGCTTGATTTAATCATAGGTCTACCTAATGACAATTTAGCTAAATTTAAAGAAAGTTTAGATTTTACCGTATTTTGCAAACCTAGTAATATTGATATTTTCTTACTCTCTCTATTACCTGGTACAAAAATATATGATGAAATTGATAAATATCAAATCAAATATAATAAAGAATCCCCATATACTTTAATTCAAAATCCTAGTTTTAAACTTGATGATATTAAAAAAGCTCTCAAAATTAAAAAAGGATGTGATTTATTCTATACAAAGGGTGAAGCAGTAATGTTTATGAAAGTAATTTCAGATGCTTTTGATATTACACCAAGTGCCATTTTTGAATCATTTATTGATTTCTTAGAAAATAATTATAGTAAAGAAGAAATTGAAAATATTGATATTTTTGAACTACAAGATGCTTTTATTAAAGATTCATTACCAAGGCATGGAGCACTTTATCTAGAAAAAGCTTTGCTTTCCTATATTGAAATGCATCAAGGCTTAGCTTACTACCTTGAAGTCGGAGAATCTCCTATATTATCTCTATATTACACTCCAAATAAACTAAGTTATTTAGATAATCAAAATATTAAAAATTTTGTTAAAACTAATAAGCCTTCCAAAAAGCCAAAAAATTATTATATAGTTGGTGAATATGGAAATATTGATATAATTGAATATTAAAAAACTTGGATACTAAAAAGTATCCAAGAATTTTTTTGTTTTAATAATTTTTTATTTTTACTAACTTAGTATAGCTTCTAAGTTTTTTCTAATCTCTTTAATAAATTCAGATGAATTAACACTTCTTGTCTTAAGACCTTCAGCTAGATGAACTAAATCTTTAGTCATTACACCACTGTTTAATGTATCAAAACAAGCTTTTTCTAATGAATCAGCATATTTAATTAATTGTTCATTATTATCAAACTCACCTCTTTTTCTAAATGCACCAGACCAAGCAAAAATTGTTGCCATTGGGTTTGTTGAAGTTTCTTGACCTTCTAAGTATTTATAATAGTGACGTGTAACAGTACCATGTGCTGCTTCATATTCATATTTTCCATCAGGAGATACTAAAACACTTGTCATCATAGCTAAAGAACCAAAAGCTGTTGAAACCATATCACTCATAACGTCCCCATCATAGTTCTTACAAGCCCAAACAAAACCACCTTCACTTCTAATAACTCTAGCAATAGCATCATCAATCAATGTATAGAAATAAGTAATACCTGCTTTTTCAAAAGCATCTTTATATTCTTTTTCATAAACATCTTCAAAAACTGCTCTAAAGTGATGATCATAACTTTTACTAATTGTATCTTTTGTTGAGAACCATAAATCTTCTTTAGCATCAAGTGCATAAGCAAAACAAGATCTTGCAAAACTGATTATTGAAGAATCTTTATTATACATTCCTTGAATAACACCAGGACATTCAAAATCATAAATTGTTTCTCTAAATTTTTCATTACCATTTTTATCAGTAAATACTAATTCTGCTTTTCCTTCTTCAGGAACTCTATACTCTGTAGCTTTATATACATCGCCATAAGCATGACGAGCAATAGTAATTGGTTTTTTCCAGTTCTTTACAACAGGTTTAATTGAATCTATGCAAATTGGAGTTCTAAATACTGTACCATCTAAAATAGCTCTTAAAGTACCATTAGGGCTTTTGTATTTTTCACTTAGCTTATATTCACTCATTCTCTGTTCATTTGGAGTAATAGTTGCACATTTAACACCTACCCCATATTTTGCTATTGCATTAGCTGCATCATAAGTGACCGCATCTTTAGTTTCTTCTCTATGTACTAATCCTAAATCATAATACTCTGCTTTGTAGTCCACAAAAGGTAAAATTAATTCATCTTTTATCATCTTCCAAAGGATTCTTGTCATTTCATCCCCATCTAATTCAACTAAGGGTGTAGTCATTTTGATTTTATCCAAAATATTTCCTCCTAAATATATTTACTTCTAATAAGATAAAGTTTATTTATAATCTTGTGAAGAAGAAATATAATTAATTATAAAATATATACTTTATAAATTTATATTCTATAGAAAGAATAAAATCAATAATATTATTGATTTATCAATTATAATTTTGAAACTATTAAAGAAAAAATGAATGGGCATAAAAAAATGGGGCCGATTGGATTTGAACCAACGACTCCCACGATGTCAACGTGGTACTCTCCCACTGAGTTACGGCCCCAAATGTTCTCAAAATGAGAACCTTTGATTTTATACCACAAAGTGCAACAAAGTGCAAGTCATAAATTATAATACTTGAAATAATATATTATAATTGCTATATAATTAGGCTATGAAATTATTAATAGCCTCAGACATTCATGGTAGCTACTACTATGCTAAAAGTCTTATAAATATTTATGAAAATGAGAAGTTTGATAAAATTCTCCTATTAGGAGATATTCTTTATCATGGACCTAGAAATGATTTACCAAAGGACTATGATCCTAAAAAAGTTATAGCTTTATTAAATGATTTAGCAAAAGAAATAATTGCTGTTAGAGGCAATTGTGATGCAGAAGTAGATCAAATGGTTTTAGATTTTGAAATATTAAGTGAAAGTGCAAAACTATTTATTGATAATAGAACTTTTACTTTAGTTCATGGACATCATCCATATCCAAAAACTAATGAAAATGACGTAATTTTAAGTGGACACACTCATATACCATTATATGAGATAACTGAAAATAAAACTCATCATTTTAATCCAGGATCAATATCCCTTGCAAAAGGTGGATTTAATAATTCTTACATGATATATGAAAATAATAGGTTTACAATTTATGATTTTGATAAAAACATTATTTTAGATCAAACTATTTAAATGTTTTTCCCATTTTAAAGTTGCTATAACTTTATCGTCTATATTTTTTAATTTTATTGAACCTTCATGAAGTCTCATTACTTCATGTACAATTGGGAGACCTAGGCCATTTCCGCCACTAGTTCTACTCTTATCGCCTCTCTCCCAAGGTTCAAAAATAGCTACATTATCTAATAAATGGCCTTTATTTGTTACTTTTATTTCACAACGTGATAATTCTACCAAAACCTCACCCTTTCCATATTCAAGAGCGTTTTCTATTAAACATGAAATAGCTAAAACTATAGTTGAATAATCAGCTTCAATAATCTTACTATATTCAACAAATTTAACTCTTGAGAAATCTAAGTCAACTTTCTTTAGAGCACTTATTATTTCAGCAGTACTGCAGATTGATAACATAATCTCTTTATCAGGACTCTGTAAAGAAGCATATAAAACAACTCTATTTATTCTCTTTGATAGACTTAAATGTTCCTTCTTTAATAAAGAAATAGTTTCTTCGTTTAATGGGAAAATCTTATCTTCAACACCATCGAGTAAAATTTGCATAGAAGTAACAGGCGTATTTAAATCATGAGTAATATTTCTAAGCCAAGCTTTTCTATTTTTCCTATTTAAACTTAAATCACGATCTAATAATTTTACAGCCTTATTTATATCTTGATACTCTTCAACGTTATATCGAGGTAAATCAACATTTTCTTCACCTTTTGATAATTTAAATAATGCTTTTTTTAACCCTTTAGCATAATTTTCTATTTGTTTTGAGAAATGATAACTTAAAACCAATGAAAATTGCAAAGCAATTAAAACAATAGCTAAAATCCAAATTCCACCAATACTAAATATATCTTTACTATATTTATAAGTTGTTGGAGTGAAAACTAAAACATCTATGGCATAGGAAAACTCATCATTTTCCATAATCATAATAGAGCCTGTTATAAAACTATCTTCAACACCACTTGGAACTTCAATTTCTCTTTTTTCAAAAATGCTATCTGAGCTAGATAAATGTATCAAATCTACAAATAAATTATTATTTAAATATTTGGTTTGAATCAAATTAATTGGACTTGTTGTTATAACAGTTTTAAATTCTGTTGAAGGTTTATTATTTAAATCTAAAATAATCTCATTTAAATCAACATCTTTATCATCAGATCTTTGTGATAAACTGTCCCCTATTTGTGTTTTTCCAAAAGAATAAACAACTTTACCCTCTTTATCTCTAAAGATTAATCCACTAATTCTATTATCTTCTAAAGAGCAATTAAGAGAGGTTTCAATTAAAGTTGAGATATCAACAGGCTCAGTATTTTGAGCTAAACAAATAGCTAGCCTATGACTGAAATCATTAAAGGAATTAGCAGACCATTGTCTTGATGCTCGAATAAAAAAGAGAGTTATAAAAAACATAACAAAGACAAGCACAAATAATGATACACTTAATATTGAAATAAATAGTCGCCCAAATAATTTCTTCATACTCAAAAAGTCTCTCTAATATTACTTAGATTCTTCAACACCAACAAATCGATATCCGTAACCTCTTACTGTTTCAATCCAATTGCCTTTATAAAGCTTAGCTCTAATATTTTTTATATGAGTATCTACTATCCTTTCATAAGATTCACTTGAATAATTAAAACATTCATCTAATATCTTATTTCTAGATACTAATAAATGTGCATTATCAATTAAACAAAGTAATACTCTCCATTCAGCTGCTGTTAATATAACTTCATTATCATCAACTTTTAATGAATGAGCATTTCTATCTATAAATAATTTTGAATCATCTTTCTTAAAGACAGTCTCATCTTTAACACTTGGATTTACATCTCCTGTTCTTCTTAATACAGCTTGAACTCTTAATACTAATTCTTTTGGAGAAAAAGGCTTAGTAATATAGTCATCAGCTCCAATTTCAAAGCCCAATATCCTATCAGACTCCTCAGCTCTAGCTGTCATAAAAATAACTGGGAAATTATATTTTTTTCTTAGCTCTTTGACAAATGAAAAACCATCCCCATCGGGCAACATAACATCTTGAATCAATAAATCAGGAAGTTTTTTCACAAAAGCTTCTTTTGCGGTTTCTAAATTATAAAATACTTCACAATTTAAATTACTAAATTCCAAATACTGCTTAACACCATTTGCAATTACTTGATGATCTTCAATGATATAAATTAATTTGTTCTCTTCACTTTCCATAGAAACTAACCTTTTTATAAATATTATTCTTTTCAAAAGTATAGTACATTATTTGAGTTAATACAAAACAATTGAACCAACGACACATAAAACACATATATATTCACCTTGATTATAAAATTATTATTTACATATCGCAATAAAATGTTACCATATATTAAGAGGTTATATAATGAAAAAAATATTACTGTTTTTCTTATTTTGTTTTGTGTTTTTAAATCCAATCTTCTCTTCTCCTCTTGATTTTGCTATAGGAATAATTGATACAACACAAAAAATTAAAGAAGATACTAAAAATCAGAGATATCCATATTATAATGATTTAAAGTTAGAAATTAACAATTTAGACTTAAATACTGATATAAACTTATTTTATAATGAAAATAAAATACCAGCATTAATGCCTACAGTAAAAGCTTTATTATTAGGATTTGGTAGCGGATCTAAAGCTCAAGGAAAAGCAGTTAGCCAAAATATTTATTTTCTATGTGATACGACAATAATTGGGGCTGGAATATCAATTGCATTAATTTATGGATTTACTGAAGGTTTTTTTGGTTCAGTTAGTAATACTTCATCTGATTATAGTTATTTTACAACAGCATTAATTTATACTGCTGTTATTGAAGCAATCTCACATACAATTCAAGCTCTTGATGCTGTAATTTATTCAAATATTTACAATGCAAAATTAAGGCACGACTTAAATTTAATTGCAAATATAAATCCAAATGATCTTAGTGTTTCTCTAGGTTATAAAGTAAAACTTAGCTAATCTAATTCATACTTATTTTAGAATTAAACTTGTTCTATAAATTCAAAAATTTTTCTTAAATAATAAGTTTTATTTACAGAAAAAAGATACATTCGTCTTTAAAATGACTAAAAAATTTTCTTAAATTAATTTTATATAATTACATTTAATATTCTAAATAGTATTTTATTTTATAAAAAATACATAAAATTTATTTTTAATTTAACTATTAGTTATATTATTTTGGTATATTTACATATTTTATATTAAAATTTTAAAATACTTCACTTATTTTTTAAAACTCTATTGACCTAATCGATATATTTTTATATATTGCAAATATCTTAAGAAGATAAATTTAAAAACATGGAGAAAAAAATGGCAACTAAGACAAAAGAAACCAAAGAACTTTTCCCTGGTCAACTTGAATTACAAAGTATGATCGAAAAAACAGCTAAAGCTCAAGCAAAATATGCAACCTATTCACAAGAACAAGTTGATAAAATTTTTAGAGCAGCTGCTATCGCGGCTAACAATGCACGTATCTCACTAGCACAAGAAGCTGTTAATGAAACTAAAATGGGTATTGTTGAAGATAAAGTAATTAAAAACCATTTCGCTTCTGAATATATCTTTAATAAATATAAAGATGATATCACTTGTGGAATAATTGAAAGAGATGGTGGTTTTGGAGTCCAAAAAGTTGCTGAGCCACTAGGTGTTGTTTGTGGTATCATTCCTACAACTAACCCAACAAGTACAGCTATTTTTAAAAGTTTAATTGCTCTTAAAACTCGTAATGCTATTATCTTTAGCCCACACCCAAGAGCAAAAGACTGTACAAACCATGCAGCACAAATTATTTTAGAAGCTGCAGTTAAAGCAGGTGCTCCTGAAGATATTATCTCTTATATTAAAGAACCTAGTATAGATAAAACTAACTATTTAATGACAAATCCATTAATTAATATTATTTTAGCTACAGGTGGACCTGGAATGGTTAAATCAGCTTATTCTTCAGGTAAACCAGCTATTGGTGTTGGTGCTGGTAACACTCCTGCATTAATCGATAGTTCAGCTAATATTAAAATGGCTGTTAGTTCAATTCTAATGAGTAAAACATTTGATAATGGTGTTGTTTGTGCATCTGAACAAGCAATTGTTTGTCATAAAGATGTTTATAAAGAATTTAAAGATGAAATGTTAAGCCGTGGTGCTTATTTCTTAAATGCTGAAGAAGAAGATAAGATTAGAAAAGTTATCATAGATCCTAAGCGTGGTACAGTAAATCCATTAATCGTTGGTCAACCAGCTGCAAAGATTGCAGAAATTGCAGGCTTCAGTGTAGCTCCAAAAACAAAAGTTTTAATTGGGGAATGTTCAAAAATTACTCTTAGTGAACCTTTTGCACATGAAAAACTATCTCCAGTACTTGGTATGTTCAAATGTAATAGCTTTGAAGAAGGTGCTGACATGGCTGAAGAGTTAGTAGCTCTAGGTGGTTTTGGTCATACTAGTGTTTTATATGTAAATGAAAAAGAATTAGATAAAATTGACCATTTTGGACAAGTACTAAAAACAAGCCGTGTTCTTGTTAACATGCCAACCTCTCAAGGTGCTATTGGTGATATTTATAACTTTAGACTAGAACCTTCTCTAACTTTAGGTTGTGGTTCTTGGGGTAACAACAGTGTAAGTGAAAACGTTGGTCCTAAACATTTATTAAACGTAAAAACTGTAGCTGCAAGGAGAGAAAATATGTTATGGTTCAAAGTTCCTTCAAAAATTTACTTTAAATACGGCTGTTTACCAGTAGCTTTACAAGAATTAAAAGACAAAAAGAGAGCTTTCCTTGTAACTGATAGCTATCTATTTAATAGTGGTATGACTGATTTAATAACTGATCAATTAAATGAAATGGGTGTTGAATCAGAAATTTTCCACCAAGTAAAACCAGATCCAACTTTAGGTACAATTTCTGTAGCAATGGAAAAAATAAAACACTTCCAACCAGATGTAATTATTGCATTAGGTGGTGGTTCTCCAATGGATGCTGCAAAAATAATGTGGTTATTATATGAAAACCCTGATGTTAAATTTGAAGGTTTAGCTCTAAGATTCATGGATATTAGAAAAAGAATTTATGCCTTCCCTAACATGGGTAAAAAAGCTGAATTGGTTTGTATCTCAACAACTAGTGGTACTGGTGCTGAAGTTACTCCATTCGCAATTATTACAGATGAAAAGACTGGAACAAAATATGCAATTGCTGACTATGCTTTAACTCCTTCTATGGCTATTGTTGACAGTAGACTTGCAGTTGGAATGCCTAAAGGACTAACCGCTGCATGTGGTATTGATGTATTAACTCATGCTATTGAAGCACTTGTTTCTTGTATGAGTACGGACTATACAAATGGTTTATCATTAGAGGCTGCAAGAATTATATTTAAATACTTACCTCAAGCATATCACCATGGTGATAATGTAATTGCAAGAGAAAAAGTACATAATGCTTCAGCTATTGCAGGTATGGCTTTTGCAAACGCATTCTTAGGTGTTTGTCACTCAATGGCTCACAAACTAGGTGCAAAATTCCACGTTCCACATGGTATGGCTAATGCTTTACTTTTAACTAATGTTATTCGTTTCAATGCAACAGATAATCCAACTAAACAAGCGGCTTTCCCTCAATATACTTACCCATCAGCAATAAGCCGTTATGCTCGTCTTGCAGATTACTTAAATATGAAGGCTAATGAACAAGCTAATACTGAATTCCTTCATATTAAAGAAAATGCAACTCAAGAGGAAAAAGTTGAAGCATTAATTGATGCTATTGAAAGTTTAAAGAAAGAGTTGGGAATCCCAGCATCCATAAAAGAATGGGGTGTTGATGAAGAAGAATTCTTAGCAGCAGTTGATGAATTATCAGTTAATGCTTTTGATGACCAATGTACTAGTGCTAACCCAAGATATCCATTGATTAGCCAAATTAAACAATTATACCTTGATTGTTACTATGGTAAAAAATGGGTCGAAGAAGCATAAGTCCTCTTATTTCGACATTTGGAGTGGTTTTAAACCACTCCTTTTTTATTTTTACTCTAATTTTATTAATATAGTAACAAAAATCACAACAAAGAGTTGAATAAATAATTTTTTTAAGATATACCTAAGAATTATGTATAGAAATTTACCTAAAAGCATTTATTCCTTAGCTTTTATAAATTTTATTAACGGCTTTGGTAATTTCGTATTTCCTTTTTTAACATTATTTTTAACTCTTAAATTAGGCTACAGCTCAGCAGACGCAGGATATTTCATGATGATAAGCATGGCAATGTATGTTCCTGGTTCCTTACTAACTAGTAAAATAGCTGACAAAGTCTCTAGAAAAAAGATAATGTTGATATCTCAAGCACTTTTTTCTTTTACATTTTTAGTTTGCGGGATTATTTATGACTATAAAGAAATAATTCCATATGTAATTCTGTTAACATTTTTCTTTGATGGAGCAACAGACCCTGCTAGACAAGCTTTACACACTGACCATACCAATTTTGATAATAGACAAGAATCTTTTTCACTTTTTTATCTAGCTTATAATATTGGATTTGGAATTGGACCAGCTATAGCAGGATTGCTTTTTAACTCCTACCCTAGACTATTATTTTTAATTGCTGGTGGTTTTGGTTTATTAGTTACTTTTATCATCGCATTCACAATTGATGATAAAAAACCTGATGCTCAAATGATTGAAGATAGTATTAAAAATAATCAAACAGATAAAGCTGTTGAAGGCAATGTATTTAAAGCATTGATGGCTAGACCAAAATTATTAACATACATTGTTATTACTGGAATTTTCTTTTTATGCGTAAGCATTGTTTTATTCTTATTACCTTTATATTCAACCGCTTCATTTGGAGAAAAAGGCCCAACTATTTATGGATTCTTAATGAGTACAAATGCAGTAACTGTTGTAATTATTACTCCATTTATTGTTAAATTAACTCATAAAAAGAATACTTTAACAGTTATGGTAATTTCATTTATACTTTATTTATTAGGATTTAATATTTTAACTATAACGGCTGTTGCTATTATTTTTGGACTTGGTGTTATTGTATTTAGTGTTGGAGAATCTGTTCATGCAACCAACAATGATTACTTTGTTGCAAACCATACACCATTAGGCCATAGAGCAAGATTTTCAACTATAGTTAATATTATTCAAGGCACCGGCTATGCCGTTGGTCCTTATATTAGTGGTTTATTATTAGATACTTATTCTTATAAACAAGTAATACACATTGTTTCTGCTGTAGTTTTATTCTGTGTCTTAGCAATGCTTTATTTAAGACATACATACATTAGAGATGGAGAAACAATTGTTCCAACTAATGAAACTGAACAAGCTATAAGTGAATAGTTTTTCCTCTTTACTTTTTTATTAATTAGTATATCTTTATATATGATATTATGAGTAACACAAACAAAAACACAGATATTATCAATTTATATAAAAAACAAAAAGGTAATATTTATAAAGTTATAATTGAACAAAAAACTGCTAAAAAGTCCTTTTTAGAACAACTTTTTAACAAAAGGCCTAAGCGCAAAAAAAATTTCAATTTTAATATGGCTTTAAAAAACAGTGGACAAATCTTTACTCTAAGTGATCCATCTCAAGATACAGGAATTGATCCTATATAAAAAAATTGACTTTCCTTAAAAACTTTAAGGAAAGTCATGAAGAAGTACTTATTAGATAAATTATAATAAATACTAAATTACATCACTAATTTCAACAACACCTTGCATATCTTTAATTGAATTGCCAGGAGGTACAATTGGGAATACTTTATCATCTAATGGTATCTCAACGTCAACTACTACAGGTTTATTCATACCTATAGCTTCTGCCAATTTAGCTTTCGCATCATCACCTGGTAAAATTCTTACTCCTTCTACCCCATATGCTTTAGCTAATAGCAACCAATCGATTGGTGTGTCTAATGTAGTTTGACTATAGTGTCCTTTATAAAATAAAGTCTGCCATTGTCTTACCATACCTAGAGTATGATTGTTCATGACAATAATTACAATAGGTAGATTATATCTTTTTATTGTAGTTAATTCATTTGAATTCATTCTAAAACAACCATCACCGGCTATATTTACAACTCTAGAATTTGGGTTTCCCATTTGAGCACCAATTGATGCACCAGTACCATAACCCATAGTTCCAAGTCCACCAGAAGTTAAAAATCTTCTAGGATTTTTATGATTTACAAACTGAGCAGCCCAAATTTGATGCTGTCCAACTTCGGTTGTTACTACATCATCTTCACTTAAAATTTCATTTAAAGAATGAATTACTTCACTTGCTCTTTGACTTTCTTGATTAGTTAATAATGGGAATCTTCTCTTATATTGAGCTACTGTATTCATCCAGTCCTTATGAACTAAAGGCTTTTTAATTTTTGCCATTAATTTATCAAGAACCACATTAATATCACCGAGCAAATGACAAGTAGTTGCAATATTTTTATCAATTTCAGCAGGATCTACATCAATTTGAATTATTTTAGCATTCTTTGCAAAACTACTAGCTTTACTTACTACTCTATCAGAGAATCTAGCACCAATTACTATCAATAAATCACAGTTATTTATACTAACATTAGAAACTTTAGAACCATGCATACCAACAAGGCCAGTATATCTATGGCTATCAGATCTAATTGCACCACAACCCATAAGTGAAACACAGGAAGGAGCATCAATTAATTCTAAAAATTTTCTAACTTTTTCACTTGCATCAGAAATTATTACCCCGCCACCAACATAGCACATTGGGCTTTCACTTTTTGATAATAATTTAACAGCCTCTTCTAAACTAGCCTCAGATAATCGTTCACAAATATATTCAGCCTTTTTAGGGGTATATTTTACATATTCACAAGTATCTGTTTGAACATCTTTTGGGATATCTATTAATACAGGACCTGGTCTACCTGTACTAGCAATTTCAAAAGCTTCACGGATAATATATGCTAAATCTTTAATATCTTTAACAATATAATTGTGCTTTGTAATAGGCATAGTCACACCAGAGATATCAACCTCTTGGAAACTATCTTTTCCCAATAGAGGAACAGATACGTTACCTGTGATAGCTACAAGGGGAACACTATCCATTTGAGCTGTTGCAATACCAGTGACTAAATTAGTAGCACCTGGTCCACTAGTTGCAATACAAACTCCAACTTTACCTGTTGATCTAGCATATCCATCTGCAGCATGGCTTGCGCCTTGCTCATGAGCTGTAAGAACATGAGTAATTTTATCACTCTTATCATACAAAGCATCATAAAGAGGAAGAACCGCACCACCTGGATAGCCAAAGACTGTATCAACATTCTGCTCAATTAAACATTCTACTATAATTTTTGCACCTGTTAATTCCATAAAATCTCCTATTCTTTGTATACCGCACCCTTAGAGGCATCACTTACAAGTTTTGCATAACGGCCTAAGTAACCATTCTTGATAGTTGGTTCTTTTATAACCAAATTATCACGTCTCTTCTTCAAAGTTTCTTCATCAACTAACATCTCTAATTTATAATTAGGAATATCAATTGAAATTATATCACCTTCTTCAACTAATGCAATTGGACCACCTTGGGCAGCTTCTGGACATACATGCCCAATTGAAGCACCTCTTGTTGCTCCACTGAATCTTCCATCAGTTAATAAAGCTACATCTTTATCAAGACCCATACCTGCAATTGCACTTGTTGGAGATAACATCTCTCTCATGCCAGGTCCACCTTTTGGACCTTCATATCTAATTACAATTACATCACCTTTCTTAATTTCTGAACCAAAGATTGCTTTAATACAAGCTTCTTCACTTTCAAAAACTCTTGCAGGACCTTTATGAACTAGCATTTTTTCATCTACTGCACTTCTCTTTACTACTGCACCCATTGGAGCTAAGTTTCCACTTAAGACTGCAATTCCACCAGTTGGTGAATAAGGATTATCAATCTCTCTTATTACCTCAGGATTGTAATTAATTGCATCTTTAAAGGATTCACCTATTGTGCTTCCTGTTACAGTTAATAAATCTCTATTGAGTAAATCCTTTTTATCTAATTCTTTCATAACTGCCATTACGCCACCAGCAAAATATAAATCTTCAATATGATGAGGACCTGCTGGAGCAAGATGACATAAATTTGGTACATCTTTACTAATATCATTTGCACTAAAAATATCAAAATCAATATTTGCATTATGAGCAATAGCTGGCAAATGTAACATAGTATTTGTACTACAACCTAGAGCCATATCAACAGTTAAAGCATTCTTAAAAGATTCTTCATTAACAATATCTAAAGGTCTAATATTATTTTTTAACAATTCAAGGATTTGTCTTCCTGCAGCTTTTGCTAAAATATCACGTTGTGAATATACAGCTGGAATTGTTCCATTTCCAGGAAGAGCTAGACCAAGAGCTTCTGTTAGACAGTTCATTGAGTTAGCAGTAAACATACCAGAGCATGAACCACAAGTTGGACATACATTATTTTCATAACATAATAGAGTTTTCTCATCCATTGTGTGATTATTATAGCTACCGATAGCTTCAAACATAGAAGCTAAATCTTTACCTTCTTTAACTCCTGGAACTTTACCAGCTAGCATTGGACCACCTGAAATAAAGATTGATGGAATATTAAGTCTAAGAGCAGCCATTAACATACCAGGAACAATCTTATCGCAGTTTGGAACAAAAACTAGTGCATCAAATGGATGAGCCATAGCCATAACTTCAATTGAATCAGCAATCAATTCTCTTGAAGCTAATGAATACTTCATACCAGTATGTCCCATTGCAATACCATCACAGACACCTATTGTTGGAAAAACTACTGGATGACCACCAGCTTCTCTTACCCCTGCTTTAACAGCATCAACAATTCTATCTAAATGCACATGGCCAGGTATTACTTCATTTTTTGCATTAACAATTCCAATAATTGGAGAGTGTATTTCATTATCACTCCAACCCATTGCTTTCATAAGAGATCTATGAGGAGCTCTTTCTATTCCTTCAGTCATTTGACTTGATCTTAATTTATCATCTTTCTTCATTTCTTGCCTTCTCTTTGTTTAATATGTTTTATATTTTAGCACTATTTACAAAGATTAGATAGCATCACAAATTAAGCTACCCATTTCTTTTGTACCAACTTTAGTTGTACCTTCACTGTAGATATCAGAAGTTCTATAACCACTTTCTAATACGTCATATACAGCTTTTTCAATAGCTAATGCTTCATCTTCTAAACTAAATGAATATCTAAGCATCATAGCAACGGAAAGAATTGTTGCAATTGGATTAGCAATATCCATATTAGCAATATCAGGAGCACTACCATGAATTGGTTCATACATTCCTAAATTATCATAACCTAATGATGCACTAGGAAGCATTCCAATACTACCTGTAATTTGAGAAGCTTCATCACTTAAAATATCACCAAACATGTTTGTTGTTACAATAGTATCAAACTGTCTTGGATTTCTAACTAATTGCATTGCAGCATTATCCACATATAAGTGATTAACTTCTACCTCTGGATAATCTTTAGCCATTTTATTAACTATATCTCTCCAAAGTTGAGAAGAGTTTAATATATTAGCTTTATCAACGCTAGTTAGTTTTTTGCCTCTTATCATTGCAATTTCAAAAGCTTTCTTTGCAATTCTTTCTATTTCTTCTTTTTGGTAATTTAATGTATCAAAGGCACCATTTTCATCTCTACCTCTTTCTCCAAAATAAATACCACCAGTTAATTCTCTAACTACCATAATATCGAGACCATCACCAACAATCTCATCTTTTAAAGGACATGCATCTTTTAATTGTGGATACATTACAGCTGGTCTTAAATTACAGAAAAGATTTAAACCACTTCTAAGTCCTAAAAGCGCCTTTTCTGGTCTAATTTCTGATGCAACATTATCCCATTTTGGACCACCAACTGCTCCAAGAAGAACAGAATCACAGCTTTTACAAATTTCTAGTGTCTCATCTGGTAATGGGTTGTTAAATTTATCAATTGCAGCTCCGCCAGCTATTGCTTCTTTATATTCAACACTATGATTGAATTTTTTTGCTACTTTGTCTAAAACTTTTACAGCTTCATCAATAATATCTGGGCCGATTCCATCACCTTTTACTAAAGCTATTTTCATATCCATTTTATTTGTTCTCCTCTCTATTTTTGATATATGCAGCTAAGCCACCAGCCTTGATTAACTCTTGCATAAATGGAGGAAATGGTTCAGCTTGGAATTCTTTGTTCTTAGTAATATTTTTAATTTTTCCAGTATCAAAATTAACTTCAACCTCATCACCACTTTCAATATTATCACAAGCTTCAGGGCATTCTAAAATTGGAAGACCAATATTTAGAGAGTTTCTATAGAAAATTCTTGCAAAAGATTTTGCTATAACACAAGAGATTCCACTAGCTTTAATTGCAATAGGAGCATGTTCTCTAGAAGAACCACAACCGAAGTTTTTATCTCCAACAATTATATCGCCTTCTTTAACATTTGAAGCAAAATCAGCATCTATATCTTCCATGCAATGTTTTGCAAGTTCACTATGTACAGAAGTGTTTAAATATCTTGCAGGAATTATTACATCTGTATCTACATTATCACCGTATCTAAAAACTTTACCTTTACTTTCCATTTTCTAGTTCTCCTCAATTGTATTAGGATCTGTTATATAACCTGTTATAGCGGATGCTGCTGCAACCTCTGGTCCAGCTAAATAAACCTCAGATTTTACATGTCCCATTCTACCTACAAAGTTTCTATTTGTAGTTGAAACTGCTCTTTCACCCTCTGCTAAAATACCCATATGGCCACCTAAACAAGGTCCACAAGTAGGAGTTGATACAGCACAACCAGAATCGATGAAGATATCAAAAAGGCCTTCATGCATTGCATCTTTCCAAATTTGTTGAGTTGCTGGAAGAACAATACATCTGATGCTATCACTAATTTTATGGCCCTTTAGAATCTTTGCAGCTTTTCTAAGGTCTGATAATCTACCATTAGTACAAGAACCAATTACAACTTGGTCAATTTTTACCTTATCAAATTCATCAAAAGTTTTTGTGTTTTCTGGTAAATGAGGGAATGCAACTGTACTCTTTATCTTAGATAAATCAATATCATAAACTTTTTCATATTCAGCATCTGCATCAGCTTCAAAAATTGTTGGCTCTTTTGCTCCATGCTCTTTTAAGTATTCAAGGGCAATATCATCAACAGGGAAGATACCATTTTTACCACCAGCTTCGATTGCCATATTTGCAACTGTGAATCTATCATCAATTGTCAAATTTTTAACACCAGGACCTGTAAATTCCATGCTTTGATAAAGAGCTCCATCAACACCTATCATGCCGATAATATGTAAAATTAAATCTTTACCACCAACATTTTTACTAAATTTATTTGTTAGATTAAATTTAATAGCTGTTGGAACTTTGAACCAAGCTTGTCCTGTTGCCATTCCACATGCCATATCGGTTGAACCAACACCAGTAGAAAAAGCACCTAATGCACCATAGGTACAAGTATGAGAGTCAGCACCAATTACTAAATCTCCAGCAGTTACTAATCCTTGTTCAGGCAATAGTGCATGTTCAACACCCATTTGGCCAACTTCAAAATAATTAGTAATTTCATTTTTTCTTGCAAATTGTCTCATGCAATTACATTGTTCAGCTGCTTTAATATCTTTATTTGGAGCAAAGTGATCTGGAACCAAAGCGATTTTATCTTTGTTAAATACATCTTTTTTACCAAATTTATCAAATTCCTTAATAGCAACTGGAGCAGTAATATCATTACCTAATACTAAATCCACATTAGCCATAATTAATTGACCAGCTCTAACTGATTCAAGGCCAGCTTTTTGTGCTAGTAACTTTTGTGACATTGTCATACCCATAATTCTATCTCCTATTTCGCTGGTTCTACACCAGATTGTTCTAAGTACCAAGTTATGCTATCGCTTAGAGCTTGCCAGCTTGCTGCGATAATATCGTGATTAACACCAACGGTGTTCCAAGTCTTTTTACCATTAGAGGATTCAATTAATACTCTTACTACAGAAGCTGTTGCGGCATCTATTGAATCTAATACTCTAACTTTATAGTCGCTAAGATAAACATCTTTAAGGACAGGATAAAAAGGTTCTAATACTTTTCTTAATGCTTTATCTATTGCATTAATTGGACCAGCTCCTTCTTCTGCAGTTATTGCACTTTCTCCTGCAACCTCAACTTTTATCATAGCGGTATGTGGAGTTTCTTGAATATCCACATCGTAATATTCTTTTCCTATTGTTTGATAATAGGATAATTTGAAATATGATTTTTCATTTTCTAAATATCTTTTTATAAGTAAATCAAAAGAGGCTTCTGCTCCTTCAAATTGATACCCACAAGCTTCTAATTCTTTTAATTTATTAACAAGATCATATACTCTAGGATCTTTTTGATCAAAGTTAGGATAATGTTTCTTTATCTTTTCAATTAATAATGCTTTTCCTGCAACTTCACTTGTTAATAATCTTCTACTATTTCCAACTAATATTGGATTCATATGTTCAAAAGATAAAGGATTCTTTCTAACTCCGTCGATATGCATTCCACCTTTATGAGCAAAAGCACTTCTGCCTATAAAAGGAGTTGATCTTGGAATTCTAACATTTGATATTTCAGCAATTTCATGTGCTATAGTTGTTAAATTCTCAAAAACACTATCATCTAAACAATCAGCATTAAGTTTATATTTTAAATTACAAACAATTTCAGATAAATTTGCATTACCACATCTTTCACCAAAGCCTAAAAAAGTCCCTTGTATATGATTAGCTCCCGCTTCATACGCTAATAGAGAAGAAGCAACGGCAAGTCCTCCATCGTTGTGAGTGTGAACACCTATTGTTACATTAGGATATTTCTCAACCATTAGGGCTGTAATTTCTTTAACTTTACTTGATAATAAGCCCCCTCTAGTCTCACAAAGAATAAGTTTTGTTGCACCGCCTTTTATTGCTGCATCTAATGTCTTTATTGCATATTCTTTATTGTTTATATAACCATCATAAAAATGCTCAGCATCAAAAAATACTTCTTTACCTTTTTTAGTTAAATATCTAATAGTATCTTCAATCATCTCAAGATTCTTATCTAAGGTTGTATGTATTATATCTGTTACATGGAAATCCCAAGATTTACCAAAAATACTTATAATATTAACTCCACAATTTAATAAAGCATTAAGATTGCTATCATCTTCAGCTTTAGTGTTATATCTTCTTGTGGATCCAAAAGCTACAAGCTTTGAATTTTTTAATTCAATTTTTTTTAGTTCATCAAAAAATAGCATATCTTTTGGATTAGATCCGGGATTTCCTGCTTCTATAAAATCAATATGTAATTGATCAAATAGATTAACAAGTTTTAATTTATCAGAAACTGAAAAGCTTATACCTTCAGCCTGTGCCCCATCTCTTAGAGTCGAATCAAATATTTCAACTTTCTTCATTCACTAATCCTTACTGTTTATCACTATGCCCTACTAACATATCATCACTTAAATCTAATTTCTGTGCATTGATTGAAGATCCAAGTGCCAATTCACTAGTATTTAACATATGGTTTACTGCGGCTAATGTTGATAGAATAGATGCTTCAATTACATCAGTTGATACACCTCTACCTCTATAGAATTCTTTTCCATCAGTTATTTTTACAAATACTTCACCTTGAGCATCTCTATGTTCTGTTACTGCATTTAAGCTATAATCACAAAGTCCAAATGGATGCTTAACTATTTTTTCTACTGCTCTAATTGCTGCATAAACAGGACCAGAGCCAACTGCTACTTCTTGATATTTCTTTCCTTTGTGTTTTAATGTCACACAAGCTGTGCTTGTCATTAAATTACCACTGTTTACAACAAAGTTATCAAGAGCCCAATCATTTTCACCCCAGCTTTCGCTAGATTCAACTAAAGCTAATAAGTCACTATTATTAATTGTCTTCTTTCTATCACATAAAGCTTTAAAATCTTTAAATAATCTATTTGCATCTTCACTAGTTAGACTATAACCAAGTTCTTCCATTCTTTTAACAAAGGCATGTTGACCTGAATGTTTACCAAGTACTAATTCAGTTTTAACCATTCCAACACTTTCAGGTGTCATAATCTCATAAGTTTTTGAGTTTGCCATAACACCATGTTGGTGGATACCTGATTCATGAGCAAAAGCATTAGCTCCAATAATTGCTTTAGATGGGAAAGGTTTTACATTGGTAATGGATGATAAAGTTCTAGCTGTTTTATAAATTTCTTTAGTATTTATAGAAATACTATAAGGGTAAATATCATTTCTAGTTTTTATTGCCATTGTGAACTCTTCAATAGCTGTATTACCAGCTCTCTCACCAATTCCACAAATAGTTCCTTCAACTTGTCTAGCACCAGCTTTAATTGCTGCTAAAGAGTTTGCAAGGCCAAGTCCTAAATCATTATGACAATGAGCACTTAAAATTGCTTTATCAACATTTGGAACTTTATTTAAGACAGTTTTAAACATATTTTCTATATCTGATGGAGTTGCATAGCCGACTGTATCAGGAAGGTTAATTGTTGTAGCACCTGCTTTAATTGCAGCTTCAACAACTTGGCACATATAATCTAAATCTGTTCTAGTAGCATCTTCAAGTGAAAATTCAACATCATCACAAAGATTTCTAGCATATTGAACCATTTTAATAGTTCTATTTAAAGCTTCTTCACGACTCATTTTTAATTTATATTTTAAATGTAAATCACTTGTAGCTAGAAAGGTATGAATTCTAGATCTTTTTGCATTTTTTACAGCTTCAAAGCTCGCATCAATATCTTTTTCTAAGGCACGTGAGAGGGATGCAACTATTAAATCTCCAGCATTATCTGCTATTGCTTTAACAGCTTCAAAATCACCAGGACTTGCTATAGCAAAACCAGCTTCAATAACGTTTACTCCAAGTTTTTCCAGTCTTCTAGCCATTCTTAGTTTTTCTTCTAAATTCATGCTATAACCTGGTGCTTGTTCACCGTCTCTTAATGTTGTATCAAAAATTATAATTTGATCTTGCATCATTGCCTCCAATATTTTTAATTCGAAAAAAGTAGCTTAAAAAGCATCTAACTACTTTTCTTAAATCAAGTATTTTGATTTCCCTCTAATCAAATATTTGAAAAGAGGGAAATAATTAAATACTTATTTCTTTAACCAGCTCATTAATGATCTTAGTTTTTTACCTGTTTTTTCTAAAAGACTTTCACTTTCAATTCTTCTTTTAGCATTAAAATAAGGTCTCTTAACTTGGTTTTCTAACAACCAATTACGAGCAAAAACACCTTCTTGAATGTCTTTTAATACATCCTTCATAGCTGCTTTTGATTCTTCAGTTATGATTTTATCACCTGTGATGTAATCCCCATATTCAGCAGTATCTGAGATTGAATATCTCATGTAGGAAAGTCCACCTTGGTTAATTAAATCAACAATTAATTTCATTTCATGACAACATTCGAAATATGCCATTTCAGGTTGATAACCTGCTTCAACTAAAGTATCAAAACCTGCTTTGATTAATGCAGAAACACCACCACAAAGAACAGCTTGTTCACCGAAAAGGTCAGTTTCTGTTTCTTCTTTAAATGAAGTTTCAAAAATACCTGCTCTACCAGCTCCTAAACCTTTTGCATAAGCTTTAGCAACTTCCATACTATCTCCACTTGGGTCTTGGTTAACACAAACTAAGGAAGGAACACCTTTTCCTTCAACAAATTGAGATCTAACTGTATGACCAGGTCCTTTTGGAGCAATCATTATTACGTTTACAAATTCAGGAGGAACAATTTGACCAAAATGAATATTAAATCCATGAGCAAAAGCTAAATAGTCACCTTTTTCTAAACCATCTTTAATTGCACTATCATATAAAGAAGATTGTTTTTCATCTGGAACAAGCATCATAATAACTTGAGCAGCTTTAGCAGCATCTTTTGCTTCCATTACTTTCAAGCCAGCTTCTTCAGCAACGCTCCAACTCTTTGATCCTTTATAAAGACCAACTACAACATCTACACCACTTTCTTTTAGATTTAGTGCATGTGCATGTCCTTGGCTACCATAACCAATAATAGCAACTGTTTTACCTTCTAGGTACTTTAGATCTGCATCACTGTCATAATACATTTTACTCATTTTTTTTCATCCTTTGGCTTAGCCTTTTATATTAATATTTTATTTATAGCACATCGTATGGGGCATCTTTTAATGCAAGCTCCCCGCGACCTATTGCTGTAATACCCGTTCTAGTTAATTCCACAATCCCATAAGGAGAAGCAAGATCTAAGAAAGATTTAATTTTCTGATTATTACCAGTTAATTGTAAGGTAATTGTATTTAAAGTAACATCAACAACTTTTGCATTAAATAATTCACTTAATTCAATTACTTTACTTCTATCTCCATCTTTTGTAGAAATCTTTACAAGAATTAATTCGCTCTGAATTCCATTTTCATCAGTAATAATTGCAACACGATAAACATCAACTAGTTTCTCAACTTGATTTTTAATCTGCTTAACTATTGATAGATCTCCTAAAATAACAATAGTAATTCTACTTATACCATCATCATTAGTTCTTCCGACACTAAGACTATCTATGTTGTATCCTCTTCTAGAAAAGAGGCCGACCACTCTTTGTAATACACCTGAATGGTTCTTTACTAATAGTGACAATGTAAATCTTGTCTCTTTTGTTTCTTCCATAATGTTTACTCCTTTATTAAATGGGTATAGTAAATCACTCCCTATATATTTTTACTTTGGGAGGTCTTTACCACGGTCTATTGCTTAATTTCTAAGCGCCGTGGCTACATAATAATAAGTAGGCTTGATAAAATAAGGACTATAATTAAAGCAGGGAGTAGCACGACCACATTGAGAATGTGGCTTAAGACGATATTAGAAAGTGTAAAAATACTGTTTTTCATCTTAGTTTTTTCCTTGCTTTAAAAGTTATAGGTATAATCTATTTTATTTAACGAAATAGGTCAATACAATTATTAAATTTTTTATGCATTTTCTTGTATATATATTCTTTTAATATACACACACTCTTTCTCCCAAACTATCTGTACAAATAATAACATACTTTTTGTCTATACAAAATAAAAAAACAACTAGTTTATTCTTTTTAACAAAAATGATATATTAATAACGTTCCCAAAAATATCTAAAAAAAATATTCCCAAAATATAATAAATTATGTATAGTTATTCATATATAAGTTGTTATGATGATTAAGTTGAACTTTTTAGATTTTTTGTTACAATAATAGATATTATTTTTTCAATTATCTTGTAAAAAACTCAAATCTTAATATATCATATGTTTTATAATATATTTGTATTGTTTTATTAAATAAAAGGAAAGATCTTTTGAGTTATTCATTAATTATTGTCATCAAAGATGATTACACGAGACTAGAATTGATTTCGTCAATTGATTGGAAACAGTTAGGGATTGAGATAATTGCTTCCTTAAAAGAGGGTATTATTGCACAAAAAATAATAGAGCTACTAAAACCAGATATGGTAATTACTGATTTTTCAGTAAGAGGTATTTATCCGATGTTACAATCGTGTCCTATATACCATACTTTAATATTTGGTAATAACGAAAGCGAAATGAGTAGTACTCACAAAGCTTTTGGTTTAGGAGTTTTTGAATTTGAGAAAAAACCAATATCCGCTAAGGCATTTTACTTCAAATTAATCAAAATGAAGGAAAAAATCGATAAAGACAAAGTTAATTTTATTAAACACGATGTTGAGAAAAAACATATCGCTATAAAATTACCCAACTCTACTTCAAATCATTTAGCAAATTCTGCAATAACATTTATTGAGCAGAATTATTCAAAAAATATTGGGCTTCAAGAAACAGCTGCTTTTCTAGGAGTTAGCGAAGCTCATTTATCAAGAGTTTTTAAAGCGGAAACCACTTTAAATTTTGTTAAATATTTAAATTCTTATAGAATAAATGAAAGTGTACATTTAATGTATGACACTTCATTAAGTATTAATCAAATTTGTAACGCTGTTGGAATTCATAACCCAAGTTATTATTCAAAAATATTTAAATCATTATTAAAAGTAAGCCCTAATAAATATAGAGAATCTTTTATAAATTACAATTCTATAGAATAATAAATAAAGACCTCCATCGAAAACAAACTGTTTTCTTTGGAGGAGGATAATAAAAAATTAGGTCTCGATTAAATATTTTAGTTTTTATCTAAAGCTTTTTGTCAGCTTCGATAGGTCCTAAATGACCTTCTAAATAACTAGCAATCTTTTCCATAGTTTCACTAGATACATCATGTTCAATTAAACATGCATCTATATTACTAGTTTCTTCACTTACGTTTAAAATTTCTCTTAAAAATCTAACTAAAGTAGTATGACGCTTATAAACCATTGAAGCATATACTTTTCCCTTTTCTGTCAAAGAGATTTTACCATATGTTTCATGATTTATATACCCCTCTGAACTCAATACTTTCATTGCCCTATTTACACTTGGTTTGGAAACATTGAGTTTAGCTGCTATATCCGTTGTTCTTACAACACCTTTTTCATTCTCAATATTTAGAACAGCTTCTAAATAGTCTTCACCTGATTTATTCATATGTAACAATATAAACAATAATAACAGTTTTGTCACTCACTATTTTAACTTTTTTTTATCATTTTATAGATATATCCGACATAATACAGAAACCAATTACTTATTATATAAAGAATTACATTATAATAGGTGCATAATTATCACTATATTTTTTATTAGCTTTAACTAACTTATTGTTCCAAAACGTTAACAAATTTATACTTTTTATATTTTTTTTTGTAAAAAAAAACTTAAAACATATAAAAAAAAATATTTCACAGTTAAAAATAATTTATTTTGACAAAAAAACATGTACAAAACCAAACTTCATGCTTTAAACTAATAAAATAACAATTCCACAAAACAAAAGGTAATTTTATGCCAAGAAGAAATGATGCCACATACATCTACGATGTTCAACCATTTAAAAAAATATTTCCATATTTAATGCCAAGGAAATGTGATTCTTTAGTATATATAAATGTCGATTTAGATTTTTCATATGCTTTAGATTTTATAAGAAATAACCCTTCCCCCACCTTAAATAGAAAATATAGAGTTTTTGAAGTAATAATTGCAGCTTTAATTAGACTTTTTGTAGATCGCCCTGAACTAAATAGATTCATTATGAACAAGAGACTTTGGCAAAGGAAAGATTTATCTATAAACTTTATTGTTAAAGAAGATTACAAGGATGAATCTCCAGAACATAGTGTAATTATTAAATTTGACCCAACAATGACTCTTGATAAAATTGCCACCTTAGTTGATAAAAAAATAACTGAAGCTAGAGAAACAACTGAAGATAACAATAATAATGCTGCTGATAAATTGGTTAATATTTTTACAGCCTTTCCTACTTTTATTACAACTTCTCTTGTAAATATTATAAAATATATGGATACAAAAGGTGTTGCTCCTCTATCTATAACTCAAGAAGACGGTCTTCATTGTACTGCATATTTAAGCAATCTAGGCAGCATTGGATTAAATAATGGAATTGCACACCATCATCTTTATCAATGGGGTACTACTAGCCTATTTATTACTATCGGATCTTTAAAAAGACAAAGAATAATGAAAAATGAAATTATTCATAAAATTGATAAAATTGAATTAGGCTTTACCTTAGATGAAAGAATAGCAGATGGCTATTATTTCGTTCAGTCATTATCAAGATTTCAACAAATTATAAAAAACCCAGAACAACTATTATTTAAACCAAAAGAAATTCTTCCTCGCCCTGCAAAAAGCAGAAGAGAATTAAAAAAAAGAATTAAAGCAAAAATGATTAGTTAAACAAAATTGATAAAAAATAAACTAAATTAACATATTATTAATTTTCACTTGTTAAATAATTTCCCCTTTGATAACCTATAAAAAAAACAAAGGGAGGTATTGTTTTGAAAGCCGCACTATTTGATATGGATGGGGTTCTTTGTGATACTCAAAAATATCATCATTCATGCTATGTAGATATTGCTAAAGAATATTATAATGTTACTTTAGATGACAATATTGAAAATAAATTGAAAGGAGTATTAAGATATGAAGGAGCTAAAACAATCTGTGAAGCTGTTAATATCACTCCTAATGAAGAAAATATAAAATATATTTCCGATTTAAAAAACAAGCACTACTTAAAAAAGATTGAGGAAAACAAAGATTCACTTTTAAAAGAAGGTGCTATTTCTTTACTAAAAAAGTTAAAAGATAATGATGTAAAGATTGCTCTTGCAAGTGCATCTTCAAATGCAAAATTTATAATTGAATTAACCGGTATAGATAAATACTTTGACTATGTAGTAGATGTAAAAAAAATTAATAAAGGCAAACCTAATCCTGCTATTTTCTTAGATGCAGCATCACATTTATGTGTAAAACCTAGTGATTGTGTTGTATATGAAGATGCAATTAGTGGAATTCAAGCTGCAAATGATAGCAACATGTATTCAATTGCTGTAAACATTGATTTTAGTAATACTACTTACACTTATACTAATAAGATTGCAGATAGACATGTGACATCCTTAACTGATCCACTTTGTTATAAAGGATTATATACCAACATCTATGATAAAGGAGATGATTGTTCACTCTTTATCTTTGATGCAGGTAATGTAGTTTTATATAATATTCATTGCTTTAATGGTATTTTCGATAAATACAACTTTACAACTCACCAACGAAATGAATTTATTAAAGATTTTAGTTATTACAATGCACCATTAATGGATGGGAATATTTCAACTGATTTCTTTTTAAAACATATAAACGATACTATGGATTTAAATATTGAAGGAGATCCTTTCTATGATTTCTTTAAACCTGAATTTAATCCAGAAATTGTTGAGTTAATCAAAAGTCTTAAGAAAAATGGTAAGAAAGTTGTACTAGGTTCTAATACTTTTGCACCTCATACTAAAAAAATGAAAGAAATTGGCCTTTTTGATTTATTTGATGAAATTTATGTAAGTAATGAAATTCATCACTATAAACCTAACCCATCATTCTTTAGATATATTTTAAGAAATGAAAATACAAAGGCTGAAAATGCTTACTTTATTGATGACTTAGATGAAAATGTTGCTAGTGCAGCCTCTTTAGGAATCAATGTATTAAATTATGTAGGACAAGATAAAGATAAAAATTTAAAATCTGCTTTTACTAAATTTATATAACTAATGATAGAATTAAAAAATATAACTCAGCTTCATACTTTTAATAATAAAAGTTTTTATATGGAGCTGAGCTTTTTTTATTATAATTCAGTTTTCTCAATAAGATTTAAAAATCTCTCTAAACACCAAACCATCCATTTTTGATTTCCACTCATATTATCAGTACAATGAGCAATAAATTCAGGACGTTTTGGCCCTTCCCAATTTTCAAACCATTCATTTACAGGTCTTGGCATAGGAGTTTTTTTAGGGATTATTTCATTCGGATATAACTCATTAAAAGCTTCTCGAATTACATATTTAGTATCACCAGATCTTATTTTTGAATAATCAATAGGTTCATCTAAATATGTTTGAGAATAAGGCCCAACAAATTTTATATTAGCAGTTTCACAAGCATTTAAATAGGATCCAAGGGATTCTTGTCTAAAATATTTATTAATAAAATCATGCCCATCGATGTGTCCATCTTTTTCAAATTCATTAAACGGGTCTAATAATATATTTGGATTTTTTAGAACCCAATATGGCATTATATATGAATATCTATCAACAAATTCAGAAAAAAGCCAATCTTTTGCTAACAAGCCATTCATACCACCATAAATTATATCAGCATTTTCTCCAAAAATAAATTTTTCATATCCTGCATCTTTCATTTTTTGGGCTGCTATATAGATTTGTGCTTCTATTGAATGAACTGGGGCCCCTTTATGTAACATTAATTTGTCAATAACATCTTCTATATCTTTCCAATAGATATCTATTACTTGATGATCCAATTCACATTTTTTAGCCCAATATTTTGCTCTTTCAACTTCGTTTTCTACAGTTTTACCTGGAACAATACAATTAAAAGTTACGGCCTTTGAGCCTTTTGGCATAAATTTTGCTAATATTGCAGAATCTATTCCTCCACTTAATGCTAAAGCTACTTTATTTGTACTACATTCTTTTTCGATAGTAGTTTTAAAGTATTTTAACAAATCAGAAGAAGTTTTAATCGGTTTTCTTTCAAAATTCATATCAGCAATATTTGGAGTTAGTTTTTCAGTAAAACTTTTGTTTGGATCGTAAATATATCTATACATAAGATATGAATTCATACAAAATTCTTTATCAACCATAATTTTTCCTATTTTTTTTAATTGTGAATAATAAATATTTCAACTTATTGCTTATTTATTACTATTTTTTACAGCAGTTTCAGGATTATCTCTAACTTGAGCTAATGTTTTAGTTATTAAGGAGGAAGATACCCCTTTTGTATATGGGAAATATATTATTTTTATACCAGCTTCATTAAATTCTTTCTCGTAAGCATTCCATTTTTCTGTACCATACCAATCGTCCCCAACAAATAAAATCTGTGCACCTAACTTCTTACACATTGTAAGTTTATCCATAACCAATTGAGGTACAGCAGCATCTACATATTTGATACTTCTAACAATTTCAATTCTATCCTCAAATGGAATCATAGCTTTTTTGCCTTTGTATGTTACAAGTTCATCAACAGTAACACCAACAATAAGTTTATCACACATCCCTTTAGCGTTTTTTAATAAATTCAAATGCCCTATATGAAATAAATCAAAAACACCCGCAGTATAACCAATAATCATTATATTTATTTCCTCCCAATAATATTAATAAAATAAATTTAAACCCTAATTAAAATTCATAATTTTAAATTTAAAAAATTTTATTTATATCAAAATCATACTTAATTAAAGATTATCTCCTTTTTAAAATAGTAACTGTTAAAAGTATGATTGTCCTTTCTTTTATCTTCTGGTGGTAGTTTCATATAATCGCCATAGATTTCTCTAAGCAACTTGTCATAACTTCTTGGGATTTTGCACTTAATACCTTCAAATTCCCAATCAATTGTATCAATCAATAAATCCTTTTTAATATGCATTAAATATGGTAATCCATTGGCAAAAAAAGAAACCGTATCTGTTGAATTATAATCAACATCAATACAGAGTGAAACTAATTTATCTCGTAATTTTATTGAATTAATAGACCAACCAAACAAAATAGAAGAAATAGCTAATCCTATATTATAATGCAATGGGAAAAATGAACTCGGTTTAAGTCTAGCTAAACAAGATAGTTTCATTAATCTAAAGGCCCTAGTTTTCTTCTTTTCAGCATCTTCATTTACATCTACCCCATCAATTGGGAAGATATCTAAATAAATACCATAAGGTTCATTTTTAAACCCTCTATAATGCTCATCACAAACTGTTCTATTATCACAAATTTTTGCCCAAGCAAAATGATAAAAGTCACAATGCTTTTCATCAAACATTCTTATATTTTTATTCTTTGGAACATAATTTTCTACAAAATAATTGTAATCTGGACGAGGCATTACAATATCCATATCTACATCCCAAGGAATAAATCCTTTATGTCTAACAGCACCTAAGAGCGTACCATAATATAAAGAATATTTTAAATTATTTTCTTCAATAAAAGACTTAACATCTTTAAAGATTTCTAACATAATTAATTTAATTTCTTTATCACTTATTTGTTCAACTTTCTTTTTTCTCATATGTTTACAAAGTATAAAAAAAATAAAATTAAAAATCTATATATATTTAGAAATCATTAGCAAATTGTTATAAATTAGTTATTTTTTTAATAAAAAATAGAGAAATAATACAATTGTAATATAAGTTACTTTACTATAAAAAATATATTTTTCTTCGCTAGAAAATACAAGTTATGACAGATATTTTTTAATTTTATATAAAGTAGGAATTCCAATTAAAAGACCAATTAATAATAAAAATACATTAATTTTAAAAGAACTAACTGTACTATAATATCCAATAAAGATTGCAATAGCCAATTCTAAAATAATTAATAAATAATTAATCTTATAATGCATTATAATATTTAACCAAAGTAGTCTAATTATCAGAGTTAAAGCAAAGGATATACAAACACAAAGAGCAGCACCATAAATTGCATAATGATTAATTAAAATCGGCATTGAAATAATTAAAAAAACAGAACCAATAATTGTAGAAACCATTATAGGTTTAGAATCAATACTATTTCCAAAAATACTAGCAATTGTTTTCGAAATACAGTCAAAAGTAAAACCTGCTGTGCACAATGCTAAAATGACACCAACAGCTTGAAATGCATCACTTAAATAATAAGGTATTATTAGTTGCATTAAAGGAATAAAAACAATGAAAAAACAAGTAAAAAATGTAAAAAAGATCGTTATCGAAGTAGAAAAATAATTAATATTTTTATTCAAATCAGTTTTTCTTGAAAAAGCTATTTCTTGCCAAGCTAAAATTATTCCTGCAGTTGCCATTGGAATTGATTTAGCAAATTCCATAGCCATTGAAAAAATACCATTACTAGAAGAACCTAACATTGCTGCAACTCTAATACTTGCATAATAAGACATTATCCAAGTTCCAAGTGCAGTAATAGCTAGAGGAATAGAAAATCTTAGCATGTGCTTTGAGATTTTTTTATCAATAAATCTTGGTCTAAAGTTTCTTAAAAGTTTTATTCTTTTTTCTAGATAAATTACCTGAATAAATTCAGCAATTGTCATAGCTATTAATATATATTTTGCACCATAATGTCTAAAAGCTAAAAAATATAGATTCAATAATAAAAGCACACAATAATATAAAGAATAAGCTAAGGAATAAGAATATTCTTTATCAAACCCTCTTGTCACAAATAAATAAAAATTACCTAAAGCAAAACTTAGAGCCCAAAGAAAACCTATTTTAGGAAAAGGAACATGCGTAATACTATTTGCAATATAAACGGTAGCAAATAAAAATATGATACATATAGAAAAAATTAAACCACCACTATAGATTGCTTTGTTTCTATCTTCGTCGTTTTCTGATGAAACACCATACATAAACCTAAGTGTTGAAGTTCTAACATCTAAAAAACCTACAGTAGCTAATAGCATCATAATTGATACAGTTAATTGAAAATTACCATAATCACTAGGACTAGTAAATTTTGAATAAAGATATGTAGATCCTGCCATTGATATGCTAGATAAGACTGATCCTACTGTATAAATTAAAGTTTTTTTTGTTATGCTTCGTTTTTTAGTTTTAATTTTTATATCCTACTATTATTAAATTAATGCCCTAATATTCTATAAAAAATCATCTTTAATGTAAATTAGTTTCTTTAAACATTTGTATGGCATCTGCAGTTGCTAAGGGTTATAACAAAATAAAAATGAAAAAGTTTCATTATATTGATAATTTACTAAAATATGTTATGATGAATAAAAATTATCGATAACTATAATTTATTGAAAAAAACTAGGAGATATAATGAAATCTCATTATGACTATTTAATTGTTGGAACAGGATTATTTGGTTCTGTTTTTGCACACGAAATGCTCAAAAAAGGCAAATCTTGCCTTATGATTGAAAAACGATCCCATATCGGGGGAAATATATACAGCGAAAATAGAGATGGAATAAATATACATCTATATGGTGCACATATTTTTCATACATCTAACGAAACAGTTTGGAAATATATAAACAAGTTTACTACTTTTAACAACTATATTAATTCCCCTATCGCAAATTATAAAGGAGAATTTTATAACTTACCTTTCAATATGAATACTTTTTATACGATGTGGAAAGCAAAAACTCCTAATGAAGTAAAACAAATTATTGCTGAACAAACAAAGGAAATCACAGGACCTCCTAAAAATCTTGAAGAACAAGCAATTAGTCTTGTAGGAAGAGATATTTTCGAAAAACTAATAAAAGGATATACAGAAAAACAATGGGGCAAAGATTGTTCATTGCTTCCATCTGACATAATTAAACGGATTCCCGTTAGATACACCTATGATAATAATTATTTTAATCATCGATATCAGGGAATCCCAGAAGGCGGTTATTTACCAATAATCAAAAAACTAGTTGATGGTGCTGATATCTTACTAAATACAGATTTTAATGAGAATAGAGAAAAATTTTCACAAATTGCAGATAAAATTCTATACACAGGAACTTTAGATTCTCTTTATGATTTTGAATATGGTCAACTTGAATATAGATCTGAAAAGTTTGAACATAAAAAATACAATGAAGAAAATTATCAAGGTGTAGCAGTAATAAATTATACAGACAGAGAAACTCCATATACTAGATCAATAGAACATAAACATTTTGAAAACAATCAAAGCCCAATAACTTGGGTTAGTTATGAATACCCTATTGACTATAAAGAAACTGGAGAACCATATTACCCAATACGTAATGATCAAAATTTAGATTTATATAAAAAATATAAACAAAAAGCTGATAAAGATACAAACTTGCTAATTGGTGGTAGACTTGCTGAATATTGTTATTACGATATGGATAAAACAATTGAATCAGCATTAAATCTAGTCAACAAGAATAATTGTTAAAAATTATTTAATTCCTATTTTAATATTTAATTTTAGGCTTTCTAGAAATTTTTGAAACAAAAATCATAAATGATGGTAGAATAAATAAAGTTGCTAAAGTCGTATTTACAAGCGCTAACGATAATAAAATACCAAAATATCTGATTGGAGAATACGAAGCCAATGTTAATACTAACATTCCACATATAATTGATAAACTAGTAATAATAATTGGCTTCCCAGTTTTTGTTAATGTTTTAGAAACTAAATCATTCATTGAAATATTTGGATGAGCCTTTTTTGTATTATTGTATCGAATTAAATAGTGAAGAGCATCATCAATACCAACACCAACGGTAATTGAACCAAAAACTGATGTTACCATATCAAAAGGGATTCCAGTAAAATACATAAATATATAATTTGCAGTTACCCCAAATAAAATTGGGATTAAAGAATACAAACTAAATGAAACAGATTTAAAGAAAATTAATACAGTAAAGAAAACTAAAAAGAAAGAAACTATATTTGCTAAATTTTGATCTCTTCTTATTGCATTATTAGCCTTACTTAAGTTTATTTTCCCTCCCCAATTCAAATATTCAATATCTGAAGGGAGTAAGTTTTTATAAGATTCTATATTATCTATTATTCTTTCAGCACTACCAACTGATTGTAAAGAATCAAGGACACTATCATAATACCTAATTGAAAGTGTAATAGAATTGCCATCCTCACTTATTAATGTATCAAACAAATATGAATCAATCTGATTCCTTACTAAATCAAGCATTTTTGACATAAAAATAATCATGCCCTTAGAATTAGGAATTTCTGATTCCCCAGAATATTGCTTATTTAAAAATGCAACATATTGAGATATTGAAAAAATACTTACTATATCTGGGTCATTGTTTTTTATTGCTTCTTCAAAGGCATATATTTTAGATAAAGTTTGGGGATCATCAAAATAATTTTCACTACCCTCTGGAGCTCTAAAAGTTATATAAAAAGGTTCAGTTCCACCAAAATCTTTAACAAAAACTTTTGAATTAACAACTAAAGGATCTTTTTGTGGAAAATATGCTAAATAGTCAGTAACTGTTTCAATTTTATCATGGACTACAAAAAACATTCCTATTGATAAAATAAAAATAATAACAAAAATATACCAAAACTTTGAAACAATTTTCCCTAGACTTAAAGAGATTTTATTTAAAACACCAGTTTGATATCTTGAAACTTTCTTTGATGACGGTTTTCTCTGAATTAATAGTAAAGCAGGGATAAATGTAATTGATAAAAATGCACATAAAGCAATACCAAATGATACTGAAATAGACAATTCCCTAAAAGCATCTAATTTACTTACTAGCAAACTTAAAAATCCAATCACGGTTGTAATACTTGCAGTTAATATTGTACTTTTTATCTTTGAAGCCGCATACATTATATCAGCTTTATTTGTTTTATTTTTCCCCTTTATTTGATAATATTCATTAAGCATATGAATACTATATGAAGAACCTAAAATGAGTACCATGCACGGCGTAATCATTGTAACAACAGAAAGCTCATATCCTATAATACTCATAAAAGCCATAGTCCAAATAAGTCCTATTAAAGAAACAACCCCTGGAATTATTATGGCTCTAAAAGATTTAAAACTAAAGAAATAAATAAGTAAAATTACAATGACACATAAACCTAATAATAAAACAAAATCTCTAAATAAATAATATTCAACTTGCTGATCAAAAACAGGAGCACCAATTATATAGACGTCGCAATAAGGATCTAATTGATGAATTATATTATCCCATTCACCAATTAATCTCTCTTGATTTGAACCTAATTTTTTATTATTGAAATAGAATAATAATGCATTCCCATCTTTAGAGGCCAATAAACCTTTTGCTATATCATCATTTTTAATATTTTGTTCTACTTCTTTTACTTCTTCATCAGTCCAAGGAGTTCCATTTACATGTGAAGATAATTTAGTAACAGCTAATCTAGTTCCCTTTTTCTTAACTGTCAAATAATCAAAAACAGATACTGGTGTATTTAATTCATCATATTGAGCTAAATCAGATAAAACCTTTTCAAGCTCATTAAATGTTTCTGCGGTGTAAACACCATCTCCTTGAAGTACAAAAGTATAATCTTGAGTATATTCCCCTTTTGTATCTAAAACAGAACTTGCTATTTCTTGTGTATCCGTATTTGGTTGAATTAAACTCTTAACATTTGTGTTTAATTTTAAATTCCTTATTGGTAAAAAACAAATTATAGAAATTACAATTATTGCAATTACTACCTTAAGAGGATGTTGTTCTATATAATCTAGTATTTTTTGCATTAATTACTACTCCTAAGAAATTATCTTCTATATCCTTTAATATGCAATAAATTAAGAATATTAAAATAATATCAAATATTATTCACAAAATTTAACAAGTCCTTTATTAAATTAAAGAACTCCTATTAAAAAAATTTATATTTATTAAATCGTCAAAAAGATTTCTAATTAAAATTTAATATTTTTTTACAAATGCTATATCCAAATCTTGCAAATCTTTTTCCAAATGGTCCGTGATAATTTACTAAACGACATCCATAATAATACCGAATTCTTCTATATAATTCTGGTTGAGTTCTTTTTACCATTTCCCAATATTTTTTTCTCTTTTGCTCATGTTCCTTATCATAAGACATGTTTAAAAAAACCGTTGAAATCAATGATAAAATTCTAATCAATCTGAATATATATTCTGCAAGTTTTGGTGAAATTTCAACAATTTCTTTATGCTTAAATTCTTCACAAATTAACTGTGCAACATACATATATTGATCAATTCTTTCAAGCATAACTCTTTCATTAATACTTTGGTCATCTCTACCAACAAAATATCGATAAAAATTTTCTTTCATATAATATATATCTTTAACATAAGGAAGAGGCATTGTTGCAAAAATACTATCAACATAAAAAGTATGTAATGGCAATTTAACTTTTGAATCCCAAAGAATTTGAGTCCTATAAATTAAAGTATGCATAACAAAGAATTCATTAGGACCAAATTTACCCATTTCTTCCCACCCAAAAACTTTGTTTTGAGGAAGTCCTTTTGAAAAATCAATAACTCTTTGTTCATTTTTACTTGGCTTTTCATAAACATAATTTGCAATTAGTAAATCAATATTAGTGTTTGTTTTTTCAAATTCACGTAATTTATCTAAAATTTTTAGATAAGCTGATTTATCTACCCAGTCATCTGAATCAACAACTTTAAAATATTTACCTCTAGCGTTTTTTATACCGTTATTAACACCAGCTCCGTGGCCACCATTTTCTTGATGAATTGCTCTACAAATATTTGGATATTTTTCTTGATATTCATCAGCAATTTCACCAGTTCTATCTTTTGTTGACCCATCATCTACTATTATAATTTCAACCTCATCCCCACCTACTAAAATAGAATCAATACAATGTCTCATGTATTCTTCTGAATTATAGCAAGGAACAGTAAAAGTAATCAATTTTTCTAATTTTCCCATAGTGCCCTATTATAATATAAAATTTAGTAAAATCAACTATTAACATTTTATTTAACAGACTTTGGATAAGACTTCATATAAATAACACAAACTATATTTTTTTATATTTATAATCTGTATAAATATTCATTTTTACTTGTATATTATTTCTTTTTTTATTATACTTTTTTCAAAATTACTAAAGGAAGTTATTATATGAAAAAACTACTAACTCTATTTATATTAACTACTTTTTCTATTGCTACAATTTTTGCTAGTGGGGCAAAAGAAGCTCAAGGAGATAATTCTCTAGAAAAAGTTATGGAAAAAGGCGTATTTATTTTAGGTCTTGATGACTCTTTCCCTCCAATGGGTTATAGAGATGAGAACAATGAAATTGTTGGCTATGATATTGATTTAGCTAAAGAAGTAACTTCAAGAATGGGTGTTGAATTAAAATTACAACCTATCGATTGGAGTAGCAAAGAACAAGAATTAGCTACTGGTAATATTGATTGTATTTGGAATGGTTTCACTATTACTGAAGACAGAAAAGACGTTGTACTATTTACTGAACCTTATTTAGATAACGCCCAAATTTTAGTTGTTAAATCTAATTCACCTTATCAATCAATTGATGATTTAAAGGGTAAAGTTGTTGGTTTACAAGGTGGTAGTACTGCTAGTGATGCAATGGATGCTTCTCCTGAATTTAAAGATAGTCTAAAAGATATAATTGAATTCAGTGATAATTTAACTGCTTTAATGGATTTAGAAACTGGTGGAGTTGATGCTGTATTATTAGACCTTTTTGTTGCTAATGATAATATTAAAAGAAGTGGTAAAGATTTTAGAATCATAGATGGCAGTTTAACTAAAGAAGAATATGGTGTTGGATTTAGATTAAATGATGTTGCGCTAAGAGATAAAGTACAATCTGTTTTAAAAGATATGGCTAGTGATGGCACTATTGCACAAATCTCAACAAAATGGTTTGATGCTGATATTAGTGTAGTTGAAAAAAACTAAATAATTGATATATTAGTTAAGGACGTATATATCTTACGTCCTTAATTTTTTTGGAGATAAATATGAAACAATTATTAATACCAATGTTAGAAGGAACTTTAGTCAGTATAAAAGTTTTCTTCTTCACTCTATTATTTGCTTTACCTCTAGGTATGGTTGTTGCACAAGCAAAAAAAAGCAAGTTTTGGATTGTGAGAAAAATTACAAATATTTATATAATGATTATGAGAGGAACTCCTTTAATTTTGCAATTAATCTTTGTTTACTTCGCTCCATATTATATTTTCAAAACATCTTTAGATAGAATGAATGCGGCTATTGTAGCTTATGTAATTAACTATGCTGCATATTTTGCAGAAATCTATAGAGGTGGTATTCAATCAATTGATAAAGGGCAATATGAAGCTGGTAAAGTTTTAGGATTTACAAAATCTCATACATTTTTTCACATAGTATTACCTCAAGTTATAAAAGAAATAATTCCTGCTATGGGAAATGAAGTTATAACCTTAGTTAAAGATACTGCTTTAGCTCAAACAATTGGTGTTGCTGAAGTATTTAGGGTTGCTAAAACAGCTTCCGCAAGAGAATTTAGTACAATGCCTTTATTCATTGCTGGTGTTTTCTATTTTATTATGAACGGGGTTGTTTCAAAAATATTTGAAAAAATCGAGAAAAAACTTAGCTATTACGATTAATGGAGCGAATTATGGAAAAAAATAAATATATAATTGAAGTAAATCATTTAGAAAAAAGCTACGGCGATATTCAAGTTTTAAAAGATATTTCTTTTCATGTTTGTGAAGGTGAAGTATTATCAATAATTGGTCCATCCGGAAGCGGAAAAAGCACATTATTAAGAGCAATAAACCAATTAGAAACAATCGAAGGTGGAGAAGTAATAATTTGTGGGGATACTCTTTGTAATGATAATAACTTAGTTCTAACTAAAGAAGAAAAGAGAAAAATACAACTACATAACGGTCTTGTTTTCCAAGATTTTAATCTCTTCCCTCATATGAGTATTTTAAGAAATATTACTGAAGCATTAATTTACGTACTCAATAAGGATAAAGAAGAAGCAAAAGAAATAGCATTAGAACTATTAGATAAAATGGGCCTTAAAAATAGAGCAGATGCATATCCTTGTCAATTATCTGGTGGACAAAAACAAAGAGTATCAATTGCGAGAGCTCTTGCACTAAAACCAAATGTATTATGGTTCGATGAACCAACTTCTGCATTAGATCCTGAATTAACTGGAGAAATATTAAAAGTTATAAAGGATTTAGCAAAAGAAAAAATGACTATGGTTGTTGTTACTCATGAAATGGCTTTTGCTAAAGATATAAGTGATAGAGTTATATTCATGGATGATGGAATCATTGCTGAAAAGGGCACTCCAGAAGAAGTCTTTGAGCACCCTACTAATCCAAGAACAAAACAATTTTTACAACGTTTTAATAATTAATTATATCTAAGAATTCTACCTGCTTGATGTGCTAGTATTTGTTTATTGTGGTAAACACAATTACCATTTACAAATACATAATCAATACCTTCAGGTGGAATTTTTGTATTTTGCATGCTTGATACATCTTTTAAATTGTCTAAATCAATTACTAATAGATCTGCAAAGTTACCTTCTTTAATAACTCCCCTATTTTCAATTTTAAAACGAGAAGCACTTTTGCCTGTCATATTATAAATTAAAGGAACTAAATCAATTGCTTTTCTTTGTTTATAAAAAGTATCAATCAAATGAACAGCAGCTTGATATGATCTAGGATGAGTTGGAAGAGTGGGATCATCACCACTATATAATGCATCTGTTCCAAAACACATTAAAGGATGAGTTAAAATTTTTTCTATACTTTCCATACTTTGAGTAATATCTAACATAAGTGCAGTACCCGTTTCTTTTAACAAAATATCAAAAAAGGTATCAAAACAAGAATCTTCATCATCACTTTGCTTTAGTTTAATTGCTAAATCTTTTAAACTATAATTTTCTAATTCTCTCTGACTTTCCAAATACATTGTATAAATATTATCAAAACCACTCATTTTAATAATTGAATCCCAACCATTAGGATTTTTTATCAATTCTTTGATTTTATTTCTTTCATCTTTATCATTTAAAGCAAGCTTTAAATCTTTATTAGTTAATTTTAAATATTCTGGAGGCAATAAACTATATATAGAAGTTGAGCCATATTCATAAGGGTATTGATCAAACCCAATATCAACTCCATCTGCTTTTGCTTGATCAATTAAACTAAGCATTTGATCAACATACTTCTGATTATCTTTTCCAATTGCTTTTAAGTGACTTACTTCTAATTTCACCCCACTCTTTTTAGCTAAATTAATAACTTCTTTAAGGGAATTTATTACATCATCACCTTCACATCTATGATGGGTACAAAAGATTTTATTATTAGCTTTAACAACTTTTAATAGAGCTACAAGTTCTTTCTCCTCAGCATAAATACAAGGAGCATAATATAGACCTGTAGAAAATCCTATGCAACCTTGTTTTAAACTTTTATCAAGCATATTACACATTTGATCTATTTCTTCATCAGTTGCTGCTCTATTTGCATTTGGTTTTATTACGTTTGCTCTTAAAGCAGTATGACTTTGTAAAAATAGAATATTTGTATTAGGCAAATTCTTTTGAGCCTTTTGATAAAATGATTCAAAATCTGAATAATTATAATTATAGGAACCTAATACATCTTTAGTAAATTCATGGATTGCATTTACAATATTTTGATCCTTTAGATCAATTGGAAATGCACCAACCCCACAATTTCCACCTATTTCAGTAGTAATACCTTGTTGTATTTTACTCATCATATCAGGAGTTCTAAATATTTGAAAATCAGAATGTCCATGAACATCAATAAAGCCTGGTGTGATAATTTTATTTGAGCAGTCAATAATATTTTTTGCTTTAACTATCTCATTATTATTTTTTATAATTTTTTCAATTTTATCATCATTAATTAATAAACTTGCTTTATAAGCTTCTTTATTATTTCCATCAATTATTGTTGCATTTTTTAGTAAAAAAGAATTTTTTTCCATTTTTATTTTAGACCTCACATGATTATTTAAAATCATAAATTCTAATTTAGGTCTATCACAAATACATTTTCTGAGCAAGTGAGTTTTTTATTCTTTAAATGCAAAAAACAAATTATATTAAAAGAAGATTATCAAGTTCTTTTTCAATTGATGATTCAAACATCCTTATTAATTTTGTATAGTTAGATCTATTTAAAGTTAATGTTAAATTAGCTTTTAATTCAGGAATTAATTCTATAGAAATAAAGGCTAAAGGATAATTATCTTCTAATAAAATTTGTGCAAAAATTAAGGATGCAAATAAGAAATCATAACGAGCAAAAGGTTTAAGTCTTAATAATTGAGCAAACATAAAGGAAGCTTTAACAAGTCCATCTAAATTTATCCATTCTCTTTCATACTGAAATATTAGAGTCTCCATTTGCAAAGAAATATCATATTCTTTATCGTCCATTGATGATAAATTAGGTGTTGTTCCAGTTTTATATTCTGGAACATAAAAATCATCAATAGATTTAAATAATTTTTCATATGTTTCATTCAATCTATGTTCACTTATAAAAGGCCTAGATTTTATATTGCTTGATAATACAGGGCCATAACCTGTTTGTTTATAACATTCAACTAAAATTGATTTAGCATTCAAAATTAAAAGCTGAGTATTATAATCTAGATTAACTACTCTTTCTTTATTTAAAACTCTAATTATATCATTTGGATCAATTGGTTCTTGAGAAAAGGCCATTAATAAAAATTTTGTAATACTTTGATCAAAATATTTTTGATATAAAAGTGGATCTTTAACAATTTTATTAAATTCTTCTTTTTTTTCAATTATTGATTTTAAGTTAATAGAATCAATTCTTAAGGAAACATTTTTTATATGTCTAATAGTTCTACCATCAGATGGTTTTTCAACATTGGATGGAATATTCCAAGCCCAAGAGGATTTAGTAACACCATCGATACGATTTTCACTACAGAGGATTCTAACTCTTCTTTCAGAAATTCCCCATTTTTTACTTGCTTCTTTAACACTAATATATTCCATATAATACCCCTATTTATAAAATACCTATATAGGAAGAATATTATAAAACACATATTGCAACAAGCTAAAAATTAATATTTTTGTTAAATAAATAATAATTATACAACAAAAAAATAACATAACTCTTTATTAATATTTTCGCAATATGCTTTGACCTTTATTAAGTTTTTTTAGATAATAGAAGAAGTGTTCAAAACACCAAGCTTAAACCAAGGAGCTTAAACATATGGAAAAATATGATGTAATTATTGTTGGGTCTGGTCCAGCAGGTATGGGATGTGCTTTTACCCTTCTAGAAAGTCGTCCTAATCTAAAAATCTTAATTCTTGATTCACATAAATATTCTACAGGTGGAATGAGAAACGATTGTAAAATGAATTTTACTTATCCAATAGGATTCCCTTTAGAATATTGGACAAAAGAAATGGCAGATGAATATTTAGATAAAGTTATTGATTTCTTTAAACCAAATATTTTAGAAAAAAATAATATCAAAAATTATCAAAAAAGAGCTGAAAGATTAGGATGCAGTTTAATCGAAATAAAGCAAACTCACTTAGGCACAGATGGTGGATTATTATTAATAAAACAACTTCTTAAAAAACTAGATGAATATGGTGTAGATCTTGCGCTTGGAGAAACAATGCAAACTATTGATAGTGCTAATAAAACTATCGATACTGATAAAAGAACGATTGCTTATGATAAAATTCTTATTGCTCCAGGTAGACAAGGATTCCATTTCTTACAAAATGTCATGAAATCTCTAAATATTGATTATGTTGATAATATTGTTGATATTGGAATAAGAGTTGAAACAAAAATTGAACAATACCCTATTGTTAAAGATTATTATGATCCTAAATTTTACTTCCCAGAAAAAGTTAGAACATTCTGTACAAATAGTGGAAAAGCTCACGTTGTTAGAGAAACATATACTACAAACAATAACGAAAAATGGTTTAGTGTAAATGGACATGCATATTCTAATGATGGGAACAATCAAAATGGGTTAGTTAACTTTGCTATTTTAAAAACTGTTAAATTAACAGCACCATTAGCAAGTGGTCAACAATATGCAGAAAATTTAGGCTTACAAGCTGCTTTATTAGGAGGAGGAAGACCTCTAATGCAAAGAGTTGGGGATTTTAGACTTGGATCTAGAAGTAAAGAATATACCTTCAACAATGACCCTTATAATTTTAAACCTTCCCTTCCCAACTGTACTCCAAGTGATATTTCACTAGCGATGCCTTCAAAAATACTTAGAGCAATTTGGAAAGCTATGAAAAACCTTGATACAATTGTTCCAGGAGTTTTACACCCATCAACTATTATGTATTACCCTGAAATCAAATTATATGCAAACAAACCAACCTACAAAGATGATCACTTTAAGGTATGTGATAATATTTACTTTGCTGGTGATGGAGCTGGTACTTCTAGAGGTATTACAGGAGCTTGGGCAAGTGGCATGAGAGTTGCTATTGGAATGCTTCAAGAATAAATAAAAACTAATAATTAAATATTAATCCTCTTATAAACTAATTATGAGAGGATTTTCTTATTTTATCCATGTAAGTTAAACCATATAACATCGACAATGTAAACATGAATAACAGAGCATGTAAACTCTGAGTAAATAATGGGAATTCTTCAAAACAACCACAAAGCAATATAGCTAATAACTGAATTCCAAATATTAATTCAAATCTCTTTCTTCTATAGGAAGCATGAATATAATGTTGAATTACTGTTATTGCAGAATATGCAAGTAAAGCAATAATTCCCAACATTGCAAATATGCCATAATTGCCTAACATTGCTAAGAACATATTATGATATCTACCAGAATTATTAATAAAACCAGAGCTTACACTTGCTGGAACTATATCTTTAATTAGTGAATACATCTGGGAATCACTAGCCCCAAATAAAATATACTTTGGGTCAAGAGAAAAAACCGCTCTCCAAATTTCATAAACTTCCGAACGAGTTTTATAAGAACCATATAAAAGAGTTCTCAATCCTTTACAAAATTCAAAATCACAATTCAGTACAACTACAAATAATCCAACTACTACAATTGAAACAGACATTACTATTATAACAATAGATTTAGGTTCTATATATGAGTATTTCTTACTTAATACAATATATAAGACAACAAAAATTATTGCTGTCGTAATTAAAACAAAAATTGGTATAAATTCTTTAGAAATAAATAAATTAAAAACATCATTAACAATTAAAAACATAAATAGATACTTTAATTTCGTTCTTTTATAATAAACTAGCAAAAACAATAATAAATATATTGAATAAACTAATAAGTGAGCATAAGTTGCACTAGTATTAAATAAACCTAAGAAACCACTTCCAATTGGAATAAAAGATAATAAAGTAGCTCTAAGATTCTCGCTAGAAATAGCATCAAATAAAAAAGTATTAGTAACTAAATATAAAATAGTAGTTATAATTGAAAGGATTCCTATAAAACCAGTAAATAATAAGGCTATTTTTACACAAGATTTTATCCATTTATATTTATCACAATAAATAAGAGAGATAAAAAAGAACATGGAAGAATGCAATATAAAGAAAGCATTATTGTAGATTTCAAAAGTTGTTTTATGGAATATTGTTAATATTACCAAATAAAAATTAAATAACAAAATCCATTTTACAAAAGGTACTTGCAAAACGGAACTTTCATGATTCAATTTATAATCTTGAATTAATAAAAAAGTACCAAAAAATAATATATAAATTTGAGACATAATGAGTAATGCTACATAAACCATTCGAAAGTTATGAACAAAAGAATCAAACAAATATACTTCAGAATTTAAAATGGTTAAAAAAATATAAATATAGAGATATCTATTCTTCTCAACCATTAACTTGCTATGATTAATATTTCACCACCTTATTTTATTAGAACAACACACAACAACCATTTTACAACATTATTAACAACAAATAAACTTGTTAGTTACATAAAATAATTAATATTTAAAAACTAAATATTCTGAATCTTAGAAAGATAAATACTTATGCAACCAATTTACACTTAAAGCTTTCCATTGACCACAATGTTCATCCAATTTATAACACTCATTAGTGCACATTGATAAACCATGTTCACCATTTGGGAATAAATGATATTCACAAGGGATATTATTTTTTATTAATTGATTTACATATAACATACTATTATTGATATCAACTAGTTCATCGTCTTGAGTATGCCAAATAAAAGTTGGGGGTGTATCTTTAGTAACTTGATTTTCTAAACTTAATAATTCTATTAATTCAGGATCATTATTTGTGACTTTTTCTTTTGAACCTTGATGAGCATACTTACCCATACTAATAACAGGATAACACAATATAGTAGCATCAGGAGAGTTCAACCCATTATCAATTTTTGTTAATTCAACAATTTTTGGATGATTATATAAAGTAGAAATTGAAGCAGCTAAATGTGCACCCGCAGAAAATCCAATAACTGCAATTTCAGTGGGATTAACAAAGAAAACACTAGCTTTTTCTCTAATTTGAAAAAGTGCATCACTAACTTCTAATAAAGGATTTAAATCTTTAGCATCATCATTGATTGAATAATCTAAAATAAAAGTATTAAAACCTTTTTCAAAATAATATATAGCAACTGGATCTTTTTCCCTTGGTGATAATTTTTCATATCCTCCACCAGGCAAAATAACCATTGCACTTCTAATATTTTTTAACATACTATCTTCATTATAGTCATGAATATACCCTGTTAAAGGCACTCTTTTTGGGCCCACAGATAATTGAACAATTCTCATAAAAGTCTCCTCTATTATCGGATAGAGAGGACTTGAACCTCCGACATCTTGCTCCCGAAGCAAGCGCGCTAGCCTCTGCGCTACTATCCGTAAATATTATTTCTAGTCTATAAATATTTCTTTTTTAAGTCAATTTTTAATAAAGTTTTAACGTATTTTTTTATAAAGACATATATCAAACTAATAGTTTTATTCTTAGTTATAAATAAATACTAGTTTTTCTGAGTAAAATAAAGCTAAATAAATAAAAAATTAAAAAAAATGTTTTTATTCTTTATAAAAATGCATTATGATAGTGAGCACTATGTTATATAAATATTGATTTACAACTCTATATAACTAAATTGGAAATAATTCATTGACAGTAATTGCTGTAAATGCTATTTTTCAAAAGATGTATCCTAATAAGGATAAGAATTTTCTAGGAGAGGTTAATAAATGCCTTCAAATGATGATAAAGGGACTGAAAAAGGTTCAACAAAAAATATTAAGATTAACTCAAACAAGAAAAAGAAAGTAAATGTTGGATGGATTTTTGGAATGACTGTTCTCATTCTAATAGCTATTTCTTTCGTTGCTGCACCTGCAATTAGAGCGATTGTTGGACAGTCAGTAAGTGGTGGGCTTAATTTTGGTTCTTACGATGGTGAAGAAATTGTTTACGCTCAAGACACTTATTTATATGACCAATATCAAAAATATGGTTCACAATATGAGGGTTCAACATCTAACAGTGAATTAGCATTATACAATATTTGGAAAAGTGCTTTTGATAGCACAGTTTTCTATACAGCAGTTACTCAAATGGCTGATGATATGGGAATCAAAGCTACTGAAAATCAAATAAACAATGGTATTATTAACAGTGGTTATTATACTGTTGATGGAGCATTTAGCAAAAAAGCTTATGAAAGTGCTACAACAGAACAAAAGAATTCTGTAAGAAAACAAGTTACACAATCTCTTCCTTACAATACAGTATTAGCAGATTTATCTACAGCATTAACAAGTGATAATGAAACTGATTATGTATTAGAAATGGCTGACAATACTAGAAGCTTCAATTATGTTGTATTTGATTACAATATGTATCCTAAAGAATTAGCAGCACAATATGCTTTAACTAATCCTCAATTATTCTATAGCATTGACTTATCAATTATTAGTACTGATACAAAAGAAAATGCTGATAGCATCATGGATAGCATTAATAATGGCACTTCTTTTGAAGATGCAGCAAAAGCTAATAGCCAAGACAGTTATGCTGAAAATGGTGGTACAATTGGCGTAGTTCCTTATTATGCTGTTAAAAACAACTTTAAAGATGCTCAAGAAGCAACACAAATCTTAGATGGTACTAAAGATAGTATTATTGGTCCTGTTGAAGCAGCTAACGGTTGGTCAATTTATAAATTAAATGCAACTCCTGAAGCAGCAAATTATACTGATGAAACTACTCTTCAAATGATTAGAACATATATTGCAAATAATGACTCTAGCATCATGGATAGTTACTTATTAGAACAAGCTAATAATTTTGTAAATACTGTTGCTGATGATTTCTCAGCTGCAGCTGAAAGCGAAGGATTAGAAGTAAATCAAGTAAGTGCTACTGCAAAAAATATTGCTGATAGTCAATATATGAGCTCATTTAGCTATAGTGATTCAAAAGGTACTTTAGCTAGTGCAGCAACTGATGAAACTGTAATGAAAGATTTATTCAGTGCAGAAGTTGGAAAAGTTATGGCTCCAATTAAATCTAATAACGCTTACCTAGTAGTTGATGTAGCAAGTGAAACAAATGATTCAGGTATGAGTGAATACTTAAAGAGTGTATATCCTTACTATGCTGCTCAAACAATTCCAAATGATTTACAAATTGCTGTAATGGCATCTGATAAATTAGATAGCAAATTTATGTCTGTATTTATTGATAAAATTTTAGGCTCTCAACAAAACTAAAAATTAATAAATACTTATTTTAGAATATGTTAACTTTGGGACTGAAAAATATTTCAGTCCCTTTTTTATTTTATTTATAAATTCTAATTTTTGGTGTAATATATTAGCTAGAGGTAAAAATATGCAAAATGAAATTACTAACCAGATTAATTTACTTAATAGAAGAGGAACATTAACAAAAGAAGGTTGGGCAAGACATCCCCTATTTAATTACAATCGAGATGAGATAAAAGCTAATAAATTTAGAATAAAAGAATGGGATTATTATGCTATAACAAATCAAAAGAAAGGCTATACAATTTCTGTAACAATTAGTGATTTAGGTTATTCAACTTTAGTTTCTATTGCATATATTGATTACAATTTAAAAAAATACTCTCAAATAGATAAAGTTGTATTATTACCATTTAAAAGAATTAAACTATCCCCATCATCTACTGAAGATAGTTATGTGACCAAAAGTTATCCTGAACTTAGAGCTTGTTTTATAAAAAAAGGTAACAAAAGAAAATTAATGTTTAGCTCCCCTTCTTTGGTTTTACCAGATGAGAGCTTAGGTTTAGATGTAGATATAGAACTAACCCAAATTGAAGATATGCAATCATTAAATATTGCAACAAGTTGGAAATCAAATAGAAAAGCCTTCTACCTAAATGAAAAAATTAACTGCATGCCTGCAACAGGAACAATTAAACGTGGTTATGATATTGAAAAAGTTGATAAAAATAATACTTTTGGAACTTTAGATTGGGGCCGTGGCAGATGGACATACAAAAACACTTGGTACTGGGCCAGTTTATCTACAACAATTGAAAAAATACCTGTTGGTTTGAATTTAGGCTACGGTTTTAGTGATAGATCTGTTGCAAGTGAAAACGTTATTTTTTATAATAATATTATACATAAACTAGATGAAGTAAGTTTTAACATCCCTCCCAATTTCTTAGAGAAAGATTGGGTAATAAAAGACAATGAAGGTAAACTTGATTTAACATTTACTCCGCTAGTAGATAGGGTTGGCAAATTTAATTACGGAATAATTAAGAGTGATCAACATCAAGTTTTTGGAAAATATAATGGAAAAATTATATTAGACGATAATAATATAGTTGTTTTAGACAATCATTTAGGTTTTGCTGAAAAAGTGTTTAATAAATGGTAGACAACAGTTGTAATTAGTTATTATTTGTGGTTAAGTATTGACGGACAAAAATAAATTATCTGAAAATTATTAATAAATTACATTATTTATTTCAAATATAAATTAACAGGAGTTACATGCCAGATTTACCAAAATTTAAAAACTTAGGTCTCTCAGATGAGACTATTATGGCCTTAAAAGAGAAAGGCTTTGAAGAACCAACAAAAATACAAGAAGAATGTATTCCACTATTATTACAAGACAACAGAGATGTTATAGGACAAGCTCAAACAGGTACTGGTAAAACAGCAGCATTTGGTCTTCCAATTTTAGAAATTGTGGACCCTTCAGAAAAAGCTGTACAAGCATTAATACTTGCCCCAACTAGGGAATTAGCAATTCAAGTAGCAGACGAAATCACATCCTTTAAAGGCAATAGAAGAATTGACGTTACATCCATCTATGGTGGTGCTTCAATTGATGTTCAACTTAGAAGATTGAGAAAAGGTGTCCATGTTGTAGTTGGAACACCAGGTAGAATCCAAGATCACCTAAAAAGAGGTTCATTAAAATTAAACAAAATTAAATTTGTTGTATTAGATGAAGCAGATGAAATGTTAGATATGGGATTCATTGAAGATATAGAAAATATTCTCTCTCAAACCCCAGAACAAAAAAGAATGCTTTGTTTCTCAGCTACTATGCCTAAACCAATTATGAATCTTGCTTCAAAATTCATGGATAATCCTGAAGTAGTAAAAGTAAAGAGCAGTGAATTAACTAGCAATTTAACTGACCAAGTATATTTCGAAGTTAGAGAAAGTGATAAGTTAGAAGCTCTTTGTAGAATTATCGATATTGAAGAATCTTTCTATGGTATTATTTTCTGCCGAACTAAAGTTCAATGTGACGATATCGGAAGGAAACTCCAAGAAAGAGGTTATGATGCTGAAGCACTTCATGGGGATTTATCTCAAAAGCAAAGAGAAATAATCTTAAACAAAATGAAGAAACATTCTATTAGCATTATTGTTGCAACTGACGTTGCTGCTAGAGGTATCGATATCAATGATTTGACTCATGTTATCAACTACTCTATCCCACAAGCTCCAGAGGCTTATATACACCGTATAGGACGTACTGGCCGTGCTGGTAAGATGGGAACAGCTATTACTTTTATAACCCCTTCAGAATTTAGAAAGTTTAAATTCATTCAAAAGGTTGCAAAAACTGATATTAGAAAAGCATCAGTTCCAGCACCAAAAGAAGTTGTTTCAATCAGAAGAGATAGAATTGAAAGTGAATTACTATCATTGCTTACAAATAATGTTGAAAATGATCAATTCTTACCAATTGCAAAGAAAATGCTTAATGCTCACGATAGTGAACAAGTTTTAGCATCAGTTTTAACATATTTCTACAAAGATGCATTAGATGAAAGCAAATATAAAGACTTGACACCTACAAGAGGTTCTAGACAAAAAGAATTCCCTTCAAAATTCAATAGAGAAGATGATGGACAAGTAAGACTATTTATTGCTCGTGGTAAAAAAGACGGTCTTGATAAGAGAGAATTAATTTCATATTTACAAGATAAAACAAATGCTTCAAACGAGGATATTCAAGAAGTAACAGTAAGAGATGCTTTCTCATTTGTAACAGCACCTTTTGAAGTTGCTGAAGATATAATTAGAATTATCAATAAAAGTGTTACTAATGGTGGTAGACCAATTGTTACTAGAGCAAAACCAGATAATCCAAATGGAAAGAACCTTACTAGAAACAAAAGATCTTCTTCTAGAAAAAGTGGTAAACCACGTCATTCAAGAAAAAAGAATAATGATGAGTCTCAACCATATGGAAAAGATTCTTATAGAAGAGACGAATGGGATACTAAACCATATTCAAAAAAGAAAAGCAGAAAAAAACATAGTAGATAATAAAGCAATACTTCTAAATAATAATTGTATTTAGAAGTATTTTTTTTATTTAAATATGTAAATGATCATCATAGCGATCAGAGAGTAATTTTTTAACATAGGACCCATCTTTTTTTAAGATTTTTGAACCCCTAGTTATTTTACACAAGCTTATCTTATGCTTAGCAGCAATCTCTCTTTGAGGAAGGCCTTTGTAAAGATCCTTCAATAAATCCCATCTTAAAACAAAATCTTTTTGTTCTCTATCAGTAAACATTTCGCTAAATAATTTTTCCATCATTTTGGGATCAGTTGTTTCACTGAATATTTTTATTAAATCATCATAATCGTTCATCTATCTACCTCTTTTTATTTTATAAAATTGGGGAGAATAATCTCAAAATAACTCTATAAAATCTTCTAAATATATTAATTGATGTTGCTTTATTATAATCTATTCGTTCACTAATATTAAACAAATTTTCCATATCTTGTTTAACATCATTAATTATTGAAGCTCCAAAAAAAGCAACACCACATTCGAAATGTAAATAAAAAGACCTATAATCCATATTTACAGTACCAATTATTGCAACTTTATCATCACTTAAAAACATCTTACAGTGAATAAAGCCTGGAGTATATTCATATATTTTAACCCCAGCACTAATTAAATCAACATAAAATGATTTAGAAACTTCATGCACATAAATCTTATCTGGAATTTTTGGAACAATTAAACGTACATCAACACCACTTTGAGCAGCGATTGATAATGCATTTACCATATTGCGGGTAATTACTAAATATGGAGTTGTAATCCAAACATAATTTTTAGCCATATTAATTATTTGCAGATATACTGTTTCAGCCATCGCTACATCATCTAAAGGATTATCTCCATAAGGTTGAACAAAGCCATCATCCTTAGCCTCATATGTTGGAGCATAATCTAATAAATTATCATCACTACCATCAGTAACATCCCACATTGATAAAAATAGAACAGAAAAATCCCAGACTGCAAGGCCTTTAATTCTTATTGCATTATCCTTCCAATGTCCGAATCTAATATCTCTATTAATATATTCATCAGCTAAATTAACACCGCCAGTAAAGGCTACGTTCCCATCAATTACACAAATTTTTCTATGATCCCGATAGTTCATTCTACTATTTATATGAGGTTTTACAGGATTAAATACTCTAGCTTTAAATCCCATTTCCCTTAATTGCTTTGCATAATTACCAGGAAGACCACCAATACAACCAAAATCATCATAAAGGATTCTTATATCAACACCTTCATCTTTTTTCTTTTTCAAAACTTCTAATACTTGAGACCACATCTCACCTAAAGAAATAATAAAAAATTCTAAAAAGATAAATTTTTCTGCCTTTTCTAATTCTTCTAAAAAATCTGGTAAAAAATCATCCCCCAAAGGATAATATTTAGCTTCAGTTTTTTGCCAAGGAGAACTAAAAGCAGACCTAGAAATATATTTTGATTGTCTAACTAAATCTTTGTCATATTCATATAAATTATCAATAGTTTGCTTTTTTGTTTCCTTATTAATTAATTGTGCACGAGTAAAACTCCTAACAAATTTATTAAGACGCTTCTTACTGAAAAAGCTAAGAGTTTTTTTACCAAAAATTAAATATAACAAAACCCCATACACAGGAAAAACCATTATTACTAATAGCCAACCAATAGCATATTCTGGTTCATGCTTATTAAAAATAACCCACAAAGCAAATAGAAATGATACAAAAACCATAATCTGGGTTAATAATGCATTATTAGTTACTCTAGAAAACAATAAAATTATAACTGCTAACTGTGCAACAATTAAGATTGCAGAAAAAAACAATCTACTTGTAATAATTTTAATAAATTTTTTCAACTCAACATCCATTTTAAAATGACTGTCAAAGTTAAATCACAGTCATCAATTGTAAGAATTCAAATTATAACTCTTGTTCTTCACTTGCATTTACCCAGAAATCAATAGGATAAACAGTATAACCAAATTTTGCAGATAAAGTACTTGGATCAACTTTAAAAATATAAGGAAGTTCATGAATGTAGCTTCCATTTTCAATTTCTTTTTGTATTAATTGATTAGGTAAAATTATCTCTAAAGCCAATTTATTAATTTCTTTTTCTAAATCACTATCTAAAATTGCTTTGGTTCTAAATCTTACACTATCTGATAAAAGATTTATATCTGTTAAGTCAGTCAAAATATATTTAGCAATAAGATAAGCAATACTTTCCTTAACCACCCCAGCAGGCCTATCTCTATTCATTAATAAATACCAACCACATCCTTTATCAAACTTTTTTGTTTCTTCACTTTTAACGCGAATCAATTTACCCGTAATAGCAGGGTTCAACATTGGAGAGCAATATATTCCCAAATTCATTCGTTGTGCTAATTTAACAACATTAACTGGTCCTTCTTTTTGAAATTCAGGTAGTATTTGGAAAAAAGTTTCTTTGTCCATCAAGTGTCTCCTTAAACAAATTCAATCCTCAATAAAATAGAGGCTATTTTTGTAATATTTTACCATTTTTTTAATTTTTTTACAAATTAATCTTTTTTATCTATTTTTTGATGCTCTTTTTGGTATTTAAGCGCATCTCTAAGTGAAAATTCACATCCACAATAGTGTTGTCTATATAAATCAAACTTTTTACTTAGCTCTATACTTCTAGCATATCCATTCTTCTTTTTAAAGTTCTTTTCTTCAAAACCTTCATATTTATTTCCAATGGAAAAAATTCTTTCACTGTTTTTATATCTACTAACTGTTAATGTTGTTGTAAAATGCTTTATACCAAGTTCTTTTGCTTTTTTTGCAGCTAAGTTAAGATTATAATCAAAACAATACCCGCAGCGCTTTGCCCCTTCCCTTTCATTTTCGAAACCCTTTACAACCTCTAACCAAGCTTGATGATTATAATCATCTTTTATTACTTCAAATTTATGAATTTGAGCAAGTTTTAATAAATTGTCAAATCGTTTATCATATTCACTTTCTGGATAAATATTATCATTAGAAAACCACAAAACCATTTCATAGCCTTCATCAATTAATCTTTCAATACAAGTAGTACTACAAGGAGCACAGCAACAATGTAATAATATTTTTTTATCATCAATTGATTTATCATTCATAATTTTATCCTTTACCATTCTAGTATTGATTATATAAAGAAATAATAAAGGAAACAACTCTTATTAGATGTAAATATTTTATCTTATATTTGTTTATTTATTATTTTTTGTTATAATAGTATTAATGATTAAATATTTTTTTAGGAGAAATGTCATGAAAAGCAAATATGGAGCTTTAGGAGCAATTATTTTATGTTTAGTTTTAGGCTTCCTTCCAATACCTAGCTTTTTAAAAGTTATAGGAATTATTTTAATTTCTTTTGTAATAATATATGTTAATAGGTCTCTTTTTTATTTCATTATGGGGAATAGAAATTATATGAGTAAAAAGACAGAAAATAAAGAGAAAACCTGGCAATATTATAGAAAAGCTTATAATGCAAACTTAATTGATAAATATAAAATTACAATGGCTAGTATTTTAATTCAAAAAGATGATTTTACTTTTGGGGGAAAAATATTAGATTCTATAATTGATAAATCTAAAGATAAAGATTTAGTTAAAAGAGCAAAAATACAAAAAAGCATGGTTTATCAACTAAATAACGAAATTGATAATGCTATTAAAATCTTAGAAGATGTAAAGGCAGAAGGTTATAATGATAAAAACCTAATGATTAATTTAGGGACCTATGTTTTATATAAAGGTGATTTAAATAAAGCAAGTAGACTAATACATGAAGCAAAAGAAGAAGAAAAAACAAGCAGTGGAATTGCAGATAATCATGGTTGGTATTTAATCCTCAAAGAAAAATGGGAAGAAGCATATAAAATTTATTTAGATATACTAGAGAGAAAACCTAGATTCCCAGATCCATATGTTCATGCAGCTCAAGTATTCTTGCATTATAACAATGTAGAAAAAGCTATTGAATGCTTAACTGAAGCTTCAAATAAAACTTGGACAAATACAATCTTTTTCAAACAAGAATTAATAACTCAAATGATTAACAATTTAAATTCTGATAAGAGTTCATATTATGTAGCTTGCATTAACAATAGCATTTGTGAAGTTGCTAAAGGTGAAATTTATAACATATTAAGCGATGAAGATGTTGAAAAATATTTAGAGAAGCCTTTTGAAAAAGAACCAATTATAGAAACTATTGAAGAAGAAGATAAAGACAAAGAAGAAATAATTGAAACAGAAGTTGATGAAGATCTTCCAAATACTGAATTAACTGAAGAAGATTTAAAGTGGGAAGAAGAACATAAATAATAAACTATTATAATATTTATTTTAAATTATATATTGAATAAATAAATTACTTATGGTAAATTTCATCTTGTGCGCCGGCGTGGTGAAATTGGTAGACACGATAGACTCAAAATCTATTGGGGGCAACTCTGTATCGGTTCAAGTCCGATCGCCGGTAAATATTTTATAGTATACAATTTACTAAAGTTCAATAAACCCCATTTGTTTGATAATATATCAAAAATGGGGCTTTTTTTAAATTTTCTAATATTAAAGATATAAAACAATAAAAATAAAACTAAACCTTACGATATAGTTCAAAATTAATTATATCTGTATCATAAAAAGCTTTTCCATAAATAACTGGATTATTTTGCTGATTAAATCCAATGGATTTAAAATAAAATAAAGCGTCACAAGAGAAATCTGTAGAATGACCTAATAATAATTCCATATTTTTTCTTGTTATAGCTTGAAATTTTATTCTATCACTTGTGATAATAATACCTGCATTGCTACGCAAAACTTTAAAGAAAGAATTATCTTCACAGCTTTTTCTACTTGGAATAATTGAAAATGAATTTTTAGGACACCAACCTATTGAGATAATTGCAGGCTGGTTATCTGCATACAACCAATATTCTACATAAATTACAGGTGAACCTGTTTCAATTTTTAGGGCTTGAGCAACTTCACTATTTGCCGTCACTTCTTCACAAGCAATAATTTTATGTGTTGATTTATATCCAGCATTATTAATTATATCACTAAAGTCAATTAATTTATTTAAATTAACTTTTACCTTTAAAGCTTCTAAATTTACAAAAGTTCCTTGCCCATGTTTTCTAAAAATTAGTCCTTCTGTTTCTAATTCACTTAAAGTACGACGAATTGTAACACGACTTACATTTAACAATGTACTTAATTGTTCTTCAGTAGGTAATTTATTTGATTGAGAGAAATCACTACTTTTTAAAAAATTTGTTAACTCATTTTTTACTGAGTCACTTAGCTTATTTTTTTTTATTGGTTCAAGTTTTGTTAGTGACATATTATTCATGATTAATTCATACCACACAAAATAGTGAATATGCAAGTAAAAAAAATTTTAATTACTAATATATAGATTTCTTTATAAAAAATTTGACTTCCCATTAAGAGAAGCCAAATATATTTATCTAAGACTTAATCTGCATCAATGAAAATTGGAATCTCTTGCTGTGTAATAGCATTAAACATCCCTAAATCAGTTAATCTTGCAGTAGGAACAACAGGAAGAGGCAGAATTGCCATATTAAACATAGGGAATTCTACACCTACCATACCTAAAGATTCTAAGGATTCTTTAAATTTACTACTTTGTTCTGCAATAACATCAATTTCTGTATTTGACATTAATCCTGCAACAGGTAATTTTATCTCACTAATTACTTTTTCATCACGAATAGAGACATACCCACCACCACTCTGTTTTAAGGCTTCTAAAGCTACTAAAGCATTTTTAGGTGAATCATAAATTATAATTATGTTATGGCAATCATGAGCAACAGTACTCCCAACTGCTCCTTCTTTAATTCCATAATCTCTTACTACAGCTAAGGCTATAGTTCCTTTTCCATATCTATTAATTACTGCAGCATATTTTAAATCTTTATCATTAGAGATATCAATATAACCATTTTTTACAGATAAATTTTCTTGTGTGAAATCAGTTATAAATCCTCTTTGTTTATTGAAAGCAATTATATTGCAACCAATTTCACCATTATCTATTGGAGCTTTTATACGTAATTGCTCTTCAGAAACTTTACCTACTTTCACAACAGTGTTTAAAGATTCAATTGGATGACTAAATTCTCCAATATCTACAGTTAAATGACCATCTTCTGCTACTAAATTACCTTCAAAAAATACTGCTTTAGGTTCAATTTTTGAAAGATCTTCAACAATTTGCAAATCAGCTACATATCCAGGAGCAATTGCACCAAGATTTTTTATACCAGCTTCCCTTGCAGCATTTATTGTTGCTATTCTAACTGCATCAATTGGATCAGAACCAGCTTCAATAGCTCTTTGAACAATGTAGTTCTCATGACCTCTATTTAAAATATTATGGGATTCTGTATCGTCTGTTGCAAAACTAATATTGTCCTTATAACGGAAATCCTTAGTTGCTTTAATAATACTAGTAACATCTTGTGAAATAGAACTTTCCCTTGCATCAACATTAATTCCAATACGAATTCTATCTCTTGCATCTGTTCCACAAGTACTCTCATGATCACTCATTGGACCACCACAAGCATAAGCAGAAAGTTCACGTCCATGAATAAAGAAAGCATGCCCTTGAACAAAATTGTCATGATCCAAGCAGGTACCAACTAAATCAACCATTCTTTTTGCATTATTAATAACTCCGTAATAATCCATAACTTCTGCAAGGCCGATTACTCTCTCTAGTTTCAAAAGTTCAGAAATTTCCTGTTTACCAAATTCTGCACCACCATTCTCCTTTCCAGGTAAAGAGGGAACACAAGAAGGAGCCAATATATAATGTCTCAATGGAAGATTTTCACTACATTGATGCATATACTTTACACCTTCAACACCTAGCACATTACCAATTTCATGTGGATCAGTAATTACTGTAGTTGTACCATGTGGGATAACTGCTTTTGTAAAATATCTTGGAGTCATCATCGTACTTTCGATATGAATATGTGCGTCAATAAAGCCAGGTAACAAATAAGCTCCTTTAGCATCATATTCTTCTTTTCCAATTAATGGCATCTCATCCCGATTCAATTTATCAGGATCACAACTAACATGAGCGATAAAACCGTCGTATATACCAACATCTGCTGGGTATACTTCTCCGGTAAAAACATTAACCATTTTTGTATTGCGGATAACTAAATCACAAGGGATACGACCACTAGCAGCATCAACTAGCTTTGTTCTGTCTTTTGGATTCATTCTCATAGTCCACTCCTCTCTCCTATATATGTATTAAGGTATTACCAATATACCATATATTTATAAGAAATCAAAGTGTTCTACTATAATTGAAAAGCTGATAATCTTTAAAAAAGAATAAAAAAGTATTAATTTGACATAAAAACACTATTTTTGAATGCTTTTTATTAAAAAAAATTTTTATATGTTATATTTCGTTGATATTATTTTAAAAAAAATCACCTTATATTTTATTAAGTAAATTAAAAAAAATGAGGCCAATATAGCATTTTACAATACTAATATAAAGCCTCACAATATATAATAAACATAACTATATTTATTATTTTAAGTCCTCTTTCATCCTCAAAAATTCTTCTTTAGTAATTAAGCCTTTAGCATAACGTAACTTTAATACTTCTAGTGGATTCTCTTCTTTTTCAACCTTTGAATGAGAATCTGTTTTATCATTTGATCGTAATACTAAAAATATAACTACTGCTATCAAAACTACAAACAATACCATCATAATTATTCCTCCATATGAAAAATTAAAAAATGGACAAGATCTAACAAATGCATACATTATTTAATCTCCTTTGCATAATTATTTTTTAAAATTATTATGCAATTTCTGTTTACTATTTAAATCACAACAATCTAAGCGTTGTGAACCATAAGTCTCTTCATTAGCTTTTGCTAATTTATCTAAATAAGCTAACCATCTAACTCTTATTTTTTCTAAAAGATGTTTCATTTTTCATCCCTCAAAAACTATTGTGGGTCATAACCAGCATCACTTATTACAGTTTTTATTAGGTTAATATCCCTATTTTCACCAGGTTTTAATGTTATAGAAACTTCTTTATTTTCCAAAGAAACAGAAGCGTCTTCAACAAACTCAATATCTTTTACTACTTTCTCAACTCTCATTTTACAATGATTACAACTCATACCATCAACTTTGATTACCATAAAATATAACTCCCTACTTAGTCATTTTTTTAATTGTTTGTAGAAGTTCATCTACAACTTCAATTTCTCCACTCTGGATTTGGTTAACAACACAACTTTTCATATGTGCTTCTAACAAGAGCAGTCTAACCCCATTTATTGCAGATTCAACACTCATAAACTGATGTAAAATATCATCACAATAGACATCATTTTCTATCATTTTAGTGATGCCTCTAATCTGGCCTTCTATTCTGTTCATTCTCTTCACCATCTTATCCTTAGTTTCATATGAGTGATGAGCCTTTCTAGTGTTATCTGATTCACAATGCATATAGCATACCCCCCTATCCTATATTCAAACTAAATCATATTATACAAATTGTCAATAATCTGTTTATTTATTTTTATAGATTTTTATTTTTATATTTATTTTCTTTCAAAATTATATGATTTTATAAAATATTTAAACATTTTATTTAAAATTTTTATAGAAAAAAAACTCAGGCCTCACCCTTTCTTTCTAAAAATAGTAGGTTTATAATTCTCATATACCATAGAAAAAGGAAATAAAATGGAAAAAAAATCTAGAGCAAAGCATATTATTGAAGTAAAAGTTTGTGTTGGAACAAACTGCATGTTTCGTGGAGCTTCTCAACTTTTAGAAACACTTCAAACAGAAGAAGGGATAAAAAACAAATGTACAATCACTGAAATGCCTTGTGAAAATGAATTATGTGACCATTCAAGAAGATCCCCTATAGTTATGATAAATGATAAATGTTATACACAGGCACATCCTGAAAAAATACTTGATGAAATTTATAAACTAATTGAAAAAGGAACAAGGATAGAAACATGAACAATTATGGAGTAAAGAGAGTATTTGAAAGAATGAGAGGAATATACACTCCAGTAACTGATATTAGAAGACGTTTGTTAATGGAAGTTGCTCGATTTATATTAGATGATAAATCACCAAAAGATATTGAAGAATTACCTTATAATATTATTGAAATGGGAAAACCCCAATATCGTTGTTGTTCATACCGTGAACTTTCAATAACAAAACAAAGAATTAGACTTGCTTTTGGCCTTCCACTCATTGAAGAAAAAGAGCATGTTCCAATATCAAGTGGAATAGAAAAAGCCTTCACTAGTAAAAAAATAATCGATACTCCTTTAGTTAATGTAATCCATGCCGCATGTGAAAAATGCCCTGAAGATTTAGTAATTGTAACAGATAGATGCCAATCCTGTATGGCACATCCCTGTTCTATTGTTTGCCCTCGTGATGCGATATCTTTTCCAGATGGGAAAGCGGTTATTGATCAAGATAAATGTATAAAATGCATGAAATGTGTCCAAGCCTGTCCTTATTCTGTTATCACTAGAATGGTTAGACCTTGCGCTGAAGCATGTGGAGTTAATGCAATTGATTCAGATGAAGAAGGCTTTGCTAGGATTAATCAAGATACTTGTGTTAGTTGTGGATTATGTATTGTATCTTGTCCTTTTGCTGCAATATCAGATAAATCAGAAATTGTACAACTTGTTCATAGCCTACAGGAAAGAAAAAATGGCAAAACTAGAAAATTATATGCAATTGTTGCTCCAGCCTTTATTGGTCAATTTGGAAATAAAATTACTCCTGAAGCAATATTTGAAGGAATAAGCAAATTAGGTTTTGATAAAGTAATGGAAGTCGCTTATGGAGCTGATTTTGATACAGTAATCTTAGCTAAAAAATATATGGAAAAAGAAAAAGGGTTTTTAGGAACTTCTTGCTGCCCTTCTTGGGTTATGGCTGCCCATAATGCATATCCAGATTTAGCTGAGAATATATCAGATAGTTATACTCCAATGGTAGAAACTGCAAGAAAGATTAGAGAAAATGATATGGATGCAAAAGTAGTATTTATTGGTCCTTGTGTTGCAAAAAAACATGAAGCATTAACAAGCGATGTTGCAGGATATATAGATCATGTTATTACTTTTGAAGAATTAGCTGCTCTATTTGTAGCATATAATATTGATTTAAATAGTTTGAAAGGTGAAATCCCAATAAATGATGCAAGTCCACTTGGTCGTGGTTATGCAAATGCAGGTGGTGTTGCAAATGCAATAATTCAAGCGGCTGAAGAAAAATTTGACATTAAAGATATCTCTTTTAATAAAGCTGATACATTAAGAGATTGTCTATCAATGTTAAAAAGTATACAAAAAGGAGAATATAGTCCAGATTTAGTTGAAGGAATGGCATGCCCGGGTGGTTGTATTGGAGGTCCAGGTACTATGGCTTCTCCAAGACAAGTTGCAAGACAAGTTACAAAATTTGCTGAGAGTTCTAAAGTTAAATTACCACAAATTGAATTAAACGACTAATACTTATTAAATTTAAATATATTAATCTTCATATTTCCCTCTTGATATATGGTTATTATATATTATAGTTTTATATATGAAGTTAATAATAATAAATAATTAATTTATTTAAATTCTAAAAAATTAATAACTTACAATTTATTAAAAGGATATGGAATGACAACTATTATAAATATCATATGGTTAATATTTGGAGGATTTGTTCTAGGTATTACTTGGTACATAATTGGATTTTTTTTCTACCTAACAGTTATAGGAATACCTATTGGTAGAGCTTGTTTTGAATTTGGAAAATTATCAATGGTTCCATTTGGAAAAATTATTATTAGAGAAACACAATTAAAAGGCCCAGAAAATGTTTCAGGAATTAAAAAATTATTCCATTTAATTGTAAATATTATTTGGTTCCCAATAGGTATAATATTAACCATTGTATATTTTGTATATGGTGTTTTATCCTGTTTAACAATAGTTGGAATCCCTGTAGGTATATTATATATAAAAATGGGACAATTTTTATTATTCCCAATTGGAGCAAGAGTAGTTGAGAGATAACTTTGAGTACATATAAAAATATCTTTCACCTCTAAATTTGATTTTATAACATTATTGAAATAAAAATATTGTGCCTTATGCATAATATTTTTTTTATATATTTTCATTCTTTATAAATTAAGTTCATAATATATATCAAATGTAAATACTAAACTAAAAAAAGGATATATAGAAAAAAATTTTATTATCTATTATTTTCATTTATAAAAACAAAATTAAGAGTTTTTTCAATCTGAAAATTCTATTATAATTTTATACAAAAAATGTATTTTAATTACTTATAATGAAACAAAATAACTTTTTAAAACTTTTGGCATAATATTTGCATTAAATATATTTTATGGGATCTAATAAGAAAAAAATATTTTGTTTATTTATTATAGCTTGTTTATCAATTTTTAAACTTTTTGCTATTGATATAAATTTAAACAATGAAAAAATAAAAAGTTATTATTCCTCGGAATTTTTATATAATATTTACCCTCCTCTTTATGATGTTTGGGAAATTTCAGTGACCTATAATAATTTAGAAAACACCACTCAATCACAAGAAATTAATATAGAAGAATTTAATACAATTTATTTAAACAAAAATAGTTTAACAATCAATAATAATAAATTAAATAATATAAAAGATATAAACATTAGTGGTGAAAAAATTGAAAGCACAAATTTGGAAGTCTGGATTGGCTGGGAAGGAACTGATTTACTTAAAGAAATAATAACCGATTGGGGGAAAAATAATAATATAAAAATAAATATTATAAATGCGACTAATACAGCTTCTAGATTAAAAACTGTGAATAAATCAAAAACTACTCCCCCAGATTTAGTTTTAGTAGCAGATTCCAATCTCATTGACTTATATAATGATAACACGATACAAACTTTACCTAAATATCTACTAAATGATGTCAATTCTACCATAATGAATAAATTATCCTTTAATGGTAAATATTATGCATCCCCTTTTTACTATGATGTACAGCTATTATTTTATAACCCTAATTTAATTGATTTAGATAAATATGATAATTTATCTTTATCTAATTTAGAATACGAAGCTAATAAAATAAAAAATAAAGTTGAGGTCCCACTAACTTGGAATAGTTATTCTCTATATTGGCTACTTCCCTTCATTTATTCTTTTAATATTAATAATTCAATAGATTTCGATAATGATTTGTCAATAAATAATCAACCTACATATGATGCTATTTCTTATATAAAAGAATTAAATGAAAAACCATATTTTAAACCATTAGAAAAAAACGCAATGCTTTCATATTTCATAAATAAAAAAGCCGCGGCAATACTTTCTGCTAGTTATTCAATCCCCTATTTTGACCAATTAGGTATTTATTATGAAGTAGCTCCATTACCTATTAATGACATTACTAATCAAAGATTAAAACCTTTAATTGATAGCAAAGTGTTTGTTATACCTAAAGGTTCTCATAATACAATATTAAGTTATAGATTATTGCAATATTTAATGAGCTATAAAATACAAAAACAATTCTGTTTATCTCAATTTAAATTAAGTGCAAATGAAACTGTTGAAAAAGAATTTGAAGAAACTAATTCTTACTACAAAAAAATACTAAAAAACAAAGAAGCATTTCAACTAATCCCAAACAATGAAAATTATCAAACTTATAAAAATATTTTATGGAAACTATTAAGGTTTGTTTTTACTGATCAATTAACTGTAAATGAAGTTATAGAAAAAGGAGAACAACTTTTGATTAATAATAAAAAAGAAATCGGAGAAGAAAAATGAAAAGAAAACTATTGTTTATTGTATTAATAATTTCATCACTGTTTATGCTTTTTAGCTGTAAAACTACAAATTCAAGCTCAATTGAAACTGATTCAGTTTCTTCTGCTTCAGAAAAAGGAACTGGATGGAAAATTAACTTAGTTGGAGCAAGAGAAGTAGAACTATATCAATCTAGTTTATTAGATTGGGAGGATAATAATAGTGAAGATTTCAAAATTATGGATTTTGAATCTAAAGGTGTTTCAAATTCTTATAAGGTAATTAGCTTTGCAAAAATCATAGGGATGATTGATGATGCAAATCCTGATTTAATTAATCAAGAATTGTGGGATTCTGGATACGAAATTACACTTGAAGCAGATGATGGCTATTCAGCAGGATTTAATACTAAAGAGATAAATTTAAATGCTATTTATCTTGCAACTGAAAAGAATGGTGAAACTATAATGCCATCTATTGTAGGAAATATTTCTTCCTCAATAAGAATTAAAAACTTATCAAAAATTGAAGCTAAAGTTTCTCAAGTAAATCTTGAAGAAAATGATTTTACTTTTGAAATTGAAATTGGGAATATTAAAGAATCCTTTACTATTAATGAATTATTAAATAGCGAATTCTATTATGAAGGCCCTGGTCAATATATTAATTCTTATGGTAATACATTCCAATATACTTGGGCGGGAATAAAACTTGTTGATTTCTTATCACAATATACAACTATTACAAAAGATAATATCCTAACTATAAAAGCTATGGATGGTTATGAAATGGATTATAGCGGGGAACAAATACTTGATCAAAATGACGGATTCTGGCTACTTGCAATAAAACAAGATGGAGAATTTATGGCTGAAGATCCAGGCTATATTAGATTAGTAAAGGTTGGCCCACAAAACCCTCTTATTGATGGTCATTGCTCTGCTAGAATGGTTCAAAAGATAATCATTGATACAGGTGAGTTTAATGATTTTAGTATATCTATTGAAGATGGTAACAATGTAGAGACTATGGATAGACAAACTTTACAAAGTGGAGTATCTGCAAATAAAAGTAAAATAAATTTTTATAATAAAAAAAATGATAGTATAGTCCAATATTTAGGATTACCATTGTATGATTTCTTCTTAAGATATCCAAATTACAAAACAGTTACTATTGAAGCAACAGATGGTTTTAAAATTACATTAAATAGATCTGAGATTGAGAATAATAAAGATGTTATTGTTGCAATGTTCTATGGAAATGGTTCTGAATTAGATATATCAGAATTCCCATTAGTTTTAGTTTGGGATAAAGATGCCACTTTAGTCCCTCAAGGAATAAAGAATATTAAGTGCATAAGCAAATTCATACTTCAATAAAACAAAATTTAAATAAAAATTTACTAGCTTTTCCTACAATAGTTATTATTACTGTTGTAGGAATTGCTCCATTTATACAAGCATTATATACGTCATTTTTTCACGATGTTTATTCAACTAAGTACTTTATTGGCTTAGAAAATTATAAATATATTTTAAGTGACAAAGGGTTTTTATACTCATTTAATATAAGTGCATTGTGGGCAATTTTAAATGTAATAATCTCTATCTCTATTGGATTAATGATTGCCTGGAAATTAATTAATAAAAAACATAAATTTTTATTAATTTTTGCAATATGTATTCCTTTTGCCATTCCAATTTATATATCAGTTCCAATTTGGCGATTATTTTTCCATGGAGATAGTGGTATTTCTCTTTTTTATAAACTTACAGGTATTGAAATAAATTTACTTAAGGATCCAATAAAAACTTTTCTAGTAACTTTATTTATTAACTGTTGGTTAACTCTTCCAACAAATGTAATTTTCTTTGCATCCTCAATAAGAAAGATTTCAAAAGAAATGCTTTTATCAGCAAAAATTGATGGCGCAAATAATTTCCAAATTTTATTTAAAATTATTCTACCAATAATTAAGAATACTACTTTAACTCTAGTTGTACTTAATTCAATAAAATTTTTTAAAGATTTTAATGTCCCATATATGGTTAGTGTTGGAGGGCCTCCATTAGTAAAAGGAATTACTGATCATTTTATTATTGGAGTAACCACAACATTAGATATTTTAATTTATGATATTTTTAATTCAACCTCAAATTATGGTATTACTTCAGCATACTCTATAATTTTTATCTTTATAATTGCTTTATTAATGTTATTATGGCTGATAACTAAATCAAAAAAGAATAACACAATAATATCTTCCTTTTTAATTTTAATAACTCAAATAATAATAAACAAATATATTGGAATCCTTTTTTCTTTAGGATACATTTTCTCATTATTCTTAACTAATAAGACTTTCAATAATATAAGAAAATATAAAAAGGGTGTTCAGATATATGCAATAGTACTAATAATAGAATTTTTCTACTTTATTAATAATTTAATGAATAATGGAATTTTATCAGGGTTTGATTTTGCATTTTTTATCGCATTAATAATATTGATAACTCAAATCCAGAAAAAAAATACTTTCTTAAAAATCTCTTTTAATAATAGATGGATTAATAAAATTTCAAAAAGTCATATATCAACAACTTTTGTTAATAATTCTTTTTCTATAATAACTTATACCTTTGAATTATTATTAATAATTTCTTCTTTTATTGTTTTATATTTACTAATTAAATTAAGTTTTTCAAAAGTTGGATCAATTTATATTGATTCCTTAATCCCTAATTTTCAAACCTTAGACAATTTTAAAAACATAATTATAAAAGAAAATTATTTTCTATATATCAAAAACAGTTTAATTTTATCTACAACAACTTCTTTGATTGTTCCTTTTATCATTATGCCAGCAGCATTTTGGTTAAAACAAAAAAGTAGCAAAACTACCTATTCAATATTAACTTTTATTCAAATCATTGGTATTTATGGAGGGATGCATTCCCTAATACCTTTATATATAATTTTCACTAAAATTAACTTAGCTCAAACTTATATTCCTTTAATTTTAATTTATCTAAACCATGCTATCCCTATTGGCCTTTTCACAACCTTAGCATTCTTAGAGAAATTCCCTAACTCATTAAGGGAAACAGCTCAACTTGAGGGTATAACAACTTTTCAATATTTTAAATATATTCTATTTCCATTATCACTTCCAATAATTTTTTCCAATGTACTTTTAACATTTTTATCTTCTTGGAATGGGTTTATTGCTCCTTTACTTTTCTTAAATCAAGAAGCTAAATTTACAATAAGTGTAAAACTATATTCTTTAATTGGAAACTTATCCTCAGGATTCCCTCACTGGAATTTGTTTTCAGCTGGAGCGATTATAAACTGTCTAATACTAATTATAATAATAACTATTATTGAAAAGTTTAGTGAATATAGTTTTCTGCAGGATATTCAAGATTAAAGATTGAGGAATCATGAGTTTTAACAAATTTACCAAACCCTTTCTCTAATTTAAAAACACCTTTATCAAAAATAATATTGCCTCTTAGAATTGTATATATTGGCATTATATTAATATCTCTATCACCAAAAGCAGAAAAATTTGTTTTTGATAAAATATCAGAAGAACTAAATTTTTTCTCTTGCTTTCTCAATATGACAAAATCTCCATCGGAACCGACTCTTATTGAACCTTTTTGAGGAAAAAGTCCAAATATCTTTGCGGGGTTTTGAGAAACTAATTTACTTAACTTTATTAATGAATCATCACTTTTCCCAATTATACCTGATAAGATTAAAGGTAATTCTTGACTCCCAGGTATCCCTGATGGAATATCTCTTATATCAGAATAACAATCCTTTTGTGTATCTAAATAACTACAATGATCTGATGCCACAATATCAAAAAAATTCTTTTTTAAAGCTTTTTGTAATATCCTATTATCACTTATCTCTCTTAAAGGAGGTGTCATTAAATATCTATAACCATCTTTTCTTTTTAGATAAGAATTATCTAATAGTAAATAATGATTTGTAGTTTCTGCTATTACAATCATTTCTTTTCTATATTTTTGAATTTCTTCTAAACCTTCTTTTGAGGATACATGAACGATATAAATTGGCAAATTAAATTTATTAGCAACGCTTAATATATTATTAATAGCACTAGATTCAGCTTTAGAAGCTCGTAATATTGAATGAGAATAATACTCACTTAAATCACAATCACAATTTTTTTCAATTTCGCTTATTACTTGATCATCTTCACAATGGCAACAAATCATAATATTCAATTCTTTACAAAGTTTAAACAATTTTTCATATTCACAAGAATCTAAATATACACCATATTTTTTATAGGTAGTAAAAATTTTCAAAGTATTAATACCTTTTGCTTTTAATTCTAATAATTGTGATTTAACATTATCCATCATCGAATAAAAACCTTGATGCAAAGTATAATCAATTGCAGCATCTTTAGCTTCATCTATTCTCTCTTGAGCTCCCTGATACAAAGTTTTTCCTTCCACTTGATCAGAGAAATCTATAAAGGTTGTAATTCCGCTACTTGCTGCTAATTTTGAACTATTATAAAAATCATCAGCAGTGGCATCAATGCCACTCCCTAACCCAAAATGCGTATGAGAATCAATAAACCCGGGTAATAAATAATACTCATTCAAGCAGTCAATTATTTTTTCTTCTTTTTTATGAATAAGATTTTTACCTATCTCAACAATTTTTTCATTTTCAACTCTTACATCAGTAATTTCAAAATGATTATCTAATAAAGTTTTCGCATTTTTGATTAATAAATTCATAATTTACCTATAATGGAATATTTCCATGCTTTTTCTCAAAAATATTTCTATTTTTCTTTTTCAATATTTTAATCATTTTTATTGCTTTATTTCTGGTTTCATCTGGATCAATGATTTCATCAATATACAATTTTTGTGCAGCCCTATAAGGGTTCAAAAATGATTCAATATATGTCTCTTCTCTCTCTTTCAAAAATTTTTCTGGGTTCTTTTTTTCTAAAGCTTCTCTACTAAATATTATTTTTGCCGCTCCAGATGAACCCATTACTGCAATTTCTGCATTTGGCCAAGCACCAACATAATCCGCACCTAAATGTCTAGAATTCATTACTATATATGCACCTCCATAAGCTTTACGAATTATGAATGTTATTTTTGGAACTGTTGCTTCGGAATATGCATATAAAACTTTTGCTCCATGTCTAATTATTCCACCATGTTCTTGAGTAGAACCTGGCATAAATCCTGGAACATCTTCAAAAGTAATTATAGGTATATTATAAGCATCACAAGTTCTAACAAATCTTGATATTTTATTTGATGCATTTATATCTAAGACTCCAGCTAAATAATTAGGTTGATTTGCAACAATACCTACACTTTGGCCTTCTAAATAACCAAAACCAACAATTGAACTTTTACCATAATCTTTAAAGATTTCAAAGAAGGACTCTTTATCTAAAAAATTATTTATTATGTTATTCATATCATATGGAGTTGTATTATTTTTTGGCAAAATTTCTTTCATGCTTTTTGCTTCATTGATTTTATCAGATTTTGCATAACAAGGAGCAAAACTTTGACAATTAGATGGTAAAAATTCAATTAGTTTTTTTGCATAAAGAAGTGCTTGCTCCTCATTTTCACTTACGAGGTGAGCTACCCCGCTTTTTTGTGAATGAACTTTTGCACCGCCTAAATCTTCTATCGATACATCTTCATGAATAACATCTTTTACAACTTTCGGACCTGTTACAAACATAAAACTATTTGTTTTATTCATTATTATAAAATCTTGTATTGCAGGAGAATATACAGCTCCTCCTGCACAAGGCCCTAATATAATGGATATTTGAGGGATTAACCCAGAGGCCTTAACATTTCTATGAAATATTTCTCCATAACCTGCTAATGAATCAATCCCTTCTTGAATTCTTGCACCACCTGAATCATTAATTCCAATTATTGGCATCATATTATTAATAGCAAGATCCATAATCTTACAAATCTTTGCAGCTTGCATTTTTGATAAAGAACCACCTATTACAGTAAAATCTTGAGCATAAACACAAACAGGTTTTCCATTAATTTCTCCAACACCTGTAACAACACCATCACCATAGTATGTATTCTCTTCCATAGAGAATTCATGACAATCATGTAAAACAAACTTATCAAATTCTTGAAATGAATCATTATCTAAAAGCATTTCGATTCTTTCTCTAGCAGTATATTTACCTTTTTGATGTTGCTTTTCTATTTTTTTTATTCCACCACCTAATTCGGCGATTTTGTTTTTTTGTAAAAAAACATCATATTTACTTTGTTCTACCATTATTAGACTCCAATAGCATCTAATATTTCCTTAGTAAATAATTCTTCATCACTAGGCTGTGTACTAGCAATTGGGAAAGAAACCCAGGTAGTATTAAGCATATTTTTCCACGAAATATTATCACAAGAGCTATTTCCACCCCAAGAACCACAACCGAGGGACATAGTCATTGGCATGCCATTTGTCCAAGCTCCACTATTTGCTAAACATTGAGGTTGATTTATCATAATTCTAGAAACTTTTACTTTAGTTCCCAATAATAAAGCTTTATCTTTATTAGTTGAATGAAGACCACAAGAATGGCCAGCACCAGAATAATCAGTTATATCATTAACCATTTGAATTGCATCATTAAAATCATCATACTTATAAAGAGTCATAACTACACTAAGCTTTTCACCAGAGAATGGTTCCACTTCTCCAATTCCATCACCTTCAACCATCAAAATTTCAGTATTCTCTGGAACATTCAATTTTGCTAGCTTTGCAATATCAATTGCTTTTTGTGCTACAACTTTTCTATTTAAGACTCCATCAATCCACATAGTATTTTTCAATTGTTCTTTTTCTTCACTATTTAATAGATACGCATTCTTATTAATTAATGCATCTATTAAATCTTGATAAATACTTGAATGAATTATTACTTCATTTTCTGCAGAACAGCTTGTTGCATTATCGAAAGTCTTTGATCTATAAATTTTATCTGCAACATCTTCAATATCTACTGTTTCATCTACAATTACTGCTGCATTTCCAGCACCTACTCCTAAAGATGGAGTTCCACTAGAATATGCAGCTTTTACCATTGCTGAACCACCAGTTGCTAAAACAACATCACATTGTTTCATTACTTGATCTGTAACATCTAAAGATATTGCATCTATCATTATTACTAAATCTTCAGGATAACCTAGATTTTTAAGTGTTTCTCTAATTTTATTTGCTGCCATTATACCTGTTTGTTTTGTTCTAGGATGAGGACACATTACAATAGAATTTCTAGTTTTAATTGCAGATACAGCTTTACAAAATGGTGTAGCTTCTGGGTTAGTACAAGGAATTAATGCTCCAATAACACCCATAGGTTTTGCTATTTTGACTAAACCTTTTTGATGATCTTCTTCAATAATGCCCACAGATTTTTGATTTTTAACATCTCTGTAAACACCTTTGACTTTAACCATTATTTTACCAAATTTACTATCTGAACGACCCATTTTTGATTCTTCTTGAGCCAAAGTTGCTAATTCTTTTGCAAAATCTTCTCTGGTGCCAGCACATGCTATATATGCACAAAGTTTATCTACTTCTTCTTGGCTTGCAAACTCAATTGACTTTTGTGCAGCCCTAGATCTTTCTATAATTTCACTTACATATTCTTTAGGGTTATCCTTATAATTTAACATTTTTTATCTCCTTTTACATAGATAAAGCTAGAGCAATCTGCTCATATCCTTTTAAAGCTTTATCAAGACCTCCTAAGTCTAAGTATTCATCATCTATATGTGCTAAATATTCTTCACTTGGTCCAAAACCAATTGTTGGAATATTTAATTCTCCAGCTGAACAAGAACCATTAGTACAGAAAGAATAACAATTTATTATTGGATCCTTAGCTAAAGCTATTTTTAATGCACCAAATGCTTTTTGAACAATTTCACTATCATTATCCATTAACCAACCTGGAGCAAATCTCTTATGTGTTGTTTTATAACCGGTATAAGTTTTCAATTCCATTGAAGCAATCTCAACAGTTGCTTCAAATTTTGAATCATTTTTGGATAATCTTTCTATTATTTCTTGAATTGGAAATAAAACTACTTCTTCTGTTTCACCAACTAATAATCTTCTATCATAAGTTATTGAACAACTTGCAGGAACTACTGAAGCTCCAGGATAAGGGTTAGAAATAATATCTGTTAATACTAATTCACCTTTTCCTAATAATGGATGAGTTGTAACATCTATCTTTTCAACTTCATTTAAGAAATGAACCATTTTTGTTACGGCATTTACTCCTCTATCAGGATTTGCACTATGAGCAGGGATTCCTTTTGTAGTAACTTTTATTTCAGCTCTACCTCTTTGTCCAATATTTAATTTTAAGGAAGTAGCTTCTCCAATAACAACAAAATCTGGTTTAATTAAATTAATTACAGATCTAAGGGATAACCCTTCTGCAATTTCTTCAAATACAGTTCCAGAAACATATATATCACCATGAGGTAAATTAGATTCTTTTACCTTAGCTCCAGCAATAATCATTGCAGCAAGGGCTCCTTTCATATCTGAAGCTCCACGACCATAAATCTTATTATCAATTACTTCAGCACCAAAAGGTTCTTTTTTCCAAGCTTTTCTATTTGGAATATCAACAGTATCTACATGCCCATCAAATAAGACGGTTTTTCCATTTTCAACATTCTTATTTATTTTTCCAATGATATTTCCAACCTTATCGATAAATACTTCATCATAACCATATTTGATCATTTTTGTTCTTAGTAATTGAACAATATTCATCTCATTTGCTGTAACACTAGGTGTTTGAATCATTTGTGCGCATAAACTGTGTAATTCTTTTATGTAATCCATAGTAGTCCTTCTTTATATATTTTTTAGTTTTTTAAGATTTTATTGATTTAACTGGTAAATTTGTAATACGAACACCAGTTGCATCATAAATTGCATTGATAATAGCCGGAGTTGTTGGAACCATAGTAATTTCTCCAATTCCTTTAGCTCCATAAGGCCCATCTGTTGTATAATCTTCAATAACTTTATATTCAATTTGTGGAGCATCTTTTATCAATGGAACTCCAATTTTTCTAAAGGAGTTAGTAACAATACCTTTTTCATTAATTAAGAATTCTTCACTTAAGGCATATCCAAGTCCCATAACAATTCCACCTTCAATTTGGCCTTTGACTCCTAATTGATTAATAACTTTTCCAGCATCATGTACAGCAAAAACTTTTAAAACTTCAACTTTACCACTTTCTTGATCCACAGCTACTACTGCAGCTTGAGTTCCAAAATCATAAGCAAAGTGGAGTCTATTTTCTTCTATTAGGTTTTCACTATTATTTGTATCAGCTTTTAAAGGAACTGTTCTTGGGGCACTATAGTTACCAATTCCAACAGTCTTACCAATTAGTTTATACAACGACGAATATGATATTTCTTTTTCATCAAATTTTAAACTATTATTTTCAAATTTATAGTCAAGAATGTTAGAATATTTATGAGTATCTGATAATTTAGAAATTATATTTTGCTTTAAATTATCTACAGCTAATATAATTGCATTTCCAGTTACATAGGTTTGTCTAGATGCTGTAGTAACACCAGAATCAATTGTTAATAAAGTATCATTAGCAATTAAATCAACTTCATTTATATTACAACCAAACTCTTTTGCTCCTATTTGTCTAGCAACAGTATCGGAGCCTTGTCCACTATCAACACTTGCAATCTTTAATAACAAATGCCCATCAATAAATTCAGCTATAACGCCTGCTTTATCATTCATCCCAGAACCAAGGCCAACATTTTTCATAGCGGATGCAATACCTATACCAATTTTCTTATTAGCTATTTCTGGAGTTTTATAATTTGATAACATTTCTTTTATCATATCTAAAGAAGCATCAAGACCAACACTGTCTCTAAGAATTTGACCACCTATGGTTTTAGAGCCAATTTTAAGGGCATTGATTTTTCTTATTTCTATTGGATCAATATTTAATTTCTTACTTAATTCATCCATAAGAATTTCACTAGCAACTGCTGGTTGATTTGAACCAAATCCTCTCATCGCTCCTGCTGGTACAGAATTTGTGTAAACTGCTGTACCTTTTACACTAACATTATCAATTTCATATGGACCTGATGAAAATAATACTGATCTTAGTATTACTGCTTCACCTGCAGAAGGATACGCTCCTGTATCAGCTAAAATCTCAGCTTCAAAAGCCTGTAGTTTTCCATTCTTTTTAGCTCCATATTTATAATGAAGAATTTCTCCATGTCTTTTAATGGTTCTAAGAAGTACATCGTATCTGTTCATAACCATATGAACGGGTCTTTTAGTAATATAGGTTGCTAAAGCTGCATGAATTTGCACAGTTGGTTCTTCTCGTCCACCGAAAGCACCGCCTGTTGCATTTGTAATAACTCTAATTTTTTCAATGTCTAAATTCAGATTATCAGCTATAGCTTCTCTAAAATCGAAAGAACTTTGGGATTGTGTACTAACTGTTAATAAATCATTTTCATCATAATAAGAATATACTGAATCAGGTTCTAAATAAGCATGATCAATTGCAGGGAGAGTAATTGTATCTTCAACTATCACATCACTATCTTCAAAACCTTTATTCACATCACCTTTTGTGATACTGAGCTTTTGTAATACATTACCATCATCATAAATTTTAATATCACTATTCTCAGATTTACTCATATCAAAGATTGGTTCTAATTCTTGATATTCTACTTTAACTAACTTACAAGCTTCTCTAGCACTCTTTTTATCTTCAGCTAATACTAAGGCTACAGCATCTCCTAAAAATCTAACTTTATCAAAAGCAAATACTGGTTGTCTTTTGGAAATAATTCCAAACACATTTTTACCAGGAATATCTTTATAAGTTAGAACTTTTACAACCTTATCGGCTTTTTCTGCTGCCTTTGTATCAATTGATAAAATATTTGCATGAGCATATTCACTTAATACTAACTCCCCATATAAAGAACCTTTTATAGGTAAATCATCACTAAAGATTGGCTTACCCATTACTTTTAGTATGCCATCTTTTCTTATTACCTCTTCACTTAATCCTGTTTTATCAAGATTAAAGGTTAATTCTATATTTTCTCTAAGTGCTTTTGCAGCTAAATTAATAGCATCAATAATAGTATTATAACCAGTACATCTGCAAATATTAGAACCCAATGCTTTATTTATATCCTCTCTTGTAGGATTTAAATTTTGATCTAATAAAGCTTTTGAACTCATAATTAATCCAGGAGTACAAAAACCACATTGAACAGCTCCACAATTTACAAATGCTATTTGTAATGGATGAAGTTTACCATTTTTTTCTAAGCCTTCAATTGTTTCCACTTTTGTATTATTTAGACGACTCATTTTTTGAATACAGGATTTCTTAGCTTTACCATCAATAATTACTGTACAGGCCCCACATTGACCATTACCACAACCATTTTTGGATCCCATCAAATTTAAATCTTCTCTTAAATAATCTAATAGTGATTTCTCTAAAAGCGAGGAATAATGATATATCTCTCCATTTATCGAAATTGAATAATTACTCTCCATAAACTATCCTTTATTTAATTCTTTTCATTTAAGATAAATTAATAAACAATTTACCTAATCTTTTGATACTAACTCTTTACGTAAGGCTTACCATTTGCACTTGGGTCAATGGTTTTTCCAACAAATAATACAAGGACTAATAATGTAACTATATATGGACTCATTAATAAGAAGTCACTTGGAACAGGTACACCAACAGCTTGTAAAGTCATTTGCAGTGCTTCGGCAAAACCAAATAATAATCCAGCTAATAAACAACCTACAGGTGTTCTTTTACCAAAGATCATTGCAGCTAGTGCAATAAAACCTCTTCCTGCAACCATACCATCACTATACATAGATAATTGGGCAACAGATAAATAGGCGCCACCTAAACCAGCTAACATACCACTTACAATTACACTTATGTATCTAACTTTAAATACATTAACACCAACTGTATCTGCAGCTTTTGGATGATGTCCAACAGCTCTCATTCTTAATCCAAAAGGTGTATGAAATATTACATAGTGAGAAATTATAACTATTAGAATTGTTATATAGGTAACTGGATTTAATTCACCAATAATTGGTATTTTTGAAATTATAGGAATATTTATTACATCAATTGCTGTACATTGTGGGGTTCTACCTGGAGATCCCCAATAATATTGTAAAAACAATGCAGGAATACCTGCTGCAAAGATATTTAATCCAACCCCTACTACACTTTGATTAGCTTGGAATCTAATAGACATCACAGCTAATAAAAGCCCCATAACTCCACCAAAAATTACTCCACATAATAATCCAAGCCAAGCACTTCCTGTTAAAAGAGAAACTGCAGCAGCCCCAAAGGCACCAGAGATCATCATACCCTCAATACCTAAGTTAATAACCCCAGTAGTTTCAGAATATGTGCCACTAAGAGCTCCTAATATTAAAGGAGTTGCCATTCCTAATGTAGAAATAATTAATGCTGTAGAAAATATTTGTAAAATCATGAGACTCCCCCTTCAACTATTTTTTCTTTTTCATCAGATTGCTTCTTTAACTGATTCTGTTCTTTTCTTGCTTTTCTTTTCATTCGAATAGCAGATATTGAGAAATGAGATGCAATTAAGAAGATAACTAAACCTTGAATTACTTTAACTAAGTCAGCATTTGTTCCTGCAATAATTTGCATTCTAAGTGCACCAGTTTTTAAAGCTCCAAATAAGATTGAAGTTAATATTATTCCAATTGGATGATTGTTTGCTAATAGAGAAACTGGGATTCCTTCAAATCCATAACCTGGTGAGAATTGAGCATAAAATCTACCATATACTGAGCAAATTTCCATTGCCCCTCCTATACCAGCTATGCATCCTGATATCATAAAAGCAATTATTGTTGCACGGCCTGTATTAATTGATGCAAATTCAGCAACACTTTTATTAAAACCAACAGCTCTCATTCTATAGCCAACAATAGTTTTCCATAAAAGAATAAATAAAATAGCAGCAATTAAAATTCCAATAAAAAACCCGTAATTCATCGGAGAATTGTGAAATATTGGATTCAATCTTGCATTGCCTGTAACAAATGGTGTTGCAGGTAATGTACTATCTAATCTAAATGGACCTTGTACTGATACTAAAAAGTTTGTTAATCGTATAGCTATTTTATTAAGCATAATTACAACTATAACTTCATGTAGTTCTAATTTTACTTTTAAAAATCCAGGAATAAATGCCCAAAGAGCGCCCATTATTCCTCCAGCAATTAATACTAGAAATATTTTAAAGAATGGAGGTAAATTAGGAAAAAATAGCCCAACAACAGCACCAGCAATTGCTCCCATGTAGAACTGACCTTCAGCACCAATATTAAATAAACCAACTCTATATGCAATAGCAAAAGAAAGACCGGTAAATAATAATGGAGTTGAAGCTAATAAAGTTTGTCCAAAATTTCTAAAACTACCAAAGGCACCTTTAAATAGAGAGGATAAAGCTAAAGTAATATTTCCCCCAAGAGCTGCGATAATTAATGCACCAATAAATAATGCTATAAATATTGAAATTATTGGGCTTAGTAATTTTTCTTTAAAGAAGTTAAATAAAACAATTAACCCTTTATTTATTTTATTGTTTTTAATCACTTTCTTTCATTCCTCCACCCATATATAGACCGACTTCTTCTCTTGTTGTTTCCTCAGTTTTAAAATTTGCTACAATTTCTCCATCGTACATAACTAAGATTCGATCACTTAAAGCAAAAATTTCATCTAATTCATATGAAACTAATAAAATAGCTTTATTTTTTTCTCTTTGATCTAAGAGAATTTTATAAACAGACTCAATTGCTCCAACATCTAGGCCTCTTGTAGGTTGTGCTGCAATTAATACTTTAGGATCTTTAGAAACACCCCTAGCTAATACAACTTTTTGCTGATTGCCACCACTAAGAGAACCTGCTAAAACTTTTTCTGATGGAGTTCTAATATCATATTCTTCAATTAAAGCTTTTGCATGTTTAGCTATATTTTCAGAATCCATTAAAACGCCTTTTTTAAATTTCTTATCTGCCTCCAATCCTAAAATTAGATTTTCAGCAACGGAATATTCAAGCACTAGACCCCAATGATGGCGGTCTTCAGATATATGAGAAACACCTAAATCGGAAATCATTTTGGGAGTAAATTTTAATGGTAAAGTATTACCACAAACACTAACTTTGCCTTCTTCAGGTTTTAATAGTCCAGCAAAAACTCTTAACATTTCACTTTGACCATTACCATCAATTCCAGCAATTCCAACAATCTCTCCAGCTTTAACTTCAAAGTTTACTCCATTAACAACATCAATTTCTCTTGAATCTTTTGCTCTTAAATTTTCAACCTTAAATAAAACTTCTTTAGGTTCTTGTTCTTTTTTATTTACATTTAATAAAACAGGACGACCAACCATCATCTCTGCAAGCATTTTTTTTGTTACATCACAAGTATTTTCAATACCAATTACTTGACCAGTTCTCATTACAACTACTCTGTCACTAATATCTAAAATTTCTTGCAATTTATGAGTAATGATAATTATAGAATGACCTTGAGCTTTTAATTCCCTAAGAACAGAATATAATTCCCTTACTTTTTGTGGTGTTAAAACCGCAGTTGGTTCATCTAATATTAAAACTTTTGCACCACGATATAATGTTTTTAATATTTCTAGTCGTTGTTGCTCTCCAACTGATATATCTGCAACTAAAGAATTTGGATGAACATCCAAACCATATTTTTTAGAACATTCTTTAACTAATTTGACAGTCTTTTTCTTGTCCAATTTACCTTTTATTGTAGGTTCATCTCCTAAAATAAGATTTTCAGCAACACTAAGATATTTCACTAGCATAAAATGCTGATGAACCATTCCAATCCCATATTTTAGTGCATCTCGAGGAGAATTTATTATCGCTTTTTCACCATTAATAATTATTTCTCCAGCGTCCTTACTAATTAATCCATAAAGGATATTCATTAGGGTTGTTTTTCCGGCTCCATTTTCTCCTAATAAGGCTAAAATTTCACCTTTATGCACATCCATAGAAACATCGTCATTTGCTAAAACTCCAGGAAATTGTTTGGTAATATGACTTAATTTTACAATTGGCTCACTCATTATTATTCCCTCTATAAGTAATTCCCAGATTTCAAAACTAATAATTTACTACTTTCAATATCTAATAGCATACCTAAATTTAACTAAACTCTATCAACAACATTTTATTTACTGTTTTATATTTCTAGCTAAACTAGGTAATGCTATTTTTAATTTTTCCCTTTAAGATTTATTATCTTAAACCTAAGTTGAATACTAAATTATTGAACTAAACTTGGTGCAACGAATGCTGCATATTGTTCTCTTGTTGATGGAACAACAATTTCACCAGAAATAATTTTTGCTGTTGCATCGTCTACTACAGCTAAAATATCTGAACTAACACTACTTCTTACACTTTCAGGATATCCAACAGCTCCTTCAGCTAGACCTAACTCTCTCTTTCCAGCAGGGAAGGAACCCTTTGCGGCTTCACTAGCAATTGCCATTACAGCTTCATCAATTTTCTTAATTGATGCTGTTAATTGTTGTTTGCCAGCTAAATCTGATTTATCTTTATCGCAAGGAATTACCCATTTGCCATTATCAACAGCAGCTTCAATACAACCAACTTCAGTACCACCAGCAGCTAATTGAATTACATCAATTCCTTGCTTGTACATTAATGAAGCTTGTTCTTTACCTGCTCCTGGGTTACCAAAAGAACCAACATAACTAATAGTATTTGAAATAGATGGATCTACTGATGCAACACCAGCTTTCCAACCTGATTCAAATCTAATAGGGGCTGGTTGTTCCATACCACCAATAAAGCCAACTTTACCACTTTCAGTTGTCATTGCGGCAATTATACCTGAAAGATAAGCAGCTTCATTTTCCTTAAACAATACTGAGGCAACATTAGCAGCATCAACATAACCATCAATCATAATAAAATTAGTATCAGGATATTGTGCAGAAACTTGAGTTACAGCATCTAAAAGTAAGAATCCAACAGCAACAACAATATCATATCCTTGTTCACAAGCTGTTTGTAATCCTGGAACGTATTGAGATTGTTCTCCTGTTTCGATAACAGAAATGCTAGCGCCTAATTCTTGTTCAGCTCTTTGCATACCTTTCCAAGCTGCATCATTAAAGCCTTCATCTCCTAAGCCTGTTACATTTGTAACCATTACCATACTAAAACCATCATCTTCTGATGCAGTTTCTTTTGCTCCATTAGCAAACAATGGAACCATTAATGTTACCAAAACGGTTAAAGCAATTAACATCTTTTTCATAACTTTTTCTCCTCTCAATTATCTCAAAACAATTGCATTACTTGGACAAACAGAAGTACAAACTCCACAACCAACACAATCATCTTGATAAATATTTACTATCTCTTTTTCTTTTTTTATCGCTTGTTTGAAACAGGATTTCACACACAACCCACAGTTAATACATTTTTCTTGAAGAATACTTGCACTCTTATGATATTCTTCATATATTTCTTCTCTATTTGTTATAGATTTAAAATCAGATAAACTTTGATAGCCTTTTTTATCCATCCAGGATATTAAATCGCTGTAAATCTTATCAAATATTGGTAAACCATTTAGGATTGCTCCACCAGATATACCAACAGCTGTTGCACCTGCCATAATCAATTTTACGACTTCTTTATAAGATACAACTCCACCTACAGCTAAAACAGGAACATTAACATTTTTACAAATTTCTGAAATGTATGCTAAAGTCAAAGGAAAGATTGGTTCACTAGAAAGATATCCAAATCCATCTTTACAGCCTAAAGTATTTTTTCCAGTTTCGATATCAATATCCATTGCTGGACCTACAGCATCCATTGCAGCAATACAATTGACTCCAACATTTTCTAATTCTTTACAAAGATATGCGATATCCTTTCTAAAAGGAGGCAATTTTACCATTATTGGAACTGAAACATTCTTTCTAGCATAGCTTACAGCTTCAATCAAATTTTCAGGTTCATAATCGGAAAAAGTAACAAGGGAAGCTCCTTTATCTTGTAAAATTTGAGCATATTCTGCTGCTTTTTTTGGTTTTACATGATTAGTAGCTACATTAGCAATTAATGGTTTATCAATTTTTAATTGATCTAATTCCTTCATCCAATTATCAAAACCAATATCTGTCCAATCTGCATTAATCAAACCCTTATTAGCTTTTACCATGTAAGGAGAGGGAGAATAAGATTGTTCATTCCTTATGCTTTTTGTTACAATAGCACCAACTTTATGTTTAGCAGCTCTCTCTATCAGTTCTTTACTTCCTGATAGAGGTCCTTCTGATAAAAACAATGGACTATCAAATTTTACATTTGCAATTTCAATTGAAACATCAATTTTACTTTTTTCCATAAATAATTTCCCTATTTAATTTCTAATTCTTGGTTATTTCAAGATTTCCTAAATCTTTATTATGCTTTGAAGGAGGTAATAAAATTGCTCCTTCACTAGCTGATGTTACAACCTCTCTATATAACTCAAGATAACTATCACTTACAATTTTTGTTTTTAGTTGGATATTTTCTTTTCTTTCTTCTAATTCTTGATCACTTAATTCAACAGATAAACTTCTATTTTCTATATCAAAAGAGATAATATCTCCTTCTTTGATATATGCTATTGGACCACCTTCAGCCGCTTCTGGAGAAATATGTCCAATACAAGGACCTCTACTTGCTCCTGAGAATCTTCCATCTGTAATTAATACAACTTTGTCTCCAAAGCCTGCGCCTTTAAGTGTTGCAGTAGCTGTTAACATTTCTCTCATTCCAGGACCACCTTTTGGACCTTCATATCTAATTACAATGACATCCCCAGGTTTGATATCTCCATTTAAAATTGCATCAGTGGCACCTTCTTCTTCATCGAAGATTTTTGCCTTACCTGTAAATTTGGTTAACCCCTCTGGTAAAGTAGCAACTCTAACAACAGCTCCATTTGGTGCTAAATTTCCTTTTAATACTATTAAGCCGCCATCTTTAGTTACAGGATTATTTAATGGATGAATAACTTCATTATTAATATATTCAACTTTTTCTATATTTTCTCTTACAGTTTTTGCAGTACAAGTTAGGTTATCTAACTCTAGAATTGATTGCATTTCTTTTAGTAAGGCTTGAACGCCTCCAGCATTATATAAATCCTCAATTACATATTCGCCACCAGGACTTAATCTACATAACTTTGGAGTTTCACGACTTATTTGATCAAAGACATCTAATTCAAGGTGTAAATGAGCTTCTTTAGCAATGGAAGGAAGATGTAAAAATACATTTGTTGAACCGCCTATAGCCATTGCAACTTTAATAGCATTTCTAAAAGCAGAAGGAGTCATAATATCTCTTGCTTTTATATCTTTTTCAACTAATTCCATTATTTTAACACCAGATTGTTTAGCTAATCTGATTCTCTTAGAATAAACAGCAGGAATTGTACCACAGTCAGGAAGGGATAATCCCATTGCCTCAGTTATACAACCCATTGAATTTGCAGTCCAAACACCAACACAAGATCCAGCACAAGGAAATGCTGCCTCAGCTATATCATTTAACTCTTTTTCACTAACTTTACCTTCTTTTAATGAAACTAAAGTCTCTAATACATCTGTTGGTGTTACTTTTTTCCCTTTATAGGTTCCTTGAATCATTGGACCACCTGTTACCATGATGGAAGGAAGATTTAATCTTGCTATAGCCATTAATTGACCTGGCACGATTTTATCACAAGCACCAATACAAACAAGACCATCAAATTGATAAGTTTGACATTCCATTTCAATTGAAGAAGCAATTAAATCTCTACTAGGAAGAATATAATGCATACCGTCATGACCTTGGGCTAAAGCATCACATAAAGCTATTGTATTAAACTCCATTGGAGTTCCACCAGCTTCTCTAATACCTGCTTTTACAGCTTCAGAGATTTGTCTTAAATGCATATGACCTGGAACACTTTCACTCCAACTATTAGCTACTGCAATAATTGGTTTAGCTAATTCCTCATCAGTAAAACCACAGGCTTTTAAATTAACAGTCCAAGGGATTCTATGTGCTCCCGAGATAACTTTTCTACTTCTTAATTTTGAAATTTTCTCTTCAGTCATTTTATTTTAAAGCTCCTAACTCTTTTATTGTTTCAAGTTTTCTCTTCATAATAGCTTCTTCTTCATCACTCAAATCGATTATAGGATTTATACAATAGGATGATTTAATTGTAGGAATTCTATAATTCAATAATTTTTTTATTGTACTAAAATATGAAAACTCAAATAAAATATCTAAAACTCTATTAATAATATCTTGATAATATTCAGCTTCTTCTTGGTTGTTGTTTTGATTTGCTTTATATAGATTTGTAAATAATTCAGGATAAACATTTGATAATGTGCTAACAGCCCCATTTACTTTTAAATTCAAGGCTTTATTAACAATTCTATCTCCACCAACAAACACATATTTTTCTTTTGCTAATTTTCGATAAGAACTTAAGTTATCTAAAGATTTACTACTATCTTTTATACCAATAAAATTTGGTACATTTTCATAAAAATATTTAACAACATTTTCACTAATATGATTTACAGCTAAAGCAGGATTATTATATAAAAAGAAAGGGGTATCATTTGCTGCTTCAGCTATTTTTAAATAATGATTTATAATTGCTTTATCACTTACTTTGAAAAAGAAGGGTGATATTGCTGATATATAATCTACTTTGTTAGCTACAGCGTGCTTAACTAAATCAATTGTATCTTTTGTATTAATAGATCCAACATGAGCTATAACATCTACTTGATTGTTATTTTCATCAACAATTAGCTCTAGGGCTTTTTTTCTTTGGTCTAGATCCATAAGAATTCCTTCCCCTGAAGATCCAAGAGCAAATAAACCATCAACTTTATTTTTTTGAAACTTGATTAATTCTTTAATACTTATTTCATCAATAGTTCCATCTTGTTTAAATGGTGTTACTAAAGCTGTTACTATTCCTTTAATTTTATCCATTATTTTACCTACCTACATAAAGTTAATATAATTTTTTTATAGGCTATATAAGCTTTTTCAATTTCACTTAACTCGATTTGTTCTTCAGCTGTATGACACAAAGATGGAATCCCTGGTCCATATACAATTGTTGGAATTCTTAAATCATTTATTAAAAAATCCATATCTGTATAACCATCAGTTATATACATATTAGGTTTAGTACCATTTAGTTCTTCATGAATTTTCACAATTGATTTAACAATTTGTTCTCTCTCATCAATACTTGCAGATAATAAACCTCTTTCTTTTATCGGTTGCCAATCCCAATCTGGCCTATCTATTGAATAAGAAACTTTTAATGTGGGATTTTCTCTTTTACATTCTTCAAATATTTCTTTGATTCTATTAATCATTGCAAGTGGAGATTCTCCTGGGATTATTCTACAATCTAAAGAAATCTCACAAGTATCAGCGACATTGTTATATGCTGTACCAGCTTTAACAACTCCAACATTGATTGAATCATGTAGGATACCACAATTAGGACCAAAATCTACCTTATCAAACTCAGCTTTAAATAGTTTATCTAATATTGGAAGAGCTTGTTGAATTGCATTTATCCCTAACCAAGGTCTACAGCCATGAGAAGTTTTACCTTTTACTAATATCTTTATTGGTAAAGTTCCTTTACAGCCTAAAACTACACTTAAATTTGTTGGTTCTGTAACAATAGCAAAATCACTTTTAATCTTTGATTCAACCAATTTCATAGAACCTCTGTGTTCTGATTCTTCATCAATAACACAGGCGAGTACTACAGGTTTACTCAAAGAAACATTTTCTTTTTTTAATTGTAATAAAGCATATAGTGCACTGGCGATTCCTGATTTTTGATCTACAGTACCTCTCCCCTTTATAACATTATTTTCTCTCTTGATATGGAAGGGATCTTCCATATCAAGTTTAGCAACAGTGTCATAATGTCCATGAAATAATAAAGCGAAATCTGAATCACTTGAAACTGGAGGATAGGAAATGAGCACATTAAATCTAGAAGAAGTACAATATTGTTTCTCATAACCTAGTCCATTTTTTTTAGCAAATTCATATAAGAAATTTCCTAAATGTTCTTCATTTTTATTAACGCTTTCTATCTCAACAAGATCCTTAATCAGTTCAAATAATTCATTATCTATCATTCTGCTGTTACCCAATCATTTCTCTTCCAAAAGTCAGTTGCTTGAGCTCTACATTTTGCTCTAACTTCAACTTCATCTACTAATTGATGAACGCCATTTTTAACAACACACTCTCCATCAACATAAACATCTTTTACATGAGCACTATCTGCTACACTAACTAAATAGTTCCAAATATTTGCTTCAAATACTGTTACTGGAGAATTATTTTCTAGAAGAACAATATCTGCTTTTTTACCAACTTCTAAACTTCCAATCTCATCTTCCATTTGAAGAGCTTTTGCACCATTTATAGTTGCCATTTCAAAGACTTGTTTATCTGGTAATAGTTCTAATTCTTCATATCTTAATCTATGAATCATTTGTGATGTTCTCATAATTTCAAACATGGATTCTGTCATTCCATCAGTACCTAATGCTACAGGAATACCTTCTCCAAGAAGAGGTACCATATTTGGCCAGAAACCAAACATTGCATTACTTACAGGTTGGTGAGAAATCTTACAACCATATTTAGAGAGAATTTGTGGATCTCTTAAGATATCTAAATATGCTGCATGGAAGAATAATACATCTGGTCCTAAGAAACCTAAATCTTCTAACCATTTTACAGGTCTTTTACCATATTTTAGAGTTGAATCAGTTGTGTGATATCTTGAATCACTTAAGTGCATCATAATCCCACACTTATTTTCATTAGCTGCTTCTCTAACTAATTGAACTTCTTCAGGAGTAACTGTGTAAGTAGTATGAATACCAATTCTACCTTGAATTCTTCCACCTTTTTCTCTCATGGCTTTAACAAAATCTAAATTTTCTTTTAGGCCTAATAAGAAATTTTCATGACTAATTCTACCAGTTGATTCAAAAGATAATACACCTCTAATTCCACTTAACTCTGCAGCTTCACCAGCAGCAAATAAAGTACCAGGAAGAGCATTTGGACCTTCAACTGTATCAGTTGTAGTTGTAAATCCATGCTTAACATGTTCAATTGCATTAATTAAAGTTCCATATTTTACATCATCATTATTTACTTTGTTTTCTAATTTTTGGAACCAGAATCTTTCCATCCAAGATGCAAAAGAAAAATCTTCTTGAGCAAAACCTGAATATGGAATTGATCTAACAACTGCTGAATACATATGATTATGTGCACAAACAAAACCAGGGATAGCTATCTTTTTCTTTCCATCGATAATGGTTGTAGATCCTTCATATTTTGGTAGATCCTTCATATCTCCAATTTTAGAAATCTTATTATCTGTAATCTCTAAAAAACCATTTCTAATCAAATCATTTTTTGCTTCGGGAGTTACTACCATTACATTAGTAATTACTTTTTTCATATTTTCCTATTCTCCTATAGTTTTTATAATTAGTGCACCTTCTGGACACTCACTAATACAAGCGCCACATAGATCACAATTAATTGCTACATTATCTACATAATCAAAAAACATTCTGTTACATGCATTTATGCAAGCTTTACAAGCTGTACATTTAGCCTCATCAACTCTGACAACATTATTTTTATCTCTATAAATTGCATTAGTTGGACAAGCTTCAATACATTTTGCATTTTTACAGTTAACACATACTAAAGTTCTAAATTTTAATGTATCGTCTCGAATTACTTGAATCCTAGAACGATTCATATTAAAGCCTTGATTGTGCTTGTAAGAACAAACATATTCACAATGTCTACAGCCTGTGCATTTTGATTTATCAACCATTACGAAACTACTCATTAATATTCTCCTCACTCATATATTTTTTATATGATTGGTGTTGATCAAAAATTTTTAATTCTTTTAGTTTTTTCACTGTAGGAATACCATTTTTGTCCCAACCTCTTAGTTGGTAATATTCATCTAACATATTGTCTTGAGTTTCTTTAGTTATTTTTTGTCCTTTTTTAGGACCATATTTAAGACCTTCAGTTGAAAATTTAGGAGGAAGATAATCAGATTTTCTACTAATTCCATTTGCAATTGCAAAAAGTCTATTCATATTCCAAATTCTTTCCCCAATTGCTTCTAAAGAGGCTTTATCATAATTTAAATTAGTTCCAATATTGATTAAATCAATTACACATTGACCGTTAATTCCAATACCATATGGGAACTGACAAATGCCTAAACATTCTTCAGTAGCTTTAGCATTTTGTTGATTAGATACAAATTCTGCCTTACCATCAATTACATCTTGAGCTTTTAAAACTCCAGACAACTCTCTACCTAAAGGGAAACTTCTTAAATGGCAAGCGCCTCTATCACTTGTTTGATAAGCTAAAGCCATACCTGTTGATATTCTTGGTTCATAGCCTGCCATATCTAAACCTTTTACTTGAGGGGCATCTTCTGCTTTATGCCCTAAGGCAATAGCCGTAGCAATAGAACCCTTTGCAAATTCATCACCAAGACCTTCTCTAAAAACAATATCTTTAATAACTTGAATTCCAATTTCGGCAGGATTCATATCTTCCTTTAATCCAAGTTTTTCAAAATCTAAATTATTATTTCTATATTCTTCAAAAACTAAACCTAATACTGATCCACATGAAATTGTATCTAAACCATATTGATTACAAAGATAATTAAAGGCAGCAATTCCTTCTAAATCACTTACACCCAAATTAGCACCCATTAAAGCTAAAGTTTCAAATTCAGGGCCTTCAATACTACCTTTTACATAGGTACCTTCTCTGTAACCTTTTGAGCAGGAAACAGGACAGTTTGCACAAGATAATCTTTTTACTATTTTTTTCTCTAAAGTTTCGTGAGAAATTTTATTGTATTCAGTAAAATCTTCACCTGAGAAATTCTTAGTAGGAAGACCTCCGATATCATGAATAAAGGAAACATTACCAACTGTTCCTTTTTCTCTAGTACCTGCTACCCAACCATTAGACATAACCCAAGTATTAGTTTCTAAGCATTTTTTATAGAATTCATCTTTATTTTCTGGAATAACATCACAATTACCAAAGGTTGTTATAAATTTTAAATTTTTGGATCCAAATACTCCACCAATTCCACCTCTACCAATATTTCGACTAAAGTCGTTTCCTAAACAGGCAAATGCAACTTTATTCTCTCCGGCAAGTCCTATTGATAATACATGTAATCTATTATTATTATAAACTTCTCTTACTGTTTTCTCTGTATCATAAATTCCAAAACCTTTTACAAAAGCAGCATCAACAATTTCTATTTTTCCATTTTCAATTCTAATGCCAACTAAAGTATCAGCTTTTCCTTCAATTACTAATAAATCAATTCCACAAAGTTTCAATTCAGGACCAAAATGGCCACCAGAACTACCATCTACATTTATATTTGTTAGTGGGGATTTTGTTACTACATGGTATCTAGAAGAAGCTGGAACGCCTGTTGCAGAAAATAAACCTGGAGCTATATATATTGAATTCTTTTCATCATATGCATTAAGAATTGGATTTACTTCTTTTAAGAAATAATAAGTTCCAAGGCCTTTTCCACCTAAATATTCTTCTAATATTTGATTTGGAATCATCTCTTCTTTAATTGTTCTATTTGTTAAATTAATTCTTACTAGTTTATTAAACCAAAGCATTTTTCTCTCCTATAACTTCCAATATGTACCATTGGTTGGCCACTTAGCATTTATTAATCTATGTGTTTCAGGACCTGCTGATTCTAATAATTGATTTTGAGCAATTCTTACTTCTTCTAGAGTTTTATCTACATCAAGGGATTCAACTTTAAAATTATCCATTAAGACTTTTCCATTAACGATTGTTGTTTTTACATCTTTTGCTGATGCAGAATATACAATTTTTGGAACTATGCGATTTGAAAACAATAAATGAGGGGAATCAAAATCTAATAAGATAATATCTGCTCTCTTTCCAATCTCAATTGAACCTATCTCATTTTCTTTATTTAAAACTTTTGCCCCATTTATAGTTGCCATCTCTAAGGCTTGTTCTGCACTAAATACATCAGAGCTTTGATGTTTTTGTTTTTGTAAATAACTTGTTAATCTCATCATTTCAAATAAATCATAAGTATAACTTGCGGCACCATCAGTAGCTAATCCAACAGGAATGTTTTGGCTCAACATCTCAGCAACAGGAGCTATCCCATAACCTAATTGAGAATTAGCTGCTGGGCAGTGAATAGATTTTGTTCCAGTTTCTTTTAACATATTTATTTCATTTGGAGTTAACCAAACAGTATGTACAAACATAGAATTTTTGCCCATTAGATTATTTTTATAATAAAATTCTGCATCCCTCATACCATATTCTTTATATGTATAAGCTAAAACATCTTGCCAACCAGCAACATGAGTACTCATGTTTATTGATAGTTTATCAGCTATTTCTTTTGATTGTTTTAAAAGGGAGAATGAAGCATCTGGGGTGGAGCCAATTCCGATTGCTACACTTATATTATCTTTATTATGATAATTCTCATAATAATCATAAAAATCTTTAATTAAGGCTTCTTTAGAATGTAACATTGTCATATCTGACTCATCACTAGAAGTTTCTCCTGCAAAGCCATTATCTAATAAACCGTATACCATTTCAGCACTTAATCCAGATTCTACTAAAGCTCTACTTGCTTCTCTAATATTGTTAAAATCAGTATGCATATACCAATGATCACAGATTGTTGTTGTGCCACTTTGAATCATCTCAAGTGATGCTAATTTTGCACTAACATAAGAGTGCGCTGGTGAAATTTTTGATACTATTGGTACTAAATATCTCCAATTCCAAGGTTCAAAATGCATATCATAGCCAATACCTTCAATAAGAGATTGATATAAATGAGTATGCGTATTTATTAAGCCAGGAAGTACAACACAATTTTTTCCATCGATTGTTCTTCTAGCTTTTTTTTCACTTTTTCCAAGTGCAACAATTTTACCATCATCAATGTAAATATCACAGAACAGCATCTCTCTTTTGCTATTCATAGTTATTACATAACCATCTTTAATCAGTAAATCAACCATATTTTTTCCCTATGCACTTATTAATGCATTTAATATGCCAAAAAATTTGCATTTTTAGAATTTATAGCTAATTGCTTATACTAATTAAAAATATTTTAATTTTTTATTCATTTTTTTGTTTTTAGACTAATATTTTTTCATGATTTCTTTTTTCAAAATGAAAATTATCATTTAAAATTTTCAAAAAATGAAAAGAATTTGAAAAAAAAAAAATTATAAAAAAGGGATAAAAAAATAGAAACAGATTATCTGTAAAAAGATTCTATGTTTCTATTTTAGATAGGTTATTATACTAACTTATAGATAATCTTCAATATTATATTTCTTCATTCTTCTATAAAGGGTTGTTAATCCTATGCCTAAGGATTCAGCAGTTTGTTTTTTACCATTTGTATCGTAACCATAAAATTCTAATCCTTCAATTATTGCTTCTCTTTCTAATCTTTCTAAAGAAGAAAAACTATCACTTAAACTTTGATTTTGATTTTGGAGATATAATGGTAGATCTTTCATTGTTATTTCCCCTTTATCATTTAACATGTTTAATAAATATAAAATAACATTTTCCAACTCTCTAATATTTCCTGGCCAATTATATTGCTTTAAATACTCTATGACCTTTTTGTTTAATAAGAAATTCTCAACATGTTTATTTAAAACAATGTCTGAATATTTAGTTAAGAAATGATTAATTAAAGGAACAATATCTTCACTTCTCTCTCTTAATGCTGGGATTTTTAATGGAATTACATTCAATCTATAATATAAATCTTGTCTAAATAGACCTTTAGCAATTAATTCTTCAATATCTCTATTAGTTGCTGAAATGATACGAATATCTAAATTGATTAATTTATTAGAACCAATTCTCTCTATTTGTCTCTCTTGTAATACTCTTAATAATTTCGTTTGCAAATATATAGGCATCTCAGTAACTTCATCTAAAAAGATAGTTCCACCATTAGCCTCTTCAAATTTACCAGCTTTTCCTTTTCTTGAAGCACCTGTAAATGCACCTTCAACATAACCAAACAATTCACTTTCAATTAAATTCTCAGGGAATGCCCCACAATTTATTGCTACAAAAGGGCCTTTATTTCTATGAGATGCATTATGTATTGCTTTTGCAATCATTTCTTTTCCTGTTCCTGTTTCTCCAAAAATTAAAACAGAAACATCACTAGGTGCCACAATTTTTGCTTTTTCTATTACTGAATAAAAACTTGGAGCTTTACCTATAATTTCCTTAAAGGTTATTTTAGTATTATTAATTGGTCTCTTAATTTTATTTGAATAATCTAATGAATTGCTTTTTTCTAAATACTTTGAAACATAGTTTGTAAAATTATCTGCCATCATAAAAAATAATTTCTTATCCTTTAATATCCACTCTTTAGTTTTTTCTTCAAATACAACAAAACTAATTGCTCCAAATAATTCTTGACCTACAAACAAAGGTACACAATATTCATATACTTCTTTGCAAAATCTTTTTTGCTCACAATTAGAACACACTATATCTTTTGTTGGATTTAGTACCTCTAGAGGTTTCTTGCTTTTTAATACTGTTTCAAGCACTCGCCCATTATTATTTAAAAACTGATCTATTGAACATTTCCCAGTTGCTGTTTGGCGTATTCTTTTATTATCTACTATAGCAATATCAACATTAGTTATTTCCGTAAAGACTTCAGAGTAGACCTTAATTTTATGCCTTAAAGAAAATAAAATCTCATTATTATTATTCATCATCACTCCAAAATTCATTTTTTTTAATTAAAAAATACTCTTAATATAAAAATTTAACATACTTTATCTATTACCACAAATATTTTTATTGTGCAAAATTTTTATAAATATCAAAAAAAATAGGGCATTACAAAGCTATAGCTTGTAGCACCCCATTGTCTAACTAATTAAATTAATACTTATTTATTATGTTTTTATTATAATGAAAACCCCATTGTTATACAATATATGTCAGTAACTAGATTGTTAAATTATTACTATTCAACTTCACATTTTTATATATAATAAATTCAATTTTGGTATTTAACAAATTTATACAAATGTATATAGTAGACAAGACTTTTTACAAATATGTGTAATATAAGTATTTTATATAATAATTATTTACAAACATAAAATTTTAAATTTATTATTTTATAAATTGATTGTAATTTGATTATAATATAAAATACATTGTAAGTTGCAATGAAGAAACAATATTTTAATTGAAGAGAATCCTTTTCAATTATTATTTTTCTTTAAATTTATTTAATATTAATTTAGAAAGGTAATCAGATGAAAATAGCATTTTGTTTTGATATTTTTTATCCAGAAAATAATGGAGTTATTACTTCAACAATAAATTTAGCAAAAAATCTTATTGAGATGGGTCATGAAGCTGTTTTTTTTGTCCCAAATGAAAAAGAATTCCAAGATGATGTTATAGAAAATGGAATTGAGATTGTTCATGTTAAAGCCGTTGATAGTTATATCTATAAAGGATTAAAGCTCTTACCTTTTAATAGTTGGTATTTAAACCATACTTTTGTAAAATATAATATTGATGTTGTTCATGCAACTAGTCCCTGGCTTGTTTGTGTTTTATTAGGCAGATGTGCAAGAAGGAATCAAGTTCCTTTTCTTTACACTCATCACACTTTGATTAATAATCCTGATTATATAAATTATGCATTAAAGAGTCCTAAATTATCCAATTCTGCAACTAATGCAATTTGGAAAGTAGTCTTTAATCCATTCTTTAAATTAACTTGGGAAATTACTGCCCCAAGTAAAAACACTTGCAAAGAATTAAAAGAACATGTTCCTAGCAATATGCCTGTTAAATATATTTCAAATGGAATTGATATTTCAGCATTCATGCAAGAAAAAACAGAGAAAATTCCTCAAAGAATTTTAGATTTTGGGTTGGGAGATAAAACCTTTTTATATATTGGTCGTTTAGGCTATGAAAAAAGTATCGACGTATTATTAGATGGCTTTATGCTTTTCCAAGGCACACATAAGGATGCAAAATTAGTAATCATTGGTAAAGGCCCTGCTCAAAAAGATTTGGAAGAACAAATTAAAAAAAATAAACTTGAAAAAAATGTTTTACTTGCTGGTTATGTATCCCATGAAGAGATTATTAGATCAGAACTTTTAAACAAAATTAATAGTTTTGTTACTGCTTCTCTTTCAGAAAATCAATCCATGACAATTATTGAAGCTTTATGCGCAGGTGTTTCTATTATCTGTCCTGATGTTCCAAATATGACTGATTTAGCTGATGAAAATTGTGCTTTCCACTTTAAAGGTGGAGATAAACTTGCTTTAGCAAATATGTTTACTAAAGCTTTTGAAAATCTTGATTTAGTTAAACAAAAAAGAATTGAGGCTAAGAAAAACATTACTAGATTTGACGGAAAAAATGTTGCTAAACAATTCCTAAAAGAATATGAAACTTTACTTGAAAGGAAACAGAATGGATTTATTATTCCTAGGAAATAAAAAAAATTGGAGAATTGATTGAAAGGCTTAGTAACTATAATTATACCTGTATATGCCGTTGAAAAATATTTAGATAGATGTTTATTTAGCGTTACTAATCAAACATATAAAAATCTTGAAATCATCCTAGTTGATGATGGTTCAAAAGACAAATCGGGAGAGATTTGTGATTTATGGGCAGAAAAAGATTCTAGAATAAAAGTAATTCATCAGGAAAACTTAGGACTAGCGAGTGCGAGAAACACTGGCTTAAAAAACATGTCTGGAGAATTTGTTATCGCAATTGATTCTGATGATTATCTAGTTTCTAATGCAATAGAATTATTAATAAAAGCTATTGAAGATACAAAATCTGATGTTGCAATTTTTAAATTTAATATAACATTAAATCAAAAACCAATAAAAAAACTTCCAAAGGCAAAAGCTTTAGACTATTTTGTTAGAGAAAATGAAGATATTCATAAAGAAATATTCTTTTCTATGAAATATCAAACCTTCTTTTGGAATAAATTATATAGAACAGAAGTTATTAAAGATATTTATCTACAAGATGGGTTAACTTGCTATGAAGATATTGAATCAGTTCCTAGATTTCTAAAAGTTTGTAAAAAAGCAGTTTTTTTAAATAACAAACTATTAAACTACTTAGTTAGAATCAATTCTTTAAGTCATGATGCATCAAAAATTGCTAAAAGGCTTGAGATTCTATTTGAATTGTATAAGATAAATATGAAAAGATATAATAATTGGTATCCTTCAATTGGGGAGAAACTCCATCAAAGACTTACACTAGAATATATATTATTTTCTCATGACATCTTTACTAAATTAAGTAGTAGTGAAAAAAGAAAAGTCATCTACAGAGAAAAATATGTTAAAGCATTTCAAGAAAATTCAAAAGATTTCTTATCATCTCCTTATAAATGGTATTATAAAGTGATGTATTTTAGGTTAAAAATTAGATTATTATTTTTAAAGAAATTTCATTAAAAAAAGGGTGTAAGTTGTAAAAACAAAATGCACCCTATTTTATTTATTTAATTTATTAAATTTTTTTCTTAAATATCCTATTTTTTACATTATCAAACAATAGAATAAAAGAAGGTAATAAAACTAGAGTTGCTATAGTCGTAACAAAAAGAGCTACAGCTAATAATGTACCAAAATATCTTATTGGAGAATATGAAGCAAATAGCATTACAAGCATTCCACTAATAATTGAGATACTTGTTAGAGATATTGGCCTTATTGTCTCTTCTAAAGTTGAAATAATCTTATCTTTACAGGATTTATCTTTATAATATGTTCCCTGTTGATTATACCTAAGCATAAAGTGAATTGCATCATCAACACCTACCCCAATTGCAATAGATGAGAAAATTGAAGTAACAATATCAAAGGGTATACCAGCAATGTACATAAAGATATAGTTTCCTAAAATACCAGTTACAACAGGAATCATTGTAAACAAACCTTCACTTAGAGATTTAAATAATATAGTGACAAAGAGGAAAACCAAAACAAAAGATAATAAAGTCGATTTAAATTGATCAGACTTCATAATTCTATATAGATTTAATCCAGCAGAAGCATCACTCCAAGCAGTAATATTTATATTTGGATCAAGAATATTTATATTCTTTTCTATAGCATCATTTAGTCTTTGTGCACATTGGATTGAAGGTTGATTCATTTTCTCACTATCATAATAATTAATTTGAAGTTTTATCCTTGTTGCCTCTTTATTTTGTAGACCTTCAATTAAAGAACTATCTTCTAAAGAATTCTCCATCAATATCAAATATCTTGATAACATGTTAATCAATCCATTTGAATCAGGAATTGCTTTTTCACCGGAATATACTCTATTTAAAAAAGCTACATATTGGCTTGTTGAAGTAATATGTAATATATCCTTATCATCTCTAATTAATGCATTTTCAAACTCAAAGACTTTTTTCAAATTATCTGAATCTTTAAAATAATTAGTTTCTCCTTCTGGAGCATCTAAGATTATATAATAAGGTGTAGTACTACCAAAGCTAACTGCTAAATCTTTAAAATCTTTAATTATTTTATCATCTTGTGGGAAATATTCCATATAATTAGTTTCTGTCTCAATCTTATCGTAAGTAAAGAAAAATGAAAGAGCAATTAAGATAAAAACAATTATAAAAATTGGATAATATTTTATAACCAATGGGGGTAATTTATTTTCTATAAAAGTAAATCCACCAATTTTATATTGTTTCATTTGTATCTTTCTAGGTTTCATAATCAAGTTTAACCAAGCAGGGATTAAAGTAATAGAAAGAATGGCACAATATAAAATACCAATTGATACTGCTATACCCATTTGTCTAAAGGTTTCTAAATCACAAATTAATAAACTTAAAAAACCAATTATAGTAGTAATACAAGCCATAAAAATAGTTTTACCTATTTTAGAATATGCCTCTAGTAAATTAGGATTATTGTAATCATTATTGTAAGTTCTAAAATACTCGTTTAATACATGAACACTATAGGAAGAGCCTAATATTAGAACCATGCACGGGATTACTATATTTACTAAGGTTAGTTCATAATCTAGTAAAACCATTGTTCCCAATGTCCAAATTAATCCTATAGCTGATAAGAAAAGAGGAATCAATACAGCTCTAAAAGAATGGAAAGATACAAAGAAAATTATTAAAATTACTAAAAATCCAATTGCAATTAAAACTTGTAAATCAGCAAAAAGATAATTATTTGTACTAATTTCTAAAGGTCCACCACCACCATAAGAAACATAATCGCAATATGGTGTTAATTCATTAATAATAGAAAGCCATTGTTCAACAACTTCATTTGAAGCTGGTTTTGAATTAAAATAATAAAATAATTTTGAACCATCTTCAGTTACTAACAAGCCTTTCATAATATCATCATTTAAAAGGTTTTCTTTATATTCTAAAACTTCTTCATCAGTCCATTCTTCTCCTCTTTTATGAGTGCTCATAGGAGAGATTGCAATTCTAGTTCCTTTCTTAACAGCAGTAACCATTGACTCCCCAGAGACTGGATTACTTAATTGATCATAGCTTGATAACCTAGTTAATACTTCATCAATTTTATTAAAAGTGTCTTTATTAAATAAATTATCACCGCTAACCATGAAATAAAAATCTTGGTTAAACTCAGATTCTTGATTTCCTAAGACTTCTTGTTTAATTTGAGAAAGCTCTTCGTCTTCAGGAATTAAATTCATATAATTACTATTTATATTTATTTTAATAGCATTAAAACCAAAAAAAACAGTAAGTACAAAAATAATAAATAAAATAACCTTACTATGCTTTAATACAAAATTAACTATATTTTTCATCTTTCTTTGACCTATCTTTCTTCAAATTTATCAATAACATTATACCAGTAATTACAGCAGTTATAATTAAAATTTTTTGATCTTTCATTTTCCCTATATAAGCACCAACAAAACTTAAACAAACATAAAATAATATCTTTTTTACATTTATTTTTAATTTTTCTGCTTTCATAATCCATACAACTCTAATTATACTTGTTAACCCAAATCCAATCAAACTTGCATACCCAGCCCCAACTATACCCCATTTGTTAATAAAAGGTCCAAGAATTATTAAATCTGTTATAGCTCCAATTAATATTGATACCATAATTGGTTTACTATTTATACTATTTCCAAAAATACTAGCCATCATATTACTAATAGTTTCAAAAGTCATACATCCTGTTACTAAAAACAACACATTTAATACTGGCAAATAAGAACTATCTAAATAATATGGAATAACCAAAGTCGCTCCGCATAAAAAGAAAATATATACCAAACTTAAAAACACCAATATTTTTTCAATAGCTTTTGAGAAATAAACTTTTTTCTCTGCTAAATCTCCTTTAAATGAAAAGGCAACTTCTTGCCAAGCCATTAAAAGGCCAAAAGAAATAGATGGAATACTTCTTGCAATATTTACAGCCATAGAATAAATACCATTAGAATGAGCATCCATTAATTTAACAATTTGAATATTTGTATAATAATTTAAAATCCAAGTACCTAAGGCCGAAACAGCAAGAGGCAATGCAAATTTAAACATTCTTTTAATTAATCGAAAATCTATATATTTTGACTTAAAGTTTTTAATAACTTTTAACTTAATTTCTAAATATATGATTTCAATTATATGCCCTGTTCCCATAGCAATTAAAAGAGACCAAGAACTATATTTTCTTCCAATTAAAAGATATATTACTGTAGCTAAATTAACTATATGATAAATAGAAAATGCTAAAGAATATTCTAAATCCTTATCACTTCCTCTTGCTACATTCTGATAAAAGTTTGCTAAACTAAAAAATATCCCATAAAAAATTGAAGCTTTAACAAAAGGTAATGTTGTAATTATTGATGTTAGCGGAACTGTTAAAAATAACAGAGCAACTAAAATTATAACCAAAAAGCCACTTGAATAAATTGCTTTATTTTTAGCTTCTTCGCTTTCTTCAGTTTCCCCGTACATAAAACGAAGCATAGCTGTATGTATATCAAAAAACCCTACTGTACACAATAAAAAAATTAGAGAATAACTTAATTCATAATTACCAAATTCAGAGGTTGATAAAGTTCTAGTATATATTGGAGCTGCAAGCAAAACTGCTATACAGGAAGTAATCGTACCTATTGAATAGATTAAAGTCTTTTTCGATAGGTGCCTTTTTTTATTATTTTTCTTCATACGTAAAAGAATGTATCATATTTTTTTTTCATAATCTATATTAGTTTATTATAAGCACACATTAATACATTTTATTTTTAGTAAAAATTTGTTATTATGACTTCAACACGAAAAATGAGGATTTTATGAAAAAAAGAATTTTGATTTTTATTTTATTGTTTTTCCCTTTATTTCATATAAATGCAAATAACAACCAAAAAATAATTAGCCTAGATGAAAATATATATAATTATATAGATGTATTATTTTCCTTAGAAAATATGAACCAACCAAGTAATACAAGACCTTGGAGTATAAATGAAACACAATCTATCTTAAATCGTATTGATTTAGATAAATTAAATAAAACTGAAAAAACTTTATATAATAAAATTATTAAAGATTTTAATAGAATAAAAAATGTAAGTCAATTTGACAAAAATGTTAATATTTCATTTGGGCTTGAAGTAAAACCCCAACTATATCTACATACTAATGAAGATTATGATTTAGATGATAAGTGGATTAATTCAAATGCAGAAGATAGATCTCCTTTATTAAACATGGATGTTAACATCTCTTATAAAGATAACTTCTTTTACTACATGTCTCTTGAATATGGTACTTCAAGATATTTCCCTCTTTTAAATGGGGAAAATGAATTAGATTATTACAATACAAATGGAGCAAGTGATTTAGGTACTTCTATTGTTCTTCTTGATGGAGTCGATGATTCTGATATTGTTGTATACTATCCAAAATATGATCCTTATTACTCAAAAATTTTTGCAACTAATATTAGTGATAAATATAGAGATACTAGATTACAAGGTCCTTTTAGAAACTATATAAGTTTTGGGGATGATGGATTCTCTTTCACTTTCTCAAAAGATAAATTGAATTTAGGACAGAGTATTGTTGGTAATATGGTAGTTGATAAACATGTTGATCATTTTGATTATACTAATTTATCTATTTTTTCAGACAAATTTAAATTTTCATGGATGAATTTATTCTTTGATACACAACAAACCCATTTACAATTAGATTTATATGATGGATTTAAAATCCTTATGTTAGCTAAATTTGAATTTAATGTTACAAATAATTTTACATTTAATATTATGCAAGGAATGATGTATCATGGTGATAATTTTGATATAAGTTATCTTAATCCTTCTTATTATTTCCATAGTTTAAATAATAGGGAAATATTTAATTCTATTGCATCATTAAATGCAATATATAATATAAATAGTGGATTAAAAACATATTTCCAATTAACGGTTGATCAATTTAAACTACCAAACGAATTAGAGTCAACAGAACCTTCTGCTATTGGCGCCTTACTTGGATTCTCACAAATAATAGATTTAAATAACAAGATTTTAAATATTCAAGCTGAAGTTGGTTTTACTTCCCCTCAAATGTATAAAAGAGATTATGTAGATTTTATCATGTATAATAAATACTACACTAATGGGAATATTTCAAATTCTGATGATTTATATTATGTATTTGACTTTGATTATATTGGATTCCCTTATGGTGGTGATTCATTATATGGAAAAATACAAGCAAATTATTATTCCTTGAAAAACTTTAATGGTGAACTATCTTATTTGCTTTTACTTAGAGGGCCAACTACTATGTTCTCTGATGTACCAAGTGCTAAAGATACTACTATATTCCCAATAAGTTTTGAGAAGATTTATAATATTATAAACTTTAAAGGTTCTTATGAGATTGAACAAAAATATTTTAATAAGGCAAATTTAGACTTTGCAATTGCGCTTGTAAATACTTTTGATACAAATCTAAATCAGAATAAATTTGATGCACAATTTAATTTAGGCTTAACTATTAAATTATAATATTAGTTAACAATTTTACTTATCAAAAATATTTAATATTTTTAACAATTACTTAATAATAAAATACAATAAATTAGATATTTATTATTATAATATCTAATTTATGATATTATATTTAAATTTTATTGCACAAATACATTTTACACATTACTATATATTTATTATCAAAAATTAACATTTATTAACAATAATAATCTTAAACAGACTAAGGAAGTAATTAATGGATAAAGAATCTCAATATAAAAAGTTAGCCAAAGAATTAGTAAAAAAAATGACTATTGCAGAAAAAATTTCTCAAATGAGATATGATTCTCCTGCTATAGAAAGATTAAATATCCCCTCCTATAATTGGTGGAATGAAGCTTTGCATGGCGTAGCTAGAAGTGGCAATGCTACAGTATTCCCTCAACCAATTGCTATGGCTGCTAGTTTTAATGAAAAATTATTAAAAGATGTTGGAATTGCTATATCTGATGAAGCTAGAGCAAAATATAATGAATTTAAAAGTATAGATAGTACACAAATATATCAAGGTCTTACTTTTTGGTCTCCAAATATCAATATATTCAGAGATCCAAGATGGGGAAGAGGACATGAAACCTATGGAGAAGATCCTCTATTAACTAGTAAATTAGCTTGTTCCTTTATTAATGGGATGCAAGGAAATGGAAAATACAGAAAAGTTGATACAACTTTGAAACATTTCTTAGCACATAGCGGACCAGAAAAAGGTCGTCATGGATTCAATTCAATTGTATCAGAGAAAGATTTATATGAGACATACTTATTTGCTTTCAAATATTGCATTGAAAATAGTGATCCTTCTGCTGTTATGGGAGCATATAATGCTATTAACGGAGAACCTTGTTGTGCAAGTCCAACATATCTAAAAAAACTATTATTAGAAGATTTAAATTTTAAGGGTTATGTTGTATCAGATTGTGGCGCTATATGTGATATTACAGATTTTCATAATATGAGTGATAACTATGCACAATCAGCAGCTAAAGCTGTTAATAATGGGTGTGATCTTAATTGTGGAAAAGCATATCACCACTTAGTAAGTGCAGTAGCAGCTAATCTTGTTAGTGAAGAAAAAATAACAGAATGTGTTGAAAAATTATTTACTGCGAGATTTAGACTTGGTTTATTTGATGATGAATGTGAATTTAATAAAATTGATTATAGCGTAGTGGATTCAAAAAAACATCAAGATTTAAATTTACAAGTTGCTAGAGAAAGTATCGTTTTATTAAAAAACGACAATATTCTACCTCTTGATTCAAATAAAAAAATAGCAGTAATTGGTCCAATTGCTGATAGTAAAGAAGTCCTTTTAGGTAATTATAATGGAACGCCTTCTCATTACACTACAATTTTAAAAGGTATACAAAATTACTGTAAAACCACTAGATATGCTAGAGGCTCAAAAGTTTTTGAAGAATCAAATCCAGAATGGGAAGAAATGCCACTAAATGAAGCTATATTAGCTGCAAAAAACAGTGACATAACCATACTAGCCTTAGGCTTAACTCCCCAACTAGAAGGAGAAGAAGGAGATGCTTTTAACAGTGATATGGCTGGAGATAAAATTGATTTAAATTGGCAAAAATGTCAAAGAGAATTATATAATGAAATAATAAAAGTTAGTGATAATGTAATATTAGTAAATGTTAGTGGTAGTTGCATTGACTTATCTAAACCTAAAAAAGATTGTAAAGCAATTATTCAATGCTTCTATCCAGGAGCTGAAGGTGGAATTGCTTTAAGTGATATTATTTTTGGAAAGGTATCACCTTCTGGAAGACTTCCAATATCATTCTATGAAAAAATTGAAGACTTACCTCCTTTTGAAGACTATTCTATGGAAAATAGAACTTATAAATATTTCAAAGGAAATTGTGTTTATAACTTTGGAGATGGACTTACTTATAATAAGATTTCTGAAGAATATCTGGATAAGGATACTGTAAAATTAATTAATAAAGGAAAATATGATATTAATTATTCTCTATTGAAATTCAGACATATTCCAAATAAAAAATTAGTCGCTTTTAAAAAGATATTCTTAGAAGCTAATAGTGAAACAATAGTTAAAATAGAAGATGAAATCTAAAAAAAAGGTACCATATCAAAAATCTGATAAGGTACCATTTTTTTTTATAGGAATATATTATAGAAGTTTAATTGTTAAAATTTCATAAGGTTTAATTTCTATATCAATCATGCTATTTTGCACCGTTAAAAGATTATTTTCAACTTCTCTCAAATTACAACTATAAGCTTTAGTAAATTCTGAATTTACTTTTAATTTTGCTCTAGTTAATGAATTTTCATTTTCAAACAATCTAATAATTATACCAGTTCCATCTTCAGTTTTCTTAATTGTATCAATTATTACATTTTCTTTATCAATACTTGCAAAACTAAACTCAGAAATATTTGATTTATTTGAAACTGTTAAAACCTTTTGATTCAAGAATGCAGCTTGCTTATAGCTCTCTCCTTCAATCCAAGTATCAAGGTGAGGAAGAATTGAATAAGTAAAGTAATGCTCTTCTTGATCAGCAACAGGATTAGGTTCAATTCCGGTTTTTATCAAAGTTAGGGCAAGTGTTCCATTATCTGCGCTATATCCATATTTACAATCATTTAATAAACTAAAGCCATAATGGCCTTCTGATACATCAGCCCATTTGTGAGCACAACTTTCAAATCTTGCTTCATCCCAGCTTGTATTTGAATGTGTTTTTCTTTTTAAATTACCGAACTGGATATCAAAAGTAGCTTCATCACTATGAATATTTGTAGGGAAAAATACCTTTAGTAGATGTTGTGCTTCATGATAATCAACAAAAGTTTCAAAATCTATTTTCTTTGAATTATAATAAAAATGAATTTCTTGTCTAATAAAGCTTTTACTAATTCTTCTCTCTATTAATAAAGTTGCTCTTAAAGGACCTTTTTCAATCCATTCAAATTTTTCTAGATTTAAAACATCCCAATATTTTTCTGTATAATAAATATCAGTATTCCAGTTATCATAATAAATTGGCTTATCTTCAAACATTCTAAACAAATTTGCTTTTTCACCTTTATTAACAACTTCTCGATTTGCTTCTTTATCAAAGATACTAACTATACAACCTGTTTCATCAAAAGTAACCTTTAATAAGGGATTTTCAAATGAGTGATCATCAATAATTATATCATTTTTTATTTCATTATTTTCATCCAACCCGTATGAATAACTCTTAAAACCTTTAGATGGTAAGTTTTTAATTTCAACTAAAGCTTTATCATTATTTTTTTGTATCGGATATTTATTTAAATCTTCATCAATCAAATAATTTGCACTATTTAATGGTATTTCAATTATTTCATCTCTAGAAAACCCTGTAGTATTAAATAAAGTCAAACCAGCTTCTTTAGTACAAAGTTTATTAATTCTTTCTTTAATTAAAGCATTTAACTCTTCTTCAATTTCCTTATATTCTTTTTTAGTTACTTCATACACTTCATGAATTGAAGAACCTGGTAAAATATCATGAAACTGATTTCTTAGAGTTAACAACCAAATCTTATCTAATTCAGATTTAGGGTATTCTACTAATTTTTCACTAATTACAGATAAGAATTCAGCATCCATTAAACCATATTCTGTTTTTCGATTACTTCTTTTATTTCTTGCCATTGAAGTATATGTGCCTCGATGATATTCAAAATATAGCTCCCCTTGCCATTTAGCTAATCTTTTATTATTTATAACTTTATCATTTAAATCATCAAAGTATTTTCTAGAAAATTCTTGTCTAACTTTAGGGATGCCAATAACACCTTTTTCAAGACGCTCACTTGTTTCAAGCATGTCTCTTGTTGGTCCGCCACCACCATCGCCATAGCCATATGCAATTAGAATATCATTGTTTATATCTTTATCTTGATATCGTTGCCAAGATTTAATTAATACATCCGACTTCAAAAGACCGTTATAAGTTGTAAAGAAACTTTTTTCATCCTGATAAGCATCTTGGGTTGTAATTAGATGAGTTAAAACAGAAGAACCATCAATACCTATCCAATTGAATGTATCATGGGGAAATTTATTCCATTGATTCCAATTAAGTTTGGTAGTCATAAAATAATCTATTCCAACTTTTTTTAGAATCTGAGGTAATGCAGCACTGTATCCAAATACATCTGGCAACCATAATAGTTTATTTTCTTTATTAAATTCTTTTTCAAAGAAATCCATTCCATATACAAATTGTCTTACAAAAGATTCACCACTAGGAATATTACAGTCAGCTTCAACCCACATACCGCCTTCAACTTCCCATCTACCCTCTTTTACTCTTGCTTTAATTTTTGTATAAAGTTCAGGATATCTTTCTTTTATAAAAGCATATAAAAGTGGTTGAGAACTCATAAATTTATAGGATGGAAATTCATCCATTAACTTTAATACTGTTGCAAAACTCCTACAAACCTTTTCTTTAGTTTGTTCGACAGTCCACCACCAAGCAACATCGATATGAGTATGACCAATACAGGTAGCAATGATATCTTTATATCCAACTAAATTTTCATAAACTGCTTTATTAATATAATCACTTGCTTTTTTTATAGAGTTATAAAAAGCTTTGCTATAAGGTTCTCTAAAATCAATTAAATTGATTGTATTATTTAATTCATTTAATAATTTAGCTCTATCTAAACTGGACTCATCCATTTTAATTAACCCATTTAAAGGCACGAATAAATCCCAATATAATTTGTTTAATAATGGATCTTTTTCATATAAATAAGTTATGAAATTAAATTCAGTATGAAGGATACCTGTATAAGATTGCAAATCTAATTTTATTACATCACCGGCTTTTGCATTTTCAAATACAAGAATATCTCTATGATTCATATCAACACCTTGTACAGGCACATCATTTATAAAAAGTAAAAACTGTGGATTTTTTCCATCATCCCATTCATCAATTTGGGTACAAACTTTCATCCATATGTTTTTATTGTCAAATTCTTTTGGGATAATAAAGGTTTTGCTAAACCAATAATGCTTATCTTTACCATACCAATGCATAGTTTTTGCATCAAAATCTAGCCATGGGGATTCATCTAAATCAGCATTTTTATATGTTAAGAAGTTTCCTTCTTTATATTGCCATTTATCTAAATCATATTTCTGTTTAATTGATAAATTCTTTAAATTATCACAAATTACTTGTACACGATCACTTAAATATCTCATATTATCACCTATAAAGAATGTTCTTTAATATAATCTATCAAAATATCTACAGTAGAGAAAGCCATTGAGGTAACAGTATCAGCACTTCCATAATACATTGTTAGTTTATTTGTCTTTCCATCACATAAACACGTACAAGGGAAAACTACATTAGGAACATCACCCATACATTCATAAGGCATCTCAGGACCCATTAAATAATCCTTAGTTCTATATTTCACCTTCCATGGTTCATCAATATCTAAAATGGCTCCACCGATTCTATAGACAAACCCATTACAAGTAGTTATTACTCCATGATAAATTAATAACCAACCTTCTTCAGTTTCAATTGGAATTGGACCTGGACCTATTTTTGTAGATTGCCAAGCAGATTTATCATCATTAATATTTCCCATCATATATCTATGATGGCCCCAATATTCTAAATCATTACTCTGACTTACAAAGATATCCCCAAAGGGAGTATGTCCTGTATCACTTGGTCTACTCATCAACATAAATTTCCCATTAATCTTTCTAGGAAATAATACTCCGTTTCTATTATATGGTAAAAAGCAATTTTCTAATTGGAAAAATTCTTTAAAATCATATGTATAAGCCATTCCAATAGTAGGACCATGGTAACCATTACACCAAGTAACATAATATCTATCATCAATATAGCATACTCTTGGATCATATCTAAATTCTTTATTAAGTATTTCGTCTTCTATACCTTTTAATTCGATAGGATCATCTTCAATTTTCCAATTAATACCATCTTTACTAAAACCAGCAAAAAGATTCATAGAAATTGATCTACTATCACATCTAAAAACTCCGGCGAAACCATCTTTATATGGGACAACTGCACTATTAAAGATACTATTTGAGTTTTTTTGATCATGTCTATTTATAATTGGATTGTTTTCATATCTCCAAAAAGGTTCATTATTACCTTTAGGTTGTGGGTACCAAGGAATATTTGGTAATTCATCTATATAAGTTTTATACATCTACTGTCAACCATAAATAAAAAATGGTTTCCTCCGTTTTTAATATTTTGGGGATGAAAAAAATACATCCCCAAATAAAAGTTTTATAATAAAAGTCTAATTATTTAGAAGCAAATTCATTAACTTGTTTTTGAGCTTCAGCTAAGATTTTATCAAAACCTGCAGCTCTCATTTCTTTCATCATAGCGGCAACAGCAACATCTGGATCACTTGTACCTGTTAAGATTTGTAATTTATATTTTTCATGAATAGCATTACAGTTTGCAATTTCATCTTCTACTGATTCAGTGTTCATAGTGAAACCAAGCATTACTGATGGAATAGCATTTTGATTTAGTTGTTTTACTTCTGCCCATTGATCAACTGTAACACCTTCTAAAGGAGATACGTTGAAGAAAGTACCTTGACTGTATTGAGCCATTGGCCATGAAGTATCAATTCTATGAATTTCATTATTTGCTGTGTATTCGTAATCTTTACCTTCAACACCAAAAGCTAACATATCACGTAATTTTGTATCAGTATTAACTAATTGTAATAACTTTAATGATTCATCAATATATTTACTATTTGCATTAATACAGTTGATTGAACCTCTTACAGTATCATTTGTTAAAATAGTTTTACTCTTTTGGAATGCAGCAGCTGGTTCACCCATTTGTGGTCCCCAAACAGTAATTGCAGCAGTTTTCCATCCTTGAGAAACTTTGAAAGGTAAATTTCTAGGTGTTTCTGCTAAAGTGCTTGCATCACTATTAATTAAACCTTCTTGGTACCATTGATGTAAAGTTCTAAAAATATTCATCATATCATCTTGTTCATATACAGAAACAACTTTCATTGAAGAATCATCAATTTTTACACCAATTTCAGGTAAGCCAGAACCGATTGTATCATATAATTCTAAAGAAGGATCTTGTGCATCACTTGCTAATACATAAGGAGAAACATGCTCACCTTCTTTAATTGTTCTTAATAATGGAGTTACATCTTTATATGACATGAAATCTTTTACATCAAGATTATATTTATCAATTAATCCTTGTCTAACAACCCAATAGTTTGTCATAGAGCTATCTTTATATGTTGGAACTCCATAAACTTTTCCATCAATACTTACAGCTTTCCAATAAGCTTCTGGCATTAAATTATATAAATCTGGTGAAACAGTTTTTACTTTATCACTTATATCAGCAAAAGCACCGATTGTAACATCATTTACAAATGTATCTTGAGATGTAAACATAATATCGTAATCTTCATTTGTATTAATCATTACAGATCTTCGAGTTTTAAAATCTCCCCAAGATAAAACTTCCATTTCCATGTGAATACCAAGTTTTTCTTCTAAATAAGCATTTACTTGAGCTTCCCATTCATCATAATTAGTTGGCATTCCATTACCAATCTGAACCCATTTAATTGTAGGAATTTCTTCTTTTTCTACTTGTCCATTAGCAAAGATTGAGCTAACAGCAATCATTGAAGCAAGAGCCAATACTAATAATTTTTTCATAATTTCCTCCTAATGAAAAATTATTCATTTACTTTATCTTATTTTTATATCTACTTATCTTTTTGGGATAAGGTAATAAACACTTATTAACCTTTTATTGCACCAACAGTTAATCCTGTAATAAAATAACGTTGGAAGAATGGATAAACACATGCAATTGGAATTACGATTACAATTGCAATTGCCATTCTTGCTGATTCTTGAGGCATCATAGATTTATATTGCGCTAGTGAAACACCAGCGGTAGGATTACTTGCTAAATACTGAATATTCTTTAAAATATTATTTAACATTGCCTGCAAGCTAATCAAATTAGATTTTGTTATATATAGAGATGATAAGAACCAATCATTCCAATATGCAAAAGCTAAAAATATTCCAATAGTTGCTAAAACAGGTGTTGAAATCGGTAATACAATTTTTGAAAAAATAGTAAATTGTGATGCCCCATCAATTCTACCGGATTCAATAATTGATTCTGGAATCGTTGTTTTAAAGAAAGTTTTACAAATTATTATATTAAAAGGAGATACTGCTAAAGGTAGTATTAATGCCCATATTGTATTATTTAAATGTAAGAAACTTGAAATAATTACATATGTTGCAACCATTCCCCCATTAAAAATCATTGGAATAAAAACTAACCAAGTTAAAAATCCTTTTGCCTTATAATTCGGTCTAGAAAGAGTATATCCCATAGTAGCTGTTAAAGCAGTTCCTAAGACAACACCAATAGATGTTACTGTTATAGAAATAAGCAAAGCATGCAAAATAGTACTCTTTTCATTCCATAAAAATTTATATGCATCTAAAGACCATTCTTTAGGGATAAATCTGTAACCAAACTGCTGAATTGAAGCATCAGAGCTTAAAGAAATGATTGTAATAAAAATAACAGGAATAATACACATTGCAGATATTATTATCAGAATTATATTAAATGTTATATTTGAACCTTTTTTGATATGATTTAAATTGTTATTCATCTTTACTACTTTCCTTAAATTATTGCGTTTTCTGGATCAATTTTATCAACAATTTTATTTGCAATTAAAATTGTTATACAGCAAGCGACAGACTGGAATAATGCAGCAGCAGCATTCTTACCTATTGGTAGATTTGTCAACAAAGCATTATAAATATAAGTATCAAAGGTAGATGCAACATTAAATAATGGTTGAGGAATTCTTTGAGTAACTTGATAGAACAAACCAAAATCTGAATAGAAAATTTTACCTACATTAAGAATAAACATCATTACTATAATTGGTTTAATTGTTGGAATTGTAATTTTTTTAATTTGTTGAAAGATAGTTGCTCCATCTATTACTGCGGCTTCATACAAAGATGTATCAATACCAGAGATTGAAGCTAAATAGATAACCATACTATAACCGGTAGTTTTCCAAACATTCATGAAAATCAATATAGCGGGCCAATGTTTGGGATCGTTATACCAATTAACAGTTTGACCTCCAAAAAATGCAATTATTGAATTCAATAAACCTTTATCTGGGCTTAAAAAAGCATATACAAAATAACTAATTACAACCCAGCTTAAAAAATGAGGGAAAAACATCAAAGTTTGATAAACTTTTCCAGCAAAAGGAGAATATATTTGATTAATTATTATTGCTAAGGTAACAGGAATTACAATTCCTAATATTATAAAAACGATGTTATAAGAAAGGGTGTTTCTTAATAATATATAGAAATCATTTGAATGGATAAAATATTTAAAATTATCAAATCCAACAGTTTCACTATGTATTAAACTGTAGAAAAAACCATGCCCAGCTGATAAACGAAATTTCTTAAATGCTATGATTACACCAAACATAGGCAAATAACTAAAAAGGATAAACCAAATAACTGTAGGTAAACTTAATAAAGTTAACTCAGAATCATCCTTTGTCCATTTTCGCTTCTTTTTATCTTTCTTCATAACGACCTCTTCACTCTTACAAGAGAAACTTTAACATTAATTTACAAAATTGGCAACAATTAATTTAAAAAAATTTACTTTATTAAGAAAAAATTACTTTATTTTTTATAATAAAAAATAGACATAAACCATCAATACAATAAAAAATTGTAATATAATTGCTTATATTATATATAAATATAGTAATAATTTGATATTTAACACCAATTTAAGGCGTGTTAACAATTTTAACATTTTTAAAAAATGTTAAAATCACTTATTACAACAATTAGTTAATAAATTACTAAAATGTTAATTTTTTTGTTAAAAATGTAAAAAATGCAGTTGCTTTTTCCTTTTTTATAGCGTATTATTACAAGGAAATAAAGGACTTAATTATGAAAAAATGCACAATGCAAGACATTGCTGATAAGTTAGAAATATCAAGAGTTAGTGTTTGGAAAGTATTTAATAATCATGAAGGTGTTTCAGAATCATTAAAACAAAAAATCTTACAAACAGCAAAAGAGCTTGGATATAATAAAATATCAGAAAAAGATAATACTAGCGTTAATAAAAATATTTGCTTAATTGTATCTAGACCTGATTCTTCAATTTTCTGGACAAGCATTATTCATGATTTAGCAGAAAAATTATCTTCTCTTGGATTTACATTAGCTTATGTAAGTATTCCAACAAATTTTTATGAAGGATATCAGCTTCCAGCTAATTTAAATAAACAAAACTTTGATGGTGCTGTTATTATGAATATCTATGATACTAAGTTATTAAAAATGGTTAGTAAATTAGATCTACCAAAAGTATACTTAGATTCAACTACAGATATAACTGGAAAACAATTACTTGGAGACTTATTGGTTATTGAAGGTTTAGATACCATGAGAGTTATAACAAGTCATGTAATTGAAAAATATAATATTTCAAATCTAGGATTCATTGGCGATATTAGTTACGCAAAAACTAACAATGACAGATTCTCTGGATATTTATGCGCACTAAAAGAACATAACATTGAAGTTAATTATGATTATTGTTTAACTGATAATATTGGAATATATGAATATCCTAAAACAATAAATAAATTTTTAGATAATCTACCTTCCCTTCCACAAGCATTAATTTGTGCAAGCGACTTTGTAGCTCAATTTGTTTTTGATTATTTATTATCACATCCTGAAATTGATAAATCAAAACTTATAATTACAGGATTTGATGGATCTACTGAATATCCTGCAATTATTGATAAAATTACTACAGCTTATGTTAATACAGCAAAAATTGGTATAAGATTAGCTAGACAGATAGAATATAGGATAAATAACCCTTCTGCTCCTTTAGAAGTAACATATCTCTATCCTGAAATAAAATATCAGGATAATTAAATCCTGATTTTATATTATTATTAAATTATTAATTGTATTTTACTATTTTTTACTTCATCCAATTTCGGTATTGAAACAGCAGCACCATTTTTTGAAACAGCAATAGAGGAAGCAATTGAAGCGAGTCTTATAGACTCTTCAATAGAAACGCCATTAGAAATAGATGCTATAAAAAAGCCAGTAAAGGTATCACCTGCAGCTGTAGTATCAACAACAGGAACATCATAAATCCCATGTTCAACAGAACAATTACTATCAAAATAAACTACCCCAGATTTTCCTAAAGTTAATACAAACTTTGAAGATTGGTACTTGTTTTTAAGAATTTTAATTAGTTCATCTTTATCTGTTTCTAAATCACAATCACACATCATAGCGCCTTCAATTTCATTTAAAAGAAAATAATCAACATAATCTAAATTTAATTCATCAATTCTTTCATTATATGGGGATGGATTAAGACATATAATCATCTCTTTTTTGTGGGCTATTTCCATAATTAATTTTATATTATTAATTTCATTTTGAAGAACAATATAATCACCTTTATCAAAGTTCTCAAAAACAGATTCTATATAAACCTCATCTTGCTTAAAATTTGCACCAGGATATAGTAAAATACAATTATTACCTTTTTTATTTACTTGAATAATTGTATGACCGGAAGGACCATCTAATTCCCTAACAAATTCAACATTAACATTTGAATTTGCCATTAAATCTTTAAGGAAAATACCATCATTTTTACCAATTGCTCCTGCATGATACGTATCAGCCCCAGCACTTGCTAAAGCTACAGACTGATTTAAACCTTTTCCTCCAGGAAAAATATTTCTCTCTAATGAACTTTGAGTTTCTCCAGCCATTACAAAATGATCTACTTTATAAACATAATCTATATTTAATGAACCAAAATTTAAAATTTTCATAACTTCATTACTCCTTATACAAATAGATAAAGAGTAAAACACTCCTTATTGTTTTTATTTAATTTTCTTTATTTTCTTTTAAAATATACAAGCTGATTGAAGAATGATATTTGAATAAGGTGTCATCTCCCCTGTTCTAATTACAACTTTGCAATCTTTTACTTTAGCTTTGAAATCTATGTGTGATATATATTCAACAGGTTGGTCACGCAATCTAGATTTAATTTTATTATCAATAAATACATTATTATCTTTAATTTCTGTTGCTAAAAAATATTTTTCACATTTATAATCTTCTAAAATAGCATCTAAAACTTGAAGAAAAGTTGGTAAATCTTCTTTTATTGCTAAATCTATTACTTCAACATTATCAGGGACTGGTAGACCACAATCACTAATACATATCAAATCAGTATGTCTTAAATATGCTAAAACTCTTGAAATATCACTGTTTAAAATACCTAGTTTTTTCATCTCTCTTCATAGTCTCCAAAATATTTTATATTTTATAATGGTAACCCGTCTTTTTTTATATGTAAAGTTATTATAACCTTTTAGTGAAATTTTCACTATATAATTCTAAGATATATAAATATATAACTAAATAAAATCCGATTATTTATAACTTCCTAATTTTATATCCTATCGGATATATTTTACTATCAATTACGACAAATTATATCCTATCGAATATAATTTTTTAATATTTCTAATAATTATACCCAAACGAATATAATTTTTAATATATTTATTGATTTTATATCTTAACTGGTATAATATAAGGGTATGAAACATTCAATTATTGGTGATTTTATCAAAACAGAAAGAAAGAAAAGAAACTTAACTCAAAAAGAGTTCGCAAATATATCTGGATTGGGATTAAAATTCATTAGAGATTTAGAACAAGGAAAACCTACTGTTCGAATGGATAAAGTTAATCAAGCTTTATATATGTTTGGAGCAATTGCAGGTCCAATTAAATTAAAGGATATAAACAATGAGGAAAGCTAAAGTTTTTGTAGATGACACTCATGCAGGTATACTTGAAGAAACCGATGAAGGCTTATATATCTTTCAATACAATAAAGATTATAATGGCAAACAAGTTTCATTAACTTTACCCAAAAAAAAAGACTCTTACAAATCTCAAATTTTATTTCCTTTTTTTGATGGATTAATTCCAGAAGGTTGGATGTTAAATATAATAATTAAAAATTGGAAATTAAATGAAAAAGATAGAATGGGGCTATTATTAGTTTGTTGTAATGATTGTATTGGAAATGTAAGGATTGAAAAATATGAATAAATGTTTATGCTGTGGAAAACCTCTACTAAATAATGAATTAGATTGGCACAAAAGCTGTATAAAAAAGTTTTTTGGGACAACTGAACTTCCAATAATAGATACTAAGCAATTCTCAAATATTTTTTCCGATATAAAAAATAAAGAATCTGTAATTACTGGGGTACAAAAGAAAATATCACTTCATTTAGATAAAAACAAAAATAATCCACGATTAACCATAGTTAATTATCCAAGTGGTTATATACTAAAACCAAATTCGAAAGATTACCCTGACATGATAGAAAATGAATATTTAACTATGCATTTAGCAAATTTATGCAATATTGAAACAGTTCCTTTTGGATTAATTAAATTAGAAGATAATACAAGAGCATATATTACAAAAAGAATTGATCGCATCGGTAAAAAGAAATTAGCTATGGAAGATTTTTGTCAATTAGGTGAATTTTTAACTGAACAGAAATATAACTCTTCTTATGAAAAAATAGGTAACATTTTAAACAAATATTCTGATAATATTGGCTTAGATAGTTATAAACTTTTTAATATCATACTTTTTAGTTTTATAGTTGGTAATTCAGATATGCATCTTAAAAATTTTTCTCTTTATGAAAAAGATGATAGGTATATTTTAGCTCCTTCATATGATTTATTAAATACTCTAATAATAATACCTGAAGATAAAGAAGAATTAGCTTTAACATTAAATGGGAAGAAAAATAAATTAAAAATAAAAGATTTTATTTATTTAGCACAAAAATATAATCTCAATCAAATACAAATTGAAAGAATTTTTAATAACTTTCAAAAAAAGTACTCAATACTAATTGAAGCAATAAATGAATCTTTACTAACTAAGGAATCAAAAACTAATTATATAAATTTAGTTAATGATAGATATCATAGACTATTTAACTAAATATCTAAATTTATCTAAACTTAATTTTTAATATCTATTGGACAAATTAATGATTTTAAGATAGGTAAAGCTATTAAAGTTAATAAAGAAGATATAATAAATATTATTGAATATCCTATTTGATCAATTAATGTTCCAAGAATTAATGGAAAAATAATTATAGCAAAATTTAGTGTTCCAACTAAAGCAGTATACACTACCCTATTTTCTTCATTTGTTAATTCTATTAGAGCGGCTTCTTCACTAATTGTTCTAGCACTTAGTGCAAAACCTATAAAAAAGAAAATTGATAAATAGCCAATTAAACTATTTAAATTAACTATAATTACAGCGATAAGGGGTAATAATACATGAAGCAATATCCTTAAATATAATACTCCTTTAAAACCTCTATTTTTTATAAGCTTTGGATAAATAAAGGAAGATATAAACATACCTGCTATTTGTATAAGTAAAACATAACCTACAGTAGTACTATCTAAATTAAATGTTTTTTGTGCAAAACCAATATAGAAAGGAATTAAGGCTAATGCAGCTCCTAAAATATTTGAATAAAGTAAAAATTTTAAAAAATTTCTATCTTGTTTTAATATTGTAGGAATTGATCTAATAACAGAAAGAGTCGAAACTTTTTTATTCTTTTTTGTAGGTGTTTCTTTTATAATCCAAAAACCGAATGATGCAATTAAGAGAGAAATAGAAGAAATTGCAAATAATAAAACATACTGATTTGGATAATCCCAATTTGCTAAAATATATCTAGCAGTAATCACAGATAAAAGCATACCAATGCTAGTAATTAACTGTCTCTTAGTAAAGAAATTCATTCGCATTTCTTTACTAAGAGAGCCCCCTAATAAATATACATAAGGAAGACTTGCAAATGCTCCACCAACAGAAAATACTAATAATTCAAAATATAATAAGATAATTAAAGAAATAAAATTAAATTTTTGATATGAAACTAAAGTAAAAGCTATGCTAATTAATGCTAATATTCTTAAATTAATACCAAGTAATAAATAAGGTTTCTTCTTTGATTGGGAAGATAAAAAACTAGAAAAAAACAATTTAGTTACAACAGGAAGACCTATAACAATTGCAGATACTATTCCAACATGTACAGAATTACCTCCAACATTTACAATTAAAGTTGGAATAATTGTATTAACTTCAGTAAAAGTTGTTGTTAATGATAAAAAGATTGCATGCCACAAGAATCCAAAATAGTTTTTATTTTTCATTTAAGCCTCAAAAAAAGCTTACTATAGGATAAATGAGGCGTCAACAAAATAACATATGTCAAAATAATTTAAAAATTATAATAAAAAAAACAGCAAAGACTAATATTATAGCCTTTACTGTAACTTTTATATGTTCTCATACTAATTAATAATATGTATCTTAATTTGCAGGAGATGAAGCTGTTGCTAATTCTCTCTCATGCCTTGAATTCATTTCTTTCATAAAAGATAAGCTTAAAATAAATGCAACAAATGTTGTTAAAATATCTGCAATTGGTTGGGCAAAAATAAATCCTTCAAAGCCAAACAATGAATTTAATATAAACAATAGTGGTAAATAAATTATACATTGTCTACCTAATGAAATTAACATAGCTTTTATAGCTTTACCAGTTGCTTGGAAAGTGACCATAACAGTAAATTGAATACCAAAGAATGGTACACACCAAGTAAATGCTCTTAATATTTGAGCACCAGCTTGAACTGTTAAATCATCATCAATAAACATTCTAATTAGTCCATCACCAAATATAATAAATACTGCTGTAAAGAAAAGTGAAACAATTGTGCCATAAACAATAGTTGTAATAAATCCAGATTTTAATCTATCAAATTTTCTAGCACCATAACAATAACCGGCAAAAGGTTGATAGCCTTGTGCTAATCCGATAATTAACATAACAGCCATTGAGTTAACACGCATTTCAATACCATTACCAGCAACTACATAGTCTCCATAAGTTGCAGCAATAACATTTACTAGAACAAAAGAAATACTCATAACAATACTTGATAAAGCTGCAGGAATACCAATTTTAAAGGTCTCCCCATATATTCTTTTGCTAGGTTTAAAGTCCTTAATTGCAATTGATAACATAGTATTTTTGTTTAAGAAGTGTCTAATAAAATAAATTGTACCTGCAAAGTTACCAATAATAGTTGCCCAAGCAGCTCCTGCAGTACCCATATCTAATGCCAAAATAAAAATCGGATCTAAAACTATATTAATAATTATACCAATAATCATTCCAAACATTGCTTTATCTGTAGCACCTTCAGATCTAACTAAGCCTGCCATAGTAACATTAAGAATTGGGAAGATACATAATCCAGTCATAATAACTAAATATTGTGAAGTTGGCTCTTTAGTCGCAGCAGAAGTCCCAATTACATTTAAAATTGAATCTCTAAATAATAAAAAGAACAAAGTAAATAATATACCTATTCCTACTGAGCTATAAAATGCAACTGAATTTGCTCTTTTAGCTTCTTTATATTCTCTTGCCCCCAAATTCTGTGATATATAACAAGAAGTACCACTTGCAAAAATATTTCCAGCAGCTTGAAATAACATTATTATTGGACTAGCCAAGCTAACAGCTGCAACAAGATTCAAATCTCCTGTTTGCCCAATAAAATAAGTATCAGTAAGGTTGTAAATCATTTGTACAGCCATTGCTAACATTGTCGGAAGAGCTAATTTAATAATTGCTCTTTTAACCGGAGTATTTTCTAATAACTCTATTCTACCTTTATCCATAATTGACCCTTTATATTAATTATCTATTTTGTAATGTGAGTGTCGTCGTTAACTGAAAGATCATAAATCTTTTTCATTATCCTCACATATTCCTTAGCATCTTCTTCACCAAGTTTTTCTAACAAACTAGATAAATCTTTAACAACATTTTTTTTCCCAGTTTCACCAAATTCTCTACCCTTTTCAGTAATATTTACTATTACCTTTCGTTTATCAAAAGAATTTGGAGTTCTAATAATTAAGCCCTTTTCTTCAAGTTTATTTAAAATACTAGCAATTCTTGCAGTAGAGACCCCCATAAAATCACACAATTTTCTAGGGCAAACTCCATCTTGTATTTCCATTAGATACCCAATAACTTTTTTCTCTCCAAATAAAGCCCCTATGGTGCTTTTTTCTTTCAACTTTGGTGCGCGAAACAATACATATTGATATCTAACTAGTTGATTAGCTAATTCATCATAAATCATTATTTTTACCTTTTTTTAAATAAAGAGAGGCTTAATTAAATAGCCCGATATTTATACTGCGCTATATTAGCTAATAGTGTTAGCAATGTCAATTCATATTGAATAAAATCATTTTTTATCGATATAAAAAACAGCTGAAATAAAAATTATTTCAATAGATAACTGCTAAAATATTAGCTATTATTGACAATTATCAAGAAAAAGACTAATATATTATCTATGATAGATATTAATTCATTATTTAAAACAACTCCTGAAATTAAAATAATTATTGCAAATAATTTTAAAAAAAGAAGAAAGGAACACAATTTTTCTCAGCAACAGCTTGCACTTAAATCTGGAGTTTCTCTAGGAAGTATAAAGAGGTTTGAACAAATAGGAGAAATATCGTTATCGAATTTAATAAAAATATCTCAAATACTTGATTTACAAAACGATTTAATTAATTTATTTACAACCCCTCATTACAAAGATATTAAGGACTTATTAAAATGAAAACAAATAGTCTCGAAGTAATGTATCATGACAAAAAAATTGGAACACTTGTTTATAAAGATTATTTAACAAGTTTTCAATATGACAAGCAATGGATTAATGAAGGCTTTCCAATTAGTCCTTTTTCTCTTCCTTTAACTGATAAAATTTATACTCCAGAGATTCAACCCTTTGAAGGCTTATTTGGTATTTTTAATGATAGCTTACCTGATGGGTGGGGTCGATTATTAGTAGATAGAATAATTAAAAAAAATTCAATAAATATGAAAAACATAAATCCATTATATAGATTATCCATAATAGGAAATTCTGCAATGGGAGCACTTGAATATATTCCAAAAGAAAATTTAACTTTAGATAAAGTCAAACCATTAAGTCTAGACTTGATAAAAGAACAATGTAGTAAAATATTAGCAAATGAAGAAATAAAAAATTTAGATTATTTATTTATAAATGGTGGCTCTTCTGGTGGAGCTAGACCAAAAATTTTTAAAAAAATAAATAATGAAGATTGGATTATAAAGTTTCCCTCTTCTTTAGATTCAAAGGATATTGGACTTCAAGAATATTTATATTCAAAATGTGCAAAAAAATGTGGCATTGAGGTCCCCGAAATACAATTATTTGAATCTAAAATCTGCTCAGGATATTTTGGAATAAAACGATTTGATCGAAAACAAAATACCAAAATACATATGGCCTCAGTCTCAGCAATACTAGAAACTTCCCATCGATTCCCTAACTTAGATTATTTAGATTTAATTAAATTAACATATATCTTAACTAAGGATGAAAAACAAGTAAAACAAATGTATAAATTGATGTGTTTCAATGTTTTTTCACACAATAGAGATGATCATAGCAAAAATTTTAGTTTTTTATATACAGACAAATGGATTTTATCACCAGCATATGATTTAACTTATAGCAATTCTTTTAATGGTCAACATGCTACTACTATTAATGGAGAAGGCTTAAATCCTACAAGAAACGATTTATTAAAAGTTGGCTCAACATTTGGTTTATCATTGAATTTTTGTAAAGATACAATTGATAAAATTGAAACAATAGTAAATACAAATTTAAACAATTATATTAGTCAAACATAATTTACCTAGACTAAATTCGCTTTCCAGCGCATTAAACTTTCATTAATTGAATCACGTATACCTTTTTCATCTTTGTTTTTCATTGCTTCAAAAATTTTTTTATGGTCATCTAGTGCCCATTGCGGAGTTAACGTAACGGATTTTTTTATAGATGTTTGAAATAATTGTAGAATTGACTCACCAATTTTTATTACATAAGGATTATGGGAGCTATATAGAATTTTATAATGAAAAATTAAATCATCTTGAAAAGATTGCTCATTATTATTAATTTTTTCTTCAAAATCAATAATTGTTTTTTCAATTTCTTTTAAATCTTCTTCTGAAGCCTTTTGCATTGCCATAATTGTATAAGCAATTTCAAACATTGCTCTTAATTCTACAATTTCTTCAGTACCTGATTTTTGAATTAAAAACTGAAATAATAATGAATCTACATCACTATTTGTAGGGTGATCACAAATCATGGTGCCTTGACCTCTTTTAATTTCAACAACCCCCATAGCTTCAAGCATTTTAATTGCTTCACGGATACTTGATTTTCCAACTCCAAAACCTTTTGCTAATTCAGCTTCAGATGGTAAATAATCACCAGGCTTTATCTCTTTATTGATCAATGCTTGTTTAATCTTTTCTAAAACAATCTTAGAAACTGGACCTTTATTTACAGGGCTAGAAAACCATTCATTATTTCCCATTCTTCATATTCCTTTGATAAATACCTTAATTTAAAGATATAGTAATATTAAGCAACAGTTATTGATAGAAATCAGCTAAATTTTACCTAATAATATGAGTAAACTATAACAAGGAATCAACAAGTTTTCAACTAAATAAAAAATGAAAAAGGAGGATATAATTTATTAAAAATTAATATCCCCCACTTTTTATATTACTAAACAATCACTAAGCCATAGGTATTATAATTGATCCAACTATTACAAATAACAAGGTTAATACTGAAACCATTGCTCCAGCTAAAGTATATGATTTTAATCCTCCTGATACCGTTAACCCTGATAAGTTTGCAGTAACCCAGAAGCCACTATCATTAACATGTCCAATACTTAATCCACCAGATAAAGCAGCGAGAGCAACCCAAACTGGATGAATTGGAATATTTGGTACAACAGAAGCCATCATTGTCATAGTTGTAATTGAAGCAACTGTACCAGACCCTTGTGCAATTCTGAAAATTAGAGCAATTCCATAAGTTAATAAAATTAAAATTATACCAGCATGTCCAGTTTCACTAATATTTTCTACTAAAACATTACCTATTTTAGTTGCATTAATTACACTTCCAAAAGCACCTCCAGCTCCAGTAATAAGTAAAACTATTCCTGCTGACATTGTTGCTTTTGAAGCTGAATCATTCTTTGCATTTGGGCTCATAGACTTTGATGCTACAATATAAGATAAAATAACTCCAATTAATAAAGCAATAATTTTGTTACTTAAAAAAGAAATAACTATTGGAGTTTCTCCCAAAATTGCTTTTGTTACAGTTCCCAACAAAATAAGCACAATAGGAACTAATATAGGCAATATTGAAGCAAAGAATGATGGAGGATTTTCAATTTGAATTTCTGCGGTTTCAACATTAACTAAACCTGTTTCATCCTTTTCCTTTTTCCAAAGACCTCTATCTAAAATATGAAAATAAATCTTCATAGTTAAAAATACTACTACTAATCCAATACCGCCCCCAAAAAGAACCATAATACCTAAATCAAAATTAAAAATACTAGCAGCTGCTAATGGATTAGGAGTTGGAGGGACTAAAGTATGAGCTGTACCAGCACCAATTACCATTGCTCCAATTATATATGGAAGTGGTTTTTTTGTTTCTTTGGCTAAAGCTATTCCTAACGGAATTAATATAACAAATGTTACATCATAAAAAACAGGAATTGAAAGCAAAAATGCTGTAAAACCAATTGCATAAATCGAATTTTTTTCTGAAGTTATTTTTATCAAAGTTGTTGCAATTACTTTTGCTCCTCCACAATCAGAAAGTAATTGACCTAAAATAACACCAAAACCTATTGATAATCCAATACCAGCAAGTAATCCACCAAAACCAGAACTAATGCTACTTACTGTTTCAACTAAACCTAGACCTGAAAACATTCCCATATACAAGGCGCCAACAATTAAAGCTATTGTTGGATTTAATTTAAACTTTAAAATTAATAGCAAAATTATTGCAATAGCTATAATTAAATTTAAAACTAAAATTGATGATGATACCATGATTCCCTCCTTTATATGAATAATGCCTTTTATATTATACACACACCTCTTTTAAAAGGCATTATTCATTTATAATCACTATAATCTCTCTTTCACTCTTTCCTCTGCCAAATTCATTTCACTTGCAAAAACATCTTTTTGCATTTCTTTAAATTTAGCTAAATTATTATTCATTTCATTTTCCCATTCATTTGCAAATTCTCCTGATTTAATCTTTTCATATTGACTTGCAATGAAATTCTTAATCACAGATTTATCTGCTTTAGCAAAACCAGTTAATTGACCATATTGACTTGTGTTAGAGTGGTATGGCATTTGCTTAAAGAACCCTACATCAGCAGCTTTTTCCATCATAACTGCAGGTTCTTTTGAAAGATAAAGCTCCATTAATACAGCCTCTTCTGGATGTCCCATACTTACTTGATATTTAAAAGCTTCTGTAAAAACTGAATAAATTAAAGGCCATATTGCTTGTTCAGACATTAAATCTAAATATGTTTCATCATTAAATTTAACTTCTATTGCACCTTTTTTTGTTGAACCTATCCCTTTTGCCAAAGCCAAAGTAATTTCCCAAGCGTTTTTACTAGCATCTTGATTTACAGCTACAAAAGAAGGAAATCCTTCTTTATTCTGATATAATTCTCTAACACCCTTACCTATCATTCTTGGAGCAACCATAATAATATCTATGTTTTTTGCTGGGATAATATGATTAAATGTGATGTTATATCCTGAAGAAAAATTTACTACATTTCCCTCTACTAAATTTGGAGCAATTTTTTCATTATATATTGATGGTGCTACTTCATCAGGAATTAATAAAAATAAAATATCGGCCTTTTTTGTTGCTTCTTCAATTGAATAAACTTCAAATCCATCTTCATTTGCATCGTTCCATGAATCATCTTTACGACTTCCAACAATTATTTTAGAAACACCTGAATCTCTTAAATTTAAAGCTTGAGATCTTCCTTGATTACCATATCCAATAATTGCAACTACTTTATCCTTAATGATATCTATATTTGCATCCTTGTCATAATAAATTTTACCCATAAATTTTCTCCTTTATTTTTTGGTAAGTGTTAATATATTTATTTATTTTGGTTTTCAGACATCAGATGTCTGAATTCATATGTATAAATTAACATGATAAAATATATTTGGCAAGAAATATTTTTACAAAAAAAATTAGACCTGGATAAAAAAATTATTACCAAGTCTAATTTTATAAAAATCTATTTAAAAAATTATAAAGACATTATTGCTTCGGCTATCTCATTTATACAATCTTCAGCTTGAGGGAACTCCCCTAAATGTTCATAGAAAGCATGCCCCATTCCCTTATATCTGTACAAAATTGTATCGATACCATTTTCAACTAATTTTTTAGCAAAAGATTCTGCTTGGAATCTTAAATAATCAAATTCAGGAGAGACTATTAGCGTCATAGGAAATAAACTATAATCTTTTGCTTTAATTGGAGAAACTAATTCATCGTTTAATTCTTTTTCATCATTAATATATGTATAGATACAGACTTCATTTAAATTCTTAATATCATTGATTAAAAAAGTTTTAACCTCTTTATCCTCATTATCCCCAATATCATATAAATCTTCACTCCACAATGGTTCTGAAGGTTTTAATTCCATTAATGGGTATAAAAGAACTTGTAAAACTATATTAGTAGTTTTTGAAGATAAACAACAAGCTGCGGCTAAATTCCCTCCAGCACTATCACCCATTAAAACAATTCTAGTGGCATCAACCTTTAACTCTTTCTCATGTTCAACAACATAATCAATAACTGAATTACACTGATTCAATGCCTTTGGATATTTTGCTTCAGGAGATAAATCATAATCTATGCTAATAACTGTTGAACAAGATCTATCAGCTAATAACTTACAAGAATTTCTAACAACATCAACTGTACCACCAAAAAATCCACCACCATGTATATTTATTATTACGGGATTGTCATTCGCTATATCTTTTTTTCTATATATTTCAACATTAACATTATTAAAAACAGTATTAAGGACTTCAACATTTTCACTCATATCAAAATTTTCACAACCAAAACCTGATCTGATTTGATTTAACTCATCAAGAGTAATATTTTTTTTATCTTTAATATTTAATGGAGGGTTATCTAAAAATTTTTTACTAAATTTTGCCTGACGAGAGTCTACTGCCCCTTTATCTTTTGTTTCAGGGATATATTTTACATACATATTATAAGATTCTGTTTCTTCGTTAATCTTTTGATGCCTTAAATTTAATACACATTTCTCATAATTCATTTTTAATTCCTTATTTATTATTAAACTTATCTAACCTAAATTCACTTATTGATTTTCCAGTATATTTTTTGAAAACTTTGCAAAAATAGGTTGTATTAGGATATCCAATATTTGTTGATATTTCTTGGACTTGCATTCTTGTTGTAGATACTAATTCTATTGCTTTTGCCATTCTTATGTTTGTTAGCATATTTATAAAAGTTATTCCTAAAACATTTTTTAACAATCTACTCAAATAAAAAGGACTTATTCCAATTTCATCAGCCACACTATTTAAAGAAATATTCTTAAATGCATTTTGCTGGATATAAGAGGTTGCTCTATCCACATAAGGGTTGGTATTTCTATTTTCAAAATTGGAATTTTCTGCTAATAAATCATCTAAACATTTTTTAAAAGCTTCAGGATTATCATGTTTTTTTAATTTATCTTTTTTAGATAATAATGCACAAAAAAAAGCACTTGAAATTGATGGAAAATTATTAGAAGTTTTACACATTAACTCATAAAGGTAATAATAGGATTTTAAATCTTCCACATTCAAATTCAAAAGATATTTATCCAATTTTTCTTTATTTCCTAAAACTAAAATATTTAATAAATCTTTTGCAATTTGGATTTGATGAGTATCAACAATTAGACTACCTTCATTTTTCTTATAGTAAACCCCGCTAGCTACAACATTTTGTAATATTTTTAAACTATTATGATATGCAGGCATTATATTTGAAAAATCTAAACATATATCACTTATTCCAATAATTAAATCTAGTCCAAAAGTCTCTCTACAATAATTATTAAAACTTTCCATGATTTTTAAAACCCATTTTTCTGGATCTGTTTCAATCAAATTTTCTGGTACTCCAACTAATAAACAACCATTATTCTTAGTTATCATAGGTATACAATGACAAATTTTGCCTATGATGTCTTCAATTATTTTATTAGTAAATAACTTTGAATTAATTAATTCATGAAAAAGACTGAGTGTATCAGAGGTTGAAATAAAACTCACAACAAACATTCCCTTTAATTGTATCTTTTTCAAATTACACCAAGTATTAAAGCTTTCTTCGGCAGGATTATCTAAAAAGATTGAATACATAATTTCATTCTCTAAAATAGGAAGCATTTTTCTTTCCATCTTAGTTAAACTTTCAATCTTCTTTTGTTTTTCATTCATTGAATCTATATCATTAATTATGTTTCTAATAGTCTTTAAGCTTTTTTCTCTCTTATCAGACTTTAATAAATAGCCACTTATTTTTAAATCTATTGCTTGCTGCATAAAATTAAAATCATCATAAGCTGTATATAAAATAAATCTAGTTTTTGTACCCTTTTCTATTAAGAATTTTATAGCTTCAATTCCATTAATTATAGGCATATCGATATCTACGATAGCTAAATCAGGTTTGTATTGTTCAACTATACAGATTAGTTCTGCTCCATTTCTTGCAGAAGCAACTAATTGGACATCATAAATTTCAGACATGATAAGGAATTCAAGCGATTTTCTTGCAATATCTTCATCATCAGCTGTTACTATGGTATGCATAATATTAGTTATCCTCCTTTATAAATGGAATAGAAAAAATAATTGAAGTATTATTCCAATCACTTTCAATTTCTAAATTAATATCATTATTATAAAAATAAGCTAACCTCTGATATACATTTCTTAATCCTATATTATCAGTGATTTGGGAATCTTTACATTTACTTAAAACTTCTTCAATTTTAATTTTAGAAAAACCTTCCCCATTATCACTTATTTTTATAATTACCCTATTTATTTCTTTATAAATTTTAATTTCAATATGACCATCACTATCCATTTTCTTTAGTCCATGGACTATTGAATTCTCAACAATAGGTTGTAAAATCATTGATGGGATTACATACTTCAAAATTGAAGAATCTATATCATAAATAAAATTTATTCTTTCACCAAATCTGCTCTTTTGAATAAAAGCATAATTTTTCAAATTATCAAGTTCTTCTTCTATTGTTACACTATGAGTCTGACTACTTAAATAATATCTATATAATTCAGCAGTTGCTTCAATTAACTTAGCAGTAGTTATTAAATTATCATTTATTGCTGTTGATTTTATCATATTTAAAGTATTAAACAAAAAATGTGGATTAATTCTTGATTGTAATAATTTTAATTGACTGTTTTGCAATTGGCTGGTAACTTTCAATCTTTGAATCTCGACATTTTTTAATTCTTCTCTTATTTTTGAAGACTCTTCTATTTCATACATCTGATGCTGAACAGTCTCTATCATCTCATTAAATGCATTTGCAAAAAACGATAATTCATCATTAGAATTTACTTCGATTTTTTCATTAGAATAAGGATTTGCTTTTATTGATTTTGCAAAGTCAGTTAAATTATTCATTTGAGTAGAGGTATCTTTAATTTTTCTAATTATTATTATGCCAATTATAATTAATAAAAGTAAAAGTACCATATTTAAAAACAAGGTATTTTTTGCAAATCTATCCATTTCATCATGAGCTCTAGCAACATAATCAATTTCTTGTGAATATAAATTTTTAAAACTCACATTTATAAAAGAATATAAGTCTTGAAGTTTTTCTAACTCATTTAAACTATTCTTGCTTCCAACTTCTAAAGACAAAATTAAACTTTGAGCTTTTTCTAGATATGAATCTACTAGATAATAAAAATCTAATTGCTCTCTAGTAGAAGGTTTTGTTATTTTATAGTCTTCATTTTTTTCATTAAGAACTTCTATTTTTGTTCTTAGATTTGAATAATCATTTATCTGTTGAAACATATAAGCTATTGATAATTGATTATTTAAATCATCAATTTCTAAAAAGAAATTGTTTTGATCTATTTGAAAATCGATAATTGATTTATATCCACTACTAATTTTATTATAGCCAAACATACTAAAAGATAAGCTTAAAATAAAAAAAGCAAACAAAGAGAAAAAGGCAATTTTAATTTTTGAAGTCATAGATTTAAACTTATTTTTAATCACTAGATGCTCCAACAAAAATTGTATCAGTATAAATTTTTACTAAATCTATTTGATTTTTTTCACGATATTTAGCTATTTCTTGCATTACTCTATATCCCATTTCATATTTTTGCTGTTTTAAAAGGCCTCTAAATAATTTATTATTTACTCCTGCTACTGCTTGAGGAGTATCATCAAAAACAAATATATCATCTCTAGGTTTTTCTTTAATATATGAATTTAATGACATACCGCCAGTCCCTTCTAAACAAACTATTGTATCAATTATTGGATTTGTTTTATAAGAATCATAAATTTGTTGAACTTTACCATAATCAAACTTATCATACTGGATATCTACAATATTCATATTAGGATAATTATCAACTACACTTTTTAACCCCTCAAATCTTTCATTTAGATTATAAAAAACATTATCACCACTAATAATTGCTATATTTGCTGTATAATTTTTTATCTTAGCAACATTTTCTCCAAGTAGTTTACCTGCTTGATAATTATTACTACCAACATATAGAGTATTCGGTAATTTTTGCATATCTGTATCAACTAATACTACAAATATACCATTATCTATTGCTTCTTGAATTGTCTCATAATAGCTAGGATCTTCAACTCCACTAATAATCAAACAATCTACTTTTGAGGCTATTGCCATCTCTAAAAGCTTTTGCATTTGAGCAGTATTATAATTTAAACTTGGGTATAAATTTTTTAAATCAATATTATTATCATTTGCCCCATCAATTAAACCTTCTTCAATTACTGACCAATAAGCTTTATCATCTTTATGGGGAATTATACAAGTAACTCTATACATTTGAGATACAGAGTCACTTGTTTGTTGATTTTTATCACAACTTATAAGGACACAACTAATTAATATAATAAAAAATACAAAGCCTATTTTCATTAAATTCTTCATTTAGTGTTTCCTCCTTATAATTTGTTTCTATTTTGATTTTTTATACTTTCTTACATCAATTGCAACAGCACCAACGATAATTACACCTTTAAATACATTTTGCCAATATGGACTAATTCCAATAAAGGTTAATCCATAACTTATTACATTAAAAATTAATACACCAACTAATAAACCAGGTACGCTACCAACACCACCAGATAATGAACAACCTCCAACAACACAAGATGCTATAGCATCCATTTCATATCCAGCTCCATAAGTACTTGTAGCACTTCCTGTTCTAGCAGCTTCTAAAACGCCTCCTAAGGCATATAAAGTACCTGCTAAAGAGTATGATAATATTAGAATTTTATCAACATTTATTCCAGAAACTCTTGAGGCTTCAACATTACCACCAACTGCAAATAATTCCTTTCCTAAACATGTTTTCTTTTGAAATAGATAAACAACGATTAAACAAAATCCAGCTATCAACATAATATTAGGAATACCAAAAGTTGAACCACCACCTAGAGCTGAAAAACTTTTTGTAAAACCACCTAAAGGCTGTGAGTTATTTGGAGGTAAATTAAAATATAAACAGTTAAAACCATATACTGCTAGAGCAACACCTAATGTTGCAATAAATGGAGGGACTTCTAGTTTTGCAACTACTAATCCATTAATTAATCCAAAAAGCAAACCTACAGCTATAGCAATTAATACAGGAATAATTACTGGTAATTGTGGTAAATTTGGGAAAAACTTATTATAAAAAGTATCACTTTGAGCTAAAGATCCTGCAACAACTGCAGCAAGACCTACAACACGACCACCACTTAAGTCTGCACCTGCAACAATTAAAATAAACATACAACCTAATGCAATTATCAACCTAGTTGAACTTTGCATTAATATATCTCTAAATACTATTACAGAGAAAAACTTAGGTTCAATTATTACTAATAATCCTACAATTAGTAATAACACTATAAATAAGGCTTTATCAACCAACAATTTTTTTATATTTATATTTGATAATTCCATTTTAATTATTCCTTTTCATCATATTTACTAGCAAGTAACATAATTTTTTCTTCAGTTGCACTTTGCCCATCGATAATTCCAGATAAATGACCTTCACACATTACTGCTATCCTATCTGACATACCAATTAACTCTGGCATTTCACTACTAATCATTATTATGGTTTTACCTTCTTGAGAGAGTTTTCTCATTATTGAATAAATTTCAAATTTAGCACCAACATCAATACCTCTTGTTGGTTCATCTAAGATCATTAATTCAGGAGATACCATTAACCAACGACCTAATAAAACTTTCTGTTGATTACCACCTGATAAATTACTAATCTGTGTATCAATTGAAGGTGTTTTAACTGCTAAACTTTTTACATAAGTAATTGTATCTTCTCTTCTTTTTTTATCATTCAAAAAGACACTATATTTTTTATACTCATTAATTTTATAACGTTGTTTTACAACCATCATATTATCTAAAATTGATGCTTTAGAAATAATTCCTGTCTTTGCTCTTTCTTCAGTAAGTAAGGTTATTCCATGTTTTATTGCATCTCTCGAAGATTTAATTTTTACTTCTTTTCCATCAATCTCAATTGTTCCGCTACTTAGATCTCTGAGACCAAAAATAGCTTCCATTAATTCTGTTCTTTGAGCACCAACTAACCCACCAATTCCTAATATTTCTCCTCTTCTAACTTCAAAAGAAATATTTTTAAAAGAATAAGGATTAACAGATGTTAAAGCTTTAACTTTTAAACTAATTTCACCTACCTTAGTATTTGGCAATTTCTTTGGAAATCTATCAACTATTTCTCTTCCTACCATTTTATTAACTAAAAATTGAGAGTCTATTAATTTTGTTTCATAATTACCTATTAACTGACCGTCTCTTAAAACTGTTACATGATTAGATAAATCTAAGACTTCTTCTAATTTGTGAGAAATGTAAAGAATAGAAACACCTTGAGAAACTAATTTTTTTATTATATTAAATAATATCTGTGATTCACTTTCAGTAAGAGAGGAAGTAGGTTCATCCATAATAATTAATTTTGAATTATATGAAACGGCTCTTGCTATTTCTATTAACTGACAAGTTGAAACACTTAAATCTTTTAGCATTGCTTTTGGATCAATCTCCAAGTCTAAAGTTTTAAATAAATTGACTGTATCATTATACATTTTATCTTCATCAACCCATCTTAAATGCTTATTTCCTTTATAAGGGATTCTTCCAATCCAAATATTTTCCATTACATTTTGAGTTGGTATATTCTGTAATTCCTGGTGAATCATAGAAATTCCATTTATAAGAGCTTCTTTTGTGTGTGTAAAATTACAAGGTTTACCATCTAATAAAATTTCACCCTTATCTTGTTTATATAGTCCGAAAATACATTTCATTAGAGTTGATTTTCCAGCACCATTTTCACCCATTACTGCATGAATTTGACCTCTTTCAACTATCATTGAAACATTATCTAAAGCCTTAACACCTGGAAAAGATTTACTAATATTTTTAATCTCCAATATTGGAGTCATTTTTAACCTCCCAATATATAGAAGCCCAGATGGGCTTCTATATAACAAATTCAAATACTTGGATTAATATGCAGCATCTTCTATATTATCTTTAGTGATAGCAACGTAATCTAACCAAACATGTTTACCCGTCATTTGTTTTCCAACTGTTTCAGAGGTTACTTCTTTACCTTCATCTAATAGTGTTAAAATCTTATAAATTGTATTACCTAATGTAACAGGATTATTTAAGCTAGTAGCTAATAAGGTTCCATCTTCTAATGCACTTACACCAACTTTTGTTGCATCTACACCAACAACTGGAATATAATCACCATTACCGAAATATCCTGAAGCTTTTAATGCTTCAATTGCACCTAAAGCCATATCATCATTGTTTGAGAAGATTGCATCTATATCATCACCTTGAGCTGCTAAAATTGATGCTACTTGGTTCATAGCTTCACCTCTTTGCCAGTTACATAACATTTGAGATAAACAATTAACTTCAATACCATTTTCTTCAACTCTTTCAATTGATTTTTCAGTTCTCATTTGTGAATCATAGTTTCCTTGCATACCCACAAGCATTACATAATCAAGTTTTCCATTACCGTTTCTATCAGCTGTTGCTGGATTTGCTTTCCAATATTCTGATACAGCATCGCCTTGAATCCAACCAGATTGTTCTGCAGCGGAAGAAATATGATATACCTTATCATATGAATTTAATTCATCTTCAGTTGGGCTTGTACAGTTAATAAATAGAATTGGAATATCTTGTTTTTTTGCTTTAGCAATCATTGAAGCACTATCATTAGGGCTAATATTATTTATACAAATATAATCAACTTGTTTTGCTAATAATGTATTAATATTATTTGTTTGAATAGCAATATCTGATTGAGTATCTGTTGATAATATTTCAATATTACCACCTTCAGCAGCTTTGTTTACAGAGTTTCTTGCAGCAGTAATAAATGTATCACCATAATTATACCAAACAAAACCTGCAACACTTTTACTTTGTCCTGCTTCCTCTTGATTACCTTGAGCAAAAATAGATATTGAACATAGCAACATCACACCAATTAATGAATAAAATCTTTTTTTCATCCTTAACTCCTTAAATTTTATATTCAAATTATCAAAGAGAAAAAATAGACTGTATATAGAAATATGATATTAAATAATGCATAAAAAAATGCAATAATTGCCATATTTTGCAATCATTGCACTTTCTTGTTAAAATTGATGATATAACAATTATTTTAAAAAGCAAAAACTATGCCATGAAAATAATCACAGCATAGTTAATATATAAGTTGTTATGAGAGTACAATTAAATTAATGATTTATATAATTCAACAATATCCTCTTTGGTACAATCTCTTGGGTTTCCAGGTCTACATGCATCATTAAATGCACTTTCACTTAAGAAATCAATGTCTTTTTCTTTTACAATATTTTTTAGATCTTGAGGAATACCTACATCAATTGAAAGTTGTTTTACAGCGTTTATTGCTGCATCACGATATTCTTCTTGAGACATAGAGTCAACATTTTCAACGCCCATTACTCTAGCAATTTCTCTATATTTTTCTCCAGTATAATCTCTGTTGAATTCCATTATTCTTGGAAGTAAAATAGCACAAGCAACTCCATGAGGAGTATCATAGAAAGCACTTAATGGATGAGCCATTGAGTGGTCAACACCAAGACCTACGTTAGAAAATCCCATACCAGCAATGTATTGACCTAAAGCCATACCTTCTCTACCTTCAGCTTCATTATTTACTGCAGATCTTAGAGATTTACTTATAATTTCAATAGCCTTTATATGGAACATATCAGATAATTCCCAAGCACCTTTTGTAATGTATCCTTCAATTGCATGAGTTAATGCATCCATACCTGTTGCAGCAGTTAAACCTTTTGGCATACTACTCATCATATCTGAATCAACAACAGCAACTACAGGAATATCCTTTGGATCAACACAAACAAATTTTCTTTGTTTTTCTGGATCTGTTATTACATAGTTAATTGTTACTTCAGCAGCAGTACCTGCTGTTGTTGGAACAGCAATAATTGGAACACATTTGTTTGCTGTTGGAGAAACACCTTCTAAAGATCTTACATCTTTATTTTCAGGATTATTAATAATAATACCAATTGCTTTAGCCGTGTCCATTGCTGAACCACCACCAATTGCTACTATACAATCTGTTTTATTTTCTATAAAAGCATCTACACCACTTTGAACATTTTCAATTGTTGGGTTTGCTTTAACATTAGAATAAAGATAATATTCAATATTAGCTTTTTCTAATAAATCAGTAACTTTTGTTGCTACTTTGAACTTGATTAAACTAGGATCTGTACATACAAATACTTTTTTAAATCCTCTATTTTTTATCTCTTCAGGTATAACTGAAATTGAACCTGCACCATGATATGATGTTTCATTTAATACAAATCTTTGTACCATAAAATGCCTCCATGAGTATCTTTATCTATAATTAATTATCTATACAAAACTTTGGAAAAACAAGTTACAGTTTTATTGAAGTGTCACTCTAGATTGAAAAAAGTTAAAATTTTTACTTTTAATATTTATCTTACATAATATATTTTTTTAAAAATTATTTCTTTTATCAACAAAGAATAGTCTCCCTATTTGAATAAATAGAAACTTAGGAATATTATATTATAAATAATTAAAACAAAATAAATGAATTAACAAAAAGAGAGTTACACTTTTAAAAAGGACAATATTATGGATACAAAATTAGAATTTGCTCTTGCAATCAAAGATCTTATGAAAACAAAAAGTTTAGATAAAATTTCTGTATCTTCAATATGTAAAAAATGTAATTTAACTCGCCAAACATTTTATAGAAATTTCCAAGATAAATATGCTCTAGTTAATTGGTATTTCCAAGAACTTTGTAATAAAAGTTTTTTATTGATGGGCGTTGAATTAAATCTTAAAGAAGCACTTTATGAGAAATTTAAATTCATAGAAAATGAAAAGATTTTTTTCAATCAAGCTTTTAGAAGTGATGATTATAATAATGTTAAAAATTATGATTATGAGATGATTTATAAATTTTATGAAAACTCTATAATTAAACAAACAAAAAAACCATTAACTCAAGAGACTGCTTTTTTATTAGAAATGTATTGTAAAGGATCTATCGATATGACCTGTAAATGGGCAACTGGTTATTTAGAAATTTCTAAAGAAAAAATGGTTGATTTATTAATCAAAAGCGTGCCAGATGATTTAAAACCTTATCTAATTAAACTAAATAAAATAGATAAATAAATTAAATTATAATCCTAGCTCCAATTATATAAAATATTATGGACAAAGCCCAAAATACATAACTAGACTTTTTAGCATTTTTAAATTCACCTAATAAAAATCCACCTAGCTGAGTCCAAAGGCCCGATGTTAAGCCTAATGGCCAACTTACCACAGCACTTAATAATCCAGTTGATAAACAATGAAGCATGTTCCCACCATAATGGAAAAGAGCTGCTATTAAACTCAATAAATGAATCTTATAATTTGCATTTTTTATTGTTTTAAATAAGCCAGCTTTTGGAGGCTTTATAAGATTTAAAATTAACATAAATATAAAAGCACCGAGCACAAAAATACTAGTAAAAGATAAAACACTTAATCCATTTGGGTTTAAAATGGTTTTTAAACTATAAGAGATTGAAAAAGCATAAGAAGAGCCAACAGCAGAACCTAAAACAGATAATAATATTATCCTATGAAATTTAACATCTTTATTACTGAGCTTTTGCTTTGATTTATGGGAAAGATATGCAAAAAATATTGAAAAAATTAACAGTGATAAACAAATTATTAATCTTATAATACTTAAATTAGGAGGAGTCCCTCCAATTACAACCGTAAAAGTTGCACCAACTAATAAACCGATTGTTTGTTGAATTGGTTGTGATATTGTAAGTCCAATTAAAGATATAATATAAAAGTTTAATATCATGGACACAGAAAAAAGAAAACCACATACACCTGTTACAATAACAAGTGAAGGGTTAAGTAAAAATACTTGTTGTATTTCTTCAATTAAAGCATTTTTTTTAACAATAAAACTTAAAAGCCAAACAAATATCAAAGAAAAGAAAAACACTTCTAAAAAGAAAGCTTTCATAGGATATTTATTTAAAAACTTTTGGGAGATTGGCCAAGTCCCCCATAAAAAAGCTGAAAATAATGTTATAAAAATAGCTTGATTGTATGAAATATTTACTAAAGTATTCAAAGTTAATTATTCTCTTTTTCACATCTTAAAGTATCTCTTACTCTCATAAGAACTTTTCCAAGATGATTTTCACCAGTTCCATCTAAATTATCTCCCCAGAAGTTATCTGTTGATGTATGTTCAACTAATATAGCATCACCAGTCATTAACAAGAGTTTTTGAATATCTTCATTTTGAGAAAATTTAGCTAAAACAATATCATACATTTTATCTACTCTTTCTCTTTTCCATCTATCATCATCATAGCTACCACTATTAGTGTTTCTGCCCATATCAATTACTTCATAGATATCATCACAATGTCTAATTTTTTCTCGATATTCTTCATCAGAGTGTTTATATGCTTGATAACATTGTTCTGATGTGGGCCAAATTTTTCCTTCATATTCGAAAGGATATAAAGACAAGTTACATAAATATCCAAATGCATCAAATGGTTCATAGAATTCAATTACTTCTTTATCCTTTTCTGGATTTTGTAAAAGTTTTCCTTGACCACCTAAGCATAAAGCTGTTGCAGCTCCACAAGCATTTGCAAACTGTAATTTTGTTGGAGTGTTATAACTTTTTAAGCAGAAATTAACATATAACCAACCAGCAACAAAACTATCACCACTACCTGTAGTATCTAAAGGTTCAATTTTATCTACTCTCTCATAAAAAAATCCATCATCACTCACTTGCATAACTCCCTTAGAACCTAAAGTACAGATTAAAGTAGTTTTTTTGCATTTTTTTGCTAGTAATTTCACTGCTCTCTCATCATCAACTGCATTTGGAATTAATTTATGTAACCCTTGTTTATTAATAAATATAGTATCTGAAGAATTAATTATCTTTAATAATTGTTCTTCACTTCCATTAGCACTATCTAGATCAACAGAAATAGAAACATCTACATCTTTTAAAATATCTAGATATGCTAAAGTTTTTTCTGGGTTTAACCCAATTATATGAACACTTTCATATTCGCCAATTTTTTCTTTGTTTTTTCTAACCATATCAACAGAAGGATAAATATCATTAGATGGGACAACCACTAATGCTTTTTCTCCAGTATGATCTAATAACATCACACAATAAGTTGTGGGATCTGAATTGATTGAAATAAAAGAATTATCAATGGAACTATATTTAATGTTTTTAAGTCCTATTTTACCAAAAATATCATTTCCGATAGTACTCATTAGTGCAACAGGAGCTCCAAGGGCTGCTAGTTGTACAGCAGTATTTGCACCCTTACCTCCTGGGATCATATTTGACTCATCAGCCAAAATACCTTCATCCCAAGTCGGAATATGGTCTACTTTTAAAAAAATATCTGTATCAATATCGCCTAAAACCATAAATTGTTTCTTCATTATATTCTATTTCCTTTTTCGTCAAATAACATAAGTACATTTTCTAAGAATTTTACTTTAACCACATCTCCAACTTTATAATTAAAGTTAACAGATGGAAGACTCATTACAATCTCAGTTCCAAATAATACTACATGTAAAATAATACTTGCTCCGCCGTTTTCAATGAAATTAATTTCAGCTTCAAAACCTTCCTCATTATCACTAATTTCAAAATGTTCAGGACGAACTCCTAATTGATAAAGTCCATTTAAAGAAGATAAAGAGGCATCTGTTTTGCTAAAATTTTTTGCTAAATCGTTAATTGGTAATACGATATCACCTAATACGGCAGTTTCTTTATCTAACATAATTGGAAAAACATTAATCTTTGGAGATCCTAAAAATTCTGCAACAAACCTAGTTCTAGGATTATTATAAATTTCTTGAGGAATAGATTCTTGCTCAATTTTTCCTTTATGCATTAACACAACTTTATCTCCCATAGTCATAGCTTCAATTTGATCATGCGTTACCATAATAGCAGTAACACCTAACTTCTTTTGTAGCTGTACAATTGATACTCTTACACTTGCTCTTAATTTTGCATCTAAGTTTGATAAAGGTTCATCAAGTAATAATAATTTAGGTTCAATAACTAAAGCTCTAGCTAAGGCAACTCTTTGTTGTTGTCCACCAGATAGTTCTTTAATATTTCTCTCTTCTAAACCAGTTAATTCAACTAGATCTACTATCTTCTTGATTTTAGTAGCAATATCAGCTTTTGATACTTTTCTTAATTTAAGACCAAAGGCTATATTCTCAGCTACGCTCATATGAGGAAATAAAGCATAGTGTTGGAATACAAAACCAATTTGTCTATCATTTATAGGTTTTAGAGTTAAATCTTCACCTTCAAGTATAATTTCACCTGAGTTAATAGGAGTTAATCCTGATATAATTCTTAATAAAGTAGTTTTACCACATCCACTAGGACCTAATAAAACCACAAAGTCTTTTTCTTTAACTTGTAAGTTAATATCTTTTAAAACTTCAACATCACCAAAGCTCTTTGAGACATGGTTAATACTTAAAAAACAATCACTATTCATCTTTCTCTCCAAGCAATTGAGAAGGTACCCAATATTTCATATTTTTCTCTTCTTTTTCTTTATCAATTTTGTATAACTTAGCAACCGCTTCAAGAGCTATTGCAATAGCAGCTTCATGTCCACCACCAGCTTTAAAGCCTTCTTTATTAAATACATTATCCCCAACAGAACAGATGGAACCACCTCTTCTATTAAATAAAGATGTTAATGTAAAAATTGCTGAAGTTTCTCTATCTGTGTTTAAAATACCAGCTCTGTTATAATAATCGATGATATCTAAATCTTGTTTTTGGATATAACCATCAACAGAAGGTTTTCCCCAGCCACAATATTCACTATCTCCACTTCTTGTTATTCCAACATGGAAAGTATGACCATTATCAGTTGCTGCTGCAATTAATGCGGTTAACACTTCATAACTTGCCATAGCAGGATATTGAGGAACCACATAAGATTTAGTCATCCCTTCATCTCTTACAGCACCGGAGGAAATTACTACATCACTTGGATGAACACTTTCATGCCAAGCCCCACAACCACCAACTCTTATAAAAGTATGTGCTTTGGAATGGCTCATAAATTCATTTAATACAAGCTCAGCTTCAGGAGCTCCACTTCCACCACTTACAACAGATACTTTTGCACCTTTGTAGTAACCTGTATATGTAACAAACATTCCAGTTTTAGCAACTAATTTTGGTGAATCTAAGAATTTAGAAATTTCCATAGCTGAATCTTCATTATAGCCACAAAGAGGATCTCTTACTGTCATTAATACATAATCACCAATAGTTTCCCCATTAATTCCTGTTAAAGCAGGCCTATTATCTTCAGTAATAAATTTTGGTAAATAATCCAAATGTTCATAATTTTCTAATAATGTTTTATAACCTTTTCTCATAATAATTATCTCCCTATAGATATTGTGACCAATTCCAGATTTTCTCTGCAATTAAAGCAATTATTGTTGTAACCAACATGATAATGGCACTAACTGCAATTGCTAATGGATCAAGGCCTTCAGTTCTTAATTCAACATACATTCTAACCGGATAAGTTAAATACTTGGTTCCTGCAATAAAAGTTGAAATTGTTACATCGTTGAAAGATATCATAAAGCCAAAAATTGCACTTATGATTATTCCAGGTACTACAGATGGAATAGTGATTAAAAAGAAAGTTCTAACAGGAGTAGCTCCTAGTGTCATTGCAGCATTCTCTAAATCTTCATCTAAATATGTCAAACTTGAAAGTAACAATCTAATTACATAAGGCAAAATAAGGATAATATGTGCAGCAACTAATCCATAAAAAGTTCCAAGCACTCCCAATATTGCATAATATTGAATTAATCCAATTGCCCAAACAATTCCAGGAAGCATTAATGGTGATAAAAATATAGTTTGTAAGAATATTGAGATTTTACTTTTCCATTTAAATATTCCATATGCTGCTGGAATACCTACCAATAAAGCAACACATAAAGCAGCAAAAGAAACTCTTAAACTAACTTGAATTGCAGTACTATATTCTGGATTTGTAAAAAACTTTTTAATCCATTTTAAAGTAAATCCAGTTGGTGGAAATCTAAAAAACTCACTATCATTAAAGGCACTCACCATAATCATGATTATAGGGATTAACATAAATATCAAAACTAAAATCGCTGTAGCATTATTTAATCTTGTAGATATGCTTTTTGAAGGATTTTTTCTCATTATTTATTTCTCCCTTTAGTTAATCTAGTACAGCCTACAAATACAATTCCAATCATTATCAAGAAGAAGAGTGAATAAGCAGAAGCAAATGGCCAGTTCATAACCAACATAGCTTGTTGATATGCATAAGTACCAAATACTTGAATTTTTCCTTGACCTAAAGAAGATGGAGTAACAAAACTAGTTAAACAAGCCATGAATACCAAAATACAACCAGCTAAAGCGCCTGGAAGACTTAATGGTAAAGTAACTTTATAAAAAACACTAACTGGTTTTGCACCTAAAGTTCTTGCAGATTCTAAAATTTCTGAATCAATAGCTAATAAACTTGAAGTTAAAGGATAGATCATCATTGGTAAAAATGATTGGACTAAGCCAATAATAACACCACGATTAGTACCCAAAAAAGCTATTGGTTTATCTATTAAATGTAAATTTCTTAAAATAGAATTTATCATTCCATAATTCATTAAGATAGTGAACCAACCCATTGTCTGAATCATCGCACCACCTATCATTGGCAATATTACAAGAGTCATTATGAAACCACGATATTTTTTATCTAGGCGGGATATCCAAAGTGATATTGGATAAGCTAAAACAAAAATTATTGCAGTTGAAATTAATGCTAAATACAGAGTTCTTAAATAAACATTCATTACATAAGAACCAGCAAAAATGTCCTTATAGTTATCTAAAGTAAATGTTGGATCTGTAAATAAACTCCCAGCTATATAGGTTTGAAAACTTTTTGTAATTAAAAAATATAAGGGCACAAAGAAAACAAGTACAATTAACATTAGAGCTGGTAATACTAGCCAAAAATATGATTTTTTTCTCATGTTTTTCTCGATTTTATATAGGGTGGCAAAAGCCACCCAAATTTAATTTAGATTAATATCTATATTTTGCAGGATATGCTGGGAAGAATAAGTGCTCAGTAATTGTTTCAAGTCTTGCTTCCTTACCATTAATCAAACAATAATGTTCTGTTGGTCTACTATCGTGACCTCTAAATCCTGCAATTTCTCCATCTACGATAGTTAAGGATGCACCAAATGGATCCCCAGCTTCAATTGCTTGTAAAGCATCTTTACCAACTGATGAAGGTGGATTATCAATAACAATAATATCTGCTTGTCTTCCAACTTCAATTTTACCAGTATTTAGCTTATATAAATCAGCTGTATTACCAGTTCCCATAGCAATAGCTTGTTCTGCTGGAATATCATTTAAAGAAGAAGCTTTTACAATAGCTAAGTTTATAGCAGCTTGTAATGCAGATTGTCCTGTTGGAGCATCGGAACCAAAGTTAATTCTATGTAGCTCATTTCTACCTTTAACTTGTTGTAAAATCTTATTAAAGTTTACAAAGTTACCATTAACGACCAATTCTAAACCAGCATCACTTTCTTTGATTAATCTATCAATATGATCATAAGATACACCAGTTGAACCACCATTAAAGTGAGCAATTTTATCTGGTTTAATTTCTAAAATATCATCACTAGTAACCCAAGATGAACCAGGAATTGAAGGAGGTGCTAAGTGACAAGATACAAAGAATCCATATTTTCTTGCCCAATTTACCATTGGAATTACTTCCTCTGGTTTAGCAAGTCCACCACCACCGATTTCAGCAATTAACCAAACACCAGCTTCACTCATTTCTTTAAAGTCTTCTTCTTTTAGACCATGAACTAATACAAGAGCACCACCGTGCATCTTTAATGCTCCACCAGGTCTAAACTTTTGGAAAACTCTTGCTGACATAATTGCTGTAGCTTTTACACCAATTGCATCATCATAGAATCTTGGATAACCAGGACCTTGTTCTCCTTCAGATATCATAGTTGTTGTACCATATAATAGGGCATCTGAATAACAACCAACAGCTCCTCTTTGAGGTGCGTAGTCATCTAAAGTATTATGTAAGTGACTATCGATTAAACCAGGACATACTACTTGTTGATTAGCATCAACGATTAATTCAATATCAGAAAAATCTAAATCTTTTTCCATACCAATTTCAGTAATAAGACCTTTTCTACAAACAATAGTATCAGCATCTTTTATAATACCTTTATAAAAGTCCCCACTTACAATTTTCTTTATATTTTTTATTACAATATCCCCATTTTTAGGTTTTGCAAAATAATTTTCCACGTTAATTATTCTCCTCAATAATAAAATTTAATTGCTTAACAATTAATTCAATCATTTGTGCAAGAATGCTTGCACCAGTTTCACTATTACTCTCTGTTGGATCTCCAACAAAGCCTTCTTTACTTAACTCTTGAGTTGACCAACCCCAACTTGCACAATTCAATTTTTTTAGCAAATCAAAACCTTTGGTTTGAGTTTTTTCTGTTGGTAACTTTGAATAAAGATCTTTAAACTTAGGATAACAATTCATCATTAATGATGTTTCTGCATAACCAGCGTGCATACTATCTGGGAAACTACATTTACCTCCAAGAAATCCATGTAAATATCCTAATGACATGCAATAAGTATTAATATTATATTTATATTTTATATCGTAGGTAGCTGCTTCTAGTATGCCGGTATTCCCCCCGTGCCCGTTTAAAATAATTAAATTATTTACTTGTTGACAAGAAAGGGAATAACCTACATCATGAATTAGATTAAGCAATGTTGTAGCTGAAATATTAATTGTTCCAGGATAAGACAAATGCTCAATGCTCTTTCCATAATTTATCGTTGGTAATATGCCAATATTAAAGTCATTTTTATGTTTTTTAAGCAGTTCTTCTACAACTGCATTTACTAAAAAATGATCTGTTCCAACTGGTAAATGATTTCCATGTTGTTCTGTAGAACCTATTGGAAGAATAACAGTTTTGATATTTTCTAATTCTTTCGAACTACATTCAGCCCATTGCTTAATCATAAATTTACTCCTAAATTAGTTTCCCTTGTATTCTACAAGTTCTTGGTTCCAACGATTTGTCCAATCAGCTCTTTGAGAGATAATGTATAACCAATCTAAATCAACTAATGAATCTACTTTTTCTCTGTAAACTGTTCTATCAGCTAAAGCGCCATCTAGTTCAACTTTAGAGTTAGTAGGTCCGAAATAAATTTGTTCAGCATAAGCTGTTTGTGTTTTAGGGCACATAGCTAATTGAGTCCAAGCATCTGCTAATTCAGGATGTTTATTATTTGCAACAATTGTTAATACATCCATCATTTTTACACTACCTGGATTTTCAGGCCATGAGAATGAAATATTCATACCCTTATCTACATAAGTCCATGCATAACCGTTGATAACTGGAGCAGCTACTACATCGCCAGCATCCATCATCATGAATAATTCGTCTAAACTGTTATAAACTAATGGGATTGGACATAATTCTTGAAGTTTTTCAAAACCTGCATCAACATCATGTTCATCAGCACCATTTAATCTTGCAGCGATTGCTAAGAATCCGTCTCCTTCAGATCCTGGATAACTTGGGAAAGCTATTTTACCCTTATATTCTGGTTTCCATAAATCAGCCCACTGTGGTGCTTCATCAAAATAATCTGGGTTATAAGCAATACCTAACCCCATGAATGATTGACCATAACCACCAATTTGAGCTAAGTCATATAAATCATCATAAGCAGGAATTTTTGAACTAGGAGCTTCGGTAATACCATCAGCCATTGCTTGTTGGCATTCGTAAAGATTTAAGTAACAGATATCCATAGTTGGATTATCTTTTTCCATATAAATCTTTGACATTCTATCCCCTGTTCCACCAAGTAATAATTCTACTTTTGCACCACGAGCTTCTAGTGGAGGAATAATGTTTTCACGAATAATATCTTCGATTACACCACCCCAAACACCTACTACTAATGTTTGTCCAGTAAAATCTTTGCCGTCAAGAAATGCTAATGTTTGAGCATCTAATCCTTCATCAGCTTTTGCAATTGCTTCTGCTTTTGCTGAAGCTGATGTAGTTTCTGTAGTACCACTTGCCATTGCTGGAAAAACAAAAACAAATAGTAATAACATTCCCATAACAATTTTTTTCATTGTTTTCTCCCTCTCCAAAAATATTTATTTGGATTTTAAATTTATGGATAAAATTCCATAATAACCATATTCATTTGTGTTATAGAAATTATCACAATATTCTATTGGGATATTCATACCGTCCACTTCTTCAAATGTCTCTCTCAGTATGTTCAATAACACAAAATTCTTCTTAACTTCCAACAATTCACAAACTGAATCATCTGGAATAATTACACTCATTTTTTCCTCGGCATATGAAAGAACAATGTTGTGTTTCTTAAAAGATGTGTACATTGACTCATTATCTTTTAATTCACTGGTTATTGTTTGCATTATCTTTGTATTTCGATAATAGTTGTGTTCTACACATACCGGTATTTTATTTAAGTAACGTACTCTAACTAGCAATATGACAGGCTCTCCTTCCATGATCATAAATGATTGAGCAACATTACTTGGACAAGGAACCTTTTCTTTAGAAATAACTTTTGTATATATTTCATTTTTATCTTTTTCAAATTGAGTTCCAAATCCATTTGTTACATATCTATTTTTGTTAAAGCTTTGTTTTACAACGGTTACACCTCTACCTTGCCTACTCATCAAAATATTTCTTTGTAAAAGTAGTTTTTCAGCTTTAACTATAGTAATTCGCGAAACATTGAAATCTTCAGCAAGTTGCATCTGAGGTGGTAAATTAGAACCAATAGGATACACTCCTTGAGATATTAACATTTCTATTTGCTGGGCAATCTGGCTATACAGTGGTAAGGCCCCGTCCCTAAAATCCAAATCTTTTTTATCTTCCATCCACACAATCCTTTTGCAAAATTTGTATTAATGATATATCAAATATGCATATATTAACGTTAGCCCTTCTTTTAAGGCTTGTCAACGTGATTTTTTTAAATTTCTGCAAATAGATACAAAGAAAAAAAGTAAGTAAAATTACTATTAATAAGCGAACAAAATGTTAAAATTGTAACAAAAATGTCAAAATTTTACCTAAAAAGCAGCTTATTCTTTATATAATAATAAAATAAGGCATTTACATTTTGATACAAAAACATTGATTATTGGGGGAACTTAAGATAAAGAAAACACTTAACAAATGTTTGAAAAAGTTTTATGTTTTTTTGAAAAATATTAAGAAAATATACAAATATGTTCAAAACAAAAAAATAATTCACTATTTATATCAATTTTAATTATGCTTTATTTATATAATAAAGAACCATAGTATAATAAAGATTATAATTATAACTTATTGAGATTGTTAACATTATTAAAGAAAGGGATTAGAAGAATAGAATTTAATTCAGATAAAATTAACGAAAGGAAAAAGAATATAAAAGAAGTACAAATTTGGACGATTTTTTGGAATATAGTACAATTATTTCAGATTCAGAATAAGGAATAGCTTCTACAGAAAAACCCTTTATATAATTAAAGCTCGATTTAGAGCAACTAAACCGAGCAATATAAAACACAAAACATAAGAAAGAATATTTACAGACAATTCTTTATGTTTCACTACCTATAGTAATATCGGCTTCTCTTACTATCTTGAACTCAAAAGTCAAATCATAATTATTCAATTTATAAGAATTTCCTAGATCATCCATATTTCTTCCATAAAGAACCGCATTTTTCATATTCCCATTACCTTCTATGAACTCTCCAACTTCGCCTATAGATGATATTTGCAAATGAGTTGAATCACAATCTTGGGAAAGAATCATACAAGCATCATATTGCGGATATAAAGTTGAGTCCAGAAATCCCATATTTAAGTCATCCACTATACCAGTTTGAAAATCACAATTAAAACCAAATATAGTAGTACCTTCATCAAATTTAAAATTATCTTCTGAATTATAAAAAGTAATTGGTTTATTGCAAGTAAAAAAAACTAATCCTATTTTATCAGGATCACACGTCAAATCCGTTATCTTATTTAAATGTAAATTATCTGATAAAGTTAAAGTATCGCCGCCATTAAAATATTGTGAATAATCTTCAGGCCCACAAGTTAACATGAAAGATTTAACAATATTTTCTGTTCCGACTTCAAATAAGGTTACATTCATATAACTATCCAAAGTATCTTTTATTGTAAAACTTGTAGAAGCAGAACTTAAAACTCCAGCAGCAGCCCCAATTACATCCACAAAATGTTTTCCTAAAGGTAATTCTTCATTAATGGTCAAAACATTTGATTCTTCAAGTTGTTTTTTACCATCAAGATACCAATAATATGTACAATCTGATATTGCTTGATCAACAGAAGCAGCAAAACTCAAACTTTGAGAGCTTAAAGCTTCTAGATTTTCAGGAGAAATTTCTATATTAAAATTAGATTTTATATTATCTGAAACTACAAGATCAACATCACCATATATAGGTAAATCATCCTTTAGAATATTTAATGTGTAAGAGGTTTGATTTAAATATACAATTCTAATTGAAAATACTCTACTAAATAATTTATTATTAATATCATCTGATGACCCATCGTAAAAATCTAAAGTCAAAATATAATAGCCTGCTTCTAAATTACCATTATAACTTGCTGTTCCATTTTCTTTATCAATTATAAATGATGTTAATTGTACAGGGTTCTCTGTACTATTAATTGATTTTACTTTAGCCACTATATTTGGTTCACTAATATCAGTCTTTGGCCAAACAACAGTTAAACTTAAATCCCCATTACCACTATATTCATTTACTATTACATTTTTTTTAACTTCTTGATTGGGTATTATTTCGACATCTACACTACCTTCTCCAATAGGCTCCATATTGAGATTATACCCAGTTACTGTAAAAGTCCAATTTCCATGAAGTAAATTCTTTATTGTAACAATTTGCTCATTAGTATCACTTATATTTACACTTTTATTATTTGGACCAACTCCATTAATACTATAATAAGAAATTTCCATATTGATATTAGGACTAATTGTTGCTTTTGATACTAAGGATCCTAAATTTAAAGTTAAAGATCCTTCCTCATTATTACTTAGAGTTAAATCACATCCAAATAATAAAACAGTTAAAAATATATATATTATTATATTATTTAATATTTTTTTTCTCATAAAAAACTCCTTATAAGGTTAAAAATAAAGATTGAAAAAAGCTGCATTATAGATCAATTGAAGTTGTAATATCTGCTTGTCTAATAAATTTAAATTGAATTTTTGCATCGAATGTATCTAAATAAGTTTGATTTGTATAATACCCATTTTCAATATCAAAATCGTATGCATTAGCACTTCCATTATCTATAAAGGCCTCTCCCTTTATATAACCTCCAACATCACCAAAATCAGTAATATTTACCCATGACTCATCACAATGTTGTTCATCCATCATTACAATATCTTTATCTGTATAAACTGATGTATCCAAAAGACTAATATCATAATTTGAACTTGAAGAATTTGTAAAACCCACACTAGCTGGAACTTGTATATATAATGTAGAAATTCCACTTTCTGGATAAAATCCTGAAGAAAAATCAATATCAAAATTTTTGTTAAAGGCAAAGAGCCACAAAGCAGGATTATCTGGGTAACTAGTTAATATTATTTTGCTAGCATATAAATTATCTACAACATGAATATTATTTAAATTGCCAGAGGTTAAAGCATCATTTAAATTACTTATACCACATTCTAACAAAAAGCATTTTTCAATTATACTTGTCCCTGGTTCTAATATTTCTACATAAGCATAATTATCTGGTACTTCTCTTACAGCAATACTAGTTGAATTTGAACTTAAGGCCCCATCTTTTGAAGCAAGCACATCTACAAAATGTTTTCCTAATAATAAACTCTCTGACAAGATAAACTTATTTGAGGTTTCAGCTTGTAAAACCCCATCAATATACCAATAGAAACTATATTCAGAACTAGAATCAGGAACTGTTGCAACAATTTTCATTCCATTACTATCTATTGTTTCAATTGTGGTAGGAAAAGTTTCTAAACTAAAAGAGTTTTTTATACCATTTTCAACTGTTAAATCTGCTTCACCATATAAATTTATATCTGATTCAGTAATATCTAAAACATAAGTTGTAGTATTAGACTTAACAATTCTAAGCGAAAAAGTTCTTCCCAATAATAAATTATCAATATTATCAGAAGAGCCATCATATAATTCAATATTTAATATGTAGAATCCTGCAGGAATTTCTTCACTACTCGTAGCAGTTCCACTTAAAATATTAAAATTTAGATTATAAGAATTTTGTGATGATAAAGATTCTAATGAAGCTACCACAGCTGGATTTGTTAAATCATTTGTAGGCCAATTAACTGTTAAATTGAAGGTACCATTACCACTATATTCTTCAATAATAATACTTTTTGAAATAGTTTGATTAGGGATTACTGTAAGATTTACATTACCTTCACCAATTGCATCACCATCTGAATTTAGACCGATTACAGTAAATACCCAATCTCCTTTTATCAAATTTGTAATAGTTATTTTATCATTTTTTGTAACAGTATTAGAATATGTCCTACCCCCAGGACCAACGGCATTTATTTGGTATGATGATATGTTCATACTTATATCTGGTACAATAGTTGATTTTGATTTTAATGAACTAAAATTTAAAACTAAAGATCCCTCATTTGAGTTCATAAATGGATCACAACTTACAAATAAAACACATAAAATTAAAAAAAATAGCACATACTTTTTTAATTTATTTCTCATATTAGCCTCCTAACTTTTCTTAAATTGTATTTATTATTTATTAGTAAAGCAACATGATAATTATTAAGCTAATTAAATTTTATTTGTTAGTTTCGTATTTTTCTTTAGTTATAATAAATTTATGATAATCTTTTCTTAAAAAAAATTGTAAATCTCTTATAAAACAGATAATAATAATAAAAGAATATTATACCAGATAAATTAAGACGTTATAACAATTTACGTTACATTAAAAATCTTTACAAATTATCTTCAAAGGAATATAATACATAGTAAGCTAATTTATTTATACAAGTTAGCTTGCTATTGTCTCTTAATCTTGATAATTAATATTATCTTTTATCTATTGCTGATAAATTAATTACTCAAATTTAAGATAATAATAGTTGGTGCTTATTTATTATCGAATAAAAATGTGTATTATTTCTCTTTTTAAGTTTTAATACCGTTTTTTACAAAGTTTTTGGGAGATAAAATATGAATTATGTTGTCAAAATTGAAATGAATGAAGGTTGTGATTATAGTTTAGATTGTCAGGATATTAAAAATTTATTGATTGATTTAGATGGTACTGGTTTTAAAAAATATCCTAAAGATTATGTTTATGATTATATAACTAAATATCCCAAATCAATTGCAGTTAATGTAGCTCCATACCCTATTCTAATACCTCTAGTAAGCAAAAATGGTGAAAAATTTGTTAAATCAAGTCCAACTAATTATTCAGCAGATAACTTATTAAAGTTACCTAGAATTTAGCTTACTTTTTTATCTTAAGAAATTTATTTCGCCTATTATGTAAAATTATTTGAAATATTTTTTCTTGCAAAAATAGGAAATTGTGCTATAATAATTTTTGGGAACGTTCCCAAAAAACTAAATCAATTGGAGTTTTTTATGTATTCTATTTTGGATGTAGCAAAATTAGCTAATGTATCAAAAAGCACTGTAAGTAGAGTTTTATCTGGAAACTCCTATGGTGTAAGCGATAAAACAAAAGCTAAAGTTGAAAAAGCAGCTAAAGAACTTGGTTATGTTAAAAATTCACTTGCATCCTCTCTTAGAACAAATAAAACAAAAACAATTATTTTAATTATTCCCGATATTACTAACAACTTCTGGGCTGAAGTTGCTCGTGGGGCTCAAGATTATTTAGAAAAGAAAGGCTATAGCCTTATTTTAGTTAATACAGATTGGGAAGAACATAAATATTCTAAATACTTAGAATTAGCACTAACTAAAGGTGTTGATGGTATTTTAATTAATACTTCATCCTCTTCAATTAATCAGCTTAAGAATATTGATTTACCTATAGTACTTTTAGGTAATGCTTACCTTCACTCTCCATATGCAAGAGTTGGATCAAATACTCTTGAAGGTATTAATGAAGCTCTAGAATATTTATATAAAAATGGTCATAAGAAAATTGGAATTGTAGCTTCTCATACTGATACAGTTCAAGGACACAACTTAGAAAACCGCCTAACTATTTATCATGATTTTTTAGAAAGACATAACATAGATTTTAATGAAGATTACTATTTTTCAGTGGATTACAGTATGGAAGGTGGTAATGAATTAGCCAAAATAATTTCTACTATGGAAAATCCACCCACTGCTATTCTTGCAGGTAACGATTTAATAGCTATTGGTCTAATTAATGAATGCAGAAAACTAAATATAGATATACCCAAAGATCTTTCAATTATAGGGGTTGATGATATTCCAATTTCATCAATTATCTACCCTCGCCTAACTACCATTGCAAAACCGAAGAGAAAAATTGGTGAAAAAGCTGCTGAAGTTATTATTAATGTAATTGAAGGCAATGAAACAAATAGGAACTATAAACTACCAGTAAATCTAGAAATTAGAGACACTGTAGAAAATATAACTAAATAATATTAGGAGAAATATGACTGACTCACTAAAAATACTCTCCCCTTGTGGAATCCTAGGTTATGGCTTTCCAACAGAATCCTTTGAAAAGGGATTAGATATGAAGCCAGATGCCATTATTGTTGATGCTGGATCCACAGATGCGGGACCTCATAAACTAGGGGCTAATGTAGCCATAGTTAGTAAAACTGCGTGTAAAAAAGATTTAGAAAGATTAATCCTTGGAGCTAATAAATTAAATATTCCTGTAATAGTTGGTTCTAGTGGAGGTAGTGGTGCAATATCTCATGTTAATTGGACTTTAGATATTTTAGATGAAATTGTAAAAGAAAATAATCTTTATCATATGAAACAAGCTGTTATTTGGGCAGATATTGATAAAGAATTAATTAAAAAAAATATTGAGTTAAATAATGTTGAACCTTTAAATAGTAATGTTAAGCCTTTAGATATTGATACTTTAAATCAAACTAACTCAGTAGTTGCTCAAATGGGTGTGGAACCAATTATTAAAGCATTAGAAACTAAAGCTCAAATCATTATTTGTGGAAGAGCTTATGATCCAGCAATTTTTGCTGCTTTTGGAATTTATAAAGGCTACGATGCAGCTCTTTCTTATCATTTAGGTAAGATTTTAGAATGTGGTGCTCTCTGCTGTGACCCTGGAACTACTAAAGATTGTATGATGGGAGAATTGCATAAAGACTATTTTGACATATATAGTCCTAATGAAAATAGAAAATGTTCCCCAACTAGTGTAGCAGCCCATACTTTCTATGAAAAAGACCACCCATATCTATTACATGGTCCTGGCATTATTCAAGATTTAAGTCAGTGTGAATTTATTAAAATTGATGACAACACAGTAAGAGTTAAAAAAAGCCAATTACAAGCTACTGATTCATATATGATAAAAATGGAAGGTGCTAGAAAAGTAGCTTATAGAACTTTTGTTATTGCTGGGGTTAGAGATCCTATTTTAATAGATAGAATTGAAGAAGTTGAAGACTTAGTAAAAGAAAGTGTTGTAACTCAATATAGCGAAATTGATGAAGATAAATATAAAATTCAATTTTATAACTATGGCAAAAATGGCGTTATGGGAGATTTAGAAACAAATGGCTCAATACCTCATGAACTTGGAGTTATGTTTGAAGTTGTAGCAGAATCCCAAGAATTAGCTTCAGCAATCTGTGCTTCTCTTAGGTCTACTTTCATGCATTATGGATATGAAGGAAGAAAATCAACTGCTGGAAACTTAGCCTTCCCTTTTGCACCAAGTGATGTTGAATTTGGCGCCGTATATCAATTTTCAGTTTATCACCTTATGAAAGTGGATAATCCAAGTGAACTTTTTCCAATAGAAATAAGGAGTACTAAAAAATGAGTGTTTGTTTAAAAGATTTAGCAAAAGTTTTAAGAAGTAAAAATAGTGGCCCATTTCAAATAACAATCGATGTTTTATTTGATGATATCAAAAACTATGAAAGAGTAAAAAACACTAATATTTTTACAAAAGAAAATATAGCTAAATTGTACAATCAAGAAGAAAAAGATATTACAGATATAATTTTCTTCGATAGAGCAATGGGTATAAAGGTAACCATGAATAGAAAAATTTCTAGTGGTACTTGCTTTGATAGAGACGTATATGGAGCTCAGCAACATGCTCCATTATTAGATATTTTAATCCCATAAAGGAATAATATGACAAAACTTGAAAAAAAAGAGAGAAATAAAAAATTAATTCGCAAACTAAAAAGCGAAAAAGTTCTCTACCTTATGATTTTACCTACAATTATTTATTTCATATTATTTAGAGTTCTTCCTATATTTAATATGAGACTTGCTTTCTTTAAATATAATTCAAGATCTCCTTGGACCTTTGTTGGTTTAAAATATTTTAAAATGATATTTTCATCTCCTGATTTTTTCCAAATATTAAAGAATACTTTAATAATCAGTTTCATGAAATATATTTTACTATTTCCAGCTTTCCCAATTTTTGCAATTTTATTAAATGAATTAAAATGGACTGGCTCAAGAAAATTTGTTCAAGTAATCTCTTACCTGCCCCACTTCTTATCCTGGATTGTAATAACTGGCGTTTGGATTTCTATGCTATCAGTTGATGGTGGAGTTAATGAAATATTACATGCTTTTGGAGCTGAAAAATCAATTGATTTTATGACTAGTAGAGCTTGGATAAAATGGATTTTACTTTTTTGTGAAGCGTGGAGATCTCTTGGCTGGGATTCAATTATATATTTTACAGCAATTATTGCAATTAACCCATCTCTTTATGAAGCAGCTGAAATTGATGGTGCATCTAGATGGCAAATGGTTAAAAATATTATATACCCCGCTTTAGTAATACCAATGGTAACTATGTTTATCTTAAACTTAGGATTCTTCTTGAATGCTGGTTTTGACCAAGTACTTAACTTCTCTAACGATGCAGTACTCTCTTCAATCGATATTTTAGATACATACATCTATAGAATAGGTATTCAATCAGGTCAATATTCATTAGCTACAGCTGTAAGTTTAATCAAGGGAGTTGTAGGTGTTTTCTTAGTATTAGGTACACACTTCACTTCAAAACGTTTAACAGGTAAAGGAGTTTGGTAGAATGAAATTAAAGAAAATGTTTTCACCATCACAGATTTTATTAACTCTTTTATTAGTATTAGTTGCATTAACTATGATAATTCCTTTATTAAATATTTTGGCAATTTCACTCTCTTCTCCTGAAGCTTCAATTTCTATGAGTGGAATGAGAGTAATACCTAAAGATTTTGATACTATAAACTATAGAATTGTTTTTAATCATCCAGTTTTATTAAAATCAATATTTAACTCAATCTTTATTACTGTTATTGGAACTACAATTAATATCTGTTTAACTAGCCTAGCTGCTTATGCACTAACTAGAGAAAATCTAACACTAAAAAAACCAATCATGGTTTTCTTAATCTTTATGATGTTATTTGATCCTGGTTTAGTTCCTGAATATTTAGTAGTTCAATCCTTAGGATTAATGGGATCTAGATGGTCAGTAATCTTAATTACTAGCGTTAATGTTTATTACTTGGTAATTATGATGCGATATTTTGAAGGAGTCCCTAAAGATATCATTGAAGCTGGAAAGCTTGATGGCTTAAATCATATAAACATGCTAACTAAAATAATAGTCCCATTATCTTCTGCTGGAATAGCAACAATTACAATGTTCTATTCAGTTTTAAGATGGAATGAATATTTTAAAGCTAGTATCTATATCCTTAATCAAAAAGATACCGTACTACAAGTAATTTTAAGACAATTTGTTGTACTTGGAGATACTGTTTCTCTAATCGGTCAACAAAATGTATTTAATTATAACGACTTAGCTCGTGTTGATTATACAGCGCTTAAGGCTGCAACCATTGTGGTTGCAATCATCCCTATATTAGTAATTTATCCAGTAGTATTAAAATTTTACACAAAAGATGCACTAGCTGGATCTATAAAAGAATAAAACACAAAATGGAGGAAGTTTTATGAAAAAACGAATAATTATTGCTCTTATGGTATTAGCAATTACAATGAATTTTGCTTTTGCTAGTGGTTCAAAAGAAGCAGAATCAACTACAAGTGACAATGTTTACGGCACAGTTGATAATCCTGTTACAGTTACTTATCTTTGTAAGGATGTAAATCCTGAAGATCCAGGAAACCCTGAAATGGTTAAAGCTATTGAAGAAGGCTTAGCAAAAGAAGGCAAATACATTAAATTAGAAATTCTTAATGCACCTTCAGGCTCTTATGCAACAGTTGTACCTATTGCTTATAGAACTGGACAAATTAGTCCTGATTTAATTTATTTCCAAGGTGGAGATTTACCAATTGCACAAGAAGGTTTATTAGAAGATTTAACTCCTTATATTGCTTCATCAGAAAATGTTAAGAATATCATGGACCAACATAACACAGATAGAATGGCTAACTATCCATATCTTTTATGGTTAGCACCACCTAGAGTAAGTGTTCCTGTTGTAAGAGAAGATTGGTTTAATCAACTATCCTCTTCAAAAGCTTTATTAGCAGATCCAACTCCAGATAATTACTACAATTTCTTAAAAGAAATGAAGGATAAAGGATTATGCCAATGGCCATTAACAACAGATGGTACAATCTTAAAATTAAACTCAGTATTCAACCATGCTTTTGGTGTTGATTCAACAATCACAAAAGAAAATGGCACATGGGTTTATTCTCAAGCAACTGATGCTGAAAAGAATAAATTAGCTTACTATGCTAAATTATATAAAGATGGCTTATTCGATAATAACTACATTACAAAACAATGGGATACCAAAGAAAAAGCTTTCTACGAAGGAGATTCTGGCCTAATTTGTGGTACTGCAGGAGCTGTTATAAATATCTATAATAACAAAATGGTACAAACAAACGGAGATCAAGCTAAATTAGTAGTATTACCACCTGCTAAAGGTGTAGATCAAGCTTACATTAGTGTTGATATTACAAAAGAAAGTCGTGGATTTGGTATTAATGTTGATTCTAAAGTTAAAGATGCTGCATTTGCTGTAATGGATTATATGGCAGGAGCAGATGGAAGAGTTATTGATAAACTTGGTATTGAAGGAACTCATCATGTAACTAAAGCTGATGGAACTATTGAATTAACAGATGCATTCCCACAATGGTGGGCTCGTTTCTGGGATACCTTAAATGGCTTAGATACATCTAATATTAATGGTCAAGTTATGAGTGATGCTGGAGTTACTTCATTAAACATGATGAAAGAATACTATGCTCCTGATACAAACGTAATTCTTCCTGATGAATTACTACCATTAAAAGATGCTATGGATAAATTATATACTGAATATTCAACAGCAATTATCCGTGGAGAAAAGAGCATTGATAGCTTCGATGAATTTGTAGAAAAATGGAATAATGCTGGTGGAACTAAAATTAGTGAATATTTAGCAACAGTATTAAACTAAAAGAGAATAATAATTAGTAAATAATTTTCCCATCTATTTTTTAAGATGGATGGGAATCTTATGAGAGGTTATATGAAATTTAATTTAGATCAGCTAATCGATAAAACCTATGCAGGCTTTTTAGCTATGAACATTGGTATAAGATTAGGTGCACCTGTAGAACCAACAGTTTGGTCTTCTGATAGAATTGAAAGAGCTTATGGAAATATCACCAACTATGTAAAAGATTTTAAAAACTTTGCAGCAGATGATGATGCTAATGGTCCAGTATATTTTTTAAGAGCTCTAAATGATGGAAATTATAAAGAAAAGCTTAATGCTTTAGATGTTGCCCAGGCTTGGTTAAACTATTCAAGAGAAGAAATTGGCATGTTTTGGTGGGGAGGTTATGGCGTTTCCACAGAACACACTGCTTATTTAAACTTAAAAAATGGTATTAACCCACCAGAAAGTGGTAGCATTGAAACTAATGGGAAAATAAGAGCAGAACAAATTGGTGGTCAAATCTTTATTGATACTTGGGGATTTGTCTGGCCAGGAAACCCAAAAAAAGCAGCAGAATATGCAACCACTGCAGCAAGTGTTTCTCACGATGGAGAGGGAATTTATGGGGCTGCATTTATTGCCGCTTGTATAGCTAAAGCCTATGAGAGTGATAATATAGATGAAATAATAAATTCTGGCTTAGAAAATATTCCACAAACCTGTGTTTATAGAGATGTTGTAAATGCAGTAATTAAATTTCATAAAGACCATAAAGATAATTGGAGAGAGTGTTTAAAATATCTCCAAGATAATTGGGGATATGATAAATACAAGGGAGTTTGCCATATAATTCCAAACGCCGGAGTTTGTATCATGTCTATGCTTTATGGATCTGATATAAATCAAGCAATTGAAATAGCAACAATGGCTGGTTGGGATACTGACTGCAATGCAGGAAACGTTGGATCAATTCTAGGAGTTAGTAACGGCCTTGATAAAATTAAAGAATGTTATAGAAAACCTATTAATGATTTTATTGCCCTTAGTGGTATCAGCGGTTATCTAAATATTATTGATATCCCAACCTATATTAAAGAATTAGTATCTTGGGCTTATAAATTAAATAATGAAGAAGTGCCATCATTATGTAATTATAAAGATGGAGATATTAATTTTGATTTTGAATTACCTGGTTCAACCCATGGCTTTAGAGTTTCAAACACTAATCAAACTCAAATAAGTCATTCAAGTGAATATGCACACAGTGGTAAAGGTAGTTTAAGAATTATTTATGACAGAATGAAAAGAGGAGAAAAAAGTAGAATTTATTATAAAACCTTCTATAGAAGAGAAGATTTTGATGATGAAAGATACTCCCCTTCTTTCTCCCCTAAAGCTTATAGTGGGCAGACTGTAAAAATGTATATCTACAGTGATAAATTCTCTGGAGCTTCAGATTTTATAGTAACCCCTTATGTAAGAAATAGTAGTACTAAAGAATTAGTTTACCAAAATAGTATAACTTTAAATGAAAAAACCTGGACTGAAATTAAATTTACTATTCCTGATTTAAATGGATGCGTATGTGATGAAGTTGGAATTAGCTTAGAATCAAATTCAAGAATTAGAGCTTATGATTATGGTTTCTTATATTTAGATGATTTTAGCATTACTGGTAAAGCAAAATATACTATAAAAATGGATAAGCAAAAGCCAGAATTTAGAACAATTACACCATTTTCAATTAACCACGGAGCTTGGGATATCGAAGATGATAATTTAAGTGTTATGGCACTTGAACATGCTGAAGCTGTTACTGGTAACTATTTTACTAAAGATGTAATTGTAAAGAACATTTTAAAAATTGAAAGTGAGAATTGTGGCTTATTAGCTCTTAGAGTACAAGGTGCTCAAAGAGGTTATTACGGTGGTTTTTATAAAGACTCTGTAATAATTGGTAAAACAGTAAATGGTAAATTAGAAATACTAACTAAACAAGAATTTAAAATAGAAAAAAACAAAGAATATCATGTTGAATTTAAAGTTGAAGAGGATCTTTTAACCTTAAAAATTGACAATAATATAGAACTTAATTATAAAGACAATTCCTACAAATATGGGATGGTTGGACTTGCTATGTATGATAGAGGAAGAACAGCGTTTAATACTCTATCAGTTGAAGAAATATAGGAGAAAGTATGTTAGATGTTAAAGCACTAAGAGAAAACAAAGAACTTAGAGAGAACAGAGCTTGTGGAGCATTATCCGGATTAGCTATAGGTGATAGTTTTGGAGATGCAGCAAGAATGCAATCAAATAGAGAAAATTATGGAATAACAACTGACTTTAATTCAGGAGCAGCTTGGAGTACTGATGATACAGAATTTGCTCTTCTAACAGCTAAAACCTTAATTAATACTAAAGGCAATTTTACTAGCGAAGATGTTGTTAATGCATGGCTTGAAGATGTTGTAGTTCAAGATGAATTTAAAAGAGGTGGTAAAAGTGAAATTAGAGCTGCTGAAAATTTAAAAAAAGGTATTAGACCTCCAGAGAGCGGCAAATTTAATACTTTCCACATGAGTGATGGAACTGCTATGAGAATTCCACCTGTTGGAATTGTCTGTGCAGGAAATGAGGATAAAGCTTTAGAATTAGCTAAAATTGATGCTGAAGTTAGTCATTATAGAGATGGTGTTTGGGGTGCTCAAGTTGTAGCACTTGCAGTATCTCTTGCTATGGTAGATGCACCTTGGGATGAAATATTTGAAAAATCTATTTCAATAATTCCAAAAGACAGTTGGTTATATTATTCGATGAATAGAGCTATGGAAATTGTTGAAGGAAAGGATGTATTGGATGCGTGGATGCCTCTTCATGATGAACTTGTAACATCAACTTGGGCAACTACAGCTGAAGCAATCCCTGCAGCATTTGCATGCTTAAAACTCGAACATTCATCTTTCAAAAAAGGTGTAATCCTTGCTGGTAACTATGCTCGTGATGCGGATACTATTGGAGCTGTTGCAGGTTCAATTTTAGGTGCCAAATATGGTCTTAATTCAATACCTGATAAATGGGTTCAAAAAACAAGATTCCCAAGTGGAACTTGTCTGCAATTTACTAAAGGTTTAGATATTTTAGAAATGGGTAAACAATTAGCTGATTTAATATAATATATTTTTGTAAATTAAAATGTTAAAATTGTAATGCAATGAAATAGTTCTTTCATTGCATTTTTTAATACTTCAGCAATATTTTAATTATATTACTTTAAAATTTCAGACAAATATATTTCTTCAATTTTTGAATCATAATCTTTTTTGCATAAAATAATAATATTTTTATTATATGTATATTCTATAAACAAATCCTTATGTTGTTTAATTTTACTTATAAACTCATACTTTGATAAAGTATAAATTAAAAAAAGTCCTTTTTTATAATTATAATACTTAGTAAATCTATTAAGTTTTTCAAAATCTTTCTTTACTTGATCTTTATCATACTGCCCTTTTACTTCAATAACTAAAGTATTATCTTTCATATTACCAGGTATATGAAAAACAAAGTCTGGTTTTTCATTATTAAATATATCGTTACCTATTTTATCTAATTCCCCATTTATAATTAAATAAAATCAACTTCAAGCTTTTCTTGAATTTTCCTCATCTGGTGATAAAGTTCATAACAAAACACTCTCTCTCTTATTTTTTTACCTTCAATTGTTTCTATTATATAATAGCTATTTTGAACTGAATTAATTGCTTCTTTTAATAATTGAATTGAACAATTTATTTCCTTATTTACAAGATCCATATACACTCCTGAATAAAATACTTTTTTTATTATTAATTTCTATTGACCTATTATATTACATATGTAAAAATATTTTTATTATAACACTAATATATTGGAACAAAAAATTGAATATCAAATTATCCTCTTTAAAAAAAATAGACTACAAATTATTCGGAACCTTATTACTATTTGGACTTCTTCCTTTGCTTTATCAAACACTTCGTATAAATTTTTTAGGGAATTTACCTAGTGACTACGGATTTAATATAGCAAGCCAAATTTCTTGGTTAAATACACTATATGAAATAATTCAAGAAACAATATTACTTCCTATTTTTTATATAATGGGGAAATCATTAAATAATGATGAGGAATTTGAAAATAAAGTTAAAACAGGATTAATAATATGTTTTATAACTTATGCTTTCTTTTCAATATTAATAATAATATTTATTAAACCTTTATTAATTTTTATGAATCAAAAACCAGAACTAATTGAAGCTTCGGCTTCATACATGAAACTAGAATCTATTGCTTCAATATTATATATAATGATTCAATTCCTAATATTAATTTTATTAACACTAAAAAAAGAAAAACATATTTTAATTGTTTTATTTGTCCAAATGATTTTATCAATCTTTAGTGATACTTTTTTAATTTCAACATTACCTTTTTCATTAAACATTGGAGTAAAGGGCATTGCCTATGGAAATATAATGATAAATCTAATTTTATTAATTGTTATATATTTTTTATTAAAACAAAGTTCAATCAATATTCTTTCAACAAAAAAATTAAACTTTTATTGGACTAAAGAATGGTTTAAAGTTGGATCATATTCAGGAATAGAAAGCCTTATAAGAAATGCCGCTTTTGTACTTATGGTTTTAAAAATTGTTAATAGTGTTGAAGGACAAGGTACTTTTTGGGTAACAAATAATTTCATTTGGGGTTGGCTATTATTACCAGTAACGCAATTAGGGCAAGTAGTAAAAAGAGACTGTGGTGAATTTGGAAATAAGGCTATTGAAGAAAGAAGTATCCCATATTTTTTATTAACTACTATAATTTGTTTAACATGGCTTATTTCAATTCCTATCTGGAAACCTTTTTTAAAAACAGTGATGAACATAAACAATTATAATGAAGTTTTTTATATAGCCATAATTTCTTTAATTTTTTATATCCTTTTTGCTTATAATAACGTGATTGATAGTATTTTTTATGGAATAGGAAAAACTAATTATATGCTATTTCAATCAGTAGTTATTAATAGTATTTTTTATGGAACATTGTTTATTTTATATAGATTAAAAATCTATAATCCAAATTTAAATCAAATAGCTTTAATGTTTGCCATTGGTACTGGACTTGATTCAATTTTAACAATGTTTATTTTTAAATGGATGTTAAAGAAAAGAAAATTAAAATTAAAATAAATAATTAAATAATATAAAAAAGAGTTCTTTATCTTATCCAATCAAGGAAAAGATAAAGAACAAAGATCTCTCTCTCTTAATTATTTATACAATTCATTGAATTCTTCTACCCAATCACCTAAAACAAAAATATGGTGGTTACTGATAGGATTATTCATCAAATAGTCAAAAGTATAATCATCAATTTTAACAGTCATTTGAGATCTGCATAAATCATTTCTATGCATAGTTTTTTCTAAAGAACAAACATGTGCAAAATATTTCTCTCCCCCATCACTTTTAAATATTGTTAATGGTTGAGATTTTATATCACTAGTTATAGCAACACCAATTCCTGATTCAAAATGTGTGGTTAAAGAATAAGCGTCAGGCATATTTAAAGGTAATGTACAATGGGCTATAACACATTCTTTTGTATCAGAATCAATATAATTAGGATTAGCCATAAAACCAGGGTTTCCTGTAATTAAATAAGCTATTGTCATACTAACTAAAGCTTTTTGATCCCCTTCACAAGCTGCTGGAATACCTTGAGCATTTAATATAGCTAAGGCTAAACAGCCGGTTGTATTTATTTTACCCAATAATTCAAAACACTTAACAGAAATAGCAGCTAAACTATATTTTTTAATCAACCTTGTAAGTGCACCATATACATTTAAAGCTTTTTCGATTTCATCTTTATTAAAATCTTTAGTTTTTAAATCTTTGGTATATTCATTTTCTTCATATCCACCGATATTATATTCATTGATTAATTCGTCTAAGTCTAAATGAACTATTTCCATACCAAAGGTATTTTTTAGATCTTTCTCATTTACTTCACTTGATAATAATCCATCAGGTTTTCCAAAGCAGCCAAGTCTCATTGAAACCATTTTTCTTTTTGCTTCAGAAACTTTTTTCAAGACTTTTAAACGCTTTGCGATTAGCTGCATTGAGCCATGAATAATTTCCCCTTCAAGACCTTGTTCATGTAGGAAACCTAATATTTCTAATGCTGAGGCCAAAGAATTATAAGCAGGAGTTGTTAATAAGATATATTTACCTTTAGTCTTTTTATAGTTTTTACTGAAATCTCTTTCAGCTCCACCAGAAGCAATAAAATATATAGGCAAAGCTTCTTTAGCTATTTCATCCATTGAAGCATAAACTACTTCTTCTGATAACTGCTCTGATAATTCTTTGATAAAATCTTCACTATATTTTGGAATGTTTTCATCATTACAATCAGAGGGACCCATCATAAATTTTACTTTATACATAAGAGCTCCTATTTATTTCATTAAAATGTCTAAAACATATTTTTTATATTCTTCACTTTTTAATTTACTACAGATATAAACATTTTCTTTTTTACCAGAGAAATGATTAAAATCGACTAACACAGCACCATAGCTTGGACCATTGGAAGTATCAACTTCACAGTAATATTTATCCATTTCACTAATAATTTCTGGTTTTAAAGCAGCAACCATAGCTGCTGGATCAGCCATATCTAAACAATTATAGCCAAATCTTCCTTTGTTCATATCAATTAAAACTCTATTGCTATCAACTAAGAAAGCCCCTAATTCACCACTCATTTTTAAATTATCAAGCTCATCTTGATTTAGCATGCTAGTACCTAAACAAGCATCCCAACCAACTAAAATTATTTTTTCTAAACCTGAATCAATTACAATTTTAGCAGCTTCTGCATCCTGCCAAATATTAAATTCTGCAACAGGAGAAACATTACCCCAACCTAATCCTGCAGATCCCATAATTACTAAATTATCTATCTTTCTCATAGCTTCATAATCTAGTCTTATAGCTAGAGCAATATTTGTTAATGGACCTAATGCTATAACATCATATTCTTTATCTTCACCTGCTTTTAGCATTTCAATCATTTTAAAAATTGCATTTCCATCAGCTAGGTTTAATTTTTTAGGGACAAAGCCAAGATCTCCCATTCCATCATTACCATGAGTTTCATGAGCATATACTAAATCTCTTATAAGCATCTTTTTAGCGCCCATATAAACAGGAGGAAAATATTCATTTACATATTCTAATGTTGTTAATGTATTTTTAGCAGCTTGATCAGCAGCAACATTCCCGGCAACTACAGTAATTGCTTTAATATCAAAATCATTATCTTTCAAAGCAATTGCTATTGCCATAGCATCATCAGATCCACAATCAGTATCAATAATTAACTTCTTCTTCATAATAAGATTATTAACTCCTATCCTTTTCAATTAAATCTTTTATAGCATCACAGGCTATCTCTATAGTATGATCATTCATAGTTCCATAAGCCATTATAGCACCAGCTCTTACTCCTCTAATTGAAGAGACAATAAATAATCCTGAAGTTTCCATTTCTGAGGCCATTACACCACTTTTTTCCCAAGCTTCCCATCTTTGTTTTAATACACCACTATTTGGCATACTATCAGGATCATGCTGACCATAAAAAGAATCTTTAGATTGAGCTATTCCCTCAGCAAAGTTATAACCTTTTCTTAAACACACATTGGACAAAGCTTCAACGACATGACGATTTGCAATAGCGGGGTATTCTATAGGAACATAATGGACAGTAGTCCCTTCATCTCTAATAGCTCCGGTAATAATAACTCCCTCTAAAGATTCATTATAACTTTCAGGACATATACGTCCACAAGTACCAACTCTAATAAATGTATCTGCTCCACAATGAATTAATTCTTCTACAGCTATAGCTGTGGAAGGACATCCCATACCTGTACTACAAACTGAAACTTTAACTCCATTTAATTCACCAGTCCAGGTTTTATGTTCTCTATTGTGTGCAACAAGTTTTGGATTATCTAAATGTTTTGCAATAATATCTGTTCTAAAGGGATCTCCAGGTAGTAAAACATATCTACCAACATCACCTTCTTTGCAACAAATATGGTATTGTTTTCCTTCATCATTTAATATTTCTTTACTCTGCAATTGCATAACTTACTCCTATTCTATCTTCAGTTGTATTAATATTTAAAATTATTACTCCTATTACTGAAATAACAATCGTAGCTAAGGTGAACTTAAAAGCAACACCGATACCTAACATTGAAACTAATTTACCTGTTATAATTGGGGTTAAAATATCAGAACCGCCACTAGCTGTTCCAACAAGAGAGCCAGCAACACTAATTCTCTTATAACCAATTCTTGTAGCTATTGCGACAATAACACTGAATAAAACACCCAAGAAAAATCCTGCAATAAACAATAAAATAAAATAGAAAGATACTTTATTAATCATTATTGCTAAAATTATTGCTATGAAGGCAAAAATATTATTATATAATAAAACCTTCATTTCCTTTATATGTTCTAAAACTTTAATAAAAACTAAAGAGCCTATTACACATCCAATATTATAAATTGTTAACATAAATGCTGAATTTGATTGTGATAATCCTAAATTCTGAGCAAAAGTTGAAATATATAAATTGAGTGAATTAACAGTAGCACTATAGGAAGCACATATAACTGCTAAAATTATATAAGCCAATATCATGTTTTTTTCATATAAAGGTTTTACTAGTGTATTGTTTTCATTATTTTCATTTACTGGCCATTCAATCTTAAAATTTGAAATAGCAATTATTACTAACATAATTATTGGAATTATCAATAATATATAATATGCATAATAAAATTTAATTTTAAAATTAAGTAAAATACCAATAATCAATGGTGTTGTAAAAGTACCTAAGCCAAATAAAGCTTGACCAGCACTTAGGGCTCCTGAGTAATTTTTCTTTGCTGCAAGACTTAATAATACAGGACATACTGCATCTTGAGCACCCATGCCCATACCACCACAGAAAGCTACAAACATACCAAAATAGAAATTAATTACTGTTGTTATTCCACCTAGAAAAACACTAATTAAAAGAACTCCAATAACTAATACCTTTATTGGTCCTATTTTTTCTACTAATCTACCAGTTATATAAACTGTAGTAACTCGACCTAATGCATAAGCTGAACCCAATAATACAACAGATTGTAGTCCAAGATTATACATCTCTACTAATTGCGGCAAACTACTTCCAATTAAAATACAAGCAGTGCCTGTTAAAAAATACATTGCAAATGCTAAAAAAGAGAATGTCTTTATGTTATTTTTCATACCTTTATTTTTTTAATTATTTCCTTTACAGCATCATCCATATGTACAATACTATTATCAATTTTTAGACTTCTACAAATATCACTAACGATTGGCTGTTTTAAATTAGCCTTTTCCAAGGTTTCAAAATCCCAAAATATATCTTGTGGATTTCCAATTTTTAAAACTTTCTTTTTAGCCATTACTATAACATTTGAAAAATTATTTACTACAAATTCCATATCATGGGAAATTGTAATTACTGTCTTATTTTCTTCATGTAAAGACTTTAATATTTTACTAAGTCTTTCATTACCATCTTCATCTTGTCCTGCAGTGGGTTCATCAAAAATTAGAATCTCTGTATCCATTGCTATAACTGCAGCAATTGTTACGAATTTTCTAATAGAAAGAGGCAGATTATATGGGTTTTCATCTCTAGAAGATAATAAACCTGTTAATGTGAGGGCTTTATCTACTCTTTCTTTTATTTCTTCTTCACTTAATTTCATCATTTTAGGACCAAAGGTAACTTCACTTTCAACTGTGGAATGGAAAATTTGATCATCTGGATTTTGAAATACATAACCTACAAATCTTGAGATTTGTGCTGTGGTATAATCTTTAGTATTCAAATCTCCAATTATTACATCGCCTTTTGAAGGCTTTAATAACCCATTCATCATTTTAACAGTTGTGGTTTTACCAGCCCCATTTTGACCAATTATAGCTACATTATCTCCACCTTTAATTGACATGTTGATATTATCTACAGCTAAAAAATCTCCAGGATAAGTAAAACTTACATCTTTCAATAATAAATCCTTCATTAAATTACCTTCCTTTGCATTTCAATAAGATCTAAAGCTTGTTGTTTAGTTATTGGTAATTCATCAATTTTTAAACCAGCTTCTCTTAATTTTTCTCCAAGTAAAGTTACTTGAGGTAATTTTATGCCATATTTTTTCAAACCAATATCAGATAATACTTTCCTTGAATCTCCCATTTTTATAACTTGTGAATCATGCAAGATAATCATTTCATCTGAATATTCAGCTAATAAATCTACTTTGTGTTCTACTAAGATTATTGTCTTTCTTTCTTCTTTTAATTTTCTAATAATTTTAAAAACACTTTCTGTGCTTTGAGGATCCAATTGACTTGTTGGTTCATCAATTATTAAAATTTCTGGATCTAGAACAATTACAGATGCTAAAGCTACTCTTTGCATCTGTCCTCCAGATAATTCGAAAGGACTTTTTTCTGCGAGCTCTATAATATCTGTGAGCTCCATAATTTCAATTACTTTTCTTTCAATCTCTTTTACATCAACACCAAAATTTTCTAAACCGTATGCAACTTCTTCAAAAACAGTATCTTTAATTCCACTAATTTGAGTGAATGGATTTTGGAATACATATCCAATTTTTCTAGAAATTTGATCCTCATAAGAATCTAAGGGTTTTCCTTGTAATAAAATTTCTCCACTCATCTCCCCTTTATAAAAACTAGGAGCAAATCCTCTTAATATTGAACAAAGGGTGGTTTTACCTGATCCATTTTCTCCAACGACACCATAGAGTTTACCTTTTTCAATCTTAATATTTAAATTTTTAATTGCTGGTTTTTCTGCTAATGGATATGTATAAGTTACATCATTACATTCTATTTCATAAGCCATAATGCTATTCTTCCCCCTACTACTAAACAGGTAATAATTATGCTAATAACTAGAGTTCCTGTTTCATATCCCGATTTTTCTAAATTGAATAAATGAGTTCTTTCCCCTTTTATAGAAAAGCCTCTAGCTTCTAAGGTTAATACTCTTTCTTCAGAACCAATAATTCCACCTAAAATTAATGGTACTAGAGTTGGGAAAAATGCTTTTGTTCTTACTTTTAAATTACCTTCAGTCTCAACCCCCCGTGCTCTTTGAGCATCTAAAATGGTATGACTATTTTTACCTAATACTTTTATCATCTCTAAAGAAGATGTAAAAATATATGCAACTTTATAGCTCATACCTGAAGCTTCAAGACTTCTTGAAATTTCTTTTGTAGTTGTACTTTGCAGCATCCAAACAAAGATACCTGCGATATTTAGTACTAAGAAACCTAAAGATATAGCAGTTTGTAAGCCCTTTTCTCTAATTGCAATAAAGTGCCAGGACCAAAGAGTTCTTCCCCCTGCTATAATAAATGCCTGAACTACGATAATAAATATTGCTACAATATTTACAGCCTTCATAGATTTCATACATTTCTTAAATTCTCCAGTAATTAAAAACATTAATGGCACAACTATAAACCAAGGAATAAGTAGCAAAGCTAAATTATAATCAGTTAATTTAATACTATTAATAATAAATGTACAAATAGAAAATAAAATTACAACTTTAAATTTTGTTGAGGGGTCTAAGCCTGCAATCTTATTTTTTTTGTGAATTTGAATTCTTTCTGTATATGTTTTTTCCATAATTTTAAATGCCAACTAAAACTTAGCTAGCTACTACTCCTTTTGTTAATTATGTAAGTAATTATTTATGCTTCTACTTCAGGTTGAAGTTCTGCTTCTTTTTTATTTTTTCTATTTTTTACATAGAACATACCGCAACTAAATTTAACTAAGTTACGATCTGGAATAACTTTAATTACAGACCAGCTAATTAAGAAAGATACCATTCTATCTAATACAGTAAAGATACCTTCTGTACCAAAGAATGCTGCCCAAATGTTTGCACCTGCAGCCATTGCTGTAGCTGTGATAATTGATGTACCGCCACCAGTAACTCCACCAAACATTAATACAACGATTGGAGCTGCTGAAATAATTGATGCTGCAGCCATAACTAACATAGCAATAACCCATTTCCACCATACACTAAAATAATCGTGACGAGCGAAAACACCTGTTACTAAACCAGCAATAATTGCAACTGGGATAAAAGCAAAGTTAACTGGATTTGCAATACCTGTGAAGATATTTGTTAATAATCCTGTTACAGCACCTACCCATGGTCCACATAAAATAGCTGTAAAGATTGTTCCAATTGTATCTAAATACATTGGTAACTTTAATAGAGATGCTAACTGTCCTCCTACAAAATTTACAGCAACACCTACAGGAATAATTAACAATGCTAGCATTGAAAAATCTTCTTTAATAGAAAACTTTTTACCTACTTTTTCTGTCATAATTTATAACCTCCTATATTATCAACATACTTAATTTACATTTTTTCTCCCTCTATTAATGAATAGGGCATTATCCGTAAATTCAGTATTAAAAAAAGTCTTGTTTATATATATTTTATTATTCGTATTATTTAAGATTATTTGTTGTAGTACTAATATTGGGGTGTCTTTTTCAACATTTAATTTATCTTGATAGAATCTTGTTGCTTTCTCAGTTGTTATATTACAGAAAGAAGAAAATCCTAATTTTTCATAAGCATCAACAAATTCTGTTGTTGAATACTTATAAAAATCTATATGCTTCGAAATAGATGTTGGAATAAAATCTTCAACATAAGCCAATATTCTATCTAGTTTATTTTTATCTTTAATTACTCTTGAGATATAATACATTGTTGAACTTTCACTGTTTAATTCTTTAGCAACAATAGTACTAATATCTTCAATTGTAAGTTTTAAATCTTCAACAATAATTGGAATATTCATTTTTTTATAGGTATTAATTAAAGTATCATAACTACCTAATTCTAATAATCCAAGATATGGAGCATTTGCTACAAATGTACCAGCGCCTTTTTTCTTGTAAATAATTTTGTCTTCATGTAATACTTGTAAAGCTTGTCTAAGTGTATTTCTTGAGACTTCGATTTCTTTAGCTAAGTCATTCTCTGGTGGTAATTTATCACCTTCATTCATCTTTTCAATTTTTGCAAAAAGTTTATTATATGCATCAACATATTTAGGTTGAGCTTTTCCTAATTTGTTAATATTGTATTTTGCCTTGTCTTCGTTATTCATCATATACCCCTCAGTATTTAATTCACATAAACTAGAGTATAATCACCTGTTCAACTTGTCAAACAATTTTTTCAAAAAAAAGTACAACTTTACTATTTTTAATAAATTTGTTCTTTTTTACTTTTTAAATTGAACAACTTGTAGTACTATTATTTTATTAAAAGAGGAGGCAAGAAATTAATATGAAAAAAATAATTTTTGTATCTCACTGCATATTAAACATCGCATCAAAAGTAGTTATGTATAATAAAGAAGATATGGATAAAGAAGAATCTTTGAGAAAACTATTTTTAGATAAAGCAATTAAAAATGATATTCAAATAATCCAATTACCTTGTCCTGAGTTTACTATGTATGGAGCAAAACGTTGGGGCCATGTTAGTAACCAATTTGATAATATTTTCTTTAGAAATTATTGCAAAAAAATCTTAAGACCTATAATTGATCAATTAATTGAATATTTAAACAATCCTGAAATGTTTAAAGTATTAGGAATTGTTGGAATAGATGGAAGTCCTAGCTGTGGTGTTGATTATACTTGCTATGGCAATTGGTATGGATCCTTTGAAGAAAGAGATGATTTAGATGAAACTTTAAATTCTTGCAAAATGGATAGAGGAAAAGGTGTACTTTTTGATGTTTTAACTAAAATGTTAGAAGACGAGAATCTACTTGATAAAGTAAAAATTACTGCATTATTTGCTAATGAACCACAAAAATGTTTATCACTATTAGATGAATAAATATAATTAATAAAGTCTACAAATTATTAATATATTATAATTTGTAGGCTTATTTTTAATTAATATTACTTTATTGGATTTTCTAATAACTCATTTAATAAACTAGAAAAGTTACAGGTTGCAACTCCTACATATTGATCGGCTCCGCCATAATAAACAAACAATTTATCACCTTTTACAAAGTTACCACAAGGAAAACATATACCATTATAAAGGCCTATTAACTCATAATCATATTCTGGAACCATAATAGGATTCTTTAATCTATGGGTTACCATTTCTGGCTTATCCAAATCTAATAACATTGCTCCAATTCTATATTGTTTATCTACTCCTACTGCATGATAAAGCATAAACCAACCAAATTCAGTTTCAATGGGTGGAGCACTTCCCCCTATTTTATACTCCCAATCAAACTCAGATTTAGCTAATAATGAGAGCTTTTTATTCTCTAATAAATCATCGCATTTTGAAATCCAAATAGCTGGATTCTCAGTTCCATATTTTTCTCCTACCCATTTTAATGGTCTATGAAGTAAAATAAACTGATTGTTTATTTTTCTTGGAAAGAGAATTACATCTCTATCATCCAAAGTTGGATCTGTTAAATATCCAGGTCTATAAATAGTTTTAAAATCTTTTGTTATTGCAAGTCCTGTTCTAGTCTCATTATTTCTTAATGCAATTGGAGCTGAAGGTGGTAAATCTTTAATAGTATCTCTATTATTTCCCTCATTTAACCAATATTTTCCTGGTGGAGAATTAACTGCAGCATAGGTAATAAAATAATAATCATCAATTTTTACTATTCTTGGATCTTCTATTGAACCACTGTCCCAAGTACCATCAACTATTTCAAATAAGGGTTTATCACTAACCCTCTCAAAATCATACCCATTTTTACTTTTAGCGATACCTAAATTTACTCTATGCTCCTTATCAAAACCTGCAGCTCTATATATTAATATTACTTCATCCCTCTCCTCATCATAATAAGACGCTGGATTAGTTGTTACTAAACTCTCCCAATCATTATTTGGATTTGGAGAGAGAATTGGATTATTTTTATATTTTTCTAATTTCATTTTATATCCTTTTTGTTTTAATATCTTTTAATAAAAGAAAGAGTAAAATCATAAAAAAATATTGTCAAGTTAATATAATAAAAATATAAAGTTTTTTGAATAAATTACTTTACATTATCACAAAAAAATTCAATATATACAATATTTTACTTGACAAATTTACTTTACAAAAGTTTAAAAGACTACTATAATTAAATTAATAAAATGCTATTTTTTATAACATTAAGGATAAAATAATGGATAAGAAAAAAAAGAAACCATCAATGCAAAGCATTGCTAATGAATTAAATATATCAAAAAATGCTGTTTCCCTTGCTCTAAACAATAAAGAAGGAGTTAGCGAAGAAACAAGATTAAAAGTTATAGAAGAAGCAAAAAGAGTTGGATATATAACAAATAATGAAAATAGTAACATCATAGTATTTATTCCAGAATATATCCAAAATGATGTATATTTCTATAATGATATTTATTGGTCAATTGATTTTTATGCTACAAAAAATAATTACAATGCTGTGATGGCTACCATTACGAAAGATATGGAAGATAAAAATTCATTACCAAATATCTATAGTGAAATGGAATTTACTGGTGCATTAATTATTGGTGTATTGTCTAATCAATATGTTGAATATATAAAAACTCTTAATATCCCCCTACTTTCTGTTGATAATATTTATTATGGATTAAATATTGAAAGTATAACTAGTGCTAATACTGAAGGCTCTTACTATATTACTCAAAGAATCATAAAAAAAGGCCATAGAAAAATAGGATTCATTGGATCTTATAAAATGACCTCAAGTTTATATGAGAGATGGTGTGGCTTCCAAAAAGCTTTATATGATTATCATCTAGAACTTAATCAAAACTTTATTATAACAGATAATTCTCCTCTTAATTCTCTTTTAGCAGATTATGAAGAAGTATTAAACAAATTAAAAAAGTTCAAAGAATTTCCTACAGCTTTTGTCTGTGCTGGGGACAGAATCGCTCTAGCAACCATTAAAGCATTAAGAGAATTAGGTTATGAGATACCAGATCAAATCTCTGTTGTAGGGTTTGATGATATCGAATTAAGCCAATATATTCATCCTTCCTTAACAACTATGCATATTGATAGAAAACAAATGGGAAAACTAGCAATAGAAAACTTGATAAAATTGATAAATAAACAAAGCATAACTACACAAGTAAAATTGTCTACTAAATATATTGAAAGAGATTCCCTAATTATGGCTAAAAAACATAATTAAATAAATTTACAAATATTATAATAAATACTAAAAATATACCTTATACTACATATTTTTTATTAAATTTTATGTATTAAATAGTAAAATTATGTAGTAAATCATAGATTAAATTATTTAAACTTCTAATATAACATTATAAATTTAAATCTAACGTTACTAATGTTAGATTTAAAATATACTGTGTTACATTTCTACCATTCTACTACAGAACTTACACAATATATCAAAAAAAATTTATTAGTTTTAAAAAAAACTTAATTATTTTTATCATCTTATAATATTTTATCCAAACCAATTAATATATCATTATATGCTTGTTTTAATGTCAAATTTTGATCTGTACAATAATTCTGTAATAGTATATCAAATAAATAAAAGTTTAAATATGGAAAATCATCAATCTGACCAACACCATCTGGGGTCATTGAATAAATTACATAAAATATTTCTTTTTCTGATATTTCATTTTTGCTCAAGTCTAATTGGTTTTGAACTTCTAAATCATTAATATGCTGTTTTAATCTTGATAATTGATAAATAGCTTTACATAAATTTCCTTTTATATTTTTTTTAATATCATAGTAATTATCTTTGACATTTGTTGTTTTTATTTCACAAAAAATTATTGATCTTTCGTCTTTTGCTATAATATCTATTTCATACTGTTGATTATCTTTTCTATATTTCACATTACATTTTGCTTTAAATTTATAATCTGTTAAAAATTTAGTCATTACTTTTTCATGATTAGCTGAAAAGTTTCTTTTTTCTTGAATATCTGCTTTCATCCAATAATGTGTAAATAAATGGTCAGCCATGTTAATATTATATAGCATTCGTTTATTTGTATAAACAGTATCTCCTATTTTAAAAAATGCATAATTTAATAAACTATTGTCCTCTTTATAATTATCAAGATCTATTAATAAAGTTTGTAAAGGATTTTTGTTAAGTGAAGAATTAACTTTATTCATATCCATAAAGATTTTAAAAAAACTTAATAATTGGGAATATTCAAACCTAATTAAATCATCATTATAGCTATTATTTATTTTTTGAATTTTTTCAATAACAGGAAAGAAAGAATCTATTAAAAAATAATAAAAGGCGACTTCTTTATAAATATAATCTTTAGTTAAAAATTTATATTGTGGATCAAACCGATCTTTAATCATAGTTGAAGCCAAACTTGCCCGATTGTTAAAATCTAAAGGCTGAGATTCATCAAGATGCCAAACTTGAGCTCTTAAATAATCTTCATACTTATTAAGCTCTGCTCTTAATAAAAATTCTTGCCCTTTATATAAAAATTTTAACTTTTTTAAATTATCCTCAGTGATAAAAAATTTTTTTTCATAAAATATTTCATATGAAACTTCATTATCTACATAAAGATTAATTTTATCTTGTAAACTATTTAGCTCTGCGAAAGTTTCTTCTTCTTTTTTTATACATTCTAATAAACTAGATGAATCATTTATCATTCTTAAACTATAATTTTTTTTATTATAACGCATAACATCTTTAATAAAAGTATTTACATAAACAAACACTCTAGGAGGAGGAGTATTAACTAAATAAGTTTTCACATAGTTTGAATAAGCTATAAATATATCCTTAATACTATTATTTATACAAATAGTTTTTAATTGATTTTCTCGTTTTTTCAATAAATCTTTTCTTGTTTCATATATAAATAACCAAGCATCAAATTCTATACCAATTAAATCTCTAATAGATTCTATTTTCTTGGGATTTTGTTTAATAAATTGAGCCATTTGAATATACTTTGATTTTGCCATTTCAATATCTTTTTCAAAATCGTTTGTAGATACAAATTTATTTTGTTTCTTTTTTTTATTCATAAAAATTTTTTCCTATTACTCATAACTTACTAACTATTCGAGAATTACTTTAAATTCTTTCTCTAATGTTGCACTATAATTAATTTTATTTAATATTTTCTTGTAAATTTGATTTATTGTATTATTATTTTTTATGTATTCAGACAATAACAAATCCAATAAAAAAATATTAACAGATACACAACCTTCAACTTGGCCTACTCCATCAAAAGTTGTTGAAATTATCATAAATACAACTTCTTTTTTGATAAGATCTTCTTGAGTTAGCCCTATTTGATTTAATATTTCAATATTATCAAGATGTTGTTTCATTCTTTGCAATTGATTTTTAGCTTTACCATTTAAATTGTTTGTTTCATTTCTCTTTATTGAACTAAACCAGTAATTATCATCTGTTGATTTAACTTCCCCAATAACTATAGTTTTTGCATCATATGCTAAAAGATCAATTTCATAGCTTTTATTATGAATTTTATACTCGATATTTTTTTTTGCAATAAATCCATACTTTTTTTCATTAAAAATATTAAATACAATTCCTTCAAAATTATTAGAAAATTTTTTCTTTTCTTTTATATCAGAAGTTTTCCAGAAATATGAAAAAAGAAAGTCATCAAAAGGTAAATCTTTAATAGGACATAAATAACGTGAATTAGAATATACATAATCATCAATACGAAAAAAAATATAATCTAACTTATCCTTATTAAAATCAACAGAATTTAAATTAACTAAAAAGGGTTCTAAATATGTATCACTAAAATTTAAACCAAAGTTTTTTAATTTACTATACATTATCTTTAATTCAGAAATTAATTTATCGTACTTTATTCTTCTAAAATAAAACAAATTATTTATAACAATTTTTTTATCTTCATTTTTAGCAATAATATTTAATTCAGAAGGAAAAACCTGTTCCCAATTATCGAAACTTTTAAAAACATATAGATAAGAACAAATTTCTTTTTTTACTAAATCTATTTTTAAAAATTGAAAGTCTGAATCCAACTTATCTTTTATACAAGTTAGATATAAATCAATAAAATCATCATCAGTAAAAGTATCATAAACTTTATTTTTATTATCACAAACTGAATCAATATACATTTTTTTCTCATAATTTTTATAACTGCTTTGATTTAATATATTTGAATACTTACTTTTATTATTTAAATCCCCATCAGCATATAATAGGGCCATGAACTGAAAATTTTCTAACTCCTGTAAAATTCTATTAACTTCACTTATAAGTGGGATAAGTTCACTTGCAATTACTGAGCTTTCAACAGTAGTGATTTTATTTTTTTCAAATCTTTTCAAAAAAAAATTTAAATTTTTTATTACATCTAATTGTGATTTTATATTTATTGTATTTTCTTCAAAAACAACCTCTAAATAAATTGAATAAATAAATAATAATTGCCTATAACTTAGTTTAGGGAATTTGCTAAAAATAATTTGCTTTTCTCTATTTAACCTTTTATATTCTTTATAAAAGAAAATCCATTCTCTATAATCATTTCCAAGAATTTCTTTTATTTCCTCAAACTCAACAGGATTTTGACTTAAAAACTGTAAATTATGTTTATAATTATCGATTGCTTTTTTTAAATTTTCTCTAAAATCTTTTATTGTAACTTTTCTTTTATAACTCATTTCAAAAATAATCTTTTTTTTAATTTGTAATAAAAAATATATTACCATTAAAAATTTTTCTTAACAATAATTAATTGACAAAATATCTAATTATTATTAGTTTAATAACAACTTGAGAGTTTTAATGCAGATACGTTATCTGTAAAACTTTTCAAGGAGGCAAATTATGGGGAAAAACCATAACGCTGACATTAGTAACTCAAATAAAGGGACTAATGGTACTAATTCTACTTATGATAAAAATCATGGAAACAGAGGGGGACAAATGAACCCTAATAGATCTGGAAAGAATCATAAGTAAATTTTTTTGGAACCATTTTGTATTTAATACAGGATGATTCCTTTTTTAATATTTATATACCGAAAATATTATATTACTGCCCATTTTATTATTAAAATTTAAAAAAACTTGCCGTTTTACACTTTATAATATATCATATTTTAAATAAGGTAGCTAATGATTGCATTCCTAATATAAATCTGTAAATTTTGCGAGAGAATTTTGTACGAAACATTAAACCTAATAGGTAAAGAATTATTTGAATATTTTTTAAAATTATACCCAGAAAATACTGTTGTCTCTTTATGCATTAGTAAAAATAACTTCAATCAATTTTTATTAAATAAAAAAAATAAAAAATTTAAAAGAGAATTGAGACAAGTTTTCAAAGATCATGAAGCACATAAGCTTAACCCGAATATAGCAATAACAATTGCTGTATACCAATCAATCATAGTTGTTAGTAAAAATATAAATAATGAAAGATCTTTTAATGAAAAATTAGAAGAAAATTTAAAAATACGTATTACTGATATTGAAAAATGGTATGATAAATGCCAAGAAGATATTTGGATTAATAAAGTTGGAAAATATTTTAAAGAAAAGAGTAGAACACTATTATTACCAGATACTGAAAAAATGAAAGGCTATAAACATGTTAGATATCCAATTTTACAATTTATAATCGATAAAAATACTTATAAAGATATAAAAAAAATACATAAAGAAAATATAAATATGCTTAAAGAAATTCCTTTTGACGATTTTTCAAAACGCGTTTTTTCAGGTTATGATAAATATTATAATTCACATAGAGTAAATAAATATCTTAGCTATGGTCAGTATACAAATAACGAATTAAATTTAATTGCAAAAAAAATAATTTATTCTTTTATTATCAATGATATACATTTTAATTCAAATAATACCTCCATAAAATTAGAACAAAAAATAGTTACTCAAAAAAGACATAATGAAAATCCAGAACTTCTTTTATATATAAATGAAAATAATAGTTTTTCTATAATGGAAAATAGAAAAGAAATACTTATAGATAATTCATTTTTCAAACAGGATAAACCTTATTTATTTATATATGACACTCAAAATTGTTATTGGAAAAATATAAAAAAAACAGTATTAAAAAACGATAATCACTATGGATTACTATTGCATTCAAGCTTATTAAGTAATCTTGATGAAATTGATTATGATTTTTATATCACAGAATACTTTGTAAATAATGAATTTTATTTCTTTAACATAGGAACGGAAAAAGGATTATTAAAACAAATTGAAAACTTATTTTATTTTACTTTTTCTGACGAAAAAGAGTTCTCTTTAATAGGCGGTTTAAAAAAAGATAAAAATAAATATTATAATTTCTCATTACCTTTATTAATTTTGAATAAAAACATTACTGAACTATTTATCAATGATCAAAATGTATCAATTGATATGGATCAAAAAGTAATAGATTTCAATTCATATGATAACTTTTTAAATAGTGGAAACAATATAATTAAAACTAAAGAATCTAAAATAGCTGAATTTGAAATATACATACCACAAGAATCAGATTATAAAAATACAATAAATAAAGGCTGGTATTTTTCAAAAAAAGAAAGTTTTACAGCAATTGAAGAATTTCATTTACAAGGGCTTCATATCATGAGGAAAGCTCCAATAATTCTTTATAAAAAGAATGCAATTAAAAGATCAAAGTTTACCTATAATCCTCTCTTACATCTTTTAAATAAAAATATAATTAATAATATAAAAAGAGGCAATCAAAATGATTAATACTAATCAAACATTTAAAGTAATAGGAATTATAAATCACTATAACGATAGAGCTCCTCATTGCGAAACTATACCTATAGGAATATTTAATTCAAATAATCAATTTAAAAAAATATCACAAAAAGAAACTGAAGATATTTTTTTACCCAATGGTAAAATTTTCATCCCCGATATAGCGAATGCTTACAAAAATCATGATATTATTGAATTTTTTACAAGAACTCCAATAGAGCAAAAATTATATGAAAATAAAGACATATATTCCCTTGATTCAAGAAAAGAAATAAAAACACATGCTCCAAAAGTAATTTTATTAAGTGCAATATCAATAGATAAAGACAAATGTGAATATAATTTAATTGATAAATCGATTGATTTAAAAGATATTGATGTATTTTTATATGATCAAAATAAAAAAATTCTATACGATAAAGTCAATTACAATAAAACTATAGGGATAAGAGCAATAAAAGGCAAATCAATTAAAGGAATAAATTATGATTTACTAAATGATGAAAATTTTATTTATAAAAAAGGTCCCTTAATTTATTTAACTGATAATTTCCTTCCAAATTTCTCACAAGTTGAAGAAATAGATACATTAGACTTATCAACCCTACAACAAAAAATTGAATGTTTTAAAAAATCTTTATTTGAATTAAATAAATTTTCTAGTAAAGAAATTCAAGATCTGGGGCATTTACTAAATATAGCAAAAAGAACCGAATATACTCCTCTTTCAAAACTTCAAAAACAAAGAATATGTAGTAGCATCGATTATTTAGATAAAATTGTATTCTCTGATAGAGAATTGAAAAATTTATTTACTACAGATTCAAATATTGGTTCATATTTAATTGAGAAAGCAAAACAAGCAAAAAGAACTGCAATAGAGTCAGAAATAGAAAAAGAAAAAATAGAATTACTTAAAAAATTAGAATCATTAAACAAAGAAATAACAATTAAACAAAAGGAAGTTGCAGAAATTGAGAAACAAAAATTAAAACTTATTGATGAAAAAATAATTATCGAAAAAGAAACAATAAAATTAGAACAGAATAAAGAAACCATATATGAAACTATCAAAGCAATGATGAAATGCAATCTAAATACTGAAGCCCAGAAATCATTACAACAAGACATTTATGAAGAAGTTACAGACTTACCTATAAATGAATATTTAGACTCAGATTTCGATTTCACTTTAATCGAAAAAAAACTAAAATACATTCTTATAAATAAATTTTCACTAATCCCATCAATATCCTATGTATATACTTTAGCCAATTCTTTGGGTAATTCTAAAGTATTAAATTTATCTGTTGAATATGATTGGCTTCATTTTAGTGATTTTATTAATCATGGGTTAATTGAATTTATAAAAGAAGCCAATAAAAATAAAAAAACGTTTTTCTTTTTACACTTTGACAATTTAAATATTATTCCTACTAATTGTGGATTTAATTCAATTTTTAAGGTAATTAATAAAGAAAAACCTTATTTAGAAGGAACCAAATTAAATTTTCCAAGTAATTTGTTTTTAACTGCAACAATCCTACCCACAAAAAAAGAAACTGATATAGGCCATCCTTTACCAGATAACCTAAAAAATTTAATAAAGGGAATTGAAAGCCCCACAAATAATATTCCTTTAAATTTTGAAAGACAAAAAGAGTTGATAGATTCTAAATATTTATTTAGTGACGAATTAATTAATAATTTAAAGAAAGAAGTAAATTTAGATTACGACACAATAAGTGAATATTATGAATATTAATGAATATAAGATAGCTAAAGATATTTATGAATATATTTTATTAAAACAAGAAATTTCTTTAAGTAAATTAAGAAATGATTTCAAAAATTATATATTTGCAATTTCTTTTAAATATCAAAATGAAATAATTGAATATAATAACATTTTTTACTTCATATTAAATTATTTATTAATAAATGGTTATATAGAATATAGCTTATATAAAGAAGAGGGAAAAGAAATTACTTTCTTTGCGCCAAAAAATATAATTATAAAATATAATAATGTTTTTTATTCAAGAAAACTTCCTAATCTTAAATATAATATAACTCAACTAACAAACAAGGATTATATCACGTTAGACCCTTTGCAGTTGTTAAAAGCATTACCTTCTATAGAAGATACTTGTAACGCCTTTCCTGATAATGAATTTATTAATTTTCGTTTCAAATATGATAAAAATAAGCAACTTAAAAAGATTGGAATTATCACAGAATATCCTTATAAAACTGGTATTTATAAAATAAATGATTTTGGAAAAGCTTATTTAGTTTTAAATGATAATAAGATAAAAAGAATTGAACGAAAAGATAAAAATTATGATGCATTAACTTATTCTTTTTGCTACGCAGATTTATATTCAAATAATACTTTTTTTACATATCACATGATTTCAAATGAACTAACTATTAATAATAAAATTATACCAATCTTAATTTATAGAACTTTATATATGTGTGATTTTAATCCAATAATTGACGAACAAAACTTTAATTATCCTAAATATAAATTTTCAAATATTAATAAAGAAATAATTAATGAATTAAAAAGAATTTTTTCAAATAAAAGTATAGAGGAAAAAAATGATTAATCCAATTAAAATAGGCAATGAGCTCAAAAATACTTATTTAAAATATTTAAATACTGGAATCCCTTTAAAATATAATTCTGCAAATAAAGAAAGAGAACAATTATATAATGAGAATGATTCGATAATGCAACCAACAATTATAGAATTTGTAAAAAAATACAAAGGTATAAAAAAAATTTCAGAAATATTTTCAAATAAAGAAGATATACCTTTTGTAAATTTTTTGAATCAAGGTTTATTTTATGATTTTAATAGCAAAAATGAAAGGTCTTTATATAAACATCAAATTAAAGCTATAGAAGAAGTTATATATAATAAAAAAAATATGGTTGTTACAACCGGTACAGGCTCTGGTAAAACTGAATGTTTTTTTATACCAATATTATATTACTTATTTAATAAATATTTAAAGACAGAAACTCTCTCAACTCCATCGATGAAAACTATGATCCTTTACCCCTTAAATGCTTTAGCTGAAGATCAAATGATTAGATTAAGAAAAAGTTTAGATGAATTAAGACCTAATTATGAAGGACCTTATAGTTTTTATGAAAACTTTTTACATGATAATAAAATAACATTTGCTCGATACACAGGGAAAACCCCTATTGATATTTCAAATGAAATAGAATCAATAAAAGAAGTTTGGGATAAATTAGAGGAAGATATTATTAATTCTTATGAAACTTTAATTAAACTAGATAAAGAAAGTGAATCATATAAAAAACAATGTGAAAAATACAATAAATTAAGATCAATTAAAATGTCACTTCAAAATCCTTATAAAGAACAAAGTTGTGAAATAATAGATAGAAAAAACATCTTAAAAAATATCCCTGATATAATTATTACGAACTATAGCATGCTAAATGTAATGTTTATGAGAGAAAAAGAAGACTCTATTTTTGAATCAACAAAGAAATGGTTAAAGGAAGATAAATCAAATGTATTTACTTTGGTAATAGATGAACTCCACACTTATAGAGGAACCTCAGGAACAGAAGTTGCATATTTAATTAAACTATTATTAGATAGATTAGATATTAATGCTGATTCCCCTCAAATAAGATTTCTTGCATCAAGTGCATCCATGGGAAATGAAAAAGAAACAAAAGAATTTTTATCTCAATTTTTTAGTACTTCCAAAGATTCTTTTTCTATAATTGCTGACGATCAAGAAAAAATAAAACAGCAGCCAATACTTTTTGATATTAATTTTATAAAAAACAATCTTAATGTTTTAGATTTACTAAATAATCAAAACGACGAATCCCAATTTATTGATAAAATAAGCAAACTAATATCTGATGAATATAATTTATCATTATACGATTATGTTTTAGAAAACAAAATTGTCGAATTTATAAAACAATATTTATTTGAAGATAATTCCATTTGCGCAAAACCAGTTAATATTATTGCTAATAAGGCATTTCCTAACGATGAAAACAATTTAAAATATATAGAATTTTTAATAACCTTAATCAATATATCCAAAAAAAATAATAATTATATACAACCAATTAGAGCACACTATTTTGCAAAAAATATAGAAAAATTATGGGTTTGTACAAATCCAAATTGTACAGAAATTTCTGAAAATGAAGAAGATAGAAAATTTGGTAAAATTTATAAAACACCTAAGCATTTTTGCAAATGTGGCGCCAGAGTATTAGAATTACTCATCTGTAGACGTTGCGGAGAAGTATATTTCGGAGGATACAAAAATGATGCAAATAGGCTTTCAGCCGTTGATAATTCATTTCACCAAAATCAAAAACAAACAATTATAAAATACGATAGCAATTTAAATGATGTTCCAAATAAGGATTGGCAAAGAGTAAACTTTGATATCACTACTGGTCGTTTGGATGAAAGTCATGGAAATTATATTATGTATATAAATGAAAAAAACTTAGACGTGGATTTCCCTATAGAATGTATAAATTGTGGAACAAAAGGCAAAAACAATGGTAAAAACACTTACACTCCAATTTATCACAATGGTACTGGTGTACAAAAGGTTAACCAATTATTTGCTGATTCATTAATGAGTATTTTGAAGAAAAACAATAACCATAAATTAGTTGTATTTAGTGATAGTAGACAATCAGCTGCAAAACTTTCTGCAGGGATTGAACTGGATCATTATAGAGATATGCTTAGAAAAGCAGTATATGAATCCTTATTTGAAAATGAGTATTTAAAAAATATATTAAAAAAATATCGAGAAAGTGATTCTAAAAAATTCTTTAAAGAAAATGTATCAAAAAAAGATTCAATACTAATAAATCAAAAATATAAATATATAAAAAATCTTATATCTAGTGAAATAAGAGACAAGAAATATTTTGAAAATGATGATTTAGACGAAAATGAAAAGAATGACTATTTAGAAAATTCAAAAGTTCTTGATAATTTCTTTTTAGGGGATGGTATTTCAATCAATAACGAACTAACAATTAATGTAATAAAAAAATTAATTTCAATTGGTATTAACCCTTTGAGTTTTAAATATATTAAAACAATTGATGGAAAAAATTGGTATGAATATATAGATTGGAATACAAATGAATTTAAAGAATCAGACATTTCAACAAATTCATTACTAATGAATTTTCGAGAAAGGGTTTTAAATCCAAGTTTATCTTTATCGATTTTAGAAGTTTTAGTTGGAAAAGAACAAATGTCATTTGAATCATTCGGAATTGGATATATAGCAGCTAAAGGACAGGAAAATAATAATATTATATCATCTTGTATACGAATATTAGGAGAACATTTTAGAATCAAGAGTAATTCAGCTAATTTTGAGCCATCAAATAATTTTCCAAGATATTTAAACAATTATCTAAAAAACTTAAATTGCGATCCAAAAAAGATTAAACAAGATTTAATTAATTTAAATATTTTTGATTCAGGAGATAATATAGAGTTATCAGGTAAAAATCTAATATTCATAAGAAAAAAGCAAGGGAGTAAAGCTTGGAGATGTGAATCTTGTAATACACTACATCTCCATGATAGTGGTTTTATTTGTGTCAAATGTGGCGCAAAACTAACAAAAGAACCAAATGAAACGATAAACTTTGACTCTTTAAATAACAATTATTATTACTCAATGTTAAATAATAGAGATTTTTATAGATTACATTGTGAAGAATTAACAGGCCAAACAAATGCTGATGATTCGGTCAAACGACAGAGACTATTCCAAGGGTTAATAAAAAATAGTGAAATAAAAGAAATTGAAGAAATAGATCTTTTAAGTGTTACGACCACTATGGAAGCCGGAGTAGATATTGGTAGCCTTTCTGCAGTTATGATGGGTAATGTGCCTCCTCAAAGATTTAACTATCAACAAAGAGTAGGACGCGCAGGAAGAAGAGGCACTCCCCTATCTTTAGCATTAACAGTATGCAAAATAAACAGTCATGATTTAACGCACTACTATCAACCTAATCGAATGGTATCAGGGGTGCCTCATCCTCCTTACATAGATTTAACAAGTCAAGCTATTGCAAAAAGAATAATTATAAAGCAAATCCTAAAAAAAGCATTTAGGACAATAAATATTGAACCAAATAATAAAGCTGTTCATGGTAATTTTGGAAAAGCCGCAGATTGGGAAATTTATAAGCCTATAATAGCTGACTGGATCTATAACAATAATGAAGAAATAAATAAAATTATAAAAATGATTCTAAAAAACACCTCTTTAAAAGATCAAGAAGAAATTTTAAATGATTATATCAATTATGAATTAATAAAAGATATTCAAAGCATAATTGATGATAAAAATTTCTTTCAAATTGAACTGAGTGAAGAATTAGCAGCTGGTGGATTACTCCCTATGTTTGGGTTCCCAACACAAACTCGAGTTCTTTATCAAAATAAACCCGTACCTATAAAACAATTTATCAATGGTAACAAAATTACCCGTGACAAAAATATGGCTTTAAGTACATTTGCTCCAGGTTGTGAAATAGTAAAAGATAAACTAATTCATAAAAGCATTGGGTTTGTATCCTATGAAATAAAAAATGGTAAAGTAGTAGAATCTGAAGATTCCCTAAATATTCAAAAAGGTAAAAAACTTTTTACTTGTAAAATTTGCGGGTTTGTAACATTAAAAGAAAAATTAGAAAACGATAAATGTCCAATATGCAAAAATAAAATTTTACCCATTTCAGAAGAAGTTGCATCACCTTTAGGTTATTGTACAGATTTTCATAATCTTGAAGATAGATTTTATGATGGAAAATTAAGCTGGAAAGAATATTCAACTGAAACAACTCTAGATATTGAAAATTCAAAAATAGAATTAAATAAATTAAATAACTCAAATATTTGTTTTGGCAATAATGCAAATCCAAAATTTGGAACAATTCAAACCTTTAATACAAATAATGGTTCTTTATATCAAGTACAAGAAACTGATAAAAAAAAATGGATAGATATTAACGTAGTAAATAAACAAAATTATTCATTTAAGAATAATCTGATTAAAAATATTGCACTTGTTTCAACATATGTTACAGGTGTTTTAAAATTAGGAATATCAACAGTAAATAAAGATTTATGTTTAAATAATATACAAGGAGAATCAAAAAAAGACATTATTCATTCAGCTTTGATATCTTGGGGAAATTTAATACGTAAAAGTGTTTCCCTTTATTTAGATATAGAAATGAATGAATTATCAGTTGGTTATTGTTTTTCATCAGATAATAATGAAATCATTCCAACAATATATATTATCGAAAATCTTGAAAATGGTTCAGGTTATACAAACTATTTAGGTAGTAATCCTAACGTATTAAAACAATGCATTATAAATGATTTATCTATTGAAAGTCCTATATATAATCAATTAATAAATGAAGGACATGAAAAAATTTGTGATTCAGCTTGTTATGATTGTCTTTGTGATTTTAAAAATCAGAAAGAACATAGATTTTTAGATTGGAGATTAGGCTTAGATATGGTCAAAATTTCTAAAGATCCAACATTTTGCCCAAGTTTAATTAATTGTGAATATTGGGAAAATATAATAAATAGGAGTTGTGAAACTTTTGAAAATATTAAGCCTGGTGAAAACTCTTCAGTATTTATAAACGGGAATTGGATATTATCTAATAATACAAGACAAAAAGTAATTGTTCATCCTTTATGGAGCAATGAAAAGATTGCTAGTATTTGTAAAAAATTAAAATTAGATAATTCAGATTATATTTTTATTACGGACTTCATAAAATCCTCAGAAATATAAAAAAGGAATAATCTTGTACTTAATTGATATTAAATATATGATAAAATTTATATAATTTGATTGCTAATTAGTAAAACTTTATTTTTCATACTCTCCCAAAAGAAAAACAATAAAACATATTATAGACCTATTAAAAATAACAAAAAATATTTTAATTATTTCTTTTTTCGGATATGGATATTCAAGTGAAGCACCTAAAAATAGCTATTTATATTATAGATTACCATTAATAACTTATAATTAATAAAAGACAAGAGAAGAACAAAAATATGAATCTAATAATAACTAATACATTAAAATATATAAAAGACTTCTTCAAAGATGATTATAGCGGACATGATTATTATCACTCACTAAGAGTATATAATACAGCAATAAAAATTGAAGAAGTAGAAGAAGAAAATAATAAAGCTATTGATTTAACAAAAGTTAAATTGATAGCCCTACTTCATGATGTTGATGATTATAAAATTTCCCCTAATACTTCTACTAATTTAGATAATGCTAGATCTTTTTTAAATGATAATAATATAGCAAATGAAGAAATTGAAGCAATAATTTCAGATATTAGTAACTTATCATTTTCAAAAGGTAAATCTTCAGATTGCTTATCAATTGAAGGGAAAATAGTTCAAGATGCTGATAGATTAGAAGCACTTGGTGCTATTGGAATTGCTAGAACCTTTGCATATAGTGGTGCTAATAATAGAGCCATATATGATCCAATAGATAATAAAGACTCCGCCATTAAACACTTTTATGACAAATTATTAAAACTAGAAGATTTAATGAATACAAACTATGGAAAACAATTAGCTAAAGAAAGAACCAATTTCATGAAAGACTTTCTCAACGAATTCTATAAAGAATGGAATATTAAATAGTTAATAAAATAGGAAATTATTCTATATTAACTATTTTTATATTCTTCCTTTTTTTTCTAGATAAATTTCAATTTCTTTAAAAGCAAGTTCTAAGTGTTCTTTGTCTTTTTTTACTGCGTTTTCAGAATCTCCATTTAAAATATAATCAATAATGAGAGAATGTTCTTCAACTGATTCTTCAAATCTAGAATGACTAATTAATGAAGTAACTCTAAATGGATTGATCATTATAGAGTAATTGTGATAACTATCAGATACAACTTTATTACCACTACAATCTACAAGAAATTGATGGAATTGTGTATCAAGCAAAATATATTGATGAATTTTAGAATAATCATTTAATTTAATAAATTTTTCTTTAAACTCTTGTAGTTTTTTAAAACAAGAAGGATCTTTTTGTTCAATAATTTTTTGGATACAAAAACTTTCAACTAATACTCTATATTCATATATATCTAGAATTTGTTTTATTGATAATTCTTTAACAATTACAGATTTATTTGGAACACTTTCTAAAAGCCCTTCCCCTATTAATTCAGTAACTGCACTATGAACAGGAGTTCTACTTACATTTAATTGAGCAGCAACTTCTATTTCACTGATTTTGTCCCCTGGCGCATATTTACCTTCAACAATATCATTTCTTAAAATTTCATAAACCTGTTCTTTAATTGTTTTAACAATCCTACTTTTTTCTTTTGCCATTTGAATCCTCAATAACTATTGTTATTTAAATATACTATTAATATAAAACAATTTCTATATTATTTTTTTTAATCCATGTCTTTTTTGAAAGAATAATGGTAACAAAAAACATTAATTTTATTTACTTGACAAATCAAAAAACTGACAATAATAATATTAAACATGAATCATGCATGCATGATACTTTATTCATCATACAATATCGAAGGAGAAACGATGACTCAAAATATATTACTTCCTTATGATAAAAGTAATCTTACATTAGAAATTGATAATGAGAGATTAAATAAAATTATTCGTATAGAACCACAAGAAACAAGTCAAAAACTAAGTGAAAAGCAAATTGTATTAAATGCTTTAGCTAATCCTATTGAAAGTCAAAAACTATCAGAGCTCTCTAAGGGTAAGAAAAATATAGTAATAATCACAAGTGATCATACAAGAGCTGTACCTAGTAGTATTACAATGCCTCTATTATTAGATGAAATTAAATCAACAAATAATGAAGCAAAGATAACAATATTAATAGCTACAGGACTTCATAGAGGAATGACTCATGAAGAAATGGTTACTCGATTTGGAATAGATATAGTTAATAACTATACAATAATAAATCATGATGCTTTTGATAAAGAACAGAACATATATCTTGGACAATTACCTTCAGGTTCAAAATTTGAAATGAACAAAATTGCTGTAGATGCTGATTTATTAATTGCAGAAGGATTTATTGAACCACATTTCTTTGCTGGGTTCTCAGGAGGAAGAAAAAGTATTCTTCCAGGTATTTCCTCAGCAACTTGTGTAAATATAAATCATAGTGCTCCACAAATGGCAGCTCCAACCTCAACAACTGGGGTTCTAGATGGAAATCCTATCCATGAAGATATGGCAAGTGCCGCTAAATTATCTAAAATTGCTTTTATCTTAAATGTACTTCTAGATGAAGAGAAAAAAGTAAAAGCAGCTGTTGCTGGTGATGTTGAAAAAGCACATAGACAAGGTTGCAATATTCTTTTAGAAGAAAATGGAGCAAAGGCAATTAAAAGTGACATTGTTATTACAACAAATGGTGGGTCTCCTTTAGATCAAAATTTATATCAATGTCCAAAAGGTCTATCCAGTGCTCTAAAGTGCTTAAATAAAAATGGTGTAGCTATTTTAATGGCATCTTGTTCAGAAGGTCTCGGTGGAGATAATTTTGCAAAAATGATGGTAAGTGGAACACCAGAAGAAATTTATAAAAGAATCTTAGCAACACCTATGGAAGAAACTATTCCTGAACAATGGTGTGTTCAATATTTTTCCCAAGCCCTACTGGCATACAAAATAATTTTAGTTTCATCTTTAGATAAAAAGACAGTAGAAAAAATGGGATTTATTTACGCAGAAAATCCAAAAGAAGCTTTGGATTTAGCATATGAAATTAAAGGTAATAAAGCAAAAGTCACAGTAATTCCTGATGGAGTAGCTGTAATTATTAAATAATAGGAGAAATTCATGAGTAAAGCAATCAAACTTAATGAGAAAGATAACGTTGCAACAGTATTTAGTGATGTCAAAAAAGGCAATGTTTTAGAAATTCTAACAGCTAAAGGTGAATCCTGGACTTTACCTGTACTAAACGATATTCCATATGGTCATAAGATAGCACTTAATGATATTAAGGTTGGCCAACAAGTAACAAAATATGGAGAAGAAATCGGTATTGCTAGTAAAGAAATTGAAGCTGGAGATTATGTTCATGTTCATAACATCGAAAGTATTAGAGGTCGTGGCGATTGGGATGATTCTAAAAAATCTGAAATTACTACGAATATGACTAAATAAGGAGATTACTGATAATGGAAAAAAAAGATTATAAATTTTATGGATATGTTAGAAAAGATGGCAAAGTCGGAACACGTAACTATGTAGCCGTTATTCCATCAGTTGTTTGTGTTGATGAAGTTGTTGAATCAATTGTTCATAACACATCTGGAACTCAAGGTATTATTCACCATCAAGGCTGTTGTCAAACTCCTCCTGATTTAGAAAGAATTACTGATTGTTTAATCAAAATCGGAGAAAACCCTAATGTTGGAGCTATTCTAATAGTTAGTCTTGGCTGTGAAGGTGTTGATACAGATCGTTTAGAAAGTGAAATAAGAAAAACTGGAAAACCAGTTGAAAGAATAAACGTTCAAGAACTTGGTGGCACAAGTAAATCTATTCAAGTTGGAATGGATAAAGCTCAAAAACTTATAAGAGAAATCTCATCACTTCAAAGAGAAGAAGTTGATATTTCTAATTTTGTTATGGGTATTAAATGTGGAGCATCAGATACTACCTCAGGTATCGCTTCAAACCCAGTAATTGGTTACGTAGCTGACAAAATTGTTGATTTAGGTGGAACTGTTGTATTTGGTGAAACCACTGAGTTTATAGGTGCTGAACACATTCTTCAAAGAAGAGCTAAAGATGACTTTGTAGCATCAGAAATTGGAAGAATTGTTACTGAAATGGAAAATAGAGCAAAAGCTATTGGTGTTGATATGAGAAAAGGTCAACCTACTCCAGGTAACATCAAAGGTGGACTAAGTACAATCGAAGAAAAATCTTTAGGTGCAATTGTTAAATCTGGTACAAAAACTATTCAAGGTGTAATTGATTACACAGAAGCTCCAAAAGGAAAAGGTTTATGGATAAAAGATTCTCCCGGTCGTGAAATTGAACTTTTATCAGGTATGGCTGTAGCTGGTGCTGATGTAATTCTATTCTCTACTGGTCGTGGAGCTCCTCAAGGATTCCCTGTAGTTCCTGTTGTTAAAATTTGTGGTAACCCAATTACTTATGAAAGAATGCAACACGATATGGATATTAATGCAGGATTAATTACTACTGGTGAAAAATCAATTGCTGAAGTTGGAGAAGAAACCTTTGAAATGTTACTAAGAGTAGCAAACGGGGAAAATAGCAAAGGCGAATCTATCAAATACAATAAGTCAATGGACTTCTATTGCTTAGGACCTGTTATTTAAATTTGTAAAATTATTTTTCTATCAAAGAAAAATATGGAGGATAATTTGTGCTTTTTTATAAAGCACAAATAAATTATGCTATTTAAAATTTATAACTAAATTACAAAGTAAATAGCATTAATACTAAATATTAATTTTTAAAAATTAAAAGGAGGAGATTATTATGGGTGATATAAATATTGCTAGAGTAATAATTGGGTTGGTAGTGGCAATTGGAATAATTTTCTATTGTTCTACACGTACCAAAATTCATGTATTTATCGCTATGATTCTCGGCGCTGTAGTTGCAGGGTTATTTATTGGCTTACCATTAAGTTCAATTACCGCATCAGTTAAAGCAGGATTTGGTGGAACTTTAGGCTCTATAGGTATTGTCATTGGTCTAGGTGTTATGATGGGTGCTATATTTGAAGCAAGTGGTGCTGCAAAAAGAATGGCTATTACCTTCATAAAATTACTTGGAGAAGGAAAAGAAGACATTGCTATGGCAATAACAGGTTTTATTGTTGCTATTCCAGTTTTCTGTGACAGTGCATTTGTTATTTTAACTCCATTAGTAAAATCTCTATCTAGAAAAACAGGGCGTTCTATTGTAACAATTGGATGTGCTCTAGGTGCAGCATTATTAACAACACACTCTCTTGTTCCTCCTACTCCAGGTCCATTAGCTATAAGTGGTTATTTTGGCTTAGATATGGGTAAATTCATATTATTTGGTTTAATTTTCTCTCTACCAATTGTAATTGCAGGTATTTTCTATGCAAGATGGGTTGGTAAAAAAATCTACAAAGTACCAGATCCAAATGGTAGTGGTTCATTAATTGATAGAGAATATACTCAAGAAGAATTAAATAGTTATTCTGACAACATTGATGATACTGATATTCCAAGCACTTTCCTTTCATTCTTACCAATCTTACTTCCTATCGTATTAATCTTATTAAATACTTTAGCAAAAGCTATTGGAATGCCTGAAAGTACTCTACGTAGTTCTATTGCACTAATTGGGGACCCTGTTGTTGCAGTTATGATTGGTTTATTAGTTGCAATCTTTACTTTAGCAAAAAACATAGATCGTAAAGAAGTTGTAAAACTTTTAGATAAATCAATTGAACAAGCAAGTGTTATAATATTTGTTACTGGTGCTGGTGGAGCTTTAGGTCAAGTATTAAAAGATAGTGGAGCAGGAACAGTTATTGCTAATTTAATGCTTAATTCTCATATTCCTGGAATTTTACTACCTTTCTTTATGGCTTATTTATTAAGAATCATTACAGGTTCTGCAACTGTTGGAATGTTAACAGCTGGTTCATTAACAGCTCCTATCATTCTTGAAATGGCTACAGTAAACCCTTATTTAGCAGGTTTAGCTTGTTGTATTGGTTCTATCGGTATTACTAACGTTCATGACAGTTATTTCTGGGTTGTTAATAAATCTATTGGTTTAACCGAAATGAATGATATGTTTAAAAACTGGTTTGGTTGTGTATTAACAATGTCCACAGTTGGTTTTGTAGCATTGATGATTGGAAACATCTTTATGTAACCTCTATAAATATATCACTAACTATATTTATAAAAATAATATTCTCTTGGATTAAATAAGAATTATAAATCTATTTAATTCAAGAGATTTTTTTTATTTTAATTTAATACAAATTAACTATTTACTTATATTTGTATAAGCAGCTACTTGTGGTGGAATCTTAGTTAATAATTTAAAAGCACTACTCTTAGATTCTTTTAAATGGACAACTAATTCTTCACGAGCTTGATCCCAATCTTCTTTTAATAAACACTCAATAATTCTAACATGCTCAATCTGTCCTAGTTCAATACGATTAGTATATTCACTACCAGACAAAATTCTTAATCGTTTATTTTGTGCTTTAATAATATTATAAAAATTTGTTAAATAATCATTTGGAATACAATTAATAATAGAATCATGAAATTTATCATCAAGTTCAATTACTTTTTCTTTCGTTAAGAATTGCTTCTTTTCTCCATGATAATAATTTAAATAATCTAATAAATCTTCAGTATCAATCTTGAAACCATATCTTTGAATTGCATAAGGTTCAACTAATAATCTAACTTCAAAAATTTTATTAATTTCTTCAATTGTAATTGGATTAATCATAATACCTTTTTTAGGCTTAATAGTTACAAGACCCTCCTGTTCTAATCTTCCAAGAGCATCTCTTATAGGGGTTCTACTTATATTAAATTCATTTTTCAATTGTTCTTCATTAATCATTGAACCGGGAGTATAAACACATTCCACAATATTATTCTTGATTATGTTGTATGCTTTAACTTTTAATGATTCTTCTTTCATAGATTAATCCCCTTTTTTTGTATATTAAAATAATAAAATCATTAAGTAAATATAAAAATTCAAAAAAAAATAATCTATTGTATACAACAAAATCATAAAACACACTTTTTAAGCAATTTTTTTATATCAGAATACTAAAAAAACAATTATATTTATATAAACAATATTTTTATAAATATAATAAAAAACTCATTACAAATATTTTTTATAAAAGATCTTTAATTAATTTATTAACAATAAAACATAAACTACTAAGCAAATTCCAACCAATTAATATGTATTTAAAGGCTTTAAAAGCAATATTTTTTCATTTATACAACACAAATTAAATTATATAATAAAAATTTATTTAAATAAAATCATAATAATTATTTATTAAACTACCATTTTTTTAATAGAAATTTTTATTTTTTTTATGTTGACAAATGGAAATTCTGTGATAACATATGAAAAATACAACGTTGTATACAACAATAAAGGAATATATAAAAACAATGAAAGCAGTATATATTAACAACCCTGGTGAAATAGAAATAAAAGATATTGATATGCCAATCAGAAAAAAGGGAGAGGTGCTACTAAAAGTATTATATTGTGGTATCTGTGGTAGCGACTTAGGCTCCTATAGAGGGTCTTTTGCATATTTTGAATATCCAAGAATTCCAGGCCATGAATTTTCAGCAGAGATAATTGAAATTGATGACAATGATTTTAATCTAAAAAAAGGTATGATTGTTACATGTAACCCTTATTTTAATGACGGAACGTGCTATTCTTGCAAAAAAGGAATAGTAAATGCTTGTGAACACAACGAAACATTTGGCTGTCAAAGAGACGGTGCTTTTTGTGAATATGTCACAATGCCAATAGAGAGAGTTTATGATGGAAAAGGTTTAGATCCAAAACAATTAGCAGCTATTGAACCTTTTTGTATTAGCTATCATGGAGTAAAACGTGCAAACGTTAAAAAAAATGATAATGTTTTAGTTATTGGCGCAGGAACAATTGGTGTGCTTGCTGCTATAACAGCTAAATCAAAAGGAGCTAATGTATACATTGCAGATATAGCTGTTGAGAAATTGGAAAAGGCAAAAGAATTTGGAGTTGATGGAGTTATATTAAATTCATCAAAAAAAGAATTAATAGATAATGTCAATAAAATAACTAATAACAATGGATTTGATGTGGTTATTGAAGCAGTTGGAAGACCATCCACTTTCCAAGATTGTTTTGATGCCGTCTGTTTTGGTGGCAATATTGTCTTAATAGGAGTAGGAAAAGAAAATTTAGACTTTTTCTTCACTCAAATACAGAAAAAAGAATTAAATGTTTATGGTTCTAGAAATGCTTTGAAAGAAGATTTCTTAGAATTAATAGATTTAGTAAATACTGGGACACTACCATTAAATAAAATTATTACTAATATTTATAAATTTGATGATACAGCTAAAGCTTTTTCAGATTTTAGCAATAAACAGGGTGAAATGTTAAAGGTAATGATTGATTTTAATTAGAAATCATATAAATAAAAATATAGTTATCAAAAAGGAGTTAAGTTTTATGATTACTAGCAAAAAAAAGGTTTTAACAAGTATGATGCTATCTTTATTAGTAGTATCAATGCTATTTGTTTCATGTGGTCAAGTAAAAACCGACAGTGAAACAAACGCAGAGGCAGTAGGCACAGTAGCAAGTGCACAATTAAGTTCAAGTGTTGATCCATATTCAGATCCAATTAAGATTGCATTTGTACCAAATGTAATTGGTGACACCGTTGCTAATGCTTGGGGAGATGGAGCTGAAAAAGAATTAGCTACCTTCTCTAATGTAACTTTCCAACGCTTTGATGGAAAAGCATCAGCAGAAACACAAGGAAGAATCATTAAAGATTTAATTAACCAACACTATAATGCAATTCTATTACAATGTTCAGATAGTGCTGCAGCAGCAACTTTTGTAGAGCAAGCAGAAAATGCAAACATTCCTGTTATTACTCTAAACTTAGATGCTGATACAACCCATACTGGTTTAATAGCTATGGTAGACTATGAAGCTGGCGCTTTAGTTGCAAAGAACATGGCAAAAGCTATGAATGATAGTGGTAATGTAGTTATCATTCAAGCAACACCAGGAGCTACTCGTGGAGAAAGACTTGAAGCGGGATTTAGAGATGAATTAGCTAAACATGCAAACATTGAAATACTTGATGCTCAATCAGGTGAATGGTTAACAGAAAAGGCAAATGTTGTTATGAATGATTTCTTAACAAAATATCCAAAAATTGATGGTGTATTTGCTCACAATGACGCTATGGCAGAAGGTGCTTCTCAAGCCGCTGCAGCAGCCGGTCGTTTAGATGGTATGCAAATTTGGGGAGCTGATGGTGAGAAAAAAGCTCTTGAATATATTGAACAAGGAAAAATGAGTGGTACAATTTATACAAACTGTTATGACCAAGGAGCTACAGCAGCTAGATTAGCTATGTATGCAATTGGAGCAGGAATTAATGGTACTTCATTAACTTCAACACCTGAAATTAAAATGGCACCAATTGTTGTAACTTCAGAAACAGTAGGAACTATTGGCGAAAATATTCGTTGGTAAATTAATTCACAAATTATGAGGTAACAAAATTAATAATTACATTTTGTTACCTTATTAATTGTAGTGGCAAAAGAAAGGAAAAATTTGGAGGTTTATTTTGCGTCAGGAACAAATTAGACGATTGGTATCTATTGGGTTGTTAATTTTATTATTTGCGATTCTAGGGTTTACAAGTGATACTTTTTTCACCAAAGCTAATATTTTAACTTTACTTAGAGAAAGTTCAATTATGGGCATTGTTGCAATTGGTGTTACTTTTATAATTATAACAGCAGGCATTGATTTATCTACAGGAGCACTTATTGGTTGTGTTTCAATGATCTGTGCTAATTTAATGTATAACCATGGTGTTAGTGGAAATGTTATTATCATTTTAGCTATTTTATTAGGAACTTTTGGTGGCTTTATTAATGGTATTTTAGTCTCTAGATTAAACTTACCGGATTTTATTGCAACACTTTCAACTCAATTCGTTTTTAGAGGCTTAGCTTTAGTTTTTGCAATTAAATCTGCAACAGGAATGATTACAAACAAGGTTATAAAAGATAGAACGATTTTATTAATTGGTGGAAATATTAACGGGATTTATATTTCAATTATATTTTTCTTTTTGTTTGTTATTTTAGGCCAATTTTTATTAAAACGTACTAAATTTGGTTTATATACTTATTCTGTTGGATCAAATCAAAAATCTTCACAACTATCAGGGATTAATTCTAAGAATATAAAACTTGGAGTATATACACTAACTGGTTTCTTATGTGGTGTAGCTACCCTATTTTTAATGGGAAAAATGAAAAGTGTTACTCCTGATACTGGTATAGGATTAGAATTTGATATAATCGCTGCTGTAGTAGTTGGTGGTTGTGCATTTAACGGTGGTCGTGGTGATGTAGTTGGAACAATGATTGGTGTTATTTTTATGTCTGCCTTAACTAATGGTATTTATAAATATAATTTACCAACTGCAGTCCAATTAATGTTAACAGGCTCTGTAATAGTTCTTATGGTTATTTTTGATTCTATTTACAATTCTTATATGCTTAAGAAAATGTCAAAAAAGATTGAATGCGAGGCTTAATGATATGAATAAAACAAACAATATATTCTTAGAAATGAAAGATATAAAAAAGAGTTTTGGTATAGTCTCAGTCTTAAAAGGCGTTAACTTAACAATTAAGAAAGGTGAAGTACATGCACTAGTAGGTGAAAATGGTGCTGGCAAATCAACACTGATAAAAATTTTAACTGGGATTTATACAAAAAATAGTGGAGATATAATAATTAATGGAAATTCTGTTGATATAAAATCTCAAACAGACTCTAGAAAATTTGGAATAAGCACGATATACCAAGAATTAAGTATGATTCCTACCCTAACTGTGGCCCAAAATATAATGCTAGGAAAAGAAGATTCATCTTTTGGCGTTTTAAAAAAGAAAAAGATGTATAAAAAAGTTCAAGATCTAATTGATGATTATGGCTTTAAATTAAAAGCTAATGCAGTTGTTGAGACACTAAGTATTGCCCAACAGCAAATGGTTGAAATATTAAAAGCTCTTAATAGTGATGCCGAAATGCTTGTTATGGATGAACCAACGGCTTCTTTAAGTAGTGAAGAATCAGAATTATTATTCAATATTATAAGAAAACTTAAATCAAAAGGTATAAGCGTTTTATACATTTCACATAGATTAGAAGAAGTATTTATGCTAAGTGACACTATTTCAGTTTTAAGAAATGGTGTTAATGTCGATTCTATCAAACACGATGATGTTATTCCTGAGAAAATTATCGAGATGATGATTGGTAAAGAATTCGATGAATCTTTTGCACCGAACAAACTTCATAGTCCGACAACCCCACCTATTTTATCTGTCAAAAAATTATGCAGAAAAGGAGTATTTACTAATATTTCTTTTGACTTGCATAAAGGAGAAATTTTAGGCATTGGAGGTCTTGTTGGTTCTGGTAGATCAGAAATATTAAAAAGCATTTTTGGAATAGATAAATATGATAATGGAGAAGTTTATTTCGAAGATAAAAAAATGCCTAATTCTGTTGATTCCATGATTAGTAATGGATTTGGTCTGGTTCCTGAAAACAGAAGAGATGAGGGACTATTCCCACTATTATCAATCACTGAGAATGCTACAGTACCAAGTTTAGATGATTTAAAAACAGGAGCTTACCTATCTCCTAAAAAAGTATCTAATCTTGGGGATAAAACAATAAATATACTTGATGTTCGACCCAAAAATCCAAAATTTATTGTTGGAAACATGTCTGGAGGAAATCAGCAAAAAATAGTATTAGGAAAATGGCTATTGAGAGATTTAAAAGTATTGCTTATTGATGAATTAACAGCTGGTGTTGATATTGGAGCAAAAAGTGAGATTTATAGCAAGCTAAAAGAATTAGCCTCCTTAGGATTATCTGTTTTAATTGTATCTTCAGATATGCAAGAATTACTACATATATCAGATAGGATATTAATTATTAGAAAAGGTGAAATTGTTAAAGAATTCTCTTCTGGAGTTGTATCACAAGAAACCATACTTACGGCCTCTTCAGGGCTTGATAATTAAAAGGAAAGATTATGACTGATTTAATTAAGAAAAAAAACTATAAAGAGTTAATGAAAAAACTCCAAAAGCCGATGCTATTATTTATTTTAGGCTTGTTTTTAACAATAAAAGAACCTGGAATCTTTTTAACAGCAGCAAACTTCAAAAGTATTTTACAAGCTATATCAATTTATGGAGTTATGGTATGTGGTGCAATTTTTACAATACTTTTAGGCGGTATTGATTTAAGTGTTGGAGCAACCGCGGCTATAAGCGGAGCAACCTGTGTAGTTACAATTTTACATTTTGGATGCACCACTTTTGCTGTGATATTAGGATTAACCTTTGGAATTGGTAGTGGAATAATTGTAGGAATTTTTAATGGTGCAATTGTTTCATTCTTCAAGGTCCCTCCTTTTTTAATCACTTTAGCTACTCAATACATATTCTATGGTGTTGCTCAATTGATAACTAAAAATAAAGTTATTGGAATAATGGAACCAAAAATGTTTACTTTTATTGGTGGTGGTAGATTATTTGGAATACCTTTTGCAATATTTATTTTAATAATTATGGCATTAATTAGTTATTATATTTTAAATTACACTTCCTTTGGTAAAAAGATATATGCCGTTGGAGGTAACATAACTGCAGCAAAATATAGTGGAATTCAAACCAAAAAAATTAATATTAGTGCTTATGCTATTTCAGGTTTTACTGCTGCTATTGCCGGAATTATGTTAGCTAGCTGGAACCAACAAGCTATCGCAAAAGCAGCCTATGGATATGAAAACGATGTTTTAACAGCTATTGTAGTTGGAGGGACTTCATTACTTGGTGGTGAAGGTTCAATTCAAGGGGCAATGTTTGGTGCTCTGTTGGTTGGCATGATTAACAATGGATTAAGATTATTAGGTGTTGCTTCAACTTATCATAGCATGGTAAAAGGTATAATTATTATAATTGCAGTATCTATTGATGCACATTCTAGATTAAAAGATAGTGGATATCACAGACAAGCTTCATTAAGAAAGATCGTTTTCTTTAAAAGAAATAAGGAGATCGCTAAATGAAAATAATCGATTCACATGTCCATATATTTAAAACTTTAGCTGGTTTTGGAGCTAAAGGAGAATTAAGGGCTATAGGAAATGGAAAAGCTATGTGGGCAGATGGTACAATAATTAATATGATACCTGAAAACTATGGCGACAAAACTTTTGAAATTGATTCTTTATTATCAATCATGGATGAAAACAATGTTGAAAAAGCCGTTATACTACAAGGTGGTTTTTATGGATTTCAAAACCATTATGTAAAAGAAGCAATTGAGAAGTATCCAAATAGATTTACTGGAGCAGTAACATTTGATCCTTTTTGTAAAAATGCAAAAGAACTTGCTACTTTATATTTAAAAGAATGGAACTTTAAGATTGTAAAATTTGAGCTTAGTACTGGCGCTGGACTAATGAGTTATCATACGCCTTTCAAAATAGACAATGAAATCATGATGGAATATTATCAAATGATAAATGATTCAAATGCAACATTAGTTTTAGATATTGGAAGCCCATTAATGGATAGTTTTCAACCAGATGCTGTTGCCAAAATTGCAAAAAACTTTAAAGAGATGAATATTGTTATCTGTCACTTAGGCGCTCCAACTTTAAATGATTTTGAATACTTAAAAGATATGCTAAATATTCTTAAATTAGATAATATTTATTTTGATTTAAGCGCAATTCCTTGGAATGTATATCCAGAAGTATATCCCTATCCTACTGCAAAAAAATTTATTCTACTTGCAAAAGAAATTGTTGGAATAAATAAACTTCTTTGGGGAAGTGACGCTCCAAGCCCCTTAACAAGAGATTCTTATAAACATTTATGGAATTATATTGAACAATTTTTAGATGCAGATGATATGAGAAAAATCTTATATGAAAATTCATCGAGAGTGTATTTTGGTAATTAAAAGAAAAAAATAATTGTATAAAAACCGTTGTATTTGATATTTAACTTTTCAATTACAGCGGTTTCATTTTTTCATTATAGGAATTAATGAGAAATGGAATTCCAGGTTTCTCTAGCTTTTATAACTGCATTTTCACCTTTTAGTAAAAGAGCTGAGAATAAAATATCAACAACAACCATTTGATTAATTCTAGATAAAGTAGCCCCTTGTCTATATAAAGATTCACAAGTTGGAACACCTAAATTGATATCTGATACTTTAGAAAGGGAATTACCTCCAATTTTAGATATTGAGATAACCCTAGCTCCCTTTTTTTTTGCTTCTTTTGCAACATTAATTGCAGTTTTAGATTCACCAGAATAGGAACAAACAATTGCAGTATCATTTTCACTTAAGTTACATGCTTGTATAACTTGAGCATCTTCATCCATTGTATAAGAAGTTTTAATACCAATTCTCATAAGCTTTAGGCTTAAGTCATTTGCAACTAACCCAGAAGCACCAATACCAGAGAGAAGAACATATTTAGATTTAAGAATATACTCAACAGTTTCTTCAATGATGCTACTACTAATAATTGAATCTAAACTAGTTAAACTTTCTCGAATAGCACTAAGCATAGATTCTTTCAATTCTGGAATTGTAACTGCTTCATTAGGGGTAAGAATATTTTTTTTATCATCATTAAGAATTAAAAAACCACTATAAACTTCCTTAGCTAAAACAACTTTTAATTCTTTAAATCCAGTTAAATCTAATTTATGACAAAGTCTTATAACAGCAGCATTACTAGATCCTGCTTCAGCAGATAAAACTGTAATATCTATATCAACAATCTTTTCTGGATTCGCTAAAATATAATTTGCAATCTTTTCTTCAGATGAGGTTAGATGAGGTATAAGTTGTTTAATTAAAGGAATTATCGTTTTCATATAGTAATTATAACATAGTTAGTAAAATTAATAAATATAATTCTTGAAAATCATTTTCAAAATTTTTATTATTTTTTTGAAAATAATTGTTGCAATTGTTATTTAATGAGAGTATTATGCTTTTATGGAAACAATAAAATTAGCAACAGAACAGAGAAACCCACAATCTTATAGAATCGATACTAAAGAAACTAAAGAGATATTAACAATAATTAATAATGAAGATCATAAAGTTGCAGCAGCTGTAAAAACAGCTATCCCTCAAATTTGCAACGTTGTAGAAAATGTTATCAAAGCATTTAATAACGATGGCCATTTGTATTATATAGGGGCTGGAACCTCAGGTCGACTAGGAGTCTTAGATGCTTCAGAATGTCCTCCAACTTTTGGTGTTCCATTAGACTTAGTAAAAGGAATTATTGCTGGTGGTGAAATTGCACTTACTAGATCAATTGAAAATGCTGAAGATAATGGTAAAGCTGGAATAAAGGCGGTAAAAGAAAATAATATAAGTAAAAATGATGTATTAATTGGTATATCAGCTTCTGGTGGTCCTAATTATGTTGTTGAAGCCTTAAAATTTGCAAAACAAAATGGTGTATCTGTTGCAGCAATTAGCTGTAATAAAGATAATAAATCCTTTGAAGTTTGTGGCAAAGATAATTCAATATACTTACCCGTTGGTCCAGAGATAATAACAGGATCTACAAGAATGAAAGCAGGAACTGCTCAAAAACTTGTTTTGAATATGATAACTACAACGGCAATGATAAAAACAGGAAAAGTATATAACAATCTTATGGTTAACCTACAACCTGTAAATATAAAACTAATAGATAGAGCAATAAATTTAATAAGCGAAGTAACTGGTTATGATTATCAAACCTCTGAAAAGACCTTTTACGAAGCAAATAAAGAAACTAAAACCGCGATGATAATGCTTATGCTAAATACAGAAGCAAAAGATGCAAGAACCTTGTTGAATCAAAACAATGGTTCGATTAACAAAGTATTAGACAAGAGAGGAGTTAAATGCAATATTTCTTAGGAATAGATGGCGGTGGTACAAAAAGCAGATTAATTATAGGTGATAATAATTCTAAAAACCTTTTTATTGGACAAGGGGATAGTATAAACATATTTTCCGTTGGAGCTAAAAAAAGTTTAGAAGCATTAAAAGCTTTAATTGATACTTCCCTATCAAAACAAAACATTAATGTAAAAGATGTTAAGAGAATATGTATCGCATCAGCAGGACTAGCAAGAGAATCCGAATTAAAAATTTTTAAAGATTTTTTTCAAAAAAACTACCCTACTATGGAAACAATTTTTACAACAGACATCAAAGCCCTACTAGTTGGTGCTCTAAATTATAACGATGGAATTTGTTTAATTTCTGGAACAGGCTCAGTAGCAATGGGGCAAGATAAATTTGGAAATATTGTAAGAGCTGGAGGCTTTGGCTGGAGATTAGGAGATGAAGGTTCAGCCTCAAATATTGCACTTGAAGCTATTAGAAGAATTATTAGAAGTAGTGAAAATCGTGATTTAGAAACTAATATGAGTGATGAATTGTTAAACTTTTTCAATCTTAAAAAAATTGAAGATACAATTAAATTTTTCCATGATCCAAATCTTGATAAAGCTAGTGTAGCATCAGCTGCATACATAGTAACCAAATATGCTAGAGAAAAAGATCCTTTAGCAACAGACATTTTACAAAAGAGTGCTACTGAATTATTTAATCTAGTTTTATCAGTTCACAATAGACTTCCAAATGTAAATTCCAGATCTCTAATAACAGCTGGTGGTGTTTTTGAACACGATGAAGTTGTTACTCAATTCTTCAATTCTGAAGTACAAAAATATAATCAAACTAAAAAAAATGAATCAGGAGTGCTTAAACAATCTCCATTAAAGACAAACGCTTTAGATGGAGCCTTATATATCGCAATAAATAAATTATAACTAATTAGGAGGTTATAAATGAAAAAAATTTTAGTTGCTTTACTCTTAACATTGGTGATGTCTCCAATGTTCGCTAAAGGTCAACAAGAAGAAGTTGTTGATTTATCAGCCCCTGTGACATTAACAATTTGGACACACGAAGATCCAAATAGAAAGGTCATGGAACAAGAATTTATTGATGAATTCTGTAAAGAAAACCCAAATGTAACAGTTGATTACCAAACTTACCCATCTTCAAAAATGGCAGAATTATTAACAGTTGCTTTCTCAGCTAATGAAGGTCCAGATATCTTCAATTCAAACCAATCAGTAATTAGAAAATTTGTTGTTGAAGGTCAAGCTAGTGAACTAGATCCTGCATGGTTAGGTTTCTCAAGTTTAGACGATATCACAGCACAATACTTACCTGATTCACTTAATCCAGTAAAATTTGAAGGTGGTCTATATGGCTTACCATTAGAATATACAAACTTCTGTACTTATGTTAATAAGAAAATCTTTAAAGAAGCAGGACTTGATCCAGAAAAAGATTATCCTAAAACTTGGGAAGAAGTAATGAGTGTTAGTGAAAAGCTAGTACAAAGAGATGGTGAAATTATTACCAGGAGAGGTTTTGATTTCAGATATCCTAGTTATTTAATGCAAATGTTACCTATGGTAGAACAACTTGGTGGTAAATTAATTAGTGATGATGGAAAAACAGCAGTTATCGGCGATGAAGCTTGGTTAAGAGTATTAAACTACATGAAAGAATGGGGTCCAACAGGTAAAAACCTTGGTGGTCCAACTTATGTAGCTGCAAGAAAAGCTTTTGATAATGATGATAATGAAATTGCTATGAGTGATAGTGGTTTATATCAACAAGGTAGAATGAAATCTGCAAATCCTGATTTCTATAATAGTGGCGAATGGATGGTAATCCCTTACCCACAATGGTCAGATGCTAAAGAACATATTGCAGGTCATATTGCAGGTCACTTCTATCTAGTAAATGGAAATATCTCATCAGTAAAACAACAATGGGCTTGGAGACTTGTTAACTTCATGCTAAGCCATGATGAAGATTATCTAACAAATGTATCTCTAGTACATCCAAAATATGAACTATTTGAATCACAAACTTTCAAAGATATCCCATATTCTGATGTATTTAAAGAAGATATGGAACATGCAACAATCTCATACTATGACGAATACAGTTCAGCAATTGAAGATAAAATGAAAACTGCATTTGAAAAAGTTATGTTGCAAGGTGAAGATCCAGAAAAAGTATTAGTAGAATTTAGAGCAGACGTTCAAGAAATTCTAGATCAAGAATAAATATATTTTATCAATAAGGAGCATTAAGTTATGAAATATAGAGGAATCGAGAAAAAGAAAGCAAAATGGGGTTGGTTCTTTGTCACTCCTGCATTATTAATGTTTTTAATGTTTTCATTATATCCAATGCTAAATGCTCTTTATAATACTTTTTTCAATATAAAATTATTATCTAAAAGGCCCCCCAATTTTGTAGGATTATCCAATTATGCTTATATATTAACTTCAAGAAATTTCTGGAATTCAATGAGAGCTACCCTATTCTTTACTTTAGCAGCATTCATTCCACTTACTATATTCTCTTTAGTATTAGGACTAGCAATGACTTCTAAAAAAGGCGGTGGTAAAGCTTTTCAATTAATTTACTATTCCCCTGCAGTTCTATCTTCAGTAGTTGCCGCATTAATCTGGATGTTAATGTTTGACCCAAGAGGAATTGCTAATGGATTTGTTAATACTATATTGCATACTCCTGGCGTTGATCATGATTGGCTAACAAATCCTACAAAATTGCAAATGAGTACTGCAATGATATATATTTGGAAATATATAGGTTATTTCACAATAATCTATATAACAGGGATTGCTAAAATTCCAAATAGTGTATTAGAAGCAGCAACAGTTGATGGGGCAAGTAGAATGCAAACAATATTAAAAATTATTGTGCCCTTGTTAAGACCTACTACAGCAATGATTTCAATAGTAGCAATGCTTAACTGTTTAAAATCTTTCTCAACTCAATATTTATTTATGCAAAGAGGAGCTCCAGTTGAACCAATAAACGTTGTAACTCTAAATATTTATAATACTGCAATGAGAGATTTAAGAATTAGTATTGCTTGTGTAATGAGTGTAATTCTATTCCTTATAATGATGAGTTTAACACTTGTTAGAATGAAAGTTTCAGCAAAAGATGAAATATCATATTAAGGGAGACAACTGTGAGTAATAAAATAAAAGATTCAAACATAATTTCATCTATAATACTAAATATAATTTTAATAGGAGTTGGACTTCTTGTTTTAGTTCCTATAGCTTTTATGTTTACTTCCTCATTTATGAGTACAAAAGAAATTTTCTCTATGCCATTTAATTGGATTCCAGATAGTTTTAATTTAGATAATTATGTCCAAGCAATTGCTGGAAATGATAAATCATATATTTTTGTAAGAAATGTTTTTAACTCCCTATTTGTAGCAGCCACTACTACTGTATTAGCTACTTTAATAAGTGCTTTTGCTGGTTATGGACTTGCTAAATATCAATTTAGAGGAAGAAATACTGTATTTATGTTATTAATGGGAAGACTTATGATTCCTTTTGAAGCAATAATGATTCCAATGTATATAACAGCTGTAAAATTAAATTTACAAAATACATATCTTGGACTTATCCTTCCCTTTTTATTAAATGTGTTTGGATTATTCCAATTAAGACAGTATTTAATTTCCTTTCCAGATGACATGATAGATGCTGGTAGAATTGATGGACTGGGAGAGGTAAAAATATTTTGGAAACTTGTTATTAATAACAGTACTCCTGCTTTAGCTACAGCAGCAATATTCTGTTTCAAAGGACAATGGGATAATCTATTATGGCCATTACTAGTAGCACAAAAACAAGAGATGCAAACTATCCCTACTTATATCATAAAATTCACTGAAGAAAAATCTTCAAATGAGGGTTCCATGATGGCAGTAGCAGCACTTGCAAGTTTACCTATGATTGTTCTATTCTTAAGCCTATCTAAATACTTTTTAGGTGGAAGTGCTATGTATTCTGCTAGCAAGGAGTAATAATATATGATTGATTTATATATCTTCGATATGGGTGGAGTTCTAATTAGAGATTTCAATATTGGCAAAGAACTTTCAGCTTATTTAGGACAAGATACTGATGTTATTCACAATTATGATAAAGAGGCCTCAAAGGCATTATTTTTACATAGTGAAGGAAAAATTAGTGAAAAAGAATTTTGGAAAGAATTTAATAAAACTACTAAAATTAAAATACCAAAATCTGAAGAATCACTACTTGGAAAATTCTTTCATCCTGTATTAGATGATGCAACCGTTAAGGTAATTGAAGATTTGAAAAAACAAGGTAAAAGAGTTGTATGTGGAACTAATGTAATTGATGCACACTACAACAAACATATGCAATTAAAACAATATGATGTATTTGATAAAGTTTATGCATCAAATAAAATGCATATAGCAAAACCTAAAGTTGAATTCTTTCAAGAGATTTGTAAAAGTGAAAATGTAAAACTTGAGAATGCCTTTTTCACAGATGATTCACAAGTAAATATTGATGCAGCTCTCTCTTGTGGTGTAAAAGCGTTTTTATATACTGATGCAAATGTATTGAAGAAACAACTTAAATCATTAAACTAATATAAAAACTTGAGTTAAATTTTATGAAAATAGATGAGATTAAACAATTTTTAGATTCATCATTAAATATAGCCTACCCCGCTTATGTTTGTGCAATTTGTGACAAAAACGGTACTACATATAAGTTAAAAGGAGGCTATAATTCTTATGAAGATGATAAAGAACCTATAACTTATGATACTTTATTTGATTTAGCTTCACTAACAAAAATTGTTGGTCCTACAATGCTCTCTTGTAGATATATTGATAAAGGATTGCTTAACCTTGAAGATACTTTAGATAAATTTTTTGAAACGAAATATTATGCAAAGGCAAATATTAAAAATTTAATGACTCATACTGCAGGCTTTACTCCTGAAATTAGATTATCAAATTATTTAAAAAATCCAAATGATACCCTAAATTATATTTTAAATCAAAAGCCTATTTATGAAATTGGTTCTCAAGTAAATTACAGTTGTATGGGATATATTGTTTTAGGAAAAAGCTTAGAAGAAATTGGCAACAACTCTTTAGATATATTATGTAAACAAGAAGTATTTAATCCCTTAAATATGGAAAACATAACATATAGACCAAATTCAAATAATAAATTTGCAGCAACTGAAGTCCCTCCAAATAAAAATAAAGCACTTTTAGGAATTGTGCATGATGAAAACGCTAGATTTCTAAACGGAATATCTGCTAATGCTGGATTATTTAGCCCTATTGAAGATTTAATAAAACTTGTACAAATGTTATTAAATAATGGACAAGAATTTTTATCAAATGAAATTTTTTATTTACTAACTCATAACTTAGTTAAAAACTATTTAGCTGAAAAAAGAGCGTTAGGCTTTAAAATAGTTGATAAAACTAAAAAAGACTTTTTTGGAGATCAAGTCTCAAATTTAGCATATGGACATACAGGTTTTACAGGAACCTCTATAGTTATTGATCCTCAAAAGAACAAAGGAGTGATTCTATTAACAAATAGAGTCCACCCCACTAGAAATAATAAACTATTATTAAACTTAAGAAGCGAATTCCATAATTTAGTTTTTAAAAAATAAATTATTAATATTCATCAGTTAAAATTAATTTTATATCATTTTCATATATCATAGTTTTTACGTCTTCAGGAATATTACTATCTGTTATTATTGTATCAAAATCTTTTAGAGTAGCAAATTTAGCAACACAAACTTTATTGAATTTATCAGAATCAACAACTAAAATTTTTTCTACTGCAGTTTTAATTACTGCCTTTTTTATATCTATCTCATATTCAGCTACAGTAGTAACATCATATAAACTACTTATACCACTTGCAGAAATAAAAGCCTTATTAATACCAATTCTGGATATCAAAGAAACAGCTTCTTCACTTTGTAACATTCCAGTATTTCTATGCAAATATCCTCCAGGAACAATCAAATTATAATTAGGATTTTGGAATAAAGGTACAATTGCATTTAAATTATAAGAGACAATTGTAATAGGCATTTCAGGCAAAAGCTGCTTAATTATTTGATTTATAGTTGATCCATTATCAAATAAAACAATATCATCTTTTTTAATATAATCAGCAGCTAATTTACCAATCTTTATTTTGATGTTTTGCTTTTCGACACTTTCAGATTGAATATCATTAAGATATTGATTAACTGATTGATCTTTCTCTTTATCTAAAACAGCAATTCCATTATATAAACGTATAATATGATTTCGCTCCATATCTTGTAGATCTCTTCTAATTGTCATATTTGATACATTCAATAACTCTGCTAAATCTTGAATAGATTTACTACTCTCTTTTTTTAATATGCTTTCAATATTATTTATTCTTATCTGTTTTTTATTCAAAATTAAATTCCTATTTCCCAATTATTTACAAATAAAAGCTTTTACTAAGTAAGAATACCATATAAAAATCAAAATGTAAATATTTTAACTTTTTAACATTTTATTTTAACAAAATAACATTTTTATAATCAATGCATACAAACACAATAATTATAGTTTTAATATTATTATTAAATATTTTTTTATCTATTATGTAAAAATATTATCATAATTAACACTTTTTTGTAAAAATTTTTTCATTAATATTTTATTTTTATAAAATTTTAACATTTTTTGTTGCGATATTTTCATTTCGATGCTAATATCAATTTCTAGGAGGATAATAAAAAATGGATATTAAAAATATTAATAAGTTTATTGATCACACACTATTAGCGGCAAATGCTTCAACAAAAAAAATTATCACATTATGTGAAGAAGCAAAAAAATATAATTTTGCATCCGTTTGTGTTAACAGTTGTCATGTATTTGAATGCGCAAATTTACTAAAAGGAACAAATGTTAAAGTTTGCACTGTTGTTGGATTTCCTTTAGGGGCTATGAGTTCTAAAGCAAAAGCTTTTGAAGCAAAACAAGCTATTGAAGATGGTGCACAAGAAATTGACATGGTTATAAATATAGGCTGGTTAAAGGATGGAAAGGAATCATTAGTACTTCAAGATATACAAGAAGTAAAAAAATCCTGTGGAAAAATATTACTTAAAGTAATCATTGAGACATGTTTGTTAACAGATGATGAAAAAATAAAAGCTTGCAAAATAGCAAAAGCTGCTGGAGCTGATTTTGTAAAAACATCTACTGGATTTTCAACTGCAGGCGCAAAAATTGACGATATCAAATTAATGAGAACCACTGTTGGAAACGAATTAGGAGTTAAGGCAAGTGGGGGAATTCATAGCTATGAAGAAGCAAAAGCTATGATTGATGCAGGAGCAACAAGAATTGGCGCAAGTTGTGGTGTAGCAATTGTAACTGGAGCAATATCAAAATCAAATTACTAAATTATAAATATTAGAGGCAAAAAATGAATAATCGATTTACTAACAAAATTGCATTAATTACAGGATCCGCAAAAGGAATTGGAAAAGCTACTGCTGAAATAATGGCTAATGAAGGAGCTACCGTTATTTTAACAGACATTGACAAAGAATCTCTTTATAACACTTATAAGGAATTTATTGATAAAGGCTATAAAGCAAATAAGATTCTTGTTGATTTATCAAAAAGAGAAGGTGTCGATTTATTGATTAACGAGGTAGAAGATAAATTTGGAAGAATTGATATCTTAGTAAATAATGCTGGAGTTCTATTATCTTCTACTATCGAAAATACTACTGACAAAATGATTGATTTAACAATTGATATAAACTTAAAGGCTGTACTATATGCAATAAGAGCCGTTACCCCAATTATGAAAAAACAAAAATACGGTAGAATAGTCAATTTGGCTTCTATAACAGGAAAAAGAGGTGACAATTCTACTACTTTTGTTTATGGCTCTACAAAAGGAGCTGTAATAACAATGACACGTTCAGTTGCAAGACAGTTAGGTCCTTGGGGAATCACTTGCAATGCAATTGCTCCCCATGCAGTTATGACTGAAATGATGAGTTATTGGACTGAAGAAAAAAAACAAACAATGGCTGAAAAAATACCAGTTAAAAGACTCGGAACCGTAGAAGAAATGGCACAATTAATTTCTTATCTAGCTTCTGATCAAGCAGGATTTATAACAGGAGAAACCATAAACATTAATGGTGGATACTATATGGATTAAAACTAAATAAACAAAACAAAAGGAAAATTGGAGGGAAAATGATTGATTGTTTTTTATCAATGGATTTTGGAACACAAGGTGTTAGAGTATCGTTAATTTCAAAAGAAGGAAAACTACTTGCTAGCAAATCTAACACCTACATTACTTATTATCCAAAACCAGGTTGGGCAGAACAAAATCCAAATGATTGGGTAAATGCATTAAAACTTTCATTAAAAGAATTGTTTGTATCCTACCCTACTACTAAAATTCATATATTATCATGTAGCATATCAGCTACTTCAAGTACAGTACTACCAATAAATATTAATGGAGAGCCATTGAGCAATGCTTTGCTATGGATGGATTGTAGAGCCACTGAAGAATCAGAAATTATTAATTCAAAAAATTATGAAATAGTAAAATATTCTGGTGGTGAAGTTTCTACAGAATGGTTAATTCCAAAAGTTATGTGGTTTAAAAAACATAGAAGGACATTATTTGATAATACTTTCCGTTTTATAGAAGAATTAGATTATATTAATTTTATTCTAACTGGCGAACTTGTTTGTTCATTCTGTAATGCGACATGCAAAGGTAATTATGTTGAGGACTTAGGTGGTTGGAATGATGAATATTTTAACAAAATAGGATTTAAAGACTTTAGAGAAAAAATTAATACAAATGTCGTAAAAGTTGGTGGTCTTGTAGGCTATATAAAAAAAGATATATGCAAATTGTTTAATATTAATTATCAAATACCCGTGTTTCAAGGCTGCATTGATGCTTACTCAGGCATGATTGGACTAGGTGTAGTAACACAAAACAAACTTGCTACAATTATGGGGACAAGCTTTGTAGAATTAAGTTTAGACAAAAATAATGTATTCCAAAAAGGATTATGGGGGCCATATAAAAATGCATTAATAGATGGCTATTCAGTTTATGAAGGTGGTCAAGTTTCTGCAGGCTCAATTGCCAAATGGTTTAAAAATCTTTTTAATGATAATTTAATCAATTTTGATATATTAAGTTCAGAAGCAAGAAAATCAAACATTGGTAGTAATGGAATCTTAGTTTTAGATTTTTTCCAAGGTAATAGAACCCCATACAAAAACACAAACGTTAGAGGTCAAATAAAAAATCTTTCTCTTAATACATCTAGAGGAGATATTTATAGAGCTATATTAGAAAGTGTCGCCTTTGGATTAAAGAACACAATTTCACATATGCAAAGTCCTAATAGATATTTTAGTAGTTTTGTAGCAAGCGGAGGAGTAACCAAAGATCAATTATGGATGGAAATAATAGCTGATGTTTGTGGGATTCCTATATCTCTTGTCGATTCTAGAACATATTCCGGACTAATGGGTAGTGCAATAATTTCATCAGTTTCCTTAGGAGTACATTCAAATTATGAATCAGCATCAAGAAAAATGATTAAAGAAGAGTCAATAATTGAACCAAATCTTGAAAATACAGAACAATATCAACCAGTTTTTTCAAAATATTTGGAATTATGCGAAACAGCATTAAAAGAAAGGTAAATATATGAACAAAGAAATATTAAAAATGGAGAAAATATGTAAAACCTTTAGTGGTGTTGTGGCTCTAAAAGATGTTGATTTTTCTGTCAATGAAGGAGAAATCCGTTGTTTGATTGGAGCAAATGGAGCTGGAAAATCAACATTAATGAAAGTTCTATCGGGAGCTTATCAAAAAACAAGTGGAAAAATTTTCTTTAATAATATTGAAATTGATAAAGCAGATCCAAAGGCTATTAGAGATCTTGGAATAGCTATTATATATCAAGAATTATCTATTATCGACTCATTAACAGTTGCTGAAAATATTTTTTTAAATAATTCTAAATACTTTAAAAGAAATTCTATTATAAAATGGAATGAAATTAATAAAGATGCTTCTGAATTATTAAAATCATATGATATAGAAATTGAACCAACTACTCTCGTAAAGAATTTAAGTATTGGCCATAAACAATTGATTGAAATAATTAAAGCTATTGCAACAGATGCCAAATTAATTGTTATGGATGAACCCTCTGCTACTTTATCAAAAAAAGAATATAAAACCTTATTAAGCATAATAAATAAACTTCATGCCAATAAGATTACTATAATATTTATTTCTCATAGATTAGAAGAATTATATGAAATTGGAGAAACTGTATCAGTATTAAAAAATGGTGAACATGTTTTTACTGGTTCATTAAAAACTCTTGATATTAATAGTTTAGTAAAATATATGATTGGTAAGACAGTTGTTAATGAAAGAAAAATATTAAATCAAGACTATGTTAATAATAAGAAAATTATTGAACTTAAAAACATTAATACAAATAAACTCAAAAACTTGTCTTTGGATATTAAAAAAGGTGAAATTAGAGGAATTTATGGACTTGTTGGGTCAGGTCGTTCTGAAATTCTACATGCAATATATGGTGTAGATAAAATAATCTCTGGGGATATTATAAAAAATAATAAAGCTATTACTCATCAAAAACCTCATCAAGCTATTAAAGAAGGTATTGGTTTACTACCTGAAGATAGAAAAACAAAAGGTATAATTGTTGATTTACCAGTTTGGGAAAATATAATTATGGTAGCTATAAAAAAATTCTCAAAAAATCATTTCCTTAATTATAAAAAAATTAATATTGAATCTAATAATTATATTAGCCAATTACAAATAAAAACACCAAATAAAGAAACTCTTGTTAAAAATTTATCTGGAGGAAATCAACAGAAAGTAGTAATAGCAAAATGGTTGATTGAAGATTGTGAAATATTACTAGTAGATGAACCTACTCAAGGTATTGATGTTGGTGTTAAAGCTGAAATTTATGACATCTTAAGGGATTTATCAGTAAAGGGGAAAACAATAATTATTGTATCTTCTGAACTTGATGAATTAATTTCAGTTTCTAATAACATAAGTGTTATGTATGAAGGGAAACTGGTAAAAACTTTTACAACAAACGAAATCGATTCAAATGCAATCCAAGAATGTGCAATTACAGGGAGAATTAAATAAATGAGAGCAAATAAACAAAAGATTTTTATGACGTTAAAAAAATATAATTTACTAATTCTAATTTTATTTTTTATGGTTATAGCGACAATACTTAGTCCAAGATTTTTTACCTTATTAAACTTTATGAACTTATTACAACAATCAGCAATTACTGGGATTGTAGCAATTGGAATGACTTTTGTTATTTTAACAGGAGGAATTGACTTATCTGTTGGTTCAATATTGGCTTTAGCAGGTATGACTTCATCAATTTTTGCAAAACAATTCGGATTCCCTGTAATAATAGCAATGCTAATAACTATTTTAATAGGAATTATAGTTGGAATGCTTACCGGTCTAATAATTACAAAATTTGATGTCCCAGATTTTATTGGAACATTGGCCATGATGGTAAGTATAAGAGGATTAGCTTTATTGCTTACAAATGGGAAACCAATCTTTGGCTTAAGTTCAAGTTTTAGGTATATTGGTGCAGGATTTATTTTTAAAGTAATTCCAGTAAGTGGAATAATATGGATTATTTTAACTATTATTGCATTTATAGTATTGAAATTTACATCAACAGGCCGAGCTTTCTATGCAATTGGTGGTAATTCATATTCTGCATATTTATCAGGTATAAAAACAGAAAAAGTTAAAACAAAAGCATATATGATTTCAGGAGGCTTAGCAGCCTTCTCTGGGATTATGCTTGCTGCATGGTTATCAACCGGTCAACCTAGTGCAGGTAATGGTATGGAATTAGATGCAATCGCTTCCTCTGTTATTGGCGGAGCTAGTCTCACAGGTGGAGTTGGCGGCGTTATTGGTACTTTTGGCGGTGTATTTTTACTCACAATAATTACTAACATTTTAAATTTAATTGGAGTACCATCATATTTCCAACAAATAATTAAAGGAATAATTATCCTTGTAGCTGTAATTGGAAACAATATGCTTTCATTAAGAAAAAAATAATTTTCATTTTTTATAATACTAAGGAGGTATAAAATGAAAAAAATAACTATATTATTATTAACATTAGCAATTATAGCAAGTCCTATTTTTGCTCAAGGATCTGATGAAAAAACTTCAACAGATAAAATCTCAATTGGATTTTCTCAATGTACTTTAGACTCACCTTTCTATGTTGCTTTAATGGATGCAGCAAAAGCTGAAGCTCAAAGTCAAGGTGTAGAATTCACTTATCTTGATGCACAAAGTGATGTTCAAAAGCAAAACAATGATATTATGGATTTAATCAACAAAGGTGTTGATGTTTTATTGATCAACCCTGTCGATCCTGATGGTGTAACACCTTCAGTTGAAAGTGCTAAGAGAGCGGGAATCCCTATTGTCTCAGTTGATAGGTCAATTAATGGTAAAATAGATTCATTAATTGGACGTGATAACACTGTAATGGGTAAAGTAGCTGGTGATTTAGCAGTTGAATTATTAGGCGGAAAAGGAAATGCAAAAGGAAAAATTTTAGAAGTTCAAGGTGCTGCTGGTGGCGTAGTAATGATGAATAGAAGAGATGGGTTCCACCAAGCAGTTGATCAAGAAAGTGGCATCACAGTTATTCAATCTCCATATTGTGATTATGTTAGAAGTAAAGCTGTAAAAGCAACTCAAGATATAGTTCAAGCTCATCCTGATATTGATTTAATTTATGCTCATAACGATGACATGGCTTTAGGTGCATTACAAGTATTTGAACAAAATGGCCAAAAAGTTCATGTAGTTGGTGTTGATGGATTAATGGAAGCAGTTAAAGCAATTATGGATGGTAGATATGATGGAACTGCAATGAATGATCCTGCTGTACTTGGTACTCTCGCTGTACAAACTGCTATAAAACTTGCAAATGGAGAAACTGTAGAAAAATTTGTTGATGGTGGAACAGGATTAATTGATAGTAGCAATGCTGCAAAATTCTATAATGAAGGAAACACTTTCGCTACAAAATAGATAAACATCTATATAGCTCTACAAAGTAAAAACTTGTAGAGCTTTTTTCCTTATTAAACTAATTTGACAACACAGAGTATTACATCTACTATGAAAACATGAAGAAAATAATATTTATTTTACTAGTATTAATTAATTTTAATGTAGCTATATTTGCAAAAACAACTTATAGAAAAGGAATCGATATCAATTTAAATGATATTGGATTTTCTCTAATGCAACAAACTAATAGATGGAATATAAAAGCTACTGCTAGTTATCCATTATTTGCAATATTAATGAATAGTGAAAAAATTGGACAAGTACCACTTGATGATTATTTTGAAACAATTGCTCTACATGGGACTATTAATTACAATCTAATAAAGTATCAATCTTTTTTCTTAAATCTAGGCTTTGCTTCAGATGTTTTTATGCAATTTGATTTTTCAAATGAGCACTCTCATTACACCTGTTTTACAATCGGAGTATATGGAGAGGTCGGATGGATTTTTACAAAAGATAATAAAGAGGATTTATATTTGTCTTTGGGTTTAAATTTACCATTTAAATCTATGGAAAATAAACCCACTAATTTTTGGAATGGACCGCCAGATGAAGAGTCTTGGAATGAATTAATAGATTATAATGCTTCAGTTATGAATATGATTTTTATGGTGTATAAACTAAATTTCACAATACCATTTTAAGAAAAGCATTTAAAATTAATTACTTATACTCTTTCCAATGTCCATAGATTCTCTCCATTTAGGAGGATCTCCATCTTCACTCCAATATTCATCAATTGATGTAATTTTATTATCAAATACTTTAATAAAAGATATTGCATGAAGTGATATTTTCTCATCTGCTGATAAAACTTTAGTTACGGTTATTATTAGATCATCAATAACTTCAATTCTATCAATATTACCTTTCCAATTTCCAGGATATTTACAGTTAGCTAAAACATACTCATCAACACTAAATTGCTCATTAGTGTTGTGCCATCTTATAATGGCATCATCATGAAAATATGATTTCATCAAATCAGCATTTTGCTCAAGTGTTGCTTTCCAATATTCTTTTATATTAATAATAAACTCCTATAAATTGCACTAATAATATTAAACAAAATAATACTATTTAACACAAGTAATTGAAATATATATAATAAAATCCCTCTAAAGTAATTTAAATGTTCTCTACTTTAGAAGGATAATTTTGATTGTATTTTTAAAAAACTTAAAAATCTTTTATTTAAGTTTTAGATTAACTATTTTGAAATTGTCGTTTAACCATTGTAGAGAAAACACCATTTTCCTTTTTTAATTTCATAGGAGCTCCTGATTCCACAACAGTTCCATCTTTTAGAACAACAATCTTATCAGCACCTAAAACAGTTCTCATACGGTGCGCAATTATAAGGACAGTTTTATTTTTTGTTAATTCACTAAGAGCCATTTGAATTTTACTTTCATTCTCTGCATCAAGAGAGGCTGTAGCTTCATCAAGTAAAATAATTGGAGAATCTTTAAGAATTGCTCTAGCAATAGAAATTCTTTGTCTCTCCCCTCCTGATAATTTTTCACCATTTTCACCAATTAAAGTATTATAACCTTGAGGGAGTTTTTTAATAAACTCATCACATTTTGCAAGAGATGCAGCTCTTTTAACTTCTTCATCACTAGCATCTTTTTTTCCTAATCTAATATTTTCCATTACGCTTGAATTAAATAAAATAACATCTTGGAAAACAATGGAATAATAGTTTAATAAAGTTTCAGGATCTACTTCTGAAATATCAACACCACCTAAAGTAATTAAACCCCTATTAATATCCCAAAAACGAGCAGATAATTTTGCAACTGTACTCTTTCCTCCACCAGATGGTCCAACAAGAGCTGTAACTTCTCCTTGTTTTGCACAAAAACTAACATCCTTTAAAGTTTGTACACCATCAATATAAGAGAAATCAACATTACTAAATTCCACATCAAAATTCTTTGGATTAAATTCAGTTGTCCCTTCTTGTCTTGGCATAGCATTCATTTCTTTCATACGTTTAATTCTTACATTTAAATACAACAATAAAGCTAAATGCTCCATAATTTCCATAATAGGATTATATATTCTAGCAGTAACTACTAAGAAAACAAGATAAGTGAAAATATTAATTGAACCATTCATTAATAGGGAAGCTCCTACTAAAATAACAGTTGGAAGCCCTAATTTTAAAATTGTATATGAGAAGTTTATTGTAGCACCTAGCATCAATTCACTTTTTATTAGAAATTTTTCATAATTATCTAATTTACCATTTAAATTATCACAATAAGTATCTTCCCTATTATAAGATTTTATTTCATTAACAGATTCAAGCATTTCTTGTACATCATCAGCTACTTCTCTTTTATAATAATAACCTTGTGTATGTATTTTATTTTGAAATTTTCTAGAAAAGAAAAATACTAAAAAAGCAACAGGGACGACCCAGAAAACAGCTAAAGACATTTGCCAATTATAGAAAAATAGCATAATAGCCATAATTACAACAGATAATACTGCAGCAAAAATTTGTGGCACTGCATGAGAAAAAAGTTGTTCAATTTGAGTGGCATCTTCCATTATTGTAGAGCTTAAATCTGCAATATCTTTTTTACCAAAGAATGCTAATGGTAGTTTTCTTAAAGTTTCAGCTAATTTTATTCTCGTTTTAGCACTTTCTTCATAAATTCTTGAATATGTAGAATCATATTGTATATATGCAATAACAAACATTATCAACAATGAAACCAAACTCATAATCAAATAATAGACTACACCTTTAGGCTCAATATTAGCATTATAAAGAAATATTTCTAAATGTTCATTCAAAAATATGAAACCAAAAATTAAAGGGAACATAAAACTAATATCCATTATTGTTGACCAAGTTATCCCATTAATTAAATCTTTTGCCCCTGGTTCAGACATGGCAAATTTATCTTGGAAATATTTACGCATAATTTGCTCCCTTTTTTTTATTTTTATTACTATTAATTCTCCATTCAATAGATTGTTGATATTCATCC